>NZ_JBODQE010000001.1:0-1244993 GCF_050617915.1 Flagellimonas flava
TGAGTCGATCTCGTGCACTTGATTTGCACTGCTCACTTTCATCCGCCGCAGGTGGTATACATTGACCGCCCTATCCAACAAGGGAATTTTTTTCATGTTTATGTCGTAGATAACATACTCCATGATCTCGGATAGCTTAAGAACAACCTCAGCCGCTTTTTTGGATCGCTGCAAGGTTAGCGCATAAAGGTTATTTAGGGTATTAAAAAAAAAGTGGGGCTGTATCCTGGCTTTTAAAAATTTAAGTTCGGTTTCAGATTGCAGGGCCAACAAATGTTTGCTCTTGTTCAATTGAACCACATATTCCACGGTAAACTTGATGGCTGAGACCAACCCAATCACATATATTTCGCCCAAAACCACGGTAACAATATGATTGAACCCGAAGGGTTCATGAATTCCTTCAGCCTCTCTCCAGATTACTTCACAAACCCACCAATAGGATAGGCCTACGCGAACAAAATAATGACAACCAAGGGCAAGCATCAATAAAAGGATATAGGTTTTATATCTTTTGGATAGAATAAATTTCGGGACGAGATAGTAGATGTTGAAGTACACCATGATCATATGCAACGGGAACTCCACCAGATTGGATTTGAACGAATACCAATAATCATGAAAATAGCTGCCCCATCGGATGGAATTGAACAAAAAATAGACCACCCAAAATATAATGTGGTATCGGATGGGTATCGTGGTCTTTACCTTGTTCTCTATGTTCCAAAATGCACTCAATACTGAACTTTTGCAAGGATTAAGGTGGATGAAAATTAGATGTTTTTACCCAATCTACAAACTTGATAATCACCCTATTTGGAGTGGAATCACGCCGATAAGGGAAAACCATGCAATTGACCTTCACAAACATACCGTTCAGATAAAAAATAATTTAGATTTTTTAAAAAGCAATACTTTCAAATTGACAATTAAAGTTGGAAATCACATTTTATGCGACTTGCATCCATAGATATTTTAAGGGCAGTTACCATGGTCCTAATGATTTGGGTAAACGACTTTTGGACACTTTCCAATGTCCCCAAATGGCTTATGCATGCCACAGGCAATGAGGATTATCTGGGTTTTTCAGATGTTATTTTCCCGCTGTTTCTGTTTATCGTAGGCCTTAGCATTCCCTTTGCCATTAGGAACAGAATGGACAGGGGAAATTCAAAATCATCCATTGCCGTTCATATTCTCATTCGTTGGTTTTCCCTTTTACTAATAGGATTCTACCTTATGAACTATGAGGTGGCTTTTGACGAAGGTATTTTAATTGGAAAAGATTTCTGGACCATTTTAATGACGCTGGCCATTGTCCTGGTTTGGGTTGACTGGGAAAAAACATCGACCCCAAAGAAATATCATCCGCATTTTAGGGCCGTAGGTGCCGCCCTGTTGATCTTTCTGGCAATTATTTACAAAGGTGGAGCTGCAGGTGAGGATTGGATGCAGGTTCACTGGTGGGGCATTTTGGGGCTTATTGGCTGGGCTTATCTTTCCAACTCCCTAATTTTTTTGTATTCCAAGGGAAATCTGATTGTAATTCTTCTTCTTTGGATACTGTTCAATACACTATGTATCCTCTTTCAACAGGGAATAGTGGAAGGGCCTGATGGATTTTTACGATATTTCTCAGTGCTATACCAAGGTACCATACCTGCTTTTACAGCAGCTGGAGTGTTGACCACCTTATTGTTCCAAAAATATTCCGCTGCGCGATTAAATTCCGCTTATCTGGTCTTGGCCTTCCTTGGGATTGTAAACATTGCCATAGGGTTGATTACCAGACCCCTGTGGGGGATTTCCAAAATACAAGGAACCCCATCTTGGCTGGCCATTTGCACCGGAATTGGGGTTTTGGCCTTCATTTTGTTTCATTACTTGGCCGATGTCAAGAAAAAAACCAAATGGGCAACCTTTATTTCCCCGGCAGGAACAGCTACCCTTACCTGTTACATGATTCCGTACATGGTATATCCGATTCGCAGTTTGTTGGGCTTTAGACTCCCCGACATTTTCAACAATGGATATGTGGGACTATTGGTGTCTTTTGTTTTTGCGCTTCTTGTGGTGGCATTTACAGGTTGGATGGAACGCAGAGGGTATAAACTGAAACTCTAGAATATAATTGATTTACCCCACTCCTACTCATTCCATTACAACCTTTTTTCCCTAGGTTCTAGATCCGTTAGCTCCGCTATTTTAATAGGGCGACCACTTTCAATACTTTTTCTGGCGCCTATACCAATAAGAATGGACATAGCTCCGTCCCTTACCCCAGCAGCCCTATCAAAGGGGTCTTGGGTGTTTGGAAGTTTGAAGATTTTTTCATGAAGTCGCTTATCTCCTCCACCATGACCTCCTCTTTCCATGGGCACTTGTACCGTTTCATGGTCTTTCCATAGATGATGGAGAATCATGGGTTTGTACCCTTCCACCTCCTTAAGGTTCTGAGTCATTTCCAAAGCGTGAAGCTCTTCTTGGCTCAATGGATTTTCCTTGCGATAAGGAATATCGTGCCATGCCTCTATCCTCCCCTTGGTTCCATTGAATGCTATCCGCCACCCTTCAAAAGGAGAATAGGTCGTTAACGAATAATTGACCACGGTTCCATTGGCATATTTTATCTGGGAAGACATCTTATCATAGATGTTTATTTCTTCACGATACAGACAGTTGTCCCGTACATAACCATCATGCTTTTCGTTTTTGACATACAGATTCATGTCCATCTTGCTTTGGGTAATATCCCAATGAAAATCACAATTATCCACATGTTTGCAATCCCTGCAATTGTTTCCTCTAAATGTATTGGCACTGCCATAATGCTCCAAATCTCCGTAAGCAAATACTTCCATGGGGTCCGAATCCAACCACCAGTTCAATAAATCAAAATGATGGGTTGCCTTGTGCACCCACAAAGTCCCCCCTGTCTGGCGCAGGCCGTGCCATCTCCTAAAATAGGAAGCTCCATGATAAGTATTCAAGTACCAATTAAAATCCACAGAGGTTATTTTTCCAATGGTCTCTTCCCGAAGCAATTCCTTTATTTTGGTGTTGTAAGGAATCCAGCGATAATTGAATCCAACAATTACCTTGTTGTTGTATTTCCTTTCAGCATCTATGATCTGCTGGCATTTGTCCTCATCAGTGGTCATTGGTTTTTCTGTCAACACATCACACCCCAGCTCAAGCCCTCGGATAATGTATTCGTGATGCGTGGAGTCCGTTGTGGTAACGATTACTAGATCTGGTTGGTTCTGTTGAACCATTTGATCAAAATTGGAACAAGTACTGCACTTTACACCCATATAGTCTTTGGCAAAAGCCAACCGGCCAGGATTAACATCGCATAAACCTACAAACTCCAAGGTGTCGGAATAGGTATCCACTAATCGCTTCCCCCAAAATGTAATACCTCTTATTCCCGTTCCCACCAACACAACTTTAAGTTTTCTTCCCATAAAGGCAAAGTTCAATGGTGATGCTTCTACCATAGTTCCAGCGGCCAACATGGACACTGCCGTTAAAAATTTTCTTCTGGTTTGTTTGTTCTCCATGGCGGTTTTGGTTTTGCGGATTATATATTGATTTTTGAACTTCAGTAATTAGGATATGATTGTATTCTTTTGATTAAAAAGTTGCGTCCATTAAAACATTTTGTGCAATCGATTACACAATTATAGCAATTTACCATGCGTAATCAAAATATTTTTGCCATCTTGCTCCCAACGTAAGCGTTCATTTCATTTCATTTTTGAACTTTTGGATTCTATCAAATGGCCAATAAAACAACCATCTATGATATTGCAAACGAGCTAAATCTCACCGCGGCAACGGTTTCGCGGGCGCTGAATAATAACCCCAGAATTAGTAAGGCCACAAAAAAATTGGTGCTGGAAACCGCTAGGGAATTGAACTATGAGCCCAACAAGTTGGCCTTGGCCCTTAAAAAAGGAAAAAGCAATAATGTGGGAGTGGTTGTCCCCTATATTAACCACAGTTTTTTTTCCACCATTATAAGAGGAATTGAGGAAGAACTCCATCCCAAAGGATACCATGTAATCATCAGTCAATCGCACGAAGAAGAGGACCGTGAAGGACAAACCATAAAGAGCTTACTAAATGCCCAAGTTGAGGGCATTTTGATTTCGGTCTCCCGATCTACAAGAAATACAGAACACTTGGATGAGGTGGTACAAAAAGGTATTCCACTGGTCTTCTTTGACCGAAAGAAAGATATTAGCGGGGTAAGTTCTGTGATCTTTGATGATTATCAGGGGGGATATCAGGCCACCAAGCATTTAATTGAATTGGGATGTTCCCGCATCGCTCATTTTTCGGGGGATAGGTCTTTGGAAATATACCAAGACAGGTACCTAGGTTATTTAAGCGCGCTCAAAGACCACGGGAAAGAGCCCGACCAAGATTTGGTTTTTGAAATCCGCAGTACGGCAGAGGACGGCATACAGGCCATTAAAAGCCTGATGGCACTAAAAAATCCGCCAGATGCTATTTTCTCATCCACGGATTACGGAGCACTGGGTGCAATCACATGGTTAAAGAACAATGGCTTTAAAATACCAGCGGACATCCGCGTAGTTGGATTCAGTAATGAACCTTTTACCGAGTTTATGGATCCTCCCATAAGTTCCATGGACCAATCTCCTTTGGAAATGGGAAGGAAGGCCGCCCAAATGTTCTTGGAGCAAGTAGGTCAAAATTCAAAAAGAAAAGAAAAAAGAATAGTCCTCCCTCCTAACCTCATTGTTAGGGAATCTTCTTCATAGCTTTTAAGCCAAATGCGTTTTCCTGAAAGCTGAAGGTGTAAGCCCTTCAAATTTTTTGAAGGCGCTGTTAAAAGAAGATAGGCTACTGAAACCGGAATCAAAAGCTATGCAGGATATCGTAAAATTTTCGTTGTCCTTATCCACAAGCAGTTTCTTGGCCTCCTGAATTCTGTAGAAATTAACAAAGTCATTGAAATTCTGCCGGGCATGTTGGTTGATGACTTCGGAAGTTTTTTGCGTACTCACTTTCACCAACTTGCTTAAACTGGATAGGGAAATATCGGATTCCAAGTACAACTTATTATCAACCAAATGATGGGTCAATTGATGAAATAGGTCCAAATCGTTGTTCCCTTTAAAAGCATTTCCGTCCATATCCGTCACCTTGAGTTGAAATGCTTTAAAACTCAAGAAATAGACCACCACGGAATACATAATGGGACCAACTATGTAGGGTACTGCATCTTCCACAATGTTCAACACATAGGAAATCCAAATAATGACCAAGCCTATATGCAACAAACCTAACCAGCTAAAAATGGCCTTTTGGGATTTGGTCCTTTGCTCCTTGGGATAGGTCTTGCCCATTTTGTTATAAACCCTACTGGAGATGAAGATATAAAAGGCAAAGTGCAGGTAGATAAAAATGAGAACGCTGCCAAATATGATGATGACTTCCTTATTGTTTGTCTCAAACCAAGCTTTGTTCACGAAAAAGCTGGCCAGAAAAACCAGTGCAAACGGAATTAATTCCAAAGCATAAAACTTCGGTAGTGTAAAACCCGAACGTGTCATTCCGTTAACATACCAGCGCAACATGGGGCCGATACCCAATAAAAAAGCCAAGCCTGCGAAAATAAATGCAGGCTCAAGATTATTACCAAAATACAGCAGTACCGATTTGCCTATTCTAAATGCCATCAGCATCAGAATCAAGGCCAACAATGAATTGGTCAGGATTCTTTTCTTTTTGAAGAACAGCAGATATAAGGCGAACATGGTACCATGCAAAAGGCCGGCACTGCTAATAATTACAAGAAGTATATCTAAAAATCCCAAATAACCAATTTCTCAAATGTAGCTATATTTTCGCGCTTTTGGCTTCGCATTTTTTGGCGTGGGAAACCAACCCAATAAGTGCAGCGAACTGCCCAAGCTCCCCTTTCATAGCCGCAATTATTCCATGTTTGGCGATCAACACACGGTCTAATGGTTTGTTCTCCTCAACCAATAAGTTCTCCATTAATTGCTTGGCAGGTTGCTTTCCTGCCTCATGGAATTTTAGAAGCACTTGCACGGCATTCTCCTCTGCTGTGATTTCCCGCTTTTTTAAGGTATAGCCCATTTGCTGAATCATTTGTTCTGCCACACTCCAGGTGGACCATGGATTTTGTCCGGTTATCAAGTTTTGATCATGGCTGACATTGTCCAAATACATAACCCCTTCATTGAACTTGGCACCTTGTTCCACCATTTTATCCTGTAGCAAAAAAGGAAAGATTGTCTCAGCATCGGAAATTAGAAGCAATTCCTCTTTATTGGTAAAACCGCTTACGGTTTTGTTGGCCAAGATATGCTGCCCGTTGTCCAAGGTAACATTGACCAAGGCTGCTGGGCCATGGCAAACGGCTCCAATAACTTTGTTGGATTGATAATAGTTTCTAACCAATGTTTGAATGGCCACATTGTTTGGAAAATCGAACATGGCCCCTTTCCCTCCAGCAAAGAAGACTGCTTGATAATCCTCCGCCATTACTTGGTCCATTGGAATGGTGTGGCTTGTTTTGAGCTGGGCAATGGAATCGTTCAAAAATGCGAAGTCGAAGGCTCCCATATCTTCATCATCGATTACAACAGGTGGTTTTCCACCTTCTGGACTCGCAATGTCCACTTCAAAACCGTTGGCTTGGAAGGTGTAATATGCCCTTGCCAATTCCGTCAATTCATAACCTGTGCTTTTATCACTGTTTCCCATAGTATCAGCACTGGTAACCACCGCAAGTATCTTACCTCTATAAGGCACAGGATCATTTACCAAATAGGCCAGTTCCGTTGCGGAAGCGGATGTTAGCGAAGCATCTCTGGGCGGTATCAAGCTTTTAAACCAAAACCCAAAGGATACCACCACAATAATTAAACTAAGAATAAAGAGGGATACCCATTTCAGCATCCGATATTTTTTAAACATAACTTTTGATTTAGAATTACGATGCGAAATAAGGGCAGGAAGGCAACAAAAGCTGTCGAAATGATAATTCCGTCAGAACAAAATATAATTCGATAGGCCCCCAAAGCAGAGCAATCTAGAATATAAAAATTCTTTTATCACTAAACTTTTGCGTTGGCTGTGGATTTCAAAAATTGGGATGGGGTAATTCCCGAAAACTTTTTGAACGCTTTGTTGAAGGTGTTTTTGTTGCTGAAACCAGCATCAAGGGCAATGGCCAAAATGGTCAGGTGGTTATATTTGGGATTTGTCAATCTGCTCCTTACCTCCTTGTACCGATATTCATTCAAAAATTCATAAAACGTCTTGCCCAGTTCCTCGTTCAAAATCTGGGAAATCACATGTTTGGGTATACCTAGGTTTTCGGATAGCTTGGATAAATTTAGATCGTGAAGCAAGTAGGGCTTTTCATCCTCCATATAAATTATAATTTGAGAAATATGCTTCTTCAAATCAGATTCCACGAGCTTGGAACTTTTATATTTCACCCTTGGATTATTCAAAAGTACCTCCGTATAGACTTTGCGGTTCCTAATGGTAAGAACTACCATAAAGTGGATGAAGAGGGTGCAGCAGAACAAGCTCAAATAGTATGCCTTTACATCCATATGTCCCTGCTGTAAAAACCAGACAACGGCTAAAAAATCAACCAGCCAAAATAGCAGAAACCCAAAAGTAATTTTCCTTAACCACTCCAGTCTAAAGGTATCCTTCTTCATCTTGGATTCCTGGGAACTTTTGTTGAGTAGGTTTAAGGCTAGCACGACATAGATAAAACTTTGGGCGATTTGGGCTACCGTGAATATTGTAGTACCCAAATCCAACCCTTGCTGACCTGAAATTATCTGGGATTCAATCAACTGGATTTTAGCTGGACCAGACAGCATAAAAAATGGTGCCATTGACAATAGCGCCAACAAAAATGGAAGTCCGTGTAGGAGGTCAGTAGCCCTAAACCCAAACCCCTCGCTTAAAACGGATTTCACATAAAACAAGAATAAGGGACCCAGTAAAAAAAGTAAAGGGAGGCTAACGTTTACCAAATGGGGTACGTTTAAATGCAAGCTGGAATTGATGATCACATAATTGAGCAAGTTGATAGTGACAACTGCTACCAAAGCAATGAGGTAGTATTTTGACTTTCTTCTAGTGGAGCCGATCAGCAAAAGCATCCCTAAGAACAGCCCTTGTAAAATCCCAAAAAGCAATAGGACGGACCAAATGTCAAACCTAACTGCGGATAAATGCTCCATGCTTCACTGATATAATTTAGATACACAAAGGTAAGACCTTAGTTATCAAGTGTTCAAAATGACTCTTCCAAAGAGTCACTCTCAATTTATGGATACGCTTTGTGCAGAAAATTGCTTTAATCTTGACCCAATCAATAATAAAAAAAATGGAAGGTATATCAATACTAAGAACTGCGCTTAAAGCAAACGGATTTTTCTCTTTGGCCACTGCCCTACTTACCTTGCTATTGGGTAATTCAATCTTGGCATTCAATGAAATGGCCAATGGACAACCTATGGGGTTGGCTATCCAATTGTTCATTTTTGCCGCCGTTGTCTTGTTTGCAGCCTACAGAAAAAAAGTGCCGGTAATACTCGTTTGGATCATCATAGTATTGGACATTTTATATGTACTGCTTGGATTCTATAATCTATCCTTGGTGGCGTCGGAGACAAGTTTGGGCGGAAAAATGCTTATGGTCATAACCAATGTAATGGTGGCCTTGTTCGCTGCCCTCCAAACTTTAGGAATTATCAGGTATCGAAAATCCTTGACAGCATCTAAGCCCTAGTTAAGGTTTCCAAAAAAAAAACAGTCATTTTCTAAAGAACCAAGTCCAGATGTTTTTGTCGATACTGGTTAGGAGTACACTTTTCATGTTTTTTGAACACGGACGAAAAGTATTGACTGGTAGTAAATCCTGTTCGATAAGCCACTTCCGTTATGGTAAGTTCAGGCTCTTCCAAGAGCATTTTTTTGGATAATTCCAAGCGCCGCATCATCAAATAGCGCATGGGCGTTAGATTCGTGATTTGTTTACAATGGTAGGTAAACCGTGTAACGCCCACCCCTGCAGATTGGGACATTTCCTCAATGGTCCAGTTTTCCGAAAGGCTGTTTTCCAACTCTTTTAGAAAAAAGTTCACACTTCTGGAACTCTCGGTAAGTGACTCATTCAGAATAATATCGTCCGTATCCACCAAATCTAGAATCAAAATCAAGAGATAGTTGATGAGCAATCTTATTTTTGAGGCGTTGCTCCCGGATTCGTCGGTATCTATGGCCTTTCCAAGAGCAATAAAACAATCACGAACCTCCTTATTGGTTTTTAAGATGGACTGATCATTCTGTCTCAGAATAGTCGTCAATCTATTCAAGTCATTGGGTGTTAAGGTTACCCAGTCTGGCCATTGCCATTCCTGATGGGGTCTGCGGACTCCCAAGTCAAGAATAACCCAGTAAAATTTACCCATCCCTACGTAGGGATTACCAACCTTATGTACCTCCCAGGGCCTGGTAATGGTTAAATAATTGGGTTTTAAAAGGACTTCTTTGTTTTCCTGTGCATAGGGCATACTACCAGATTCCAAGAAATGGAATTCAATTCCTTCGTTGCGATGCCAATCCAATCCCCAATCCTGTGGTTCATGGGCGTCCCAATACCCGATGCTGTTCAATCCCAAGGTATTATCATCCAATCGGTCACCAGGATAGGTGTGTCTTGACAACATCCTGGATTTGATTTTCTGCCGCTTAGCGGCATCTACCAAGGGCAAACATTTATCTGCATGATACACAATTCCGTCTGCCTCGTAGGGCTGAATCTCATGTATACTTTCTTTCATTGAAAAGATTTAAACAAAATGGGATGAAAAGTAGTTATTTTTATATGTTCAATCAAGTATAAGAGATATAAGCATCCAAAACAAGTTTCATGGGAGCTCCAACTAAATCATTTTCACCACGAAAAATTTTCAACCTGGTTTTGTTTGTGCTTTTTGCAGCTTTCGCTTATGTACAATTAAACGATAAGGACGGAATGCTTTGGTTTTCTATTTATGGTGTGGTGGCTTTGGTTCATCTATATATTGTTTTTAAAACTATCAATAGGATCATCCTGTTGCTAATGATGATTGGACTAGCCATATACAGTGCGGTACACATCCCCTACTTTGTGGATTGGATACAAGTGCAAAACAAATCCGAACTTTTTGGTGAAATGGTCTACGAAAAACCATACCTTGAAGGTACTCGGGAATTTTTGGGCTTGGTCATAGCATTGGTTTCCATGGTTTATCAATGGAGACAATCCAAAAAATGAAAAGAAATCTATACTGAAAATAATGTGGGAAGGATAAAATGGGAGATAGAAAGTTAGATTTTACCAACTGCGTTCTAAGCAAATTGTCTCCTGAAGAGCAAGATTGGTTGAACTTAAAAACGGCGGCCGTTAACGAGAGCACAAGGAGATTTCCCATTTTCTTTAGCCAAGCCTCACGTTTTATAGCCAGTGAAATCCCGGAATGGAATGCCAATCAAATTCAAGAACTGAATAACATATATCCAGGGTTTGGAAAGACGAATTGGACCAAACAGGACTTAGCAAGGACAATATTGGTGTGTGCCCTGGACACCAACAAAGATGCACAGGTATTACGCGGCTTTTTTGAAATTGCGGAGATGAAGGAACTGGTGGCACTTTATAAAAGCTTGTTTTTATTGGACAACGCAGCCGATTTTACGTCGCAGGTCAAGGAAGGAGTCCGCACCAATATGGTCAACGTGTTTGATGCCATTTGTCTTGGTAATCCTTTTGCGGCCGCTTATCTTGAAGACCCGGCATGGAACCAATTGGTCTTAAAGGCCATTTTTATGGAAAGACCTTTGTATAAAATCCAAAATATAGACCAACGAAGGAATAAGGAATTGGCCAATATGCTCCAAGATTATATCCAAGAACGCTGGGCGGCTAAGCGAACAGTTTCTCCTGAGGTCTGGCGACTGGTAGATCAATACCTACGAGAAGATGTCAAGCAACTAATTTTGGAAAAGGAACTTGAAACATTTGAAAAAAGTGCTCTAGAAACCGTTTTAAGTTCGAATGAGACTGTGAACGAGGAATTTTGGAACAACATAGGAAAAATGAACGAATTAAATTTGAATTAATGCACTATATAGACCCCCATATACATATGGTCTCAAGGACCACAGACGATTATGAAGCGATGAGGGAAGCCGGTATTGTTGCCGTGATTGAACCTGCATTTTGGCTGGGACAGCCACGGACCACCGTGGGATCCTTCAAGGATTACTTTAGCATGCTGGTCGGTTGGGAACGCTTTAGGGCCTCGCAGTTTGGAATCAAACATTATTGCACCATTGGACTGAATTCCAAGGAAGCGAACAATGAGGAGTTGGCGGAGCAGGTCATGGAAATCCTGCCCCAATTTTTGGCCAAGGAAGGAGTTGTAGCCGTTGGTGAAATCGGATATGATGATCAATCCCAAGCAGAGGACAAATACTTTAGATTACAACTGGAACTCGCAAAGGAATTTGAACTACCCGTTATGGTCCATACCCCGCACCGCGATAAGAAAAATGGTACCCTAAGAAGTATGGATGTTATCCAGGAGCATGGCATTCCAGAACATATGGTGGTCATAGACCACAACAATGAAGAAACCGTAAAACATGTGCTCGACCGAGGCTTTTGGGCTGCGTTTACCATCTACCCGAAAACCAAGATGAGCAAGATGCGAATGGTGAATATTGTAAATACCTACGGTTCTGAAAAGATCATCGTGGACAGCTCAGCGGATTGGGGCGTAAGCGATCCGTTATCAGTTCCTAGGACTGCGGCCTTAATGAGAGAAAATGGCATTGCAGAACATCATATCCACCTCACTTGCTACCAAAATGCGTTAACCGTTTATGGGCAAAGTGGGCAATTCAATGAATCTGATTGGAAACAGGATCATGTTGTAAAACAAGATGATCTCCATCAGGGAAACAGCGTGCTAAGGGGTCAGGAAGCCAAGGAAATCAACTTCAAAAATAGCATTGGGGATTAATACATGCAATGGTCCGGGTATATACAGCTGATCAGGCCTGCCAATATTGTAACTGCCATAGCGGATATCATTGCAGGGGTTGCCATAGCTGGCGTATTTACCCTTGATATTTGGAATCGGGATGTCATCTTGGATTTGTTCCTGCTGATTCTTTCCACTTCCTGTTTATATGGCGGAGGAATTGTCTTTAATGACGTTTTTGACATTGAGGAGGACAAAATCCATAGGCCGGAGAGAGTTATTCCTTCGGGAAAGGTCAGCCTAAAACAAGCCAAACGCTTCGGCACGCTGCTTTTCTTAGTCGGAATCCTTGCTTCTTTCGGGGTATCTATTTTAAGTGGTGGCTTGGCTACTGGGATTACCTTGTTGGCACTACTATATGATAAATACAGCAAACACCATTTGGTTATGGGGCCCTTGAATATGGGAGCATGCAGGGGTGCTAATCTTCTGTTGGGCATGAGCATTGTGCAACCTATTCCTTCGCAATTTCTTTGGATTGGTTTACTGCCCATAATCTTTGTGGCGGCCATAACCCTAACCGCACAAAAGGAAGGCCAAGGAAAGAACAAAAGAGCTATAATGGTTGCCATGGCATTGGACGCAACCATAGTGGCGGGTATGTTGCTTTTAAGCCGATACTTTAACTTTTCCTTAAAATCAGCTTCCATATTTATAGTACTTTGGTATGGGGTAAACTTTTTAGCGAAGCTTAAAGCGATTCAGCATAATCATCCAAAAGCCATTAAAAAAGCGGTGAAGACCGGGGTTTTGTCCCTTATCCCTCTAAATGCAAGTTATGTAGCAGGATTTGGTTCCATCTACTTAGGATTGGCTACGCTTTGCCTGTTGCCCTTGTCCATATACCTGGCCAAGAAATTTGCAGTGACCTAATTTGTTATGCAGAAAGTGATTATGAAAAAGGAAAGAACATTAGAACAGAAGTTTCAAGTAAATTTTCAATTTAAGGTGTTGTTTACGCATCATATTTTTGATGTGGACAATACCATCCTCCAGAAACTATTGTCGGAAAATGCTTTGAACAAGAGTAAAGCCCTCGTTGTCGTGGATAGCGGTGTTAAGCAAGCACACCCTGCTTTGATTCAGGCTGTACAAGCTTACTTTAAGCACTACGCTAAGTCTATTGCTCTTCAAGGAGAAATATTGGAAATTCCAGGTGGGGAGGCCGCTAAAAATGATGAATCCCTCATCAAAACCATTTTGGACAAAGTGAATCAATTTGGGATTGACAGACATTCCTATGTCATTGCCATAGGCGGAGGTGCGGTTCTGGATGCCGTAGGTTTTGCCGCGGCCATTGCCCATCGCGGGGTTAGACATATTAGAATACCAACTACGGTTTTGTCCCAAAACGACTCAGGTATTGGTGTGAAAAATGGGATAAATACCTATGGAAAGAAGAATTTTACGGGCTGTTTCGCCAGTCCGTATGCCGTTATTAACGATGCCACTTTCCTCTCCACCTTGGACGATCGCGATTGGAGGGCTGGAATAGCAGAGGCCATCAAGGTTGCTCTTATCAAGGATACAGATTTCTTCGAGTGGATCGAAATGGAGGCGGATGCTTTGACCAATCGGGATATGGAAGCTATGGTTGAGCTCATCTATCGTTGTGCAGATTTACATATGCAGCATATCCGAAACTCAGGTGATGCCTTTGAGCAAGGATCGTCACGACCTCTGGATTTTGGACATTGGGCTGCCCATAAGTTGGAGCAATTATCCAATTTTTCGTTGCGTCATGGAGAAGCTGTGGCAATAGGTATTGCGTTGGACAGTGCCTATTCGCACCTAAAAGGACATTTGGACCAACCATCCTTAGATCGCATTTTAAATCTGATGGCTAAATTGGGATTTGAACTCCACCATCCCAAGCTTACAGACCAAGTGATCCAAGGACTTGAAGAATTCAGGGAACATCTGGGCGGGCAGCTTACCATTATGTTGCTCAACGCCATCGGCAATGGTTTCGAAGTACATGAAATGGACGAAGAAGTAGTCTTGGAGGCCATGAATAATGTAAAGCACTACAGCGCGCAAAAACTCGAAGTGTAATGCAAATTGAACAAAACGCGCATTTAACCTATTGCACCAACATTCACCCAGGTGAAAGTTGGGAAGAAGTCTTTGCCAGTTTGCAAACGTATGGCCTACAGGTGAAAAAGAAGGTTTCCCATGATCAAGCCTTTGGTCTTGGTTTGCGTTTATCACGGCGCAGTGCTGAAGAATTGATTCAAGGGAAACATTTGGACCAATTTAAGTCTTGGTTGGATATCCATAATTTATATGTATTTACCATGAATGGTTTCCCTTATGGGGATTTTCACCATGTAACTGTAAAAGACCAGGTCCATACTCCTGATTGGACAACGGCAGACCGAGTGGTATACACCAAAAGTCTGGTGAAAATTCTAGCCCACCTGCTTCCAGAAGGCATGGAAGGTGGGATTTCAACCTCCCCCTTGTCCTATAAATATTGGTTCAATTCCGAAAAGCAGATTGAAGAGGTGAAAAACAAGGCTACCCTATCCCTAATTTCTGTGGTTGAAGATTTGGTCAAAATTAAAAACCAAACAGGTAAAACCATACATATCGATATTGAACCGGAGCCGGACGGGGTTTTGGAAAACACCCAAGAAGTCATTTCCTTTTATCAGGAACACTTGCTTAAAACAGGCATAGCAGCGCTGCAGGAAAAACTTAAGTGTTCCCCTTTTCATGCTCGTGAACACATTTTGGAGCACATTCAAATCTGCTATGATGTCTGCCATTTTTCCTTGGCCTATGAGGAACCCAAGGATGTTATGGCACAATTCCAGGAACAAGGCATCAAAGTCGGAAAAATACAGATCAGTGCAGCGCTTAAAAGTAGACGTTCTCCTGATATTTCCATTAAAGAACAACAGGATTGCCTACAACAATTTGATGAACCTGTTTACCTGCACCAAGCAGTGGTACTGAAAAAGGATGGGACGCTGGACCATTACCCTGACCTTCAGGAAGGCATAACTGCTATGGCTCAGGAAAATTTTAGGGAACTCCGAGCGCATTTTCACATCCCCATTTTTGTCCCTGATTTTCAAGTGTTGGAATCTACTCAAAATGATATTGTCAAGGCCCTGGACCTATGGAAAGAAGTTCCCTATAGCAGTCATCTTGAAGTTGAAACCTATACCTGGACCATATTACCGGAGCATTTGCAAACGGACATCACAAGTTCTATAGTAAGGGAATTGCAATGGGTTTTCAACCAATTGGAAGCATAAATAGCAAAAGTACATGAAGCAAACCGTGGTCATCAATGTTGTGGGACTCTCTTCTTCCCTGCTCCAACACCAAGATTTGTTTTTGTCTCAATGGATTAAAAACAAACAGCTATCCAAGATAAAACCTGTGCTTCCAGCGGTAACCTGTACTGTCCAGTCCACCTATCTAACTGGGAAACTCCCCAGTGAACATGGGATTGTGGCCAACGGTTGGTATTTTAAGGATGAATGTGAGATCAAACTTTGGCGGCAGTCCAACCACTTGGTGCAGTCTCCAAAAATATGGGACAAAGCCAAGGCACACAACCCCAACTTTACATGCTCCAATATGTTTTGGTGGTACAATATGTACTCAAATTCCGATTTTAATGTGACTCCAAGACCGCAATACCGAGCGGACGGCCAAAAGATTCCGGATTGCTATTCCAATCCACCGGAGCTGCGGGATAGGTTGCAAAAGAAATTGGGCACTTTCCCACTGTTCAATTTTTGGGGGCCTACGGCCAATATCAACTCCACCCAGTGGATTGCGGAAGCCTCCAAGTTGGTGCATACCTGGCATGAACCCACTTTACAGCTCATTTATCTTCCACATTTGGACTATGTTTTGCAAAAGCATAATGACCAAGACATCATTTATCAGCATCTAAAGGAGTTGGACACTGTTCTTAAAGACCTAATTGGATTTTATGAGGAAAAAGGAATTGATCCCATTGTACTTTCAGGATATGGCATCACTCCAGTTAAGGGGCCAATGCACATCAACCGATTGCTCCGAAAAAATGGATACATAAAGGTTAGGGAAGAAAATGGATTGGAAATTTTAGATCCAGGAGTCAGTGAAGCTTTCGCCATGGCCGATCATCAAATTGCACATGTCTACGTGAATGCAAAAGGCAAATTGCAAGAAGTTAGAAGACTCCTCGAAAATTGCCCGGAAATTGAACTGGTTCTGGATATGGAGGGCAAAAAGAACCATCATCTAGATCATATACGGTCAGGAGACTTAGTGGTAGTTGCGAAAAAAGAATATTGGTTTACCTACTACTATTGGCTTAACGATGCCAAAGCACCTGATTTTGCAAGAACAGTGGACATCCACAAAAAACCAGGCTATGATCCAGTGGAAATGTTCACGGATCCCAACAAAAAAATGATGCTGGCGCGAATTGGATGGAAACTGCTCAAGAAAAGACTTGGATTCAGGAGCTTGTTCAATGTGATTCCTTTGGATGCCAGTTTGATCAAGGGATCTCATGGAGCCATCAATATTCCAGAGGCATATTATCCGGTTTTCATACATAATGCTGACCAAGGGAAGCCGAAGCGCGAAACCCTACTTCCAACCGAAGTCTATGGTCATATCTGGAGGAATGTTTTTGGAACTGCCAAGGAATAAGAATCGACCTTACGGACTACATTATGTTGACCCGCAATGTATAAAATATTTCAACGTGCAATTATACACAGGAAAGAGACTATAAATCCTTAATTTTCCTTGTTTAAAATAAATTTCGAACGGCAAGACTATGAATGTGACAAAATATGCAGTGGTACTTTTGGTGCTTCTAACTGCAATTTCCTGCGGGAAAAAACAGAAGGAAATATTGGTGTTGAGCAAAACTGCTGGTTTCCGGCATGAATCCATTGAGGCGGGAATTGCGGCCCTCAAAAAATTAGGTTTGGAAAACGATCTTAAGGTAGTGACCACCGAAAATGTCTCCTACATTGTGGAGGATTCTTTGAAAAATTATGATGCCGTTGTCTTTTTGAATACCACTGGTGACATTTTAAATGCCGCACAGGAAGCTGATTTTGAACGCTACATTCAAGCCGGAGGGGGTTTTGTGGGGATCCATGCCGCAACAGATACAGAGTATGATTGGCCTTGGTACAACAAAATGGTCGGCGCCTATTTCATGGGACATCCAGCCGTGCAATCTGCTACTTTAAATATTATCGATAGAACGCATTCTAGCACCCAAATGTTGGATAGCACTTGGGTTAAGGAAGATGAATGGTACAACTTTAAGAGTTTTAATAAAGATGTCAATGTTCTGATTGAGATAGATGAAAGCACTTATGAAGGTGGAAACCACGGCGAGCACCACCCTATTTCTTGGCATCATGAGTATGACGGAGGAAGAGCCTTTTACACCGCCATGGGCCATACAGATGAAACTTTTACGGACGAAACCTTTCTAAACCATCTCATGGGCGGAATAAACTATGCCATGGGCAATCGCTCATTGGATTATAGTAAGGCCAAAACCGACAGGGTCCCGCTGGAGAACCGATTTACCAAAAAAATCTTGGATTTTAACCTGGATGAACCCATGGAGTTGGAAGAACTTCCAGGCAGAGGAATTCTATTTATTGAGCGCAGAGGCAACCTTAAATTTTACGATTTTAAAACGGCGACCACCAAGGTAATTGCCAAGTTGGATCTGTTTTATGGCAATGAGGATGGTCTCTTGGGAATGGCGGTGGACCCAAATTATGAAAAGAACAACTGGATTTATCTCTTTTATTCATCCGCAGAAAAGGTGGAACAACATGTCTCCCGATTTACTCTTAAAGATGATGTGCTAGACTTGGATTCCGAAAAAATCTTATTAGAGATTCCGCTGATCCGCGAGTGTTGCCACAGTGGCGGTGGTTTGGAATTTGGACCTGATGGAAATTTATTTATTGGTTTAGGAGATAACACCAATCCGTTTGAATCCCAGGGATTTGCACCAATTGATGAGCAAGAGGGAAGGGCCCTTTGGGATGCCCAAAAATCCGCCGCTAACACTAATGATCTTCGCGGTAAAATCTTGCGAATAAAACCCGAGGATGATGGCACGTATTCCATTCCAGAAGGGAACCTTTTTCCTGAAGGAACACCCAATACCCGACCTGAAATTTACGTAATGGGCTGCCGAAACCCGTTCCGGTTCCATATTGATTCCAAAAATGGTTATGTGTATTGGGGTGATGTGGGACCTGATGCTGGAAAGGGAGTCGAAGACCGTGGACCAAAGGGCATGGGTGAATTTGACCAGGCCAGAAAGGCTGGCTTTTGGGGATGGCCCTATACCCGTGGTAACAATCAACTGTACAACGATTACGACTTCGCCAAGGAAGAATCCGGGCCTAAGTTTGACCCTAACCATTTAATCAATGATTCGCCGAACAATACAGGGATACAAGAACTTCCGCCTGCCCAGGAATCCATGATTTGGTATTCCTATGACCGCTCGGAGGAGTTTCCATGGCTGGGCGAAGGCGGGGTAAATCCCATGGCAGGAGTGGTATACCACTCCTCGGATTATCCCAATGCAACCGAAAGCACCTTTCCAAAGTATTTTGAGAACAAACTGTTTGTTTACGAATGGATGAGGGATTGGATCTATGTGGTCACTTTGGATGAAGACCAAAACTATGTAAAAGCAGACCCCTTTATGCCCAGTACCGAGTTTTCGCACCCCATGGACATGATCTTCGGTTCTGACGGAAAAATGTATATGTTGGAATACGGTCAAAAATGGAACTCCAGAAACCTGGATGCCCGTTTGAGTCAGATATCCTACATAGAAGGAAATTTAAAGCCTGTAGCACAAATTACCTCCAACACGGAAATAGGTGCCGCTCCCCTTTCTGTTGAATTTTCCGCTTCGGCCTCCATAGATTATGATGGAGATGCTTTAAGCTATGAATGGTCTTTTTCAAACAGTTCCCAAGTGGAGTCCAATGAAGAAGCTCCAGTCCACACCTTTGAGGAGGCAGGACTTTACAACGTACAGTTGAAGGTAACCGACCCCTTTGGAAACTCTGATGTGACCCACACCAAGATTTTGGTAGGAAATACGGCACCAGAGCTTCAAATTCAGATTGAGCCCAAGGATTCCATGTATTTCAACAACAAAAAACTTACGTATAAGGTTGTAGTCGATGATGCAGAGGATGGAAATTCCGATAATGGGACTATCCCTGCAGATCAGATCAAGGTGACCTTTAGCTATATTCCAGAAGGCGAGGATATGATCAAAGCCACGCTGGGACACCAACAAAATGTAGTTCCCGAAGGGAAGGTACTCATGGATGCCACCGATTGTGCGGCCTGCCATGCGGTGGATGTTAAGGTTAATGGCCCCAGCTATACGGAAATTGCCGAAAAATATAGCTCGGATGACCGCAATTACCTTATTGACCGGGTCAAAAAGGGAGGCTCCGGGGTTTGGGGCGAGTCCCTAATGTCTGCCCATCCACAATTGGATATTGAGGAAATTGGGAAAATGGTGGACTATATCCTTTCACTGAGCCCCGATGAAAGCGTGGAGGAAACTTTATTGCCCCTTTCAGGAACCGTTCGGTTTAGAGAACATATGAAAGGTGAAAGTGGTGGTAAATATGTATTGATGGCCTCTTATTTGGACCAAGGCAACGAGAAGGTTCCAAATTCCGAATTGGCCACAAGCTCACAGGTGATTTTTACCACATCCAAACTGGAAGCGGAAGCAGCAGACGAACTCAGTGATGATGTTGGGGAGTGGGAAGCCGGAGGTGCAGAGCTGGTAGGCTCCATTAAGCACGACAGTTTTATCGGTTTTGAAAACATCAATCTGAGTGGCTTAAAAAGTATTAGCTTTTCAGCCTTCTATATTTCCGGGTACAACTATAAGGGGGTGCTGGAGATTCGGGAAGATTCCCCCGAAGGTACGGTCATTGGCAGTACGGCCCTTGGGTATTACCACGAGTCCGATGAAGGTTTTAAGAGCTATGAAATTCCGGTGAGACCCACCGCCCAGCAAAGCACGCTCTATTTGGTGTTTAAAAATCCAGTGGATGAAAAACAATTTATTGCCAATGCCAACTGGATCATTCTAAACTATTGACATTGGAATCTGAGCTAAGGTTTCAGTACAACTACTAAAACTTAAGTTGTGGTTAAACCTTCACCAAATTTTGTTGGATATTATCAGGAACCGCCTCAAAAGAAGAAAACACGGAATTGAACGTAGCCTTGCCCTGTGTCAATGAACGTAGATTGGTAGAATAACCGTAAAGCTCGACCTCTGGAGTATTGCATTTTAAAATCTGATAGCGATCCGCATTATCTATCCCAAGAATGACGGATCTTCGGGATTGTAAGTCGGTCATTACACTACCTACCATTTCTTCAGGTACTTTCACGGTCAACTCTCGAATGGGTTCCAATAATTTAGGTTTGGCATTCAAAAATGCGGCCTTAAAGGCGTGCGCGCCTGCTATTTTAAAAGCTATGTCGTTGGAATCTACCGAGTGCATCCTGCCGTCATAGACCATCACCCGTACATCCCTAATGTAAGAACCGGTCAACGGTCCGGATTCCATTACTTCTAGAATCCCCTTTTTGATGGAAGGCAAATACCGCAGGTCTATCACTCCACCCACAATGCAGTTGTAGAATACCAATTTACCGCCCCAGGGAAGTGCCATTTCTTCCTTTCCCCGAATATTGAATCCCTCTGGCTCCGGTATTCCCTCATACCATGGTTCAATTTTAAGGTGTACTTGGGCAAACTGCCCCGCTCCTCCTGATTGCTTTTTATGCCTATAATTAGCAGTGGAAGATCGCTTTATGGTTTCCCTGTACGCAATCTTGGGTTGTTTAAATTCGGCTTTGACCCCATAATTGTTTTCGAGGGTCCATCCAATAGTTGCCAAGTGCAACTCGCCCTGGCAGCCCAAAATCAACTGTTTTAACTCCTTGGAATAGGTAACCACCACCGTTGGGTCTTGACTGTGTATTTTCTTTAGGGCATCGCTCAGTTTTTCTTCATCCGCCTGTTTTTGGGCAACCACAGATTTACGGGTTCTAGGCTCTGGATAGGTTATAGGTCTTATGGTCACTTGATGACCCTGCTTGTACAGGGTATCATTGGTTTCGGTATGTTTCAATTTTAGGGTAGCTCCTATATCGCCAACCATCAGTTTTGAAACCGGTTCCCGTTTCTTTCCATCCATAATGAAGAGCTGATGTAGGATTTCCGTTTCTCCAGTGCGGGAATTAACAAGTTTGTCATTTGCATTGATCACCCCGGATTTTACCTTAAAGAAGGTTAGTTGCCCCAAATTGGGCATGTGTACCGTTTTAAAAACAAACAGGGCTGTTGGTGCCTCTGTTGTACGCAAAACCGTTTTGTCCTCCACACTTTGTTCCGGTTTTAAATCGGCAGCTGCGGGCGCTACATTGTCAATAAAGCCCATTAACCTACCACTGCCCATATCTTGAAGTGCGGATACACAGAAAACAGGAAAAAGTTCATGGTTCAGCATACCTGCTTTGATCCCCTGGCGCATTTCATCCTCACTAAGGGTACCCTTTTCAAAGAATAGTTCCATCAAATCCTCATCGTTCTCTGCTGCTTTTTCTACCAGTTCATTGTGCAATTGGTCTGCCAAGGCTTTTTGATCCTCGGGTATGGGTAATTTTTCAGGTTTTCCGCCTTGCGCAGAAAATTTGTAGAGTTTCATTTTCAATACATCAAGAATGCATTGCGCCCCATCAATGACCAAAGGATATTGGATTTTAACGGCGTTGTTGCCAACCAATTCCTTGATCTCCTTAAAGCTATCCTCAAAACTGGCATTCTTATGATCTATTTGATTTACCACAAACAATGTGGGTTTGTTATAAAGGTCAATTTGATTCCAAATAATCTGTGTGCCTATCTCTACCCCATGCCTAGCGTTGATCACGGTGACAACGGTATCTGCCACCCTAATGGAAGAAAGTATCTCCCCAATAAAGTCGTCGAGACCAGGAGTATCAATGATGTTGATTTTGTAATTACGCCATTCGGTGTGCAAAGGGGTTGCAAAAACAGAAGCACCCCTCTGGTGCTCTATTTCATGATAATCCGATACCGTATTTTTACCTTCCACAGTGCCCCGTCTATTGAGCAATCCTGCCTCAAAAAGCATGGTTTCGGCCAAGGTGGTTTTCCCACTGTTGTTGGCTCCCACAAATACAATGTTCTTTATATGTTTATCGTCATATACTTTCATAACCCTTAGTGTTTAGCATATAAAAATCCCTATTTCTTCATTCTTAAAATATGACATTTGGCACCTCTTTTTCTGAAGTAAAAGATGCTTACTGGCCTAACGAGCGGTTATCGAAAAATTTGGAGGTTACTGGATTCATTATCAAGATAATAAATATCTCTTCAGCATGCAATTGCATCAATTTTTGAATCCTACGTCTTATTAAGTGAAATTAAATACATAACATTTTAAATATATCACAATGAAGACTAGAGAAACAAAGGAAAGTAATGTAGTCCAAGATGGCGGATGCTGCGGACCAACTCAACAAGTAAGGGAGACTGCTTCAACTTCGTGTTGTGGCGGTGCTTTACAGGCAGTAGGCGGTGGATGCTGCTGATAGAAAGTACAACCATACATTATAAAACCAAAAGCCCTTCCTAAAGAAGGGCTTTACTTGGTAGTGCTTTCATCAATTATCATAGTTTTGTTTATCAATCATCTATATAAAAATGCAATCACAAATAGATCAGCTGTATAATCCTCTGTTTTACTACGTAAAGAAAAGGGTGAACAATCATGAAGATGCGGAGGATATCACCCAGGACGTCTTTTACAAACTGTCCAAAACAAAGACGGATTCGGTAGAGAACATAAAGAGCTGGGTCTACACCATTGCCAAGAACGCCATAACTGATTATTACAGGAAAAAACGAATTCCCGAGGATGACGTTGAGACTTTTGCCCTCACCGAGGAATATGACCAAGAAAATGCTGCCGAGGAACTAAGTAAGTGTGTCACCGTTTTTATCCAAGAACTTCCAGAAGAGTATCGCTCCATTCTTACACTTTCTGAATTGGAGGAAATGTCCCAAAAGGAAATTGCAGAAAAATTGGGGATAAACTATGTAACGGTTAGATCCAAAATCCAAAGGGGACGCAAAAAACTGAAAGGGTTGTTCTCCAAATGCTGCAACGTTAAGCAGGGTGGAAAAGGAAGTATCCTGGAGTACCACCAGAATTCCGCCTGTAATTCCAGTGGGTGCCCTGATTAACCATCCGCGGGCGTATTTTCATATTTCCATGCATCATTTTTTCAAGTTCACGTCTATAGTTGAAGAACAAATTATAAATCAAAAGTTTTCAACTATGAAATTAAGTTTTAAGAGTATCTTCTTTAGTACGTTGCTAATGCTAATGGGCCATATGGCTTTCGCCCAATCCAATTGCTCGGCTGCTGATACAAATGGAGAAAAGTCGGCAAAAAGCTGTGAAAGCAAAGTGGCCACCACTGGAGAATCCACTTCAGGGTGCTCTCCCACTTCATGTAGGGGCGCAAAAACAAAGTTTGGGGAGGCCAAGGTCATCAGTACACTAAGGTTGGACTTGATCGACCTCAAAGCGGGAATGGAACAATCCGCAGTTCACGCTTTTGATGCCCAATCCTATGATATTCATGGCATCATTGGCGAAACCGATGAAGAAAGTCTGGACATCATCATCAAAGAGGTTAAGGTGGTAGAAAAAGAAATTGCAGAAAAGCTGAACAAAAGGCTGGCCGAATTCCAACTTCCGGAGAACAAGGCCAAACAGATACAATATTTAAGCAACCGTATCAAAGGACTCAAGGCGCTCCTATAGCATTATTTTTAATTTGTTTCAGGTATGGTACCTCAAAAATAACTGGGGACCATACCTATGCACATCTACCACTAAAAAGATGACTTTACGAAAAATAATAAGTCTGTCCATCGCCCTGAGCTTTCTAGTTTTATTGATTACGGGAATACTGTCCTATGTACAAGTATATTCCCGAACAGTGGCAACCTTGCATACGGTTTTCGGTGGACTCTTCACGCTTGGAGTGCTATTCCATTTCACTAATAATTTCCGACCACTAAAAACCTATAGCAAATCCAAGCTATTGTATCCGATAACTGCGATATTGGCTATTTTTTTCTTAGCCGCATTTTATCAATTTAAGCCCTTCAAATCCATGATGGACTATGGGGCCAAACTAAAAGCAAGTTCAGGAAAGGAAGTCAATCTATCCGAGTACCTGGTGGTTGAAATGGGCAATGAACAAGAAGTTGAACTCAGCATCGACCTTTTACGATCAGAGCATTATTGGCATCCGCAAATGGCCATTTGGACCGAAGATTCCGAAGGAAACTATCTGGAAACCGTTTTTGTTTCAAAAGCAACGGCAAAGGGATTGTTTTTTGGTGGCCGAAGCAAGGAAAACTTCAAGACTTTTGATGAGAACAAAGATGCCGTTGGGGAGTATAGACGGGTCAACGCCCTACCAGTATGGTCGCACAAAAGAGGGGTGGTCTATGCAGATGGAATGTACGTTCCCACAAGCACTGACCCCCTGCCCGATGCCATCTCGGGAGCAACTTTGATCGATAACTTTAAGCTGTTTTCTTCCGTCGAGCGTTCGGATGCCTTTGTTTTGAAAATTGAAATCAACGTGGCGTTCGATGACAATGAATATTATTCCGAATATGATTTCCCAGATGATGATGTCTACCACAATGGTACGGGTCAATTGGGGCAACCTTCCATAATTTTTGAAACTCCAATCCACATGGACGATGGCAAAAGTTATTATCTCATGGAATTGGTGGGGCATGGGCATCATTCAGGTCAGACAGGGGAAATCTATACCGACCTCTCCACCTTGACCACGGCCAAGCAAATTGTGGAGCGCATCGTGGTCGGCGTAAAACCCGCAGCGCATCAAGATAAAATTGTTGGTGTATTAAAATAGCAGCATGAACATGGCTTCTCCCCTTTCACAAATCCAAATGGCTTTCCAGCATTAAAAACAGGATTAAGTGACCGTAGATGAGACCATGAAGCACAACTAGTTCTCTTGTTTCTTCCCCTCACCAAAGATTTGCCAGGCATCTATGGTAAGCTCACTTCCAGTATCAGAATTGGTATAAATGATATAGCCCATTTTCAACTTGTCGTAAATTTCAAATTGACATTTGAAATCACCGTTGTTTCCACCGTGGTAAAAGGTATTGCCATAATCCGTTTCCCGAACAAAAATACCGAGACCTGCACCCTCTTTCTTGTCCGCATTATTCCAGTATTCAGGTTCTGATTCGGTGTGAATCTCCAAAAATTCAGAATAGGTACTTGGTTTCAACCCTTTTCGCTCTAGAATTGTAAGGGCATATTTGGCAAAAGCCTTGGCCTCTGTATGCATGCTAAAAGCCATGCCAGCGTATTGTGGAATGTCCCAATGGGTAGGATGTCCTCCCACATGTCCATCGGATACCACCTCTCGTAATGCTTCGCTATCGCTAAATTCCATGTGGTATAATCCATTTGGTGCTATTAATTCCTCATCAAGAATTTGCTCAATGGTTTTACCCGTAATTTTCACCACCACGCGCTTTAGATATTCAAAACCTTCCCCCGAATACCCGTATTTTTCTCCTGGTTCGGCAATCATATCAATTCCCCAGTTGGGCAGACCACTACGATGGATCAATACGTGTCTGGCTGTCATCTTTTTATATTCCGGGTATTCCTCAAGCTGCTCAAATGGGAGATATTCATGCAATGGCCTGTCCATGTCAATGATGTTTCGATCTGCCAACCTTAACACCACATAAGCAAAAACAGGTTTGGTGATGGAGGCAGCCTCAAACAAGGTGTTGTCATCAACTTGTTCCTTGGTCACCGAATTCTTTACCCCATAGGTTTTATGATACACCACTTTTCCATCCTTGATCAAAGCCAACGAGACACCAGGAATATTGTAATGTTCCTGATAGCCCTCAATAATTTGATCCACTTGTTTTTTAGATTCTTCATTGAAATCATGCAGCAACCCTTTTTCTGGAATCAGGTCAGGTTCGGGAAGCATCTTGACCACCAAGGTGGGAATGGAATCATGGCCATCCTTACCCAGTGAAAAAGTTACAGGCGCTGTTGGGGCCATTCTGTGGAATCGGTAATCAACCTGTACAATTTTGGTGGGTACTTCTATTTGATAATCCCCAATGGGCAAGGGCACGGAAAAATTTCCTGTGGAATCCACCACGGTCTGAACCCACATGTTCTCATTGTCCAGACTGCTCATTCTAATACTAATGGGAACGGGAGTTTCGTTCACTCCAGAGGTGTCCACTTTGCCTTTCACCAAGCCAATTTCTGTGGCATCTGCTATAAAAATTACATTGCCCAATCGGTCTGGGTTTGCCACTTTTTGTGTTCCCCTGCCCCAAGAAAACCAGGTAAAGCTGTCGTCTTCGTCTTTGTCAACCACTACTAGGTCTATTCCCATGGACATGCCCTCCTCAATTTTTCGGTCCAGTTTTACCTTCCACTCAACGGTTTTTCCCGTATCCGTTACATTTTTTGCCATCTCCACCTTGTCCCAGGCAGTTCTTGCCCCGTAAGCATTGCGGTCGTTCCCGTATTCGCTGTACTGGGTTACCGGTGATCCTGTCTTTAAACTTTTCTCGTTAATATAAAGCTCCAATCCATCCTGATTGTCCCAAAAAGACAACTCAGGGGACTCTATGACCAAGGATTCATCTGCAATTTCCATGGCAATATATATTTCGCCTTTTGCCGCATTATACCCAATGCGAAAATTACCGTCATAATCTTCATGGCTGTCAGGTGCTGCACCTAATTCCGCATTTTTGATGGGATAAGAAATAATGTCCGTTGGCCATTCCGAAAGATTTCCATCCAAAGTGATGTTGTCCATCGGTACGGCGTAAGCAATAGCGGCATCGGTGTCCATTATAGTTGCTTCCTTTGAATTTTTACAAGAGGATATCAAAAAAATGGTCGGTAAAAAAGCATAAAAAAGTACTTGGGCAGGTGAACAGGAAAGGGATTTTTTCATGATGTGGTCTATTAGTTGTTACACTAATGAGTCCTTAAAAATCAAACTGTTACAGTAGTGAAATAATTCTTTTTCAGGAACATTCCAGGTCAATAACGCGTTTATCCTTTCTATTGAGTGCCCTATTTATGCTAACGACTTTCAATCAAGCGGTTGAACACAATGTCCCCAGACTTTGGCTTCAGATAGAATTCCCCCTGGTACTGTGCCACAGTCAGGCCTGCTTTTGCGCAAGCCTGTAGGATGGGAATCAAATAGAATTCATTTCCTATTACATATTTGTCAAAAAAAGGAGTGAAATCTGTATTAGTCAACGCATTAAGCTCATCAATTTGTTGTGGTAGACCTAGTTTCACTCCTGTTTTTCCATATTTGATATAAAGCGCGCTCATATAATCGTCCAGCGATTTTTTTCCTTGGCTTAGGGTTCTAATCTCAATATCAAGAATAAATGCAATCGAGGCACCCCCGCCATATATCAGGTGCCAATTTTTGCCTTTTTCATTACCCGCATCCAACAGGTTTGGATGATTATCACCAAGTGCTTGTGAACTATAAAATCTTGAAAACTGATACGCCAATTTGCTCAAATATTCTTCTTTTTCAACTAGTCCAGACCGAACCAATGCCAAATTGGAATAGTACTCCGTAAACCCTTCTGAAAACCAGGAGTTCGTATTCACGTTATCTCCTATTAGAAACCTCGTGCCGTTCCAATAATGGAACATTTCATGGGCGAGTACATTGCCCCAAACAATTGTCCTTTCCTCCAAGTCTTTGTCCACAAACATTTGATGAAAACTGTTATAGAATGCCTCCCCATCCTCAAAAAAGTGCTTGGAAGCGCATATTAAATAATTGGCTTTGGGAAGCTCACCAAAAATGTCCCGGTAAACCGGCAATATTTTCCCAAGTGTTTTTTCCAATAGATTTACGCTATGTTTTAAGTCTGGTACCACAGCCAATGTAATTGACATCTCATCATGGTAGATCAGACGTTCTTCATGCCTGCCTATCATAAGGGCATTGTTCACAAGAGTTTCAACATTTTTTGTCTTAAACTCTTGATCCTCCAGTTGTTGCCAAGGTGTAGAAACATTCCATCCATTTGTTATATCAAATGCTATGATGACTTCTTTTTCCTGGACTCCGCTTGGGTATATAAAAAGTGCTTTCGACACCCAAAATGCGGTACTTTCTGCTACTACTGTTGGTCTTCCGTCCACACCACCCACCGAATTCCATTCATATGTATCATGTTCTAATTTTACCACATAGTTCAGCTGTATTTTTGAATGGGCCAACGTGTTTAAACGCCATTTCTTCCGAAGTGAATTCCAGTGATAGGAAATTTCACTGCCATTTACGTCCTTAATGGATTTAATTTGGACAAAGTGTGCCCATCCGTTGGGGATGTGTGACGGAATTCCAAACCTGGCCATTTCAAGGTAAGGCTCTGTTACATAGAGCTCTGCACTTATTTCAACGTAACGAACATTTTCCGGGCTTACCTTTACGGTGTAGTTTAGTTGGCTGTTCGCCGGTGCTGGACTTTGGCAATGAGCCAATATCGAAAACAAAAGAAAAAAAGGAATGGTTCGGAATGCTCCATTCTTTGAAACCCGATGGCAATTCAAGGGTATAGTTCTTTTGAAAAGATGGCGTATACGGCACATGTTTTTGCTGTCATAAATTTGAACTTTAATATATCCTAGACCGAGTCATTTTATGTATCAAAAGGTGTTTTAGTCCCATTTCCTTTAACCGATTAAATAATTTAATGCTAGCTTGGGGGAAGCAACGCCCACAATGGTGTGTCACCAGTAAGTGTACCGAACAGATGAACAATTTGATACTCATTTTGATGGGAATGGTGGTCATTCAGAGTCTTCTTTTTGCCATCTACCTTTTTAGGAACGCCGTAAAAGACAGGAAGTCCAGAATTTTGCAGGTGCTTATCCTTGTAATCGCCCTTCACTTTTGCAATCTTATCTTTGGCAAAGTACTTCCCGATTATCCTGGCTATGGGCTCAGTTGGATGTTCTTATCTGTTTACGGCCCCTTAATTTTTATCTATACCAAGTGCTTTGTGAATCCCAAGGCAACTGTTGATTACCTGCACTTGACAATCCCGGCATACCCACTATTTTTATGGGTATTTACAACAAGACTGCATCGCGAATCGTCCGTGGATATGTATTTTGACTATTGGGTGTCCCTGCCCATTTACGGTTCATTTCTGGTCTACTTGATTATCTCACTATCCATCATTTACGCAGCCAACCAAAACTTGGCAAACCTGAAATGGCTCAAATATCTTGTGTTGTCATTTTCAATTCTTGTCTTACAACATCTTGTTGTGTTGTTCACTTTTTCAAAAGGGCAAGGCAGCCTAGGTACCGCGCTTTATATAGCTGAGATTGTTTATATGTTATTCTTTGTTTCAGGAATGGTATTCACGGCTCTCTCCAGACCTGTGATTTTTGCTGATGTAAAGAGAATTTTGGAAAGTATTCCCAGATCACCCAAGTACTATTATGCAAACCTTACCAATCAAGAATCCCGGCACATTCTGGAACAATTGGAAAAGTTTATGGGGGAAGAAAGCCCTTATTTGGATCCCAATCTCAGTTTGGTGGGGGTATCCGAAAGCATTGGAGTTCCAAAAAGATATATTTCGCAGGTAATCAATGAAAACCTGAATATCAACTTTAAGGAATACATCAATGCATACCGGATACGCCGCGCTGTTGATATCCTAGAGCAGCCCAACAACGACATCCGGATTTTTGAAGTCATGTACGATGTTGGTTTCAATAGCAGGTCATCTTTCAATCAGACCTTTAAAAAATTTACCGGCCAAACCCCCTCGGATTTTAGGTCATCTGTGCTCCAGAAACATGGGGATAACCCCTATATTACTGAGTAACGATTTTGGTGTCAAAAGCTTCAAATTCGGCTACCGATGAGAAAAAGAATTTACTGTATTCCTTAAATTCAGGGCTTGCGATATATTGTTGATGGGTATTTTCATTGGGCCATTCCGTGATGGCTATCCTATCTGGGATTCTGTCATTGTTCAGGCTGGACATACTTGCTATTTCACGGGAATCAAAACCCACCACAAGCCTACCGCCCAAACGATGGATGACCTTTCGCATTGGAATAAGATATTTGTGCAAGTTCTCTCCTGAGTGTTTAAAATCATGAAGCCAGATATAGGTTATTCTATAAACTTTGTCAGTGCTAAAACGCAATGTTTTTGCATCACGTATCTTAATGTGCACAGACCTTAGGTTCTTCCAATACAAGGGTCTTGTTGCCTTAAGTTCTGGCCAACTTTTCTCATTATGAAAGCCATCAAACTGTTTTTGGGAATCCCAAGAATACATCCCCAATACGCTGGCCATAAAGTGCCTTTCCACCACTTGTATGGTGTTGAACTGAACCAAGGGCTTAAAGGAATATTGCTGTGCCAGTGGAAACACCTTCTCAAAATAAGCCGAGGCGTTTTGCTGGGATTCTTGATTGTGAAAACTGGAGGCAATGAATGAAACGATCATTCCCTTTTCCAACACAACTTCCCGCTCTTGGGCGTTGGAAATAGCAAAAAGAACGACGAAACATAGACTTAAAACTTTGGATTTCATGTGTTTTGGATTGATGTTTTCCAAAACTCGATCACCCAGTTCTAAAGTAAGGCCTAAAACAGGTTTTCAGACAAAAAAAAGTGCTCCACCAACTAGGTGGCCTACCACTCGCAGGCCTCACTGGTTTGCTGATATTCCGATAATTTAAGCGTATCAATGTTCTGGCCATCCTTGATTTTAATGCACAGTAAATCTGGATTTCGGTTGGCGCTCAGGTAGTCTAGTGCTCCAAAACTGCTGACATCCAATGTGGTCAACAAGTTGCTAAAACAGGATAGATAATTCAGGTGCTCCTTTTCGCCAAAATCAATTTGGGTCAATTGGCTATCTCCTACATCTATGGTCTCCAACAAAGGGTTATGGGTAAGATCCAATTGGGCTATTTTATTTGTCGGCGCATATATACTTTCCAAAGCCACTGCCAAACTGGTGTCAAAGGTCTGCAGTTGGTTGTTGCTGATCAGTATATGCACCAAGCTTGGGTTTTCTATGGTATAGGTTTCCAAAAAATTAAAGGAAAGGTTGAGCATGTCCAATTTTGTGGCCGCCGACAAACCAGATACCTTGGTCAGGTCATTTACTTTTAAATCCAGCAGCAGCAATTCGGTGTTCTTGCTCAAATCTATGGTGGTCAGATCATTTCCGGCCAAATTTAGCGTGTCCAAAAGCACATTCTGGCTTAAGTCGATTGCGGACAAGCGGTTGCCGATGGCAAAAAGTCGTTTCAATTTGGTAAAACCTTCAATACCTGTAAGGTCATGAATTTCATCTGATACATTTTGACTGGAGATATCCAGATACTCCACCTGGGCTGCATCTGCTTTAAGGAGTTTCTCATTGATTGTACCATCAGAGTCAATCCCCAAACTGATCAACTTGGTTTCAAACTGGGAATCCGGGATATGTATCTCGGTTGCGGGATCAATGGTGTTGGTGTCATCGTCATTGGAACATGCGGAAAGGAGCGCCAAAAGCGCTAGCGAAAAGCTGGGAATTTTAAAATCCATAGGGAAATCTTGATTGTTTTTTGATTTGATAAATGAGAAAAAAATCAAGCAATAACCGTACCCTAAATGCAATAATTTTCCGTTAAGCTAACAATGAGACAATTAGCTTTTTTAAGACCATTTGTCACCCATGTCCTTTTGGCAGCACCGGATAATTTAACTCTTGGAAACCCAGGGGAGCACCTGCTGTAGACCGGGCATCCTGAGCCATAGGGCAAGCCAAAGCAGGATTCCAAAAACTACGGGAAACGTCACTTCGAGATGTCATCCTGAGCGCAGTCGAAGGAGCATTGAGAAGTCTTAAAAACCGTTTGTCCAAAGTAGGTCTCGACTGCGCTCGACCTGACAAATATTATATAGAACTCTGGTTAAAGTATAAATAAACAGTTTATAGTTTGTATCTTTTTGGCGCTATTGACCTCTCGCAGCATGCCCCACAAATTTTATATGTAGCGTATGAACGTCCATCTTACCAAAGAACAGAAGATTAAGGTCTTAAATTCTGTTGATGTGTACCATGTAATGCAGCAGATATTGCTGCGCGAAAACAAGATCCGCCGCAACCAAGAACATTTTTGGGTGGTGGGGCTCAATGGCAAGAATAAGATCCAGTTTATTGAGCTGGTTGCCCTGGGTGCCGTTAACAGGGTAAACGTAGACCCGCCAGATGTGTTTAGAATGGCCATTTACAAACTGGCCTCCAAAGTGATCTTTGTGCACAACCGCCCCAGTGGCTCCTTGGAGATCTCCGAAACAGACCAGAACGTGACCGACCGTTTGTTCAAGGTGGGCAAGCTGATCAATATTGAGGTGGCAGACCACCTGATCATTACCGAGGATGACTATGCCAGCTTTGCCGACGAGGGGATTATGGACAAACTAAAAAACTCTGGTTTGTTTGAGATCATGGGCCCCGAAAGAAAGGAGCTGGAACAATGGAAGATCGATACCGAAAAGAAAAGGGCCATTAAGCAAAATAAATTGGAGATTGCCAAGAAAATGAAGGCCGAGGGTTTGGATTCTGAAATTATCAAAAAAATTACTGGGTTGAGTGATGCTGAGATAGCGAGGTTGTAGGGGTTTTTCTAATGTTTAGGATGAAACCAAAAATCTTTCACAACTGAATTTGTGTTCATCATAAGGTGCATTTACTATAGTTTGTTTAAAACCTTACTTTGGGATTCCTTTACGCTGGTCATCATTCATCCATTTGTTTATACGCTTCATAAACGCCCAAACATCGTTGTCTGCAGGTTTCACATAATCTGGACTATCCGAATCCGATCCCATTTTTTCAAATATTTTGGAAATCCACATAGATTTATGAACCTCAATATCCAATTCGGATAACCAATGCTCTACTTCACCTATACGTACAGTGAAAATTCCGTATTCCTCCAGCTGATTGAATAAATTATTTGCAGCCTCTTTTTCTTCATGAGGTAAAGCATTTATACCACCATCATTTTTCATATCTAAGTTAAGTTCTGCAAATTTATTTTTCAATAAAGTTCTTGCCTGTCCTAGCTGAGTTCTACTTATTTCTGGCACATAAGATGACTTTAAGGCATTAGTCCAATTACTGCCTTGATTCTTTAAAATGTCAATATCATATATTCCAACTGCCGGAATACCCATTTCCCTAAGAGGTTTTATAATTTTGTAAATAGTATCTTTCCCTACAGCATTAATTATCAGGCAGTTGTCAATTGAATTTTGTTGCTCAAAATGGTTAAGCCTTTCGTTTATCTCTTGATAAAATGCTCGGTCTGAATCCCCCTCAGTAACAATTACATTTTTATAAAACAAAGCATTAAGAACACCTATTGACCTCAAAAGTGGATCCTTCATTAAAGATTCGATTTTATCTTTATCCAATAATCTTGCCGTCCCAATTTCATTGGAATATGTCAGTCTGACAATGTTTATCGGGGAACCGCTCTGGATGCAACCCATTAAAAAATTAGAACTGTGAGTGGAAACAAACAATCTGTTCGGTTTGTTTTTGACTGAATAAGATATTTCCTTTCCAAGTTTATAAGACAAAGAAGGGTGTAAAAATGCTTCTGGTTCATCAAGTATGGTTACTTTCGGATTACCCGCAATTATAGTAGTTATTATTCCAGTAAAAGCTTTCACTCCATCACTTGCTTGACTTATTTCAAGTGCTTCGTTATGAAACGCGACTGCCTCTTCATGTAATCCTCTTTCTTCTTGATGATTTTTTGGTTTAACTTTAGATAATCTTATTCTTAATTTTCCTACCATAGTAGGGTCTATTACAAAATAGAGTTTAAATGCATCATATATTATCCTGCGAGTCTCAAGTCTTTTCTTGTCGTCCTTAAAAAGCGTTACCAAATAATTACGAGGAACTTGTTGTAAATCACCTAGCTCCTGCGGATTAATTATAGATATTCTATTTAGTGCGTCTAGTTTTAGCGTTTTCAGTTTTAAATAATATTTACAGAATTCAGTTTTAAACTCGTTTGGCGTTAGAAGAAACAGTTTAATTATGTCTTCCGGTACCTGTGACTTAATAAGACCATTACCAAACAGGATATGACCTTTAAATATTCTGTCCGATGGACCTGGCTCTACTGTATGCTTTTCAATTTCATTGGCTAGATGTTCTGAATCAATTCCTACGAATGATAGGTCTTCTATTAGTTTACAGGTATGTTTTACAAATCCCTCAAGGCATATTTGATGTATTTCCGATAGCAGTTTGCTTTTGCCTGAATTGTTTGGCCCAACAAAAATAGTCACGGGGGTTGTTTCAACAGATAACTTAGGACTATCTGGATGTGCCCCGAATCTAAGTTTAATGTTCTTAATCACTAATCCAATTTGTTTTCTATTAGTATTTCCTTAAAATCATCTAAATGTACCAATATACTTAAAGAATATATACCTGATTTTCCTACTTTTTAAGAAATCCGTTCTTGAATCTGAGCAAACAATTGTTGATACGTGGGTACCTCAACACTCAGCCGTTCCGCGGCACTAACCACATAACCTACTAAGCTCGCCACTTCAGTATAAGCTTTTTTGTTTTGGAAATCCGAATGTAAAAAAGAGGTGGCCACTTGGGATAAACTTTTTAAGCGGCCCATTGTCATTCCGCACTTGATGCGGAATCCAAACCTTATTCCAATGGATTCCTGCTTTACGCCACCGCTAAAGCTTTTGGCGGCACGCTGTCGCAGGAATGACAATCTGTAGTGCCCTATTTCTCATCATAATGAAACCTGCATTGGATGATAATGCATTGTTGGTCAACCCCTTTTTTGCCCGTTACCTTATACACCAATCGGTGCTCCCCGGTAATTCGTCTAGACCAAAAACCTTTTAACCCATGTCTTAGCGGCTCAGGCTTGCCCAACCCTTTAAAAGGGTTTTGTTTAATAGATCGTAAAAGCTCCTTTACTTTGATGGCGGTATCTGTATCGGTTTCCAGCCAATACGCAAAATCTTCCCATCCGTGGGCGGTAAAACTAATGTTCATTCAGGGGTAGCTTCAATTTCGTCTTCGTTGTATTGGATCAAATCCCCATTATTTATTTGCTCCATAGATTCCCTAAGCCTTTCCCTATTGGCCTTTGTGGATAATAAATGTTCCGTTTCCTTCAGTGCGTTGTACTCACTGATCGGCATGATCACCACGGCATCTTCTTCTTTACTTCGCGGCACCACAATGATCTCCAAGGATTTGGAGACAAAGTCAAAATGCTTCTTCATGTTTTTTCGCAAAGCGGATATGGTTATGGCTCTCATGAGAACGGATTAGAATGCACATAATTTTGTACATGTAAACGTACAAAATATATACCAGAAATACAAGCGCAAGGTTTTTGAGACCACTAGTGCTGAACCAACATACTACTCTCTTCCTTGGATTTCTACATACAACTTCTGGTAAGTTGGCACTTCAACACTAAAGAGCTGTGCAGCTGTAACCACATAACCTACTAAACTCTCCACTTCAGTATCGGTTTTTTTGTGTTGGAAATCAGAATGCAAGGAAGAGGTGGCCGTGCCGGGCAGGGTTTCCAGTTTGGCAAGCACCTTTTCGGGCATATTTGTGGAGATGGCTATGCCCTTTGCCTGGGCCACTTGGGCCACTTCGTTTACCAAGGCTATTGTGGTGTTTCGTTTTTCGGTATCGGCTAGAATGGGGCCCACAGGGGCATCAAAATAGGTGGTGGCCGTTGCCATTACCGAGATAAAGACAAACTTTTCCCAGATCATCTTTTCAATATGTGGGGTCAGGGTCACGGCTACCCCCGCCATTCGTAACATATTTTCCAGGGCATACAGTCGGGCATCGGAACCACCTTCCATCCCAAAGAACAGCTTTTTAATGTTGCCCAAGTTTTCCACCACCCCAGGGCGGGAGAGTCGGGCAATAATGTACACGCAGCCATCGCACACCAGATTGTTGGGCAACAATTTTTGGATGCGATCCCTACAGTCCACCCCATTGAGCAGGGGCAGGATCACCGTTTGTGGGCCAATACAGGGAGCCAATTGTTCTATGGTCTGCTCCAAATCATAACTTTTGGTGCAGACAATAATATAGTCCACCTCGCCAATTTCGCTGGCATTGTCCGAGGCCAATTTAGGAACGGCCACAAATTGCTCCTCGCCCTCAATAACCGTTAAGCCAGCTTCTTGAATTTTCTTTAGATGTGCTCCGCGCGCCAAAAAACTCACTTCCACCCTTGGGCTGTCCTCAAATTGTTTGGCAAGCAAGCCTCCAAAGAAGCCGCCCACCCCTCCTATTCCGGCAATCAAGATTCGTGTAGCACCCATAATTTCCCCATTTGAAAACGTCGCTTGAAATTAAGCATATTTCCGCAGTCAATGCCAGCCCAAATGATGCTACAGATACTTTTCTTTTAGAATGTTGATATGGTGCAGCTCATGCCCAATAATGGTTCGTAGAAAATCCGAAAGGGGTACCGTCTGATCTTTGGCCTTGCCCTTGATCTGCAATTGCTCCGTAGAGAGGGAACACACAAAACTATGGCTGGCCTCTCTCACGTTTTTGTAATCGGTAAACAGCTCTTGGAAGGTTTGTTCATCAAACCTAGCGTTTTGCACCAAAGCCACCTGATCATACCCCCAAAGTTGCAGTTGTTGGTTACGGCTCAGCCAAAAGGCACGGCTCATTTTAATCCGCTCATGATCCACAATATGCCCCACCACCTGCTTGATGCTCCATTTGCCCGCCGCATAGCGGAAAGTGGACTTTTCCTCGCTTATCGTTTCCAAAAAAGACAGCGTGGCCGTTGACGCAAAAAGGATTTGGCAATCAGAATTGCCAGCCAGATCCAGATAATACGGAAATCCATCTTGAGGTGAATAGGTCATGGTTTATATTGGGATTATTTTGATTCTTCCCAATGGAAAGATAAGGCCTTTACACTTGCCTACCAACCACGATCATTTATCAATACAGCTTGACGGCATCAAAACTCTTTTTGTACTCTTCCAAGTGTTCAAAAGCATCCAATGCCTCAACAGAATCATTACGTTCCACCCATTTTCTGAGCTTGTCCGTACCGTTGATCACATCTATGGGATTTTGGTCATAGTTGTATTCGTAGGGTGGTTGTTTCCATTTAAAATCCTCCCCCAGCACATGGTACAACTCCCTGATTACAAACTGCCCTACCCGCCAGGGTTTAAAAGTCTTCCTGTCCGTTACATGGATTTGGAACCCACCGCAGACCGTGTTCCCGTGCTTTTGAAAGGTGGGTAGAAAAGTTATGGGCCTCAGCTCAAATCCTTGTAGTTTGGATGCCTTTATGCTTTGGGAAATTTGTTTTTCATATAAAGAATAGGGTTCGATTTTTGGGTGTCCCACAATTTCCAAAGGCTGCGAGGTGCCTCGACCTTCACTCAGCTGGGTACCCTCTAGAAAAACAGTGGCAGCAAAGGTGATGGTACTCTCAGGCCGTGCAATATTGGGTGATGGTAAAAACCAAGGCAAGCGGGTATCCTCAAAATACATGGCCCTCTCCCAATTTTTCATTTGAATGACCTCAAGCTTCGCTTTCTTTTTAGCCCACAGCTTTTGGTGCATCAGCCCCACCTCACCAATGGTGAGTGCATGCCGAATGGGCAAGGGATGCAAGCCCACAAAGGACACAAAATCAGCCTCCACCAGATTCCCCTCGATATCTTGCCCGTTAATGGGGTTGGGGCGATCCAGTACGATTACTTGAATATCCTTGTCGGCACATTTCTCCAATAACAGGGTAAGCGTATATATGTAGGTGTAGATCCTACAGCCCACATCCTGAAGATCCACAAAGATATGATCAATGTCCTCCAACATTTCATCCGTTGGAATGCGCGTTTCCGAATAGAGGGAATAAACAGGAATTTGAAAATAGGGATGTATGGTATGATCGGTCTCCACCATATTGTCCTGCACATCAGTAGAAAAACCATGTTGGGGGCCAAACAGTTTTATAAACCTGGGGCCAAACATTTCCTTAAACCGAATGGTGGCATGGGTATAGGTGCTATCCACGGATGCGTTATGGCACAGCAGGGCGACCTTTCCCTTATATTGTTGCTGAAGGCTTTTGTCCTGGGTCAGAACATCAAGACCTGATAAGACTTTCATTTGTTCGTTGTTTTGGTTGAAATCAATTTAGGGTAGTCAGGAATTGTACAGGGGCAACTACGCCGTTGCCCCCGTACCGTAACTAAACTAACTACTCAAAAAAACCATTCTTAGATAGAAGGGTTTGCCGGTGTATTCGGATTGTTCTCCCTTTCAATGGTCGGGTATGGATAAAAATTCCTGTTTCGCTCATTGGTGGTATTGGCCGCCTGCGGAACGGAGAAATCTGGATAAAACCGCTTGTGGTCTCCCCAACGCAGTCCGGTCAAGAACAGTTCAATGGCCCTATTCTTATAGATTTCATCCATTACTTCGGATTGGCTTCCTGAGTCACCTCCCCAAGCAGGAAGGTTGGCATTCACCCCCAAAGGGTCATCTGTTTTTTGACGTACCAGATTGATTTGCGTCACTGCATTGCCCAGCTGATTTTGTCTGGCATAAGCTTCTGCCTTGTTCAGCATCATTTCCCCAGGCAGATAAATGGGGAACGGAGCCGTATTGGTGGCCGCAAAGCCCAACATTTCGCTAATGGCCTGCCCTCCAGCATCGGCATTGGCAAAGCCAGCATCGGCACCCAAGTAAAAGGCAATACGTCCGTCTCCCGCTTCTGGAATAAATGCGCCTAGTAGACCAAAATTGGTCTGAGGTTTTAGATCCGTAGAGTTTACGGTTCTGTTCCAAATGGGGTTTTGGTTGTTGGCATCGAAAATCCACATGGAATTGGTGGCATCGCCATCGTTTAAAACAGCATCGGAAGCAGCAATGGATTCCGCATAATTCCCAGCCCATAAATGGTATCTGGAGAGGTGCGCATTGATGACCTTGGTCAGGCTTAAATCCGTCCACAAAACAGCAGATGCAAAATCGTCTGAAACTGCGGTTCCCGCCAATTCATCCCTTGCCTCCTGCAAAAGTGCTATGCTCTCTGCCAATACTGCTGCCCGATCACTAAAAGGTGCTGCACCATCGGCTGAATTGTTGATGGGTACTTCCTCAAACATCTGCACCATGGCTCCCAAACACATGGCCTTGAACAGATTGCCATAGGCCAAAAGTCCACTTCGGGTACCTGCGGTGAGTTCCACGGTATTGGCGCCCTCAATCAAGGATTCTGCCATTCCTTTGGCTTTTAATAATTCAACCCAAGGGTTGGTAATACCTCCACTTTCTGCTGGTAGTTCTGCACCCCCTTTTGCCAGCTCATTAATATTCAGAAAGGTGTTGGTGACACCCAGCTCTCTTGTGGTAATCCCTGGAGCCTCCACCACTTGTCGCAATGCGGTAACTGAATAAAACTGCCGTATTCCAGTGGCCAAGGCAAAGAGTCCATCCTTGGTCTGTAGGACTACTTCTTCTGTTGGGTTATTGGGATTCTCAAATTCTGTATCACAGGCCACAAACAAACCCGCAATGATTAGAAAAGCACCTACTATAGTATATATTTTGATATTTTTCATCTTTCAATTTTTTGGATTAGAATGTAGCTGTTATACCAAACCTGATGACCGCTGGGATGGGAATCAATCCCATGACCCCTCCTCTAGACCCATTGCTTTGGGCATCAATGTTCACCTCTGGGTCATAACTTGAAAAGTCATCGATGGAGAACAGGTTCCGTCCGGTCAAGGAGAATTGAAAACTTTCCACTCCCGTAAATGGCTCACGTAACAAATAGCCCAAGGAAATCTCCCGAAGCTTGATGTAAGAACCATCTTCAATATAGGATTCCGCAATACCAAAATTGGCACTTCCGGTTCCCCTGACTGCATCACCCCGCAATTCAGCGGCTGTGGCAGGGCCACCTCCAAAGCGATAGAACATTCGCTGATCCCAGCTCAAAACATCCACCCCTTGAACGGCATCCAACTGCATTCTAAAAGAGAAATCCTTGTACTTCAACTCATTGATCAAGGAAGCGATGTAATCCGGATTGGGATCCCCGATCACCTTACTTAAGTTGGCGCCACTTGGTTGTCCATTAGCGTCCCTTTCCGGAACAGGGTTGCCATCAGCGTCAACACTTCCTTTCTCCCGTTGTGGTAATCCTTCAGGAGTCAAGAGTAAACTGCCATCAGGGTTTCTCGCATAAAAACCTTGGTAAAAAACACCTAAAGGCTTACCATTTTTAGCCACCGAAAATCCGAAATTCCCGATACCAAACTGCTCCCCAGCTATATCATTCACCTCATTTTTATTAGTCGAAAATGTACCGGTTACAGACCAATTAAAGTTATTGGTCTGGATAGGGGTTGCCGTGATCATGGCTTCAAACCCTCTGTTGGTCATGGTTCCGATGTTCTCTACTCTAAATTGAGCTCCCGTACTTGGTGACAAGCTCCTTCTTAACAACAAATCCTCAATGTCTTGTTTATAGTAAGTGAGTTCCAGTCCCACTCTATTATCAAACAAGGCCATGTCCACACCAAATTCCAGCTCCGTTTGGCGCTCTGGCTTTAGATCTGGATTTCCCAAAAGATCGGGAGCTACTAACCCAGAATTCCCGTCAATGCTTTCTGCAGAATAATTGGACAATCTGTCAAAAGGACCTATGGCGGTAAGGTTACCGGCTTGCCCCCATGCTCCCCTCAGCTTAAAGCTGCTGAACACGTTGGACAGATTATCAATCCAAAAATCCTCTTCGGAAATTAGATAGGATGCACTCGCCTTAGGATAAAATTGGTTTCGCTCGTCCTCACCAAAAACGGAAGACCCATCCAATCGGATAGCTCCTGTAAGGAAAAGCTTGTTGTCCAACCCAAAGGTCTGCTGCAAGAAACCTCCCCAGAAGGTTCGCTCACTGCGGTTTTCATTGGTGGTGATGGAAGCCGCACCATTAGTGGTTCGTACGCCCAAGGCCAATCCTGTTCCTTGTATGGAACGAAGGATGTTTTCATCGGCCTGCCAAGAGAAACCAGCTGTGGTGGTTGATTTCAGGTTGTCTGAAATCAATTTATCATAAGAAGCATTCAGATCACTATTGAACAGCTTGGCACTTATAGTGGTGGTACTGGCACTACCCAAGGGCACTGTGGTTGTCCCGATGGGAACATACCTTGTTCCTCTGGATTCTGCATTATCATACCCCAAGGTGTAATTGATCTTAAGGTCATTTGTCGGGGACAAATTGATTTGCAGATCGCTGATCGTTCTGTTGTTGGTCTGTTGAAAATCGAAGGTTTCTATATACTCCAGAATGTTGGGGTAAAAGGTCATCTGGGGATAGTTCCCGTTTTCATCAGGTGCTGGATTTATGGTGTTGTTCGTAAAAAGAATGGTCTGCAAAACCCCGAAGCCGTACCCTCCGTTGGGAACATCGTTACTGTGGCTTGTGGAAAAATACATTCCCGCGGATGCAGATGCCCAGTCATTAAATTTTTGATTGATGCGTATTCTTCCACCTTCTCTTTCATAATCGGTGGATTTCATGATTCCTTCGTTCTTTAAATAGGAAAGCGAGGCAAAATAATCGGTGTTTTCGTTACCTCCGGAGATAGAGACATAATTGTCTGTTCCTGTGGAGTTTTGGAAAACCATGTCCTGATAATCATAACGGGTAACCGATTCTGTACTGAGGTCTGTGATATCCGTGGAAGTCCAGTCCAAGGGCTCCTCATTAAACTCCCTTTTTTTCCTCAGGTAATTTAGATTGACACTGGTGGCCACCTTGATTACGGGTTTCCCTGACCTTCCTTTTTTGGTAAAAATCTGAACCACCCCGTTGCTCGCTCTGGAACCATAGATAGCTGCAGCAGCGGCTCCCTTAATGACCTCCACCCTATCAATGTCCTGAGGGTTAATGTCCGAAAGTCGGTTTTGTACCACACTGGTCACATCCAAAACATCGGTGGAGTTGTTGTTTACAATAACCCCGTCAATAATGTACAACGGATCGGAACTACCATTAACGGTACTGGCACTCCGCAACCTAACACTGATACCCGCCGCCGGATCTCCAGAGTTTTGGGACACCTGAATACCAGCGAGCTTACCGGAAAGCGCTCCTGTAATGTCAACCGCGCCGGAAGCTGCAATATCGGTTCCTTCAACACTTGAAATGGTATTTCCAATTTGCTTTTTGGCGGTCAAAGCCCCTACACCCGTAATTACTACTTGGTCCAAGCCCAAAATGTCGGTGCCTAAAGTAATATCGTTTGTAACCTCGGTTTGAGAACCCAAAGTCACTGTAAGTTCTTGGGTGGTGAAGCCCAGGGATCTAAAAATAAGTACGTAGTCGCCTGGATCAAGGTCTGCTTGCAACACATAATTTCCTGAAAAGTCCGTAATCGCTCCCTGATTGGTTCCCTCAATCTGCACTGTAACACCTGGAAGCGGATCCCCAATTTCGTCGGTTACTGTACCGGAGAGGCTGTACGTTTGCTGTAATTCCAATTTTGGAGCTGGAGCCTTGGGTGTCGGCGCATCGTCTTGGTTCCTCGTCAATACGATTTGACGGTCAATTATTTTGTAAAGGACATTGCCATAAGGAAAGAGCTTGCCGAGCACCTTACGTATCTCTTGTCTTTTGACCTGAATGTCAATTTTTCGCTCCAAATTCAGCTCCTCCCTGCTGTAGAAGAACTTAAAATCGGTTTTGGATTCTATCTCCTCAATAATCCTGGAAATAGGAGCATCTTTTAGATCTAGATCAATCTTGACTTTTTGCGAGTAATTCGGCTCTGCCTTTAGCTGAAAAAGGGCCACCATGAAAAACAAGAGTGAAAATTTCATTTTGAGATCTAGTTTCGGTAAGACGCGGGAACATCTCACCAATGAGTTCATTAGTTTTTTCATAATTTTGTTTGATTTTTGTTGATTCTTACGACTTAGATCAAATCTTAATCGGGAAGTGCGGGAACACTTTCCGATTTTTTGGTTCTTAGGGTGTTCAATTCATAGATAGTAGTTTTAGTTGTTTTTTGTCTGCTCTTTTCTTGTGCATTGAAATAGCACTACAAAATTTCTTGTTCCTTGTTGATTATAATAGTGTTCGTATCCCGATTGATGGTATATGTAAACGGCGTATGCTCCTGAAAAATTCGTAGTATTTGATCCAATGATTCTTTGGAGAAGGTTCCTGTGAATTTCTTTGCATCCAACTCGTGGTATTCATTGGTAATGGCTACATCAAAATGCCGCTGGAGTTCTTTAAGAATCAACTCGAAGCGATCATCCACAAAAAAGAGCTCCCCTTTGGTCCAAGCGGTATATTTCTGAACATTCACCTGATCCACTGCTATGGCTCCCTCTTTAAAAACAGCTCGCCCACCAGGAACCAGTGTGATAGGCTTCTGCCCTTCAGCATTGTTTGATTTGTATACGCCCACGCTACCCTCCACCAACACCGTGGAAGTATTGTTTTCATTTTTGTAACTGGAAACATTGAATTCCGTACCATAAACACTGGTGTTCATGTCATCCGTTATTACCGTAAAGGGTCGGGCTTGGTCTTTTTCTACCGAGAAATAAGCTTCCCCATCCAGGTAAACATCCCGGGGTTTGTCCTTTAAAAAGCTTACGGGATATCTGAGTTTTGACCCAGAATTTAAAAAGACATGGGAGCCATCAGAAAGTACCAATTCAAACTTTTTGCCATAAGGAACGGACAGTTGGTTATAGGTAAGTCTTTCCGCTTCTTGCTTGCCTTCGTTGTTGTACAAAAGCATATTCTGCTTTTGGTTCACCACCTGGTTTCCTTTGGTATTGGTTATAATTCCTGAAGAAGTATCGTCTAAAACCTTAATGGTACCGTCTTCCAACTCCAAGGTAATAACTGGGGTGTCAGACTCTATCACGTGTTCCTGTTTGTTAAACAGTCCGCTTTGATACACCATATAGGAAGTTGCCAACAAGCCGATAAAAACAGCGGCTATTTTTAGCACAAAGCTCTTTTTTGATCCCCTGGATGGTCTCGGAACAAATACCCTGTCCCCATCCCTTCTCCGTTGGATAACATTTTGCCACATGGTATCAAAATCGCCATCGGTGAGATTTTCCTCGTCAAAATCCATAAGCTGTATGAACCGTATGGCATTCTGGACAAGTTCTTTTTTCTCTGGATTGGCGGTCATCCAATTCTGCCAAAAATTGGATGTCATTTCATCTGGGTTCAGCACCCATTTTTGAAAGTACTCGTCTTTGATGAAATCTTCTTCGGTATAGTGAGCGTACTTCATTTAATCTTGAATCGAACAGAAACAATCTGTTGTTTTCTAATAAGAGAGTGAAAATGCGATTAGTACCCCATGGAAAATGAGAAAATTTCCAAATTAAAACATAAATATCTGTTATATAGTTGATTAGTTTAACTCAATTAAAGTAAAAAAGAGGAGTGATTTAATGAGCTGAGATAATCAATTCAGCAAAACGGATACTAACAGCGAAGGTATGGCCCCCATATATTTTCTAAGAAAATGTATCGCCCTTCCCATAAGTTTGTAGGTCCCTTTGTTGCTCAACGACATGATTTCCCCAATCTCAGCATAACTTAAAAGGGCATAATACTTAAGGTAGATGATTTCCCTTTGACGGTCCGTAAGCTTTTTGACAGCCTCCTTTAAATGCTGTTTTTGCAAATCAAATTCTTGTTTTTCTGCCAAACTATGGGCTTTGGCCTGTACAATCGGTTCAGAAGCAATTGTAAATTTTGCGTTGTCGTACAGCTTTCTACCTCGGACTGTTTCCGAAATCACTTTTCGCCTTAACGATTTAATGAGATACGATTTAATGGACTTTACGTTTCCCAAGCGATGCTTGGTATCCCAGATTTCAATAAAAAGATTTTGAATACAGTCTTTGACCAAGTTCTTGTCCTTGACCAACTTTAGGCCATAATTGTAGAGTAAAGGAACGTTGTCCCTATAGATTTGGGCAAATGCTGCTTCGCTTCCAGATTGGAATTCTTTCCATAACTGGGAATCCTCATATTTGGGCTCACCAACAGATTTGGACGCATGCTGACTTTTTGCATCCTCAGTCGTGAGCTTAGGCCGATGCACTGATTTTAAAGGCAAAACAACAAGTAGTAGTTAGTTTTATTGCTGTAAGTTATAAAATAATCCGTTCAATCAATGGCCGTGTTTGATTGAAATTTAAACCGAGGTTGAACCGATCAATTTATGAGGAGGCACATCACTCCTCCCGCGTAAAAGGAACAAACCGCACTGCCATCACATTTCTTTTAAGCACTTTATTTTTCTTTTTGGTAACCAGGACCAATTGCCGCACTTGATTGTGAGGCCCGACCGGAATGATCATTCTACCCCCCACCTTAAGTTGATCAATTAGAGGTTGGGGAATGTATTCAGCACCCGCAGTGACCATGATAGCATCAAAAGGCGCTTTATCTGGCCAGCCATTATAGCCATCTCCCCTTCTTACAACAACATTGGAATAGTTCAAATTTCGTAATCGCTCCTTGGCACTCTGGGCGAGTTGCTCAACAATCTCAATGGTGTAAACAGAATCCACAATCTTGGCAAGCACCGCCGCCTGATACCCTGATCCCGTTCCAATCTCCAATACCCTATGGTCCTTCTTTAATCTCAGCGCTTGGGTCATATAGGCCACAATATAGGGTTGAGAAATGGTCTGCCCATTTCCAATGGGCAAGGGATTGTCGTTATACGCATAAGATTTTAAATCCTCGGGAACAAATAGGTGTCGGGGTACATTTAAAAGGGCATAAAGTGTAGCCAAGTTATCTATGCCCCTAGCCTTTATCTGGGTTTCCACCATCTGCTTTCTTTGGGCCGTATAGTTGTTTTGTCCAAACAACGCATGGGACATCAGGAAAGAAAACAAGATGACAACTGCCCTACTCATGGCCAACAAGATGAATTGATAGCCAATAAGTTACAAAACTATTGCTCCAGAATCAACTTGTTGGACAGATACATATAACGGGTGTAATTTTTAGATCGCTCCCCGGCATATTCATAGGCCTTTCCAAAATGAAAAGTCGCTTTTTGCTGGTCTTTGGCTTTGATGTAATATTCTCCCATGGCCAAATTGGCGATCCAATTGTTGGGTTCCTTTTGAAGCATTTCCGACAAGAGTTCATAAGTCTTTTGCATATCGCCTTCCAACAACATATAGCTCAATGGGTAATAATAAAAATATGGGAACCCTTTTCCCAAAGACAAGGCCTGATCTTCATATTTCTTACTCTCTGCATTTTTGCCCTGTTGGGCCAATAACTGAGATTTGAGCATGGTATTTCGGAATTCCGCCCCAATTTCAAGGGACTTGTCTACATAGGACAAGGCTTCTTCAACATTAGCAGGATCTTCAGCCACTATCAATTGGGCAATTTTGATGTAATCGTCCACGGTTTTTTCTTCTTTGACCTTTAAGTCCGCTAGCACATTGGCATTGACATCCACGGAGATTTCGATTCCGCAACTTATCGTGGACCACTTTAATTCTAACCTGGTGGACTGGACCTGCAAATTGTTGAATTCATATCGTAGATTTTCTTGATACGGACTTGTCGAAGGAGTTGCCGTTACCCGTAGGGCATCCTCATCTTTTTTATAGCTAAAACTTCCCCAGTTTTCGGAATTCTTCGAAAAAATGAAAACCCATTCGCTTTCCTTTACAAAAATGTGCAGTCCGTATTTTCCTTTGGCCAGTGGTTGACCTTGGATTTTAACATCGTGTGTAAACTCCACTGTTGTGTTTTGATTGGAACCCGCTCGCCACGGATATTCCACCCCATCCACAACAAAATCGTAGGGAACAATGCCACCAAATATCTTACGTTTTTTGGCAGAAGGACTATGGTAGACCACCGTTACATCCGTTGTGCCAATACGTTGGGTTATGCTTGCCCGTTGGCTCACCTTGGTGGCCACCAGCATATCTTGGGCACTGGATATCAGTACCCCGGTTAGGGCAAAACAAAGGCTGAACAATTTTAGTTTTAATTTCATGATTTCGTTTTAAGATTGATTTCTACTTGATTTTCAGCCCTTCTAAATCCATGAACCTTCCAGTAACAAGCCATCCACCGAAATCCTCGGAGACAGCCAATAAGAGAGTATTCTTTCCTTTCTTTAAATCAAGATACACAGCATCAAAGAGTCCAATGGTACCCAGAAATCTATAATCCCTACTTCGAAAGCGATTGTTTCCCTTGTAGATGGGTTTGTTGTTCAAAAAAGCCACCACCCTGTCGCTGTAGCCAAAATCGAAAAGTTTGACTTGATCTTTGTCCGAAGTAATGGTCAACTTGGCAATAACCGTATTTCCCGGAACATCGCCATCAAGCTTAACGACCCTGGCTATATTTGCAGCAACACCTTCTTCCACATATATCTTTTTATTCCATTTAAGGCGAGATATCAAGCCATCAATATTATCCAGATTGTCCAACTCCTTTTCCTCGAACTTGTCAGAAACCGTCCATTCCTTAATCACATTTTCAATGGGTTTTCGGGTTCCAGGATTGAAATTCTCAATGACTGGTGTTTGGTGGTCTATTTTGATATTGGCTATATGGAAGCCACGGAAAAGTCCGCCCGAAAAACTGATTTCTCCCGCTTTGGGTTCGTGGAACAGCTGCCAAGATAAATGAGGAGTTTCTGAATGATCCAAAAATACCTGCGCCCTTCGCTCATTGACCACAATCTTCACGTGCGTCCAGGTGTCGAAGTTGTATTTATGCGGAAAGGAATATTTTGGGCCAAAGTAAAACTGCCAATTGGCAAGTCCGTTAGTCACCGGTGTAGCCTGGTTGGCATCTGCGTTTCCGGATTGGTGCGGTCGGATATAAAACTGCTCAGCATCATCCTCGTTTATTCTAAAATATACGCCCGGAAAACCTCGGTCTTCGGTAATGTAGATGTCGTATTCAATGGTACCATTCAGAAAGGAAACATCCTTGAGACCAACCGTACCTCCTTTGAAATAAATGGTCTCCTCCCCCTTAAATTGTTCGAACATAAAGGAATTGGAATTGACTTTCAAGTGGACCGTATCCAAGGGAACAACCTTCTGTCCGAGGACAAAAACGAGATTAAACAATAAAAAAACGGGCAATAGAAATGTTTTAATCATGACTGAATGTTTTTTGATGTTCCAAAGCTCCTTTATGCGTACCGAAATCCAAAAACAAGTTGGTTCAAGTTCATTCATTCCGGTTCAGGCAGCGATTTTTTTGTGATCTTTACACCACAAATCCCAATCATGTATCCGGAAGAAAAATTGGTGCGGAAATGTTTGCTGCAAATTGAGGAAAGCCTAGGTTGGGGCCCTTCCCAAGGTTGGCATAGCGATGTGTTTATTGAGCTCAGTGAGCGTATTCAACAACGAACCAAGGTACTATTGAGTCCGGTTACTTTAAAGCGGGTTTGGGGCCGAATAGATTACCAAAGTGCTCCCAGCAAAACAACATTGAACACTTTGGCCCAGTTTGCAGGATTTGAAAATTGGCGGGATTTTAAGGGTGCGGCACCACTCAAAACAAAACATCCGTTGCTAAAGGTTGTCAATGCCAATCTTGGAGTGATCATGCTGAGTGCCTCAGTCATGACGGTGATCTTTATCTCGTTTTTCTCCTTAAAAGGAACCAGTAGCGATAACACTTCCTTTGATCCAGAATCCATTGTGTTTAAAAGCAAACCCATAGCCAAAGGACTTCCCAACTCCGTGGTTTTCGATTTGGATTTGGGCGATATCGATTCAGACAGCATCCATATTCAACAGTATTGGGACCCTACCAAAACCATAAGTCTTAAACCGGGACAGACCCAAGCCACGGGTCAATACTATTCTCCAGGCTATTTTAGGGCCAAACTCTTGGTGGATGGCAAACCCATTAAACAGCACGATCTCTTCATCAAATCTGAAGGGTGGTTGGGCACTTTGGATTACCAACCCATTCCCAAGTATATGCCAGCTGAGAAAATAAATGATGGAAAACTCTCGCTTCCCAAAGTCATTCACAAGGAGGTAAGCAAAAATGAACAACCCATAAACACCACCTACCATTTGGTCCAGGATTTTGATTCGATTTCTGGAGATAATTTTATTCTTAGGTCTTCCCTCCAAAATGTATATCGGGATAAATGGGCCGTATGTCAAAAAAGCTATGTGATAGTATTGGGAACCAAGGGTGCGATGGTGTTTTCTTTTTCCATACCTGGATGTAGTTCAGAATTGGGTGTGATGATGAACGATGTATACCTAAGTGGAAAGGAACATGACCTTTCTGGATTGGGGCTTGATCTGTCCCAACCACGTGATATAAAAATTCAGGTCAAGGATAAGCAGGTCGAGATTTTTGAGGAAGACACATCCCTTTTCACTGGAAGCTATAACCAAAGCATTGGACGGGTTGTTGGTGTTAGGTATCGATTCTTGGGTCTTGGGGAAGTGATCAATAGCCAGCTTCAGGACATCCATGGCAGTATTCAGCTTGATCTACTCTGAATGTCCCGTCTGTCTGGGCAGTACCTCTTCTGGAAAAGGGAATAGAATGGTCGAATTTTTCTCTGCTGCGATATTGGAGAGGGTTTGATACAATCTCAATTTGATGGCAGATGGCGAGCGATCTATTTGTAATCCTGCCTCCAATAGTTTGGCAGCTGCCTGTTCCTCAGCTTCGGCCAAAATAATCCGCGCCCTACGCGAACGCTCGGCCTCTGCTTGGTTGGCCATCATGCGTTTCATGTTTTCGGGAAGCTGGATGTCCTTAATTTTAACATCGATGATTTCAATGCCCCAATGATGGGTTTCCGTTTCCACAATATTCTTGATGTTTTTCCCCATTTCCTCTCGTTTGGACAAAATGGTATCCAACTCTACCTTTCCGCAAACATCCCTTAGCGCTGCCTGCGAAAGTTGGGTAATCGCAAAATCGTACTCCTCTACCTCCAGCACGGCTTTTTCCGGATTGTTGATCTTAAAAAACACCACCCCATCAATGCTCGAGGGCACGTTGTCTTCCGTCATCACCTCTTGGGAGGCTATATTGATGGTAATTACACGTATATCTACCACCTGAATGGTTTCAACCAAGGGAATAATCCATCGGAAACCAGGTTGTAGGGTTTTTACATATTTCCCAAAACGAAATTTTAGGGCGCGCTTGTACTCAAAGACAATCCGTATGCCTGCTAAGAGAAAAACACCCAACACAATACTGAAGAAGAAAGGCAAGTTCATTTTTCGCTGTTTTTGATTTATGGACCCTGCTGGAAAATCCCTCTATAAGTTACGAAAAAATGCTGTAGAATAAAACCCAAACTACTGAATATCAATCACAAAACAATATATTCCACTTGAATGTTTATTTTAACTTTGCGATAGCATGCAAGTAGCACCATCCAAACATCTGGCCCGAGTAATCAAGCATTACCTTTTTATTGATGGAGTCCAGGGTCCCGAAGGTTTGCAACAGCTTCGCTTTTTTACTGATGGGAATGCCCATTTGGTCTTTAGATTGAGGGAAACCGCACTTACCCAAGGTGCATCTCAAAATCAAGCAGGCCCTTTTATTGTTGGAGGCATAAAAACGAACAAGAACTTTGCTGTGCTCGGGGATTTTTCGGTAATCATAGTGGTATTCCAGCCCACTGGACTTTATCAGCTAACTGGAATCCCCTCTTATGAATTGGGCCAGGAAACCATAAACGGAACCTTCGTATTGGATGCGTTAATTGCCACACTTCAAGAGCAATTGGAGTCCTGTTACAAGTCCGAACAGCAGATAGACTTGTTGGATTCTTATTTTCTGCGCTACATCCAAAAAAGCCTCCACCCCATGGACTATCGATTTTCAGAAGTCGTAAAATCTATTCTAAATGCAAGGGGGCAATCCAAAGTTGGGCAACTGTCCAAAGGCTACCAATATACCGAAAGAAGCTTGCAGCGGGCTTTTAAAAAGTATCTGGGGATACCTCCCAGGGAGTACCTTCGGATAGTTCGATTTCATAACTTTTTGGGTTTCTTGAACCTAGAATCAGATTACGCCACACTTACTTCCATAGGATTAACAGCTGGCTATTATGACCAATCCCATTCCATACGGGATTTTAAGGATTTTACCTCCCTAACCCCCAAAGATTATATTGCCAAAACGAATCGTTTGGCAACGAATCTTGTTTCCCTGCCTTAGTATTTTTTGTCGGGTCCGTACAATTTTGGGTTGGGCTAGCAATCTAATTTTACGGTTTAAACAATTCAGTACAATGAAAGACCTAAACCTTGCCGTTGCACAATTTCAGCCTAAAGATGGGGACAAAGCATATAATTTATCTCGGATTCGAAAGCTTACCGAAAAGGCAAAATCCAAAGGAGCCGATATCATTAGCTTCCATGAAATGTGTATTACGGCCTATACGTTCACCAAAGATCTTTCTCGAGAAAAAATGTTCGAGCTGGCAGAAGAAGTTCCCAATGGGCCTTCTACTTTGGAACTCATCAAGATTGCCAGTGATTTTGACATTCCCATTCTAGCTGGTTTGGTTGAAAAGACATCGGACAGCATTTTCAACACCTATATCTGCGTTACCAAAAACGGTATTGTTTCGAGGTATAGAAAACTACATCCTTTTATAAGCAAACATATGGCCGCAGGCGGGGAATACTGTGTTTTTGATCTCAAGGGATGGAAATTCGGGATTCTGATTTGTTATGACAACAACGTGATTGAAAATGTGAGGGCCACAAGCCTTTTGGGCGCCGAACTGATTTTTGCGCCACATGTCACCTGCTGTACACCCTCCAATATGCCCGGGCGTGGCTATGTGGATGATAGATTGTGGCAAAATAGACATAAGGCCCCCGAAACCTTGCAGGCAGAATTTGACGGGCCCAAGGGTCGCGCTTGGTTAATGCGATGGCTTCCGGCCAGGGCATATGACAATGGAGTGTATTATGCGTTTTCAAATCCCATTGGATACGATGGTGAACATTTAAAAAATGGCAATTCCATGATTTTGGATCCGTACGGCGAGGTGTTATCAGAAATTAAATCCTTTGAAGATGATATCACAGTAGCCCGAATCACCAAAGATAAAATCCAGCTCTCTGGCGGTTGGAGGTATAAAAATGCACGTAGGCCAGAACTTTATCGGGATATCATTGGTCAACCCCATGAATCCGAAACAAGTCCTGTATGGCTAAAATGAAAAATCACTAGCCTACATTTAAATTTTTAAACTGTTGTGATTACTATTTCCTATTAAAGGAAAACTGCAAGATGTTTAGAGCAAACTCTTAAGGTTTGTTGGTTACGACCAACTCGTCATTTTCCCAAACGCCGCTGGCCACAATATCACCTTTTTTACCGTAGAAAGCCCCTTCACCCATGCGTTCATCGTCTTTCCAAAGACCGACAAACTTTTCTCCATTGGGCCAGTGGTAGGTTCCTTCTCCCGAGCGCTTGTCATTCACGTAGGATCCTGTGTAATGCTGTCCATCTGCCCAGTAAAATGCTCCGTCACCGTGACGCTGATTATCCTTCCATTCGCCTACGTAACGGCTGCCCGTGTTCAGAATGGCTACGCCATAGCCATTGGCTTTGCCATCTTTGACTTGACCAACGTAGTGCATTAAACTTCCCTTACTATTGGTGAACGTAAGATACTCCCCAGATGACTTTCTGCGTAATTGCTTTTGCATACGCGCAATTTGAACCTTGGACTTTTCCAAAGCAAAATTAAGGGAGTCATATTGGTGAATCTCCTTTGGTGCTGATTCAAGAATTGTAGTCAACGAATCCAATTGATGCTGTAAATCCAATACTTCGTCATTCTGCTTGGGCTGTGCTTTAAGTGCCATCATTTTCTGCGTCAAAGCGATTCGCAATTTCAATTCTGCCTCTTCGGCCAATAGATGCTCATCGTACTTTTCTTGATAGGCCTCTAAGGCTTGGGAATAGTCATCCCCATCTATGATCATGGCATCAATCTCGGATAAGTTGGGCTCATCAATCTCCGTAGCATTTGCCAATTCCTCAATCTCCTGGTTTTTAATGGTCAATTGCTCCTGCAGATTCTTGGTTTTCAGAAAATAAAAACCTCCTAACAAAAAGGTAAGGCCAAAAAGGATGTAGGTGAGTTGATTTAGTCTTTTTTTCATGATGGATTTGAATGACTTCCTAACATATACGTTGCTAATCGTCAAAATGGATCTCCGGAAGCTTATTTTTTACTTTTCTGATATCCGGTGAGAAGTAGACATGGAATCGCATGGTCCAACTTTGCTTGTAGATTCCCCCATTATCAAGGGTCTGCCCTTGAGAGTACATCAGTCCACCTGCAATGGTCAAACGTGGGGTCAAAATGTAGCCCAATGTGGTGGTCAAACGCAGGTCTTCCATGGGACTGGCCACTACAGCCTTGCCACTTTGCATAATAAGCTCTGCCTCTGGGGAAACGTATAGGGTTTTCGGTTCCAACTTATAGTTGTTCAATGGGATTTTGGCCCGAAACATATAACGCCAACGGTTTCTAAATATGTATTCGCTGTTTTCGGCAAAGTCCTGGGTCCAGCGGTGCTCTATTCTTAACCTATGATAAATCATGGAACTATAGAGCGGCATGGCAAATTGGTACTGGTGCCAAATCCTGAATTCAGGAACCACAGGGCGATCATCGGAATCCTCATCCGTATTGAAGTTGACCCTAAGCACCCCACCCAAGCTAAAATTCACCTTTTTGGAGTAGATGTATCCAATGGCGTGTCGGTTATAAATCTGTCCTATCTGACCTATAAAGGGAGTGTCCTCGGTTTCCTCAAAACGGAAATGCGTCTGGGCATCCCAGAATAACCGTTTTGAGATTCGAATGTTACCATAGGTATTGAACCAAACCTTGGTTGAAGGGTCCTTATACTTGGATTCAGCAGGTAACACCTGCTCATCCTGGGCCTGTATGTTGAAACTTATCAACATGAACGCCACAACCCATCCGGAGTGTTTGCTAAAGTACTTCATGCTAGTTTTCCAGAGGTTGAAGGTTGAACAATTCCAAAATGGTATTCGGGTTCTTTTCTTTGCGAAGTTTACGTTCCAATTTATGGGTGTCTTCTTCCCTTAGCTCCAACATCCGTTTATGCAGCTCGGTTAACAGCTGATTCAGGTTGTTGGCCTTGGTGCAATTCAGTTCACCGTTGGCTTCATTCACCAAGAATGGAATCAAGACATTTCTATAGGCCGAAGTGATTCTTTTCTTTACTTCCTCCTCCATCAAATTGGCCATGAAAGGATTCCAAACAGCATCTTTGTAGGTTTCCTGAATTTCCAATTCCCTAGCGGGAAGAGCCGCCAAATTTTGGGATAAATTTTTAAGGGTTTCCAGACAGGGGACCAATTGCTTGGCTTCTTCCAACCTTCCTTCGGTAGCTGCTGAACTTGAGTAAGCATTTAACTTGTTCTCCGCAATTGTCTTTATATGCAGAATGGCGGTTCCATAGGTTCCAGAAGTATCCAGCGAATCCACCATTTGGTTTAAGCTATTGATTTTGGCTATCATCTGCTCTTCCAAGGCCACAAATTCCTGTTGCTGCTGCTCGTTCTTTACTTTTTCGTACAGAATGGTGGCAATTTGGTCCAAACTGACTTTGGTATAAGATGACATTTGAGCTAAAGCTTGCATCTCCTCGCCCTCAAAATTGAAGTCATTGGCATTAGGGCCTTCAAAAGTTCTTTCTGATTCGTCTATGACAATTGTTGTTGAAGGTTTGCCATTTGGAAACAAACGCTGTGCAAGTAAATCCCGATCCAAATAATCCAAGATTCCCAACTCACTAAAGTGAACAACCTTATCCAGTGGATCTAAGAAAGATGCCTTGATTTTTTCCACTGCCGAATACAAGAATTGGGCTTCGTTATCCGAACGCCTTAACAAATTCAGCTGGGTGTTTTCCAATAACCCCTTAGCTACTTTGGAAGAATGTCCATACTCTTTTTGGATAGCCCCAAGTCCATTTCTTTCCAAGGAATCCAAGGGAAAGTAGGGAACCTTTACCTTAAACATGGGCAAAAATTGGGACTTGCCCAATTGTGATAGGATATCATCCAATTTTTTATAGTGCGCAGCATTTTCCGCCAGGAGTTTGTTGATTCCATCCCTTAATCCTTCAGCTTGCTCCCTTTCCAATTGAAGCTTTAAAATTTTGGAGAACCGCTTATCCAGATTAATGGTTCTGGCCGCCTTGAACGGACCTCGGAAAACAGCTATCGTGGTGTCATCCAATCGTATTTGGGTAAGCACGCCCTCGCTAAAAGACCATGTCTCTGTACTTTCATCCCCAAACAAGGTCCAGCTATCATGCGCCAGCCCATCCCTTAAAAAGCGACCTACCAAGGTACTTTGCTTGCCCTCAATTCTAAAACTCTGTTGTGGTACACCGTTATTATAGGTTATCTGGCTTCGGAACAGGGTTTCCTTAACTTCTGAATCCTCAATTTGCTGTTCGGAAATAATCCAGAGCCCATCGGGTCTTCCCATTTGAATCTCACCTTGGGCCTGATTCTGGATCCCATCCACGTTGACCCGATATTGAAAACCGACCACTTCGGTTTTTTGGTCTGATTCAAATTCTCCAAACTGGAAATTCCATGGGCCGTTGGGAAATCCGTTTTCAAAAGCACCTGTAAAAGAGAAGGTTTTGTCTTTTTGGTCCAAAAGGGCGTCCAAATTGGAACGCTTCATACTAAAAGGACCTTGGAGTAAGGTGTCCCCATCAATGATTTGATAGGTATAGTCCACCTCGCCTACAAAGCTGGCTACTTGAAAAGGGCCTGTATACCTCAGTTTTTCTTGAGCATGAATTGACCAAGAAAACAATAGCCCCAAAAGTAAAACCGCCAAGAATTTTGGTTGTCCGGTTGGTTTCACGCGAATAGGTATTTTGTTGTTTAGTGTTCTCGCGATCTATATCCCATAAAGCGCGATGCCCTATATACGTGAAGCGAAGCTACTTTGGATTGCGACTTTTGGATTTTAATTCAATCCACGCTGTTTTGCTTTACCACCACTGCTTAACTTCTTGGTTTTTGATCAAATCCAGCTCAATCATAGAGCCGATTTCCGGAGCGATCAACGGAATACCCAAACTCTTGGCCTTTTTGGTGACACGTTCAATGGGATCCGTCCACGAATGCAGGGCCAACTTAAATCCACCCCAATGAATAGGCATGATGGTTGCAGCTCTTAAGTCTATTCCTGCCTGGGCGGTCTCCTCAGGAAACATGTGGATATCCGGCCACATTTTGTTGTATTGCCCACATTCCAGCATAGCAAAATCGAAGGGGCCGTACGCCTCCCCTATTTCCTTAAAATGGGTGGAATAGCCACTGTCCCCGCTAAAGAAAATCCGTTCGGTCTCTGACTTAATCACCCATGAAGCCCATAAGGTACTTTGGCCATTGTTCATCTTTCGACCTGAAAAATGCTGGGCGGGGGTACAAACAAAATCCAGTCCGTCCAAGGAAGTTTCTTTCCACCAATCCAACTCCTCAATCTTGTCCTTGGCAACGCCCCATGCCTCCAAGTGCACCCCAACACCCAAGGGAACGTAAAAGCGGTCTACTTTATCCTTCAGTTTTTTAATGGATTCGTAATCCAAGTGATCATAATGATCATGGGAAATCAAAACCGCATCAATTTTGGGAAGTTTTTCTATGGCGATAGGAAGTTCTTTGTTAAATCGATTGGCACCCAACAAAGGATGAGGCGCAGGCACTGCACCCAACATGGGGTCTATTAAGATGTTTTTGCCACTCATCTGCAACAGGAAGGCCGAGTGCCCAAACCAAATCAACTGCGTACCTCTTGTTTGGGAAACAATTTCAAGGGAATCCACTTTGTGCAATGGCGGTTCCATTTCTGGTCTTCCGTTTTCCACTTTCTGAAAAAAGAACTTTCGGGCAATTGACAGCATCTCACCAAAACTAGCTTCTTTGGGTACGTCCTTTGTATTCTTGAAGGTTCCGTCCTTAAACTGTGGTGAATATGCATATTGTTTTTGACGTTCTTCGGATACGTCACCCCCGAAGGAGGGGTAAAAGTTGACAAAAGCCAAATAGGCAACTACCAAAAGAGCAATTAGTATTCCAATGGATAACAACATTCTTTTTAAAATCTTTATTAGTTTTTTCAACTTATTATAATTAAGGGTTCTGGACAAGAGCGTTGATAGCTCTATTTTCCAAATGCTTCATTTTTTGGGAATGGAATAGCGTGTGGATCATGGCCTTCCCAATTTTTGTTGTGGTCGTAATGTTTTTGGACTTTTTCATTAAGGGAAAAAAAGGTCTTGTGATTACATAAAACGCATTGTACCATCCCGTACGTGATTTAATCCCTTTTTCCGGAATAATGCCTCCTGGCCTAAAAGCGTAGGCATCTTTAAATCCTTTATTCAAGATGTAGTTTTCCGTTTTCCCTTTTACCCTGGCCCACATGGAGCGGCCTTTTTCGCTACTATCCGTTCCCGTACCTGAAACATAATTGAAGACCATATTTGGATTCAAATCAAAAAGCACATCTGCAAATTTTTTGGTGATATCGTATGTAATCTGGGTATATGTTTGCTCGTTCAATCCCAATACAGAAACGCCCATGCAATAAAAACATGCGTGGTATCCCATCAATTGATCCTTGACCGATTCCAATTCCACGAAATCCTTCAACAAGATTTCCTTTAGTTTTGTATGCGACAACCCAAGTGGGTTACGATTGATGACCAGAACTTCGGAAATACGCTCATCTTCAAGGCATTCCAATAGTACACCTTTACCCACCATGCCAGTGGCGCCGGTAATTATTACTTTTTTCATTTTGTTAATTCTGCGTTCGGTATTGTGCGGGACTCATGCCCGTTTTTGACTTGAAAAGTTTGCTGAAATGTTGCGGATATTCAAACCCCAGATCATAGGCAATCTCGCTTATGGAATCAGTGGAACCAAGCAAGCGGTTCTTGGCCCTGTTCACCACAAACCCATGGATATGATCCTTAGCGCTCTTACCCGTTTCCTTTTTAAGCAGATCACTTAAGTAATTCGGTGACATGTGAAGCTCCTCCCCGCAGTATTTTACGGAAGGAATCCCTATTTCTGAAGCCTTACCGGAATTGAAGTATTCCTTTAGCAGGGATTCAAATTGGCTTACATGATCTTGGTTTAAGTTGGTTCGAACATAAAATTGCCGATCATAATATCTAGTGCAATAGTTCAACAACAACTCTATGTTGGAAACAATAAGCTTTTGACTGTGCTTATCTATGTTCTGCTGGTATTCCAAAACAATTTTCCGCACTAAATCACTCACCATAAGCTGTTCTTCTTCGGAAAGATGTAAAGCTTCATTGACCTCGTAATCAAAAAAGGAGTATTGGCTTATGGTCTTCCCAAGTTCTGATTTTCGAATCAGATCTGGGTGGAACAACAGCATCCATCCCTTGGAGTCCGCACAAATATTTTCTGAGGTACCATGAAGGACTTGTTGTGGCTTCATAAATATCATGGTGCCGTCTGAAAAATCATAGGAGTTCCTGCCATATTGAATGGATCCTTCAACCCCGTCCTTCAGGGATACCATATAGAGCTCCGATGAAAAGCGAAACCCTTCAAAGTCCATATTGCTTGGGAAATCCTTCATGTAAACTACCGACACAAGCGGATGTTTAGGTTTGGGAAAACCCATGATCTGATGGATTTTTTCAATGCTTTCTATGTGGATGATATCATTCATGGCTTTTCTAAATTACGTATTTCCTCGGGTTTTAAACCGCCGCCCGAGCAGTGCCCGAGCGACAGCTTCAACCAAACATTAATCAAACAAACATTTATTATGCACTTTTGGCGGCATTGCCCATCATTCTTATAATGGTTCTGTCAAAGAAACGATCACTGAACCACTTTCTAAAGAACAAGGTCTGGGCCGCCATTTTTCCAGCTGCGTATCTGGTTTTGGGTTTATTTACTTTCACTGCTTTGGATATTACTTCCGCAATCACCCCTGGAGAGGAACTTTTGCCTGGACTGTAGGTCTCCTCCACTGCTGCGGTAATCAAATTGGCCAGATCCGAATATGCGCCATTTTTTGAGCGAGAAAAGTTATCGTTCATCACATCACCAAACTCCGTTCTAATGGCGCCAGGTTCCACAATTACAACATCAATTCCAAACTTCTCCACTTCCAATCGGAGGCAATCGCTCCAACCTTCCAAGGCGTGTTTTGTGGCATGGTACCAAGCACCAAGAGGACTGTATATTTTCCCACCAATGGAGCTTATATTAATAATGGTTCCTCTTTTTTGATTTCGCATGCTTGGAAGCACGGCCTTAGTCACTTCCGCCAAACCAAAAATGTTCACTTCAAACTGACGTTTGGCATCTTCGTATGAAACATCTTCCACCGCTCCCCAAATGGCAAAACCGGCATTATTGACCAGTACGTCCACCCGGTCTTCTTTTTTTAGGATGTTGGCAATTACTGCCTTTACCTGATCGTGCTGGGTAACGTCCATGGATATGGCATTTCCGCCAGCCTCAATCAGATCCTGCATATTTTCCACCCTGCGGGCCAAACCATAAACGGTATGCCCTTCCTGAATTAATTGTAGGGCCGTGGCCTTACCTATTCCAGATGATGCCCCAGTGACTATAATTACTTTTTTCATGATATATGTTTTAATGAAATGGTTTCCTTTCCAATTACAGGACAAAAGTAAAAGCGCTGTTTTCCAGCCACGTATACATTTTACAGAATGATGTATACAAATTACTGGTGGTATTTTCGTCAACTAGGTATTTGTTTGGGTTTGGACTGGGATATCCCCCCTATATCCCCCACTTTAGCCCAAAAGAAATTCTGCTACGGTCCTTAAACTGCCCAAAGAGTTGGGATTCCTTCCCGTAAAATGCGTGCGCATTTAGCAATAGTTGGGTATTGGTGTTGAGCCAATAGCTAAGTCTTGGAGTCACATATCCATCGCCATGGTTGGTACTGTGAACCCATAATATTTCGGCTTTAAGGCTATCGTTCAAAAATTCCCTACTTCCCAACAAGGTCAGGTTGGTTTCCCAACGTTCCCGGTTAAAGGGACTAATGGATTCCATCACCCATTCATTGAATAGTTGTCCACTTACTACATACTCGCCTTTAATAAAGTCCACCCCTAAAGCCGTTCTAAAGAAATCGGACTCTTCTACCCAACTGACCGCATTGGGATTATCCGAAACAAAGTTTTGCCCAAATACGTAAGCTAGTTCCCCACGAAAGGTTGAAGAACCAAATACTTTATTAAAAGTCCCACCCAATAATTGTTGCCGTTCGTATTCTGGATTAATGGAAACTGTAGGAGTGCCATCAACCATCTCAAAGTTGGAATAAAAGGCGGGGAGGTCATCATAATAATACAAGTAATTCAGAGACAAGTCCCAACCTTTGGTAAATGATGTAAGCTTCACTCCAAAATCGGAATCCATAAAAAACCGTCTAGGTTTGTTAGGAGTGTTCAATTGGGAATCCACGCCTTCTGGAGGGCTTGGAAACAGACTTTGGGTAAAGAATGGCGCATCAAAATCTTGAGTAATATGATAGGTGTTATCAGGTATCCAAACCAGTTGCACGCCAATATCCTTGATATCGAACTCGGCCTTTACCGACCAAAGTGGAATACGACTATCCTCAAAATCATCAAGAATAAACTCCCTAAAATTCTGTGGGTTCACCACATCCAGTAATTTAATGCCATCCGTCTCGCCCCAGACTATCTGCTGTTTACCCAAGGTTAAACCCAAACCTTCAAGGCGTGTATGGTAATACAGTTCCCGAAGCTCCAAATTGGTGTGCTTGTCCAAAAATAACCTTTGGTTAAAATTCCCTACGGTATGCTGATCGGGGATGCCCGCTTCTAGATTATCCATGAACTCGCTATACATCTGTCCACGGAATACCAACTTAGAGCGTCTATTGAATTTATACGTTATCTCTGGTTTAATGATCCATTCCGACTTCTGTAATTGACCAGAATCAAATTCGTAAGAGGTTTCTGTTGCAACCACCAAGCTAGGGTTCAACTTGTCCCAAAACTTTTTCCTGGGCTGCTCCTGTGCCAAGCCCAATAGGCCAAGCAGCAGGAACAACTTCGGAAGTATTTTTGAAATTTTCATAGCTACAGACCGTCAACCAATGCCTCCTCAGTAAAAAAGTCATCACTTAAATCAGTGCTGTAGTCAATATCCTCAAAGCGGAATACCGTTTTGTGTTTGGTCTTGTGATTCTGCACATCAATTCGGTGCAAAGTCCAAATTCCCTGTACTTTTCTGATATCAGTTACGTGTACCGTCTTTAATGGATTGCCGGCAATGTCCCAACTCTCGGACTTACGCATCATCCATATATTGGCATCCACCCAGAATTTGCCCTTGCTGTAGCCCAATTCCTTGGCGGTGGCTTCATCCTTTGGCGTCGCTTCAAGTACATAGCAATCTTGCCCATCCACTTGGTCTATACCTATGGTCTTGTAATTATAGTCGTCCCTACTGATTTTGGTTTCCAATTTAATGTCCTCGTAGGTCAAATCGGTTCCCAAAAAGTAATCCCCTCGGTTGGAAGCCGAAATCCTCCTTGTTTTTCGAAGCGCGGGAAGGTACAGCCACTGATCATCGTCCACTTCGGCATCTGGATAATCATAGGTCAAAAAAGCCGTCCCTTTTACACTTGTGGGCGTTTCATAGAAAATGATCAAGCGACGTTCTTCTCCAAAATATTTTCGGAGCGCTGTGGTTTCCCTTACCCGAGTCTTACCGCGTTTATCCGTAAGTTCCATGATTAGTTTTCGCTTTACGGAATTCCCTTCATTCCGTGCAAAGGTTTTCTCCGCAATGGACTGTCCATCTGGTAAACTCTGTCCTTGAACAAATCCGATAGCCAACAAAAAGGCCATCATTGTTATCGTGTTGAATTTCATAATGTTTAATTTTTATGTGTGATGAAAAATTTTGGTTTTGCCAATAGAATGATGGCAGGTAAGATGGTCATGCTACCAATGAAGCTGACCATAACGGCCACGGCCACTAAGAAGCCAAATCGGTTCAATGGTGGTACCGCGCTGGTCATGAGCACACCAAAACCGAGGGTCAGTGCCAAAAAGTTGAACAATAGGGCCCTCCCCGCTGATTTAAAGAATTCCTGAAATGCCTGATGTAGGGAAAGTCCTTTTTCGGCTAAGAGATATTTAAATCGGTCTACAGTGTGTACTGCAAAATCGACCCCTACTCCAATGGCAATGGCAGCGAACATGGAAGTACCTACGGCCAACCATATATCGAGCACGCCCATGACGGTGTAGATGAACAATACCGAAATCAATACAGGCACAATGGTAAGTACACCCCCCGCCATGGAACGAAAGCTCAATGCAGCGACAATTAGAACAACCAGCAGCGCAACTATAGCCCCAGTAAAGTGGTTTTGTCCCAATTTGCCTATCCAGTGTACATCAAGGGCCACTTTCCCACTTTGGGTTGCCTTGATGGTGGGTGTGTTGAAATTTGCGTCCAGATAATCTTGCGTTTTCTCCACGATTATCTTTTCATCCAGGTATTCCCCAGAGTTTATTCGGAATCTAACATTGGCCAGACGGTAATCATAATCCACATAATTATCAAAGTCGGTTGGATCCCCGCTAGCAGAATATAAAAGGAAAAACTGACTGATCAGCGCTTCGTTATCAGGGATAGTATAATAATGCACATTGTCCTCATTTACAGATTGATGCATCTTTTTAACGAAATCAACAATTGAAGTACTTCCCTGTACTTTGGGCAACGTTTCCACATGACGCTGCAAGGCCTCGATTTTTTTGAGATTATGGGGTTTAAAAATGTCCTCCGTTTCCGGGGTCTCAATCAAAACGTCCAAATAACTTGTGCCTTCAGTTTTGGAATTAATAACCGCGTCCGCCTGAACAATGGGTTCGGTACTTTGGAAATTGGCGATTCTATCTTCATTTACTTTAAGCTTTAGCGCACCAAAAATTCCCAAGGCAACAATCAATAATGCAGATACAAGTATGGCTCTAGGCCTCTTATACACAAAATTTCCCAATCCCGTCATCAATTTGCCAAAGCCGTCAATGGTGTTGGCGGATTTAAACGCCTTGCTTTTTTGTGGTTTTAATAGCATTAAGGCTGATGGAATCATAAACAATGCGTATACAAGTGCTGTTGCCACCCCAATTCCACCAAACACACCAAAGAAAGCCATTGGAGGCATGTAGGAAGAAAAAACAATAGACATAAACCCAGCAATGGTGGTAATGGAGGTAATGGTAATGGGTCTCCACATGCTCAACATGGTGTTGACCACCAATTCCTTTTGACTCAATCCTGGATGTTTGGCCGCCAATTCATAATACTCTCCCATAATGTGGATACCATCCGCTACGGCAATGGCTATAAGGACCACGGGCAGTCCGTTGGTGATGACATAGAAGTCCACTCCAAAAAAGGCCATCAACCCCAATGCAATTCCAACTGAGGCCAGGACCATTAGATTTGGAATAACCACTCCCCTAACCGTTCTGTAGGCAAAAATGAGGATGAAGGCAATGACCAAACCCGCAAAGGGATTGGTGCGCATCGCATCTTCATCAATGTATTTGATAAGGTAACCGCTTACCGCGCCTTCCCCTGCCAAGTAAAAGTCATGGTTGTCGTGCTGGTAGTCCGCCAGTAGTGCCTGGAGGGAATTGTACACTTCATGCTGTTTTAGGTCATAACTGTCCAACATCTCAGCAATGACCAAAGTGGTGGTTTTATCCTTGGAAACCAGACTGCCCTTATACAATTCAAAATTGTCTATGGCTTGGGAAGCAGCTTTGGCATTGGAGTCGTTAAGTTCCTCGGATTCAAAGAACGGCTCCACCAAGATTCCAAAGTCTGTTCCCACCACATTGTTTTCTGTGGATAGACTCCGCACCTGGTCGGGATCAATGCCAGGGATTTTCTTTAGCTTTTCGCTGAGGTCATCCACAATTCCAAGAGAGGTTGGATTGAATATTCCATGGTCGTTTTTGACTGCAATGACCATGGGGTCTTTTAAACCAAAGGTTTCCTTGATGGCGTTACGCTGAATCAATACGGAATCCTGTGGTGGTAAAAAAGCTTCGTAGCGGGTGTCCTTGGTCAACTTGGGTAAAGAGACCACGGAAACAACGAACGCCGCAAAGCTGAAGATTAGAATGGGTTTGTAGTGCGATGTAACCCAATTAAAAAATGCTTGTGCCCTTTTTGTTTTCATTTTGATGGTTTTAATGTAGTATATACAACTTTATAATTAAAAAATTTATGTTCTCATTTTGGTTTCCAAATTCCTAAGCCCGTCCAATCCAGAACTACCCAATACCCCAACCAACTCGTCCATAATACCGAGCCAAACCGGTGTTAGTTTCTCTACCATTTTGTAACCTTTATCCGTAAGCTCCACAGTGGGTCTATAATCAGAACTACGCGACACGAATCCCCTTTTTTCCAACAGCTTTATATTTCTACTGACTGTGGATTTTTCCAAATAAAGATATTTTCCAATCCTGCCCTGCTCCACTTTCTTCATTTTACTCATGGCAAACAATATCGTCATCTGGTTTTCGGTAATCTCAAAGTCCACAAGGTGCTGCCTGAAATGGGTATCTACCATTCTAGATATCTTTCTTAGCCTTGATCCAATACATTCGCTATAATCATACTTCATGGGGCAAATATACAGATTTATATGTTGCATATACTACTTTTAACTTTTTAATAACATCTGCTGTTCCAACCTATTTATTCCTCATTGGTCAATCCAAACCGCCCATCCGTCAATTCAGTTCAGCTATTATTCCTAACACCATGTAGTTTGATGCTACTTTATCAACATTAAATTATTTATTAGTTATGAAAGTAGGTCCCATTCCATTGTTCCTCGTACTTTTCACAATCTTTTCTTGTTCAGATCAAGAGACACAGCAAAAACTGGTGGACACGCAACGCAAACTTGTAGCAACCGAACAAAAATTGTTAGAAGCGATCAACACAAACCAGTCCAATGCCGAGCTGATCAAAATGTATGTCGAGACTGTGCAAAATGTAATCCATTCCTCAAATGACAAATACACCATTAGAATTGACCAAACCCAGGAAGGAAAGTTGCGGTATGCCAGTTGGATGCAGCCCAAGACGCCTCTGGAAAAGCCGGATATAGTTCTCTACAATGGAGAAATTGAAAAAACTGGCTCTTGGGGAGTGGCAAAATACAAATTCAGTGGAGACAATCAGTCCTATATTGTAGAAACCGTTCCGGTTAAGCGAAGATCCAAGCTCAACCACATTTTTCTGGAAGTCTTGGAGGGCAAAACACAAAAGTTTTATGGTAAAATGAAGGATTTGAATCTACCCAACTAAGCACACTTAACTTTTGGTCCAATACTATTTTTGGGAGTGTTTGATGTACTTCTCCACCACTACCGCAGTAACAATGACCAAATAGAACTGTCCCATCAACCCAACCAACATGGCTGCTTTTTGTGCAATGGGAATGGCCGGAACAATCTCACCATATCCAATGGTCATCAAAGTGATATATGCATAATATAGGATAGCTTCACTTTTAATGGCTATCTGTTGATTTTCAAGTAAGATCCCTTGAAATGCTCCTGGGTGGGTCAATTCTATGGCCATAAAAAGAAAGAATGCAAGAAATCCAAGAGAGATATAACCGCTCATCAAGCCAATGATAACCTTTCTACTTACCAATTTGGCCTTCCAAACCTGTTGGATCACATTCCAACTTACCACAATGTAGAAAACAAAATATATCATCAGGCGAACCAGGATATCCCCTTGTGATTCTTGTCTATAAATCATGGAGCTGCCAAAAATAAAGGCGGATGCAGCAAAAAGAAGGATAAAAAACCAGGTGAGCTTCTTCCTTTTGGATATCATGAGAATCCCTGCCAAAATCCCCATCAAATACAACAATGGTAGCAGAGTGAATTCAAAAAAGTTCTCAGGAAAGAACAAGGACCCAAAAAGAATTGCCAATTGGGTGGTGAGAAAAATCTCGAACCTAAACTTGTACCATTTTTTGATCATACTAAACGCCTACATAAGATACGCGATAAATGGCATCTCCAAAGTCATCCGATATCAGCAGGGAACCATCCTCCAAGAATAGTAAATCCACTGGTCTCCCAAATTGATCTTGGGTATCATCGTTTAACCAGCCATCAATGAAAGGTTCATAGCTTACTGCTTCGTTTCCATTAAGGGTGACCATGGTTATACGGTACCCCACTTTGGAAGAGCGGTTCCACGACCCATGTTCTGCCATAAAAACCTGCCCTTTATACTGACTCGGAAACATGTCCCCTGTATTAAACTTAACCCCCAATGGAGCCACATGGGCTCCCAAGGGCTGTACCGGTGCCACAAAATCAGCGCAAGGGTGCCCCTCTCCAAATTCAGGGTCGGAAATAATTCCTCCATGGCAATGGGGATATCCAAAATGTTGACCTATTGCCGAGGCCCGGTTGAGCTCGCAAGGAGGAACGTCATCTCCCATCATATCCCGACCATTATCCGTGAACCAGAGATCTTTGGTTTCTGGATGCCAGGTAAATCCAACCGTATTTCTTACGCCTTTGGCATAAATTTCACGATTGCTACCGTCGGGATCCATGCGGGTAATGGTGTTGAATCTTTCATCTTCGTCAGTTCTATCACAAATATTGCAAGGTGCGCCTACGGGAACATAGAGCTTGCCATCTGGGCCAAAAGCAATGTACTTCCAACCATGATGGAATTCCGTTGGATAGTCATCGTAAATAACCTCGGGGTCGGGTAAACTGTCCAAATTTTGTTCAATATCATTATACTTCAGTAAACGATTCACCTCAGCAACATATAAATCCCCATCCTTAAACGCGATACCGTTGGGCACTTCCAAAGTGGAGTCCAACACTTTGACATTTTCCGCCCAGAAATCACCATCCAGGTCTTGAAGCGCATACACGGTTTTGTCATTGCGCGTACTCACAAACAGCGTTCCATCATCTCCCATGGCCATGGAACGGGCGCCATCCACCCCTTCGGCGTAAACCTCTATCTTGAATCCTTCCGGCAGATTTAGGCTATCCAATGGGAGACTGGTCGGATGAACTCGCTCTTTGGGTTCAATCCTGGCCTCTTCTTTTACTTCTTCTTTTTCCTTTTTACCATTGCATGCCATGACCAGAAGGCCTAGCATAAAAACCATCATTTTTATTGGTCTCATTTTTCTGATTGATATAGGTTTATGATTTAATGCTTTTGTAACTATTTGCTTCAGATTATCTCAACATCAAAGGCACCGTTATTGAATTACACATACCGTTCTGTACATCCTAGATTAGCAATTAGAAGCCTTTCCAACTATTAACCGTGATTTTAAACATTTGTCGCTGAATGTTCCCGAAAATACATAAAATTCATGGTATCAATAAAGTGGTTTTTGGTTTTACAACTATTAAGGCGCAGTCGGTATAAAATCCTTACAAAACTCCATGAGCGGTTGTCGATTTCATGACAGTCACAAACAATTTCAGGACAAATCCCCAATTTCCTGTCCGGAATCCCCAAAAATTGCTGGTCTTTTGCGTATTCATCAAAAACAAAAACAATGGACAGAAAAACGTTTCTCAAAAGAAATTTAGTCTTGGGCGGTGCTATTGCCCTAAGCCCCACTGCAATGTTGCCTTCCTCAAAGCAGGGCCAAAAAGAACTCTTCGGGGAAGAACTAATTACTGAATTTGTATTCGCCGCCCATAGGAGTTTGGAGGAGACCCAAAAGATACTTGAGAAACATCCCCTATTGCTTAACTGTGCCAATCAGTTCATCAAAGGGGATTTTGAAACGGCCGTTGGGGGTGCCAGCCATATGGGAAGAAGGGATATTGTGGATTACTTGGTATCCAAGGGAGCTCGATTGGATATCTTTAACTACGCCTTTCTTGGATATGACGATTTTGTAAAGAAAATGATTGCCGATCATCCCCATCTATTGAGAGCACCGGGACCTCATGGGTTTACGCTACTTCACCATGCCGAAGTTGGTAAACAAATGGAACTGGCCGAATGGTTGCAGTCCAAAGGTTTGACGGAAAAAATGTTCAAGGGAATCTTTAACTAAAATCCAAAGCAGGCCCATATAATATGTCGCAACAAGGTTTATTTATCTTTGTTGAAGAACCTTTTACCCTTTAGCATTGGATATGCAAATCAAATGGAGTGAAAAAAAGTTTTACGTGATTTCCATTGGCATTTTAATTGTCATGTTTGCGCTCACCTTGCTCCAAAACTTTATTCGGTATCGCAATCACAGTAGTTACAGTGTTTGGATTTCCGTAGTTTATCTTTTGGTTTCCATTATCCTATTTATTCCGGTAATCATACTTACAGTTCGCTTGCAGCGCTACTTAAAGAACAGATTTAGCAAAGGGTATTGGCTCCTTATTATCCTTTCAGCATTGGGTATATTGGGGCTGTTTTATCTGGTTTCCAATGTGATACTTCACAGTCTGGGTTATTTTGACCACTTTTTGGACGGGGAATACGCCCGCTACTACTTTGGTCGTGAGGCTCTTTACCATTTGATATTGATAATGGGAGCTGCCTTCTTTGTTCAGTTTTCCAAGTCAGATACCAAAACCATTACAGTATACAAAGGGCGCAAAAAGATTACCATGACCTTGTCTCTTGTACACTGGATTGAGGCTGAGGGACATTATTTGAATTTTTACACCGAAACAGATTCCTTTATCAAAAGGGAGCGATTGGTGTCGTTGGCAGAACAATTGGAGCCTGAGTTTATCCGAATTCACCGGAAGTACATGGTGAATCGGAATGAGATCAGTGCTACGGAAAAAGACAAACGGGATGAATTTCTGGTGTTAAAATCAGGAAAAAGACTAAAAATTGGGCAGTCCTTCAAACCCATAGCCTGGTAAGTTCAGTTATGGCCAAAGAAAACCCATTCGTCCAAAGTTCTAATCGGACAAATAAAGTACCACTTTAATTTCTTGCACTTTTAATTCAGTGCAGCTTCTTCATCAAGGGCCGAAACTTCTCCTGTATACGTAATGGTCTGTCTATGGGTGCTATTCACGTTGACGGTCCCGGCCATTCCTGGAAAAATCTTGGCAAACACGGTATAGGATTCCGTATCATTGTCCACAGTGAAGTTGAGGCTGTAACCTTGTGTCTTGGAATCTTCAACAAGTTCTAAATCCTTGGCAGGTCCATTAAACTGAATGGCATTGTTGGTGTTGCCGTATCCTGTGACCATGTTCCGCTCACCATAATACGGTAAATAAGCAGATACGCTATCCCCTACTACTCTCAAATAGGCCGGGCTTCCCAAAAGATTGATTTGGCCCGCGGTATTCCCTGGTGCCAACAAACCCGAGTTGGCAATACTGGCCATAGTATTGGTCAACAAAGGTCGCGCCCATTCGGCTCTGAACTCCAATCTTCCATTTTCCACCAATTCTTGCAAGGCCAGTTTATCTGCCTCGCTGACCTGCACCGTTTTGTTAGTGGCACCACAACCCAATAATAGAATTACGAAGAGGCTCCCAACTACATTTTTTATCATTTTCATCTTCTCAACTTTTTATCATTCAATAAGATACGAATACAATTTCTTATTTCAATAGTTCGCAAAAATTATTCCAAGATTAGCGGTATATTTACTTTCAACCAGACCTCATTTTATGAACCCTAAATGTTCAAAAGTCTTTGTACTTTTTTTGACCTTCCTGTCTTTTTCCCCTGTTTCTGCTCAAACGACCCAACCTTTGGACTCTCTTGGTGATAGGCCAGAGTTCCGGGCATTTAATTTGGCGCAAGATCCAGTTGTGGACGGGGAAATCATCAATGATCCCATTTGGCAAATGGTTCCGGCCATAGACAATTTAATTCAATTAAGGCCCAACTATGGACAACCAGTTTCCGAGAAAACAGTCATTCGCGTGGCCTACAGTAAAAGCACATTTTATGTGGCCGTGGTCTGTTATGATTCGGAACCGGAAAAAATAGTGGTATCTGATTCCAGAAGGGATGCCGACCTAAACGACGAAGACAGCTTTTTGTTTATCATTGACACCTATCATGATCGTCAGAACGGCTTTTTGTTCGGAACCAATGCGCAAGGTATGGAGTATGACGCGCAAATTGACAACGAGGGTAAGGGTAACTTCAATGCCAACCGCCAGCAAGGAGGTGTTATTGGGGGAACCAATATTAACTGGGATGCCTCGTGGACCGTTAGAACTCAAATTGGGGATTATGGTTGGAGCGCCGAATTTGCCATTCCCCTTAGATCCCTTCGATTTGCCTCCGGTAACAACAAGACTTGGGGATTAAATTTTAGAAGGAACATAAGTAAGAATACCGAAACTGCCTATTGGACATCCCTGCCGCTTGGCTTTGATATGAAAAGACTCTCCCTCGCAGGTAAACTTACGGGTCTCAGCTTGAAAAATCCAGGTAACCTGAAGCTTATTCCCTATGTTTTGGGTCAGGTGTCCAATAACAAAGCGGTAGATCCCAGTGAAACAGATACCAATTTTGAGGCTGGGGCGGATATCAAATACAGCATCACCCCTAGTTTAACGTTGGACCTTACCTACAATACGGACTTTGCCCAAGTGGAGGTAGATGACCAGCAAGTGAATCTGGACCGCTTCAATCTGTTCTTTCCAGAAAAAAGAGCTTTTTTCTTGGAGAACGCAGGGCAATTTAGTGTGGGAAGTCCTGGAGAAGTAGATTTGTTCTTTAGCCGTAGAATAGGCATTGGTAATGCCGGGGATTTGGTTCCGATTATTGGCGGGGCCAGATTATCTGGAAAAGTGGGTCAGACCAACGTTGGCTTCTTAAGCATGTTTACTGATGATGTTGAAGCTGCAGGCATAGAGAAAAATAATTATACAGTTGGGCGTGTCAACCATGATTTTCAAGGGACACGCTCTTCCTTGGGAGGTATTTTCATCAACCGCGCTGGATTGGGATCCATGGACGATGATTACAACAGAGTCTTTGCCATGGATGGTAAATGGGGCATTGGAAACAAAGCCGAGGTCACCGGATTTGTGGCCAAAAGTTCCACCCCGGGTATTGAGGAAAACGATCATGCATTCAAACTACTGGCTAACTACAATTGGAACGGTTGGGATTTACGAGCAGGTTACACCGAGGTTGGTGAGGGGTTTAATCCCGAAGTTGGTTTTTTACAGCGTACCGCCTTCCGTAAACCAGAGTTTTTGATTTGGAAAGCCCAGCGATTAAAAAACATGGGCAATCTTCTGGAAATACGCCCTCATGTGTCGTATCGTGGCTATTGGAATTTTGATGACCAATTGATTACTGGTTTCTTACATGTGGACAACCACTGGGAATTTAAAAGTGGGTTTGAAGTGCATACAGGAATCAATTTTACCACTGAAAGAGTATTGCAGGAATTCACCCTCTCCAATGTCACAGTTCCTATTGGGAATTACAAAAACGAGGAATTGCAGCTGGTATTGATTACCAATCCCAATAACGCATTTTCCTTGAGTTCCAGGACTTTTATAGGAGGTTATTTTAATGGTGATAGGATTACCAATAGTGGTACGGCCAATTATAGAATTGGAGACCGTTTTGTTTCCTCCTTGACATTTAGCCATAGTGATATTCAACTGGACACTGGGGATTTCACTGCCTTGGTGGGTGGGTTACGTCTCTCCTACTCCTTTACGCCCAGAATATTCCTCCAAAGCTTGATCCAGCGGAACAATGTTTCAGAAATAACTTCGGTAAATGCACGTTTTGGATGGTTACAGAATGCCAATACAGGTCTTTTTGTCGTGTTCAATATTGTTAAGGATGATAATGATATCGACCTTTTGAACAATCAGGTTGTGACGGTAAAATATACCCACCGATTTGACATATTGAATTAGGAAAATTCAAGCCGTACTTAGCGGTTTCTACTCCGCATTCGCAAAAGGAGATAAAGGATTCCCAAAAATGCCAATCCTGCACAAACGTAAAGGGTAATTGGGATTCGGTCTGGAATTTCATGGTAATACCATCCTGAAAGTAAGGCTCCAAGACCAATGCCCGCCTCCAAGGCGATGAACATGGTGGCAATGGCTTTTCCTTTTTGCCCCGGCAAACTCAAATCTATGGTCCATGCGTTGATTCCGGGAGATACAATGCCCATCCCGAGACCGTAGATTCCAGCGCCTACCAGAAAGCCTGTGGTGGATTTCATCGCGCCAATCATGACCAAGGCGATGCATAGCAATATTAAACCCAGCAGGATAACTTTGATTCTTCCGTAGCGGTCGGATAGTTTCCCAGCGATGACCCTGACCAAAAGCGAAGTCAAAGTGAACACGATAAAGAAAACACCCTTGTTCGCAAAACCAATCAGCTCGGTCCAATCGGGGATCAGGGTGAGTATTACTCCAAAGGCTACATATGCCAGAAAGGTAACTAGGGCCGCCGGAAATGCTTCCTTAGCCAAAATATCCTGTTTGGAAATACGTAGAAGTATAGGGCTAAACTTTTGTTTAACGGATAAGGTTTCGCCCAAATTTAAAATGAGCAAAGAGGCTAAAAACGCCATTACCGAAGAACTATAAAAAAGGATTTCATACGAGAAATGGAGTTTGATCAAACTACCCAAGGCCGGCCCCAACGCCAAACCCGTACTAAAAGCAATGCCTTGTATTCCCATGGCCTCCCCCAGTCTATTGGGAGGAACAACATCAGAGACATAGGTGGATGCCGCAGTGGGTGTAAATCCAGTTGAGAAACCGTGAAAAAGACGAAGCAAAAGGAATCCGTACACCGTGGTCAAAACAGGATAAAGACCTCCACAAACCACACAGACCAAAGCTCCAACTAACATCACGGGTTTTCGGCCAATAGTGTCTGTGAGCTTTCCACTAAACGGTCTGGACAATCCCGCGGTAAGCGTAAAAAGGGCAATAATCAATCCAATATATTGGGCTCCGCCCAAGTCGCTCAGATATGACGGGAGCTCTGGAATCAACATGTTGTAGCTTGCCGAAAAAAACAGGGAGCCCAAACAAACCAAGATGAATTTTGGGTTGTACAAGGATTGTTTTTTGAGGATTAATTCTCCCTTTGCTGTTGTCATCGCGATAGCTTATTCCTAATTTTAATGCAAAGAAAAATCTTGCTATTATCAACTAAAAGGACATTTGTCCCCTTTGCAAAATGATTCGAACCAATCCTGAGTTAGCAAACTATATTGAAAGTTTATGGGCCTTGGAAGGTAGCCAAATACTAAAAGAGGATTTTGGCCCTAAAGAGGTGATCATTGAGCAAGACCGTAGGTATGGAAAAGTCCACCTGATTCGTGAGGGCATTGCCAAATGTTATATTTCGGATGAAAATGGCAAGGAGTTTATCCAGGAGTTTTTGGGCGAAGGCATGGAGTTTGGGGAACTGGAAGTTTTTGACAACCATACTACCATCTGTTCGGTGGAATCCATTACTGCACTAAAGACCTATGCACTCCCCCATAGCGTCTATCATACATTGTTGGATACCGACCCGAAGTTCAACCAATTGATCATGAAAGCCCTGGCCAACAAAATACGATTTAAGGCTCCGAGACATTCCTATCAACACTCTTATCCGATTGAGGACAACCTGATTAGATTAAAGCAACTTTTTCCTGAGTTTACGGAAGTGATTTCGAAAAAGGACATCGCCAATTATATTGGCATCACCCCAAGAAGTTTGAACAGGGCATTAAAAGAGCTCAAGGAAAAATCAGATTTCTTTTAACTAGCGTTTAAAGCGCTCAAAAATCGCCAAGGTCTTTTTGGTATTGATAAAATAAACGCCCGTAAGCAAAATGGCAGCGGCCAACACCGATTGCACACTGATCTGTTCATTCAGAAAATACCAGCCCAAAAGCAAGGCCACAATGGGATTTACATAGGTGGAGGTGGCCACTTTTTCAGGAGAGACCGACTTCAGCAAATAATTAAATGAGGTAAAGGCTACGATACTACCAAATATAACCAATAACACCATGGCCAGTTGCACCTCGCCGCTCCAAACCAGTGGAGATGTCCATGTTTCTCCCAGTCCCAAACTCATAAGGGCCAAAATGAATCCTCCCATAAGCATCTGGTATCCCGTATTCACAAAATAACTGGTAGGTAAATCAGCTTTGCCTACAAACAGACTGCCGTAGGCCCAACTCAGCATTCCCGCAAAAATGGCTATCATGCCCATTACGGAGCCTTCTTTGGTTATCACCTCCTTTTGGCTCACCAATAGATAAATCCCCAATACGCCAAGCACTACGCCCACGACCGACATGGGTTTAATCTTTTTGCCTTGCAATAAGCGCATCAAAATCAAAACAACCAAAGGTTGGGCGGAGATTTCCAAGGCGGCAAATCCAGAATCTACGTAACGAAGTGCCCAGACCACTACTCCGTTCCCAATGCCCAAAAAGAGAAAACCTGCAATTATGGTATTCCTCAACTGCTTTTTGGTAATGGCCACGGAAATGCCCATAAGTCGTGCGATTCCAAAAATGAGGAGTCCCGCCACCACAAAACGATAAGCTGCCAACATAAATGGGGGAATCTCCATTACTGCCATCTTATTGAGCATGTAGGTGGAACCCCAGATGACATAAATTGCAAAAAAAGCAAGTATGATCAGGGTGGTGTTAGAAGTTTTTCCCATAGCGCCTAGGTCGGAAATTGTACTACAATATTACAGCTATTTGGGACAGCGAAAAACTAATTTTCGTAGAAGTTTTATCCAGAAAAATTGGGTGGAAAAAAGCTTTTGGAGGGACGGCTTTTAAGAATATTGGTCTGTGGCCAAGAGATAGGCCGCGATATCCTGCTCCAACTTTTTGAAACGCTCCAAATGCATTTGGATATCCGCCTTTAGACCTTTGGCCTCTCCTCTTTTTTGTTTGATCAAGTCCATGATCCTTTTTTGTTGTCCTGCGTAGGTTTTAAAACTTTGCTTCAGTTCATAGAGTTTCTCAAAACAGGTGTAATCGCGTGGTTCGCAGGTATAGGAATTAATTTTTTTGGTAAGCCGTTGGATGATGTTGTTGTTTCGTTCCATGCGAACCAACAAATCTTGAATGGAATCCTTGCTATTTTTGGTCAAGCTTGCCATATCATTTTGTTTACCATTTTAGACCTATCTAAATGCTACCATTAAGTTAGTAATTATCTTACATTTTTCCGCCTATACACTTATAATTTGCCATAATTTAACATTGGGGAGCGATTGGAACCTAATAGTGAACTGGTACTCCAAACCAAATGACATTGATAAGGTTTTTGCTATTTTTAGACTAAAAGCCTGTTATGCGATTGATTCCCTTTCTTTTTGTATTGACCTTCGGCATTCAAGCAATGCTCTTGAACGGCCAGACCAAACAGATTCAAAATGCGGAGATTCGTTTTGAGTTTGTCTCCAAAGGGGTGGAAGGCACCATATCCGGATTTGAATCCGAGTCCGTAATTGATTGGGAACATCCTGAAAATTCTGTTTTTAAGGGCAGGGTACAATCCAAAACCCTTGATACCAATAATGGCTTACGGAACTGGTCTTTACGGAGCGGGAAATATTTTGATGCCAAAGACCATCCCTATATTACTTTTGAAAGCACCGAAGTCACTCAGGATGGAAATCAATGGGGGGTGAAGGGCAATCTTACCATTAAGTCCACCACTAAATCAGTATCAGTAATTTTCAAGAAAGAGGACAAAATGCTGGTAGGAACATTTTCGTTGTATTCTATAGATTATGGGATAAAAATCAAAAAGCAGCGGGTGGATAATTTGGTGAAGGTATGGTTGGAACTGGGGGTTGAGTAATCAGTCTTCAGCAATCAGTTTACAGTTTACAGTAAACGGTTTACAGCATTTTTATCTCATATCCTTTTGAACTTGAACTTGAACTTCAGCAAAGCAATTCTCAATTTTGAATTTTCAATTTTTAATTGACCAGGCCCAAAACTAAACTTTGATGCAAAAAAGAAACCCCGGAAAACTCCGAGGCTCTTTGTTTAAATGATTGGTTGGCTTAATCTAATGTAAAAGGAGAAGAACGCGTATAGGACATTGCTCCACCTTCTTCTGTGCTCAAACCAGTAAAGGTTAGCGTAAAATAAATCTCTTCTCCAGGAATATATCCCATCACCGTCTGCCCAATCAAATCTGTAATATCGCCTCCTGATACTGGGAACTGTTGTGGTGGATCCTCAGGATGCCCATATTCCTCAATCATAATTTGAAAATTGTTTATAATTCCCAAAATATTTTCACCATTATACTCATTCTTATATTCATGCAGCATTGTTATTAAATTATGAAAGCTGTAATAGGTAAATGGTTTACCAGGAATACCCATAAAGATGCCATGTGAAACAGCCCAACGAATTCCCTGTGTCCCTCCTTGCAGTTGCTCTTGGATCAATTGTTGGTTTACCGCATCTTCAAGATTTCCAAAGTACAGCGCGTTGAGGTCGGATTTGGAAGCTTCTCCATTTCTTTGGGCATCCACTCCAAAAGTATCCTGCCACCATTGGTAGTTATAAGGTATTCCAAAATCCTGCCGTGTTAAAATCACGTTATCTGTTAGCTTATCTTGGTTGGCGGGATCTGTCCAATCTGCAAAAGGAGCTTTGGAGAAGGTCACATCTGGGCCATTCCAAATGGTACCATCAATGCCATCGCAATTGGAATCAATCTCATCTCCTGGTGTTTCTTCTGCTCCGGGGTGAATGTCACCGTCATCGTCATTACAGTCAAGATTATTGGCCACAAAATCAAAAGGTAAATTGGAACAACCTGCAATTAAATAGGAAACATCATTATTGCCGAAGCCATCCCCGTCACTGTCTTCATATATTCGCAATTGCGCCCCCGGGTAGTTATTCGCATCTGTATCATTACAATCAGTATTGTCCAAGCTATAATCCTCTGGAACCTCACAACTAGGAAAGGTGCTGGAGTCTTCTGGGTCTCCGTACCCATCCCCATCGGCATCTTTATAGGCTGTCAGCTCTTCATCTGGGTTGATATCCGTATTGGAATCATCACAGTCTGTGTTATCCGCTACATAATTGGTAGGCGCATCAACTCCAGAGCATTGAGTAATTACATCTTCTCCGTCCTTACCGTAGCCATCCCCATCTTCATCGGGGTAATAGGTAACCATATCACAATCTGAGGTAATATTGGGATCACTGTCATCCGGGTCATCATCATTGTCAACATAGCCATCGGGCTGCTCGCAGGCCATTATAGAATTGTTTTTGTCTCCTTGGTCATCCCCATCCGAATTCTTGAACCATTTTTTTTGGGTACAGCTAGGGTCTTCCGTTTTATCCTTTCCGCAAGAAATTGGGGAGAAAAGACAAAGGGATAAAATTAAAAGGTAAAAGGAAACTGACTTCATTGTCAGAAATTTTGAGCTAATGTTTTTCATAGCATCTCGGTTTTAATTTGGAACATTGTTATCCGTTATTGATTCTAGGACAAAGTAGATAGGAAGAGGAGATAATAAGGTTCAGAATTGACGGATGCCCGTTTTGAATTGACGGATGGCAATTTGGGGTAAGATTTGGTTATCAGGTAATGGGTTAATGGAGGTTGGATTCTCGGATGGTTAGATTTTTGGAAGAATACCACAAGATTCAAGAGCCAAGATTCAAGAACCAAGACTTAAGATTCAAAATATGCGACTCCTTAGCTTGAACTTGACGCTTGAACTATTCTTTGGATAATTGGATTGTTGGAAATAGGACTTAGAACCACAGACCAAAGACTTGAGACTAAAGACTAATTTCCCTTTCGATATAGAGCATGATAAATTTTCCCAACCAGCCAATTCCCAAGCGGGAAATAGAGCGCAAAGAATAAGGCCATTCCCAAACTAAAATTGCGAATGTTGAAGAGCTGATCCAAAATATTATCGGGATAGGCATATGAAGTTTGAAGTGCGTACCCGCTAAATTCCAGCAGCCCCATGGCAACCAATCCATATGCATATTGCATGTGAAATGGAAGCCCACGAAGGATCAAGGAAATGGGAACCATATACAGAATATAGCAGGTGATTACTTGCCACCAATAGGTGAACTTGGCTATTTGCACTTGCTCCCCAAACCAGTCCATACCCATGCCCCAAGTGAAGTAGACCACACAGTACGTGAGCAGCAATCGCTTATCCACATTTACTTTTTGTAAGATAAAATTCCAGAACTCCTTCATTTTATTTGGCCTCTAATTTGGTTTGAATAATACGTTGTGCATCAGCCATGGTCTGCATTCCGTCCATATCCTCGTTCTCCAACATAATGTCAAAGGCGTCCTCCACATCCAAAACAATGTCCACCAGATTGGCAGAATTGATGTTCAGTTCCTCAAGAAAATTGCTTTCCAGCTGAATTGCTTCCGAAGAAACATCGTCTGGAAGATAATTGCTTACTATTTCCTTAAGTTTTACAAAGTGTTCCTTTTCCATAAACATTAATTAGTGTGGGATTTAAAAATAATACAGGCATTGACATCTCCAAAGCCAAAGCTGGCTTTTGCTATAATTTTCGGTTGTACATCCAAGCTTGTTTGCGGAATCCTTGAAGGATCCACAATTTTTTCAATTTCTGGATGTAGATCCTCACAATTCAGGTTTCCAAAAACTTGACCTGATTCAAATTGGAGCAAACTGCCCACGCATTCAATACTCCCAGCCGCCGCTAAACAGTGTCCAAACAGCCCCTTAAAAGAGTTTACATAGGGGAAATCCTTACCGCTACGTTCCAAGGCTCTACTCCAATTCTGGATTTCCAACGAATCTTTGGTCGTGGCGGTCAAGTGCCCGTTGATCATATCTATTTGCTCAGAATTTATTCCCGCCTCCTGCACGGCTGAACGAATACATCTAATTACAGCTTCGCTGTTGGGAGCCGTCATGGTTCCCCCATTTCGTTGGCCGCCGCTGTTAATGGAACCGCCCAAAAGTTCCCCAAATATTTTGGCGCCTCTAGCATTGGCGCTTTCCAAGGATTCCAAGACCAATGCCCCCGCTCCACTCCCGGGCACGAATCCGCTGGCTGTGGCACTCATGGGTCTACTAGCTTTCTCTGGGCTATCGTTGTAATTTCTGGGTAAGATTCGCATAGCATCAAAGCCGCCCCAAACATAGGGACCACTATCACTACAGCTCCCCACCAGCATTCGCTTTGCTTTTTTGGATTTTATCCGTTCATAGCCCATTAGTATAGCCTCGGTTCCCGTGGTACAAGCTGAGGAATTGGTGGTCACCTGGTTTCCGCATCCCAGCATTCCACCCAAATAGGCACTTATTCCGCTCGCCATGGTCTGGATTACGGATGTACTTCCCAATCGTCTTACGTTACCCTCGTCCACCTGATAAATGGCTTCCCGAAACTTATCAACGCCCAATATTCCAGTACCGAAAATAATCCCACTGTCCCAATCCGGGGTTTCAACATCTGCGGACAACCCAGCATCTTGCCATGCATCCTTCCCTGCCATAACCCCGTAAACCACCCCAGAGGCATTCAATCCTTTGAGTTGAACATTAGTAAAGTAATGCTTTAAATTAGTTAATTCAAGATTCGGTTTTCCAGCAATTTGACATGAAAATTTTAGTTTTTCCAGCTCCGGATGAAAACTAATACCACTCTCGCCTTTCTGAAGCGCATGTCCGAACGCTTTAAGTCCAATTCCGTTGGGTGCGCAAACTCCCATTCCTGTGACTACTACCCTAACCGCCATGCTCTGCCATTTTAATCATCCCAGCCAAGGTTCCCTTGCAAACCATTTCTTCCTTGGCATTAAACATCTGAACCTTGCATTTGAGCTTGTTAAACCGGAAATATTCCTTTTTTGATATTACCCTGACTGTTTCTCCAGGGAAAACTGGCAACAAAAATTCCATTTCCGAACTTGAAAAGGCGACTTGTAATGATTTGAATCCGCCATCCAACCCTTCTTGACCCATAAGATGGATTCCCAAACAAACCAAGCCAATTTGTGCGCAGCATTCCGTTAGGATAACTCCAGGAGTGACTGGATTACCTTTAAAATGACCCTGATAGAAGTAGGAATCGGGTTTAAAAAGGCAGCTTCCTTCCACCCCATTTGAATCTACATGCTGAAGCTCATCCACAAAATGAAAAGGTGGGCTGTAGGGAAGATGGTCCAAAATATCTTGATAGGTCATAACTATTGCAAACTTTCCCCGCCATCAACCTTGATTACAGTTCCCGTAATCCACTGCGCCTCCTTGGTTGTCAACAAATAGGTCACATTGGCCACATCTTTTGGAGTGGTTAACCTTCGGTTCGGATTTCTTCGTATGGATGCCTGGATTAATTTTTCACTATTGGGAATCAACCTTAACGAAGGAGTATCTGTTACTCCAGCTTGGATGCAGTTCGCCTTAATCCCAAATGGGGCAAACTCCAAAGCAATATTACGGGTAATGGACTCCAAGGCGGCCTTGGCCGCACCTACGGCCGCATAGTTTTTCAAAGCCCTGGTACTACCTTCACTTGTAAAGGCAATCACCCTAACATCTTGACCAAAGATTTGGCTTTGGTGCAAAACTTTCACCCAGTCAAATAGGCTTATGGCCATGGCATCCATGGTTAATTGAAAATCGTTACTGGACAATGCACCGTCCTGGGCATCCCACATGGGTTTTACATTACCCTTGGCAATGCTATGCACCAAGACCGAAATTTTGGTAGCTCCCAACAGGGGTTTTATTTCTTCCACTATCTCCTTCCTACCGGCAACATCAACAGCATCCTTGTTAAAACTATGGACAGTGGCTCCATTGGATACCATCAATTGGAACTCCTCTTGAACGGAAGGCATATTGGCCCTTCTATCCCTATGGATCAGGATTAGGTTGAACCCTTCACTGGCCAATTTTTGGGCGGTGGCCAATCCCAATCCACTACTCCCCCCAATAATTAAAGCCCATTTCGCGGAATCTCCCATTTAGTTTTGTTTACCATTCCAACAATACCCTTTGCGCCGAAAATCCAGGCCCGAAGCTCAATATCAATCCTTGCTCTCCAGCTCCCAACTCTTTTTTCAGAAATCGTTCAAGAACATAGAGGACAGTGACGCTGCTCATATTCCCATAACTTTTAAGTACTTCCCTGGTATCGTCGATATTCTTCCCCAATTTACCAAACAATTCTTCCACCGTACTCACTATTTTTTTTCCTCCCGGGTGAAAAATCAGATGATTGACCTTGTCCAAGTTGGAATTGAATTTGGCCAAGAACGGATGGATGATACTTGGAAAGTGCTCCGCTATCACTTCTGGAACGGCAGGGTCCAAGATCATTTTTAAGCCTGTATTGGTCAAATCAAAGCCCATCAAATGTGTGGCATTGCTGAAATGGTACATTTCTTCTCCCAAAATTTTGGGGCCAGTCCCCTCTTTTTCCGAGGAAAGTAATACACAAGAAGCACCATCTCCAAAAATGGCAGCGCTGACCATGTTCGCCATTGAAAAATCATCCAGCTGAAAGGTAGCAGTTGGACTCTCAACTGCAATCACAGCAGCCCGTTTGCCTGGGTTGGACCGTAGAAAGTTGGCCGCATAAATAAGCCCTGAAACACCCGCAGCACATCCCATTTCAGTTACGGGAAGGCGAACGATATCCTGTCTTAATCCCAAGGCATTGACCAGATACGCATCCAATGACGGAATCATGATTCCCGTGCAGCTTACGGTAATAATAAAATCCAGAGAATTAGATTCCCAAGCTAGCTTGGCAAGTGCTTTTTGAAGCACTTTTTCTCCTAATTCTTTGACCTCCCTTACATAAATCTCATTTTTCTCCTCAAAGGAAGTAGCCGTAAAAACATCCTCAATATCCATTATTCCATATCGACAATCAACTCCTGCACCTTCAAAAATTTTGATGACCTTTCTTCTAAACCTTTCCTCTTGACCGCTCAGCCATTGATCCACAAAGGGGATTATGTCCAAGGTATCCCGACTATACTTGGGCAACTGTTTTGAAACTCCTGCAATCCGTACTTCCGCCATTATTCAGTATGTCGATTGAAATCCATGACCCATACATATCGAAATGCCCATTTCCATCGAATCTTGTGTGAAACATTCGGTATTTTTTTTGCCAATCCCAATAGTTCTGCTTTCCTAAAACCTTTACTTATGGAAACCAAACCATCATGCTTGGCCACATGGGTTCTCAAAAAAATGAAACTGAACATCTTGAACAGCATATAGGATATTTTGCTTCTTTGAAGATCATTAATCACCACACCAATACTTGCCAAAACTACAAACCTGTTCAGGAAGGCCTCAATCCGTTCCTCTTCAAAATGATGCATGGTCAAGGTATTGATCAATATGTCACATTCAAAGTCCAAGTCTGCCTTTAATATGTCCATTTTATGGAAGGTAACATGGGGCAAACCCTTACATTTTTTACGAGCAATGGTTAAAACATCATCCCTTAAATCAATTCCCTTCATTGTATGGGAAACCCCTTTTTTGCTAAGGAAATGGGATAATTTCAACAGCATATTGCCATCTCCACACCCCATATCAAGAATCGTATACGATTTATTGGGATCGTTTTTGACCAATTCCCAAACACCATTGAGTGTAATGGACTCTCCACCCAACCATTTATTGCAAAAATTGATGTCCTTATACGCATTTTGGAGCAGCCTAAATTGCATGTTGGGGTCATCCATCAGCTCATCCATCCTACTTCTAAACGTTAAATCCATCAATTTAAAATTGGATTACCATGAGTTCTTTTAATTAGGGTTTGCAGCATGGGTTTGGAGTTGGCGATGGATTGCATTCCAAAATTAAACCATCCGGTATGCAACATTATTCTTTGCAGTTGCCCGCCAAGCCAAATTCTTTTTTTGAAGTGTTTGTCCCATTGTTTTTGATACGCATCTTCCATCATTTTTCTATCAATGATTTGATCTTTAAGAAAATACACAACCTGCTCTGAAGCCATTTTAGCAGCATGTACGGCCATGGCCATACCATTTCCACACAGGGGATGGATCATTCCAGCCGAATCCCCGCACATCAGCATATGATCAGCAATAGCCAGTTTCTTTCCGAAGGAAATCTGCGCAATACTCAAAGGGTAATCAAAAATCGGTCTGGCATTTTCCAAAAATTGCTTCAAATATGGATTTCTGCACAGCACTTGCCTGTTGAATTCATGGATATCCCCCACCCTTTTGAAGCTATCGTACCGAACCAAATAACATAGATTCAGCACACCTTCCTCCACCTGAGATAAACCAGCGTACCCACCTTGAAAATTATGGAGGGAAACAAGGTTTTTGGGATGCCCGTCATAATGGTAATGGCATTTTACGCCTAGCCATGGGGATTTATGATGCCTGCCCTTCAATTGAAATCTTTCATCCAAATTGGAGCGCTTGCCAAAGGCTCCCAGAACCACTTTGGCCTTTATCATAGACTTTGATGCCATTGAAACTTCAAAATCATCCCCTTGAAAGTCCACCGCGGTAACCGTAGAGAACACAAACTGCACTTTGTTTCTCATGGCCAATTGATACAATTGATTATCCAGGGTGTATCTGCTCACTCCGAATCCGCCTAGTGGTAATTTCACGGAAATTGACTTTCCTCGTTGCGTACTCAGCTGAAGGGTGGTGATTTCTGGGAGGGATAATCCAGTAAAATCCATTCCCAATTGTTCCAGATAGGGTTTCACCTCATTGGAGACATATTCCCCACAGACCTTGTGTCTGGGATAGGTCTTTTTCTCTACCACCACAACCTGAATTCCTTTGGAAGCCAAGTCAACTGCAGCGGTCAATCCAGCCACACCTCCTCCAATGATAAGCACGTCCGTGTTCTTCACCTTATGAAGATAGGTTTTTTGCAAAAAAAATCCCGACCATTGGCCGGGATTCAAATTATTTAGGCAAGAATACTAGTTCTTGGTGCTTTCATAAGCTTCTTCCTTGAGTTCCTCACTAGCCATGATGGCTAATTCCACTCTACGGTTTTTGGCTTTGCCTTCAGCAGTTTCGTTGCTTTCACGAGGCTGGGTTTCCCCATACCATTTGGTGGTAAACCTCCCAGAGGAAATTCCTTTGCTCACCAAATAATTGGTTACAGATTCCGCTCTTTGCTGGGATAGGTTCCAGTTGTACTCATCGCTACCCGCGCTATCTGTATGTCCTTCCACCAAAATGATGGATTTGGGATACTCCTTAAAAATACCCGCCAATTTATCCAATGTAGTGGCAGAAGTTCCTTTCACATCAGATTTGTTGGTATCAAAATAAACTCCGGCATCTTCATTGAAGGTCACATTGATTCCTTCACCAACCCTTTTTACCTCGGCGCCTGGAATTTCTTCCTCAATACGTTCTGCTTGCCTGTCCATTCGGTTTCCGATGTAACCCCCAGCAGCTCCTCCAACAACGGCCCCAATAATGGCTCCTAATGCCGTATTTCCTTTTTTGCCCACATTATTACCAATGATTCCACCAATAACCGCACCCCCTGCAGCACCAATGGCTGCTCCTTTTTGGGTGTTGTTTGCATTTTTGACTGCATTACAGCCCACCACAAGACCAAAAGCCAAAATAATGGCGGTACTTCTAACTATTATATTTTTCATCTGATTATTTTTTTGAGAATTCATAAACTATGGTGACGAGTTCACCTTCAACAGAAACATTGGACTTAAGTACCATGGCCTGCTCGGAAAGACTAGCAATGTTCAGGCGGTAGCCCACCCCGCCAGAGATGTCCTTTCTGTTTTCATCAATAAACTTAAACTGAAACTGACTGCTGTAGTTTTGTGAAGGTTCCACCACCGACCATCTAAAAAATCGGTCTCCGCCTTGGCAAAGACTACTTTGGGAAATGGTGTAACGACCTGTACTGTTGTTGTCCCGAAAAAACCAGTCGCTGCCCTCAAAGCAGATATCCTCAGCGTCGTTGAAAATGACGGATTTGAAATTACCTGAGTTGTTCTCGTACGAAATGTTGTCCAAGGTCCAGGAACCGCTAAAGAGATTTCTTTGCGTCCTTGCACTTTTGGAAACAGAGCATGACGAGAACATAAGTCCCGCCAATGCCATAAAAATCAATGATTTTCTTACCATAAGATTAGGAGTTTAATTTTGAGTATATACGATTGAGACACCGTATTGACTCTTTTAAGTTGTTAAAAAAATGTTAAACATATATTTCAGTAGGCATATAGTTCCAAAAGTGCTGCTTCAAATCTTTGTTTGGGCAAATATTCCTGTTCCAATGCCTTCGCAAATGGTACCGGGGTTTCCAAACTACCCACCCGCCTGATTGGGGCGTCCAAAAACTCAAAGCAATTTTCCATGACCATGGCAGCAATGTCACTGGCAATGCCACCAAATAAAGTGTCTTCCTGTAAAATAATCAGTTTTGATGTCTTTTTCACCGATTCATAAACGGCATCGACATCCAGAGGTTGAAGTGTACGCAAATCTATGACATCTGCATTAATTTCCGGGTGTTTTTCCAAAATTTCCAGTGCCCAGTGCACTCCAGCCCCATAGGTGACCACGCTTAAATCCTTTCCGTTCCTCAATACGTTGGCCTTACCAAATGGAAGGGTGTAGTAATCCGTGGGCACATCTTCATAAATGCTCCGATAGAGCCCTTTATGCTCAAAAAACAGCACAGGATTGGGGTCGTTTATGGCAGTGGCCAACAAGCCCTTGGCATCAGAGGGAAATGCAGGATAGGCCACTTTTAATCCCGGAGTTTTGGTAAACCAGGCTTCATTGGTCTGTGAATGAAATGGGCCGGCACCTACCCCAGCTCCGCAAGGCATCCTAATCACCACATCCGCATTTTGACCCCAACGGTAATATACCTTGGCCAGATAGTTTACAATAGGGTTGAATCCGGAGCTAACAAAATCTGCAAATTGCATCTCCACAACGGATTTCATCCCATTGATGGACAGTCCCATGGCTGCAGACACGATAGCCGACTCGCAGATGGGCGTATTTCTTACTCTTCGTTTTCCAAAGGTTTTGGTGAAGCCTTCAGTAATCTTGAAAACACCTCCATAATCAGCAATATCCTGACCCATAATGATCAATTCATTGTACTTCTCCATGGATTGCTCCAGCCCTTGGGATACGGCATCCACAAAGCGAATGTTTTCAGTATTGTCATTTTTCTTATAATGCTTATAATCAAAATTTTGATATACATTATTTAATTCTTTAGTTGGAGTAGATTCAATGGACGGCTCATCATATGCCTTCTGAAGGTTGGTGTTGATTTCCTCGGCAATTTCAGCTCGATATGCCTCTATTTTCGCATCATCCAGAATCCCTTTTTCTTTAAGAAAGTCCTCGTAATTGGCTATTGGGTCTTTTTTGGCCCACTTCTTCATCAATTTTTCCGGAACATACTTGGTTCCACTAGCCTCCTCATGCCCTCGCATACGAAAGGTTTTAAACTCCAACAGAATGGGTCGCGGTCTTTTACGTATGGCATTGCACAGTTCGTTCACCTTGCTGTACACCTCCAGAATATTGTTCCCATCAATTATCCTGGACTCCATTCCATAGCCTTTGGCCCGATCTACCAAATCCTTGCAATTGTATTGCTCATTGGTTGGAGTGGACAAGCCGTATCCGTTATTTTCGATACAGAACAGTACGGGAAGATTCCAAACGGAGGCAACATTTAAAGCCTCATGGAAATCACCTTCACTGGTAGCACCTTCCCCTGTGAACACAGCCGTAGCTCGCTTTTTACGTCTAAGCATGTCTGCCAGGGCTATGCCGTCGGCCACGCCCAACTGTGGTCCCAAATGGGAAATCATTCCAACAATCCTGTATTCCTGGGTTCCAAAATGAAAGCTTCTATCCCTTCCGTTTGTAAATCCGCTTTTCTTTCCCTGCCATTGGCCAAAAAGTCTATGAAGCGGCACCCCGCGTGAGGTAAAGACCCCAAGATTCCGGTGCATTGGTAAGATGTACTCTTCAGCATTAAGGGCTTGGGTCACCCCAACCGAAATTGCTTCCTGGCCAATTCCACTAAACCATTTGGATATTTTTCCCTGCCGCAACAACACCAGCATCTTCTCCTCTATCATCCTGGGCTTCAACATTCCTTTGTATAAATCCAGTAATTTCTCCTGGGGCAAACCACCAATATGGTATCTCATAAAGCTTCAATTCAGTCGGGATAAATGTAATAAAAATGCACACCATCGACCATGAAATATTCCCAATCGTTTCCTAATATTCCTTACTTTTGAAAATAGCTAAATTTTCATGTCATGAGTGCAATTCCAAGTGTGGACCTTTCTGATTTTATATCAGGGGATCCTTCCAGAAAACAAAAGTTTATTAAAGAGATAGGTGCCGCTTTTGAAGATATTGGATTTGTGGCCCTAAGTGGTCATTTTCTTTCGGATGAACTCGTGGAACAGCTATACGGGCAGATCAAAAAGTTCTTCCAATTGCCGCAAGAGGTCAAAGATGGCTATGAGATAGCGGGCATTGGAGGTCAAAGAGGTTATACCTCCTTTGGGAAGGAACATGCCAAAGGAAAAAAGGAAGGCGATTTAAAAGAGTTCTGGCATTTTGGACAATATGTTGAAGGCAATCCAACTTTGGAAGCCGAATATCCAGACAATGTTACCGTAAGTGAACTTCCAGATTTCAATAGCACAGGTGAGGAGACCTATAAAATGTTGGAAAAAACTGCAAGGTATGTGCTTAGAGCATTGGCGCTTCACTTAGGTTTGGAAGAAAAATACTTTGACCAATGGATCAAAAATGGGAATTCGATATTAAGACCTATTCACTACCCACCTATAACCGAGGAACCCAAAAATGCAGTTAGAGCTGCAGCCCATGGAGACATCAACCTGATAACATTGCTTATGGGGGCACATGGAAAAGGCTTACAAGTGCAAAACCATCAAGGAGAATGGGTTGATGCCATTGCCAGACCCGACCAATTGATGATCAATGTGGGAGATATGCTTTCCAGGTTGACCAATAACAAACTTAAATCCACCATACATCAAGTAGTAAATCCTCCTAAGGAACTTTGGGGATCTTCCCGGTACTCCATTCCATTTTTTATGCATCCCGTTAGTGAAATGCCCTTAAACTGTCTTGAACATTGTGTGGATGATGATCATCCGAAGGGGTTTGAGGACACCACCGCAGGGGAATATTTGAATGAACGGCTTGTTGAGCTTGGACTGGTTAAAAAATAAGCATGGATTTACAGGACCAGCTAAAAAATTTGTTCCCTGACCACGTTTCAGAGCAAACGGAAGCCGACAAGGAGTCCAAAGCTCCCAAATATTGGCTTCAAAGCGACCCTATTATCTGCAAGTACGAAAAAAGAAAGGGAAAACCAGTCACCATTCTGGAAGGCTACAACGGAGCAAACTCGGATTTTAAAATTTTGACCAAGGACCTCAAGTCTTTATTGGGTGTTGGGGGAAGTTTCAAGAACGAATCCATCATTATTCAAGGAGATTATCGGAATCAAATCATGGAATATCTAAAAGACCATGGTTTTTCAGTAAAACGGGTTGGTGGTTAGCTGCTGTAATCCTGTAATCCCTTGTGCGCTTTTCATCTCATGTTAAATTTAAGCTTTGACAACCAAGGTTTTACGAAAAAAGTTTTTGAATTCTTGGTTTAAATATTACATTTAATGCTCCTAACCGACGAAAACTAAGTTGAAAATGAAATCACTGTTGCATATTACCAACGGGGACTCTTTCACGTCAAAACTTCAAACGCTAAATCTTAAGGGGGATATTATTACATGGAGGGAAATGCTTTGCGAGGGCAAAACCCTTTGTGCCGTAGGCAGTGAATCCTTCTGGAAGACCCGTTTTGAATTTTTGAACAAGAATTACAAGGTTACCAAATCTTGGTTCGTAGAGAAAACCCTGAAGGAGTACCGCTCCCTTTGTAACCACAAGCAACAAGACCAAATTGTGCTGTGGTTTGAGTATGACCTATTCTGCCAAATTAATATGCTAGCAGTGCTTAGCTGGCTGAAGACCCACCGAAGACATGCTGAAATCTCACTGGTTTGCAGCGGAAAAGAAGATGAAACGGACAAGTTATACGGTCTAAGCGAACTAAGCGACGAAAAGTTACTGGAACTGTACGAAAACAGAACAATTTTGTCCCAGGACGATATAGAGTTCGCCGATTACGTATGGCAGTTGTACTGCAGCGACAACCCCATACGCTTGGAAAACCTTATTGCGCATAACAATTTCCAGTTTGAATATCTTTCCGAAGCCTTAAAAGCCCACCTCAAAAGGTTCCCAACCATTAAAAATGGTTTGAACGAGTTGGAAAACCAGGTCTTGGAGACCGTAGTTGGTGAAAAGCCCAAATCCAGAAAGGAACTTTTGAACAGTATGCTTACCAATCAGGGGTACTATGGATTCGGGGACACCCAGCACAGCCGTATCATCACTTCCTTAAAACCATTGTTCAGTTCTTTCAATCCAGTGAAGCTGACCAAAATGGGTAAGGATGTTTTAACCAACAAGGCTAATTATTATTCACAACTACGTGATAATCAATTATATTTAGGAGGTTCTTTAAAGTATAACTTCTTATATAATTCATCTACGGACCGCATACTAAAATTGTAATATATGACATTGGGCCACTCAGAGCTCATTCTGAATCCTGATGGCAGTATTTACCATCTTAATCTTCATCCGGAAGACATTTCCAACACCATTATCACCGTAGGTGATCCTGACCGGGTACGTTCTGTTAGTAGACATTTTGAAACCATTGAGGTCGAAAAAGGTAAAAGGGAATTTCTTGCCCATACGGGTACTTTTAGGGGAAAAAGAATTACGGTAATATCAACAGGAATTGGAACCGATAATATCGATATTGTCTTCAACGAATTGGATGCCCTGGTCAATGTAGATTTTAAGACGCGTCGCTTAAAAGAGGAGCTCACCCAATTGGATTTTATACGGATTGGTACATCGGGTGCGATTCAGGAAGACATCCCCGTGGACTCTTTCTTACTTAGTGCTTCCGCTGTAGGTTTTGACGGTTTGATGCATTTTTATAACACTGGACAAGTGGGTAATCAGAAATTGGAGCAGGAGTTAAATGATTTTTTGGGTTGGCAGTCCCATAAAATAAGCGCTTATGCCTTTGATGCAGACACCTCCCTAGCGGATACATTTGGTGAAAATCATATACGATTTGGAATAACAGCTACAAATTCAGGGTTTTATGGGCCTCAAGGAAGAAGCATTAGACTTGAACCCCGTATCACTGATTTTAATCGGAGGCTTGCCGACTTTTCGTATCAAAATCAGCAAATTACTAACCTGGAAATGGAGACGGCAGGTATCTATGGCCTGTCCAAAATGCATGGACACAGAGCAATTTCCCTTAATGCCATATTGGCCAACAGGGCTACAGGTGAGTTTTCCCAAAAACCTGTACGCACGGTAAACGAACTCATTCAATTGGCACTTGAAAAACTAACCGCATAACGATTGGTTTCCCTTTTGACTAGCTTTAACCTTCCATTAAATCATCCTCTTAAAAAGAACCTATGAAACAGATAAAAATTGTCGGTGTTCCAGAGCATTTTAATTTGCCTTGGCATTTGGCCATTGAAGAATCAGCCTTTGAAGATCGTGGCATTCAATTACTGTGGGAAGATGTTCCAGAAGGAACTGGTCGGATGGCTAAACTTTTGGAAAATGGCGATACGGACATGGCCATTATCCTTACCGAGGGAATTGTTAAAAGTATTTCCCAAGGCAATCCAACCAAAATTGTCCAAGAATACGTGTCCTCTCCCCTGCTCTGGGGAATCCATGTTGCAGCCAACAGCAATCGTACGTCAATTGCAGACCTAGAAAAGGACAAAGTAGCAATAAGTCGCATGGGCAGTGGAAGTCATTTAATGTCCTATGTCCACGCCCAAAGTCAAGGCTGGGATACCCAAAGCTTGGAATTTGAAATCATAAACAATTTGGATGGTGCTGTGGACAGCTTGGTCAATGGCTCTGGAACCTACTTCATGTGGGAACATTTTACCACCAAACCCCTGGTGAATCAGGGTATCTTCAAACGCTTGGGAGATTGCCCTACGCCATGGCCGTGTTTTGTGATTGCGGCCAACGCTGCATTCCTCAGCAAAAACAAGAATGTTGTTCAACACATTCTGGAAATCATAAACATTTATACATCGGAATTTAAACGAATTCCCAGCATCGACCGCACCTTGTCCAACAGATATGGGCAAAAATTGGAAGACATTAGGGAGTGGCTCTCTAAAACTACTTGGGGACAAACCCAGCTCAATAGCGAAACTTTGGAAAGAGTTCAGCAGCAACTTAAGGATTTGGATTTGATTCAGGACATCAAACCCAATGAACACTTTTTGCATTCATGATCAAGAAAAATGTTTCTTGATGAGCGCCTTAAACGATATATCTGACAGTGGCTTTTGAGCTGTGTCCATGACATTAGGATTGGCTAACGCCAAAGCTGTATTTTCTTCGGTATCCAAGGCAGTTAGCATAACTATGACAATTTTGTCCTTAAAATCCGCTTCAAATTGTTGTCCGTAACCGTCCAGGAATTCCCAGCCGTTCATTACAGGCATGTTGGTGTCCAGGACAAGTAGACAGGGAAGATGGTCCTCATCCAAATCCGTGGCCAAGAACTCAATGGCTTCCATGCCATTGCCCGCCGTAAAGACTGGAAGGTTACTATCTAACTGCTTTAAAAAAAATCTGTTCAAAAAATTCGTGGTTTCGTCGTCATCGACAAGCAAAACCGATTTCAATCTGCGCAACGTATCAGAATTTTCGTATGGGGTTAGTTTACATATAAACGTAAGAAATTCCAACTAGTTTTAAGAAAACACTTTCAAGAAGTAATTCACCAACTTATTAACGTTTTTCCCATTTGGGCCAGTAACTTGTTGGTGTTGCTAAAGTGCTGGTTACCAAACCACAGTCCTCGATTTGCGCTTAATGGCGACGGATGTCCAGAGGTAAGTATGTGGTGTTTGGTCTTATCGATGAGGGAAATTTTCTTTTTGGCAAAGCCTCCCCAAAGCAAAAACACAATCCCCTCCATTTGGGTGGAAATGGTTTTGATCACGGCATCCGTGAATTTTTCCCAACCCTTGTTTTGATGGCTTCCTGCTTGATGGGCCCGAACAGTCAGGGTAGCGTTCAGCAGTAATACCCCCTGCTGCGCCCAACGCTCCAAATTACCGCTTTGCGGGTAGGGTTTTTCAACATCGGTTTTTATTTCTTTAAAGATGTTTACCAAAGAAGGTGGGTGGGGAATGCCATCTTTAACGGAAAAACAAAGGCCGTTGGCTTGATTGGGACCGTGGTAAGGGTCCTGACCAATAACCACAACCTTGGTTTCGTAAAATGGGCAATGGTCAAAAGCAGCGAATATGTCTTTGCCCTTAGGATAGCAGGTATACTGCTGATATTCGCCTTTTACAAATTGAACCAGTTGGTCAAAATAGGTCTGGTCAAATTCAGATTGCAATTGCTTCTTCCAGCTTGGTTCAATATTTACCTCCATTTAATTTTTGCATTTCCGAGGATAAAACTAAAAATAATATCTTTCTACCCTACTAATTAATTATTCAGACTTATGGGCCAAACCAAAAAAAGGAAATTCCCTACCGCACATACCGTTTTGCTCATAATTGCAGCCTTTGTTGCACTCCTGACCTGGTTGGTGCCAGCTGGACAATACGATCGTCTCACCTACTCATCGGATTCTGATACTTTCCTAAGAACCACTGAAGAAAGCCAAACCACACTACCCGCTACCCAGGAAACTTTGGACGAACTAACCGTTAAAATTCCCATTGAAAAGTTCAGGGAAGGTGCCATTTCAAAACCTATAAGTATTCCCGGTACCTATAAAAAGCTAAAAGGCCAACCGCAGGGTTTGGTTAATTTGATTAAAGCACCTCTTAAAGGTATTTCCGAATCCATTGAGATTATTTTGCTGGTGCTAATCATTGGAGGTTTAATTAGTATAGTTAATGCTACAAGGGCCTTTGAATCAGGAATAGCCTGGTTGGCCCATAAATTGAAGGGAAGGGAGTTTATCCTTATTATTATGGTGACTTTGTTGGTTGCTTTGGGCGGAACAACTTTCGGTCTGGAAGAAGAAACCATAGCCTTCTACCCTATTTTGATTCCCATTTTTTTGGCAGCGCGATACGACGCATTGGTTTGCATTGCCTCCATTTATATAGGTTCTTCCATTGGAACCTTAGCTTCTACCGTGAATCCCTTTAGCACCATTATTGCCTCTGATGCTGCTGGTATCAACTGGACCGAAGGACTTACGGATAGATTGATCATGCTGACCCTTGGACTGGCGCTTTGCATTCTCTATATCACGCGTTATGCCCAAAAAGTAAAAAAGAACCCTTCGCATTCCCTGATTTACGATCAGCGCGATGAAATAGAACAAATTTATCCCACCATCAATACGGACGCGATTACCCCGCTTACACTTAAATTAAGACTGGTGCTTTTCATTTTTGCCAGTTGTTTTTTTGTGATGGTCTATGGGGTCTCCCAATTGGAATGGTGGTTTTTGGAAATGACATCGGTCTTTTTGGCTGCGGCATTCCTAATTGGCGTAATCGCCAGGTTGAATGAAAAACAGTTTGTCACTGAATTTATGAACGGTGCCAAAGACCTTTTGAGTGTTGCCTTTATTATTGGCATTGCACGGGGAATTACCGTGCTGATGGAAGATGGACAAATTAGTGATACGCTTTTGTATTATGCTAGCCAGATCACCTCTACTATGCCACAGGGATTGTTTATCAATGTAGCCTTTTTAATGTACTCGGGGCTTACCTTCTTCATCCCATCCTCATCTGGAATGGCAGTTTTGACCATGCCCATTATGGCCCCTTTGGCCGATAGTGTGGGAATTGGGCGGGAACTCATGGTAAGTGCCTATCAATATGGAGTAGGTTTATTCAAAATCATCAATCCAACAGGCATAATCCTGGCGTCTTTGGCCTTGGTCAATGTAGGATATGACAAGTGGTTAAAATTTGCGCTACCCTTGGTATTACTGTTGGCCATCTTAGCCATGGTCATGCTCACAATTGGCGTCTATTTTTAATACCTTCGAATAAACAAATGCTATTGGTATGAAAATCTTGATCATAGGTGGGCAAGGAACCATTGGAAACAAAGTAGTATCGTATTTTTCTAATAATGACGAAGTCCTTGTGGCGGGTAGAAAAACCGGCGATATTACTGTGGATATTTCCCAAAGTGCCTCCATTGAAAGCATGTTCCAAACAATTGGAAAGCTTGACGCGATCGTATGTATAGCCGGCGAGGCCAAATGGGACGACTTTGAATCTCTATCCGAGGAAGACTTTTATATTGGTATTCGAAGCAAGCTCATGGGGCAGGTCAATTTGACCAGAATTGGACAACACTATCTCAATCCTGGAGGATCCATTACCCTCTCCACAGGTATTTTAGCTGATGACCCAGTGGTAAAAACAGCCAGTGCGGCCATGGTCAATGGGGCTATCCATAGCTTTGTACAAGCCGCGGCCTTGGAACTGCAACATGGGATTCGCCTTAATGTGGTGTCCCTAGGACTGGTCATAGACGCCTATGAAAAGTACAAGGATTATTTTCCAGGCCATACCCCTATATCCATGGAAAAGGCTGTGAATGCATACATCAAAAGCATCAAGGGCAAAGGAAATGGGAAAGTAATACGGGTTTATGGGTGAAAATACCGCATCGAAGATTGGTTTTACCCTGCTACTTGGATTGTTTTTGACTGCTGCTATATTTATTCCCTCAGGCTGTGGTAACCATAAAGCAAAAGAACAGGAGACCGTAAAACCCAAAGTTGATGTGCCCCCCTTTACAGCCCTTCCTCAAGATGTTCCCACCCCAGAGGATAACCCCTCAAGCAAGGACAAAGAAATTCTAGGTAAGCTCCTATTTTATGATCCCATTTTGTCCGGAGACAAAGATGTAAGCTGCGCCACCTGCCATCATCCTGAAATGGGCTATGCAGAATTCTTGGATATCTCCATTGGCCCAAATGCCCAAGGTTTGGGAAGTAGGCGAAAATTCATCGAGCCCAATTCCATTCCCTTTGTCAAACGCAACGCCCAAACCATACTCAACACAGCCTTTAACGGTATGCAAGGCCACCAAACCGTACAATCTGAAAATGCACCCATGTTTTGGGACGATAGGGTTCAAAGTTTGGAAAAACAGGCTTTGGAACCTATCAAAGCATTGGAGGAAATGCGTGGTCTACACTTCACTGAGGAAGAAATCCTCGAAGTGGTGGTTAAGCGGTTACAGCGTATTCCAGAGTATCAGGAACTATTCAAAAGGGCGTTTGGTGGGGAAAATCCCATTTCAGTTTCAAACCTGGGCAAGGCCATTGCTGCCTTTGAGCGCACCCTAGTCACTAACAATTCCCGTTTTGACCAGTATATGAATGGGGACCAGTCTGCCATTTCCTTATTTGAAAAAGATGGTTTTGAACAATTTAAAAAAGTGGGCTGTGCCAATTGCCATAATGGCCCTATGTTTTCGGACTACAAATTTCATGTCCTCGGGGTTCCGGAAAACAAAAAATTGCCCCTTCCAGATCTGGGACAGGCCGATAAGCAGGCTTTGGATAGTTTTGCCTTTAGAACCCCTTCTCTGCGAAACCTTCGGTTTACAGCTCCGTATATGCACAATGGGAGCTTTATGGATCTAAGGCGGGTTTTGGAGTTTTACGAGGACATTGCCCATGGAAAAATTCGGAATAAGAATGTACCAAAGACCAAGTTTGACCCCCTGGTCGCCGAACTTAAACTTTCAGTGAAGGAAATGAGCCAGATTATCTCCTTTTTAAACACCCTTAACGACCCAGATTTTGACAAGTCCATTCCTGAAACGGTGCCTAGTGGTCTTTCCGTTGGGGGCAATATCCAATAAAGCTATGGCACAGATGTTCCAGGGATTCCCTTTGATTGGAGGTATGAATGGCTATCTTTGCCCCGCGAGTAATTGAACATGCAAAAAATACACCCCAAGACACTTCAAGATTTAGAGTTCCCCACTGTACTGGAGCAAATTGCAGCGCGGTGCAATACGGAATTGGGCAAATTGGAGGCCTTTGAGATTCGTCCATTTACGGACATAGCATTCCTAAGGAACATTTTGGGGCAAACATCGGAATATCTCGCTTCTTTCTCCAATGACAACCGGATTCCCAACCACGGGTTTGACCATATCAATGGGGAGCTTAAGCTGCTGGGCATTGAGAACACCACTTTAGAAATTTCGGGCTTTAGGCGAATCGCTTCCATTTGCAAAACGGTGGAACTCCATCAAAAATTTCTTAAGAAATTCAAGGAATATTATCCTTTGCTCTTTGAGCATTCCAGTCAATTGGATGGCAATTCCCAAATTCCAGCATCTATAGATGCTGTAATCGATAAGTTTGGGGAAATAAGGGATAATGCCTCAGATGAATTAAGACATCTCCGAATCCAAATCAACGAAGTTCGGGCTAAAATCAATCAAAGTTTTGCCGCTGCTTTGGGTCGATACCAAGGACAAGACTACTTGGATGAAATCAGGGAATCTGTTGTGGAAAACCGAAGGGTATTGGCCGTAAAGGCCATGCATCGGAAAAAAGTAAAGGGAACGGTCATGGGTACTTCCAAAACGGGAAGCATTGTCTACATTGTTCCTGAGACCACTTTGGGCCATACGCGGGAACTGAACAATCTGGAATTTGAGGAAAAGGAAGAAATACAACGTATTCTAAACCAACTTACCAATGAAATACGACCTTTCCAACAGCTTTTGCGAGCTTACCAAGCATATTTAACCCATATTGATGTAACAGCTGCCAAGGCCAAGTATGCAGCGGAAATGGACGCACTACTTCCAGAGATAAACGACAAGAAGGAATTATCTCTCAGGGAAGCCTACCATCCACTTTTGTACATGACCAATAAGCTGAAGAATGAAATAACCTGGCCGCAAACCATTCAGCTACATAACGAAAACCGAATCATTGTTATCTCCGGACCCAATGCCGGTGGTAAAAGTATCACCCTAAAGACCATTGGCCTACTTCAAGTAATGCTTCAATCAGGATTGCTAATCCCGGTCCATGAAAGAAGTTCGGTGTGCCTGTTTGACAAAATATTGACTGATATAGGCGATAACCAATCCATAGAAAACCATCTGAGCACCTATAGCTATCGACTCAAGAACATGAACCAGTTTTTGAAAAAGTGCAATGCCAAAACTTTGTTCCTAATTGATGAGTTTGGGACGGGAAGTGACCCGGAGTTGGGAGGTGCCCTTGCAGAGGCATTCCTGGAGGTATTTTACGAACGGGAGGCCTATGGGGTTATCACTACGCACTATGCGAACCTTAAGGCATTGGCCAATGAATTACCCCATGCCACAAATGCCAATATGCTGTTTAATTCCAAAACCTTGGAACCTACCTTTCAGTTGATTTTGGGGGAAGCAGGTAGTTCCTTCACTTTTGAGGTGGCTCAAAAAAATGGGATTCCCTATAGTCTGATCAACAAGGCCAAAAAGAAGATTGAACGCGGTAAGGTTCGTTTTGATGCCACGATAGCCAAGCTGCAAAAGGAGCGTAGTAAAATGGCCCAAACCGGTTCCAGACTTCAAGAAGAGGAAACCAAAGCGAGGGATGAAGCAGAACGATTGGAAAAACTGAACGCCAAAATCAAATCCAAGCTGGAAAATTACCAGGAGTTGTACGACCATAACCAACGGATGATTCAATTGGGCGATAAGGTGAACACTGCTGCCGAACGCTATTTTATAGACAACAAAAAGAGGCCGCTCATTTCCGAATTGCTTCGCATTGTGGAAACCGAGAACAGCAAACGGAAAAAGATAACCGCAAAGCAGGCCAAAGCCAAACAGGCGGAAAAGAAGCAAGTTGCCCAAGAGTTGGAAAAGAAAATCGTCAAAGTAAGGCAGGAGAAAAAAGTAGAGAGGAAAAAGGCCATCCAAAAGGAAAAGAACGAACCTAGACCGGTTTTTAAAATTGGTGATCGTGTTCGGATGATGGATGGAAAGGCAGTTGGGAGCATTGATACCCTGGAAAAGGGCAAGGCGGTGGTTAACTATGGTATCTTCACCACCCAGGTCAGTGTGGATCAGTTGGAACTTGTGGAAGAGAAAAAGTAACCCTGTATGTCATTCCTGCGAAAGCAGGAATCTTTAGAAAGCAGGAATCTTTTTTATGGATTCCGCATCAAGTGCGGAATCCAAAAAAGATTCCCGCCTTCGCGGGAATGACAATTAGAATAAGAATAACAGCCGGCATCAAGTTGTTGAACCCAACCTGAGCGGCCAGCTGCATATGGATCAATCTAGTATGCTACTCTCTTAATCGTGAAAGTTACTTTCATGCTGTCCTCAAAAGAATCGAGATAGTGTGTGTAGGATTTTTTGGTCTGCGATTCTTCTGCACCCAAGTTTACCGTGGTAAAGCCGATATCCTCTAAATCAATGGACGAGCTATCGTCTCCCAAATCATCAAATCCAACGAGATTCATGTCCTTTAAGTGAGCATAGAGATAGACTTCGTCCTCTGCCAAATTGGGTTTGTACAATTCAATGGTTGCCGATTTGTTTACCGTGTAGGGATCGCTGGGGGATACATCCTTGGCATCTCCCCAACTTTCCGACCATGAAGCAGAACTTCCAGTGTAGCTACTACTTCCACTTTTCCGAACGCCTGCGGTGATGTCCCCATAAATCTCTTTTTGGGCAATTCCGCCTACCCGTGCGATTTCCTCAATTTTAACCTCATATTTAAACCATGCTTGTTCGCAATTACGAACTGGATATTCGGAGGCCAGAACAACTCTTGCCACGGGCATATCTTTCTTGATGTACCTTAATTTGTAGGCCAACAGTTTTCCAGGGGAATCTTTGGAATAGTTACCACCATTAATGATATAACTATATACCCCTGAAGGACCTGTAATGACACCTACTGCATCTTCCGCCGACCCTCCGATGACCAAGGCTTCCACTTTGGATGAGCTGATGATCTCATTATGGTCAACATCAATTCCACCATCACCACTGGATTGTCCTTGACTAAAAGAAAGCGCAAAAGCAGATTTCACCTCTAGGTAGGAATAATTGGATTCCACGGCATACAACACCATTCTTCCATACATCGCAGAAGTTACTATCACCGGACTTGTGCTGTTCAAATTGGGCAATTCCGTGAAAAGGGAACCCGGGTCATCATTGGGTGGCAAGGTCATATCAATCGTGTAGTATTCTTGGAAAAACTTGACCATGTATTTGTATCTATACTCAGAGCTTGCAAAATCAAATGAAGCGGATACGTCCTTGTTTTTGCTTCGATAATTGGCGCCCAGCGCAATATCCAAATGTTCTTCGGAATAGACCTCCTCAATAGTAAAATTCAACTCCGCAGGAGTAGCTCCGGTCACTCCTTGTGCCAAAAGTGAGTTTACCCCATTCCGTACCCCGTCCAAATCCGGCTCTTCCACTTCCACTGATGCAGAACCATCAATGTTTTCCAAGGAAATGGATAAGGTAATGGGGGCGCGACCACCATTGATGCCAATGTATTCACCAGTGGGTATGGATTCGCCCTTAAGCATGGCCCCTGGATAGATTACATCGGTAGAGGGATCTAAGGAAAGCATTTCGTCAAAGCCTGGAGCAGCTTTATAGTGTTTTACAACGCATTCATAATCTACATCCCGGGTAGGGTCTTCTTCATCCAAAAGTTCTGGGGTGGCAATCTCGGCTGGTTGGGAAAAGGCCTGCAAGCTTGCCAGTTCCGAATTGATATCAACAGGATTAACATCATCGTCATCCGTGACTACTTCGTCATCTGTAATGGGTGGATCTGTGCTGTCTTTGCTACATGCAACAAAGATTGAAAAGGACATGCCTAAAAGGATGATCAACATTCCAACTTTTAATTGGGGGTGATTTGTTTTCATAATTTCTTGGTTTTAAGGATTCAACGCTTCGAAATTATCTGTGAAACAGGGTCAAGCCTAATTTTGGGCATGGACAAAGTATGGACAGCGCTCATGGATTTCCATCAAATTGGGTATGGACAGCACAAAAGTGAAAAATGCACCTAAATGCTTGAAAACTCAGTAAAATCAATGGTTTACAAACATTGCGAATCCAACACGCAACATTCAAAACATAGACTTTTTATGGACAGGCCCTTTTTAGCCCATGGAAATCAATGTGTCGGCAAATGATATTATCGGTATCTTGGGTATATAATCAACCTCCTATGAAAATCAAACTAATACTGATTCTCGTCATCAGTTTAAACACTGCATACACATTCGGTCAAAATCAAAAAAAGGTTGACAGCCTTGTGAGTTTGCTTAGCTGGCAAAAAGACGAACAGAGGTTATTTACACTTCGGGAACTTTTTATGGAGTACTTGTACGTTGACTCTAAATTGGCCAAACCCTATTTGGATGAAGGTATCCAAATAGCGAAAAAACTAAATGATTCAAACCTTATTGCCCAGACTACTAACGAACATGGGGTTTACTTTTTGGTCAATTCAAAACCAAATGAAGCCATCTCCTTATTGCGTAAAGCACTAAAAATGTATGCTTCTTTGGGTAATAAGGAAAGGGAAAGCGCTATGTTGAACAATCTTGGGAATGCCTATCGTGGAATAGGAAATTACGTAGCATCCCTTGAAAGCCATATGAAATCATTAAAACTGAAGGAGGAAATAGGTGTTGACGACGAAAAATTAGCTGCAAGTTATTGGAATATTGGCAATGCCCAAGGAGATCTAAAAAATTACGAAGTATCCACCCAGTGGTATAAAAAGGCGGAAAACATCTATGATAACCTAAAACTTGAATCGGATTTGAATGGCATTCGTTACCTAATCGGATTGAATTTAAAAGATATCGGTAAAGATGAAGAGGCAATGGACTATTTTCTTGAAGCCATTAATTACTATAAAAAGAGCAACAGGAACAATGATTTAGCCGCCGCATATGACAATCTTGGGATAATTAAGATGCAAAATGGTTTTTATGAAGATGCTGTAGACTATTTCAATAAGTCACTTGATATAAGTAAGAATCATGGAGAAGAAGCGCTGGTTGCTGTGACCATGCGAAACTTAGGTGTTACAAAATACCATCAGGGATACTATACCGAAGCATTACGATTACAATTGGCTGCTTTGGCTAAATTGGAAGCTGCTGGGACACGTAAATTAATGATTAAAAGTCATCTACATTTATCAAGAGTTTATCATAAACTTGGAAAACTTGAGAATGCTCTTGATTCTCATAAAAAATATGCCGAATTGAACAATGAGATTATGAGTAATGAGAACATTGAACGCATTAACGAGTTAGAAATAAAGTATCAAACCGAAAAGAAAGAAGCTGCCTTAGCCCTGCAAGAGGAGGAAATCAGAACCTTAAATGAAAAAGCCAAAGTGGATAAACTGACCAAAGGACTCTATGCTGGGGGTATGGCCTCTGGCATAGCCCTGTTTGGTTTGTCCGTTTTTGGTTATCGTCAACGCATCAAAAAAAACAAGATTGCCCGGGAAAAACAAGAGGAAATCTATCGGAAAGAAATTGAGCACAAACAAAAGGAATTGGCAAGCCAGACCTTGCATCTGGTGCAGAAAAACACCTTTATCCAAGAACTGAAAGAGAACCTTGAAAACCTTAAAAATTCTCCCGAAAAATTCAAAGTTGAATTTAGACGTATTGTAATGCTGCTTAAAAAGCAAAATGCCTCAGACAAGGATTGGGAGGTGTTTAAATCCTATTTCTCTGAAGTGCACAACGACTTTGACCAAAAGCTGAAGACGCTCTACCCTGACATCTCGGAAAAGGAAATTCGACTAGCTGCCTTCTTGCGGATGAACCTCACCACCAAAGAAATTGCAGCTACGTTGAACGTCTTACCAGATAGTATTCTAAAGTCTAAGTATCGCTTAAAAAAGAAGTTAAGTCTGGATAAAGAAACCGATTTAACGGGTTTCTTAAATACCTTATAAAAAAGGCCGCCTAAATAGCGGCCTTTTTTTAGGTTTTGGTCCTCTTGGCTATTTGAATGAAATGCATGCATCACCTTTGAACTGCCAATTGATGATAATATCATCTTTATTGGCCGTAAAGCTTGTACTGCAATAGGAAATATTATTGCGCTCTACGATTTGCTTCGTATACTCATTGTAGCGCTTGGTTACATACCCATCACTGGTATATAACCAGGTATACATTTTATTGCCATTGGGCATGGTATAAACATCGCCTGGAGGACCCCAAGTGCTTATCAGGTTGTTTACATTATGACCTTTCCATGTATTGATCCTGTTTGCATAGTTCTTTGAGGATATACATGAGGTGGCAAGCAATACGATGCACAAAATAACGGCTGTTTTTAAAATACCTGTTTTCATCTTTTGCTAAATTTTATGGGTTAATAGGCCATATTGATGTTCTCACAGGCAGAAATGTCCAGGGTTTTATCTTCCAGAGTGGCGCTTCGAATTTGACAACGACTTTCAACACAGGTGGACGTAATTCTTCGAACTAAAATGTTGGGCACACCAGCCGCAAGGTCTATACTCTTTTTTTCACCCGGCGCAACCGACAGATCACCGGGGGTGTTTGAACCTATCCGCACAGGGTTGATATATAAGTGCAGGTTGCCTTCGGCTCCGAGGTTTTGAAGGGTTATAGTTCCCATATTCCCTTCTTCACAGGCTTCCGTATTTTCACAGGAGGTACCGGCAAATAAAACAGTGAACAATACGACTACATAAAAAATTCTTGGAGTTTTCATACGATTTAAATTTGTGGATTAAACTGAATTTTGGAGATACTTGCGACCGGTTTAGTCTGCAGCCTAACCAGCGCAAGACTCCACAAAATTTTGGTTGTCAACTTAATGACAGCACAAACCTAAATGTTGAAAATGGGGGATAAAAAATAGTAGGGGTGACAAAGGGGTGACAGCTTGAAAACACCTATTTTTATTGGTGTCACAAGGCATCTCTCAATATTATGTTCAGCACTTAAATGGCGATAATCAGGTCTTCCAAAGACTCTTCGGGGGTCATTTCAAGTTTTTTTCTAAGGCGATTTCGCGCTTTTTTAACCCCTGCCGTGGATATATTCAGAATACTGGCAATCTCTTTTGAAGACATATTCATTTTCATCAAGGCCATAAAACGGAGCTCATTTTTAGTAACTTCAGGATACTTGGCCTTCACATTGCCTGCAAAGTCTTTATGCACCTGTTCGAAGTATTGGGTGAAGCTTTCCCAGTTTTTATCGTCTTGCTGATCAAAAGTAATGGTTTGGATGAGCTGTTGGTAGCCTCCCGCACTTTGCTCTGAAGTCTTAAGTTCTTTTGCCTTCTGTTTTAAGTTTTCAAGCACCTCATTTTTTTTGGCCAAATGCAGGGCGTGGGTGGTGAGTTCTTTCTTTTTAAATGCCAATTCAGAATCCAACACTTGGCGTTCTGCCCTACTACGCTGTAATTTTTGTCGGACCGCATAAAAACCCAGAACGGACAGCAGTAGTCCAATGGCCAACAGAAGTTTTTGCAAATTTCCCACCTTGGCTTTCTGGTCCAAAAGCGCTATTTCATTTTGCTGTAGGGCAATTTGTTGTTCTTTCTTTTCCGTATCGAATATGATGCGCATTTCTTCGATTTGTTGGGATTTGGTCTTGTTAAAGATACTATCGTTCAATTTTTGGTACATTTCCAAATCTGCATTGGCCTTTTTATAATCCCCAAGCTCTTTGTGAGCATCGGCTCTAAACATATAATTGTATTTAAGTACATCAGAAATTTCAGTAGAATCCCATAACTGGATTGCGCGATCTAAATAGCGCAAGGCTTGTTTTGGCTTACCGATTTTAATATGCACTTTACCAAGCTTCTGTAGCGCAGTACTTAAATTTCTCTCCGATCCAAATTCTTCCTGAATTTTGAGGGCTTCTTCTAAGGTGTTTATAGCCTTCGTATACTTACCCTGTTGAAAATAGACATCACTAAGATTGGTTTTAATAAATCCTATTTTATAATTTAAATTCGTCTCTTCTGCAATTGCCAATCCTTTTTTGAGAAAGTGTTCTGCATTTTCCAAATCATTTAAGTTTTCATACGCTGTACCCACATCACTGTACGCTTCAGCCACGCTCGTCCTATATTCGCCAGCCTCAAAATGCCTCACAGCCTCCTTGGCATATGCTAGGGATTGTTTGTAATTGCCTAAACTCCTTTCTGCCTGTGCGGCCTGTACATTGGCACTCCCTAGCCGCAGGTACATGTCTTTGTCCATGGAAATTTTTGCCAGACTATCCAACAGCTTTAATGATGTAATGGCATTTTGCAAAGCCAACTTATAAGCCCCCATGGCCTCATAGGAAGAAACCTTATAGCCGTATGCGATGGCCGCATCCTTGTAGTTCCCATGGGCTTCGGCAAAAGTAATGCCCTCATCATACATCGCAATGGCTTTTAAATAGTTGCCATCCCGATATTCTGAAACGCCCAACCAATTTTTAGCAATTATCAACAGACGTTCATCACCCACTTTTTCAGACAAGCTTACCGCTTTGTTCAGATGATAACGCATCGAATCGGTATTGCCCACTTCCCAATAGTAACCCGCTCCTATTTTATAATGGGCGCGGCCTTCACCTTTGGGGAAATTTATTTTTCGGGAAAGCGCAATGGCTTTTTCAGAATATGCTTTGGCCTCCTCAGGGTCAATATGGTGCGTAGCCCAAAAAAGGTCTTCCAAATAATTTACCTTAACGGTATCATCGGGCTGGGCATTATACAATTGTAAAAGACTATCTCTTTTGGCGTTTTCTTGGGAAAATCCAGTGCAGGGTATAATCAAAAGCAGTAAGAAATAATAACAAATCGGTTTCATAAGAGGTTGGTTTGTTATTAAAAATAAGCAATTAACATAAGTCGCTGAAAAAGATGCGCTTATAATAATAGAAGTAAGGTCCTTCAAGTCAACTTACTTCAAAATCCCAATGAAAAAGAAATTGGAACTAGAGAAAGATATGGATTTGACCAGTTTTGTAAATACACGATAATTCCATAGTGCTCTCAACATAAACCTATTGCTTTTGGATCAGTGGAAAAAATACCTTAACTTTTGGTATTGTTTGCTGATTATGAGAACATTGACCATTAAATTGCTTTATGGATTGCTTGTTGCTTCCATTCTTGGTTTAACGCAGTGCAAACCTTCACCTAGGCTGTCCAATCAAGATGTAGATTCAACGGTAACCCAATTGGATTCCTTGGGACAATCCATATTGGAAGGCGGTGGAGTCGTAGGCTTTTCGATAGCGATCATGAAAGGAACCGATACCGTGTACAACCGCGGTTTTGGTTTTACCGATACAACACGAACCCAACCAGTTACCAACTCCACCCGTTTTAAGCTAGCTTCAATCTCCAAGTTGATAGGTTCCACCTTGGTGATGAAACTGGTGGAAGAAGGCAAGCTCTCCCTTGACCAGACCCTTTTAGAACTTTTGCCCGATTACCCCAATCCAGAACAGGCAAAGAAAATCACTTTGGCCCATATGATCAGCCATACATCGGGATTACCAGAATATGCTACCGAGATTGATTCCACATATGTAAGGACCGGAGTAAATCCAAGCAAGCAGGACTTCTATACCTTTTTTAAAGAAAGTGATTTGATCTTTGAACCGGGTTCCAATTACAGCTATTGCAATTCTGGCTTTCTACTGATGGGTATGATTGTGGAACGCATAAGTAAGCAGCGTCTGCAACAGGAGTTTGATAGGGTAATCAACAAACCCGCTGGCATGGATTTAAGACTTATCGAAGAAGCAGCCACTTTACCTGACATGTCCCCCTATTGGGAGAAGAAAGGAGACCGCTTTATCCCTTACCCACACTGGACATGGATCAAGGGAGATGGAGGTCTGACGGCCACCTCCATCGAATTGGCCCACTTTCCCAAACAATGGAGTACCGGTAGGTTTATTGACTTGGCTTCCTTTCAGGAAATGATAAAACCAAGAGTTTTAACAGACGGTATTGAAACGGGTTACGGGCTAGGTGTTCGCAATGGGGAGTTCTTCGGGGAAAAGATCATTGGCCATACAGGAGGGCACAAATCCACCTATGCCATAATGGTGTATTTCCCAGAACGGGATACCACTTTTGTGGTGTTCATTAATACGGATAATACCGCAACCAGCGCTCGAAAAATATTTGGGCAATTTGCAGCAACCTATTTGGGCTATACCATAAATCCAGAGGCTATCCCCAAGCAACCTTTAAACAAGGCTGTGGATTACCTTGGCACGTACAAAGGTTATGATGCCAAAATTGAGGAATCCATTGAAATAAAAATGGGAGAGGACGGTCAATTGTCTTATTGTATGGGAGATACCTGTTATCCTATGACCCACATGGGCGACCATAAATTCTGGATTGAAAAATGGCCCTATGATCTTGTAACCTTTGAAGTTAATGATATGGGACAAGCTCTGGCTTTAAAAGAATATTATACCGGTTTTTATGCCTTATTAAGAAAACGATTAATCCAGCCGAACTGATGCTTCCATCAACAGACCAACCTTTTACCAAACTGAAAGCAACCATCATATTCTTGCTGATGCTCTCCCTAGGTTACAGTCAATCTTTGGATTCTTTGGATTCTTATGTTCAAAATGAAATGTTGAAAAGGCAGATTCCTGGATTGTCCCTTGCCATTCTAAAAGATGGAATACTGATCCATAAAAAATCCCATGGCTTTTCCGTGGTTGAGCATGAGGTTCCTGCCAAAGACTACACAATTTACCCTCTGGCTTCCTTGACCAAGCAATTTATTGCTGCAGGGATACTGTTGCTGGAACAAGACGGTTCGCTCAACCTCGACGCCCCTATCAAACATTATTTGGATTCCCTGCCAAAAAAGTGGCAAAAGCTAAGCTTGAGACAGCTCCTTACGCATACTGCAGGCTTGGCACCCATGGAAATGGAATGGAAAAGTTTAAAGATTAACGGATGGCCCAAACATGTTACCAGAAAAATGCTATGGGATTCCGCTGTGGAAGATACCGTTCCTAATCTTCCCGGAGAACATTTTGCCTACCATAATGTGGGGTACTCGCTAGCTGTTTTTATCATTGAAGCAATTACAAATGCAGACCATCGCTTTTTCTTTAAGCATAGGCTCTTTGAACCCTTGGGCATGCGCAATACTTTTTTTGAGGATCAAACGAAGGTGACGCCGCATCAAGCAGAAGGGTATACCCTTAAAGATGGGCAACTGGCCAAAATTTGGCGGGTTGGACAGGAAGATATCGGGGTTGGGGATGGCCTCTATTCCAATCTTGAGGATATGATCAAATGGGTGCAAGCATTGAACCAACATCGTTTGCTGACACCACAACAGCAGGATAAAATGTTCACCAAGGCAATTTTGAACAATGGCGAAAGCTTTCATTACGGATTGGGATGGTGGCTCCCGGAACGGAATGGGATTCCCTATCGTTATCATAATGGAATCACCGGGCCGGAAATCCTGAGCATCTCGAAAATCGGTTTGGACATCATTGTTTTGTCCAACTTTGGTCAAGGCGAATTTGATGAGGTACGTTATTGGGGGCTTGCCCAGGACATAGCCGGGAAGTTTTTTTTGGAAGATTTCCAACATAGACCCGTAGCCGATAAAATCCCTGTTCCCGAACCCCATCGATATGTTGGTAGCTTTGCCTATGAAAGCGAGGGCACGCTGGACATCTACCTAAAGGAAGGCCACCTTTATTTGAAAGACAGCTACGGGGAAGCCAAAATGATATATTTGGGCAACAATGCATTTACCTTACAGGATGATTCGGTTATCTTTCGTTTTCTGGACTTTGACAAAATTCGGGTGGAAGAGGAATTCTGGAACTATGATCATGCATTACGAATCAAACAATAAAACTTTAGGCTAACAAGAACCAAATTTCAAGCACCAAATTCCAAAAACCAAATCCCAAAAACGTCAGTTCGAGCGCCCGCCTGAAAGACCAAGTCGGGCAGGCAGTCGAGAACCGAGTGGTTCCGACGAAGTTGGAAACTTATCGAGAACCAAGAGCCAAGACTTAAGACTTTAGACTTTAGACTTTAGACAATAAAACCTCCAAATCCCAATCTCCAAGACCCAAAGACTGTTAGCCGTTAACCAATAACTGTTAACTATTAACCTTATACGGAAGACTTTCGCCTCTCAACTTCCCATTTTCAATTTTCCATTTCCCATTTTCATTTCTTAAGTATATACGCAACCAACACCCCTATACACATCTAAAAAGAAATCAACCTTATGAAAAAGATAGCGGCTCTAACATTTGTGATCGCTTTGGTACTTTCCTGCAACAATGACGACATTTATGCAGATAGCGATATTGTAGGAACCTGGAAACTGATTCAAATCAAGGCCAATCCGGGGGGCGGCAGCGTGGAGTTTCGTTCAGTGGAAAGCGAAAAGATCATTCAATTTAAAAGTGATGGCACCCTAAGAACAAATACCTCCTTGTGCGACCCTTATTCCGATGAAATTAGAACCACGGGCAGGTTTAGTCTTGAAGATTTGACCATTACCACCAACTGTGAAAACCCCAATATTGCGAAAATCTCTTTTCAATGGGAGGATGAAATCCTGGTTTTAAACTTTATCTCTAATGAGGGGTATTCTCAGAAATTCCAGAGGTTGGATTAGGTAACACTCGCTTTTTTAGCAGCACTTGGCTGATCGATTTAATTAAACGATCTTAGTCGGGAATAGCCCTTAGGCTCACTTTATACCCAACCCAATGCATCGTAACCCATCTACATTTCTGTCCATTCTCTTGATATTTTTGCTGTCCTTCAGCGGTTTTACTCAGCAAAACCAAAGCAAAGCACAAACCCTCAAAGTGATGAGTTATAACATCTGGAACGGCTTTGAATGGGGAAAGGACAAGGAGAGAAAGGCCCAATGCATTGATTGGATCAAGAGCCAAAAACCAGATGTCTTGGCCCTTCAGGAATTGTGTGGCTATACGGAGGAAATGCTCAAAGAGGACGCAATGCAGTGGGGACATCCGTTTGTGCAATTGCTTAAAACGGAAGGCTACCCAACCGCCCTTACATCCAATCGACCCATTCAACTAAAAGAGCGGAAAATTGACGGTTTTTGGCATGGCCTGTTGCATTGCCAGACGTATGGGATAGACTTTTACGTCGTCCACCTCTCCCCTGCCGATGCCGAGTTTAGACTACGCGAAGCTCAAATGATTACCCAACGCATACAGGAAAGCCGACCTAATAACTTCGTTATTCTTGGGGATTTTAATGCCACTTCCCCTTTTGATGCCTATGCCCTGGAAAAGAATGATATGTTACGGGAAAATTACAGCCCCAAAACCGCCGATACCGAACACTCCAACCTAAGAAAGGGGAATTTTGACTACTCGGTAATGGCAGAGTTTCTGGCCTGCCCGGCTGTGGATTTGGCTTTGAACAAGGTCAACTTGGTTACCCAAGGCCATACCTTCCCCGCTCCTGCCCTAGTTGGAAAATACAACCATACGGATAAATCCATTGCGGAAAACAGGGTGCGGATTGATTATATATTGGCAAACCCAGAGCTGGGAAATTCCTGTACCGACTTTAAAATCTTTAATCAAAAGGAGACACACGGATTGTCCGATCATTATCCGGTAATGGCGGAGTTTAAGTGGTAAAAGCTGTTTCATAAAATACGTCCGGAGGGCTCATTGGCTCAGTAGTTTGAGATACAATAGGCAACTCGCTAGAAATTAATATCTTAAACAGGTGAAAACCGTTTCAACATTAGCTCCTGTTTCCAACAAGGAAAGATTTGTCATTTTGGATATCGTCAGGGGCTTTGCCCTTTATGGTGTTCTCATGGCCAATTTGGTATGGTTTTTTAGCGGTTATGGAGATTTGGACGAATCTGCCAGGGCCAGTTTGCCATGGTCAAACCTGGATTCTTTCTCACTCCAATGGGAGACCTTTTTTGTGGTGAACAAGTTCGTTACCATATTCTCCTTGCTTTTTGGAATTGGGTTTGCAATTCAGCTGCAAAGAATTGCGGGCAAAGGAAAAAAGTTCCATCTGTTCTACCTCAAAAGAATGCTTTGGTTACTGGTTTTCGGAGTGCTTCACCTTACCTTTTTGCTGTACACGGATATCTTGCATCTCTATGCCATTCTCGGTATCTTTCTTCTCTTTTGGACATCGCTCACAAAAAAACAACTCATATATACCGGATTATTCTTTACAATCATTGCTCCTGTCCTGGTGCATCTATTGATGTGGACGTTGCCCACATTTTTGGGAACGGCTTATGATCTGGAAATCGTCTTCGCAAATCAGTGGGATGTAGCAGCCCAGCGGCATTCAGCCTTTCAAAATGGCACTTATTTACAGATAATACAGGCAAATCTTGCAGATGTCTGGGCATGGCTCACCACCGATGATGCCCTTACTACAGGGCTGGGGAGTTTTGGGCTTTTTCTGCTGGGCTACGCCATTGGCAAGTCGGGCATTCTTGCCCGAATACAGGGCGGGCTTTCCCAAGAAGAGGTGGGCCGTTTCATAAAAGTCATGATCCTGGCATTTCTTCTGGGAGTTGGTTGCCAGGGCATTTTAGAATTGGATTTGGAATGGCTGGCCAATGGAAAAGTCCATGTACGTGTCATTAGAGAGCTCTTGTGGCGAACCGGAGTATTCTTCCTTGCCCTATCCTATTGCATAGGATTGGTTCTGCTTTTCAATAGAAATCCTAAGTCAAGACTTTTGCACCTTTTTGCACCGGTAGGTAAAATGGCCCTGACCAATTATTTGGTCCAAAGCGTTTTTGGATTTTTGATTTTTTATGGAATTGGACTTGGCTTTTATGGAAAAATGGGCCCGACCCTCTGTATAGTTTTAACCACCTTGATATTTATAGTGCAAATATGCTATAGCAAATGGTGGCTGAACAGATTTAGGTTTGGGCCGGCCGAATGGCTATGGAGAAGCCTGACCTATGGGAAATTGGATTCAAACCGACTGTTAAAAAACAACCCGTCCACTATATAATATCTGTGTTATTTAGAGTGACAGAACTTAGAACCCATATGAGAACACTACCAATCCTCTGTTTATTGCTCCTATTGATAGGTTGCGGCCCTAACAGCCCAAAGGAGGTGGCCGTGGAAAATCCAACGGACTACCAACAACTGGAAGACAACACCATCATCAACCTATATGACGCCTTTGGGGAGGACAAGGAGGGGCTTACCAAGGATTTCGGTTTTTCCTGTATCGTAAAGTACAAGGGCAAGACCATCTTGTTTGATGGAGGCACTAATGCGGACATTTTCAAAAACAACGTGGAAGCGTTGAATATTGACCTGTCCCAGATAGATTTTGCAGTCGCCTCCCATCCCCATTTTGACCACATCAATGGGTTTGACCATCTCCTTAAAGTGAATCCCAAAGTAAAAATCTATTTCCCCTTCGACCTCTTTTGGGGTGCCAATGCTTCCTTTAATTTGACTGGACAGGATTCCACCGTGGCGGATTCGCTTGATAAACGAATGCAATATTTTAGTGGGGATTATAAGAATTATCAGTTTAAGCAAACCGGGCGTTTTTGGAACGCCAATGTGGAGTTTGTCAAGGAGAACACTGAAGTGGCTCCGGGCATAAAGTTGATTACCACAAGCTCGCCGTATATGGGTTACTTCAATAGATATCCCAGTCTGGATGCCTGTGAAAACTGCGATACTCCCGAAGCCAAATTCAACGGCCTTAAGGAAATCTCCCTCTCTTTGGAAACCGACAAAGGGGAAGTTCTCTTTGTGGGCTGTTCCCATAGCACGGTGGAAAAAATCATCTCGGAGACCAAAGCACATACGCAGAACCCCATTGAATTGGTATACGGAGGTTACCATCTCCTACCCTATGAGCAACAGGCGCTGAACGATTTGGCCTCCAGGCTAAAGAATGACCTTGAGGTGAACAAAGTGGCCCCGGCGCATTGTACTGGACATTTGGCCTTTAAAACCCTGATGGATTCCTATGGAGAGGATTACATTTTTGCCGGTTTGGGAGAAGAAGTTAAGTTTTAAAATAAGTTCAAGCTCAAGCTCAAATCCCAAATTCCAAAAACGTCAGTTCGGGCGCCCGCCTGAAAGACGGAGTCGGGCAGGCAGTCGAGAACCAAGACCTCTAAAAGTTCAAAACACAAGCTCAAATTCAAACGGGCAAATCCCAAATTCCAACCACTGTAAACAGTAAACTGTCAACTGCTAGCTACCCATTTTCAATTTTCCACTTTCAATTTTCCATTGAAACAGCGTGAATATGTTCCCAAAGCCCTTTCGCCCAACAAAGTGCCACTTTTTCCTCCTCATTAATGGAAATGTCTGAATGGTAAAGTGCCAGATTATGGACAAGTTTTAGGGATTGCACCAAATCCGGAGCATCCAGGGCATTGATAAATTCCAAGAGTTGTGTTTGTGCCGGGCTAAGTGGGGTAAATGGCTTTGTGCCAGTTGCCAGGGCCACATTGCAGTGCGGACATTTGTTTTGTTCATTCTGTTTTTCCATAGATACACGTTTTAGATTATCGACAGTTCTAGGATATCAGAATGTGTTTCGCACTATAAATATACAGTTTCTCCCAAAATAGGAAAATGGAAAGAAGTTGATAACTCTTTAAAAGCTTACGGATAAAACTTTTGGAGGTGAAGGAAATTTCGGGGAAATTAGAGGTGTTATGACATTGCCAAAGCACTAGCTTTATTTGAATATTTAGATTATGAGCAAACAAGAGAATATCAAGACCAAGATCTATAGAAACCTATTTTGGATTCTTCTAATAGTAGGTATGTTAATTATTTATGCATCGTCGTGGAATGTTTTTAATGAATACATTAAGGATATTTTGGAAAAAGTTGGCTTATCAGTCCTTTCTTCCGGAGTATTTGCATCCGTACTTAAATCTTTGCAGTTCACTGGAATATTTAAAAAGGAAATAGAAAAAATAGTTCTAGGAACTAAGTTTATTGAGAACAGAAATGATTTGCCAAAACTCTGGAAAAAAGTTTCTCGAAGTATCTACAATAAAAAGTTCCCTTTAATCAGTGAAGAATTAGAAAATATAATTTTGGAAAATTATTTTCCAACGGATCATCCATATTATTATAATGATTTTAGATATACATTGGATATTGACGAATTATCTCCAGAGAATATCATCAAGTTTACTCAAACCTTTAGTTTCGAAGTTTTGTTAGCAGAAGGAGCAACTGAAGCTCTTTTGGATGGATATTTTAAAATTGAAAAAAAGCCAGAACTTGAGCATCTAACCAATGAAAGACTGTTTTTCAGAATTGATGGAGAAGATTATTTGGATAAAGTAAAAAAAGAAGATTTTGAAACCGAGTTTGAAAAAGGCTATCGGTTTGAAATTCCAGTTGAAGGAAAATCAAGATTCAGAGTTGAAACCAAAGAACGCAGGGAGTACTGTATCACCGATGATAATTATAAGATTTTCAGGGTAAATAAAATTACCAAAGAGATGAATGTTAGCATCAGTTATCCTGAGAATATGAATGTTTCTTTCTTTAATGTTGGACTAGTAGATAGTTTTGAACGAATTCATGTGGAACATCAACGAAAGATTAGTAGAGTTCATAAAAAAGGACTTATTTTGCCATATCAGGGCTTTGGTATAACATTTGGTATAAAATAATTAATTGTTAATTACGTTGTTATTGTTAAACCGAATACATATTATTGTAATGTGAAAAACTTGAAATATGAGAACTACAATCAAATTTGGAGAAGAAGATTTGGTATAAAAAAATAAATAACATTCTTAAAAGGGACTCAAAAGAGTCCCTTTTTTAATACCGTTCGTTTAAAATCTTCTTGCTGCCAATTATTTTCTTAGCTTATTCCAATTAGTTTGACTCCCCATGCTCCCGCAAAATTGTATCTTGTTGGCCGCTAATTTTACCGCGGCGTAAAGAAATCGTATCTGAAACATTCTATAACACATGAAAATATACCTACAAATTATTCTCCTTCTAATAAGTGTTACTCTTTTGGGACAAAAGAGCACTGTTATAGCTGGTACAGTGGTATTCTCAGAAGGAAATATATCAGATGCAATCGTAAGTATTGGAACCCAAGGAGGAATTACAGATGTGAGTGGAAATTTCAAGTTTGTTTACAAGGCTTTAACGATTCCCGATCATCTAATTGTTGATGTTTCAGCTCTGGGGTATCGGAGTCATCAATTTGAATACCCTTTTAAAGAAACAAATTTAGAGAACCTAGTTATAGTGCTAAATTTATTTCCAGACATTGACGACAGCACCGCTCTTAAAGATATTGAGAAAGGTACTTTACAGTTCTTATTGTCAGGGGGTATTGCACCAGTTATTTACAAATCAGACGAAAAGTTTACTCGCAAATATGGTGTGTTATTTCATGAATTCGGATGTGAGATCATCTCCCAGGAATCCTTGAAACGATATAATTCTGTAGTAGCTGGTTACCTAGATAAACGATACGGGAAAAAATGGCGTAAAAAGATACGGGACGATATAGTTGGAATCAATTAAATAGAATAGGAGCAGCTCCCGCAAGATCACTCCCACAACTTAAGTGCTGGGGTCTCTGGTAATCTGATTACCTTTGAAGCGGAGGATTGTTTCTTATCTATTGCCGGGCATTTCCAAATGTTTACTTTTATTTGTAACGTAATCATTGGTCATTCGTCCTCCACCAAAACCAATCCATGAAAAAGTATTTTTCTCTAGCTTTATTACTATCCACGTTTCTTGGTCAACCAATAACGGCCCAACAATTTGGGCAAAAGGAAATCCTACAAGACCTTGATTATCTGTACCATTCGCTCATTGATGCCCATTACAACATTTATGCCTATGTGACCGAAGCGGAATTTAGTGGTAATTATCAAAACGCAAGAGCTTCCGTTACCCAAGATTCCTTGAACCTCTTGGAAGCGACCAGCTTGTTTCAAAAAGTTATTTCAGCCGCCAACAATGGACATACAGAAATTGACTTTCCCGGCGCATCCTACGGAGCCTATGCCCATAGTGGAGGCACACTTTTTCCCTTGGAAATTGCCTTTGAAAATAACAAAAGTTGGGTGCGCAAGAACTTTTCGGACCACCCTGAGATCCAGGCCGGTGCAGAGATAACTCACATCAACGGAAAATCGATGGAGGAAATTCTGGCTAAAATCTATCCCCAGGTCTCGGCGGAAAGGCCCTACTTTAAAAATGCCAAAATAGAATTGTATTCCTTCCCCCGGTATTACTGGCAAGTTTTTGGCCAACAGCATAGTTTTGAAGTCCAAATTGTTATGGACGGATCCCCAAGAAAATTTGTGCTGAATGCCATTAACCTCATTGAAGGTTACGAAATGAAACGCAATGAGGTGTTGAACGCCAAAATGATGCTGAAATTCTATGGGGCCACCGCTTATCTGAACCCTGGCCACTTTTCTGGAGATGAGGCCAAGTACCAGCGCTTTATAGATTCTTCTTTGGTGGAAATTAAAAGGAACAACAGCAAAAACCTTGTGGTAGATCTGCGCAATAATGGTGGCGGCAATGACTCCTTCAGTGATTACCTGGTATCCTATTTTGCTGACAAGCCCTTTACATGGAATTCCAGTTTCTCGTTAAAGACCAGTCAATTCTTAAAGGAACACACCCGCAAACACAGTGATACCACCAAAACCTATTTCAAAAAAATCCTGGAGCACCAAAATGGGGAGGTATATCCATATGGCTTTGAAGCCTATCAACCCCAATCCAAAGAAAAGCGTTTCCATGGAGAGGTCTATGTCTTGGTCAACAGACAGTCGCATTCCCAGTCCGCGGTTACTGCTGCACAGATACAGGATTATACTTTTGGAACCATTGTTGGGGAGGAAACAGGTGACTACCCTTCTCTTTACGCTTCCCAATTTCATTATACCCTACCCAATACCGGCATCCCTGTAAAGGTGTCCAAAGGACGAATAATTAGGGTAAACGGAAGTACCAAAAGCGAGGGTGTGATCCCGGATATTTTTATCAGGGACCATTTGCTGGATGAACAAGATGAAATCTTGGAAGGACTTTTGTACCGCTTGGAGTCCAATTAAGCAAAATTTGGTGTGGATTGGATATTTTGTTTTCCTTAAACTGCTGTATCTTGTAAGCGTTTAAGAATAACCCCTTACCCTTTTGTCCATAGCATACCGACCACCGTTACCAAAGAAGTATCTTTTCGTTTTCCTCCTTGTATCTTCAACTTTGGCCATCGCCCAAAGCGATTCCACAAAATCAAAATTCAGGTTCAATGGCGATTTTAGGTTTAGGGTGGAACAGGATTGGGATTCCCGAAAATCGGATGGCACCTATAGGGAAGACCGTTCCAGATTGCGTTATAGATTGCGAGCCGGTGCGGAATACCAGCTCAGCCCCAAAATACTGGTTGGGGCCAGAATAAGGACAGGAGACCCCAAAAAACAACAGGACCCCCAACTCACACTTGGGGATGCTTTCAATGAGTTTGGTACCCTGCCCATTGCCTTGGAAAAAGCATTTTTTCAACTAGATCTGGGCACATTCAAGATATGGTTGGGCAAAAACACATTTTCATTCAAAAAACAGAACGAACTGTTTTGGAGCGACAACGTTTATCCAGAGGGCCTACATCTTCAAAAAACAATGAACCCCAAGTTGGATTGGGTAGATCACCTAAATATTAATGCAGGCCATTTTATTTTGAATACAAGAGGTGGTTCCTTTCCTGAGGACAGTTATTTCCAGGGCATACAGTTAGTTTCGCAGCATCTTGACGATAGGTTCGCCGTTTGGCCCTCCTTCTATCTTTTTAGAAACATCCAAGATATACCCGATGGTGCAGAAACCTTTTTTTTGGATTATTCCATTCTTAGTGTCGGTGGATATGTAAAATTGAGTAGGTCTCCTTTGGTAAAAATGGAATTGGATTGGTACCACAATTTTGAAAACTACGGGGACAATGATCTCATCCCCGAAAATCTTCAGGACCAGAATGGCGGAATGACCTTGGCAGCCAGTTATGGACAATTGAACAACAAAGGAGATTGGCTGGTAAAACTTACCTATACACGCTTAGAGCGATTTGCCGCCTTGGATTTTATGGCCCAGAACGATTGGGCACGATGGGATTATTCCTCTTTTGGATCACCAGATGGCCGCTTGACCAATTTAGAAGGTATAGAGTTTACCTTGGGCACCAAAATCGAAGACAAAATAGCCTTGAAAATGAAATATTATTGGGTGGATCAATTGGTACCCCTTGGTACATTTAAAGAAAATGGGCAACGCATCCGATTTGATATTGATATTAGAATTTAAGATGTTGAGCCAACCCATCACTAAGCAAGAAAACAAGCCATGTTAGGTGCTTATAAATCTCCTGATAAAACCCACAGTTTTGATTTTGTCTTTGCGGGTGAAATCAGATTTGGACCAGAGTATTTCCAATTAAAGCTGGATGAGTATTTGGTCCCAAAGAGAATTTTTGGTTTTGAATTTCTATGGCATCCAGATTCGAAATATCTTGCTTTGCAAGAATGGTTGACAACCGATTATAGAAAAGGTCCAGTAACTACACTGACCCTAGTTGATATAGAAGTAAGAAAGTTTGCTAGGATTTCAAAAGCTGAACAGGGTTTTGTCAAGCCATTAAAATTTGAAAATGATTCTATACTGTTTGAAAAGGAATATTTCGCTACTGGAAAAAAGACTGAAAGTTCAATCAGCTTATCAGAAATTGAAAATTGGGAGGACCAATAAACCCATGCTCCTTCAAGATTACGTCGACAAACTCAGCACAGGTACGTCTTGTGCGAAATAACTTGGCACCAAAACGGAAGAGCGGCACCTGAATATAAAATAAAGTAAATTGTGGGAGTAAATCGGTCATGGGCCAAATCATGCTAAACCAAAGACAATGAAATTACTGTTCAACCTTATGCTTTGCGCATTGCCCCTGTTCCTTTGGGGTCAAAACACCACAACCCAATCAGCTGTTTCCGCGGGACAGCTCATCGAAACCATAATTACGGAAACAGGTTCCTCGGTGGTATCCAACACTGTAGATGTTATTAAAGAAGGAAATCCGGAATCAGAAGTTACCGGAATCGTAACGTGTATGTTTGCCACGATGGATGTTTTACGAATGGCGGTCAAGAAAAAGTGTAACCTTATCATTGTCCATGAACCCTTGTATTACAATCATTTAGATGAAACGGCACAATTTCAAACGGATTCGGTATTTCTGGAAAAAAAGAAATTTATAGATGACCATAAGCTGGTAATTTGGCGGTTCCATGACTATATTCATCGTATTCCAGCCGATGGAATCATCTCTGGAATGGTTGAAAAAATGGGTTGGGAAAACAACAGGGTAAAAGACAATCCCTACAAGTTTACATTTCCCAATATCGCTTTGACGAATCTTTTAAAAAATTTAAAGGACACATTTCCTGAAAACAATTTTTATGTGGTGGGGGATCCCGAAATGGAGCTTTCCAATGTGATGTACATCCCAGGATCATCCGGTAGCCAAGTCCATATTAGTCAACTACAAGACCCCAGTGTTGATGTTGTAGTCGCTGGAGAGGTGCCACAGTGGGAAACCTATGAATATGCCAGGGATGCTGTTCAACAGGGAAGGAAAAAGGCGGTCATTTTTATCGGGCATATCAATTCAGAAGAATATGGAATGAAATTCTGTGCGGATTGGTTGGGCAAATTCGTTAAGGGTATTCCCATCCATTTTATTGAATGTGGTTCCTCTTATTGGTCCTATTAAAATGAAATGGAACAAAATTATAGGTACCTTGATTCTCCTGTTCAACCTCCGTCTTATCTGGATGGAGGCCAAAGTGTTTTATCAATTCCATTATTCCGATTTACGCTTTTTCAACAAAAGTCCCGATTGGATGTTGTTCTCCTTTATCTTTATAGGGATACTTGGCACCATTGTAGGAGCAAAGGTATTTAGTGACCAATGGTCCATAAAAAAAGGGTTGTTGCTGGGAGCGCTCTTGATTGCTATTGCCTTCCTGATAGGGCAATTAGCCCAACTTTGAACAGACAGCGGCAACATTTGGCATCCATCAATTCGCTAAAACAAAACACAAAAAACTATGACCACTTATATAGATGGCTTCGTTTTTCCGATTGCTAAAATTCATTTAGCAGTATACCAGCAAGTGGCTGAAAAAGTAGCCCAAATTTGGAAAGAGTATGGTGCTATTGCCTACTTTGAATTTGTTGGGGATGATATGACCTTGGAAGGTACCAGGTCTTTTATGGAAGCTGTGGCCACCAAAGAAGACGAGGAAGTTGTATTTGGTTGGGTAGTATTTCCATCCAGGGAGGTACGTGACCTGGCCAATAAAAAAGTTCCACAAGATTCAAGAATGGCAGAACTGGTTACACCATTGGTCAATCCCAAGAAATTGATTTTTGATGCCAGTAGAATGGTCTATGGCGGATTTAAACCCTTGGTACAATCAAACGGATAGGCTAAAACCAAGTTCCAAGATCACTCCATGTATGCTGTTTAGTTGTATCTTGTATAGCATCATCAAAACAGAATAGATCATGAGAAATTTGTCCATCGCCTGTATAGGGATATTGCTATTGTTGGGTTCCTGCAAAAAAGAGCCAAAACATGAAGCGGTATCCGAACCTGAACTCAGCCAGGAAATTAGCTTTTATACCCCTGATAGCATTCAAATCTTTGGAGATCTGTATGAATTGGACAAACAAGGAAAAACCATTCTGTTATTCCATCAAGGAGGTTCCAACGCAAGGGGCGAATATGAGCCAATTATCCCAAAACTAATTGAAAAGGGCTACAACATTTTAGCCATAGACCAACGTGTGGGCGGACAATTTTACGGGAGTTACAATCGAACCCTTGCCAACATTCCTACCAACGGTTTTGGCGACGGATACGGGTACTGCGATGCCTACAATAATCTGGAAAGCGCTTTGGATTTTATCATAGACTCTGGTTTTACGGGGGATAAAATTGTTTGGGGAAGTAGCTACAGTGCTTCACTTGGCATTCAACTGGCCAATAATAGACAACAAGATATTAGTGGGGTCTTGGCGTTTTCACCTGCTTCCGGTAATTCCTTGAAGGATTGCCTGCCCAATGAATATTTTGAAACCATAAAAATCCCGTTGCTACTTTTCAGGCCTCCCCATGAGATGGAACGGGAAACCTCAAAATTACAATCCGAATTGGCTAAAACCCATGGCCATCAAACCTTTGTGCCCCAACATGGCGTCCACGGTTCTTCCATGCTGGTGGCCTCCAGGGTGGGCAGTAATGTTGACGAAACGTGGAAGGCGGTTTTTTCGTTTCTACAGAAAATCTAGATGGTAAACAGGCCATTCCAGAAAAATCAATTCCTTGATGTTAATTGAGTTTATCTTTTTGCATACATTCCAATAAATGGTATCTTCCTAACCAGTAACCATCAATCTTGGCATTTGCATAACTGGTTCCAGGGGATAATTGGATGCCCGATGCCATGAGGTTCCATTGCAAATAACGCATACTAATAACCAATACAACTATGACCGCAGCCGAACTTGTGGGCAAGGTATTTCTACCCTTATCCCTTGCCATTATAATGTTGGGAATGGGAATGACTTTGGTTCCCGCCGATTTTACCCGAATCATCAAATATCCTAAGGCTATTTTACTTGGCCTAACCAACCAATTGGTGTTTTTACCTTTAATTGGCTTCGCCCTGGCCATTATTTTTGGACTAAGTCCGGTTACTTCGGTAGGATTGATGATTCTGGCTTCCTGCCCTGGGGGCCCAACCAGTAATCTAATAACACAGGTGTGCAAGGGAAACATAGCGCTGTCAGTAACCCTTACAGCCATTGCGAGCTTCATAAGCATCTTGACCATTCCCTTTATTCTGTCATACGCCCTGGCCTACTTTGGCGGTACTACGGATATTGCCATAAAACTGCCTATTTTGGATACGATCATTCAAATCATGGGAATTACGGTTATCCCCATTTCGATTGGGATGTTCATCCGTAGACGTCGGACTGAATTTGCAAAGCGTATGGAAAGACCCATGCGGATCGCCTCAACCGTAATTTTTATTCTGGTCTTTATTGCGGTGTTGGCCGCCAATGCCGAAAAACTGGTGGAGGGCATGAAAGCGGCTGGACTGGTTACCCTGGTACTTAATTTGGCAACCATGGGATTGGGGTACATGACAGCCAGATTGTTCAAATTAAACCTAAAGAACGTAATATCCATTACCATAGAAAGTGGTATACAAAATGGGACTTTGGCCTTTGTTATAGCCACCTCCATACTTAACAATATTGAAATGGGAATTCCAACCGGGGCCTATTCCATTTGGATGTTCATAACTGGGGGGATTTTGATGTGGTATTTTGGGAAAAGACCAGATTTGGATGGCAAATAACGATGCATAGTACACATCAAATTTCTTCAGGGAAGATATATTTCCTAATTTTGTGGTCTCATTAGACTTTATGTCCACTACTACACAAATATCATATTTGGATATTGTAAAATAAGATAGTCAGTCTCCCGATTGACTATCACCTTTCGACTTCAGAGTATCCTCTGAGGAAAACTATCTATTTACATTTTACAAACAAAACAATTTTGATTGTTGCCGCTTTGGGCCAAGCCCCTACCCTGTGTTTTGAATATCAGGGCAGCAATACAATCACATAAATCACATTCAATATGAAATTAGAAACATTGGGATATAACGATAAAATCCAAAGCTTAGGTTTAGAAATTGGACTTGACGATTTGGAAATCGGAAGAGTGGTAACCGAACATAAGGAACGGTACCATGTGTTGACCGAAAAAGGGGAATTTGAAGCTGAAATTACGGGAAACTTAAGATACACCGTATCCAGCAGGGCCGACTTTCCCGCTGTTGGGGATTGGGTAGCCCTAATGATTTATGATTCCAATAGTGCGATCATCCATAAAATCCTGCCCAGATACTCGGTACTCTCCAGAAAAGCTGTTGGTGTTTCTGGAGAAGTTCAAATTATTGCGACCAACATAGACTATGCATTTATCGTGCTTTCTGTGGATAACGATTTTAGTGTTAATCGAACACAACGCTATCTCACCCTGTGCCATGCATCGCATATTAAGCCCATCATCATCTTGAATAAGATTGATTTGGTATCTGAAGCTAGGCTAGCCGAGTTGATGGACCTTCTTAAAACCAGACTTTTGGGAATTCCAGTACTTGGCGTAAGTGCCTCTACTTCAAAAGGTCTTGAAAAGATAAAAGAGACGATTCAAGTTGGAAACACTTATTGCCTTTTGGGATCCTCCGGTGTAGGGAAATCAACCTTGGTCAATGCCCTCTCCCAAAAACCATTGATGGAGACCAAGAAGGTCAGTGAGTACTCCCAAAAGGGCCAGCATACCACTACCCATAGGGAATTGGTGGTTTTGGAAAACGGCGGAATCTTGATTGACAATCCCGGTATGCGAGAAGTAGGCCTTTCCGATGTCTCCGATGGATTCGATAAGACTTTTGGAAGCTTATTGGAATTGGCAGTAGATTGCCAATTCAAGGATTGCTCGCACACCGTGGAAAAGGGATGTGCGGTAATCCAAGCAGTGGAAAGAGGCAAGCTTGACAGGTCAACTTATGAAAACTACCTCAAAATGAAGCGGGAGCAAGTACACTTTGAATCCACGGTTGCCGAAAAGCGAAAAAAGGACAGGGATTTTGGCAAAATGGTTAAGCAGTTCAAGCGTATTAAAAAGTCCAACAAATAGGCATTTCTGCTCCTATAAAGTTTTTGTGATTTATAGGGGCAGCTTGTCTTTTATATTCATGGATTGATTGAAAACCTAACAAACAAATTATCCCGGGCATATGGTTCGAGCTTATTCTTGAAGATGCAAATCTATTTTGTTGTTGAATACCTTGAATTAATCCCTAAATCCTGATGGATAGTTGTCACATTGCTTTCCTAATTTAGTCCTTAGGTAAACCAGCCCATTATGAAAAAGCTTCTCCTAGCACTTTTGCTGACTTCTGTTATAATTTCTTGTAAGCCCGGTAACCCTGTACAGGTACAGATGCAATTATCAAATGGTTATTGGTTTAATGGCAGCGGTTTTGTGCAAAGAACCGCATGGATCAAAGATGGTATCCTAAGTTTTAATGAGAAAGCCATACAAAGTGATACCATCGTAGATCTTGAAGGCAAATATGTGATTCCACCCTTTGCCGAAGCACATAACCACAACCTGGAAAGTGATTATGAACTGGAGGAACGTATCCGTTCCTATTTGGACAATGGGGTGTTTTATGTAAAACTACTGTCCTCCATAAAAAAAAGAATTGATTCCCTGATGCACCACTATAACAAACCAACTGGCATTGATATCTCGATGGCACATGCCCCATTGACCGGTTCTGGCGGGCATCCCATAGCCTTAAGAAAGCGCTTTTTGGGCTATGGTCATTTTGATGGGCTGTTCAACACCTTGGAGGATATTGAATCCCACGGGTATCATATTATCGACTCAGAAGAAGACTTGAACAATAAATGGGAGCGAATTTTATCATTTGAGCCGGATTTTATTAAAATTAATCTGTTGTATTCCGAGGAATATGAAAAACGGAAAAATGATACCACATTTTTCGGCAAAAAAGGCCTGAATCCGGACTTGGTACCTGCCATTGTAAAGAAGGCTCATAACAGTAACCTACGTGTAAGTGCACATGTGGCCACATCCCATGATTTTCATGTAGCCGTAACATCCGGAGTGGACGAGGTTGCCCACCTGCCCGAAATCCATAATGGCCAACCTATCAATCCAAAGGATGCAATCTTGGCTGCTAAACAGGGGACAATAGTGGTCACTACCGCTTCCCTGGTAACCAAAAACAAGGAAAAACCCAATTACCAAGCCTTGGTAGATAATGTAAGGAGCAATCTGAAAATACTGAAAGAGGCGGGTGTAATTATCGGTATCGGTTCGGATATGTACAATGACAATTCAGTGGGAGAATTCCAGCTACTATATAGTCTGGATGTGTTCAGTAATCTGGAATTGCTCAAGATGTGGTGCGAGAATTCAGCCACTACTACCCTACCTCATAGGAAAGTGGGTTTTTTACAGGACGACTATGAAGCCAGCTTTTTGGTGCTGGATAAAAATCCATTGAAGGATATTAAAGACATCAACGAATCCATTAGCCTCAAGATAAAACAGGGCAAAATTCTTGACTAAAGAATCCTAAAAAAGATAATGTATACTTTTAGATACGATTAGTCATAAACTTCGGAATTCGGAAATATGCCCTTAAACAGCCTTAGCTTCAATTCATTTGTCACCTTATTTCTCATTTTACTCTCCGCCAATGTTCATGGACAATCCATAGAAGCCCGATTGATCCTATTGGATAGTACCGAATTTGAAGGGTACGCCAAAATCCTCAAAAACAACAAAATTCTCTTTCGAATGGATTTGGAGGATGAACCGGACACCTGGACCAGCGAACAAGTGAGAAGGATTGAGTTTGATAATGGATTTAAAATCATAGCTTACGAATATGTAAAGCTGGGAGAATCCAGACCTGGATTGTACCGGGTTATTGAACCTGGCTTTTTGACCTTGTATGCGATTGATGACTCCTACTGGACACCCAATACACCTGTTGGAAATGGGTTGATGGGTGGGAGTAACAAAGTGGCATCCACCAGTTATTTCTTAAAACGAAAAGATCAGATTAGTTCCTGCCCGGTTACCTGGAACAAAAAAACGTGGAAAAAAAGATTGTTGCATTGTTTTGAAGACTGTTCCGAGGTTAAAGAAATTATTTTAAGTGATCGGGTAATGGAATATGACATACAGGATTTGGTATGGAATTACAATGAATATTGTGGGGGTATACCTTAGCGTAACGAATTTGTAATTCTAATATAGAAATACAGTTATATCAAAATTGTATTAAATCTTCCATTTTTTATCAAAATGGCCTGCGCCTCAAAGTAATTTTATCCCGACTGCGTTAAGTCTGAAATTGGGACTCACTTGGGCATTATCGCTGCAAATAGGCCCAAGTAAAATTTGGATGATGTCCATTAACCCGTACCATTTTAACCCATAATAGGGTCATATGCTCCAGATGAAGGGATTGTGATAAATCACCCACATCCAAGGTCTCAAAGCCCAAATCTGTATTTAATGATGCCACCAACTCTTTACTTTTGGTGTCATTGCCTGCAATGAGCATTACAGGCTTAAGTCCATAATTGGGGAAACTGGAGTTTTCCAAATTCTCAAATCCGTAGATGGTGTAAGCTTTTGCAACCTTGGCATTGTGAGCCCATTCCTGGATTTTTTCAGCGCCGGAAATCTTACTTTGCAGTCCGTGGGATATTCCCGGTCCCACAGGATTGGTACAATCAACTAAAATTTTATTGCCAAAGTCCAATGGCTTTAAGATTTCTTCATTCAACTTGAAGGGCGTAGCCAGAAACACTACCTCCGCAGCATCTATAGCCTCTTGAATGGGAAGGGCCAAGAATGCAGGATTCCTGTTTTGGGCCATTAAGACACTTTCACTTCTTACGTTGTTATGGGCAATGATTACCTCATGCCCACATTGTTGAAGGTTATGGGCCAAAGCAAACCCTACATTTCCAATTCCAATAAAAGCTAGTTTCATGTGCTCTGGTTTAAGGTGTATTTTCCAATTGCTCAACAACAAGTTGGGCAGCAGCAGCTCCGGAATTTTGTTGTTGTCCCGTAATCAGGTTACCATCCGCAATAGCATACGAACTAAAGGGTGTGGCTACCTTAAAGTGGGTGTTGGGCAACTTTCTTGCCTCCTCCTCTATCCAATAGGGTTGGATTTTCTGTCCTACGGCCTCGTCAGCATAGGCCTCCTCGGCATTGGCAAAGCCTGTCCAGGTTTTTCCATTTACCAAAAGCTCCCCATCCGAAGTTTTGGCCTCCAACAACAAAGTAGTGGAATGGCAAACCGCCGCGCTGGGCTTTTCAGATTGGTGGAACTTCACAAATAGCTGCTCCAAATCTTTATTGCCTCTAAAGGTATACATGGGGCCTTGTCCTCCTACAAGAAAAATGGCTAGGTAATCATTGGCATTTACATCTGTTAGTTTCTGTGTATTCTTCAACATTTGGATGAAACCACTGGATTTTAGATAACCTAGGGAGATAATATCATGCGCCGAGTAGCCACTTGCATCCGTGGGGTTGGAAAAGCTATCCATTTCAATCTCACCACCTTCCGTGGAGGCTAAATCAACTTCAAAACCTGCTTCTTGAAAGACCCGAAGTGGGTGGGTTAGCTCCGCTGCCCAAAAACCAATGGGCCAGCCCGTTTGTTTGGAGACAGCTGGACTGCTAGCTACCATTAGAATTTTTCCTTTGAAAGGCATCCCATGGGCATGCACATAACTGTTGACTTCTTTTATCTGCGATTTCATTGCGTTTATTTTAGGTTCCACACAAATTTATTTCATTAACTTGCCCATAGAACTATACTTACTATTTTGAATGGTACTTACTTTTAAGAAAGTAATTTGATAATCAGTTAACTATGCCAGACTTTATCTACAACAACAAGATATATTATAACCCTGTGGAGTTTGCTATGGATAGAATTGGGGGCACTTGGAAAATGCCCATATTATGGCGATTGCAACGAAAAGTCTTTCGCTTTGGTGAGCTCAAAAAGGATATCCCACATATTACCGACAAGATGTTGACCTCCCAATTGCGTCAACTGGAAGCGGAAGGATTTATTCACAGAGAGGTCTACGCAGTTGTTCCTCCCAAAGTGGAGTACTCCATAACCGAAAAGGGCATGACGGCCATTCCGATTATAGAAACCATCCGAAATTATGGTCTGGAGCTGATGGAAAAAGAAGGGATAAAACATAAATGACGGCAAGGGAACGGGGCAAAACCACTCAAAAAGAACTATCAGGAGAATACTATCATTACCTGCAGGTTACATCTTCATAAATTGGTTCAAGCTGTCTGAATCGTCATAAAGATTGACAAAGCTTGGGGTCTCTTCAACGAACAAGAGTGTAAAAACAATGTTAAATAGCTACCTACAAGTTTCAAAATCATATACGATATATTATTTTTAATCTATGCTTCAAAAAATAATATTGCGGGACCAAATTGGTAGTTGGCTTCAAGAACATCTGCTAAGTGGTTCTCTACAAAATGGGGAAAAACTTTCCCTAGTGGATATTTCCAAAGATTTAGAAGTCAGTGTTACTCCAATCCGGGAAGCATTGTCCCAATTATCACGTGCTGGCATTGTTGAGACTATTCCCAATCGTGGTTTTTTTGTTCCTGCTCTGAGCGCCAAAGAAGCCCAAGATATTTATCCAGCTATTTACGCTTTGGAAAAATTAGCTCTTGAACAATCTACAGTGAATTCAGAACTTCTCACTGAACTTAGGCACGTTCAAACCAAATTTGAGAATGCGACCAACAAGGAAGATGCTGTTCGATTTGATCTTGAATTTCATGAAATACTTATTTCAAACTATAAGAATAAGGTCACAGCAAATATTCTTCGTGACCTAAAGATTCGGGTATTTTTTTATGAATTGGAATACATGAGCGCCAAAAACCATAAAAAATCCAGTGAAACCCATATAAGGATCATCCAAGCTTTGGAAGCCAGAAATAAGTCCAAGGCCTGCAGATTGCTTCAACAAAACTGGGAAACCAGTGCTGAATTTATTGAGAAACATTACGCTAAAAACCCTTCAATCCTTTAAAATGAAACAACTCGGAATTCTACTCTTCGCATGTACCCTGGTTGTATCCATTGATGCCCATGCGCAACCCCAGGCCCCAAATGAAAATTTAGACCCCAATTTTATTTTTCATCCCAACAATCTTATGCGGAACTCAGAAGACCTGTCAGCAATTTATGGTGTAATGGCCCAGTATTATGAAGGTGTTGAACTGGGGAAGGCGGATTTACTTAAAACTGTTTTCCATACGGAATGGCAAATGAGGGATACGGGGACACCTGACGAGGCCACTTTACATATTGCAGATAAAAACAATTTTGTTAACATGGTCAGAGACCATGGCCCCTACCCCGGTTATGCCAGTGAAAGGGTGTTTGCCCATGTGGGGATGGCCAATGACAACTTGGCCTTTGTACGAATCAATAAAGCCCCTAGCAGAAGCTCCACCTGCTTTTATTTGTACAAATTGAATCAAGGATGGACCATTATGGACAAACTCTGGGTGCCGGTAAGGGAAGCGGCCAAGCTCGCTCCAACTTCGGAATCCTATCATGCTGTGGAAATGCTTCTCCATACCTATTTTGAAGCACTTGCTGTTGCGGATACCCAAGTTCTTTCAGACATGCTACATCCGGAATGGGATTCCAAAACGATTGATAGGGAGGGGAAATTGAGCACTGTTTCCAAAGCAGCGCTGCTTCAAAACCCAAAAACCAAGCAGATCGATTTCACCCAATTGTTATCGATAGATTTGTACCACGACAAACTGGCCATTGTCCGAATCGATATTCCTTCGCAAAACAGTACTTCTTTTATTACCATTTTTAAAATCGATGGTAATTGGATAATTACCAATGAGCGTAGGACTACAAATTAACCTAGGGAGTGAGCTTGCCTCCTTATTTAAAGTTCCTGACGCCTATCGTATCTTTGTATTGTGGAAGACAATAAAAAACTAATCCTATTCGATGGGGTTTGCAACCTCTGCAATGGAGCTGTCCAATTTATCATTAAACGGGATAAAAAAGATGTGTTCCGCTATGCGGCCTTGCAAAGCGAAATTGGGGAAAAACTTATTGCTGAACGTGGTATTGATACATCCAAAGTGGATTCCATCATTTTAATCGAACCTGGTATAGCCTATTTTGTCAAATCGGATGCAGCGTTGCGCATTGGGCAGGAATTTGGAGGCCTATGGCAAGCCTTGGCTATTTTTACTTGGATTCCGAAGGTCTTCCGAGATGCGATATACAACCTCATTGCCAAAAATCGATATCGCTGGTTTGGGCGAAAGGACGCCTGCATGATTCCAACCCCTGAATTACAGGCGAAGTTTTTGGGGTAGTGTATTCCGTGTGGCAGCTTTCAGTTTGACACGAATTTCACTAGTTCTTACTAATGATTAAATGTTAGCCTTACCAAATACTGGAATGGAGCTCTCCCGTACTATCCGAGAAACTTTCAGATTCGATGCCCAAGGTATTTAACATACTTACAAAGAGATTGGACATGGGTTCCTCCCCAAACTTCTCGTACGACCCGTGCTTTAAGCCCATATTGGCCCCTCCAGCCAAGACCAAGGGGTAATTTACGGCATTGTGGGTTGTACTGCACGCACTTCCATAGAGAATCATGGTATTATCCAATAGGGAACCATGCTCATCATGGGTGTTTTTCATTCGATCTAGGAAATAGGCAAACTGTTTGGATAACCATTGATCGTAGCGACCCCACTCTTCCCAATGTCCCGTAGTCAGGTCGTGGCTAATGGTATGGTGTCCTTTGCTAAGGCCCAATGCCAGTTTTGGGAAGTTTTCTCCCAATCCAAGGCCATCTTCCCGAGCCATCATATAGGTCATTACCCGAGTCAAATCCACTTCCATGCCCAAAACCATAAGATCAAAGGTGGTCTTGATATAGGCTTCGGGATCTACTTTAACATCGGCGTTAAAGTTGATATGACCTGAATCGAAATCCTTCATAGGTATATCCAGCCACTGTTCATTGCGCTTCACTTGCTCTTCAACCGTGCTCAAGGAATGCATGTATTCATCCATTTTGGTCTGATCATGCTTTCCAAGCCGTCGATGCAATCGCTTGCTGTCCTCTAAAATCAGGTCAACAATTTTCTTGTCTTGCTGAATACTCTTTCTTCTTGCTTGGGTCGTTGCGCCACCCCCAGGGGCAAAATAACGCTCAAAGATTTCGCGGTGACGGTGCTCTGAAGGGATAGGTTTTCCTGACAGATCAAAAGATAAAGTAGAAACCCTTGACTTGTAACCAATTCCACCATCCGTGGAAAGGGCCAAATAAGGATATCGTGTATGCTTGCTAAATTTCTGGGCTACCAATTGATCCACAGAAATACTGTTCATGTATTCGCTTCCCCGCACATCGCCCCCTGTTAACCAGGTATCTCCGGCCAAATGCCCGAGCAAAGCTCTACTTCTTGGATGGCTCAGTTCACCAAGGATGGACATGTTTTCGCGATGACCCGCCAAGGGCATGAGCGATTGTGTAAACTCATAGTCTTTGCCTTCTCCCATGGGGAACCAGCTCCATTTCTTATGATAGGAACTCTCCACCGGAGGTAGTCCCACACCATTGGGAAAATACACAAAGCAAAGCCTCTTCATGGCTTCACTGCTGGTGTTGGTAGTTTTCATCATGCTACCCATGCCCATGGCTTCCATGTAGGGAATCATGCAGCTAACACCCAATCCTTTGAGAAATGTTCTTCGATCTAAATGCCAAGATTTTCGAGCCATAATCTAGTCTTTAAAAATCACCAATAAACGATTTACTTGTAATAATATGTTCAAATACCGATTGGAAACGATATCCGTCTTCACGCACAGCGCTCACAATCGATTCAATTTCCGGTTCGTCCACAAAGGTCACATCACGTCCTACTGCATAGGAGAATAAATGTTTGACCAAGGAACGTGTAAAGTCGTCTATTTTCTCATTTAAAATATACGCTTTTATTTCGTCAATTCCATCAACTACCTTACCATCAGGTAGTTCGGTTTTTACATCTATGGGATTTCCGTTGTTGGAAACCGTTTGAAAAAGTCCTACCGCATTGTAGTTTTCGAATACAATTCCAAAGGGATCAATCTTTTGATGACAATCCATACAGGACACCTTGTTTCTATGTAGGAACAGCTGTTCTTTTAAGGTCATTTTTTCAAATCCAGGAGTTTCCGGATCTAGTTCCGGTACATTTGGCGGTGGGTCTGGCGGCCTATCTCCTAAAATTCGAGAGCGAAGCCATACTGCCCTTTTAATAGGATGCGCTTGGGTTCCATCTGAATGTCCGCTTAAAAAAGAACCTTGGGAAAGCAATCCACCTCTTTTGGAATCAGGAGGTAAACTGACCGGTCTAAAATGGTTTCCCTTTACACCTTCTATCCCATAAAACTCAGCCAAATTCTGGTTCAACATGGCAAAGTCGGATTCTATCAGGTTGCCAATGTACATGTTGCAATTGAGCACATGATGTACAAAATGATAGGTTTCCTCGGACATATCCCGTTTTACAAATCGGCTAAAAGCCTCATATTCGTTTACATTGGTGCTCATGGTCTCATGGCGATCCAGTCGCAGCCATTCTTTGGAAAAATTGCGCACCATTTCCCAAATCTTATCGTCCTGCAACATCCGTTGCACCTGCTTTTTCAGTTCCTTCTTTTTGTGGAGTTTGCCCCTATCTGCCAGTGCCAGCAATTCTTGGTCTGGTGGGGAATCCCAAAGGAAATAGGACAAACGGGAAGCCAGGAAGAATTCGCGCTCATCATCAGAAGTCCCTTTTTCAGGTTCCGCCAAATAGATGAAGTTGGGGGAACAGAGTATGGCAACCAACACCTCCTTGACTCCATCTTCATAGCGATCATAGTCTTCCTTGATTGCTCTCCAAAATTCCATATATGTTTCCACTTCTCCCTTTTCCAAGGGTCTTCTGAAAGCCTTCTCCATGAAGCTGGAGAGTACTTGCGAGGTGTACTTCTCCCTATCAGCTATATCGGGGGAATCAAAAAATATGTCCGTATGACTTTTTGGAGGCCAAACCGGATGGTAGGGGGCTTCAAACTCAATTTCGTGAACTAAAAGCGGTGGCCCCGAATCACGATTGTCCTTAACCAGGTAATCGTTCCAAACCCCCATCCCCATGATATTGGCCAAAATTTCGGTTTCCAAAGTATCAATCACCGGAATAGGAAGATCTTCCAATCTGCCCTTAAAAATATATTGTCTTGGTTGGTCCGAGTTAATAACGTTTCTGAAATCATCAAAATTCTTGTAATCAATACCATCATCGGTACGTGTTCCTGCAAATACCCGCATTATTGGCGCCGCTAAATCGTATTTCAGCTTGCTTTCCTCTTCTTCGCTATCCAATTGAAGGGACACGGGATGATCGTCTGGAAATGGGGTGATGATCAGCTTTCCAAAACCTACAAAAAATCGTCCCCCTAGCTCCAAGTTGTGTTTTCCTTCTTCCAGATATGCCAAAGTCAATGGGGTTACCATGTCCATTCCGCCGTCTTCGGGTTCTACCAAATGCAGTCTTTCCTGTAAACGGAACTGATCTAATCTAAGCCCTATGGAAGGCATACCATCTTGAGCGGCATAGGGGTGGGTAAAGTCGATTTGGTAATATCCCGTCTTTGGAGCGACAAAGGTGGTTCTGGCAAAACTATAATTGGTCAAATCCTCTGAGACCAAATATTTTCCCTTTTTGATTAGGTTTCTCTTATCCTTAAATGCCCTATCGCCCAAGGTTATAGTACTCTCTATAGGCTCTGCGGGAACAGGTGTGCGGAGACTGATCAATCCCTCTTTTTTAACATGTTCCTGATACCCTTTGGAGGCCTTAACCCGGAATTCGAAATCTCCGTCCATGGGAAAGTAGTCCTTGACCAAAAGCTTCAAATTAGGTGAAGGACCCTGCCATGATTTTGGACTTACTTCTTTATGCGGTAATGCAGAATAAAGGATCACACCATCTTCCACTACCTCGTAGCGGTCCGCATGGGAACCTCGCATCCCTACCCCAACGTTCTTTTTGACTTCTGTAAAGTACGCTTCCTCAAGACTGTCTTTGGGTTGAATGGGCATGCCGTCTCCATCCAAGATGTCCACTATAAAATCGTCCGAATTGATGGGTGCACTTTGATATCCTCCAATCATTGCCGCTGGCAATTCTTCGCCTATGCCTTTTCCAAACTTAATCCGATAGTAGGTAGAGGCTGGTTTTTCGGTTGAAACAAAGGCTTTGTCCAGGGCTTCCCGTGCAATTTGTTTGTAGTATTCTATATGAAGGGCTGATGTTTGCAGTTCATGCCCATTATTACTGAAACCCATCTCGGATTTCTCATCATCGGGCAACACATCCCCAAAATCCACCGATACATTCAATAACTCGTTAAGTGAATTGGTATATTGTTTTTTGGTCAACCTGCGTATTACAGCCGCCTGACTTGATTTTTTAATCTTTATCGCATTCTGTACCGAAGCGGTAATCCAATCCACCAACATCCGCCGTTCTTCATCCGTAAGTTGCTCCTCATCCTCTGGGGGCATCTCACCACTATTGATCATATCCAGCATTCCACGCCACGTAGCAGCATCGGGTCCTTTGATTAAATCTGGATTTATACTGTCCAACCTTAAACCAGCTTTTTGTTCTTCAGGCCCATGGCATTGGACGCAGTATTTTTCAATTACCGGGCGGAGATCCTGTTCGAAATCGTAGGCACTTAGTGTTTTGTCCACCTTAGAATTATTCATGGCCACCAAGCCCTTTAGGGCATAGGGGTCATCACCAAAAAAAGTACGTACTTCCTGCGGAAGACTTTTGGTCAAATAATCTGAACCGTGGGTCAGGGAACCTCCATAATGGCCTGCAATACTAAGTAACACTACATTTACAAACAGTGACCATTGGTATATGGAAAACTTGCCTATTTTGTTGGGTAAATTTCTCTTGTGAAGCACATACAGCCAAATACTTAACACCGCGGTTGCCACGCCAAACCATTTGTGAAGCGTGAAAACATCACTACCATAACTTCCTGAGCCAGCCAGCAAGGTCCCGGCCAACACAGCAGGTATTGCTGTTATGACAATGAACTTAAGCACCACTCCACGTATGGGCCCCATATGGGACTTGGGAACTATGATTTCAAGGATAAAAAGACACAATAAGGCCCCAATGGGCAAATGCACAATCAATGGGTGGAATTTTCCAAAAAAGTCCAAAAGCCAATGGGCATCACCCTGGAAGGGTAACAATGGTATTGCGATAAGAATTACAGATAATAATACAGCCTTAAAGACCAAATTATTGTCTTTCATGTAGTAGCTAGCTTAGAGGTTTGACCAAAAATTTTTAATCCTTTGGCATCCAAAGGATGCAACATGTAGACAAATCTAGTTCATCAAAGCCGTAGGATTCTCCTAAAAATTTGCTTTTTTCGATACTTTAATTGCACTATTCTGCCAAATAGCCAAAGTTTTAACAAAAAAATACGGTTATTGGCTCCTATTGTAGAAGTTGTTTGGAGGCGCCTGGAGCCTTAAATTATTTCAAATTATTCAAAATAAAATCCAAAGTGGAATTGGTATTCAGTTTTTGCTGAAAGGATATGCTTTTGTGCGAAATGGGCTGGGCCAACCCCAAAGTCCTCAAATACCTGATCATCTCCTCATCCTCCAAGGCCACCTTTCCGGAAAGAAGAATATCAAGACTCTCTTCCTTTTGATATCGTTTGTATATTTTCCGTAGCCCACTCAAATACAAACGATCTTTGGTGAATCCTCCTCCCCTATGTGCCCGCAAGGTAATTCCGAAAGCTTCGTCCCTGTTTAGTTTGTATTGCCCATGAATCAAATCGAAGGTATCCGCAAATGAATAGCCCTTGATCAAACTATCCGCCGCCAATACACGATATGACAATTCCTTCAGTCGCATTAAGGTCAACGCCCCGCCCATATATTCACTGAACACTGCCAAGCCCTCTTGGGTTTCCACATTTTTGGGAAGACCATTGGAAAAAATCTTTAAGGGCTGCAACAACCCATTAAAGGTTGTGACCAAATGCACCCCGATCTCATGGTTAGATAATGTAAGCAGTTGATTTTTACTGAATTTGATGTTCTTCCGAATCAAAAGGGATTGGGAACTGTTGCTGACCATGGCCTCAGCGGCAATGTGGGTAGAAAATTTAATGTTTAGCGGAAAACTATATTGGTGCGAAAACTCTTCAAAATACGCCCTTGCCTCCTCTGCGGAATACACTTTCTCCATATCGGAAGAGCTTGGTTCATCTTCATAGTGCAGTATATACCTTGCATTCTGAACATCCCTCTCAGTGGGAGTTCCGTAGACCCGCAGGGAATTATAGTAAAACTTTTTGCTTTTCCCAATGGTCTCAATGCATTGGATCATATTGGAATAGTGATAAATCACCTCCTGATACAATTGTCTGATCCGCTCATCCTTGATTCGCTCCAACCGCTGCGAAAAGAACAAACGGTGCAACTTATAGGGGTCAAACTTTAATTTTGGATACTTGAAGTCCGGGTTTTGTGAAAACTTGGAAGCAAAAAAGCGTTGTTTCTCCTTTTCAATGTTCAAGGGATTGATATAACTCAAAAGTTCAATCCTACGCACCAACCGATCAAGGTTTGCATCAATTTCAAAAAGATTGCTATACTCTTTTTCCAGTCGTTTTATTTCCTGCGTCCCAATCATGCAGAGGCTTTTTCAAATTCTTTGACCAGTTCGGGTATTAAAACCTTCAGCTGCTCTTCTACCGATTTCACCACTTCGGGAAAAATAACTCCCGTGAGTTCGTCACAATAGATTTTGGAGATTTCGGTCGCTAAAACTAAGGTATTTTCGAAGTTTTGGGTGATATATTTTAAAAAATGCCCGTTTCCATAGAAGGTATCATTCATTTTGGCAGTGGTTTGAATACCATTGGGCAACTTCATGGATTCCAACTTGGATCTCCAGCTTTCCACAAGGGAGCCATATCTTTCCATATCAATATTGGTAGTTCCCAAATTCCAAACCGGCACTTCCCTGTCCCAACGTTTCCAGTTGTAGCTGTGCATATCAAAAACCACAACATCCTTGAACTCTTTCCCCAGTTTGTCTATCAATGCATGGACAACTCGATAGAAATTGTGATGTTTGGCAAGGCTTTTCTCTTTTTCCTCCTTGGGCAGTTCCCTTTTCCAAAGCTGTTTGCCCCAGGCCGTGTCAAAAATTGCAGTTTCCGGAGGACGATTTAAGTCGTATTCAAAGCGACTGTCACATCCAGAAATTAGAATGGGAAAAGTTTGCACCATTTCTTGGGTGCATGGATCCTCTTCATACCATCTTTCATATTCGGTATGCAAGCAATTATCCCAAAGTGATCGTCTGAATTGATGGCCGTCATGAACAGCTCCACAGACAAAGGGAACGTATTTGTCAATTTTTATGGTAAAGGAATAATCTTGGGCCACAGCTTCAAAACATGCTCCACCCTCAATTAGAAGTATAATATCATCAACGGTTCGCTTATGCATTTTCAACCTCGCTTCGTAGTCGTGACCTTCTGTCAAAAGCTTGGAGTTTATCCAAAACCTTGCTTTCCACAAAATCAATGACCTTGCACTGTATCTTGGTTTTGTACACCTTGTTCATATAAGTAATGCCGCCAGGGGACATGACATTGACCTCAACCAATTTACCACCAATGACATCAATTCCCACAAAATAAAGTCCGTCATTGACCAGTTTTGGGCCAATCTGCTTGCACAAGGCTTTTTCCTGTTTGGTCAACGTATGTTTGGCCACAGAACCCCCTGCAGAAACATTGGACCGGTGGTCATCCGAACCTGGAATACGCCGCATGGCACCAATTGGTTCCCCGTTCAAAATCAAGATTCTTATATCACCCTGATCCGCCCCTTCAATATATTCTTGAAGAATCACATAGTTGGACGTGCCATCGGAGTTGGTCACGTAAAAATCCAACAGGGATTTGATATTGGACATTGCTGATTTTTCAATCAAAATGACACCTGATCCGCCAAAACCATTCAATGGCTTCAATATCATCTTATCAGCATGTGACTCTTTAATCTGCTGCACCAAATACCGTTTGTTTTTGGAGACATGCGTAGCCGGAATAATGTTGCTATGGCTATCGCCAAAGGCTGCGGTATATAGTTTGTTGTTGGCTTCGCGAAGGCCTTGAAGGGAATTCATAATAAATACATCGTCCTTTACCGAATCCAAAAAGTTCAACATTAAAGGGTCAAGAGGTGGATTTGCGCGCATAAAAATCACATCAAAACCAGCCAAGGGCAACATTTCCACTCTAGTGGAAGCTTGCTTGTAAAATGTTTTTTGACTACTAGACACCTTTTCCATCCTATTGATTACCGTACAAAAAGCACTGGTAACACTGTTCCGAATGGTAAGGTTGGCGGGAGTGCAGATTGCAACACCGTGGTTGCGCTTAACACATTCATGAATCAGGGCCAGACTGGTGTCAGTTTCCGGCTCTATCTCATCCCAAGGATACATTAAAAAACAGATATTCATAGCAGCTTATTTTGACAGTTTATCTTACTTCATCCAAATGATCGTCCCATTCTTTTACATTGGGTTTACCCAGTTTCCCCACCGACTTTGCAACCAACATGGATACAGTTGCATCCCCAGTAATATTAACAACGGTTCTAAACATATCTAAGGGGCGATCCACAGCAAAAATCAATGCTAATCCAATGGCAAACTTTTCTGGAGGGAAACCTACAGACTCCAAAACAATAACCAACATGACCATCCCTGCGCCAGGGACAGCGGCGGTACCTATGGAGGCCAAAAGTGCAGTCAACACAATTGTTAACTGTGAAGAGAGTGGTAAATCAAATGCCAAAGCTTGGGCAATAAAAACGGCTGCTACTCCCTGATACAAACTTGTTCCATCCATATTGATGGTAGCGCCAACAGGCAAAACAAAACTGGAAACTTCTTTGTCAACGCCAATATGTTCTTCTACCCTTTCCATGGTCACAGGAAGTGTTGCAGCACTAGAACTGGTTGAAAAAGCCAACAATTGGGCTGGACTCATCTCCTTGAGGAACCAAAATGGGTTCTTTTTAGTAAAAACTGCCACCAAAATTGAATAAAAAACAATCATGAATAGCAAGCCTAGTACCACTACCCCAGCATACTTTAACAATGCAATCAGCAGTTCAGGGTCACCAGCAGATACAACCACACTTGCCAATAATGCAAAAACTGCAAATGGAGCCACCAGCATGATTAAATCTACCATCTTCAGAACAACATCATTAAGTGAGTCAAAAAAATCCTTCAAAGGTTTTGCCCTTTCCTCGCCAATGAGTAAGAGGGAAATTCCCAAAAATATAGTGAAGAAAATAACCTGTAACATTAACTTGTTATTGCTCATTGCCGCCACTGCGTTATCAGGAACCATGTCCTCCAAAAACTGCAAGGGGCCCAGGTTCTTCTGTGCATCTGCGGTATCCTGTATTGTCTGGACTTCCTGTCCAGTCGCGTAGGTATCAGTAAGTTTGGTAATTGTTTCTTCAGAAATTCCTTCACCTGGCTGAATCAAATTCACCAATAGAAGACCCAAAACGATGGCCACAATCGTGGTACACATATAAATTCCGATGGTTCTCAGGCCTATATTCCTAAACTTCGAAATATCTTTTAAATCTGAAATTCCTTTGACCAAGGAAGCTAAGATTAAAGGTATTGCAATAAGCTTGAGTAATTTGACGAAGATGGTCCCAAAAGGCTTTATCCAATCGGTAACAAATGTTGTACCTCCATTTACACCGGTCATTGCAAATCCAAAAATCAGACCCAATAGCATTCCAATTAGGATCTGCCAATGCAGTTCTAGTTTACGCATACGTATGTTTTAGGAAAGTAAGATACTATTTTGGCTGGAATTGCCCTAACCTCAAAATTAGATTTTGTTGGAACGGGCCAAAAGCATGTAATCGGCCAAAACCAAGGCGGCCATGGCTTCGACTATTGGCACCGCACGGGGTACAACACAAGGGTCGTGCCTTCCTTTACCTTGCGTAGTCACTTTTTCCCCTTCTTTGTTGATGGTCTCATAGGCTTGGAGCACTGTTGCAACGGGCTTGAATGCCACATTGAAGTAGATATCCATTCCGTTGCTGATTCCACCTTGAACCCCTCCACTACGATTGGTTGTTGTGGTACCATCTGAATTGAAAGCATCATTGTGCTGGCTTCCTTTCATTTGTACGCCTTCAAAACCACTGCCATATTCAAAACCCTTGACGGCATTGATGGACAGCATGGCCGCTCCCAAGGTGGCGTGTAATTTATCAAAGACAGGTTCTCCCAAACCAATAGGTACATTTTGGATGACGCAGCTCACTACCCCGCCAATGGTATCACCCTCTTTTTTGATGGATTTGATATAATCTTCCATCTTTTGTGCCATTTCCATGTCCGGACAGCGTACTGGATTGGTGTCAATTTTGGATAAATCCAATGCGTTGTAGTCCTTTTCCAATTTCATTTCTCCCACTTGGGAAACATAGGCGTTTATCTTGACCCCATTTAAAAGCTGCTTGGCAATGGCTCCTGCCACTACCCTACTTGCAGTCTCCCTAGCGGAGCTCCTACCGCCTCCCCTATAATCACGGAAACCATATTTTTTATCATATACATAATCGGCGTGGGATGGCCTATAGGAATCCTTGATATGTGAATAGTCCTTGGATTTTTGGTTTGTGTTGTGGATGGCAAAACCTATGGGAGTTCCCGTGGTCTTTCCTTCGAAAATTCCAGAATAAAACTCAACGGTATCCGGCTCCTTTCGTTGGGTAACAATAGCTGATTGGCCTGGTTTTCTGCGGTCAAGTTCATTTTGGATTTGTTCCAAATCCAAGCTAATCCCTGCCGGACAGCCATCAATTACCCCACCAAGTGCCTTGCCATGTGATTCACCAAAAGTTGTTAGTCTAAAGAGTTGTCCAAAGCTATTACCTGCCATCTATCGTAAAAATCTAAAAGCCTCAAAGGTAGCTGTTATTCCGCTTAATCAAAAACAGCTTAGCCAGTTAACCTATATGTAACAGATGGGGGGTCAAATTCATGTTTTCTTAACGATATACTCATAAATTCTTGATTTAGAATTGATTTTCAGTTTATTCCCACAAACTTATTTTGCAGCTAAACCTCCACTGCATTGAAAAAAAGGAAGATTGAACTCGCAGTAATCTCGGATGTACACCTTGGCACCTACGGTTGCCACGCCGATGAACTTATCGCATACCTCAACAGTATCCAACCCAAAAAGCTGGTCTTAAACGGGGACATCATAGATATTTGGCAGTTTAGCAAGCGCTACTTTCCAGCCTCACATTTAAAAGTTCTTAAAAAGCTCATTGGCATGGCGTCCAAGGGTGTAGAAGTTTTCTATATCACTGGAAATCATGATGAAATGCTCCGTAAGTTCAGTGATACTTCAATGGGGAATTTTAAAATCATGAACAAGCTGGTGCTGAATCTGGATGGGAAAAAGGCTTGGATTTTCCATGGCCATGTTTTTGATATGTCCATCCAAAATGCCAAATGGCTGGCCAAATTGGGTGGCTACGGTTACGATTTACTGATATTGATCAATAGTTTTGTCAATTGGTGCCTGGCTAAAATGGGCCGAGAAAAGTATTCCCTGTCCAAACGCATCAAAAATGGAGTAAAAAGTGCAGTAAAATACATCAACAATTTTGAGCGTACTGCAGCAGACCTGGCCATTGAGAATCATTACGACTATGTAATTTGCGGGCACATCCATCAACCCAAAAAAGAACGCTACGAAAACAAATACGGCAGTTGTGTCTATCTCAACTCAGGGGACTGGGTGGAAAATCTGACCGCGCTTGAATACTCCTTTAAAAGATGGCGGATTTACCATTATAACCACGACCGTCTTTCTCCTTTCTTTGTGGATGAGGATTTGAAAGATATGGACATGAATGAACTCATTGCCTCCATCACCGATCAGAATGTGGATGCCGAGATTTCAGAACTGGAGGGTGGTCCTGAAATCACGGACGTTCCCGAAAAAGCCAGGGATTTAGACGATCAAAGCTTTACGCAGGATTGAAACTGGATGTTCTGCATCCCTGTCCGTTCCATCCTTTATTTGATGTCTGCAACTGGTACCATTGGCGGCAATAAGAGTTTCTTTCCCGCTTTTTCGAACTGAGGGGAACAACTTTAATTCCCCCACCTGCATACTGGTCTTGTAGTGTTCTTTCTCATACCCAAAAGAACCTGCCATCCCACAGCAACCCGAGGGGATTATGGCAACCTCATAGTTTTTGGGGAGATTCAGGATATCAAACGTCACTTTCTGATTGGAAAGCGCTTTTTGGTGACAATGACTATGGATTTTGACCTGTTTTTTATCCTGGGTGAAACTGTCCGCGGTAACAAACCCATTTTCAATCTCCGAGGCCAGGAATTCCTCAATTAAAAAAGAATGGGATGCCAGTTTTTCCAGAAGCTCTTTACGAGGGCTCAGGCGTTTGTACTCATCCCTGAACGATAAAATGGCTGAAGGCTCCAAACCTACTATAGGAGTATTTTCTTCAACTATTGGTTCCAATTCTTCCAGATTCTTTGCTGCCAGTTTTTTTGCCTGTTTTAGAAAACCTTTGGACAAATAGGTTCTACCGCTTTCTGCATAATGCAGTTGTACATCGTAACCCAATTTGCACAATAACTCAATAGCGTCCTGCCCTACCTCAATATCCAGATATCTGGTAAACTCATCCAAGTACAGCACCACCTTTTTCCCCTTTTTGTCCTGGGCTTCCCTGAATTTATTGAGATGGCCATTAAAATTGACTTTATGCACAGGCGGGAAACTACGCTCCTTGGCCACTCCAGTAACCGATTTCAACAATCCTCCCAATATTTTGGATTTATAGACTGCATTGGTGAGGCCGGGAAAGGTGCTGCCCAGAGCGGTTAATTTGGTATTGTATGCAAAGAGTTTGCTTCGAAAGGAATACCCGTTATTCTCCTGGTATTGATATAAGAACTCCGCCTTTAACGCCGCCACATCAACATTACTGGGACACTCACTTGCACAGGCCTTGCAGCTTAAACACAAATCGAATACTTCTTTCAGCTCCTGATGGTCAAAACGATTGGGTTTGTCGGAATGCGTCAAAAATTCCCGTAGGGTATTGGCCCTCCCCCTAGTTGTATCCTTTTCATTTTTGGTGGCGTGGTAACTGGGGCACATGCCGCCCTTCATATTGTGACTCTTTCTACAATCCCCACTTCCGTTGCATTTTTCGGCAGCTTTCAATATCCCTTCGCTATCCGAAAAATCCATAAGTGTCTCCACTTCTGGTTCGTCGCGATTTACTTCATATCGAAGGGATTCATCCATTGGGAATGCATCCACGATTTTCCCTGGATTGAAAATATTATTGGGGTCAAAGGTGGATTTTAATCTTTTCAGCAATTCATAATTTTCATCACCGATCATCATGGGAATAAACTCGGCTCTCACAATCCCATCTCCATGTTCCCCACTAAAGCTTCCCTTATATTTCTTGGTCAGATGAGCCACGTCCGTAGTAATGGAACGGAACAATTTGACATCCTCTGATTTCTTTAAATTCAATATGGGTCTCAGGTGCAGTTCCCCTGCTCCAGCATGGGCGTAATACACAGCCTCTTGCCCATAACCCTTCATGATGTCTGTAAACTCCGCAATAAAATCTTTTAAATCGTCCAAAGCCACCGCAGTGTCTTCAATACAGGCAACAGCCTTTCTGTCACCAACCATGTTGCCAAGCAGTCCCAATCCCGCTTTTCTCAATTCAATGGCCTTGGCGATATCATCTCCTTTAAGAACAGGACTGGCATAGCTCAAACCCGATTCTTCTATGGTTTGCAAAAGCGAATCCAATTGCTGCTGCAATTCTTTTTCAGAATTTGCTTTGACCTCCAACATTAATATTCCGGCTGGATCGCCATCCACAAAAAAACGGTTGGCCAATTGTGCCCGGTTGTTTTTGGTACAATCCAAAATCACCTTGTCCATCATCTCACAAAGATGTAGGCTATGCTTCATCACGGGTGCTACATCGGCCAAGCAGTCTTCCAAAGTATGATAATGTGTGGCTACCATGGCCGCAAATGGTGGTGGTAGATCATCCAATTGCAAAGTCACTTCAGTGGTGAAGGCCAATGTTCCTTCACTTCCGGAGAGCAGTTTGCTCAAATTAAAATCCTCGGGATCCGACCCAAAAAGATTGTTATTCAAAAGTTCATCCACGGCATATCCCGTGTTTCTTCTATGGATGCTAGGGTGGGGAAACTCCTTTCTGATACGCTCTTGATTTTCAACATTACCAAGCTCGGTATCCAAGAATGCATAGATTTCACCTTCTTTGGATTGTTCCTGTTTTTTTTGGAGGAATTCATCCTTACCCAAGGATGAAACTGAAACTTCACTCCCATCAGCCAACAAACATTGCATGGCAACAACTTTATCCCGGGTTACTCCGTATTGGATAGAAGTGGTCCCTGACGAATTGTTCCCCACCATACCCCCGATCATACAACGGTTGGATGTGGAAGTGTTGGGTCCAAAAAATAGTCCGAATGGTTTCAAATAGAGATTTAGTTCGTCCCTGACTACCCCAGGTTGCACCCTAACCTGCTTTTTATCCTGATCAAGATGAACAATTTGGGTAAAATGTTTGGAAACATCCACAACAATTCCGTCCCCAACACATTGACCCGCAAGGGAGGTGCCGGCAGTTCTGGGAATCAAACCCACCTTTTGATCGTTGGCAAAGGCAATTAAAACCTGAATGTCCTTGGTTGTTTTTGGGTAGGCCACCGCCAAAGGTAATTTCCGATAAACGGATGCGTCGGTGGCATAAAGTGCCCTGCTTAAACCATCAATTTGAAGTTCCCCTTCCAGTTGTTCGGCCAGGGTTGTGAATAAAGATTTTTCCAATCTGGAACAATTTTTGGTCTCCTACTCAGTTTTAATGTCAAAAAGAAGTACAAAACTATCTTTAATTTTTAACTAAACGAGAAACTTATGAGGATTACCACATTATTTATCGGACTTTTTGCGTTTGCAACGACCATGGTCAGTGCACAAGACATCTCTGAGCATGCCCTAGGATTGCGTTTGGGTGACAGTGATGGATTTGGAGCGGAAATTTCGTATCAAAAATCAATAGGCAGATATAACAGAGCTGAATTTAACCTGGGTTGGAGGGACAGCCGAGCCTTTGATGCGTTTAAATTATCTGGGGTGTACCAGTGGGTGCACCAATTGGATGGGAATTTTAACTGGTACTACGGTGTTGGTGGCGGATTGGGCAGTGTTGATTTTGATGCCGTTCCCGGAGGTGATGACAATGATGGACTTTTTGTTTTTGCCGCCGGAGATATCGGAATAGAATACAATTTTGACATCCCGCTCTTACTTTCCTTGGATTTTAGACCTGAAATTGGCCTTATTGGCTACGATGGTTTCGACAACGATTTTGATTTTGACATAGCGCTGGGTATACGCTATCAGTTCTAATCAATCTTTCTTGGATAAACAGGCCTTTAGCTTTCATTTAAAGTTAAGGGTCTTTTTTATGCCGCAAGGATTGAATACCTTAGCGGCTAAATTTGATAGAATGAAAAAAATATTGACCATCGGTTTGGGCCTGGCATTCCTAGTTGCGTGCAATTCCAATCCGGAAGGATTTACATTAAATGCTACTGTTACCGGTGAATTGGACAATGGTACCCGAGTTTTCCTAAAAACTGCGGATACCCTTAACAAATTGGTGGATGTGGATACCACTACAGTGGAAAACGGGTCTTTCACCTTCTCTGGTATACAGAACGAGCCCCAATTGCATTACATTACTTTGGAAACTGCGATGGGCAATATCCCCTTGGTTTTGGAGAACGGGAAAATTCAGGTAAATTTTCAAAAGGATAGTATGAATTTTGCCAAGGTAAAGGGAACCCCCCAAAACGAATTGTTCATGTCGTTTTTGGATGAATCCAGGGAACTTTCCAATCGAGCAAGATCTATGCAGAATGATATGCGAACTGCATCTCAACAACGCGACACAGCAACTGTTTCCGCCCTTCGGGAAGAGTATATCGAGTTCCAAGACGATGTAAAAAACTTTAACATCCAATTTGCCAAGGATAACCCAAGTGCTTTGATTTCTGTTTTGATCATTAACAACCTTATGATGGGCAAAGTAATACCACATGATGAGGTCAAAGCTCTTTTTGATGGGCTGACTCCTGAAATGAAGGCTTCAAATCCAGGTAAAAAGCTTCAAGAACAATTGGACAATGCCAAAAGCACAGAAATTGGTGGGGTTGCACCAGAGTTTTCGGCCCCCACACCTGAAGGAAACCTATTGGCTTTAAGTGATGTAAAAGGAAAATTGACCTTGGTGGATTTTTGGGCTGCCTGGTGTAGACCTTGTAGAGCGGAGAATCCAAACATAGTGAACGTATACAACAAATACCATGATAAAGGATTAAACATCATTGGGGTGTCTTTGGACACACGCGCTGAGGATTGGACCAAGGCCATAGAAGCTGACGGTCTGGCGTGGAACCATATTTCCAACCTAAAGCGCTTTCAAGACCCAGTGGCTAGATTGTATAACATCAATGCCATTCCAGCGGCCTTCCTGATTGATGAAAACGGGGTGATTGTAGCCAAAGATCTTAGAGGTCCTGCCTTGGAACAAAAAGTAGCCGAGTTATTGAACTAGCTTAGGCAAATAAATAAGAAAATATAAAGGCCGAAGCTATTGCTTCGGTTTTTTTGTGTCCTGATTCCACTTATATTTTTCCCATTTTCTCCAAGACGAAAAGAATGGCAATGGGAATGGCGAGTAAAATCACAGTAAAGGTTTCGGTAATTAAAAGGTCCGGCTTGAATAGAAGTACAGAGGCATATCCCCCAATGGCTCCTCCAAAGTGTGCGGAATGACCAATATTTCCCATTCGGCTTTTCATTCCATAAATGGAATACAGCATGTATCCAATCCCTAGGGCGTAGGCAGGAAATTCAAAAGGGATAAAAACAAATTGCAAGGGCATATCCGGATTCAAAAGAATGGCGGCGTATAAAATACCCGTGACCGCACCGCTGGCGCCAACCGCACTGTAATAAGGCTCATCTTTATGGAAAAAAAGGGCCAAAAGACTCCCTCCCAACAGACTTATAAAGTAGATGATCAGGAACTTTCCGGGGCCAAACCAATTGATGACCACATTGGCAAAGAAATAGAGGGTGAACATGTTGAAAAACAAATGTGACATATCCACATGAAGAAATCCAGAAGTGATCGTTCGGTCCTTCTGTCCAGCTTTTATTCCTCCTATACTGAACTTATATCGATCAAAAAAAGCATCATCATTAAATCCCTTTAGGGACACTAAAACATTGGCTACCATAATGGCTATGGTCACAGCATGTAAATTGTGCATGAACAAAAAGGTTTGGACTCAAATATAGCTATATTTGCGCACAAGAATTACGTATGCAGCTGGTTGTTTTTATACTTGTTTATCCCCTACTCTGGCTGGTTTCCAGACTTCCTTTCAAAGCACTTTACTTCCTTTCGGATGGTGTTTATGTTATCCTATATCGGCTGGTCGGCTATCGGAAAAAAGTGGTGCGCGCCAACCTGGCTTTGGTGTTTCCCAACAAATCAGAACTTGAACGAAAAACCATAGAAAAGAAATTCTACAAGCACCTTTGCGATATGTTCCTGGAAATGATCAAGACCATGGGCATTTCCAATGAACAACTCCAAAAAAGGTTCACCTTTACCAATCCAGAAGTGCTGCATCAATTGGAAGAAAAAAAGCTGAGTGTTATGCTTATGTTTCCGCACTACGCCAGTTGGGAATGGGTCATTGCATTGGACAAACATATCGCTTCAAAAGGCTATGCCATCTATCAAAAAATTGGAAATAAGTATTTTGATAAGTTGATCAGGGATATCCGACAAAAATTTGGCACTACCCTAATATCTACCAAAGACACCAAAGAAATTGTGGCCAACAACAAAGAGCAAGGACAATTGAGTATGTATGGGATACTGAGTGACCAATCCCCCATGATCAAGAAAACCCATCTTTGGACTCCTTTTATGGGGATTACCGTACCTGCACATACGGGTGCCGAGTTCCTCTGCAAAAAATTGAACCTGCCTGCGGTTTATCTTAAGGTGACCAAATTAAAACGCGGCCACTATCAAGGCTCGTTCAAGTTGTTGTCTGAAAACCCTGAGATGCTTCCAGATTTTGAATTGACCAAAGCTTTCTTGAAGGAAGTGGAAGCATCCATCTATGAAGCCCCGGAATTCTATTTTTGGACCCACAAAAGATGGAAACACAAGGATAAGGTGCCTATGGAGTTTAAAAACATCTAATACAGAATGGCTGGCAAAAAGAAAAGGTTTCTAAAACGTAAGATTCTTGGTTTTTTGATTCTTACCTACCTTCTTTTCGCACATTCCTGTATGACCATGCGAACCTCATCCAAGGATACCTCGATTTATTTTGAGGAACATAAAACCACATTTTCCGAACAAACAATTACTATTCAAGACAGGGAACTGCACTATATACAGACAGGAAAAAAAGATGCACCCACCCTGGTTTTCATACATGGTTCACCAGGTAGCTGGGACGCGTATAAAGCCTACCTTTCCGATACCACCTTGACAAGTCAATTTAGGCTCATTGCACCCGATCGCCCTGGTTTTGGAAAAAGCGGATTTCGAAAGAGTCTGGCGCTCAAACCCCAAGCGGTATTGCTAAATGAACTATTGTCCCGATTGGATTATGGGAAGCCCATTACACTCATCGGGCATTCTTATGGAGGCCCTCTTATCGTACAAATGGCTTTGGAAAAGCCAGAACTATTTGACAATCTGGTTATACTGGCAGGAGCCTTGGACCCCGATGCTGAAAAGCCTGAAAAATGGCGAAAACCCCTTACCTGGATTCCCTTAAAATATTTGGTCCCGGGTGCATTAAAGCCTTCCAATGATGAGCTTTGGATGCTGAAGGAAGATTTAAAACATTTGAAACCCAGGCTCCGAAATCTAAAAACGCCAACCCTTATTATGCATGGTACGGAGGATCAATTGGTTCCCTATCAGAATGTATCCTTTATGCAAAATCACTTTACCCAGGTGGACAGCTTAAAGGTCATGCCCATCGAAAATGAAAACCATTTTATTGTTTGGAACCAGGAGCAATTGGTTAAAGATGCCCTACTAAGCTGGGTACGAAGTGATTAAAACCTTCTATTGATGAGTTCAACAAAGTTGTTGGTCTAAATTTGATGGAAATGCCATTCGTATTCCCTATACTTCTTTCATGGAAATACTATCAATACTCTTGGAAGAATTACTTGGTTTCCTAGGCATAACACAAGTCCTGGAGATCTTAAAATCTGGTGATTATAGCGCCTTTAGGACCTACGATGGGATTGCATCCCTGATTTACCCCATAATTCCCCTGTTGCTGTTGTTGGAGCTGGTTGTTGGTTTAATCTATAAAAAGCCACAAATCAAGGTGTACAAGGTCAACTTCCTCATTTATATCTTCAATCGGTTTGTGGGACGTTTTATCTCCATAGCCATGGTTGCCTTTTGCATTGGACTGTTCAGCGCCTATGCCCCTTTTAAAACGTCCAACACTTGGTACTGGTTCCTGTATGCCTATGTGGTGTGGGAGTTTGGACATTTCATCTACCATTATCTAGGTCATAAGGTGCGGCTTTTTTGGTGTTTGCATTCCACCCACCATGCCCCAGAAGAAATGAATCTTTCCGTAACCCATGCCCATTTTTTCTTGGAAGCGCCCTATGCGGACACCATCCGTACCACAGTTTGCATTTTGGCGGGAGTTCAACCTGAAATGTTATTTACGGTAATGTTCATTGATGGAACCTATGGCGCCTTTATCCATATTGGGGAAAACATGATCAAGGATGCCCGTTTCGGCTTTTTGAACAAACTGATGCTCACCCCATCACACCACAGGGTTCACCACGCAAGAAACCCTTTGTACATGGACACCAACTTCTGCAATCTGCTGAACATTTGGGACAAAGTATTTGGAACGTATCAAGAAGAACAAAGAGGTGTGGAAACTGAATATGGCATTACCCGCAAAATGGATTCAGGCAGCTTTATGGATGTCTATTTCGGAGAAATTGTGGCTTTGGCCAAAGATGTTGCAAGGGCGCCTGGAATTGCCAACAAGATTCGGTATTTGATCATGCCTCCAGGCTGGAGTCATACCGGCGAGCATAAAACCGCCAAACTGGTTCGTAGGGCGTATCTAGAGAACAGATAGCTCCGATAAAATTTTCCTAAAGTTTGGTCAATCACTGTTTTGTTTCCTAAATTGAACCTAATTCAAAAACCAAAAAATGAAACAGTTAGTATCAACCTTGCTGCTGCTTTGCGTCGCAATTTCCTTCGGACAAAAAGACAAAGCAGTTAATCCAGAAATTATTGATGCCATCAAAAATGACGTGTGGATTCCTTTTATGGAATCGTACAATGAGCTTAATTCCAACAAGCTAAAATCTGTCCACTCCCAGGAAATTGTTCGGGTGACGATAGACGATAACGAGATTAAATCCGGAGAGGGTTATTTGGAGTACTTTGGCCAATTTTTGGACGTTGTAAAGAAAAAAGGTGGTAAAGTGGCCATTGCCTTTGCCATCTTGTCCACAGCCATTGATGAAAGCGAGGAAATGGCTTATCAAACAGGCTACTACCGTTTTAGCTCATTGGGAAAAGACGGTGAGGAAATGGTGGTTCGCGGATACGGGTATTTCAACGTAGGCTTGAAACTGGAAGATGATGGCTGGAGAATCTGGTTGGATTCCGATAAAAAAGCCGACATCTCGGATTCTGAATTCAGCAAGCAAAAAACCCTTTATGAAATGGATGGGCCTTCCTAGGCCAGTCCCGCCACTTCCTTGATTTCACCTATAATCCGGTCTGCGAGCGCGTCCGCATCAGATTGGGATTTGGCTTCCGTATAGATTCGGATGATGGGTTCCGTATTCGATTTTCTGAGGTGCACCCAATTTTCCGCAAAGTCGATTTTAACTCCATCCACAGTGGAGACTTCTTCGTCTTTGTACTTATCATGCATAGCGCTCAGCAGGGCGTCCACATCAAGTTCAGGTGTCAATTGAATTTTCTTTTTGCTCATGAAGTAGCTGGGATAGCTTGCCCTTAGTTCTGCTACTGTACCTCCGCGCTCGGACATCAGCATCAAAAACAAAGCAGTGCCCACTAGAGCATCCCTTCCATAATGACTTTCCGGATAAATGATTCCCCCATTACCTTCGCCGCCAATGATGGCATTATTGGCCTTCATCTTGGTAACCACGTTCACCTCCCCAACGGCTGCTGCTTCATACGAGCCACCATGTTTTTCCGTAACATCCCGAAGCGCTCTTGTTGAGGACAGATTGGAAACCGTATTTCCTTTGGTTTTTCCCAGTACATAATCCGCACAAGCAACCAAGGTGTACTCCTCGCCAAACATTTCCCCATCATTACTTATAAAAGCCAAACGATCCACATCTGGGTCTACCACTATTCCAAAATCGGCATTCTCCTTGACAACCAAATCGCAAATGTCCCCCAAATGCTCCTTAAGTGGTTCTGGATTATGTGGAAAATGGCCCGTAGGGTCGCAGTATAGCTTAACCACTTCCACGCCCAATGCTTCCAGCAGTTTGGGAATGGCAATTCCACCTGTAGAATTGACCCCATCAACCACTACTTTAAACCCGCCCCTCTTAATTACCTCTTTATCTACCAAGGACAGATTAAGAACTTCATCAATATGGATATCTATATAGGCATCGTTGTTGGTCACCGTCCCCAAATCGTCAACATCCGCAAATTCAAAGTCTTCAGCTTCAGCCAATTCCAAAATACGTGCGCCTTGTTCGGCATCCAAAAACTCTCCTTTCTCATTCAACAATTTCAACGCATTCCATTGTTTGGGGTTGTGGCTTGCAGTTAGAATAATTCCTCCATCAGCCTTTTCCAAAGGGACCGCAATCTCAACTGTGGGTGTTGTGGACAAACCTAAATCAGTAACATCTATCCCGAGACCTACGAGGGTAGAGACCACTAAATTCTGGATCATTTCCCCGGATAAACGGGCATCCCTCCCAATTACAACGGTCAATTTATCTTTTCCGGAATATTGCTTCAACCAAGTTCCATAGGCAGCAGCAAATTTGACTGCGTCAATGGGGGTTAAATTGTCATTGGTGGATCCTCCAATGGTTCCTCTAATGCCTGAAATTGATTTGATGAGCGTCATAATTGTTAAAAAGTTTTTGCAAATATAAAAGGCTGGTTTAGATTCCGTGTTTCGAATTCGTAAATTTCACATTCAATACTTTTTAGTGAATTTTCTGGCCCATATTTATCTTTCCTTTGATGACCCTGAGATTACCTTGGGGAATTTCTTTGCGGATCATATTCGCGGCAACAAATACAAACATTTTCCAGAGCGAATCCAAAAAGGGATTTTGCTTCATCGGGAAATAGATACGTATACGGATGCCCATCCCATTGCCAAGGAAAGCAGCAAAAGACTGCATAAGAATTACAGCCATTATAGTAGGGTCATAGTTGATATATTTTATGACCATTTTTTAGCCAAAAATTGGGCCAATTACTCCGAAGTGCCACTGGAAGATTATGTGGAACGATTTTATGACCTCTTAGAAGACAATTATGCCATACTTCCGTTGTCCACACAGCGAATGATGCCCTTCTTGATTGCAGATAATTGGCTGCTCAGCTATGCCGATTTGGATGGGATTTCCAAGGTACTTGATGGCATGAATCGGAGAACAAAGAACAAATCCCGCATGAACTTTGCCATCTTGGACTTGGAGGTGCATTACGAAGCCTTTGAAAATGAATTCACCCGTTTTTTTGAAGAATTGATTACCTTTTCCCGACATAAATTCAAATCCCTATGCGAAGACTAATTTTAGCGCTCCCACTCTTACTTTTTATCCATTGTAAACAACAACCCGCAGCTCCCACTGGATTGGTCACCGAAAAAGCCATGGTAGTCTCCGCACGTGAAGATGCCTCGCGAATTGGTTCCGAAGTAATGCAAAAAGGTGGAAATGTTTTTGATGCCATGGTCGCCACAGAGTTGGCGTTGGCCGTGGCTTATCCCTATGCCGGCAATCTTGGTGGTGGTGGATTTATGGTCTATCGAAAAAACAACGGAGAAATTGGCGGCATCGATTATCGGGAAAAAGCTCCCCTGTCTGCCCATAAGGACATGTATTTGGACTCTCTGGGCAATGTAATTCCTGACATGAGCACCTTGGGCGCAACAGCGGTGGGCGTACCTGGAACGGTGGCGGGAGTATTTGCCGTCCATGAGAAATTCGGTTCCCTCCCCATGGAGGAATTGATAAAACCAGTAATAGCGCTAGCTAAAAGAGGAGTGGTGGTTACCGAAAAGCAAGCGAAACGCATTGGGAGATATCGCGAAAAATTTATGGCAGTCAACGGAGATAGCACCAAGTTTGCCCAAGAATTTAAGCCTGGGGATACGATCAAATATCCGGAGTTGGCCAAAACGTTGACCATCATTATGGAAAATGGAAAAGATGGGTTCTACAAAGGGGAAGTTGCTGAAAAGTTAGCTGGTTTTATCCAGGAAAAAGGAGGTTTTATTACCGTGGAAGACCTTGGAAAATATGAAGCCAAATGGAGAGATCCTGTTGTTTTTGACTACAAAGACCTCCGTATGATCTCCATGAGTCCCCCTAGTAGTGGCGGGGTGACCATCAATCAGATTTTTAAGATGATTGAGCCACATGAGATTGGAAAATATGGGCATAACTCGGCAGAAGCCATTCAGCTTTTCACAGAAGCGGCCCGACGAGCTTATGCGGATAGAAACTTTTTTTTGGGCGACCCTGATTTTGTGGATATCCCGTTGAATATACTTCTAGACGACGAATATTTACAAGAACGCATGAAGAATTTCAGTTTTGAACAGGCTACCTTGTCAGCTGATGTGGGTCACGGAGCAGTTGAAATCGTGGAAAGTTCCGAAACCACCCATTATTCCATCATTGATGCCGAGGGCAATGCCATATCGGCCACAACGACCCTTAACGGTGGGTTCGGCTCCAAACTTTATGCTGCCGAACTCGGATTCTTTCTCAATAATGAAATGGACGATTTTAGTTCCAAACCCGGAGTGCCCAATATGTTTGGACTTATTGGTGCCGAAGCCAATAGTATTGCTCCCGAAAAAAGAATGCTGAGCAGCATGACCCCAACCATCGTGGAAAAGGACGGGAATTTGTTCATGGTTGTGGGAACTCCAGGTGGCTCCACCATAATAACAGCGGTTGCACAAACCATTTTGAATGTACATGAATTCAATTTAAGTATGCAGGAAGCGGTAAATGTCCCAAGGTTTCATCATCAATGGCTGCCAGACCATATAACCTTTGAACCCAATGGTTTTCCTGAAGCGTTAATCAATGAGCTCAAATCCAAAGGATATGTGATCAAAGAAGATAGGACACCTGTAATTGGGAAGGTAGATGCCATTCGAGTATTACCAGACGGGAAATTGGAAGGTGGTGCCGATCCCCGGGGAGATGATATGGCCGTTGGGTTCTAGTTTGGGATGATCTACGATATTGTTTTGTTATCAGCTCCTGGATACCTTTCAGCCAAGGAAGACTCGATTTTGCTCCAAAACGTAGTTCGGGAGGATCAATTGGTGGCGGATGCTCTAGGGAAGGAAGGTTTAAAAGTGGTTCGTAAGTCCTGGGATGATCGTGATTTTGATTGGACCACCACCAAATTTGCCCTATTCCGATCTACCTGGGATTATATTCATCGCGTTAAAGAATTTGAGCAATGGTTGGAGAGCGTGTCAGCAAAAACCCAGTTGATCAACTCCAAAAAACTTATCGATTGGAACTTGGACAAACACTACTTCCAAGATTTGAAAGTGCAGGGCGTCCATATTCCCAAAACAGTTTTTATCGAAAGGGGATCGGACACCAGCTTGTATAATAGCTGGGAACTTGCACAAAGATCCTATGGATTTCAAGGTTCCAGTTTAATATTGAAACCCTGTATTTCCGGAGGAGCTAGGCATACCTATAAAATTGAATCCAAAACCATTCCCGAGTACGAAGAGGTATTTGGTTCCCTGATTAAAAATGAGGCCATGATGCTCCAGGAGTTTCAAAAAAGCATTGTGGAAAAGGGAGAAATCTCGCTGATGGTTTTCCATGGAGAATACACGCATGCGGTTCTAAAAGTGGCCAAAACTGGAGATTTTAGGGTTCAGGACGATTTTGGCGGAAGTGTTCATGAATATCATCCCAGCGAAGCGGAAATCCAGTTCGCATTAAAAACAGTTTATGCAGCACCGGAACTTCCCATGTATGCCCGAGTCGATATCTTTCAAGACAATGATGGTCAACTTGCGCTTGCTGAACTGGAAATTTTTGAACCTGAGCTATGGTTCAGAAATAATCCTAGTGCAGCTGCTGTCTTGGCCAAACATATCAAAAACAAACTCTTTTAAGCACCTATCCAAAAAGGAGCTGCAAGAAATGCTTTAGCCCGTTTTTCGAGTTTTCTGGGTTCCAAACCGCAAAAAGTGATGTGTTAAAGGGAACATCGGCCAATTCAATAAATCGAATCCCATAGTTTTTGTTGTCCATCAACGACTTGGGGACTATGGAAATTCCCATTCCACTTTCCACGAGTTTAAAAATGGTCGGGCCGTGGATGGAACGATGTGAAATACTGGGTGAAAAACCATAGTGCTGGCATAACTTAATGATCTGCTGATAGTACATTTGGCTCTGTTGATTGGGAAACAGGATAAAGTTTTCATTGGAAAACTGACTTATATCCTTGAAGGTCGCATCTGAAATACCGTGATTCTCTGGCAATACCACGCAAAGATTTTCCGTATAAACCGCTTTGCAGTTGAGACCAACAGGAACCTCATTGGATCGTACAAATCCAATATCCAATCGCTCCGCTTCCAGCGCCTGAAGCTGTAATTGGTTATTCATCTCATCCAAGGAAAATTTTGTTTTGGGATATTTTTCACTGAAGTCCTTGATCAGCGGGGGTAAAAATTCCTGCATCGCTGACCCAACGAAACCAATTCTAATCATCCCCTCTATTTCCTCCAAGGCCAATCTCCAATTTTCCAAGGATCCATGCATTTGATTGGTGACTTGCTGCGCGACTTGTTTGAACAATTGCCCAGCTTGATTTAGCTCTACCCGTCTGTTGGTTCGGTCAAAAAGAGGTTGGCCCAGCAGATGTTCCAACCGCTGGATTTGTTGACTCAACGCGGATTGTGAAATAAACAAACGTTCTGCCGCCTTCCCATAATGAAGGGTTTGGGAAAGGGTAAGGAAATACTCCAAATGACGAAATTCAATTTGATTAGTCAATCTTATTGTTTACTATAAAATAATAATTAATATCGATTAAAAGTACAATTAATTTTGTTCCCAGTAAATCTTTCAATACAACTAAGCATGATTTCTACGGAACAAACCCCTTTGGATTCAATAATGGAAGCACTCTTTACCCCCTATAAAAAGCGTGTGGCTGATGTGGACAAAATTATCTCCGCCATGATTCAGAACAAGCTTATCTCAAATGAAGAGGCCATTGTAAATGATCATATAGCTTTCCGCACTTTGGGCGTGCCCAATTTGGGCATTGCTTCTTTTGAAAAGATATTCCTGCACCATGGGTATAAGCGGATGGAGCCTTACCACTTTCCTGAGAAAAAACTGGACGCTTATTGGTATGCCCCGCCAGAAGAAAGACTACCTCGAATATTCATTAGTGAATTGAGGGTTCAGGATCTATCCGAACAAGCTCAAGGCATTATTGGAAATTACACGGGACAAGTAACCTCGGATCCAGTTGACCAATTGAATCTGAACGATCTTACTGCTGTTGGGGAGTTCTTCCACAAACCCTTATGGTCATTGCCAACCTTAGCTGACTATAAACTTCTTTTAGAGGAAAGCGAATATGCTGCCTGGGTTATTTACAACCGCTATTATCTTAATCATTACACCATCAGCGTACATGAACTTCCAGAAGCTTACGCCAACTTGGAAAACTTCAATAGTTTTTTGGAATCCATAGGAATTGCATTGAACTCTGCCGGAGGGAAACTTAAAGAAAGTAAAGATGGTCTGTTGAGACAAAGCAGTTCCGTTGCCCAAATGGTGGATGCTGAATTCGCCAATGGGGAAAAAACCAAAATAGCCGGGAGTTATGTCGAATTTGCAGAACGCCTACCTCTACCAGAGTTTAAAGGTTTAGCTAAGGAACAGTTATCCCGTAACCACCGTAGAGAAGGATTTGAGGCTGCAAATGCGGATAAAATCTTTGAGAGTACCTATACCGAGCAAACCGCTAAAACAAACTAGAAAAATTTATCAAAAAAACTTACCTATACTGACCAAAATCATAGGATGGTTTTGGGGCTGTGACTAATTTCGTCTTCAAAAAAATGAAGATGGTTTTTTTGACTAAATCCGCAATTTGGCTTAGCTTCCTGTTGTTGTCCACGGTTCTGTTTGGACAAAAAGGAATGGGGGATGCCAAAGGTGTCTCCCAAATGGACTCTTTACCAAATTTGATCGTTCTTGAGGGTGTCATAAAAAGTGTAAGTACTGGACCCTGTGAACTAAGTAAGGGCAATGCAACATCAGGAACCCATATATGGGTTCTATCCAATGATGAATTGTACAATGTTCATCTTGGGCCCACTGCCCGAATTAAAAAATTTGTTCGTGAAAAAACGGAGCAACCTCTGACGGCTACCGTTTTTAGAACCCACAAACTTCCAAAGAATCACTACATCGCCCAAAAAATCGAAATCAATGGAAGTGAATTAGTGTTACGCGATGGTTATCTCAAACCCTTTTGGGCCAATAAAAAATGTAAGGCTGTTTGGAAGTAGATCCCTGTAGGGAGGAAATTGGGGGGCGTCTTTAAGGCGTCTCCTAATTTTTTACCTGACCTACCTGCTGTTTCAATTCTTCCATAGACTGTTGCAACTGGCGAAGCAACCCCGTTTCTGTAGTAGCATCCAAATTGAAAGTCAATTTGCTGCTAACCTCCCAAATTTCTTGTATCTGAAATGGTTTAATTTCATAGGGAGGATAGGTTTCATTTAGCGATACCAAAGTGATATTATTGGAATTGGGGCGTCTCTCAATCTTCTTGACCAATACGGCATCCTGGAGCACCACCACATACATTTTGTTGGCGCTCACATGGTCTATATGTTCAATGGCCCTGGCCAATACCCAGTCGTTGGGCCTTAAATTGGGTAACATACTATCTCCTTCAACCTGAAATCCTCTATATGTTGCGTTCCTAAATTCCGGGATAGGCATGTCAAAAGCGGGCAATTGTCTGTACCAACTTGTATCTGCAATATTCTGGGGATAACCTGCTGCTGCTTTGGCGTTGACCAACACCATATTCTCCTGTTCCTCACTGTTCACCGTGACCACTTTAGGAATAACACTGGTTCTTGAGGTTTCCAAATGTCTGTCCTCACTTTCCCCAAACAACCACAGCGGATTTATATTGAACTGACGTAAAAGTTCCACTACAACTTTCCCGGATAACTTGGTCCGACCCCGTTCAATGTCCGCAGTGGTATTGGATATACCCAAAAGCTTGGCAAACTCAGCCTGGGTATGCCCCAAGTCCCTTCTAATATCAATAAATCGCTTAAGTGTCAATTCGTTTTCCATACCTCAAATATATAGAATTTGGATTATTTCCAAAATATTTTTTGGATTATTTCCATATTTAGGAATTATTCCATATTTTTGGACAAATTACAAAATGCAGTAACATGGGATCAAGCAAGACAATTATCTACGACGGTACTTTTAATGGCTTTTTAACCTTAATATTTAAAGCTTTTGAACACAAATGGTCCATAACCAACATTCAAAAACAAGACGCTGGTGGCAGTGAGCTTTTTGCCAATACCACCTATGTCAAAACGGATGTTGCCTTGGCCAAAAAGGTCTGGTTCGGCATACATCAAAAGAATCACACTGCTGTAAAAAGAATATACTATGCATTTCTAAGCGAACAATCCCATATTGAAATCTTACTGTACCAATATATTCAGTCCGTAATGGGAACAGTCTTACCAGAAGTGGACATCAATGATGTTATTGATACCCTAAACATACAGTCCAACAAAGTTGCACGGGAAAAGGGACGAATGGAAGCTTTTGTACAGTTCCAACTCTCCCAAGAAACAGGTGCGGCCCATATCAAGCCGAAGTACAATGTATTGCCCCTGCTGTCCAAACACATTAGGCAAACCTACAGGGGAAGGGACTGGCAAGTCTTTGACGACAAAAGAAAGTACGGTATTAGGTACAGTACTTTGGGCTTGGAATTAATTTCGAATACTACAGAAGTCCGGGCTGCAGTTTAATTTTGAAAACTATCTTTAAACTTTCCGAAGCGAACATGGCTTATAAACAACTTAAACTATGGTTCGATACAGATTTGGCTGAACTCCTTGCGGACAAACTCCTTGCAAAAGGCATTGATTTCGATAAGGCTTCCTTTGTCAATTCAGTAGCTGAAAAATTGGCCTACCTCGAACTAAAAGACCGTGTGGAGTTATTGGCGGATGCGCTTCGCTCCCATTTGCCAGATGACTATCTCTCCGCGACTTCCCACCTGATGGATATCCTTGGTCCCAAAAATGAAAAGGAAACTGGGATGTTCAAAGAGTTTTATTGGGTGATGCCCATCGCCAAATATGTAGAAAAATATGGCTTGGGCCATTTTGATACCTCAATGTCCGCGATTCGGGAAATTACGCAACGTAATACGGGAGAATACACCATAAGACCCTATTTGGTAAGATTCCCAGGGCCAACGCTAGAAGTTATGCTGACCTGGTCCAAGGACAACAATAAACATCTGCGTAGATTGAGCAGCGAAGGTGTACGCCCCAGATTGCCCTGGGCCAGTAAATTAGATCAGTTCATTCAAGATCCAACTCCAATTTTCCCCATTTTGGACAACCTGAAGGATGATTCAAGCAAATATGTGCAAAAGTCCGTGGCCAACTGCGTCAATGATGTTTTAAAGGACAATCCCGACATTGGAAAAACTTGGATTGAGAACTGGGTTCCCTTGGCATCCAAGCAACGTAAATGGATCATCAAACATGCGATGCGCAATCTGCTTAAAGCAGAAGATCCTTGGGCAATAGGAGTATTAGGCTCTTTATCCTGATGTGCTTATTTGCTTCGCTCACCCACAAATTGGTCGCTCTTATTTTTAAAGAGGACATTGAAAGTGGTCAAGCTTCCATAAATTCGGGTGATGTACTGTTGCAGATCAACCTTTTCTTGATCATCCAGATTTTTGCTACTGTTGATTTTTTGCTCCATTACCCTGATACGATCACGCACCATCACAATTTTATGAAAGAAAGTGTCAATCGGCATTTCCTTGTTGGCCAAATCCCCTCCAGGTTCCAAAACCAATTTCCCGCCACGCCATTTGTCGGCAATGGCAACTTTCTCAGTAGTATCGCTCCATTTTTTAAGAATGGATACCAAGGAACTTTCCACATCAAAAAAGCTAACGGTATCCACTTCATCCGAAACTCCTTCAATTACCTCAAATTCAGAATCAATATCAATGGTTTCCAAACCATTTTCCAAAAAAGTGACCCAATAGTGTTGGGAAGATACATTGGTCACCACCCCTTTACCGTACTCAGGATGGTTAATACGAGAGCCTATGCCCAGTAGTTTCATTTGCGTCAATTTAAAAGACCCAAAAATAAGCCATCCATTGTCAATAACGAAACTGGAACACACTTCCTTTTTAAGTATCAAAACCTTATTTTAGCAAATTGTGCTATGATTAACTACGAAGAAAATATTGAAGTCAAGGGCGCCAGGGTCCACAACCTGAAAAATATTGACGTGACCATTCCCCGGGAGAAATTGGTGGTCATCACAGGCCTTTCCGGCAGTGGAAAATCCTCCTTGGCTTTCGATACCATTTACGCAGAAGGACAACGACGCTACATTGAGACTTTCTCTGCTTATGCGAGACAATTTCTTGGCGGATTGGAACGTCCCGATGTGGATAAAATAGATGGCCTCTCCCCTGTAATTGCCATTGAGCAAAAAACAACCTCCAAGTCACCGCGTTCTACCGTGGGCACCATTACAGAGGTCTATGACTTTCTCCGCTTGCTCTTCGCACGGGCCGGGGATGCTTACAGTTATAACACAGGAGAGAAAATGGTGAGTTATAGCGATGAGCAGATAAAGGATTTGATCATAGATTCGTATCAGGACATGAAAATCAATGTCCTGGCCCCAGTGGTAAAATCCAGAAAGGGGCATTACCGTGAACTTTTTGAGCAGATTGCCAAACAAGGTTTTGTAAAAGTTAGGGTTGATGGCGAAATCCTGGATATCGTAAAGGGCATGAAGGTGGATCGCTACAAGACCCACGATATTGAGATTGTCATTGACCGCCTCAAAGTTTCGGAATCCGAAGATTTCCATAAGCGATTGGGCGAAACCATAAATACCGCTATGTACAGTGGCAACAATGTGCTTATGGTTTTGGAAGAAGGTGAGTCCGTTCCCAGGTACTTTAGTCGGGATTTGATGTGTCCTTCAACAGGGATCTCCTACCCTACTCCTGAGCCCAATACCTTTTCCTTCAATTCCCCAAAAGGGATGTGTCCAGAATGCAACGGATTGGGGCATGTGTTTGAGGTAAACGAACGGAAGATATTTCCCAATAAAAAATTGTCCATCCAGGCTGGAGGGATTGCGCCATTGGGCGAATACAAAAAATCCTGGGCCTTCAAACAACTTGAGACCATTGCCCAGCGCTATAAGTTCAATTTGACCGATCCGCTCGAAAAGATTCCTGCCGAGGCAATGGACATCATTTTAAATGGGGGCAATGACAGTTTTGAAGTGGACTCCAAAACCCTGGGAGTAAAAAGGCAATATAAAATTGACTATGAGGGTATTGCCAATTTCATCAAAACCCAATTTGATGAGGCCAACTCTACCTCCATCCGCAGATGGGCCAAGGAATATATGGACAAAGTAGGATGCCCAAGTTGCGATGGGGCTAGGCTAAGGAAAGAGTCTTTGTATTTTAAGATAGGAGAAAAGAACATTGCCGAACTGGCGCAATTGGATATTGCGGAATTGGCGGACTTCTTCAAACAGTTGGAAAGCAATCTGGAAGGCAATCAGAAAAAAATTGCCGAAGAAATCATCAAGGAAATCAAGACCAGGGTTCAATTTTTGCTTGATGTGGGACTTGATTACCTATCCCTGAACCGTAGCTCAAAATCGCTCTCTGGTGGGGAAGCACAGCGCATCAGATTGGCAACACAGATAGGCTCTCAATTGGTTGGGGTGCTTTATATATTGGATGAACCCAGTATTGGTCTGCACCAGCGGGACAATGAACGACTGATCAATTCCTTGGAATCCCTTCGGGATATAGGAAATTCCGTTATAGTGGTGGAGCATGACCGTGACATGATAGAACATGCCGACCATGTTATTGATATTGGGCCAAAGGCCGGAAGACATGGTGGGGAAATTATTTCCGAAGGCAAACCCGCGGAATTAAAACAACACCACACCCTAACAGCGGAATACATTACCGGGGAAAGGGAAATTCCCGTTCCAACCCACAGAAGAAAAGGGACTGGGAAGAAAATTGTTCTTACGGGCTGTACAGGAAACAACCTTAAAAATGTAACGGCACAGTTTCCTTTGGGTAAACTTATAGGCGTAACCGGAGTTTCGGGAAGTGGAAAGTCCACCTTGATCAATGAAACCCTTTACCCCATTATGAACGCCCATTATTTCAATGGGGTGAAGAAACCCATGCCGTATAAAAAGATTACCGGCTTGGAACATGTGGACAAGGTCATTGACATCAATCAATCCCCAATTGGAAGAACACCAAGGTCCAATCCAGCGACCTATACAGGTACTTTTAGTGAAATTAGGAGCTTGTTCGCCAAAACCACGGAAGCAACGATCCGCGGGTACAAACCAGGCCGTTTCAGTTTTAATGTGGCCGGGGGAAGATGCGAAACCTGCCAGGGAGGTGGTCTCAAGGTTATTGAGATGAACTTTTTACCCGATGTGTATGTGGAATGCGAGACCTGCAATGGCAAGCGGTTCAATAGAGAAACCCTGGAGATTAGGTACAAAGGCAAATCCATTGCGGATGTCCTGGAAATGACCATCAACGAAGCGGTGGACTTTTTCGAGAACATTCCCAAAATCCATAGGAAACTAAAAACCATTCAGGATGTTGGGCTGGGATACATTTCCCTGGGACAGCAATCCACTACCCTTTCCGGAGGAGAGGCCCAACGGGTGAAACTGGCAACCGAGCTTTCCAAAAGAGATACAGGAAATACGTTTTATATTTTGGATGAGCCCACAACTGGACTACATTTTGAAGATATAAGGGTTTTGATGGAAGTTTTGAACAAATTGGTGGACAAAGGAAATACCATTTTGGTCATAGAACATAATATGGACGTCATAAAAATGATGGATTATATTATTGATATAGGATACGAGGGCGGTCGTGGTGGCGGAATGATCGTTGCCCAAGGTACACCGGAAGAGGTGGCCAAGGACAATAAAAGCTACACAGCCCGGTTTTTAAAGAAGGAGCTTGAGCAATCCAAACGGAAAATTGCACCTGCCGTTTAATACATAATTATTGAAATGCGAAAAGAACAGCACCATAAAGGATGGAATGAAATAAAGACCAATGACTCTTGGGCCATATTCAAGATCATGGGTGAATTTGTCAATGGTTTTGAGAAGATGAGTGAAATTGGCCCGTGTGTTTCCATTTTTGGGTCGGCGCGGGTAAAGCCTGGACAACCTTTCTATGAGTTGGCCGTGGAAGTGTCAAAAAAAATAGCGGAAGCCGGGTATGGAATCATCACCGGCGGTGGGCCTGGGATTATGGAAGCTGGAAACAAAGGAGCCAACCTTGCGGGAGGAACTTCCGTGGGCCTAAATATTGACCTTCCTTTTGAACAGCACGATAATCCTTATATTGACAGCGATAAAAACCTGGACTTCGACTACTTTTTCGTTCGGAAGGTTATGTTTGTCAAATACTCCCAGGGATTTGTGGTGATGCCCGGTGGGTTTGGCACCTTGGATGAATTGTTTGAGGCTATAACACTAATCCAAACCAGCAAGATCCATACGTTCCCCATTATTTTGGTAGGTACCAAGTTCTGGAGTGGCCTTATTGATTGGATCAAGGAAACCATGCTGAATGCGGGCAACATTAGTCCCACGGACCTGGATTTGATTAAAATTGTGGATTCTGCCGAAGATGTTGTCGATATTATTGATGCGTTCTATAAAGGGCGTAACCTCAGCCCCAATTTTTAATCCCTTGCCTTTGGCGATCAAAAAAAGCATAACATATTTTTCTTTGCTCTTCTTTCTTGTTGGGTTCAAGATGCTGGGGCAGCACACCAATGAGGTAACAGCCGCGTTAAAGGACGAAACCAAGGAGGTTGAAATCAAACAAAAGTTCACCTATGTCAATACCTCCAAGGATGGATTGACCGCTCTTTACTTCAACGACTGGAACCACGCTTATTCCAACAAAAAAACGGCGCTTGCCAAACGTTTTGCGGAGGAGTTTAAACGTAGTTTGCATTTGGCCAAGGACAAAGAACGCGGACACACCAATGTAGTTAGTATAGTTGGCCACAATTATGCGGGCTTAAGTTGGAATAGAATAGGCAATAGCGATGTAATCAGAGTTCAGCTGGAAGAGGTTCTGGCCCCAGGGGCATCCGTAGAGTTATTTTTCACCTATACCATTAAACTGCCCAATGCCAAGTTTACCGCCTATGGTTTTGGCCCTAATGGTGAGTATCATCTGAAGGATTGGTACCTTACCCCAGCCGTGTACAATGATGGTTGGAAACTGTATGACAATATGGATTTGGATGACAACTACACGGATCCAGCCAATACCTCCATCAACTTTACCTATCCCGACAAACTATTTTTGTCAACTAATTTCATAGACATTGGGAAATCCAATTTTCCAGGTGGACAATTCATACAGCTTCAAGGGGAGAATAGAAAAAACTGTGAAATCATCTTGGAAAGAACTTCTAGGTTCACCAAACATGTAACTGGTATGATCACGGTTACCACGGACTTGGAATCCAACAGATATGATAAAATCTCTCAGGGCATTTCCATTAATAAGATTGCCGTTTTCTTAAATGAAAACTTGGGAAAGTATCCACACCCCAATCTTCTGGTAAGTGAAATTGCATACAACAAAAATCCCTTGTACGGTATCAACCAGCTGCCGTCATTCATCAGACCCTATGAAGAGCAGTTCCAGTTTGAGATGAAGTTTCTTAAAACCGCCATTCATGGCTTTTTAAGTGAAACCATTTATTTAGACCCGCGAGCGGAACGCTGGGTGCTGGATGCCATTGGCAACTATTTGATGATCAAATATGTGGAGGAACACTATCCCGACCAGAAATTGGCTGGTAAATTGTCCAAAATCTGGGGGTTCCGGGGATTTCATTTGGCACAGATGGACTTCAATGAGCAATATGCGCTCTTAAGTATGCTTTCTGCCCGTAAAAACATTGATCAGGCCTTGGATACACCCAATGATTCCTTGATCAAATTCAACCAAAAAATCGCAAATGGCTATAAGGCTGGATTGGGGATGTCCTATTTGGCTGAATACCTAGGAGGTCAGAAGGTTGATAGCAGCATTACCTCTTTCTATAAAGGTCATATGCTGAATCCATCAGTAAAAGCCATGGACTTCCAAAAGGAAATAGAACAACACGCAGAAAAGGATGTGGATTGGTTTTTTGAAGAATATGTTTCCACACGAAAGAAAATCGATTACAAAATCAAAAAGGTTGAAAAATCAGAAGATTCACTGACTTTTACAATTAAAAACAAACGCGGAACCAAGGTCCCCATCTCCCTGTTTGGGCTTAACAAGGATTCCGTGGTGTCACAATATTGGTTTAAGGATATTGACACCTCCAGAACTTTTACCATTCCCAGAAATGGAGAAGACCGCCTGGTGCTCAACTACGATAAGAAGATTCCGGAATTCAACCAGCGCGATAACTGGAAGACGCTCAATGGTTTTTTTGCCAGTAACAAGCGATTAAAATTTCAATTTTTTAAGGACACGGAAGACCCATATTACCATCAGATATTTTATGTGCCCATTGCCAATTTCAATGTGTACGATGGGATAACTCCAGGGCTACGTATTTATAACAAAACCTTTTTGGAGCGCCCATTTCAATATGATATTTCCCCCACCTATTCCTTTTTGGAAAAAACGGTAGTGGGCAAGGCTAGTTTTCGTTACCGTAAATATCACGGAAAAAGTGGCCTCTTTGTTTCCAATTATGTTTTTGCTGGATCAACCTCGCATTTTCAGGTCAATTCCCGTTATACCACGCTAACTCCCGCAGTTTCATTTGGATGGAGGCCTGATAATCTAATTTCCAATAGAAGGCAGAGCCTGTTGCTTCGTTACCGTAGCGTTTTTAGAAGCATTGATGAGAGTATTGCCGATCAACTGGACACAGAACCGGATTACGGAGTACTTAATCTTAGGTTTATAGATGTGGACAACGATATCCTAAACTACACTTCTTGGTTTTTGGATGCACAACACTCCAGTGACTTCACAAAACTGGCCTTTGAATTGGAATATCGAAAATTATTTGAAAGCAACAGGCAGTTTAACTTTCGTTTATATGCCGGTAAATTTTTGCGCAATAATACGGACTCTGACTTCTTCAGTTTTGCTTTGGACAGACCAACCGATTATATGTTTGACCTAAACTATCTGGGACGTTCAGAAAACTCAGGAATCTATAGCCAACAAATCATTATTGCCGAAGGTGGTTTTAAATCCAAACTGGAAAACCCCTTTGCCAACGATTGGATTATTACCACCAACGCCAGCACTAACATATGGAGATGGATTGAAGCCTATGGGGATTTGGGGTATATCCGTAATAAAGGGGAAAATGCCCGTTTTGTTTACGACTCTGGGGTTCGCTTAAATTTGGTGACTGACTATTTTGAACTCTACTTTCCTGTATATAGCAACCGAGGTTGGGAAATTGCAGAAAGGGATTATGGAGAACGCATTCGCTTTGTGGTCACCATTAGCCCAAAAACGCTTATTGGCCTCTTTACCAGAAAGTGGTTCTAAATTGAGACATTCATAAAAAAGAGGCTATTAATTATCGTTTGATTGAATAATTTTCCTTAAAAATGCACTTTTCATAACATATTATTACTTTATTAACAGGTTTTGTTGTTGCCATTCTCCTTCGATTTTAGTATTTTTGCGCAAATTCCAATGTGCCAATGAAACCCCATTCCAAGACAAGCAGCGATATTTCCTTTGATGATTTCCAGTCCCAAATCCTTAAGGATTACGAGGTTGCGGTCACCAGTAGGGAGTGTAGCTTATTGGGAAGACGTGAAGTGCTTTCCGGTAAAGCAAAATTTGGAATATTTGGTGATGGAAAAGAACTACCACAGTTGGCCATGGCCAGGGCATTTCAGGATGGGGATTTTAGAAGCGGTTATTACCGGGACCAAACCTTTATGATGGCCTTGGGTTATCTAAACCCTAAGGAGTTTTTCCACGGGCTTTATGCCACCACTGATATGGAAAAAGAGCCCATGAGTGCGGGGAGGCAAATGGGAGGCCATTTTGTGACCCACAGTTTAAATGAGGACGGTACCTGGAAAGATTTGACCAAACAGAAAAACAGTAGCGCGGACATCTCCTGTACAGCGGGTCAGATGCCACGTCTGCTGGGCCTTGCACAGGCCTCCAAATTATATCGGAACCTAGAGGAAATTGACCAAACCAACTTTTCCAATAACGGAAATGAGGTGGCTTGGGGAACCATAGGAAATGCCAGTACCAGTGAAGGTCATTTCTTTGAGACGATCAACGCTGCCGGGGTTATGCAGGTTCCCATGATCATTTGTATATGGGACGACGACTACGGTATCTCGGTACCTGCAGAGTTCCATACAACAAAGGGAGATATTTCCGAAGCTTTATCCGGTTTGCAACGGGATAAAGACACTCCTGGCTACGAAATCCTAAAGGTCAAAGGTTGGGATTATACAGCCTTGATCCATGCCTTTGAAAATGCATCGGACATTGCCCGGGAAGATCATGTCCCAGTGATGATTCATGTAACAGAACTTACACAGCCACAGGGACATTCCACTTCTGGTTCCCATGAACGTTATAAATCCAGTGAGCGTCTGGAATGGGAACGGGAGAATGATTGTAACAAGCGATTTAGGGAATGGATTCTGGAAAATGGAATCAAGACGGAAGAAGAACTAAAAATCCTTGAACGGGAAATCAAGCTTAAAGTTCGAGCCGCCAAAAAAGAAGCTTGGGCTGAATTCCTTCAACCGCATATCCAAGCCAAAAAGGAATTGATCCAATTATTGGAGAATGCAGCATCCAATAGTCCCAATCGCAGTTTCATCAATAAGGTGAAAAATGATTTGATTGCCATTGAAGAGCCCATCAAAAAAGATTTGGCCTCCAAAGCCAGAAAAGCTTTGCGCTATCTCATTGGGGAAACAAATCCAGAAAGGGCCGCCCTACAACAATGGATTTCAAACTTTTTAGATGAAGTTCAACCCAAATACAGCTCGCACCTCTATAACGAACTGGATAGCAAGGCAACCGAAGTTAAAACGTTGGAACCTGCCTATGATAACAATCCTGACGAAGTGGATGGGCGTATCATTCTTAGGGATAATTTTGATGCGCTTTTCGCTAAATACCCTCAAGCGTTGGTCTTTGGAGAGGATACTGGGAATATTGGGGATGTGAACCAAGGATTGGAGGGGCTTCAAAAGAAGTATGGCCCACTCCGTGTTGCGGACACCGGAATACGTGAAACCACAATCATAGGTCAAGGCATTGGTCTTTCCCTTAGGGGCTTACGGCCAATTGCTGAAATACAATACCTGGATTACATTCTATACGGAATCCAGACTTTAAGTGATGATCTTGCCAGTCTTATGTACCGAACTGTTGGGAAGCAAAAGGCTCCGCTAATCGTGAGAACACGTGGTCATAGATTGGAAGGTATTTGGCATTCCGGGTCGCCCATGGGTGGATTGATACACTTACTACGGGGTATGTATATTCTCGTTCCCAGAAACATGACCCAAGCAGCAGGATTTTATAACACACTCCTAAAAAGTGATGAGCCCGCCATTGTCATCGAGAGTCTAAACGGCTATCGCTTAAAAGAAAAGAAACCCTCTAATTTGGGTGAGTTCTGCACACCTATTGGCAAGGTGGAAACATTGAAAGAAGGTAAGGACATTACCCTTTTGTCCTATGGTTCTACACTCAGAATCGTTCAAAATGTAGCCTCCGAGCTATTGGAAGTAGGTATTGACGCAGAAGTTATTGATGCACAGTCCTTACTCCCCTTTGATTTGGATCATGAGGTGGTTAAAAGTCTTCAAAAAACAAATAGGCTGCTGATCATTGATGAGGATGTGCCAGGTGGCTGTTCCGCCTATTTACTGCAAGAAATTCTGGAAAACCAAGAAGGGTACAAGTATTTGGACAGTGCTCCGCAGACCTTAACAGCCAAGGAACACCGACCTGCTTACGCTTCGGACGGGGATTATTTTTCCAAGCCCAATGCCGAAGATATTTTTGAAAAGGTCTATTCCATTATGCACGAGACGGATCCTGTATCCTATCCGCAATTGAGATAAAAAAAAAGCCCCCGATAAATCGGGGGGCTTTCTATTTAGTTTTTCAACTCCTCTTCCGGTTGTTGCACCGCTGGCACCAATGGATTTCCGTCTGCATCAATCTCAATGATATCGTCAAAACCAAGTTCATCCAATTTACTGGCGATCTTGGCGCGATCCCCCACCATAAACCAATTGACAGCCTCAGGTTTTACTACTTGGGTACTAACCTTGCGCACATCATCCAACGAAAGGTTCCGTACATTTTGGTCATAGGTCTCATAATAATCATCCGGTAGATTGTATCTAAGAAGATTTCTAATAGAGGTATTCACCGCACTATTGGTTTCCCATTGTCCAGGTAAACTCAACACTTGGTTCGTTTTTACCTTATCGAGTTCTTGCTGGGTAGCGGGTCGTGTGGAAATAAATTCGGAAATCTCCTTTCTCAATTCGGTAACAGATTCCGAAGTTTTATCCGTTTGAACCGGGGCGTAAACAATAAAAGGTCTTTCCTCTTTGGATCCAAGCACAAAACCGCCCGCTCCGTACGACCAATGTTTATCCTCCCTAAGGTTCATATTGATTCTTGAAGTAAAATCCCCTCCAAGAATACTCACCATTTGTTCCAAAGCAATTTCAGAAACACCCCCATATTTCTCGGTTAAATGTCCTGCAATTATTACCGACTGTTGGGATTCGGGTCTGTTCATCAGATACAAGGTGTTTTTGGAATTCACCTGTGGCTCATTGAAGACTACTGTGGGAACATCCCCTTTCTTCCATTTGCCAAAGGATTTTTCCAACTTGGCCTTAAGGTCAGACATCTCTATGTCTCCAGTTACTATGAGCGTAGCATTGTTGGGTTTCATCCAGGTCTCATAGAATTTCACCACATCATCACGGGTTAGTTTTTCAACGGTTTCTTCATATCCCGTTCCAGTATACGGATTGCTATAGGGATGCCCTTCACCATACATATACTTGTTCATAACCCGAAGGGCCATGGAAATGGGTTGGGCCTTTTCATTTTTGATGTTGTTGATTTGCTCGTTTTTCAGACGTTCAAACTCTGCTTCCGGAAAGACCGGGTTCAACACTACATCAGAAAACAAATCCATACTGGCATCAAAACTCTGTTTTAAGGTGGTCATGAACACGTTGGACTGATCTTGATTTGAAAAGGTATTTAAACTGACACCCAATAGTTCGGATTTCTCGCTGATTTCCAATGAATTTAAGTCTTTCGTCCCCTCATCCATAAGGTTCATGGCCAACTGGGCCGTACCTGGGCTGGATAGGTAATCTGTTTTATAACCAGCATCGAACACCATATTGACTACAACCGTGGGAACTCCTGTACGCTTTGCCAGGACAACATTTAACCCATTGGATAGTTGTGCTTTTTCCAAATTTGGGAACTTGGAACTCTTTTCAGGACCTAGCGCCGGTAAGTTTGAGCGATCTACTATAGATTTCTCAACACTATATTCTGGGAACGGATTGCAAACGAGAACGTGCTTCCCTTTGCTCAACCATTTTTTGGCTGTTTTTTGGATATCCGCAACCGTGGCGTCCTCCACAAATTTCAATACGGTTTTGTAGTAGGCCGCATCTCCAAAATAAGTTTGGTTGGAAGCCAGTATATCTGAGACTCCTCCAAAACCACCAATCCTTTCCAAACCTTTGATAAAATTGGAAAAATAGGCTGCTTTTACCCTGTTCAATTCAGCTTCAGTGGGGCCTTCATCCATAAACTTTTGGATTTCTTCCTCTAATTGAGTTTCCAGTTGGTCGGCATCCTGCCCAGGTTTCACATTCAACCAGGTAATAAACCTGCTGGAAATCTCACTGGAAGCCTGAAAGGAAACGGCCCGACTGACCGTTTGGTCCTCATACACAAACCTTTTGAATAAGCGCGAGTTTTTACCACTTGTTAAAATAGCTGAAATCAAATCAAAATGGAGGTCCTCTTTGTCTCCAAATTGAGGTGTATGCCAGGCAAAAAGCACCCGGGTTTCGGGAACCCTGTCCTCGTAAACTTGATAAGTATCCTGATTCCTTTCAGGAATGCGCACTTCTTGACGTTCAATGGTTGGTCCGGCAGGAATATCCCCAAAGTACTTCAAAACGCGCTGGTAGACATCCTCAGGATCTATATCCCCGGCCACAGCCACCACGGCATTGGCTGCTCCATAATACGATTTGAACCACTCGTGAACATCGTCAAGCGAGGCGGCGTTCAAATCTTCCATTTCTCCAATGACCGTCCATGAGTATGGATGGCCCTTGGGATACATGGACTTGGTCAAGTAGTTCCATTGTTTACCATAGGGTTGGTTCTCGCCCTGTCTTTTTTCGTTCTGGACAACTCCACGTTGCTCGTCCAATTTTGCCTGGTCAATGGCACCCAATAAATGACCCATCCGATCCGATTCCAAAAAAAGTACCTGATCCAAAGCTGATACAGGAACATTTTGGAAATAGTTGGTCCTATCGGTATTGGTGGTTCCGTTTAGGTCTGTTCCCCCAATACTTTCCAAGGCTTGGAAATAGTCCTTATTATAGTTCTCACTACCATTGAACATTAAATGTTCAAACAGGTGGGCGAATCCACTCTTGCCCGGTTTTTCATTTTTGGAACCTACGTGATACCACACGTTCACAGCAACGATTGGTGCTTTATGATCTTCGTGCACCAAAAGGGTAAGCCCGTTGGGAAGTTGGTATTTCTTATGCGGAATTTCAATTTGATCCGCTTTGAATTGAAAGTTTTGGCCCAGTTGCGATTGTACACAAAACAGGACCATAACCGAGAAAGTCATTAGTCTCTTCATGACATGAAATTTTCGTTAAGTGATTGATGTTAATACTGTTTAACAAGGTACTAAATTTTTGGCATCCTGCGTGTCTATCCCTAGAAAAGGCCAATTCTTAAATTTGGCTCCATCACCAGTGCCACAGTAAATTTTGATGCCTATTTTTCTTTTGTTGAAACATAATTTATACTTTCACGAAAACTAAATCCCCCACCAATGAAAAATAATCTTTTGATCCATTTAGGATTGGCCATTCTAAGGATCGTTCCTTCAGCCTTTATGCTTACCCACGGCTATCCGAAATTCCAAAAGTTGATTAGCGGAAACATGGAGTTTGCCAACCCTATAGGAATAGGTCAAGGTCCTTCTTTGTTCTTGGCCGTATTGGGTGAATTTATCTGTCCCATTTTAATGATCATTGGTTTAAAAACGCGTTGGGCAGCAATTCCAACTACCCTGGTTATGCTGGTAGCAGCATTTAGGGTACATGCGGAAGATCCTTTTGGCACCAAGGAAAAGGCACTTCTTTTTGCTGTAGTTTTTATCGTGGTGTTCTTGCTTGGTCCAGGTAAGTATAGCGTGGACAAAAAATAAGATCAAACTATTGCGGTCAGCATTTCCTTAAGCAAATCTGCTTGGGCCAAATTACTGGCACCTACTCCTTTTCCTTTTAAATCCAGTTGGCGAAGATTGGAAATAATGGCGCTTACCCGCTTCATTGGGTAGTTTTTGGCCGCAACGGTAAATTCGTTTACAAAATAGGGATTAACACCCAGCACTTTGGCCACATTTCCTGGAGAATGGTCATTAAGACCATGGTACTTTAAAAGCTGGGTGAAAAATGTGTTCAACAAGGTTATTGTGATCACAAAAGGATTGTCCTTCGGATTTTGGGCAAAATAATCCACGATGCGTGCTGCCTTTTTGACATCGCGCTCCCCAAGGGCCTTCTTCAATTCAAAATTGTTGAAGTCTTTGCTTATTCCTATATGCTGCTCTACAAGCTCAGGGGTAATCTCAACGTTGGAAGGCACAATGAGTGTAAGCTTGTCCAGTTCGTTGCTGATTTTGCTTAAATCGGTTCCCAAAAACTCTACCAACATAATGGCCGCCTTAGGTGAGATTTTATATTTCTTGCCAGACAATGTTCGCCTGATCCATTCAGCCACTTGATTTTCGTACAGTTTTTTGCTCTCAAACAGTTCCCCTGTTTTTTGAACGGCTTTGTACAGTTTTTTCCGTTTGTCCAGTTTCTTGTATTTGTAGCAAATTACCAAAATGGTGGTTGGCTGGGGATTTTGGGCATAGGCCACAAAATTCTCTATGGTTCTGGAGAGATGTTGCGCTTCCTTAAGGATGACCACTTGATGGTCTGCCATCATAGGAAACCGTTTGGCGTTGCCAATGACTTCATCCACGGTGGTATCCCTGCCGTACAGGACCATCTGGTTGAAACCCTTTTCGTCCTCCGTTAATACGTTATCAGCGATGTATTGGGAAATCCTGTCTATATAATAAGGTTCCTCCCCCATTAAAAAATAAATGGGTTTGGGATTCCCTTGTTTTATGTCAGAAACTATTTCCTTTACCCTATCCATTCAGAAAAAATCGTCAAATTTGTCCCATGCAGCCATTGGACTTTCCTTCATATCCGTTCCGACTCAAAAGTAGCGAAAAAGGGCTCCAAATCTTCGACATCATACGGAAAAAATTTGTGTTGCTGCAGCCCGAGGAATGGGTACGCCAGCACGTGGTTCATTTCTTGGTAGAAACAAAGAAATACCCAAAAAGTTTGATCAATGTGGAGAAGCAGCTGGTTGTTAACCAGTTAAAAAAGCGATATGATGTGGTGGTATTCCAACCCAATGGTTCAATTTATTTACTAGTGGAGTGCAAAGCTCCTGAAGTTACCATTGACCAAGCCACTTTTGATCAAATAGCCCGGTACAATTTACAATTGCAGGCCAAGTATTTAATGGTTACCAACGGATTGAACCATTATTACTGTAAAATGGATCTTGAAAGTGAAAAATATAAGTTTTTGAAGGAAATTCCTGATTTTAGCCGTTAATTTGCTGCCGTTTTGAAAGTTGCAGTCGTCATACTGAATTGGAATGGGAAAACTTTGCTTGAAAAGTTTCTCCCTGCTGTTATGGCCCATTCAGAAAATGCCAGTATCCACGTTGTGGACAACGCAAGCGAGGACGATTCCGTCCAATTTCTCAGAGAAAATTATCCGAGTGTACAAGTCATTGTAAATGACACCAATGGCGGATTTGCCAAGGGTTACAATGATGGTCTGAAACATGTGGATGCGGATATCTTCTGTTTATTGAATTCTGATGTGGAGGTTACCGCCAATTGGTTGGAGCCTGTAATGGAGGTATTCAAAACCCGACCCGAAGCTGCCATTGTTCAACCCAAGATTCTGGATCTAAAACGCCCGGAGTATTTTGAGTATGCCGGTGCTGCTGGAGGGTTTATCGACCGTTTGGGCTACCCTTTTTGCAGGGGAAGAATCTTTCAGGCTCTGGAAAAAGATTTGGGCCAATACAACGATATCAAGGAAGTTTTTTGGGCCACAGGGGCATGCATGTTCATTAAAAGCGAGGTTTTCAGAAATCTTGGTGGGTTTGACGAGGATTATTTTGCGCACCAGGAGGAGATAGATCTTTGCTGGAGAGCAAAGAATCAAGGTCATCAAGTGCTTTATGTGGGCCACAGTCATGTTTTCCACCTTGGAGGTTCCACCTTGAAGAACATGGATCCCAAAAAAACCTATCTTAATTTCAGGAACTCCCTCTACTCCATTACCAAGAACTTACCGGGCAAAGTTGCCTTCAGGATTATCTTCATGAGGCTACTCTTGGATGGGATCGCCGGAATGCGATTTGTCCTGCAATTAAAATTTGGCCATTGCTTGGCCATATTGCGTGCCCATCTCAGTTTTTATAGTAACTTTAGGAAACTTTACAAAAAGAGGGAAAAAGCAAAATTTTTATTAAAATACTATTCCGCAACATCCATTGTTTGGTCTCATTTCGTACATCAAGTGAAGCGATTTAACATTTTAGTAAAAGATTAACGATGCCGAAAGACGCCAACTTTGCAATTTCTCTAATTTTGGCGGATAGTTGAAGCAGTGAAATATCTAACAATTCTTAATAATTTATACCCAGTACTATGAAAAAAGTTTTCCTAGGAACCTTGTCCATGGCAATTTTGTTGTCATCTTGTGTATCACAAAAAAAATATGCCGATCTTGAGGCCAAACAAAAAGAGACCCAAGATTTATTGAATTCCGCAACCGTTAAATTAAACGATTGCCTTGAGGAAAAAGCGACCGCTTCTTCCCGATTACAAACCCTTGAGGATCAAAACGCCTTCCTAAAGGCCAACAACCAGGAATTGATCAACAATATGGGGAACTTAACTACCCTTACTACCAAAGGGGCTGAAAACCTTGAAAAATCTTTGGAAAGCCTAAGGGAAAAAGACTTGACCATTAGAAGATTGCAGGATGCCGTTACCCGCCGTGATTCCGTGAACCTAGCCTTGGTTCAGAGTCTAAAAGGCGTTTTGGGCAATCTTGATGACGAAGACATTGAGGTAAGTGTTGAAAAAGGTGTGGTGTTTGTTTCCATTTCAGACAAACTTTTGTTCAGAAGCGGAAGCTACAACATTACCAATGCAGCCAAGCAAGTTTTGGGCAAAGTAGCCAAAGTGGTGAACAACAAACCTGATTTCGAATTCTTGGTGGAAGGACATACAGACAATGTCCCGTATAAGCCTAACGGAGGAATTATTGACAACTGGGATTTGAGTGCCAAGCGTGCCACTTCCATTGTAAGAACCTTGCAGAACGATTTCAACGTTGATCCAAAACGTATGACTGCTGCAGGAAGAAGCTTTTATGTTCCTGTTGCTTCCAATGATAGCGCTGCCGAAAGAGCTAAAAACAGAAGAACACGTATTGTTGTATTACCAAAAATCGATCAATTCTACAGCATGATCGAAGAAGGTATGAAGGATCCAGCCATTGGCGGTTCTGGCAACTAAAGGAGCACAATAAAAAACCAGAAAAGGCGACCCAAAAGGGTCGCTTTTTTTATTTAGAAGATATCCAAATCCCCCTTGCCCTCACGGACAATTTCGGGATAGCCACTGGAAAGATCCACCACGGTGGAAGCCACATTGCCCCCGTATCCCCCATCAACCACAACATCTACCAATTCTCCCCATTTTTCATAAATCAGTTCTGGGTCAGTAGTGTACTCCAAAATATCATCCTCATCGTAAATGGAAGTGGAGACAATAGGATGGCCTAGTTCCCGAACCAAAGCCCTTACAATCTCATTATCAGGGACTCGAATTCCCACCGTTTTCTTCTTCTTGAAGTCCTTGGGAAGGTTGTTGTTCCCAGGTAAGATAAAAGTATAGGGCCCCGGAAGAGACCGTTTCAATATTTTGAAAGTCGAAGTATCTATTTGTCGTACAAAATCGGACAGATTGCTCAAGTCGGCACAAACAAAGGACCAATTGGCCTTTTCCAACTTTACCCCCTTTATTCTGGCAATGCGCTGCAACGCTCTGGAATTGGTAATGTCGCAACCCAGACCATAAACCGTATCCGTAGGATAGATGATCAATCCGCCCTTGCGCAAGACATCTCCTATTTTCTCCACCTGCCTAGGATTAGGGTTCTCCTCAAAGAGTTTGATTAATTCAGCCATTTCATTGGGGGTTAACCTTTGTTCGAGCTACAAAGTAACAAAGAATATCCCCAAAGTAGGTATCCGTCAATTCATATGGGCCATCCGTCAATTGAGGGCTTGGAGTAAGCCTTCAAACTTTCACTTTTGTTGAAGTACAACCCAATACATTCAAAAATGATGGATTCCAAAATACGCTGCTTCGCCCTACTTGGTTTATTCGCCATTTTGTTAACAGCTTGTGGCAATAACAACCTGTCCAAAAAAACACCAGCTCCTCCCCATTTTAATCATGGTAGGGAACTCATTGCCCACCTAGACTATAACCTTTCCCTGCTTAAGAAGTTGGATGCCAACGATGAGGAATTCAACGAAAATGCAGTATTAATCAACGAACAGATCAGAAAAACCATAGAGCGAATCCAATCCAAAAAACTTCTAGAGCAAGTTTGCAAATCTTATAACATTTTGGAGCATGACTTTACATTTACCCTATCCAGGGACGAAAAGGTTGGAGTATTTTCATGGGAGTCTCGGATGCAAGGTGCATTTCAGGGCATCCGGAATATCGCCTTATATTCCAATAAAGGTAAAATAGTTCCTACCTCATTATATGGGGAGTCCATAGCCTATCAGCAAATCCATACAATTAAAACCAGCGCAAAAAGCTTCTATTTATTACAAGGTAAAGGAGCCGCCCATACTACAGAAGAATTTTTTAGGTTGGATGCCCATACAATCAATGAAGATGGCATGGAGCTCGCCAAAATCTTTCCCAATAGACAAAGTTCCATGGTTTCCCCATTGGACTTTAATGTTGAAATGGATGGTTCCCTCATTCTAAAACCAGAGACTTGGGGAACTACCTTGGCTTATAGGCCATTAGAGTTACTTGCCGATCATCAAAATGTAAACTATGTTGAATCTACCACTTCCATAGATCAGCAACTTGGTTCCAAGGCTTTTGAAACTAGAAATTCAAATAACTTTCTACAAGGTTCCGAAATACCCAAGAAAATTGGAAGGGTCTCTGATGAATCTTTTTTCTTTGTGGATGGATTGGAGATTCAAACCTTCTATCATGAGGAGAACAATCAATCTTTATTCAAATTGACCACTCCCAGTGGGATAGAAACTGAAATCCCTTGGGATGGAAAAGTATCTTTGGTTGCAAAAAAAAACCATTTCCTATTTTTTTCGGAAGATATGGGCTCGAGTCCAGGAAGATTGCACCTGTATAACATCAGCCAAAAAAACGTCCAATGGTCCCGCCCGATGACCAAAGCGTTTATTTTGGATGACTCCATGCTGTTTACGGAAGAAATCGAGTCGTATTTGCTCTCCAACCCAAATGAAGTCTCCTGTAGTTCCTCGGTCGGAGTCAACAGGGCCTATTATAAGGTCTATTCCGTTAGTTATGGGGAAAAGCATCCTATTGTGGAATTTACCAACCAGATTTTTTGTGGAAGTAGCTCAAACAATCTACTGGCCAAGTTGTAATCTGGATTTTCGTATTAAAAAAGTAATTAATGATTTCTATTGGTCAAGCACTTCCAACTTGGCGAACCTAAGCAGTAGCTTTTTAATGTCGCCCTTTTCAAATTGAATCTCGGCTTTCTTATCATTGCCCACGCCCTCTATCTTGAGCACCTTCCCTCTTCCAAACCGCGTATGGTTAACCAGACAACCTTCAATAAGGTTGGGATCCAAAGCATTGGTATTTGTAGCTGCTAGTTCCGGTTTTAACTTCCGCAGTTTTCGCAATTGATTTTCGTTGGGCCGTTGCACACTGGGCGGAGTACCATTTTTGGGTTTTATCTGTCGTAATTTACTCTTGTCCACCTCTCCAAATATATCGGCGTTGATCATGGATTTGTATCGATATCCATCATTTACAGGGGTCAAGTTTTCAACATACTGCTCCTCTATCTCCTCCAAAAAACGACTAGGCTCAGCATCGATAAGTTTGCCCCAACGGTATCTATTTTGGGTATACGTGAGATAGGCCTGCTTCTCTGCCCGGGTCAAGGCTACGTAGAACAATCTTCGCTCTTCCTCCAATTCACTTCTGGTGTTCATACTCATGGCGGAAGGAAACAAATCTTCTTCCATCCCCACAATGTAAACGTATGGAAATTCCAATCCTTTGGCCAAGTGAATTGTCATCAAAGCAACACGGTCATCATCTCCAGTGTCTTTGTCCATATCGGTCGCAAGGGCCACATCTTCCAAAAACTCGGTCAAACTCCCTGTGGAATCTGCCAATTCCTTTTGTCCTTCCACAAAATCCTTGACCCCGTTCAAGAGTTCCTCAATGTTCTCCATCCGCGCTATACCTTCCGGCGTCCCATCTTTTTTAAACTCAAGGAGCAAGCCTGTTTTTTTCGCCACATGTTCGGCCAAGGTAAAAGCATCCGAACCTTCATTCATGATTTGAAAGCTCTTGATCATGGTCACAAAATCCCCTAATTTTCGCTGGGTTCCAGCATTGATTTTCAGTTCTAATTTGGACAGGTTGTCCATAACCTCAAAAATGGAACGGCCATAGTGATTGGCTGCAACCACTAGTTTATCCACAGTGGTCTGACCAATCCCACGAGCAGGAAAATTAATGACTCGTTTAAGCGCCTCCTCATCCTTAGGGTTGATGATCAACCGCAAATAAGCCAATACGTCCTTAATCTCTTTTCGTTGATAGAAGGAAAGCCCCCCATAAATCCGGTAAGGAATATCCCTTTTACGCAGGGCATCCTCTATGGCCCTGGATTGGGAATTGGTCCGATACAAAACAGCAAACTCGCCATTCATCAATTGATGCTGCATCCGGTTCTCAAAAATGGAACCTGCAACATAACGTCCCTCTTCTGCATCGGTAATACTCCTATGAATTTTTATCTTATTGCCTTCATCGTTGGAGGTCCAAACCACCTTCTCCAACTGGTTCTTGTTTTTGGCGATAATGGAGTTGGCAGCATTGACAATGTTCTTGGTGGAGCGATAATTTTGCTCCAAGCGATAGACCGATACATCATCATAATCCTTCTGGAAATTGAGAATGTTACTGATATTGGCCCCACGAAAAGAATAAATACTCTGGGCATCATCCCCCACCACACAAATGTTTTGATACCTATCTGACAAAGCCTTTACAATGAGGTATTGCGAATGATTGGTATCCTGGTACTCATCCACAAGGATATACCTAAATCGGTCTTGATATTTCATCAGCACCTCAGGAAAGCGTGTCAAAAGTTCATTGGTTCGGAGCAGTAGGTCATCAAAATCCATGGCACCCGCCTTAAAACACCGATCCACATAATTTTGATAAATTTCTCCCAGTCTTGGTCGTTTTGCCATGGCATCGGCTTCCACCAACTCCGGGTTCTGAAAATAAGCCTTTACGGTAATCAAGCTATTTTTATAGGAGGAAATCCGATTCTGTATCTGTTTGTACTTATAGATATCCTTGTCCAATCCCATTTCCTTGATGATGGACGCAATCAATCTTTGGGAATCTTGGGTGTCGTAGATGGTAAAATTGCTGGGGTAGCCCAGTTTGTCCCCATCAAACCGTAATAATTTGGCAAAAACAGAGTGGAATGTACCCATCCACAGGTTCTTTGCTTCCGAATTCCCAACAATGGTGGCAATCCGTTTTTTCATTTCCCGGGCCGCTTTGTTGGTAAAGGTCAAAGCAAGAATATTGAAGGAATCCACCCCCTGCCCCATCAAATGCGCTATTCTATAGGTCAATACCCTGGTCTTACCCGATCCCGCACCAGCAATGACCATCAAGGGGCCATCCTTGTGCAAAACCGGTGCCCGCTGCGCATCATTCAATTCATCCAAAAAAGTATCCAACCGCTCAGGTATTTAAAAAGTAAAGGTGAAAATAGCCATTCTTGGTTTCATGCTAAAATCATCCTGTTAATACTTATAAACAGCAATCCGTTTAGCACGAAATTGATATATTTAAAGACTAATTTGAAATTGAATGAGATTCCATCTCCGAGTACTACCCCTTTTCGTTCTTTTTAGCTGTTTTGTAAATTCCCAATCCCCGAAGGCTGGACCGATTTTAACTGATTTCGGGAAGGTTTATGAGGTGAAGAACCCAGATTACCAGGTTCAAAAGGACATCACCTTTAAAGCTGTGATTGATGTAACTGGAAAGGCAGATTCCCATGATAGCCGAAATGCGCTTATTGAGACGGCTGCGCGTTTTTTAAATATGCACGCCCAAAGTGGAGTTCCCAAAAACCAATTGCATGTGGCTTTGGTGGTACATGGCGGAGCCAGTAAGGACGTACTGTCCAATGTGGCATATCAGAAAAAATATAAAAAGGACAATCCCAATTTAAAGCTGGTTACATCCCTTTTGGAAATTGATGTGCCGATTATCATCTGCGGGCAATCGGCCGCTCACCATAAAATTGCCAAAGAAGATCTTATTCCGGGAGTGCAAATTTCCCTGTCGGCGATGACTGCTTTGGTCCAACTTCAAAATGAAGGCTATCAACTAATAAAATTTTAAAATTGAACATATGCAAAAATTAATCGCACTAGCATTACTACTGGTTGGAACTTCCATATGGGCTCAAGGGCCAAGTTTGGAAAAAGATTTTTCCGATGTGGAATCAAAAGTCATTGAATGGCGGAGGGACATCCATCAAAATCCGGAATTGAGTAATCGAGAATTCAAAACGGCAGAAAAAATTACCAAGCATCTTGAATCCTTGGGTATTGAAGTTCAGACTGGAGTAGCCAAAACCGGAGTGGTAGGAATATTGAAGGGTAATCAACCCGGTAAGGTGGTTGGATTGCGTGCCGATATTGATGCGCTACCAGTTACCGAACGAAATGACCTACCATATAAATCAACCGTGAAAGCTACTTTTTTGGGAAAGGAGGTTGGTGTAATGCACGCCTGTGGACACGACACCCATACTGCCATTTTAATGGGTGTTGCCGAAGTACTTTCCAAAAACAAGGATAAAATCAAAGGAACGGTCAAATTCATTTTCCAACCTGCAGAGGAAGGTGCACCTCCCGGAGAGGAAGGTGGAGCGTTGCTCATGGTCAAAGAAGGGGTACTAAGCAATCCGGATGTAGATGCCATTTTTGGGCTGCACATCAATTCCCAAACACCTGTGGGAACCGTGAAGTACAAGCCTGGTGGTGCCATGGCCGCAGCGCAGCGATTCGTAATCAATGTAAAGGGAAAACAAACCCACGGTTCGCAACCTTGGGGCGGCGTGGATCCCATTTTGATAAGCGCAAAAATTATTGATGGGCTCCAGACCATTATTAGTCGTGAGTCTGAACTTACCAACGAAGCCGCTGTGATTTCCGTAGGAAAAATTACAAGTGGGGTTCGATTCAACATCATTCCAGAAAGTGCAGAAATGATAGGCACTATTCGCACCTTGGACTACGACATGCAAAAGCATATCAATAAGCGTATGGAAGAAATGGTACCAGCCATTGCCAAAGCATACGGTGGGGATGCCACTATAGATATCAAGAGTTCCACGGCCATTACCTTTAATGATTTGGATTTGACAGAAAAGATGGCACCTACGCTAATAAGAGTTGCTGGGACTGAAAATGTAAGCATTCACAAGGCCATTACAGGCGCTGAGGATTTTAGCTATTTTCAAGAAAAAGTGCCAGGATTCTATTTCTTCTTAGGGGGAATGACCCCGGGAAATACAGAGTCCTTTCCACACCACACTCCTGATTTCAAGATTGACGACAGTGGTTTGTTACTGGGAGTGAAGACAATGACCCAATTGACTTTGGATTATTTAAACATGTAATATGGATGCAGTAATGGACTTTTTGGCAGGAACTCCATGGTGGGTTTGGATCCTAATTTTATTGGGTCTTGTAGCCATTAGGGATGTTTTCTTCCAAAAAGCCCATACCATTAGCCATAACTTTCCCATCATAGGGCATTTAAGGTATTGGTTGGAAAGCATTGGCCCCGAAATGCGGCAGTATTTTGTGGCAAACAATCGGGAGGAACTGCCCTTCAATAGGATTGAACGTGGATGGATCTATGCTTCGGCCAAAAAAGAAAACAATTACGAGGGGTTTGGTACCGACAGGGATATTTATGCCCATCAGCACATTTTCGTAAAAAATGCCATGATCGGGTATCAAGTACCTAAAGGACATCCCAATGTACAAGACCCCTATTTTTTACCTTGTGCCAAGGTCATTGGCGCATACAACAAACGGAAAAAACCCTATCGCCCAGCTTCCGTAATCAATGTATCTGCTATGAGCTTTGGTTCCCTTTCAGCCAGAGCGGTTGAATCCCTAAACCAAGGTGTTGGAAAGTCCATTGCATACCACAATACTGGTGAAGGGGGCTTGTCGCCCTACCATAAAACGGGAGGTGATGTGGTATTTCATTTTGGGACAGGGTACTTTGGGGTTCGTTCCCGTGAAGGGAACTTCTCCATGGAGAAAATGAAAATTTTGGTGGATGAAAATCCTTGTATCAAGGCCATTGAAATAAAATTATCCCAAGGAGCCAAACCTGGCAAGGGTGGGGTTTTGCCGGGAGCGAAAATCAGTCCGGAAATAGCAAAAATAAGAGGGGTAGATGTTGGGAAAGACGTGCTATCACCCGCGACCCATACGGCGTTCAATTCCATTCCAGAACTGGTCGAACTCATTGAGAATATAGCCAATGAAACTGGATTGCCCGTTGGAATCAAAGGAGCCATTGGCAAACTGGACCAATGGGAAGAACTGGCGGATTTAATGAAGAAAACAGGCAAAGGCCCGGACTTTATTACCGTTGACGGAGGTGAAGGTGGTACTGGAGCCGCTCCCCCTAGTTTTGCAGATCATGTTTCCCTGCCATGGGTATATGGTTTTTCTTCGGTATATCGAATTTTTAAAGACCACGGACTCACGGAGCGTTTGGTTTTTATTGGAAGCGGAAAACTGGGCTTCCCAGCCAAAGCGGCCATGGCCTTTGCTATGGGTGCTGACTGCATTAACGTGGCTCGGGAGGCCATGATGAGCATCGGATGTATCCAGGCCCAAATATGCCATACCAACCGATGCCCTTCTGGTGTGGCCACCCAAAGTAAGTGGTTGCAAAGTGGCATCAATGTGCCTCTAAAATCGGATAGGCTGGCACAATATTTTAAAACTTTTAGAAAGGAATTCCTGGAAATTACGCACGCAGCCGGTTACGAACATCCTTGTCAATTTACCATGAACGATATCCAGGTCAATGTAGATGATGATTACCTCAGCAGTGATTTGGAAACGGTGTACTCCTATAGCAAGGAGAAGGTGCCATTTAACAATATGCAGGAACTTTATGACTGTATTTATCTGGGAGGAAAGGAGTTTTCCAAAAAAACATCCTAATTTTGATTTCGATTTTTGCTTAAACCAACACGTCTTACTTATGAAAAAACCACTACTTCTAATTTGCAGTTTGTTTGTTGTAACCCTTACTTTTTCCCAAAAGAAAAGTGAGCTTTTTGCCCAAATTGATGATTTGGAAGCACAGGTCAGTGAAATTCAACAGCAATTGGCCGAGGCCAAACGAGAGATTTCATCCAGTACGGCTAAAGCCAGTACCCTGGAAGCAGAAAATGTTGGGTTAAGGGATGCCAACGCCACCCTACTTAAAAACCTGAGCAGTTTTTCGGAGCTTTCCAAAAAGAACAGCGAAAATGTGAACAATGCACTGCAAGCCCTGGAACGCAAAGAGCAACAATTAAGAGGAGTAACAGACATGATTTCTTCCAGTGATTCCACGGCCATTGTGCTTTTGACCCGAATAAAGCAGACCATGGGTGAAAATGCCAACCCCAATGTTACCGATGGAGCTGTGGTGCTTACGCAAAGTTTGAACAAGTTATTCGGTTCGGATACGGGTACTACTTTAACGGAAGAGGGTAAAATTTGGTTGTCGCAATTGGCCAAAATTATTTTGGCAAGCCCCAATGTACATGCCCAAGTGGAGGGATTGAACATTACCGGGGAATTTGGAGTTACCTATGATCAGGCTTCCGTAGCGGCAAAAGAATTGGTAACTACCCTTACAGTACCTGTTGATAAGGTGGGCGTTTCGGTGAAAGATGGAAATTTCAAGGAAGGGGTATCCGTAAGTCTTCAACCTGACTATAAAGATTTTTACGATAAGGCCAAAGCCAATCTGAAAAGTGCGGAATAGGACGGATTCCATTATCCCCCACCTATAGATTACTTAAAATGTTGATTAAGCACTAATCCAAGTGCTTATTTGCTCTATTGCGTCATTGGTCGATTTTAGGGATGGAAACTTCGGCAACCGACTTATCTTGATCCTAAGTGCATAACCAATCCAAAAACTTAGAAATCATGAGTCGTCTTCTTTCCGTCCTAACCATACTCTTATTGCTGGCCTGCACTCCTACTCCCCAGAAAACGGAAGTTGAATTAGATGTTTTAGGTTATGTGGACCCATTTATAGGAACGGGGTTTCATGGCCATACTTTTCCAGGGCCGGTAATGCCCCATGGCATGGTACAGCTAAGCCCTGACACCAAATTGAACGGTTGGGATGCATCCAGCGGATATCATTATGGAGACAGCACCATTTATGGTTTCTCCCACACCCATCTCAGCGGAACTGGAATTGGGGACATGGGCGATATTCTTGTACTTCCCTTCACTGGAGAAGAAAACAAAAAACCAATTGCCAAGTTTAAAAAGTCGGATGAAAAGGCTGAGGTTGGCAAGTACACGGTCCAGTTCACCAACTATGATGTTGCGGCAGAATTGGCGGTTACTGAGCGGGCAGGTCTACACAAATACACCTATGGTCCCAATCAGAATAAGCAGCTATTATTGGATGTGGGTCATATCCTTCAACAAACCTGGGGACATGGTAATATCTCCAATACCTTGGAAATTGTAAACGATAGCACCCTAAGAGGTCTAAAACATTCCAGGGGGTGGGCGTATGACCATAAAGTGTATTTCCATGCCAAGTTCTCCAGTCCATTTCAGGTGGACAGTGTTATTATTGATGGTAAAGCGTCGAGCAAAATAGAAGATGTTTATGATGGACAGAATATTTACTCCCGTTTAAGCTTTCCCTCCCTTTCTGCTGATGAACCTCTACTATTGAAAGTCGGAATATCTGCGGTTGATGAAAAAGGCGCCCAAACCAATCTTGAACAGGAATTACCCCACTGGGATTTTGAGACGGTGGTCTCCGAGACACGGGAGAAATGGGAAAAGGAACTGAATCGCATTCAGGTACAGACCACGGATGAGGATGTCCTTACCACCTTTTATACCTCCCTTTATCATAGTATGATTGCTCCGGTGCTGCACCAGGATGTAGACGGCAGATACCGCGGAATGGATAAAAAGATCCACCAATCCAAAAATGGAGCTGTCAATTATACGGTTTATTCTTTATGGGACACTTTTAGGGCACTACACCCTTTGATGACCATTATTGATGAACCTAAATCCATAGATTATGTGAACAACCTGATTTTGAAATATGAGGAAGGCGGCTTGTTACCCAAATGGCCTCTGGCTTCCAATTACACAGGAACCATGGTAGGCTATCCAGCCGTGGCCAACATTGCCGATGCCATGGCCAAAAAGCTTCCAGGAATTGACCAGCAGCTGGCCTTGGAGGCAGCCATCACCAGCGCTTCCTATAGACCAGAGCTTGTGAAAGATTCGGACGAACCCAGAAAGTCGCGCGTCATGACCCTGTATAACAAGTATATCAATGAGGGAAGGTTCATTCCTTCAGATGAAATAACAAACTCCGTTTCCTACGGCCTCGAAAATGCCTATTACGATTGGTGCGTTGCCCAAATTGCACAAGCTGTTGGCAATGACTCCATTGCGGGGCAATTTCAAAATAGAGGGCAAAATTATCGACATTATTTTGATTCGGAGACTGGATTTATGCGTGGAAAAAATGCAGATGGGACATGGCGGGAGCCTTTTAGCCCGAAACATTCAGACCATGACCACTCTGACTATGTTGAAGGCAATGCCTGGCAATGGACCTGGTTTGTTCCGCATGATATCGAAGGGTTTTCACAACTATATGGTGGTAAGGAGCAATTCGCCACTAAATTGGATAGCCTGTTCACCACCTCTTCTGAAATTGAAGGGGAAAATGCCAGTGGAGATATTACGGGGCTTATCGGTCAATACGCACATGGCAACGAACCTAGTCATCATATTGCCCATATGTACACCTATGCGGGCCAAGGATGGAAAACGCAGGAGTTGGTAGATCAAATTTTAAAGGAATTCTATACTACCCAACCCGACGGAATCATTGGAAATGAAGATTGCGGTCAAATGTCTGCATGGTACATCATGAATGCCATGGGTTTCTATCAAGTAGCTCCTGGAAATCCTGAATATGTAATTGGTCGACCCCTATTTGATTCTGTCAAAATACTTCTGGAAAATGGGAAAACATTTACCATACTGACAGAAAACAATTCGCCCGAAAACAAGTATGTGCAATCGGCTAAATTAAATGACAAGGAATTGGAAGAGCTATTCTTTTCCCATGATGATATTAAAAATGGAAGTACGCTGACCATCACCATGGGGCCAGAACCGAAAAAATAGCGGGCACACCCCATATACTTTTTGAAAGTTTATTCCGTTATCATCCCAAGTATAAAATCCAAAACCAAACCAAACCATGAGCGGAGACGACATTTTTCAGCTTTTCGGCTTTTTATTGCCAGCCGTTGTTACGGGTGCCGTAGCATTTTACTTTTTTAGACTTCATACCAGAAACGAAGATGGTCGTAGACGTTTTCTGTTGCACAAGGATTCCCAAAAAGATACGCTCCCTATTCGATTGCAGGCTTACGAACGTATGGTTCTGTTCCTGGAGCGTATATCTATAAATAGCCTAGTTGTGAGGGTCGCACCTAAAAGCAAGGATAAAAGTGATTATGAAAATCTCTTGATCAAGCAGATCGAAACGGAGTTTGAACATAATCTATCCCAACAGATATACATGTCAGATGAGTGTTGGAATATCATCAAGGCTGCCAAAAATGCCACTATTCAGATTATCCGTTCTGCGGGTATGAGTGAAACCGACTCTCCTGACAAACTAAGGGAAGATATTTTAAATCAGACCATAGATAAGCAATCTCCTTCTGCCACAGCTCTTGCCTTTATCAAGAAGGAAGTAAGTGAACTTTGGTAGTTTTTACTCCTGATGGTCAGGGTCAATAGGACTGGTCTCCTCATTTTTATTTTTCGCATATAAATACCCTCTTTTCCACCAAAGGGTCATACGCTCTTTATTAAAGATCAAGGAGTTTGTGGTCAACACGGTTGGGGTATAATAGAAATTGATGATGGCATCCTTTTGATTGGCCACCAATTTCCCAATTCGAATGTTTTGATTTTCAATTCGATCCAACATAAAGCTAAAAATGGTGGTGATCAATTCAAATGGGTTCCTGACGGGCATTCTATTCAGGTAGTTTACTTCGGTGTGCAAAACCACAACATCCACTTCGGTGGCTCCGCGCTTAAGCGCTTCCTCAATCGGCACCAGGGTACCTAGTCCCCCGTCCGCATATTCGCAACCATTTCTTCTGGCCAAACTCATAAAAGGGGTATAGTTGGACGAAATCCAAATCCAATCACAAAACTCCTCATAGGTGCAATCATTGATGGATTTGTATTCCACCTGATTCAGGGAAAGATTGGAAACCGTGACCACCACATCCACACTATTTTGCTTCAATTCTTCGAATTCCGCAGGGGTAATGGAATCTCGAATAAGGTGTCTAAGGTTTTCACTCTCCCCAAAGGTCTTTTTCCCACGGATAAAATTCTTGACCACGTTCCAATGGTTAATGGAAATTACCTCAATCCCATATTTCTTTTTGATGACAAACGGGCAATTGTTGAAAATACTACTCTGGTTGACCGAGGAATAGATTTCCTTGATTTTATCCAACTTGTTCAAGGCCAAATGGGAAATAAGCAGACTGCCCGTGGATGTCCCTACGAAGAGGTCGTAATTGTGCTTGGCCTCCTCAATCAGAAATTGGGCCACACCTCCTGCAAATGCTCCTTTGCTACCTCCTCCTGAAATTACCAATGCCCTCATTCGCCCAAGGTTTTGTCCAAATAACGTTGTTGTTCCAAATTTAAAGTAGGATATATAGCCTTTACCCTGGCCAAGTTCCCTTCAGCCTTCAAAAAGTCTTTGAGCATTTTTCTACAGGATTTTTTAAAATGCCAAACATGGTGATTGCACGCTTTTATCAAACTTTTCAGGGTGTCATCGTTAAATCCGCCAATGCTTTTTAAATATTGAAATGCCAAAAGTCTAATTTCAAAATGATATTCAGGTCCTGTATACGAACTAAGTTCATTATAAAAATCGGCTTTTTGATCCATGGCATAATCTGCGGTCACCAAAGCCAGGGTTAACCAAAGCAGACGAACATTTTTGTTGGGAAACCCAATAATATTTGTGGTTTGGTCCAAGTAGATATTCCGATTTTCAGGGAAATCCGTCCAAAGTTTGAATAGTGCTGCTTCCACGGTGGTATAACTCTGATCACCAAGCAATCCCTCAAAATTCTCTCGTACCTCCAAAGGCACTTTATCCATAGCTAGAGAAACTGCCTGCCTTACCTTAAGCCCCTCACGTTTTAGGAGTTTGTTTAAAAACTGCGGGGAAAGTTGATTGCAATAATCCAATAAAAGTTGATGCTTCAGGGCTTTCGATTGGTAGGCTTCCCAGTTTGCCCCAAGAATTGTCCCTGCATTTTCCAGCTTGTCCCCAATTTCCTCCTTCGCCTTAAAGTAGGCATCTATGGAAGCATTTTTGCCCCTTAAAAACAGTTTGACCTTTTCAAGCGGAAAATCGGATTCCTGAAGCCAGGCTTCTTCAAAGCTGGTGAGTTTCATTCCCGAGGCCTTTTCCATTTCCCACATAAAATCGGAAATGGTCACATTCTGAAATGCGAATTTGGTCAGGTAGTTTTGAATCCCTTCCCTAAAAGCTATATCCCCTACCATGTCCCGAAGTATTACCAAGGCCCATGCCCCTTTTTCGTAAAAAGTAAGGCTACCCGCACTGGCATTGGTCAGTGCTTCCCCGTGGCCATCCCCAGAAAAATTATCCAAAGCTTTCGCAGTCTCCAACAGCCTCCAATAAAAGTAGTCCTCCCCAAAAATGTCTTTTTCGGCCAAGTACGCATAAAAAGTGGCAAAACCCTCATGCAGCCAATGATGGGACCCACTCTGTTCGGTAACCAGATTGCCAAACCATTGATGCGCCATTTCATGGGCATTCACATTAACAAAGTTTTTGTCCACAAAGGCAATGGAATCCACCATAAAGGTGTTGGAAAATATGGTGGCCCCTGTATTCTCCATCCCCGCATATAAAAAATCCTGAACTGGTATCTGTTTGTAATTCTGCCAGGGATATGGAATCCCAATTTCTTCCTCCAAAAAATCAAACATGCGCAGGGTATGTCTATATGTGGGTTCAACACAAAGACTGTCTTTGGGCTCGTAATAGAGTTCTATAGGAACTCCATTTTTGGATTGCACGCTTTCCTTTTTAAAGTTCCCAATGGCAAACGCCACCAGGTAGCTGCTCATGGGTTCTTCCATATCAAATCTCCAAGAATTGACATCATCCTGTGGAACAATTTCCTTTAATTCCCCATTGGAAATAACGGTCTGGCTTTGATCGGCTGCTATGGTCAGATCAAATTCAATCTTGTCATTCATGTCATCCAGACTAGGTAACCAATGACTGGTATATTTTCCTTGTCCCTGTGTCCAGATTTGCTTTTTCACAGTGTCTCCATCACCAATAAAATAGACCGTCTGCTTGGGAAATGCACTATAGTCAAATTTTAGGTGATAAGCATCCCCTTTTTTAAACTGTTTTTTTATCACGAAATGTTGACCATCGGTTTTATGGTTGATGGGCTTGTCATTCAACAGCACTTGGTTGAAATTCATTTCCTTGGCATCCAAGAAGATGGAATCCACTGGCCTTAAAATTTTGAAATAGTAGTCAACGCTTCCTTGGATTTTTGCTTCTTCGAAATCGGGCTGCACCAAAATTCGGCCCCTCACAAAATCCACCTTATCCTGAATTTGGGAAGAAAGGAGTTGTGTCAAAAGAAAAAAAATAAGCACTGGGGCAAGCTTCATGGCAACCGTATCACAAAAGTCTTTCCAAATTACATATTTTAGTTCGATGAATCCCAATTTTCTCCAAACTCCCATCCCCTATCTGAAAGGAGTTGGCCCTAACCGAGCCGAGACTCTTAGGACGGAACTGGGCATTGAAACCTACAGGGATTTGTTACATCTTTTTCCCAATCGTTATCTGGATAAAACCCAGTACTACAAAATTGGCCAGCTGCAAGCCAGTGGTGCGGATGTACAAGTGGTGGGAAAAATTGTGCATATAAAAACTGTGGAACAAAAGCGCGGCAAACGTCTTGTAGCCAAATTTGTTGATGAAACGGGCGAAATGGAACTGGTATGGTTCCGAATGCAGAAATGGATCAGGGAAAATCTGAAATTGAACGAGCCTTATGTGGTTTTTGGAAGAATAAATAGGTATGGGAGCTCCTTTTCCATGCCGCACCCTGAAATGGAATTGCTTTCGGAACACCAGCAAGGGCTAAAGGTGGCCATGCAACCCATTTACCCTTCCACGGAAAAATTAAGTGCCAAGGGAATCACCAATAGGGTGGTAAGTAAAATGCAGCAACAATTATTGCTGGAGTCCAAAGGACAGTTTGCGGAGTCGCTCTCCCCTGTTATATTAGATGAGCTCCGCTTGATTTCAAAAAGCGATGCACTTTTGAACATTCACTTTCCGAAAAGCCAGGAGCTGTTGGCCAAGGCCCAATTTCGACTCAAATTTGAGGAATTGTTTTTTGTGCAGCTCCAACTGATTTCCAAAAAACTGATTCGGAAGCAAAAGATTAGAGGTTTGCCCTTTGACCAAGTGGGAATAAAGTTCAATACTTTTTTTGAACACCATCTGCCTTTTGAACTGACCAATGCGCAGAAAAAAGTCATCAAGGAAATCAGGAACGATTTGGGCAGTAATGCCCAGATGAACCGTTTGCTCCAAGGGGATGTGGGTTCCGGAAAGACCATTGTGGCCCTCATGTGCATGTTATTGGCCATAGACAACGGGTATCAGGCCTGTTTAATGGCCCCTACCGAGATTTTGGCACAACAACATTACAATGGGTTAAAGGAATTATTGGGCAAAATGGAGGTGAAGATTGCCTTGTTGACGGGTTCGACCAAAAAGTCGGAGCGTACCTTGTTGCACAACCAGTTGGAAAACGGGAATCTTAACATTTTGGTAGGTACCCATGCGGTTTTGGAAGATAAGGTTCAATTTAAAGACCTTGGGTTGGCCATTATAGACGAACAACACCGCTTTGGGGTGGCCCAACGCTCCAAATTGTGGCATAAAAATGAAACCCCACCCCATATTCTGGTGATGACGGCCACACCCATTCCCAGAACCTTGGCCATGAGTCTTTATGGGGATTTGGATGTCTCCGTAATTGACGAGTTGCCCCCTGGAAGAAAAGCCATCAAGACAGTTCATCGTTTTGACAATAACAGATTAAAAGTTTTTGGGTTCCTTAAAGATGAAATCAAGAAGGGAAGGCAAGTTTATATTGTGTATCCCCTAATTCAGGAATCCGAAGCTTTGGATTACAAGGATTTAATGGACGGTTATGAGAGTATTGTACGTGACTTTCCACTTCCCGATTATCAAATTTCCATCGTTCATGGTAAAATGAAGCCAGCGGACAAGGACTATGAAATGGAAAGATTCGTTCGAGGTGAGACCCATATTATGGTGGCCACCACCGTTATTGAGGTGGGTGTGAATGTCCCCAATGCCTCTGTGATGATCATTGAAAGTGCTGAACGTTTTGGTCTTTCGCAACTGCATCAGCTACGTGGACGTGTGGGTCGTGGAGCCGAACAAAGCTTTTGTATTCTGATGACTGGAAACAAGTTGTCCGAAGATGCCAAAACCCGTTTGCAAACCATGACCCGAACCAATGATGGATTTGAGATTGCTGAGGTGGACTTGAAACTTCGCGGTCCTGGAGATTTGATGGGTACCCAGCAAAGTGGGCTCCTCAATTTAAAGATAGCGGATATTGTAAAAGACAACCAGATATTGCAAACCGCCAGATATCATGCTATTCAACTTTTAAAAGAGGATCCCAGATTGGAGAAACCTGAAAATCTTCCTATTCGCTCGGCCTACAGTATAATGTCCAAAGGGAAAGATATTTGGGGGTATATCAGCTAATTATCTTTTGAGCAATTTCTCGGCTTCAAATCGGAAAGAAGGAAATTCATAATCAAGAAGCAAGTTACCTTCAAAATCCATAAACATGATAGCTGAGGATTTTGGGACATTTTCTCCACGACTGAATCGCAAATAGGTGACTGCAAAGGTCATCGTCTCCAAATCAATTTTAAATTCTTGTGGGATAATAACATCAGCATCAAAATCAATAGTGTCACGATTAAAGAAGGCCATATATTTTTCTTGATCAACAGTGAATGAATCATTTTCGTTGAAATCAAAATAAGCTGGAATTCCTATAGCCATAGAATTGTCCACATAAGCAACTTTGCCATCTGAAATTGACACATTGGATATTTTATCATCCGTGGCAAGAAAGTAGTTGAATGTGGTGGTGGAGTGCTTAACATTGCCTGTGGTTAAATCAATAATCTCCATTTTACTAGGTCGCGTAGCCACAAAAATATCATGGCCGTCAACAAATGTAGTTTTCAACCCAGCGATTTGATAAGAGAATACTTCGTTTAATGAACTTGAATCGTAAACGATCAAACCCTCTTTATATGTATCCAAAGCTTCCTCAGATCTATCATCATATTGAACAAAAAAATAATCCTCTGTTACCAAAATGCCATGTGGGGTATCACCTGTGAAGGCTTTTTCCAATGGTGGCATCTCGGTTACCTCAGAATTAACCAAGTTATGCATCAGCAATCTGAGGCTCTCATTATCGCAAACGTAATTTTCGAAAGAAAAAAGTCTGTTTTTATTCCATCCTATTTGTCCAGCATCAAAAAAACAATCATTAATATTGGGAAAGTAATCCTTATATGACCCTGAGATAACCTGATTATCATCCAAATCCATCATAATGTAAAATGCGTCTGCGCCTCGACCGTCTCCTTGTTTAAAAACCAACAGATTTTCTTCTCCATTTGATCGAAATGAAGCGTTTGATTCAAGACCCAGAGAATTGGTAATATTGAAAAGATTGGATGGTTCTTTGCGACCCTGCATAAAATCAATTGTATGGTACTCACCTTCATTCCCGTTGTTATATTCCTTTAATAAGGCTGTAACACTGAAGGGAATGGTGTTGTTCCCTGTATTATTTAAATCTGAATCTGTATCTGGACTGCAAGAAAATATGGCAATTGTCCAAAGAAAAACTAGGTTCCTTCTTATCATGATAAAATGCTTGCAGCAAATAAAATGCAATTTGATTTCATGCGAAAGAAAATTCGACAAGATGATTCAGTATTACCTTTTAAACAAAAACGCCCAGCTTTCGCTGGGCATTTTCCTAATTTAATTCCCTAAGTAAATTGGTTTAGTTAATTCCTTCTCCTTTTTCAGCTTTGTCCAAGTTGGCCTGCACACGATCGCGGTTTACCTGGGCGGGCGCATTTTCCAAAGCAAGCTTTAAATGTTTAATTGTGGATTTATTATCCCCTAAAGCAGAATACCCTCTGGCCAAGCCGTAGTGTACTGGCCATGTTCCTTTATGATTCTTGGCATTCCATTTAAAAACTTCCAGAGCCTTGTCCGTTTTACCCTGACCAATAAGCTGTCTTCCATAACCATGTACTTGGAAAACAGTTCCCAGAGGCATTGCCTCTTGCATAAGGGCTTCAGCCTCTGCAGTTTTACCTTGCTTGGCCAATATTTGAGACTTTATGCTCAAATTATTGAAGTTCTTTTGGCTGAAAAACTGACCGGCTATTGCGGCATCCACCCAACCAAGGGCTTCGTCCAAATCACCGCCATTGTTTTGGGCAAAATTGGCCGCCTGCTCCCAGCTTTGTCTACTAAATCCAGGGTTGGTCTGCAATTCCTGACGAATCCGAGCCAGAACATTTTCGGTTACATCGGTTTCTACCTTAAAGGGGATTTGCTTTTTCTCCCAGTTAAGTGAAGCTACAGCCGATGTGGCATCTACTTCATCAAAACTAAAAGTAAGTTGCTCTACATGTGGAATCTCTTTGGTGGTGACATCCACACGGAGGGCGTCGTCACCCGGCTCATAAAAATAACTTCCCCAGGCCCCATGGTTCTTGGAAAAGATAACTGTTGCCGAATTGTCTTCGTTGACGATCATGTGCAAACCATATTTACCGGCTGGAAGTGTTTTACCTCCAATGGTCAAATCATGGGTGGTCTTGAAAATAGTGTTTTCATTGGCACCTGCCCTCCAAGGTGATTCGGTAGCCGTTCCAAATCCCAAGTTGTTCATTCCATAAGGGACCAGAGCGCCCCAAACTTCCCTATCGTTTACGCTGGGTCTAGAGTAAACAATAGTAACATCTGTTGTTCCAATGCGTTGGGAAACTTTAGCCATTTGACTACCTCTGGGCAGAAAGGTAAGCTGGGCATAGCTACTTGTGGAAATACAGAATGCAGCGATGAGAATCATGGCCGAAATGGCCGTGTAACTTTTTTTCATTTGTTCGTTTTTGATGAGTTAATGAATAAACTTTCTAGGTTGACTCCCAAGGTAGAAACCTCATCGTTCCTATAGCGTTACAACAATGTTAAAATAAAGGTAAACGTGTTAAAATTCAGAAGCTTACATCTAAGATGTTCAGTACCAGCACCTAGCCAAATCCAAACCGTGGATTGATGGGTAAATCAAGTTCGGGAGCCCCCTTTACCATTTGGTTTTGAGGGAACATTCTGATGTAATTTAACTCTAGTTTAACATTCAGGATTGTTTTTGTTTTAAATCAAAAAACACACTCAATCCAATGGTTTCCATAGCAAAAACTTGTCTTGAACATCGTAATTTTCCAAACTTAAAATGAAGCTTTTGCTTTTCATATTTTAAATTTACCGGCTTATTAATTATTGAATGCAACGATGAGTAAAACACTATTTGATAAGGTTTGGGATTCCCACGTGGTTCAGCATATTGAAAACGGTCCCGATGTACTTTTTATAGATAGACATTTGGTTCATGAGGTCACTAGTCCTGTGGCGTTCCTTGGACTTAAAAACAGAGGCATCAAAGTGCTTTACCCTGAGCGCACTTTTGCAACTGCAGATCATAACACGCCAACCATCAACCAACATTTGCCCGTTAAGGATAAGCTTTCCGCCAATCAGCTGAAAGCTTTGGAGGAGAATTCCAAAGCTCATAATATTCCCTATTGGGGGCTTGGACATGAGAAAAACGGCATTGTTCACGTGATTGGGCCGGAAAACGGAATTACAGTTCCCGGGGCAACCATAGTTTGCGGGGACTCCCATACATCCACCCATGGTGCTTTTGGCGCCATTGCTTTTGGAATTGGAACCAGCGAGGTTGAAATGGTACTGTCCACGCAGTGCATTATGCAGCCAAAGCCAAAGAGTATGCGCATCAACATTGATGGGGAATTGAATAGAGCTGTGACACCCAAGGATGTTGCCTTGTTCATCATCTCCAAATTGACCACTTCCGGAGCTACAGGTTACTTTGTGGAATATTCTGGGGAGGTTTTCCGAAACATGTCCATGGAAGGACGTATGACCGTGTGTAACCTAAGTATAGAAATGGGAGCTCGGGGTGGAATGATTGCCCCTGACCAAAAGACTTTCGATTACGTTCAAGGACGCGAATATGCCCCTAAAGGTGAAGCTTGGAACAAAGCCATGACATACTGGGAACAACTGCACACCGATGAGGATGCAAGCTTTGACAAGGAAATTTCCTTCGATGCTTCCGAGATAGAACCTATGATTACTTATGGAACCAATCCCGGTATGGGAATGGGAATCCAAAAGTACATTCCATTAGCTGAAGCTGTGGAAGGCGGAACCGCTACCTATAAAAAATCCTTGGACTATATGGATTTCAATGAGGGAGATGCCATGATTGGCAAGCCTATTGATTTCGTATTTCTTGGAAGTTGCACCAATGGTAGAATTGAAGATTTTAGGGCATTTGCTTCCATTATCAAGGGAAGAAGAAAAGCGGACAATGTTACCGCTTGGCTGGTTCCTGGGTCGCACCGCGTTGAAGAGGCCATTAAGGAAGAAGGTATTCTGGATATTTTGCATGAAGCTGGATTTGAATTGCGAGAGCCGGGCTGTTCTGCCTGCTTGGCCATGAATGATGATAAAATCCCCGCTGGGAAATATGCTGTGAGTACTTCCAACCGAAACTTTGAAGGAAGACAAGGGCCAGGTGCACGTACCCTTTTGGCGAGTCCTTTGGTTGCAGCAGCAGCAGCAGTTACCGGAAAAGTAACCGACCCTAGAGAATTATTGGAATTACAAGAAGCATAACCAAACTGTGCACTGATTATTGATCATTGTTAATTGAAAAAAATGGCATACGATAAATTCAACATACTTAAAAGTTCCGCAGTTCCACTTCCCATAGAAAATGTGGACACGGATCAAATCATTCCAGCTCGTTTTCTTAAAGCTACAGAGCGAAAAGGTTTTGGAGATAATCTTTTTAGGGACTGGAGATTTAACTCAGACGATACTCCTAAAGAGCATTTTGTCCTTAACAATCCCATTTATAGTGGGAAAATTTTGGTGGGTGGAAAGAACTTCGGTTCCGGCTCATCCAGGGAGCATGCCGCCTGGGCTGTCTACGATTATGGGTTCCGTTGTGTGGTGTCCAGCTTCTTTGCGGATATTTTTAGGAACAATTGTTTGAACATTGGCGTCCTTCCAGTACAGGTGAGTCCAGAGTTTTTGGATAATATCTTTAAGGCAATAGAGACTAATCCAGACACAGAATTGGAAATCAACCTTCCTGAGCAGACCATTACTTTGGTGGAAACTGGAGAACAGGAAAGTTTCGCCATAAACGATTACAAAAAAGATAATATGCTCAATGGATTTGATGATATTGACTATTTGTTGAACATCAAAACCAATATTGAGGAATTTGCCCAGAATACTCCGCTTTAATAACACTTAAGAGAGAACCTATGGCACAGCGGAGCGTCGAAATAATGGATACCACCCTTCGGGATGGTGAACAGACCTCTGGGGTATCTTTTTCTTCATCGGAGAAACTTACCTTGGCCAAATTGTTATTGGAAGAGCTTCAAGTAGATCGTATTGAAGTGGCCTCTGCACGTGTTTCCGATGGGGAGTTCGATGCCGTAAAGAATATCACGGATTGGGCAGAGACTGAGGGTTATTTGGATCGAGTGGAAGTATTGACCTTTGTGGACAAAGGTGTCTCCCTAAAATGGATGGAACAGTCAGGAGCCAAGGTCCAAAATTTGTTGACCAAGGGCTCATTAAACCATCTGACACATCAACTCAAAAAAACCCCTAAACAACATTTCAAGGAAATCGCTGAGGTTATTGCCCAGGCTGAATCCATGGGTATTATCACCAACGTATACTTGGAGGATTGGAGCAACGGGATGCGCAACTCGCCAGACTACGTGTTTGAATTCCTCGATTTTTTGACGCAGCAGCCAGTCAAACGCATATTGCTGCCGGATACTTTGGGGATATTGACCCACCAGGAAGCGTTTAGCTTTCTTAGCCAAATCATTAAGAAATATCCCAACTCCCATTTTGATTTTCACGGACACAATGATTACGATTTAAGCGTGGCCAATGTTATGGAAGCCCTAAGGGCTGGATGCCATGGGTTACACCTTACCGTTAACGGGATGGGTGAACGTGCTGGCAATGCTCCACTTGCCAGTGTGGTTGCCGTCATCAACGATTTTATGCCTGAAATCACTATCGGAGTCAAGGAATCTTCCTTGTATAAAGTAAGCAAGCTGGTCTCTGCTTTTACCGGTTTTGGAATCCCTGACAATAAACCTATAGTTGGGGATAATGTTTTTACTCAAACCGCTGGTATACATGCAGATGGAGATAGTAAAAAGAATCTTTACTTTAACGATTTATTACCAGAGCGATTTGGCAGGAAACGCAAGTATGCCCTAGGCAAAACTTCAGGAAAAGCCAATATTCAGAAGAATCTGCAAGAGCTGGGGCTTACCTTAAATGATGACGAGCTAAAAAAAGTTACGGAGCGAATCATTGAACTTGGAGACAAAAAGGAACGAGTGACCAAAGAAGACCTTCCTTTCATTATTTCCGATGTGTTGGATTCTGAGTTGCACCAACAACGGGTATTTGTAAAATCTTATGTGCTAACGCATTCTAAAGGACTTAAACCCTCCACCACCCTTTCCATCGAAATTGACGGAAAGACCTATGAGGAGAATGCCCAAGGAGATGGGCAGTTCGACGCTTTTATAAATGCTCTCAAGAAAATTTACCAAAAAGAAAAGGTGGCTTTGCCCAAATTGGTGGATTACGCTGTGCGTATCCCCCCTGGAAGTAATTCTGATGCCCTTTGCGAGACCATCATTACCTGGCAAACCAAGGAAAGGGATTTTACCACCCGTGGATTGGATTCCGATCAAACGGTATCAGCCATAAAAGCCACAGAGAAAATGCTCAACCTCTTTTGAATAGAGGCAAGACAAAGAGAAACAAGAATTAAGACCAATTGCTAACTGACAACCGTTAACTATTAGCTGTAAACCGATAACTGAATAATCGAGAATCAATATATGAAACTGAACATTGCCCTTTTAGCTGGAGATGGAATAGGCCCAGAAGTAATAGATCAGGCCGTAAAAGTATCCAATGCAATTGCCGAAAAATTTAACCACGAAATAAATTGGACCCCTGCCCTGACCGGCGCAGCTGCAATTGATGCTGTTGGAGAACCTTATCCGGATGAAACCCATGAAGTTTGTGCCAATGCAGATGCCGTTTTGTTTGGCGCCATTGGCCATCCACGTTTTGATAACGACCCATCAGCCAAGGTGCGTCCAGAGCAAGGTCTTTTAAAAATGAGACAAAAGCTGGGGTTGTTTGCCAATGTAAGACCCACCTTTACTTTTCCTTCGCTTATCGACAAGTCTCCGCTGAAGCGAGATCGTATTGAAGGAACGGATTTGATTATCCTTCGTGAACTTACAGGCGGAGTCTATTTTGGAGAAAGAGGAAGAAAGGACAATGGAGATACCGCTTTTGACACCATGACCTACCAACGTTTTGAAGTGGAACGCTTAGCACGAAAAGGTTTTGAAATGGCCTTGAAACGAGGTAAAAAATTATGTTGCGTGGACAAAGCCAATGTTTTGGAAGCCTCCAGATTGTGGAGAGAAACCGTACAGGCTTTGGAAAAAGAATATCCTGATGTGGAGGTCACCTATGAATTTGTGGATGCCGTTGCCATGCGATTGATTCAATGGCCCAAAGGATACGATGTAATCATCACCGCCAACCTTTTTGGGGATATCCTAACAGATGAAGCTTCCGTGATTTCTGGGTCTATGGGATTGATGCCCTCTTCTTCCGTAGGAAGCAAAGTTAGCCTTTACGAACCCATCCATGGATCATATCCGCAAGCAGCAGGTAAGGACATTGCCAATCCGTTGGCCACTGTACTCTCCGCCGCCATGCTTTTTGAAGATTTGGATTTGGCAGATGAGGCCCAAGCCATTCGTGATGTGGTGAACAAATCTTTGGCCAAGGGAATTGTCACAGAAGATTTAGCCGATGGCGGAAAAGCCTATAAGACCAGCGAAGTTGGAGATTGGTTGGCTGCGAACCTATAAATAACAAACCAAACTAAGCCAAAGAGCCTCGGGAATCCCTGGGGCTTTTTTTATTTCTAAAAACAGGAGGAAAGTTCAAATTCAAAGCTCAAGTTCAAATCTTATTACAGACACCAAGAACAAAGAACAAAGAATCAAGAACCAAGAATCAGGACTAAATATCTAATAATCCAATAATCCAAACATCGACGACCCAGCATCTAATATCTCTCATCTTGCATCCTAAATCTGACATCTTAAATCTCATATCTCAAGTCTAACAACCTATCCGTCAATTCAAAAAGGGCATCCGTCAATTTATCCACGCATAAACAAAACACCATAGCTACTTTGCGGAAAAATTAAGAACAATGTTTCAGTTAAAAACCACAATGCTATGAAAAATCCAAAGCCACTAGCGCTTGCGCTAACTCTTTTCACCTTTTCTTTTGGCCTTCTAACAAGTGTTTCTTGCAAAAAGGACGACCCATGCGTTGAAAAGACTTGGTATAAAGACACCGATATGGATGACGAGGGAGACCCAGCTAATACCAAAGAAGCATGCGAACAACCCAATGGATATGTCGCCAACAGCAATGATCCCGATGACACCAACGACCAAATCACCTCTGACTGTGAACAGCTAACCTATTACGCAGACGAGGATGAAGACGGTTACGGTGACCCCAACAACTCCATAACCCAATGCTCTGGTTTGGACACCCCAACAGGTTATGTCGAAGATAATACTGATTGCGATGTCTCCAATGCAGACAACTATCCCGGTTCCGAATACATGGTCTATCTAGATAGTGATGAAGACGGTCTTGGCAATCCGAAAGTTTCACAAAGCATAGCTGGCTGCGAACCAATACCAGTGGGTTATGTCTTGGACAACACCGATTGTAATGACCCAGTGGGGCCTTTTATTGCTTCGGAATGGATAGGTAATTATAATGTTGAAAGAACTGAATATCATGATTGGGGCTTAAACTCAAAAACAGAGTTTGATTCTTGTTACATTGAAATTGTGGAAGGAGAACCAAATACCTTAAAACTGATTGGTTTTTGGAGTGGTGGATATCCTGATTATACCCTGATTATCAATATAGACCCATGTAATCAAATGGCAACTTGGGATGAAAGTATTGCCATAGGGTACTATCCTCATGATCCGTACAAAGGTAATGTCCATTGGGAAAGAACAGACAAAGGAGGTTATGCTGCTAACGATATCATCATGGATCCTGAAAATGATTATGGTTGGTGCTTTCTAGATTACACAAACAAAACCATTGAACTATATGGCGCAGCAACTATTCCAGAGCACAATACCTGGTTCAAGGATTACAAATGTGTACTTAGCCTTATTGAGGACTGAGCAAGAACATGTATAAAACAAGCCCTGGAAATTTCCAGGGCTCTTATCTCCAACTCTTAGTCACATATACCCTATTTGCAATGGAATCAAAAACGTATCTTTATTCTGGACAGAGAAAATTGCCCATGGACATTAATTTGCGTAAATACAACTTTATCCAAAAGCTTATCACCATAAAAAATGAGAAAGCCATGGATATTCTTGAGCAGACCTTGGATAAAGTCATGGAAAGTGATTGTCAAATTTCGGAAGAGGATATTCATTTACTTAACGAAAGGTTGGAAATCTACATTAACAATCCCAATGACCCATTGGATTGGGACGCTTCCAGCCAGAGTTAAAAAGTATGGTAACACATCCCATTAAGCCGTGGGGAGTTACCTAAATCACCATACATTCAACATATTTTTTATTTCTAAAAGCTACAGAAAAGCAAAAATTCAAGTCCAACATCCAATATCTGACATCAGGCATCTAACGTCTAATGTCTAATGTCTAATGTCTAAAGAATATAATCCGTACTCAAAAAGTTGCTAACCTTGGCTTCCAACAATTGTTCAATGGTTTCGTTGTTCAAATCGTTGTCTTTAAAAGCCACGAACGTCCGCACAGAAAAGGAACGCAGCGCATCATGTACACTTAAGGTAGACTGCGCGGAATCTTTACGTCCTGTAAAAGGATACACGTCCGGGCCACGTTGACAAGAACTGTTCAAGTTTACTCGGCAAACGAGGTTTGCAAGGGTGTCAATTAACGGAGATAAGGTGTATACATCCTTCCCGAACAAGCTCACCTGTTGCCCATAGTTGGATTCTGCCATATCATCCAAAGGTTCCTCAATATCGGTAAAGGATACCACTGGAATTATGGGGCCAAACTGCTCCTCCTCATACACCCGCATGTCCTTGGTCACAGGGTAAAGTACCGCTGGCCAGATATAGTTGTCAGAGCGTTTTCCTCCTTTTTTGTTCTGCACTTTGGCTCCTTTGGCTTTGGCATCATCCAACAACTCTTGAATGTAATCCGGTTTACCTGGTTCAGGAAGTGGGGTCAACTTAGCCCCCTCATCCCATGGGTTACCAAATTTTAAAGCATCCACTTTCTCCGAGAATCGTTTTAAAAATTCATCCTTTACATCTTCATGTACATACACCACTTTTAAGGCCGTACAACGCTGTCCGTTAAAGGAAAGGGTACCTGCGATGCATTCGTTTATGGTAAGGTCCAAATCGGCATCCGGGAGAATAATAGCTGGATTTTTGGCCTCTAATCCCAGTACCAATCGCAATCGGTTGCTCTTGGGGTGCTGGTCTTGCAATGCATTGGCTGATTTACTATTTCCGATCAACGCCAACACATCCACCTTTCCGGTTTTCATGATGGGTGCTGCTACTGCTCTACCCCTACCAAATAAAATATTCACCACGCCTTTAGGGAAACTGCTTTGGAAAGCTTCCAAAAGAGGTGTAATCAAAAGTACTCCATGCTTTGCGGGTTTAAAGATTGTGGTATTCCCCATAATTATAGCGGGAATCAATAGCGCAAAAGTTTCATTCAATGGATAATTGTATGGTCCCAAACAAAGTACCACACCCAGTGGGCCTCTACGGATATGGGCATATACCCCATCATGTTTCGAAAACTTGGCAGAATTACGGTCCAACTGCTTATAGTCCTCAATGGTATCGTAGATATACTCCACCGTTCGGTCAAATTCTTTGTAAGAATCCGGCATGGACTTCCCTATTTCCCACATCAACAGTTTAACCACTTCTTCCCGTTTTTTCTCCATCTTTTTAACAAAGGATTCCATACACTCTATTCGGTCTTTCACCTTCATGGTAGGCCAAAGTCCCTGCCCTTGGTCGAATGCTCCAATGGCCGCATCCAATGCTTCAAGCGCCTCTTCTTCTCCCATATTGGGAATACTTCCCAAAACGGTATGGGCATATTCCTTAGTGGAGGATATGGTGGAAATTACTTCCGTATTTTCTCCTTTCCATTCACGTAATTCCCCGTCCACCAAATATGCTTTTTGATGGATTTGTGAGGTAATCTGCAATGCTTCCGGTATGGTTGTCTTAGATGGCATATCCTGGATTTTAGTATTAGACTGTGTTGCTTTTTAGTCTAGCAAATGACAAAGCTAACACAAAAAAGCTTTGAAAAGACCTTATTTATTAAGGGATTACAACGAAAACGTTTAAGTAAGCCCCTTTTAAAAAAAGAAGTTCCAATTGTGATGGAATCAAACCAGATATTGGAACAAATCCGGTTTGTTGTTCAAATAATCTCCATAGAAATTGTTGTCCTTCATTCTAGAAATCAAGGGCTCCAAATCGTCTGGAGATTTTAATTCAATCCCCACCACAGCTGGTGCATTTTCCCGACTTGATTTTTTGGAATATTCAAAATGGGTAATGTCATCATTGGGACCCAAAATATCGGCCACAAATTCTTTCAAAGCACCAGGCCTTTGAGGAAATCGAACTATGAAGTAATGCTTCAGGTTTCCATAGAGCAGGGCTCTTTCCTTAATTTCTGCAGTTCGGGTGATGTCATTGTTACTGCCACTGATTACACAAACCACATTTTTACCTTTAATTTCTTGCTTGAAATCATCCAGTGCCGCTATGGTCAAAGCTCCGGCTGGTTCCACTACAATGGCATCCCGGTTATAGAGTTCCAAAATAGTCTGGCAGACCTTCCCTTCGGGGACAGTTTCCATTTTAAATAGGTGATTTCGGCAGATGGGAAAGGTATATGTCCCTACTTTTTGCACGGCCGCCCCATCCACAAACTTGTCAATCTGCGAAAGCTCTACCAACTCACCTTGTTCCATGGATTTTTTCATGGAAGGTGCTCCTGCTGGTTCCACACCAATAATTTTGGTGTTAGGAGAAAGTTCCTTGAAAATGGCGCATAAGCCAGATGCCAATCCGCCTCCTCCAACGGCCACAAAGACATAATCAATAGGTTCTTGAGCTTGTTTTAAAAGCTCCAATCCGATCGTGGCCTGACCTTCAATGGTCTTGGGGTCATCAAAAGGATGGACAAAAGTTTTGTTGTGCTCTTCACAAAAGGCTTTGGAAGCCTTGTACGAATCGTCAAAAGTATCGCCCTCCAAAACCACTTTAACGCGCTCACCTCCAAACATTTTAGTCTGGTCAATCTTTTGTTTTGGAGTAACCATGGGCATAAAAATGGTTCCTTCTACTCCTAAATGGTTACATGCAAAAGCTACCCCTTGGGCATGATTCCCAGCACTGGCGCAGACCACCCCTTGTTTCAAGGCTTCTGGGGAAAGCGAATTGATTTTATTGAAAGCGCCCCGAATTTTATAGCTGCGAACCCGTTGCAAGTCCTCGCGCTTCAACCATACATTGGCGTTCAATTGCTTGGAATACCGAATACTCTTTTGCAACGGTGTTTCGTCTGCCACTTGGGCTATAACCTTGGCCGCATGCTGAATATCCTCTAGCTGAGGAAAATAAGGGGGCACATGTTGCGCCCCCTTTTTTGTACTTGATGTTGTGTTGCTTTTCATGGAAAAACACCCTTTTACTCCCTAAAATGGAAGTCTATCATTTAAACGATGGGTTTCATCGCAGTCATAGATTCTCTTAACCGAGTTCCCACAATCTCCACGGGATGCTCACGAAGTGCTTTGTTAACCGCAATAAGCTTTACGTTGTCCACTCCATTGTCCTTATCTGCTCCGTAATGGCTCCCGATAACGTCAATATCAACTGTTTTCATGAAGTCCTCCAAAAGCGGCTTACAGGCGTGATCAAACAGATAGCAGCCATACTCAGCAGTATCAGAAATAACGCGGTTCATCTCGAACAACTTCTTTCTTGCAATGGTATTGGCAATCAATGGTGTTTCATGCAAAGACTCGTAATAAGCCGATTCTCCAATGATCCCAGATTCCGTCATAGTTTCATAGGCCAACTCTACCCCTGATTTTACGAACGCGACCATCAACACACCATTGTCATAGTATTCTTGCTCGGATATCTCAACATCCCCAGCAGGAGTCTTTTCAAAAGCCGTTTCTCCTGTGGCAGCTCTCCATGTCAACAGGTTTTTATCTCCAGCGGCCCAATCCTCCATCATGGTTTTGGAGAAATGCCCGCTCATAATATCATCTTGATGTTTTTGGAACAACGGACGCATAATATCCTTAAGTTCCTCGGCAAGATCGTAAGCCTTGATCTTGGCAGGATTGGACAAACGATCCATCATATTGGTCACTCCACCATGTTTTAATCCTTCGGTAATGGTTTCCCATCCGTATTGAATAAGTTTGGAAGCATAACCTGCATCAATACCTTTCTCCAACATTTTATTAAAAGACAAGATGGAACCAGTCTGCAGTAAACCACAAAGAATGGTTTGTTCTCCCATTAAATCCGATTTTACTTCGGCCACAAAGGAAGATTCCAAGACCCCTGCTCTGTGTCCACCTGTTCCAGCGGCATACGCCTTAGCCTGCTCCAATCCCTTGCCTTCAGGGTCGTTTTCCGGGTGAACGGCAATCAGGGTTGGTACCCCAAAACCTCTTTTGTATTCTTCCCGCACTTCTGAACCAGGGCTCTTTGGCGCCACCATGATCACGGTAAGGTCCTCACGGATTTGCATTCCTTCTTCCACGATGTTAAAACCATGGGAGTAAGACAAGGTCGCCCCCTGCTTCATAAGTGGCATAACAGCACTAACAACGTTAGTGTGCTGCTTGTCCGGGGTAAGGTTGATTACCAAATCGGCGGTAGGAATCAGCTCCTCATAGGTACCTACATTGAAGTTGTTTTCCGTGGCATTTTTGTACGACTGTCTTTGTTCCTTAATGGCGGCCTCACGAAGGGTGTAAGAGATATCCAATCCGGAATCACGCATGTTTAATCCCTGGTTCAAGCCCTGGGCACCGCATCCTACGATTACAATCTTTTTTCCTTTTAGTGCGGTTACGCCATCTGCAAATTCGCTGGCTTCCATAAACCTACATTTTCCCAATTGGGTCAATTGATCGCGAAGGGACAGCGTATTAAAGTAATTTGTCATTTTTGGTTTTTATTTAATGCTATTTATTGATTTTGAAACTCTTCTAAAATTTTGGTGATGGGCATTGTGGCCTTGGTTACGGCAATCCTTCCTGAACGAACAAATTGCATAATTCCGTAGGGCTCCAAAGCATCATGCATTTCATCAATTTCATGTCGTCTCCCTGTTTTTGCCAAAACAAAAAAGTCACGTGCCACCGTTACAATTTGCGAATTGCTCTCTTTGATGATATTCTGGATTTGACGCTCGTCAAACAAGAGGTCCGAAGCAATTTTGAACAAAGCAGATTCTTGATATATGGTATCATCATCGGTATGATAATAGGCTTTGATCACTTCTATTTGCTTTTCAATCTGCCCTACAATTTTGCGTGCCCAATCCTCAGTTGAATTAATTACAATAGTGAATTTTGAAACATGTTCAATTTCTGATTTAGAGACATTTAAACTCTCTATATTAATGTGTCTCTTTAAGAATATTCCAGATATTCTATTCAATAGTCCCACGTTATTTTCCGAATAAACCGAAATGGTATACCATTGTTTTTCCATGCTTATTTTGTTTTAACCGCAACGATCACTCCCGTTGACCAGTCCATTTTAGTAATTGTAAAATCTTGTCTTCTTTCCAATTTGTCAACCAGGGAAGCTACATAGGTTGAATGTCCTTCCGGCCAATTGGGTTGCTCCCTCATATCATCAATGACATAAAAGCCCCCCACTTTGATTAAATCCAATGTTTCTTCAAGCAAGCTGTATTTTCCAGGCCAAGCATCCGCAAAGACCAAGTCGAACTTTTCTTCCTGGTTTTGTACTATCCAATCTTCGCCATTCGCGCAAATCAATTGGAAACGTTCATCAGTGCCAAAAAAACCTTTAGCAATTTGAATGAGATCCATATCATTGTCCACGCTGATTAACTTGGATGCACTATCCATGCCTTCCAGCATCCATGCTAAGGACAAACCCATTCCCGTTCCCAATTCCAAGAAACGCCCCGCAGGTTTGGAAGCCACCAAGGTCTTCAGAAATGTGCCTATATACATATCCGACGGCATGGTGAATCCAATTTCATCGGACTTGCTCAGCAAGGCAGCATACACATTGGGAGTATCCAGGATATTGGCTTGGTTCATGTTACTTCAATCGAATATCGGATACCGAAGCTCCTGATGGAATCATTGGGAATACATTGTCTTCCTTCTCCACCCTAACCTCCAAGAAATAGGGGTCTTTGGATGCAATCATTTCCTCAACAGCATCTTTTAAATCTCCACGTTCTGTAACTCTTCTGGACTTGATGTGGTAACCTTCCGCTATCTTCACAAAATCTGGATTTGTCATCACCGTTGATGCATATCTACTTTCAAAGAAAAGTTCTTGCCATTGACGCACCATTCCCAAGTGATCATTGTTCAATACCACAATCTTTACAGGAATATTATGTTGAAAGATGACACCGAGTTCCTGAATGGTCATCTGATATCCTCCATCCCCGATAATAGCCACAACCTCACGTTCCATGGCACCCATTTTAGCTCCAATGGCCGCTGGCAATGCAAAGCCCATGGTTCCAAGACCACCAGAAGTTACATTGCTCTTGGTCTGCTTGAATTTGGCATACCTGCAAGCGATCATTTGATGCTGTCCAACATCGGTTACCACCACGGCTTTATGTCCAGAGGCCTTGTTGATTTGTTCAATAACCTCACCCATGGTAAGGCCTTCTTTGGTAGGTTCTATATCTTTTTTGATAACGGTGTCGTATTCAATCTGATATTTTTTATCAAATTCCGCCAACCATTCCTTATGCTCGTTCTTGTTGATCAACGGTAACAACAAATCCAAGGTTTGCTTGGCATTTCCGAGTACCGCTATATCTGCATTTACATTTTTATTGATTTCGGCGGGGTCAATTTCAAAATGTATCACCTTGGCCTGCTTGGCATAGGTGTCCAAATTACCCGTAACCCTATCATCAAAGCGCATTCCTATAGCTATGAGCACGTCGCATTCGTTGGTCAATACATTGGGGCCATAGTTTCCGTGCATTCCAACCATCCCTACATTCAATGGATGATCTGTATCCATAGCTGAAAGTCCTAAAACGGTCCATGCGGCCGGGATTCCAGCTTTTTCAACCAAGGCTTTGAGCTCAGCTTCGGCTTCACCCAAAATCACCCCCTGGCCAAAAACAATGTAAGGTTTCTTGGCTTTATTGATCATTTCCGCAGCTGCCTCAATGGCTTTGACATCAGGTTCCGGCACTGGTTTATAACTACGTACGCCAGTACATTTTTCATACACAAAGTCCAATTCTTCAAACTGGGCATTCTTGGTAATATCCACCAATACGGGTCCAGGTCTACCGGATCTTGCTATATAAAAGGCCTTGGCCAATATTTCCGGAATCTCGCTAGCCTTGGTTACTTGATAATTCCATTTGGTCACTGGTGTGGAAATTCCCACGATATCTGTTTCCTGAAACGCATCGGAACCCAACAAATGTCTTGGCACCTGTCCCGTAATACATACCATTGGTGTGGAATCAATTTGGGCATCAGCTATACCAGTAACCAGATTTGTTGCTCCAGGGCCAGACGTCGCCATAGCTACTCCAACCTTTCCGGTAACCCGCGCGTACCCCTGAGCAGCATGGGTTGCACCTTGTTCGTGTCTGGTGAGGATATGGGTGAGTTTATCCTGAAATTTATAAAGCTCGTCATACACGGGCATGATTGCACCTCCCGGGTAGCCATAAATCAAATCTACCCCTTCTGCCAAAAGGCAGTGTATAATGGCTTCGGCCCCACTTATTCGGATGGCCTTGGCTGTTTTGTTTGCTTCCTTTTTTAAAGTTTCCGTACTCATAATGTCAACTTTGAATGATGAGATTCCTGCATGGGCAGAAACGACATTTTTAATATTTATCGGTGACGCATCCCTCTGAAGCTGATGCTACAGATCTTGCGTACTTGTACAATATTCCTTTAGTAAATTTTAATGGTGGAGCTTGCCATTTGGCCCTTCTTCTTTCCATTTCCTCATCAGAAATATTCAAGGTAATGGAATTGTCCAAAGCGCTAATGGTAATTAGATCACCGGTCTCCACCAGGGCAATGGCCCCTCCCTCCTGGGCTTCCGGGGTTACATGGCCGACCACAAAACCATGGGTCCCACCAGAAAAACGCCCATCCGTAATCAACGCAACCGATTTTCCCAGACCTGCTCCCATGATCATGGATGTAGGTTTTAGCATTTCGGGCATTCCTGGACCTCCCTTGGGTCCTACATAGCGAATTACAACCACATTCCCTTTTTCTACTTCACCTTTGGATATGCCTTCATTGGCTTCAGGTTCGCTATCGTACACCACTGCTTTTCCTTCAAACTTTAGGCCTTCTTTACCAGATATCTTTGCCACAGCCCCTTCTTCTGCCAAGTTTCCTTTCAGGATTTGTAGGTTTCCAGAAGATTTCAAAGCCTTATCCACGCTATACAACAAATCTTGCTCCTCAAATTCCATAGCTTCAACATCTTTCAGGTTTTCCGCCAAGGTTTTCCCAGTTACGGTCATACAATCCCCATGTAAAAAGCCTTGTTCCAACAAGTACTTCATAATCTTTGGGGTTCCGCCAATGCCGTGGACATCTTCCATAAGGTATTTTCCGGAAGGTTTTAAATCCCCAATAAGCGGCGTTTTATCACTTATCCGTTGGAAATCCTCCAAGGTAAATTCGATATCTGCGGCATATGCAATGGCCAAATAATGCAATACCGCATTGGTAGAACCACCAAGGGCATTGACCAGGGTAATCGCATTTTCAATGGATTTTTTTGTAACGATGTCCTTTGGTTTTAAATCGAGCTCCAAAAGATTTTTTATGGCTTGGGCAGTACGTTCTGCCTCTGAAAGCTTGTTGGGATTGACGGCTGGAATTGATGAATTATAAGGTAAGGACATACCCATACATTCTATGGACGATGCCATGGTATTTGCCGTGTACATCCCCCCACAGGCACCTGCCCCAGGGATTGCTCTCTTGATGATTTCCTTGTATTCAGCTTCGTCAATTTCCCCTGCAATTTTCTGCCCCAAAGCTTCAAATGCAGATACAATATTCAGTTTACGTCCTTTATAGTTTCCTGAAGCGACGCTACCCCCATATACCATAATAGATGGTCTATTGAGTCGGAGCATAGCTATAATGGCTCCAGGCATATTTTTATCGCATCCAACAACACCGATCAAGGCATCATAAGACATCCCGTTCATCACTGTTTCCATAGAGTCGGCAATAATATCCCTTGAAGCCAACGAATATTTCATGCCCGGTGTTCCCATGGAGATTCCATCGGATACTCCAATAGTACCGAACGTCAATCCAACCTGCCCTGTCTCGTTAACATGCTTTTTGATTTCCTTTGCTATATCGTTCAAGTGCATGTTGCAGGGATTACCATCGTAGCCCGTACTACCAATGGCAATTTGTGCCTTTTTCATATCCTCCTCCTTTAAACCTGTAGCATACAACATAGCCTGTGATGCGGGTTGCGAAGGATTTTGGGTAACGTTCTTACTATGTTTGTTCAATTCCATTATTAATTTTCTTTCAGATCGGGAATCTTGTTGAATTTACTATATCATTCAAAGATAGATGTTTCAGAAACCCTATATTTTTAACAGTTTTGCACCTTCTAAATCCATTTAAAATAATATACCTTTATCTCTATGAAAATCAACACTTTAAGTTGATTTAAAATCCCATATCCATTTCTTTTTTGGACCATAAAAAAAGCCTGTATCTTTAATGGGATACAGGCTTTTTCTAAATCAATAGGACATCTGTATCACTCCATGGCTGGAATAATAATGACGACGCTATTAATTAGATTTTTTGCTTTCACAGTTCAAGAGTACAAAAAATTAAGATAAAAAACCAAACTGGAAATGAATTTTATACCAGTTTAAATGAAATGGAGTCCCCAAACTTTTTCTGGGCCAGCTGACAAATGGAATCCTCGGACAATTGCAAAATTCTTGGATAGCCCCCTGTGGTTTGTCCATCTTTCATTAGGATAATCAATCTTCCGGCTGGAGTAAACTGCACCGTCCCAGGCATAGTTCCTGAAGTGAGCATAGAGTGTTTATGTCCTTGAATCAATTCTGCCAATTGGTATGCCATGCGGTTATTTTTTTCCGAAATGGAAAATGATTTCCCAAATAATGCACCCAACTGGGCATCCGACAACATGGAGAATTCTGGGCCTTTATAAACTTCCAAGGTTTCTTCTTCAAATTTCCTATCCACCTTCAGTCCGGAAATTGCAGGTTCAAAAGATACCGTTTCCCCATAAGCTACCGAACTACCATCCTTTAGACATTTTTTCGGTGTAACAGGATGATATTGAGATCTACTTCCCATTACCATATCTGTTTGCACTCCACCTTTTACCGCCAAATAGGATCGAAATCCATTTTCCAGCCTACCATAGGATAAAATATCTCCTTTGGCCACCTGAATCACCTGATAGTTTTCTATGGGTTCGTTGTTGAGCGTGGGTGACAAAAAGGCTCCAGAAAGACAGATATAGGTGGGAGCCTCAAATTGCAAGGTGGGGCCCGTCATTGTTATTTCCAAGAGGGCAGCCTCCTTAGGATTATCCAATAATTTGTTGGCTTTTGCTGCTGAGTCGTAGTCCATTACACCAGAAACTGGAACGCCAATATTCCTATAGCCAAACCGGCCCATGTCCTGAACCGTCATAAAGAAACCTGATTTGAGCACCTTAATCATCCAACGCTATTTTTTCAGGTTTGAAAATACCCACCTCGGCTTCTATTTTCTTTAGGTTGTATTCGGCCCGGGAAATTTCCTTAAACTGGATTTTATCTCCAACGCTAACAAAACATGGCTCTTCCGCCTTGGGATTGAAAATTGGTGTGGGGCAGCTCCCAATAATATTCCATCCCCCTGGGGAATCCTGGGGATAAATTCCGGTCTGCTTGCCCGCCAGTCCCACTGAGCCTTGGGCCACATGCAGACGGGGCTCCTTTCTTCTGGGAATTTCCAATTCCTCTGGCAAACCTCCCAAATACATAAAACCCGGAAGAAATCCTAAACCGTAAACAATATACTCTTGTGAGGTGTGAAGTGCTATCAGTTGAGTCTGGGAAATTCCCAAAACCGTGGAAACTTCCTCCAGATCAATTCCCAAATCGGAGTCGTAGCACACAGGAATTTTCCATAAAAATCGCCCGCGTTTTTTTTGAATCTTTTTTTGGCCTTTCTGGCAATCCAAAATCTGTTTTTCAATGGATTCAAAATCCACATCTTGCATTGAATTCACCAAAGTCAAGGAATTATATGCAACGGACATTTCCCATCCAGGAAGTTCCAAGCTTTTAAAACAGTCCACAAATTCCAGAATTTCTCCCAGCACGGATTCGCTTACCTCGTTTGGCCACTCCATAAGGATAGCCCTTTGTCCAAACGGTTTTATACTGATGGGGAGTTTTTTCACTTTTGTATTTCCACCCCATGTTGGGGCAATTGTTGTGAAAGATACGTTAATATTTGAAAAGCAGAAGGGGTGTCTCCATGAATGCAAATGGTTTGAGCCTCTATATCTGCCGTTTCCCCGGATAATGTCACAATTTTCCCTTTTTTTATGATGGGAAGCACCTGTTCCAATACCTTGGCAGGTTCCTGAATCACAGCATTAGGCAATGTTCTTGAAACCAGACTTAGGTCCAAGTTGTAACTTCTATCCCCAAAGGCCTCATAGTGCACTTCATAGCCACTTTCTTTGGCAATGCTAGCCATGACAGAACCAAAAGGAGCATATAAGGGAACATTTGCCCCATAGGTCTTTATCGCATCCAAAAGTAAACGGGCCACTCGCTCATTCTTAGCCGATTCGTTGTACAATGCACCATGTGCTTTTATATGATCCAGCTTTACGGATTCTTGGCGGAGAATTGTATCAAATTCCTGAAGTTGGTTTAAAATGCTATCGTGAAGCTCTTCATCCGAAATGCTCATGACCACCCTCCCAAAATTGGCCTTGTCCGGGTATGAGGGATGCGCGCCGACCTTTATCCCGTGTCTTTTGGCAAGTTTCACCACTTGGGTCATGGTGTACAGGTCCCCTGCATGACCTCCACATGCAACATTACAGGAACTTATCAAAGGAAAAATCAGGGCTTCGTTGCCCACACCCTCGCCAACGTCACAGTTAATATCTATTGACCAATTTTTCATCTATACCAATCCCAAGACTTTCATGATACTTTTAACACCCAAAAAAATGGAGAAAGCAACAATAGCAAACCCGATGATATTTTGGAAGAGGGTGTTCTTGTTATTTCCCATAACGGATGTTCTATTCACTATCCACAGGAGCAAGATTGCCATAATAGGTAACACCATTCCGTTTGCAACTTGGGCAAATTGTATCACCTGAATGGGTTTGATATCGAACGACAAGAAGAACACGCCCAAAAACAAAATGACCATCCAAATCAATTTGAACCTTTTATCCTGCATTCCCTCCCAACCCAAGCAACTGCTAGCTACAAATGCCGCCGCCAAGGGTGCTGTTATTGCGGAAGTGATTCCTGCTGCCAACAAACCACAAGCAATAAAATAAATGGCGCTCTTACCAAACAAGGGTTCCAGACCTACTGCAAGGTCCATAACATTGGTGACCTCACTTAATGGAGCCGAGGCCGCGGTAATTAAAATGGACATGGACACCAATCCGCCCAATCCTATGGAAATTACGGTGTCCCATTTGGCTGTTTTCAAATCATCATGGGATTTCCATTTTTCCTTCACCAGGGAGGCGTGCAAAAACAAATTATAAGGGACAACTGTCGTTCCCACAAGGGCAATAACGGTTAATAGCCCCCCATCAGGTAGATTGGGCACAAACATATTTTGAACAACATTCAAAGCATCTGGTTTGGTCATTAAAGCGGCAATTAAAAAACAGACCCCCATTAAACCCACAAGGGCTACAAATACTTTTTCCAAAGTCTTATACCCACTGAACCACAACAATAGAAATGCCATTACACCAACAAATAGCGGATAAAATTGGGAAAATCCATCCCCCAAAAGCCCTTCCAGCCCCAAGGTAGCGCCGCCAATATTTCCTGCCTCATAAGCTGCATTGCCAACCAGGATGGCAAACAGAACCAAAGCGATCACCAAATTTCTTACCCAGTTAACCCCTATTTCTCCCTTTACGACTTCCATTAGTCCCTTTTGCGTAAACACGCCAATTCTGCCTGACATCTCCTGCAGAATTATGGTAGCAATCACCGATACCAGTACAGCCCAAAGCAAGCTGTAACCGAAATGCACCCCTGCAAGGGTACATACCGTTATGGTTCCAGGGCCCACAAAGGCCGCCGCAACTAGAATTCCAGGTCCTATTTTTTTAAACATAAGGGAGTTTGATTATAGGTTTTTAAAATAAGTAGAATTCATTAGAATGATGCATTTCATCCAAAAAAATGCATTTCATCTAAAAATGGGATGTTTTACATCGAATAAGTATACGATTATGAAAATCTCAAAGTTATAATAATCCCAAATCAAATAATTGACCTAAACTTAACCGATACTCATGATCTGTAAAGACTGTGGTAAAGAAATTGGACATGAACAGCATGCAGCGTCCACCGAATCCTTAGGTGTTGCGCTCTGCGAACGGCATTCCAAACTCATCAAGAAAATTATCCTTAACAACAATACCCCAATTGAGGCTATTCATCTTTTCTATGCTTTGAAAGAAGCAGGCGCCCATCCCATGTTGGAATGGTGGGACGGAAAAAAATCGGTTGATTTAGCCATATCCAGGGTAAAACTGAATATTGAAATTGATAAGGACTACAATACCATAACCCACGAACAGGCCATTAGCGACCTTGAGGAGGCCATGCATTCCTTTAAAAATGGTTTTACAACCATTCGGATACCTCACTTGGCCATTAAATACTATTTGGAGGATACCGTCCAAAATATTCTGGGAATCATAGATGGACTGAAGGCCAATATAAAAGTGATCTAGTTGGAATAAACAGGTTTCCAATCACTGTTGACCTCCTTGTATTCCAAAACATTGATCGCAATGGTCCTATCACCAATGTTCTCAAGATCATTGGTGTAGTTTTTTCCCCTAAACTCCCAGTATTCGGTATCACCTGGCTCTAGTTTTACCATACTAATTTTACCATTACCATGACGGGTAAGGGCTAGTCCACCTGTAACGCAAACCCAATTGTAATTGGCATTGTGCTTTCTAAACGGAAGTCGTTCACCAGGTTCCAAACGTATGTCCCACAGTTTCACGGTCTCATTTTCGAACACCAATCGATCACCAAGAGATTCTTTTACATCATTATGAAGGAGTTCATCTATCATTTTTTGGTCCCATGGGTCAAAGTTGCCCACGGGATTCAATTCCACACACTGCATAGCTCAATTTTCTTAAAACGGGCGCAAAATTACAGCCTATTCTTATCAGAAAATATGATTGATGTAGGATTTAACTTATTTTTTAGAAGAAAAGGAGTTTTTTAGCCTTTTTTTTAGAACATTGACTTACAGTCGTTTAAAAAAATAGACTATGAGCAGCAATGCTACATCATGGCTTGATCTGAAGTTCGGGAATTACCGACTCCAAAAGTTCTGGTAAACAACCTTGAGAGCTGCTCAAAAGGTTTGTGGCTAAACAATATCAACAACATGATGGAACTTCTTTTGGCAGAATATGCTGTTGGTAGAAGTTTTATAGTTTTTTTGGCCGTGCTGGCATAAGCTGGGTCGTTAAGTCTATAAAAAGCCGGCAAGTGAGATCCGAAAAACAGTTTTGTAGAAAACTTAAGATCCCTAAGGTTAAAGTATTTTGGTCTACAGCCTACCAATTTTGACATGTCGTTCATAAAGTCATGATAATTGACCAAAGACTTGATGTTCACACTATCTGAAAAAAACTTTTCGTTGAAGCGCCTGTCCTTTTCAATACTATCTTTCATCTTAACAGTATTCGGAAGCTTTTTATTTCCTGATAGTAGCAAGGCCATATAACGCGCCTGAATTTCCGAACATGCAGGGAGTCCTCCTTGAGTGGGTCTTGCCCATCCAATTAAGCTGATCAGAAGTCCGTGTTTTGGGTGTATCATATGCTTGTAGAGATTCCTTGGATTTTCAAAATCCTTGCCCTCTTTCACATACTCAAATTTTGTTTCATAACCCGTGTTCAGAACAAGAACGTCCGCTTCAATGGTCTCACCCCCTTTGGTAACAATGGTATTCTTGGTCAAATAATCAATTTCATCCCTTGTGATTTCCAATCTTCCATCAAGGATATCCTGAAGGAACACATCACTCTTGGTGAGGAATTTACCCATGAAGGACTTTCTTTCATAAATCCACTGCTGAACCAGTTTCTCCGTGGACCCAACATTTTTGCCAAACTTCAAATACTTCCATGCCATGAATTTCATGAAATGGTCCACTCCTTTTTTTCCCATGGAGTTTAGACTATGCGAAGTATATGAATCACTGGTATAACCTGCAGACCACCTAGGAACAATGTTTGGAAATTCCCTTACCAACACCCTGCATGAGGTTGTTTGTGAAATTTCATGTATGATATCCGCTCCAGATTCCCCTATACCAATACAGACAACTTTTTTACCTTTAAAGGATTCACCATTTTTATATTCACTGGAATGAACAATCTCGCCTTCAAAATCAGATTGTCCTTTGAACATGGGAGAATAGGGAATGAAATTACTCCCAGTACAAATTACTAAATGGTCAAACTTTTCTTTACGGACCTCACCTTGATGCTCAACTTCAACAACAACCGAATTTCCTTGAATGTCCGTACTCAGAACCTTGTGTGCGTAGTGCAGGTGTTTCTCTAAATCAAAATGCCGTATATAGTCTTTCAAGTACTCCCGATATTCCGACACCTTCCAAAACCTTCTCTCTTCTTTGGGGTCTGGCATGAAATCGGAATAGGCCATAAAATAATTGGACACCGTAAGTTCTAGGGAATCATAAGACCTCCCACCCTTATCTATGTCCCTAAAAGCGCCGCCAAAACTATCTTCGGCTTCATAGCATACTACTTCAATATTTTGCTTCAACAGCTCTTTTACTGCCACCAGCCCAGACGGGCCAGCTCCAATTACACAAACTTTCGTGCTCATTTTGGCAAAGGTTGATTAAGGTTAATATCCGTTGTGGCCGTTGAAAGTAATCAAGATTGCAATGCTTAAATAAAGAAATCGTTTAAAATCAATTATATACGGTAAAAGATATTGGCTGTGCCTAAAATGAAATTACCCTAAACAACCTATCCATTTTAGTTTCAATTTACTAGGTTGGTAGATTGCTCTAAAACAGCACAATAACGAATCAAATGGTGTTAGTATCATCAAATAGTAGCAGTTTTTTAGGCCCAAAAACGCTACATATCCAAAAAAAACAACAGCCAACCGATTTTCTGTGTCATTTTCAAATCACCATCTATTTTTATGGAAAGTTCTATAGACATTAAAAGCCATGGGTGAAAACTTAGTAATAAATTTTACACCAACAGGAATGATTCCTACCAAGGAAATGACTCCCCATGTTCCCGTGGTGGTCCACGAAATAATTGACCAAGTCCTGGAAGCTTCAGAATTGGGAATCACAATGGTTCACCTTCATGCCCGTGAGGCAAAAACTGGAGTCCCCACTTATAAAAAGGACATTTACGGTCAGATCATAGAAGGCATAAGAAAATACGAACCGGAACTGGTGATTTGTGTTTCACTCAGTGGTCGGAATTTTTCTGAGTTTGAGAAACGCTCGGAACCTCTATTCTTAGAGGGTTCCCTTAAACCGGATATGGGAAGTTTGACCCTTAGCTCGTTGAATTTTAATGCCACAGCGAGTACCAATTCCCCCGATATGATACAAAAGCTTGCCAAAGCGATGTTGGACAGGGGTATTGTTCCCGAACTTGAAGCCTTCGATATCGGAATGATCAATTACGCAAAATATCTGGCGAAAAAAGGATTGATCCAAGCTCCTTTTTACTTTAATCTAATTCTTGGAAATATTGCTTGCGCCCAAGCAAATCTTTTAAATGCTGGAGTAATGATAAATGATTTACCTGAGCAATCCCATTGGAGTTTGGCGGGAATTGGAAATGCCCAGTTGAAGATGAACTCCATCGGAATAGCTATGGGTGGTGGTGTTCGTGTGGGAATTGAGGACAATATCTGGTATGATACCAAGCGCACCAAATTGGCTTCGAACAAAGACTTAATCCAAAGGATTCATACCCTTGCCCAAGCCAATGAAAGAAAAATCATGCCACCATCCGAATTGAGGCAACATCTACAGCTAGGCACTGAAGGCACATACGGAAGAATCTTAACTAAACAGACTTAAATGGCCACCCAGGAAAGTAGCAAAAATTACAAGTATAAGTTGCTGATATCAAATATCAAGCATGGCCTATTTCCACATATGTTACAGAATTTTGCGTCCAGATTTGGCTTCGACTTTGCTCCATATTATTGGGTTCAAGAAGATTTTAACGCGTATGAGCACCCTCAGATAAATGATAATCAAGAAAAATACACCATTAGTTTCTTATCCGACCAAGAAGTAAAATCCATGAAAAGGGGTTCTTTGAGGAAATTTAAGGGCACCAAACTAATAGGTCTAAAACACAATAATCAAATAGCAGCTTTTCATTGTGCAGAACAAAGGGACTTTGTTTTCAAAGGTAAAAAAATGAAACTTAAGGAAAACGAGGCTTATCTGCTCAACATGTATACTTTTCAGAATTACAGGGGAAAAAACATTGCCCCATATCTAAGACATGCAACCTATGAATTGCTTAAACAAGAGGGCGTTGACACATTCTACAGCATATCTGATTATCTCAATAAGTCTACCCATAAATTCAAAAGGAAGCTGGGAGCAAAACCATTACAGTTATACCTCTCTATAGTCCTGTTTAAAAAATATCACAGAACATTTTTGCTAAAAACCTATAACTAGGCTTACCCTAACCATCCTTCCCTGTCAAGACTTCTATATTGAATGGCTTCAGAGATGTGATTGGAGGCTAATTCGGTATTCCCTTCTAAATCCGCTATGGTTCTGGCCACCTTGAGAATACGGTCATATGCACGGGCAGATAGGTTTAAGCGCTCCATTGCACTCTGTAACAGCTCCTTTGTTTCCTGTGTTAACATGCAGTATTGCCTAATTTGTTTGGTGTTCATTTGGGCGTTGTAGTGCACCGTTTCCAAATTTTGAAACCTCGAAGTCTGAATTTCCCTCGCCCTTATAACCCGTCTCCTAATTTCCAAACTGCTCTCCGCTTTTTGGTCATTTGCGAGCTTTTCAAAAGGAACCGGGGCAACCTCAACATGAATATCAATCCTGTCCAACAAGGGCCCGGATATCTTGCCCAAATAGCGCTGCATTTCCATAGGGGATGAAACAACAGGGGCATCAGGATCATTAAAATAACCTCCTGGACTTGGATTCATACTTGCCACCAACATAAAACTGCTGGGATAGGTCACTGTGAATTTTGCTCGGGCAATGGTCACCTCCCTATCTTCCATCGGTTGTCGCATTACTTCAAGTACCCTTCGCTCAAATTCCGGCAGTTCATCCAAAAAAAGCACGCCATTGTGCGAAAGGGAAATTTCTCCGGGTTGGGGATAACTCCCCCCTCCTACCAAAGCTGCACTACTTATGGTGTGATGTGGGTTTCGAAAGGGCCTATGGCTCATCAGACCTGAATTTTTCACTTTGCCCACAACACTGTGGATTTTGGTGGTTTCCAATGCTTCTTGAAGGGTCATGGGAGGTAAAATTGAAGGCAACCGTTTGGCCAACATGGTTTTTCCCGAGCCAGGAGGTCCAATCAATATAATATTGTGTCCTCCTGCTGCCGCAATCTCCATACACCGTTTGATGCTTTCCTGCCCTTTGACATCGGAAAAATCAAATTCAGGATAATCCAAGTTTTTGTAGAACTCTTTTTGTGGATCTAACTGGGTCTGCATCAACGGTTTTCCTGAATCGAAATAGTCAATGACCTCTTGGATATTTGCAACGCCATAAACCTTCAATCCATCCACTACGGCTGCTTCTTTGGCATTTTCTTCAGGTAGGATAAATCCGTTAAAACCTTCCTCTTTGGCTTTAATGGCAATGGGGAGTGCCCCTTTAATGGGGTTAACGGTTCCATCAAGTGATAACTCGCCCATGATAAGGTACTCCCCAATGTTGGTTGCTTTGATCTGGTTGGAAGCTACAAGGATTCCCAAGGCCAAGGTAAGATCATACGCAGAACCTTCCTTTCGCAAATCCGCGGGTGCCATGTTTATGGTAATTTTCTTCCCAGGTATGCGAAACCCGTTGTTTTGCAAAGCGGCAGCAATACGATAATTGCTTTCCTTAATGGCATTATCCGGTAAACCTACCAAATGATACCCTACTCCTTGGTCTACATTTACTTCTACGATTATGGTTTGGGCCTCTACCCCAAATACGGCACTGCCATAGACTTTTGTCAGCATAGTTCACAATCAGAGCTTTTGGTTGCTCTGTGGCCCACAAAATAGAAAGGACCTACTTAACGGTGAACTCCCGTTTGACGGATACTGGGTTTCCAATTGACGAAAAGCCCTCTAGGATCAACTGATAGGTTCCATGTACATCAGAAGTGTACAGGACAATCTCTTCAGAACCACTTGATAAATCCAAGTCTGGCTCCCATAAAAGTTGGTGTCTAAAGTCAGGAACACGGTTCTTTAAATCGCTAGTATTATAAGTTTGTCTGAAGTGCTCCTTACGTACCTGTGGCTTGAACAAATCAACATTGACAATATGCGGGGTAAAGAAATCATTATAAAAACCTCCTTCTATTGTTTTAAAATGAAGTACACCCTGAAACACATGCGGCCCCAATATTACCTTATCACGGGAAAATTCAATGTTTTGGATCTTTTTCGCGCTGAAGTCCATAAAATCCTCATGCTTCTTGATAAAAAGTCCGTCCACAAACACCATGGGAAAAAGGGCCAAGTCCGTAAATCCTTCTTCCGGTCTGATTTCAAAGGCACGGTCACCATTCTGGAGTCTCCTCACGGATAGTTGATCCACTACCTCAATAATAGTTTCCTCTATGGTGTTGAAACGGGTGTAATCATCCAAGTTGTAGTTCACGGTAAACTTCCGATAGTAAGGTTGCTCATGGCTGGCAGGAATAACGGAATCCGATTTCACCTCCCCAAATCCATTTTCTATCTGATTTTGGATACTCTTTTGAAGAATGTAATCTTCCATTGCCCTGGAAATCTTGAAATCATCCACTTGGATTCCAACATACTTCTTGAGTGCTTCGTCCATCACGATTTCGTAAGCATCCCAATTATCAGCCAAAATCTGCAAAGCCCCTGTTACGTTGCTATACTCTTGGTCAAAAAGGAACCTAAACCTTCCACTTTCATTGGTCGAGGCAACTTTAAATAGATACCTATCACCTGGTAACGAAATGGAAACCCTCACATCTTGTATAGGTGTTTTGGTTTCTTTGTCAATAATGGTTCCTGAAATTACCTCTCCCCTAAGCTCGGGTAAATCCACTTTTTGGGAATTTATACCTGAATTGGAACCTCCATTCAAATAGCGCTTGGTAAATTCTGTTGCACTCATCTTTTTAGGAGCACCTAAATCTTCCAATTTTCTAATGGAGATGGAGTAATTTCCATTTTTTGATTCGGAGTTGTCGGCATCTATCCGTACCATCAATTTTTCCCTGGCGCCAAGTTCATTCTTGTCCAAGCTCAACTTAACCCCTACCTCTGTACTTGTCATAGGTACCTCCAAAACCCTTGGGGCAGGAGTCAAAGGGGCTACTTGGATTGAGTCAGGTTCAGCTGCCAAATAGGACTCGGGGACTGGCTGGTAAGGATTAATGATATGAATATCCGATTGGAAGAAAGAATCCGTTCCAAAATTCTGCATCCATTGGGAGTAGCCCAATAGTTTATAACTTCCCGTTGGGATAGAGGTCGGAACAAAAAAGTCTCCATATCCAGCACCATCAGCAAGCCTGATCTTGTGGGTGAATACCGACTCGCCATCTTGGTCCACTAACGCCACATAGGCTATTTTACTAATATTGGTGAGCCGCCTTCCTTGGGCTTCCAAACAGTATAATTTGTATCGCAAGTACTCTCCTGAAAACAAAAGTGACTCGTTGGTCTGTACAAACACTTTTTCTTGGGGAACGTTTTTCAACACCTTCCCTTGAACTGTTGCGTTTGAGCTTTGCGCAAAACCGGATAAAGTAAATACGCTTAACAACAATGTGATGATACTATACTTCATAATTTTATTTTATTCAATCCAAAATTCTGGAACCTCTGGGGTTCCTAATGCAGTGCAATCCCCACAAACCTGAGGGACAGTTATATATGGTCCTGATCCCAAACCTGAACCAATGAAATTGTCATCTATGTATTTCACCCAATCCCAGCGCACCAAATCAATTAAGCCAATGGTTGGAACGTTGAGATGGCAAGGGTCTACATAAGGAGGTAAATCCTCCATCGGGTAAAAATCCGAATAGTTAAAAAAGATTCTTTTCTCATCCACATTAACCACGTCAAAATAGCCCAACACCTTTTCATCGTCCGTATTCCCAGAGACGTTGCCTTGCAAAAATCCGGGTTGCGTTTCAGAAAATACGCTCTCGTTAGTGGAAAATTCGTTTAAGGTCTCAAAGAACGCATGTGCTTGTGTAGATAAGGAGTATTGCCTAACCAAAATACTGTATCTGTGGCTAATGATATAGTCATTGCTTGGAATAAATCGAACCAATATGTTTTCGGCACTGTCCCTATCAAGATCTTCGGTGTCCGCAAGAATTATTCTGTTGGAATCAAAGGAAGCATAACATACCCTTTCATCCAGCGACCTAGGCACCTTGACAATATGTGGAGAAGGGGTTTCCACGACTTCCAACTCCACAGGGTCCCAGAAGGGAGCTACTATTTTGTAGGTTTCCTCATATTCATATCTATAAAAACCTGATGTCGTGCCGGAAGGAACCGAGGCATCAACAAAAATTCCCATTCCATTTTCTCCGAGGTCGTTGGTGAAACGTTTGGCATAAACACTGTCCAACCTCGCCACTTCGGGTAAACCCATGGCCGTGGAATTATAGGATTTCCCATCCTGGGTTTCAACTGCCAATTGATAAGTAAGCTGCGGTAAGGCAGCAAAGGACGTATTTGAAACGTACTTTCCTTTGTCCTGCTCTTGAAAAAGGAATTCTTGTCCATCACTGGAAACAACCGAAACAACCGCACCAGATTCCATTTGGATATCTTCATCCTGAATCCTGTAGGTCCGAGACAACAGTACCTCCTGGGGTTTATACTCATCAGTAATGGTAGCTTCTATGACCAAGGTGCTCTCAAAATCTTCAAACTCTGCATTAAACTCCTCTATGCATCCGTAATTAGGAAACATCAATAAGATAATACAAGGGGTTATATATACTGGTTTGCCAATCATCATTCTATCCAAAAATCAGGTATTTCCGAGGTTCCCAATTCCCTACAATCGCCACAGACCCTGGGAGCAATTTGAAATGGTCCTTCCCCCAAAGCCGGTGGACTGTTGTCCGCTACATAGACCCCTAAACCACTTTCAATAATGGGTCTTAAAACGCAGGTGCCTCCTTGCGAGACCAGCGGCGGAGCACTTGGTCTACAATTTTCTATATAAGGAGGTAGTGGTTCTCCTGGGTAAAAATCATTGTAATTGAAAAACAATCTTTTTTCATCTACCGAGACCACGTCAAAAAAACCAATGACGGTTTCCTCCTCCGTTTCTTTTGAAAACACGTTGCCCTCCAAAAAACCAGGTTGGGTTTGGCTAAACAAACTTTCAGATCCGGAAAGTTCATTCAGTGTCTCAAAAAAGGTATAAGCGGCATTGGATTGTACATATTGTCTTACCAAGATACTGTACCTGTGCGAAATAATATAATTGTCCCTACTAATAAACCGAACCATGAAATTGCTCACCCTGTCCTCCTCCAAATCTTCCGTGGATGTTAGAATTATTTGGTTGGAAAAATCCGTAGGGTAACAGATTTCCTCATCTGTGTTATTGGGAACCTTGATAACATTGCATCCTCCAGCTGGGTCTCCAATCAGTGAAATGGGTGTCCATGTGGGAGCAATGACCCTATAGGTCTCTATAAACTCATAGCGGTAATTTTTGGAACTTCCTGTAGGATCAAAACTGTCTACAAAAATACCCATCCCATCTTCCCCCAAGTCGCTGGTTATTCGTTCTGCCCTTACCTCATCCAACGATGTGGTTGCTGTTAGCTGCGTCATTGATGAACCATAAGTTCTACCATCTTGGGTGGTGATATCCAGTTGGTACTCTACCCCTGATTGCGCGGCAAACGGTTCTTCGGAAATATAGACCCCATCTCCGGAGTCTTGAAATGCGATGGCGTTCCCATTGGCCATCAGCCTTACAGTGGCGTCGGACTCCGCAATGGGCCCATCAGCCTCAAATTCATAGGTTCTTGAGAGTATCACCTGTTGATTCTTCACCTCATTGGTAATGGTAGCCTCTATGACCAAAGCGCTTTGAAAATCCACAAATTCTCCATCAAAAGGTTCTATACAACCATATAGAATCAGTGCCAGACAGCTTATGGCCAAATAATTTTTCATATGAGACAAAACGCTTTTCATTTCTTGCTTGTCCAGTTAATCTTCAATCCAAAATTCAGGTACTGCAACCTTTCCTATTTCCGTACAATCCCCACATACTGTTGGCACAATGGTGAAAGGCCCTTCCGTTTGTTCGGGGCTATCATTGTTACCGACATATCGCACCAGATTTTCTTCAACCTGCGTGCTCAAAACACATCTTGGAGGTACACCTACAGCCAATGGTGGAGATGATCTTGCGCATGGGTCAATGTAAGGGGGCAAATCTTCACCAGGGAATAAATCTGCATAATTGAAAAATAGTCGCTGCTCCTGTACCGTGGCCACATCGAAATAACCCAATACTTTTTCTTCCGTATTTGTGGCTGAACTAATATTTCCTTCCAAGAAACCGGGTTGCGTCTGGGAAAAGAAACTATCACTTCCTGAAAACTCATTGAGTGTCTCATAAAACTCGAAGGCGGAATTGGACTGGACAAATTGCCGAACCAAAATGCTATACCTGTGTGAAATGATGTAGTTGTTCCTATTTATGAACCTTACCATAAAGTTGCTGACTCTATCCTCGTTCAAATCACTGGTATTGGTCTGAATAATGGCATTGGAAAAATCGGTTGTAAAACAGGTCTCCTCGGAAACCGTATCGGGAATCAATCGCACCTCACAAAAAACCTCCGCCTCATTTGCCGGAACTTTCTCCAAGTCGTTTGGTGTCCAAAAGGGGGCTATGATTTTATAGGTTTCCTCATATTGATACCTATAATTCACGGAATTCCCCGTGGGATCAAAGCTATCCACAAAAATTCCCACGCCTTCCTCTCCAAAATCGTTGGTAATCCGTTCCGCCCTTACTTCATCAATCTGGGTGGCCTGGGTCAGGGTCATTTCAGTAGAATTATATGACCTTCCGTCCTGGGTTTGGATGGATAATTGGTACGGAGTATTGGGTTGGGCGGCAAAGGCTTGCTGGGACAAATAAACCCCAGGGGAACTTTCTGCAAACAGAAAAGTATTCCCGCCGCCACTGATACTCACTACTGCGTTGGGTTCCGCTGTTGGACCGTCTTCCTCAAACTCGAAGGTGCGTGTTAGAAAGACCCGTTGGACCTCCATTTTATCCGTTAAGGTAGCCTCGACAACAATGGCGCTTTCAAAATCCTCAAAGGTTACGTCAATGGGTTCAATACAGCTGGATAAGGGTATGAACGTCATTGCCAGTATATACAATGCTATTTTGTTAATTGTCTTTTTCATATCAATCATTCCGTCCAAAATTCGGGGGTTTGGTTGCTTCCTAAAACGGTACAGTCCCCGCATTCCCGAGGAACTACCAGATAGGGGCCTTCTTCAAACGGCGGGTCATCATTTATATTTAGGTAACTGACCTGATTGGCCTCTACCATGGCACTCAAAACACAACGGGCTCCACCTTGACTTATTAATTTAGGTGCAATTTCCATGCATGGGTTAACATAATCCGGCAGGCTTTCCCCAGGATAAAAATCATCGTAGTTGAAGAAAATCCTCTTTTTGGAAACTGCACTTACCTCAAAATACCCCAATACTTTTTCATCTTGGTTCTCTTCTGAAAAGACATTTCCAACCAAAAATCCAGGTTGACTTTCCGAAAAAATACTTTCGGTGCTGGAGAATTGGTCCAATGAACTGAAATAGGAAGCGGCATCATTGGATTGGGTATATTGAGTAACCTCTATGCTATAGCGGTGGGATATGATATAGTTGTTCCGATCCATAAAACGTACCATGAACCTCTGTACCCTATTTTCGTTCAAGTTTGCCGTATTCGTCAAAATGATGTCCGTTGACCTATCGCTGGCAAAACATATCCGATTTTGCACCGTCTTGGGAATAACATCAACCCCACATTCAATACCGGTACTTAAAAGATCAAAATCGTTCCATTCCGGGGCAATGATCTTATAAGTTTCCTGGTATTCGTAGCGGAAATTTTGGGAATTGCCCGTGGCATCAAAACTGTCCACAAAAATGGCAATGCCATCTTCTCCCAAGTCACTGGTAATCCTATCAGCATAAACGCTATCCAATGCCACTGCCTGAGGTAATGAGGCACTTTGTGAACTATAGGACGAACCGTCCCCAGTGGTAATCTTCAAAGCATAACTGCTTCCTGGCTGTGCGGCAAATTCTTGCTGCGACCTATACTCGCCAGGATTTGTTTCAACGAAGAGAATTTCATTGGTTTCATTCTCAATGACTCTGACAGATGCCCCTGATACCGTTTCAGGTTCTTCCTCAAAACCGTAGGTGTTGGTAAGGTAGATGGCTTGTCGTCCCATTTCATCCGTTATAGTGGCATCTATTACCAAAGCGCTCAAAATCTCACCAGAATCCACTTCAAAAGGCTCAACGCACGAAGAAGCCAATGCCGCCGTGAAGACCAAAACCAATACTATGTCTTTTTGAGCCAGTTGCACCTGTTAAAACTTGAAATTGTACGTAATGGTGGGAACTGGAATTGCAAATATCGAGCTTTGGTATGCCTTGATATCTCCATCCTCCGTTACAAAAAATACCGAATAGGGATTGTTTCTTCCCAGCACGTTATAAATGGAGAAACTCCAAAAGCTATGAGCGAACTTCTTGATCTTATGGTTGCCCTCCATATTGAAACTCAAATCGAGTCTGTAATAGTCCGGAATCCTAAATTTGTTTCTATCACTGTAAAAGACAAATTCTGAATTGTTGAAGGAAAAGCTCCCAATAGGGAAAGTAACCGGTCTACCTGTCTGATATACAAAGTTGGCCGAGGCACTGAACCTTCGGGTAAATTTATAATTGGCTACTAGGCTAATGTCATGGGGCTTATCAAAATTGGAAGGGAAAAATTCACCATTGTTTACCCTTTCCTCTGCGAATGGACTATCCAATTTCACAAAGGATCGAGAGTAGGTATATCCAAGCCATCCGTTGAGTTTACCTTCATTTTTCTTGATCAAAAACTCCACCCCATAGGCCTTCCCATCTCCCTGGATTACCTCAGTTTCTATGGCTTCGTTCAAAAGCAACTGTGCCCCAACCTTATAATCCAATAGATTGGTCTGTTTCTTATAATAACCTTCCAAGCTCAACTCAAAGGTGTTGCCCCCAAAATTCTTGTACAATCCCAAAGAGCCTTGGTAGGCCTCCTGCGGTTTGATGTTCAAATCTGATAGCTTCCAAGTATCCGTAGGGGAAACCGTTGTATTGCTGGAAAGGGTGTGAATGTATTGGTAAGCATTGTTGATACTGGCCTTTATCGAAAAGTCTGGGGTTAGAAAATATCTTGCGGAAACCCTGGCCTCAGGACCGCCATAAGTTTCAATGACCTCATTCTTATCAAAATCCTGGGTCTCTACCATCGTACCACTATTCTTCGGTCCGTTTTCCTGATAAATACGCTGCGATGATGCGCCCAAAGCGGCATAAAATGAATAGCGCAGCCCAATATCTATCAGTAACTTATCATTCACCTCATAACTATCGGAAGCAAATATGGCCGACTCCAATCCTTTTTCCTGGGGGATGGTCAGGGAAGTAACCTCGGAATCCCCTCCCAATGGCACAATATCGCCTGGGTCCACCACATAGAGTTTGCTTGACAAACCAAAATCGAATTTGTGCTTGTCACTATGCAGGTATTTCATCTTCAATTTGATTTCGGTCTCGTTGTTCTTGTAGCCCAAGTCAAAATCGTCGTTGGATTCCCCGTCAAACTCAATGCCGAATCTGTACTCACTATTGGAGGCAATGAGACTTCCGGTAGTCTTCTCACTAAACTTATGGTCCCATTTTAAGGATACCAGTCTGTTGCTATAATCAAAGATGGAATCGGAGGTAATACTAAACTCATCCCGGCTAAAGTATCCAGTTGCCTTTATTTCGTTTTTATCGTCTATGGTATGGTTGTACTTGGCCACCACATCAAAAAACGAAGCGGTACTGTTGTTCAATTGCTCATCATCCAAGGCTTTCAAAATCCAATCCGAATAGGTAGCTCGGCCTCCAACCAACAAGGCCGATTTATCTTTTACTATAGGTGTTTCCAAAACAATATTGCTGGTTACAGGTCCAATGGAAGCCTCCCCGGAGAATTTTTCCGTATTTCCATCCTTGGTGGTGATATCGAATACGGAAGAGAGTCTACCCCCAAATTCTGCTGGTATATTTCCCTTGTAAATCTCCGCTGAACCTGTGGAAAAAGGGTTTATGGCAGAAAAAATCCCGAAGAAGTGGGAAGGATTATAAATTACCCCATTATCCAAAAGTATCAGGTTTTGGTCTGTTCTACCGCCCCTAACATTGTAGCCAGCAGCCCCTTCTCCTGCCGTTGTTATGCCAGGAAGTGTAATGGCAGCTTTAAGGATGTCCCGTTCACCCAAGACCAAGGGGATATTTTTGATTTTTTCCACCTCAATAAGGGTAACCCCTGTAATCGCGGTTTCCACATTTCTATCCAAATTACCCTGGACCACCACTTCATCCAACGCTTCCACACTCTCATTGAGGTCAAAATTGTAAACCCCATTGTTGTACAGGATTACCTTGGTTCTGGAATCTTGGATTCCAAGCCCTTGCGTACGAATGATGTTTTCACCTACAGGAAGTTCCAAACTGTAGTTACCATTTGCATTGGTAGATGTTCCCAAGTCCTCGCCCTCCACAATGATGGCCAAATCAGGGATGGGCTGTCCTGTTCTGGCATTGGTCACTTTCCCATTTAAGGTAAACGTCCTTTTTCTGTTGTTTCGATTCTCCTTTCCAATTTTCACCACCTGCATTCCCCTAGATACACCGGAGTCCTCAGCGTTAACAAACAAAGGCCCTAAATCTTGAATGTCGTCATAGCTGGGCCCATCATCGGCAACAGCATCTTTTTTGCCAAAAAAATCTTCCGGAAGCGACTCGTAAATCTGATTGTTCTGTAGAAGAAAAATTTTGTTGTCCTCAGCTATATAAAAATTAAGGACCGTGTTTTTGAACAGGTCATCCAAAATTAAGCTCACCTGGGTATCTTGATAAGTGCCGCTTACCTTAATATTCTCCAACCAGGCGTCCAGATAATAAAATCTGTAATCCGTTTTGCTTTCAATGGACTGTAATGCATCCAAAACATCCACATTGGTAAAGGAGATTGAAATCTTTGGTATTTCTTCTTGGGCCAATGCATGCTGCATGCCTACAAGAAGCATGAACGAAATCAAAATTTTCTTCATTACTTGGAAGTGTTTTTAGGTTGGGACATTAGTATTTCCAAACGTTTTAAAAGACTTACCTGAAAACCGTTTGGATCCGATTTCCTGAGTCCCCTAGCTAGATTGTAAAATCTATCTATATCCTTTTTCAATTGTGGGAACACCAAAAGATTATCCTTTTTGGTATTAACTATATGGTACTTGCCTTGATAGAAAAGGACTTGTTCACTTTGTCCGTCCAAGAACTCATAGTAAATAGCACTGCGGTCCTTTCGGTCAAAACTTTTCTTGGTGTATTTGGTATAGAGCGTATACAAAGGACCTTCATAGGCCACGGCATAAAACCCGTAAAGGTTAAGCCCTGGAGCCTGGCTCCTTTCGAGCTTGATAAAATCCACCCCGGCAATGGTAAAACTTTCCACCTTATCCTTGAAAAGTCGCAAGGTTCCCCCACCAGCTTTGCTAATTAATTTAAGTAATACCTGGTCTTCAAAAACATCATATTTAAGATCCAAACCGTAGTAGCACTGCCCTTCGTAACACACATCCCCTTTAAGAAAATCCCTGTTTTTATAGTATTGGGTATTCTCATTAATGGTCCTGTATTTTACAGCGTGGATTTCACCTTGGTACAGCCCTGTATTCTCTATACCAACCTCTTTGTCAAATTGATTATAATATGAAACTTGCTGAGACTCCTGGCCATGCGCAGACGCGACTAAACCAAGGACAAGCATTGCCCTAAAAGGCTTCCGAAAAAAATAAAGCATCCTACTGTTTGATTGATGTATGAGGTTCGTTTGTTTAATTGAATTAGCTTGACCTAAAGTACCACATAATGTGATAATTTTTAAATTTTTGTTAAAAATTCATGGAATTTTATCAATCTGGTTAAATCACAAAAATTTTACTCGTGATTTAACATTTTTTAACATGGAATTTTTAATGGTCCAAAGCTAGTTTGGGCTAAAAACCAATAAAGAAGTAGAATTATTTTGGATTTCTTCTTTGTTCATCATCATTTTTCTGAACTTCCCGTCCACAAACATTTCTGCCTGATCTTCATAGTGCTTACTGAAAGGGTTACCTGATTGTCCTGTAGGAAGTATGCTGATGCTATTGTCAATATCTGAAAAATCGACAATTCGACGTGTAGATGGGCCCACGTTGACCTTATGGAATCCAGTACCGTCATAGGTGAAGTTCATATTATTGATTACTTCCCTGGTACCGTTGACTGGGAAAGGCCCAACATTGAAAAAACTACGCAATGATTCCACTTGGCCTATAGGGTGAGGGTGTTCCACAGTATGTACCTTATCCCAAGTCCATTGGGATGCATCCGGCCCAAAATCATCTACCAAGGATTGCCATGCTTCGGCAAAGGACTGGAGTACAATTTCATCCCTGCTTTCCACTTTATCCTTGGTATGGACATTGTCCCACCAAATTCCCGTTTGCATCTGCGCCCCATATGCAATCTGCCTTTTAAATATATGGGTGCCCAAAAACTGTTTGAACTTTTCCTCTCCCAGCTCGTCCAAAAAGGTATTCTTTACCATATAATATTCGCACCTATGGTACAAGGTTGGGTTTGTTCCATCCAAAGTATAGGTTCCGTCCCAGTTCCGAAGTGCATCTACCTGAACCAGTTGCTCATCGCTTAAATGGGAAACATCAAGTAGTTTGATCAATTCTGAAACCAATGCAGGGTTCACCAAAGAGGTGGCATCCAAAATCATCTGGGAAGTGGATTCGCTGTCCCAATCGCTTTTACTTTCCAACAATTGAACAATTCGCAGGGCCCGGTTCTCAGGAAGGTAGTATCCAGGATAAAGCATCCCCGCGATGGAATCCGGTTGGTTATTGGCCGAATACACATAATCCCATGGCGGGTTTATGGCCGATGGATTCTCGGAAAAATCCAGATAACGGACTGGTTCGTCTTTGCCTGAAGCGCCGTCCATGACCATCTTTGTAGAGACACTATCCGGCATTTGATAGAGTTGGGCGGTGGCCCACCAGGCCACATTTCCTTCCGCATCCCCATACATCACGTTCAATCCAGGTGCGTGGATTTTGGGCAAAGCACCTTTAAATTCCTCCAGATTGCTGGCGTGGCTCATTTCATAGACCGCATCCAGTACCTTGTTTTCTTTTTGGGTATAAATCCAAGACATGGCAATGGGAGTATCTCCTTTTATTTGCTTGGCCACATTATTTACCAATGGCCCGTGTCTGGTTTTTCTAATGGTGAAACTAATTGGTTCGGCATCCTTTACCTTGATTTCCTTGGTAACATATTCATAGTTCTCCCAGCCATTTTCGGTTTTATATTGCGTACTGTCCGCAGGATTGGTTTGCTCCAAATAAAAATCAATGTCATCATTTTCAAACATGGTAAGACCGTATGCCACATTTCTATCGTGGGCTAGCATGGGAAACGGCCCTCCTGCCATATGATACCCATACTTCTCATAGGTTGGAGTACTTATATGGGCCTCATACCAAACTGAAGGCTGGGCGTACGAAATATGTGGGTCGTTGGCCAAAATCACCTTTCCGGACTTTGTCTTGTTGGGGGCAATCACCCAACTGTTACTCCCCTCAAATTGAGGAACAGGTAGTTTGTTCAAGGCTTGGAACACTCCAGCGGTAATGTCCAAATCCAAGCTGTCCATTTTAGTATTTCTGTAATTTTTAATCCATGTTGTAGTGGTATCCGAATACACCGCCAAATCTTGAATGTACTTCTCACCCAATTCATTTTTGATATCCGTGAGAAGCGGATCTGTTTTATGTGCCATGGCAAAGCTGAAGGCCATATACCCCATGGCATCCATAATATCATTAAGCTCAAAGGGTTCTTTTTTTAAGCCAGTAAGGTAAAATTCAATGGGGGTTGGCCCTTCTTCAATAAACTCATTTACCCCTTCAAGATACGCCTGTGCCAAAATTACGGCCTCACTGTCCATATCCATTTCGGAAACTGCTTGGACAGAGTTGTCGTCTATCCCCAAAGAGAGGAAGAACTTGTCGGTTTCTACCAAATCGGCTCCAAAGACTTCGGAGAGCTGGCCTTTGGCAACACGACGCAACAGCTCCATTTGCCAAAGTCTGTCCTGGGCATGGACATAACCCAATGCCTTGGTGGCATCTTTTTCATTATTGGCATAAATATGGGGAATTCCGTAGTCGTCAAAATAGACATTCACCTCATTGGAAATACCGGCTAGGGAAATTTTTCCATCATAGTCCGGTTTTAGACTTTGTACAAACACGAAGACGCCTATGGCAACAATAAGCACAAGGCCAGCAAGTACTAAAAGTACCTTTTTAAGTTTCTTCACTGGGGCTTTGGTTAATTGAAATAGTTACTCTAAGGTACACTATTTTCCAAAAAGCCTAAAAAATGGAAGGAAGAATAACTATTTATTCATGGACAATTGGTATGTGGCAAGACCGGATTTGAGCCATTGCCCGTATTCCTCCACATCCACGTATTGAACCGCATCATTTAGGATTTCCAAATTAGGGGACAGCAGTACATAATAGGGTTGGGAAGCAGCATTAAAATTGATGGTCTGGAAAGTCCCCCATTTTTGTCCAACCGTTGTGATCTCCTTAATACGTCCAGACTCATATTGGAAATCGAACTTCTGGTTTTCCGGGAGTTCTTTGCGATCGTCCACATAAAGTGAGATCAAAACATATTCATCCTTAAGCAGGGGATAAATGCTTGGATCACTCCAAACATTTTCTTCCATCTTCCTACAATTAACACAGGCCCACCCAGTAAAATCCAACAAAATTGGCTTATTTACCGCTTGCGCATGGGCCACACCTTCATCAAAATCCTTATAGCAATCCAAGCCCAGTGGGCAATCGCTTTCGGATGTACTCAAAGTATAAAAGTCCGGTGGTGGAAAACCACTCAACAACTTTAGACTGGTCATATTTAGTAATCCCAATATCAGATAGGTAGCAAAGGCGGTACTAAGAACGCCCACCAATTTTCTTCCCATGGACAGTTTTTGTTTGGGTCCATCATGAGGGAATCGGAAAATACCAAACAAATAGAGCGCCATCAGAACGAAAATCAATATCCATATACCAAGAAATATCTCGCGTTTGAAGATTCCCCAGTTCCCCACCAAATCTGCATTGGATAAAAATTTGAATGCCAATGCCAATTCCAAAAAGCCCAACACTACTTTCACTGTGGTCATCCAACCCCCGGATTTTGGCAACGAATTCAACCAAGCCGGGAACAAGGCGAATAGGGCAAAGGGTAAGGCCAAGGCCAAGCCAAAACCTACCATTCCCGCGGACAGGTTGACTGCCACATCACCTTCTGCCAAGGTGGTACTGCCCAATAATCCACCCAAAATGGGTCCCGTACAAGAGAACGACACAATGGCCAAGGTTAGCGCCATAAAGAAAATTCCCAGTCCACCGCCCACTTTGGATGAGGCAGCATCCATTTTGTTGGCCCAAGAACTCGGTAAGGTCAATTCGTAATAGCCGAAAAATGAGAAGGCGAAAAAGACGAATATGGCAAAAAAGAACACATTCAGCCAAATATTGGTGGCTATGGTATTCAGAATCTGCGAGTCAATGGAATCAAACAAATGAAATGGAAGACTCAACAAAAAGTAAATCAACACAATGAAAAAACCATAGAGCATAGCATTGGTTATGCCTTTGGCCTTTTGTTGCGATTGTTTGGTAAAAAATGATACGGTCAATGGAATCATTGGGAAAACACAAGGAGTCAGCAAGGCAATCAAACCTCCTAGGAACCCAAGTCCGAAAACCATCCACAATCCTGACTTTTTCTTGGCCTGGGTCAACCCTCCCTGATTCAGTAACTCCTTGTTCTTTAAATCCAATTTCAGGTTGGCACTCATAGCCAAACTTTCCTCATCAATTTGTTGTTCCGAAGCCACAAAACCCTGTCCATCCAAGGAAACTTGGAACAGTTCGTCCATAGGTATGCATACCTCCTTACAAATTTGATAGAACAGATTCACCGAAATTTGGCGAACCTCTGGGTTCAACAGTTTAATACGTTGGGTAAAAATGGCCTCTTTTTTAAAGAAGGTCTCCTCTACTTCGAAGATGTCACTGTACTCTTTTATTGTTTCACTTTCTTGGGTCTTGCCCACCAACTCATAGTCTACGCCAGCATTTTCAAAAGTGAATTCACTGGGTAGAGAACCTCCTTCGGCGGTGTACTGGGAATACACGTGCCAACCTTCCATGATTATCCCCTTAAAAACAAGCTCATATTCGGTATCGGATATTTTGTTAACCGTATGCGACCAAAGTGCTGGTTCTTTATCTGTCTGACCGTAAAGCCAAGAGCTCAATGCAAAAAAGCCTAAGAGTAGTGCTAACTTTCTCATACAAGAAGCGAAATTTTAAGTATCTGTTGGGTCGTGGTTTCCACCTTGAACCTTTCATCAAACCTTCTGCCCAAAACCCACAGAATGGCATCACCCGAACAAAGCAACCACTGCCTTTCCTTGGAAAAAACGTCCATTTTCTCGTCCTTGAAGAATTTGGACAGCTTTTTTTTGCCGTGCATTCCAAAAGGATAAAAATAGTCGCCTTTTTCCCATTTCCTTAATAATAACGGATAGTTTAACTTTTCCTTATCAACAAAAATCACCTGGGGAGAAGAATTTTCAATGGAATCTGCTTGTTCAAATTTCAAGGGAACAGGAAATTTGACCAAACTTTCCTCTTCTGCAATCCAATATTTTTGGTTGATGGCGTTTTCATTTTTGGAAAGAATCAAATGCTCCCGATCCTTTAATAATCGATGGGTTTTGGAATGCAATTCCTTACCGCTTGCAGCCTTTGTCAATGCCTTGATATCTTCCCACACAACAAACCCATATTCCTTGAATAGTTCATACAAATGACCCCCCAAGGGATGAAGTTGCAACATGTTTTCAATATTGATTCGAATCTCACCCTCCATTTCCTCGAACAAGTTCGCTCTGACCGAATCCACATAATTTGAAATCAGGCTTTTTGAATGGCGTAAATGCTCTTGTGTTGCACCAAAATTTTGAAGAAAAGTAGGATGCAGTTCCTTCAATTTTGGCACCAGTTGATGTCGGATTTTGTTCCGAAGGTATTTGGTGTCTTCATTGCTGCTGTCCTCCCGCCATTCCAAATGCTCTTTTTGGGCGAAATCCAGGATTTGCTGTCTGGAAAACGGGAGTAATGGTCTAACAACATTCCCATTTTGGGCAGGAATCCCCGAGAGTCCATCTATTCCAGTTCCTCTGGAAAGGTTGATTAAAAATGTCTCCAAGACATCATCAGCATGATGGGCCGTTAGTACATAATGGAATCCTTGGGTTTCCATCAGCTCGTCAAACCAGTCATAGCGAAGTTGCCTAGCAGCCATTTGAATGGAACCTCGATTTTCTTCTGCATAATTGACCGTGTCAAAAGACTTTTTATGGACCTCTACCCCTAAGGTTTGCGCCAATTCCTCAACGAATTCCTCGTCCCCATCACTTTCGTCCCCACGAAGTTTAAAATTACAATGCGCCAGCGCAATGTTCAAACCAGCCTGTTTGCACAAATGGGCCAGAATAACACTATCCAAACCTCCGCTGCAAGCCACAAGCACTTTGCCCTCCGTTAAAAAGGGAAAATGTTTCTGAATATGGGCCTCGAATTGTGCTCGCATTTGGCAAAAGTAGCAATAAACCTCAGCTTCCTTCCAGTACGCTGCGCATGGCCTTGGCCTTTAACAGACATTCTTGGTATTCTTTTTCCACATCCGATTTGGAGGTGATAGCACTCCCGACGGAAAATGAAACATATTTAGAGGTTTGGTTATAGAGAATACTGCGGATAACCACATTGAAGTCAAAATCCCCATTGGGATCAAAATAGCCCACAGCTCCGCTATACAATCCCCGCTTGGTCTCTTCCTGTTCCTCAATGATTTTCATGGCAGAAACTTTCGGGGCACCCGTCATACTTCCCATCGGAAAGGTGTCCTTAATCAATTTCATGGAATTCAACTCTTTGGGCACTTTGGCAGTTATGGTCGAAATCATCTGATGCACCTGCTTAAAAGCATAAACCCCACATAATTCCTCTACCTTCACACTGCCCTTTAATGCGCTTTTTGACAAATCATTCCGCACCAAATCGGTTATCATGATATTCTCCGCCCGCTCCTTAGGGTCTTGCTGCAATTGCTTTTTCAGTTCTCGGTCTTCCTTTTGATTCGCGCCTCTTGGTGCCGTACCTTTTATGGGCTGGGATATCACCTTCTCCCCTTCCCTGCGCAAGTAACGTTCTGGGGAAGCACATAGCAGATATTTATCGTCCAACTTTAAAAAGGCCGCAAAGGGAGGTGATGAAATTTGATTCAAATTCCTATAGGTTTCCCATGGATCTATTTCCGTTTCCTCCGCATAAAATTCTTGGCAAAAGTTGGCCTCGTAGATATCTCCTCGATGTATGTGTTCCAAAAATCTGTTGGCCTTTTCAAAATAGGCATCCTTATGGATGCGCAGTTTTATTCGAACAGATTGATGGAGCTCAGGAGTAGTTCTATTTTGTGACAATCGCTGTATTTCGATATAATCTGATTCCATCTCCGAGGAGAGACTATTCAGATACAACAACTGAACTTGATCGTCTTTTAAAGTCAGAATTTTTTCAGGCCTGAAGAAATGGAGGACTGGAAATCCCAGCCCATCAAAATTGCTGGAATCAAGATCTTCCCATTGGTTTTTTAGGTCGTATGAAAAATAACCAAACAACCAATCCTTCTCTTTGTCGATGAAATCTGATACTTCATCGGTGTTTTGGAGTGATTTGATAGACTCATCGGTCTGTTCAGAAATTGCCAGAATTGCATCGTATTTCCCGTATGTATCCTCATGATTATTACTGTCCAGCCAAACCACTTTATTAAAGGATTTAGACCATTCCAATAGCCCGCTTTTGAAATTTTCAGGGGAGGAAACAGAAAAAGAGCGTTGCTTTCGCAAAAGATTTTACTTAAGTGAATCCAGAAATTGGGTCAGTGCTTTTTGATGCGCTTGCTTCAATTCGGCATCCACTATTCCACCCTGCCCAAAATTCTGATGGAATGCAGGCAACGAGAAGGTACTTACAATCTCAGCGCCAAATCTGGGCAGTAGGGCTTCGGTGACCCCCAAAGCGCCAATGCCTCCGCGTCCACCAGGAGAGGCCGACATCAAGAGAACCTTGGTGTTGTCCAAGAATTTACGCTCCAACCGGGATAGCCAATCCAATACATTCTTAAAGTAGGCAGAGGGATTGCTATTGTGTTCATTTACGGAAAGAATCAGCCCATTTGCTTGTTGGATATCGTTCTTGAGTTCCACTAAAGAATTGGAATACCCTTTTTGTTTCTCCTCATCCTCACTAAACATGGGGAATGGATATCTGGTCATGTCTAACAATTGAACCTGATGCCCTTCAATCATAGTTGTGGTATGCTGAACCAATTTAAAATTGACCGAGGTGGAAGAATTACTTCCGGCAAACGCCAAAATTGAAGCCATAGGGAAAAAACTTTGTTTGTTTGGCTAAAATACCGCAAAAGGCTATTCCATGCGAGTATTTTGTCTAATTTTGACGCGTTAAACATCCAAACTTGCTGTTAAGCAAGTATATAGGATAATTGTTTGCCAATGAATTCCAAGTCCACCAGATTATTTTTTATTGATGCCATGAGGGCCTGGGCCATTTTGATGATGCTCCAAGGACACTTTATTGATGGCCTCTTAGATCCCGTTTTCAGGGACAGGGAAAACATGGTGTTCAAAACCTGGCTTTATTTCCGTGGAATTACTGCACCCGTATTCTTTACGGTATCTGGATTTATCTTTACATACCTGCTCATCAGGGTTCCCCAAAAAGGGTTTGATAATCCCAGGGTAAAAAAAGGCATACGCCGTGGTTTGCAATTATTGCTCATTGGCTATTTGCTCCGCACCAATTTTGTTGGATTGTTAAGTGGACATATCTATGGTTCCTTTTACCTGGTGGATGTACTGCATTGTATTGGTCTTTCCATTTTGGCCGTAATAGGAGTCTATCTCTTTGCTGTCAGAAGAAAAGCTTTCGTTTTCCCAGCATTATTGTTGGGAATAACTTTGGTTTTATTTCTATTTGAGCCTGTTTACAAACAGTGGTCTTTTGGCTTTTTGCCGGAAATGTTGGCCAACTATTTTACCAAGGCCAATGGTTCCGTATTTACCATAATCCCGTGGTTGGGCTATGCCACCGTAGGTGGTTTTTTGGCGGTGCTGTTTACAAAGTTCAAGGATTTTAAGTACCTATATCCTGTTGCCATTTCCGTGACGGCCGTAGTTGGATCAGCATTGATTTTTTACTCTTCCTCTGGATTTGTATCGTTATTCCGCCTTACCGGAATTGAATTGTTCCATATGATTCAATCCAACAATTACCTCTTTATTCGATTGGGAGATGTCTTTCTGGTCTTCGCTGTTTTCATGATCATCCGAAAATTCCTGACCAACCCTACCATTTTGAAAATTGGGGCCAGCACCCTTTCCATTTATGTAATTCACTTCATCATCCTTTATGGAAGTTTTACGGGAATGGGGCTTTACCGTTTTTTCAAGTACAGCTTGAGTCCTTCGGTGGTAATTTCAGGAGCATTGGTTTTTATGGTAGTGTGTACTTACCTAGCGCTGCTTTACAACAAACGCGAATCAGAAATTAAGGAACATTTTACCTTGGCTCTGGATTACTCAAAATTGAAAGCTGGGGAGCTCAAGCTTATTTTGTCTCCAATAGCCCGTGATCTTTCGCTTCGGGCAAAAGCGGCCTGGAGACGTTTTTCCAGAATCCGGCAGTAACTGCTAAAATCCCCTTTTTATGGAGGACATCCAGGCCATGGATCTGGAAACCATTTCCTGGCTTATATCATTGGTTGTCACATCAATCAATTCGTGTGTAGTGTTATCCAGTAGTTCCAATCGAAAGTTTTCTTTGCCCATCTTATTTAAGGTCTCCAAATCAAATAATCCCGGATGGCTTCTATCCAATGCGCCGTACATCCAGAGAACAGGAATATCCATACGCTTTATTGTCTTTATGGGATCAAAACCATGATAGCCCTTAAAACTGTTGACCAATTTATTACCATTCTCAATCGTCATACTAGCATCGTCCATTTGCTCATCGTAGTAATCCGATGCCCCTACCGAGGCCACTCCACCGCTATAATTCATTAGAAAGGCCACATTCCCATGGGTTTTATACACTTCGGAAGCCACCCATGTTCCTTGGCTTGAGGACAACAGTCCAATTTGGTCAGCGGAAACCGAATGCAGTCCTTGAAGATATTTGATCAAACTTGCTACAATTTTAGCTCGTTCCGCGATGGTCTTTTTACTGTTGGTGCTGGAAACCTGGATGAAGCTTCCAGTGGATTTCCCCACACCTTGCTTGTCATACAACAGAACGCCGTACCCAATGCTATTGATTGCAGGAACAAAGGGCAAAAAGTAATCACGGGTTCCTCTATCCGATCCTGGCACCACAATCACCACGGGTACTTGGCCATCCTGATTTTCAGGTAGATGTAAGGAGGCAGAAATGACCGCTAATCCGTTTTTCACCTCAAAATTCAAGGGTACCGGCAACTCCTGACCAATCCCTTTAGATAGCCATATGGCCATCATAACCAAACTTATTCTTTTTAAAAGCATCTTATCTGAAATTAAATTAACAATCCAACTTCAGCCCAAAGGGCTGCTCCTAAAAGATAAGTTACATGCAATTCTGTTACAGTTTCAGCACTGTTAGCTCCAGAATACCATTAAATTAAATATGGATCGGTCTGTTTTCCGTGGCCGCCAAGGCAGCTTCCTTGACCGCTTCGGCATAGGTAGGATGTGCATGGCTCATTCGTGCCATATCCTCCGCAGATGCCCTGAATTCCATCGCAGTAACTCCTTCGGTAATGAGGTCTGCGCAGCGCGCTCCGATCATGTGTACGCCAAGAACTTCATCGGTGGTTTTATCCGCTAGGATTTTTACAAATCCGTCAATGTCCATACTCGCTCTGGCTCTTCCCAATGCCCGCATAGGAAATTGACCAACTTTATAGTCAACCCCAGCTTCCTTGAGTTGCTCTTCCGTTTGTCCTACCGCAGCTACTTCTGGCCAGGTATAGACCACGCCTGGAATCAAGTTGTAATTGATATGTGGCTTTTGACCTGCCAAATATTCGGCAACCAAAGTTCCTTCCTCCTCAGCCTTGTGGGCCAACATGGCACCACGCACCACGTCGCCAATAGCATAGATGTTGGACACATTGGTTTGTAGGTGTTCATTGACCTCTACCCTACCACGGTCATCCAATTTTACCCCAGCGGCTTCAGCATTAAGTCCATCCGTATAAGGTCTTCTTCCTACAGAGACCAGACAGTAATCCCCAGTAAAAGTAACCTCCTGTCCTTTCTTGTCATCTGCTTTCACGATCACTTCATCTCCTTTGCGTTCCACGGATTTCACCTTGTGCGACAAATGGAATTTCATCTTTTGCTTTTTCAAGGACCTCATAAGCTCTTTGGAAAGTCCGCCATCCATGCCTGGAATGATTCTATCCATGAATTCCACCACAGTTACCTCAGCACCCAAACGCTTATATACTTGTCCCAATTCCAATCCAATAACACCCCCACCAATCACAATCATGTGTTTTGGAACCTCTTTTAGCTCAAGAGCTTCCGTGGAAGTAATGATTCGCTCCTTATCCAACTTAATAAAGGGCAAAGTAGATGGTTTGGACCCTGTTGCTATAATGGTGTTCTTAGCCTCAATGGTCTCGGTTTTGCCATCTTCTGAATCAATGTTGACGTGGGTAGCATCCTTAAAACTCCCTACTCCCTGATATACATCGATTTTGTTTTTATCCATCAAAAATTGAATGCCTTTAGTGGTTTGGTCAACCACACCTTGCTTACGGGCGATCATTTGCTCAATGTTTACCTTTACTTCACCCGGGATATCAATACCGTGCTCCTTAAAATGTTTGACAGCATCTTCGTAATGATGGGACGAATCCAATAGGGCCTTGGAGGGAATACAGCCCACATTGAGACAGGTTCCGCCCAAGGTGGCGTATTTCTCAACAATTGCAGTTTTCATTCCTAATTGGGCGCAGCGAATTGCCGCCACATAGCCTCCAGGTCCAGAGCCAATAACGGCCACATCGTATTGATTCATATCTATTTATTAGGGATTTTGTTTTGTTTTGATAATGAGTACAAAAATAACAATGTTTCTTTGAAATGCCTTTTCTTTTTGCTATTTGATTTAGCTCATGTTAGTATTCTGACAATGTTCTGTTAAAGGGTGTATCAACGCCACTGAAATTGTTTAAATTCAAGGGTTTTTGTTTTATGCGTACGCTTAGATTACAAAAAGAAGTTGAGCTATTTGTGGCAGGAATAGGTGCCGCACAAAGCCTGTTTCTTTCCATTTATAGTTTGTTGGAACGCAAATGGGATTTTAGGAACCTGTTGCTCTCCCTTTTCTTTTTTGCCATCACCATAAGATTGACCAAATCCATACTCTGGGTCTATCTGGATACCAGTCCTATCTGGTTTATCAATTTAGGGTTTGCAGCCCACGCGCTTACTGGCCCAGCACTCCTATTATATGTCTGGCACTTCCTTTTCCAAAAAAAATGGTCCCATTGGAATTGGATCCATTTTGCTCCAGGGGTTTTCCTATTGCTTTTTATCAACCTTTTAACCAGAGACGGGTTTTGGTATATTGGTGGTTACACGGCCTTGTTGTTTCATCAAATGATCTATGCGCTGGGCGGTTTGGTTCTACTGGGCATATTTATTAGAAAAAAAACATTATGCGTCCAACCTACCAAAGCAGCCAAAATTTGGCTAACCACTTTGATATTGGGCACCGTTACCCTTCAGTTTCTTTATTTTTCCAATTATATTCTGGGGATTACCCCTTACCTATTAGGCCCCTTGCTGTATTTACCTTTCATTTATTTCCTGGCATTTGTGTTGTTCAAAAACCCATCAATCCTTCAGCATGTAACTGCCCAAAAAAATGGAGCCGCTAAATTGTCGGCAGAGGAACTAAGTGCAATGGCCGAGAGACTCCAAAAAACCATGGCATCCAAAAAAATATACCTTGATCCTGATTGTACCATGGCCAAGGTGGCCAAAGCGGCCAATATGCAGCCTTATTTGGTTTCCCATGTGGTCAACAAGGTAATTGGAATGGGATTTCCCGATTTCCTCAACTCCTATAGAGTGGAGGCTGTTAAAAATAGACTTGTCCATCCCGATTACAGGCATACCAAAATAGCCAGCATCGCTTATGATTGCGGATTTAACACCCTTTCGGCCTTCAATACCGCTTTCAAAAAAGTTACGGGCTCCACTCCAACAAAATTTCAAAAGGAACAGGTTTCTCCTTAAGGATTTATAAATCCGTCACACACATTTATCAATCACATAGCTTAATCCCCATAGCGTTCACATCTTGGTATTTCAATTGGAATACTGAATGAACCACTTATTTAGATCTTACAAATTGCACAAAGGCAATTCGCCTAGGCTTCGGGAAAAACGGCTTGTGGCATTATCTGCCATTTACTTTTTCTGTTTACTCTGTGGTTATTTTATCCTCCGTCCCATTCGGGATGAAATGGGTATCCTAAACGGGGTTGTAAACATGCAATGGTTATTTACGGGAACCTTTGTGGCCATGCTGATGGTCGTTCCAGTTTTTGGATGGGTAGTGAGCAGATTTTCCATCAGCAAGGTGTTGATGTATTCCTATGGATTCTGCATTGTCAATATTTTGGTTTTCTATTTCCTATTTACCCTATTTGGCCCCTCAAGAGGAATGGCTGCAGCCTTTTTTATTTGGCTCAGCGTTTTCAATTTGTTTGTTGTTTCCCTCTTCTGGAGCTTTATGGCCGATGTATTTGACAGCGTGTCTTCCAAACGTTTTTTTGGTGTTATTGCCTCTGGAGGAAGTTTGGGCGCGCTGGTGGGGCCGGTAATCGCCAATGTAGTTGGGAGTAATTTTTCCATCGGAATCCTATTATTGGTTTCAGCATTTTTTTTGTTGATGGCGGTCTGCTGCATTCACTTCATTCTAAAACTTCAGCCCCTTAAAACCAAGGGTGGCGTTAAGACAAATACACCTAAGCCAAACCTTTCCCAGCTTTTTGAAGGTATACGTCACATGGCAAAGTCACCTTACCTATTGGGCATAGTTGGCTTTGTTTTGCTCTACACCTCCATATCCACCGTATTGTATTTTGAGCAAGCCCATATTGTGGAAAAGGAGCTTTTATCAAGTGCTGACCGTCTTGACTATTTTTCGCGCTTGGATTTCACCATCAATGCCATAGCCATCTTTGGGCAGTTCTTTCTAACCGCCAAAATCATTAGAAAGATTGGCTTATCCATAGTTTTGGCTTCCGTTCCCCTGTTGGTAGGGCTGGGATTGATTTTTTTGGGTCAAAACCCTACGTTGACCATAATCGCATTGCTCATGGTCCTTCATCGTGCCGGTAATTTTATGCTGCTAAGACCAGGGCGTGAAATTTTGTTCACGGTAACCGACTTTGAGGAAAAATATAAATCCAAAAACTTTATAGACACCGCCATCTATCGCGGTGGAGATGCCCTAGTAGGGTGGCTCTTTGCCGGAGTGGCGGCCCTTGGATGGGGTCTTGGGTTCATAGCCCTGGTAACCATTCCCCTTTCATTTATCTGGAGCCTGGTCGGCTTCCGATTGGGTAAAATGCAGCTTGTTAGGGAGAATGACTTAACTTTAAAAAAGAAGATGTATGAAGAACATGTATAGCAGAAGAGACAGCTTGAAATTGTCATTGTTGGCTGGATTGGGACTTTCGCTCCAACCCTCCTATGCTTTTTTTAATCCTAAGGACAAAGTCCTTACGCGACCCATTCCCAAATCTGGTGAAGCGCTACCCGTTGTTGGTTTGGGCACCTGGCAGACTTTTGACGTGGGCAACTCCGTTGAGAAACGCAAATTATTAACCGAGGTATTGACCCAACTGCATGGTTTTGGAGGCTCGGTAATCGATTCTTCCCCGATGTACGGAAGCTCGGAAAAAGTGGTGGGTGATCTAGCTGGGCAACTTGATTTCCAAAAGCAGTTGTTCTATGCTACCAAGGTTTGGACTTCCGGAAAACAGGCTGGAATTCGACAAATGGTTACCTCGTTCAAAAAGATGGGGGTCAACACTATGGATTTGATGCAGATACACAATCTTGTGGATTGGAAAACACATGTAAAAACGCTGAAAGATTGGAAGGCTCAGGGAAAGATTCATTATTGGGGTATTACCCATTATGTTGACTCTTCCCACGAATCCCTAGAGCGTATCATTGCGGCAGAGCGTCCAGACTTTGTCCAATTCAACTACTCCATTATTGCGAGACATGCGGAAAAATCCCTTTTCCAAACAGCCCATAAGTATGAAGTAGCTACCCTAATCAACCAACCTTATGGTGGGGGTTCCTTGTTTGGAGCCGTGCGAGGGAAAAATCTCCCAGGGTGGGCAAAAGAATGGGATATTCACAGTTGGGGGCAGTTCTTTTTAAAGTTCATTCTGTCCAATCCCCATGTAGGCTGTGTTATTCCGGGAACCTCCAAACCGCATCATATGATAGACAATATGGGAGCTGGTCTGGGCCGAATCCCAAATAGGGAAACCCGGGAAAAAATGGCCTCCTACATAAAGTCACTTTAGAAAAATTCTACATTGGGGCCAAGGGGAATTTAACGGCACCATAGCACCCAATCCAAAGACCACCAATATGGGAAAGATATAGCCCGGTTTCAAACCAAACTGGGCCATGCCAGTGCCCGCTGGATGTAAGTACAAGGAACTCTCCAATAATGAAAAGTGAAATTAAAAATAAGGGTAAGAAATTATCCTTGACGACAATTAAAGTCGAAATAAATCCAGCGATTACCGCAGAAAGAAAAAAGGCCGTGCTTCCAAAAAATAATTCTTGAAGCGAAGACGTGCAAAAACTTAAGCCTTTAAATAAAATGTTATGTGAGATGGTCGTATAAAGTATGAGGGAGAACCCTCCTACGACCGTGGAAAGCACCGTGAGAAAAACCCGTGTACGCGAATTCATGAGTAAAAAGATGTTTTTTGATTGTGGTTCGTTTCTTGATTTGACCAAAAAATTAGGAATATCCCGGGAAATGGGAATCCACTTTAACATCGATTTACGTTAAACTTTCCTAAATAGGAATCGCTGTACTATGCTTCACTTCGTTGATTACAAAAGAGCTTTGGGTACTTCCAATATTACTGATAGCGGTAAGTTTGGTCACCATAAATTCACGGTACTTTTCCATATTTTCCACATGAATCTTTAGAATGTAATCATAATCCCCACTGACATGAAAACACTCTGAAACTTCCTGGAGTTTTAAAACTTCCCTTTCAAATCGAAGTACGTTCTCTTTGATATGTTGGGCCAATCTAATATGGCAAAGCACGGTGAAGTTTCGCTGGATCTTGGATTTATCCACAAGGGCCACATAACCTGTAACCACTCCTTGCCGTTCCAGCCTTCGAATACGTTCATAAACAGCTGTTTTGGACAAGTTTAGGCTATCTGCATATTGCTTGGTGGTCTTTTTACTATCCTCTTGAAGGAGTTGTACTAGTTTTTTATCAATTTCATCCAATTCCATACCGACCTTTTTTCCGTAAATCTTAAATTATAACGAAATATAATGATTAATATTCTTTAATACACATAAAAATAGAACCATGTTCTAAAATTATTAATGTACATTGATTTTTTATCCATACATAGGTACTTTTACCGCAAAACTTACCTAATGAAATACAAAGCTTCAGACAAGATTCAAGACCTACAGTATTTTGGGGAATTTGGTGGGGTAAACCCTTCCATTTCCGATTCATCCACCTATACCTTTTTATCGGCCAAGACGATGTTCGACACCTTCGAGGGCAATACCGAAGGTTGTTACCTTTACAGTAGACACTCCTCTCCATCCAATCTATATTTGGGCGAAGCTATGGCCCAATTGGAAGGTACCGAGTCGGCCAATGTGTATGCCAGTGGGATGGGAGCTATCAGCGCCGTTATCTTACAATTGTGCAATGCAGGAGATCACATTGTTTGCAGTAGAACCATTTATGGGGGCACCTATGCCCTATTGAAGAACTTCTTAAAGAAGTTCAATATAACCACCTCTTTTGTAGACATCACCAAATTGGATTCGGTTGAAGGGGCCATAACCTCGAAGACCAAAATGATCTATTGCGAAGCGGTCAGCAATCCGTTGCTTGAGGTTGCAGATCTTCCTGGACTTTCTACTTTGTCCAAACAGCACGGAATCCCATTGGTGGTGGACAACACATTCTCACCGCTGTCCATCAGTGCTGCCAAATTGGGCGCTGATATTGTTGTACATAGCCTCACAAAATTCATCAATGGAAGTAGCGACTGTGTGGCGGGTGCCGTATGTGCTTCCAAGGATTTTTGTTTGAGTTTGAAGGATGTCAATGACGGGGCTGGGATGCTCTTGGGAAGTACTATGGACAGTCTCCGGGCGGCATCAGTTCTTAAAAACATGCGAACGCTTCATATCAGAATCAAAAAGCACAGTGAAAATGCCCTATATCTTGCCCAACAATTTGAAAAGGACGGATTGACGGTGGTGTATCCAGGCTTAAAATCACATTCCGGACATCAAACCATGACCTCCCAGTTCAATCCTGAATTTGGGTATGGCGGATTGCTGACTTTGGATGTTGGTTCTTTGGACATGGCCAATGCTTTGATGGAATTGATGCAGCGTGAAAAATTAGGGTACCTGGCCGTGAGTCTCGGGTTTTACAAAACGCTTTTCAGTGCTCCGGGCACTTCTACTTCTTCCGAAATTCCTTTGGAGGAACAGGAGGCATTGGGATTATCCCAAGGATTGATTCGCCTCTCTATTGGTTTGGACAACGATATTCACAAAACCTATTTGACCATGCGTGCATGCATGGAGCGGCTAGGAGTTTTGCAGACAGGTAAAGTGCTTGTTTAAAAGCTGCTTAACCTCATGGTTTGCAGAACAGGATGCAATGTTGTAATATTACTCGTTAACAAAACCAGACTACATGGCGGAAAAAGCCCAAAAACCCAAGTTTAGAGAAGCAGAAAACATTGTAGAAAATAAAGAACTCAACATTTGGGAAGCGCTGATTCCAGTTTTCGCCTTGGTGGCCATGTTGGCATATAACGTTTTTGTTTTTGGTGATAGTGCCATTGAGGGATCCAATCAGTTTATTCTCTTGCTTGGTGGAGCCGTCGCTGCCATTGTTGGTTTTAGAAACAAAGTTTCCTACAAACAAATGTTGGCCGAAGTTGCCGAAAATGTGAGATCCACCACAGGAGCCTTATTAATCCTATTGATGGTGGGGGCATTGGCAGGTACTTGGTTGATTAGCGGAATTATCCCCGCAATGATCTACTACGGTCTTTACATTCTGAATCCGACAATTTTCCTTGCTGCCTGTGTAGTTATTTGCGCCATTATCTCCATTGCCACCGGAAGTAGTTGGACTACGGCAGCAACCGTTGGTATCGCGCTTATTGGTATTGGGGATGTGTTGGGCATTTCATTGGGTATGACGGCAGGGGCTGTGCTTTCTGGCGCCTATTTCGGAGATAAAATGTCGCCCTTGAGTGATACCACCAATCTGGCACCGGTAATGGCAGGAGGTGAGCTTTTTTCGCATATTCGATATATGGCACTTACCACAATTCCTACCATATCGGTAACCTTGTTGATCTTCATCATAATTGGCTTTTCCATAGAATCCACTGGGCCAACAGACGCTTCCGAAATTCTTGGAATCATCGGGGAACGATTTAATATAAACGGATGGCTGTTCATAGTTCCTATTGTTGTCATCTTTTTGATCATAAAGAAAACGCCTCCTTTGGTAGCGCTCTTGATCGGAACCTTGCTCGGCGGGGTTTTTGCCCTTATTTTTCAGCCGGGTATTGTGAGTTCCCTAGGAGGCGGAAATGGGCTTTCATTCGAATCTGGGTACAAGGGGGTACTCAATGCCATTACGGTAGAAACCCAATTGGAAGCCCCTGAAAAATATAGCAAGCTATTTAAATCAAAGGGAATGGCTGGAATGCTCGGCACCATTTGGTTGATTGTCTGCGCTATGGTTTTTGGTGGAATCATGGACGGTATTGGAGCGCTTCAGCGAATTACCAAGTCCCTTTTAAATATGGCCAAGACCACTTTTGGCTTGTTTGCCAGTACGGTTGGGAGTTGTCTTGCGCTAAATGTAACAGCGTCTGATCAATATCTAGCTCTAGTGGTTCCCGGGAAAATGTTCGCCAAAGCCTACGAGGAACGTGGGCTAGCACCAGAAAACCTAAGTAGAACATTGGAAGATTCAGGGACGGTAACTTCTGTTCTTGTACCATGGAATACCTGCGGTGCCTATCACAGTGGCGTTTTGGGAGTCCCTGTCATAGATTATTTCGCCTTTGCCGTTTTTAATTGGCTGAGTCCGTTCATGACCTTACTGTTTGCAGCCTTTAAAATCAAAATCAAGCAACTTACCGCGAAATAAAACAATTGACAACTCAAATGTCTTAATCACTCATGTGGTTAAGAACACTAGTTGTAAATTTTATTGTTCTCGTCTCCTCCTGCGACCAGAAACGCCAATAGATCACTTAATTCCTTCTCGTTTAAACTATTAATTAAACCAGCTGGCATTGCAGATTGCGAAGACTCTTCAACTGTATCTATATCAGCTCTTTTGATTGTACTTGTCATATCAGGAGAGAAGGCATTTATGCTTACGATTATCTCGTCGTCCCTTTCTTCCACTGCCCTTCCTCTAATGGTATTTCCATTGTTTAGGTGATAAATGGTGTTTCGATATCTGTCTGAAACCGTTTGTGAAGGATTGACAATAGCTTCTGCAATGTCTTTAATTGAAAAACGTGTTCCTATTTGTGTCAACTCTGGCCCTGAATTGCCTCCAACACCTTTTATACTATGGCATAAAACGCACATTGATGATCTATAAAAATTTGCTCCGTTGGCAAAGTTGGCATCCTTTTTATTTTCATTAAATGCTTTCTCAACCAGAGCAACGGTATAGTTTTTTCCAGGACCATCTGGCATTCTAACATCTTTCATCAAATCTACTTGTTGATTCATGGATTCACTGGACAAGGACTCGAAATACGCTCTTTCTTCATCCGGAACATTCACTAAGGCTTTACGTTGAATGGCCTTAATAAAATTAGCATACTGTTTTCCCCCAGACTTTTTTAACGCTCGATTATACCATCTAAAATACCGCTCCCTCAAGGCTTTTGTCCAACCAGATTTTACTTCACTTAAGCTTTTGGCATAACTGATGTTTTGCTGATTGGGCATATTTTTAAGCATGTTTTCCACGTCTTTACCATACTGATCACTTCTTTTGGTAATATCCCCCGACAAATAATTAGATTTTAAATTGGACGTAATGGTGTCGTTCTCCATTTTATAAATGGTAGCCTCCAAAATTTCGGAAGAATCCAAGTAACTCAGCAACTTGGTTATTTCCTTATTAAGATGTTCCGATTCTTTTAAGTGATACGGTAAAAGTTTGGTGGCAATGGCCCTTTGTAACGATGCATCAAGGCTTTGATTGCTTCTGATGATCAACAGCTCTATGGCTCTTAAAAAATCTATTTTTTCTATTGAGTTTAAATCTGCCCAATCCAACTTCATTAAAGCTTTTAATGCTTCTACTCTATCATTGTCCTCCCCTTGATGGCCAATGGCAATCGCCAGGGCGGTTTTTCTCAAAACACTTTCATCTTCAACTATTTTATGTTTCCAAATAGCAACATCTTGATTTTCCAATGCTACTCTAGACGAAAATCGAATATATCTGTCCTCATGATCTAAATTTTCAACCAGAAAATCTATCTGATCTGGACTTTTAATGCTTTGAAAGCTCTCAATTTTTTTTCTAAGACTTCTTTCGTTTTTACCTAATTCGTTTGGAACTGGTATCTTAACTTCATTATTCAAGGCACCTGTATAGGTTAGTTTATATAAAGCAGACTCCAAGCGCCTTCCTCCTGTCAAGAAATACATGGCACCATCATTTCCCACTATTCCATTGGTCAACGGCAAGGGCACCCCTGAAATAAACTCAGTAACCTCAGCCGTATAGCTACTTCCTTTGGGGGTCAGACTGGCAAAATACATGGTACCATAACTCCAATCAAAAAGATAAAATCCATTCTGATAATACTCGGGGAATTTCAAGCCTTCACCTTCCAAAAGTCCTGTTGGAGATCCCTGTCCCAAATTTGCAATACTCGGTAAGTTATCCGGGAATTCAGCATCAAACTTACCTGTTCCAGTACGCCAACCAAAATCTCCCCCGCTGGTTAAATGGCACAGTCTAATAGGTCTATACCAAGGCATTCCCATATCGTATTCCATATCAGAATCGAACCCAAATAGTTCCCCATCAGGATTAAAAGCGATATCATAAGTATTTCTGAGCCCTACATTTAAAAGTGTCCAATCCCTACCTTCAAAATCAGTTTTAACCACCCAACCACCTGGGGCTTTTACATCATTGGCATGACCACTGGGGTCTTTGATAACTGGCAATAAATTATCTTCTCCCCAGTTCCTGGGTATAACACTTCCGATATCTTCCGGAATATCGGTATGGTTTCCTAAAACCATAAACAGGGATTGTCCGTCCGGTGCCAAAGTAATGTTGTGTGGACCATGTTCTCCCCAACCATTAAAGGTCCGAAGCATTTTAACGGTGTCAAACTCATCATCACTATTTGCATCGGTAATTTTGTAAAAACCACTTTGTATGCCCAAGTCGTTTTCGTTGCTGGCATTTACCAAGGCATACAATGTGTTTTCATGCCAGAGCAAACCTTGCGCCATCCCTAATTTGATATCAATCTTTTTAACAACAACGCTATCCAATTTGTTAGCTGTATCAGGCAAAGTCACGCTATAAATAGTTCCGAATTGGTCCGAAGCATACAAACGTCCTTTGTCATCTTTGGTTATGCTCACCCAAGATCCTTGCTCATGGGCACCAGGGCTATATAGCTTCTCTATTTTAAAACCTTCAGGGATGGTTATGTTGTTCAAGGTGATTTGTTCTGTAATAGGTCCAGAAAACTCCTTTTTACAGGAAACAATACAACCCAAAATCATGATAACTAGGGAAGCCTTAAACAATTTTAAAACCAGACTTTTCCCATTAGTCCTTTTTTGATGATTATGCATATGAAGTTTGTTTTTTAGTGGTTAACCATTGTGCATTTGGTAAAGTCATGCATACCGTTCCATTGCCGTAATTTGAAAATTGCCAACTCCGAATCAAATTACAAGAAAATAATGGGGAATGAACTAAGTGGATATAAAATCGAGTTTTTTGTAACAGAAATGGTTGCCGAAACGCGTGGGCATAAAAGTCAACATCACCAAAATGCACCATAGGTTTGGCTTCTCCTTGCTTCAACGTTAACACGTTTAAAAAATAATCAGAAATATGGTCTCGACATTGTTAGTTCATTTTTTTATTCACTTCATTTTTTTGGTTCCCTCAATAATTTTTCTCCTTTTTTACACAAATGGAAATATGTGTTTTTGTCAGCAAATTAGGATTCAAAAATGAACCAGTTTTAACGAGCAAGAGCTAAATTTGTTGACGCACAAAAAAGCACATAAATTATGACATTAGTTGGCAAAAAATTTCCAAATCTAGAAGTCAATGCCATTGACAAATCCGGCATTACTACAAAGCTGAACATTCTTAAAAAAGCTCAAGAATCAAACAAGAAAGTGGTGCTTTTCTGGTACCCCAAGGATTTTACTTTCGTTTGTCCAACAGAGTTGCACGCCTTCCAAAATGCCGTGGAGGAGTTTGAAAAAAGAAATACCATTGTAATTGGTGCTTCCTGCGATACGGCGGAGGTTCACTTTGCTTGGTTGAACACCGAAAAGAAAAATGGAGGTATTGAAGGTGTCACCTATCCCCTATTGGCGGACAGTAATCGAAACTTGGCCTCTACCTTGGGCATTTTAGACATTACAGACGAAAAATACGATGAGGAAACCAAAGTTTTCACTGTGGAAGGAGATAATGTAACCTATAGAGCCACTTATTTGATTGATGAAGAAGGAACCATCTTTCACGAAAGTGTGAACCACATGCCGCTTGGCAGAAACATTGATGAGTTCATCAGGCTGATAGATGCCTATACGCATGTACAGGAAAAAGGAGAGGTTTGCCCTGCCAATTGGAACAGCGGTAAAGAAGCTATGAATGCCGACAGAAGCGGTGTGGCCGAATACCTATCCAAGCACGCCAATTAGTCCCTTAAAGAAGAAACAAAACTCTGGAATTGACCTGTTCTTTTCCGTAAAAAGGAAGGAACATCCCAAAATATGACAGGCCCATTGGAAAAACTTTTTCAATGGGCTTTCTTTTTTGCCACGGACTTTGGATTATTTAGTAATTTCACCCTTCTTAAAACTTTTCATATGGCATCAATAACACTAGGTGGAAACCCCGCCAATACAGTTGGAAACCTTCCCGAAGTAAACACACAAGCACCCGCTTTTACGCTTACCAAATCGGATATGTCCACCAAAACACTTTCGGACTTTCAAGGAAGCAAAGTGGTTTTAAATATTTTCCCAAGCGTGGATACAGGCACTTGCGCCCAATCCGTAAGACAGTTCAATGAAGAAGCTGCAGAACTTAGCGGTGTGAAAGTGCTCTGTATTTCTAAAGATTTACCTTTTGCCCAAAACAGGTTTTGTGGGGCCGAAGGCATTGAAAATGTGGAGATGCTTTCTGATTATAAAACAGGTTCCTTTGGTCAGGATTATGGCTTAGCATTTGCAGACTCTGCTTTTGAAAGCCTACTTTCCAGATGTGTTGTGGTTCTGAACGAGGAAGGAAAGGTTATTTATACCGAACAGGTACAGGAAACCGGGGATGAACCTAATTACAAAGCGGCGCTAGAAGCCTTAATGGATGCCTAAGGAGTCCTTCTTCATCAACAGGATCAAGAGTGTAGGTTACGCCTTTAAAGGGCTGTTCTTGCTATTGCGGACAGAGGCTAGTATCAAAATCCAATTTGTGATAGCCCTGCTCATGACTGCAGCGGGTTTTTATTTTGAAATTTCATCTGGGGAATGGATGGCCCAATTGATTTCCATTGGAATGGTCATGGGAATTGAAGGCTTGAATACTGCCGTAGAGAAAATATCGGACTATATTCAACCCGAAGATGACCCAAAAATTGGTTTTATAAAAGATATCTCTGCAGGAGCCGTTATGATAGTATCCATCATAGCATGTATCGTGGGACTTGTTATTTATGTGCCAAAATTGGTTTAGCAACATCTGTTTCCACGGTAAGCATCGTAAATTTGTAAATTAGCCCCGTTATTAATCAATTGCATGGCCAAGAAGAGGACAAAATCCAAACCTAAATCCGCCAAAAGAAAATTATCCTTAAAACCGTCCAAACAGAATAAGATCATTTTGGGCAGTTTGCTCATTGTACTCAGTATTGCCCTGTTCTTCTCCTTTATGTCTTATTACTTTACTTGGCAGGAGGATCAAAGTTTACTTACCGAGTTTAGGGATCGCAACGCGGAAGCCAATAATTTGCTTAACAAATTTGGGGCTGCAGTAAGTCATTTTTTCATGTACAAAGGCTTTGGTTTGGCCTCCTTTGTATTTCCGTTGTTGCTGGCAGTTACTGGACTCTATCTCTTTTTGGGACTGGACAACAAAGGACTGGTAGGCAAATGGATTTGGGGGTTGATCGGTGTCATCTGGGTATCCATTGCCCTTGGATTTTTCGCTATGGAGCAACCCCTGTTGGGTGGACTTATTGGCTATGAAATGAATGATTTCCTTCAGGATTATGTGGGCAAAATTGGAGTGTTCCTGATTTTGATTTTTGTCTTGATGGTCATATTGGTTCGCTTGTTCAATTTTAGTCCCGAGGGCATAGGTAACTTCTTTAGAAACCAACGGCAAAACCTTAAAACTGACTTTAAAAAGAAAGATTCGGTACCAAAAATTTTGGACACCGAGGATAACAGCATCGAGCTAAGCACGGAGGAAGAGCCTGTTTTGGTGGATACCTATACCCATAAAAAAGATATTCCACCTTTAAATCCAGAAGCAGGTCTTGATGTGAACCTGCCCCAGGAAGAGGAATCAGACATTGCCCTAAAAGTCGAAACGGTAAAAGAGGAGAAGGAAGAAAAGGACATCAAAGCGGAAAAATTGGTAAAGGATTTTGGGGAGTTCGACCCAAAACTGGAACTGGGCAATTACAAATTCCCCATCCTAGATCTCTTGGAACCCCATGGAGCTTCTTCAGGAATCACAATCAACCAGGAAGAACTTGAGGAGAACAAGAACCGAATCGTTAGCACGCTTAAAAACTATAAGATTGGGATTGCCCAGATCAAGGCCACTATAGGCCCCACGGTGACGCTTTACGAAATTGTGCCCGAGGCGGGAATCCGAATTTCCAAAATCAAAAACTTGGAGGACGACATAGCTCTGTCTTTGGCCGCGCTTGGGATAAGGATCATTGCCCCTATTCCCGGAAAAGGAACCATTGGTATCGAGGTGCCCAATAAAAATGCCTCCGTGGTATCCATGCGCTCTGTAATTGCCTCCAACAAATTCCAAAAGGCGGAAATGGAATTGCCCATTGCCTTTGGAAAAACCATCAGCAATGAAACTTTTGTTGTGGATTTGGCGAAAATGCCCCATATGCTCATGGCAGGTGCCACTGGACAGGGTAAATCCGTAGGATTGAACGCGGTGATCACTTCCCTTTTGTACAAAAAACATCCAGCGGAAATCAAGTTTGTACTGGTGGATCCCAAGAAAGTGGAACTGACCCTGTACAACAAAATTGAAAGACATTTCCTGGCTAAACTTCCAGATTCAGAGGACGCCATTATCACGGATAATACCAAGGTGATCAATACCCTGAATTCCCTTTGTATTGAAATGGACAACCGCTACGAGTTGTTGAAAACGGCCATGGTGCGGAACATTAAAGAATATAATGTCAAATTCAAGGCCCGCAAGCTGAATCCCAACGACGGTCATAAGTTTTTACCTTATATTGTTTTGATCATCGATGAGTTTGCCGATCTGATTATGACTGCAGGCAAGGAAGTGGAGACGCCCATTGCGCGTTTGGCCCAGTTGGCCAGGGCTATTGGGATTCATTTGATCATAGCCACCCAAAGACCCTCCGTAAATGTGATTACCGGAATCATCAAAGCCAACTTCCCTGCGCGGATTGCCTTTAGGGTGACTTCCAAAATAGACTCCAGAACCATTTTGGACACCCAAGGAGCCGATCAATTAATTGGACGTGGGGATATGCTCTTTACCCAAGGTAACGATGTGACCCGACTCCAGTGTGCTTTTGTGGATACCCCTGAGGTAGCCAAAATCACGGAATATATTGGCTCGCAACGCGCCTATCCGGATGCCCATTTACTGCCAGAATATGTAGGTGAGGACTCTGGCACGGGGATTGATTATGACATAGCGGACAGGGATGCCATGTTCCGGGAAGCGGCAGAAGTCATTGTAAATGCCCAGCAAGGTTCCGCATCACTGATCCAGCGAAAATTAAAATTAGGATATAACAGGGCAGGACGAATCATTGATCAATTGGAAGCCGCAGGAATTGTAGGTCCTTTTGAAGGAAGTAAAGCAAGACAAGTATTGGTTCCGGATATTTTGGCCCTAGATCAACTTTTAGAAAATGAAACAAAATAGCACAATGTTCAAAAAACTATTTCTTTTTATCGGGCTTTTTGCCGCGGGTTTCTTTGCCCATGCGCAGAACGAAACCAAGGCCAAAGGACTTTTGGATGAGGTATATAGCAAAGCCAAAAGCTACGATAACATCTATATAGATTTTAAGTATGGTCTTGAAAATTCTGAGGCCAACCTAAAGCAGGAATCCAGTGGAAATGTGACCTTAAGTGGTGATAAATATCTTTTGGATTATTTGGGCGCCCAAGTGATGAGTGATGGTTCCAAAGTCTACACCATTGTTCCTGAAAATGAGGAAGTGACCATTGAGGCTATTTCCGAAGACGACAACAACATTACCCCATCAAAAATGTTGACCTTCTACCGCTCTGGACATAACTATGCCTGGGATATCCTTCAAAATGTGGGCGGAAGAAAAATCCAGTATGTAAAGTTGACCCCCATCGATTCCAACACCGAAATAGCGTCCATTCTTTTGGGTGTGGACATGGGAACCAAGCATATCTACAAGCTTATTCAAACTGGAAAGAACAGCACAAAAACAACGATTACCGTTAATTCTTTCAAAACCAATCAGCCATTGTCAAGTACACTGTTTACCTTTAACGCGAAAAAATTCGAGGACGACGGGTACTATATCATAAGAAATTAGGCATTGAAGATACTTGACCGGTATATATTATATAGGTTTCTCTATAACTTCTTTAGCTCCTTTTGCATCCTGATTGTCATATTCATCTTCCAAGGAATATGGCTTTTTATAGATGACTTGGCGGGAAAGGGACTTGGCGTGGTGATCATAGCCAAGTTCATTTTTTATTTTATCCCCACCCTGGTGGACAAGGTACTTCCCCTAACCGTATTGCTGTCGTCCATTCTCACCTTTGGAACCTTTGCGGAAAACTACGAGTTTGCCGCCATGAAGGCCTCTGGTATTTCCCTTCAGCGAGGAATGCGCAGTTTGATAGTTTTTGTGCTCTTTTTGGGCGTGGTCACCTTTTTCTTTGCCAACAACATCATTCCCAAATCCGAACAGAAGATGTTCAATTTAAGACGAAACATCGCCAAGGTTAAGCCAGCTGCGGCCATTACCGAGGGGGTGTTCAGTGATTTTGAAGGTACTGGGGAAGGCATGAACATTAAGGTGGATCGAAAATATGGGGAGCAAGACCGTTTTCTGGATAATGTAATCATCCACATCAAGGACAAACAGGCAGTAAATACCACGGTCATCAAGGCCAAAGAAGGGGAACTGATCAGTAGTGAGGATTCTGATATTATTGAGTTGGTTCTTAAAGATGGGAACTATTATAAGGAGCTAAAACCCAAAAGAAGCGAGGAAAAAAGGAAACATCCTTTTGCTAAAGCAAAGTTTGAAACCTATACCATCAACATAGATATTTCCGAACTCAACAATCAAGATTTGGAGGAGGAAGGAAACATCACCACGGACAAAATGAAAAACGTTGTCCGCTTGGTCAAGGATATTGATTCCTTGGAAAAGAACAATTTGGAAAAAGTGGAGGCCTTTTCCAAGAACATCATTACACGGATGGGAGCCTTTCCCGTTCCCACCAAACAAGACAGCATTGAAAAGGCGCAAAGGGCCAAACTGGACAAAACTGAGCTGACCGAAAAGAAAAAAGCCCAGTACGATAGCATTTCTACCATTAAGGAGTTTATTAAAACCCTTCCAGAATGGCAACAGTTGCAAATTGTTACTTCTGCCCGCACCTCTACCAAAAGTATATTGACCACGGTTATTGGTAAAAAAGAAGAGTTGCAAAAACGGTTTAAGTTTTACAACAGCCATATTCTGTCCCTGCATAAAAAGTATGCCCTGGCATTCTCTTGTATTATCCTATTTTTTGTGGGAGCTCCCTTGGGTGCTATTATTCGCAAGGGTGGTTTGGGATTGCCCATGGTGATTGCCATAATCTTGTTTTTGGCCTATTATTTTATTGGGGTGTTTGCAGGAAACTACTCCAAAGAGAACAATATTCACCCTATTTTGGGCGCCTGGTTGTCTACCCTGATCATGCTCCCCATGGGAATTTCCTTGACCCGACGGGCCACTGCAGATAGAGGATTGATTGGGTTTGGACACATTATGGATGGAATAAAGAACCTGTTCAAGAAGAAAGAAAAAGAGGACACTGAATGAGTGATAAGGAAAATTGCCGACTGAATGCCATAGAAGAAGCCATTGAAGACATCCGTCAAGGCAAGGTTATCATTGTGGTAGATGATGAAAATCGTGAGAATGAAGGAGATTTCTTGGCCGCTGCTGAGCTCATTACGCCGGAAACGGTAAATTTTATGGCCACCCATGGCCGCGGGCTTATCTGTGTACCACTTACCGAAGGACGTTGCGAAGATCTGGGCTTGCATAAAATGGTTACCCATAATTCCGATCCCTTGGAAACGGCTTTTACCGTATCGGTGGATTTGCGAGGAAATGGGGTTACTACGGGAATTTCCGCCGGGGATCGGGCCAAAACCATCATAGCGCTTACGGAACAGGGTACCAAACCGCATGATTTGGCAAGACCTGGGCACATTTTCCCTTTAATTGCCAAAGAAGGTGGAGTTCTCCGAAGAACAGGACATACCGAAGCTGCCATAGATTTTGCCCGTTTGGCCGACCTGAAACCCGCTGGGGTTATTGTGGAAATCATGAACGAGGATGGCAGCATGGCAAGATTGCCTGAGTTGCGGAAGGTGGCCAAAAAATTTGATCTTAAAATTGTTTCCATCGAGGACTTGATTGCCTACCGCATGGAACATGATAGTTTAATTGAGCGGAAGGAGGCCTTCGATATCAAAACCCGATTTGGGGACTTCCGTTTGCGTGCCTATAAACAGACCACCAATGATCAAGTGCATATTGCATTGACCAAAGGGCATTGGAAATCTGGGGAGCCTGTGCTTACAAGAATCAATTCCACTTTGGTGAACAATGATATGTTGGGTACCCTTACCAATAACCCAGACGAGCGGTTGCAGCGCATGTTTAACGCCTTAAATGCTGAAGAAAAGGGAGCTATGATTTTTATCAACCAAGGAAACCAACACATGAATCTGCTGGGTCGTTTGGCAGAATTAAAAAAACTGCAAGCAGAGGGCATTTACAAAGCTCCAAAAATAGATATGGACACCAAGGACTTCGGAATAGGGGCACAAATTTTACATGACTTGAATATTTCCAAACTTCGATTATTGACGAACTCTGCGCAGACCAGACGTGTGGGAATGGTAGGTTATGGGTTGGAGATTGTGGAATACGTTGGCTACTAGTTGTTAGACTTTAGATAAGAGACAAGAGACTTTAGACTTTAGACCCTAGGTACCTGCTTAATCTTCTTCCATTAACCGAATCAACTCATCCACTTTTTTTAATCTGGGCACAAGTTCTTTTTTAACTGCCCTTTTATTCATTAAGTAGGCAAATATTGTAATTGCAATAATTAACAATAACAATATCCATAGATGCTTTATACCAATAACTTCTTTCCATGATTTTCGGTACAGCTCTAATATACCCGTTACCATAATTATTACCCCTGGCAAGCTTGGCAGAATGTACCAATAAACTACGCTATCGAGCAGACTCTTTTGCCGCTCCAAATAGGTTTTACTCTGCTTTAAGTACTCCATATAGGAGCCCGACTCTTCAGGTTTACTTTTCTTAACATTTAAAAGTTTATAGATTACATACAAACAATAAACCACTATCCATACTGCTCCAAACTTGGCCAGAATATTGGGTTGATTGTAAATCTGATATCCAAAAATGGGTATCACAACAAAGATTGCAGCGCCTATTTCAATAAAATCCCTAAAACGTATTGCCCTGTCAAGTCTATCTAAACTTGATTGTACATCCAACATCAACTTGGATTTTTCAAACTTAATGCGCTCGTGCTTTGGTGAGGACTGCCATATCTGGATCAACTCGTTCTCAATCATAATTTTTCGTTTAGACAGTTCAACAATTTCTTTTTGATGCGTTTAACGCGAACGGCGACCGTATTTTCCTTTACTCCCATAATAGCGCCAATCTCTTTATAGGGCAACTCCTCAAGATAAAGGGTGATGATGGCTTTGTCAATTTCATTGAGATGTCTAACACATTGCCGTAACAAGTCCAATTTGTGTCGGCTCCCACTTTCCTCCTGATGCCCTTCAATCTGTTCAATGGTAACGCTTCTTATATCGGAAATCCGTTTTTTGTCCCGCATTAAATTGGAACGGTACCGAAGCCCCACATTCAAGGTAATCCGATACATCCAGGTAGTCAGTGTTGAGTCTCCATTAAAATTGGGCAGGGCTTTCCAGATGTTGACCAATACCTCCTGAAATAGGTCTTTGGCTTCTTCCGAATTGTTCGCATACGAATAGCAAACACGAAGTAATTTTTCTTGGGATTCGTCCAAGGCGTTCAGGAAGGTACGCTCTAAATCTTTGTTCATTAGGATTGCTGCCTTTATTGGTTTAGTTACAGGCCATTTGAAAATATGACATGAAAACCAAAAAAGTTGCAATCTTAGTGAGAATTACACTTTTAAAATCGAAGAATGGTGCTTATAGAATTTTCCGTAGCACATCGGCCATAGTTTGGGCCCTTAGCTTAACATCGTCGGCTGTCCAACCTAGTTTGATCAAACAGGAAATGTTGCGCCCCACCCAATGGTCAGATGCGGAGAAATCTGCTTTTTCATAATTGGGAAGAGCTTCCAGCACATCTTTTGGCAATTTTCCCAACGATTTCTTTTGGGTCAAATGCTCCCATTTGCGGTAGTAATGCCAATTGTTGTCATACCAATAAAAACAACCATCCACTCCAGCTTCTCCCAAAGCTTTTTGGGCATTTCTGGCCAATTTTTCCGAAGGAAGGAAAAAATTTAAGAATGAGTAGTTCTCCTCACCCCCCTCGGGAACTGTCCGGAATTGGACTCCCTCAATATGGCTTAAAACTTCCCGCATAATGCCATAGTTTTTCTTTTGAATGGCGATAAATTCATCCAAACGGTATAGTTGGGCCAATCCCACTGCAGCATTCATTTCGGAGATGCGATAATTATAGCCCAAAAATGGATGCGCCTCTGCTCCCCTATCGTTTCCAATATGGTCATGTCCGTGATCCGAGTATTTATGGGCATTCTGATAATATGCTTCATTGTTGGTAAGTATAGCACCTCCCTCACCACAGGTAATGGTCTTTACATAATCAAAAGAAAAGCAGCCCAAATCCCCAATACTCCCCAATGGCTTTCCATGGTAGGTAGCCCCTATGGCTTGGCAAGCATCTTCCAACAACAATAGCCCTTGCTGGTCGCAGATAGTTTGCAAGGCTTCCAGATTGGCCATGGAACCACACATATGCACTGGCATGACCACCTTGGTTCTTGGGGTAATGGCTTTCTTTACAGCTTCAGGGTTCAGGGTCAAGGTATCGTCCACATCAACCAGAATGGGAATTGCACCCAATGCCAGAATCGATTCAAAACTGGCAACAAAGGTAAAGGTGGGCATAATGACCTCATCTCCCGCTCCAATGCCGGCGCTTGCCAAAGCTACGGTTAGAGCAGCCGTACCACTACTCACCAAATGCACGTGGTTCGATTTCATTTTTTGCGCCAAGGCTGCTTCCAGCTCTTTGGCTTTCCAATGATTATTTCGCATGCCGTCAAAGCCATAGCGCATCAGCACCCCAGAATCCAGGACGTCCTTTACTTGTGCTCGTTCCTTATCTCCAAAAAGTTCAAATCCAGGCATATTTTTTTTGTTAATGGTTATTTGTTATTTGGTTTGGGAGTATTAATTACTGGTTATTGATTATTGGTTTTTGGTTATTGCTAATTGCTTATTGGTCATTGATTATTGTTTATCCAAAAAACCAGAGTTTTATAGCCATTATAATGACCATTACCACCAAAAAAGTCTTGATAAACCCATCCCCTTTTTTGACGGAAAAACGACTGGAAATCCACCCACCTGTTCCATTTCCGATAGCCAAGATAAGTCCAACTTTCCAGTCCACTTTATCATTGAACGCAAAAACCGCCAAGGCGGACAGCATATAAACAAAGACCACTACCACTTTAGTGGCATTGACTCGTACCAGGTTCATACGGTTGACAAAATGCATGAACAAAATCATGAGGAAGCCAAGACCAGCATTTATAAAACCACCATAAATTCCAAAAAAGAAGAAGACCACAATGCTCAGCCAGAGGTATTTTCCGGTGAGTCGTTCCTGCATTTCCTCCAATTTCAGTTTAGGCTTGAAAATGATAATCAGCACCACGGCCAGCATCACCATGGCCAAAATCTTATTGAACGTCTCCCCATCCACATCCACAGCAATCCTCGCCCCAAGAATGGCGCCTAAAAAGGCTGAAATTCCAAGATAAATATTGAAGGGATAGGTTGAGACGCCTTTACTTTTGAATCCAGCAGTGGCAATAGCCGTTTGAATCACTATGGCCACTCTGTTGGTTCCATTGGCCACAGCAGGGGGAAGTCCCAAAAAAATTAAGGTAGGGAGCGACAGTAGAGAGCCACCTCCTGCAATGGTATTGATAAAGCCTACGGCGAAACCAACCACAACCAAAAGCACATAATGGTACCACTGATCCATGGGGGCAAATGTAAGTGGTATAAATGAAATGGAAATCTGAAATAAAATAAAGTGTTCAGGTTTTTACTGAAATAAAAAAGCTTACTATATTTGCACCCGCCTTTGCGATGGTAAAGGCTTACAAAGAGCGGGCAAGCTCGCAAATATTGGAGGAATGGCAGAGTGGTCGAATGCGGCAGTCTTGAAAACTGTTGAGGGTCACACCTCCGGGGGTTCGAATCCCTCTTCCTCCGCAAAGAAAAGCTTCACCATCGTGAAGCTTTTTTGTTTTTTGGGATTCTGGCATTTGCAAGAAGCTCAGGTATTTTTCAAAATTGCCTTCACTCCAGAGCATTGGACAATATATAAATTAAAAGACTGTAACAAGAATGATTAAACAAGTCATTGGAACCCATCCTTTGTTCTGCTAGCTCGAAACTCAAAACAAGGTGCTATCACTGGTAAATTAAACTCAAAAGTTTGTTTAATATCCTGCTGCCTGCCCATCCTTACGGCTTTCGGAAGCACCATGATAAACTTTGTTTTCGTCATCCCATAAAATGGCTTGGTAGCCTCCATAGATTCCACGAGCGGTACCCATGCGGTGGCCTTTATCCATTAAACCTCTAATGGTAGAATATGGTATCCCGGATTCTGTTCGTATCGTCCCTGTGTTCTCGGTGGTCGCTCCCATGGGGCTCGCTCCACCCGTATGGTCCCATCTAGGGGCATCACCAGCCTCCTGGATGTTCATTCCAAAATCAATCAGGTTCATAACTATTTGTGTATGGCCCATGGGTTGAAAATCTCCTCCCATCACACCAAAACTGAGATAGGGTTTGCCATCTTTGGTCACAAAGGCTGGGATTATGGTATGAAAGGGTCGTTTTCCTGGCTCATACGTATTTGCCTGACCTCGTTTTAAACTGAACAACTCGCCCCGGTCTTGGAGCATAAAACCCAATTTGGGTGGTGCCATTCCAGAACCCATCCCGCGGTAATTGCTTTGAATCAATGAAATCATGGTGCCTTCATCATCCGCTACTGTCATATAAATGGTCTCTCCTGCGGAGATTTCCCCGGCAGAATAAGTTCCGGCTCTATCGCCAATCTGATTTCTTCTGTCTTCAGCGTAATCATCGGAGAGCAGTTCCTTAACAGGAACATCAAAAAAATCCATGTCGGCATAATATTTCGCACGGTCTTCAAAAGCTAGTTTTTTGGCTTCCGTAAAGAGATGGAGGTGTTCCGTACTTCCAAATTCGATATTGGAAAAATCATAACCCTCCAGTATTTGCAGCATTTGAAGTGCAGCAATTCCCTGGCCATTCGGCGGAAGTTCCCAAACATCATACCCCCTATAATTAATGGATACAGGTTCTACCCATTCCGACTTGTGCGCTGCCAAATCTTTGGCCGACAGAAAGCCTCCTTGGTCTTTAATGAACTTTCCTATGGTTTTGGCAATATCCCCTTTGTAATAGGCATCCCTACCCCCCTCAGCAATTTTTCGATAGGTATTGGCCAAGTAAGGATTTTTATAGATTTCCCCTTCGTTGGGTAATTTTCCGCCATTTTGGGTTTTGTAGGTATCCTCAATATTCGGAAACCCTTTTGATTCAAAAAAGGGAATAGTGCGTTGTATGTACCACGCAATAAGTTCAGTTAATGGAAAGCCTTTTTCGGCATAATCAATAGCTGGTGCGAGTATTTCAGTCATGGGTTTTGACCCAAACTTCTGGTGTAATTCAAACCAACCATCCACTGCACCAGGCACACTAACAGGGAGCGGCCCATGCGATGGGATTTTATCCATACCCTGTTTTTCAAAATATTCCAAGCTGAGTTTTTGCGGTGAACGTCCACTTGCATTCAAGCCATATAGCTTTTGGGTTTTTCCGTCCCATACAATAGCAAACAAATCCCCTCCTATGCCACATCCAGTGGGTTCCATCAATCCAAGAGCAGCGTTTGCAGCAATGGCAGCGTCTATGGCATTACCGCCATTCTTAAGGATATCCAATCCTATTTGGGTTGCCAAGGGATGGCTAGTGGCCACCATTCCATTTTGTCCCAATACCACCGAACGAGTGGCAAAAGGCTCCCCAGTAATTCGGTCTTGGCCAATGCAATATTGGATAAGGATGAAAAAGCAAAAGAGGAAACACATTGAATTTTTCATTAGGTCATGGGTTTTTGATTATCCCATAAAATTAAAGGGATTTTCAAACAATTGCTAAAAGGCTGCTGGAAATGAATTGGTAAGTTAACCATATATGGCCGCTAGAGAATCCCTTGTTAAGCTCCCAAACCCTCAAGAAAAATGCTAACTTTAAAGCAATTCTTAATAACCCATTCCAAACTGGGCTTCCAATACAATCATTGTGAACCAATATCTTTCACCCTTTTTTCTAGCGATTGCCTTTCTAAGTTTGTGCAACTCTTGTCTGAATAAAGAAAAACGTCCCGACACTCCAAACCATGCCAGCATCGAGCGATGGAGCGAAGAACGAATCAACGATTGGTATGAGAATCAAACTTGGCTGGTCGGTGCCAATTTTGTCCCATCTTCTGCCATCAATCAATTGGAAATGTGGCAGGATGATACTTTTGACACTTTGAAAATCGACAAAGAACTTTCCTGGGCCCATGATTTGGGATTTAATACCATGCGTGTGTTTTTGCACAATCTGTTATGGGAACAGGATTCCCTTGGCTTAATAAATCGTGCGGAAAAATATCTTGAAATAGCGGACACCCATCAAATTAAGACCATGTTTGTTTTGCTGGACGATGTTTGGGACCCGAATCCAAAATTGGGCAATCAGCACGAACCCAATCCCCATGTGCATAATTCTGGATGGGTGCAAAGTCCTGGACATGAGGTTTTGGTAGATTCAACCCAGCATAATAAATTGGAACATTATGTTAAGGGTGTGCTTAATCATTTTAAGGATGACCCGCGTGTGCTTATCTGGGATTTATATAACGAACCAGGTAACCCCAATAGCAATAGTTATGGGGAATTGGAACCCGAGAACAAAGAAATCCATTCGTTAAGGCTATTGAAAAAGGTGTATCAATGGGCGAGGGAAGTAAATCCCTCCCAACCCCTTAGCATTGATATTTGGACTTCGGTCAATAAAGAATTGGATGAGATGAGTGACATTGACAAATTCGCCTTTGAAAACTCCGATGTCATCAATTTTCATTGCTATGCCAATGCCGAAGCCACAACCCAAATGGTAGAACGCTTGTCCGCTGCCAACCGTCCCTTATTCTGCACCGAGTACATGGCTCGTTCTGTCCATTCTACCTTTCAAGACATACTCCCTATATTCAAAAAACATAAGGTAGCGTCCTACAGCTGGGGTTTTGTTTCAGGAAAATCCCAAACCATTTATCCTTGGGATTCATGGCAAAAGGAATACACTGCGGAACCAGAACTTTGGTTTCATGATGTTTTACGGGAAGATGGCTCGCCCTACAAGCAGGAAGAAGTTTCTTTTATTCAGTCGATCACAGGTGACGCTGAGATTTTAGTGGATGCCGAATTGGGCGATTGGGATAGGCACCATTACCTGTTTGGACTGTCAGATCCATGGAAGCTTAAGGCCAAAGATCAAACCCATTTTGATTATGTGGTCACTCCTGAGCACTTCTATTTTTACTTCAAGACCATGGATGCCACCCCTACCAAAATCACATATGTAAACGAACGTTCCTTGCTACCTGCAGACAGGGTGGAATTGTTTTTCTCTTCGGATAAGGAGTTGACAGAATACTATGGTGCCGAAATGACCCCAAAGGGTGAAGTACTTGATTTTAAGGCAAGTTTCCCAAGGAATATTGACCATGGCTGGGACTTTAAAACCCTTACCCTGGCTACTAAAGATATTGATGGGGGTTATATTGTGGAAGGCAGTATTTCAAGAAAAGAGCTCGAATCCTTTGGTATCCAAAATGAATGCTATTTGGGTGTTTTCCGAGCGGATTTTCACGGCGGCAAAAAGGTGAATTGGTATACCAAAACCATCCCTGACTCCCCTAAGGCGGATTTTCATATCCCTTCTGCCTTTAGTAAGGTTTCTTTGAACGAATAGCACCCAATGAAGGTTTTAAAGTTTCTCTTTTTCCTGTTTGCCTGTCAATTTTCGTTTTCCCAAGTAGACACGCAAATCTTAGAATTGGCCGATGCAGCTTTGGAACTCACCAAACAACAGGTTACCTATGACCCCCGTTACTTTTCTATAGCTTATCCAAATGGGGACGTGCCAAGTGATAAAGGGGTTTGCACGGATGTCATTATTAGGGCCTATCGCAAAATTGGCATCGACCTCCAAGAAAGGGTACATCAGGATATGAAAGCACATTTTCAGGAGTATCCCAAAATTTGGGGGTTGCAATCCACAGACACCAACATAGATCATCGAAGGGTTCCAAATCTGATGACTTATTTAAAACGTCAGGGAGCCTCGCTACCTATTTCCAATCAAGCTGCGGACTATTTACCTGGAGATGTGGTATGTTGGAATCTGGGCGGGGGAACTACCCATATCGGAATTGTATCCCATAAAAAATCCCGTGACGGGCACCGATATCTTATCGTTCATAATATTGGGCGTGGGCAGGTTTTGGAAGATTGCCTATTTGATTTTAAAATTATAGGACACTATCGCTACCCGTAGATACATGACTTTTCATTTTTGTGGCCTGTTAAGAGATTCATTGTTCAAGCTATAGTACCTTTAGATGGAATATGAACAAAGTTTATCTTTTAATAGTTACGGCTTTTCTTTTCGTTCTAGGATTAGGGTGCAATTCTGGCAACACATCCAAAAAACTGACCATCGCGGTTTCGTCCAACATGCAGTATTCCATTCAGGAAATAGCCGCAAAATATACGGAGCATACAGGAACAGACTGCGATTTGGTAGTGGGTTCCTCAGGAAAACTCACCGCCCAAATCATGGAAGGAGCACCTTTTGATGTATTCCTCTCCGCGGATATGAAATATCCCCAAATGCTTCATCAAAAAGGACATACCAAGGCGGCGCCGAAAATTTATGCGCTTGGGAGACTGGTCTTGTTTGCTACCAACAAAGAACTTATCCCTAAGTTGGAATTTCTCATAAGCGATAGTATTGCCCATATAGCGTTGGCAAATCCCAAAACAGCACCCTATGGTAGGGCGGCCATGGAAGTATTGGAGCAACATGGGTTGATGGATTTGGTCAAGGGCAAACTGGTATACGGTGAGAACATTTCACAGACCAATCAGTTTATGACCACTGGGGCTGCCCAAATGGGATTTACGGCCAAATCTACTTTAATCGGTACGCCTTTATCCCAGCAGGGCCATTGGATAGAATTGGACACGGATAGCTACACACCTATTCAACAGGGCATTGTGATACTGGAGAATCAAACAGGTCAAGACCAGGCTTCCCTCTCATTTTTGGAATTTATTTTTACAGAGGAAGCCCAAGAAATTTTGAAGAAATACGGATATTCGATATATGAATAGTTTACAGGGGACCATTGTGGATATTGAGGTTAGTGGACATCTGTCTCTTGTAACGGTTGAAGTGCATTCGATGACCCATATCAAAGCTATAGTGGTGGAAACACCAGAATCTGCGGATTACCTCAAAAAAGGCGAAGTAATCAATGTTTTGTTCAAGGAAACTGAGGTCGTCATTGGGGTGGGTGAATCATTTCATATCAGTTTGCAGAACCGAATACCTGGAAACATCAAAAACATAGATAAGGGAGCTTTGCTGGGAAAGGTGGTCTTGGAAACCCCGATGGGTGAAATCACTTCCATTATCAGTTCCAACGCAATAGGCCAACTGAAACTGAAGAACAGCGCTCCAGCCACCGCACTGATCAAACTAAATGAAATAATGTTGGCCAAACTATGAGTTGGGAACCCCTAATATTGACTTTTAAATTGGCTATGGTCACTACCCTGGCCTTGTTGTTGGTTTCCATACCCCTCTCCTATTGGCTGGCGTATTCCAAAGCTCGAATCAAGCCCATTGTTCAGACTTTGGTGAGCATGCCTTTGGTTCTTCCACCTACAGTTTTGGGATTTTATTTCTTGATTGCGTTTAGCCCCAATACCATTTTTGGAGGCTGGCTCAATGAAGCCTTGGGAATTCAATTGGTATTTTCATTTCCTGGGCTTGTAGTGGCATCTTTACTGTATAGTTTGCCTTTTATGGTGCACCCCATTCAATCCGGGTTTTCTGGAATTCCAGACTCCCTTCGGGAAGCATCCTACCTCATTGGCAAATCCAAGTTTCGCACCTTGATGAAAGTGCTTTTGCCCAATATCAAACCTTCACTGCTAACCGGTATAGTGCTTTCTTTTGCACATACCGTTGGAGAATTTGGGGTGGTCTTGATGATTGGGGGCAACATTCCTGGAAAGACCAAGGTAGCATCCATTGCCATTTATGATGAGGTTGAGGCCCTGAACTATGCGAGCGCCAATTTTTATTCCTTGATCTTGTTTGCAATCACATTTGGAATACTGCTCACGGTATATTTGATCAATGGTGGACATCTTAAAAAGTTTTGGAAATGATAAACATCCAAACACAAAAACAATTGGATGGACCGGAAGGCCCTATGCTCCTAGACCTGGATTTACAGGTTCCGCGGGGTCAATTGGTCACCCTTTATGGCCTTTCTGGAGCAGGCAAAACGACCACCTTGAAAATCCTTTCGGGATTAATGCAGCCAGAAACAGGTAAAATTGAGGTTGACGGCAGTGTTTGGTTGGATACATCAAAGAAAATCCGTCTAAAACCACAAGATCGAGAGATTGGGTATTTGTTTCAGGACTATGCCCTGTTTCCCAATATGAGCGTGCTGCAGAACTTGGAATTTGCCCAACCCAAGGACAAGGATTCTGGAATTGTCCAGGAACTTATCCAGATTATGGAACTTGGAAACATTCAAGACCGAAAACCGGATACCTTATCAGGAGGGCAGCAACAGAGAGTGGCCTTGGCCAGGGCCCTGGTTCAACAACCCAAATTACTTTTATTGGATGAACCGCTTTCGGCCCTTGATCTAAAAATTCGACTCAAATTGCAGGATTATCTGCTCCAGGTACACCGTAAATATGAACTAACCACCTTGCTGATCAGCCATGACATTGGGGAAATCCATCGATTATCGGATTGGGTTGTGGTCTTGGAGGAAGGAAAGGTAGTTCGCCAAGGGAGTCCATCCGAAATTTTTATAAACCAGAACCTAAGTGGTAAATTCAAATTCAAAGGAGAAGTACTCCGCATCGAGAAAAATGAAGTGGTTTATATTGTTACCGTTTTAATCCAAAATGAAGTGGTCAAAATAATAGCCCAGGAATCCGAAGTGAAAAATCTTGGCATTGGAGATGCCGTCATCGTGGCCTCCAAAGCATTTAATCCGATAATCTACAAAGTTTCTTGAAGGGAAATTGAAAATGTATGAAAGAGACAAGAATCAATAAATACTTGAGTGAGGTTGGATTTTGTTCCCGTCGGGAAGCGGATAAGTTAATTGACCAAAGTAGGGTGACCATCAATGGAAAAATCCCGGAAATGGGGACAAAAATCAAACCCTCAGATGAAGTCCGGGTGGATGGAGAGTTGATCTCCGAGCCCAGGGATAAATCTGTGTACCTGGCCTTTCACAAACCTGTGGGAATCGTATGCACTACGGATACAAGGGTCGAAAAAGACAACATCATTGATTATATCAACTACCCAAAAAGGATTTTTCCCATTGGCCGTTTGGACAAACCCAGTGAAGGACTCATATTCATGACCAATGACGGAGACATCGTAAATAAAATTTTAAGGGCTAGAAACCATCATGAAAAGGAATATATCGTCACCGTCAATAAACCCATTACCTCAGACTTTATACGCCGCATGCGCAATGGCATTCCCATATTGGGAACCATGACTCGAAAATGTGAAGTGGAAAAATTGGGGTCACACCAGTTCAAAATAATCTTGACCCAAGGTCTTAACAGACAGATACGCAGAATGTGCGAGCATTTGGATTACCGGGTAAAAAAATTGAAACGGGTCAGGATAATGAACGTAAGCTTGGATGTTCCGGTGGGAAAATGGCGCCATCTAACAGAGCAAGAGCTTCGCGAAATCAACAAACTAGTGTCAAGTTCCTCCAAGACACACGATTAGGTTTGTGCAATCAGTCGGTTAAAATGCACAAAACATCGTTAACTGACCTTTTTATAGATATCACATTGTTAATGAATTAAAAAATATTCGATGAAATGCAGTTTTTAATCGATATAATTCAAAAACTATGAAAAATTAATAGGTAATTCTTAAAAATCTTTCTCCAAATTTGTGATGTATTAACCCCCAAATCTGTACATCATGACACGTTCATTAACCCATCAGTCCATTCTTGTTACCGCCATATTCTGTATTATGCAGGTAACTGCGCAAAATCCCATGAAATTTGAAAATAGCATTGGGATTATCGAAGCCTCCAACGGCAAAAGTAATGGCCATGTATCCACATTGGAAGGTTATATCCCCTCCATGTCGGTAACCCAAGATGGTAAAACGGCATACTTCAGTAAAACCAGTGAACAAAAGCCATTGTACGGATTATTTTCCAAAAAGGAACTTATCCATGAGGTTTATCGCGCTGAAAAAATCAACGGTAAATGGAGCAACATCACCAAAATAGCCGTGTGTCCCAAATATGCCTCTGCCAAACATCCTACGGTTTCCGATGATGGTAAACGTCTATTCTTTGCATCCAATATGAAGGGAAGCTATGGGAAATATGACATCTATGTTGCTGACATCAACTCTGATGGAAGCCTAGGAATATCCAAAAACCTTGGCCCCAAGGTAAACACTAAAGAGGACGAACTATATCCAAATATTTATAACGGTACGCTCTTGTTCTTTGCTTCTGAAGGACGTGATGGATTTGGAGGCTTGGACCTCTATGCCACTCAAGTGACCCATAACAAACTGACTCCTTCGGTAAACTTGGGAAGCCACATCAACAGCAGCAGGGATGATTATGCCATACAATTGGATGTTGAAAAAGGGGAAAGCTATGTAGTATCCAATAGAGGCCAAAACCATACCATTGAGCAGGTAACCATTGCCTATAGAAGACAACCTATGGACAATACCGTGGTGGCCTACAATGATAACAATCTCAACGCTGCATTAAATGCGGACTCGGCAAATACGTATACTGGAACTTCCTTTGAAGATTAACAGTACGGCATAAGTTGGTCCACTACCTGAAGATTATCTGATTTTGTCAATTATAGAACATTATTGAACTATGGTAAATTAAACAGGGGGAACCAAAAATTATCATAGAAGCGGGTTGTGTTATTTCATCCGGACCAATTTAGTAAGAATAGGATGCTCGAAAAGGGCATCCTATTTTGTTTTATACAGTTCTGAATGCGCTTATACCTCATGAAATTTGAGTTAAACCAAAAGTGCATTTGAACGAAAAAAACTACAAATTGTTCTTTTGAAGGAATAAAAAACTTAATTTAATTTTGGAAATAACATATTAACCCAAATCTTATACTCATGAAAAAAGCTACTAATCTTAGTGCCAGAACAAATCCCCCAGACCAAGCAAAGGCACTTTTCTAGCACCCTTTATTTTTTCTAGACTACTATTGATTTAATCCCTTTGGGATTGTTATCAGCATGTCCACTCTTGGACATTGGTCAAACCTGTTAGGTTCTGTTTTATATCTGGAACACTCAGGTTTGCCATGTTCTCCATGACTGGATGTGCGGACAGGACGTGTTTTACCTGAATCTAAGGTAAACGATGATGTATATGACAAAATCAGATAATCAAATCTAGTAACCATGAAAACTGAAACATTAAAAATTGTAATTATTGATAATGACGAAAAACTACACCCCCTCTACCAACAGTATTTCACCGATTCGTTATTGTATGAACTGGTAGCGATTTACACTTCCGTAAATCAATTTATTCCAAATGTTGTTAGAACAAGACCGGACATTGTGGTTTCCGAAGTTAATTTGACCGGTATTTCGGGAATTGATGGCATTCCTTATTTCAAGAAACAAAATACCTCCTCCAAGGTTTTGATGATAAGTGGGAAATGCGACTTCGAGGTGATAAAAGAAGCATTTAGAAAGGGAGCCGATGGTTTTTTGACCAAGCCCCTAGCCAAAAATCGATTGCTCAATGCCATTGCGGAATTGCACCAACATGGAGTGGCTTTAGAGCACGAGGTGGCCAAGAAAATCATTCATTCTTTCCAGGTCAAAACGTTCGAGAGCTTTTCAAAAAAGGAAAATCAAATTATTGAGTTGCTCACCCATGGGTATACGTATAAAATGATTGCCGACAGGCTTTGTGTAACTCCCAGTGCCGTGAATTTTCACATTCAGAACATCTATGTAAAACTCAATGTGAACTCCAAATCTGAAGCCTTGAAGAAACTGCAAGAGATGGAAGTTCGACAATTGAATGCAGCTTAGCTTGATACCCTTACAAACAAAAAAAGCCCGCTAAAAGCGGGCTTTTTATTTTGGACAATTAATGTCTTATTTCACTTCTTCGAAGTCTATCCTTCGTCCTTGCTCAGGACAGGCTACTTGACTTCTTCGAAGTCTACGTCTTCAACGTTATCGCCTTCAGCTGAATCACCTGCTCCAGCATCACCACCCGCTGCGGCATCTGCAGCGCCATTGGCTTGGGCAGCTTCGGCCTGGGCCTTGTACATCTCTTCAGATGCCACTTTCCAAGCTTCGTTGATTTTCTCCAAAGCTGGTTCAATAACCACTACATCTTTGGTCTCATACGCTTTCTTCAGCTCTTCCAAAGCCTCCTCGATTGGCTTTTTCTTATCATCCGAAAGTTTATCCCCAAACTCCTTCAATTGCTTTTCTGTTTGGAAAATCATTCCATCGGCCTCGTTCAACTTATCCGCTTTTTCTTTGGCTGCTTTATCCGCTTCTGCATTCGCTTCTGCCTCCGCTTTCATCTTCTCGATTTCCTCCTCGGTCAAACCTGAAGAAGCTTCAATTCGGATATCCTGCGTTTTGTTTGTGGCCTTATCAGTTGCGGAAACCTTGATGATTCCGTTCGCATCGATATCAAAGGTCACTTCAATTTGAGGTGTACCTCTTGGTGCGGGTGGAATCCCATCCAAATGGAATCTACCAATGGTTTTGTTATCCGCTGCCATGGGGCGCTCTCCTTGCAGTACATGGATCTCAACCGAAGGTTGATTATCAGCCGCTGTAGAGAATACCTGTGATTTTTTGGTTGGGATTGTGGTGTTTGCCTCAATCAATTTGGTAAACACGCTTCCCATGGTTTCGATACCCAAAGAAAGTGGGGTAACATCCAAAAGAAGTACATCTTTCACATCTCCTGTCAATACACCTCCTTGGATTGCAGCACCTACGGCCACAACCTCATCCGGGTTAACCCCTTTGGAAGGTTTTTTCCCGAAGAACTTCTCCACGGCTTCCTGCACGGCAGGGATTCTTGTAGATCCCCCTACCAAGATAATTTCATCAATGTCGCTTTTGGAAAGTCCAGCACTCTTTAGTGCAGCCTCACATGGCTCTATGGTTCTCTTCACCAAATCTCCAATCAATTGCTCAAACTTGGCTCGGCTCAAGGTTCTAACCAAGTGTTTAGGGCCAGAAGCAGTAGCTGTCACATAAGGCAAGTTGATTTCGGTTTGGGCAGAAGACGACAATTCAATCTTTGCCTTCTCCGCAGCCTCTCGTAAACGCTGTAGCGCCATGGCATCTTCCCTTAAATCAAGTCCTTCGTCGTTTTTGAACTCTTCAGCCAACCAGTCAATGATTTTTTGGTCCACGTCATCACCTCCCAAGTGGGTATCTCCGTCTGTAGCCAATACTTCAAAAACACCATCACCCAATTCCAAGATGGAAACATCGTGTGTACCACCACCAAAATCGAACACTACAATCTTTTGATCCGTATCTTTTTTATCAAGTCCGTAAGCCAATGAAGCCGCAGTTGGCTCATTGATGATTCGCTCCACAGTTAAACCGGCAATTTCTCCAGCTTCTTTGGTGGCCTGACGTTGGGAATCATTAAAGTATGCCGGTACGGTGATCACCGCTCTGGTCACATCCTGTCCCAAATAATCCTCAGCCGTTTTCTTCATTTTCTGAAGGATCATTGCTGAAAGTTCTTGTGGCGTGTACAAACGTCCGTCAATATCTACCCTTGGGGTATCATTGTCACCTTTTTGTACTTTATACGGTACTCTGTCAGCCTCTTTTTTGGATTCTGAGAACTTATTTCCCATAAATCGCTTGATAGAGTAGATTGTTTTATGAGGATTGGTAACTGCCTGACGCTTGGCCGGGTCTCCAACCTTGATCTCTCCGCCTTCCACGAATGCGATGACGGACGGCGTGGTTCTTTTCCCCTCTGCATTGGGGATTACCACAGGCTCATTACCCTCCATTACAGAGACGCAGGAGTTGGTCGTACCCAAGTCTATACCTATAATTTTGCTCATTTTATTTAAAGTTATATCTGTTGAAAATTCATTTTTGTCTCGCTCTAGAAGTGACAATGATCATGCCATGCGTTGGAATATGACAAGGTGTCAGACATAAGGGGGTTGAACTCACAGTAAAGAGTATTGGGCAGTTGGAGATTGGAGATTGGTGCTTGATGCTTGATGCTTGATGTTTGGTGCTTGGAGCTTGGAGTTTGGTGTTTGGTGTTTGGAGTTTGGCAAACCGATTATTGATTATTGATTATTGATTACTGATTACTGATTACTGATAATTGATTGCTGATTCAGAAACTAACTAACTCCCCACCCCATAATTTGTACTTGCGCTCTTCTTATATTTGGGAAAAATAATTTGCCTGTGGAATGCATTAGCGTTTTTGACATGCTTAAAATCGGTGTGGGGCCTTCCAGCTCCCATACACTAGGGCCTTGGAGGGCCGCGGAACGCTGGATTCAAGAGCTTAGAGAACAACAGATTTTTGATGCCGTTTCTGAGATTAAAGTCTATCTCTATGGGTCATTATCCTTAACGGGAAAAGGACACGCAACGGACATAGCTGTGATTATGGGGCTCCTGGGCAGTGATCCCGAAACGGTACCTACGGATAGTATCAACAGCACCATAGATACCATAAAAACTTCTGGTAAGTTGGCACTTGGAAATGAGCGCGAAATTTCTTTTTCCTTTTCGGACGATATTGTTTTTAAAAAAGAGTTCCTGCCGTTTCATGCCAATGGGATGCGCTTTGAAGCAAAACTCCACGATGGGCAGAGCCATTCAGAAACCTATTATTCCATTGGAGGGGGTTTTGTGGTCAAAGAGGACCTTGGACATTCCCAAGAAAATAAAGCCACGTTCAAAGCATTTCCCTGTCCTATTAAAACGGGGGATGAACTCTTGTCCTATTGCGATTCAAAAAAAACATCCATCTCAGAAGTAGTACTTGAAAATGAACTCTCCCTAAGATCATCTGAGGAAATAGATGCTGAATTGCAACGTATTTGGCATACCATGTTGGAATGCATGTATTTGGGGTGCCACACCCAAGGCACGCTTCCCGGAGGCCTCAATGTAAGGCGGAGGGCTTTTGAAATGCATCAAAAATTGAAAGGAGAACTACCCTATTCCAACCCAGAGGAATGGTTGGGGGTAATCCGAAACACAGAGGTCAAATTTAGGCAGATTTTGAAATGGGTCAGTTGTTTCGCTTTAAGCGTAAATGAAGTCAATGCCTCCTTGGGTAGGGTTGTCACTGCACCCACCAATGGCAGTGCCGGGGTCATACCCTCAGTTTTGATGTACTATATGGTCATAGAAAACCATTCGGCGAATTTTGAGCACATTAAAAAGTTTTTGTTGGTGGCGGGTGAGATTGGCAGTATATTTAAAAAAGGTGCGACCATATCCGCGGCCATGGGAGGATGTCAAGCTGAAATTGGGGTATCCTCGGCAATGGCAGCAGGTGCTTTGACCGAACTATTGGGGGGCACCCCCGAACAAGTTTTGGTAGCGGCTGAAATTGCGATGGAGCACCATCTAGGGCTTACTTGTGATCCTATTGGGGGGCTGGTACAGGTACCGTGCATAGAACGCAATTCCATGGGAGCGATCAAGGCCATCAATGCTGCGGAGTTGGCTTTGGAAACCGACCCCAAGGATGCCAAAGTGCCTTTGGACAAAGTAATCAGCACCATGTGGGAAACCGCCAAAGATATGAATACCAAGTATAAGGAGACTTCCGAAGGAGGGCTAGCTGTTGGCGTCTTTTTAAGTGATTGTTAAACCAAAAATAATTCGATAAGTAATTCAACCTTAATTCATGGCAACCTCAAGATTTTTTTCGTTAGGACTTGGTGCGCTTGTTTTTCTATTGCTTGCTTTCAGCCCAAACAAGGAAATGGAAAGTGAGTATCGGCTCATCCTGTTTGAAGGATCTGATTGGTGCGTGAACTGTATTCGGCTCGAAAAAAATGTATTGAGCAATGCTGCTTTTATCTCCTATGCAGAAAAACATGGTATCCGTATTGAACGCATCGATTTTCCGCAACGAAAGCAATTGGACGAAGCTACCCAGCAATACAATGCCGAAATGGCGGAGAAGTATAACTTTCAGGGTATTTTCCCTACCCTCATTTTAGAAAAAACCGATACCAAGGAAACCCAAACCTTGGAGTATCTGGACCAAAGTTGTTCCGATTTTATTGACCAACTATCATCAAACCTTAACCCATAGGTATGCTACGTTACAAAAGACAACAAAAATTAATGGGCTGTTCTTTTGAGTTGGGTGTGGTACTGGATGATGAAGTCAAGGCCCATCAAATATTGGATGAAGGGGTTAAGGAAATCCAGCGCATTGAGGATTTGTTATCCGAGTTTAAAGGGGATTCCATTATTTCCAATATCAACACAAAGGCATACGAAATACCAGTTCATGTAAATCCAGAGGTCATGGAGCTGCTAAAACGCTGTCAGCAAATATCCAGACTCTCCCAAGGGTATTTCGATATCTCCGTGGGACCATTAAAAAAACTGTATCGGTTTAGGAATGCCGAGTTCACCTTACCTGGTAAAAAGGACATTCAAAGGGTCAAAAATCGAGTGGGTTATGACAAAATCCAGCTGGATGAAGACTCCAATGCTGTCCGTTTGAAACAAGAAAACATGCACCTCAGCATGGCAGCCATTGGAAAAGGATATGCCGCGGATAGGGTAAAACAAATTTGGAAAGATCACAAATTACCAGGAGGCTACATTGATGCCAGTGGCGATTTAACAGCTTTTGGCACCGATGAGAACGAACAAGCCTGGAAGATTGGCATTGCCAATCCGGATGACAGAGATCAAATCCTTTTTCATATTCCACTGAACGATGCTTCCCTAGCCACTTCCGGGGATTATGAACAACATTTTATGTACCGCGGGGTCCGCTATTCACATAACATCAATCCTAAAACCGGGCTTCCGGTAATAGGAGTCAAAAGTGTTTCTATCTTTTCCCCTAGTGCAGAGCTTTCAGATGCCCTTGCTACGGCGGTATATGCCATGGGCGTTGACAAAGGGCTTTCCTTTTTGAATCAACTCCCCCAAACCTACGGTATTATTGTGGATGACCAAAACAAGGTGTTTTTTACCAAGCAATTACAATATGAACCAATTCCTGCCTAAGATTTTCGCCTTGTTCCTGCTACTGGTAAGCTTGGAATCCTGTTCCACGGCCTTAAAACCTTATGAAAGACAATATATTAACGACCCTGAAATGTCCATGACCGGATTCAGTGCGAATAAATTTCAACATTACGCTCATGCCATTAGGGAAGGGTCCGTAACCGCTGAGGGCAAAAAAGGCAGTGGGGGCTGCGGTTGCAATTAGGGTTAAAGGATGAACAAACGCACTTTACTTGTTGGCAGCCTTGCATTTTCCCTATTGATGGCGAAAGCACAGAATAGGAGCAAATCCGAATTTAAGGTCAAGGAGACCGAAGTGGAGCTTTTGTATAACCACTACCTTCAAAATGGCGACAACTCTGCCGTGACGGGTGGAGAGGGAACCGAACGCTTGACGGTATACGGACCTTCTTTCAACCTCAAAAAGAAACTGGGTAAAAACGGAATTAATTTTCAGCTTGGTGCCGACATTATTTCCTCAGCTTCCACTGATAATATAGACCGAATTAAGTCTTCCGCCTCCCGCCTGGATGCTCGCAGTTATACCAGTCTTCACTATACCCGCTATCTGGAAAAGAGTAAAATGACCTTAAGTGTTGGACTAAGCGGTTCCATAGAATCGGATTACTTTTCGATTGGAAAGCATTTAGGTGTGACCAAAACTTCCCAAAATGATATGCAAACATATTCGGCGGAACTCCAGATTTTTAATGACGATTTACGTTGGGGAAGACTCGATGATGGGTTTTTGTCAGAGCCCCAATTTTTGATTTACCCCGTTGAGCTTAGGTTTCAGGAATGGTATGATGAGTACCGACGGGACTCCTTTAATCTTAACCTAGGATTCACCCAAGTATTGGATCAAAGAAACACTATTGGCATATTTTCAATCCTCAGTTTGCAAAAAGGACTATTGGCAACGCCCTTCCACAGGATTTTCTTTTGCGATAATTCAAGAGGGGTGGAACAGTTTCCAGACGAAAGGCGGAAGCTTGCGGTTTCCCTTAGATGGAATAGGTTTACAACAGGAGGAGTCATTCTAAAAAATAAAGTGGGGTTATATACCGATGATTTTGGGATTCTGGGACTTACCTTGGACAATGAAACTGCTATTAAGCTAAGTCCTAAATGGACGTTACTCCCTAGCTTTAGGTACTATACGCAAAAAGAATCCAAATTTTTTGCCCCAAAAGGTGAACATGACCCTACTGAAGAATTTTACACCTCAGACTACGATCTATCGGGTATCAATTCCATTACCGTGGGCATGGGCTGGCGACATTGGCCAGCTTCGCGTAAAAACAAGGGGTTGCATAATTTTTCGTTTCGGTATTTCTTTTATTCCCGTTCCAATGGGTTAAAGGCGCATACCGTTTCCACCTCCTTTAATTTTCTGAAAAAACGCAAGGGAAGGGCAAGAAAAAACAAGTCCAAATAGGGAAGAGCAACAGAGAGTTTTCCAACAAAACTAACCCATTATACTTCAGGAAGTGCCATTTACACAGTTGCAGGACGGCTGTCTCATTTTTTTAGTACCTTGTATTTTATTATTAATCAACCCTTTACAGTTATTTTTTAATTACCTAAAATGACTGTCAGTTCTTCCCTTGGGTTGCATCCAAAAACAATGGTCAATACCAATTTGAATTTGGAAATGTAAGTTTCGAATACATGCTTTTTAACAATAACAACTAACACTATGAAAACTAAATTAAGTCTCGTCGTAATTGCGCTGGGATTGCTCACAATGATCCACTTTTGGTCCAAAAATGGTTCTTTGGGAACATCGAAAACGTATCAAAAAGCTTCCTTTGCCTTTATTAAGTGTACTCCTACCACATTTTTGCTAGACGGAATTGACAGTACCCAGCAGATTTCCCCACTTTTCGAAAATCTTGGGGAACTGAGTTACAAAATCACTACGCAAAATGAACGTGCACAAACCTTTTTCAACCAGGGATTGAGATTAACCTATGCCTTCAATCATGCCGAAGCACACCGATCCTTCATGGAGGCTTCACGATTAGATCCAACATCAGCTATGACCTACTGGGGCCAGGCATATGCATTGGGACCAAATATCAATGATCCCCTGCCCCCTGAAGAACGAAAAATAAAAACCAATGAGGCTCTCGCCAAGGCAAAAAAATTTGCGGCCAACGCCACTGCAAAGGAAAAAGCGCTCATCAATGCCTTGACGGCCAGATACAGTGAGGATTTATCCAAGGATGTAGCCGAACTCAACATGGCTTATATGCATGAAATGGCCAAAGTGCAGCAGCAATTTCCAGAAGATGCCGAAGTTCAGGTACTATATGCCGCCTCGGTCATGAACACCGTACCTTGGAACTATTGGGACGATAATGGGAATCCATCACCCAACATTCCCGAAGCCAAGGCCGCCTTGGAAAAAGCAATAGAAATTAATCCAGACAATCCTGGAGCCCACCATTATTATATTCATATGGTGGAATTGCCAAAACCTGACTTGGCGGTGGCCAGCGCTGATAGGCTTGGAGGACTCATGCCAGCAGCAGGACATATTGTACATATGCCATCCCATATCTACATTCGCGTTGGGCGTTATTTGGATGCAGTAAAGTCCAACCAAGCCGCTATTTTGGCCGATGAGGATTACATTTCCCAATGCTATTCCCAAGGTTTATATCCATTAGGTTATTATCCACATAACATTCATTTTCTTTGGTCCGCAGCGAGCTTATTGGGGGATAGTGAAATTGCCATTGACGCAGCCAAAAAAACCGCAGAGAAAGTTCCAACAGGAGAATTGATCAATCTTCCCTTTTTGCAGGACTTTGCCTCCACCCCATTACTCGCCTACACACGATTTGGAAAATGGAACGAGATTTTGACCATTCCCGCTCCCAATCCTGAAATCAAACATCTCAACCTTATCCGCCACTATGCCCGTGGAATGGCATTTGTGCGCAAAGGAAACAGCAAGGAAGCCAAAGAGGAACTGGATGCAATTGCCGCTCTCAAAAATGATCCTGACTTGGAGGATTTGGTTGCCACAGCACATAATCCCTCCATCAATTCAGCGAATATTGCTTATGAAGTGGTAGCTGGAGAGCTTGCAGCTTTGAATGGGGATGTAACCAAGGCCATTTCACATCTGGAAAACGCAGTGAAATTTGAAGATGGGTTGACCTATACGGAGCCTGCTGCCTGGCATATTCCAACCCGTCAGAACCTGGGAGCCGTCTTAATGGCTGCCAAAAAGTATGCGGAAGCAGAGAAAGTCTATCGCGAGGATTTGAAAGTCCTAAGGCAAAACGGTTGGTCCCTAATGGGCTTACACAATAGCTTGAAGGCACAAGGTAAAATGGAAGAAGCGGCCAAAATCAAACAAGAATTTGATCAAGCCTGGGCCCATTCAGATATAGAAATTGAAAATTCCACCCTATAACAAAAGCCTATGAAATTTTCGAAGTGGCTCAACCAATCCAAAGTGCCGATAGCCGTTGTGGCTATTGGTACTCTTATGGTTGTTTATCTGTTTCCCAACCAGAAAAAAGAGTTGCCGGTATATGGGCCTCAGGATTTTGACCCAGAACTGGTGGATGTTGTTCTTCAAAATACCCAAGCACTCCACACTGTTACAGATTTTAGCCTAATCAATCAAGAAGGGGAACATATCTCTCAGGAAAATTATAAGGATAAAATCTATGTAACTGATTTCTTTTTCACCCGCTGTCCCAGCATATGTCCTATTATGTCCAATAATATGCAAAAACTGCAGCAAGAATTTTTGAATGAGGATGATGTAATGCTGCTGTCCATGTCGGTTACCCCAGAAATGGACAGTGTTCCTGTATTAAAGGAATATGCCCGTAGAAATGGAGTGTTTAAATCGAAATGGAATATTGCCACTGGCGACAAAAAACATATTTATGACCTGGCACGTAAAAGCTATTTTGCCACCGTTGATTATGGAGATGGTGGACTCCAAGACTTTATCCACACCCCAAACTTTGTGCTTGTAGATCAAAATAAACAGATACGGGGTGTCTACAATGGAACTGATACCGATGACGTAAATCGGCTTATTGGTGACATTAAGTCACTGGTCTACCAAATAAACTGAACGGCAAGCTGAGCGCTCCTTATTCTTCCAAGCACCCTGCCCTACCGCGGGTATCAATGAGGTAAATGATTTTCCATTCCCCGTCAAAGTTGACCAGTTGAAAAGAGTTGATTCCGCAATGGCTGAATTCATTGTTTAACCAGAATTCATAGCCCACCCAGGCATTGGCCATAGTGCGATCTACTTGAATGGAAAACGAAGTAAGTTTCTCTTCAAAGGAAATACTATCCGGGATGCTTGTGATGGAGCTTATCAATTTGTCAAATTTCTCCGTTCTAAACAGGGTCTTTCCCTCTTTGTTACGCCCCGTAGTTTGCAATACGACATCATCGGCTACCAAACTTTTCATGGCTGCGGAATCCTGTTTGTGGAATCCATCAAAAAAAGATTCAATGACCTTTTTGACGTCTTCTTTATCATCATAACTGGAAGCATTTGGGCCTTGGGCTGAAAGATTGAAGACTACAACTAAGGATAGTACAAGGGTAAATAGTGTTTTCATGGTTTTACGTTTTTTGATTGCTGTCCAATTTAAACAAATCTGCTTACATTTAGTTCCTAAAATCGAACGGAATGTCAGTCGCAAAAAAAGAATACAAGCGGGTCACAGTGAAATCATTGATAGAAATGAAACAGCATGGAGAGAAGATTTCCATGCTCACCTCCTATGATTATTCCATGGCCAAAATTGTTGATGACGCACAGGTAGACGTTATTTTGGTGGGCGATTCCGCCAGCAATGTAATCGCTGGTCATGAAACCACCTTGCCTATCACTCTGGACCAGATGATTTATCATGCCAGTTCAGTGGTTCGGGCTGCCAAGCGTGCATTGGTGGTAGTGGATATTCCCTTTGGGAGTTATCAAAGTGACTCCAAGGAGGCCTTGCGTTCTGCTATCAGAATCATGAAAGAAAGTGGCGCCCATGCCGTAAAAGTGGAAGGAGGAGCAGAGATAAGACAGTCCGTTATTCGTATTCTGGAGGCTGGAATTCCCGTTATGGGGCATTTGGGTCTCACCCCCCAATCCATTTATAAATTTGGAACCTATACGGTTCGTGCCAAGGAAGATGAGGAAGCTAAAAAACTAAAAGAAGATGCCAAAATGCTGGAAGAATTGGGATGCTTTGGCATTGTTTTGGAAAAGATTCCGGCCAAATTGGCCCAAGAAGTAGCAGAAAGCGTTTCCATTCCAATTATTGGCATTGGTGCTGGCGGAGGCGTTGACGGCCAAGTGCTTGTTGTCCATGATTTACTTGGAATGACCCATGAGTTCAACCCGCGTTTTTTAAGACGTTATATGAACCTTTATGAAGACATGGGAAATGCCATTTCCCAATATGTGGATGATGTGAAAAGTAGGGATTTCCCCAACGAGAGCGAACAGTATTGACCAATTATCAATTTTCAATTATCAATTTTCAATCGTCTGATAAGTCCACTCCATCCAATCTAAATGTCCTTTACGAGGATAACCACCTTATCGTGGTCAATAAACGCGCGGGTGATATTGTACAAGGAGATAAAACGGGGGATGTTCCGTTAAGCGAAGTGGTCAAATTGTATCTCAAGGACAAATACAATAAGCCAGGAAACGTGTTTTTGGGTGTCGTTCACCGTTTGGACAGGCCCACCACCGGAATTGTACTGTTTGCCAAAACCTCCAAAGCCCTGCCCCGACTCAACAAGTTGTTTTCTGAAGGAAAAACCAAAAAGACCTATTGGGCAGTCGTTAAGGAAGCTCCGAAACAAACATCAGCAGAGTTGGTACATTGGCTGGTACGAAATCCCAAACAGAATAAATCTTATGCGTATCCCAAAGAAGTCCCCCAAAGCAAAAAGGCCATTTTGGAATATCAATTGATCAAGCGGTTGAATGCTTACTCCCTACTGGAAGTTGACCTTAAAACCGGGAGACACCATCAGATTCGGGCTCAATTAGCAGCCATGGGCTGCCACATTAAAGGGGATTTAAAATATGGTGCGACCCGAAGCAATAAAAATGGTGGGATTCACCTGCATGCCAGAAGTTTGGAATTGGAACATCCAGTAAAAAAGGAAAACATCAAATTACTGGCTCCGCCACCGGACGATTCCATTTGGAATGCGTGCATTAACGGGTAATGGCCAACGCCTTCTCTCGGATGACCTGCCCAACAGGTTTGCTTTGTAAATGACTTTCCAGCCACGACAAAATATCCAGGTACAGGAAGGCCCGCTTCTCATAGGGGTGGTTTTCATACCGTTTGAGCTCGTTATACAATTTTTGGAACTCATTTTTTAAATCACTGGGGTAGATTTCCCCAAGATTTCGCAGAAACTTGATCATTTCTTGTTGTACCGCATGTAGGTCGTTCATTTTAAGCAAAAACTTATAGGTACTCTTCAATTGCACCTCCAAATGATAGTCCATACCTGCCTCATAATGTGCCACCAAGCTTAAAACCCTGGCAAAGCACATCAAATCTTCCCGCATTTTTAGATTCTTGTTGGAAATGATTTTTTTGAGGTAAACAATGCAGTTTTTATGATCACCTGTGCCAAAATATAGACAGGCAATTTTATAGTAGAGCAGCATTATATGGTGCTCATCTATGCGGGGTCGGTGTTTTTTGATCCCGTACTCAATAATATTCACCAAATACAGCCCCTTTTCAAAGGTTCCTTCCAGAAAATGGAGGTTTAATTTGTTGGAGTTGATGTATAGAAAGGCGAGCGAGGCAATATTATCATTGCTTGGAAACCCTGAATGGTTTACCTGAGCCTCCAATCGTTCCAAGGTTCCCCGGAACTGGGACGCGTATTTGACAAAGAAGAGCGACTCCAAAAGATAATGGTTGCCCTTCAGGAAAAACACGGGGTTTAAGGAAATCATTTCCTTGTTCTCATAAAAGAGATCCACCCATTTGCTGGCATATTTATAGGAGGATAAAAAGTCCTGTGTCAATAAACTATACCACAGATGTGCTTTGTACAGCCAAAGCTTTTCGCGAAATCCCAACTTTTCTATATCATAGGAAGGTAATTGCGCCTCAAAATAGCTTCGGACCTTCTGCAAATCCTCATCATTTCTTACGTAGCCCACCTTCAACATCATTCCATAGAGTTGCAGGGAAAGGTTAGAGAGTTTACTGGTCATCACATTGTGTTCAGACAACTCTTTGGCCTGTTCTGCAAGCTCATTGGCCCTATCTGGGATACTACGGGTAATGTATTGGGTTTCAATTATTTTTTCCAGCTCCACAATTTCATAGGCCACATTTTTCTCCTCGTGCTCCATGGCCAAGTTCTTGGCCTTGTCCAAAATTTTCAAACTCTGTTTGTACAAGCCTTTTTGATACAGAATGGTAGCAAAATCCAACTGCTCCCTAATTTGCACCCTAATGTTCTGGTTTACAGGATTCAATCGCAAGCTCACCAAGATTTGTTTGTACAGGTGGGCCTTCAAATTGGAAAGCTGTGCCTTTTTTACGATTCCGCTGTCCAAAATCTGCTTCTCATCATAGCTTTTCATTTTGTCCAACAAATTGAACAGCGCCAAAAACTTTGCATCCGTATTCACCCCAAGTCGACCCACATACAACTTAAACTGTCGCTTTTCGGATTTGGAAAGTGACTCGATCAACACAAACAAGGCATCCTTATGGGTATTTGTCATCGTAAAAATTATGCTTTAAACATTTGTAATTCAGATAATTAAACCTACTGAAATACAATTTAACGTTGTAATGGATTTTAGCAATTTATGGTTCTTGCCAAGCACTGAATTATCTTCGTGTATATTAGCAAAAACTGGCTTAGATAATGGGTAAAGATAAGGTACAAATTTTTGACACAACCCTTAGGGATGGAGAGCAAGTCCCGGGTTGCAAATTGGATACAAAACAAAAGTTGGTCATAGCCGAGCGATTGGATGAGTTGGGAGTGGACATTATTGAGGCAGGCTTTCCTATTTCAAGTCCTGGCGATTTTAATTCGGTTCATGAAATTGCCAAGTTGGTGAAAAATGCAACCGTCTGTGGACTAACGCGAGCGGTTAAAAAAGATATTGAAGTGGCCGCGGAAGCCATAAAAATTGCCAAGCGCCCCAGAATACATACTGGGATTGGAACCTCGGATTCGCATATCCAGTTTAAATTCAATTCTACCCGTGAAAAAATTATAGAACGAGCGGTAGAAGCCGTTTCTTATGCCAAATCCTTTGTGGAGGACGTGGAATTCTATGCAGAGGATGCTGGTAGAACAGACAACGAATATTTGGCCCAAGTCTGCGAGGCGGTCATTAAAGCGGGAGCTACAGTGTTGAACATTCCAGACACTACGGGTTACTGCTTGCCAGAGGAGTACGGTGCCAAAATGAAATACCTAAAGGAAAATGTCAAGGGTATTGATAAGGCCATTTTGTCTTGTCACTGTCATAACGATTTGGGATTGGCCACGGCCAATTCCATTGCAGGAGTGATCAATGGAGCACGTCAGATTGAATGTACCATCAACGGTATTGGAGAACGGGCAGGTAACACCTCTTTGGAAGAAGTGGTTATGATTTTAAGACAGCACCCGTATCTCAACTTGGATACCGATATCAATAGCCAACTACTTTTGGATACGAGTCAAATGGTTTCCCAAAAAATGGGCATGCCAGTGCAACCCAACAAAGCCATTGTTGGCTCCAATGCTTTTGCCCATAGCTCTGGAATTCACCAGGATGGGGTAATCAAACAAAGGGAAACCTATGAAATCATAGACCCAAAAGATGTGGGTGTTAGCGAGTCTTCCATTGTTCTAACGGCTAGAAGTGGTCGTGCCGCATTGGCCTATAGAGCTAAAAATGTGGGATACGAACTCACCAAATTGCAACTGGATGTTGTGTATGAGAATTTCCTAAAGTTCGCTGATCGCAAAAAGGAAATCTTGGATGAGGATATTCATGAGATCATAGACACTAGTGGAATTTCCATCCAAAGCATGGCCTAGTTCCCATTGACACAAAATACCATTGCATGAACTTGAATATTGCTTTGCTGCCCGGAGATGGTATTGGACCTGAAGTTTTGGCCCAAGCGGTTAAATGCCTTCAAGCCGTTGAGGAAACTTTCAATCATCAATTTATCTATAGGGAAGCTGCGGTAGGAGCCGTTGCTATTGACAGAAAAGGAAGCCCATTGCCAGATACTACCCTGAATCTTTGCAAAGAGGCCGATGCCGTTTTGTTCGGTGCTATAGGCGATCCCAAATACGACAATGACCCCAACGCCAAGGTGCGCCCAGAACAGGGACTGTTGAAGCTAAGAAAAGAGCTCGGGCTATTTGCCAACATTAGACCCGTTAAGGTTTTTCCATCCCTGATTCAAAATTCCCCTTTAAAACGGGAAGTCATTGCGGGAACTGATTTTATCATTTACAGGGAATTGACCGGCGGCATCTATTTTGGCGAAAAACATTTGAATGAAGATGGAACCGTTGCCTCAGATTTATGTGAATATTCCGAAAAGGAAATCAGTAGGATTGCCCATTTGGCGTTTAAGGCTGCCAAAAACAGACGCAATAAGCTCACCTTGGTCGATAAGGCCAACGTATTGGAATCTTCGCGTCTTTGGCGAAAGGTAGTGACCAAAATTGGCGAAAGCTATCCCGATGTGCAATTGGAGTACATGTTCGTGGACAATGCTGCCATGCAGATTATTCTTAATCCCAGTCAGTTTGATGTGATTCTAACGGAAAATATGTTTGGGGATATTCTTTCTGATGAAGGAAGCGTAATTGGTGGTTCCATTGGACTGTTGGCCTCAGCCTCTGTGGGTGAGGACAGCGCCATGTTTGAGCCCATTCATGGATCGTATCCGCAAGCCAAGGGGCAGGATATTGCCAATCCGATTGCTTCTATATTATCTGCTGCAATGTTACTGGAGCACTTTGGTCTTTTTGAAGAAGCCATGGCCGTACGGGAAGCGGTGGATAAATCCCTCAAAAAGGGGGTGGTTACACCAGACTTGGATTCCAAGAGTCAATATGGAACCAACCAGGTAGGCGATTTTGTGGCCGAAAACATTGTGGATAGTGGGGATGACTTCAACATGAACGATGAAAATATCGATCTAGGGAAATCCACCATCATTTAGCAACAATTTCCTCTGCTTCCGTCAGCTCCTGAATGGTTTCGGAAAATTCCTTTTTGAACAGCTCATATTTTTCTCCCGTGGCCGGACCATTAAACCCAGTGTGTATCTTTTTCACATTGCCTTGTTTATCAATGTAAATGGTAGTTGGATAGGATATCACATGATTGAGCATCGGTAATTTTTCATTTGCCTTTTGCTTACTTGACGTTCCATATTGGGCCAATAGTATTGGATAGTCCACTCCTGCCCTTTCCCGCAATCTGGCTATGCCTTCAAAGGCCTTCTCCTTGGTCTTTGCATACTCAAAAGCCAAAGCCACAAATTCTATATCCAAGTTTGGATTATTCTTCAAAAAATCGACATAAAAACGGGTTTCATCCAAGCAATTGGGACACCAAGTTCCCATAATTTGTACCAATACCGGTTTATTGTTGAAGCGTTCATCGGCTAAGCTCACCATGTTACCTTCCACATCTTCAAAGGAAAAATCAAACCGGTCATAGCCTTCCTTTAAAAAAGTGAGTTCGTCAGCATGAGTAAGCTCAAACATATCGTTGCGTTTACCTTGGAACGGAGAGACAAAATGGTTGCCCGAATAAAAGGTTCCCTGCATGGTACTATCCACTACTTCGGCAGTAAATAGAAATACATGGGCACCGTCGAAAGCCGAAAGTTTTACCGTAGTGCCATTAATGGCCCCTTCCAAATATCTGTAATCCCCGGAATGCGTTCTAAAAGTGCCTGTAACCTTGTTTCCGGTCTGTTTAAATATTCCTTTACCAGGATATTGGTTGTCCTGCCCAAAATTAAAATAGGTTTCCCACACCCCTGAAACATCTATGGCAGGATCCTCGGTAACTTCAAAACGGTCGCGCTTTCCATACGCAGCATGGAAGGGAACTACCCGATTTAGACTTTCCTTGATAAAACTTCCCTGAATACTGTTTTCGCTGTAGGTTCCTTCAATGTATCCTTCAAAAATGGGCATTTGAATTCGGATTACGCCATCTTTCATCTCAAATTCATCTACAACCACCACCTCTTCGGCATTGTACATTTCCATGATATAGGAACCATCTTCATTTTTGGAAATGGAAAAATTAAACGGTAGGGTCTCGGTTTCCGAAACATCCATGGCTCCCCACCAATCCCCAAGTTTAAGGGGTATTTCCCTGCCCTCGCAAGACAACAACAATAAAAATATACTTAGGGTGACGAACCTAACTTTTCCCATACCTATCATAATTTGTACTAAATATCGGGATTCCCTTTCAAATCTTACACCCATGGATTAAATCCTATCTTCATTTGCATTGAATGTCTTTCCCTATTTTTTATCTTTGTCCACTTTAAAATTGGGGTATGAAGATTTCTTATAACTGGTTGAAGCAGTTTTTGCAGATTGATTGGAAAGCGGCAAAAACCGGGGAATTGCTTACGGATTTGGGTCTTGAGGTGGAAGGTATCTCAAACTTTGAATCTGTTAAAGGAGGTTTGAACGGAGTGGTTGTTGGCCATGTCCTTACCTGTGATAAACACCCCAATGCCGATCGGCTTAAGGTGACCACTGTGGATGTTGGTGCAGAAACTCCCCTGAAAATTGTTTGCGGAGCACCCAACGTTGCGGCTGGACAAAAAGTTCCAGTGGCCACCATAGGCACCACTTTATACACTAAAGAGGGTGAATCTTGGCAAATCAAGAAAGGGAAGATTAGAGGAGAGGAAAGCCATGGGATGATTTGTGCTGAAGATGAACTGGGACTAGGTGAAAGTCACGATGGCATAATGGTTCTTAGCGAAGCTTTGCAGCCTGGAACCCCTTGCGCCAAAGTATTCGATATTGAAAATGATGAAGTTTTTGAAATCGGTCTAACTCCAAACCGAGCAGATGCGATGAGCCATTTTGGTGTGGCCCGCGATCTTAGGGCGGGATTGGAACAACAAGAAATTCATAAGGGGCTTTTGACCCCTTCCACCAGTAATTTTTTAATTGACAACCGCTCGCTCAAAATTGATGTCGAGGTGATTGATAGCGATTTGGCACCCCGCTATTGCGGTGTGACGATAAGCAATCTTATTGTCCAAGAATCCCCAGATTGGTTAAAGAACAGATTAAAGGCTATCGGTCTATCGCCCATAAACAATGTAGTTGATGTGACCAACTACGTGCTGCATGAATTGGGTCAACCCCTACATGCTTTTGATGCAGCCAAAATCAAAGGCAGTAAAATTAAAGTAAAGACTCTACCTGCAGGTACCAAGTTCATCACATTGGATGGTGTGGAACGGGAACTTCACCAAGACGACCTTATGATCTGCGATAGCGACAATCCCATGTGTATTGCAGGTGTTTTTGGGGGAATCAATTCAGGGGTTACCGAACATACTTCGGCAATCTTTTTGGAAAGCGCCTATTTTAATCCAGTTTCCATTAGAAAGTCAGCAAAGCGCCATGGTCTAAATACCGATGCGTCTTTCCGATTTGAACGGGGAATCGATATCAACATGACTGAATACGCCCTTAAAAGAGCCGCCCTTTTGATCAAGGAAATTGCTGGCGGGGACATTAGTTCGGAAGTGGTTGATCTGTACCCAAAAAAGGTTCAGGAAAGACATGTGTTCCTCACCTTCGATAAAATCAATTCTTTGATCGGTCAGGAAATTCCAAGAGATACCATTAAGTCCATATTGTCTTCCTTGGAAATCAAGGTAAACAACGTTACCGAGTCAGGACTGGGACTTACCATTCCCAACTATAGAGTGGATGTAGAGCGTGAGGTTGATGTAATTGAAGAAATTCTAAGAGTATACGGTTACAACAATATCGATTACAAGGAGAAGTTAACGGCATCCATAGCCCAAACCTCCAAATTTGAAAATCACAGAATTCAAAATGTCGTAGCCGATATGTTGGCAGCCCAGGGTTTCTACGAAACCATGACCAACAGTTTGGTGGCTGCTGAAACCGAACAACGTTTGGAATCAGATACAAATTCGGTGGGCATGCTAAATCCGTTGAGTGCGGATTTATCGGTGTTGAGAACCCAAATGTTGTCTTCTGGTCTACAAACCATCGCCTATAATATTAACCGACAGAAAAACGATTTACAGCTTTTTGAGTTTGGGAAGACCTATCATAAGGTGGCTGATCAAAATCAAGAAAATCAACATCTATCTCTTTTTGTTACCGGTGAAAGAAATAGAAACAGCTGGGCCGTTGGTTCCAGAACCACCGATTTTTTCTTTTTGAAGGGAACCCTGAATTCCATTTTTGAGCGATTGGGCTTAAAAGATATCAAATCAGCCCCCACTAGCGAAAAAGTACTTACCGAAGGTTTGAGCTACAGTTGCGGCGGCAAGCAGATTGCCTCTTTTGGATTGGTTTCCAACGGTATCTTAAAGAAATTTGACATCAAGCAAGAGGTATTCTACGCCGATTTGGATTGGGATGCCATTCTTGGTTTGATCAACACGCAAAATGTGGTTTTCCAAGAAATTCCGAAATATCCTGAAGTCTCAAGGGATTTGGCTTTGTTGTTGGATGAAAAGATCTCATTCCAACAGGTCTACGACCTGGCATGGAGTACGGAAAAGAAACTCCTTAAAAATGTCAATTTGTTTGATGTTTATTTAGGCAAAAAACTTCCCGAAGGGAAAAAGTCCTATGCGGTGAGCTTTACCCTTTTGGATGAAAAGAAGACCTTAACTGATAAGCAGATTGATAAAATCATGTCCAAGTTGATGACGCGTTACCAAAAGGAATTGGGCGCGGAACTAAGGTAGAGATCCCCAAGCGTGGGTTGGAACAATAACACTGTCTATTTCGTGGATTACCCTGTTGCCTTGGCTCACATCTGCTGTGGTTATCCTAGCCGTGTTGCCCACAGGATCGGTTAATACAATGTCATATCCATCCAAATGGGCTACCAGCTTTTTTCCCTGAATGGTGGTAAAACTGGCTTTGCCATTCCCTTTGCACATGGCTCTTAGAATTCGGGAAGCGGTTAGATGCCCCGCAACAATATGATAGCCCAAAAGCGATTTTAGTGCACTTTTGTCCTGTGAGTTCATTAATTCTTCTATTCTACCTTTTGAAAAGCGCTCAAACGCCGCATCAGATGGGGCAAAAACAGTAAAAGGTCCTGCATTGTCCAATATGGCATCCATTTCCGTGGCCTTTACGGCAGCAAAAAGAATCTTATGTTGTTCAGATTGGTGATTTTCCCCTATTGTTTCCGTGTTATCCACAGCAGTTTCTTGAGCGGATACCCATGTAGAAGAGACAAGACACAGGCCAAGTAGGATTTTGGAAAAGGGGGTTTTCATAAACTTATAGTAATCTTTGGGGCTTTCTATCTGAAGGTAAAAAATCGTATGCTTTTACGTTCAAATACCAAAAACTTCGATAAGATACATTATTTTGGCCAATTCCGGCTTTAAATAAAGGCTTGACAGAACATTTAACAAAATGTTAACATTTACGCTTTTATTCCTTCCTCACGATCTTTTTTTCAAATCACTAACTTTGAAGGAATTGCAGTGAAAAAAAGATGATTTTGCCTTCCACCAACATCCAGCAAAAACTAAATAAGCTTCGGAATAATGAAAGTTCCGGGGATGCCCTGCTGCAAGAAATCCGAAATTACTTGGCTAGGGAACAAAAAGTCGATGACCGAATCAAAAATCAATTAAAACATACCGGGCAAACCGACCCTAACCACTTCCATTTTGATCTGTTGGACACGGAACGAATATACCATCTGGAGCACATCAAAAAAATCTGTATTGATTATCGACTTCGGTTTTTGGACAGTCAATACTTCAAAGGCGAGTTGCCGCAGGAAGCCCTAAACCAAATCAAAAAATTGGAGGCACAGCATCAAATCCAGCTGGGCGGATATAAAATAATGGCTCCTTCAAAATTATTCAAGCTTAAGGATAAGGACGACCCCCTGCTGTTTGTTCCCATGGGCAACAATTACTTTTATTTGGTGCACCAATGGGGCAACGACCTTCACCCCCTCAGAAAATGGTTGGTCTGGCCCTTTAAGGGCATGGTCAATCTGGTGCTCTTTACTCTGTTATTGAGTTACTTGACAACCCTTTTGGTACCCGATGGCCTGTTCTCCAAAAACAATTCCACAGCAGAGTTCTGGATTATCTTCTTTTTTATGTTCAAATGGATAGCAGCCGTGGTCATTTTTTACGGCTTCGCTTTGGGGAAGAACTTCAACCCCGCTATTTGGAACAGCAAATACTTTAACGCTTGATTAGACCGTTTCCAAGGCATACATCTTATCCCGCTGAGCCTTGATGGATTTATCAGACATATAATCGTCAAAGCTCAAATAACGGTCAATGGTTCCCTTTGGGGTGATTTCTATAATCCGAGTGGCTACCGTATGCACAAATTCGTGGTCATGCGTGGTCAAGAGTACCGTGCCCTTAAAGTTTTTCAGCGAATTATTAAAGGCCGTGATACTTTCCAAATCCAAGTGGTTTGTGGGTTCATCCAACAACAAAACGTTGGCCCTAAGCATCATCATACGGCTCAGCATGCATCGCACCTTTTCACCACCAGATAGAACTGTACACTTCTTTAAGGCCTCTTCCCCGCTGAACAACATTTTACCCAAAAATCCACGGATGTAAACCTCCTCCCGCTCTTCTTCGGTCTTGGCCCATTGGCGTAGCCAATCCACCAAGTTAATGTCCTCATTAAAGAAGGAAGCATTGTCCGCTGGCAAATAGGACTGGGTGGTAGTAACTCCCCATTGGTAGGATCCGCTGTCCGCTTTTCGCACACCATTGATGATATCATAGAAAGCGGTTGTAGCCCTAGAGTCCCTAGAGATAATGGCCACCTTGTCCCCTTTGGCCAGATTAATGTTGACATCCTGGAACAGCAAGTCCCCATCCTCTGAAGTTGCGGATAGTTTTTCCACATTCAAAATCTGATCTCCAGCTTCGCGTTCACGATCAAAAATGATGGCCGGATATCTTCTACTGGAAGGTTTGATATCTTCAATCTTAAGCTTGTCCAACATCTTTTTACGTGAGGTTGCCTGCTTGCTCTTGGCCACGTTGGCACTGAATCGTTGGATAAATTCTTGGAGTTCCTTGGCCTTCTCTTCCGCTTTTTTATTCTGTTGGGCACGTTGTCTGGCCGCCAACTGGCTACTTTGGTACCAAAATGTATAGTTTCCGGAGAAAAGGTTAATCTTTCCAAAATCGATATCGGCAATACTGGTGCAGACTGCATCCAAAAAGTGACGGTCGTGGGACACCACAATGACCGTGTTGTCGTAATTGGCCAAAAAGTTCTCCAACCAGTTAATGGTCTCATAATCCAAATCGTTGGTAGGCTCATCCATGATCAATACATCGGGGTTGCCAAAAAGCGCCTGTGCCAAAAGCACCCGAACCTTAAGCTTGGAATCCATATCCGCCATGTTGGTATAATGCAGTTCTTCCGTGATTCCCAAATTGGACAAAAGGGCCGCGGCATCACTATCGGCATTCCACCCGTTCATTTCTTCAAACTGTACCTGAAGCTCCCCAATCTTTTCAGCATTCTCATCCGAATAATCCGCATAAAGGGCGTCTATCTCCTTCTTGATTTTGAAAAGGGGCTTATTTCCCATCACCACGGACTCCAAAACTGGAAATTCGTCATAAGCATTGTGATCCTGCTCCAAGATGGACATTCGCTTTCCTGGTTCCAGGTTCACACTCCCTGATGTGGGTTCGTTCTGCCCGGATAAAATCCTTAGAAAGGTAGATTTCCCTGCCCCATTGGCGCCAATAATACCATAACAATTTCCATGGGTAAAGGTCACATTGACCTCATCAAACAACACCCTTTTTCCAAACTGTACCGATAGATTTGATACTGATAACATGCAACGATAAATTTTGCTGCAAAAGTAGCTAAAACCTATTCGTATTTCCAATTTAAAACGAGATTATTAAACTACACAAAAACAAGCTTTTACAACATTTAACTAGCCATTAACAAGCTATGGCTTCTGCTATCCGTAATTTTGTTGGTCAAATGTGATTGTTTCCATTGTATGATTAGATTTTTACTCGGCCTCTCCCTTTTCTCCATTTTGGCGTGTACTGACAAATCAGGAGAATGTCCTACGGTCTTTTTTGGAGGGGAAATAGTGAATCCTACCAGCGAGTATGTTGTTCTTTACAGAAACGACACCTATATCGATTCTGCTAAATTGGACACCGGAAATCGCTTCTCCTTTAAACTTCAGGGCATAGAGGAAGGGCTTTATCATTTTGACCACAATCCGGAACTTCAGTATCTATACTTACAAGAAGGCGATAGCATCCTCATCCGATTGAACACCATGGAGTTTGATGAGTCCTTGGTATTTTCAGGTGAAGGGAGTGAAATCAACAATTTTTTGATCGAGATGTTTTTGGCCAATGAAAAGGAGGAACATGAAGTATATGGACTGTTTCATCTTCCCCCGGAAGAGTTCCGATCAAAGATGGATTCGCTCCAAGCTGCCAAGCTGGAACATTTGAATGAACTTGTTGCAGAAAACAAATTGTCCGAAAAGGCCATTAACCTGGCCAAGGCCTCGGTAAATTTCCAAAGCTACACCCACCGGGAAGCCTATCCGTTTTACCATAAGAAGAAAACAGGAAAAGAGGAGTTTCCCAATTTGCCCGATAGTTTTTACGCATACCGCAAAACAGTAAATCTCAATGATCGGGAGCTAGCATATTTCAGACCCTATTTTGACTACATCAAATACCATTTTGGGAATCTTTCCTATATGGCCTGCATGGAAGATTGCGGAGTAATGGAAAAGCCAGCCTTGGGACGATTACATTACAACAAGCACAAATTGAGTTTGGTGGATAGTTTGGTTGATGACAACGAGCTTAGAAACTTGTTGTTCCGTAATATTGCCATGGATTATCTTTTAAGGGAACATTCTGCCAGTCAAGAGTGCCAAATTTTTATTGATAAGTTCCGCAAACTCTCCTCTAGTGACGAGCACAAACAAGAGATAAACGACCTCTATGATGGTATCCAAAAGCTACAGCCCAACAAGGAGCTGCCAGATGTTTCTATTGTTGATGTAAATAACGAGCCAGTGTCCATCAAGGAAATAGGAAAGGATGGGAAAACGCTTTTTTACTTCTGGACGGGATCACAAAAAAAGCATCTGAAAAACGTCATTAAATATGTGGCCAAGTATCAGAAGAAGCATCCAGAGTACCGCTTTGTGGGCATCAATGTAAAAACGGGCTACACCCAATGGCAGAACTTATTGGAAGAGCACAATCTGGATAAAGCCAACCAATTCCATGCCGCCGACTTTGAAGAAATCCAAACGACCATGATTTTGGATGATCTGTATAAATGTGTGATTACCGAGGATAATGTGATTGTGGATGCCTTCGCCAATCTAAAAAAGCCCCAAATGTAAATTCAGGGCTTTTCCAAAATCAATATTCTTTTTATTTAGGAATTTCCTTTGCGGTAATCCGCCAAGAATTTCTCCAAACCTATATCCGTCAACGGGTGTTTCAACAATCCCGTAATAGATGAAAGTGGGCCCGTCATTACATCCGCTCCAATCTTGGCACAATCGATCACGTGCATGGTATGTCTAATGGAAGCTGCCAAGATTTGTGTTTCAAATCCGTAGTTATCATAGATCTGACGTATTTCAGCAATTAGGTTAAGACCATCGGTGGAAATGTCGTCCAATCTTCCCAAGAAGGGAGAAACATAGGTAGCTCCAGCCTTGGCTGCCAATAAAGCTTGACCAGGCGAAAACACCAAGGTGCAATTGGTTCGGATTCCATTATCTGAGAAGTATTTCAAAGCTTTTACCCCGTCTTTGATCATAGGCACCTTTACCACAATTTGATCATGGAGTTTGGCAAGCTCCTCCCCTTCTTTGACCATGTTGTCAAAATCAGTGGAAACCACTTCTGCAGAAACATCCCCATCTACAATGTTGCAGATGTCCACATAATGTTTCAATATATTCTCAGTTCCGGTAATACCTTCCTTGGCCATGAGAGAAGGGTTGGTGGTAACCCCATCCAAAACACCCAATTGCTCCGCTTCGGCAATTTGGTCCAAGTTGGCCGTGTCTATAAAAAATTTCATCCTTCTTAAGCTGTTTTTATGTTGTAATAGAATTCGTTGCGAATTTACAACATTAAGAAGGCACGGCTTCACAAATGGGATAAAATAAATGTTAGGAGGCCACTATTCCACTACCTGAATTGTGAACTGTCTTGTGGTTGAATCCGAGCAAGTTGGACTGCCATCGTATCCATAGTAATCATAGGATTCCACAAAGAGTTCCACGGTAAATCTATATGTGCCACGTTCCTCTGGTCGCCCAAAAAGCTCCACGGACCTACGTCTAAAGTCATAGGAAATACCTGGCGGAAGATCGCCATAGACCACAAAATCATAAATATAATCGTTGTCGTTGACCTCGTTACTGATCTCCGCAGTTACCTCGTCATAGTACCTTTCCCCAACAAAACCTATTTCCAAAGGTCTATCATGAAGTTCTGGATTGATGTTGAAAACGCACTCGTAAATCTCGTCGCAGCCTTGAAAAAGAAAAATGGATGCTGCCAATAAAATGATGGTTGTAATGTTCTTTGGTTTCATGTTTACAATGAAATCAAAAAACATGCCATCATATTTCTACAGCTTGTAATGGTTGAGCAAAAGCTTCTCGTAAATCCGGCCAGGAAGCACTCTTTTCAGTACTAGCGAAAGCCTTTGCGTAAATTCTCCAACCGGATAGTGCACCTTAGTTTTTTTCTTTAGAATGATCTGATGGACTTTCTTAGCCACCTGTAGGGGATCCCCACCCGCATCCACATGCTCGTTCATCAAATCCAAACTGCGCTGGTAATCCTCTTCATAGGCTGAACCCTTCATCACAGGAGCATGATAACGTCCAGCAGCAATATTGGTGGCAAAATCACCAGGAGCCAAATTGGTGATGGATATCCCAAATTTCTTGGTTTCCATCCGGAGCGCTTCGGTAACTAAGTTTAAGGCGCCTTTAGTAGCCGAATAATATCCCCTAAAGGGTAATCCCATATAACCTGCAATGGAAGTGGTGTTGATGATCAGTCCCCCACCCTGCTTCCGCATTTGGGGCAAAACGGCCTTCATCATATGTATGGGGCCATGAAAATTGGTATCAAACACATTCAGAATCTCCTCATGGGGAGTTTCCTCAATGGGACCTGTAATGCCAACCCCAGCATTGTTGATCAGCACATCCAACCTTCCTTCCTTGGAAATGACCTCACTTACCGCTTCATGGACACTCTCAGGAAGTTTCACATCCAAACGGATAAGCTCAAAAGCAGAAAAATCAGGGTATTTGTCCGGATTCCGGGTAGTGCCATAGACCTTGTACCCCTTCTCGGTAAGATACGTGCCCACAGTTTTTCCTATTCCCGAGGAACCGCCGGTGATCAGTACAACTTTTTTATCCATGCTTGCAGTTTGAAATTGGGTTGGAAAGATACATGATCAGGAGAATTTAGGGCACAAAAAAAGGCAAGCTACCTACATCGCACCGCTACAACCACATACCCTTGCTGCGTTCCCGCCCTGGGGGATTCTGCAGGAGCTGGTCGTGTAGGACTTGCCAAATGCAAATATACGACCATTTTAAATTTGCTGCAATCCCATTTATCCTTAATTTCGATAACCAAGTCTGAACACAATGAAAAAAGCGATTAGCACCATGATCAAGCTACTTTCCATATTTGGTTTCCTGCTCTTTTTCCTCGGATGTGGGGAGGCCGACCCTTCCAAATTCTTTGCCATACAATTGGAAGGCAATGGCAACAAATTCCAGCAAGGGCAAGAGGTGGGCGTTTCCGTTAAAAACAAAAAGGAAATTGAGATTTCCAAACTCGAATATTCCTTGGATGGGGAAACCTTGCCTGTGACGGATGGCAAAATAAAATTGGATGCCGGTACTTTGGGCAATAAAACCTTGGTGGCAAACATCAGCTTTGGGGATCAGTCCATAGCCATTGAAAAAAAGATCAGGCTTTTGGCCGAGTCTGCTCCGGAAATCTACACCTACGAAATTCTTAATACCTACCCGCACGATCAAACGGCCTATACCCAAGGACTGGAATTTCACAATGGGATTTTATACGAGAGCACAGGGAAAAAAGGATTCTCCACGGTGCGTAAGGTAAACTTTGAAACCGGGGAGGTCCTGGATAAAATTGATATGGATGCCGATGTCTTCGGGGAGGGCATCACCTTGCTCAATGATCAGCTGTACCACCTTACCTGGCAAAAGCGAGTTGGCTATGTATATGACCCCAATACCCTGGAGAAAAAAAAGGATTTCAGTTATGGGAAAAGCCGTGAGGGCTGGGGGCTTTGCAATGACGGCACCAAAATCTACAAAAGCGACGGCACTGAAAAAATATGGTTCTTGGATCCAGAGACCCTTGAGGAAATGGATTATATAGAAACCGTGACCAACAAATCCATCTTTAACAAGGCCAATGAACTGGAATTCGTGAACGGGAAGATCTATGCCAATGTGTACCAAAAGGAAAGCATGATGATCATTGACGCCACCTCGGGCGCCATAGAAGGAGTCATCAACTTTGGGGGGCTCAAGAACAAAATAAGGAAGGGCGCCAATTGGGACGAAGGCAATTCCGTGCTCAACGGAGTGGCCTATCATAAGGAACGGGGCACCTTCTTCGTCACCGGAAAAAACTGGGACAAACTCTTCGAGGTTCAAATCCGAAAAAAGGACTGATGCAATCCTATTCCGAAGTCCTGACCGTACAGGAACAGGATCTGGACGACAACCAGCACGTAAACAACGTGCGCTACGTGGAATGGGTGCAGAACATTTCCAAAAAGCATTGGGAAGCCGCCACGGATCCAGATATACGCAAGGACATGATTTGGGTGGTCAAAAATCACAATATCTCCTACCAACGTTCTGCCCTATTGGGAGACGAGCTCCTGCTAAAAACCTATATACAGAAAACCCAAGGCCCACTCTCGATCCGGATAGTGGAGATTCTTCACAATAAAACAGGGCAACTTATAGTTAAGGCTATTACGGAATGGTGCCTTTTGGACGCCCATAGCTTACGACCCAAACGCGTCCCGGAAACCATCCAAAAACTATTCAAGGGAACGTGAACCGCTGGTATATCAAATCTTTGGCAATCTGCACGGGCTTGATGCTCATCATCTTGGCCGCCTCCTGCCGCAAGGATTTTGACTACGAACCAGACTCGGGCAATTTGTCCTTTTCCAAGGATACCGTTTTCCTGGACACCATTTTTACCAATATTGGAAGCGCCACCTATACCTTAAAGGTATATAACAAGGGCGTGAGGGATATCTTGGTTCCTTTTATTGGTTTGGAGACAGGGCAAAACAGCAGCTACCGACTCAACGTGGACGGGCTGGCCGGTAAGGAATTCACGGATATTCCACTTTTGGCCAAGGATAGTCTTTTTGTCTTTATAGAGACCACCTATGATGTGGCGCCCACCAACCAAAGCGAATTTTTGTACACGGAAAACCTTTTATTTGGTACTGGCCCCAACACCCAAAACGTACCCTTGGTCACCTTGGTTAAGGATGCGGTCTTCCTCTATCCCGCTACCCAGTCCGATGGTACCAAGGAAACCCTGGTGGTAGGCCAAGATTCCGATGGCAACGACATACGAGTGGAAGGTTTTTATCTGGAAACTGAACAATTGCTTTTCACCAAGGAAAAACCCTATGTGGTCTACGGTTATGCTGCAGTCCCAGACGGAAACACCTTAAATGTGCAAGCAGGTGCGCGGGTGCATTTCCATAACAATTCGGGCTTGATCGTGGAAAGTGGAGCCTCCTTGCACGTAAATGGAAGCCTAAGCGAAGATCAAGAACTTTTGGAGAACGAGGTCATTTTTGAAGGTGATCGTTTGGAACCCGCCTATGCAAAAGAACCGGGCCAATGGGGCACCGTCTGGATTAAATCAGGAAGCACCAATAACCATTTGGAACACCTAACCTTAAAAAACGCCACCTTGGGCTTAAGGGTAGAAGGCGAAGCACCTTGGGACACCCCTACCCTTACCCTGCGCAATAGCCAGATCTATAACAGTCTCAACCATAATCTTTGGGCCACCTCGGCTCGCATTCTGGCAGAGAATACCGTTTTGGGTGGAGCAGGCGGCTACAGCTTTCTGGGACATGTAGGTGGCAGATATCAATTTACCCACTGCACCCTGGCCAACTATTGGAGTAATGGATTTAGAACCGGCACAGCCCTGGCCCTGGATAATTTTGAGGGATCTACAACTATGGACTTGGAACAGGCGGATTTCATCAACTGTATTGTTGACGGTAGCATGTCTGTGGAATTTAGTTTGCAGGCAGATGCTAGGTCGGCCTTTAATTTTAGCTTTAGAAATTGCTTGCTCCAGTTCAACAGCAGCGACAATAGCTTTGAAAATGATCCACTATATAACTTTGGGGACGCAGATCGTTATATTGATGTAATTTTTGATAGCGACACGGATTTTTTCTTACCTTTTGATAACCAATTTCATATAGGTTCCAATTCGTTTGCCATAGATGCAGCCGACCCGGATATAGCCCCCCCAATTCCCATGGACATCCGAGGTACGGATAGGCTGCCCAATCCAGATATTGGCGCATACGAGTTTGTTCCGAAAAATTGACTTTTTTGGAATTTTTAAGATAAAAACCCTCGAAAAACGCTGTTTTTGCGGGAATCCCCCAGTTTTTTTAAGGGAAAAATGCAACGAGTTTTTTTGAGACGTTATTAACTTGCAGCCAGGGTTTTACATATGGATTATACCTACACCATTATCGATTCCAATGCTGCTTCCAAGCTCCAATTACAAGTGTACTTGAGAGAATATGGAGACTTTAGCTGTGTAGGTACCGCCGCCAACCCCGAAAACGGTTTGAACACCATTCTAAAATTTGCCCCGGATGTGGTCTTGATCAATCTTCAGGACGAGGGTATGGGTTATTTTCATATGGTATCCGAACTGAACCAGTTCTTGAGTAGCCTTCCCATTATCATAGGTTACTCCTCCTCAAAAAAATATGCATACAACGCTATAAAAAGTGGTTTCTTTGATTATTGGGTCTTGCCGCACAACGAGTTTGATGTGCGCAAGACCATTTTAAGGCTGCGCAAGAGTTTTCCCCAACAAAATGTTCCCGCCACGCTCTGCCTTAAGACTTATAATGACTATAGGTATCTGGACACCACCGATATCCTATACCTAAAATCTGACAACAATTCCACGGACTTTTTTATGCGCAACGGCCATGTGGTGAGCGCCTTTAAGACTTTAAAGTCCTTTGAGGAGCAGTTGCCAGAGAGCTTTGTCCGTATCCACCAAAGCTATATTATCAATAGCCGCTATGTGCGCCGTATCAATTACGGAAAGTCTATCTGCACTTTAAGGACAGAGAACCAGGACGAGCTACCCTTCTCCAAGACCTATAAGGAAAAAGTGGACACCCTAAAGGAAATGCTCTCCAAAACGGCAATTAACACTTATAATTAGTGTAATTCTTACACATTTCTGCAAAATTCTAACACAATTCGTTCATTTACTAAAACATTTAGGTCACTCGCTTTCTTTCTGGATCACTAAGATAACTTGGCTGTATAAACCAAATTTTCTAACCAAAAAATTTAAAGATGATGAGAAAGGTTGTAAGTATTTTTGCCGTAGTAGTAATGACAATGGGATTGTTTTCTTGTGAAGCAGATAGCGTAAGTGAAACCGAAAACCTAATGGAAAGCTTGGAAGACCAAGACTCCTCCACTGGAAGTCAAGGAAATAGTGACGATAGACAGTAATTATTAAATTATTCCAACCCAAATGAGAAACTTTACTCTCAAAATCATATTCGCCTTTTCAGTTTTTTACATTGTTTCTTGCAATCACGAAATCAATAATGAGACTGATGCGCCTTCTGACAAGAGACTGATTGCAGAAACTGCAAAGTCAGAAAATACGGAGGAGCAAAACAAGAAGTTATTGGCCAAAAACCAATTTTCACACGGGAAATACTTGGCGGACGATGATCGAGAGTTGTAACCCACAATAATCTTATTAGAAAGCCCCATAACCCATCAGGTCTGGGGCTTTTTTTATACCTTGTAGTAAAAGAAAACAAAACTCTACCCCCATTTTAGCACAGAACATTGAAAAACAAGCTCTTAATACTGCTTCTGGTTTTGCTATGCACCTGCGGAAAGCAAACTACAGTTGTTCCTGTCTCCAAAGAGTCTGAACAAATCAACGCTTGGATTGATACCTCGCGAGATAGTACGCATCTACCCTTGGAAACACGCAAAGGATTTTTAAGTCAATCCGCGGATTTGGCCTATGGTATTGCCAATGATACTATCCGATTGGATCATCTTTCTAGAATTTCCTTGGCCTACAAACGTTTGGAAGATTCCGTTGGATTCCGAAAAATGAATCAACGGGTATTGGAACTTGCAAGCCGAGGCAAACTTTACAAAGCCGAAGGGGAATCGCATTGGGACATGGCCTCCTTTCTTAAATCCTACGGTGTTATGGACAGTGCTTTCTACCACTATCAGAAAGCATATAAAAGCTTTCAGCAATTGCCTTTAGATTCTACATCCCTTTCCCTTAGAGGTAGAATTTTATATAACATGGGGTCTAGACAAGATTTTTTTAAGGATTATCTGGGAGCTGAGAAAAGTGTTACCGAAGCGTTAAAAATATTTATTGATTTAGAGGATAACTTAAGAATTTACAATTGCCATAATTATCTGGGAATGATAACCGGTAATATGGAAAATTATGACAAATCACTTGAGTACTATAAAAAGGCAGGTGAAAACATTAAGAAATTGAGCAAAGAAGATGGGCAAATACTCCTCTACCAAAACAAAAATAATATTGCTCACACTCTTTTGGGTCTAAAAAAATATGATGAATCAGAAAACGCCTATAAGGAGCTATTATCCAGCAAAGAGTTAAAAAACAAGGCTCCCGAATTGTATGCGATAGCAATGGCTAGTCTAGCCAACGTTCTTTTTATGAGCAAATCTGACTACGATGAATCCAAGAAACTGCTATTAGACGCAATGGCTATTAATAATCAATTAGGTTTTTCAGAAGATCAAGCTAGGGTAAAACAATTTTATGCAGAAATATTAACAGCTCAGGGCGACACCCTCAACGCGAAGAACGTGGCAAAGGAAGGATTGGAATTGGCCAAAGCATCTTCCAATAACTTCCACCATCTGGAAATCCTGCGATTGCTTACTCATATTGATTCGGAGAATGCAGTAACCTATTCTGATGCTTTTTACAATCTTAGCGAAACCATTAAGGAAGAAGAGCGAACCACCAGAGACAAATTCGCCCGTATCCGTTTGGAAACGGACGAGGTAATCCAAAGAAACGAGGCTCTTACCCGGGGCAAGCTTATCTGGACTTTGGTGGCCATTGGCCTGTTGTTGTCCGCCATTGCGTTGTACATCATCTTTACCCAACGGGCCAGTAACAACAAGCTCAAATTTGAGCAAAAGCAACAAGAAGCCAACAAAGAGATCTACAACCTAATGCTCTCCCAACGGGGCAAGTTTGAGGAAGGTAAAAATCTGGAGAAGAAACGCGTATCCGAAGAGCTTCATGACAGCGTGCTGGGCGATCTGCTGAGCATTCGCATGTTCATGGGCGTGCTTAACGAACAGAACGACGAATCTGCCATGGAGCAGCGGGCCCAAATGATCGAAAAACTACGGGAAGTAGAGGAAGAAATCCGCACGATCTCCCACGAAATGAACAAAGCTTCGTACGAAAAATTTTATAACTTTATCGTTTCCTTGGAAGAGCTGGTGGAGACCATTGAAGCTTCTTCGGGAATTGAATGTTCCTTTACTTATGACGACGATGTGGAATGGGATGCCCTGGACGGCGACATCAAGATAAACAGCTATAGAATTGTGCAGGAGTCCCTTAAAAACAGCGTCAAACATGCCCAATGTAACCAAGCCCTCATTGCCTTTAAGCTGTCAGATGGTATACTGACCCTGACCATACAGGATGATGGTGTTGGTTTTGATGTGAACAAGGGCAGGAACGGTATTGGTCTTCGTAACCTGACCTCCAGAGCAGAGAAAATGAACGGAACCCTGCACGTGGACAGTGGAAAAGGAAACGGGACCACCATTACGGTCCAGATGCCCGCCAAGTATATTGGACCTCAAAACCCTTCAGACATGGAGGGACAAATGCAAATGCAAAATGCCTAAATCTTAAATACGGAACGTATGAAAACACTACGAATTTTAACCATTGATGATCATGAGATGACGATGCTGGGATACAAGTATATCCTGGAGCGCATTGTTTTTGAGGGATATTCCATCATTGTGGACACGGCCAATTCCTATGAACTGGGCAAACGCCTGATCGAGGAATCCGTGGACTCCTTTAAATATGATATCCTGTTTCTGGACGTGCAATTGTATCCGCCCAATGAAAATCAGCCGCATACTGGGGAAGACCTAGGTAAATTGGCCCGGCGGTTGGTACCCGAGACCAAGATCATATTCATGTCCTCCTTCAGCGATAATTTTAGGATCAACAGCATACTAAAGTCCGTAGATCCCGATGGCTACTTGATCAAAAACGACATAGACCCGCAAACTCTGGAAGATGCCGTGAAGACGGTAACCTTGAATCCTCCTTATTATTCCTCCAAAGCCTTGGCGGCCATTCGTAAAAAGTTAAAGAACGATATTGATCTGGATGAAAAGGATAAGAAGATTCTCTACCATTTGTCCATTGGTACCAAGAACAAGGATTTGGAACAACATATTCGTTTGTCGCCCTCTTCCATAGAAAACCGAAAAAGGCACATGAAAACCCTTTTTGGTACCGAAAACGAGAACGATCTTGCCCTGATTTTGGCGGCAAAAAACCGAGGGTTCATATAGCCGGTTTATAATCGCCCTAGGATCATTTCGCGAAGGCCGTTTTTTCATTTTTCCCAAAAAACCCTTAAAAAAAGGGGTAAATTGGGGGAAATCCCCAGAATTTTTAAGGATTTCCTCCAATTGAATAATAAAGTTTCGTTTTAACTTTGATAGGGAACACGATGAAGAAACGCAATGCCATACCAAAAAAGATCCAATCTTATTTTCCCCCTAACTGGTATCAGGACGTTTGTTGCTGCAGAAGGACTGGACGAATTCATTCGGGTTCTTGAAAAAGATTTTTTCGCGGAGTTGACGGTAAAATGTCAATATGAAAGAGCAATTGAGAGAACCGAATTAATTTTAGATGTTTCTTGCAACTTTGGTCTTACCGAAGGTTTGCACCATTTCAGCACTGGTAATTGGGGTGGATTTTCCTGCACCAAAAATGGAAAATCCTCTTTTGACACTGCCTTTGAGCAGTTGAGCAATTTGAATGACGGAAAAATAGACATCGCCGAGCTGTCTATCCACTTTAAGGACACCTCCGTTATTATATCTAGAATCCAAGATTACAGCATCCCGGATCAATTGGGGGCTATTATCAACAAGGCCAGTGAACATTTTGTGTATTTCACAAAAGGCCTGACGGAAATGCCCTATGAAATCTTTGTATCCGTTTTTGAGGACGCTTCCCAAAAGGGAGGTTCCTTGGAAAATTGGGAACAAAGCTATTTTGAACACTGGGGACTGTACTTTGAAGATGACCCACAACACGATGTGATGGTCTATTCCTTGGAAAGCAAAACCATGAAGAAAGAAGATTTTTTCCTCTTGGACTAAAACTCCTTTCTACCAGTAAGGGCTGTAAAGAAACGCCTTGTCCAGTTTAAGCGCTGAACAACGGTCTTGAATGCATAAGGTCATGCACCTTTTGCTTGATTCCCGCTATGCTCTTCTCGTTGGTAGCATCCATTAGCACCTCATCAATGTAGCCTACAATGGTTTCCATATCAGCTTCCTTGAGTCCACGGGTGGTTACCGCAGAAGTTCCAAAGCGAATTCCAGAGGTAATAAAGGGCGATTGATCATCAAAAGGCACCATGTTCTTGTTGGCGGTAATGGCAGCCAGTTCCAATGCCTTTTCGGCATCTTTCCCGGTTATGTTCTTGTTCCTTAGGTCTATGAGCATCATATGGTTGTCCGTGCCCCCTGAGATTACTTTGTAATCCCTGGCCACAAATGCCTTCGCCATGGCTTCCGCATTTTTCTTTACTTGGATGATGTAATGCAAGAAGTCATCCGTAAGAGCTTCTCCAAAAGCTACGGCCTTGGCTGCGATGGTATGCTCCAAAGGACCTCCTTGGTTTCCCGGGAAAACGGCCAAATCCAAAAGTCCGGACATTTTTCTCAAGTTTCCGTTCTTCAATCGGATGCCGAACGGGTTTTCAAAGTTCTCTCCCATTAAGATCAGTCCACCTCTTGGCCCGCGAAGGGTTTTGTGGGTGGTGGTGGTCACAATATGGCAATGTGGAATGGGGTCGTTCATAATACCCTTGGCAATCAAGCCCGCTGGGTGCGAGATATCTGCTACCAAAAGGGCACCAACGCTGTCCGCTATTTCCCTAAACCTCTTAAAATCCATATCCCGTGAGTAGGCAGACGCCCCTGCAATGATCAGTTTGGGTTTTTCCTTATCGGCAACTTCTTGAATTTTATCGTAGTTGAGCATCCCTGTCTCTTCTTCCACCCCATAGAAAACGGGATTGTAAAGTTTCCCTGAGAAATTTACGGGAGAACCGTGGGTCAAATGCCCACCGTGCGAAAGATCAAATCCTAAAATGGTATCACCAGGTTGAAGACAGGCATGGTAAACCGAGGCGTTGGCCTGGGAACCAGAGTGAGGTTGTACGTTGGCATAGGACGCACCAAACAATTCCTTGGCCCGGTCAATGGCCAATTGCTCAATTTGATCTACTACCTCACAGCCTCCGTAATATCGTTTTCCTGGGTAGCCCTCAGCGTATTTGTTGGTCAACACGGAACCTGCGGCCTCCATCACCTGGGGGCTCACAAAATTCTCGGAAGCAATAAGCTCCAAGCCTTCCAGCTGTCTTTCTTTTTCGTCTTCAATGAGTTCAAAAATCCGGTGATCTCTTTCCATTTTTGCCTTTGAATTTAGAAGTGCTAAAAGTACGAATAGAAAAGCTAACGGAACTGAAAAAAAATGTGCCAAAAATCAATTTTATCAAACAACAATTAACAATTTTCCGCTGTTGGTTTGAGAGTCAAAATCGGGTTCAATTTGTGCATTTCATCGATTTTATACTACCGTTGAACCTTTTTCGTTAATAATTTGAAGGTTTTTGGCACGGCTGTTGAAAAACCAACCATAACCAATAAAATCAAAAAGCCATGAAGAAAATACTACTCTTTGGTACACTGGTACTACTTGTTGCCTGCGGAGGCGTTAAAAAGACCCAGGAAGCTTTGAATAGCGGAAACTACGTTTCTGCCATGAACAAGGCCATTAAGAATCTATCGGAAAATAAGACCAAAAAAGGGCACCAACCCTATGTGGTGCTATTGGAAGATGCTTTTGCCAAGCACACTCAGCGAGAGCTGGAACAGATTGCCTTTTTGCAACAGGATGGCAATCCGGCCAACTTGGAAAATATCTACAACAAATACCTGCATTTGAAGGAAATCCAACAACGGATAAGACCTTTGATGCCACTTTCCATTTACGAAGAAGGCAGGGATGCCAGGTTCAATTTCCAGAATTACGATTCTAGAATTTTGGCTACCAAGACCGATCTTTCCGAATATTTGTACAGCAATGCCAACAATATGTTGGTCAATGCAAAGGAGAAGTTTGAGTACCGATCGGTGTATAGCGAATTGAAATATTTGCAGGACATCAACCCAGGTTATAAGGAAACCATTGCCAAAATGGACGAAGCTTATAACAAAGGTTTGGAGTATGTGCGGGTTGAAATTGGGAATGAGACCGAACAGATCATCCCAGAGCGATTGGAAACCGAACTACTGGATTTCAATGCCTATGGCATCAATAATTTTTGGACAGAGTTCCATACTAATCCTTTGGAAGATGTGAACTATGATTATGCGCTTAATCTGAATTTCAGGGAAATCAATATTTCTCCAGAGCAGATCAATGAGAAGCAGATCATCAAAGAAAAACAAATCAAAGATGGGTTTGAATATTTGTTGGATGATGAAGGCAATGCCGTAAAGGATAGTTTGGGTAACAGAATCAAGGTGGACAAGTTTAGAACGGTGCGATGCAATTTCTACCAGTTCACCCAGTTTAAAGCAGCCCAAATTGGAGCCAAGGTGAGTTTTACCAATTTGGCCAATGGGCAGGAAATCAACTCCTATCCCTTAGCCAGTGAGTTTGTGTTTGAGCATATATATGCCAACTATAGGGGTGATAAAAGAGCCTTGGACACGGACTTGATAAACCTGCTGAACGTAAGGGCTGTACCCTTCCCAACCAATGAGCAAATGGTCTACGATGCCGGGGAAGATTTAAAAGCCAGATTGAAGTCCATCATTGCCCAAAACCAGTTTGTGGCGGACAATCAGTTCAATGATTAGATACTAAATAAAGTCAGTTCGAGCGCAGTCGAGAACCAATCCTTCAAAAAGGAGTTCCAGCTGCGCTCGTATTTTTTTCATTCCTTCCTAAACCACTTCCTTTAAATCCGTATCCGCTATTGCCCCATGTGAGGTATGGAAACTAGCTTCCCCGTTTTTTATGACGAGTAGTTGCGGGGATTGATGTCTTACCTGAAATTTACTTTCCACCGCATTTGATACTCCCCTGTGCGCGTGCAAATCCAAAAAGTAGATGTCATTTTCATCGCCTAGATCATAGCTTCCCGTAAACATATTCAAAACCATTCGGCTAATCCCACAAGTGGTGGAATGCTTAAATATAATTTGTGTCCGGGTTTTGGATTTTTCCGCAACCTCCTCTAATTGCTCCAAAGATTCCAAGGGAATCCATGGCACTTTTGTGGTTGCCTTTTCCTTTTCTTCCTTTTTCCCGAATATGTTACCGAATAATCCCATACTGCAAATTTATATGTTATGTCGAGCTTGGGCAAAAAGCTTACAAACTGACGAAATGTCCTGTGTTTTTGGGCTTTTAGCGACATTTTGACCGTCTTGGGCAAATGGTAGGGTTGTTGACAATCCCTATACAAAACGATTGAGATGAACTTTAACAACTTTACGATAAAATCACAGGAAGCCCTACAACAGGCTCAACAGCTTGCGCAGGAAATGGGGCATCAACAAATAGAAAACGAACACCTTTTCAAGGCCATTGGTCTGGTGGATGAAAACGTGTTGCCGTTCATTTTAAAAAAATTGAACGTGAACACTGCCTTGCTCGCCCAAATCTTGGACAAAGAATTGGAAAGCTTCTCCAAAGTTTCAGGAGGTGACATTATGCTCTCCCAAAACGCTGGCAAATCTTTGAATGAAGCCAATATTGTTGCCAAAAAGATGGGCGATGAATATGTATCCATTGAGCACTTACTCCTGGCCATTTTCAAATCCAAGAGCAAGATTGCCCAAATACTCAAAGATCAAGGGGTAAGCGAAAAAGACTTAAATGCTGCCATCCAAGAATTGCGAAAAGGGGGAAAAGTTACTTCCCAAAGTGCTGAGGACACCTATAATTCTTTGGACAAATATGCCAAAAACCTCAACCAACTGGCAGATAACGGTAAGTTAGATCCCGTAATCGGGCGGGATGAGGAAATTCGACGCGTGTTGCAAATTCTTTCCCGTAGAACCAAGAACAACCCCATGCTTGTAGGGGAACCCGGGGTTGGTAAGACTGCCATCGCCGAAGGATTGGCACATAGAATTGTTCAGGGCGACATTCCGGAAAACCTAAAAGACAAGATTATCTATTCCTTGGATATGGGTGCCTTGATCGCAGGGGCAAAATTTAAAGGAGAATTTGAGGAGCGCTTAAAAGCAGTGATTAAGGAAGTTACTTCTTCCGATGGTGACATAGTGTTGTTCATTGATGAAATTCACACCTTGGTTGGAGCTGGAGGTGGACAAGGCGCCATGGACGCGGCCAACATTCTAAAACCAGCCTTGGCCCGTGGAGAATTGAGAGCCATTGGGGCCACCACCTTGGACGAATATCAAAAGTATTTTGAAAAGGACAAGGCCTTGGAGCGCAGGTTCCAAAAAGTGGTCATAGATGAGCCCGACACCGAAAGTGCCATATCCATTTTAAGGGGAATCAAGGAAAAATATGAGACCCATCACAAGGTGCGCATCAAGGATGAGGCGGTAATTTCTGCGGTGGAACTGTCACAGCGTTACATCACCAATCGCTTTTTACCGGATAAGGCCATTGACCTTATGGATGAAGCAGCATCCAAACTCCGGATGGAAATCAACTCCAAACCCGAAGAATTGGATGTGCTGGACCGAAAAATAATGCAGCTCGAAATTGAGATTGAGGCCATTAAACGGGAAAACGATAAGGCCAAGTTGCAAACCTTAAATCTGGAACTGGCCAATTTGAAGGAAGAGCGCAATGAAATCTTTGCGCAATGGGAAAGTGAGAAAAGTGTGGTGGACAATATCCAAAAGACAAAGCAGGACATTGAAAACTTTAAGCTGGAAGCCGAACGAGCTGAGCGTAACGGGGATTACGGCAAAGTGGCCGAGCTACGCTATGGCAAAATCAAGGAATCCCAAGAAAATCTCCAAAAGCTACATGATGAACTGGCGGCCCAACAGACCGCTGGCACTTTGATCAAGGAAGAAGTGACCAACGAGGATATTGCGGAGGTGGTTGCCAAGTGGACAGGGATTCCCGTAACCAAAATGCTGCAAAGTGAGCGGGAAAAACTGCTGCAGTTGGAGGACGTACTCCACAAACGTGTGGTTGGCCAAGAAGAGGCCATTACAGCCGTATCCGATGCCATCCGAAGGAGTCGGGCTGGTTTGCAGGATGCCAAAAAGCCCATTGGTTCCTTCCTCTTTTTGGGAAGTACGGGAGTAGGTAAAACGGAATTGGCCAAAACCTTGGCCGCCTATCTCTTTGATGACGAAAATGCCATAACGCGTATTGATATGAGTGAATACCAGGAGCGGCACGCCGTAAGCAGATTGGTAGGAGCACCTCCTGGATACGTGGGCTATGACGAAGGAGGCCAGTTGACCGAAGCCGTTCGTAGAAAACCTTATTCCGTTGTGCTTTTGGATGAAATTGAAAAGGCACATCCAGACACCTTCAACATTCTATTGCAGGTATTGGATGAAGGTAGGCTTACGGACAACAAAGGTCGTGTAGCCGATTTCAAAAATGCGATTATTATCATGACCAGTAATATGGGTAGTCCGATCATCCAGGAAAAATTTGAGGATGCAGCGGATCTGGACAAGGCAGCCGAAGCAGCCAGAGTGGAAGTAATGGGATTGCTGCGCAAAACCATTCGCCCTGAGTTTTTAAATAGGATTGATGACATTATTATGTTTACGCCTTTGGACAAAGCCAATATCAAGGAAATTGTTCGTCTTCAATTGGAGCACCTCAAAAAAATGGTATCCAAACAGCACATTACTTTGGATGCCACTGAGGAGGCCATTGATTATTTGGCCATTAAAGGGTATGATCCCCAATTTGGGGCAAGACCCGTAAAACGGTTGATCCAAAAAGAGGTCTTGAACAATTTGTCCAAAGAACTGCTGGCTGGAAAAATCAAGGCAGAGAGCATTGTTTTATTGGATTCGTTTGATGATAAATTGGTTTTCAGAAATCAGAGTGAGTTGGTAAACTAAGCCCGCATCACTATAAATCAAGCCCTAACTTTATTAAAAGTTGGGGCTTTTTAATTTTTTTCAATTCACACCATATAATCACAAAATAGCATGTATCTGAATGCAATATTTCATTGCAAATCTTTATTTTAGGGGTTTTTATAAATTCCAGCCATGCCAATTGTAATAGCCGTTCTCGGCATTTTAATCCTGTTTGTCCTAATAGCCCGATTCAAATTGAATGCCTTTTTGGCTTTCATCATTGTTTGTCTTTTCGTTGGAATTTTCCAAGGGATGCAGCTTCCGGATATTGTCCAATCCATACAGCGCGGAATAGGCAATACGCTGGGCTTTCTTGTGCTTATTTTAGGTCTCGGTGCCATGCTGGGTAAATTGGTTGCCGATAGCGGTGCAGCCCAACGGATCACCACCAGATTAGTGGATGCCTTTGGAGTTAAAAATGTGCAATGGGCCATGGTGGTCACCGGTTTTATTGTGGGAATTCCCATGTTCTATTCCGTAGGTTTTGTGATTTTGATCCCTTTGGTTTTTACCATTGCCATCTCTACGGGTTTACCGCTTCTTTATGTAGGCCTTCCCATGCTGACTTCACTTTCAGTAACCCACGGATATCTTCCTCCCCACCCTGCGCCAACAGCTATAGCGGCCATGTTCAATGCAGACATTGGAAAAACCTTGATGTATGGTATTATCATAGCGATTCCTGCCATTCTGGTGGCCGGGCCTTTGTTCGCTAGAACCATTAAAAAAGTAGAAGCCAAGCCCCTCAAAGAATTTTATAATCCTGTTTTAATCCCTGAAGAGAAATTGCCCTCCACAGCCATCAGTATTTTGACTGCACTTTTGCCCATCATCTTAATAGGCCTTGCCATTGCTGCGGAAAATCTGCTGCCCGAAGGAATTCTGAGGGACATTATGATGTTTCTTGGTAATCCCGTGATTGCCCTGCTCATTTCGGTTCTCATGGCCATATACACCCTAGGAATTGCAAGAGGCAAGGACATGAAAACGGTAATGCAATCCATTTCCACATCCGTCTCCACCATTACCATGATTCTATTGATCATTGCAGGAGCGGGTGCGCTTAAAGAGGTTTTAATAGATAGTAAGGTTAGCGAATATATCGCTTCCAGTTTGGAAGGTTCAGCCGTTTCTCCCCTGGTCTTGGCTTGGTTGATTGCAACTGCCATTCGGGTTAGCGTGGGTTCTGCCACCGTCGCTGGACTAACAGCTGCGGGTATCGTACTACCTTTGGCTTCCAGCGCCAATGTAAGTGCCGAACTCATGGTTTTGGCCATAGGTTCTGGTAGTCTAATGCTGTCCCACGTCAACGATACAGGGTTTTGGATGTTTAAAGAATACTTCAACCTTTCTGTAAAGGAAACCTTGTCTACCTGGACCGTAATGGAAACCCTAGTGGGTATCATGGGACTGTTGGGTGTCCTGGCAATGAATATGATAATCTAAATATTATGAGTACATCACCTTCGGAACGTATAAAAGAACTAGGCCTTGTACTGCCGCCTGCACCTCCCCCAGCTGGGGTCTACAGACCTATTTTGATCGTCGACAACTTTCTGTATGTATCTGGGCAAGGTCCCGTAAATCTGGATGGTTCCCTAATGAAAGGGCGAGCTGGTGATGACCTGGACATGGATGCCGCCAAATTGGCCGCAAGACAGGTTGGCCTGACTATGTTGTCCACCATAACCACGCATTTTGGAAGCTTGGATCGCATTGAGCGTGTGGTCAAAGTACTGGGAATGGTCAATTGTACTCCTGATTTTGGGAAACAACCCTATGTGATCAATGGGTTTAGTGAGCTTATGGCCGATGTCTTCGGAACTGAAAATGGGATAGGTGTTCGAAGCGCTGTTGGCATGATGCTTCCTGAGAATATTCCGGTGGAAATAGAGGCCATGTTCCAGCTCAAGAGTTGATATCTTGATTTTGGACAAGATTTATTTCAATATTTATTTCAATATTTATTTCAATTCATTTTCATGCTGATTTTTGATGCACACTTGGATCTGGCCATGAATGCCCTGGAATGGAATCGAGATCTTAGACTTCCTGTTTCCGAGATTCGTGAGCTGGAAAAAGGGATGACAGATAAACCAGATCGCGAGAAGAACACTGTCTCTTTGGATGCAATGCGCAAAGGCAATGTAGGACTCTGTGTAGCTACGCAGATAGCCCGCTTTTCGGACCGAAACAATCCACTTCCCGGTTGGAACTCGCAACAGCAAGCATGGGCCCAGACCCAAGGGCAGTTGGCTTGGTACCGAGCCATGGAAAAAGAAGGAGAAATAGTTCAAATTTCGGATCTTCCCAGTTTAAATGCACACTTGGAGCTATGGCAAAAAACCGGCGGCCACAAGGCGATTGGCTATATACTTAGTTTGGAAGGTGCAGATTCCATCGTGGACATGGACTATCTGGAGCAAGCCCACGCATCGGGGCTTAGAGCCATTGGACCTGCCCATTACGGTCCCGGGGTGTATGCCCATGGAACGGATTCCGTAGGAGGTATTGGCGGTAAAGGAAAAGAACTCTTGAAAAAAATTGAGGAGTTGAATCTCATTCTTGATGCCACGCATTTATGTGATGATAGTTTTTGGGAAACCATGCAATGCTACAATGGCCCTGTATGGGCCAGTCACAGTAATTGCAGGGAATTGGTAGAGCACAATCGCCAATTTTCGGATGATCAAATTAAGGAATTGATACAGCGCAAGGCAGTTATTGGGATACCACTTGATGCTTGGATGATGGTTCCAAACTGGGTGCGCGGCAAGTCTGACCCCAAAAGTATGGGGGTAACCCTTGAACAGATGATTGACAACATAGATCATATCTGCCAACTAGCCGGCAATGCGGATCATGTTGGAATAGGAACGGATTTGGATGGGGCTTTTGGCAAGGAACAATCCCCCGCTGACCTGGACACCATAGCAGATTTACAGCAGGTTCCAGGACTATTGTCTCAAAGAGGATACCAAGCAGAGGACATTGAAAATATTATGAACAGAAACTTTATTCGCTTTTTACAGCGCGTCTGGAGGTGATGTTAAAAATTTCAGCATGTTGATACCCAACAGTATATTTTTATATATTAGCTACGACCAACTAAACCCAAAATGTCTACCAAAGCCGAACGAACCACAGCTTATATCATAGAGACAGTTGCGCCCATTTTTAACAAGTTTGGTTATGTGGGCACCAGCATGAGCGATCTTACCGAAGCAACGGGACTTACCAAAGGGGCCATTTACGGAAATTTTGAAAACAAGGAATCCCTTGCCATGTCGGCGTTTGAATATAACCGCAACCATTTGTTGGCCATTATTGACGATAAACTGGCGGTGGAAGGAAGAGCCATGGATAAAATTCATTCGCTGTTGCGATTTTATAGGCAATATGATGTGTATACCTTGCCCATGGGCGGATGCCCCATAGTAAATGTTGGAGTGGACGCACAGCACAACAACCATTTGTTGGCTGCTGCGGTTAAGGAAACCATTAAAGAAATTGAAGGAAAGATTGCATTGGTCTTGGAAAATGGCTCCAAAAATGGTGAAATCCATATACCCGTACCCCCACTTCAGTTTGCCAAGCAATTGTTTACTATGCTTCAAGGGGCAATTACCATGTCCACAATGACCAGAGATCGCAAATACTTGGTCAATACCATCGCGTATTTGGAGCAATTGGTAAAAAGGGAGATTAAAAAGGATTAAATTTATTGGGCTCCATTCTTTTTGGGAATGGTCTTGGATAAACGGAATAACCGCTCTTAATTAACCCAATGAACAGTATTGAATATTTGTTTTCACTATTTGCATTCCTTGCTGTTGTTCTTGCCATTTTATTATTTCTTAAGAAAAAAGGTAATCGCTACGCCAATCGCCTTTTGGGTATTTATGTATTGCTTTTTGGATACAATGTGTTTTATAATATTCTATACTGGTCTGGTAAACTGTACAGTTTGGAATTTATCAATCTCTTGTTTACCAATATGTTGGTGTGGGTTTTGTATGGCCCCATTCTATACTTTTATGTAAGAAAATTGGTGAACGGCAAATCCATTACCATAAAGGATACAGTTCACTTTATTCCCTTTATCCTGCTTCTTGTCAATCACTTTAAAGTGCATTGGATGGCTCCCGAAACCAAACTTGAGTTGTTCCAAAACGGCATTATTGTACTTTCCTTTATCTATTTCAGTCCGCATACCGGCAAGCTTATTATAGCATTGATGGTACTTTATTTCATTCTTATTTGGGTTAAACTACGGAAGAGTGTGGTAAGCCATAACCAAGGGATTTGGCTTAAATGGATCGCATTTTCCTTTTTGGGCTACGTGGCGTCCTTTACTTCTTTTTTTGTGCTTAGTGGCTTGGGAGTTCTTCAACCGGCTCATGATTACATCATAGGAGCGGCCATTATCTTTTTTATTTCCATGTTGGCCTATTTCGGATTTGTACAACCCGAAGTATTTGAAGGTATACCCATGAAAAAGATTGTGCCTTTAATCAAATATAAAACTACTGGTTTAACCAAGGACTTTTCTCTAGAGCTCAAAGAAGAATTGTCACAATTGATGAAGGAGCATAAACCGTATTTGAACAGTGAATATCGATTGGCCGATCTTGCCGAAAAGCTTAACATTTCCCGGCATCATTGCTCTCAGGTTATAAACGAGCACTTTGACTCTAATTTTTTCAATTTCATTAATCAGTATCGAATAGAAGAGGCCAAGAAAATGCTTAGACAGTCCGATACCCAGAGCATTTCAGATGTCATGTTTGCCTGTGGTTTCAACAATCGTGTCTCTTTTTACAATGCCTTCAAAAAATTCACGGGAACCACCCCAAAAACCTTCCTTGACCCGGACAATAAAGAATCCGCCTGAACACGCATATTTGCCAGCACTAAACTGCAGATTTCAACTGTAAACCTTTATAAGGACTTATAAACTCTTGCCCATTTCTACATTCTTTTGTTTGGGAAAGTATACAATATCCTAGTTAATGGATGAGTGGTATTTTCTCGAAATTTTGAAAACATCCCTTTGAAGGGAATAAAACCATACCATGAAAAAGAACCTTTTTTTATTTCTCCTCGTTTCCTTTATTTCTTGCAGTTCCGATAGTTCATCCCCAGATGATTCGCCGCAAGAAAACCCAGTATTCACTAGCATCAGTATCAACGCTTCCAACGGTACCCAACTAGATCTTTTTGGCACTAATACCACTACTCTCACGGCAACCGGAAGAGACCAGTTTGGGGACAACATCACAATACCAGGCACTGTAAGTTGGACAGCCAACAATAGTAGGGTTAGCGTAAATAGTGATGGATTGGTAACAGGTCAGCAAGTGGGAAGTTCCTCGGTCACCGCCAGTTCAGGAACGATTACCAGAACCATTTCATTGACGGTAGTGGACTCTGAACCACAAGCCGGGACATTTATTTATGTAAGCGATGCCGCCGACTTCACAACCGGTCCATGGAAAATCATGAGGTACGATGAAAATGGCCAAAACGGCACCACATTTATCGATGCCGACCTGGCTTGGCCCCAAGATATCATCTTTCTTGAAGACCAAGGACAAGTATTGATTTCCAATTTAAGCTCTGGCAAAATCAATAGATATGATGCAAATACCGGGAACCTTATTGGAAGTTTTGCTACTGGAATAGATGGTCCCACGCGGATGAAAATCGGATTGGACAATTTGTTATATGTACTGCAGTGGGACGGCAATGGTCGTGTACTTCGGTATCAGCTCAATGGCACCTTTGTGGATGAATTTACAAGTGTTTCCGTTTCACGGAGCATAGGTTTGGATTGGGATTCCAATGGGGACTTATATGTTTCTTCCTTTGATGGAGCATCAGTTAGAAAGTTTGATGCCAATGGTAATGACCTAGGATTGTTCATCTCCTCCGGGGTTCAGGGACCTACCAATATTTGGTTCGATGAGAATGATAACCTATTTGTGAATGACTGGACTGGAAACAAAGTAATCCAGTACAACTCAAATGGCAATTTAATAGGTGATTTTGTTTCTTCAGGCTTGAATCAACCGGAAGGAGTAGACTTTTTCCCCAATGGAAATTTCTTGATAGGCAGTGGGGGCACAGGCGAGGTAAAGCAATATAATGCCGATGGGGACTTTATCAATAATCTCGTTTCCTCTGGAGCTGGTGGGTTGGTCAGGCCCAATGCAGTACGAATCAGGATTGTTGAATAGGCAAAATTTAGGGTGCGGAATTGGTAGGGTAGTTTCACTTCATTTAATTTCCAATTACTGTGGAAGCGGTTAGGCCAAATGGCTTAATCGCTTCGTACCCTAAAAATCCAGGTTTTATCCGGATATTTTCCATCCAACTTGCTGTCTCGCGCCCTGCGGGCTTCGTTCATAGTGTTGTAACGACCCAAATACACGTACCTATACTTATTCAAAGCTCTATAAAAGGATTTAGGTTTCAATCCGTCCTTGGTAAGTTTGGCCATGAAAGCATCATGATATTTCTTGGTTCCGAAGACATTGGCAATCAGATAAAATCCAGGTTCAAGACCATCGGCACTGGCCACCTCCTCATATTTTTCATTGCCTTGCAGTTCTACCTTTTCATTTTGAGTTTTGGCTATGCTGTCTTTCCGTTTCTGCTCCGCCAGTAATCTGGCCCTATCCAATGCTGCGGCAGCGATGGAATCCTGCTTTCTCTGTTCTTCAACAGCCTCGCGCTCCTGTTCTATTCGCTTTTGTTCAGCTGCCAAACGATCTTCTTCTTCCTGCTGTTTTCTTTCTTCCTGCTGTTTTCTTTCTTCCTCCTTAAGGTTTCGGTTTTCTTCCTCTTGCCTCCTGTTTTCCTCTTCCAGTTTTTGGTCCTCCAATTCTTGCCTTCTGACTTCCTCCTGCTGTATACGTAAGCGGGCAAGTTCATCATCTTTTTCCCAATCAAAGTCCACCACTTTTTTCCGGTTATCAGATGCTACGCCATGATAGGAAAGAATGAGCTCAAATGTTGATTTCTCATCCCTTAACGCATTATCCGTGCCCTTTTCAATGAGGCCGCCAATGGAAAATTGATTTGCAAAAGTTATTCCTATCCCTCCTGAAATGCCATAAAAACTGTTGTACCCTCCCTGAGCCCAAAACCTTGAGGTAGATAGCAACCCGTTGATTCCAAACTGGGTATCCTCATCCGGAATAGTTTTTAAATAGATCATCGGCCGCACAAAACTATGCCCATGTCCGTTAAGCAATGAAACAGGAAAATCATTGCTTATGGTTCCTACCACAGCTGTTCCCCCATCCCCCTTACCTGTGCCACTCTCAGAAAAGTTTACATCAATGGCATTTTCTATTGCCAAGCCCAAATTAAACTGGTTTACTTGTAAGCGAACTGCTGGTGAAAAGGTTAGGATAAAGTCATTTGAGGCTTCCAACTCCGGTAAATCGATATCTGGATTGGGAATAAAGCGGTCATCTGCAAGTTTTTCCCTAAAACCAAAAACGTTGGCCCCCACAAATATTCGAATGTCATTTTCCAATGGAAAAGCATGTACATAGTTCAGGTTCAAACCCGTATTCAAAAATGTACCTGTATTGTGTTGTAAGAATCCTACCCCAGCCGCCGCATTGGAGTTTATGAGTTGGGTGTAATTCGTAAAAATAGTAGTAGGGTCACCGTCAACCGTCTGCCATTGCCATCGTGTCCAAATGGACATTGCATTGGGCCTGTTCCAATCCAATGCTAAGGTTGGGTTCAAAAGGCTGGCATTGAATTGGCTCAGGTTATGCTGCCGAAAATCAGCAGGCAAGGTGCGTTCCTGTGATCTAAGAATCGACACAGGAAGCAGCAATAAAAGCCATGCCAAATGTTTGAGCATACGATAAACTAAAATTTAAACGTTACTTTTAAACACAACAAGTGTAAAATTCAGGGAAACTTAGATCAGTATTTATGCGAATGACCAAGCTTATTATCGCCATTGCATTTTGTTCTATTGCAGTTGTGGGATGCAACGAGACAACTAAAGATATGGAAATTACAGAAGATCCCGTGATTTCCACATTTTATTTTATCCGGCATGCAGAAAAAGACAGAACTGATCCCGAAAACAGAGACCCCGAATTGAATCAGGATGGTTTAAACCGAGCCATCAAATGGGCCGAAGTGTTTGACCCAATTGAGTTGGATGCCGTGTATTCCACCAATTATGAGCGCACGTCCATGACTGCTGCTCCCACTTCCGTGAAAAAGAACATTCCCATTAAATATTACGATCCAGCCTCCATCGATATCGAAGCCTTTAAAAGTACCAACGAACGATTAAGTGTGCTGGTGGTTGGACATAGCAATACAACTCCGGACTTTGTCAATAAAATGTTAGGGGTTGATAAATATCAGCCAATGGATGATACAGATAATAGTAGCCTGTTTATTGTCCGGATTATTGACGGGGAAGCCACAGATCTTCGTTTACAAATAGACTGATCAGGGAGTCACCTCAATATCCGTAAGTTCAATTTTGGACAGGAGTTCCAAGTCACCTTCTTCAAACATTTTGCCAATTTCCAATAGAGCTGTTCCCTTTGTTTTGGGTTTGAAGTTGTTGTAATCCACAAAGCGTATTCCTTCTACGAATCTTTCATTGTACGCTTCCCTAAAACGCTGTCCTCCACCATCTGTGTGATAGTCGTAGGCCAGATAATCCACCTTAAAAGTTTCGGTATTAAACCAATAGATATAGGTGTCATCAAAATCCTTTCCGCCCCCTTCTTGCTCAAAGGTAACCTTTAGCTTGAAATAGGGCACTCCTTTGATGGTCTCGGTTCCCAGTAGCTCTTTGTTTACCGCCCTGTCGTTCAAACCGTAGGGCAATCGCGCAAAATAGTGTACCGAGTTTACAGAATTTGCATATTTGAATGCCAAAGTATCCGGTAAGGACACCAAGGAATCATTGAAATAGCGTTTCAAATCGGAATTGGTCTTAATATCCTTGATGTTCACTGAATCCAAATAGGTGATACGTTCCAAAACTTTCTTCCCATTTTCTATCCGTGAACTGTATTTTCTACCTCTAAACTTGAATGAGCTTCCATGGGTCATGTACAAAAGTCCACCACTGACTTCAATGGATTTGTCCACAATTTCTTGGGCCGTTAGTTGGGTTTTGGATTGTTGTTTACAGGACAGGGTAAGCACCAAAATCAATCCAAAAAAAACAGGTTTCATAAAAATCGGTTTCATAGATAATCGTAAAATTCAATACAACATTACAAAGAGTTTCTATTTTTGTCCCAATGCAGAAAAACATTAACATAAAAAACAAGCGCGCCAGATTCGATTATGAAATTTTGGACACCTATATGGCTGGGATAGTTTTAGGCGGAACCGAGATCAAATCCATTAGATTGGGAAAGGCCTCACTATCCCAGAGTTTTTGTGAGTTTAATGAGCGCGGGGAGCTTTTTGTGATAAATATGCAAGTGGATGAGTATAGTCATGGAGGGTATTACAACCATAAGCCCAAGGCGGAGCGCAAACTCTTGCTTAACAAAAGAGAATTAAAAAAATTGCGTAGGGAGGTAACCACTTCTGGACTTACCATAATTCCAATCAACCTTTTTATCAATGAAAAAGGGCTTGCCAAAGTAAATATTGGTCTGGCAAAGGGTAAAAAACTTTACGACAAAAGGGAAACAATAAAGGACAGGGACAACAAACGCGATTTATCCCGTATCAAAAAAAGTTTCAACCGTTAAGGAATCAGTTCTTGTTTTCTAACAGAGGTACAAACCTAAAGGCTCCCAACTCTTGTTTTTCAAATTCCTTTTCAGATTTACGGGTGAACAAAGTCATGGTCTGACTATCCACACCCACAGGAATCACCAGTTTTCCCCCAACTTTCAATTGGGACATTAGGGCCTTGGGTACTTTTGGAGCTCCAGCTGTTACAATGATACCATCAAAGGGAGCCTCTTCCGGTAAACCCTTGTAGCCATCACCAAAAACCACTTTTTTGGGCCGATAGTTCATTTTGGTGAAGAACAACTTGGTCTTTTTAAATAGTTCTTGCTGTCGCTCAATCGTATAAACTTTAGCCTTTAGGTGCAATAAAACAGCCGTCTGATATCCACTTCCCGTACCAATTTCCAAAATGCTGTCGTTGGGTTTTATCTGCAACAGTTCTGTTTGGAAAGCAACGGTGTAGGGCTGGGAAATAGTCTGTTCCGCCCCAATGGGAAAGGCCTTGTCCTGATAGGCATGATCCTCAAACCCACTATCCAAAAAAAGATGTCTGGGAATCGTCTTGATAGCATCCAAAACGTTCTTGTCCGCTATTCCCTTGGCAACCAATACATCGGCCAATTGGTTACGCATACCCTTATGTTTGTGTGTGTCTTTCATGGTGTTGGTCTGGCCCACGAATTTAAAAAGTTCCCTTGAAAATTAATAGCGGGTTGCCAGCTAATTTTCATGGAAGAGTGGTGCCATATCCTTATTTTTGACAAAAACAATGGGTATGCTAAAAGTAGGCGTCCTTGGTGCCGGACATTTGGGTAAAATCCACCTAAGGCTCTTAAACGAATCGGAGAAATACGAACTTGTTGGTTTTTATGATCCCGATGAAATCAATGCTAAAAAAGTAGCGGCCGAGTTTGGTTACTCCTACATAGAAAACATCAATGAATTAATTGATTTGGTGGATGTGGTGGACATCGTCACTCCCACCCTTTCCCATTTTGATTGTGCCAAAAAGGCCATTGAAAAAGGTCGGCATATCTTTATTGAAAAACCGATTACCAACACTTTGGATGAAGCCGAACAACTGCTCGGACTAGTGAATCAACACAAGGTAAAGGGGCAGGTGGGGCATGTGGAGCGATTCAATCCTGCTTTTTTGGCGGTCAAGGATAAGATTGATACACCCATGTTCATCGAAACACATCGGTTAGCCGAATTCAACCCAAGGGGAACGGATGTTCCCGTGGTTCTAGATCTTATGATCCACGACATCGATGCCATTTTAAGCGTGGTAAATTCCGAGGTGAAACAAATCAACGCCAGTGGGGTTTCCGTCATTAGTAAATCTCCCGACATTGCCAATGCGCGTATCGAATTTGAAAACGGTTGCGTGGCCAACCTTACCTCCAGTAGAATTTCCCTGAAGAATATGAGGAAATCAAGGTTTTTCCAACGGGATGCATATATCTCGGTGGATTTCTTGGATAAGAAGGTGGAAGTGGTGAAGATGAAAGATGCCCCGGAACAACCCGGGGATTTTGACATGATCTTGCAAAATGCGGAGGGAGAAAAGAAGCAAATCTATTTTGAAAACCCCAACATTCAAGCCAATAATGCCATTTTGGACGAGTTGGAAACCTTTGCAGATGCCATCAATACGGATACAGAGCCCATTGTGACCTTGGAACAAGGAACCAAAGCCCTCCGCGTGGCCTTACAAATTATTGAATCCTTCTAAAAGTGATTCGCTTAAGCTTAAAGCAAACTGCCTTATGAAAACTATAGCTGTAATTGGAGCTGGAACCATGGGAAATGGAATTGCCCATGTTTTTGCCCAAAACGGATTTCAAGTCAACCTTATTGATATCGCCCAAACATCCCTGGACAAAGGTTTGGCAAACATTGCCAAAAACCTGGATCGTATGATTGCCAAGGAGAAAATTTCCGCAGAGGACAAGAAAAACACCTTGGAAAACATTACAACCTTTACCCTGTTGAAGGAAGGCGTAGCCCAAGTGGATTTGGTGGTTGAAGCAGCTACCGAAAATTTGGACATTAAACTGGGTATTTTTAAGGAACTGGATGAAATCTGTGACGCAAAAACCTTGTTGGCCACTAATACCTCCTCCATTTCCATAACTCAAATTGCCGCAGCTACCAACAGACCAGAGAAGGTCATTGGGATGCACTTCATGAATCCCGTTCCCATTATGAAATTGGTGGAAATCATCCGTGGTTATAGCACTTCGGATGAAGTCACCCAAACCATTATGGACCTCTCTTCAAAATTGGGCAAAACACCCACAGAGGTCAACGATTATCCTGGTTTTGTGGCCAATCGTATTTTGATGCCCATGATCAACGAAGCCATTGAAACGCTTTACAATGGAGTGGCAGGCGTACAGGAAATAGACACCGTAATGAAATTGGGTATGGCCCACCCCATGGGACCATTGCAATTGGCGGACTTTATTGGACTTGATGTTTGTCTATCCATTTTGAAGGTCATGTACGACGGGTTCAAAAACCCGAAATATGCCCCGTGTCCCCTTCTGGTCAATATGGTTATGGCCGGTAAACTTGGTGTAAAGTCTGGAGAAGGATTCTATGATTACTCCGAGTCCAGAAAGGCGGAAAAAGTTGCGAAACAATTTAGCTAGGGCATGGCCATCATTAAACCTTTTAAGGCCATTCGTCCTGCCGAGGATAAAGCTTCATTTGTGGCTACTCGCTCCTATGAGGAATATTCAAAGGACGAGCGTAAATCGGTTTTAAAGTACAATCCCTTTTCATTTTTACATATTCTGAATCCTGGATTTAAGTTCCATAAAAACATTTCAGGAAAAGAACGGTTTAGGTTGGTTCATAATCGGTATTTGGAATTTTTAGAAGACAATATTTTCCTTAAGGATGAAGAAGCCTGTTTTTACCTGTATCAGATATCCAAGGGTAGTTTTAGGACCCTGGGATTCTTCTGTGCTTGCAGCGTCTTGGACTATCAGAACGATGTTATCCGAAAACACGAGGATACCATTCAGCGAAGGGAAAAACTGTTTGCTGATTATTTGGATACCGTTGGGTTCAATGCAGAACCGGTTTTGATGACCTATGCCGATAATTCCACGATCAATGCCCTATTGGGCACCGAGGCTTCCAAAACTCCCGTATACAATTTTACCACTACAGACAAGTATAATCATCAGCTTTGGAAAATTGAGGATTCCGTGGCCATAAAGCAGCTCCAAAATGCCTTTAAAGATATGGATGCGCTTTACATTGCCGATGGTCACCATAGAAGTGCCTCCTCGCATCTGTTGGCCGAGAAGAAAAAAGCTAAAAATGACGAACATTCGGGAAATGAGGCCTACAATTATTTTATGGCCTATCTCATCCCAGAAACAGCAATCAAAATCTACGAGTTCAACCGTATGGTAAAGGACTTAAATGGTCATTCCAAGGAGGAATTTTTGATTCAGTTGGATGAACTTTTTAGGATTGAAAAGAAAGACGATGGGCTATATAAACCTACCCAAAAACATCACTTCAGTATGTACTTGGATGGGGAGTTCTATTCCCTCTATTTGCGCAAAAAAGTCTATAAGTTTACCGATGCCCTTAGCGAACTGGATACCCAAATCTTATACAAGACCATTTTGGAACCTATCCTGGGTATTCATGATTTAAGGAACGATAAACGTATTTCCTATGGATATGGTAAGCACAACGTCATTCAAATGAAAGACGCCGTTGACAGTGGAAGTTTTGCGGTAGGCTTTAGTTTGGTGCCCACTAGCATTGATGAAATCAAGGCCATTGCGGATGCAGGTTTGGTGATGCCACCCAAGAGTACTTATATTGAACCGAAACTCCGCAGTGGGTTGGCTATTTACGAATTTTAAGCATCATGTCAATTAAAGAGAACCTTAAAAACATCGATGATTCCTTACCAAAGGAGGTCACCCTTGTCGCCGTTTCCAAAACCAAACCTGTGGAGACTATACTAGAGGCCTACGAGGCTGGCCAAAGGGTTTTTGGAGAAAACAAAATCCAGGAAATGGCCCAAAAGTGGGAGCAACTTCCCAAGGATATTGAATGGCATATGATCGGTCATGTGCAACGGAACAAGGTAAAGTATATGGCCGAGTTTGTTTCAATGATTCATGGGGTGGATAGTTTGCGATTGCTTGTGGAAATTGATAAACAAGCTAAAAAGCACAATAGGGTTATCCCTTGTCTTTTACAGATGCATATTGCCGAAGAATCCACCAAATTTGGTTTGGATGAACAAGAGCTACATGAAATTATATCCTCAGAGACCTTTGCCCAACTAGAGCATGTCCAAATCAAGGGCTTAATGGGTATGGCTACCTTTACTGACGATCAGAAGCAGATACGAAAGGAATTTGCCCATTTGAAATCCATATATGACAAAGTGCATGGCCAATTATTGGACATTTCTGTACTCTCCATGGGTATGAGTGGGGATTATTCCATAGCCATGGAGGAAGGTAGTACCATGGTGCGCATAGGAAGTAGTATCTTTGGGGCACGGAATTATAACTAATCCCTTTTTTCCAACCATATTCATGTACGCCGTACTCGATATAGAAAGCACCGGAGGTAAATACAACGAAGAGGGAATCATGGAAATTGCAATCCACAAATATGATGGACATCAAGTAGTGGATAAATTCATGAGCCTTGTCAATCCAGAAAGGGAAATCCAACCTTTTGTTACCAAACTTACTGGCATCAACAACAAAATGCTGCGTACCGCTCCCAAATTCCATGAGGTGGCCAAGCGTATAGTGGAAATAACAGATGGAGCCATTCTGGTAGCACATAATGCCCAGTTTGACTATAGAATCTTGCGTACCGAATTCAGAAGATTGGGATATGATTTTCAACGAAAGACCCTTTGTACGGTTGACCTTTCCAAAAAACTGTTGCCCGAGGCAGAATCCCACAGTTTGGGCAAATTGGTAAGATCGCTTGGGATTCCCATGAGCGATAGACATAGGGCCAATGGCGATGCCATAGCTACCCTTAAATTGTTTAAAATGTTACTGGACAAGGATTCAAGCAAATCCATTGTCAAGGAGGTTATCCGCAAAGAAACCGAAGGAGAACTCTCTCCCACCCAATTGGATATTGTATCCGATCTACCTTCGGAAACCGGAGTGTACTATATGCACGATAAAGAAGGAGAAATCATTTTCCTGGGAAAGACCAAGAATGCCAAAAAAAGGGTCAACCAGCACTTTACCAATGTAGGGCAACTGGCCCGTAAACTCCAGAAAGAAACCAAAAAAGTCTCCTTTGAAAGAACTGGCAGCGAACTGGTGGCCATTCTCAAAGAGTATCAGGAATTGCGAAACAACAACCCCAGGCATAACAGCATTACCAAAAAGAAGTTGTTTTCGCACGTCATTAATTTCCATCAAAATGGCACCCCACATATTGAAATTGAAATTGTAAAAAACAAATTTCGGAAGAAGCAGAACTTAGGATTCAGCGGAGTGGTTTCGGCCAAAAATTTTCTGGTAAAAATTAGTGAAGAGTTCTCGATTTGTCCCTCCTCACTTGGGTTGGATGTTGATTGCAAACACAGTCAAAATGGATGCGCCCAGATGTGCAACGATATTGAAAATGCCCCAGTTTACAATCAAAAAGCCAGTTCGGCATTCCAAAAATACAGCCTGTTGGACAAGAACATTGCCATTTTGGATAAAGGCAGGGAGGTGGGGGAACGCAGTTTTATCTTGATCAAAGAGGGTATTTTAAAAGGCTTTGGATATGTGGAACTCAACCATCAAATAAATAATATTCATATCTTAGAATCCATTATAACCCCTATGACCAGCGACGAGAATACTACCTTTATTGTAGAATCGTACCTAAGAAAAAACAGTAGGCTCAAGGTTTTGGAGTTAACCCCTACCGCTTGAAAGCACATAGAGTACATTCGGGTTGGAAAAACACGCTTCATGAGATTATTTATGAGGCCGATACCCCGTTGGGTAAACTTTTCGACTTAGTTCTGATCATTTTAATTGTGCTCAGTGTTGTTTTGGTCATGCTGGAAAGTGTCAAGGAAATAGACATGCACTACCACAAAACTCTGCTTACACTGGAATGGGTGGTCACCATCTTTTTTACCTTGGAATACATTGCAAGACTTGTTAGCATAAAGAAGCCCTGGAAATATGTTTTCAGTTTTTACGGTATTATCGATTTTGTCTCCACCATTCCGCTGTACCTCTCCTATATTTTGGCTGGGTCACAGGTGTTATTGGCTGTACGGGCCTTTAGATTGCTTCGGATTTTCAGAATTCTGAAGTTGGTGAAATTTATGGGCGAGGCATCCCAGTTAAAAGCGGCATTAAAAGCAAGCAGGGCCAAAATTGCTGTTTTTATCTACGTGGTCCTTATCCTTTCCGTGATCATGGGAACCGTAATGTACCTAATAGAAAGCGACGAAGCCGGATTTACCAGCATTCCCAGAAGTATATACTGGACTATAGTAACCCTGACTACCGTGGGTTATGGCGACATTGCCCCACAAACCAACTTGGGGCAGTTTTTAGCCACCGTCATCATGATTTTGGGTTACGGAATCATTGCTGTACCTACAGGGATTGTTACTGTTGAATTCTCTAGGCATAAAAAGGGACAAACCGCCGCCAGTGTGGTACATACCAATACCCAAGCCTGTCCAAGCTGTTCAGCGGAGGGGCATAGAGACGATGCCACCAACTGTTATAACTGTGGTGATCTATTATGAATTCCAAGATCTTGATTGCCGTGGTGGGGCCTACTGCCATTGGAAAGACGGCTCTGGGCATACAAATTGCCCAACAGTTTAACACCGAAATCCTTTCTGCGGATTCACGCCAGTTTTTCAAGGAAATGCGAATTGGTACCGCGGTACCTTCCAAGGCCGAACTCAGAACCATTCCTCATCATTTTATTCAGCATAAAAGTATTGAAGAACCTTATTCTGTGGGCGATTTTGAACGTGATGCGCTAGCAAAACTTGAAGCACTTTTTCAATCCAAGGATATTGTGGTTATGGTAGGTGGAAGCGGGCTTTATGTGGATGCAGTTGTTCAAGGTTTGGATGATTTCCCAAATGTAGACCCTTCCATCAGAGACCTCTTAAATGAAAAATTGGAAACAGAAGGATTGGAAGCCTTGCAATCTGAACTGAAATCCAAAGACTCGAAATACTATCAAATGGTGGATTTGGACAATCCGCATCGGCTCATCCGTGCCTTGGAAGTTTGTATCGCTTCAGGTAAACCCTACTCCTCCTTTCTAAAACAAAAGAAGGATATTCGGCCCTTTCAAACCTTGTATGTGGGGATTCACGCAGATCGTGAAATCATATACAATCGTATCAACGAGCGTGTTGACATTATGATGGAGCAGGGATTGTTGGAAGAAGCAAAAAGCCTGTACCCCCATAAGCAGCTAAACGCACTTCAAACCGTTGGGTACAGGGAACTTTTTGAGTATTTTGATGGTAAGATCGATTTGGATTTCGCCATCTCTGAAATCAAAAAAAATACCAGGAGATTTGCCAAAAGACAGCTTACCTGGTTACGTAAAAATGAGAACATTCTATGGGTGGATTTTGATACGGATATCAAGGAAGTCTCAAAGAAAATCAACATTGAATTAAAAAGAATACAAAGTGAGTAAGATAACGGTATTGATCGTCATGGGAGTATCTGGAACGGGTAAGTCAACCATTGGAACCATGCTTTCCAAACAACTGGGAATCCCATTTTTTGATGGCGATGACTATCATCCAGAAGCCAACGTTAAAAAAATGTCGGCTGGTCAACCCTTGAACGATCACGACCGACAAGGCTGGCTGATCCGCTTGAACGAATTGGCCAAAGAACACCAAAAGACGGGAGCCGTTATCGCATGCTCGGCATTAAAACAAAGTTATCGGGATTTGTTGGGGCAAGGAATGAACGAAAAACTGGCATTTGTATTTTTGGAAGGCTCCTTTGAATTAATAAAATCTAGGTTGGAGAACCGCAAGGGGCACTTTATGACCTCTACCCTACTGCAATCCCAGTTCGATACCTTGGAGCCCCCGGAGGATGCCATCACAGTATCCATTGCCCTACAACCTGCTGAAATTACGAATCAGGTTATTCAACAGCTTAAATAGCAATTTTTCGGCATAAAAAAACCACCCAATTGGGTGGTTGATTATATATGGTGTGCTTTCTATTGATTTTCCGCTTTGACCACCAATCTAAATCCTTCTCCGTGAATATTCAGAATTTCGACCACATCATCGCGCTTCAAATATTTCCTTAGTTTGGCAATGTATACGTCCATACTTCGGGAAGTGAAATAATTATCGTCCCTCCAGATTTTGGTCAATGCCAATTCCCTCGGCATTAGGTCATTTTCATGCAATGCTAGCAAACGCAACAGTTCATTTTCCTTGGGAGACAATTTAATAGGCTCTTCTTCCAAATAAGTGAGGAACCTAAGTTTTGAATTTAAATGGAAATTACCAATTTGAAATTCAAATTGCTTGCTGTCTGCCAACGTGCTTGAAGCCTTTCTTTGAAGTATTGCTTTAAGTTTCATCAACAATACCTCAGAATCAAACGGCTTATTCAAATAATCATCGGCTCCAGCCTTATATCCTTTTAGTACATCTTCTTTCATGGTCTTGGCCGTGAGGAAAATGATTGGAACGTTTTCATTCTTTTCCCGTATTTCACGAGCTAGGGTGAATCCATCCTTATAAGGCATCATGACATCCAGGATGCACACGTCATAATTGTCCTTTTTGAATTTTTCAAACCCCTCCATTCCATTTTTGGCCAACACAACATCAAAGTCGTTCATGGACAAATAATCCTTGAGCACAATCCCAAAATTGGGGTCGTCCTCCACTAAAAGAATTTTCTTTTTCTCTGTCTCCATATTTTCTAAATTAAGGGTAGTTTTATGTAGAAAGTACTTCCTTTTCCTTTTTCACTTTCTGCATAAACCTCTCCCTGATGATCTTCTATTATTCGTTTAACATAGGCCAAACCTAAGCCGTGACCTTTTACATTGTGTATGTCGCCGGTATGTTCCCGGTAAAACTTCTCAAACACTTTTTTGAGAACCGCCTTGCTCATTCCAGCACCTTGGTCTTGTATTTTGATTATGATGTTGTTCTTTGCCAGCTCTGTATATACATCAATTTTGGGAGATTCTGGTGAATATTTGACGGCATTGTCCAACATGTTCACAATAACGTTGGTAAAATGCGTGTCATTTGCCAGAATTTCCGATCGTTCCGCATCCAGATGTGCATTCACATAACCGCCTCTATCTGCAACAATCAATTCAACATGGGTAATGGCATCCTCCACAATCTCATGAACATCTACCCGATCTTTACTAATGTCCAGCTGATTTTTCTCCAGTTTGGATATCCGAAGTACATTTTCAACCTGGGCATGCATCCGTTTATTTTCATCTTTGATCATTCCCAAGTACCTTAATACCTTGTCCTTGTCCTCAATAGATTTTGGATTTCGAATGGCCTCCACCGCCAAATTAATGGTCGCGATGGGAGTTTTGAACTCATGGGTCATGTTATTGATAAAGTCGGTCTTGATCTCTGAAATCTGTTTCTGCTTTATCAATTGATAAATGGCACTGGAATAGGCCACCATGATTACCAAGGTGAAAATCAAAGATAAGAGCGCCATACCCATAATGGACTGGAACAAAAACTTGTTCATGGATGGAAATGTAAGCAACAATGAAAAACTGGTCTGCCCTTCACTGTCCTTGAAAATCCGAGCCTCATACATTTTAGATTCCGAAAACTTGAATTTTTTAGATCTAATCTTAGTAGGATACCCTTGGCTATAGACTCCGTACTCATAGTCAACGTCAATGTTCCTATCTGTCAATTCTTGGCTCAACAATAGTTCCAGCTCTTGGGTGCTCACCCGTTTATGAATAGGTTGACTTTTGGCGTATTCCATGAACACATCTTCCATCGCCAATTTTTCAATACTGGAAAGTCCGCCAATTTTTTCAGCTCGTTGAATGGGTGTTAAGCTGTAACTTTTCCCGTCCAAACCATATTCCTCCCTAAACACGGCCTTTGTCCGTTTGCTGGTGAAATTGGTTATGGTGGTGGAATCCACGTCCCCCTGTAAATTATTATCAAAGAACGTTGATGATATATTGTAATCCTCTTCCAAAATTCCATGGGAATAGAAGAGAATCTCATCAGAATTTAAATCTCTATCAACAAACAAAAAATTTCTGAACTGTGTGGTTTTCGGTTGCCCAACACTATCTACCAAGGAAGCCAAACGATCTGAATAATCCTTCATCTCCCTTTTCTCCACCCTACTCGCTACTCTATCCAGTATATCGGTGACCGTTCTTGAGAATTGCTCCTCCTTGTCATTTATCGAAGTTCTTATCCAGTATACTTGAACAAAGATTATCCCGATAAGGGACAAGCTCATAAGAATGACGAGAAGAACAAATAACTTCTTGTTCATTGGGGTAAAATTAGAAATTTAACATTTAGGCCTTTTATCGTTTAACCTAACCTTAACAAAAATGTTAAAATGATCCTTCAATTTGCTTGATTTGCAAGTGTTTCATGAAGTTTTATCACCTGTTGGCGCGTATTTTCCAAATCCAAATTATCGATTATGAAGTGTGATAAATCTTCCTTTTTATCATCTTCAAGTTGGTTGCGCATACGATCCAAAACCTGTTCTTTTTTAGCTTGGTCCCTGCGCATTACACGCTCCAATCTAATTTCATAGGGAGCTGTCACCAAAATGATATGATCATATTGATCCTGCATTCCGTTTTCAAATATCAAAGCAGTTTCCTGGATCACATATGGGCCCTCCTGTTCCATAACCCATTGGGTAAAATGTTGTCGTACTGCTGGGTGCACTATCTCATTCAGTGCTTTCAAAAGTTCTGGCTGGGTAAATACTTTGGAAGCCACAAAAGCTCTGTTCAAAACTCCGTCTTCATAGGACGCCTCTCCCAACAATTCCACAATAGCCTCTTTTACCTGGACAGAACTGGACATCAAATTTCTGGCTTCCACATCCGAATCATAGACCGAAATTCCCAGTTCCCTAAACATTTCAGCCACCGTGCTTTTACCACTCCCAATGCCTCCTGTTAGCCCTACAATCCTCATTGCTGTTCCAATACAAAATTAACCTTGTTGACCAAGGGCCTTAGATCATATACTTTTTCAGGGGTTTCCTGGATTTCCAAGAACAATTCGTTGCTATCGGAATTTCTCAGTTGTCGATAATCCGCAATGACCTTAATATCCGCAGCGGAAAGGGACTTTAGTCGCTCTACGGTTGCCTTGCAGAGCACAGAAACCGAGTTGGGAAAGGTTTTGATTTGGTACCCTTCAGGAAGATTGACCACCTTTACAGGCACCTCAAAAACTTCTTCGGAAAATTTCATGACAGTACCGGACACTTCCACCCTATTGGTAGAAAAAATACTGTTGACCAAGTTTCTGGGAAATATCAAAAGTACATCTTCGGAAAAATCAGAAGACACTTGGGCCAATTCCAATTTGGATGTGAAAATATGCCTTATAGTGTCAATCTCCTTTTTTGGTCCCTTAACCGTTATGGTTGCAGGCTTGATGATAGGTTCCCCATCCAAAATAAAGTTTTGTGCAAACTGTACGTCCAGTTGGGCCACAACGGGCACCTCCTTGGAGCTTACCTGATATAGGTCTACCGTTAGCTGTCTTCTATCTAGATCCAAGAGCGAAATGTTCTGGGACAACTGCTGCTCAATTTGTTTTTTGAGGGCATCTTCCAAAAGCATGTATCTTCCGTTCCGATATTGAACCTCTCCCAAATTAACATTGACCCTTTTGTTCCAAAACTTATAGTACAAGAACTGAAATCCACTGGTCCGAAGTTTAGCCTCCATGGTGTTAACGGCATTGTTCCCGAGCAGCAAAGTGTCTGGCAAGTTCCTATAATTCAAATCCAAATTGACCCTGGATTCATAGGACTCGGATAAGTTGCTTAAAAACCAAGCAAGGAAGGAACATAGTAAAAAGATGAAAAACACTTTTACTTTTCTTCTATTGAGGCCTTGCAAGAATTTTTTGACCACTATGATTTTCTTTTGAAGAACAATTTTGGAAACAGCTCCTCTGGTTCCTTCTTACTAAAATTAAGCAAGATTGTGGATTTAAGGAAACCCAACCCATAACCCGTGAATTGGGTAAGTGCCGCAAAAATGGCATAAAAAGCAACCACAAGATTCTTGTTTTGGACTGCGGCACCTACAAACAAGAGGGCAAAATAAACACCATACAGCAGCAAGGGTAGGTAAATTTTAGCAATGAGCAGCACAATCGATGCAATCAGTCCCAACATAAAAAAACTAGGGAACCAATAGGTCAGTTTGGCGGTGCCGGGATGCCATTGGTTTAAAATGGGCCTTACACTTCCAAATTTATTTACCTGAATATAGAATTTGTTCCAGTCAATCCGTCGTTTGTGGTAGACAAAGGCTTTGGGAAACAATCTGGAATCAAAACCCGCCTTCCAAATACGAAAGGTGAGGTCTGGATCTTCCCCGGGGTGAATCCTCCCAAACCCTCCTGCCTTTTCAAATGCCGTTTTGGAAATTCCCATATTAAAACTTCGTGGCTGGAATTTACCCACTGATTTTTTTCCTCCTCTGATTCCACCTGTGGTAAATATTGAGGTCATCACATAGTTGATAGCCTTCTGAACTGTTGTAAACGACTCGTGTGCCGCATCTGGGCCTCCAAAGCAATGTACAAAATTGGCTTTGAGCTCTTTTTCAACCTCAACCAGATATTGGGGAGGCAAAATGCAATCGGAATCCAAAATGATAAAATAATTCCCTTTAGCCTTTTGCATTCCAAAATTTCGGGAATCCCCAGGGCCTGAATTAGGTTTGAAATAATAAGAAATGTTCAGATTTTCATTGAATCCTTCTACAATATCATCAGACCTTTCCGAAGAACCGTCCTCCACAATTACCACCTCAAAGTCATCCGTGAATTCTTGCTGTTGCAAACTTTGCAGCAGTTCGCGTACCTCATCGGGTCTATTGTAAACCGGGACTATTATGGAAAAAAAAAGGTTCATCCTTAAACACAAAAGCCATCCCAAACAAGGATGGCCTCCACTATCTTATTTAAATATTATTCACTGAACTCATCAATGACTTCTTGGCTTACCCCAGTATTGGAGAAACCACCATCATGGAATAGGTTCTGCATGGTCACTTTTCGGGTTAAATCAGAAAACAGGCTGATGGTATAATCTGCACAATCCGCAGCTGATGCGTTGCCCAATGGTGACATTTTTTCGGCATAGTTGATAAATCCACCAAAGCCCTTCACACCCTGCCCGGCAGTTGTTGGGGTTGGCGATTGGGATATGGTGTTGACCCTTACCTTCTTCTCTTTTCCGAAGAAATAGCCAAAACTTCTGGCCACAGATTCCAAATAGGCTTTATTGTCCGCCATATCATTATAATCTGGGAAGGTACGCTGGGCCGCCATATAAGTCAAAGCGACAATACTCCCCCATTCGTTCATGGCATCCGCCTTAAACAGGGTCTGCATTACCTTATGGAACGAAAGAGCGGAAACGTCCCAACCCTTGGTAGTGAAATCGTATTTTTCATCCGTATAGGCGCGTCCTTTACGTACGTTGACAGACATTCCAATGGAGTGCAGCACGAAATCCAATTTACCCCCCAAAATTTCCATGGATTGGCTTACCAAATTTTGCAAATCCTCCTCACTTGTGGCATCTGCCGGAATAATTTCCGAATTGGTCTTTGCAGCAAGTTCTTTGATTTGTCCCATTCGCATGGCGATGGGTGCATTGGTCAGCACAAAAGTCCCACCTTCCTCATGAACACGCTCTGCAGTCTTCCAAGCTATGGAGTTTTCATCCAAGGCTCCAAAAATGATTCCTCGCTTACCTTTTAAAAGATTGTATGCCATTCTTATTGTATTGTTTGGTTTAGCGGCAAAGATATTTATTCTAATTGATTTTCGTCCGCTCTTATTGAAGTTCCACACCTGCGGACATTTCCTATTGCAATAATTGCTTGGCATGTGCCAAAGCGGAATCGGAAAGCGCTTTTCCACCTAACATTTCTGCCAGCTCTGTTACCCTTTCTTCCTCATTCAATCGCTTCATTCGGGTACTGGTGCCAGATGCACTCTCCTCTTTAAAAACCTTAAACTGATGACTCCCCTTGGATGCAACCTGGGGCAAGTGGGTGATGGAAAAAACTTGCATGGTTTGGCTCATCTGTTTCATAATCTCCCCCATACGGTTGGATATTTCTCCTGAAACACCGGTATCTATCTCGTCAAACATCATAGTGGGCAATTGTTCAAATTGCGCCAGCAGGGACTTTATCGTGAGCATGATTCTGGACAATTCACCTCCAGAAGCCACTTTCTTTAACTCCCCATATGCTGAACCCTTGTTGGCGGAGAACAGGAATATCAAATCATCTTTTCCGTTGGATTTGAAGGCATCCGAAGGATGGACCTCTATTTTAAAGGTTGCCGAGGGCATTCCCAAGGCGTACAGGTTTTCCTGAAGGGTGTGTTTTAGTTTGGGGATGGCCTTATTTCTGGCCTCTGTGATTTTTCCAGCCCAAGTGTCCGCTTTCTTTGCTACCAGCTGCAGTTCTTGTTCTTTTTCCAAGATATTGGACTCGATGTTTTCTACGGCATCCACCTTTGTGCTTAAATCCTTCTTAATGGCAAGTAGTTCTGCAACGGAATTTACCTGATGCTTTTTTTGAAGGTCATATAACAATTGAAGTTGACCATTTATGGCTTCCAATCGCTCAGGATTGGCCTCTACCTTGTCCTTCAAAACTTCCAATTCACCTGCCACATCGTCCATTTCAATAAAAATGGATTGCACCCGTTCGTTGAGCTTGGCATAGGTATCACCAAAATCCGCTAAATGTTGAAAGCTGCGTTTTAAATCGGCCATTCTTCCCAATAAGCCCAATTGCTCGTCATTAAGCAGTTGATGTCCTTGGGACAACTGCTCCATAATTTGCTCTACATTATTCAATTGCTCATATTCCATCTCCAATGCTTCCTGCACTCCTTCTTTGAGCGGTGAGGCTTCCAGTTCTTTCAACAAAAAACTGTTGTAATCGTGTTCTTTATTGGAGTTGGCTTGAAATTCCTGGAGTTCCCTTAACTCCCTGGATACCTTTCTATAAGACTCCAAATGGGTTCTATAGGTATGCAGGTTGTCTTGGTTTCCTGCGAGGGCGTCCACTACCTTAAGTTGGAAATCATTTTCGGTCAAGCGCAGGGTTTGATGCTGTGAATGGACATCTACCAACCGTTCTCCCAATCCTTTAAGGATATCCAAAGTTACCGGCGAATCATTTACAAAGGCACGGGATTTTCCGCTGGGTAAAATTTCACGGCGTAAAATGGTATCGTGTTCGTAATCCAAGTCATGGGACTGGAAAAAACCTTCCAAGCTGTATTTGGATATGTCAAACTCAGCCTCAATAATACACTTTTGCGCTTGATTTTTTAATGAGGTTAAATCCGCCCGATTTCCCAACACCAAGGAAAGTCCGCCCAATAAGATGGATTTACCAGCTCCAGTCTCGCCCGTAATGGTAGTGAATCCAGCTGCAAACTGCACGTTCACATCATCAATCAAAGCATAGTTCTGAATGGAAAGATTTGTTAGCAACTTAGCGGATTTTCCCCGTAAAGATATAGCTCTTTGGAGAAATGGACTAGTAATTTATTTCGTTCCAGATATTGGAATAAAATGGTGCCACCCGATTCAAGGTTTCCTTGAGTTTTACAATGTCCACCTTGGGGCCATCAGAGAAGATGTTTCTAATTTCTTCGGACTTGGCGTCAAAAAAAGTTTGGATCAAAAAAGCATTGGGTCTTCGTTTGATCAAGGTTTCAAACAAGCGCATGCTTCCAGCAATTACCTGTTTGCCAGTGCTATTGTTGTCCCCAAGAATATCCAAACCCTTTCTATGGTAGTTGTACATGGCAATCCGATATTCCCTAAAGGAATTGCTCATCAAATTGTCCACCAGCTCAAATCGGGAACGCTCCCCAGTTTCTTGGTTCCAACCCGAGAAATTTGAGCCTTGTGCCTGCGTGACAATATTCTGTGCTTTTCGAAACATTTCATCCCCACCTTCCAAGGAAAAGGTATCAGCATCCAAGCCTAAAATCACATACACATAATAGGTGATAACGCCTATCAAGTTGGAATCAAAGACGTTCTCATTGAATACCAAAGGCTGAAATTCCTGGTACTGGAAGTTGAAAGCATCATCCTTATAATTGAAGATGGGACTTTCATAGGATGTATTGAATACAGGTCGGGAAGATTGAATTTGGATGTTGGCCTCAAATCGGTCCGATTCATATTGGGTAACCGTAATGAACATCCTGGCACTGACACGTTCATTCTCCCGATACACGCGATTGGTCCACTTGTTTTTGTTCACAAAATCGTTTAGTGAACGTTCCAAAGTCCTAAATATCTGCTGGTTGGTCTGACCTACTTGGTCCGAGTTAACCGTTATAGTGCAATTGAGTTCTTGCGCCAAAGAGATTTGTGCAATTGAAAACAAAAAAACAAGTATAATGATCCTATGCATGGATTCTGGAGATAATTTCTTCCCAAATGTCCGAAGCAACTTCGGGCTTCGTCTTCAATGCAAACGTTTTAATCCCGGAATTCTTATCGATAAAAGTAATTTTATTGGTGCTGCCACCAAAACCTGCACCATCGTCCTTAAGGGAATTAAGCACTATGGCATCCAAATTTTTTCGTTGGAGCTTACCTTTGGCATTTTCAAGCTCGTTTTCCGTTTCCAGGGCGAAGCCTACCAAAAACTGTTTGTCCTTACGCTCACCAAGTGATAAAAGAATGTCTGGGTTTCGTTCCAGTTCAATTTGCAGGTCCCCATCCTTCTTTTTCATTTTTTCCTTTGCCACATGTTTAGGTCGATAATCTGCCACTGCAGCGGCCGCAATTGCTACATCCACCTCATCAAAATGCTGGTGACAGGTGTCGTACATTTCCTGGGCCGAAGTAATTCGAATCAGCCGAATGGAATCCTGCTCCACGGTTAGGTTGGTAGGCCCAGACACCAAAATGACGTTTGCTCCCAAATTAGCTGCCTTTTTAGCCAATTCAAATCCCATGGTTCCGGAGGAACGATTGCCCAAAAATCGGACAGGGTCAAAGGGTTCATGGGTAGGGCCAGCCGTGATCAAAACTTTCTTTCCGCTGAGGGGCAAGCCTAGGGATAATTCATTTTGGATAAACGCAAGTATGTTTTCCGGTTCCGCCATTCGTCCTTCTCCATGCAGTCCACTGGCCAATTCTCCAGATTCGGCTGGAATCATTGTGTTTCCAAAGGAAGTCAGCTTTTCCAAAGAGGTTGCTGTAGACGGGTGTTTGTACATGTCCAAATCCATGGCAGGAGCAAAAAAGACTGGACACTTGGCTGAAAGATAGGTCGCCAACAATAGATTGTCACAAATGCCCTGGGACATTTTGGAAAGTGTATTGGCGGTAGCTGGGGCAATGATCATAAGGTCAGCCCACAAGCCCAATTCCACATGATTGTTCCAAGATAAACTTCCATCCTCCTCGTTTACGAAATCCATCAGCACAGGATTCTTGGACAAGGTGGACAAGGTAAGGGGAGAAACAAAAGAGCCAGCACTCTGGGTCATTACAACTTTGACCCTGGCGCCAGCTTTTATAAGTAACCTAACAAGAAATGTGGTCTTGTATGCGGCAATTCCCCCGGTTACGCCCAAAAGAATGTTTTTACCGCTAAGCATTTCTTAGGCGTCTTTCTCTGTGTTTCTGTAGTAGATTTTGTCTTCCAACCATTCCATTACCGCCAAAGCATGTGGCTTTGGTAGCTTTTCGTAAAACTTGGAAACTTCTATCTGCTCCTTGTTTTCAAAGACTTCTTCCAAGCTATCGCTGTAGGTGGCAAATTCCTCCAACTTTTCCAACAATTCCTTCTTTATTTCAGAATTGATTTGGATAGCACGCTTGGACGCGATGGAAATGGCTTCATAAATGTTGTCCGTTTTCCCATCAAATTCGTTCCTGTTGTGGGTCACGGTAGAAACGGGAGCTTTGGTGTTTTTCAAATCTTGCATTTACGATAGTTTAAAATGTTATTTGGAGTTGGAGTACACACTCAACTCTTTCTGTATTTTCTGGGACAGTTCGTCCGCTTTCTTTTTAAATCGGGTCTCAGGAAAATAACGGAACAAATTGTTATACGCTGACAACGCATCTTCCAGACGTTCCTGCTTTTTGTTATCTGTACTATTAACCGCCAAATTGGTGGCCGCCTCAATTCTGTAATAGAGTGCCTCTTCCCTGTAAATGGATCCTGGGTTATCAGAAATAAAATTATCCAGGGCGGTAATGGCCGATATCAAGATGGGATAGTTGAATTTCCCTAACTTATTGAACTGCTTGGCTATCTCAATTTGCTTTCTTTCCTTTTTGGAGGTCAACTCCTTGGCCATGTCATTAGCCTCTTCAAAAAATTCCGACTCCGGATAGGTGTTGATAAAGGTCTGTAGTTTGGCCAAAGCCTTATCCGTATCCGTTTGATCCAGCGAATAAGCCGGAGATAATTCATAATAACTCTTTGCTCCTAAAAATGTAGCTTCCTGAATCTTATCACTTCTAGGATATGATTTTATAAATCGTTCAAACTGGTATCCGGATAGGTAATAATCTTTTGTTTTGAAATAAGAGTCTGCAAAAAAGAACATTACCCGCTCTCCTTGTGGTTTGCCCACATATCGGGGTGCAATCTGCTCAAACAATCTTTTTGCCCTTTTATAATCCCCTTCGTCATAGTACTTCTGGGCCAAATCATATTTAGCCTTAACATCCTCATTTTTAAGCACTTTTTGGTACTCACTGCAGGATGAAAACAAAATAATGGCAAAGAATAAAGGAAGAATCGACCTCATTTTCAAAAACATTTTGCAAAATTAGTGATAATCAATGGATTTAAAAAATAGAAATCCACTTCCAAAAATAAGTGTCCGTGCAGCTTCCTGCCAAGGTTTTGGCTAAGTTTTAACGCAGCTTAGGCATACACCTTGTTGTGCGACTTCAGATAGGCGGCAATTCTGTTTTTTAAGCCTAGAGAAGCCTCAACCAATGGCAAACGCACTACGGCAGAACAAAGTCCCAAGGACTCAAAAATACTCTTGATCCCCGCTGGATTGCCTTCTTCAAAAATAAGCTGCATTGCCGGTAAAAGTGCATGGTGCAATTCATAGGCCCTATCTGATTTACCCTGTAACCCCTGCTCAATCATTTTAGAGAAACCTCCCGGTAACCCTTGGCCCAAAACAGAAATTACTCCAGAACCTCCTGCCAAAACGGTGGGCAAAGCTGTGAAATCGTCCCCCGAAATCACCAAAAAGTCATCTGGTTTTTCCTTAATGATCTGGTCAATCTGGACCATATCTCCACAGGCTTCCTTGATGGCCACAATATTGGGAACATCCTTTGCTAACCTTACCGTGGTTTCCGGTAACATATTGCTACCTGTCCTTGCGGGCACATTGTACATTACAATTGGTACTGGAGATGCCGCACCAATAGCCTTAAAATGCTGGTAAATCCCTTCTTGGGTCGGCCTATTGTAGTAGGGCGATACAGATAATATGGCCGTGAATTCCGAAAGGTCCAAAGTTCTGAGTTCCTCCACAACAGCAGCGGTGTTGTTTCCACCAACACCCAAAACCAATGGTAACCTTCCTGCATTGGCACGAACGACCACATCAGCGACCAGTTGCTTTTCAGCTTTGGACAAAGTAGCCGATTCCGCCGTGGTGCCCAAGGCCACCAAATAATCAATGCCTCCCTGAATACAATGTTCCACCACACGCTCCAAGGCAACGGTATCTACTGAAAAATCTTCTTTGAACGGGGTAACCAACGCCACTCCCGTGCCCAATAATTGCTCCATTACAATTCTTTTAAAACCTTTAAATATTTCTTTAATTCACTTTTGAACAAGTCAAAATCGTTTAAGGACGTATTTAAGATTAAATCGTTGATCTTGGGATCTAAGGTTCCAAATCCAACTTTGAGTCGGGCTTGGGTTTTCACGGAGAGGAGTTTCATCATTAAATTATCTTCTTGATAATAATTCAGCAACAAATCGTACTCCCTTCCCAAAAACTCCAGCACATATCCATTTTCAATTTGGCCCTTCCAACCTAAATCCTTGTCGGAAAAAATTTGAATGGCATAGGGCGAGTTTTTGTCATACTCCCTTTTATAGCCAATGATTTTAATGGCATTAGGCCTAAGTTCGTACTCGTCTATCAACTCATAAAACACCTCTGCATTTCCAAAATTGTCCACATCCACAATGCAGCCAATGCTACTAACGCCCTTGCTCCGCTCCACAATGGTAGCGGGCTTCTGCATTTCATCCTGCAGGTATTTTTGTCCCGATTTAACTTTAAATTTATCCTGGAGCCCTTTTAAAAACATTATTTTTATGCATTTTTACAAAGGTAATTAATCTACCTTGACTCCTTAAAACAAAGATACGCCAGTGAGTGTTTTAAAAATCAAACAAATTGTTTTATTCTTAACAATTTGTATTTTGGTTTCCTGTAATCAGGAAAAACCCCAGCTTTCAAAAATTGACGGAAAACAAGTTCCCATAGACAGTATTCTTGCTCCAGTAGATTCCATTGCATCCTTTGTAACCCCTTACAGAACCCGAATCAATGAGGTTTTGGACAGTACCTTGGCCTTTGCTCCTGAAGACATTAATTTGGATGATGGTCCCCGAAATACCTCCATGGGCAATTTTATGGCCGATGTACTTTTGGAAGAAACCGCTCCCCTTTTCCAGAAGCAAACGGGAAAAGAACTGGACTTTGTCATCATGAACCGTGGCGGTATCCGCTCCATAATTTCGGCAGGGAACGTAAGCGCTAGACATGCTTTCGAAGTCATGCCCTTCGAAAATTATATCTCGGTAGTGGAACTGGATGGTACTGCTATGCGAAAACTGATCAGTTTTTTAATCAATTCCTCCCGTATACATGCCATTGCCGGTATGCAGATTACTTTGGACAAAACAGGGCATTTGGAATCCGTGAACATCAACGGAAGCCCTTTTGACGAAAACAAAAACTATCATGTGGCCACCTCGGACTATTTGGTGCAGGGCGGCCCCAGTATTGGTTTTTTTAGTGATATGGTCTCTGTGCATGATACGGGTTATTTGGTAAGAAATGCCATTATTGACCATTTGAAAAAGATAGATACCGTGACCGCCCAAGTGGATGACCGATTTATTCAATTAAACTAGATGAAAAGACGAGATTTTCTAAGTCAGACGGCAGCTGCCTCCACCTTGGTTGGACTGGGAGGGTTTGGACTTAATTCCTGTTCGGCATTGGGCAGAAAACATATCACCATTTTGCACACCAATGATGTGCACAGCCATATTGATCCTTTCCCAAGCACCGATGGCCGGTACGCCAATTTGGGAGGTGTTGCCCGTAGGGCCACTTTGGTAGAACAAATCCGAAATGAAAATCCCAATACACTCCTTTTTGATGCCGGGGATATTTTTCAAGGTACCCCATACTTTAATTTCTACGGTGGGGAACTGGAATTTAAGTTGATGAGCAAGCTCAAGTACGATGCTGCCACCATTGGCAACCACGATTTTGACAACGGAGTGGATGGGCTTTTGGCGCAGATTCCGAACGGTACATTTGATTTGCTTTCTGCCAACTACGATTTTTCCAATACCGTACTGGATGGTTTTGTGAAACCGTATAACATATACCAACTGGATGGTATTAAAATTGGGGTCTACGGACTCGGTATTGCTTTGGATGGACTGGTGACCAAACGCTTGTACAAGGAAACAGTCTATTTAAACCCTTATGAAACTGCCCTGGATCTAGAACGAAAGTTGAAAGAAGAGGACAACTGCGACTTGATTGTTTGCCTTTCTCATTTGGGATACGATTATGAGAATCCCCAGCGACCCTCGGATATCAGGCTTGCACAGAACACCCACCACACTAATTTGATCATTGGCGGACATACCCATACCTTTTTGGATAAACCCGAAGTACGTACTAACCTAAACGGCGACTCTGTCTTGGTAAACCAAGTTGGGGCTTACGGACTTAATTTAGGCCGTATAGATTTCTATTTTGATTCCGATAAGAATGTTTCTGGGAATGGGGTGAGTATTACCGTTTAGTTTTTATCTTTTCGTCAGTTCAAATGTCCCTAATGAAATTCGGGGTGTATCGGGCACAACACACCCCTGCCCCTCTCAAGCGGGGAACAATGTGCTCCCTTTTTGAGAAGGGAAGAATTTCAGTACGATGAAATCAGGGATGTGTCAAAAATTTGGGCTTTGTTCTTCTTAGCATATCTTCCTTTTCTTGTTTACCCAACCACTAGATGTAATCTAGCGGTAGCAAAGGGCTGTCTTTGTTCTTCGCTACAAGTTACACTCTGGATCAATTCCTTTATCTTCAATAAACCATTCTTTGGTATTATCTAAAAAGTCAACCGCTTCAAATGCAAAACAATGATACAATCCCGCAGCTCCTAACGTAATGGCATCAGGCGTATTAGGGTTGTTCGCCCATCCAATTAGGCTAGCATCATAGTTGTCCCTTGACATTCCTGAGCCGTCCAGCATGTGCGCCATATTGTTTACATTGTTTATGTTCCATCCACCTAAATTCTGATTGAACACGATAGCGGAGTCAAACATATATGACATATTCTCAACCTTACTTACCACCCAATCATTTAAATCTTGGTCAAAAGCCTCAGCTCCATAAAACATAAAGGACATATTAGTAACGGCAATCACAACCCAGTCGCCAACGTCTTGATTAAAGGAAATCGCCTCATCAAACATATAAGACATATTCTCGACCTTACTGACATCCCAGTTACTGATGTCACCATTAAATAATGAAGTTCCACTGAACATGTCCTTCATATTGGTAATGTTTTCGACATTCCAATTATCTAAATCTGCATTAAAGGAAGTAGCATCTTCAAACATACTTGTCAAGTCGGTCACTTGGGTAAGGTCTGGTGCATCTGTAGCTTTATACTCCATATTTACGCAGCCATAGAACGCTCCGGCCAAATCCGTCCAAGTATTGGTTCCCCATTGTTCCATACTTGTAAGTTTACTGGCAGAAGCCGGACTGTTAGCCATCACAAAACCAGGAAATTGCCCATTGATTGCAATGGTGAAGGTGCCAGCATTCCCAAATTGGTGCGATGGAGGGTCACTACCTACCTTGTCCTCAACAGTTCCATCACCCCACTCAATTTTGTAGTTGTATAATCCCCCTTCCGCTGTTCCCACGAAAACTGTTTCACCTGCTTCCACGGTCCAAGTGGTAACAAAGGAAGATTTTTCCTTGTTTAAAGGTAAATCTATAATGTTCTGAACACTAACGGTCATTTGGGCCTCTGTGGCTGATATTCCATCCCAAGAGCGTACGGTAAACACATGTTGTTCCTGGGCCTCAAAATCCAAGGTTTGTCCTTCCCTAAGTTTTACCTCCCCAGTCGCAGCATCAATCTGAAAAAGTTCATCGTCATCTACAGTAATTTCAAAGGTAAGCGGGTCTTCATCCAAATCCTGGGCATCTATTGTCAAAATGACATCTGTTGGAGTGGCGCTCTCCAAAACATTAAACTCCTGTGGATCCATATCAGGCGCTTGATTGACCTCCTCTTCTGCTTCCGTTACATTAATGGTCACAGTCGACTCAGATTCGGCCGCATGTTCATCCGTTACGGTTACATTTACCGTATGCTGGGATGCCGTGGCACGATCAAATTGTTGCCCGGTCTTAAGCTGCAACCCTCCGTCTGCCGTAATTTGGAACATGGTCTCGGAGGCATCCAGGGAAAAGAAATAATCATCGCCTTCCGGGTCGGTAGCCTGAATGGTGGCAAATGTGGTCCCAGCCTCGGTATCTTCCGGTGCGTCTATGGAGGTAGTGGTGATCTGCGGAGCTTCGTTGGCCGGTTCGACACCATCATCTTTTTTACAAGAGAACAAAACAGCCGTCGTCAATAACATTAAAATAAGATTCTGCAATTTCATTTTTTGGGTTTTTATAGTTTACCCAGCAAACATGCGGAATAGACACCTTATTATAAGGTGCCATTTGACAGAGACCCATTTTCAATTGACGGATGGGGGTTTTGGGTTGATGGAGCGAAAAGAAACTTGAGAATCCATGAAGGTTTAACTCATCGATTTTTTTAACAAAATTGTTAGTTTTTTAACATTTTATTGTATTTTGAGTGCGAACTCTAACACATAATTATGAAAGAAAAGAAAATTACCCCACACCCCAAATCCATCGTTTTCCTACTTAGTTTATGCTTGTTTTTAACTTCCCACCTAGCGGTTGGACAAGAATCCCGAGCACTTCCAGGACCAGTCAGCCAGTTAACGGTCAACGACAAAGGTGAGATTGCCTGCACCATGCATAGTGATAATGCAGTGGCAGCAGCCCATCACCATATGGGGAATGCAAAAGGAGGTATAACCATTAATGGCAACACCAAATCCGCTTCCAGTTCCAAAAAAACGCCTTCTGGGGCCACCATATTTGTGGATTATTTTAATCTAGATCCCGAATTGTCCGAGGCCGATTTTTTGGAGGCAGCCATTGCCTTTCAATCTGCAGTGGATATCTGGGCCGCCCATCTTTCTTCTGATGTGCCCATTTTTGTGGCAGCACTTTTTCAGCCTTTGGACCCTGGAGTTTTGGGCTCTGCTGGACCTACACGTATCTACGCCAACACTCCCGGTTTAGAAAGGGAAACCTGGTATGGCAATGCCCTCGCAGACAAATTAACTGGCGAAGATCTATCACCAACCCTTTATGACATTGTGGCCAACTTTAGCACCGTTTTTCCAAATTGGTACTATGGCACGGATGGCAACACGCCTCCCGGGGACTTCGATTTTAGGACCGTGGTCCTTCACGAATTGGGTCATGGTCTGGGCTTTTTCGGTTCCATGTTCGTGGATAATACCACAGGCATTGGAGACTACGGATTTGGCATCCCCAATCCGGTTTATCCGGCCATTTATGATCGTTTGGCCAATTCGGCTGATGGGAAATCCATCTTAAAAGAAAACCGATATGGAAATTTCACCACGGAACTGGGAGATCTATTGCTTTCCGGGCCTCTAACAGCCAAAGGCCCACGAATTAAAAAAGCCACTAACGGAAAAGGAGCGCAACTCTTTACCATATTGGATTCCGCCGTCTTTGGAGACATTCCTGGTTTGACCGATATATGGCTACCTGGATCCAGTTATTCGCACATGGATTTTCTTACCTATGCCGGTGGTGAAGAAGGGTTGATGGTTCCCTTTTTATTCCGTGGTCTTGCTTTTGACGAGCCTGGTTCAATAGTCCTTTCCATTTTTGACGATATGGGCTGGAATGGGCAAGTGAACCGCGAAGTAATGGAAGACAGGAGCAATAACAATGACGATGGAGGAGATGGGTTGGTAACAGAAGGTGATAATGTGGTGGCCATTTACCCAAACCCCTTTACAAGTTCCATCAACGTAACCTTGCTCGAAGGTCGCTCTGTCCGTAGCGCCATTTTAACGGATATGGCAGGTTCAAAATACAATGTGCCGAAATCAAGGATTGGAGGCGGTACCGAAGCCAGCATAGATCTATCTGGTTTCAGGGGTCGATCAGGACTTTACTTTCTCCAACTCACTTATGATAACGGAAGTTCTGAAGTATTAAAGGTTTATAGGCAGTAAAATTATTGATAGCTAATTCAAAAAAGAGGCCAGCGCAATGCTGGCTTTTTTTTATGGACTCAAATTAGTAACGACCAAATCCTTTAATTCCTCCTCTAAACTGTAATCTGGAAAAGGTTTGCCAGCTTGTCGGTACCAATAGCCCGCATTCCATTCGTCTCCCTCCTTCCGGTGCAGATAAGCATGGATCCAACTTCCCATTGCTGTGTGCAAATCTTGGGCTATGTTATGTGAAGATTCCCAATCACCTTTGGCATCATACCAAAGCGACCGTAGGGGTAAAGACCAATCCTTGGGTGGGTTTAGCCCACTTAAAGTTTGTAGAAAATCTTGATAGTCCATATCCCCTATGCCAATTTGGACAAAAATTCTTGCTCTGAAATGATAGGCACGCCCAAATTCTCGGCCTTGGTCTTTTTACTTGGCCCCATATTGGCGCCAGCAACCAAAAAACTGGTTTTGGAAGAAATAGAGGATGCCACTTTCCCCCCATTATCCTCAATGAGTTTTTTAAGCTCGGTACGACCTATGGACTCGAACACTCCCGAAACCACAAAGGTCTGTCCCTTTAATTTTTCAGATTGATTTTCGAGCTGCTCTTCGGATAACGAGAATTGTAATCCGTAGGATTTTAACCTGTCCACAATTTCCACATTATCCGGATTTCCAAAAAACTGAACCACACTTTCGGCTATACGCCCGCCAATCTCATCCACAGCTACCAGCTCTTCTTCAGAAGCAGCTATCAAGGCATCGATATTTTTATAGGCCTTGGCCAATTTTTTGGCCACAGTCTCCCCTACATACCTGATTCCCAAGCCAAACAATACCCTTTCAAATGGAATACTTTTGGAAGCAGCTACCCCATTCACCAAATTCTCTGCAGATTTCTCTGCCATGCGCTCCAGGGGCATTATTTGTTCCTTGGTCAAGACATAGAGATCGGCATAATTGGCTATCAAGCCCTCTTTAAAGAGGAGTTCCACGGTCTCACCTCCCAAACCTTCAATATCCATGGCCTTACGGGAAATAAAATGTTGGATTCTTCCTGTGATTTGGGTAGGACAACCGGTATCATTGGGACAAAAATGTTGCGCTTCACCTTCCTTGCGAATCAATGGAGTATTGCACTCCGGACAATTTTGAATATACTGGGTTGGAACCAAATCTTTAGGTCGTTGAGCTAGGTCTACCGCTATAATTTTCGGAATGATCTCACCCCCTTTTTCCACAAATACAGTATCCCCTTCACGGATGTCCAGTTTCTCAATCTGATCGGCATTGTGCAAGGACGCCCTTTTAACCGTGGTTCCGGCCAACAAAACAGGTTCCAAGTTGGCCACTGGGGTTATGGCTCCTGTTCGACCTACTTGATAGGTGATTTCATTAAGTACGGTAGATACCTGTTCCGCCTTAAATTTGTAAGCCATAGCCCAACGCGGAGCCTTGGCGGTATAACCCAACTCTTCTTGATGCCTTAGATTATTCACTTTGATGACCACCCCATCCGTTTCGTATGGCAAATCATGCCGTTTTTCATCCCAATGCTCCACAAACTGCATCACCTCATCCGTAGTTTTGCACAATTTGGCAACTGCGGGCACCTTAAACCCCCATGCCCGGGCTTTTTCCAGTACCTCATATTGGGTTGTTATGTCCAGATTATTCCCAACAATACTGTATAGCAAACACTCCAGCGGACGCTGGGCCACCAAAGCGCTATCCTGAAGCTTGAGGCTCCCCGAAGCTGTATTTCTGGGATTCATATAGGGTTCTTCCCCTGCTGCTATGCGCTCCTTGTTCATCTGGGCGAAGCCCTCTAGGGTAAGGATAATCTCCCCGCGGATGTCAAATTTGGGGGGATAGTCCCCTTTAAGCTGCAAGGGAACGGATTTGATCGTCTTGATATTTATGGTCACATCATCGCCCTGAAATCCATCTCCTCTGGTAACAGCCCGTACCAACCGCCCTTCTTCATATGTAAGGCTAATGGAGGCCCCGTCATACTTCAACTCACAGGTAAACTCCACATCAACATCTCCCAAAATACGTTGGATGCGCTTTTCCCAGTCTTCCAAGTCTTCCTTGGAATAGGAATTGTCCAGGGAATACATGCGATGTTCATGCTTGATGGTCTCAAAATTCTTGGTGACCTCTCCACCTACCCGAAGGGTTGGGGATGTAGGGTCGTGGAACTCGGGATGGGCTTCTTCCAACTTTTGAAGCTCCTTTAGTTTAATGTCAAACTCGTAATCTGAAATCGTGGGTTTGTCCAATACATAATAATTGTAGTTGTGCCCACGGAGTTCTTCCCTTAGTGCCGTTATTTTTTCTTGGATGCTCATTTACGTTTGTTCTTTTTCAATCCATTTGGGAGTGATCAATGGTGTATAGTTCCTCATTTGCTCCAGAAGCCCTGCCGCACTGGAATCCACCAACAACATCTCCCTATTTTCTTGCTTTAAAAATCCTTGGGCGACCATGGTATCCAAAAATTGCAGCATGGAATCAAAAAAACCATCACAGTTTAGTACCCCTATGGGTTTTTGGTGCAATCCCAACTGTCCCCAAGTAATGATTTCAAAAAGTTCTTCCAAGGTACCATAACCCCCTGGAAGTGCCATAAACCCATCTGAAAGTTCATGCATTTTTAATTTCCTTTGGTGCATGGTTTCCACAACGATCAATTCTGAAATATGCGGATGAAATACCTCCTTGCGTTTCAGAAAATCCGGTATTACCCCGATTACTTTCCCATTTTTGCCCAAAGCTCCGTCAGCCACCTGACCCATCAGCCCAACTTTAGCACCACCATACACCAATTGGATTTGTTGCGAAGCCAAAACTTCTCCCAACTGGAAGGCAGCTTCAATCGTTCTAGGGTCATTCCCCTCACTACTTCCACAAAAAACAGCAACACTCTCCATATTAATTCAGTTGGCCTTTAAGCATTCTGTCATTCCCGAAAATGTCCTTTCGAAGTTCAATTTCCAAAAAATTATGCGCTTCTAAAAGGGCTTGGGTCTCCTTGCCCAAATATTGGTTGATTTCAAAATAGAGCTTTCCTTTTTTGCCTAGATGCGAAATGGCAAATTGCGTAATGGCTTCGTAAAAAAGTAAAGGGTCTTCATCCTCTACAAACAAGGCCACATGCGGTTCGTACTTTTTTACATTGTCCTTTATCCCTTCTTTTTCCAACTCCCTTACGTAGGGCGGATTGGATACAATCACATCAAATTCAAGTTCAAGTTCAAAATCAGGGTCAAGGATATCATAATGAATGAAAGTAATATCAACTCCATTCAACTTAGCGTTTTCCTTGGCTACCTCTATAGCTTGTTCAGACACATCCAGAGCATAAACATTGGCATTAGGAAACTTTTTAGCCAAGGCGATGGCAATACAACCACTTCCTGCACCAATATCCAATATCCTTAGGTCTCGACTGCGCTCGACCTGACAATCCGATATTACCCACTCCACCAACTCTTCGGTCTCCGGTCTAGGAATCAGTACATGTTCATTGACTTTGAAATCCAAATCCATGAAATGGGCAGTTCCCAAAATATACTGCAAGGGTTCCTCTAATTTCAGTTTACTTAAGGCCTCAAACAATGGCATTTCCTCCTCTTTGGTCAACACCAAATCGGGTTGAAGAACCAAAGTAAATCGTTCCAAGTGCAAATAATGCTCTATGCATAGATGAAAAAAGGAGTCCACTTCCTCAGCAGCATATATTGGATCCAATTCTTTGTGAAAAATGTTCTTGATCTCCTTCAGCAGCACCCTACATTTCTTTAAGCATCCAAACGGGACAAGAATAGTGCCCGGTATTGCCCATAGGGCCATCAATATATTGGAACCCGTTTTTTTGATAGAGTTTCTGGGCGGCTTTCATGTAAGGCATGGTTTCCAGATAGCAAGCTTCAAAACCAAATTCCTTTGCTTTTGCCAAGCAAGTGTCAATCATCTTGGCACCCAAGCCTTTACCCCTGGCTTCTTCCAGCAAGTACATTTTCTGCAGCTCACAGACATTGCCATCAAAGTTTTCCAATTGGGCTACTCCTGCGCATCCAATAATGCGGCCTCCCTCTTCAGCAACAAAATAGGTAGCCTTTGGAACGTCATAAGCCCCATACATATCATCCAATGCCTTATCGGCATAAGCGGTACCCACTTTGGGCACTCCCAAATCCACCAAAACTTGGCGAACTACACTTGCCACAGCGGCATTGTCCTTTGGTTGGATTTCGCGAATTATGACCTCGCCCATATTGTGTTTTATTATTCTATTTTTGTCCGGTGAATATACACGAAAAATACCTGTTGCGATGCATGGAATTAGGCAAAAAAGGTCTAGGAACCACCGCACCCAATCCTATGGTAGGAAGTATACTTGTTCACAATCACAAAATCATTGGGGAAGGCTACACGAGCCCTTATGGTGGCCCACATGCGGAAGTCAATGCCATTAATGCCGTCCAGGATAAGGAACTACTAAAGCAATCCACGATTTATGTCACTTTGGAACCCTGCTCCCACTTTGGAAAAACCCCACCCTGTGCAGAGCTAATTATTGATTCAGAAATACCCAAGGTGGTCATTGGTTTGCAAGACCCCCATGATAAGGTGGCCGGTAAAGGCATAGAAAAGTTACGAGAGGCAGGTTGCGAGGTCACTCTTGGGGTGTTGGAAGCTGAATGCAGGGAACACCACAAACGGTTTTTGACCTATCAGGAGAAAAAAAGACCCTACATCATTTTAAAATGGGCTGAAACGCAGGATGGGTTTATTGCGCCAGATAAAGTCAAGAGAAAAGACAATCCCGAACCCTTTTGGATCAGCAATACCTACTCCAAACAGTTGGTTCATCAATGGAGAAGTGAAGAACAGGCCATTTTGGTGGGTACGCAGACCGTTTTGGAAGACAATCCGAAACTAAATGTGAGAACCTGGGAAGGCAAAAATCCGATTCGGGTAATCGTGGATCGCTCGTTGAAGATCCCACCACATTTTCACGTGCTGGACCAAAGCGTGCATACTTTAGTATTGACAGCCGAAAAGGACAGCTCCAAATACTTGGACGGAATCACCTATGAGCTACTGGATTTCACCAAACCTGTTGCAAATCAAATATGCAATTTACTGCACAAACATTCCATATCAAACGTGCTAGTCGAAGGAGGAACAAAAACCCTACAGACTTTCATTGATGAAGAGCTTTGGGATGAGGCCCGTATTTTTAAAGGAGCTTCTGCATTTCATTCTGGAACTTTGGCGCCGGTTATATCTGGGAAGCTTGTCCATTCAGAAAAAATAATTTCCGACACCCTTTCAATACTAAAGCATGATTAAAAACATAATTCTCGATTTTGGAGACATTTTTATCGATTTGGATAAACCCGCCACAGCAAAGGCCATGGCAAAATATGGTTTCAGGGAACTTACTCCAGATTTGGAAAGCCTATTTAACTCCTATGAAAAGGGAGAGATGGATTCCCAGTCCTTTTTGAAGCAAGTTACTTTGCATTTTCCATCTGCTCCCAAGGACTATTTAATCAATGCCTGGAACGCCATCCTAAAGGATTTTCCAGATAGCCGACTGGATTTTGTAGAAAACCTGGCCAAGGAAAAACAATATCGTTTGTTCTTGTTGAGCAATACCAATGACCTTCACATCGAGTTTGTAAGAGAACGGCTAGGAAAGGAAAAGTTTGATCGGTTTGAAGGCTCCTTTGAGGTTTTCTACCTCTCCTATGAAATGGGCATGCGCAAACCGGATGCGGAAATTTTCGAGTTAGTACTGCAAGCCAATAATCTGATTCCAGAGGAAACACTGTTCGTGGATGACACCAAGGAAAATACAGATACTGCGGCTTCCTTGGGTATCCAGGTTTGGAATTTGCAAGTAGGCTCAGAAGATATCACCCAACTAAAACAACATCTTTAATGTTAGATCTACTGTTTAGTATTCTTTGTACTACTACCATATTTGTAGTGTTTAAATTATTTGATACCTATAAGGTACAGACCCCCTACGCCATTGTCGTAAATTATGTGGTGGCCTGCACCGTAGGTCTACTTCTCTATGAAGGAACGATCAATGTTTCTTCAATAACCCAATCGTCCTGGTTTGTGGGAGCAATGGGTATGGGCGTCTTTTTTATCCTCATTTTTAATCTGATGGCCAGGGCATCCCAGGTAGCAGGGGTCACCGTGGCATCCGTGGCAACTAAAATGTCTTTGGTTATTCCCGTTGTGATCGGGATGATCCTATACAATGAAAAGCTTTCTCTTTTTCAAGGTCTAGGGATATTATTGGCACTTGCGGCGGTATATTTTACCTCCATTAAGGAAAATTCGTTGGTAATTTCCAAGAAAGCCCTAGTTCTGCCCCTATTGGTGTTCTTGGGGTCTGGAATCATAGATGCCAGCATGAAATATTTTGAGGAACGGCATTTGGATTCCAAGGAGGTTGCCATTTTTTCAGCGATGGTCTTTGGATTTGCCGCGCTTTCCGGCTTTGTCTTTATCGGATATAAGGCTGCCCAGGAAACGATCAAAATTAATTACAGAAATGTATTGGGCGGTATAATACTCGGAGTGCCCAATTATTTTTCCATTTTCTTTTTACTTAGGGCGTTACAGAACGAGAATTTTAGCTCCGCTGCCATTTTTACCATTAACAATGTTGCTGTGGTCATGCTCTGCACCTTGCTCGGTATTTTGATGTTCCAGGAACGATTGAGTATTAAAAACTGGGGTGGTATAGCTCTGGCTGTTCTAAGTATTGTTTTAGTAGCCCTGTTCTGATGGAAGTTGACAGTTTCAGAACCCTTGAGAATCCTACACCTGAAATACTATATAAAGATAGGAAAAGTAAATTCTTTGGGTTTGCCTTTCCGATTTCCGCAGAAGAAGAGGTCAAGCCCATTGTGGAAGCTTTGAGAAAAAAGTATCCTGCGGCCAACCACGTGTGTTACGCTTGGCAACTTGGCGCCCAGCAGGCTACCTACAGGGCCAATGATGACGGAGAGCCCAACAACTCGGCCGGAATGCCCATTTATGGGCAAATCCAATCTTTTGGGGTCACTAATGTGTTGGTAGCTATAGTCCGAATTTTTGGCGGAACCAAATTGGGAGTGGGTGGCCTAATTCAGGCCTATCGTACGGCAGCACAAATGACCCTTGAAAATGCAACAATTATTGAAAAGATTGTGAAACAGCATTTTCAGCTAAGGTTCGACTACCCGCAAATGGATGTGGTCATGCGAGCCATAAAACAAAGAAATCTAGAAATCATTTCCCAAAAAATGGAAATGGATTGTGCTTTAGTAGTTGCTGTCCGAAAAAAAGAAGCTGAAGATGTTCTTGGAACCTTTCAGCAACTGCATCAAATCAAAGTGGACGTGCTGGACTAAGCTTTCAATTTTTCCATAATGAAGTCTGGACATTTTATGGGCCTGTTTTTGCTTTGATCCATGAACGCCAATACCGTGTTGGCCTCGGCCAGTAACTCACGCTTTTCATTATAAATCGCATATTCAAATTCAATTCGGACCATGGGTAGTTTCTTTAGACGTGTTTCCACGGTGAGCATATCGTCGTAGAGTGCAGATTTTTTATAGTTGATCTGTAGGGAAATTACAGGAAGTATGATTCCATTTTCCTCCATGGCCCTATAAGAGATTCCCATGGCCCTCAACCACTCTATTCTGCCCATCTCCAAATAGGGAACATAGCTTGCATGGTGAACAATACCCATCTGGTCCGTTTCTGCATAACGAACGCGAAAAGAAAATGAATTTATCCGCATATTTTAACTGAAAAATTATATATTTAGAGGCTCGGTTTACATTAAGGAAACATGCGAAAAAAAAACAAAATATTCAATGGCAAAATCATTTTTTTTTTCAAAGTTTTGTTCACATATTTGTCGCATCCAACGAGCATCCTGAAACCCTTTGATGCTTTGACCTAGAGCTTTAAAGCTAACCATTAAACTAAGGAAAAACTTTTATGAGTGTTACTGCAAATTCCGTGTGGAACAATTGTTTGGCTTTTATCCAGGATAATATCCAACCGCAGGCATTCAAAACATGGTTTGAACCTATTAAGCCTATCAAGTTAACAGATAGCGCCCTGAGCATTCAAGTTCCCAGTAAATTTTTCTATGAATGGTTGGAAGAGCATTACGTAAAGCTTTTGAAAGTTGCCTTGACCAAGGAACTCGGAAACAATGCCAAACTTATCTACATTATTAAAATGGAAAATAAGTACGGTAACAAGGAACCGTTTACGGAACAAATCCCAAGCTCGAACCGAACTGCTGTGGGGCCTCAGGAATTGGATGTGCCCATTACCTCCAAAAGTCCTGAGCTGAAGAATCCATTTGTGATTCCCGGTATTCGCAATATTAAGATTGAGTCGCAACTCAATCCCAATTACAATTTTGAAAATTTTCTGGAAGGAGATTCCAATCGCTTGGCGCGATCTGCGGGTATGGCAGTGGCCAACAAACCCGGTGGAACTTCCTTTAACCCCCTGTTGGTTTTTGGCGGGGTTGGATTGGGAAAGACCCACTTGGCGCATGCCATTGGTGTAGAAATCAAGGATAAATATCCAGAGAAGACCGTACTCTATATTTCTGCGGAAAAGTTTACACAACAATACATTGAATCCGTAAAAAAGAACACCCGAAACGATTTCATCCACTTCTATCAATTAATAGATGTGCTGATTATTGATGATGTACAGTTCCTTTCAGGAAAATCCGGTACACAGGATGTGTTCTTCCATATTTTCAACCACCTGCACCAAAATGGCAAGCAGGTCATCTTAACATCGGACAAAGCTCCGGTGGACATGCAGGACATAGAGCAGCGTTTGTTGTCCCGATTCAAATGGGGACTTTCTGCCGAATTGCAGAGTCCGGATTATGAGACCCGGGTTTCCATCTTAAAGAACAAGCTGTACAGGGATGGGGTTGAAATGCCGGAGGATATCATAGATCATGTGGCCAAGAACATCAAAACCAACATTCGGGAATTGGAAGGAGCCATTATTTCGTTGATTGCGCAGTCCTCCTTCAACAAACGCGAGGTGACTTTGGAGTTGGCCCAACAGGTTGTTGAGAAGTTTGTCAAGAACACCAAGCGGGAGGTTTCCATCGATTACATTCAAAAAGTGGTATCGGATTATTTTGAAATGGATGTGGCCACCCTTCAATCCAAAACCAGGAAACGCCATATTGTACAAGCCAGACAATTGGCCATGTTCTTTGCCAAAAAGTTTACCAAGGCCTCATTGGCCAGCATTGGCTCCCAAATAGGAAAGCGAGATCATGCCACAGTATTGCATGCGTGCAAGACAGTAGATAATCTGGCCGAAACCGATAAGCAGTTCAGAAAGTATATCGAAGACCTGAACAAGAAATTTTCCTAATCCCTTAGCTTAATGAAAACCAAGGTGTTGATGGTCTGCTTGGGCAACATATGCAGGTCACCATTGGCCGAAGGTGTATTGCGTTCAAAAATTGACGAAGGTTCAATATTTGTCGACTCCGCTGGAACTGCTGGATATCATGTGGGCAACGCCCCGGACAAGCGATCCATAGCCGTGGCACTAAAGCATGGAATTGATATCAGCCATCAAAAATGTCGCAAATTTTCTACAAATGATTTTCAGGAGTTCGATGTAATTTATGTCATGGATTTAAGTAATTTTTCCAACGTTTTACGACTTGCCAATAGCAGGGAAGATGAAAAGAAAGTAAAGCTGCTTTTGGACGAAGTGGATTTGGGTTTCAATGAAGTTCCTGACCCTTACTATGGTGGCCCTGATGGATTTGAAAATGTATATCAAATGGTTGATATGGCTTGTGAGGCCATCGCCCAAAAATTGAGTTGATCGGATGGAAGAAAGCAAACCTGGTCTGGTTTTAGGTAAAGTCTATTTGATTCCCACCACCTTGGGAGACAATGCCCCTTTGGAGGTTCTGCCCATATCCATCAAACGCACCATCGAAAACATTAACCACTATGTGGTTGAAAATGAAAAGACGGCCAGACGCTTTATCAAGAAAGTAAGCCCTAGCAAACCGCAACCCAGTTTGCACATAGAAACACTGAATAAGTACACAGATCCTGCAGTAATTCCATCGTATTTGGATCCCTGTATTAGTGGTCATAACATAGGAATTCTGTCAGAGGCGGGTTGCCCCGGTATTGCCGATCCAGGTGCCGCGGTAATCAAAGTGGCTCATGAAAGACGCATTCAAGTAGTTCCTTTGGTGGGGCCTTCTTCCATTTTAATGGCCATGATGAGCAGTGGGCTGAACGGACAGAACTTTGCCTTTAATGGATATTTGCCCATTGATACCCCCGAAAGAAAATCCAAGCTAAAACAATTGGAACGCTTGTCCAGGGATAGCGGGCAATCGCAAATCTTTATGGAGACTCCGTACCGAAACGGTAAATTGCTACTTGAACTTACCAAAACCCTGCAAAAACAAACCAGACTCTGTATAGCCGCGGACATTACCTTGCCCACCGAATTTATACAGACCAAAAGCATCCATGAATGGAGTGAAATGGAAATAGACCTGAACAAACGACCCACCATCTTTATTATTCAGGCATAAAAAAAGCCCAAGGACAAACCTTGGGCCATATTACTTACTTAAAAAACTTAATTAAATTTTCGCATTTCTTTTTTGCTCAATGGAACAGATGTCAAATCCTGAGAATTTTCCCATATAATATGAAATGCTACTTCCATAAGCATCTGCAACATCGTTCTTTCCATAGGATCTCAGGTATTTTTTTACATTTCCGGCTCCTGCCAAATGGGCGGCTGCCAAAATACCGGATTCGGTGATAACCGTACCTCGGATGCGTTTCCCGTTGTACAATTTTATGTACCGTCTAAGTATCCATTTGTTCCTCGCAACATTTGTTTCAAAAACCTTTTCTTGCAATTCAGGGTCATTCAGAAAATCTATGGAATCATAGACACCCAATAATTTAAGTGTCCCAACTCCAAACTGGTATTTTCCAAGATACCCCAAGGTATTGATAACGTCATATCTTCCTTGCGACTCCTTAAATGCCAAGGCTTCTTTAAAACCATTATAAGCATTCCCCAAAAAGGGAGGGGTCACTAGGTCGTCTTCCTGGATTTCCAAAGGCTCCTCGAGCACTATGGTCTCCACATTGATTCTTGTTTTCAACGAATCAGGAATCTTGTAGTCCACTTTTTTAGGAGTGGTATACGAGACAAAACTCGTTAAAATCACAACCATGGCAAGATGCAGTATAAAACCAATCCATCTTTTCATAATTCACATATTTAATGATTCAAAGCGCATTTGCTATGAAATTAAATTTGGCCGGCAAATATAGGGGGAGACTTTATTTTAACAATAATAAAGCTCATAAGAATTTCTTAATTGTGGCCCAAATAACGTTAAAAGGCTGAAAATTAACGGTAAGACGTATTATCTACGGACATTTTGCTGATTTAGCCAACGGATGTATTGCACCTTATTTCGGTTGTGTTGCGCAAGTGTTTCGGCAAACATATGATAGCCAAAATTGGATACATCAGCCACAAAATAGAGATAATCGTGTTTTTCAGGATTCAAAACGGCTTCTATGGAAGTTATGTCCGGCATGGTGATCGGACCTGGAGGAACTCCAGCATTTTTGTAGGTATTATAAGGGGAATCAATCTCCAAATCCCGATACAGGACTCTTTTTATAATGGTATCGTAATTCCCAGTCTCTTTTTTGATGGCAAAAATCACGGTTGGATCCGCTTGGAGCAAAATGCCCTTTTTAATTCGATTCAAGTAAACGCCAGCTACTCTCGGGCGTTCATCAGATTTTACGGTCTCTTTCTGCACTATGGCTGCCAAGGAGATGGCCTGTGCAGGGGTTAGATTTTGCTTTTTGGCTTTCTCCAATCGGTCTTCCGTCCAAAACCTTGTGTATTCCTTATACATTCTATCCCTAAAACCATCACCACTGGTATTCCAAAAGAATTCATAGGTGTTGGGCAGGTACATGGCCAATTTGGTATCTTCATCAAAACCTGCTTCTCCCAAAAACTGGGCGTCATTAAAAGCTTTCAACAAGGATAAGCTATCTGCCTCTATTTGTTCAGCAACTCTTCCTGCCAAAGCTGCCACAGATTCTTGATTGTTGAAGGAAACCCTTACTGGAGTGTTTTGGCTTCTGAGGGTATTGATCATGTCATTGTTGCTCATCCCTTGCTTTATGACATATTTTCCTCCTTTGATGTTGGAAGAATACCCTTTTCGGTCTGCAACGGCCTCAAAACTGGACCAATCCTTCACCAAGGGTTCCAAACTTTTTCTAACGTCCGATAATTTGCCATCTGAAACGATGTATACGAAAGCTTCCTCGTTGTTGAATTGGGTATTGGGACTGAAAATGGCGCTGTAAATTTGGTACGCAATAAAACCACAAACAATCAGACCTAGGATGGCCGCGGCCCAGAGCACTCTCTTAAGATGCATTACTATTGATTTTTTGGAACATTAGTTCGTTCTTGAACCCGTTGCTGGTCCTTATCCACTCTTTTTTAACCCCAATTTGGTCAAATCCCAACTTTTCGAACAAATGGATACTGGGTTTGTTTTCCTCCAAAATATTGGCATAAAGCTGGTGAAGGTCCAGCGTGGTAAAAGCATAATTACAGAGGATTTCGATTGCTTCTGCTCCCCAGCCTTTATTCCGATCCTCGGGTTTGGCAATTACAATTCCCATGCCTGCCCGTTTATTCTTTGGGTCAAAATCAAATAGATCAATCAGGCCCACACATTGATCATCCGGTGTGCAGATGCATAAGCGCAATTGTTTTACTTCAAAAATGTCTCTGTGGGCATTGTCCAGGTATAATCGGAGCACTTTTTTGGAATAGGGCTTTAGCGTACCACTGATTTCCCAGATGGAGGTGTCATTTTCCAATTGGTAAAGGAAATCCAAATCTTTGGGTTCCAAAGCTCTCAAATAAATATGTTTGCCGTCCAACTTCACCATGATACTTTACCATTAAATACCATTTGGGCAGGCCCCTGGAGGTAGACGTCTGTATACGAACCATTTTGCTGGTCAAAACTTATGGTCAAGTCTCCACCTGGTGTCTTTATATGCACTTCGTTGGATTCAGTTTTCCCCGTTTTGTGCATGGCAATGGCCACAGCAGTAACCCCGGTACCGCATGAAAGCGTCTCGTCTTCCACCCCTCTCTCATACGTCCGAACCCCAAAGGTGTTCGCATCGGCTTGTTCCACAAAGTTGATATTGCTCCCAGCCTTGCCATAGAGTCCGTACCTGAGCTTGGCCCCTTCTTTGGTTACATTGAATTTTTCGAGTTCATGAACCAGTTGCACATGGTGGGGTGAACCAGTATCCAAAAAGCTATAGGCATCCTTTTGGCGAACCTCTTCCACATCGTGCATTTTTAGGGTGACTATATCTCCTTTTATGGTCGCTGTATGAAGTCCATCAATGGCCTTAAAGGTGGTTTGTTCATCAATTATCCCTAGAAACTGGGCAAACGCAACCGCACATCTACCTCCATTCCCGCACATGCTTTGACTCCCGTCCGAGTTATAATAATTCATATAAAAATCGGACGCATCGTCATTTTCAAGCAAAATAAGACCATCCGCACCCACACCAAATCTGCGGTCACATAGTTGCGAAATGATTTTGGTATTATTTTTGGGAAAAATATCCTGGCGATTGTCGATTACAACAAAATCGTTCCCGGTTCCTTGGTATTTGTAAAAATCCAGTTGCATACTTCTCTGCAAAGGAACAAATATAGGGTATTCTTTAAGGATTTTTTTGTAGTTAAAAACGAGTTAAACCGACAAAGCCATTATAGGATTCATTTAATTTTGTTAAAGCTAAATGTTAAATTTTTACTGAATTATGAAAAGAATAGCCGGTTTATTCCTTGTAAGCCTCTTTGCGGGAGCCATTACCTTGGGAGCTTATAAATTATTTTTTGAAGAAGACAACTATAAATGGGTGCAGGCAGATCAAAATGCCCCAATATTAAGTACCAGTAGCCTATCCACCTCGGCCAAAGGTGCCGGTATTAATGAAGTGGATTTCACCATAGCGGCTGAAAAGACAGTAAATGCCGTGGTACACGTGAAAAATTTGAGCACCAATAAAGGTTCAAATAGTTTATCCGATTTCTTTTATGGATTTGAACGCCAACAGACCCCACAAATAGGAACAGGTTCCGGGGTCATTATTTCGCCTGATGGTTTTATCGTTACCAATAATCATGTAATTGCCAATGCCACCCAATTGGAGGTGACCTTAAACAACAAGAAAACCTATGAAGCCGAGGTCATTGGTGCCGATTCAAACACGGATATTGCTTTGCTGAAGATTGATGTAGATCGCCCGCTGCCCTATTTGGCCTTTGGGGACTCAGACAATTCCCGTGTTGGGGAATGGGTGCTTGCCGTAGGTAACCCGTTTAGTTTAACCTCTACAGTTACTGCAGGTATTGTTAGTGCCAAGGCACGCTCATTGGGAAGAAACCAGAGTTTTATCCAAACGGACGCAGCAGTAAATCCAGGAAATAGCGGAGGTGCTTTGGTAAATACCAATGGTGATCTTATAGGCATCAATACCGCAATTACTTCCCAAACAGGATCTTATGTGGGCTATGCCTTTGCCGTACCAAGCAATATTGCAAAGAAAGTGGTAGAGGATATTATGGAGTTTGGAAATGTGCAACGTGGACTATTGGGAATTTCCGCGGCCAATGTGAACTCTCAAGCTGCAATTGAATTGGGTTTGGATGAAATTGAAGGGGTATATATCTCCCAAGTTTCTGAGGATTCAGGAGCAGAAGAAGCTGGCTTACAAGAAGGTGATATCATTAAACAAGTTGATAATATTCTAGTTCGTAAATTTTCTGAACTAACTGGATATTTATCTTCTAAAAGACCAGGGGACACCGTTGATGTTGTTGTGGACAGGGATGGTAATAAATTGACCAAGAAGGTGACCTTGAAAAAACAGCAAACCGTCATTTTGCCAACAACCGGGTTTATGGTCAAGAACCTTTCCGATGAGGACAAAAAGACCTTCGGGGTCAAAAAAGGTGTCAAGATTATTGATGTACCGGAAGGCTATGGAAGGTATGATTTGAAAAATAAGGTAATCATTGCGGTGGATGACAATGATATCACCAACATAGATGATGCTCGTGAGCATTTTGGGGAAATCTCAAGATATGGGCGAACAAGCTTCACTATGATCAACGAAAAAGGTGAAAAAGAGCGATTAATTTTGCAATAATCGCTATTCTTTGAAGACTTGAAAAAGCACCCATAGCGGGTGCTTTTTTATTGTCAAAACCTTTTACGAAAACGTTTGAAATATATAATTTTGCCGCAAACTTAAAACTCAAGCAACTAAATCCTATGGGAGATATCAAGTCTTACGAAAAAGAGCTTGCATTCCAAGCCGATCGTAGAAAAGCCACCACAGAATTCATCAAGATCATCAGTGATCTATGGTACGACAAGGCCATTGAAGTGGTGCTTTTCAAAAATCAAATCATAGACAAGAATGTGAGTGACATCATCAACCTGCACGAGTATGCAGGTGAATTTGTCCAAAAACCCATTTCCATTTTTGATTCCGTGGAAATTCTTCGGGCCATTAACGATATCAACCTCCCCCCAGCTAAACTGGACATTGGAAAACTGACCTATGAATACCATTCCGAAGATAATACCCACCTCAATGTAAAGGCATTTGTGTTGGAGAAACTCAAGGATGCGCAGGCTTCTAAGGAAATCAAGCCCAAAGATGTGGTGCTTTATGGGTTTGGTCGAATTGGTAGATTGGTAGCAAGAGAGCTTATGGCAAAAACCGGAAGAGGTAGCCAATTAAGATTAAGAGCTGTTGTAGTACGAGGTGAATTGTCCCACGAAATTTTGGAAAAACGTGCGGCCCTGTTGAAAACAGACTCTGTGCATGGACAATTTATGGGAACCGTGGATGTGGATGCAGCGAATGAGGCCCTGATTGTAAACGGAACCACGGTCAAGTTTATTAGTGCGGACAAACCAGAATCCATTGACTACACCAAGCACGGAATCTTCAATGCCCTGATCATAGACAATACAGGAGCTTTTAGAGACAAGGAAGCACTTTCCAGACATTTGGAAGCCAAAGGAGCCGGCCGAGTGTTGCTTACTGCCCCAGGTAAAGAGGTTCCAAATATTGTGCATGGGGTGAACCATTCCGAGTTTGATCCTGAAAAAACCAAAATTTATTCCGCAGCATCCTGTACTACCAATGCCATCACACCGGTCTTAAAGGTCATAGAGGATTCCCTAGGTATTAAAAAAGGACATTTGGAGACCATACACGCTTATACCAACGACCAGAACTTGGTGGATAATATGCACAAAAAGTATCGTCGGGGTCGTGCTGCCGCCCTAAACATGGTTATAACAGAAACTGGAGCTGGTGCTGCTGTTGCCAAAGCCTTACCTTCTTTAAAAGGCAAATTGACTTCCAACGCTATTCGCGTACCAGTACCCAATGGTTCCTTGGCCATTCTTCATCTCGAAGTCAAGAATAAGACCTCCAAGGAAAGTTTGAACACCATTTTGAAAAAGTATGCGCTGGAAGGGGATTTGGTGGAACAGATCAAATATTCCCTGAGCAATGAGTTGGTGTCCTCAGATATTGTTGGGGCTTCTGCCCCATCCATCTACGACAGCCGGGCGACTTTAGTATCTGCCGATGGAAAAAGTGTGGTCCTCTATATATGGTATGACAACGAGTATGGATACTCGCATCAGGTAATCAGATTGGCCAAATACATTGCCAAGGTAAGGCGCTATACCTATTATTAAAGAAATTTTAGGGTTGGTAGGTGCTCCCATGGGCAATTTTCTTTTGAATTTTAGTTTATTGGTGTAATTTCGCCCTACCCTTAATCTAAAATTAAAGAACATTGACCATGAGAAGATTACGATATTTATTCGCCCTTGCTTTACTAACCCCGTTATTGACCTTATCTGCGCAACAAAGTGATCAGAATGAGGACGATCAATCCCTGGTGGGCCAGTTCCAGCAATTGGAGAAAAAATCCGGTAACTATAGGGCAAATGGTATTCGGTATGAGGTAATTCGCCTTGTGGATTTGAATCGAATCAAAGAAAACATATTTGATTCCATAAACACCGCCAACAAGTCAATCAAAGACCTATCTGCCACCATTACCAATAACAAATCGGAAATAGAGGACCTCAATGCAAGGCTGCAAGAAACTTCGAACAGCCTGAAAACAGTAACTTCAGAGAAAGATAGCATGTCCTTTTTTGGAGCACAGGTTAGCAAAGGCACTTACAAACTTATTCTTTGGGGTATAATTGTTGGATTGTTTCTTTTCCTGTTGCTGTTTATCTATAGGTTTAGAAATAGTAATGTACTTACCAGTCAGGCCAAGGAGGCGCTGGCCGACCTTGAAAAGGAATTTGAAGAGCACAGGCGACGTGCATTGGAGCGCGAGCAGAAAATTAGCCGACAACTTCAGGACGAGCTGAACAAAAACAAAAAGTAACAAAGTCCACTTTTTAAGCTTCTAGGGAATGATCAAACAGGCTACGGCTTTGGATGTTGACCTTATAGCTCCGCTATTTAATGCCTATCGTGTTTTTTATGGACAGGAATCGGATGTAGAGGCGGCAAAAGATTTTCTTTTGGAACGTTTTAAAAAAGGGGAAACCGTTATTTTTCTTGCCTTTGAAAATGAAATTCCCGTGGGTTTTACCCAATTGTACGCTACCTTTTCTTCCGTTTCCATGCAGCAGTTTTATATTTTGAACGATCTGTTTGTTGCCCCGGAAGCAAGAAAAAAGGGCATAGGTGAACAACTCTTGAACCATGCCAAGGAATTTTGCCAGCTGAAAAATGGCAAAGGACTCGCTTTGGAAACAGCCACAGATAATCCAGCCCAAAAACTATATGAACGATTGGGGTGGGAAAAGGATGAGGCTTACCTGCATTATTTTTGGAAGAACCCACAATAGGGTATCCACAATACTTCTTTATTTTTGTGCCTATGCGGATAGATATCATAACGGTCTTACCAGAGTTAATGCAGAGTCCATTCAACGCCTCCATTCTTAAAAGGGCCAAGGAAAAAGGTTTGGTGGAAGTCCAGTTCCATAATCTTAGGGATTATACTACGGGAAATTACAAGCAGGTGGATGACTATCAATTTGGGGGTGGCGCCGGAATGGTACTCATGATTGAGCCGATTGACAAGTGCATCTCCCAACTCAAAGCCGAAAGGGAGTACGATGAAGTCATTTATATGACACCTGATGGGGACACTTTGAATCAAGGGATTGCCAACGAACTTTCCCTAAAACAAAATGTAATCATTCTTTGTGGACATTATAAAGGCGTGGATCAAAGAGTGAGGGATATGTTTGTTACTCGTGAAATATCCATAGGCGACTATGTGTTGTCTGGAGGAGAATTGGCCGCCGCGGTACTTTGCGATGCCGTGATACGACTATTGCCCGGGGTGCTGAATGATGAAACCTCTGCCTTGACCGATACCTTCCAGGATAACCTTCTGGCACCTCCCGTGTATACCAGACCTTCCAACTATAAAGGACAAGAAGTTCCAGAAATATTGCTAAGCGGGGATTTTCCCAAGATAGAAAAATGGAGGGAGGAGCAGGCTGTGGAACGCACAACCAAAAAACGACCTGATTTATTAAAATAATATGGACGATTCTTATACACTTTTTTTCGCTTTGGGCTCCATATTGGGTACCGTTGCCCAATTGGCCGTAATTATAGGGTGCATTGTTTTGGTGAGCAAACAAAAAAACGCGGGCACCCTGCTTATGCTTATTGGAAGCATCCTAACCTTGGTTTTTAACATCCTTAATTTTTCAGGATCCCTTTTTGCAGGGCATAGGGGTGCAGATTCCGTTTTGTCCTGGACAAAGATGTTTGCAGTTATTGGGCCACTCCCCTACATCCTATTCGGTATTGGCCTGCTGGTTTATGCTATCGGCCATGTCCGAAAATCGGCTTAAGACGGGAATCAGTTGTAAAAAGCAAAAAAGCCCTTGTCAATTCTAAATATTGCATTACTTTTGCAATCGCAAAATCAACCTCTGACGAGACTCGTGAAAGTTGATCTTGTAAAACATTAAAAACGCATATCATGGAATCCTTAATAAAATTTGTTGAAGACGAATTTGTTCCAAAAAAAGACTTTCCAAAATTTTCATCTGGTGACACCATTACGGTATACTACGAAATTAAGGAAGGCGAAAAAACACGTACCCAGTTCTTTAAAGGAGTGGTGATCCAAAGAAGGGGATCAGGAGCCACTGAGACCTTTACCATCAGAAAAATGTCAGGAACCGTAGGTGTGGAAAGAATTTTCCCAATCAACATGCCTGCACTTCAACGCATTGAGGTGAACAAAAAAGGTAAGGTTCGTAGATCTAGAATCTTCTATTTTAGAGGGCTTACCGGTAAAAAGGCACGTATCAAGGAAGTTCGGGGATAAACCCACTTTCCTTAGTAAAACATCAAGCACCCAATTTGGGTGCTTTTTTTATGAACAATTGTTAATAACCATCGTTCATACATTGTTGATTTTTAATCGCTTACAAAATTTGGATATCTGACAGTTTATTCTAATTTAGTCAAACAAATACGAAGGAGAGCAATCGAGCTCGTGTTTGATTTTAAAGTTGACGTTCTTTAAAAACTGATGTTTCCCTTTGAATTGGTAACACTACTGATCACAAAAGGAATTTCGAAGGAGGTAACGCCTCGGTGAAGCCTAAATAGAAATGAGAAATCCTATGTGCGGGCGAGAGAGCAATTTTTCGTTTTGATAGGATTTAGGAAACTATTAGGACACTTTACAAGATGTTGTTTAGTTGCAAAATTAAAAGCATAGTGTTGAGTAAACGTCAAGGGAGCAACGGATGCAATCAATGGTTGCAATTTTGCGGCAACGCAGAATAAAATCTTTTAGCTCCTTTCAGAAAGCCATATCAATGTTTCGACATAGATATGGCTTTTGTTTTTACAATCCCTCCAAAATCACACTTTTAGTCAAATCGCTTAGTATACCAACAGCCATAAATTGTATATTTGCACCGCTCAAATAAAAACACCTAGATGGCTAAGATTTTTTATACGAAGACTGATGAAGCTCCAGCCTTGGCAACACAGTCATTTTTACCCATTGTAAAAGCCTTTACAAATACCGCAAACATTGAAATTGAAACCAAGGATATTTCCTTGGCCGGTCGGATTGCAGCGGTATTTCCGGAATTTTTGAACGAGGATCAGCAGATTTCGGACGACTTGAAAATCTTAGGGGATTTGGCCAAAACCCCTGAAGCCAACATCATAAAACTACCCAATATCAGTGCTTCCATTCCGCAATTAAAGGAGGCCATAGAAGAATTGCAACAAAAGGGATACAACTTACCTGACTACCCGGATGAACCTCAAAATGATGAGGAAAAAGCCATCAAAGACCGATACGACAAAGTAAAGGGAAGTGCTGTAAATCCAGTACTTCGTGAGGGTAACTCGGACAGGCGAGCCCCAAAAGCCATTAAAAACTACGCCAAGAAAAATCCGCACACCATGGGAGCTTGGTCAGCTGACTCCAAGACCCATGTGGCCACTATGGATCATGGAGACTTCCGAAACAATGAAAAGTCATTGACCTTGTCCACTGCCGACGATATTCGGATTGAATTGGTTGATGTGGGTGGTAATGCTACGATCTTAAAGGAGAAAGTAGTCCTTCAAAAAGGCGAGGTTATAGATGCCACGGTGATGAGCAAAAAAGCTTTGGTAGATTTCCTTACAAATGAAATAGCCAATGCCAAGGAAGAAAACCTGTTACTCTCCCTTCATTTCAAAGCCACCATGATGAAGGTTTCCGACCCCATTATTTTTGGGCATGCGTTGGAAGCTTATTTCTCCAATTTGTTTACCGAATACAAGGACACATTTGAAGAATTGGGCATAAATGCCAATAACGGATTGGAAACCTTGTTGGATAAACTACAGGAACTTCCAGCTGCCAAACGCGAAGAAATTGAACAAGCAGTTGCCAATAGCATAGCAAATGGACCTGATTTGGCCATGGTAAATTCTGACAAGGGAATTACCAACCTGCATGTCCCCAGTGATGTGATCATCGACGCTTCCATGCCCGCCATGATCAGAACTTCTGGTAAAATGTGGAACAAGGATGGTGAGTTGCAAGACACCAAGGCTGTTATTCCTGATAGCAGCTACGCAGGTGTTTATCAGGCCACTATTGATTTTTGTAAAGAAAACGGAGCCTTTGACCCAACCACCATGGGTACTGTTCCCAATGTGGGGCTAATGGCCCAAAAGGCCGAGGAATACGGCTCCCATGATAAGACTTTTGAGATTCCGACATCAGGAACCGTTCGTGTAGTAAGTAATTCCGATAATAGTACACTGATTGAGCACACCGTGGAGGAAGGTGATATTTGGAGAATGTGTCAAGTAAAGGATGCCCCTGTACAGGATTGGGTAAAGCTTGCCGTTTCCAGGGCTAGGGCAACCAATACCCCTGCCGTATTTTGGCTGGACAAGGGTAGAGCACATGACGCCGAGTTGATCACCAAAGTCAACGAGTATCTCAAAAACCATGATACCAGTGGTTTGGAAATCCATATCCTCTCCCCTGTTGAGGCTACAAAATTCACTTTACAACGCGTAAAGGAGGGTAAGGATACAATTTCGGTCTCTGGAAATGTACTACGCGATTATCTAACGGACCTGTTCCCAATTTTAGAGGTGGGCACCAGTGCCAAGATGTTATCCATAGTTCCGTTGATGAATGGTGGAGGTCTCTTTGAAACAGGTGCTGGAGGTTCTGCACCCAAACATGTGGAGCAGTTTTTGGAAGAAGGTCACCTGCGATGGGATTCCCTAGGGGAGTTCTTGGCTTTAGGTGTTTCCTTGGAATTCTACGGAGAGAAAAATCAAAACAAAAAGGCTACTGTACTGGCCGAGACGTTGGACAAGGCTACAGAAAAGTTTTTGGACAATGATAAATCCCCTTCCCGTAAAGTAAATGAACTCGATACCCGCGGAAGTCATTTTTACCTATGTCTTTATTGGGCCGAACAGCTTGCGGAGCAAAATGAAGACGCAGAACTTAAGGCCATTTTTGGCGGTATTTCAGCGGAGCTCAATAGCAATGAGACAAAAATTGCCCAAGAGTTGATTGATGCCCAAGGTGGCAGTGTGGATATTGGAGGATATTATCTTCCAGATGCGGATTTGGCATCAAAGGCCATGAGACCAAGTGAAACCTTGAATACGATTCTTGCTAAGCTAAGCTAATACCGTTTTTTTGGTTTAAAGGGTCAATCACATCCTAGCTGATATTTAAAAAATGACTATTTTGGGCCTTAGTCCCAAATCGTTTCAGTTTGAAAAACAGAATATTTCCTCTTCTGGTTTTTCTTCTTAATATCGGTTGTGAGGATGTCATGGAACTAGACCTACCCACCCACAAACCTCAATTGGTGATTGATGCCCTCATTGGCTATAACGATACCATTGGGCAATCTCAATCCTCTGGCGAAGTCAAATTGACCCTTACTACTTCATTTTTTGAAGAAATTGTACCTGCCGAAAATGCCACAGTTTCCATTGTTGATATGGCAACTATGCAATCTTATACATTAATTGAAAATGAACCTGGAATTTTTGACTCTGGATTTCCAGAATTAAAATTCAACCGGGAATATATGCTTCAAATAACTTTTAATGGAGAGATTTATACGGCCACAGAACAGCTGGTTAAGTCCACAGTCATTGAAAAGTTGGAACAGGACGATGGTTTTTTGTTTGATGAAAACGAGACGGAGGTAAAAGTAACTTTCACAGACCTTCCTGGAGAAAGAAATTATTATTTGTTTGCTTTTGGTTGGAACAATTATCTTGTGGTCGAAGATGAGTTTTTTCAAGATGAACAACTCACGTTCTCCTATTTTTATGAAAAACTGAAACCGGGAAAGATGATTTCCGTATCCCTTTTTGGTGTGGATCAGGATTTTGCCAATTATGCCGAACAATTGCTGGATCAATCTGGGGAAGACATGGGAAGTGGTGGGTCCTTTGTAGTACCACCCTCTGCATTAAGAGGTAATATTATCAATCAAACCAATCCTGAAAACTTTGCTTTTGGGTATTTTGCCCTGGGTGAATTTGACACCCAACTGTTAACCATTCAATAGTAGTAGTAATACTTTTTTTATAAATCAACCATATTCTATAAATTGTAGGAAAATCTCTTGCATGCTTCAACGATTACTGGTTTCCTTGCTGCTCATCTCCTTACATTCCGGTTGGGCACAGGTTCAAAAGACGTACACACTTAGTGGTACAGTTTCAGAAGAAAAAAGTAACGAAACCTTGATTGGGGTCACTATAGCCTTCCCAAGTTTAAATACAGGAGTTGCCACCAACGAATATGGCTTTTTTTCCATAACCCTACCCGAGGGCGAGTATGAAGTAGTTGTCAGCTATTTGGGATATCAGGATATTCGGGAAACCATCAGTCTACGCTCCAACATTAAAAGGGATTTTAATCTTGCTGAAGCTGTGGAGGAGTTGGATGAAGTAGTGGTAACGGACAATGCAGGGCGCTTGGATATACGGAAGCCCCAGATGAGTGTCAACACTTTGGCCGTACAGACCATAAAGCAAATACCGGTTGTCCTAGGTGAGGCAGATGTCATTAAATCTTTGGTGCTGCTTCCGGGGGTCACCAATGCTGGGGAAGCTTCGTCCGGGTTTAATGTTCGTGGGGGTGCGGCCGATCAGAATTTGATCTTATTGGATGAAGCCACCATTTTTAATTCTTCCCACCTCTTTGGGTTCTTTTCGGTTTTTAATCCGGATGCCATTAAGGACGTAAAATTATTCAAAGGTGGAATTCCTGCCAGGTATGGTGGAAGGGTGTCATCGGTATTGGAAATTTTTCAGAAAGAAGGTAACAGCAAGGAACTTAAAGTGAACGGAGGTATTGGTGCAGTGGCCAGTAGATTGTTGGTGGAAGGCCCCATCATAGAAGACCGAACGGCCTTTTTGGCTGGGGGAAGAGCTTCCTATGCGCATCTGTTCCTCCCCTTGTTTGATGTGGACAACAAAGCCTATTTCTATGACTTGAATACCAAATTCAACCATAAAATCAATGAGCGGAACAGCATCTACTTATCCGGTTACTTTGGCAGGGATTTATTTAGCATCAACGATAGTTTTGTAAACACCTATGGCAATGCCGTGGGGAACTTTAGATGGAACCATCTGTTCTCCGATAAGATATTTTCCAACCTGTCCTTAATTTATTCGGATTATTTCTATGGCCTGGAACTGGATTTTGTGGGATTCGAATGGGACTCCGGTATTCAGAATTTCAACCTAAAATATGACCTTAAAAACTATGTCAGTGATAAAATTCAGGTGAACTATGGAATCCACAACACCTATTATGTGTTCAATCCTGGGAAAATAAAGCCCAACAGCCCGGATTCTGGAATTGTGGAGGAGCAGTTGACTAAAAAATACGCCAATGAAAATGCCATTTATCTGGATATAGAAAATAAAATATCGGATAGGCTAAGCATGGAATACGGGCTAAGGGTAAGTCAGTTCAACAGGTTGGGGCAAGATGAGTTCTATCAATATGAAAACAATCAGCCGGTTGTTTTTGATCCGTTTACCTTGACCTATCAGGAAGCCATTCCCAGGGATACCCTGAGACCAGGTAGGGGGGGAACCTTGAAAAAATTCGGGAAATTGGAACCCAGGATTTCCATGTCATATAATTTTAAGGGACAAAGTTCTATCAAGGCCAGTTACACCAAGCTAGCCCAATATTTGCATTTACTTTCCAACACCAGCTCTCCCACCCCATTGGATGTTTGGACGCCTAGTGGCCCCTTTATTGAACCACAGTTTTTGGATCAATTTGCGGTGGGATATTTTAGAAACATTGATGGTGGAGCATATGCCCTCGAGGTGGAAGCTTATTACAAAGACATCCAAAACAGAATTGATTACATAGACGGAGCCAATCTAATTGCCAATAATGCCATAGAGCAAGTTATTCTTAATGGGGAGGCCCGCGCCTACGGCTTGGAATTGTTGCTTCGCAAGAATGAAGGCCGATTGAAGGGTTGGTTGGCTTACACTCTTTCCAGGTCGGAACAACGAACCCCTGGCCGGGAACCCACTTTTGATAACGGAAGGTCCAATATGGAGACTGGCATTAACTTAGGCCAGTGGTACAGTACTCCATATGACAAAACACACGATCTTGCCCTTTACGGTAGCTTTGATTTGAACGAACGCTGGAATTTCAATGCCAATTTTATCTATCAAACCGGACAACCTACAAACTATCCTATTGGGCAATTTGAGTTCCAAGGTTTGGTTATTCCTTACTACGGTTTAAGGAATGCGGAGAGACTGCCGGATTACCACCGATTGGATTTATCGGTCACTTTAAAGCCTAGGCCTGCGGTAAAGAAGAAACTAAAATCCGAATGGGTGTTCAGTGTTTACAATGTATACAATAGATTGAATGCGGCTTCCATCAACTTTAGGCAAAACCAGGATACTGGTAGAAACGAGGCCATTAGAACCTCTATTTTTGGAATTGTTCCAGCAATAACCTATAATTTTAAGTTTTAAAACAGCTTATGAAAAAGATATTCCCATACTTATTTTTTCTCTTCTTGCTGTTTTCATGCGAAGATGTGATTGAAGTGGACGTTCCCGCAGAAGAACCCAGATTGATTGTTGAGGCCCTGATCAGGTTGGATCCCAACGATTCCTTCCATACGCCAGTGGTCAAAGTATCATTAACGAGTTCCTTTTTCGGAACCATCCCGTTAACAGGGCTGCGAGACATCACAATTATCAACCTTAGTTTACCAACAGCTGGCGGTGGCAATGGAATAATTCTTCAAGAAACCGCACCCGGCTCTGGAGAGTACCAAGACGTAGACCCAGTACCCACGCGATTTTTTGAAGGAGGAGAACTTTTGCTGCAGTTGGAACATGAGGGCCGACTCTATTTTGCCAGGACCCATTATGTTCCTTCGGCTCCCATGGATGATTTACGCCAAGGTGATGAGACCCTATTTGATGATGATGACATTGAACTCGAGGTCACTATCACAGATGATGGCACAGCGGATAACTTCTATGTACTGGACTACGGTGAAGGGGAATTTTTAGCCCTTGAAGACAAATTCTTTAATGGTGAGCAGTTTAGTTTTTCCTTTTTCCCCGAACGAACATTGAATCCCGGGGACGAAGTAACGGTAAGTATCATGGGCGCCGACCGTGAATTTTTCAACTACATGGACCTATTGGTGGAACAAACTACGGACAATCAAGGCGTATTTGAAACTCCGGTGGCCACGGCAAGAGGAAATATCTTTGATGTTACAGACCTGGACAATATAAACCTGTTTGACAATGTGCAACAACCTGATGTATTTCCCTTAGGTTATTTTGCGGTAGTTCAGGAATACAAACGCACAATTACCATAGAATGACCTTTGTTTAATATCGTATTCAATGAGGAGCTTAGCCTTTGGTATCTTTTTAATTGCATTGCTTTCTTGTGAGGAGGTGATAGACGTGGAGGTTCCTTCAGAAGAACCCAGATTAATTGTTGATGCCTTGGTTCGGGTGGATCCCACCTCGAATATTGTGGACATTGAGGTGGAGGTCGGATTAACCGATGCTTTTTTTGGTGAAATTCCAGTGACAAATTTAAAGCAGATTACTCTAGCGGGTGGGGTTCTTGTTGACTATGACAATCCCGGCTCCGGGATTTACAAAGGCACTCGTTCAGCGGAAAATCTTAAAGCATCGGAAGAACTGTTGTTACAACTTGAATGGGAAGACAAACTCTACTACGGATCAACAACCTATGCCAGTTCAGTGCCAATTGACGACCTGCGTATTGGTTCCAATACCTTATTTGATGATGACGAAACGGAAATAATCATCACTATTACCGATGATCCCAATAGAAACAATTTCTATGTGGTTGATTTGGATTTTGGGAACTTCATTACTTTGGACGACCAATTTTTTCAAGGACAACAATTTAGTTTTTCATATTTCTATGATGAAAAATTCGAATCTGGACAGGAAATCACGGTAAGCGTTCTTGGCGCTGATCAGGCATTTTACAACTACATGAATTTGCTTATTGAACAGACCGAAGACGATTTAGGGGTTTTTGAAACCCCAACAGCTACTTTGCGTGGAAACATATTTGATGTAACCGAACTGGATAACATTGATTTTTTTGATAACGTGAATATTCCCAGCGAATTTCTTTTGGGTTATTTTGCCGTTGTTGAGGAATATAAGCAGAGCATCACCATTCCTTAATCAAAGAAAAGTATATAGTAACACTATTACCCCAAGCCCCACCAAGCCCTGAAACAGGGTGGCCAAAGTGTGTCCCCGCAAAGCTGTTTTCACATTCATGTTGGAAAATTGGGAAACTACCCAAAAATAGCTGTCGTTCACATGGGAAACCGTCATGGCTCCTGCTCCAACAGCTAAGACAGCCAACGCTTTATCGGTTATGGACAGTAAACCAAAGGTGTCCAACAAAGGTGCTATGATAGCAGAAGTGGTGATAATGGCAACAGTGGAAGAGCCCTGAGCCGTTTTCAGAACAGCTGCTATGGCGAATGAAATCAACAAGCCACCCAATCCTGAGCTTTGGGTCAGGTTAAATATTTCAGCCATATTCAAGGTGCGTAGAATAGCTCCAAATGCTCCCCCAGCACCAGTTATCAAAACAATGGCACCCGCTTGTCTAAACGCCTCAGGAACCCACTGTTTTTGTTGCTCGGTTGGAATTTTACGTGCCATCATAAAGGCCAATAAAACCCCAATCAATAAAGCTATAATGGGACTTCCAAGAAAATCAAAAACAAAGTAAAGGGTTGACTTCCCTAAGGGAAAAGTGGGGTAATTGGCCACCGATTTTAATGCAATCAGAACTATGGGAACTACCAACGGCAAAAATGCGTTGAGGGGTTTTATATTGGATTCCTTTTCCTCCATGGCATCGCTTTCTTCCTCGCCTACTTCTTGTTTTAACTTTCTCCCCATAAATCGAGCCCAGAAATACCCCATCAAGGAAACTGGTATGGAAACTACAAGCCCCAGTAATAACACAGTACCCAAATCGGCATCCAAAATGGCGGCTGCTGCCAAAGGGCCCGGGGTTGGAGGTACAAAAACATGGGCTGCATAAAGACCTGTTGCCAAGGCCACTGCAAAGACCATGATGGGAATCCCCGATTTTTTGCTGAGTGCCTTGTTCAAAGAAGACAATATGATAAAACCTGAATCGCAAAAAACAGGTATGGAAATAATGTATCCGGCCAAGTTAATGGCCAATGGCGACTTTTTAAGTCCAATCAATTTTAAAATTGAATTGGCCAAAACCTTGGTACTACCAGTTTTTTCAAGATAAATCCCAATAACGGTACCGAACGCAATGACCAGACCAATTCCTGATAAGGTTTTCCCAAATCCATTGCCCATCGTTTCCATAACATTTTGAGGGGAGAGTCCCAAGAGAAACCCAGAAACCACCGCGGCCAAGGTCAGGGAAAAAACGGGGTGCATTTTAAACTTGATGGTCGCCACAATAATAAAAACGACCACTAGGGCCAAAACAAGGATTTCCATGATTATTTTTTAGAAAATGTCCTTTAAATATAGGCTAAACTTGCTACTTTAGTTCCCATGCACACCGATAAAAAATTATTGGCAAAAGGTCTCAAATTCATAGGTTATACGGTAGCCGTTATGTTTCTGGCCCCATTTACTATTTACCAAGCTTTTAAAAACGAGGGGCATCCTGCCTATTGGCCTGTGTTGATCGTGGGTTTGGTATTGGCCGCAGTTGCCATTGGCCTAGGATTTTACACCATCAAAATCTTCATGGAAGCTTTGTTCGGAAAAAAAGCAAAGGATTAATCCTTTGTGGTCTTGCTATTTTTCCACTTGTTGCTCAATTGGGCATAATCGTAATCCAAAACCGATTTTTGCCGTTCCAATCGCTTAGAGGCAAAAGCGCGTTGCAGAATGTCCTCAATGAGGTAGTCTTCATGGATAAGCTCTGGATGGAATTCTTCCTTAATGCTAATTTTAAAAGCCTTTGCGGTGGTGTTGTACCAAAAGGCCCGCCACCCGTTTCGGAGTTCCTTCACCAGGTCAAAAGCGGTTTTTCCTGTTTGGCGATAAATGAGTTTTACCAAAATCTGACCCTCAGTTCGTGTTAGCTTTTTAAGTTCCGCAGAAAACTCACCCTCAATATATTTTTGGACTTTTTTGGTGTACTTCTTTCGTTGTCTTTTCTTTTTGATGTTGGCCAAGCTATCGTTCAACTCTACCAAACGTTCTGCTGCCAATTTTGCATAGGGATACACCTTTAAGGTCTTTCTTCTTAAGATATAATACCGAAGCTTTTCCTTCTGATTCGCAAATTCCAGCCTGCCAAAAAGATACACCTCGTCCAACGCAATGGAACTATGTAAAATGGAGTCCCCTTCAAACCGAACATAGTAATCAGTGAGGGAATCCTTTTCGGTTTCTTGGGTAAAACCTAAGGCGCATAGCAGCAGAAAAACGATACTTGTGTAGAAACGCATCATTCAAAAATAAGACAAAAGTCCTGCCAAAATTAAGGATAAAGCAAGGAAATGGCTATTAAATAAAAGTGAATATTATTAAGTTTGTGGACTAAACTACATACATGGCATCATCAAAAATTATCACTGCTAAATCGCTCAAATTCTTCGAGAAATACTTGAATAATGCCTCCCCTACGGGCTATGAATGGGAAGGTCAAAAAATATGGATGGACTATCTAAAACCCTATGTGGACGAATTTATTACGGACACCTATGGTACCGCGGTAGCTGTAATCAATCCAAATGCCAAGTACAAGGTGGTCATTGAAGGCCATTCCGATGAAATTTCTTGGTACGTGAATTTTATCACGGACAATGGACTGCTCTATGTCATCAGAAATGGCGGGAGCGACCACCAAATTGCACCCTCAAAATGGGTGAACATCCACACCAAAAAAGGGATTGTGAAAGGCGTGTTTGGTTGGCCAGCCATCCATACCCGTAACCGAGGCAAGGAAGAACCGCCCAAATTGGATAACATTTGCATTGATATAGGCGCCAAAGACAAAGAGGAAGTTGAGAAAATGGGGGTTCATGTAGGCTGCGTCATTACCTATCCGGATGAATTCCAAGTGCTGAACAAAAACAAATTCGTTTGTCGTGCCATTGATAATCGTGCCGGTGGTTTTATGATCGCAGAGGTTGCCAGATTGCTCCATGAAAACAAGGTGAAACTTCCGTTTGGATTGTACATCACCAATTCGGTACAGGAAGAAATTGGACTACGTGGTGCGGAAATGATTACCCAGACCATTAAACCCGATGTGGCCATTGTAACAGATGTTTGTCACGATACCACAACTCCGATGATTGACAAAAAGAAGGAAGGAGAAACCGCTATTGGTTCTGGCCCCGTGATTTCCTACGCCCCTGCTGTACAGAATAAACTAAGGGAGCGCATTATAGAAACAGCGGAAGCCAAGAAAATTCCATTCCAACGATTGGCTTCTTCCCGTTATACGGGAACCGATACAGATGCCTTTGCCTACAGTAACGGGGGTGTGGCCTCTGCCCTAATTTCGTTGCCGCTTAGGTATATGCATACCACAGTGGAAATGGTACACAAAGATGATGTTGAGAATGTCATTAGACTTATTTACGAGACGCTCCTGAACATTAAAGAAGGAGAGACCTTTAGTTACTTTGACTAAGTTGTCATTCCCGCGAAAGCGGGAATCTTTTACTATTAACCAATGGATTCCTGCCTACGCAGGAATGACACTAATGAAGTGATTTATGGATGAGTTGGTAGACATTCTGGATGAAAACGGGAACCTGACCGGGCAAACTTGTTTAAAGTCCGAAGCGCACCTAAAAGGGTACTTCCACCCCACGGTTCATGTTTGGTTTTACACTGTGGATGGAAAAGTGCTATTTCAAAAAAGGGCAGCAAACAAAGATACTTTCCCTGGACTTTGGGATGTTTCGGTAGCTGGCCACATTGAGGCTGGGGAAGATGTGATTGAAGCTGCGGTACGGGAAGTAGAAGAGGAAATCGGTCTGATGGTCAAAGTTGGAGATTTGGAGAAAATTGGCTATTTCCTATCCATCCATCAACACAGCAAAACCCTTTTGGACAAAGAATTTCACCATACTTTTATTTGCGAATTGGAAGTTCCTTTGCCGCAACTCGTCAAACAAGAAAGCGAGGTAGACGCTTTGGATTTGATAAATATAGAAAAGTTTAAGTCTAAGGTTGTATCCAACCAACTAGACGGATTTGTACCCAATGATAGCAACTATTACGCAAAAGTGATTGAAGAAATATCCCAAAGACTATAGATGTTCCGTAAACTCCTCTGGGTTACCCAGGGAGTAGGTCTGCTGCGTACCTTGGGCCATATCTTTAACCACAAACTGTCCCTGTTCCAGTTCTTGCGCCCCAATCAAAACCACATACGGAATATTCCTGCTATTGGCATATTTCATCTGCTTTTGCATTTTGGTATTGGTGGGGTACACTTCGGCCTTGACACCTTTAGCCCTCATCTGATTCACTAATTTAAGGGCTGCCATGCTCTCCCGCTCCCCAAAATTAACACAGAGTACATCAACTGATTTGCTTACACTACTTGGGAACAGATTCAATTCTTCCAACACCAAATAGATTCGGTCCAATCCAAATGAGATACCCACGCCACTAATATCCTTTAATCCAAAAATTCCCGTGAGGTCATCATAACGTCCGCCTCCACCAATAGAGCCCATTTTAACGTCTTCTGGGGCGCTAACTTCAAAAATGGCACCGGTATAGTAGTTGAGTCCTCGCGCCAATGTTACATCCAGTTGAAGTTGGGCGGATTGCAATCCCAGCGCCTCAACATTCCTCGTGATTTCATACAGTTCCGCAACTCCTGCCATACCTATTTCAGATTCCACCAACAATGATTTCAGTTGCTCCAATTGCTCCATACTAGAGCCTGACATTGCAAACAAGGGGCTTGCTTTGTCAATGGCACTTTCGGAAATTCCTTTAGCCAACATTTCTTTTTTTACGCCCTCCTCTCCTATCTTGTCCAATTTGTCCAATGCTACCGTAAAGTCAATAAGTAAATGTTTGGCTCCAATGACTTCGGCTATACCGGACAATACTTTTCTATTGTTGATTTTGATGGTCGTACCTTTCAATCCCAAAGCTGTAAAGACCGCATCATATAGCTGAACAAACTCCACTTCTTGAAGCAAGGACTTGGCTCCTACCACATCGGCATCGCACTGATAAAACTCACGAAAACGTCCCTTCTGGGGTCTATCTGCACGCCATACTGGTTGGATTTGGTACCGCTTAAATGGGAAATCAATTTCATTTTGATGCATGACCACATAGCGGGCAAAGGGTACCGTAAGGTCATATCTGAGCGCTTTCTCGGAGATTTTCGGAGTTAGTGAAGCCGAATTCTTGGAACTATAGGTAACATCGTCCACTTTGGAGATAAAGTCGCCAGAGTTCAAAATCTTGAAGATAAGTCTATCCCCTTCATCGCCATATTTGCCCATCAAGGTTTCAGAATTTTCAAACGATGGGGTTTCTATAGGTTGGAAGCCATACACCTCAAAGTGTTTTTTGATGGTTTGGATGATGTAGTTGCGTTTGGCAACCTCTGTGGGTGAAAAATCGCGCGTTCCCTTGGGAATGGATGGTTTTTGGGCCATTCAAATGGTGTAAAAATTAGGGAGCGACTTCACACTTAATTCGATGATCAAGACCGACGCATGGAATATGTTTGGCAAATATCGATTTATTTAAGGATTTATCAAACCCTGCGGGTTGACACTAATTTCACCAATTTACACGAGACGTGTCAACACATTATAGCAGCATCTACAATAGCATCCGTCAACTCAAAAGGGGTATTCGTCAATTAGTTACCTATTAAACTCTCTTCCTACGGTATGTTCAAGAATTAAATACAATAAATATGAAGCTCAGTAGAATTTGTCTTTTGTTTTATACCGCAATTACTATATTGTTGTTTTCCTGTTATAGTGACGATGGAGTCATAGGCCCGCCAGGTGAACAAGGAGAAAACGGTTATCACTGTTGGGACCTGAACATGAATGGAATCAACGATCCCGAAGAAGATGTCAATGGAGACGGGACTTGGAACAGTCTGGATTGTTTAGGGCAAGATGGACTAAATGGTGCAGATGGCATCAATTGTTGGGACTCGGACGGCGATTGGTTCAATGACGAAGATGAGGACGTTAACAACGATGGCCTTTGGAACGCTCTGGATTGCCAAGGGGAAGATGGAAATGCCAATGTGCAAAAAATTGTTTTGGATTTCGAAAACGCTAGCATTGAAAATTCGGTGGCAGAATTTAGTGTTCCCGAACTAACAATGGAGAAAATTCAAAACTACGTGCTAGTATTTTATTTGGAGTATGTCCCAGTGGTTAATAGTTCCTATTATCCTATTCCGGGCGGGTTAGCAGATTTGGATAGAAGCTATAATGTTGTTTACGAACATGGAAAAGTGTATATCGTAGCTTCAAATTTTGATGGATCAGATACCAATCCTGGGTGGTTGGGTTACTGGGATTACCTCCATATAGCTTTTATCAAAATATCGGCGTTAAACGACGAGGATGAGTTAGCTGCTATAAAATCCCATTTAAGCGAATCCGGAATTAATAGTAGGGATTTTGATGCCCTTGCCCCCTACTTTGACAATGAGTAACATTTGTACCCAGATTTTCCAATGGTTTGACACAAATTACAGGAATCTTCTCGAAAGTCATTGATGTAGAATCTCAGCATTCAACGTTAAAAATTAAGAATTGAACATCAAGCATCCAGCATCAAACATGAAAATTCAAAAGTCCAAATAACCAAATTCCAAAAATCCAACTATCTAATGGTCCAACTAAAAGCTACTCCATTATCTTATCAAACCATTGATAGAGCTCTCCTTTAGTGATAGCGGCTCCTTGTTGGATCAAATCAAATTTATCTTTGTTCTTGTCATCGGAATAAGCCTTGGAAGCGGTAAGGTACTCCACAAAATCAGACTGGAAATTGCGTTTGAACCAGTCAAAACCTACTTGGGTGCGTAAATCAATCTCAGGGTTAAGTACTTTCACAGAAAAGAGTTTCATTTCTTTTTCCGTCAAATGGAACAAATGCATATGCATTTCGGAAATGTTTTCAAGGTACTCCACTTTGGACAGTACTCCTTCCCAAACCAAATCGCTAAAAACATCTATTTCCTCCTCGGCAACTTCGGGCTTTTCTTCCTTAATGTTTGCCCATTCTTCCGCTGTTATGGACTGGGTCGCCAAAAAGTTGATAAACTCAGGATGCAATTCTTCCAATTGTTGTTGCGTCAATCTTGCGTACTTCATTGAATCAGATTCCTTTAATTCGGCAAAAATAAAAAAGGCCACGCAGTTGCGCAGCCTTTTTAGCTTATAAATTATGTTCTTTTAGTTGAAGATGTAACGTACTCCAAACTGGGCTTGCCATCTGGACAATAAACTGGTATCCGAACTAAAGGTTTCCGTTAAATTCTCATCAAAACTGTAGGTAGGATTATTGTTGTCATCAATGGTTACACCCAAAACCTGCTGGTTGGTTGGGATTTCAACAACGCCCCACTCAGAACTAATCAAGTTGCCAACATTCAATACATCCAAACTTAACTGGATGGTGTTCTTATTGGCAATTTTGATGTCTTGAAGCACCTTCATGTCCCAGCGTCCTCTCCATGGGGCCAAAGCGCCGTAACGCTCTGCATAAGATCCTCGGTTCTCACTCAAATAGTCATCTTGTTGAATAAAGGCTTCAAAGGCAGCTGCATCCCCGGCTTCAGCAAAATTCATCTGGTTGACCTCTGCTGCTGTTGGGATGTACAACAAATCATTTATGCTTGATCCATCCCTATTGATGTCCCCTCCATAGATATAATTGAAACGACCTCCCTGAGCGTATTCAAAAAACGTGGAAACGGTTGTTCCTGTCTTAAACACTTTGGAAATAACCCCGACAAAACGGTGGGTATCCCCATATCTTGAATAGGACAACACATCTGCATTGGCATCATTGACTATGGCGTTGGCGGCAAAGGCATCACTGGTAATCTCAGCTTCAATGGAATTCACATCCTTTGAATTCAAGTAGCTATAGGCCAAGCTGGCATAAAGGCCGTTATCCCATGTCTTTTGTCCCTTGAACACTGCATTCCAAATTCTTCCTTCATCGGAATTAGAGAATACATAAGCATTGTTAATCAAATCCGTTGCGGCATACACAGCTCTGTTATCAACTCCCTGCAAGGTTTCCGAAGGAGAAGTAAGCCCCCAGTTTTGTACGTGAGGCCCGTTAATATCCTTTGAATAGGAGAAATCAGCGGTCAAAATCCAGCCATTGTTCAAGCGCTTGTCCGCACCCAAACTGGTTCTAAAGACCTGTGGCCATTGGAAATCGGGGTCTACAGCAGTAAGGAAAAATACATTGGGGTTGGCTATCTGGTTGCCCAACCATACAAATGGGAAGCGACCTGTAAATATCCCGGAACCACCCCTAATCTGCAGATTGCCATCATTGTTCACATCCCAATTGAATCCAACACGGGGAGAAATCAACCAATCATTGGTGGGTAAATTGGTGTTATCTATTAACACGGTTTCTCCATTATTGGGATTTACATAAGGAATATCCGCAACTACCGCGGGAGACCTTTCAATTACCTCCTGAGCTTTTTGCGCTGAATCAAAATATAAAGGCTTATCAAAACGGATTCCGTATGTCAACTTAAAGTTTTCGGTGGCGTTCCACTCATCCTGAGCGTAAAAAGCCATTTGACCCACATTGGTTTCGGCCAAGGCCCAGCCTCCAGCATTTCCTTCTCCAGCGGCATTTAAGGCGTTGTTAGCAGCAATGGCAGCATTGAACTGACCTTGGTAAACATTGACCAACGCGGCTTCCCCGGCAGCATCCAGACCTCTAAAATCAGCTATGGAGCCTGTTGGGAAGAACACTCCTTGTGCACCATACACCCCTAAGTTAAAGGAGTTGTCAAATTGGAACTTCTCAAAAGAGAACCCAACGGTGAACGTATGATCCCCTTTGAAAAAGTTGAGGTTGTTTGTTAATTGAAAAACCTTCTGATCCAATCTGTTGTTGATGGAGAAAGGCTCGTGTCCTGCAATGATGTAGTTTGATGCCCCATTTTCATCCAGCAATGTAATGGTTGGTGCCGGAGTTGATTTTGGGTTCCTGAAATCGTCAAAATGGGTATAGCCTACTTGCAACTTGTTAATGGCCTCATCAGAAAGCGTAGAGTTCAATTCAATTTGTACCGATTGAATTCTGTTGTTGATTTCATATCCGGCATTTTCAAACTGCAAAGTGGACAGGTTTGGCCCTCTAAAGCCCAAAGCAGTTGGGTGAGCCGGCTTTTCCTTGGAGGCGTCCAAGAAATTGTAAATGATGGCCAATCGGTTATTGTCGTTGATGTTCCAATCCAATTTGAAAATTCCCTTGGTCGATTCCTGATCAAAATTGAATCCTTCAAACCTACCTGGATTGTAGAATTGCCCATCCCCAATAGAAACTTGACTTAGAATATTGGAAACCAACGCAAAATCAGAGGCCAAAACCCGAGATTCATTGATGGCACCAGAGCCACTGTTGGGAACAAAACCATTGGATCCCAAATCGGTACGGTCGTCCTTTTCAAAATTGGCAAAGAAGAACAACTTATTCTTAACGATTGGGCCTCCAATACTGATACCGTATTGGGATTGGCTCAGGTCAGCTTTAAAAACGTCATCGCCTGCTACCTTTCCTCCTGTTAGGCTCTCATTCCTAAAAAAACCGTAAACGGTTCCGTAAAACTCATTGGTACCACTTTTGGTCACCGCATTTACGGAAGCTCCCGTAAATCCGGATTGGGTCACATCGTAAGGCGCTGTTGTTACTTGAATTTGGTCAATGGCGTCAATGGAGATAGGATTTGCATCCGTTTGCCCACCAGGCTGCGCAGCATCCAATCCAAAAGGGTTGTTGAAAATGGCCCCATCCAAGGAGAAATTATTGAATTGGTCATTTCGTCCGCCAAACGAACCTGCACTTGCGGTAGGTTCCAGACGGGTAAAGTCGTTGGTAGACCTTGAAATAGTAGGTAATCTGGTCAATTCCCGTCTGCCAACACTTGTTTCCGCCCCGGTACGGTCGCTACCGAAGGTTCCGGTTTGATCCGATACAACTATGACCTCATCCAAAGCCTGGCTATCTGATGCAAGGGCAACATTTTGGTTATAGGTTTTACCCAACGATAGGAAAATATCGTTTTGTACATTGGTTTTAAATCCAACATAGGAAATGGTTACCTCGTAAGGTCCCCCAACCCTAAGGTTAAGAAGGTTATACCTTCCTTCCTCGTTGGTAATGGCTCCGTAGCGTGTACCTGTAGGCGTGTGTACCGCTACCACATTCGCCCCTAAAAGGGGTGCGTTTTGATCATCAACAACGGTTCCCCTGATGTTGGATGTGGTGACTTGTGAAAAAGCCGAGGTAGATACCATAAGCAATAGTATCCCCAACAGTAAATTTTTCTTCATAAATGAGTTAGTTTTTTGAGTACCTACAAACATAGACAAAAAAAAGAGCTATGCATGCATAGCTCTTCATAACTTATTAACCGAATGTTAAGGGTTTCCTTACTTCGCTTCAGCAATAACTTCAAAAGGAAAATCAACAATTACCTCTCTGTGCAATCTGATTTCGGCATTGTAAGGCCCAACTCTTTTGATGATTCCTCCTTTGATATTGATAAACTTTCTTTCGATTTGATGACCTGCCTTATCCAAGGCTGCTGCCAAATCGATATTGCTAACGGAACCAAACAATTTGTCACCAGCACCCACTTTGGCTGGGATGCGGATTTCCAATTGCTTAAGTGCATCGGCCAATTTAGTAGCCTCGTCAACAATTTTCTTTTCTTTATGGGCTCTTTGCCTAAGGTTTTCTTCCAAAACTTTTTTGGCGGAAGGAGTAGCCAAAGCGGCCAAACCTTGAGGAATAAGGAAGTTTCTTCCGTAACCGTTCTTTACCGTAACGATATCGTCCTTAAAACCCAAATCCTGTATATCTTCTTTTAGAATAAGTTCCATTCTTCAGTATTTTTTATTTCAACATATCGCCAACATACGGCATTAAGGCTAGGTGACGGGCTCTTTTTACAGCCTGCGCCACTTTTCTTTGATATTTCAAAGAGGTTCCGGTAAGTCTTCTAGGAAGCAATTTACCTTGCTCATTTACCAATTTCATCAAGAAATCTGGGTCTTTGTAGTCAATGTACTTGATACCAGACTTTTTGAACCTACAGTATTTCTTTTGCTTGTTGGTCTCAATGTTCAGTGGGGTCAAATACCTGATTTCCCCATCCTTCTTTGATTTTGCTTGTTGTTCTATAGATGCCATAGCCCTATGCGTTTGCTTTTAATTTGGTTCTTCTTTTTTCTGCCCAAGCAATAGCATGCTTGTCCAATTTAACGGTCAAAAAACGCATAATACGTTCATCTCTTCTAAATTCCAATTCGTAGGGAGCAATTGCTTCACCTGGAACGGTAAATTCAAATAAGTGGTAAAAGCCACTTTTTTTGTGCTGAATGGGATAGGCTAATTTCTTAAGTCCCCAGTTTTCCTTGGAGACCATTTTGCCACCATTCTTAATCAAGAAATCCTCAAATTTCTTGACTGTTTCCTCTATCTGGGTCTCAGATAGAACGGGATTCAAAATGAAAACAGTTTCGTAATGGTTCATACTTTATTATTTTAAAGGAGCGCAAAATTAGTAATAAATGCTCACCTCCGCAAGAAAAGGTAAATTTCTTCGTTTAAGAGTCAATAGTTATTAACAATAATGAACCAACTAAACCTTCGTAACGTATATGGTAATGTACACAACAAAATAGACCATGTTTACATCTTTTGTTGCAGTTAAACATCCTTTTTGTGTAATTTGCCGATGATTTAAAACCCTACAAATCACCCCATTCTATGAAATTAAAAAGTATAATTGTAGACGACTCCTCCATGCAGCGGATGGCCGTTGCAAAATTGGTCAACAATCACCCACATCTTGCCCTTGTAGCCGAGTATAGCAATGCTATTGAAGCCAAAAACGGGTTAAAGAACCACGACATTGATCTTATCTTCCTAGATGTAGAAATGCCAATCATCAGTGGGTTTGACCTTTTAGAGGCCCTAGAGAACCCGCCACAGGTTATTTTGATTACCGGAAAACCTGATTATGCCCTTAAAGCATTCGATTATGATGTAACCGATTATCTTCATAAACCCATCACCCTAGCCCGATTTGAATCCTCTGTAAAAAGAGCCGTGGCCAAATACGAGCAAATGAACCGAGTAGATGAGGATGAAGAGCACATCTTTGTAAAAAGTAACCTTAAAAAGCGTAAGGTTATCCTAAACGATATTAAATGGATAGAAGCCTTGGGTGATTACATCAAATTGGTAACGGATGAAGCCAATATCGTAATCCTATCCACCATGAAGGCGTTTGAAAAGCAGCTTCCTGCGGAAAAGTTCCTTCGTATCCATAAGTCTTATATTGTCAATCTAGAAAAGATTGAAAAGTTCAACAGTAAAAATGTAGAGGTAGGGGGCAGACAGATTCCGTTGAGCAGAAACAAAAAGACAGAGCTGGCCGAGGCGCTGGCCAACGTATAGAAAAGTTATATGTGGTCCACATTGTAGACCAGTCTCACACTTTTATACTTGGAAATAGCATTAAAAGATTTTTCAATTCTTTTAATGCTATTTTTTATTTGGACCACGGAGAGATTACGGGGCATCTTTACCAAAATGTTCTTTAAATAATCCCGTCGGATTCTAGCCACGGGAGGATACTCAGGGCCCAGCACCTGTTGTCCCAATACATTTCTTAACGATTGGGCAAACCATTCCGAGGCGTCGTTGAGTTTATTGTAATCCTTGTCTTTTAAGGTCAACTTAATAATGCGCACCAAAGGTGGATATTTAAACTGTTCCCGCTCATAGTATTGTTCAGCAAACATTTTATCATAATCATTGGTGGTCACTTGCTGTAAAATTTGGTGATATGGGTTGTAGGTCTGTATCAAAACCTTGCCGCGCTTTTGAGTTCTTCCTGCCCTACCCGCTACCTGGGTCAATAATTGAAAACTACGTTCATGCGCCCTGTAATCGGGGAAGTTTAATAAAGTATCCGCATTCATAATTCCCACCAGGCTCACATTTCTAAAGTCCAATCCCTTGGTCACCATCTGGGTTCCCACCAAAATGTCCATTTCTTGTTGTTCAAATGCCGTGATGATTTTTTCGTAGGCATACTTTCCTCTAGTGGTATCCAAATCCATTCTGCCTACCGAGGCTTCAGGAAACAATTCCTTCAGCTCCTGCTGGATCTGCTCCGTCCCAAATCCCTTTTTGTCCAGGGTATGACTCCCACAGGCCAAACATGCTTGTTGCAAGGCCATGTGATATCCGCAATAATGACATCTGAGTTGGTTCCTGTGCTGATGGTAGGTCAAACTCACATCGCAATTGGGACACTGGGCCGCATGTCCACAAGTAGTGCACTCCACAATGGGCGCAAATCCTCTTCGGTTCTGGAACAAGATCACCTGCTCCCCTTCCTCCAAGGCTTCAGTTATGGCATTGAACAGGCTTTCTGAAAAATGGCCCTTCATCCGTTTTTTACGGGTGGCCTCCTTGATGTCCACCAAATTGATATCCGGCATCAACACATTTCCGTAGCGGTAAGCAATAGCGGCATAACCATACTTACCTTTTTTTGCATTGGCCATGCTTTCAATACTTGGGGTGGCAGACCCCAACACACAATGGGCCTTATGATAAGCTGCCAAGACCATGGCAGCATCCCGGGCATGATACCTAGGAGCTGGATCAAATTGCTTAAAAGAACTTTCATGTTCTTCATCCACAACTACCAAACCCAAATTGGAATAGGGCAAAAACAGGGATGAGCGTGCACCAATAACTATTTGTGCCTTCTCGGCATGCTTCAGCACATTGTTCCACACCTCTACCCTTTCATGAATGCTATATTTGGAATGATATACCGAAACCTTGGATCCAAAATAATGGCGTAGCCTATTTATGAGCTGAGAGGTCAATGCAATCTCTGGAAGTAAATACAAAACCTGTTTGCCTTGATCCAATACATCTTGGATCATTTTGAAATAGACCTCGGTTTTTCCTGCGGAGGTTACCCCATGTAACAATACAGGTTTGTTTTCCGCAAAACCTGATTTGATGGCTTCAAGGGCTTCTTGTTGATGCGGGTTAAGCATTATCGCATCCACCGAGGAAGATTCCTGCTCCTGCTGCACCCGATCTGTTCGGATATGGAATTCTTCCAGTATGGATTTATCAATCAAGGCTTTGATTACAGCTTTGGAAGCTCCACTCTCCCGTTCCAAATCGGTTACTTTAATGGGCTTCTTGTACACCGCTTGTAATTGGAACAGTGAAAGTACCACTTGACTTTGTTTGGGAGCCCTGGTCAATTCCTGCAGCAGTTGCTCCAGCTTATCCTCAGCTTGATATTCTTTACCCAACTTCACATATCGCACCAGCTTGGGTCTGTATTGTTCATACAATTCTTCCTTTTGCCGTACCACCCCTTTTTGCACCAACCTATTGACAAGGGGCAGAACGTTCTTTTTATCCACAATACCACTGACCTCTCCAATTTTTAAGGCTGATTGATGCTGCAGGGCTTCAAAAATGAGAAATTCATCATCCTTTAGCCCCATTTCGTCAACCTCTGCCTCCTTGTTGGGCAAAATAAGTGTTTCGCTTTCCAACAAAAAAGCACTGGGCAGGGCACTTCGTAAAACTTCCCCCAAGGTGCACATGTAATATTTGGCGATCCATTCCCAATGTTGAAGTTGGTAGGTGTTTACCAAGGGAACATCATCCAAAATCTGATAGATCTCCTTGGCTTCATAGGCCTGTGGTTCATCTTGATGGACATTGTAAGCCAATGCTGTATAAATCTTGGATTTCCCGAAGGGAACGGCTACCCGCATTCCAGGTTTCAGAAAAGCAGCCTCTTCCGAAGTGATTTTGTAGGTAAAAAGTCTTTCCAAGGGAATTGGAAGCACAACATCCAAAAAATACTGCATACCCTTATTCGTCCGTTATTCTATGCCAGGTTTGGGTGCGGTAAAAAAATGCCAGATAACCCCTGACCTTTAGTTTGTTTTTATCTTCCGGATCCAACCATACCTTGCCCCGATATGTAGATCCACTTTCAGGATCCAATAGACCTTCTCCCCTAAATTCACCTTTGGAATTTGGCTTAAAGTTTTGCATGATATGCATTCCCTTAACAGGTTTATCCCTCAGTTCCCCTTTGCATTTGATACATAAGGCATTTTCCCTTCCCTTTTCCAAGGTTTGAAGGATTTTGGCCTGAAGCAATCCGTTCTTTTCATACACCTCCACAATACCCTTGGCCACTCCCGTTTGGTCATCCACGGTGCGCCATTTTCCAAAAACACTTTGTGCTTGTGCCATGGCAACTGCCATTAGACAAAACATCACAAGAATTGCCCTATTCCTTCTGTTGTAATTCATGTTTTTTCTTCAAAGAATTCAGGGTGGCATTCAATTCAAATCCCAGTAACAGGATATTCGAGTTCAACCATATAAAAACCATTAAAATCAAGAGGCCTCCCAAGGCTCCATACAACTCGTTGTAGCGGGCAAACTTTTCCACATATACCCCAAACAAATAGGATGTAAGCACAAACAAGAGCGTGGTCATCAGTGCACCAGCAGAAAAAAATCGGGCCTTTCTTCCTTCAGCAGTACCAAAATAATAGAGAATTGCCGTAGTGAGATAAGACAAAATCATAAAAAACAGGATTTTGGATATCTGAATGCCAACGGTATCGCCCTTTTCCACATCGTAACCCAAAGTTTTACCCAAATATTCGCTGGTGTACTCCACAATGTAAAACTCAAAATAGACAAACGCAACGGCTCCAACAATCAGAAGTATGGATAGAATGAGGCCCACCATTAACGCATAAGCGTACTGGCGAAAAAAATTGCGGGTCAGCTCTACGTGATAGGAGTTCTCAAACCCCCCGAAAATGGAATTGACCCCATTGGCCACCAAAAAAATGGACAGTAGAAATGTCGAGGAAAGCAAACCTCCCCTTTTTTGATCTTTGATCTGTTGATAGATGTCACCAAAATAATCACTGGTAGCGGAGGGCAAAAAAGATTCCAGAAAAATGAGAAATTGGGCATCAAAATTCTCGTTGCCCACACTGGCATATGGAATTATAAAGGGCAACAAGGTCACCAAGAAAATCAGTAATGGAAAAAGCGCCATAAAAAGGCTAAAAGCTATGGAACTGGCTCTGGCCGACAGTGTACCCTTAACAATTCCCAGGAGGTACATTTCAGTTAAATCATAAAAGGACAAGCCCTCGAACGCCCTTAGCTTAATGCTTTTGAGCAATCGCACCAACCAGTTTACCACTGGAATCTTCTCTAACCGTTCTTCTATAGCCAATGACATTAAACTGCTTTTAAACTCAAATCCAAATTGTGCACGGAATGGGTCAAGGCCCCGGAGGAGATATAATCCACCCCGCATTCCGCATATTTGCGAATGGTCTGCTCGTTGATGCCTCCCGAGGATTCTGTAAGGCATTGATCTCCAATCATGGCCACCGCTTTTCGGGTGTCCGAATAATCAAAGTTGTCCAAGAGGATTCTATAAACTCCCCTGGATTGCAAAATTTCTTCCACTTCCCCAAGGTTTCTGGCCTCTACGATAATTTTTAGTTCTCGCTCGGATTCCTTCAAATATTGCTGCGTTTTTTCGATGGCTTTTGTAATTCCGCCCGCAAAATCAATATGATTGTCCTTGAGCATGATCATGTCATACAACGCAAACCTATGGTTTTCACCTCCCCCAATCTTTACCGCCCATTTTTCCAATGCCCTGATTCCTGGAGTGGTTTTTCGGGTATCCAATATCTTAGTCTGTGTTCCTTCCAGTAATGTTACAAAAAAGTTGGTTTTAGTGGCTATGGCACTCATGCGCTGCATGGCGTTAAGCACTAAGCGCTCCGCCTTTAAAATGCTTTGGGAGCTACCCGAGACATAGAAGGCAATGTCTCCGTATTTTACTGGCACCCCATCCGAAATCAGGACTTCCGTTTTCATCTCGGGATCCACATGTTGAAATACTTGTTTGGCAAACTCCACCCCGGCCAAAATGCCCTCATCCTTTACCAAAAGTTTGGCTTTGCCCTGGGCAGAACCTGGAATACAAGCCAACGAACTATGGTCGCCATCACCCACATCTTCTCTAATGGCATTGGCAATAATTAAAGCTACTTCCTTCTCAAATTGATCTTGGGTAATCATGTATACGGGGTTTCAACGAAAATAGTAAAAACATTACTCACAATGTTTTTTAAAAAATGGAATTATTGTAGCGCATTTAATCTGGTCTACAGGTCAGAGCATTGCGGTTTTTGTTAAGAGTATAACTTCCTCAAAATAGGTCGATTACGTAATTCGTCGAATATTTAGGCAGTTAGTAAGAATAACAGTAAGGCTTTATAAGGCAAAAGTGGATTATTTCTAATTTTAATAGGATGTCGAATCAAACCTAAACCAAGATGGATATTGTCAATGATGTTGTAGCGAAGAGCAGTTCAGTTGAAGAAGTAAGTTCAATAAATGCTCAGGAATTCAGGAAGAATTACTTTACAAAAAGAAGACCTGTTCTTTTAAAAGGTTTTGCCAAAGATTGGGGAGCCAAAAAAAAATGGAATCTCGATTTTCTAATGAATTTGGAAGGTGATAACCAAGTACTTCTTTTAGCCGCAAATTTCATTCAGGACGACAATCGATATAGACAAGGGTCTTTTAAGGATTATCTACAAGCTTTAAAAAGCTCGGAAACCAACAAGGAGGTAATGAAGGATTATTTGACCACCGTGGATATCTTTAAATTTTTTCCCCATCTAACCGAGGACATAGATTTTTCGCTGTTTGAAAAAAATACCGTTTCAAATTATGTTACGGGTTGGATAGGGCCTAAAGGAACCATATCAGGGTTTCATTTTGATACTGCAAATAATATGTATGCCCAAATTATGGGCAAAAAAATGTTCATTATTTCCTCTCCCAAATTCAAAAAGAACATGTACCCAAGTAGCAAGCATATTGCGGATGCAATGGCAAGTCAAATAGACCTCAATAACTTCGACCCAAAGAGATTTCCGAAATTTGAAGATGCAGAACTTCAAGTTGCCATCCTAGAGCCAGGGGATGTCCTATTTGTTCCGCAAAAGTGGTGGCATTATGTGCAGTCACTTGATACTTCCATCAGTATCAGCAACTTTGGATATACGAAAAGTGAGAAGTATACTTTACTTCTGAAAGAACGTATTAAGCACTCCTTACATAAAAGAGGTTATTACAAACCTAAAAATTGCTTTTGCTGCGACGCTTAGGGAGAAGCAAGAGATTACACAAAAGTAGAATCCACTCTTTAAAATGGATTGAAACAAGGTTTTGATCCAAGATTCCCATTACATCCAAAATCCATTGTCCTGGTTTGTCCCTAAAAAATTAATTTTGGGCATGCAAATCACTTTAATCGCCATTGGTAAAACCGACAGTGCGGAGCTTTCCACACTCATCAACATCTATGAGAAGCGCTTGGGACACTATGTCAAGTTCCAGTTTAAGGTACTTCCGGATGTAAAGAACACCAAAAATCTTTCCGAGTCACAGCAGAAAGAAAAGGAAGGAGAATTGCTTTTATCCCAAATCCATTCTTCAGACCATCTTGTCCTATTGGATGAAAATGGCAAGCACTATAACTCCATGGAATTTTCCAAATTCCTTCAAAAGAAAATGAACAGCGGCCTTAGGAATTTGGTACTTGTTATTGGCGGGCCTTATGGCTTTAGCGATTCCGTATACGCACGAAGCCAAGAGAAACTGAGCTTATCCCACATGACCTTTTCCCACCAAATGGTGCGTCTATTTCTGGTGGAACAGCTCTATAGAGGCTTTACTATTTTACGTAATGAGCCTTATCATCACCAATGAGTTCCTTTTCAGAAGACATCAAATTGTATTTTTCCAAAAAGTCCTCCACTTTCTGGATGATAATATGGTGAGGTTTAGCCTCTTGTGTTGTCTTTTCCAAGGATTTTAGCATCCGCTGCGATACTTTCTTTAGTTCATTGAGCTCTTCTCCGATAAAACCATAAATCTCCTTTTGTCTGGCGGGATCCTTCTCCACCTCCAAGACATATTGAAGGTCCGAGATGTTCTTCATATGGGAATTGAACACTTGGGATTGGTGCCAAGCAATCTCTGATAGTTTCTTTTTTTGGTCCATTATTCGGCTAATAATTGGATTAACAATAAAGAAAATCTCAAAAAATATAATGACTATGGAAAAAATGGCCAGCTCCAATTCTATGATCATCATGGTCTTAATGTCCTTTTCGGATTTGTTTTGAAATAAGGTCACAATCCCGTCCATAATCCCGGTAAATCGATCCACCCGATAGCGTACATCATTGAAAGAGATTTCATCAAAGTTTTTGAAGTTCTTTAACTCGTGATACAGCCATTCCATATGCGTCTCCAACCTATTGAATTGAATCTGTATTTCCTCATCATCAAGTGGCTCAATATTCAAAGTTGGATTACCGTTTTGTAAAAACCCGTTCATCTGATACAGCTTGGTCAGGGCCAATTTCATCTCGGCATAATCACAATTGTGATACCTACAGGAATACAGTTCATTGATCAATTTCTGACTCAGCATCCGCTGCCTACCAGCCAGGTTTACAATAAGGGCCGTAGATCGCTGTCTGCTCAAAGTGTATTGGGTCATGGACTGAATAACAATCGTAAGGAATACAATGGAGATAACCAATAGGTAGTAGGCCCTAAAGCCTTTTTTGAATATTTCGAACTTTCCTATCCTCATTTAGGTATTAAACGTAAGTATTTACCCACAATTTATATGGAAAAATAAGGACAGAAAGAAAAATGTTGTGAAACGGGAATTAAAGCATGTGAAATCCCCTATTCAGGAAAAGTAAAACTGCTTGATTAATAAAGAACCCTAAACTTGATGGTGTTTTCCACATTTTTAAGCGCATTTACCACCTCCTTGTTGTACTCCTTGTCCAAATCGGTAATCACATACCCCACTTTGTCGTCCGTGGACAGATATTGGCCTGTAATATTCATCTCATATTCGGCCAGCACTTTACTGATCTTCGCCATAATACCAGGAACATTCTTGTGAATATGAAGGAACCTGTGGGCATTGGTCTGTTTGGGCAATCTTATATTTGGAAAGTTAACCGCATCAACGGTATTCCCGGAGTTGATATAATCCATGATCTTGTTGGGCACAAAATCCGCAATATCCCTCTGAGCCTCTTCGGTGCTTCCTCCAATATGGGGGGTAAGAATCACATTGGGCAATCCTTGCAAGGCTGTTTCAAACTTGCCGTTGCTTCTTGGTTCCGATGGATACACATCTACAGCGGCTCCGCTCAATTTCCCTGATTTAAGGGCCGTTGCAAGGGCTTCAATATCCACCACAAAACCTCTGGAAAGGTTAATCAGGATAGCTCCATCACGCATTTGGTTGAGTTCTCTTTCTCCAATAAAGTTTTTATTGGCTTTGTTGTCATCCACGTGAAGGGTAACCACATCGGAGACCCCCAGTAAATCTTCAAGGGTACTACATTTTGTAGCATTCCCAAGGGCCAATCTATCGGCAACATCGTAATAATATACCCGCATGCCCATGGCTTCTGCCAATACAGACAATTGCTTTCCAATATTCCCGTAACCAACAATCCCTAAGTTCTTACCACGGACCTCCCTTGAGTTGATGGCAGTTTTGTTCCATTCGCCATTATGGATTTCGGTGCTGCGGGTAAAAATATTCCGTTTGAGCATTACAATCTGACCTATGGCCAATTCCACCACAGACCGGGTATTGCTATATGGTGCGTTGAAAACCACTACCCCTTTCTGTTTGGCGTGTTCCAAGTCAATTTGGGTGGTTCCAATGCAAAATGCACCCACCACCAACAGCTTATTGGCAGCATCCAACACCTTCTGGGTAACCTGTGTTTTGGAACGAATTCCCAATACATGGACACCTTTGATCCGTTCTATCAGTTCGTCTTCTGACAAGCTGTGTTTTACCAGTTCCACGGAAAAACCGTCTTCAGAAAGGTTCTCAAAAGCATCAGGGTGCACATTTTCCAACAACAAAATCTTGATTCTGTTTTTGGGATAGGATAAATTTCTAGGTAAATCGTTCACGTACAGGAATTCATCTAGGTTAGGAGCAACATGATCGGCATTACTGGCAGCTTTCTCACGATGCACATTTTCAGTATAGGCAAAGAACTTGTCAGCAATTCCAGCTTCGCGCATAACATAGTCGCTATAGCCGTCACCGATGACCTGTACCTCGCCTTCCAAGTCCAAACGCTTTAGACATTCTATTTTTCCATTGTGCGAAGCCAGTACATTGTCCTCATCAAATCCGACAATATGTCCTTCTGCATCAAAGGTAAAGGTATTGGCGTATACACGTTCCGAAGGAATGTTGTATTCTTCAACGATAGGGTCAATAAATTCCTTGAACCCACAGGAAATCACATAGATATCGTCTGAATATTTTTCAAAGAATTCTTTATTGGATGCAATGGATTTTGATATTTTCTGGCGAAGCTCCCCAACCAAACCATCCAAATCATTTTTATGGGCATTCAGCAGTCGAATCCTTCGCTCCAACGATTCCGTGAAGGAAATATCCCCATCGATACCCAAATTGGTGATATCTTGAATTTCTTGGATAATCTCATCTTTGTTGGACTTGCCCTGAAGCGTCATTTCAGCCAAAACATCCAAAGCTTCCACCCTGGTCAGGGTGCTGTCAAAATCAAAAACATACTTGCGTCCCACTTCTACCATGAATTTCTTCAAAAAATTAAGGCATAAAATTAATCATTAATTCCATCCGTGAAATTCCAAGCTCCGAAAAACGCTCCACAATTGCGGATATATCAAAAAACACCCGTAAAATGTTTCAAAATGGCTAAATAATCCAACATATGGGCTAGAACCAGCGTCGGGTTGCCTTGCAATAATTTCGATATTCCTTACCAAAAAGTTGGGTAAGGGCCTGTTCCTCCTTTGCAATCTGAAAATGATTCATGTAGTACACAAAACCCGCAGCCAAAAGGGTGTTGAAGGCATTTCCAAGCCTAAGTCCATAACCCAGGAGCAGGAGAAGCATTCCCAAGTACATGGGATTTCTGGAATACTTGAAAATTCCCTTGGTAACCAATCGAGTTGTTTTGGTCAAATTTATGGGGTTGGTGGAAGTCTTGGCCCCAACAAACTGGAAAACGGCTATGAAAAAGATCAAAATGGCCAACACAAACAGAACATTGGACAACTCCCTCCTACCAAAAAAGTCAAAATGGCCAACAGGTAAGAAGCGATTCAGCAGGTACATCAAAAAACCAAAAATCACCATGACCAAAGGCGGAAGAATCTTCATGTGTAAATGGATTAATACAAAGTTCGAAATTACTACTTTTAACCCATTGTGGATTTTATCATGAATTCGGCGGTTTGAATGATTTTTTGAGTTAGCAACTGAAAATAGTTTCGAAAACAAGAATTCCTCGGTAAAACCTTTGTTCTTGATACTTTTCCAAAATAATCAAAGAAAAAAACTCACCTTGAAATTAGTTTTTGCCACCCATAACGCCCATAAACTGAGGGAAGTCCAGCAGTTGCTACCCTCTGAAATTGAATTGCTTTCCTTGGATGATATTGGCTGTACCGAGGAAATTCCCGAAACTGGTGAAACCTTGGAGGCAAACGCCAAATTGAAGGCGGACTTTGTCACCAAAAAATACGGTCTTCCATGTTTTTCAGACGATACAGGGCTTCTGATTGATGCCTTGGGCGGGGCGCCAGGAGTATACTCCGCCCGCTATGCCGGGCCGCAGAAAAATGCTAAGGATAATATGGCCAAAGTGTTGAGCGAACTAAATGACAATGACCAAAGAACTGCGCATTTTAAAACCGTGGTTCATTTAAATTTTAAGGGGGAGAGTTTTGTTTTTGATGGGATTGTTAATGGAAGCATCGTGCAGGTAGCGCAGGGAACAAATGGTTTTGGTTACGATCCCATATTTAGACCTGACGGTTATGATACCACCTTTGGAGAACTATCGGATGCCACCAAAAACTCCATCAGCCACCGGGGGAAAGCCATCCGAAAATTGGCTTCCTTTTTCAAAAACAGCGATTTATAGTTTCCACCTTATTTAATTGATGTACCTTTGCGCCTTTATTAACGCCGCCGGTATGGGCATGGTGTTGCGAGGGGCTTAAAATGGGTATTCGAAAATCGCTCTATGCAACATAACATATTTGCGATTTAAGGTTTACACCACTATGACAAAATTTGAAGCCTTGGGGTTGGACAAACCCCTATTGGATGCTATTTCCGATCTTGGATTTGAGACTCCCTCCGAAGTACAGGAAAAATCAATCCCAGTTCTATTACAGGAAGAAACCGACTTGGTAGCCCTGGCCCAAACAGGGACAGGAAAAACGGCCGCCTTCGGTTTTCCCATGATTCAAAAAATACAGGCGGATAGCAGAACCACCCAAGGTCTTATCCTTTCCCCAACCCGTGAGCTATGTTTGCAAATTACCAACGAGCTCAAATTGTACTCCAAATACGTTAAAGGTCTAAATACTGTAGCCATTTACGGGGGTGCAAGTATCACCGAACAGGCCAGACAGATCAAAAGGGGTGCGCAAATTGTAGTTGCTACTCCAGGTCGTATGAAGGATATGATCGGTCGCGGAATGGTCAACATCTCCAAAATTGATTATTGCGTTCTTGATGAGGCCGATGAGATGCTCAACATGGGCTTTTACGAGGATATCAAGGATATTCTTTCCAACACCCCAGAAGAAAAGTTCACCTGGCTTTTTTCGGCAACTATGCCCAAAGAAGTGGCTTCCATTGCCAAAAAATTCATGCACAAACCGCATGAAATCACAGTAGGTGCCAAAAATGCGGGGGCAACCACGGTTCAGCATGAGTATTATACGGTAGGGGGACGTGATCGCTATGCCGCATTAAAACGTTTGGCCGATGCCAATCCAGGAATTTTCTCTGTGGTATTCTGTAGAACAAAACGGGATACCCAACGAGTGGCAGAAAAGTTGATTGAGGATGGATACAATGCTGGGGCGCTACACGGAGATCTGAGTCAGAACCAAAGGGATTTGGTGATGAATGCGTTTCGGAAGAAGCAGGTGCAAATGTTGGTGGCCACGGATGTAGCCGCCAGGGGAATTGATGTGGATGATGTGACCCATGTGATCAATTATCAGTTACCTGATGAAATTGAAACCTACACCCACCGAAGCGGACGTACAGGTAGAGCGGGGAAATCTGGAATCTCAATGGTTATTGTTACCCGTTCGGAACTCAGGAAAATCAAGGCCATTGAAAAGAAAATCAAGCAGGATTTCATTTCAAAAAAGATTCCAACAGGGATAGAAATCTGCGAAATCCAGCTATATCATCTAGCTAATAGAATCAAGGAAACTGAAATCAATCCTGAAATTGACAATTACCTCCCTGCCATCAATGATGTGTTGGATGGTTTGGATCGGGAGGAATTGGTCAAGAAAATTGTTTCTGTGGAATTCACACGTTTCTACAACTATTATAGCAAAACCCGAGACCTAAATTCAGATGAAGGCCGAAAGGATAACGGTGGAAAAGGAGAATCCAAAGGCAACAAGCCAAGCGATGGTTCGGTGCGATACTTCATCAACGTGGGTGAGCGTGACGGTTATGACTGGATGTCTCTCAAGGACTTCTTGCGGGATACCTTGAATCTGGAGAAAGATGACATTTTCAATGTTGATACCAAGGACAGCTTTTCTTTCTTCAATACAGAAGCCCAACTTTCGGATTTTGTTTTACAGACTTTCACCGATTTTAAGGTGAAAGGACGCTTTATCAATGTGGAAATTTCCAAAAACCCTCCGAGCTCCGGCAAGGGCGGAAAAAAACGGGACAGAAAACGAGGTCACCGCAAGGGTGGTGACAACAAGTCCTTTAGAGGCGGTCGCAGAGGCGGTTCCGGCAAAAGGGGTGGTAAAAGAAGACCTGGTTTTTATTAGTTAATTCTATATTAAATCGTGGTGGACTCCTATTTATTTTTCTTTGTTTAGTACTTTTATGGCTACACAAATTGCATGAAAAGAGTTCTACTTACATTTTTCTTTCTAGTTTCTTTTATTGGTTTTTCCCAGGATACTGAAGATTCTGTTGTGGAAGGCGAGTTGAATGCTACCGTGGTCAATGCCCAAAGTGGCTTTCCCATGGTGAGCGTGCATGTTATTAATCTGAACAAGGTAGTAGGCACCATTACAGATCAGGATGGAAGGTTTACTATTCCCGCAGCGGTAAATGACACCCTCTATTTTACTTTTTTGGGTTTTAAATCGGAAAAAGTTAGGGTAACGGGTGATATGTTCAAGTTTGAAGGTACTGAAGTTGCGCTAACGGAATTGGCTTATGCTTTGGAAGAGGTCATTGTTAGGCCTTACCAACTTACTGGCTATCTAGAGATTGATGTAAAGAATCTGCCCATAAACAATGCATACCAATACAGCATTTCCGGATTGCAGAAAAGTTATGAAGGTGGAAACAAGAGTCCAAGTGCGGTTACCAAGGTCTTGGGCGCCATTTTAAATCCAGCGGACTTACTCCGAAATCTATTTGGAAAAAAACCCAAACAGATGCGGAAGCTTCAGCAGATGAAGCAAGATGATGACATTCGGGATCTTTTGGCTTCCAAGTTTGACCGCGAAACCCTTACAGAACTCCTGCAATTGGAAAAAGTGGACATTGAGGACATCCTCAACAATTGCAATTACTCAAGATCATTCATCAATACTGCCAACGACCTTCAAATCCTTGATGCCATTTCTAGCTGCTATGAGGAGTACAGGGTGCTTAACAGGAGGTAACTTACATCGGGACATTCCTTACCGTTTCATGTTTATGCGGATTAAATAAATTTTATATTTCCGCATGCATTTTATAGCTTTAGCTAAAATCCCAAAAGATGAAAAAACTACTTGCTATCATGACTGTTTTGTCCTTTCTGTCCGCATGTAAACAGACCAAAAAGCCAGAGAAAATAGATACTCAAGTAGCCGTAGAGCTAGCCCAAAAAAGGGATGTACCCTTTGTTTGGGAAGGGGCCAATGTATATTTCCTGCTAACAGACCGATTCCATATTGGCAATCCCGAAAAAGGAGTGCAATTTGATCAAACCAAGGAAACAGCAGTTCTTAGGGGGTTTGAAGGAGGTGACATCCAGGGTATTACCCAAAAAATTGAAGAAGGATATTTTACGGATTTGGGCATAAACGCCATTTGGTTCACCCCGATAGTGGAACAAATACATGGCTCAACCAACGAAGGAACTGGCAATACCTATGGATACCATGGCTACTGGGCCAAGGACTGGACCGCCATAGATCCCAATTTTGGTACCCGAAAAGACTTGGAGAGGTTGGTGAAAACGGCCCACACCAAAGGTATTCGTGTGTTGTTGGATGTAGTTTTGAACCATACTGGTCCGGTAACGGACATAGACCCCGTTTGGCCCGAGGAATGGGTGAGAACAGGGCCTAAATGTGAATTCACCACCTATGAAAATACCACTACCTGTACTTTGGTGGAAAACCTACCCGATATCTTGACCGAGTCCAATGAAGCGGTAAAACTCCCAGATGCCCTTTTGGCCAAATGGAAGGACGAAGGTCGTTTGAGTCAGGAATTGGACGAGCTTCAACTCTTTTTTGAACGTACGGGATATCCAAGGGCTCCCCGATTTTATATTATTAAATGGTTGACAGATTACATCAACGACTTTGGGGTGGATGGCTTTCGGGTAGACACCGTGAAACACGTCAATGAAGATGCTTGGTCCGATTTGTATAAAGAGGCCTCCTATGCTTTTGAAACCTGGAAGAAAAAACATCCCGATCAAGTGTTGGATGACAATCCCTTTTATATGGTTGGTGAGGTCTATAACTATGGGATTTCTGGAGGTCGTGAATTTGATTTTGGAGATAAAAAAGTGGACTTTTTTGACTATGGGTTCAAAAGTCTCATCAATTTTGATTTAAAGACAGATGCTCACAAAGATTATGAAACCACTTTCAAAAAATACAGCAAACTGCTCAATACCAAACTAAAGGGTAAAAGCGTGCTTAACTATCTTACATCACATGATGATGGCAGTCCGTTTGATAAAGAGCGAAAGAAACCCATCTATTCGGCCAACGTGCTCTTATTGACGCCTGGAGCCTCCCAGGTTTACTACGGAGACGAAACCTCCCGTAACTTAATTGTGGAAGGAACTGAAGGGGATGCCACTCTCCGCTCCTTCATGAATTGGCAAGAACTGGACAGCATGCCGGAAATTCAAAAAATTCACAAGCACTGGCAAAAGTTGGGTCAGTTTAGAAGAAACCACCCTGCCATTGGAGCCGGAAAACACAAAAGGCTGGCCAAGAAACCCTATGTGTTCTCCAGAACATACATGGACGGGGATTACAAAGACAAGGTTGTCGTTGGTTTGGATTTGCCCAAGGGCAAGAAATCCCTTTGGGTCAAAGGTTTTTTCGGTGACGGCACTAAATTGTACGATACCTACTCTGAAACCGAAGTGACAGTAGCCAAGGGAAAAGTACTCTTGGACAATGAATTTGACATTGCCCTTCTGGAACTGGCGGAGTAATCAGTTTCTGGAATGTAAGGCAACCCTGTTGCCCTCAGAGTCCACAAATACCCCCATATAACCCACTTCCGGGCTAATTTGGGTTTTGCCTCGCTGTATTTTTCCTCCAGCGGCCTCTACCCTATCCAATTCTTGTTGTACATCAGCACTTGAAAAGTAAATTAATACCCCATCTGTGCTGCTAGGCTTATAACTTTCATGCTGAATAAGGGAACCGTTGGCACCAGGCTTTCCTTCTGCCCAGGGAAACCAACCCATAAGGGTTCCACCAAAATCCTGTACTTGAATATCAATTTGAAAAACTTGGTCGTAAAAAGCCTTGGCCCGATCCATGTTGGTCACCGGGATCTCAAACCAGCCAACTATATTTTGCTCCATAACTTTATTTCTCTAAAAGACCTTTTAAACTGGACAAGCCATCCTCAAAATCACCGCCCACGGCTTTGTCCATATTCATGAACAACATCATAATGCTAAAAGGGAATTTGTTTTTACCTGAAAATCCCCAAGTAACCTTGGTGCCTCCGTTGGATGCATCCTCCGTTACCAAATACGCATCTGATGTGGATTTCCATGGTTTCAAAAATCGTAGCTCGGACTCAATTCGTTCCCCGTCCACTATTTTTTTGATTTCTTGCTCTCCCTCTCCAACGTCCTTGTTTCCGTTCCAATAACTGGTTGCCCCAACTTGTCCGTCCGTTCCAGTAAATTTCTTTTCCATATTGGGATCCTTTTTACCCCATGGCGACCATTCGTCGTGATTTTTCAAATACCTTAGGTTGTCAAAGACAACAGCTCTGGGTTGGTCAATTTCAATGGATCTTGAAACATTGTAGCTCTTCGGCGCAATTAAGGCCAAAATAATAATGAGAAGGACAATTCCCCCTAGAATGTAGAGTAGTGTGGTCATGTTGTTTTTAATTTGGTTACCCTACAAAATACAAAAAACTTTATTTGCCTTGATACCTCCCGATGATTCCTTCCACATTCTTAATGGATTTTTTGGCCCAATCCAGTCGTTTGTCCAAAATTTCAATGTCTGAAAGTTGCCAATCATGGGTAGAATTTCTGAGCTGTTGCGTCAGTTCTTGAATAATGATAGCTGCGGAAACCGAAATGTTCAAACTTTCGGAAAAGCCAACCATGGGAATTTTCAGGAAACCATCTGCTTGTTGCATGACTTCCTCACTCAAACCTTCTTTTTCGGTTCCGAAAAAAAGGGCGGTTTTGTGGTTCAATTCAAAATCGTGTAAGAAACTTGAACCGTGATGGGGAGTTGTGGCAATTATTTGATATCCCTGACCATTGAGTTCCGAAATACAATCCGAAGTTGTTTGGTATCGATAAACATCTACCCACTGTTCCGCACCCATAGCAATGTTCTTGTCCAATCGTTGGCCAAATCGGTCTTCCACCACATGAACTTCTTGGATTCCAAAAGCATCACAACTTCTAATTACAGCACTGGTATTATGCAGTTGGAATACATCTTCGATGGCCACGGTTAAAAATTTGGTTCGGTGCTTCAACACCTCTAAAAACCGCTGCTTTCTACCCTCTGTAAGATAGGTTTCCAAATAGGTCAACAAATCGTTGTCAAACATGCAGGACAAGATAGCGAAAAATGAATTTCATATTTTTAGGGCGATATGGGCAAAAAACAAAAAATTGTAGTGCTGACCGGTGCTGGAATGAGCGCCGAAAGTGGACTAAAGACCTTTAGGGATTCCAATGGTTTGTGGGAGGGTCATGACGTTATGGAAGTTGCTTCTCCCCAGGGTTTTTATAGCAACCCCGAATTGGTTCTCGAATTTTATAACCAGAGGCGAAGACAACTTTTGGAAGTTTCCCCCAACGCAGGCCATACAGCCTTAGCTACATTGGAAACGGAGTTTGATGTGAGTATTGTAACCCAGAATGTAGACAATCTTCACGAGCAGGCAGGAAGTTCCCATGTGGTACATTTACATGGTGAGCTTTTTAAAGTGCGGAGCACAGCGGATGAAAATTACGTGCTTGACTGGAAAAAAGATTTGGTTTTGGGGGATTTGGACGATAATGGAAATCAATTACGCCCCCATATTGTTTGGTTTGGCGAAATGGTACCCATGCTGCAAACAGCAGTGGAAATTACTGTTCAGGCAGATATCTTGATTGTCATTGGAACGTCCATGCAAGTATATCCCGCTGCCAGCCTCATCAACTATGTGGCCAGAGACACTCCCATTTATTTTATAGACCCAAAACCCAGTGTAAATCCCAGAGAGTTTGACAATTTGACGGTGATGTCCACCACAGCTGCTGAAGGCGTTCCAGCCTTGGTTTCGAAGTTAATCAGTTAAAGACTTGTTCGTTGACACCAGAAGAGCTACATATTGCACTGAATTCCGGAAGACTGTCCAAAAAAAGCATTGATGGTTTGGTTGCCGAGTTGGCTGTTCTTCCCAACCGTACCGGAAATCTATTGCAAGAGGTCTTTGACCAGGACAAAACTGACTCCTTCAACGCTAGCTGGGTTTTTGACCATTTAATGCGAAAAAAACTGGTTTACCTTTTACCCTACTTGGATGAATTCACTGGCGGATTATCCAAGCTTACCAATGAATCGGGTATTCGTCCCATGGCGCATGTCTGTGAACTCTTATGCGAAGCATATTTCAAAAAAAAGGATGAAACCTTTGTCAAAAACATGACGGCGGAACATTTGGAGAAAATAATGACCGTCTGTTTTGATTGGTTTATTGGGGAACACAAAGTTGCCGCCAAGGTATTTGCCATGAGCAGTCTTTTCTATCTGGGAACCAAATTTGATTGGGTTCACCCTGAACTTAAGATGATATTGGAAGATACCATTGCCCAAGGTACTGCAGGTTACAAAAACAGAGCAAAAAAAACCTTGGACAAGCTCACCGTTTTAGGCCACTAAACTCTAAGAGTTTAAGTATCTTTGCTCCTTTCTAAAACCAAACCATGTCATTGAATCCACTGAACGCCATTTCACCCATAGATGGCAGATACCGCAATAAAACGGAAGCCTTTGGCGCCTATTTTTCAGAAGAGGCCTTGATCAAGTATCGGGTTCGGGTTGAAATTGAGTATTTTATTGCCCTTTGTGAAATTCCCTTGCCTCAATTAGCGGATTTTGACACTTCCAAGTTTTCCGATTTGCAAAAAATCTATCAGGATTTTTCTGCCGAAGATGCGTTGTCCATCAAGGAAATTGAGAAAACCACCAACCATGATGTAAAAGCGGTTGAATATTTCATCAAACAGAAGTTTGACACCTTGGGCTTGGAAAAATTTAAGGAGTTCATCCATTTTGGATTGACTTCCCAAGACATCAACAATACGGCAATACCCCTTTCCATAAAGGAAGCTATGAATGAGGTCTATGTGCCGCTGTATTTTGAAGTATTTGAAAAGTTGAAGGCTTTGGCAGCCGAATGGGCAGAAATTCCCATGTTGGCCAGGACCCACGGACAGCCGGCTTCCCCAACCCGATTGGGCAAGGAAATCGATGTTTTTGTGGAACGATTGAAGGAACAGTTCAATTTATTGAACGATATCCCAAGTGCCGCCAAATTTGGGGGTGCCACAGGGAATTACAATGCACACAAAGTAGCCTATCCCAACACAGATTGGAAGGCTTTTGGACAACAGTTTGTACAAGAAAAATTAGGACTTCACCACTCCTTTCCCACCACGCAAATTGAGCATTACGACCATATGGCCGCCCTGTTCGATTGCCTAAAGCGCATCAATACCATCTATATTGATCTCAACCGGGATATTTGGACTTATATCTCCATGGATTATTTCAAACAAAAAATCAAAAAAGGGGAAGTGGGGTCTTCTGCCATGCCCCATAAGGTGAATCCGATAGATTTTGAAAATTCCGAAGGAAACCTGGGCATTGCCAATGCTATTTTTGAACATTTATCCGCAAAACTTCCTGTTTCCCGACTCCAACGGGACCTTACGGACAGTACTGTGCTTAGAAATGTGGGTGTGCCCTTTGCACATACCCAAGTGGCTTTTCAATCCACCTTAAAAGGTTTGAACAAACTGGTTTTGAATGCGGACAAGTTTGAGCAGGATTTGGAGGATAATTGGGCGGTGGTTGCAGAGGCCATCCAAACCATTTTAAGGCGCGAAGGCTACCCGAATCCCTATGAAGCTTTAAAGGGACTTACCCGAACCAATGAGAAAATCACCCAAAAATCCATTGCGGATTTTATAGATACATTGGAGGTTTCGGCTGAAATCAAAAGTGAGCTTAAAAAAATAACCCCAGCAAATTATACCGGGGTTTAAACCTTCTGTCAGGTCGAGCGCCGTGTCTTCCGACCGGCAGGCAGTCGAGACCTACTTTAAGTAAATTTGAGGCAAAGGTTTTGAAATAGCCTTTATCCCTCCTTATGGATTTCCACCTGATGTGGGTATGGGATTTCAATTCCAGCCTCATCCAAGGCCAATTTGCAATTCTCGTAAGTAGAGAAATAGACATCCCAATAATCTTCTGGTTTGCAGTAGGGCCGAACAGCAAAATTCACAGAACTGTCTGCCAGTTCCATCACATTAACAGAGGGCTCGGGGTCTCTAAGTACCTGCGGATTGGAAGTTAGCACGTTCAACAGTACCTCCTTGGTCTTTTTGATATCCTCTCAGTAGCCAACTCCCACAACGGTGTCCACCCGAATTTTTCCCTCGGTAGTATAGTTGACAATATTGCCATTGGCCATAGCTCCATTGGGTACGATGGCCAGTTTATTTTCAGGTGTAATGAGTTTGGTAGTGAAAATTTCAATCTCCTTGACCACCCCCAGTTCCCCTTGGGCTTCAATTAGATCGCCTATGCGGTAGGGTTTAAAAACCATTAACAAGACCCCACCGGCAAAATTGGAAAGTGATCCTTGTAGGGCCAGACCTACAGCCAAACCAGCAGCGGCTATTACGGCGGCAAAGGTGGTTACATCAACCCCCAATCGTGAAATGACCAAAATGATCAGGAATACTTTGAGGGACCAAGAAATCAAATTCAACAAGAACTTTTGAAGGGACTCCTCGTATTTGCTTTTGGCCATGACTTTTCTTGTGGCCGAAATTATTTTTTTGATAACCCACGAACCAACAATATAAATGAGGATTGCGGTGATCAACTTGGGACCAAACTCTTTGGCCAATTCAAGACCATAGTTCATCCATTCTTGTGCTTTTTCCATAAGATTCAATTGATTTTGTTAGTGTTCCATGTGTGAGACACTAAGATAGGAAGAAGGTCACACTTGGGGAAGGACAGGTATCCCTAAACAAAAATCCCGATAGCAAAGCTATCGGGATTCCATTTTCTGATTGATGATTGTGCTATCCTTTTAAGAACTCCCCTATCTCACCAAGGCCAGCTCCGTCATAATTTGATTTTTGGATGGCTTGCATCAGTTGTACGATATGGGCGGGGTTCATATCCTTGCCCAAAACACGCACCAAAGCAAACCCTTTGTCTTTGCTGTCACCATAAATAATCACCTCATCAATTGCATCCTCATCGCCAATGTATTTGATGACTCCCTTGCCATATTGCGAATTGATTTTCATCAACTCCACAAACTTATCTCCTTTCAAAATCTCCCTGACCTTTACTTTTTCCGCATTGTACTCCGCTACATTATCAGCTGTTTTTTTAAAGGCCAACAGGTTGAATTTACGCAGGGATTCTATGGCCTCACTTTGGGTTTCGGTCAAATCTACCCCATCCATTTTCAAAATGCTTGCAGGTACATCTATGGCAATAAAATTGGGATTCTCCGAATTGTCCACATAATACTCCTGCAAACTTTGCTGGGACGAACAGGAAGCCAGTAGTACCGTCCCCGCAACCACCATACTTTTAATAAAATTTTTCATTTGTTCTTTTTTTTGACAGAATTAAAATGCCTGTACTTAGCTCTAATGCTGATCCAGTTTACGCAGCCCTTTGTGCAATTTCATTTTTTTGCTCAAGGAACCCACCTTGGTCAAATCTATGTCCCCGGTCATGGTCAATAGTACCGTTTCAAAATTACGTCCATGTTTACTGCCATGTTTGTCCTCAATACCGGTCACAAACATCAGCAATTCAGCTACATGGTCGTCATCTTTTCCATTTCTGATATAGAAATTAACATGGGTATCCCCATCCTTCACTTTCATAAGCTCTTCCAATTTGGAGGATCTTACGTATTTCTTCATCGTTGCCGACATATCTTCCGCGGCATCTGTATCCTCGGACATAAAGACCTTGATGCGATTAACACTATTGGCCACTTCAACGAACTCCTGCGCGTCCTCATCCTCATCGTGAGCCATCAGTTTGGCCACAAGGTTCAACATGCCTTTGTTAATGGTAACCGTTCCCACACGTTCCGAATCTTCAAATTTATCAAAGATAGACTGGGAAATGCCCAGATATGGCACAACTAATGCCACTAATAATATACTTAGTTTTTTCATGACTGTTGTTTTTTATGATTGATGTTTTACAGTTGACAGCTTACAGCAATCAGCTTAAAAACTGCCAATTGATGCGGATTGCTGTCTGTACACTGTTTACTGTATGCTATTCTTTTTTCCCTGCTTTGTTCAACTCTTTGGGCAAGTTCATCTTGTTTGTCAAGGAATTGATTTTATTCAAATCGATATCACCTGTCAATGAAAGTAGTACCGTTTCAAACTTTCTGCCATCGGCCTCGATCTCCTTCAATCCGGTCACAAACATCAGCAGTTCGCTTACATGGTCATCATCCTTCCCTTGTTTGATATAGAACTTTACATTGGCATCCTTGTCCTTCACCCGCATGAGCTCTTCCATAGTGGAGGATTTTAGGTACTTCTGCACCGAAGATTTCATATCAGCTCCAATCTCCTCATTATCTGTGGTAAACACCTTCAAACTTTTAAGACTGCTGGCGATGTCCATAAAATCCTGGGCCTCTGGATCATCAACTTCTACATCTATCTTGGCCAGCAAATTGAACATGCTTTTGTTGACCACCACGGAAGTGACTTCATCCAAATCCTCAAATCGGTCAAAAAGGGATTGTGAAAAACTGGCCAATGGCATTATGGCCATCATTAAAATTAAAATATTGCGCTTCATCGTTTTTGTTTTAATCGTTGTTGTAAATTTTTTGTTTTGCGACTTCAAACTCCTGTAAGTAGGCTACTTTTTCTGTGCCTTTTCCAAAATTCTCCGCTAGGAGCTCAAAAGCCTTTTTTGTTTCATTATAGGCATATTCTGCCTGTTTTCTTTCTTGGTATTCATTACCAAAATAGATACCAAAGGTTAAAACAACCACTGCCGCAACGGATAGCCACTTGTAGTAATTTCTTCTAGGTTTTAGTGGAACCTGCTTGGTGTACCGCTCTTCCTTGGCCATGGAAAAATAGTTGAACATGGACTTATATTGCTCCAAATGCGAAGCAACTTCCTTTTGGGAAAAATAAGCCTGCAAGGTCCGCTCCTCGGCCACCGTGGTAGTAGCTTCAAAGTACTTTTCCAATAATTTTTCTATGTTATCCAATTCCATAGTTATGTTTTTTAATCAATTCTTGTCGTACTGCTTTTCTTGCTCTTGAGAGGGTCACACGGACTGCTGTGGGTTTCATGTCCAAGAGTTCGCATATTTCCTCAAATTCGTATTGCTCCACATCCCGTAGCTGCAATACCATTTTTTGCTGTTCCGGCAATTCTTCCATGATGCGTTCCATCCAACGAACGCTGTCCTCTGCTTCCAATTGTTTTTGCAGGGAGGTCTTTTCGTCCTGATAGTTACTATGCACCAACTTTAAATTGCTGGCCTGTTTGGATTTTAATCGGTCCAAACAAAAATTCTTGGTCATCGTCATCGCAAAAGCCTCTACATTTTTGTACTCTCCCATCGACTCGTTCTTTGACCAGAGTTTTAGCAAAATTTCCTGTGTGGCGTCCTCCGCTTCCTCCTTCGAAACCAATAAGCGCTTTGCCAATCGGTACAGCTTGTCCTTAAAGGGCATGACCACGTTTAAAAATTCAGCTTGTTTCATTAGGTTTTGATAGTTGTTGCAAGCTTTCCTATTTGCTTACATTATCACGACGACACATATCGAAATTTGTTACAAAAAATTTGTAATCTGCTCACAAGTGGCTATTTTGGGGTAAAATTTGCTGTAAGAAATTAGGAAATAATTCTACAAATTCAATATGCCTCAATGATCTTGTGGAATGATAATTGATGAATTTTACCAAAATTAGCTATGAAAAAACTCCTGTATTTATTTGTTGGGCTTGGTTTGTTCCTTGTCAGTTGTAAAAGTGATGACAACGGAATAGACAATCCAAACGACCCAAACAACCCCACCAGCGAAAATCTAGACGCCCAGGCATTTATGTGGAATGCCTTAAACCTTTGGTATTTTTGGCAAGCAGATGTGGATGATCTTGCGGATGATCGCTTCGCCAACGACCAGGAATTCACGGAATTTCTGCAACAACATCCAAATCCTTCGGATTTTTACTTTAACACTTTACTTTTCTCAGAAGATAGATTCAGTTTCTTGAATGAGGATTATGAGGAATTGGTCAACAACCTTTCAGGTGTTTCCAAAAGTAATGGATTGGAATTCGGTCTTGTCCGTTTCTCGGAAGGCAATGGCCTCTTTGGATATGTGCAGTACATTGTCCCCAATTCCAATGCCTCAACAACAGAAATCAAAAGAGGTGATATTTTTACCCGAGTAGACGGTACAGCACTTACCACGGATAATTATGTGAGTTTGTTGTTCGGTGACAATGACACCTATACCTTGGGCATGGCAGATATCAATGGAACCCAAATCACGGACAACGACACCGAAATAGAATTGACCAAGATTGCCAACCAAGTGGAAGATCCTATTTTGGTTGCGGAAACCTTGGACATCAATGGAACCAAGATCGCTTATTTAATGTATAATCGATTTTTAAGCAGCTTTAATGAGGAACTTAATGCCGCTTTTGGGCAGTTTGTGGCCGATGGAGCGACGGAATTGGTTTTGGACATGCGATATAACCCTGGGGGTTCTGTAAACACCTCCCGCCTTTTGGCCAGTATGATTTATGGCACCAACACCAACGATTTGTATATAAGACAACGTTGGAACAGCAAAATCCAAGGACAGTTGAGCAACGAGCAATTGGAGGACTATTTCGCCAGTAGTACGGGATCTACGGCTATCAATACATTGAACCTTAGTACAGTCTACGTTCTTGCCACGAATAGCTCCGCCTCTGCAAGTGAATTGGTGATGAACGGTTTAGAGCCTTACGTGGATGTGGTCCATATTGGAGAAACAACAAGAGGTAAAAACGAATTTTCTATTACATTGGTGGATGACGTGGACAATGCCTACATCTATAGTAGCGATCGTGAGAACCAAATCAATCCTGACAATAGCTGGGGAATTCAACCTTTGGTTGGTAGAAACGAAAATGCGGATGGTTTTTTCGACTATACGGATGGATTGGCACCTGATATCATGTTGGAAGAAGATTTAGAAAATTTAGGCGTACTTGGCGACCCCACTGAACCTTTGCTTGCAAGGGCCATTGAGGAGATCACAGGAATGACCGGAAAAAAATCCTACTCCGTGCAAATGCCCGCCAAAGCCTTCACTGGATCTAGGATAGAGACCCCATTAAGGGACAACATGTTTCTGGACAAACCATTACACCTTAACAGATAAAACAAAAGCGGCTTAAAAGCCGCTTTTTTATTTTTCATATTTCCCTTTTTTACACAGGTTGTAAATCAAGATGCATAAATTTAGTTGCCAAGTGCTTTGGTACTTGGATAGCCCCAGGATGAAACACTCCAGCCAATAATTCAATCCCATTGACCAAGGTGTTGGCAGAGGATTGGGTGAACATATCAAAATCTGCAATAAAGACTTTGTTTTCTTGCACCGCTTTTAAATCGTTCCAACCTTTTTTTGAGGTCAAAATGGGCATCTCTTCCAAGGTTCGCTTTACAGTAAATCCACAGGGCGCCACTACCAAAATTTCGGGGTCATATTTCAATATCTTGTCCCAAGGCGTAACAACGCTATCCCCAGATGGATTGGAAAGCATGTCTATCCCACCTGCATATCCAATTTGATGGGGAATCCAATGCCCACAGTTAAAAATGGGATCCAACCACTCCATCAACATTATACGTTTGGGCAATGCCTTTGATGCTCTTAGGGCATCTACCACAACATCAATCCGCTTGTTTAAGCCATTTAAATAGGAATAAGCAATCTCTTCTTTCCCCAAAGCCTTGGCAATGGTAATCGCAGAGGTAAAGACATCTTCCAAAGATTCAGGGCTAATGGATATTAGCTCCGGTTGCTTGTCCAATTTAGCCACGGCCGCCGCGGTGCATGCCGTATCTATTTGGCATATATCGCACATGTCTTGGGTAAAAATGATGTCGGGTGCAATTTTTTCCAATATAGGCTCGTCCACATAATACAAATCTTTCCCCTGATGTTTACTCGCCGAGAAAAGTGTATCGATTCCCTTGCTGGACAAATTCTTGCCTTCCAAAATACACCGAACCACCGGTTGCTTTTCCTTCAAAGCCTGTTCTGGACATTCAAAGGTTACTCCATACAAATGTTCGTCCAAACCCATGTCATATAGCATCTGGGTAACTGCGGGTAAAAACGAACAAACTTTGAGCATGCTTACAAGATATGGATTATAGATTCAAATGAAATCCTGCGCTGATGTTTCTACCTCTTGTGGTAAATCCAATGACTTCCACAAAGTCCTCATTTAAAAGGTTGGAACCATTCAGGAACACCTTTAATCGTTCTGGGATCAATTGGTGTTCCACATACAATCCTACCAAGGAAAATGCTTCCAAGGAAACATTGGAAAACGTACTGAAGTCGGTATCAAATCGCTCCCCTGTATATGCATAGGTAAAGGACAAATTGGTTGTTGCACAGATTTGGTAGCCTGCGGCCAAGTTTATCTTGTGTTTGGGTATTCGGATAGCTGCATCACCTGTACGTTCGGTGAAGGTGTAATTGGCGTCCAGCGAAAATAGATTTGATGGATGCCAAGAAAGTTCTACCTCCACCCCACTGGCATCAATCTCATCAGCAACATTGATGCTGGTAAAATTTTGGTCAAATCCTATGGTGTTTTTCTCGTTTCGATTAAAATATAAAGTACTTAAGCGCAGCTTATAATTCACAAAATACTCCACTCCCCCTTCCAAAGTTCTGTTCTCTTCGGGCTCCAAGTCCGGATTGGCTCCAAAATCCCCAAACAATTGAATTAGATTGGGGGTGATATAAGAAGTGGCATACGACCCCAGTAATTTCACATACCCATTTTGGGTTTGAAAAGCATAGCTCGGGTTGATATTGTACACAAAATGGTTGCCATATTCAGAGTGGGTATTCAAACGGGCTCCTGTATTCAGGTTAAAACCAAAATCCGAAACATAAACCACATTGGCGTACGGGTCCAAAATGGAAAAATCGGCTTCGGAGGAGAACACCGCCTTGTCCTTGATATAATTGACTCCCAAAATGGTATGCCATTTTTCATCAATGACATATTTATTATAGGCATCCAAGACCCAATTATCAGCTTCAGAAGTACTTTCGCCAAAAGTGCTGACATTAAAGGAATCGTAGGTGGAATAGGCCGAATTCACATGAATTGAACCACTACCATAGTTGATTACGGATGCCAGCCCAACTCTTTCCTGTTCTACCCTTGAACTATTGGGCGCTTCCATGCGATCAGCATCAAAATCAGTGGTGAATTTGGTTTGGTTTCCATAAACCGATAACGCAAAACTTTCTGAAAACTCATACCCCAATTTTACATTGGTAGCAAAATGGGAGGTATTATCCTCTTCGTTTTCCGGAGTAACCGCCGCGGAAAGACCACTGGAGTAGCGGTTGGAAAAATCCACACCATAACTGAATTTCTTCAGTTGTCCACTAACCGATGCGCCGTTGGTTATACTACCTAGATTTCCATTGGTATCATCCGCTGTCTGGTTGGTACCGATACTAGATCTAAAACTTCCAGAAATAGGTCGTTCAACTCCCTTTTTGGTAGTAATGTTGATGACGGCTGTTGCTGCATTGGTACCATACAAGGTACTTGCCGCCCCTTTGATGATCTCAATAGATTCAATATTGGCAGTAGATAAGAGCCGTAGGTCATATTCCTGGGAAAAGGAAGAAGGGTCAGATACGCGTACCCCATCTATAATTACCAATGCTTGTCGCCCACGACCACCACGGGCAAACACTCCAAAAACGGAGCCATCCCTACCACGGCTGCCCGTAATCTCAATCCCACTTTTGGTATTGATCAGTTCTGCCACCGTTCTTCCTTGGTTGCGTTCCAATTCCTCAGCGGAAATCTTAATCACTGTTTTACCCGAGTTTTCCCGTTTAAGGGCAAAACGCGAATCGCTCACCACAACCTCATTAAGTTGGGTAAGCTGCAGGGTATCTTGCTGAAAATCCTGCGCAGTAAGTCCCTGGCCCGCCAAAATAGCGGTACAAATCCATAAATTTCTTTTTTTCATTTCGTTTAAGTGAATAAACGGGAGAATAGTATGCTGTCCCATACGTAAACCTTTATCCCGAAAGTTTAACAATGTTTGTTTGAATTTGGCAGGTCTCCTGACTTGTCTAACGCTGTTTTGCCTTCCCATCCCTTAGAACAGTGGCTTTGAAGAAAACAACATCCCTTTAATGAGGTGCCAAATCAAGTTTGGCATAAACTTACAGTTGCGGGAACAGTTCCGGATTTACACCGGATTCCCTTTTAATCCTACGGGTAACCTACTCGCAGGAACCAAAATTCAGGGCGAAAGTAATCATTCTGTTTAATCTTTTTTTGAAAAAGTTAAATAATCTTACTTTTGACGGCATGGGATCCCATCGTTTATACAAAGCGTCTTTTGCGCTACTCCTACTGTTTTTGGTTAACGGATGTGCTGAAAAAAAGAAAGCACCCAAAGTTGAACAAGCTACGCAGGTATCTGGCATAAAGCACGCCACTGGTTTTACTATCGAATCAGAAGGAGATATCACGGTCATTGAAGTTTCCTCTGCATGGCCAGGCTCAAAAACTTCTTTTACCTATGCTTTGGTTCCTAAAGAAAAACTAGCTTCCATTACCCTTCCAGTAGATGCCTATGACGCCATTGTAGCCACCCCTGTGGAGCTAATGGTGGTTACCTCCACTACACACATTCCTTCGCTGGAAGCCTTGGGCCAACTTGGAGCGGTGGTAGGTTTTCCCAATACCGATTTGATAAGTTCACCAAATACCCGAAAGCGAATTGACCAGGGACAAATAAGGGAACTGGGCAGCAATGAAAACATCAATACCGAAATTACTTTGGAACTTAATCCCGAAGTGATTGTAGGTTTTGGAATCAATGATACTAACAAAGCTTACGAAACCATTCAAAAATCAGGCATTCCGTTGGTATACAATGGTGACTGGACGGAGGCGACCCCTTTGGGCAAAGCAGAATGGATCAAATTTTTTGCTCCATTCTTTAATAAAGAGATGGAGGCCGAGCGCATTTTTAATTCCATTGAAGCGGATTACGAGAAGGCAAAGGAACTGGCTCTACAAGCCAAGGAGAAGCCAACGGTTCTTACGGGAGGATTGTATAAAGATGTTTGGTATGTGGCAGGAGGAAACAGCTGGATGGCCCAATTTCTTCAAGATGCCAATGCGGATTACCTCTGGGCAAAAACGCCAGAAAGTGGTAGCATTGGATTAAGCTTGGAAGTTGTTCTTGCCAAGGGTTCACAGGCCGATTTTTGGTTCAATCCATCCTTGCATGCGTCATACCAAGAGTTGTTACAGGCCAATTCCCATTACCAACAGTTTGAAGCTTTTTCCCGTAAAAGTGTATTTTCCAATGCTGTCAAAAAGGGAGAAACAGGAGGGTTACTTTTTTATGAGCTGGCCCCCCAACGACCCGATTTGGTACTTAAGGATCTCATCTCCATCCTGCATCCTGGATTACTCCAAGATTACGAACCTCACTTTTTTATGCCCCTGCAATAGATGAGTTCGAACCGGTCATATTCCATAGCATTTACTCTGATAACCCTGGCACTCTTATTGGCCTTCTTGCTTAACATCAGCTCAGGTTCCGTCTTGATTCCATTTGAAGCCGTGCTCAACCTCATTTTTGGAGGCAGTGCCGAAGTGGAATCATGGAATTACATTCTGTGGAATTATAGAATGCCAAAGGCTTTTACCTCTGTTTTGGTTGGTGGCGGACTTGCTTTGAGTGGCTTGCTCATGCAGACCTTGTTTCGGAATCCCTTAGCAGGCCCGTTTGTATTGGGAATCAGTTCTGGAGCCAGTTTGGGTGCAGCATTATTGTTGATGGGGACATCACTCATAGCTGGATTTGCGGCCATGCCATTTCTTAATGACATTTCCGTGGTCATTGCGGCCAGTCTGGGCAGTTTTTTGGTTCTCCTTGTGGTTTTGCTGGTTGCCAATCGCATCAAGGATACCATGGCCCTCTTGATCATCGGTCTGATGTTTGGAAGTATTACCGCAGCCATTGTGAGTGTTTTGGCTTATTTCACTAGCGCCGAGAATTTACAGCGGTTCGTTTTTTGGTCCTTTGGTAGTGTGGGGAATTTATCCTCCCAACAGGTAACAATACTAAGTGTTATTGTGGGTTTGGGAACCCTTTTGGCTGTGTTTTCCATCAAACGGTTGAATGCTTTTTTGTTAGGCGAGAACTATGCACAAAGTTTGGGGGTTTCGTTAAATAAATCAAGGTTGACCATTATCATCGCCACGGGTATTTTGGCCGGAGGCGTTACTGCCTTTGCTGGACCCATAGCCTTTGTGGGGCTTGCAGTACCCCATTTGACCCGTCAAATATTTGATACCATGGAACATCGCATTTTGATTCCAGCAGTGTTCTTGTATGGTGCCATACTTATGCTGTTATGTGATGTCTTGGCCCAACTGCCCAACTCTGCCAATATTCTGCCAATCAATGCCATTACATCTCTTGTAGGGGCTCCTGTGGTCATTTGGTTGTTGGTAAGAAAACGTAAAATGTTGTTTTGATGCAAAAGCCCGAGCAACTAAATATCAGCGTGAAGGACTTAGCCGTGGGCTATAAGGATCGGACGGTTTGTCAAAACATCGATTTGCAATTGTCAGAAGGTGAGCTTTGTGCCATTGTTGGCGTCAATGGTATTGGGAAATCCACCCTGATCAGAACACTGGGGAATTTGCAGCCTAAATTGGTGGGAGCAATCCAAATTTCTGGAAAAAACTTGGAGAATTTTGACACCGACCAACTCGCCAAGACTTTGAGTGTGGTTCTTACTGAACCACCTGCATCCAAAAATTTGAGGGTACAGGAGTTAATTGCTTTGGGAAGACAACCCTACACCAATTGGATTGGAACTTTGACCTTGGAGGATAAAAGACACGTCCAAACCAACCTCAAAGCCTTTCTGTTGGAGGAATTGAAATTTCGAAAATGCCATGAGCTCAGTGATGGACAATTGCAACGAGTGCTTATTGCGAGGGCCGCTGCCCAAAACACGCCGATAGTGCTGTTGGATGAGCCCACTACCCATTTAGATCTATATCATAAGGTGCAAATCCTTAAAATGCTGCAACAATTGGCCCATCAAAGCAAAAAGACCATTGTATTTACCTCCCATGAAATAGATTTGGCTATTCAACTATGCGATAAAATCTTGATTTTGGACGGCAAGAACAACCCTTTTGGCACTCCGTCAGAATTGATCAAGCAAAAACATTTTGAGCACCTTTTTCCTTCGGATATGGTACAGTTTGATTCCGGTAGCGGTTCATTTAAGGTGAAAAAGTAATGCTATTTCCCATTTTCCCACATGAGGGAATCCTTTATCTTTATCGTTAGATTTACAATTTATGAACGAAGCATTGATTTATATCATCATAGGGCTGCTGATGGCTGGGCTTGGACTGTTTTTGGGCATCTACATCCAAAAATTGAAAACCAAATCCAATGAAGATGTATGGGGAGAGCGGGAACAGCAATTGAATTCGTCCATTCGGACGTTGAATGATAAATTATTGGCCACCGATGAGGAAAAAAAGCAATTGCAAAATGAAAAAGAGCAGCAGAGCAACCAAATAGTCCGTTACCAAGCCGATTTGGAAAACCTGCAACGCATCAATACTGAACAAAAAGAGGAAGTTGAAAAGCTTCAGGAAAAATTTACCAAGGAATTTGAAAACCTGGCCAATAAAATCCTAGATGAAAAGAGTACCAAATTCACGGAGCAGAACCAAAAGAACATCAAACAGATTTTAAGTCCGCTTCAGGAAAAAATACAACTCTTTGAAAAAAAGGTGGAGGCCACCCAAAAGGAGAACATCAGTATACATTCCGCATTAAAAGAACAACTGCTCAACCTTCAAAACCAGAATTTAAAAATTACCCAAGAAGCAGAAAATCTGACCAAAGCCTTAAAAGGCGATAGCAAAATGCAAGGGAACTGGGGCGAATTGGTGCTGGAACGGGTTTTGGAAAAATCAGGATTGGAGAAGGATCGCGAATACAGTGTGCAACAAAGTTTTACCCGTGAAGACGGTTCCCGGGTGTTGCCCGATGTTATCATCAACTTACCGGATGGCAAAAAAATGATTGTGGACTCCAAAGTTTCCCTAACGGATTATGAGCGCTACACCAATGCAGACGATGAAGCCAAAGAGAAACATTTGAAAGACCATATCAACTCCTTGCGAAAACACGTGGAGCAGCTTTCCTCCAAAAAATACGAGGATCTCTATGAAATGGAAAGTCCGGATTTTGTGTTGCTTTTTGTTCCCATTGAACCTGCCTTTGCCGTAGCCATCAACCAGGATAGTTCATTATATGTAAAGGCATTTGAACAGAATATTGTTATCGTTACCCCTTCTACCTTGTTGGCTACCCTAAGAACCATAGATACCATGTGGAGCAATGAGAAGCAACAAAAAAATGCCATTGAAATTGCAAGGCAAGCTGGTGCTCTTTATGACAAATTTGAAGGTTTTGTTACCGATTTAACCAAGGTAGGCAAGAAAATGGATGAGGCCAAAAACGAATATCGTGGAGCCATGAACAAGCTAGTTGAAGGTAGAGGGAATATTGTGACGAGCATAGAAAGATTGAAAAAAATGGGTGCCAAGGCGAAGAAATCCATTCCCGAGCCCGTTTTAAAAAGGGCCCAGGAAGACGATTACGAAGAACCTCAATTGGAGCTCTAAACCTTATCCACCTTTTAGAAATTGTAATGAAAAAATTCAAGACCGCAAAGGAATCCAAAGTGTCTATCACCGAGCTCATGCTACCCTCCCACTCCAATTTTGGGGGAAAGGTTCATGGGGGACATATTTTAAATTTAATGGACCAAATTGCATTTGCCTGCGCCTCCAAACATTCGCAAGCCTATTGTGTCACTGCTTCTGTGAATCGGGTTAATTTTTTGAATCCGATTGAGGTTGGGGAGTTGGTAACCTTGAAAGCAGCCGTCAATTACACTGGACGAACCTCCATGGTGGTAGGCGTTCGCGTTGAGTCGGAAAATGTACAAACCGGGGAAACCAAGCACTGCAATTCCTCTTATTTTACCATGGTAGCAAAAAATGGGGAAGGCAAGAACATTCCCGTTCCTGGATTGATCGTTGAAGACAATCAAGGATTACGGCGTTTTGCACGAAGTATGGAACGAAAGACTTCAGCCTACGATCGGGATACCAAATACAGCCCCAAAAAGTTTGTGGCCAAAGAATATCTGCACTTGATGGATGGGGAAAACGTAAAACTGGAAGTGGATTAGCCTAAGTTCAACCTAGGAAGGGCTGGTTTTAAAAAGAGAATATTCAGAAATTTAAGAGATAGTCACTTCGAGCGCCGCGTCTACCGAAAGGCAGGCGGTCAAGAAGTCTTAAAAATCGATTCTTTGTCGGTCTCGACTGCGCTCGACCTGACATTTAGTACCAAATTTCTTTGATATCAACCACAGATAAGATTCCAAAATCTGCGCCTCATTAACTAAGCAAAGAAGCTGCTTCCTGATCCATAAACCAGCTCAAATTTCCTGAAACTGGATTTACCAGTGCCGCTGGGTAATCTTTAAATCCTTCGGATTGTCCAATGATGGTCTTCACCTTTTCAGCTTTTGATTGTCCCGTGACCAAAAAAGCTACCTCCTTAGCGGTATTAATCACTTTTCCATTGATGGAAACCCTTTTTTGACCTGATTCGGGATGGGTTGCCACCACGCAATGGTCGGCTGCTTCCCAAAGGTCTATCTCATGAGGAAATATGGAAGCCGTATGTCCGTCATCTCCCATCCCCAGGATGACCAAATCAAATTGGGGAACCCCTTTTACCCTATCCAAATTGATTTCAAGAAGGTTGGCATAACGCATTGCTTCTGGATTTGGATCGTTTTCCCCTAAAACGCGATGTATATTTTCTTGGGGTACATCAATCTTTGAAAATAGATGCTCCAAAGTCATTTTGTAATTGCTTTGATCATCAGTTGGTGGAACGCAACGTTCATCCCCCCAATAAAAATGAATCTTGTTCCAATCTATTTTGTCTCCAAACTTTTCAGCTAGAATATCAAAAACGATTTTGGGTGTGCTACCTCCTGAAAGCGCTACATGAAATTCAGCTTTATCCTTGACCAAATTCTCAAAATAGATTGAGAACTGTTCAGCTACTTCCTGTTTGTCTTTAAATATTTTTAGTTCCATTTATCTTCCTATATAGTTTGTTCTCGACTGCGCTCGAACTGACAACTGACAACTGACAACTGATTACTGATTACTGATTACTGATTACTGATAACTGATAACTGATAACTGATAACTGAACCTAGCATATCACACAATAACCTGGATCCTCCGCCAAGCTTTCCCCTGGATTCCGCCAAGAGCCCAAATCGTCTATAAGTTCATCCGCATTTTCAGGGCCCCAAACACCCGCTGCATAACCATACATACGGACATCCTTTCCATTTTTCCAATAATTCAAAATGGGATCAACAAACTCCCATGCCGCTTCCACTTCATCTGCTCTGGCATACAAAGTCGCATCTCCCTGCATAGCGTCCAAAAGAAGGCGTTCATAAGCCTCCATGACATAGGTCTGGGCCAAACTCGAGTAGTAAAAGTCCAAATTGGCTCGTTCTACCTTAAACCCTTGCCCAGGTACCTTTACTCCAAACTTCATCAAAATACCTTCATCCGGTTGAATACGGATAATCAGTTTGTTGTCTTTGCTGTTAACTCCAGAATCCTTAAAAATCTGATGGTGCGGGGTTTTGAAGTGAATCACCACCTCAGTAACCTTGGTGGGCATCCGTTTAGCCGTTCGCACATAGAAAGGAACACCTTCCCAACGCCAGTTGTCCACAAAAAACTTGATGGCAGCATAGGTTTCCGTAGTGGAATTGGAATCCACACCATCTTCTTCGCGATATCCTTTAACCTTCTCCCCTTTTACCTCTGACGCCACATACTGTGCCCTAATGGTATTATCCCACAGGGTTTTTTCGTCGGTCATTATTCGAAGTGATTTTAAGGCTTTCACTTTTTCATTTCGAATTTCCTCTGGTTGATCACCAATGGGAGGTTCCATGACCACCAAGGACACGATTTGTAACAGGTGATTTTGGAACATGTCCCGAAGTGCCCCTGATTTATCGTAATATCCACCCCTTTTCTCGACCCCGACACTTTCAGCATTGGTGATTTCAACATGGTGAATGTAGTTTCTGTTCCAGAGCGGTTCAAAAATGCTGTTGGAGAATCGGGTGACCAATAGATTTTGCACCGTTTCCTTCCCAAGGTAATGATCAATCCTATAAATCTGCGGTTCCGTAAAAAATCGGTGAAGTCCAGCATTTAATTCTCTGGCAGTCTCCAAACTATAACCGAATGGCTTCTCCACGATCAATCTTTTCCAACCATTATTTTGGGTGCTCATCCCAGCATCTGCCAAACGCTGCGCAATGGTTTCGTACAAGGTAGGTGGTGTGGACAGATAATAGATAATGTTGCCTGAGGTATTATATTCCTTTTTTAGGGTCTCTACCCTTGTCCTTAGACCTTGATAATCCGTATCATAGGCACCTCCTAAATCTTCATAAAACAACTTGTCCGCAAAGCCCCTGATATAGTTTTCCTTAAGGTCTTCAATTTTTTCCTTTAAATAAGGGCTGTTAAAAACCACTTTATCCCGAAATGCCTCATCCGTTAGATCACTGCGGCTGGCTCCCAAAACCACAAAGTTTTCAGGCAGTTGTCTGGCTACATATAAATTAAAGAGTGCTGGTATCAACTTTCTGGCCGTCAAGTCGCCCGAGGCACCAAAAATGACAAGAATTTGGTTGTCCGTCTTTTTCATAATTACATCTGAAAGTTAATCTTTTGAATCTTAAAAAAAATGACATGGAAATCACGAATCCATAAAAATGTTTTACGTTCCCATTTTATTTTTGAGCATGACGAATATAACGTTTATTTTAGGTTCGCGATTCAACGGATAGCTTACTTATCGCTCTCCTAACAAAACACTAACAAAAAGAAAGAAAAATGGCAGATACTTATGATTTTGGCCTTGTAGGCCTCGGGGTGATGGGAAGGAATTTTATCCTTAATGTAGCGGACAACGGATTTACTGCCTTTGGTAACGATTTGGATGAGGAAAAGGTCAGTGCACTTATATCCGAAGGTGGAGATACCTCAAAAGTCAACGCCACCTCTGATGTTGCCACTTTTGTCGGTGCTCTAAGCACCCCTAGAAAAATCATGTTGTTGGTGCCTGCTGGGAAAGTTGTGGATATCGTAATTGATGGGCTCTTACCCCATTTGGACAAGGGGGATATCATCATAGATGGTGGGAACTCCTTTTTTACTGATACGGATCGTCGCGAAGCCTACTTACAGGAAAAAGGCATCAATTTCTTTGGAGCCGGGGTTTCGGGTGGAGCCAAGGGTGCCAGAAAAGGTCCAAGTATTATGCCTGGAGGTTCAAGGGAGGCCTATCAATATGTAAAACCCATTTTTGAAGCAGTTTCAGCCAAGTATAAGGGCGAACCCTGTGTGGCCTATTTAGGTCCAAAATCTGCAGGAAACTATGTGAAGATGGTTCACAATGGCATTGAATATGGTCTCATGCAGCTGACTTCGGAGATCTATGATCTTTTGAAAAAAGCTGGAGGATTGAGCAACGGGGAACTGCATAAAACCTTCGCAACTTGGAACGCTGGAAGGTTACAATCTTTTTTGGTAGAAATTACCTCTGAAATTTTCAAACAGAAAGATGAGCTGGGTGACGGTGATTTGGTGGATATAATCCTGGATAAAGCCAAGCAAAAAGGTACCGGGAAATGGACCTCACAGAATGCTATGGATTTGGGAATCCCCGTGCCTACTATTGATATAGCCGTAAGCATGCGGGAAATATCGGCCTTAAAAGATGAACGTGTAAAGGCAGATGATCTTTATGACAAACCCGAATTGACATCGGTTGTAAAAGATTCCTTGGTAAGCAAGGCTGAACAGGCTCTTTATTTCTCCTTTATCATGACCTATGCCCAAGGTATGCACCAACTGGCAGATGCATCCAAGGAATACGGCTATGAATTGCAATTGGGAGAAATTGCCAAAATCTGGCGAGCAGGATGTATCATCCGCGCCGAATTGTTGGCCGATATTACCAGTGCATTTCAAGAGGACAATAATCTTCAAAACCTGCTCCTGTCTCCTTCATTTGTGGATAAAGTAAAGGAAACAGTGGGTGCCGCAAGGGAACTTGTCGCCTATGGGGCGTCCAATGGAATTCCATTACCTGGCCTGTCCAATGCCTTGACTTATTTTGATGCTTACACCAGTGGCAGATTACCCTTGAACCTGATTCAGGCGCAACGGGATTATTTTGGTTCCCACACCTATGAGCGTCTGGACAAAGAGGGCATTTTCCATACGGAATGGGAGGATTAAATGGTGTAGCCAGTGACCAATGTCCAAACAATTTTTTGACCATATCAATCAATATGCAACTGTTTCCGCTTTAGAGTTTGAGGAAATTATGCGTTTTTTTGAGCTTCGTACTGTCCGTAAAAAGGAAATGATCATGGAAGCCAATACCCCATGCACGCATACCCATTTTGTACTGCAGGGTTGCCTGAATATGTTTTTTCCAACGGAGAAAGGAGTGGAACGTACCATCCAATTTGGAATAGAAAATTGGTGGTTAACGGATTTCCTTTCGTTTGGCAATAGGTCCAGTTCCAATTATGCCATCCAAGCGGTGGAAAAGACCACGTTTCTGTCCATAGGTCGTGACCAGTACGACACGCTGCTGGAGCGATTTCCACAAATGGAAAAGTACTTCAGGGTCATCTACCAAATTGGATACGGGGCTTCCTTAAATAAAATGAGGTACCTACAGGATTATTCCAAAGAAGATATTTACTTCCATTTTACCGAACAGTTTCCTGATTTTGCGCAGCGGGTTCCCCAATATTTAATTGCATCTTTTTTAGGGCTCACTCCAGAATACGTGAGCGAAATCCGAGCTAAAAGACGTTCTTAAACCCGTTTAAGTTATTTGGATTTTCCCTGGTATACCTTCGTTCCAAATTCAAAAAACAACGAACATGGAAACGAGAATTCAAGTTGGGGAAACAGAACCCAAAGCGTATCAAGCCGTCTTTGGCCTGGAAGGATATTTGGCACAATCCGAACTAAAAAAATCACATTATAAACTGATCAAGGTAAGGGCATCCCAAATCAACGGATGTGCTTTTTGTATTGATATGCATACCAAAGAGGCATTAAAGCTTGGGGAAACACAAGAACGCCTATTCCTTTTGGATGCTTGGCGGGATATCGACGTATTCTCCGAAGAGGAAAAAGTAATCTTGCAAATGACGGAGGAGGTAACCAAAATCCATGAAAAAGGACTAACTCCTGAAACCTATCAAAAGGCCATTAAGTTCTTTGATGCACATTATTTTTCACAGATTATCATGGCCATTGCCACCATCAATGTTTGGAATCGTATCGCCATAAGTACGCATATGCCGGTCCCAAAATAATTGCTTGGCGCCGCAGGTGAAATTTTACAAATTTTAAGCGGCTTGGAAGCCAACCCATGCCGCTTTTAATGTAAATTGTATCCCCATTACCGTAGTTATAATCATCATCAAAATTATGAACAGGCTTACCCGAATTACTTCTATATTAATCAAGCTACAGTCCAAAAGCACCCTAACCGCGCAAGAGATTGCGGACGAATTTGACATTAGTCTAAGAACGGTGTATCGGGACGTGAAAACCTTACAGGAAGCTGGTGTGCCTATCGGTTCGGAAGCAGGTATCGGTTATTTCATGGTGGAGGGGTATCGACTGCCCCCAGTATCTTTTGCAGAGGACGAAGCCAATGCACTGGTAACCGCAGAAAAGTTTGTGCTACAGAATATGGAGACTTCCTTGGTAAAGAACTATCGCTCTGCACTAACCAAAATCAAGGCGGTACTCCGTACCTCAGAAAAGGACAAGGTTGCCTTGCTGGAAAGCAGAATAAGTCCTGCCCGTCAATTCAATACAGAAGAAAACTCGTCTTATTTGGCAGAGGTGCAGAAAGCCATTACCTCTTTTGAGGTCATAGATATTACCTACCGTAGCCCTCAAGGTATCACCACCCAACGTAAGGTAGACCCTCTCGGTCTCTATTTTACAGAAAATAGATGGGTTATGGTGGCCTATTGCAGGTTCAGGGAGGATTATAGGGACTTTCGGTTGGACAGAATTTTGGAATTAAAACCTACGGATATAAAATCTGGGAAAGCCATTACTTTCAACCTACAGGACCACTATAAGCAAAGGGGCGAAAAATATTCTTGAACCCTACTGACATACCCTTGACACTCTCCAGATTTAATTTTGTTGTTAAATGAAAAACAACACAAAAAATGAACAATCATCAAATTTTGGAGTGGGCCCCATTCACCATCAAAGAGGGCATCACGGAGCAACAACTGTTGGAAGCCTCCAAAGCTTTGCAAACAGATTTCTTGGAAAAGCAAAACGGATTCATCCGAAGGGAACTCTTGATTCAATCTGATCGGAACTTCATCGACACCATTCTGTGGGAAAGTATGGATGCGGCTCGGGAAGTTATGGTCAAGGTTCAGGAAAGTCCAGCCTTTTCCAACTACTTTAGCCTGATGGAGGAAGCTGATACTTCCCAACCAGAACAAGGTGTTTTGCACTATCAAATGTATGCCAGTTATTAGTGTTGATTGGTCACACAATTTGATTAAAATTCGTCAGTTCGAGTGATTTTTTCGAGTTACAGCCGAAAAAATTGTATCGAGAACAAAGGATCCATTGGTTAATTCCCTCATTCTCGATACTTTCCTTTGGAAAACTCGAATTGACGGGTTCTATCAACTTATACTTTAAAAAATGCAAGGAGCTCTGCTAACAAATGAAAATGAAAGAACTCATAATAAAAGGCGAATTCCTTCTTCAAAAAACTCCAGGAAAAGGTGGATGGACTTATGCGAGCGTCCCAGGAAAAATCAAGGGTAAATCCAATGGATTTGGGTGGGTCAAGGTAAAGGGAAGCATAGACGGATTTCCCATTCAACAATACCATATTATGCCACTCAGTGATAGCGATATGTTTTTGCCTGTAAAGGCAGCCATCCGAAAAAAAATTGATAAATGGCCAGGGGATTACGTCCAGGTGGTTTTGTATCTGGATGAGAATCCTATGCAAATTCCCAAAGACATCATGGAATGTTTTCGTCAAGAGCCGGCATCCCTCCTACCCGCGTTTCAATCCCTAACCGACGGACAGCAAAAAGCCTACTTGGACTGGATCTATGCTGCAAAAAAGGAAGATACCCAAGCAGACAGAATTGCATTGATGATGCACAAACTTTCTAAAAATCTTTCCCTTAACCAACAAGAAAAGCGGGATTAGTCAAAAATTACTTTTCAAATTTGTGTAACCGAATGATTACATATATATTTGTAACCAAACGGTTACTTATAAATGAGAAGAGATGTATTCCAAGCCATTGCAGATCCCGTTCGGCGAGACATCATAAAGTTGTTGTCGGAACAGGCTTTAACCGTAAATGAAGTGGCGGAGCAATTTGAAGTGAGCAGACCTGCCATTTCCAAACACCTAAAGATTTTGGAGGAATGCGGTATCATCATGTTCAGTCAAAAAGGACGTGAACGGCACTGCTTTATTCAACCTAAGAATCTTATCCCTGCATTTTTGTGGATTGACCAATACCGCAATCTCTGGGAAGAGAAACTGGACTCTTTTGAAAACTATTTGAATCAATTACAAAACAAAAACAACAAGCATGAACAATCCAAAAAACAGAACCCTAACCCTTGAACGAACCTTTGACGCTCCCCTCGATCTTGTTTGGGAAGCCTGGACTCAACCAGAACATATTGCCCAATGGTGGGGACCCAAGGGAATGGAAACCAAAGTATTGGAACATGATTTTACTGTAGGAGGCCAATGGAAATACGCCATGACCATGCCAGACGGTAGTGAATTTATTGCTGATGGCGTCTACGTGGATATTGTTCCGAAGGAAAGAATCGTTTCCTCAGCCAACTTCAAACCCATGACCGAAGGTGTGGAAATTCAAGCCATTTTTAAGGCTGATGGGGATAAAACCCATTTTACCTTTAATTGTGTGCATGAGACGGAGGAGTATTGCAAACAACAAGAAGAAATGGGCTTCTACAATGGTTGGGGCTCCGTGTTTGACCGCTTGTCCGAATTTGTCTCTTCAAAATAACTGATACCATAAGAGCCGTTAGTTACGGCTCTTTTTTTTTGTATGATCATCTGGTATACAAGCCGTTAGCGTTCCCCTACTTTTCAAAAAGATTTGGAGAATTAAAAAAATATTATACCTTTGTAGTGTTCTAGTTATCTAATACACTATAAATGTTAACGACAAACAAGCTTTATTTCAATTATCCAGCCAGTCCTTCTGTACTTAAGTCCATTAATCTGGAGCTTAAGCCAGGCAACATTTATGGCTTGTTTGGTAAGAACGGAGAAGGAAAAAGCACCTTGATCAAGATCATGGGTGGGTTGTTGTTTCCAAAATCCGGTAGTTGCACTTTTAACGGATTGTCCACCCAACAAAGGGAACCACAGACCTTACAGGACTTTTTTTTGATACCCGAGGAATTTGAATTGCCCCGCATCTCTATAAAGGCATTTGAACACATCAACTCGGTTTTCTATCCCAATTTTTCCAAGGAACAGTTTTACCATCTTTTAGAGGAATTCCATTTAAAACCGCAACAAATCATTTCCAACCTTTCTTTTGGACAAAAAAAGAATGTACTGATAGCCTTTGGTATAGCGGTTAACACACAGTTATTGCTCATGGATGAACCTACCAATGGCTTGGACATTCCGTCCAAGAGTCAGTTTAGAAAGGTAATGGCAGCCAGTGTTGATTCAGGAAAATGTATAGTGATTTCAACCCATCAAGTTCGAGACCTTCATAGCCTTATCAACCATGTAATCATCTTGGACAATGCCCAGCTTATTTTTGACAAATCTCTAGATCAGGTGACCAAAATGCTATGGTTTGGAAGAGCATCCAGCACGGAGCAAACCGGACTCATTTACTCTGAGGGGGCATTTGGCGGAAGATCGGTCCATGCTAGAATGGACAAAGAAGAAACTGAAGTGGACCTGGAACTTCTTTTTAATGGAGTTTTGAACGAACCCATGAAAATAAATCAAATCATGCAAGACAACGATCATGGAGCAGGGGTTTAGTTTTCAGCGGGTATTACAGTTCATCAAGCGGGACTTGGTCTTGCTTAGAGGTACATTTCTGACTGGATTTTTTGTGTCCATCATTCTGGTTTTCATATTCTGCTTGTTGAATATGGTGTGGGACCAAAAATTAGATTTGGAAGAGTTTTATGGAATTTTCGGGATCATCTATATCCCAATGGGAATACTGTTCACCTTTGCCTTGTTTCGCGAGTTCGGCAACCCAAAAACCAACGCATTATATCTGGCACTTCCTGTTTCCACTCTAGAACGACTAGCAGCCAAATGGCTAACGGTTACCCTGATCTATACCTTGGTATTATCTGTTTTGGCCCTGCTGGTCGGTACGGTGTCCATGGCTGCGGGAATCGTTCTTTTTGGGGCCAACTTTAGCCTGCTGACCCTATTCTCAGAATCCTATTTAACCATTGTTGGCACCTATATATTTGTTCAACCTGTGGCCATGGTGGGCGCGCTTAGTTTTGCCAGAAACAAGATCGGGAAAACCTTGTTGGCTGTTGGAATCGTAGTTCTTGGCTTCTTTCTTTTCAATTTTCTATTGTACGCCATGTTCAACCATAGACTTGGTGTTTTTGACGAAGATGGGCTAGGTTCAATGGCATTCAACAAGGCCGGTACGGATTTTTCCATTGTTGGACGATGGTTCTACGGTTTCATATTTGGCCCGCTGATGCTTGTAGTGGCTTATTTTAAAATGAGGGAAAAGGAGGTGTAGGATGGATTTTGACAACAGTAAACCTATTTATTTACAAATAGTGGATTTCTTTTATGAAAACATATTGAGCAAACAATGGCAAGAAGGAAGCAGAATCCCTTCGGTAAGGGAAGTGGCCATGATGGTAGAGGTCAACCCCAATACGGCCATAAGGGCCTTTAACCACCTACAGGATTTGGAGGTGATCTATAACAAAAGAGGTATTGGGTACTTTGTATCCGACAATGGATTTACCACTGTATTGGATATTAAACGCAAGGAGTTTTTAGAACAAAACCTTCCTAGCCTATTCAAGCAAATGAACCTATTGGACATTGATATTGAAGTATTGAACAACGCTTACAACCAACACAAAAATGAAGAAAAGTAGTCTTATTTTATGGGGAGCGCTGATTGCTATCCTGCTATTTTCGTTCATTTTTCAGTTATCCGTACATAGCTATGTGAAGGAGGGGAAAGCCCATATGAAACCTGTACAAATGCTAACGCAAAATCGGCAGCTTGCCCATTTTATAGCTATCAAAGCGAACGGAAGATTGAAAATTCTCATGGAACAACAAGATGTTGCGGCGATTCAGGTAAATGCCCCGGATTATATAATCGATTCTATTCGCACCCTAATAGTTGACGATACTTTGGACATCAGTGTGGCCTCATCCTTGAAGAAGAAAGACAGTATTGTCCTTCGTATTTCAAACCCAGAATTCCACGGGCTTCAGTTTAGTTCTGAAGTATCAGTTGAGTCGGTCGGAATCCTGTCAGGAACAAATCTGGACTTGAAGTTCAGAGATAAAAGCTCTGGAAAACTTGAACTTTCCTATGAGCATTTAAAATACAGCAACACCTCAACAGGCAGTGTGAATCTAAATGGAAAAATTAACCAACTGAATTTTATGGAAGAAAAGAACAACTAAATACCATCAAAAAACGAACAATCAGCTTTTATTATTCATCAATCATCAATCTGCCCTGAGCGCCTGCCTACCAACAGGCAGGAAGCCGAAGGGTCAATCAATCAAAAAACGAACAGTTATGAAATCACATACCACAACACATGACCAAGAGGGTGTTCCGTATCCGCCGAAATGGCGCATTTGGCTTATGCGCTCCCTCTATTTACTCACGTTTATAGGACTGGCCTTTGAAGCTTGGGAATACCTGCTTTTCCCTCCAGAGCCCCTAGACTATATTACAGGAGTGTCCTTTAGTTTTTGGGCGGCTTATGCCACACTTATGGGGATTGGTATTAGATATCCTATAAAAATGCTGCCGTTGATCCTACTGCAATTGGCCTATAAATCCATTTGGGCATTAACGGTTTATCTTCCCATGAAACACGCTGGGACAATCACCCCCAATGCAGAATCCTTCTTTTGGATATGCGTAACCGCGGTAATCATTGATACGTTGGTTATTCCATGGGGGTATTTATTTAAGGCTTTTATCAAGCCCTTTTTAAAATTCAGGGTTTACCCGGTATAAATACCCCAAATCCTGTAGACCATTCATCAGTCCGCCTGTTGGTTTATGTACCATAGGTTCACGGACAGGTAAAAAAACGAACAATCATGAAATCACAAAAAGTAGGAACGAATCGTCTTTTTCGGTTCCTGTGTATAGGACTCATCGCTTTGATTCTTTGCAGTTATGCACTACATAGGTATCATACGCAAAAGAAAGTGGAGCTTGCCTATCAGCAAACGGCATATGCACTTGGGCTCTTATCTGACAACCTAAACAAAGGGTTTAGCCAAATGGGACATTTGAACCAATTTGAGCAAACCAAACGGAAAATCTACAAGCACTAAAGTTTATTCATCAACCTGCTGTTGGAAGACAGCAAAAAAACGAACAATCATGAAAACAAATCAACAAACAGGTAGAATTGTAGGAGCCTTATTGCTCCTGATCATGGCCGTGGGTATACCCTCATTAAATCTGAGAGGACTTTCAACGTCTATGGGCGAAGATCTTAATTTTCTGGAGTACATTCATCAAAATGCATTGGGGATGCGCTTCGGAATGGTACTGGACATCACTGCCAGTGCCTTATGGCTTTTTATTTCCATTTATCTTTTTCCCAAAATCAAAGCGTATAGCTCGGGGCTTGCCCTTGCATTTTTTGGACTTTGGGTGATTAATTTAGGCATCATAATCTACAGCAACATCAGTCATTTATCACTGATTTCGTTGAGCGGAGAATTTGTGAAGCCTGGAGCTACCAATCTGGACACACTGCGGACCCTTGGCTTGCTAAAAATTGAGGATTACTTCTGGTCGCATTTCATGGCGTTGATTACCTATGCCATGGCCGCCTTTGTATTTTACTATTTTCTATTTCGAACCAAATTGGTTCCCAAATTATTGGCGTTATGGGGTATGATAGCCATTAGCCTGGTATTTATGGCCTCTTGGGTCAACATCTTTGATTTGGATATCAGCTTCCATTTCTATTCCCAGAATGGCATTTTTATGATTGTCTTTATGGGATGGTTAATTGCCAAGGGGTTTTCTGATTCTGCCATTCAGAACAGCTAGTTTCATCAATGTATTAATCAACAAAACAGAACAATCATGACATTTAAAACAGATACGCTTACCTCAGGTAGGCCAACCAAAATATGGCCTAAAAAATTTTTGGATAAATCCATTGAAGTTTGGTTTACAGTCGCTGTATTAGGCCAGTGGGTATTTGCCTTTTACGTAGCCTCATTCTACGGAGGAGCTGCCATAGACGGAGATTTTATGCGTTGGAACAGGGTTTTACCTCACGGTTATGTGGAAGGTGAGACCATGGGCAATACAGCTGTGGCCATACACTTGCTTTTTGCCGTCATCGTAATGGTCGGCGGCCCCATGCAGTTCATTCCAAAACTCAGGAATTATTTTCCTCGCTTTCATCGTTGGAACGGACGATTTTACATTGGGGCTGCTTTTTTGATCAGTTTGAGTGGAATTTACATGGTTATCACCAAGGGTACCATTAGTGGTTTGGTTGGTGATATAAGCGTAAGCCTAAATGGGGTACTTATCTTGACCTTTGCCCTAATGGCTCTAAGAACAGCCATGAAGCGAAATTTTGTGGTACACCGAAAATGGGCACTAAGATTGTTCCTAACCATGGCTGGGGTATGGTTCTTTAGAATAGGCCTGATGTTCTGGCTTTTTGTTCACGGACGTCCAGTAGGTTTTGACCCCGAAACCTTCCGCGGGCCGTTCCTTGTTTTCCTAGGTTTTGCCCAATATCTACTTCCTTTGGCGGTGTTGGAACTTTACTTTTTGGCACAGAAGAACAAGTCCCAAGGAGCCAAGATTGCCATGTCCATTGGCATGATAATCCTGACTCTTATAACGGCTTTAGGGACTTTTGCGGCTACCATGGGTATGTGGATACCGCGGATTAGCTGAATCTCTATTTGCTGAGGTACATCTTTCTTCGGGAGTACAGGTTGTAGAAATCATCATCTTTTAGACTATCTATAAAGAGGATGCTCTCTCCTGTACTCTTCATTTCAGGCCCCAAGTTCTTATTCACATTAGGGAACTTGTTGAACGAAAACACCGGTTGTTTGATCGCATAGCCATCCAAATGGGGTTTGAAATCAAAGTCTTTGACCTTATTTTCCCCCAGCATTACCTTGGTGGCATAGTTCACATACGGTTCTCCATAAGCTTTAGCTATAAATGGAACAGTACGGGATGCCCTCGGATTTGCTTCAATGATGTACACGATATCGTCCTTGATGGCAAATTGGATGTTGATCAGTCCCACTGTTTTTAGGGCCAAAGCTATCTTCTTGGTGTGATCCTTTATTTGTTGCATGACAAATTCGCCAAGATTAAAAGGAGGCAAGGTAGCGTTGGAATCCCCAGAGTGGATTCCACAGGGCTCTATATGCTCCATGATCCCGATGATGTAGACTTCTTCGCCATCACAAATGGCATCTGCCTCCGCTTCAATGGCTCCATCCAAATAATGATCTAATAAAAGTTTATTGTTGGGAATGCTGCGGAGCAAATCCACCACATGCGCTTCCAACTCTTCCTTATTGATCACAATCTTCATTCCCTGTCCACCCAAAACATAGGACGGACGTACCAAAAGTGGGAAGTTCAATTCATCTGCAAGTTCCAAGGCTTCATCGGCGGTTTCCGCTACACCAAATCGGGGGTAAGGAATGTCATTTTCCTTCAATAAAGTCGAAAAGCTTCCCCTGTCCTCTGCCAAGTCCAAGGATTTAAAACTGGTACCGATGATGTTAATGCCATAGCGATCCAACTTTTCAGCCAGCTTCAAAGCGGTCTGCCCACCAAGCTGCACGATGACTCCCTCCGGTTTTTCATGAAGAATAATATCATAGATATGTTCCCAGAAAACGGGTTCAAAATAGAGCTTGTCAGCAGTATCAAAATCTGTGGATACAGTCTCAGGGTTACAATTGATCATGATGGTTTCATAATCACATTCGGCTGCTGCCAAAACCCCGTGTACACAGCAGTAGTCAAATTCTATCCCCTGCCCTATCCTATTGGGCCCCGAACCTAGGACCACAATCTTTCTTCTATCCGTTACCTCGCTATCGTTGGCCACAAAACGGGTTCCATCCGCGGTCTCAATTTCTTCCTCAAAGGTGGAGTAGTAATATGGGGTCATTGCCTTGAACTCCGCTGCACAGGTATCCACAAGTTTATAGACCCTATTTATTTTCAGGGCCATTCTCTTTTTATGGACTTCACTTTCGTAGCAATCCAACATATGGGCTATCTGGCGATCCGCAAAACCTTTTTGTTTGGCCTCCAACAAGAGGGATTTGGGAAGACTCTCCACCGTATATTTTGATATCTCCATTTCCAAGTAATGAAGTTCCTCGTACTGCTTAAGGAACCACATATCTATCTTGGTGATATCATGGATAGTCTTCAGCGGAATCCCCAACTGGATGGCATCATAGAGTACGAAGACCCGATCCCAGCTGGGCACCTTAAGTTTTTGGATAATTTTGTCGTAGTCCTTATAACCCTTACCATCTGCTCCAAGGCCATTTCGCTTGATTTCAAGTGATTGTGTGGCTTTGTGCAAGGCTTCTTGGAATGATCTACCGATACCCATGACCTCCCCTACGGACTTCATCTGAAGCCCCAAAGTCCGATCAGAACCTTCAAATTTGTCAAAGTTCCATCTTGGGATTTTTACGATAACGTAGTCCAAAGTGGGTTCAAACAATGCCGAGGTGGATTTGGTAATTTGATTGTCCAATTCATCCAAACTGTAACCAATGGCCAGTTTGGTGGCAATTTTCGCAATGGGATATCCTGTTGCTTTGGAAGCCAATGCAGAAGAACGGGATACCCTAGGGTTAATCTCAATGGCAATAATATCTTCCTTTTCATCAGGACTCACTGCAAATTGTACGTTACATCCACCAGCGAAATCCCCAATGCTGCGCATCATATGGATGGCCATATCACGCATACGTTGGAATGTCCTATCGGATAAGGTCATTGCTGGGGCCACAGTAATGGAATCTCCCGTGTGAATACCCATCGGATCCATGTTTTCAATGGTACAAATAATGACTACGTTGTCATTTTTATCCCGAAGTAACTCCAATTCGTATTCTTTCCATCCCATCAAGGCCTTGTCAATCATTACTTCGTGGATAGGTGAAACTTCCAATCCATGGCTCAATTGGGTATCAAAATCTTCAGGGTCATAAACAATGGATGCCCCTGCTCCACCCAAAGTAAAGGATGCTCGTATTACCAAGGGAAATCCAAATTCCTGGGCAATTTCCTTTCCTTTGAGAAAGGAAGTAGCAGATGCCTGGGGAGGCATTCCTATTCCTATCTTGAGCATCAATTCCCTAAACTTCTCACGATCTTCGGTGATATTGATGGCGTCGATATCGACACCAATAATCTCCACTCCAAAATCTTCCCAAATACCCTTCTCATCTGCTTCAATACATAAATTCAGGGCCGTTTGTCCTCCCATAGTGGGTAGTACTGCATCAATATTGGGGTGGTTTTTTAAAATCTCAATAATTGATTTGGTGTTCAAGGGTTTCAGGTACACATGATCCGCCATGGCGGGATCCGTCATGATCGTAGCAGGGTTGCTATTGATCAAGATGGTTTCTATACCATCCTCGCGAAGGGATCTTAAGGATTGGGAACCGGAATAATCAAACTCACATGCCTGGCCAATAATGATAGGGCCAGAACCAATAATCAAAATGGATTTTAAATCTTTTCTTTTAGGCATTCTATAGGGTGTTACTCGTTTTCTTTTTTGATAGTCCAAAAAAAAGGTGCTACTTGGAAAAGTAACACCTTTAATTTAAAACTAAAATATAGTCATTATTTTTTATGTCTTGGCTCAGATGAAACAGATAATTTCTTTCTTCCCTTAGCTCTTCTTCTTGCAAGAACTTTTCTACCATTGGCAGTCGCCATGCGTTCTCTAAAACCATGCTTGTTTCTTCTCTTCCTCTTTGACGGCTGATACGTTCTTTTCATTTCGGAACTCTTTTAATGGATTTTGTTGCTGGGAGATAAAACTACCCTAAAAATTCTGGGCGCAAATATACGAAGAGTTTTTACTTTGGCAAGTGCAAAAAGAAAATATTTAAATTAGTTTTTAGTACTTTTGCCTCCTCTTGAAACCGACTTAAAATCCGAACAAAATATGTTCCATAAAAATATAAAATTAGTCATTGCCGCCTTAATAGTAGGGTACTCAGGGTACCAGTTTGCCGAGGGATATATTGGCAACGGCATTTCCTTGATCCTACTTTCCTTGGTGTTTATTTTTCTGTATTTCAGAAATGAATTCATTCTTATGGCTTTTCTTCGGATGCGAAAACAAGACATGGAAGGCACTCAAAAATGGCTGGGTAAAATCAAAAATCCAGAGGCAGCTTTGATCAAGAAACAACAAGGCTACTACAACTACCTGCACGGCATTATTTATTCCCAAAAGAACTTGACCCAGGCAGAAAAGTATTTCAAAAAAGCCCTAAAACTAGGTTTGACCATGGATTATGATGTTGCCATGGCCAAGTTAAGTCTTGCTGGGATTTCCATGCAAAAGCGCAGAAAGAGGGAAGCCACTCAGTTGTTGCAAGAAGCAAAGAAATTGGACAAGAACAATATGCTTACGGAGCAGATCAAGATGATGCAACAACAGATGAAGAAAATCTAGTTGTAAATTCCAAATCACAAACTTCAATTTCCAAATACCCCTCTTCCATCTTTGGAATGTGGTGCTTGAAATTTGAACTTTGGACGATTATTCCCCCGCACTAATATTTCGGTAGTACCCCTTGTTCGGAATCTCAATCACATATTTTTTACGCGAATCATTGTTCAGATGGGGCTCACGCAACCAGGGGTTATGTCTTTTTAGGATTTTGTAATTGATTTCGTAAAGCTTGGCAAAGTCTGCCCAGCTGGTCACCGCGGTATCTACCTGCACGGAAAAAGTCGGTACCGTTTTATAAAAATCTTCCTGCCCCACATCAAAACCGTACTTGTCAGGATTGGAAAGAATCTCCTTGAGGGCCAAAATCCGGAACACGTAGCGTCCGGTCTCCTGTCCTAACAGAAGATCATAGTAATTGTCCACTTTTTGGATATTCATATACTTCTGCACACCTGCAGGACCAGCGTTGTATGAGGCCGCTGTCAAGGTCCAGGTACCAAAGCGTTTTTTCCATTTGTTGATGTACTCACAAGCCGCTTGAGTGGATTTCTCAATATGGTATCGTTCATCCACATTGGAGTTTACCTCTAACCCATATTCCCTGCCTGTGGCTCGCATAAAGTGCCACATGCCCGCTGCTCCTTTGGGTGAGGCCACATCAATCAGGGCACTCTCCGCAACTGCCAAATATTTAAAGTCGTCTGGAATTCCATTTTTTGCCAAAATGGGTTCTATAATGGGAAAATACTTATTCGCCCTTTTCATCAACAATAAAGCATTGGACTGCCAATAGGTGTTGACCAAAAACTCACGATCTACCCGTTCCATAACTTCGGGGTCATCCAACGGAACTGCTTCCCCTGCAAAATTCAAGTCTTCTGGGATTTCGATGGCACTGATCCGATATCCTTCCGCCACATTCTTGTCATTTGCAACACCTTGTTCCCCGGTTTTGGCCTGAACAAAATCCCCAGGTTTGGACTGCACCGCGAAAATCAAACTTCCTACCACAACCACTAGTCCAATTATGGCCAGTATGTTTTTAACATGCTTCATAAATTACCTCATTTGTTTGGTTAAAGATACTATATAGAACTTCCTTCTTCTAAAATAATTGCGGGAAGATGCTCATTAAACCATCTTGCCCGATGGATTATCATGGTATGTGTTCCATTTTTAACTGTGATGCAATCCTTGATTTTTTCAATGGGAAATACGGCATCTTTGTCTCCATGTATATGGACAAGATTGGGAACCGGTGCGGGTGGATACCAATTGACAATATTGTCTATAGCCCAATCTATATACCTTTTATCCCTAACGGACAAATAGGTTTCATAAAGATCGAGCCGTTTGGTAGCCCGTTCCCCAAACGCATATCTAGCCAATAATTCCACATTGTTGACCAGTCCAGTTGGTAATAGTTTATGTGCCTTGGTATACTTGGCAAACAGCATTTTTTTTGGCAATTCATGCTGATGTTTTACCGCAGAGACCACTATGGTCTTCCTTACCTTGATATGCTGGGCCATTTCCTGAACCAATAGTCCTCCGAAGGAAACTCCCAACAAAACAGGATTTTCATGTTGAACTTGAACCACCATTTTTTTTGCGTAATCCGCTAGGGACATTCCCTTATCTGGAACAAACCACTCCAGCCTATGCAGGGTGAAGGTTTCCGGAGGTAATTTTATCCCATCAAAAATAGAAGGATTGGCTGCCATACCAGGCATCAGATACAAGTGGATTTTGGAACGGGGCATTTTTCCCTAATATCAATTGGGCTAGGAAATTAACAAATTTTTGACTAATTTTGTGTCCCTTTTGCAATAGGCCCCGCTCATTTTTGAACAATTAACCAAAAGGGACGATTTTAAATTACCGCTTTGGTAATGTGCTGTGTCAATTTTAAAACAATACTATATGACAGAAATGGAAATTAATGACAATAGTTTCTTACGCCAATTTGAAACTAGGGTTGATGGCCATTTGGCTAAAATTGAGTACTCCTCACAAGAACGCAAAGTATTTTTGACCAAATTGGTCATTCCTGAGGAAATTACTCAAGAAGGTTTTAAAGAAACATTCATTAAGGCCGTTTTGCATGAAATTCAAGAGAAAAACCTCAGAGTGGTACCCACAAGTCCACACATTGCAGGTTTCTTAAGAAAGAACAGACAGTACAAAGAGATGCTTCCGGTAGGAATCCGCATCTAACCCAAAAAACACAAAACGAGTTGAAGACCTCTCATTATGAGAGGTTTTTTTATGCCAAAATCTTTTCAGTAACAAACTCAAACCTGACCAAACCGTCTTCATCAATCTGGGTCAGTTCCACTTGATGCAGCGTGTTTACCAATTCGGGATTCCAAGGCGCCTTTACCTTCACATAATTTTCCGTGAATCCATGTATGTAGCCTGATTTGTTCTCACCCTCAAACAAGACTGCTCGGGTGCTTCCCAATTGACTTTCATAAAACGCCCGGCGTTTTTTGGCAGAAAGTCCTCGAAGCATTTTGCTTCGCTTGGACCTAACATTTTTGGGGACAGCATTCCCCATTTCAGCCGCAAGGGTGTTATCCCTTTCGGAATAGGTGAAAACGTGCAAGTAAGAAATATCCAATTCATTCAAGAAGTGGTAGGTTTCCAAGAAGTGTTCCTCTGTTTCTCCTGGAAAACCAACAATAACATCCACTCCAATACAAGCATGGGGCATGACTTGTTTTATACGCTGCACCCTATCCACATATAGATTGGACAGGTAACGACGACGCATCTTTTTAAGAATCTCATCACTCCCACTTTGCAATGGTATATGAAAATGAGGGACAAAGGAATTGCTCTTTGATACAAAATCGATGGTTTCGTTCTTCAAAAGATTGGGTTCGATGGAAGAAATACGAAGGCGGTGAATACCATCTACTTGATCTAGTGCTTTCACCAACTCAAAGAATGTATGTTCATGCTTTTTGTTCCCAAATTCTCCCTTTCCGTAATCCCCTATGTTTACGCCGGTCAACACAATTTCCTTGATGCCTTTGGAGGCAATTTCGGCAGCATTGGACAAAACATTTTCCAGCGTATCGCTTCGCGAGATTCCTCTTGCCAATGGGATGGTACAATAAGTACACTTGTAGTCACAGCCATCCTGAACCTTCAAAAATGCGCGGGTCCTATCCCCAATGGCGTAACTACCCACATAAAAATCAGCATCTTCAATCTCACAGGAATGCACTTCTCCCTGCTCATTTTTGGTAAGGTCGTTAATGTAATCAGTGATCTTAAATTTTTCCGTTGCACCCAAAACTAAATCCACTCCATCAACCTCGGCCAATTGCTCAGGTTTCAATTGCGCATAGCATCCCACAGCAGCCACAAAGGCCTCTGGATTACTTTTTTGGGCTTGTTTTACAATGGTCTTAAAGCGTTTGTCCGCATTTTCGGTGACAGAGCAGGTGTTGATCACATAAATGTCTGCCTTCTCATCAAAGTCCACACGGTCAAAGTCCTCCTTTTCAAAACTTCTGGCTATGGTAGAGGTTTCGGAGAAATTAAGCTTACAACCCAAGGTATAAAAAGCAACTTTTTTGCGCATTGACCCTTCTTAAATTTTGGGCTGCAAAGATAGTGATTCGTTGGGACTTAGGTTGTTCTGGATGTATTCCAATTTTTGAATGGTTTTTAAAAAAGAATAAGTGATTCCCATAACAAAATCCCAGCAAAACTGTATTGCATAATACCCAAAACTTGGACTATTTTAGTTGACTGCATAAAAACCCTCCAAAATTGCACTCATGAAGAACCTATGGCTCTTTGCATTCATCTTATTTCTTTCACCAATTTCCGCCCAAGAAAAGACGGACATCAAATGGTGGAATCCGGCCGAACATGAGTTCCCAGTGATTTCAGGCCAAGCCTGGCCCAATGAGGTGGAATCCCACTTCCACAGACTTCCTGCCCGTGCAGAACAAAACGTTAGAAAAGCGGTTTGGAACTTATCAAAACAAGCAGCTGGCCTATCCATCAGGTTTTGGAGCAACGCCAAAAACATTCGAGTAAAATATACACTTAAGGGAGGCCTCTCTTTACCCCATATGCCTGCCACAGGGGTCAGCGGATTGGATTTGTACGGTAAAACACCTCACGGGGACTGGATACGCCATTGGGGGTTCTACTCCTTGGATAAGGAAAGTAGCTATACCTTCACCATTGATTCGGATACGGAGACCTACTATCAATACGGTCGGGAATATCAGCTCTTTTTGCCGCTTTACAATGAAATAGAAAGTTTGGAAATCGGAATAGAGGATGGTTCCTTTTTGAATCCGCTTCCCATAAGAAAAGAGAAGCCCATTGTAGCCTATGGCACATCCATTTGCCAAGGAGCGTGCGCCTCCCGACCTGGAATGGCATGGACCAATATATTGGAACGTAAACTGGATAGGTCTATCATCAATCTTGGCTTTTCTGGGAATGGCAGACTGGAACCCGAACTCATTGATTTGATGACCGAAATTGACGCCAAACTATATATCCTGGATTGTCTTCCCAACCTGAGTCCAAACCGCGATAATACCCAACTACTGGTATTGAATGCCGTAAAAAGACTCAAGGAGAAAAGACCCCATACCCCAATAATTCTGACAGCACATGTGGGCTACGCCGATGATTTTACCAACCAAGAAAACAAAGACCGATATGGACCTCTAAATGAAGACCTCGAGAACGCATTCAATCAGTTAAAATCTGAGGGGTATACGGATATTTTCTTGTTGGCGAAGGACTCTATCGGCCTAGGGTTTGATTCTTTTGTGGATATCATTCATCCCAATGATTATGGGATGCTACAATATGCGGATGCTTATGAACAACTGATTCGTGAAATTCTGAATGAACACAAAGGGGAAATTTCCACCACCATCCCCAAAACACAAAGTAGGGATATAGCGGTGTATCAATGGGAAAACAGGCACCAAGCCATTCTTGAAGGCAACAGGCAAAACCCACCCAAAATATGTCTTTTTGGGGATTCTATTATCAATTTTTGGGGAGGGGAACCTATATCCAGTATTGCCAACGGAGCAGATTCTTGGGAAGGAATGTTGTCCCCACTTGGTATTCGGAATTTTGGATACGGGTGGGACCGTATTGAAAATGTGTTATGGCGGGTACAGCATGGTGAGTTGGACGGGTTTGAGGCCGAAAGCATTATTCTCATGATTGGCACCAACAACCTCCATCTGAATACAGATTCTGAGATTGTTTCCGGTTTACAAAATTTGATACAGGCCATAAAAATCCGTCAACCTAAAAGTCAACTACATCTTATAGGGATATTGCCAAGAACTAAAAAAGAGGCTAGGGTCAAGGAAATTAACCTGAAAATTGCCGAATTGGCCCAATTGGAAAGCATCCCATATGCCGATATTGGAAGCCCACTATTATTAGAGAATAGGACTTTAAACGAGTCTCTATTTACCGATGGCCTTCACCCAAATGCCGAAGGCTATAGATTGCTTGCCAAACAGTTGGTCTCGCAACTTCAAAAGGTTTCGGAATAATTATAGCAGGGTATAATGGCCATGAATGCATAGCCATTTCCCATTTTCTTTTACAAAAATTCGGGTGGACTTACCACGGGAGGCAAAGGGTTCACCATTGGTAATACCCTTATCCCTCCAATAATAGGTAATCCAAGCCACATTGCCCTTAATGGTCACTTGAGGTTCGTCCATTTCGGTATGTATGCCTTCTGAATCCTTTACCCAAGCTGCAACTCCCTTAACTTCTGTCTCCTTCCCCACTCTGAGGATTGAATCTGTTTCCCCAAATTGGGTAAAATCCTGATGTACATAGGTTGCGTAGAGTTCAACATCGCCTTTTTCAATGGCATCCCACATGGATACCAATGTGGATTTTATAGCTTCCTTCTCTTCTTCAACTGTTATGACAACATCTTCCTCAAGCTTTTTTTCAGGAATACAGCTTATCAAAAGAAAACTGGCTATGATAAGGTTTGTAAATGGTTTCATTTTGAATTTGGTTTAAGGCATTTTAACAAAGTAAGCAAAAGTTACCCCCTTTATCTGTTCCTATCCTTCATAAAATTTCATTCTTTTTCCATTAACTTCGTGAACCTAGCTGCAAAATTCCAATCAATAGATAATTTTTGAACATGCACAAGATTGTCCTTACCCTGTCCCTGCTTCTTTTACTTGTAGGTTGCAACACCAAATCCTCTGATAAGAAGACAGCAACAGATACGCTCCCCAAAATAGCCATCGCAGGAATTGCTATTGAATCCAGTACCTTCTCTCCTGCTGTCACATTGGAGGATGCTTTTCATGCCAAAACCGGAGATGATGTCTTTTCCCTTTATCCATTCATGTCCAAAGATTCGCTCTCCAGAAAACGTGCCCATTGGTTTCCAACCCTAAAAGGTCACGCGTTGCCGGGCGGTATCGTAACCAAGGAAACCTACGAATCCTTGGTGGGCAAAACTTTGGAAATGCTCAAGGAAAATGCCCCTTATGACGGGCTCTTTTTTGACATTCATGGGGCTATGAGTGTCGAAGGTTTGGATGACCCCGAAGGGGACTTAATTGCCCAAATTAGGGAAGTAGTAGGATACGAAACGCTTATATCCACCTGCATGGATCTGCATGGCAATGTTTCACAAAGGCTTGCAGAACAAACCGATTTAATAACCTGCTATCGTATGGCACCACACGAAGATGCCATGGAATCCAAAAAAAGGGCGGTAGTGAATCTTCTGGATAGATTGGAAAGTAATCGAGGAAAGCCTGCCTACAAAGCTTGGATTCCAGTTCCTATACTTTTACCGGGGGAGATGACGAGTACCCGTGTTGAACCTGGAAAAAGTCTCTACGCCAAGGTTGCCCCAATTGCTGCTCAGGAAGGTATTGTGGATGCCGCTATATGGGTAGGATATGCCTGGGCTGACGAACCTAGAAATCATGCCGTGGTGATGGTAACTGGGGACGACAGGGACAAAGTAACCCAAGGTGCTGAACAACTGGCCAACAGTTTTTGGGAGGCTAGAAATGCCTTTGAGTTTGTGGCACCGACCACAACTTTGGAAGAAAGCTTAAAAAAAGCACTGTCCAGCAAGGAGAAACCCTTTATCATCAGTGATATGGGAGATAACCCAACTGCAGGAGGCGCCGGTGATGTTACCTGGACTTTGAGAGAGTTATTGGCTAGACCAGAATTTTCTTCCCCCAATGGCCCTAGTTTGATTTATGCCTCCATTCCTGGCCCAGATCTGGTGCAAAAAGCAGTGGAATTGGGTGTGGGAGAAAAAATAACAGCATTGGCAGGAGCCCAGGTGGACAGCCGTTTTTCACCTCCCATTGAACTTTCGGGAACTATAGAGGCAATCAAACACGGGGATAGGCATGCAGAAACGGAAGTGGTAGTGAAAGTAGGAAGTATTTCAGTAATCGTTACCAAAAAAAGGAAGCCTTACCACCGGGAAAGTGACTTTACCAATTTGGGATTGAATCCTAGAAACTCCGATATCCTAGTCGTGAAAATTGGGTATTTGGTACCTGAACTTTATAATATGAGAGGAGATTGGATCATGGCTCTTACTCCTGGAGGGGTAGATCAAGATTTGGAGCGCTTGGGGTACCAGCGAATCAATAGGCCCATGTTTCCATTGGATAAGGAAATGGAAGATCCCAATCTAAAGGCCCAACTCATTCCTCAATCTGGTAGTACAAAATAACAGACCTTAAATATCAAGTATTAAATTGAGGTGAATCAATAATTCCGCCATTTTTTGGTCAGTTCAAAGACATGCTCCAAAATACGGGCTTCCACATCATCAAATTCGCTCCCTCTCCTGGCCATCATAACCTTGGCGGCTTCAAATGCCCTTTTGGGCATATAAGTAGAAAAGCCTGAAGCTCCTCCCCAGCTAAAGCTTGGAATGAAATTCCTAGGAAATCCAGGAACATAAATGTTGGAGTTTACGCCAATTACAGTTCCTGTATTGAACATGGTATTGATGGCGGTCTTGCTATGGTCTCCCATCATCAACCCACAAAACTGAAGTCCTGTATGGTCAAACTTTTGTGTCTCATAATTCCACATCCGAACTTTGGCATAGTTGTTCTTAAGGTTGGAGTTGTTGGAATCCGCCCCAATATTGCACCATTCCCCTAAAACAGCATTCCCTAAATATCCTTCATGACCTTTACTGGAGTATCCAAAAATTACAGAATTGCTGATTTCACCGCACACCTTTCCATGGGGGCCAACAGTAGTAGGCCCATATATCTTGGCTCCCATCTTTACCACAGCTTTTTCGCAAAGTGCAAAACCACCACGAATCAGCGCACCTTCCCATACTTCAGCGTGGGCTCCGATGTAAATGGGGCCATTGGAAGCATTCAGGATACTGTATTCCACGCTCGCCCCCTCTTCCAAGAAAATGTTTTCAGGACTGATGAGTTGATTGGTATCCGAAATTGGGGCACTTTTCCTTCCCTCGGTGATGAAATCATAATCGGCCTGGAGAGCCTCCCCATTTTTGGAAAAAATATCCCAAGTAAAATCTACTGTGATAAGTTCTCCCTCATACGTTTTCATTTTGTAAATGGAAAAATCCGGCTCCGAATTGGGGTCGGAGGTATAATAGGCCACAACCTTGTCCCCATATTGAATCGCCTCATTTGCTGAAAGGGCACTTACCATTTCAGACAGACCTTGGTCGGGTACGATGGCTCCATCTATGACCACGTTTTCCTTTGCGGAAACCATGGGGTACTTCTCGGACAGATATTCCTCTGTCTTAAAACTTAGCTTGGTTTTGAGTCTTCGTTCCCATTTTTCCGTAATGGTCAATATGCCAATTCGTATTTCGGCTACGGGTCTTGTAAATGTAAAGGGAAGTAGTGCGGTCCTTCTTGGGCCATCGGCCAGGATATAGTTCATACTGGTTGTTTCTAGGTGTAAAAATAAAAAACGCCCCTGATTAAAAATCAAGGGCGCCTTATCTATTTATCAAGAAGTTGACTACTCAGCCTTCTCTTCTTTGTTGAATTTTTTGTATTTGTTCTTGAACTTGTCAATTCTACCAGCGGTATCCACCAACTTGGTCTTACCAGTATAATACGGATGTGAAGTTCTGGAGATTTCCAATTTTACCAAAGGATACTCAACACCGTCCACGGTAATGGTTTCTTTGGCATCAGCAGTAGACTTTGTTATGAATACATCGTCATTGGACATATCTTTAAAAGCTACCAATCTATAATTTTCTGGGTGTATACCTTTTCTCATCGCCTTAAAAACTTATTCTCAGAATTTTCGAGCTGCAAATTTAATGATTTCTTTTAGAATCCCAACCCAAAAACATTAAAAAAGAAAAAATCTACCTTTAACTGTAACAAAACCTTAACAAAGGTCACTAACAGACAGCTATCAATCTAAAATAATTTTTTAAAATGGAAGAAAATCAACCAAAAGTGGGAACGTTTTCCCGCAATTATGGAATAATACTGGGATTAGCATCCATAGTATTTGGTGTAATGTTATACACACAGAACCTTCATTACGAAATGAGCACTCCGGTAATTGTTGTTTCCACGATAATTACAGCAATAATAATATTTGTTGGAACAATGAATTTCAAAAAGGCCAATGGAGGATATCTTAAAATTGTTGAAGCCCTAAAATTGGGAGTAGGCATCGCTCTGGTTTCAGCTATTTTATCTTTGATATACCAATACCTTTTAATCAATTTCATTGAGCCTGATTTCATGGACAAAGCATTTGAAATAGCAAAGTCCGCAGCTTTTGAAAAAAATCCTCGCCTAACCGAAGAACAATGGCAACAGGGCGTTGAAATGCAAAAGAAGTTAGGATGGATTAGATATCCTATTGGGTTAATCATAAGCTGCATCATTGGATTGGTATTAGGCTTAATTACAGGTTTGATTCTCAAAAAAAACAAACCTGCCTACTAACACAAAAAATGCTACTTTTGAAGGGAAATCCAGAAAGAAACAATGCAGATTTCCATTGTAATCCCTTTACTTAACGAGCAAGAATCACTTATAGAACTCCATGATTGGATTGTACAGGTTATGCAATCCAATCATTTTTTGTACGAGATTATTTTTATTGATGATGGCAGTGTGGATGGTTCATGGAATACCATTCGTTCGCTATCCGAAAAAAATGAAAACGTCAAAGGGATTCGGTTTTTGAAAAACTATGGGAAATCCCAGGCCCTGCATGCCGGTTTTGAAGCTGCCGAAGGAGAGGTTGTCATTACCATGGATGCGGATTTGCAAGACAATCCGGAAGAAATCCCCGAATTGTATAACCTCATCAAGCAAGACAATTATCACATTGTCTCTGGCTGGAAAAAGAAACGCTACGATTCCATAATCACCAAGAACATCCCGTCCAAGCTGTTCAATTGGGCGGCAAGAAGGACTTCAGGGGTCAAACTCCATGATTTTAACTGTGGTCTCAAGGCCTTCAACAAAGACGTGGTCAAAAACATCGAGGTTTCTGGAGAAATGCATCGGTACATACCAGTACTTGCCAAGAATGCCGGTTTTTCCAATATTACCGAAAAGGTGGTACAGCATCAGGCTAGAAAATATGGGAGTACCAAGTTTGGTGCGGAACGTTTTGTAAATGGGTTTTTGGATTTGATCACCATTTGGTTCGTCTCCAAATTTGGCCGACAACCCATGCATCTTTTTGGCGCCTTGGGTGTAATTATGTTTGTGGTAGGTTTTGGTTTTTCCATCTATCTGGGAATAGACAAACTCTTTTTAAACCCCACTGGCCGCTTGATAACCGACCGACCCCAGTTTTATATTGCCCTGGTGGCCATGGTCATCGGAACCCAGTTGTTTTTAGCTGGTTTTTTGGGTGAAATAATGGTTCGCTCCAGAAAAAATGATACCCGATATACCATCTCCAAGAAAATTAACATTTAACCGAGGCCAATTTCATATTCTTTGTACTTTTAACACGAAGAAAATTACATTATTTCATGGATTCCATCACCGCAAATGCCAAGACTTGGCTTACCGATTTTTTTGACGCAGATACCAAAAAGGAAGTTCAACACCTTATAGAAAACGATACCGAAGAATTAAAGGAACGTTTTTACAAGGATTTGGAATTTGGAACCGGGGGAATGCGTGGAGTCATGGGGGTTGGAACCAACCGAATCAACAAATACACCTTGGGTAAAAACACCCAGGGACTCAGCAATTATTTAAAAAAAGTTCATGGCAACAACGAAATCAAAGTTGTGATTGCCTATGATTGCCGTCACAATTCGGACACTTTGTCCAAAACAGTATCTGAGGTTTTCGCTGCGAATGGAATCCAAGTTTATTTATTCTCTGAATTACGAACTACGCCGGAACTTTCTTTTGCAGTAAGACATTTGGGCTGTCAAGCGGGAATTGTTCTAACGGCTTCCCACAATCCGCCTGAATACAATGGGTACAAAGTATACTGGGCAGATGGAGGTCAAATTGTACCACCACAGGATGGCGAAATCATAGCTGAAATAGATTCACTTTCTTTTGAGGATATAAAGTTTGAGGCCGATGCTGGGCTTATTCAACTTATAGATAAAGAAGTGGATGAGGCTTTCTTTGAAGCTTCGGTAAGCAAAGGCAGTTTTGGCGCCAAGGGAAAGGATGACTTCAAGATTGTGTTCACCTCCTTGCACGGCACTTCCATTACCGCAATTCCCGAGGTGTTGAAAAGAGCGGGCTATAACAACGTTACCATTATAGAAGAACAGGCCAAACCCGATGGGGCATTCCCTACTGTGGAGTCTCCAAATCCGGAAGAACCTGCCGCTTTGGCCATGGCCATTGAAAAGGCAGAAGCCATTGGAGCCGATATGGTAGTGGGCACCGACCCTGACAGTGATCGCTTGGGGATAGCCGTTAAAAACTTGGAAGGTAAAATTGAATTGCTCAATGGCAACCAGACCATGATCATGATGACCAAGTTTTTGTTGGACAAATTCAAGGACAACGGATTGCAGGGCAACGAGTTTGTAGCTTCTACCATTGTATCCACACCCATGATGCAGCAAATGGCAAAAGCCTATGGGGTGGAATGCAAGACCTCCCTGACCGGATTTAAGTGGATTGGCAAAATGATCAAGGACTTCCCGGATTCCCAATTTATTGGTGGAGGAGAAGAGAGTTTTGGGTATATGGTAGGCGATTTTGTTCGGGATAAGGACGCCGTTACCTCTACCCTACTGGCCTGCGAAATAGCTTCTGATGCCAAAGCCAGTGGCAGCTCTTTTTATGAAGAATTGATCAACTGCTACGTAAGTTTTGGTTTTTATAAGGAGAAACTGATTTCCCTGACCAAAAAAGGAATCAGCGGCGCTGAGGAAATCAAGCAAATGCTGATTGATTTCAAGGAAAATCCAGTGGATTCCGTTCAAGGTTCCAAAGTGGTTTGGATTGAGGATTATAATACTTCAACTGCCAAAAATGTACAAACTGGGGAGGAAAAGGCCATTGACCTGCCAAAATCGAATGTTTTGATCTACGAAACCGAAGATGGCACACGAATTGCCGCAAGACCTAGCGGAACAGAGCCCAAGGTGAAGTTTTACATGAGCACCAACGCCACATTGCAGAATGCCGCGGATTATAAATCCGTAAATTCGCAGTTGGATGCCAAACTGGAGGGCATCGTTTCCGAATTGAACTTGTAGTTAATGAATTATTTTAAAAAGATTCTCCGTTTTGCGGTTCCCTATCGCAAATACGGTTTTCTCAATATTTTCTTTAATATCCTTTATGCGCTTTTTAGTGCGCTTTCCTTTGCGGCCTTGATTCCCATGTTGGATGTGCTTTTCAAGCCCAACGAAAAGGTGCTTGTGGAGCCAGTTTATACTGGAATGGGTGGTTTAAAGGATTATCTCCAGGATTACATCAACTATCGGGTCACCGCTTATTCTGGGGATGATGATATGAAAGGACTTATTTTGGTCATTGGACTGGTGCTGGTGTTATTTCTTTTGAAGAACGCTTTCAATTATCTGGCCATGTTCTTTATCACCTTTCTTAGGAATGGGGTACTAAAGGACATTCGGAACAAAATGTACCAGAAAATTGTGGATTTGCCCATTTCCTATTTTTCGGAAAAACGCAAAGGGGATGTTATAGCCAGAATCACTTCGGATGTTTTGGAGATTCAGCACTCTTTCCTATCCATTTTGGAGTTGATTGTTAGGGAACCTTTGACCATCCTGTTTACCATTTTGATTATGTTCGGCATTAGCGCCAAACTCACCATTTTTGTGTTCATTTTCATCCCTATTGCAGGCATGATCATTTCCCGAATTGGAAAATCGCTAAAGCGAAAATCGGATAAAGTACAGCGCGAGCAAGGTGAGTTTTTGTCCATTGTGGAGGAAACTTTGGGTGGTTTGCGGGTCATCAAGGCCTTTAACTCTGAATCTAGATTTTTCAATACGTTCAAAAAATCCACAAATCGCTTTTTTAGGTTTTCCAACTCCCTTTTGAACCGGCAAAACCTAGCCTCGCCAACTGGTGAATTTTTAGGCATATTGGTTATTGGCGTGCTGCTATGGTTTGGAGGTAAGATGGTCTTGGTGGATAAAACCCTGGATCCCTCCTCTTTTATAGCCTATATGGGACTGGCATATAATATTCTAACCCCTGCAAAGGCCATTAGCAAGGCTTCCTACGGCGTTAGAAAGGGAAATGCCGCCGCAGAACGGGTATTGGAAGTTCTGGAATCTGAAAATCCAATTGCGGACAGTCAAAACGCCATAGAAAAAACAGATTTTTCCAAGCGCATATCCCTCAAGGAGGTTTCCTTTAAGTATGAAGATGATTATGTGCTGGAAAACTTCAATCTGGATGTCAAAAAAGGGCATACGGTAGCCTTGGTTGGGCAATCCGGAAGTGGGAAAAGTACGATTGCCAATTTGGTCACCCGTTTTTACGACGTGAACGAAGGTGAAATCAACATTGACGGAACCAATATCAAAGACATTTCCAAAAAATCCCTTCGCGGACTTATGGGATTGGTGACGCAGGATTCTATCTTGTTCAATGATACCGTTAAAAACAATATTGGTCTGGGCAAGGAAGCTGCTACCGATGAAGAAATTATGGAAGCTGCCAAAGTGGCCAATGCCCATGACTTTATTATGGAACTCCCCAATGGCTATGATACAAACATTGGAGATAGCGGTAATAAATTAAGTGGCGGTCAAAAACAACGGTTGTCCATAGCAAGGGCGGTGTTGAAAAACCCTCCCATCATGATTTTGGACGAGGCCACTTCCGCCTTGGACACGGAGAGCGAGAAGCTCGTTCAGGATGCACTGGAAAAAATGATGCAAAACCGTACCTCCATTGTCATTGCGCATCGGCTGTCCACCATCCAAAATGCAGATTCCATAGTAGTCCTCAGCAAAGGAAAAATTGTGGAGCAAGGTACCCATGAAGAACTGATGAAGTCGCAAAAAGGGTACAAAAAGCTAGTGGAAATGCAGACGCTTGGGTAAGTTCAAGTGCAAGCTCAAAATTCCAAATTCCAAATTCCAAATTCCAAAAATCTAAGAATCCAAAAACGAACACCTGACATCCAACACCCAGCACCCAGCACCTAGCACCTAGCAATCAATCTTCAAATTCCAATCTCCAAATTCCAATCTCCAACAATCCAAAATTCAAGTTCAAGCTCAAATTCCAATAATCCAAAAATCCAAGCATCCCACATCCGACATCTGACATCCGACATCCGACATCCGACATCTGACAATCAAAACTCCAAATTCCAATCTCCAAAAATCCAAAAATCCAGAAATCCAGAAATCTGATATCCCCAACCAAGACTCAAGACCCAAGACCCAAGACTCAAGACTCAAGACTCAAGACTCAAAATTCCAAATTCCAAGCATCCAAAAACTGGACAGTCCATCGTCTCATGTCTCATGTCTCATGTCTCATGTCTCATGTCTAAATAGAATTAAACCTTTTACCTTTACCATAGTCATAGCATCAAATCAACAAAAAATTGATCGCTGAGGAAACCTTAGTCGCTGAGCTAAAACATAAGGATAGTCAAGCTAAAGCCTTTGAAGTGTTGGTCAACACCTATAAGGAACGCTTGTATTGGCATGTCCGAAGGATTGTGTTGAATCATGATGATGCTGACGATGTGTTGCAGAATACCTTTATCAAAGTGTATCGGAATATAGAGGGCTTTAAAGGGGATAGTAAGCTGTATTCCTGGATGTATCGCATTGCGACAAACGAATCCCTGACTTTTTTAAAACAGAAATCCAGGAAAGCGGGTATCAGTGATGAAGAATTGAAAATTGCAATGGTAGAAAACCTTCAATCCGATGTTTATTTTGAAGGGGATGAGATCCAATTAAAGCTTCAGAAAGCTTTGGCAACACTGCCTGATAAGCAAAAGTTGGTTTTCAGCATGAAATATTTTCAGGAAATGAAATACGAAGAGATATCAGAAGTGCTTGAAACCTCGGTAGGTGCCCTAAAAACCTCTTACCATTTGGCAGTAAAGAAAATTGAAACGTATCTTAAAGCCGATTAAACCTTTTTAAGGTTCGGGGGTCAAACAAAAAAGATGGGAAAGGATAAAAAAAATAAATTCAAAACTCCGGAAGGTTATTTCGACAACTTTCATGACCGACTTATGGACAGGATCCAACAGGAGGATTCCCAAGCTGAAAATTCCATAATTCCTAAGTCGGATGGTTTTGCAGTGCCCGAGACCTACTTTGAAGACTTTACCCCAAAAGTAATGGCCCAACTGGAACCTAAAGAGGTTAAAGTCGTTCAACTTAAATCTTATAAGAAAATATACTACAGCATAGCTGGAGTTGCCGCAGTATTTCTGTTGTTCTTTGGACTCAATGGGAAGAATACCGATACTGTAACCTTTGATGATTTGGCAAATTCCGAGCTGGAAGCCTATTTTGATACTACCGATTTCAATCTTTCTTCCTATGAAATTGCGGAGGTGGTTTCGTTGGAGCAAATCGAACTGTCCGATATTTTGGACCAGCATTTGGGCGAGGAGCAAATTTTGGAATATCTGGATGAAAATGTGGAGGACATTGAGGATTTAAACCTAGACTACAACAATTATGACTAAAAAAATACTCATACTAATTTTCAGTTTTGCCATGGGGTCCTCATGGTTTTATGCCCAGGGTCCTGCCCGTGAGCGCATCAAAACCCTAAAGGTGGCATTTATTACGGAACGTTTGAATCTCACTAGCCAAGAGGCGCAGTCCTTCTGGCCCATTTACAATGAATATGAAGAAACTTTGGAGCGTATTCGCAGAACCGAGCGCATGGAACTTCGCTCCCAAATAGCATTCATCCAGGATTTATCCAATGCAGAATCCTCTACCCTATTGGCGAAGTTTTTAGATGTGCAAAAAGAAAAGCATGAAGCCCAACTGGAGTTTATCTCCGAGATAAAAACCGTGATTTCGCCTAAAAAGACCTTGCTACTGCTGAAGGCCGAAGAAGATTTTAAAAAGCGATTGCTTCAGCAAATGCGAAAACGTCGAGGTGGTGGGTAACTTATTTAACCTGCTAATTTCCCTAGTTGAGCCAAGTACCTAGATATACAGCTTAAAGATAAATTCTATTTTGCCCAGCTTTCCAAAATTCATCAACTGAGATGATCCATTCGTCAATTGATAGATGCCATTGATCAATTCTGACCTGATTACAGGCAGGTAATAAGATTTATTTGCAGTACCCTACAATTACAAGGGTGTTAATTAAAAAAACTGCTTAAAATCTTATTATGAAAATCAAAACGTTATTTACTATTGCCATGATTACGATTCTCTGGAGCTGCAGCTCGGATGACCCTGCAAACACACAGAATCCTGAACCTACTGTCTCGGAACTTCAACAAGAGACTGTTGATCTTTTAACTGATGATGGAAACTCCAAGGTGTGGAGAATTGTATCCGCTGAACTTACCAATGGCAACGAAGTCTTGGATATTACCGACAATTTTAATGTGGCCGATGATGAGTTCATCTTTTCTGGAGGAACGGATGGTTCTTTGGTGTGGCGCAGAGGCCATGATATAAACAGGTCTGCATCAACCATAGATGAAACACTTCTTGACTTTTATAGATCACCAAAGCCTTCCTCTTTTTCCTTTGTTGGGGAAAGCGCCTCTGATTTGGCGTCCGATGATTTTGATATCAAAGTAATGGAAGATGGAACGGTGACAGCTACCTTGTCAGGTTCCGTAACAGCAAAAAGTGGTGCCAAAGTAAGAAAGTCCTCTGAAGGGATTTTGAATTTTACCTTGGCTAGCAAGGATGTGGTAGATTACAAAGCTCCAGTTGAAGATCTTGATTTTTCCGAGGCTTTTACATTTGAATCTGCGGCAATCAATGGCCGTTCCCCTGGGATGATCGGATCTTACAGTGACAATAGTTTTTTTATTGTTACCAAGGAAGATGTTCTTGACAATTTCGAAAAAAGACCTGAGCGTGTAATCAAATTCAATATGGATGATAACTCCCAGACAGATTATGTCAACTATGATTCTGAAGAAGATGCTGTTTCCAAACAATTACATATTGTCAATAATCAACTCATAGCATTTGGGGCTAGATATGTAAATACCTATGGATTAGATATTTCTAACGCCCCGACTTCTGTCCCCCATAATATCATATCCGAGGAGTACGAAATGGAAATTGCCTTTACCCGTTTTGGTATATCGGTTCAAGACGATGCTGCATATATTATAGGCGGGGCATTTATTCCTGCAACTATTGACAATAGCGCAATTTTCGAAATAGAGGAGGCAAAGAATATTTACAAATGGGATTTGGAAAGTCAAACTTCAACCTTGTTCGCAACCCTCCCAGAAACCAGATATGGCGCCAGAGGTACAATCATCAACAATAAAATGTATGTGTTTGGAGGAGGCCAAGATTTTTACGATACAAATCCCTCCAATACCATTTACATTATTGACATGGACAATCCCACCGATATTGAAACCCTCTATATGGAAAAACCATTGAGTTTTAGTTTTGTCCAAAAAAATGAGAATTTGATTTATGTAGCAGGATTCAAAGCAAATGTTGAAATAGAACAGGACATAATAACTGTGGTTGGAAAGGAAACCACAATTGGGGTATTCAATACTCTTGACAACAGTTTTACTGAATTAACTCATAACCTTCCCAAACCAAGTGTACACCATTCCATTCATCAAATGGCATTGTTCAATGATGAAATGTACATAATCTATGGCGGAGAGCACGGTGAAGAAATTCTTGATAGCCTTTATGAGGAGTGGGCCATTTACAAAGCGGATCTAAATTAATCCGGTACGAATTAAAGTGAGTTCGATGAAATTTTGTTCACTGATCAAATCGATAAAAAACATAAAAAAGGAGCCAATTGGCTCCTTTTCTATTTAAACCTTTCATCAAAACCGTGGTCAAAGAACCAGAAACCATAAAAATCTACATTATGAAAGCTTTAAAAACAATCCTAGTTGCCGTTGCCCTTTTGGGAACAATGGCCATTAGTGCCCAAAGAACGGTGGTTCGCGTATATCCCCAACATGGAACCGTGGTAACTACCATTAAAAAGCCACGAGTAGTAGTGCACAAAAAGACCAATTTCTATTTCGCGGATGGCGTGTGGTACAAAGCCCGCGGAAAAAGGTATGTGGTTTGTGCCGCTCCAGTAGGAATCAAAGTGAGAAGACTCCCCAGAACCCGAACCGTGGTTGTGGTAAACGGAAGAAAACTATACAAGTCCAGAGGTATCTGGTATAAAAAATCAGGTCGCCATTACGTGGTGGTCAACGTTTAAGTTGGTTTGGTTAGTAGTTAGAAAAGAGCGGCGATATTCTCGTCGCTTTTTTATTGAAATACCAATTTGGCAATCCGATTTTTTCCAGAGGCGTAGGCAACCGTATCGTTCAAAAAACGAAGGGAGTAAAAGCCTTCATCGCTAAGCCGTTTCCAATGCTGTCCTGAATCTTGGGAATAGGAAATCCCTGTAAACCCAACCACTACCAATCCTTCACCATCAGAATTGGGTACATATTGTACACAGCTTTTATAGTTGGGTTCCTCCCCATCGGCAACCAATTGCCAAGTTACACCCCCGTCTTGGGTAACAACCTTATTGGCTTTATTGGATTGGGGCTGGGTATAATCCCCTCCTATGGCAAACCCCACATTTTCATCATAAAAATCGATGGAGTAAATACCTTCGGTGGGTTTTTCATTAACAATGGGAGTTGCGGTTTTTGACCAGGTTTTACCCTTATCCATAGATTTATAGACCGCACCAGCCGTTGTCGCGATCCAAGCATTGTTGCCAACAGTGGCAATATTGGTATTGCTGGCTGCAAATGCCCCTTCCCCTTCTTCGGCATCGGGCAACTGTGAACAAGGCAATTTAGTCCAGGTATTACCTCCATCCCGCGTAATGATGATGGACAAGCACCCATTCATGCTGTCGCCAACGGCCATACCTTCCCTATCATTCCAAAATTTCATGGAATCATAAAAAACACCCTCGCCTTCATCCTTATATACCAGTTCCATTGTTCCCGCATCTCCAGTTTTGTAAAGTAATGCAGGATTTCCAGCAGAAAGCATAAAAAAATCCGTAGTCGTCTTTCCCACGGCCCTAAATCCAGGATAAAGGCTGTCATGGGCTTGAATATTGGAACGTACTGTATGGGTATTAACATCCACAGTTCCATACACACCGCCACTCCCTGCAAATGCCAAAGTTTTGCTATCCAAAAATTCAATGGCCCGTATGCTTACCGAATCCTCAAAAACAGTCTCTATTTGAACTTTGGAAAAAGGCTTTGGTCTTTCCTTTTTGGAACAGGCAGCAATCAAAATCAATAAGGTAAGTAATGGGAAGTATTTCATGCAGATGTGTTTGCCCAAATGTAATTGGAATCTTATTAGAAACCATACCTTTGCATTTCTTAATTTTTGGGATGCGATTACACCGAAACTTGGTCTTTGCCGTGATTGATGCGTTAAACATGATCTTCAACGAAAATGAATATGCCGATAAGGTAATTGAGAAAGTACTGCGGTATGATAAGCGGTGGGGAGCACGGGATCGTGGCTTTATTGCCGAAACCACTTACGACATTGTGCGTTGGAAACGCCTTTATACTGAAATATCGGAAGTGCACGAACCCTACTCCAGGGAACATTTGTTCCGATTGTTTGCCGTATGGTGCGTATTGAGAGGTATCCGAATCCCGGATTGGAAACAGTTGGAAGGTACTCCCGAGCGTCGAATCAAGGGTAGGTTTGATGAGCTGTCCAAAATCAGAAAGATAAAAGAATCCGTTCCAGATTGGATGGATGAGCTTGGTGAAAAGTCCTTGGGAAATGAACTTTGGACAAAGGAAATCGCTGCATTGAACAAGCAGGCCGAGGTCATCCTTCGAACCAACACCTTGAAAATAAAAAAGGAGCAGCTTCAAATTGCATTGGAACAACACGAAATTGAAACTGAACCTATCAAGGGCTATCCAGATGCCTTAAAACTCAAGGAAAGGAAAAATGTTTTCACCACGGAATCCTTTAAGGATGGCTTGTTTGAAGTGCAGGATGCCTCTTCCCAATTGGTGGCTCCTTTTTTGGAGGTGAAACCCGGACAACGTGTGGTGGATGCCTGCGCCGGTGCAGGGGGTAAAACCTTGCATTTGGCCGCACAAATGCAAAACAAAGGACAGTTGATAGCACTGGACATTTATGAGAGCAAACTCAAAAAACTGAAGATTCGAGCGCGTCGCAATGGGGTTCACAATGTGGAAACAAGGGTTATTGATTCCACCAAGGTCATCAAAAAACTGCACAATAGCGCAGACCGACTTTTGCTGGATGCTCCTTGCTCGGGATTGGGCGTAATTCGTCGTAATCCAGACTCCAAATGGAAGCTGGAACCTGAATTTATTGACCGCATTATGGGCGTGCAGCAGGATATTCTTCAGAATTACAGCAAAATGCTCAAAAAAGGTGGGCAAATGGTCTATGCCACCTGTTCTATTCTTCCACAGGAAAACACGGAGCAAGTGCAAAAGTTCTTGGATTCTGAACCTGGGCAGGAGTTTACGTTGGTCAAAGAGCAAAATATCTATGCATCGGAACATGGATATGATGGTTTCTATATGGCGTTGCTCAAGAAACAGTGAACCATGTTCAATTAACAATCAAACAATCCATTCGATCTTCAAATTCCAAACTTGAATTCCCAAATTCCTAGCTCGAAGTAATCCAACAATCCAATAATCCGATTTATTTGATTTATGTAACTTTGGAGCATGGCCAAACGTGTTTCCATCGAGGAGTTTTATAGTTCCAGTCAAAATGGTATTCCTGATAATCTCAAAACCGGTATAGGTCACTTCAATGTATTTAAGTTGGACGAATTTGCGGGACCTAAACCCAAACCTATGCCCTTTAACCGCAGGGATTACTTCAAAATAAGCTTGGTTTCCGGAAAGAGCAAGGTGTACTACGCCGATAAGGTGGTGCCGGTTGATGAACATGTGCTGGTATTCTCCAACCCGCAAATACCGTACAATTGGGAACAAATAGATGAGCAACTTACGGGGTATTTTTGCGTGTTCACCGAAACCTTTTTTCATCAATTTGGCGCCCTTTTAAACTACCCTGTTTTTCAGCCTGGAGGGATTCCCGTGGTTCAGTTGACCCATCAGGATATTGACAGGTTTACGCCCTTGTTTCAACGCATGTTCAAAGAGCTGAATGCAGATTACGCCTTCAAGTATGATATCTTGAGAAACCTAGTTTTTGAACTCATTCATGAGGCTATGAAACTGCAGCCTGCCCATACTATTGGCAATATCCATTCCAACGCCTCGGAGAGAATTACCTCCCTGTTTACCGAACTATTGGAAAGACAGTTCCCCATAGAGAGCACGGGGCAGCGCATGAAGCTTCGTTCCCCATCTGATTTTGCCAATCAACTCAGTGTCCATACAAACCATCTAAACCGGGCATTACAGGAAGTTGAACAGAAAAGCACCTCCCACTTAATTGCGGAACGGATTATCAAAGAAGCCAAAATACTTGTAAGACACAGCAATTGGAATATAGCCGAAATCGCATTCGCACTCGGATTTGAGGAAACGGCCCATTTTTCCAACTTCTTCAAAAAACACACCGACCTTTCTCCCTTAAAGTTTCGAAAAATAGAAATTGTTTGATTTTTGCAATTATTGGATTGACCCTCACAAGATAATCAAGTCAACCCTGTTGAACTTTGCAGTATTCATAAATAAAAACAAAAAACATGAGTACAAAAATTGCATTGATCACGGGCGGAAGTCGAGGGCTGGGTAGGGACATGGCCATCGAACTTGCCAAAAAAGGCTTGGATGTGGTCATCACATACCATTCAAACAAAGCAGCTGCCGAAACCACCATTGGTGAGATAGAGGGCATTGGTAGACAAGGTGTTGCCTTGCAGTTGGACACCACCAAAGTTTCATTTCAATCTTTTAAAACCCTACTGGAACAAACCCTAAAAACGGAATTTGATTCGGATACCATCGATTTTCTGATCAACAATGCCGGATTCGGGTATAACGCATCTGTTGCCGAAACCAATGAGGAAAATTTCGATCAGTTGTTTAATGTCCACTTTAAAGGGGTGTATTTTTTAACCCAGACCCTTTTGCCCATTCTAAAAGATGGAGGTGGAATTGTCAATATATCAAGCGGGCTTGCTCGTTTTTCCTTTCCCGGATATTCGGCCTACGCGGCAATGAAAGGAGCTGTGGAAGTCTTCACCAGATATCTGGCCAAAGAGTTGGGACCTCGTAAAATTAAAGCAAATACCGTGGCTCCTGGAGCCATCAACACCGATTTCAACAAGGAGCGTTTCGAGGAAATACCTCAGGTAATGGACCACATTGCCAACTTAACCGCCCTTGGCAGAGTTGGTGAAAGTCATGATATTGGTGGTGTAGTGGCATTTCTTTGTTCTGATGCGGCCAAATGGATCAACGGTCAGCGCATTGAAGTCTCCGGGGGGATGTTTATTTGATGGGTCAAGCAAAAAATCTTCGCAAGAGTTGCTTGATTAAAATAAATGCATCCTTGTCCTCTTCCAATTTTAATAGGTGAATTATACCTATCGCAAATCCTAAAGCAATAAGGAATCCTAATGTTCTTTTAAGCGGCACGTCAAATTTGGTATGCCGCTTTTTAGTTTTAGTAGGTTTGTCCATTATTTAAAACTATAGATTTATCAATTCCCGCCAGAACCGTTGTCCCATTTTCGAAATTTATTGAATCAATGGCTGGAAATCCGGTATAAATCAACAACTGACCGTTATGAATTGACGAATGGCTCCTTTAATTTGATGAATGAAACTATCAACACCTACTGGTTAACAAATCCAACTCCACAACCATTAAAATCCAAGTTAAACCTGTAAATTTGCACTTTCTTAATCTGTTCAACAATTAGGCTGATATGATTCATTTCTTTGGGGACCAGGCAACAAAGGTTTTTGCCGTCCAGACTGCTCAAGAAATTGCACCAAAAGACATTCAGAAACTTACATGGTTGTTTGGCAACCAGTCCAAAATAAACGCGGCGTCTCTTGACGCCTTTTTTATTGGACCTCGGGCAGCCATGATCACTCCCTGGAGTACCAATGCCACAGAGATAACCCAGAATATGGGTGTTGAGGGCATCCAAAGGATTGAAGAGTTTTATGCAACGGAAGAGGGACATCAAGACTATGACCCCATGCTTTTTCAAAAGTACCAGGGACTAGACCAGGATATTTTCACTATTAACATTGTTCCAGAACCCATTTTGGAAATTGATGATATAGCCAGCTACAACCAGCAGGAGGGTCTGGCGCTTAGTGAAGATGAGGTCTCCTATTTGGAGGAGTTGGCAAAACGTATTGGCAGAAAGTTGACGGATTCGGAGGTATTTGGCTTCAGCCAGGTGAATTCAGAACATTGCCGACATAAAATCTTCAATGGGACATTTATTATTGATGGGGAAGAAAAACCATCCTCCCTGTTCAAAATGATCAAGAAGACTTCGGAGGAAAATCCAAATGAAATTGTTTCAGCCTACAAGGATAATGTAGCTTTTATAAAAGGCCCCAAAGCGGTGCAATTTGCTCCCAAAACAGCCGACAAGCCCGACTATTATGAAGAAACAGAGTTTGACTCAGTTCTATCCTTGAAAGCCGAAACACACAACTTTCCCACCACGGTAGAACCTTTTAATGGCGCAGCCACAGGTTCCGGAGGGGAAATCAGAGATCGTTTGGCAGGCGGAAAAGGCTCGCTTCCATTAGCAGGAACTGCGGTATACATGACCTCCTACTCCCGATTGGAAGACCCATTCGACTCCGCTCAGGGCCGTCCGTGGGAAAAGGGCATGGCGGAACGCGACTGGTTGTACCAGACTCCCATGGATATTTTGATCAAGGCTTCCAACGGTGCCTCCGATTTTGGGAACAAATTTGGACAACCCCTAATCGCAGGTTCCGTGCTTACCTTCGAACATCAGGAGGAAGCTAGAAAACTAGGCTTTGACAAGGTCATTATGCTGGCGGGGGGAATTGGATATGGGAAAAAAGAGCAAGCCCTTAAAGATCAACCCCAAAAAGAAGACAGAATAGTCATTCTGGGAGGAGATAATTATCGTATCGGAATGGGGGGAGCTGCAGTTTCCAGTGCAGATACCGGGGAATTTAGTTCGGCCATTGAGCTGAATGCTGTACAACGCTCCAATCCCGAAATGCAAAAAAGGGCTTCTAATGCCATTCGAGGAATGGTGGAGAGTCATGATAACCCCATTGTTTCAATTCATGACCATGGTGCTGGAGGGCATCTTAATTGTTTGTCCGAATTGGTTGAAGAAACGGGAGGTACCATCAATACCGATAAACTTCCTGTCGGTGACCCTACCTTATCGGCCAAAGAACTTATTGGGAACGAATCCCAGGAAAGAATGGGATTGGTTATTGGAAAAAAAGACCTGGATTTGTTGGATCGTATCGCGGCTCGTGAGCGCTCTCCCATGTACGACGTGGGTGAGGTTACAGGAGATCATCGCTTCACATTTGTATCCGATAAATCTGGAGATAAACCCATGGATTTGGAGCTTTCCGACATGTTTGGAAGTTCCCCAAAAACCATAATGGAGGACCGCACAGTGCTTCGCGAATACGCCAAACTCAATTACTCCCTTGAACATTTTCACGATTATCTGGAACAGCTACTACAGTTGGAGGCCGTGGCCTGCAAGGACTGGCTGACCAATAAAGTAGACCGCTGTGTTGGAGGTCGCGTAGCCAAACAACAATGTGCGGGCCCGCTGCAGTTACCCTTAAACAATTGCGGGGTGATGGCATTGGATTTCAAAAGCAAGGAAGGAATCGCCACCAGTATTGGACACTCGCCAATCTCAGGCTTGGTAGACCCAGTTGCCGGTAGCCGCAATAGTATCACAGAAGCTTTGACCAATATCATATGGGCGCCTTTGAAGGATGGGCTTAAGTCGGTTTCCTTATCTGCCAATTGGATGTGGCCCTGTAAAAATGAAGGTGAGGATGCCCGTTTGTACGAGGCCGTTAAAGCCGTTTCCGATTTCTCCATTGCATTGGGAATCAATGTGCCCACGGGCAAGGATTCCCTATCCATGAAGCAAAAGTATAAGGATGGTGACGTGCTTTCACCAGGCACAGTGATAATTTCTGCAGCTGCAAATTGTAATGACATCAACAAAATAGTTGAACCCGTCTTGCAAAAAGATGGCGGGGATATTTATTACATTAACTTGTCAAAGGACGGATACAAATTAGGAGGCTCCTCATTCGCCCAAATCCTGAATGAAATAGGTAATGAAGCGCCTTCGGTAAGAGATGCCGCCTATGTAAAGTTGGTGTTCAACACCCTCCAATCATTGATTAAAGACGATAAAATTCTTGCAGGTCATGATGTGGCTTCCGGAGGATTGATCACCACTCTTTTGGAAATGTGCTTTGCTGATTTGGCTCTTGGAGCACAACTGGATCTTACCAAAATTGGTGAAGAAGATACCATCAAATTGCTTTTCGCCGAAAATGCTGGAATCGTTTTCCAAGCTAAGGACAATTCAGCGGAAGAAGCGCTTAGGCATGCAGGGATTGAGGCAATCAAAATTGGTTCAGTTTCATCAAAAGAGGAACTGACCATCAAAAACCATGGTATAGAAATAGGCCTGAACATTCCATCGTTAAGGGACACTTGGTTCAAGACTTCATATTTGCTTGATGATAAACAGACTGCGAATGATTTGGCCAAAGACCGCTATGAAAACTACAAAAACCAGCCCTTGGTTTACAAGTTTCCAGAAGGCGTCGCTTCGAGTGTCCCGATGAAATCGGGAAGTATCGAGAAGCCTAAAGCAGCGATCCTTCGTGAAAAAGGAAGCAATTCCGAACGTGAAATGGCCAACGCTCTATTCTTGGCCGGATTTGATGTAAAGGATGTGCATATGACCGATTTGATTTCTGGAAGGGAAACTCTGGAAGATATTCAGTTTTTGGGTGCTGTGGGCGGTTTTTCCAATTCTGACGTGCTCGGGAGTGCTAAGGGATGGGCTGGTGCCATCAAATACAATGAGAAGGCCAACAAGGTCATCAACGACTTCTTTGCCAGACCGGACACCCTATCCATAGGAATCTGCAATGGTTGCCAATTGTTCATGGAGTTGGATTTGATCAATCCCGATCATGAAACACATGGGCGATTGACCTACAATGATTCGGGCAAGCACGAAAGTAATTTTACTTCGGTCAAAATTCAAGAGAACAATTCGGTGATGTTGGGCTCCATGGCGGGATCTACATTAGGGGTATGGATTTCCCATGGCGAAGGAAAGTTTAGCCTCCCTCATTCCGAAAACCAATATGATATTGTGGCCAAATACGGTTATGAAAGCTATCCGGCCAACCCCAACGGGAGTGATTTCAATACCGCCATGCTATGTGACAAAACAGGCAGACACTTGGTGACCATGCCACATATTGAGCGTTCCACTTTTCCATGGAACTGGGCGCACTATCCGAAGGATAGGAATGATGAGGTCTCGCCCTGGCTACAAGCGTTTATCAATGCCAGGGAATGGGTGGAGGAAAATAGCTAGCTCTGGATTAAGTTAGATTGTTGGATTGTTAGACGGGTAGCTGCTCAGCACAGCGGTTCTATGTTTATCCTAATTCATAAATTTTAAGATTCGCGTAAATTCGTGACATTCGTGTCAAACCCTTGAACCACTTACATAGCAAAAACGTAATTCGTTAAATTAGTGATACCTGCCTACCGGCAGACAGGTTCGTGTCAAACAGTTAAAAACAACCTAATTGTGCCAAACAATATCCGCCAAGCTACTCTTAAAGACATCCCTGCAATTGTTGAAATGCTGGCCAATGACAAATTGGGAAAGCTACGGGAGGATTTTAGGGAACCCCTTCCTGAAAAGTACCTAGAGGCTTTCAAGAACATCAGTCAAGATCCAAATCAGGAATTGATAGTAACCAAGGACGATTCTGGCAACGTCATTGGCACCATGCAGCTAAGTTTTATTCAATATTTGACTTATCAAGGTGGGATTCGAGCTCAAATAGAAGCTGTTCGGGTGCACCATGATTGTCGAGGCATGGGAATTGGAAAAAAGTTGTTCCAATGGGCCATTGAGCGGGCCAAGGAAAGAGGAGCACATGTAGTGCAGCTCACTACAGACAAAAAACGCCCAGATGCTTTGGAATTCTATAAAACCTTAGGATTTACTAATTCGCACGAAGGCATGAAACTACACCTTAATCCTACCCAATGAAGGAATTTAGGGGTATTCTCGCCAACTTGGAAAAGCACATTCAGCTAACACCCGAAGAGCGTAAAACATTTGTATCCCAACTTCATCATGTGCAGCTTCAAAAACAGGAGGTCTTATTGGAGCAGGCAGCTTTTTGCGACGCTATATACTTTGTAAACGAAGGTATGTTGCGGGCTTATTCATTAGCCGAGGATGGCAAGGAACATACGGTCATGTTTGCCATCTCGGATTGGTGGATTACCGATGTGTTTGCGTTTGTCAAAGAGCAAAAGAGTGCGGTTAACATTGAGGCACTTGTCCCATCATCCGTCTTCCGACTGTCCAAATCGGATTATGAGCATCTTCTTGTTCAGATTCCAAACTTGGAACGCTTCTTTAGAATCCTAATGCAAAATGCGTACATACGGGAACAGCGAAGAAGCATGGAAAACCTTTCTCTTCCAGCCAAGGAAAAGTATGAAATTTTCAAGACCAGGTACCCTGAAATTTCAAAACAGCTCAACCAAAAACAGATTGCATCCTACCTAGGTATTACCCCGGAATTCTTAAGCATGATTCGCAACAACCCTTAGCAATCCCGTTTCTTAAACTACTTTATTTGCCATCATAACATTTCGAGCTTACTTTATCAAGATCAAAAATGCCTTATTATGATGATATTGATAGCAGGTCCCTATAGAAGTGGCACAAACAACGACCCAATCCTTATGAAAAAAAACTTGGAACGTTTGGAGGCAATGGCCTTGCCGCTGTTCCGAATGGGACACATGCCCATTATTGGGGAATGGTTGGCCTTGCCCCTTCTTAAATTGGCCGGAGCAAAAGAACCGGGAGATAAAATATGGCAGGAAATTCAGTATCCAGCAGCGCATCGTATGCTGCTTAAATGCGATGCCATCCTCCGAATCCAAGGGGAATCCAAGGGTGCCGATCAGGACGTTGAGGTGGCCAAAAAAAATGGACTTAAGGTATATTATTCCCTGGATGAGATTCCATCGGCCTAAAGAAAGTCTCATTATCAATTTTTAAATTTTTCCCTCCTTATAGTAAGAATACCATTTCTTAATCTGGGTCCTATTTCCTATTTTGCAATTACTTTACAGAAACTTACTATGCAAACAGTTACCAGATTATTTGATTTTCCATATTACCAATTGGAAAAATTCCCCCTTGAAAATTCGCTGGTTACCAAATACAACGGAACGTGGGTACCTACCTCTACCCAGGCCTATATAGATCGGGCCAATGCCGTTAGCCGAGCTTTATTGAGATTGGGGGTTCAGCCAAACGACAAAATTGCCGTGATTTCCATGACCAACAGAACGGAATGGAACATTATGGATATAGGGGTATTGCAAATTGGTGCGCAGAATGTACCCATTTACCCTACCATTTCAGCGGCAGATTATGAATATGTACTGAACCACTCCGAGGCAAAATATTGTTTTGTTTCCTGCAATGAGGTTTTGGAAAAGGTGCTCGAAGTGTCTTCCAAAATCAAGAACTTAAAGGATGTATACTCCTTTGACGAATTGGGCAATTGCAAAAACTGGAAAGAAGTTTTGGATTTGGGTGCTGATACTTCAAATCAGTATGAAGTGGAAAAGTTGAAAGCGCAGGTAACACCCAATGACTTGGCCACCTTGATTTATACTTCTGGTACCACAGGAAGACCCAAAGGGGTAATGCTGTCCCATGATAATCTGGTAAGCAACGCCATTGAAAGTTCCAAGCGTTTTCCCATTGTGGATGGCGAAACCCGCTCCCTGAGCTTTTTGCCCCTCTGCCATGTATATGAGCGAATGCTTATTTATCTGTATCAATATAGAGGTGTAGCTATTCATTATGCCGAATCCCTGGAAACCATAAGCGACAATCTCAAGGAAACGGAACCACATGTAATGACAGCCGTTCCCCGCCTGTTGGAAAAGGTATACGACAAAATCATAGCCAAAGGAGCAGCACTTACCGGTATTAAAAGGAAACTTTTTTTCTGGGCCGTTGAAGTGGGACTCAAATACGAACCCTACAGACAAAATGGTTGGTGGTACGAAAAGAAATTGGCCTTGGCCCGTAAACTTATTTTTAGCAAGTGGAAAGAAGGACTTGGCGGCAACTTGAAATTGATAGCCTCAGGTAGTGCTGCCTTACAACCCCGCTTGGCACGGATTTTCAACGCTGCTGAAATGGGCGTTATGGAAGGATACGGCCTTACCGAGACTTCCCCAGTGGTTTCTGTAAACGATATGCGGGAAAGCGGTTTTAAAATTGGAACCGTAGGTAGACCTATTGCAAGAACGGAAGTTAAGATTGCCGATGATGGTGAAATCTGCATTAAGGGACCACAGGTGATGCAAGGCTATTACAAGGATCCTGAAAAAACCGCTGAAGTTTTAAAAGATGGCTACTTCCACACTGGAGATATAGGAGAGGTGGATGCCGATGGTTTCCTTCGCATCACCGACCGTAAAAAGGAAATGTTCAAGACCTCTGGTGGAAAGTATGTGGCCCCGCAATTGTTGGAAAACCGTTTTAAGCAATCCCGGTTTATAGAACAGATAATGGTTGTGGGCGAAGGTGAGAAAATGCCAGCTGCCTTGATACAACCCAACTTTGAGTTTTTGCACGAATGGGCCAAACGACACGAGATTACTGTGGGCGCCAACTCGGATATTACCATAAATGACAAAGTCATTTCCCGCTTCCAGGAAGAAATAGATTTGGCCAACGAGGATTTTGCCAAATGGGAAAAAGTAAAACAGTTTAGGCTTACCCCGGATGTTTGGAGCGTGGATGACGGCCACCTGACCCCGACCATGAAACTCCGCAGAAAAATTGTCAAGGAAAAATATCTAGACCTGTACAATAGTATTTACGGGTATTAGAACCAACCAAAAAAAGAACCCTCCGCAAAGCGGAGGGTTTTTACTTTTCTTAATGACACATCCCCGATTTCGAACACTTCCCTAATTTCAACAAGTTGAAATTTTCCCTTCTCAAGAAGGGAGTTTTAAATTTACTCCAATGGAGTTCCCCTCTCGAGAGGGGCTTGGGGTGTGTCTCTAAATATCAAATACGGTTGAAAATCACTCTAACTTACCTCTCCTTGGCAAAATCTATATCCGCTAAATCCTCCAACTTTTTCTGAATGCAGTTGCCTTCCTTCAACTCCTTGATGGACTTTAGTAAAATCTCCCTGTTTTTACCGGTAAGCAGATATTCAGTTTCCATTATTCCAAAAGCTAAAGTAATTTCTTCTACTTCACAAATATGGAATTCACTCTTTTTTCCCAATTCTCAGCGGCAAATGAAAAAAGAACCCCTTCATTTTTCCATACAATCGCAGCGTTACCTTGAACACCCCCAAAATACTTGTCATTATTTTTTATGAATAAATCCATTATCTGAGAGCCTTCGCTACCAATTGTTATTGCATTGCTGTTATTCCAGTACGTGGCAAACCTGGAGTTGTTCTCTTTTTCATAGCCCGCTGTGATTATTGCTCCATCCAAAGTAACTCCGATAGCGAATCCCACAGCATTTTCTTTGGCCTTGTTTAGAGTATAAAGAGTTCCGCTATTCTTCCAAACCATTGCCCCTTTATAATCATCTTCATCATCAATAGTCTCTTCCCCTGAAGCCAATATTTCATCATTGTGAAGGCATAAATCCCACACTCTTGATTCTGAGAAATCTCCCAGTTGATGAATTACTTGACCATTTTTCCAAATCCTTGCAAGGTAAACTCCCCAGTTAGGGTCGAACTCTCTTCCTCCTACCAGCACATCAGTTCCATCAACAACAATAGATTCTGCCTGAGAATTATCTCCAAACTCATTCATTGAATAAAGAACTTCTCCATCTTCCCAGACTGTGGCCGTACGTATACCATCAATCCTAATTGTTCCCGCAGAATAAAGCGTTCCATCTGATTTAACATAAATTGAAGTTATGTTGGTCTCATTTTGTTCATTCGATAGTGACAGATAAATCTCATTATTTTTCCAAACGGTTCCAGTTTTTACACCATTTAAATACCTGTGTCCACCAACATAGACATCATCTTCATTACTAACGTATATTGATTCAGCCGAAGATTCACCCTCCTCCAAAACAATCTCCACATCATTTTTCCAATACATGGCACTGAACGAACCATTATAATAATATCCTGCTGCATAAACATCCGCCAATTGTTCCTCAGGTTCCTTAAGTGTAAAATCTTGGGTGCTTGTTGCCATTTCTGTGCCAACTGTCACTTTAATCTTCCCATCAACATCACCAGTCGGCACAACGGCTACCAATTGGTTAGCTGTGGCACTGTTCAAGGAGGCGTTAACTCCGTTAAATTGCACCACGTTCCCACTAGTGGTGGTGGCAAAGTTTTTACCTGTAATGGTCACTGTTTTGCCCACTTCCTATGTCAAGGGAGCGAAACTTGTAATTTCCAGGGTATTGGTTTCCTCTGGTGGGGTGTCGTCATCTTTGTTTTTGCTACAGGCCAGTACCAAAACACCTGTTGCGGCCAATACCAAAATGGAATTCCATATTTTTTTCATCATCTTAAAATTTTGGGGCTAGTTTACTGGCTCCTAATGAAAAATCTTCCCCTAAATTGACGGATGCCCTGTTTCAATTGACGGATGGGTATTCCTATTTGAAACTACCTCTCAAACTAAATTATATTTATTATGCATGCATAATAAATTTTTGTATATTTGGTCACACCAATCCTGTTCCATGAAAGATTTGACCATTGATTATGCTTTAAGGGCCACTTGGCAAGCGGTTAGCAAGATGTACAATGAGGAAGCCAAGAACTACGGACTTACCATGGCCATAGGTTTTACCCTACTGAGCATAGACCCCAAAAAAGGTACCCCTAGTACCGCTTTGGGACCTAAAATGGGTATGGAGGCTACTAGCCTATCCAGAATTCTGAAGAACATAGAGGAACGGGGTTACATTCAACGGAAACCCAATCCCAAGGACGGACGAGGTGTTTTGATTCACCTTACGGCTTTGGGGCTGGACAAACGAAAGGATTCCAAAGATGTGGTGCTTCGGTTCAACGAAGTGGTCAAAGAACATGTTTCGGAAGAGGATTTGGCCAGCTTTTTTAAGACCGCAGCAGTGATCAACAAGCTTATCGTAGATAAAAAAATATATATAAAATCAACAAATTAATTCCAACGCTTACATGAAAAGGCATATCAATAAAGTTGCCGTAATCGGTTCCGGCATCATGGGCAGTGGCATAGCCTGTCACTTTGCCAATATCGGGGTCGAAGTACTACTATTGGATATTGTTCCCCGAGAACTTAACGAGAAGGAAAAAGCCAAAGGTCTCAGCTTGGAAGACAAGGTGGTGCGAAACAGACTGGTGAACGATTCCTTGGCAGCAGCGTTAAAATCCAAACCCTCACCTATTTATCATCAAAATTTTGCGAGTAGAATCGCTACTGGAAATTTGGAAGATGATATCGCGAAGGTTGCAGACGTAGATTGGATCATTGAAGTGGTGGTGGAACGCCTCGACATTAAAAAACAGGTGTTCGAAAACCTGGAAAAGCATAGAACGCCCGGCACTTTGATCACTTCCAACACTTCAGGTATTCCCATCAAGTTTATGAGTGAGGGAAGAAGTGAGGATTTCCAAAAACATTTTTGTGGAACCCACTTTTTCAATCCGGCCAGATACCTTAAACTATTTGAGATCATTCCCGGACCAAAAACTTCTAAGGAAGTACTGAATTTCCTTAACGGATATGGGGAGCAATTCCTCGGGAAAACATCCGTGGTAACTAAGGACACCCCTGCTTTTATTGGGAATCGGATTGGAATTTTCAGTATTCAAAGTCTCTTTCATGCGGTTAAGGATTTGGGTATGACCGTGGAAGAAGTGGATAAACTTACAGGTCCCGTCATAGGTCGACCTAAATCCGCAACCTTTCGTACTGTGGATGTGGTAGGATTGGACACCTTGGTACATGTTGCCAATGGCATCCATGAAAATTGCAAAGAGGACGAACGTCTCGAGTTGTTCCAACTTCCCGATTTCATCAACACCATGGTGGACAACAAATGGTTGGGAAGCAAGACCGGACAAGGCTTTTATAAAAAAGTAAAGGACGATAAAGGGAAAAGCGAGATCCTCACTTTGGATTTGGATACGATGGATTATCGTACCAAGAAAAGTGCCAAGTTCGCTACCCTGGAGTTGACCAAGACCATTGATAAGGTGGTGGATCGTTTTTCAGTACTTACTTCCGGCAAAGACAAAGCTGGGGAATTCTACCGAAAGAGTTTTGGAGCCTTGTTCGCTTATGTTTCGCATCGAATTCCGGAAATATCGGATGAGCTTTATAAAATAGACGATGCCATGAAGGCCGGATTTGGATGGGAACATGGACCTTTCCAGATTTGGGATGCAGTAGGACTGGAAAAAGGGCTTGAGTTTATTAAAGCAGAAGGGTTGGAGGCCGCGGCTTGGGTTTCTGAAATGAAAGAGGCTGGAACTACATCATTTTACTCTGTAAAGGATGGGGCAACATACTACTATAACATTCCTGAAAAATCCATGGTCAAAGTACCCGGTCAGGATGCCTTTATTATTCTGGAAAATATCAGAAAATCCAATGAGGTATTCAAGAACAGTGGGGTGGTCATCGAAGATTTGGGCGATGGTATCTTAAATATCGAATTCCAATCCAAGATGAATACCATTGGTGGGGATGTTTTGGCCGGACTCAACAAAGCGGTTGATTTGGCAGAAAAGGATTTCCAAGGTTTGGTGGTAGGAAACCAAGCCGTCAATTTCTCGGTTGGGGCTAATATTGGGATGATTTTTATGATGGCCGTGGAGCAAGAGTATGATGAACTGAATATGGCCATTAAATACTTCCAGGATACCATGATGCGGATGCGATATTCATCCATTCCAACTATTTCAGCCCCTCACGGAATGTGCCTGGGCGGTGGTTGTGAGCTTTCCTTGCATGCGGATAAAATTGTTGCCGCTGCGGAGACTTATATTGGATTGGTGGAGTTTGGTGTTGGGGTCATTCCCGGCGGAGGTGGTTCCAAGGAAATGGCTTTGCGTGCTTCGGATACTTTCCGTAAAAACGATGTGGAACTGAACGTGTTACAGGAGTATTTCCTCACTATAGGAATGGCCAAAGTAAGCACTTCAGCCTATGAAGCCTACGATTTGGGAATCATGCAAAAAGGAAAAGATGTAGTGGTTGTCAATAAAGACCGACAAATAGCTACAGCCAAGGCTTATGCCAAGCTCATGGCAGAGGCTGGATATACCAAACCCGTAAAACGCAAGGACGTTAAGGTACTTGGAAAACAGGCTTTGGGTATGTTCTTGGTTGGAACGGATTCCATGGAAGCAGGACACTATATCTCCGAGCATGACAAGAAAATTGCAGATAAGTTGGCCTATGTAATGGCCGGTGGGGATTTGTCCGAGGCCAGTTATGTCACCGAACAATATCTTTTGGACTTGGAGCGGGAAGCATTCCTATCGCTTTGTACCGAAAGAAAGACCTTGGAACGTATACAGCATATGTTGAAAACGGGAAAACCTTTAAGAAACTAGAAATTAGAACAAAGAGCCAAGACAATTGTCTTGATTCTTGACTCTTGCATCACATATCTAAAAAAAATGAGAACAGCTTATATAGTAAAGGCATATAGAACGGCAGTAGGAAAGGCTCCGAGGGGTTTATTTAGGTTTAAAAGACCTGATGAACTGGCGGCGGAAACCATTGAACACATGATGAAAGAGCTGCCCAATCTGGATAAAAAACGCATCGATGATGTCATTGTCGGTAATGCCATGCCCGAAGCAGAACAAGGCTTGAACATGGCCCGTTTGATTTCCTTGATGGGATTGGAAATTGATGATGTGCCCGGGGTTACGGTCAACAGATATTGTGCATCCGGTTTGGAAACCATTGGAATTGCTACCGCTAAAATCCAGTCTGGAATGGCGGACTGCATTATTGCCGGAGGTTCCGAAAGCATGAGTTATATTCCAATGGGTGGTTATAAACCAACTCCTGATTACGCTACAGCAAAGGAAGGAAATGAAGATTATTATTGGGGTATGGGATTAACGGCCGAAGCGGTGGCCAATCAATTCAAGATATCCAGGGAGGACCAGGATGTATTTGCCTATAGTTCCCACATGAAAGCGCTTAAGGCCCAAGAAGAAAATCGTTTTCAAGATCAAATTGTTCCCATAGAGGTGGAACACACCTTTGTGAACGAAGCGGGAAAAAAGGAAACCAAGTCCTATACGGTGAGTAAGGATGAAGGGCCTCGGAAAGGAACCAACATTCCCACCCTGAACAAGTTACGCCCTGTTTTTGCAGCAGGAGGAAGTGTTACCGCAGGTAATTCCTCCCAAATGAGTGATGGAGCGGCTTTCGTGATGGTCATGAGCGAAGAAATGGTAAAGGAATTGAATTTGGAACCTATTGCCAGACTGGTCAACTATGCAGCAGCAGGCGTAGAGCCCAGAATCATGGGAATTGGGCCGGTAAAGGCTATTCCAAAGGCTTTGAAACAAGCTGGCTTAAAACAGAACGATGTAGAATTAATTGAGCTGAACGAGGCCTTTGCTTCGCAATCTCTTGCGGTTATGCGCGAGCTGGATTTAAATCAGGAAATTGTGAATGTAAATGGTGGAGCCATTGCTCTAGGACATCCATTGGGTTGTACGGGCGCCAAATTGTCCGTCCAACTTTTTGATGAAATGCGCAAGCGCGACATGAAAGGAAAATACGGCATGGTGACCATGTGCGTGGGCACGGGTCAAGGAGCAGCGGGCATTTATGAATTTCTTTCTTAATGAATCGAGAGAATAGAGAAAAGAGCCGAGAGAATAGAATATAGATTAAGAATTAATTGCATGGCCACACGGCATAATTACAAAAAATTGAAAATCTGGCGGCTTGGTTTGGAAATTTCAAATGAAATCTCAGATGTGCTTATAGAATTTCCCAAACACGAAAGATATGATTTGGCCTCACAGATAAGTAAATGTTCAGTTTCAATGCCTAGCAATATTGCTGAAGGGTCGGCCAGAACAGATAGATCGTTCAAACATTTTATAGATATATCGTTGGGGTCATCATTTGAATTGGGCACCCAACTGCTAGTAGCAAACCATAGAAAATACATCAATGACAATCAACTTATAAAATTGGAAGATAAAATAGAAGAATGGCAAAGAATGACCATGGGGTTCCAAAATGGTTTGGACTAAAACTACTGGTCTGCTCTATTCTCTTTTTTCTTTACTCCATTCTCTTTAAAAAAAAATTAAAACATGGAAACAACACAAAAAAATATTCTTCGAGGTGGGCAATTCTTGGTCAAGGAAACCAAATGCGAAGATGTATTTACCCTTGAGGACCTCAACGAAGAGCAAAAAATGATGCGGGAAAGTACCAAAGAGTTTGTGGATCGTGAACTCTGGGGTCACTGGGAACGTTTTGAGCAGAAAGACTATGCCTATACCGAAGAAACCATGCGTAATGCTGGGGAATTGGGCTTGTTGAGTATCGCTGTTCCAGAAGCTTACGGCGGTATGGGAATGGGATTTGTCTCCACCATGTTGGTATGCGATTATATTTCTGGGGCAACAGGTTCCTTTAGTACAGCATTTGGCGCACACACGGGTATTGGCACCATGCCAATAACATTGTATGGAACTGAGGAACAAAAGCAAAAGTATGTCCCCAAATTGGCAACTGGCGAATGGTTTGGTGCGTACTGTTTAACAGAACCTGGAGCGGGTTCGGATGCCAATTCCGGGAAAACCAAGGCTGTTTTATCTGAAGATGGTAAGTTTTATAACATCACTGGACAAAAAATGTGGATTTCCAATGCTGGATTCTGTAACGTATTTATTGTTTTTGCCAGAATTGAGGACGATAAAAATATCACTGGATTCATTGTAGAAAACGATCCAGAAAATGGAATCACTCTTGGAGATGAGGAAAAGAAACTGGGGATTCACTCCTCCTCTACCCGGCAGGTGTTTTTCAACGAAACCAAGGTTCCAGTTGAAAATATGCTTTCCGAGAGAGGGAATGGGTTCAAAATTGCCATGAATGCCTTAAATGTAGGTCGAATCAAGTTGGCTGCGGCCTGTTTGGAAGCACAACGTCGGGTAACCACGGAAGCAGTAAAATATGCCAACGAGCGTATTCAGTTTAAAACCCCAATTATCAACTTCGGAGCTATAAAGGCTAAGGTTGCAGATATGGCCACCAATGTTTATGCGGATGAATCAGCCTGTTATAGAGCTGCCAAAAACATCCAGGATAGAATCGCCTTGCGTGAGGCTGTTGGCAATAGTCACCAAGAAGCCGAGCTTAAAGGCGTTGAGGAATATGCCATTGAGTGCTCTATCTTAAAAGTTGCTGTTTCGGAACACGTGCAGCACACTACCGATGAAGGCATCCAAATATTTGGTGGAATGGGCTTTAGCGCAGATACTCCTATGGAATCTGCTTGGAGAGACGCAAGAATTTCCAGAATCTATGAAGGAACCAACGAGATCAACAGAATGTTGGCCGTGGGCATGTTGGTTAAAAAAGCCATGAAGGGTCATGTGGACTTATTGGGACCAGCCACCGCAGTTGGCGAAGAATTGATGGGCATCCCATCCTTTGATACTCCTGATTTCTCCGAACTTTTTTCTGAAGAAAAAGACTTGGTGACCCGCTTGAAAAAAGTGTTTCTAATGATTGCCGGAAGTGCAGTCCAAAAGTACGGGCCAGCGTTGGAAGAACACCAAATGTTATTAATGTCGGCTGCGGATATTTTGATCCAGATTTATTTGGCAGAATCCACTATCTTACGCACGGAGAAAAACGCCAAAAGATTTGGAGAAGATTCCCAGGCTGCGCAAATTGCAATGAGCAAGTTATATTTGTACCGCGCTGTGGATATTATCAATCAAAAAGGAAAGGAAGCGATAGTTTCTTTTGCCGAAGGCGACGAACAACGTATGATGCTTATGGGACTCAAACGTTTTACGAAATATGCAAATCAACCCAATGTCGTGGCACTCCGCACCCTGGTTGCGGACAAGGTTGCAGCGGATAACGGGTATACCTTTGACTAATTCAAATGATGCTGAAACAAAGCTCAATTTGGAACCGCCCCGCCCGGGGCGGTTTTTTTATAACCTAAAACTGAGTGTTAACGCCAATCTGGACAGTTCGTTACCCGTTCTTTGGCCTCTTAAAATACTTTGCGCGGGATAATAATTTACCTTCACGTAGATACTTTGGTTGTAACTGTATCCCGCTCCAAAACTTCCTCCAAAACTCATCTCTCTAACTGGAATCACTCTGTCTCCAAAAAACTCATTTTCGAAGTACTCGTTCACTTCCGAGTTAAAATCCTTGTCAAAAGCTAAGGCCGCTTCAATAAAGAAGCTGTTTTTATTATCCAAGAACATATAATGTCTACCGCCTAAGAGTGTACCCAATCGGGTCACCTCAATATCATAACTTATGGTTGCGGAATTTGGCGCATCAATGGCACTGCTATATTTGGAATAGTCCGTAGAAAGGAAGACACTCCATTTGTTGTTATTGAATGGCAAAATCCCTTCGAGTTCTGCTCCGAATTTGGCTACGGTCTTGTTTTCAAAATCCAAATCCTCGCCTTGGCTCTCATAAGTGAAATCATAACTTTGAACCCCGGCAAACAACTTTACGGTTATCTTCATTTTTTTTCGGGAAATCTCCTTGGAACCAACCACACCCATAGGGTCTTTGCAGCTATTAAATTTTAGTACGTAATCGGTTAAGGATTTCCTACTATACTGTACCTTTTGGATGGCACTGGAGTTGTTACAATTTAATTTTTCCAACAATTGCCTTCTGAACAAATTATTTTCTCTAATCTTATAATCGTTCAGTGTAACGTATTTCTTATAATTCAATACCTCGATAGCCTCATCATCCAATTGATAGAGGTAAATCAACTGGTTCTTTTCTCGATATTGGTACAAGGACGCCTTTCCCTCCAATATCAATTTAACAAAAACAGTCTTCTGAACCATTTCAGGGGTTGCCTCATTATCATTCTTTCTAGGTTTTAAAAATGTTTCTGGAAATTGTGAATTAACAGATTTGTATACAACCCCACCTACTCCAAATTCCAAAACGCTGTTAGGATCAATGGTGCTTTCATCAGCACTATCAGCAATTTTGTATGTCACTTGATTAGGACTATCGGACCAATTGGAATTTTGGATCAGGCAATCCACACGATTCCCATCAAGAGCCACATAGTAGCCCTTTTCAAATCGGGTTTGGGAATTCATAAACAATGGTGACAATGTAAAGATTGCCAAGACAAGCAGGAATTTTGGTTGCATATTTCAGTATAGTTTTTGGTGCGACAATAATGCGAATATTTAACAAGAAATCCTACAAAATTTTGAAGGCATCCGCAATCCGCATACCTTTATTCCATGGATAAAAAATTGCTGAATACCGTCTACAATTCTGAAAGTTTTAGAAATCAAGGACATACCCTTATTGACCTTTTGGCCAATCACCTGGAGCGGACTTTATCTGGTTCTTCCCAAAAGACCATAAGTTGGAAAAATCCTGAAGACGAGCTGGGGTTATGGAAGGATTTTTTGGAGCAGGGAAACCTCTCGGATTTCTTTCCCCAGATCCTGCAACGCACCACCCATACCCACAACCCTAAATATGTGGGGCATCAAGTAGCTGCACCAGCGCCAATAGGAGCGCTTACAGGAATGATTGGTTCTATATTGAACAATGGTATGGCGGTATATGAGATGGGAATGGCCCCAACGGCCATGGAACGTATTGTGTGCGATTTGTTGGGTGAAAGAATCGGTTATGACAATAACTCTCGTGGCATCCTGACATCTGGCGGTACCCTGGCCAATCTTACCGCTCTACTATCCGCAAGAAAAGCTATGGTTGATAGCGACGTTTGGAACAATGGACACACCAATAAATTAGGTATCATGGTCAGTGAGGAGGCGCATTATTGTGTGGACAGGGCAGCCAAAATCATGGGGCTGGGCGAAGCTGGCATTATCAAAGTTCCTGTAACGGATACCTACACCATTGACGTAGAAAAATTGGAGCCGTATTACCTAGAAGCAAAGAAAAATGGTGTTGAGGTGTTTGCCATCGTGGGGAGTGCTCCCTCCACGGCAACTGGAATTTATGACGATTTGGAAGCCATTGGACAATTTGCAGAAAAACACAACTTATGGTTTCATGTGGACGGCGCCCACGGCGGAGCCGCCATATTCTCCAAGAAATACCAACATCTACTGTCCGGAATCCAACTTTCGGATTCTGTAGTCATTGACGGACATAAAATGATGATGATGCCCACCATTACCACCGCTTTGATTTTCAAGGAGGGGAAGCATTCGCACACCACTTTTACCCAAAAAGCTGATTATTTACTCACGCATACGGACGAAGAAGACTGGTACAATGGTGGCAAAAGAACTTTTGAATGCACCAAATCCATGATGAGTCTTCACTGGTACATCATGCTAAAAATGTACGGGGAAGAAGCTTTTGACCAAAATGTGACCACTCTATATGATTTGGCCATGGATTTTGAACAGTTGCTAAAGAAAGATGATCACTTTGAACTCGCCTTTGAACCCCAATCCAATATTCTTTGTTTTCGATACTTAGACGCTGCGTTGAATCCCGAAGAATTAAATACTTTAAATCAAGCCATACGCCAGGAATTATTGGAAGATGGGGAATTCTATTTGGTACAAACCAAGTTGCGGGGCATCCACTATCTAAGAACAACCTTGATGAACCCGTTCACCACAATGGAACATCTGTCCCAAATGTTGGAAAAGATTAAATCCGTAGCTAAAAAACTGTTGGCCAAACAGCTCAGCTAATGGATTCCAGGATTTTCTCCTCACTCTTTTTTCTGGAGAAATTGATGGCGCATTCAATTAAGGCCAAATGGGAATAAGCTTGCGGGAAATTCCCCAATAAACGCTTGGTCTTAAAATCAATGTCCTCACTAAACAAACCGAGGTGGTTGCTATAACTCAACAAGCGCTCAAAATGTGCCAAGGCTTTTTCCTCCTCCCCTATTTTAAACAAACTATTGATGAACCAAAAAGTACAAATGGTAAAGGATGAGGACGGCAATCCGAAATCATCTTCATTTTTATAGCGATACAACAAACCGTCATTGCTTAAATCCTCCTCAATGGCCCGTACAGTGCTCACAAATTTTGGGTCTTTGGCGTGTATAAATCCGTAAGACTCCATGAGTAATACCGAGGCGTCCAAATCACTGGAACCATAGGATTGCACAAAGGCATTTCTATCAGGGTTCCATGCGTGTTCGTGTATATCCTCCTTGATTTCTTGCTCAAGCGCGGTCCACTTTTCAATTTTTCTGGATTTCCCAAAGATTCGTGCCACCTTGATCGCCCTATCCAGGGCCACCCAACACAATACTTTCGAGAAGGTAAAGTGCCTATCCTCTCCCCTGAATTCCCAGATTCCTTTATCGGGTTCGCGCCAGTGTTTGCTAACAATCCAAACAATTCCCTTGGTTATGCTCCAAAGCTCCTCCCCATTCTCCATGTCGTTACTAAACTTGACCAACTGCTCATAGATCACATCCATTAGAATGCCATAAATGTCATTCTGCTTTTGCTTGTAAGCTGCATTTCCAATGCGCACTGGTTTGGAACCTTTGTATCCTTCCAAATGATCTAGGCTCTTCTCAGTAAGCGTTTTTTGCTTGTTGATCCCGTACATGATCTGGAGTTTTTCATCCTTATCAGGCATTAAATCAATAATAAACTGCAAATACCTTTTGGCCGAATTCTTATGGCCCAATTCAGAAACCACCTTGATTACCATGGAGGCATCCCTGATCCAACAAAACCTATAATCCCAATTCCTCACTTCCCCAATGGTTTCGGGCAAGGAGGTAGTTGCAGCGGCCAATACGGCCCCAGTTTTATCATAGGTAAGCATTTTTAGGGTAATGGCACTACGCATAATTTCATCATTGAACTGCTTGTAGGTAGGCGTTCTATCCACCCAGTCCAGCCAATAAATTTTGGTGCGTTCCAATTCCAGGGACATTTTCTCCGTGGTCGGTTTTAGGATTTTTTCATTGTAGCAAATCAGGAAATATCCATCTTCCTTTAGCACAATTTCCTCTCCTTCCATTACCCTGTTCTTGTTGAACGAGGTGTAGAGAAAAAGGGTGTCAAATTTTTGCTTATTGGTCAAACTCACAATGAAGTTTGCCTTTACATGGTTGGCGGTATTCCCCTGCGCGTATTCCAATCGGGGGTCGTACTTAACACTGAACCTTGGAGATCCAGAAATGTGCTTTATATAACGTACAATCTCTGGTGGAGCATTGTATTTACCTGTCAATTTATGGTACCTCGGCATAAAATCATGAACCTCAAAAGTATTTTCCCCATCGGAATAGCGAGTCACTAAAATAGCCGTGTTTCTATAGTACTCTTGATGTATTTCGTAATTGTATTTGGTCTTGATCTCAAAGCTCCCACCATTCTTGTTATCCAGGAGTTTGGCAAAGACTGAGGTGGAATCAAATTGGGGTAGGCAGCACCAATCCAAGGAGCCGGTATCGGAAATCAACGCGGCACTTCTACAGTTACCAATTATTCCGTAATTTAGGTTATCCATAGTCAGGATTTAAATTTCTGTTGGTTAAATAATGGTTTTTTTACCTTCTATTAAATCGAAAAAATAGGAATTTTATTACATTTTGATCCTAAATTCACGATTCATGAGTAAAACTATAATTATTTCCAATAGACTACCAGTACAATTGCAAATAAGTGAAGCTGGACTCACCGCTACTCCAAGTGTTGGAGGCTTGGCCACGGGGATGAAATCGGTACACAGTGGGGGCGAAAGTCTATGGATCGGATGGTCCGGACTTACCGAGGAAGACACACCTGCGAACCTTGAATCGGATATTGATGCAGCTCTGGCCAAACATGGCTGTGCCAAGGTAAATCTTACCGCCAAAGAAATTGATGGGTTTTACTTTGGATTTAGCAATAGGACCATATGGCCTTTGTTCCATTACTTTTTGGAATACACGGAATTTGAGCTCGATTTCTGGAATGTATATAAATCCGTGAACCAAAAATTTGCGGACGCCATCATAGAACAATCCAACGAGGATGATACTATCTGGGTTCACGATTATCAACTGATGTTGGTGCCGCAAATGGTACGTGAGAAAAGGCCCAATACGTCCATTGGATTCTTTTTGCACATTCCATTCCCTTCTTATGAGATTTTCAGGACTATGCCCTGGAGGGAAGAGGTTCTAGAGGGACTACTAGGTTCTGACCTGATTGGTTTCCATACCTATGATTATGAGCGGCATTTTTTAAGTTCTGTACGAAGACTTTTGGGACTTGAGGTGAGTTTTAATGATGTCTATCAAGATCACAGGGTAATCAAAGTGGACTCCTTTCCCATGGGAATCGACTACAAAAAATTTAGGGATGCAGCCATTGCCCATGGAAAGAATGCACCTGAAAACCGCTCCGATTTTCAGATCAAGCTGGATGATCACAAGGCATCGGCGCCAGATACCAAACTCATCATATCCATAGACCGATTGGACTATAGTAAAGGAATCGCGAAGCGCATCAATGCCTTTGAATATTTCTTAAACAAGTATCCCGAATACAAGGAAAAGGTTCGCCTGATAATTTTGGCCGTGCCTTCCCGATCCAACGTACCGCAATACCAGCTCTTAAAAAAGGAAATTGATGAACTGGTAGGCCGCATCAACGGTGAGCTTTCCACGGTTAACTGGACTCCCATTTGGTACTTCTACCGTTCCATGCCCTTTGAAAACCTTATCGATCTATATACCAGTAGTGATATTGCCTGGCTAACACCTTTGAGGGATGGAATGAATCTGGTGGCCAAAGAGTACATCGCCACCCGAATAGACAAAACTGGGGTTTTGATATTAAGTGAAATGGCGGGATCTGCCTACGAAATGAACGAAGCTCTCCTCATCAACCCCAACAATTTTGAGCAGCAGGCAGATACCTTAAAACAAGCCATTACCATGCCCAAAGAAGAACAAATGGCCAGGAACATGTTCCTTCAAAATAGGTTGGAACGATACAATGTGGAGGTATGGGCCAATGAATTTATGAACGCCCTCAATCAAAAAAGTGAGGGGGACGATACCTTTGTTTCCCAAAAAATGTCCAATTCCATCCTAAATCAAATCAGCAAGCAATATGCCAGTTCAAAGAAGCGATTGCTGTTCTTGGACTATGATGGAACGCTCACAGGATTCCATAAGGATCCCCAAAAAGCGACCCCTGATGCCGAATTGTACAAGCTGCTAGATCAATTACACAACGACAAGAACACTACGCTGTTCTTAATCAGTGGAAGGGACAAACAAACGTTTACCAAATGGTTCCTGGACAAAAAATACAATATGATCGTGGAACATGGGGTGTGGATATCCACCGAAGGTGAACCCTTCCGCATGCTGGAAAACGTTAAGGGGGAATGGATGGAAAAAATAAAACCGGTATTGGAGTCCTTTGTGGATCGAACACCGGGATCCTTTATTGAAGAAAAGAACTACTCCATGGCTTGGCACTACCGAAATACAGACCCCGATTTTGGTGAAAAAAGGGCCACAGAACTCAACACCGTGCTGACCAGTCTTATTGGGAACGATGATATCAGCGTACTCAATGGCAACAAGGTAATGGAAGTTAAAAGTAGCAATGTAAACAAGGGACGGGCTTCCGTACGCATGCTGGGAGAAGATGAATACGACTTTGTTTTTGCCATTGGAGATGATTGGACCGATGAATTTATGTTCCAAGAATTACCGGATTCTGCCGTGACCGTTAAAGTGGGGCTCAAAAAGACGCAGGCCAAGTACTATGTGGAAAACACCAAACGTGTCCGTGATTTGCTCCATCAACTTGTAGACTCATGACCTTAAGAATTATCCCCATAATTTTACTCCTTACCTCCTTTCAAAGTCTGTTTTCGCAGGCCAACACGGAAGTGTATCTTTTTGATTTAAGCTTGGAAGATGGAAACCCTGTGCTATCGAATCCCAAAAACATTTCAAACAATCACGGTTATGACAACCAACCTTCTTTTATGGATGATCATACCATTCTATTCTCTGCTACCCGAGCTGATCAAACCGATATCAAGAAATTCAACATAGAAGGCGGAAGCACATCGGAATGGGTTAGCAATACGCCAACAGGAAGCGAATATTCTCCTTTAAAAATTCCAAACAAAGAAGCAGTTTCTTCCATTCGACTGGATTTGGATGGTTTGCAATTGCTGTACGAATATGATTTGCAAACAGGGGAATCCAAGCCCATCCTGCCAACTCAAAAAGTGGGTTATCATGTCTGGTTCAACGAAAGTATCCTGGTTACTTCTGTTCTGGTTGACAATCGCATGGACTTAGTGGTCAACAATGTCAAGGAAGGCTCTCAAAAAACCATTGCTCGAAATGTTGGTCGCTCTTTTCATAAAATCCCTGACACCAACTTGGTCAGTTATGTGAGCAAAGTAAATACCCCATGGGAAATTCGCTCATTGGATCCCATTAGCGGGCTTACCAAGAAACTAGCGGATATTCCAAACCAAAGTGAGGATGTTTGTTGGTTAAATGGGCAAACCTTGTTGACCGGAGTGGGAAAATCTATTCTTAAATTCAATATTGGTTCCAACACGGAATGGCAAACGGTTATGGATTTTGAGCTTGATGAAATCAACAACATTACCCGAATGGCCATCAATCCAAGTGGTAATCGCTTGGCCTTTGTTGCTGAAGCCTCTCCGATAAGCGTCATTGACCGGCAGGTGCAAACCTTCAATGATCGAGATTTATTTGGATTTGTCTCCAATTATAGTGAGGATGTAGTGGTGGAACGATTTCCAAATAAACCCATGTATGTGGGGCGCCAGAAAATGACCGATAGCTATGATCGTTTCTACCAAAACACCAAAGAAGCCAAGGTGGAAGTAGTCAAGCGTATCAGAATTGGAAATACCGTGATAGATGAGGAAATTACCCTGGTAGATGGGAGAAAAGGCCATCAAGTGGCTCTCTATGAGGTAAGGAATGGGTTCATCGCCTCCATGCGGTTTATATTTCCTGATCGGGAAACCAATGATACCGAGGCCGTGGTGCAATCGCAGTTGGATGCCTATAATGCAAGGGATATAGATGGCTTCATGGCAACCTATGCAGATAATATTGAACTCTTCAACTTTCCAAACGAGTCCTTTATGAAAGGAAAAACAAAAATGAAAGCCCGGTACGAAGAGTTTTTCAAATCCACTCCCAATCTCCACTGCGAAATCAAAAACCGCATGGTCATCGGCAACAAAGTGATTGACGAGGAGTATATAACAGGCACCAAATCCAGTATTAGTGCTGCAGCAATTTATGAGGTAGAGGATGGAAAAATCACCAAGGTTACCTTTATCCGGTAAGGGTCATCGTATTAGCTAGACCAACATTTAGAAAATTCCTTAGCTTTTGTTACATTCACAACTAATTTTTAAAATCCCAACCCATGAAGTTATCCTTTTTTCTAGGACTGCTGTCCTTCATTTATCTAAATCCGACCATGGCCCAAACTGAATTCGACAAACCCTATATTTCCATTGGAGTGGTGGTGACAGATTTAGAAGCATCCTTGGACTTCTACACCAATGTTATTGGGATGAAAGAATTGGGAGAATTCTCCGTGACGGATGAAATGGGGCAAAAAACAGGATTGACAGGGGGAAAAGCATTTGATGTCAAAGTCTTAAAGCTTTATGATGATCCCAATGCAACAGAATATAAATTAATGTCCTTTGGTAACGAAAAAAATGAGGAGGAAAAGCATATTCAGGATCGGAATGGAATGCGATACATCACCATATTTTATAAATCCTTGGATGCCTTAACCCAAAGATTGGAAGACAACAACATCCCGTTCCTTAGCAAGAAACCAACACTCATTCCTGATGGGAGAAGATTTATATTGGTACAGGATCCAGATGGAACCTTCATTGAACTGATTGGAAATTAAAATGAAAAAAAACTACGTCCTTCTCATTGCATTTTTGAGTGTTTCTTTTGTCTTTTCGCAGACTGATACCCGACTTTATGATATCATCAATTCAGTATCTGCGGAAAGGATAAAAAATGACGTGACCATATTAGCCAACTTTGGTACGCGACATACTTTAAGCGATACCGTTTCGCAAACCCGTGGCATTGGAGCAGCTAGAAGATGGATCAAATCCGAATTTGAAAAAACATCCGCCTCCTGTAATGGGTGTCTGGAAGTTTTCTATCAAAAAAACCTGGTTAAAAAAGAAGAAGGTCAACGTATTGTTAGGGATGTATGGGTGGTCAATGTGGTGGCAGTCCAACGCGGCACCAAATATCCCAACCGATATATTATTATGAGCGGGGATATTGATTCCCGTGTCAGCGACCCCAACAATTACACTTCGGACTCACCCGGCGCCAACGACAATGCCAGCGGAATGGCCGGAACTTTGGAAGCGGCCAGGGTACTCTCCAACTACCAATTTGAGAGCAGTATTATGTATGTGGGACTCTCCGGGGAAGAACAAGGACTCTTTGGAGGAAAGGGTTTGGCAAACCATGCCAAGGAAAAAGGATGGGAGATCATTGGTATCATGAACAACGACATGATTGGAAATATAACCGGGGTTGACGGTGTGGTAAGCAATCGCGACTTCCGTATCTTCTCCGAGCCTGTTCCCCCTACAGAAACTGAAAAACAGCGGAGGGCAAGGCGATTTTATGGTGGTGAAGTAGATGGGATTTCCAGACAACTGGCGCGCTATGTCCATAAAACCACCCAAACCTATATGCCAGAAATGAACCCCATGATGGTATATAGGCTAGATCGGTTTGGTAGAGGAGGGCACCATAGACCTTTTAACGATGTTGGTTTTGCCGGGATCAGAATAATGGAAGCCCATGAAAACTACACCCAGCAACATCAAGATATAAGGGTAGAGAACGGGATAGCCTACGGCGATGTATTGGAACATGTCAACTTTGACTATGCCAAAAAGCTTACCGCGGTCAATGCCATTAACTTGGCGTCAATAGCTTGGGCTCCCCCAGCCCCTACAACCGTAGAAATTGGAGGTATTGTGGAGCCTTCGGCCAAGCTCAAATGGAGCAAGGTGGATGGTGCTGCGGGGTACAAAATCTATTGGAGGGACACTACCTCCCCTACTTGGGACAACCACAAATTTGTTGGGAATGTCACCGAATTTGTCCTGGACGGCATTGTTGTTGATAATTTCTTTTTTGGGATAGCTGCGGTCGGAGCAGATGGGCATGAGAGCCCAGTAGTGTTTCCCAATAAAGTGTTCAGATAAGCTAAGACCTTGAAAAATCATACTAAACGTATTGGAATGAAAAATAAAATTGTTTTAAGTGTAATGCTTTTGGGAATAATGACAGGCGTATCCGCTCAAATGTTCACCCAACTGGACACGCTAAGGGGCAGTATTACCCCAGAAAGGGAATGGTGGGATGTGAGTTATTACGATTTGAACCTTAAAATAGACCCTGAGGCAGAATATATTTCGGGCTTCAATCGTATTAGGTACAAGGTTCTCAAAGAAGCAGATGTCATTCAAATTGACCTACAGCGACCCTTACAAATTGATGAGGTAACCCAGGACAATCAACCCTTGGAGTTTACCTCCATTGGCCCTGCCCACTTCATCAAACTAAAAAAGAAACAACGCAAAGGCGATTACAACGAACTTAAGGTCGTCTATTCCGGGGAACCAAGAAAAGCCGTCCGCGCGCCTTGGGACGGAGGATTTTCATGGAGCAGGGACGATAACAACCTGCCTTTTGCGGCTACCTCATGCCAGGGCTTGGGCGCCAGTGTTTGGTGGCCAAATAAGGATCATATGTACGATGAAGTGGATAGCATGCGCATTAGCGTGGATGTTCCCAAGAACTTGATGAATGTTTCCAATGGTAGGCTTATAGACACCAGTGAAGGTGATACGACCAAAAATTTCACCTGGTTTGTTTCCAATCCCATTAACAACTACTGCGTAAACGTGAACATAGGGGATTATGTCCATTTTGGGGAACAATTCAAAGGTGAAAAGGGCGCTTTGGATGTGGATTATTATGTGCTTCGGGATAATTTGGACAAGGCCAAAGAGCAATTCAAGCAAGCGTCCATGATGTTGGAAGCCTTTGAGCATTGGTTTGGCCCCTACCCGTTTTATGAAGACAGTTTTAAGCTGGTGGAAGTACCTTATTTGGGTATGGAACACCAAAGTTCCGTGACCTATGGAAATAAATATCAAAACGGGTACTTGGGTCGCGACCTTTCCGGTTCTGGCTGGGGATTAAAATTTGATTTTATCATCATCCATGAAGGTGGACATGAGTGGTTTGCCAACAATATCACCTACAAGGATATTGCCGATATGTGGATTCATGAGGCTTTTACAGCCTATTCAGAAAATCTCTATTTGGACTACCATTACGGCACCAAAGCTTCCGCGGAGTATGTGATTGGAACTCGAAAAAACATCAGAAACGATAGACCCATCATTGGTCCCTACAACGTAAATAAATCGGGCTCTGGAGACATGTACTACAAGGGAGCAAATATGTTGCACACCTTACGGCAACTGCTGGAAGACGATACGCTCTGGAGATCAATTTTAAGGGGATTGAATGAGGAGTTTTACCATCAAACCGTTACCACAGAGCAAATTGAAAACTATATCAGCAAGAAAACCAAAAAAGACTTGTCCGCCTTTTTCAACCAATATCTAAGAACTGCCATGATTCCCAAATTGGAATACAAACAAGATGGGGATACGCTGCGATTTAGATATGTGGACATTGTAGAGGATTTTGACATGCCCATTCGCCTCTTTGTAGATGGCAAGGAACAGTGGATTTATCCCAATTCGGAATGGAAAACGGAAAAATTGAAAGGTACCACCTTGGTCTTTGATGAGAACTTTTACGTGGAGACTGAACAAATTTAAATGAAGGAAATTCCGGAACATTATTTTAAAAATGATGCCGAGTGGCGGAAATGGCTTCATGATCATCATACTTCCTCTGCTGGGATTTATCTGATTCTGTATAAGGTAGATCATCACATGGAAAGTATGCGGTGGGAGGAAGCCGTGCGGGTTGCTTTATGTTACGGATGGATTGACAGCACCGTAAAAAGTCTGGGAGGTGGTAAACGCAGGCAGTACTTTTGCCCCAGAAAACCCAAAAGTGTGTGGAGCAAGGTCAACAAGGATCACATTGAAGAATTGATGGCCAATGACCAAATGCACCAAAGTGGTTTGGCGTCCATTCAAATAGCAAAGGAAAATGGCTCTTGGATTGCTTTGGATGATGTGGAAAACTGCGTGGTTCCTCCCGATTTACAAAAGGCTTTCAAAAGAAACAAAAAAGCATTTTCCAACTTTCAAAGTTTTACCCGATCACAAAAAAAGAGTTACCTCTATTGGTTAAACCAAGCTAAAAGGGAAGAAACCCGGCAAAAGCGGATTGTGGAAATCATTGATGGATGCAAAAAGAACATTAAATCCAGAAGTGCTAGATAGTTCTTTAAGTTTTGTCAGAGAATTCTGTTCCAAAATTTGTTCGTTTATCCAATATCCCTGATATTTAATCGCATAAAATTAGGTACAAGATCCCAACGCTATATCTTGCCGACCATCAACCTTTATTGTTATAGATGACCAAATCAAAATTCAACCTCCTACTCTTATCATTATTCATTTTATTTTTCAGCAGCTGTTCTTTTCAATTTTCGGAAGACTTTTTTGCCGATTTGGAAGATCAAGGTTCCAACGCCCTAATTACCGTTGAACCGTTTGAGAATGGCATAAGCCTAAGTGCGCCAAGAACAGTTTCCTATAGTTTCAACAGTGACCCTAGGCATAGGCTGTACAGCATCAATGTGGACATTGATGGCCAAGGTATATTGGGAACCCAAGACCGTACAGGTTCGTTCGTAGTCAACACGGACGCCCTCACGGAAGGAGAGCATACGTTAAGGGTTCGCTATCAATACTCTTCTGGAACCGGAAGTTTGGCCGATTTAAATGATCTGGAAAGACTGGAAGGTTCCATTTCTTATACGTTTACGGTAGACAAGTCAAGTCCAGACCCTGTAACACTTACCAATGTCGATGTCATCGATGGTACAATTTGGATACGATGGGAGGATGTTGGGCAACAAAATTTTGACGAGGCTGTTCTTTTGGTGTATGATCCAGAGGACAACAGGATACTTCGTCAAATTGAGCTTACACCTGAGGATATTTTGGCTGGGGAATTTAACGACACCCTCAGCACTGATCTTGAATTGGAATATGAGATAATGTTAAGTAACAGATACGCCGAATCCGCGGGTAACCGCATTGGTATTTCCTTGGACTATCCAAGCTTAAGGGGACAAGTCATCAATGATTCCCAATATAGAGTCCTATGGACCGAACATCCCTTATATGGCAATTTTGATTTTTACACCTACAACATGAGGCCCAACAACACCTTTGTTGATTTGAGCAACCGAGGGGGTGAACTCATCGTGGATGATGCCCCGGTCTTTGGGCAAACTGAAGTCCATTCCTTGAATTTGCAAAGAGAAAATGATTTTACCTACCTCCATTTTGTTTCTGGAGAAATGCATTTCGGGGAGACTTTTGAGGCCGATCAAGGGGAGAATTATGTCATGAGCACTCAACGGAATTCTATTTTCACGGTTGTGCTTGATGGTGGCACAACCTATAATGCCCCAAGGGATGTTATAATTCACGAATTGGATTCTGAAACTTTGGAGGTCATTAGGTCTAGGAACTATTTTACCATTACGGACAGTTTTGCCAATGTAACCATTGACCCTATTTCCAACAACTTGATTCTGGATTTAAAGGATTCCACTTATTTGATTGATGTGAATACCCTTGAAATTTTAAGTTCATGGAATGCTTCTGACTATACTTTAGATACCTACAATATCCACACCTATTATAGAAATGGCTTCATCATTGTGGAAAAGTTAAGCCGGGAATCCGTATACATTTTTGATGCTGCTACTCGAAACTTGCTATATCAATCCAACATTGAGTACAAGTTTCATATTGCAGATGACGGCGAGACCTTCATAAACAATAATGCCGTTTACCGATGGGACGGCAACGCCTTTAATGAGGTACTTGCACTCAACCTTATAGGCAATGTGTCCGTTCATGGGGTTTACTTTGTCCCCAATCAAAATATCGTCGTATTAAGCCATATAGATAGTAATCCCGTTATCTACGATTATGTTGCTGATACCTCCCAGATAATTCCACAACTTACGGGGATAGATGAAATCAAATATGATCCTGTTTCTGACAAGCTCTGTATGTTTAGGCGTGACCCCGATGATTCCAGCAATGACATTGCATATCTGTATTCACAGACCAGCGGAGTTGAGAAGCAGCTTAAGGTTTTTGTGGATTTTAGTACACGGTATTATCACTATTTAAACGAGAAACTGATTTCCAATCAGGGGCTTTACCTACAAGATTACTTTAACTAACCCATTGCCATGAAATCAATATTCAAATTTCTAGCCCTACTACTTATTTCACATAGTGCTATAGCCCAAAGCGGAAGTATTTTTGCCGAAATCAATTACAATACCTTTTCCCATAGTAATCTTCAGAGTTTCCAGCAGGAATTCGTTCAGGACATTCCACAAGTAGATTTAAGAGTAAATGACAATTTTCCCGCTCATGTGGGCTTTACCGTGGGTTATAAAATAAATGCAATCAACACTTCCATTTTTGCCAGTTACAATAGTACCGGGGGCAAAATCTCCTACTCTGATTTTTCTGGAGTGATTCGTCTCACCCAGCCTTTAAACGGCTATACCCTAGGCGGTATATACCATGTAAGTCTATTACGAAACGATAGGAACAATGCACTGTCTTTAAGTTTGAAAGGATTTGGCACCTATTCCACCCTGGATATCCAAAGCTATAACGAAACTTTGGGTGCGGTCACTGAGGAGGAAATAGGTGTGCATTCCATTGATTACGGGGTTGGAGTTGGTCTGATCTATGAATATCCCATTTCCGTAATCCGCTTGAGAGCTTCCATAGGTTTTGATGCCGTCCTAGGAAACAAACTAACCTTGAATGACAACAAGGATTTTTATGTTGAAGATAATGGTGGAAGTGCTGTTAAAACTGGCTGGTCCGGATTAAGAACAGGCATTGGGATTGCCATCCCCATTTAACCATAAACAGTCTTCAAAGCCTAACCCCCTTTTCCATACAGTCTGTGATAAATAATGGCTGCTGCCCCACCAACTAGGGAAAACCCTGTGAGCATCCAGAACACATTTTGATGCCCAAGTTCTTCTCCCTTATGCGCATCAAGCAAGATTCCATACGCTGGCCCAGCAAAGATATCGGGGGTATATCCTATCAAAGAAATGAGTCCTACTGCTGTCCCTGTTAACATCAACGGGATTTTGCCTTTCTGCATTACGCCAAAGTAAAGCGCCCTTGCCGCATAGATTCCTGCCGCCACAATCACTACGGACATAAAAAACAAAGCCGTGGTTGAAGGACCGATAATTCCAGAACCAAACAGGATCCCGCCCAGAATACAGGCTCCAAAACTATACACCAACCACAGGGTGATTCTAAATCGGTCTACCAACAGTCCCACCAAAACCCCAATTGTTGGCCTTAAAAACTGGAAAAAGGTTCCCGTTTGGGCCGCTTTTACCTCATTGTACAACATCACTTCGTTGGCATATTGCGATATAATATCCGTTATCTTATAGCCTACATAGGCACAAAGAATTATAATCATCAGCAACCAAACCGAGGGAATCCGCAGAACCTCCCCAATTTCCTTTTTGGAAATACGGTCCACCAGAATTTCCCGCTCATCCATTCCAGATTTTAGAAAAACCCAAACCAAGACTCCTATAATAGCTATGATCACACTGGAGGTATACACAATATATTGAAATGCTTCTCTCCGTTCCCCAAGTGAGCTGGCATCCACTTCTTCACCCAAAAAAAATGAGAAGATGAGCACGCCCAACAAACCAAATAGGGCTCCCGTGAGTCCGCGTCCCCCGTCCAAGAGTCCAAACGCTTTTCCTTGCGCAGTATCCCCGCCCCACACGCGCGTTGCTTTGATCATGGGCGCCCAAAACAAAAAAATGGTGGTAAAACCCCAATAACCATATAAAACCTGCAATTGCTTAAAGCTCGGATAAGTCACAAAAAACAGGCCTCCCAAGGCGGTCATCCATAAAGCAATGGCAATTAATTTTCGAGGAGGATATTTATCGGCCAAAGGCCCCCCAAATAGGTAAGAAATCAAGGCTACAATCCCATAAACTGAAAAGCATAGGCCCAGTTGGGTATTGTCCAATTGAAAAACATCCAGGACGGTACTTCTAAAAATCCTAGGGAGTACAAAGGGAAGGATAAAAACCGCTTCTCCAGCCAGAATCAGCAAAGTAAGATAATACCAAGGGGCTTTTTTATCCATTCGCTATAAATATAGCCAAAAATCCAAGCTTTAAGTCTTGTTTACATCTTCCCCTTAGGTTATTTCAGATATGACTACACTATTGATTTACCAACTGTTCCCAATTCTTGACATCCCCATCGATTACAATTGTTCTGTTCTTCTTGGCAACGGTGGAAACACCTCCGATAACGGAACCCAAAAAAGCTCCTATAATGGAGAAACCTACCATGTTTTCTGAAGTGGAAGTCACAAAGAATCCCTCTTCCTCGCCAAGGGCTAGACCAAAAACTGCCCCCGTTGTGGCTCCAAAAAGAGCTCCCATACCCACATTATGACCACCTGCTCTTTTCAATTTTATCTTTTCAATATTGTTAAAGGGGATTTCTGTGGTCTTTTTTCCTTTTATAAGCACCAACCCATTTGAAGACCAGGACACCACAAAACCTTTTGCTATTTTGGTTCCCTGCATATCAAAAACCCGTACAAACAGATTTTCAGTGTCCAAAGGTTCTTGAGTAAATGCAGTGGTTCCCACTAGCAATATCCCAAGGATGATGAATTTTTTCATTGGAATCGGATTTAAAGGTTAATTACCGCTTTAGGGGAACAGAAATTTCAATAGCAACCAATTAAAATTGAGCAAATTACTTCAGAATTCCTAATATTCCTGTGGATTGTCCAACGATAAGTGAGGATAAACCGGGGTATTTGTGTCAAAAACCCGGTTGCAATGCCATTAACAAGGCTTTAAGAAAACCACTCTTCGTTTTTGGTATCTTTAGCTGACTAATTGAACCTATAATGAAATACTTCTACGTTGCACTGGTGTTCCTAGCATCGGTAAGCTTGTATGCCCAAGAAAAAGACAAAAAAGATGACTCTAAATGGGATGTTTCCAATCCCAAAGGAGATTTCAATTTCCAAGACCACCAATTTACTACGGACGAGGGTACCTGGATGAATTTGGATGTGAGCCCTGATGGTTCACAGATTGTTTTTGATTTATTGGGCGATATCTATTCCATGCCAATTTCTGGTGGAAAAGCTAAACTATTGAGAGGCGGAATCCCTTTTGAGGTGCAACCGAGATTTAGCCCGGACGGTTCCAAAATTTCCTTTACCAGTGATGCAGGAGGTGGGGACAACATTTGGGTGATGGATGCTGATGGCTCTAATGCCAAGCAGGTCACCAAAGAAGATTTCAGATTGCTCAACAATTCGTACTGGATGCCCAACGGTCATTATCTGGTGGCACGTAAGCATTTTACTTCCCAACGTTCCCTTGGAGCGGGGGAAATTTGGCAATATCACATAACGGGAGGAACTGGGCTACAACTCACCAAACGTAAAAATGATCAGCAAGATGTCAACGAACCCTGTGTTTCTGCGGATGGCAAATACCTTTACTACAGTGAGGATGTTTACCCAGGGGGATTCTTTCAATACAACAAGGATCCCAACAAACAGATCTATGTAATAAAACGCTATGATTTTGAAACTGGAAAAACCGTTACGGTAACCGGTGGCCCTGGAGGGGCAGCCAGACCCCAAGTGTCCCCCGATGGCAAGCTGCTTGCATTTGTAAAACGTGTACGCACCAAAAGTGTACTATTTCTGCATGACCTTGAAACTGGAGAGGAATGGCCTATTTTGGATTCACTGAACAAAGACCAACAAGAGGCCTGGGCTATTTTTGGAGTATACCCCAACTTCAATTGGATGCCCAATAACCAAGAAATTGTTTTTTGGAACAAAGGAAAAATCCATAGAATCAATATTGGGACCCAAGAGGTGATCAATATCCCATTTAGTGTGGATGCGAACATTAAGATTGCCGAAACCCTTAGGGTGGATTCGCCAGTTGCTCCTGACCAGTTCACCGCCAAGGTGATTCGCCATGCGGTGACCTCCCCCGACCAAAAAACATTGGTTTTTAACGCCCTTGGGCACCTTTGGACCAAAAAACTGCCCAATGGGAAGCCTAAACGCCTAACTAAGGGAACGGATTTTGAATTTGAACCCACCTTTGCTCCAGATGGAAAGACCATAGCCTATGTTACCTGGAATGATGAAAACCTGGGAGCGATATACAAGATATCCTCCTCCGGTGGAACGCCCATAAAAATCAGCTCTGAAAAAGGCATTTACCGCACCCCTTCATTTAGCTTGGATGGCCGTAAAATCACATATCGAAAAGAGCCCGGCAACAACGACCAAGGGCGAAGCTTTGCCAAGAAAACAGGTGTCTACACCATCAATGCAGATGGTTCCAATCCCAATTGGGTGGTCAATGAGGGGGAATATCCGACCTTCAGCAAGGATGGAAAACGTATTTTCTACCAAACCGGGGGAATGTTTTTTGGAAGCCTGACCAAGGAGCTTAAATCGGTAGATCTAAATGGCAAGGACAAAAAAACACATGTCAAATCCAAATATGCCAACCGTCTGGTGCCGAGCCCTGACAATAAATGGATAGCTTTTACCAACTTACATAAAGCTTATATCGCACCTTTGGTGCTCAATGGAAAGGAAATTGATTTGGACAACAATTCCAAATCTGTTCCAGTTTCACAGATTTCCAAGGATGCAGGCATCAATTTGCATTGGTCCAGTGACAGTAAAAGAATCTTTTGGACCTTGGGCGAAGAATATTTCGTGAACGATATCAAAGACCGCTATACCTTTTTACCCGGGTCACCTGAAAAGGCCGTTAAAATGGATAGTATCGGAACCAAGATCGGTTTGGTTGCCAAAACCCATAAACCTTCAGGTAGAATCGCTTTTACCAATGCTCGAATCTTGACGATGGAAGAAGATGAAATCATTGAAAATGGCACCATCGTCATCAACGAAAATAAAATTGAATATGTAGGCAAGTCAGATGAAATTAATGTGCCTTCCAATGCCAAGGTATTTGATGCTACCGGAAAGACCATCATGCCTGGTATCGTGGATGCCCATGCCCATATTGGCGGTTTTCGATATGGATTGACCACCCAAAAGCATTGGCAATTGTATGCAAATTTAGCCTTTGGAGTTACCACTTCCCACGATCCCTCGGCCAATACAGAGTCCATTTTTGCCATGTCCGAACTGATTAAAAATGGGAATATGGTAGGACCGCGCTTGTATTCCACAGGTATCATCTTGTATGGCGCCGACGGAGATTTCAAGGCCGTGATCAACAATCTTGAAGATGCCCGTTCCGCAATCCGAAGAACCAAGGCCTTTGGGGCCAAGTCCGTGAAAAGCTATAACCAACCCAGAAGGGACCAACGGCAGCAGGTGATGCAAGCCGCACGGGAATTGGGCATCAACGTAGTGCCTGAAGGTGGTTCTACTTTCTACCATAACATGACCATGATCATGGATGGCCATACTGGAATAGAACACAATATCCCGGTTGCTCCGGTTTATAAAGATGTGGTGGAACTTTGGAAAACCAGTGGTTCAGGGTATACCCCTACCCTTGTGGTCAACTATGGAGGGATGAATGGAGAATATTATTTCTATCAGAAAGACAAGATATGGGAGAACGAAAAACTCTTGAAATATACCCCAAGAGGTCTGGTGGATTCCCGATCCAGATACCGAACCATGATTCCGGATGAGGAATATGAAAATGGTCATATACTGGTTTCTAAAACTGCTACGGCCCTGACCAATGAGGGTGTTAAGGTCAATTTGGGTGCCCACGGTCAGTTACAGGGTCTTGGCGCCCATTGGGAGCTGTGGTTGTTGCATCAGGGCGGATTGACCCATATGCAAGCGCTGCAGGCGGCTACCATTAATGGAGCCAGATACATCGGTGCAGGAAATGACATAGGTTCCTTGAAAGTGGGAAAACTTGCGGATTTGATTGTCCTGGACAAAAATCCTCTAGAGGACATACGAAATACCGAATCTGTGAAATACACCATGGTAAATGGTCGTCTCTTTGATACGGAAACCATGGATGAAATTGGAAATACGGAGCTAAACCGAAGCCAGTTTTGGTGGGAAAACAACAAATACAACGCTGCTTTCCCTTGGCATGAAGAAGCCCAAAGCTTCACACGCCCAGGCTGTGGTTGCCATATTGGGCACAACTAACCGCCTCGTCCTAGGGGCCTAAACTACACTGTGATGAAAAAAACAACACTACTCTTGATCATGATAGCCCTAACGGCATGCAATCAGGCTCAGGAAAAAGCAATTACTGGCGACCTTTTACTTAGCGATGTCAACGTAATCGATGTTCGCGAAGGAACCCTATTGGCCCATCAACACATTGTGATAGATTCCGGGAAAATAAAATATATTCTTTCAGAAGAACAGCATCCAGAAAATTTTAATGAGCATATTGATGGTTCAGGAAAGTTTTTGCTTCCTGGCCTTGCTGAAATGCATGCGCACATTCCCCCTCCCTCAACTTCACAAGAACGATTGGAAGAAACGCTTTTCCTATACTTATCCAATGGTATCACCACTATACGTGGTATGCTGGGGGCACCCAATCATCTGGAATTGCGGGAGCAGGTGAAAACAGGGGAGATTTTGGGACCTCGGATTTTTACCTCCAGTCCTTCCCTTAATGGTAATTCGGTTACTTCGGAAGAAGAAGCCATTACCAAAGTAACGGCCTATCAAAAAGACGGGTATGACTTTTTAAAAATCCATCCGGGTATTGAACGTAATGTGTTTGATGCGCTGGTCAAAACGGCCAATGAGGTAGGAATTACCTTTGCGGGCCATGTTCCTGTGGATGTGGGTATCCGACATGCCCTAGAAAGCAATTTCGCCTCCATTGACCATATTGATGGTTATTTGGAAGGGCTTGTACCTACTTCCGAAAATGTTGACCCTACGGCCAATGGATTCTTCGGATATAATTTTACTCCGTTGGCAGATGTTTCCCTAATTGATGAACTGGTTGCGCTTTCCAAAGAGCATAAGGTCTGGATCGTACCCACCCAAAGTCTATTTGAGCGATGGTTTGCTCCTATTTCTGTAGAAACGCTTCTGGCACAACCGGAAATGAAATATATGCCCGTCTCCACCTTGGAGAACTGGAAAAAAATCAAATTGAACTCCACAGGCCCGGATTCCGGTTTTGATGAAGCCCAGTGGGATGATTTTATTGCTATTCGGAGGCAATTGCTAAAAGCTTTGCAAGACAACGGTCAAGGTATTTTATTGGGGTCAGATGCCCCTCAACTGTTCAACGTTCCAGGATTTTCCATCCACCACGAAATTGAAGGTATGGTAAAAGCAGGGATGACTCCTTTGGAAATCATTCAATCCGGGACCATTAACCCAGCCCAATTTTTTGGATTGGAACATGAATTTGGAGAAGTTAAGGAAGGATTGGCCGCGGATCTTGTTGTTCTGGAATCCAATCCGTTGGATAACTTGTCTTCCCTGAAAGATATCTCAGGAGTTTTTCGTCAAGGTAAGTGGTTATCCCAAGAAATGATTGCCCTTAAACTTGAAAAAATTGCCGAGAACGCCTCTAAAAATTAAAAATTCAGCTAATCATTAATCTAAAAACGACAAAATACCTAAAATGATAAAAAAGTTACTTTTTCTGATGACGCTTTGCGCGTCCACAGTGGTCTTTGGCCAAGAATTCAATATGGATTTGGTACAGGACATGAAACCCAGAAACATTGGTCCAGCTGGCATGAGTGGTCGGGTTACCGCCATTGATGTGGTACACTCCAATCCTGACATTATGTATGTGGGCACCGCTTCTGGTGGACTCTGGAAATCCACCTCAGGAGGAATTAGATGGAAGCCCATTTTTGAAAAGGAGGTTACAGGCTCAATTGGTGCTGTCGCCATCCAACAATCCAATCCCTCTGTAATTTGGGCAGGAACCGGGGAAGGAAACCCAAGAAACAGTCTTAACGGAGGTTATGGTATTTACAAATCATTGGATAGCGGTAAAACCTGGACATCCATGGGATTGGAAAAAACGAGGCATATTCACAGAATCATTATAGACCCTACCAATCCAGATGTGGTATATGTAGGAGCCATTGGATCCCCGTGGGGCGAGCATCCAGAACGCGGCGTCTTTAAAACTACGGACGGAGGAAAAACTTGGAGTAAAATCTTATTTGTAAACAATAAAACTGGGGTGGCGGATATGGTCATGGATCCTTCCAATCCCAATAAGCTAATAGTGGCCTTATGGGAACACAAACGTGACCCTTGGTTCTTTAAGTCTGGTGGAGAAGGAAGTGGCCTACATATAACCCATGATGGCGGTCTCAACTGGAAAAAGGTTACGGAAGAAGATGGGCTGCCCAAAGGGGAATTGGGAAGAATTGGAATAGCCATTGCCAAAAACAAACCCAATGTGGTATACGCGCTGGTGGAAGCCAAAAAAAATGCACTCTATAAGTCTGAGGACGGGGGTGCCAAATGGAAGAAAATCAATGATAAAAACGATATTGGCAATCGTCCGTTCTACTATTCTGAAATCTATGTAGACCCAGAAAATGAGAATCGGGTGTATTCCATTTTTACCTACGTGAATGTTTCAGAAGATGGTGGAAAAAATTTCAAACAGCTAATGCCCGCTTATCAAGTGGATAATGGGGTGCATCCCGATCACCATGCATGGTGGATCCATCCCGAAAATGGTCAATTCATGATTGATGGAAACGATGGGGGTATGAACATCACCAAAGATGGCGGCAAAACTTGGCGTTTTGTAGGTAACCTGCCCCTGGCCCAATTCTATCACATTAGTGTGGACAATGAGTACCCCTACAATGTATATGGAGGTATGCAAGATAATGGTTCTTGGCGAGGGCCAGCCTATGCTTGGCGTCATCAAGGGATACGAAACGACTATTGGCAAGAAATCGCTTTTGGGGATGGTTTTGATGTGGTTCCCGATTTGGACAATAACCAATTTGGGTACGCCATGAGTCAGCAAGGGTTTGTTTCCCGATACGATTGGAAAACGGGGAACAATTATATTGTTCGCCCTACCCCACCTGATGCCACCACAAAACTTCGGTTCAACTGGAACGCAGGCATTGGGCAGGACCCATTTGACAACAGCACCGTTTATTTTGGAAGTCAGTTTGTCCATAAATCCACAAACAAGGGATTGACCTGGGAAGTTATATCCCCTGACTTGACCACCAACGACAAGGAAAAGCAAAAGCAAAGTGAAAGTGGTGGATTGACCATGGACGCCACTGGAGCGGAAAATTATTGCACCATTCTCGTTATAGAACCCTCACCAGTGGAACAAAACATGCTTTGGGTGGGTACAGATGACGGACGCGTGCACATCACCCAAAATGGAGGAGAAAGCTGGACAGATGTAACCCAAAACATCAAAGGTTTGCCAAAGGGCAGCTGGATTCCTCAGATTAAGGCTTCGAAAACCCATAGAGGCGAAGCTTTGTTGGTGGCAAATGACTACCGAAGGTTCAATTACACCCCTTACGCTTATCGTACCAAGGATTATGGAAGAACCTGGACACGAATTGTGGATGGTAATGATGCAGAAGGTTATGCGTTATCCATTGTGGAAGACAAGGAAAATTCCAACCTCCTCTTTTTAGGCACTGATGATGGGCTCTACATCTCCTTCAATGCCGGTGGAAAATGGCAAAAATGGACAGAAGGTTACCCAACGGTATCTACCAAAGATTTGGTTATCCATCCCAGGGAACAGGATTTGGTGATTGGGACGTTTGGTCGTGCAGCCTGGGTATTGGATGATATTCGTCCATTAAGGGCTTTGGCCCAAAACCCTTCCCTTCTTCAAAAGGAGGTAAGTCTTTTTGAATCTCCTGATGCCTATTTGGCAGCGTATCAACAAGCCACGGGAAGCCGATTTGGCGGGGATGCCATTTATAATGGCGAAAACAGAAAACAAGGGGCCATGTTGACCTATTATCTGAAGGAAGGAAAGAAACAGGAGTCCAAATCCGACAATAAAGAGGATGAAGAGGAAAAGGCAGATGAAGCCAAAAAGGACGAAAAACCAAAAAAGGATTCCATTTTCATCAAAATTTATGATGGGGATAGATTGATTAGGACCCTCTCCCACAAAACACCTAAAAAAGCAGGATTCCATAGGGTATATTGGGGATTGGATGAAAAAGGGCCGGACACCCCTGCAAGGAAAATCAGCAAAAGCAAGAAGGAAAACGGAGGTATATCTGTTAAACCTGGTACCTACAAGGTGAAAATCCAATATGGCGGTCATACGGACTCCACTCGTGTTATCGTAAAAACAGACCCTCGAATCAAAACTTCCTTGGAGGGAATCCAAGAAGTTTATGACATGGGCAAAAAATTGGAAGGCTACACCCAAACTGCTGCCGATGCGGTAAAGCAATTGGTGCAGAACAAAAATCTGGCCCAAAAGTTCGAAAAAGAAATGAAGGAACTGGATAAGGAAAAATACAAGGACCAAATCAAAGCTTCTGGGGACATTGTCAAAAAAATAGATTCGGTCGTAGCTGTTTATCTGGGTAAGGAGGACAAAAGGCAAGGGATTACAAGAAATCCGGAAATTACCGTGATGCAGCGCTTAAATACGGCAAGTTTTTACGTTGGCACAAGAAAATCCGGTATCACCGAAACCGAAAAGAAATTGATACAATTTGCCCATGAGGAACTGAAGGAAGCAGTGGATAAGACCAATTCGTTTTTTACAAATGATTGGAAACCTTACCAAGAATCCATAGAAGCCTTAAATTTGTCCCCTTTTAAGGAAACGCAAGTTTTTGAACTAGATTAAAATAGTATGATTAAGAAAATTGTATTTAGCTTAATGACAATAGGGTTTGCAGCCCAACTTAGTGCCCAACAAGCCGGAGAGGACGAATGGGGAGCTTGGTATATGTATTTCGGAACCAACAAAATTGCGGAACGGTTCAGTATTCACACAGAGGCCCAGTTCCGATTCTATGAAACGGCCTCCAACTTTAACCAAATGCTTCTGCGTACGGGACTCAATTATCATATAGATAAAAACGCTATTGCCACATTGGGCTATGGCTATATTACCACTGATGGTACTTTTGAGGAGTTTCCCAACGAAACCAACAGCAAGGAGCATCGTATTTTCCAACAGTTCATTTTGAAAAACAAAGTCTGGGAGTTTCTATTTGAGCACCGTTATAGACTGGAACAACGGTTTTTGGATTTTGGGGATCGGACAGATACCCAGCATCGTGGACGGTATAGGATTCAAATGACCCTACCCTTAACGGATACCTTCTTCCTGAATTTTTATGATGAACTGTTCATCAATTTACAGGATGACCTTTTTGGACAAAACCGTTTGTATGGAGCATTGGGAATTCATGTGACCAGTAACAGTAGTGTTCAAGTGGGTTACCTACGAAATCAGTTTGCCAATGCGGTCTTTGATCGCGTGCAGATAGGAATCTTTTATAATCCCGACTTAAGGGGAGTGTTCAAGAAGAAAGGGGCCACCAACTAATCCCTATTGATTGCCCATTTGTTCTGAACCAGAGGTTTAACTTTTATTTGGAACAAATGGGTCTTCAAAAAATCAACTTTAAAAATTCAGATGGTCAAACTTTGGTAGGTCGATTAGAGCTACCCGCGGACCAACATCCCCATAGCTATGCCATTTTTGCGCATTGCTTTACGTGCAACAAAAACTTGTTGGCGGTAAAAAACATAGGAAAAGCACTCACCTCCCACGGATTTGGTGTCTTGCGTTTTGATTTCACAGGACTTGGGGAAAGCGATGGGGATTTTGCCGATACCAACTTCTCAGGTAATGTAGGCGATCTTGTAGCTGCTGCTGAATTTTTACGGGATAATTATGATTCCCCTACCCTTATCATTGGACATTCTCTGGGTGGTGCTGCATCTATTTTTGCCGCAGCGCAAATTCCATCCATCAAAGCGGTTGCCACTATTGGTGCTCCATCCAATCCGGTACATGTTAAACATCTTTTGCAGAGCGGAGTGGATGAAATCTTGGCCACTGGAAAAGCAGTAGTCAACTTAAGCGGAAGGGATTTCACCATTAAAAAGCAATTTTTGGACGATTTGGATACCAAATCCCTACCCGAAACCGCCAAGGCGCTTCGCAAACCACTTTTGATCATGCATTCCCCGCAGGACGATACCGTGGGAATCAAAAATGCGGAAGAAATCTATATTGCTGCCCATCATCCAAAAAGTTTTGTTTCCTTGGATGGGGCTGATCACTTGCTCTCCAAAAAGGAGGATTCGGTCTATGCTGGAAATGTAATTGCCGGTTGGGCAATGCGATATTTGGATCCAGTGGAAAACCTAGAACCAAAATTGAATACCAAGCATCAAGTGGTGGCTAGTTTGGATGCGGAAGATGGATTTACCACGCAAATGAAAGTGGGCAGGCATTATATGGTTGCGGATGAACCCGAAAGTTTTGGTGGCAACGATTTTGGGCCTTCACCCTATGAATTGGTTTCGGCTGGTTTATCTGCCTGTACGGTCATGACCATTCAGATGTACTCCAAAAGAAAAGGTTGGCCCGTGGATAATGTGGAAGTCCATACTTCCTATAGCAAAACCCATGCACAGGATTGTGAGAATTGTGAACAGGATAGTGCCAAAATAGATACCTTTCACAGGGAAATCAAGCTCACAGGAGATTTGGATGAGAAACAAAAAGCACGAATTATGCAAATCGCGGACAAGTGTCCCGTTCATAAGACCCTGCATAGTGAAACCCAGGTCATCAGTAAATTAGTGGAGTAATCGCGGTTTAGCCGCGCATGTACAGGATGTCAAAATAATCCAGCTCAAGTTCTATGGCCGACCTTTGGATTTTACCTAAGGAACGCACATATTCGTTATAACCAATTTTCCCATCGTACCACAGTTTTTTTAAACGATGGTATCCCTTGCAGAAAGATTTTCTCTTTTTGCAATACACTAGAAAATCAATATAATGTGACGGCTGTTGAACCAGCATAAATTAATCTTTTTAGTGCCTTAGGGAGAAATCAGGCTTTATCAAAATAACGCTGTAATTAAAAGATCAGTATTTTTAATTCCGTTAAAGGTTCAAATTAGGAATATTGATGGCTAACACATCTCCTATGTTCAACGGTGTATTTAGCCCTTAAACCCAGGTACATATGGAAAGTCCATCATTTGAGGTAAACTTGGAGGGCACGCACAGTGTAAGGGTTCCAACGGAGGTCGTCACTCCCTTTTTGGAAGCCGGGCACAAAAGAGTCAGGGTAAAAGCTTGCTGTGAAAATAGGGAAGTAACCTATTATGCAGCGCTCCAGAAACGTCAAGGCGCCTATTTTGTGATGTGCAACAAGGGGAATCAAAAAAAATTGGGTATCTATCCCGGTGATTACTTTCAGATGCAGTTCTACGAAGACACTTCCAAATATGGGGTGGAGATGCCCGAAGAACTGGATGCTGTACTGTCAACGGACATGGATGCACAAACAATCTTTGAGGGTTTCACCGATGGCAAAAAAAGAAGCATCATTTACATGATTTCCGGTTATAAAAATTCCCAAACCCGAATTGATAAATCGCTCCTACTTTGTGAAAACCTAAAAAGAGGTGTTAAGGATAACAAAGCGCTTTTGGAAATTATTTAGGTTGAATTCACATTAAATAATTGGTACCTTAGACCAAACCTAAAAACCCTTACGATGAAAAAAATACAGATCGCAGCCATGAGCCTACTGGTTCTAACGGCATTCAGTTGTAAACAAGCTAAAAAAGAGGCGGAAACAACCACTGATGAAGTTGTTGAAGAGGTGAAAGAAGAGATTGTAGAGGTTAAGAGCGTCTCATTTTCCATGGAAGCCAAAAGCGACAGTAATGTGGGAGGTGAAGTCACTTTTACCGAGGAAAACGGGACAGTGATTATGAAAGCCAAGCTTACTGGGCTTACCGAAGGTGAACATGCCATCCATATTCATGAAAAAGCAGATTGCTCCTCGGCAGATGGTAAATCAACCGGTGGGCACTGGAACCCTACCTTCCAACCACATGGCAAATGGGGAGCAGCAGAAGGCTACCACAAAGGCGATATTGGAAACTTTGTGGCTGATGCCGAAGGCAATGCCACTGTTGATTTTGGAACTTCTGAATGGTGTATTGGATGCGATGATGAAACCAAGAACATTGTAGGAAAAGCGGTAATTGTCCATCAAGGTGTAGATGATTACACTTCACAACCCAGTGGTGCGGCTGGGGCCCGAGTGGCCTGTACGGGTATTATTCAATAGAGAAAATTCAAGAGCCGCTGGAAAGTGGCTCTTTTCAATTAAAATTATTTGGTATGAAACTAGGGGCATTCTCCGTTAGTCTAGCTGTCAAAGACCTTAAGGCATCCAAGGAATTTTATGCAAAGTTGGGATTTAAGGTTTTTGCAGGAAGTGCGGAACAAAATTATCTCATACTTAAAAATGGCAATGCCCTCATTGGGCTGTTCCAAGGAATGTTCGAAAACAATATCCTTACTTTCAACCCAGGTTGGGATGAAAATGCCCAAAAGATGGAGGCTTACGATGACATTCGGGATATCCAGAAAAGTTTGAAAGCCGATGGTGTTCCGTTGCTCTCTGAAACCGATGAGAACGGCACGGGGCCAGGAAGTGTCATGATATCGGATCCAGACGGGAATGTCATCTTGCTAGACCAGCATATCTGAACAATTTCCCTGCTTTAACTGATACTCATAAATTTATGTAACTGGTTACATTATTTTATATCTTTACGTAACTAGTTACATAATTAATATGGAACCTGATTTTCTACAAGAACTCAAACATCTGGGGTTCACTGCACGTATAAAGAGATTGAATGAAAGCATTGTGGCCAGCACCTTGGATCACTATGCCAGCTTAAACCTGGTATTGGAGCCCAACTGGCACGTTATTTTTTTATTGCTGAAACAGCGCGACACCCTTACTGTAACCGAAATGGCGCAAACCTTGGGATTCTCCCACCCTGCCATGATCAAGACCACCCGAAAAATGAAAGAGCAAGGTTACTTGGAGCATCAAAAAGATGCACTGGATCAACGAAAGATCTTGATACGACTTTCCAAAAAAGGGAAAAGACTACTTCCAAAGTTCGAAAAAGAATGGAACAGAATTCAAGAAGTGCTTCAGGAGGTGGTGGACGATACCCTTCTAAAAAAACTGGATACGTTGGAACACAATCTTAAGGAACTTAGCTTTTCGGAGCGCTATGCCATCCGTTTTGATGAGCATAAAAAAAACAACCCATTTAGCATACGCAATGCCCTTCCTTCCGAATTTAAACAAATCGGGAACCTTATGGTAGAGGTCTATTCGGGTCTGGACGGCTTTCCCAAGCAGGAAGACCAACCTGCATATTACCATACCCTCGCCAACATAGGTGACTTTACCAAAAAACCGAATACAGAACTTTTGGTAGCCGTATCCCCTTCCCAGAAAATTTTAGGCGGCGTCCTTTATTTTGGGGATATGCAACACTACGGCTCAGGAGGTACTGCCACACAAATGAAAAATGCCTCGGGGTTTCGGTTGTTGGCAGTCGCATCCTCGGCCAGGGGTCTGGGTGTGGGAAAAGCGTTGAGTGTGGCCTGTATACATAAGGCTAGGGAACATGGAAATAAGCAGCTGCTGATCCATTCCACAGCCTACATGAAACCTGCTCGAAAGATGTATCAAAAATTAGGTTTTGTTCGCTATCCCAAATTGGATTTTGAGCAAGAAGGATTAGAGGTTCATGGATTTAGGCTTATTCTGAAGTAACTTAGGCCAAAAGTTATTCGAGCTATGGATGAGTCTTTGGAAAATTCCAGTAGCGCCCTGGCCTCCCATTTTTTTAGAACCGAATATGGGAAGCTTGTTGCCGTAATTTCCAGATATTTGGGAAATCATCATGTGGAGACAGCTGAAGACATTGTACAAGAAACCATGTTGAAGGCCACTTCTCACTGGGAAATGAACGGCATTCCGGACAATCCCAAAGCTTGGCTGTATACTACAGCTAAAAACCTATCGCTCAATGCCATCAAACGGGGCAAATACCAAAGGGATTATGCATCCAAAAACAGCATGAAACCAAGTTTGGAGGATGGGTTGCCCTTTTCGGAAGAACTTATTGCGGACAGCCAACTGCGAATGATGTTTTGCTGTTGCCACCCTTCCATTTCCGAAAATTCCCAAATAGCCCTGGTTTTAAAAATTCTCTCTGGTTTTAGTATCCAAGAAATTGCCCATGCTTTTTTCTCCAATACCGAAACCATAAACAAGCGTTTGGTTAGAGGCAGAAAACAATTGCGACAGGTAAGTTTGGAACTTTTTAACGAGGAAGTTATCAACCAACGACTGGAAGCTGTGTTAAAGACGATTTATCTCTTGTTCAATGAAGGGTATTTTCCTTCCAGTAAAAATGAGGTTATCCGATTTGACCTTTGTCTCGAAGCAATTCGATTGGCCAAACTGCTTCTGGAGAGCAAAAGCATCCAGCAAAAAACAGACATTCATTCACTTTTGGCGCTTATGTATTTCAATGTTTCGAGGTTTAACTCTAGGGTTTCCAAAAACGGCAAGGTATTAGATCTTAAGGAACAGGACAGGAGTTTGTGGGATGCCGAATCCATTCAAACGGGCATGCAATATTTGGAAGAGGTGACCCAAAGTCAAAAGGTTTCAAAATATGCCCTTTTAGCTACCATTTCTGCTCATCATTGTGCGGCTCCCACGTATGGGCAAACCAAATGGAATGACATTTTAGGTCTATACGACCAACTGCTCTCCTTGGAACAATCTCCCATTGTGGCCCTGAATCGGGCTGTTGTCCTCTCGGAGGTTGAGGGGGCCACCAAGGCCATTGAAACATTGAAAGAGCTGGCTTCCCAATCCGATATAGGGCAGTACTATATGTACCCCTTTACCTTGGGTGAACTTTATAAGCGAAATCAGGAATGGGATAAAGCGCTGGAGGCCTATCAAAATGCTAAAAAGCTAACTCCAAACCCAAGAGATAAGGAACTTTTATCAAAAAAAATTCAGGAGCTTGTCCCTAACTTACCTTCCCAGTTGTCCTAGGGTTGAATTTTAATCCAAAAACAAGAAAATCATGAGAGAATTTTTATTGCTTATTCGAAGTGAGGAATCGCCAAAGGCCAATTTGTCCCCAGAACAAATGCAACAGCACATTGAAAAAGTTGGAGGGTATCTGCAACGGCTCACAGAGGAAGGTAGAATGAAATCGGCCCAACCTTTGGAAATGGAAGGTACCATGCTATCCTACCAAAATGGGCAGATTATAGACGGACCCTACAACGAGACCAAGGAAATTATTTCTGGTTATTACCACTTACTGGCCAAAGACATGGAAGAAGCTGTCTCCATTGCCAAACAAGACCCAAGATTTGACGAGGGTATTTGGCGGGTAGAAGTTAGGCCCATTAAATATGTTGAGGGCATAAACTAACTTAAAAAAGGAACGGCTTGCTAAAGCAAGCCGTTCCCACCATCAAAATAAACCTAAAAACCAATACTGGTTCTTATAATTTTACCCCCACCCCAAATCCAATAATCCAGGGGTTGATATCCACATCGGCGCCTACAGTGGCACCCAGAGCGGTGGTAGCATTCACGGTTGCATCGGTATTTAGAAAAAGTTTCTTCACATCCAGGTTCAAGAACCATTTATCGTTGAGCATATAGTCAAATCCGCCTTGCAAGGCATATCCAATGCTGGTGTCATAGTCCACGTCATCTGCAACAGGTCCTTCATCAACACCATAGAACAATGTAAGGTTTAAGCCTGCCCCCACGTAAGGAACAAAATCCCCTCCTGTAAAGTGATATTGCCCAGTCAAAGTTGGGGGAAGCAACCATACGTGTCCCAAATCCAAATCACCGGCAGCTGTTCCAACAGCTTCCACATCGTGTTTGGTAGTGGCCAAAATCAATTCCAAGGACCAATTTTCATTAAAAAAATAAGAGATATCAAATTCCGGAACTACGGCCGTGGATATGGAGGCATCCCCACCAATAGTCTCAATATCTGCACTCTCATCGGGAGTCACAACAATTCCCCTTAAACGAAACTGCCACTTGCTGGTATCATCATTGCTAGGTACATCCTGCGCCCATACATTGGTTATCATGGCCATTAGTAGTGCCAAAACAAAAATTCCTTTTTTTCCCATGTTCTTTGATTTTAATTTTCGTCAAAACTAGGGTTGGAATACTTCAAGGAATATGACCTTTATCATTGGACACTGAACCCCCAGTAAAACCAGAGCATACGCCCCCAAAAGTTTTTACCTCAGGCATCAAATTTATTGCAAAACAAAACTTGCCGCATTCGAAGTGACATAATTTCCTTTATTTTGAAGCGTAAATCTTTGCCCAATGAACCCTTCTTCTTCCGGATGGATCAATAAGTTTGGACATCTTGTCCAAAAAGAGCGCCTACACTTCCCAGACTTTGAAAGTTTGTACCTGGAACTGAAAAAGAACGGTTTTATCTATGGTATCCATCTTGGGATTTCTGATTTTATTCCCGTTCAGCATGAGCTCACCGAAGATGAAATAGCAAAAACCAATCTGCTGACTGCGCTCTACTATACGTTCAGGTTGGAGAAAGGAGAGGTGGAGTTTGACCTCTTTGTGAACACCGTTTTTGCCTATTACCAATCGCTTGAAGTTGGAAAAATTTCATTTCTAAACAAGATTTTGGCAGGAGGGCACACGGAAAACCAGCTTGAAAAATTGTTGGATTCCAGAATCTATTTAGGTGGGAATGCATTTAACAGGGCTCTTGGAAACAGTTTGACCAACTCACTTCTTTATGTAGACATTCTCATTTTTAGGGTTTACCTCAAAGGCTATTCCCCAATTATGGAGCATGCCCAAAAGTTGGAATATGTGATAATGAACATTGCGTACCAAACCTTAAATTCCAAGGAAACGGATGAAAAGGATGCCAAATTGATGCAACTTTTAGCCTCTTCACTGACTTATGTGGATTTGAACAATGCAAATTTTGATGGTACATATCGGGATTTATTGTGCTCAAATTTTACTCCTGAAGAGCGCCAATATTTTTTGGATATGGCCTGCTTGACCATCTGGGAAGACCAGACATTGAACTACACAGAATCGGACTATATTTTTGGTTTGGGAACCGACTTGGAAAAGACCGAAAATGAGGTGAAATTGGCCTTGGAAAATGTGAAGGATTTCTTTGAAAAAAACAGGGACAAAATCCCCTATTTAAATGACAAAAATTTGGCCTCACAATTCTATGATGGAATGTCCAAAAACGTCAGTAAATTAATTCTAAGAAATAGCAAAAGATTAAAAAAAGAACTTGCTGAAAGTAAGGAATTGGTAACCCTATTATCCAAATCTGCAGTTAAGGAATTAAGTCCTAACGAAAAGAAAAAAGTTCAGAATCAACTGCTGGATGTTTTCAAAAGTGTACCTTCTTTGGCCATTTTTATGTTACCTGGAGGAGCGGTTCTTTTACCAATTTTCATTAAATTGATTCCTAAATTACTTCCCTCCGCATTTGATGACAACAGAATTGAGGAGAGCTAGCCTGGTTGAAGGTCAAAAACGCACTATAAAGAAAATTTATAGTGATTTTTCAAAGGTTCTATAATTTTGAAATTCAGATTATTAAAATCCACTACTCTAACCATAACTTAAAGTCTTTTACACGCTCCCTGCTCACTATAATTTCTTGCTCATTATACCGTTTTAGCTTGATTTGGAGCCTGGAATTGGTGTAAGAAATGATATCATTGACGTGATTTACGTTCACATAAAACTTTCGGCTCACCCTAAAAAACATTTGGGGCGAAAGCTCTTCCTCCAAATTTTCCAAGGTGGTGTCCAACAAATAATTTCTTCCCTCGGATGTGGCCGCATAGGTTCCTTTATTTTCACTGTAAAAGCATTCCACCTCATCGGCATTGATGATCTTCAGATGTTGTCCAACTTTTACCGTGAATCTTTTTTTGTACTCTCTTTCCAGAGGGTTTACCAAGAGCTTTTTTATGTCGTTAAAATCCACCGAAATTTTCTGGTTTCCAGGCTTAAAATTTTGGTACTTTTTTATGGCAGTTTCCAGCTCCTCATCATCAATAGGTTTTAGCAAATAATCTATGCTGTTCAACTTGAAAGCTTGGAGTGCATATTCGTCATAAGCAGTGGTGAAAATGATGGCACTTTTGACTTCCACAATTTCGAAAATTTCAAAGGACAAACCATCCGAAAGTTGGATGTCCAAAAAAATCAAATCGGGATGGGGATTGTTCTGAAACCACTCAATGGATTCTTCCACCGAATGGAGCATCATGGAAACATGCACATCCAAATCCGAAAGTAGACGGCTTAATCTTCGCGCAGCCGGTTTCTCATCCTCGATAATTATTACGTTCATTATAGCCATTATAAGTTAGTGTTCGTGGAAACCATTATTTTCCTTGTTCATAAACTCTTGCATTTTTCGGCGCTCCCATTTCGCAATCAATGGTCTACCGAACAAGGTTAGGCCTTGAATGAGTATAATTGCGGCCCAACTCAAGGTAATGGTCCAAAATTGCCAATGCAGATAATTGGCAAAGCCCACTTCCTGAATGCCGGTCGCCTCTATGATCATGCGACTGGTATCTGCTTTTACAATCCATAATATGGCATTGACCAGTAGGAATACAAAAACATGGGTATAAAAACCCCTAATTTTCCTAGCCTTTTTCTGGGCTTTCTCATATTTTGCAACTTCTGGTTCCATTAGCGGTATTTGTCCATTTCTTTTTCGTCCTCCTCAATATACTTTTGAATCTGTTTTTCCTCCCAATCCTTTCCAAACAAAAGATTGAAACCAAAAACTTTGGAAGCATGGAATCCCAGGCCGATTCCCCAACCGAATAGGGTTACAAAGTGCGGCCATTGCCAAAAGTCGTCCGTGTGCATATAGATATTCACCAAAATAAAGGTGTTGATGATAATGTAAACGGCCGAATGGATGTAAAACCCCTTGAGTTCCTCAATCTTCTTTTTAGCTCTTTTATATTTTTCTTGATCAAATTGTTCCATGACTATCTCCATTTATTTTTACTTTCTTCATCTTCCATCAACTGTTTTATTTTTCGCTCTTCCCATTTTCGTCCAAAAAAGGGATTAAGGTCAAAGGTTTTGAGTGCGTGAAAGAAAACACCAATCCCCCAACCGAATGCTACCCATAAAAACCACATGTATCCAAAACCAATGGTCAGGTAATTAATAAGGGCCAGAATGGAGACTATGACAACATAAGACCCCAGGTTACCGTAGAATTTTTTAAGCTCATCCACCCGCTCCTTTGCCCTGATATACTTGTTCTCTTTGTTGAAATTGTTCATGTTGTCAAGTGTTTAGCAAGGTTTTTAAAGATAAGGATTCGTTAGAATTCGCTGCTGTTCATATACTCCTTAATTTTTCGCTCTTCCCAGTTTTTCCCTAAAATGGGATGGTGTCCGGTAGCATTCATCCACTGAGCAATAAGACCTATCCCCCATCCTACAGCTGGAAAAATTACCCAGGGAAAACGTGTTGTGTGGTAATTGACATACGCCAATATGGGAATCACAATACAGTAGCTGATTAAACTGCTGTAAAAACCTTTTAATTCTTTGACTCGTTCCTTGGCTCTCTCGTATTTAAAGTCTCTATAATTTTCCATTTGTTTTGTATTGATGTTCAACTTGTTTTGATTTATACTTCAAAATTCGGAACAAACAAGTAGGATAAAAAAAGAGAAGGAGTCAATTGTTAATTTAGACGGATGAGTTGTTGTTGGGATTGGACATGAGATGTGGGATGTGAGACGTTAGATGTTAGATTCAAGAATCAAGACGTTAGACTTTGGACTTTAGTCTTTAGTCTTTAGCTTAAAAATCCTCTTTCTCCATGAGTTCCCTGATCTTTCGTTCTTCCCAGCGCTTGCCCCAAAGTGGGTTTGTTCCAAAAGCTTCCATTCCGTGCATTAAGAGTCCAAAACCCCAGCCCAGAGTTGGGAAAAATGCCCATAAAAAATCCGTTGTCCTGAAATTGAGCCACCACAGGAAGGGTATAACAATGCAATAGGCCGTAAGGTTGGAATAGAAGTCCTTAATAGCCTTTACCCGTTCTTTTGCTTTTATATAGCGTTTTTCTGCTATATAACTCTGTTGCGTTTCTTTTACGCTAATGTTTTGGGTGAGCATGGGAAGAGCAACACTGAATTTTGATTTGGTTTTACCAATTTCCACTGCTCTATCCGTCAAAATACTGTAGCGCTGTTTAATGTTCTGAAGTCCCACCCCACTGCTTTTTTTAACGACCTGTTTTTCCTGGAGATTATTGCTGACAACTAAGTTCCCTGACTTTTCTTCAACCTTAATATGCAAGGGCTTGGCGGCCGTGACCACATTGTGCTTCACCGCATTTTCCAATAGTAACTGCAAGGACAAGGGAACAATTTTGGCTTCTGGTATGCTGCTCTTCTCCGGAATATCAAAAACAATGCTGTCCTCAAAACGCATTTTAAGTAACCTAACATAGGTGCGTGCAAAGTTGAGTTCCTCGTCCACCGTCACCAAATCCTTGTTCTTTTGCTCCAAAACATATCGATATACTTTGGAAAGCGATGTGGTAAACTTTTGGGCTTGGGTGGGATCTTCCTCAATTAGGCTGGTCAACACATTTAAGCTGTTGAACAGAAAATGCGGATCCAACTGATTTTTTAGCGCATCGAAGCGTGCGGATGCCGTTCCAGCTATAATTTTCTGCTCTTTGACCCTTTTTTCCTGCCAATTCCTATAGAAATAAAAAGCGTGGAAAAAGACAGAAATAACAATCGTGATCAATAGGGCTACCACATAATAAATGGCCTTTTCACCCGCAATGAAATCCTCCCAGTCCTCGCCTTCAAAACCAATATTGATTACGATTCTGATCCAGAAAATCCCGATCATGGTCAAGACCACCCCACCAAGTGCTCCTATAACCAAGCGGTACTTTGCATAGCGTTTCCAAACCACTTTGTGGTTCAGATAATCATAGTACACCCCATTAAGTAAGCTCAAAACAATGGAGTAGAATATGTAGTATCCTATCTCACGCAAAAGGTCAATATCAAAAGATATCGACCCTCCTGAAAGTGCTCTTAAGCCAATAAAGATTCCAGCTAAGATCAGTCCGATCAAGATAGCCGTAGCCAATAATTTGCCTATATATTTTAGAGTTATTTTCATTCACCGCATTGGTTAAGCACTACCTCTGCCCGATCTTTTCCCCAAGAAGGATAGAAGGGTGTATCATTGCTAAAATTAGCAAAAAGTTCCAAGGACTTTTCCACGTCTTTACAATAGGGGGTTACATCCTTGCCAAAATATTTGGCGCTACCCATATCCCATTCTGCTTTGGACAATACAACACGTGGGTTTTGCGGAGCCATGGCCAAGGCCTGCTCATACAATTGAAAGTTCTTTCCAGAAAGCGTCATCCCATACGTGGCTCCATCATAGGCAATCCAAGCCGTATTGATCAAGGCTTCCAAAACCATTAGCTCCGGATTTTCTGGGGAAATGGCCTTTGCCAAATCCAAAAACTCTTTTGCTTTTTCCAACTGTTTGGATAGTTTTTCAAAATCTTTCTCGCCAAACGAGTGAATCGTATTCACATGGGCCACATAATAATGGGGAATCCAATTGTCCTGTTCCGCCATGGCAATCCGTTCAAAAAGGTTGGAGGCTTCCGTGGGTTTTTGTTCGCCCCAAAGTTGAAATGCTTTTTGCATTCCGCTGGCATATCGATCTTGGGCGGTTGCCACACTGGTTACACAAATGACAAGTACTGCTAAAATCTTTTTCATGGTTTTATAGTTTTATAAGTTGCTGATTCGTTTTTTGATTGATGATGAATTTGGCATCTTTCCATTCCGGAGGGCCATATTTAGCTGGAGCCTGATTACTACAGGCATAATTTTCCTTGGGATAAAAACCGAGGTATTTATCCATTTTACCATTGTTGTTTTCATCATGATACACGGAAATAGCATACTCCCCATACGGAACATCATCGAAAACAAGCTCGCATTTACCATCCATAATGGTGCTGCTTTTGCTTTTGAAGGTTTTTTCCAACCAATTTTGGGCCGAGTCATATAGCCCAACCCGCAACATGCCCTCGTCACTTTCAATATCTTGTATCCGCACCTTTATTGTGGCAGTGGACTGTCCAGAGCCAATGGAAACCATACAGAGTATCATTCCAAAGCTTAAGATTGCTGATTTCATCACTTTTCGTTTTTATGATTTACACCCCAAAATTGGATCTAAGTCCTTTTGAAGCACAAAAAGAATGACTGAATTGTATGAATCAGCGGATGGATTGTAGGTGGGAATAAAAAAACCCGATAGCTCAGCAAACTATCGGGCATACCAATTGAAAATATGAAAACTAACGTTGGCTATAATCTTGATGGATGGCTTCTTCAAAAACCTCCCAATGCGCATCTGTCATTCTCCTTGGGGTAAAAAGGCATATCCCCGCAGCACCATTTTGCATGGATGTTGCGATGGCTGTCCCAATTTCTTCGGGAAGCAATCCGTGGTTTTCCGGGTCTTTTTCGCTACCCTTCTTTTCAGGATTTGGGCAAATAAAGAGACCACTGTACACTGGAGCCCCATTTTTTGCGGCGGCTACTTCCTCCTTGGTCATTTCACCGACCCATTCAGGCCCCTCTAAATAGAAATCATTGTAATTCATAGGATAAATGGCGTCCAAATTCCAGTTGTTCCACTCTTGCCGCACCAGCTTTTTGGAAATGGACGGTCCCGGAAATACTGCTGCATTGATTTTTTTGTCCTTGGAATGCACCACTTCTGTAAGTCTATTGACCATACTGGTAATCAAGTCGTAACGATATTGTAGCCATTCCGTTACCTGGGATGGGTCTTCTACTTCCTTTATATCAATTCCGGATTTTGCCTTGAAATCAGAGGTACATTGATCACAATAGCAGTAGTCAAATTGAGGGAACTCCCGATCCATAACCAATCCATATTTGTCCCAAAGACCGCGGGCCAAAATCACATCGGGAAACCGGATGTAATCCAAATGAATTCCATCTACCTCTTCCACTTCGGCCACGCTTCCGTATAAATCGGCCAAAAAGTTGTAGACCCCTTCCTTGTTCGGACATAAAAAGGTATAGTGTGATACATAAGCTGGTTTATCAAAAGCTGATTCCCCATTTCCGTTTATAGCATACCATTCCTTTTTTAACTTGGGATTTTTGCCCTGTACCATGGTAGGAATCCAAGTGTGGAATTCCATTCCCTCAGCTTTGGCCAGTTTGCCCACTCTTTTGTAAGTAGCTGGATCATGCCCCCCATTGTACATAAGCCCATCAATTCCCTTGGCTTTAAGATCTTTGAATTCGGCTGAAATTTCGGCATCGGTCGCATCTCCAGGTCCCCCAAGCCAAGCATACACGGGGATCTTGGATTTCTCAGCGCATGACACAAGCAGAATGGTCATAATCAGTATGGGCAAAAGTCGCTTCATTGGAAAGTTTTTGTGTTATTCGGCTTGAATTTAACCAAACTTTTTGGGTATTCATTTGATTCTTAGCTGAACGACATTGTCACCCGTACGAACACCAAATTCATCCATCCAAAATCTTTTCTGTCCATTCAAAAGGGGGTTTCATAAACTCAAATACCTTATCCATCAAATGTGAGGGTCTTATCCAAAAATTTACACGTAACATTCCTCCCTAATCAAAATCATGCATCCAATGAAAAAACTATCATTCATCCTATTTATGCTTTTCCTAGCTGCAGGAAGCATCCCCAATGCCCAGGCCCAGTTGGGAAAATTGGGAAAAAAAGTATCCAATAAGGTTAAAACTGAAGAAAGGAAAGCCAAGAAGGCCGTTACCAACACCAAAAAAACGGGGAAGCTTCCCCGCACTGAAAAAACAACTGCACCTTCCATTAAAACTTCGTCTGCTGCAAGTAAGGGTCAATCCCCACAGGGTAGTACCATTAACCCACCCAAACCTACAATAAGTGGCTTAACCCCAGAAGAAGACTGCAAGGGTGCCACCACCAATTTTAGAACGGCCTATAAACAGTTGGGGAAATTTTTAAACCCCCAAGAAGGTGTGGAAGAACCTTCAATTCCAGAAATGGAGGCAACAATCGAACAAGTGAAAACCGTTTGGTTAAAGCAAATAAAAGATAGAGACCCTAATTGTGACACTTCAAATCTTGAAGCCGAACTTGCAAAAGCCGAAGAGTTTGTTAAGGAAAAGAAAAGTGGTTTTTTTTTAATGCAGCAGGGGGATTATACAGTAACAGGTATTTGGGATAAACTTACTGTTGATGGTTCCGTAGAATATGGTAGAGAAACCAATACTCAATCCTTCACCTTAGAAGGAAGCCTGGGGCAACTTGAGGGTACCATGAGTTCTCCTGCAGGTGAAGAAAATTCAGAATATTTCGTTTTTGAAATAAAGAATTTTGGAAATGGTGTTATTATTCCAAGTCCTGACGCCGACGGTAACATCGAATTTTATCAATTTGCGGTATTGAATGGTGAGGATATTTTGGCAATGGCTTTTTTAAGCAATAATCTCGACCGCAATGGTTTAGAAAAACTGGCAGATCGAAGAGCTAAAAAAAATGTGGAAGAGGCTAATCTAGATCCATTTATCAAAAATAACCTTGGGAAAATATTAGTGTCGACAGAGGGGCCTATTTTTATCAATGGCAGAGAGAATGGACAAACAGGAGCTGCCGAGGTAAAACTCACAACCTCTTTAACTCTGGGTCAGCCCATATGGTTTCGTACTGTTATGGAAAATAACAGAACGCCCATGGAGTTACTTAAACTTACCGGTTATCCACCAGTAGATAAAATAGGAGCTGCGATTAGAACCAAAATTCTATTTGATGGAGAGGAAGTGGGGCAAGATTTTTTTAGATGTACAAAAGCCGAAGATGTGAAGATTGTCAATGAGGCCACAAGTTATCAAGAAGTTGGATTCAAACCCAACGGCCCTGCACAGGATGCATATAGAGAAGGTTTTGAGGGGATTGCCAGCAAAAATCCCAAAATTGGAGAACATACCCTCGAGATTCAAAAATGGGCGGTGAACTACAATATAGTTGACCCTGAGAGTGAAAACAAATTTCCATTGGAAGTATTGATGGCGACTTCCGGTAAGCTTCAATTGAAAATTACAGAAAATAGCTGGGAACCATTTTGCAATAGTGGTGAAAACAACTACGGCCCAACCTCTGGTGTAATCAACAGTTACTCTAAATCAATTTTGGCATTAGCTAAAAAAGAAGCTGTTAGATCCAATTGGAAAGAAACACCATTTTCATGTCGATACGTTGGCAAATATGAAAAATATCATGAAGTGACAGGAGTCCATATGTATACTGTTTATAAAGGAGCCGTTAAATCAAGAATGCCCAATGGTTCCATCGTTGAGCAGATAATTCTGATGGCCAATGGAGCCTTTTATGGGGTGGGTTCCAATACGCATCGATACCTTCCCCCAAACTGCAATTAACCTTACCAAACAACTAAATATTTAAGGCTCCAAAATGGGGCCTTTTTTGTTTAATAACAATCTTCTTTAACAACTCCCTTTCCATTAAACAATTCAATATCAATTAGATATACCCTTAAACTGAGTTAATAATTCTCAAAACACAACATTTAACATTTCATTGATGCAACCCTTTCCTACCCACCCCTGTCCTTAAGGCAAACAAATCCTAAAAAGGGATTTACATAATTCATTAAATCAAAAAACATGAAACAAAAAACCGGAAGGCTTAGGCTGCCCTGGTTATGGACCGGACTATGTCTTTTATTGGGCGGTCTCAGCATCCAAGCACAGCAAAATTTTACCATCAGTGGGAATGTTACCGACAAAATCAATGGGGAGACCCTTTTTGGTACGTCCATTTTTCTGGAAGGAACCACCATTGGTGCCATTACCAATGAATATGGATTCTATTCCTTAACTGCCCCAGCTGGAGATTACACCTTAGTGTTCTCCCATATGGGGTACAAAGAAATTTCCATGCCCATCCAACTGAACCAGAATTTAAAAATGGACATGGAAATTGAGGAATTCTCCACCCAATTGGATGAAGTGGAGGTAACCGCCGAAGAACCCGAAAGGGCCATCCTCAGAAAACCTGAAATGAGCGTATCCAAGCTCAATATTAAAACAGTAAAGCAGATGCCCGTGGTTTTGGGCGAGGTGGATGTTATTAAATCCTTGCAAATATTGCCTGGGGTTACCAGCAACGGTGAAGGTTCCAGTGGTTTCCATGTTAGAGGTGGCGCTGTGGACCAAAACCTGGTATTGTTGGACGAAGCCATTATCTATAACACCTCGCATATGCTGGGCTTTTTCTCGGTTTTCAATGCGGACGCAGTTAAAGACCTTAAATTGTATAAAGGGGGAATCCCAGCCAAATTTGGTGGGAGGGTATCGTCCGTTCTTGATGTGCGCCAAAAAGACGGGAACAGCAAGAACTTTGCACTGACAGGTGGTATTGGGGCTATTTCCAGCAGATTGGCCGCCGAAGGACCTATGTTCAATGACAGGGGATCTTTCCTTGTCGCGGGCCGTGGTTCTTATGCCCATTTGTTTTTGAAACTTGCTGGCGAACAAAACAGTGTGAGCTTTTATGACCTCAACCTCAAAACCAATTACAACCTCAGTAAAAATGACAAGTTGTTTCTTTCCGGTTATTTTGGAAGGGATGTTTTTGAGTTTGGAGGCTCATTCAGCAGTAGCTATGGCAATGCTTCAGGTAACCTAAGATGGAACCATATCTTCAACGACCGTCTTTTCTCAAACCTGTCCCTTATTTATAGTAAGTACGACTACGAGTTGTCCATTGACGATTTTTCCTTTGATTGGATATCCTCCATCAAAAATTACAATGCCAAGTATGATCTCAAATACTATTTCAGCGATGCCTTTAAATTGGATTTTGGGGTAAGCACCCTCAAATACGAATTTGATCCAGGGCAAATAAAACCCAAAGGACCTGATTCTGCGATAAATGAATTGCAACTGGAGCAAAAAGCTGCCTTGGAAAGTGCCGCCTACGTTAACGCAGAGCATAAACTTACTGATCGGCTAACGGCCCAATATGGGGTTAGGTTTAGTCATTTTAACCGAATGGGTGGGCAAAAATTGTCTCTCTATGCCAATGACCAACCTTTGGTCTATAACAACACCTTGCGTATATATCAACGTACCGACCCTATTGATGAAATTAGCTTTGATAAGGGCGAGAGCATCAAAACTTTCTCCAATTTGGAACCCCGAGCTTCATTGGCGTATCAGCTAAACGATTATTCCTCAGTGAAGCTTGGATATTCCCGAGCAGCGCAGTATATCCACCTATTGTCCAACACCTCATCGGTAACTCCATTGGACGTGTGGACGCCAAGCGGAAAATACATCAAACCACAGTTATCCGATCAATACGCATTGGGATATTTCCGAAACTTTAAGGACAAGACGTACTCATTGGAAGCAGAGGTCTATTATAAAACCGTGGATAACAGAATTGACTACATAGATGGATCCGATTTGATTGGAAACAATACCATAGAAACTGAAATTTTAAATGGAGAATCCCGTGCCTACGGTTTGGAGTTGCTAATGCGAAAAAATGAGGGGGATTTAACCGGATGGATTTCCTACACGCTCTCCAAGTCCGAACAAAGAACATTTGGTGGCAAAGCAGGTGGACCTGGTATAAACAATGGGGACTGGTACAATACCCCATTTGACAGAACGCATGACATTTCGGTTACCGGAGCCTACCGATTCAATGATAAATGGAGCTTTGGAGCCAATGCCATTTACCAAACCGGTAGACCCGTAACATATCCCAATGGGCAATACATTTATGAAGGTATTTCCATTGCCAATTATTCCCAACGAAATGCGGACAGACTACCCGACTATTACCGACTGGATGTTTCGGCCACATACAAACCCAATAAAAGGCCGGATAAGCGTTGGAAGGGCGAGTGGGTCTTTGGCATCTACAATGTTTTTAACCGAAAGAACGCGGCTTCCATCTCCTTTGGTCAAAATGTAGAGACCGGGGCCAATGAAGCAACCCGTACAGCCATCTTTGGCATAGTGCCTTCCGTAACCTATAATTTTAAATTCTAACAACATGAAATCCTATTATATAATTGCATTGACCGCTTTGGCGACCTTGATGACATCCTGCACGGATGTCATTGAAGTGGATGTCCCTGAAGGCCCCATCCGATTGACCATTGAAGCATCCCTGGATTGGAAAAAAGGAACTGCAGGTAACGAGCAGACCATTTTATTGAGTAACTCAACCACCTTTTATGACAATCAAACACCATCCCCTGTTACTGGGGCCCTGGTAACCGTTACCAATAATGATACTGGGACCATTTTCAATTTTGAAGACCAAAACGATGGTAGATACACCACCTCCAGCTTTATCCCAATTCTAGAAAATTCATATACGCTGAATATCACGCACAATGGGGAACGCTATACGGGAACGGAAACCTTGTTCCCTGTATCCGATATCTCCGAAGTGTTTCAATCCAAAGAGGATGGTGAGGATGACGAAGCATTGGAAGTCAATGTTTCCTTTCAAGATCCCGAAGGTATAGAGAACTATTATTACCTCCGCTTTCAAAGCAGAAACGATGTGCTTCCTGAACTTTTCGATATAAAGGACGAATTTATAGATGGTAACGAGGCCACTTTCTATTACGAAAAGACAGAGGACGAGAGCAACAACATTAGGGAGTTTGAACCAGGAGATATTGTGGACATTAAGCTTTTGGGTGTATCCGAGGATTATTACAACTATATGCAATTGCTTATTGAACAATTTGACAGCGCAGGTGACCCATTTAGTGCAACCCCGGTTGCGCTTGTCGGAAACTGTATAAACCTGGATGATTCCAGCAATGCCCCTTACGGGTACTTCAGGGTCACCCAGATGGTACAGGACACTTTTACGTTTGAGTAGTTTTTTGGTTGGTGCGAATCCCAAGGTGCAAAGCTCTCTTTTGGCCTTGGGGTTTTTTGTTCCTCAATTCTTTATACTTCCAATGTACTATTCGGGATAAATTAGTATTCCAACCGTAGGAAAAACAATCTTTTTTTGTCTCTTTTGACTAAGAATCCTCAATTTATTCCTTATTTAAGCCCTTCATTACCAGATTTTTACTATATTAAAGAGTTGGGAATTTAACATTTACTCGCCCCCTATTCCCTCCGTTCCCCTTTATACGCAGATCCTTTACTTGCAAATGTATAGGTGGACACATGTTGGTTGAAATTAAGCAAGTTGTAGCTTTTCATTCTTCGAGACTAATTCAACATAATAGCAACATTTAATTTCAACCTTATGAAAACACTACAAAGAAAGCTGTTTGTGGCATTGGCCGCATTCGCATTTTCCGGTTTGGCTCTAGCCCAGGAAAAAACCACGCAGGCCTATTGGGTCCATGAGGACCGTGTTAAGCCCTCTATGGTGATGGAGTATGAAAAAGTAAGCAAGGAACTTACAGATCAGTGCAAAAAGCACAACATTCAAACTTTGGCTTGGATTTCCACCCAATCCGATGATTTTAGATACCTCTTTGTATCTCCCATCGATTCCCTTTCGGACATCTCCAAGGCCAATAAAGGATTTGGCACCCTACGGGATAAAATGGGCGAAGAAGCCTTTGACACCTTATTTGATGATATGGGCAAATGCTACGATGCCCATGGAGACTATGTTATCATCTTGGATAAGAGTCTTTCCTATATGCCTGATGGAATCACCCAAACCCCAGAGGGACAGGATTACCGCCGTTTTTACTATTTGCACACCACCCCAGCGGGCATGAAAGGCATGAAAGAAGGAATGCAAGCCGTGAAAAAGATGTATGAGGACAAAGGTTCCAAGACGCATTACAGGGTATACCGAAGTGGTTTCGGAAACATGGGAAGCTTTTATATGGTGGCCATTGCAGCCAAAGATGGGGTCAGCTATGAAATGATGGGTGATGCCAATGAAAAATTATTGGGTCCTGAAGCCCAGGCCATCTATGGGAAAGTCATGAAACATGTTACCAAAATGGAGGAGGTTACCGGAAAAATGAGGCCAGACCTTGCCTATTCCCCCAAGTAAAAATCCAATACCCTAGCGATAGTCGCTAGGTCTCTTTTAACTAAAATCAACAACAATGAAAAAACTAATTGCATTGGGCTGTGTTATTGCCCTATTTGTATCCTGCAACCAAGGTCCGGTCAGGTATACACAATCCTCAGCTGAGATTGACACCGTCAAACAATTATTGTCCAACTATGATAGCAAAAGCTATGACACCAGTATGTATGCCGATACATCAAAAACTCGCTACAATTCCTCTGCACAAATGAATCCCTCAGAAACAATGGATTTTCACAAGGAAAACGACCCCAACTATTCAAGTCGCGGGTTTGCCGAAAAAGGCCAGGAGTTTGAAATGGTTGTCACCGATGATGGTGAAACCTGGGTTAATTGCTGGCTAGACTGGGAGGGTACACTTGCCGCCAACGGCCAGGAATTAAAGATACCTGTACACTTGACCTATCGTTTTGTTGATGGAAAAATTGTACGGGAATTTGGGTACTGGGATCCTACCGAAGCTGTTCTAGCAATGCAGAAAATTGCTGCTGCGGCCAAAGCGGCTGAGGAAGCGGCAGAACAAGGAGAAGAATAAATACTAACATAAACCAACACACAATGAAAAAATTAATTTTAATTGCCCTTTTGGTACCTTTTATGGTATCTGCGCAGGAAGTCCAGGAGTATGGTATGTTCACTAACCTGATGCTCACGGCCAACCCAGAAAAAATCTCTGAATTTGAGGCGGGATTGGCAGCCCACAACAAAAAGTTCCATTCCGATGGAGCCTTCCAAGCCAATGTGTTTTTTGTAATGAGTGGTAAGAATTTCGGCAAATATATCTGGAGTATGGGACCCAATCCCTGGAGTGCCATGGATAATGCTCCAGGTAACGAAAATGGCCACAATGACGACTGGAATGCAAACGTGGCAGCCCACGCCCTTTCGGACGCTACGGTGACCTATTGGAAGTTTGATACGGACCGATCCAATTTTACCAGGGATTTTAAGCTTAAAAACTTGGCGGTATTCATGTTGGATATCAAACGTTTTAAGGGCCGTGAATTCATGGGACTTTTGGATAAGGTTACCAAAGTATTCAAGACCAAGGATGCCGATTCACAATGGGGTGTTTATTTTAATGAACTCAACAATACGGATGGCCAGGATATGGCCTGGGTCAACTTTTTTGACAGCAGCTCCTGGATGTCCGAAGAGGATAAATTCCCACAGTGGTACGAAGAAGTTCACGGGGAAGGTACTTTTATGGAGTTTTTAAAAGCTTTTGGGGATACTACACATTCCGACGTTCAAGAGCTTTGGGCCTTTAGGCCCGATCTTAGTGGTACCGACGGTTCAGTGCAAGCCGCCGATCGCCAGTAGACCATAGAAGTAATGAAGTAGGAGCATTTAAATGCTCCTACTTTTTTTGCATCAACCTTATTAACCAACTATAAGACATGAATTCTTCCAACCAAAATTATCAACCAACACAAAAAAAAGACCGCATTAATTCCTTGGATGTTATTCGCGGAATAGCCCTTTTAGGTATTTTGTTAATGAACATAAATGGCATGGGACTGCCCTTTGCTTATGGCGATCCCACAATCGCTGGCGGATCTGAAGGTGCAAATCTCTATGTTTGGATTACAAACAATATGCTCTTTGAAGGAACAATGCGGGGACTCTTTACCTTACTTTTTGGGGCTGGAGTCATTTTACTAACATCAAGACTGGAAAAAAAAGGGGCAGGCATAGCCACTGCCGATATTTATTACAGAAGACTATTATGGCTTCTCCTTTTTGGTATCATCAACGTATATATTTTTCTATGGGAAGGGGATATACTATATCCCTATGCCATTTTCGGACTGCTTTTATTCCCCTTTAGAAATACAAGCTCAAAAAAACTCATCATCTATGGGCTGGTACTATTGTTACTCGGTTCGCTTTGGGACTATTCTGATTATCAAAACGATTTGAAGACCCAAACAGAAGGTTTGGCAGCTTTGGCAATTCAAAAACAGGGTGATTCACTTTCCAAAGATCAAACTACTGCTTTGGAAAAATGGGAAAAGAAAAAGAAAAAACGAACACCTGAGCAGGTATCCGAAGAAATTGAAAAACGTCAAAAAGGATATTGGTCCAATGTAAAAAGTAAAGTAAAAACCAACCAACTTTTTCAGACCTGGTTTGTATACCGTTATTGGCCCTGGGACCTTACAAGTTTTATGCTCATTGGGATGGCCTTCTTTAAAATGCGGATTTTCCATGGCGAACGTACCAGCAAATTTTACTTAATTATGGCTGCAGTAGGCTATCTTATAGGTTTATCCGTGAACTACTATGAAACCTGTTTGAGTGTAAGTTCCAATTTTGATGTAATGTCTATTTCAAAGGCTGGATTGACCTATCAGTTAGGCCGATTTTTCACCACTATGGGACACGTAGGGTTATTTATGCTCTTTATTAAATCGGGAATTTTGGGCTTTCTACAGAAAGCACTGGCCGCGGTAGGCAAGATGGCCCTGACCAATTACCTAGTGCACAGTATTATAGCTGCATTTCTTTTCTATGGATTTGGTTTTTCACTTTTCGGACAACTAGAGCGGCATGAACTCTATTATATTGTAGGTGGAATTTGGATTTTCCAATTGATCTATAGCCCTATTTGGTTCAAATATTTTCAGTTTGGTCCAGCAGAATGGTTATGGCGTTCACTAACCTATAAACAAAAACAACCCTTTAAAAATCCGTAAACTAGGTTGTTTTAACTTTGATTTTTGTAGGAAATTGGAATTAAATCAGGGTAGTTCATCGAAATTTATCCCAATTCCCAAGGAAATTGCGATACTCTTGGCATCTTTGAAGTCAGCACTAAGAACTAGTATTCAATACGTTGCATAATTTTAACCCCATAAATATGAACACTAAGCTTTATTTCCTGGCAATTTTGATGTTTACCTTTCTGATGGTAAGCTGCGAAAGTGAAACCAATCCGTATGCCGATGGCACGGGTAGAATAACCCTTCAATTAACGGATGCGCCATTTCCATTTGAAATGGTGGCTGAAGCCAATGTAACCGTTTTCAAAGTTGAAGTGAGAAAGGTGGATGACAATGAGGAAACTGATGATAATGGTGACAGTGATGAAGAGAACACCGATGGCTCTCCTTTTATTACCCTCATGGAAGAAGAAATTGAGGTCAATCTATTGGAACTGACCAATGGCACCACTGAAATGTTGGCCAATGTTGAAGTACCAGTTGGAACCTATGACTTGGTTCGCGTTTATGTAAAAGGCGTAAATGTGGTCCTCACTGATGGAAGAACATTTGATTTAAAAGTTCCTAGCGGAGAACAAACGGGTATTAAAGTCTTTGTGAAACCGGGTATCACCGTGGTTGGTGGTCTTTCTGCTGATTTGTTGTTGGATTTTGATGTCAGTCGTTCCTTCGTGGCCAAGGGGAATACAAAATCTGTTGATGGCATCCACGGTTTTAACTTCAAACCTGTGATCAAAGCGTGTAATTTGTCAACAGCTGGAACCCTTACCGGATTGGTATCTTCCATTGAAAACGATGTTGATGTATTCTTGGAAGGTGCCCAAGTCTCGGTTATGGCTGCGGATACTTTAAACACTTCAGGTTTCACAGATTCAGAAGGAAAATATACCATCATGGGATTGGAGGCAGGTACTTACCAAGTGTTCGCTGCTTTGGAAGGCTATATGAACAGTGACACCTTGGATGTGGAAATAGCCGCGGCCAACAAAACCATACAAGATTTTCAACTCGATAAAATTGTGGAGGATAACTAACAATAAGAGTACTTACCGAAATACTAAAAAGCGGGATTGTCCCGCTTTTTTTGTTTTAAAGTTTGATTCAGTAATGTAACTTGCTTGTGAAATCGAATTGCTCATTTATTGGGCACTTTATAACTGAACACCTGACTTAAAATGTACATACCCCACTACTACAAGAACGAAAACCTCGAGGAAATCAAGGATTTTTTGAATCATAACAGTTTTGGAATCCTAGTCAACCAAGTGGATGGTAAACCATGGGCCACTCACATCCCATTGGAATTGGATAGAACAGAAGAGGGCAAGGATATTTTGGTGAGCCATATTTCCAAGGCCAATCCGCAATGGAAGTCCTTTGAATCCAATACCGAGGTGCTTTGCATTTTCAACGGGCCACATGCTTATGTGTCTTCTTCTTGGTACCAGGAAGAAGAGGTTCCCACTTGGAACTATATTGCGGTCCATGTATACGGAAAAGTCAAAGTCCTAAACGAGGACGAAACCATGGCATCCCTGTATAAATTAGTGGACAAATATGAGAAGGGCTCAAAAAACCCACTCTCCTTGAACGACCTGTCTCCAAAAACACTTCGCCAAGTGAAGGGCATTGTAGCTTTTCAGATTGAAATCACCGATATTCAGGCGGCTTATAAACTTTCCCAAACCCGACCTCACGATCATCCTAAGATTATTGCTGAGTTATCAGAAAGACAAGACCCTGGAAGTAATGCTATAGCGAAATTGATGAAACCTTGAAATTTTTCTTCTAGATGTTTGGAACAACGGTGTTTTGTATATTGTAAGTAATTATAAAACAACTCGTTAATTCCAAACACCACACTCATGACATCATCGCGAAGAAAGTTTTTGACAAATTCCGCCTTGGTTACGGCTGGATTTACCCTTACTCCAGGTAGCAGTTTTGCCAGTTCTAAGGCGGAAAAAAGTACGAAAAACGACTTATATCTTATTGGCCCCAAGGATGGCTACACTCCAGAAATTGGAACTTTACTTTCCACTATGACCATGATGCGCCATTGGGTCATCAATACCGTTAAAGATTTAACAATGGAGCAATTGGATTATCAGATAGACGATCAATCCAATTCCATTGGTGCCATGTTACTACATTTGGCTGCAACAGAAAGATACTATCAGTTAAACACATTTGATGAGATGGAATGGGGTTCGTGGAGCGATGAAATAAAAAAGGAATGGGATGTTCCAATGTCTATGGGACAAGAAGGAAGGAAAAAAATAAAAGGAAATACTATTGATTTTTACCTTTCCAAGCTAGAAGAGGTGAGAGACAAAACTCATCAAGAACTTGCACGAAGGGACGATGCGTGGCTAGAAAAAGTAGAACCATTCTTTCAAAATAAACCGACGAACAATTATTGCAAATGGTTCCATGTTTGTGAACATGAATCCAATCACAGAGGTCAAATGAAGTTTATTATTAAAAGATTACCAAGTGCCTAGTTGATAATTATTCGTTGTCCATAAACTTGGTATCGGCCCAATTGGAATAACGTGGGTTGTCCACATGCATAATCCATAGCTCATCCTTATATTTTCCCTTCATTTGGGATTGATAAGCGGCATAGGCCTTTTCGTCTTGTTCATATTTGGCCAAATAAACATAATTAAGCCCGTTATCCGGGTTTTTGAAGTATTTGGCATCCAACCCCCGCTTTTTAAGATCGGCCATGAAGCTCTTTAAATAGCCTTCGTTCTTAAACACATTGGCAACAATATAATGGCCCTTGCCTACCCCATCCAGACTTATAAATTTCTCTATGGGTTTGTAAGCACCTCCAATGAAAGTTCGTTTGGGTTTTGCAACTTCCTTTGGTTTTTCAATATTTACGGCGAGGGTGGTATTTTCCATGGTATTGGCAAGAGAATCCAATTCTGTGTTTTTCGCAAGATAGAGCGTCTCGGCCATTTCCTCAATGTCTGGCCTCTTGTTTTCTGTCTGTCGCTTTACCATGCGCATGACCATTTCAAAACGCATTTCCAAATCGCGTTGCCTGTTATTTTCCAGAGAGTCCATCTTAAAGATCAGCTCATTGATGATGGCATAATTGTCCGCTTGCTGTTCCTTTAATTCCTTTACTTGCGCCTCCCAGAATGCTAAATCTTCCTTATTGGTTGGACGTAAAGTAGTTTTGGCGTCCAGCTTGTCCTTGCGTTTCTTTTTGCTTTCCTTGATGTCGGCCACAAAAGTTCCTTCAATGGGCTTTTGCTCTGGCTGCGAATCGGCCATCAGCACGTTTCTAGACATGGTTGGAACAAAGGAGAATGCAATGGAAACTTCATGGGTAACCCCCAAATGCGTCAGGTTTCTATTGAGGTTCTTTTCAAAATTATACCCAAAGGAAAGTCTTCGATTCAGGTTAAAACCCGTTCCTGCAGAAGCCCCATACAATTGATCATATCCGCCTTGGAGCCATCCCAATTTGGGAAGGTCCAAAATCAGTCCTCCACCAAAAATTGGGTCCTGGTTTGCTTCAAATCTGGCTCTGGCCAAAGGCAGCAGACGACCATCCTCGAAAATTCCAGCCCCGTTCCTAAAGTTATGGGCAAATTGGATATGGCCTGAAAAGGTCTTTTCGTTGAACTCACTTAAAGACTTACCTGTTCTAATGTTATAATCCACCAAATTTTGGGCAAATACCCCAAAATCAAATTTTCCCAAAGAAAGATTTAATCCGGGTTGAAAGGAGATGATCGAGTTCTGGGTGGCATCATTCAGAATGGGATCATCATCCAAAGCTACGGCTCTGTCCGGATCAAAACTACTTACATAGTAAGGGATATTGACACCAAAACTCAGGTTGCTCTTATGGCCCAACTGGATACCATGGGAGTAATTGGCCATAATCCCCAAATTGGAAATCACTCCTTCCTGTTGGTTATACAGACTAACACCCAAACCAACACGATCGTTGATCCGGCCGCTGTAGCTTAAAAAGTAGTTTTGGTTGTTATCATTAAACTCTGCTCCTTGACTTCTATGAAACAAGTTTACATAGGATTTATCTTCACGAACTGCTGAAAATGTAGGATTGATCAAAAAACGATTGAACTTCAACAAATTCTGAAACGGTACATCGTAACTCACATAAGGGTTGCCATCCTGAGCGCTAAGCGTGCCGCAAAGCAAACAGGGAATCAGCAAATGAAATATCCAATTAAGGGGAAATGAATAGTTGCCTTTGGAGAATAGGGGTAATTTTACATCCATAGCCAAATGGTGTTTGTAGGTTAAAGATCCTGGGAAGCCCAGGTGCGTGTTTTTTGTTTGGTCTCATAGCAAGATTTGGGATACTTGTAAGAGTTTTACTATTAACTTAATTGTAATATTACGTATTAACTCGATAAAAAACCAATTTACTCGTTCAAATGCATGGTTTACACGATAATTAAACGTTCAACAGATTAATAACGAGGGAATTACCTAAATATTCTATGCTGATATGCATTTCCAAATAGGTTTGATTCTATTATTTCGCTGTAATTTTATGTAAACATTGTTTACACCTTGAAATGTTTATGGATGAAATCATTGAAATTGTAGAATTCTCAGAAGTCTATGCACCTGCCTTTAAGGCACTTAATGAAGAGTGGATCATTAAGTACTTTAAAATGGAGGAAATGGATCGTGTTTCCTTAAATAATCCCCAAGCTTATATTCTGGACAAAGGCGGTTACATTGGGGTGGCCCTTCTAAATGGAGAAGCTGTTGGCGTATGCGCTCTGATTCCCAGTACGCGGGACGACTTTGATTTTGAGCTGGCCAAAATGGGCGTTTCCCCAAAGGCACAGGGCAAAGGCATTGGCAAATTGTTGGGTTTGCACATTATAGATAAAGCCAAAGCCCTTGGGTGCAAAAAACTTTATCTGGAAAGCAACCGTATCCTTAAACCTGCCTTACAGTTATACCAAAAATTGGGCTTTACCGAAATGGTTGGTGCCTCCTCGCCTTATGAGCGAAGTGATATTCAAATGGAATTGGTGTTGGAAGATTGATTTAAGGTATAAAGTTGTACAAGCTCCTTTTTACCACGTAACTGCAACTTTGCAATTTTAGATGCTCGATAAGGATCCATTGCCGGGCTCAATTTTTCCACAAGTCGTTCTGAAATTAAAATGGTTTTGCCGTACGTATTGCACTCTGCTTGAATTCTCGCAGTGGTATTCAGCACATCCCCAGTGTAGATGATTTCTTTTTTGAGACTCCCAATTTCGCCAGTGGTCACCAATCCCATATGAATTCCAGCTTTAAATACGGGGACATCCCCATAAGTTGCTTCATAATAGGACCTTTTTTGTTGAAAGGTAGCTGAGATTTCAAAAAAACAGCGGATACAGTTATTCTTGTATAATCCATTCCTCTCGGTCCAAGTGAGAACAATTTCATCTCCCACATATTGGTAAATCTCCCCTGAACATTCCAAAATCGGATTGCCCATATCGGCATAGCAATCCTTCAATAAATTAAAATATTTGGCATGGCCTATTTGCTCCGCAATGGTTGTGGAAGATTTCATGTCCAAAAACATAAAAATCCTAGTCTCCTGTTTTGGCCTGTGGTATTTCCCAAACAAAAAATTCAAAAATACATTGGGACCCAAATAAGACGAGAGTTCAGCAAACAGCATGGCGGTCACCAACCCAAAGGCAATATAAATAAAGACACTCCAAAAGGAGAAAGTGGTAAAAAAGCTTTTAAATCCGTCCAAGACCTCTTTGCTTAACGGACTTGCATCGAAACGATAGGAATTAATCGCCAAGGTGAAAAACGTAAGGAACAGGAACATAAAAATGAGATAGAACCCACTTTTCAATACCACTTTGACCCATAAGGCCCTGTTATGAAACTTTTGAGACAACCAGGACACCTCTAACCATCCGTGAACCAAACCTATGAGAAAACTGCCCGTAGAAGCGTACATCAATGAACTCTTGAAATCATATATGTTTTGGGTAGACGGATAGTGTGATGCCCTTCCCAAAATTCCCTGTTCCAAAAGGCTGTATACAATGCCGAACAAAAGCCAAATACAAGCAAAAAACAATGCCTGTTTGGCATATCTAAAGTATTTAGGGTGTACCACGGTCATCTAAAGATAGTGCATTCCAAAATAGACATATAAAAGGAGCGTACAAGGCCGCAATAGTGACCAAAAACCAAAGCCTTAAATTTTCACATCCCATTAAAAATGAGTACCTTAAAGATGTCATCATAAATTATAGAGCCATGGGAACCATTAAAAGATTGAACAAATGGGCCAATGCCCATACCTATTACCCCTTAGATCTTATTAGAGTAGCCTTAGGCGTTTTTCTTTTTATGAAAGGCGTTGAATTCATGACCAATCATGAGCAAATGGCAGAGGTGGTGAGACCCTTTCAGGAAATGCCGGGCGGCATGATTTTACTACACTATATTGCCCCTGCCCATTTTGTAGGTGGATTTTTAATTGTAGTTGGTTTACTTACCCGATGGGCCGCCCTGGCGCAAATCCCAATTCTCTTGGGAGCAGTGTTGACCAATTTCTTGGGTGTAATGAACACGAACAATCTGATATTGGCCACCATTACCTTGCTGGTCTGTATTTTCTTTTTGTTCTATGGTTCAGGCAAACATTCGGCGGACTATTACCTCAAGATGCAGAAATAACCAAGGTAGATTTATAGATTGTCCAACTGGTTGCTTTTACCATCGCTGCTGATGGTCCAAAAGAAACCGACAAAGAAAAACTGGTCTGCTGCTGGAGTAATGGCGCGCCTGTCAAAAATACCATCCACGTTCGGGGCATTAGCATACTGATAATCACTAATGTTCTTGAATCCCAATACATTATTGACCGAAAAGTATAGGATCTTTTGTTGATCTATCAAGTAGGCCCAATTGAAGCTTAGATTATTGAAAGACTTCGTCTTTTCGGCCAAAAATTCTACCGTGTTCGGATTGTTATAAGGCCTGCCCGATCCATAGGAGTACGACAATCCCACCTGAGACCGAAGCTTGGTGATAAAATATTTGGTTACAACGGACAAACTATGCTCTGGAGCAAAGTTGGGTGTAGCCCGCTCTTCAAAGTTTCGATAATCCCTTTCAGTATTCAAATACGAATAGGAAATCCAGTAATCCAATTGGCTTATGCTCTTGTTATCTCGCCAAAACACATCCAGCCCGGTAGCATAGCCACTTCCGCTATTATCAAAGCTTGAGTTGAATTGCGGCATTTCCGTATCATATTTTATCAGGTTATCATAGTCCTTGTAATACGCTTCTGCCCTAAAAGTCTTCCCATCCCCTACCCTTTGGTAATTCAAAATATAATGTGAGGTTTTTTCAGAACCAAGAGACTGACCAAACTTAACCACCTCGGAAAGTGGGTTTTGATAGAAATCCCCATAAGCCAAAGAAAATTGACCAATGTCCCCTGGCTTATAGGCTAGGGAAACCCTTGGCATTAGCTCAAAGGCATTTAGTAAGGAGCTATGCTCTACCCTGGCCCCCAATTTCATGGCAAACTGATTGCTAAGAAAAATATCAGCTTCGGTGAAGCCTGCCCACAAACGATCTTGATACTCATTGTTGAAAGTGGTGTTTTCAGGCGTACTGAAAGTTTCATCATAATTCATGGCAAAGAACTCCGATCCCAAATTGAGATTGAACCTACTACTAAAGTTCTTGTGGGCTTTTATCTTTAGGTGTGAAGCCGTTTCTTTGGTTTCTATGGCATTCTCCTGCAATCCAATGGAATTGGTATCCCAAGAAATAGCTGCCCCCGTAGTCAGGCTCCAATCGTTTTCAAAGTAGTGTTTATAGGAAGAATTGAAATATAAGTTGTTGTTCGTAAGCCCAAATCGGACAAAATCATCATAATTGATGTCCTCTTGTTCTATGTCCAAATCGGCATGGTTAAATCCAGTATACAGTTTGAACATGCTTTTATTTCCTTTGCTTCTAAAGACAGCCTCTCCGGAAATGGATTCATAGGGACTATTCCATTCAACACCTTGGTCAGAAGGAATCAAGGCCTCGTAAGGGGAAAGATTGATATAGGAGGTGTTGATGCTCAAGGACTCATCCCCCCAGATTTTGGTATGTCCTACTCCTCCTCCAACAGACATTACGGATATATCCGTCTTATCCTGGACGGGAACATCGGTGGTGTTCAATAACAACACACTGGACAATGCCTGGCCATACTCTGCGGAGTATCCCCCTGTACTAAAGGTAATTCCCTTAAAAAGAAAAGGTGAAAATCTGCCGCGGGTGGGAATATTGTTCGCTGTGGCATTAAAAGGTTGAAACACCCGAAGACCGTCTATAAAAACCTGAGTCTCTCCAGCTTCTCCCCCGCGTACAAACAATCGACCATCTTCGTTGACGGTAGTGGTACCCGGTAAAGTCTGTAAAGCCGCTACAAAATCCCCAGCGGCACCTGCTGTGGTGACAATATCCAATGGTTTCAACACGGATACCTTGGAGTTGTCCCCCGCCTCAAAAGTTCCTGCAGTGAGCGTTACCCCTGTCAATGCATTTATGGATTCCGCCAAACTAATTTTCAAATTCGTAAAATAGCTAACGTCGCCAACTTCATAATGCGGGTCGTAAGTTAACATGGAAATCACCAGGGTTTGGGTTCCAGTTTCGGTGGTTTCAAAACTAAAGGAGCCATCTTCTCCTGTAGATGCCCCATCGTAAGTACCTTCCAAATACACATTGGCCCCTACAATAGGATCATTTTTGGAATCAGTAACCAAACCTGATATGGTGGTCTGTCCCAAAAGAGTGGCCAGATTACATAAAAAAAGAAAAAATAGTAGTTGACTCTTCATGACTGTTCGTTATTTGATGCCACAAAATTGTCACTGCGCCTTTTCATAAACCAATCGGCAGTACCCAATTGTAGAATTTCAAGGACGAACTGAAACACTCTGATTCAACTGGTGTATCCAAGTGCCAATGTCCTAGAATAAACTCAGGATTTTGACCTTAGTGGTTTTAACATTAAATTTAAGTTGCTGTTAATCAACCTTTAAACCACAATCATCAAAAAATACAGTTCCATAACCGTGGTATTGTTCCTTCTAGCATTTGGGCTACAAGGACAACAAAGTGTTATTGATAGCTTACAACGCCTCTATCCATCAGCGGTCTCAGATTCTGCCCGAATCGGGATCTTAAAAAACATCTCTTGGGAATACATCAATAATCGTGGCAACGCCGATCTCGCCAAAAAACACATCGACAGTTTTCACACCATTAGCACCAAAGCAAGGATAGAATGGGGTATCTATCTCGCTTATTACCAATATGCCGTATTGGCAAGGCAAAACGGAGATTACAACCTTGCATTGGACTATATAGATAAATATCTAGACTATAAACGTAGGACAGATAAACCTTTTGAGTTGGCAAATGGGTTGTATCAAAAGGCTATAATTCTAGATGATTTGGGCAACGCAGAGAAAAGCCTGGAAATATACTATGACATCTTAAAAATATATGAAGAACATGATGACCCATTTAGCATAGCCACTATTCTTAATGCCATTGGCGAAATTCTTAAGAATACAGGCAAAAAGGCCGAAGCCATGCAATCTTACCAAGAGGCTTTGGACATCTTTACAAACTTGGGAGACAAAACGGAAATGGCCAACTGTCTCTTTAACATTGGGGATACCCATATGCAGTCCAAGGAATATCCCCTTGCCGTGGAATACTTAAATCGAGCCTTGGCTCTGGATCAAGAGACCAACAGTGAGTGGGGCATGGCCTATGATTATGAAGCTTTGGGCAAGGTCTTTGCCTTTCAGAAGGAATACAACAAGTCCTTGGAGTATCACAATAGAGCGCTGGCACTTCGTGAAAAACTGGGACAACGTATGGGTCTTTCCGAAAGCCATACGCAGATCGGGGCGGTCAACATAGCGCTCCGAAGATTTAATACCGCAGAGGAAAGTCTGCTTACTTCCGTTCAGATCGCTGAAGAAATGGGAGCCAAGGCCCAGCTTCAGAAAAACTATGGCCTACTGTCCCAGCTCTATGAAGAAAAGGGAGACTATCAAAACGCCTTGAATTTTAGAAACAAATATGTCACGGTCAAGGACAGTCTGTTCAATACCGAAAAATCCAAACAAATAGAGGAACTACAAGTACGGTTTGATACGGAGAAGAAGCAAGATGCCATTGCAGCTTTGGAAAAGGATGCGGAAATCAGCGACCTCAAACTCAAACAGCAGACCACTTTAAGAAATATTGTCATCGGTATTTCCGTAGCGGGCTTTTTGGTGCTCTTGTTTGTTTTTAACCGCTATAGACATGCGCAGCGCGTTAAGCAGGCAGACCAGGAAAAGAAAAGAGTCATTGAGGAAGAACGGAAAAGAACCGAAATAGAAAAACAACGCGTTTCGGAACTTCAAAAAATTGACAAACTCAAGGACGAGTTCCTTGCCAATACCTCCCATGAATTGCGTACCCCATTGGTTGGTATCATTGGGCTCACGGAATCCTTAAAGGATGGGATTGCGGGAAAGCTTCCAAAAACTGCCATGGATAACCTGGATATGATTGCCAATAGTGGCAGAAGATTGTCCCATTTGGTGAACGATATTTTGGATTTTTCCAAACTAAAGAACCAGGATTTGGAGCTTGCCTTGCGCCCTGTGGATGTACATGCAATCTCCAATATTGTTTTGCAGTTGTCCCAACCCTTGCTCCAAGACAAAAAAATAAAACTCATTAATTCCATTCCCAAAGAAATTCCCTTGGTTGATGCGGACGAAAATCGATTACAGCAAATCTTGCACAACCTCATTGGCAACGCCATCAAGTTTACCCCAAAGGGATATATCACCCTACTGGCGGAAACCAAAAAGGAGATGCTATCCATCATCGTTTCCGATACAGGAATTGGAATTCCCGAGGACAAGCTAGAGACCATTTTCAACTCCTTTGAGCAAGGTGATGGTTCTACCCAGAGGGAGTATGGCGGTACAGGTCTGGGTCTCTCGGTCACCAAACAATTGGTGGAACTTCACGGAGGCACCATTCAAGCAACCTCTGAACTAGGCAAGGGTTCCATTTTTACCTTTACGCTGCCATTGAGCAAAACCAAGCGGAAGGAGCTAAAAAAGAAAAACAAGTCCACCTTGGATTTTGTTCAGAACTTGAATAGTTATAAAGAAGAGGAGCATGTAAAATCAATACAGCCCGATTCCAACCATGAATCCCTAAGAATTCTTGTGGTGGATGACGAGCCTGTGAACCGACGAGTCCTGGAGAACCATTTGACCGTGGCCGGATACACCGTGGTAGAAGTAAGTTCCGGTAAAGAGGCTTTGAAAGCCATGGAATCCGAAACTCCATTTAACCTTGTTCTTCTGGATGTAATGATGCCAAGCATGTCTGGATATGAGGTCTGCAAGAAAATCAGGGAGGGTTTTCCTGCAAGTGAACTGCCCATTATTCTGCTGACTGCCAAAAATCGGGTTAATGAGTTAGTCACAGGATTTGATGCAGGAGCCAACGATTACTTGACCAAACCGTTTTCCAAAAATGAACTGCTAAGTCGCATTAAAACGCATATCAATCTCAATACCATCCATCGTGCCACTTCCAAATTTGTACCCATGGAATTTGTCCACTCCGTTGGAAAAGAATCCATTACGGATGTAAAACTCGGCGACCACATAGAAAAGAATGTAACGGTGCTGTTTAGTGATATTAGGGATTATACCCCTTTGGCGGAAACTATGACTCCTGAACAAAATTTCAAATTCGTAAATGCGTACGTTGGACGAATGGGGCCAATAATTAAGGAGAACCGTGGTTTTGTCAATCAGTATTTGGGCGATGGTATTATGGCGCTCTTCCCAGAAAATGCAGAGAATGCACTGGACGCCGCTATTGAAATGCAACGAACACTGGCGCTTTACAACAAGAGAAGAGTTGAAGAAAAGGGTTACCAGCCACTCACGGTTGGTATGGGGTTGCACTCAGGCCCCTTGGTCATGGGCATTATTGGGGACTCCAAAAGAAACGACCCTGCCGTAATTGCGGACACTGTAAACAGTGGTGCCCGAGTAGAAGGGGTCACCAAGCACTATGGTGCCAACATCATCATTAGTGAAAGTTGTCTAAAATCCATGAAGGATTCCAGCGGCTTTAATTTCAGGTATTTAGGCAAAGTAAAGGTCAAGGGCAAGCAAAAAGCGATGGGTATTTACGAGTGCATAGATGGGGATAGTATTTCCAGTATCTCCCTGAAACTGGAGACCCTCAAAGACTATAAAAAAGGAGTCAAACTATTCTTTGACCAAAAGTTTGAAGAAGCCACCGAAGCTTTTGAGGCAGTATTATCCAAAAACCCGAACGACTCCGTAGTCCAGTATTTTCAGAACAAAGCCAGCATCTATGCCATTTCTGGAGCTCCAGGCAACTGGCAATCAACTACGGTAATGGATGAGAAATAAGCATAGGCTCCCTACACTCTTTCGCTCGATAAATTAGATATCTTTCATCTACTGCCCGCTGAGCTTCTTGTATAAAGCTTTCCCAATGGGTTGGATGCATTTCAAATTGCACATCAAATCGCCCTTCCATCCTCAAATAATCAGTAATGGCGATGGAAGGTTCCCCAGAATCCAATTCCAAAGTACTTAATCCAACCGCTGTTCTATTAGGATTGTTCCTATACAGCAACCATTGACCGGAATCCACTGCTGCTTTATGGTATTGGGATGGGTGGCGCATATCAATGCCGTGAGCAGGGCTGTGGCAATACGCCAGAATTATTGACGGACCATCGTGTTGCTCCGCTTCCAAGAATGCTTTTAAAGTCTGTTCCTGATTTGCACCAATTGCCACGGAAGCTACATATACATCTTCGTAGCCCATGGCCAACATACCCAGGTCTTTCTTTTGTTTGAGCTTACCTTTTGCCGCGAACTTAGCGGAAGCTCCGAAGGGTGTTGCCTTGGACATTTGCCCTCCTGTATTGGAATAAACCTCGTTGTCCAGGACCAAAATGTTTACATTTTTGCCTGATGCCAACACATGATCCAATCCACCGTAACCAATATCATACGCCCATCCGTCCCCACCAACAATCCATACGCTTTGTTTAACCAAACTGTCCAGCAATTCCAAAAGCGCTCCTGCCTCGGATTGTTCCAATGGAGATAATAGTTTTCTTAGTTTCTCTACCCGCTGTCTTTGCTGAAGGATTTCAGCCTCTGTATTTTGCGATGCTCCCAATATCGAATCCACTAATTCGGAATCAATAACATCCCCCAACTTAAGAAGTAAATTTTTGGCCTGTTTTTCCTGATAGTCCAAGGACAAACGAAAGCCCAACCCAAATTCTGCGTTGTCCTCAAACAAGGAGTTGGACCAGGCAGGTCCCCTGCCCGCTGCATTTTTGGACCAAGGTGTGGTTGGCAAAGCTCCGCCAAAAATAGAACTTGCTCCAGTTGCATTGGCCACTAACATACGATCTCCAAATAACTGGGACAACAGTTTCAGATAAGGGGCCTCCCCACATCCATCCACTCCCATAGGGTATTTGAACAAAGGTTCTTGCAATTGTTGTTGTGAAACTTTGGCCACATCGATTTTCGTGCGATTCATTTCTTCGAGCTTGCTGAAAAATTCCCAATTTTTTCTTTCAGTTTCTGTTTTGGAAGGACTACTATTCACAACCAAAGCCTTTGCAGGACAGGCATCCACGCAATTGTTGCAGGATGTACATTGTTCGGGATTAACCTGAACGGTGTAGTTAAGCAAATCCATCCCTTCCAATTCCTCCAAAAATGGAATGGATTTAAATTTTTCAGGTGCCCCTTGTAAATGGTCAACTTCATAAGCTTTTATCCGCAATGCCCCTTGTGGACAGGCCATGCTGCAGGCTCCACATTGTGTACAAAGGTCTGTATCCCATACAGGGATTCCTTCTTTGGAGTTTCTAGTTATATAGTTTGATGTTCCGCTTTCGTAAATCCCATCCACAGGTAACATACTTGTTGGAATCTCATTCCCACGTCCCGCCAAAAGGCTGCCTAAAAGTGTATTGGCAAATGCTTCATCTTCATGTAAAAATGTTCCTTCTTTAGTCGTGTTTTCGGTGGTATCCACTAGGGCAATACTCTCCTTCAGTTCTATTGAAAATAAGCTATTGGGAAAGTCTTTTTTCATGGTAAGGTGACACGCATGCAGCGTGGAGATGGTATATCCATTTACCATAAAGCTGGCAGGTATTGCTTTTAGGTTAACCAGATATAGGTCAACATTCTTCTGTTGGATATGGTGTTGAATTTTGAAAGGGAGTTCGGCCCAAAAGGCCTCTGGTGAAAGCTCGGAATTCACAAGCAAGGTTCCTTCATGTGCTATCCGCTTCAAGGCATTATCTGATTTTAGAAATTGAACCGAATCACAGGCAACAAAATCAGCACCTTGGATAAGGTAGGGAGCTTTAATTTGATGTTTTGAAATCCGTAAATTGGAAACACTTCTAGAACTGGATTTTTTATAATCACGTTCAGTGTATCCCTGAACATTAGCATCTGTACAGCTGCCCAACAAGCTTATTCCAGCATTAAAGTGCCGTTGCGTATCCGCATTCTTGGTTTCATAAAACAAAGCTTGATAATACTTTCCCAGGATTTGCAACTCTTCCTTAATCGGAAGACTCGTCTGGGTAACATCATCCTTTATTCCAACCGTGAAATTGTTTTTTGGTTCTTCTTGTTTTAAGTTATCGAAGATGGCTTTGACCATGGATGGTGTAAATTCCTTGGAACTAAGACCATAACGTCCGCCAACCACTTTTGGAAGTATTTTAAATTTGGTTCCCAAGGATTGAACCACGGACTGAAGCACATCCAAAAACAGCGGTTCCCCAGTAGCACCTGATTCCTTGGTGCGGTCGAGAACGGCAATGGCCTTGCAACTATCAGGAAGGCTCTGAATCAAGTGTTTGGTGCTAAAAGGTCTGAAAAGACGCACCTTTACCAATCCTATTTTTTCCCCTTGCTCATTAAGCTGGTTAATGGTTTCTTCCAAGGTTTCCGTTGCAGATGCCATGGAGACAACCACTTGTTCCGCGTTAGGATGTCCCACGTAATCAAATAAGCGATAATGTCTTCCAGTAAGTTTTGCAAAATCATCCATTTGATCCTGAACGATTTGTGGGCAAGCATTGTAATAAGGATTGGCAGCTTCCCTACTTTGAAAGAAAACATCTGGCCCTTGCGAAGTTCCCCTCACAAATGGATTGTTAGGGCTGAGCGCTCTTTTCTTATGAGCTTTAATGAGTTCGTTGTTGACCATGGCATGAATCACATGATCATTGACCTTTTCAATTCTGGAAGTTTCATGGGAGGTTCTAAACCCATCAAAAAAATGAACAAAAGGAATTCTTGAAGCCAAGGTTGCAGCTTGTGAAATCAAGGCAAAGTCCATTGCTTCCTGTACAGATGCCGACCCTAAAAAGGCATATCCCGTATTACGGACTGCCATGATATCGCTGTGATCTCCAAAAACCGATAAAGCGTGTGTAGCCACTGATCTTGTGGCCACATGGATGACATTGGGTGTAAGTTCACCCGCAATTTTGTACATATTGGGCATCATCAGCAAAAGCCCTTGTGATGCCGTAAAAGTTGTGGAAAGTGCTCCAGTTTGTAACGCCCCGTGCATGGCACCCGCTACTCCACCCTCGCTTTGCATTTCAATGATGGATGGAACGCCTCCAAAAATATTCTCTTGTTCATCTGCACTCCAAGCTTCCGCCAATTCGGACATTTCCGAAGCTGGTGTGATAGGATAAATGGCACATACCTCGTTAATCCGATAAGCCACATGTGCTGCAGCTTGATTTCCATTTACGATGATGTATTGTTGTGCTTTCATGGGAGACAGATGACTAGGAAGGCGATTGGATTATGCAAGGTGAATAAGCCGCCCGTTTGGGCGGCTTATTTCAATCTTACTTTTCAAACTCGATAGAAACCGGAGTTGGGTTAGTAAGCATGTCAAACACAGGCGAGAATTGTGAAAGTGCTCGTAGTTGCTCTTCAGAAGCATCAGATTTCACTTTGAATTTTACGGTGATTCCGTTGAATCCTTTTCTAACCTCAGGATCAAGTCCCAAGAATCCGTGAAGGTCGCAACCTCCATTTAAAGAGGACTCCATACCTTCAATATCAATTCCTTGGGCAGCGGCATGGTAAACCATGGCTCCTGTAAGACAGGATCCCAAAGCATGCAATACAGTTTCGGCAGGGTTGGGTGCTTTATCCTGACCCAAAAGTACCTCTACGTGATCGGCTTCCATGGTGAAAGAATCCTTGCTTCTCTCCGTGTGCTCACTACCTACACCATAGTAATCTTTGATGCTGGTCACACAGTGACCTCCCTCAATCCAATTGGTTTTGGCTCTAAACTCAAATTTGGCCAATGATGGATCTTCTTGAACGTGATTGATGGTTTCTACCAATTGATCTACGTTTACTCCGTTTTTAATGTTTGCTGTTGTAATCATTTTTTTTGTTTTTAAGATTAATTATTTCGCATTTGCCATAGAAGATGCATCTGGCGTGCCAAAAAACATAATAATCTTATTATCAGATGATTACATAGGTTTCTTAAAAAGATTTATGTGGCGATATTTCGTAAATTAACGAAATATCGTTAGTATAATTATGAAATCTCGTGAATTTACACCGGTCTTGTTATACCCAGTGCCTTAATTTTTGAAGTTAGGGTGGTTGGAGGCAATCCAAGTAAAACTGCAGCGCCCTTTTCGCCCGATATTTTCCAGTTGGTTTTCCGTAAAGCCCTTAAAATATTTTCCTTTTCCATGGTCACCCATTCTTGCGATGTAAAAATGTAGTCCACCTCAGTGCTCTGCTCCATGACTTGCTCTTTCAAAGTATTTGGGATGATACTCTCCCAATCTACCTGCCCATTCTGGGAAACTATAATGGCGCGTTCTACCAGATTCTGCAACTCCCTAACATTTCCGGGCCACGAATAATTGAGAAAAAGCTGCTCCTCTTCTTTGGTAAGCAGATTGATCTCTTTATTGAGCTTCCCGCTGTATTGCCCCATGATCTGATTGGCGATTAAACAGACATCCGACCCCCTATCCCGCAATGCTGGAATTTGAATGGGAAACACATTGAGCCGATAGAACAAATCCTCCCTAAATTTCCCTTCCTTGGAGAATTGCAATAAGTCTCTATGGGTTGCGGCTATAATCCGTACATCCACCTTGACCGTATCCGAGCTTCCCACGGGATCAAATTCACCTTCCTGGATCACTCTTAGCAGTTTGGGTTGGAGGGCAAGTGGCAACTCCCCTATCTCATCCAAAAAGATGGTGCCCTTATCCGCTAAAAGGAATCTACCCTTTCTACTGGCAGTAGCTCCGGTAAATGCACCTTTTTCGTGACCAAAAAGTTCACTTTCTATTAGATTTTCAGGGATGGCTCCGCAATTGATCCTTATCAAGGGTTTTTCATGGCGATCACTGGCCATGTGGATGGCCCTGGCCACCAACTCCTTCCCTGTTCCTGTCTCACCTTGAATCAAAACAGTGGCTCCCGTTTGTGCCACCCGTTCTATCAAGTCCAGTACTTTTTTCATTGATCGGTGCTTGGCTATGATGCCGTAGCCACTGGTCAGTTCCTTGATTTCTTCCTGTAAATACTGGGTCTGGTTCTTCAAGGAATTGATTTTGTTTTCCGCCTGTAATCGCTCATCTATGTTTCTAAGGATAAGGGTGTAGAACGATTTTTTTTCGTTACCGTATCTACTTATAGTGCCTTCATTGAGGGTTGTTGTTTCCTTGGAGCCAATCACCTTGACGACCTTGGGCAGATAGGTATTCATACTTTTCCCTTCACCATCCAAATCCTCTGTTACCAATTTTTCCAGCAGATGCGCGCTTTCCTCGTCCATAAAAAACAGAATGTTTCTCTGGATGACATCCTCATTTTCAAGAATTTCCTTAGCTGACGCATTGGCGACCAAAATCCTAAAGTTGCTATCGAACATGATTATGGCATCCATGGCACCATTGATCAAACCCATCATCTTGGAATTGGCCAGTTCCAAATCCCGTTTGGACACCGTCAACCGCTCTTGAATAATATCAAGTTCCCTGTGTCTTTTGATCAAAACGGACAAAATCCCCTGGGCAAATCCTCTATCTGCAGTTATCAATTCCACAAAATGAGCGGTCCCAAGTTTTAAAAGGGTGGTTTCCTCCATTGCCGTTACCGAAGCAGAACGAGGCTCATCATCAATAAGGGCATACTCACCAAAACATTCAGATTGAGATAGTGTAATATATAGGTGATCCTTGTCATGTACTTTTACCTTGCCCTCGTAAATAACATACATGGCATCACCAACATCACCCTTTTGGATAATGCAGTCATGAGCATCAAAATGTTCCTTTTGGAGATGTTTGCAGAGCTGTTGCAACGAGGACTTCCCAACTTCTGAAAAGAAAGTCACTTGCTTTAGGAAATCCACCCATTGCTGTTGATTTAGATCTGAATCGGTCATGCTGTAATTGGCTGGTTAGGTACCAATTAAATATACGGTTTTGAATCCAAAGACAAATACTTGTCCATGGTTCCCAACTGAATTTGATGGAACTCCCATTTTATAGTTTTATAGTATAAATATTACTGATGGTTTTTTATACATTTATATCTAAAACTTATATTAATGACCATTACCCAATTGCAATATGTCCTGGCAGTTGCCGAACATAAAAATTTCACCCTTGCTGCCGAAAAGAGTTATGTTACCCAACCTACGCTGAGCATGCAGGTTCAGAAATTGGAGGACGAATTGGACATTTTGATATTTGATCGGGGCAAAAAACCCATAACCATCACCGAAGTAGGCCAAAAAATTGTGGCCCAGGCCAAAAACATTGTGGCTGAAGCCGAACGCATCAAGGATATCGTTGATCAGGACAAAGGTTTTATAGGTGGGGATTATACCATTGGAATTATACCGACGGTTATGCCCACTTTGCTTCCCATGTTCCTGAATACTTTTATCAAGAAATATCCCAAGGTCAACCTGATTATAAAGGAACAACCAACGGAGGCTTTGATTCGGAATATATTGGATGGGCATTTGGATGCAGGAATAGCGGCCACGCCCCTTGAAATTGAATTTATAAAGGAACGCCCGTTGTATTACGAACCTTTTGTGGGTTATGTCCCAAGCAACCACCGTTTGGCAAGCCATAAAGAATTGGGTACTGAGGATTTGGATGTCAATGATATCCTCTTGCTACAGGATGGCCATTGCTTTAGGGACGGGGTAATCAATCTTTGCAAAACACCCAAGAACCATCAAGAGGAACATTTTAAAATTGAAAGTGGAAGCTTTGAAACCTTGGTGAGTCTTTCGGACGAAGGGATGGGAATGACACTGTTGCCCTACTTGAATACCTTGGAATTGGATTCAAAAAAAATTAACCAATTGCGTCCGTTCAGAAATCCATCACCTGCCAGGGAAATAAGTTTGATCTACCACAAAAGCGAATTGAAGATTCAAATAACGGAGGCGTTGAAAGAGGTAATCTCCAGCATCGTAAAAGGGGCCATTGCCTTTCAGGATGTTAAAATTATAAGTCCTTTGGCCAAATAAGGAATGTATGGCCAAAATAATTTTGGAAAGTAGTAATAAAAGAAAGAGCCGTTTCAAATAAAACGGCTCTTTCTTGTTACGCTTTTATCAACAGTAACGTCGGTTGCAATTCTGGTTTATCCAATAAAAAATATTGCAACCAGATTTTAAGTTCTTCAATTTCACTTGGTAATAACCTTGAAACGGCTTTTTTGAGTTCTTTAGCGAATAGCTTAGCATCAAAACTAACCTTTTGCAGGACGGTTTTGGTGTAATCTAACATTGCTCTTGGCATATAACTATGATTTGGATTAAAAGGTTGTCCACCTAAATTATGAAAAAAACACGGAGCAAAGCATGAGCTCTGAGTTAAAAATTAAATAATTTCGTGTTAAAATCGATAAAACGTAAAATGTACCGCTCATACAATCAAGGAGTTAACTATCTAGTAGTCAAAAGTTTCGTAGTCTTTTTCTTGCTTGTTAGCTGCTCTTCCTCCCGTTTTGCAACTTTTGAATCCAAATTGGAATCTTCACCGCTTAACCGTTCTTTCCACAGTTTGGTTGTTTTTAATATCGATAAGCAAAAGGAAGTTTACAACCACCTTGGCGACCGGTATTTTACTCCTGCCAGTAACACCAAAATTGTAACCCTTTATACCGGCACTAAATTTTTACCACAGCAAGTCCCAACATTGAAGTACATCTCCCAAAATGATACCCTATACTTTGAAGGAACGGGAGATCCCAGCGTGCTTCACCCGTATTTTAAGGACAGTACCGCCATCGATTTAATTGAGAAACACAACACCGTTCTTTGGCACCCGTATAATGCTTCCGAGGACAGATATGGGCCTGGTTGGGCTTGGGAAGACTTTGACACCTATTTCTCCCCGGAAAAAAGTGCACTTCCATTATATGGTAATGTGGTGACCTTGTTTAACGTTCCAACATTTAAAGCATCTCCTGTATTGTTTTCGGATAACGTTCAAATTAAAGAGACGCAATTCCGAAGGGAAGAGTTCCAGAATCAATTTTATCTGAATCCTAGAATCACAGACACCATAGAAGTTCCATTTATAATCGATATTGATATCACCCAGCGGTTATTACAGGATATTTTGGGAAAGGATGTTGCTTTGGTTGATGAATTTCCGCAAGGGCCCAAGGAAATTTTGTACGGAATTCCCATGGATTCCATTTACAAACGGATGATGCATAAAAGCGACAATTTTTTAGCGGAGCAAATCCTAATGCTGGCCTCCTCTACCCTCTCGGATACCTTGAGCACCAAAACTGCCATAAATACAATGTTGGACGAGCATTTGAGCGACTTGCCTCACAAGCCGCGATGGGTTGATGGTTCCGGACTATCCCGCTACAACCTTTTTACACCCAATTCCCTGGTGCATATTTTGAAAAAATTACACAACGAAATCCCCGAAGAGCGTTTGTTCCAACTTTTTCCTATGTGGGATGCCACGGGTACCGTGGACACTTGGGAGCACCCAAGTCTACAACCCTTTATTTTTGCGAAATCCGGTTCTTTTGGGAATCATTACAACCTTAGTGGGTACATCAAGACCAAATCGGGATCAGTATTCATTTTCAGTTTTATGAACAACCATTTTAGAGTACCATCGCATGACATCCGTACGTATATCTTTGAAACCCTTAAGTCAATTCATGAGAAGTATTGACTTTTTCTCGATTGACCAATCCTCCGAATTTTTGCATTAGCAGTTGCAGTTTAGGAGAAATGTAGGTTTCGCAGAAAGGTTTGTTGGGGTTGTTGAAATAATAATCATGAAACTGGACTTCGGAGGGTTTAAAGTTTCCAAAACGGAACACTTTCGTTATTATTTTCTCTTCAAAACCCTGCTGTAGCTCTTCCAAGATGGTTTTGGATTCGATTATTTCTTCTTGCGTAAAAGGGTAAATGGCAGATCGGTATTTTTTCCGAAAGGAATGATCGCTTGTACTCTTATGTGTATGTAGGTGGATGGCTATCAAATCTTTCAACGGAATCAGCTCTGGATTGTAGTGGACAATCACCGCTTCTGAAAAAGCATTTAATTCAAGTTGTGGGGAAACAAAACCCTGTTCCACTTTTTCCACACCCATCAAGGACTGAAAAACAGCTTCGGTGCACCAGTGACACCCCCCTCCCAAGGCAATTTTCTTGATATTCATGCCAAATTGGTCGTAAAACTACTAATCGAATAACTTATGAATTTGGGCATATTGCAAGAGCATAATGGTTTTGGCATCCCGAATTTCACCAGTTCCCATCATTTCAAGAGCCTGCTTAAATGGCATTTCCAACACTTCAATGTTCTCGGTCTCATCTTCAGCGCCGCCACCCTCGCCTACTTTCATTTCCTCATGGTATTGCCCAATAAAAAAGTACAGAATTTCCGTGACCGAACCTGGGGACATATAAGACTCAAATACCTTTTCAATTGTATCAATCTTGTAGCCTGTTTCTTCCTCCACTTCCATTCGGATGGTCTGTTCCGCATTGCCCTTTTCCAAAATACCGGCACAGGCTTCAATCATCATCCCATTGGTATTGCCATTCAAATAGGTAGGCATTCGAAATTGGCGCGTCAATACCACCGATTTCTTTTCCTTATTATATAATAATATTACGGCGCCGTTACCACGATCATAGGCCTCCCTAATCTGGGTTTCCCATGCGCCATCTTCCCGATGGTATTCAAAAGTGACCTTGTTGAGGATATACCAATTGTCCGAGAGCAATTCTTTGCTCACGTTTCTTACGGTTCCATTTTTCATAGGTTACGGGTTATGGGTTGCGGGTTGCGGGTTGCGAGTTGCGAGTTGCGAGTTGCACGGAAGTAAAATTTTAGATTAAACGGATGCTGCATTGTTCAAATATCGGCGAAAGGGGAGCATCTCCAAATAAACTATTTTAATTTTCTCTTTAAAATCGTCCTGTAACACTTCTTCCCTTTTCATCTCATGCACCACGGCAAAGGTCTTGTTTCGCAGAAGGTCAATATGTGGATGATCATTTGTAAATCCTTTGGGGGCATTGGTCAATTTTTCATCCTCGTATAAACTCCCAAAAAGTTCCTTAAAACTTGGTCTGTCCAAAATCTCCTGTAGTTCCTCTCCATTGTAATCAATCCCATCGCGAATACTACGAAGGGTTTTAGGGTCTGGACGCCAAAATCCCCCTGCCAACAAACATTGTTTTTCCCCAACCTCTATGTAAAAATCTGCCGTATTGGGCGCTTTGTCCAAACCTGCTCCAAAGTGGTCTTTATAAACAGGCTTATGCGGATGGAACATTAAGTTGTTGTTGATTCGGTTGATGCCTTTTTTACCTGGGGTCGGGTAATAATCATTATGTAAGTGCGACATCGTCAAGTCCAAATCATCCAACCAAACAACGAATTCATTCCGTAAAGTTCTATACCACTTTCGGTTGACATCCATCCACTCTTTGGAGTTGTTTTTTTGAAGTTGGGTCAGGAAGTCGAATAGTTCTGAAAAGTCCATTCACAGTTATTGAAGGACTAAAATAAAACTATTTTGCGCTTGTCTAATATCTTTTGTCTTGCGTCTTCTGTCTAGAACCGATTATCCCCCATCACAATATCACCCAGACCACCTAAAATGCTTCCTTCCCCTTTGTCTTTTCCTCCACGGGGAATTGAAGCCAATACTCTTCCGGCCAATCTGCTAAAGGGTAGGGATTGCACATAGACGGTTCCAGGCCCGCGCAAGGTGGCAAAGAAAAGTCCCTCACCGCCAAACACGGTATTCTTAATACCACCCACAAACTCAATATTATAGTCAACAGTGTGGGAGAAGCCCACTATACATCCAGTGTCCACTTTTAGTACCTCCCCAGGAGCCAGTTCTTTTTTGGCCATGGTTCCACCTGCATGTACAAAAGCCAATCCATCACCTTCCAATTTTTGCATGATAAAACCTTCGCCGCCAAATAAGCCACGCCCCAGTCGTTTGGAAAATTCAATTCCGACGGATACCCCCTTGGCTGCGCATAAAAAGGCGTCTTTTTGACAAATGAATTTACCCCCTTTTTCAGATAAGTCTATGGGCAAAATTTTTCCCGGATAGGGAGAAGCAAAGCTCACTTTCTTCTTGCCTTGTCCAATATTTAAAAAGGCCGTCATAAACAAACTTTCGCCTGTCAATAACCTTTTACCTGCAGAGAACAGTTTCCCAAGTACTCCGGAATCCTGACCTGAGCCATCTCCAAAAATGGTATCCATTTTAATGTCAGTATCCATCATCATAAAGCTTCCGGCCTCTGCCACTACAGCTTCTTGGGGGTCAAGTTCAATCTCCACATATTGCATTTCCTCCCCGTAAATGTCATAATCTATTTCGTGTGCGTTCATCTCTTTGGTTTGAATTTAAATGTCTGTTAGAAAAATTTACTTCTAGATTTGTTCTTCTATATGTTATAAGTTGTTCAATTTTGGATTATGTTACACCGATACTTGTTATGGGGCAAAACTTATTCGATTTAAATGATTTACGCAGCATCAGTGAGTATTAAAAACAGTATTTATGGTTAAGGGGGTGATTTTTGATTTTAATGGCACTTTATTTTTTGACACTCATCTTCACAATCAGGCATGGGATATTTTTTTGGATAAACATTCCTTAAAGTTAAGCGATAAGGAAAAAGATCAAAAAATTCACGGTAAAAACAATCAAGAAATATTGACCCATCTCTTTTCCAAAGAGTTGACTCTGGATGACATTAAAAAACTAAGTGTTGAAAAGGAGGATATTTACCAAACACTTTGCTTAAAGTCTGAGTTGCAGTTGGCACCAGGAGCCGTCAACTTTATAGCATACTTGGCTGACAAAGGAATACCTTATACGATTGCAACAGCATCAGACCTCTATAATCTGGAGTTTTACTTTGAGTATTTGAATCTTGCCAAATATTTTGATTTCTCCCAAATTGTCTATAGCGACGGTACCGTTAAAAGTAAGCCGAACCCAGAAATTTTCATTAAGGCTATGCAGACCATCGGAGTCCATCCAAATTCGACCCTTATATTTGAGGATTCCTCATCAGGTATTACCGCGGCGGAAAATTCAAAAGCTGAAAAGATCGTAATTGTCAATTCAGTCAATGGAGATTATAGCCATTGGAACCATCCCATAATATCAGATTTCACGGAGTTAGACCAGAACATCCTTGAAATTTGACCTATGGAGCACACCAGCCCAAACTTCTGTTCCTATATTATTTCTCCCCAATACAAATGAGTTGCTTCAATGTTCTATGGTAGAGCTTCCCGTTAGCATATGAAGGTGTATTAACGGACCACGACTTTCCCTTGGGACCCAAATCATTTAAGCTTATCAAAGCACTTTCATCAAAAACATCTGTTGTTGTATCTATGCAGTACACCACTCCCAACATGGTGGTGAAGTAAATCTTCCCGTTCACAACAATGGGATTGCCATTAAAATTCCAGTGCCAACCATCCCTACGAGATCTTTTATCATTGGAGACATCCAAACCTCTACTATTAATGGTTTCCGTAGTAAGTTCTTGGTTCCAGATATAGGATTTGGTTCCACCTTTATATGACACTTGCACCGGAAGCTGCAAATATTCAGCCTTCCCAGACTTTAAATCTACCCTGGCCATTGTATAATCAGGACCAATATTCTTGCGATAGTTCCCTGATTTGAAACAAAGAAAGTACAGTTTGTCCTCCACAATGATGTTGGTGAACCAAGCTGGGAACACATTGATTCCCAAATCTTTTTGGATATCCACGTTATTTTGGAGGGTATAAGAACCTTGGGCAGTATCATACATTCTAACATCTGCATTCGCAGTCAAAGACACTTTTCGTTGAAGTTTCCCGCTTTTGGAATCCACCAAATGAACCACACATTCCTTTTCCGTATACCAGACTGCGTAATCTTCGTTCCAAGTGGCATTGTACAGGGCGAGACCTTCATCTGCATCATATTTCCATATCCGATTTCCATTATCCAAGTCGATTAGGGAATATCCAACAGGGGTTTCGGGAACGTCATGGTGCCCTCCCCTACCAATTAAAGCTGCTTGTTTTCCTTCAAGGGTTGTGGACATTATAGGAGTATTGTAATGCGTAAGGCCATCTTCCGATATCCATCGTTGTTCACCTGTTTTTTTGTCTATACCGTATAAGTAGTTCCAACCGTGAACCCGTTCCCCATCTTTTTTCCAGTAGGTCTCCATATTTATCACCAAGTCCTTTGTTAAAAAGGGTTCAAACTGTTTATTGAATGGAAAATGTACCCCGTCCAACTCCTCTACCGGATTCCAAGTTCTTTCCCAAATCAGGTTACCCTTAAAATCAAAGCAGCTTAGATTACCACTGGCATTGTAGAACCAAACATTTTTACCGTCGGTTACTGGCCCCGGGGTAGAGGAATCGCTAAAACCGTACATATATTCACTTTGGGCACTCCCTTTCAGCTCCCTTTCCCAAAGGATCTTCCCATCCTTCGCATCTATACATAAGGCCAAAACATTCGCTCCTTTTATGGGTTGCCCCTCTTTTACCTCAAAAATGGGGCTCATAACTGTCAAGAAAATGGTATCCTCCCAAACAGTTATCCCGCTCTGACCACCTTCCGGTAATTCCGCTGTCCACAGAACGTTTTTCCCGGTGGTCACACTGAATTCGGTGGGTACTTTGGCTTCTGTTTTTATCATCCAGTTGCCGTTGGGTCCTGCAGGTTGCGGCCAGTTATCGCTTTTTTGGGCTTGCAAAATCGTGCAGCAGGATAAGGAAAGTGCAAGGGATAAAGTTTTGATCATATTATAGGTTATATAGGAAATTTTATTTGACCACAAAGGTTTCCTTCCAGGAAATCGGGTTTCCCTGTGCGGTAAACCCCTCGAAGGATACTTCATAGGTACCCAACACGTCCGAGGTGTAGAATTCCAAAGAGGAGCTGTCCGAGTCCAAATTCACTTGGGGCAACCATAACAACTGTTCCCTAAAATCGGGGATTTGATCCGTGTCTGATCTTGTGGCTTGATGGTATTTTTGGTTGAAGTACTTTTTTGTAGGCAAAGGAGCAAATAGTTCCACAACCTTGATGTAATCCCTGTTGAATTCCTCCGGAAAGCTGCCTTCCAATGTTTCCATAGCTATGATTCCATTATAAATAATGGAGTTTACCACACAATCTTCCCGAGAGATGTGGATTCGTTTGATTCTTTTGGCATCAAAATCAATGACATCCGAATGGTTTTGTATCAACAACCCGTCCATCAGCACCAAGGGCAAAAGATTTGAGGCTATGTCATAGTCTCCGCTCCTAACTTTAAGGACTTCATGCCCATCATTTTGCTTTAACACCCATACATGCTCCAAGACTTCGGATGCCGTCTCCCTAACCGTTGAAAATCGGGTATAATCATCCAAATCATATATTTTGGAGTAGGTTCTATAAATGGGTAATGTCTGTGATATGGGAACTACAGTATCCTGTTTTAATTCGATAAAGGCATTTTCTACTTGATTATGAACACTCCGCTTCAAAATCAAATCCGTCATCTTTGGTGATATCTGTAGCTTGTTGAATTGTAGGGCTCCATAGTCTATAGAAGGTTGTTCATTGATTTGAAGATCGTATTTATCCCTATTCTCGCCCAAAATTTGAACATGTGCCTTGCTGTTCAAGTACTCTTGGTTTAGATTAAAATAAAAATCCCCAGCGGAATTGGTTCTAGTTAGTTTAAGGACAAACTGCTTCCCCGGAATGGATAATGCCACCTCCTCTTCTTCCAGTGCAAAACCCGGATCCTTGGGAGTGATAGTTCCTGAAATCAATTCACCCCTCAGTTCCGGTAAATGACTTGGGGTTTCTAAACTTGCTTTCCCAACAGATTGTGAGTTGTGTTTTTTTACATACGACTGGGCTGAAGACAACTCTGGCCCTCCCAAAGAATCGATTTTGCGAATGGAAACCGAGTAGCTCCCGTTCAGTACTTCTTTTTGGAGCGACCTCAATACCAACAACCCCCGCTCCCGGGTACTGAATTCTTTTTTGCTCAATTCAAAAGAGAAGAATGGGTTGGGTTCCAAATTCTCCTTTAGGGTTGTGTGCTCAATTGTCTTTATGGATGGTGAAATGGAATCCTGTATTTTTTGCACAATGGCCTGCTGATCACTTTGGAATGGGTTGATCAGACCAATGTCACTTTTATAAAAGTGGTTCAATCCAAAATTTTTCATCCATTGGGTATATCCAATAAGTTTATAGTTTCCCGAAGGTACAGTTACCGGAATAAAAAACTCACCCTGACCCACACCATTCTTCAGTCTAATCTTATGGCGGAAAATTATATCCCCATTCTCCCCAATCAATTCCACATAGGCCATTTTACTAAAAGTGCTAAGGGTGTTGGATTCAGATTTTAAAGCATATACTTTATAGTATAACTGTTCCCCTGTAAACAATAAGGATTTGTTGGTGTGGAGGTACACCATTTCCTGATGGGTTTGGTTCGAGACCAATTTTTTTCCAATATTATTAGATGTGGTTGCTTGACCACTAGTGAGGCTGGGAATCAATAGCATGAAGCCTATAATCCAAATCTGTAAAATTTCTCTTATGACAATCACTCCATTCATACTTGTTATTCTTCCCAAAATTCAGGTTCGGTTGTTTCCCACATCACAGAACAATCTGCACAAACCGTTGAAACAACGGCAATATCTCCGCTTGGGGCAGTACTATGGTACCTCACCGAATCTTCGGCCAATAAATCAAAAATATCCGGAGTCCCATCGTGGGTAACCAAAGGAGCAATAAATGGCAAACAGGCATCCACATATGGCGGTAAGTCCTCTTCTGGAAAATAGTCATTGTAATCGAAAAAGATTCTTTGGGATGCTACGGATGCCACATGAAAGAATCCAAGCACTTTTTCATTTGTATTGCTTGTTGAGCGGACGTTCCCACTAAAAAATCCAGGTTGACTTGGAGAAAACAAATCGCCTTCAGCAGTGGATTCCTCCAATGTCTCCAGATAACTGTACGATTCCTGGGAGATGACCATTTGTTTGACCAAAATGCTATAGCGATGCGATAAAATAAAATTATTTCTATCGATAAATCGCAATGAAAACCTTTGCACCTCGCCTGAGTTGGACTCCTGAGGCCTGTTCAAGATGATATCGTTGGATAAATCGGTATTATAGCAGGTACGCCCCACATCACCTTCTATTGGCCAAACTACAAGTTCACCCCCTAGGATCCTTAGGGTTTGTCCACTCCACGAAGGAGCAACTATTTTATAAGTTTCTTCAAATTTATATCTCAAGTACTTGGAAAGTTGGGAATTATCGTACTCCACTGATATGTCAATGCCCTCCGTGCCATCATTGGTTGTTCTGGCAACCATTAAATTATTAATGGGAGTGGGTTCCGGCCCCAAAACAGGATCCGATTCATAAGTGCGCCCATCCCTAGTGGTTACCAACAACTGATAGGTTCTACCCGGCACAGTTCCAAATTCGGTTATCGACCCGTAGGTTCCTGGGAATACCTCTTGAAATTCGTATTGGTTATCAAGGTCGTCCACTACCGTTACACTGGCATTGACCTCCGGTGTTGGAACCAAATCTTCCAAACGAAATGCCCGATTCAACAATATTTCCTGTTGTTTCACCTCATTGGTAAGGGTAGCCTCAATGACCAAAGCATCCTCAAAAGTTTCAGTTTCCGGCTCAAAAGATTCTACACAACCATGAAAGTTGGCTACTAGAAGAATCAATACTGCGATCCGTAGTATGCCAAACTGGGCCTTATATGTCATCTTTCCTTGTGTCAAAACTTAAAATTATAGGTGATGGTTGGTATTGGAATGGCAAAAATGGAGCTTTTATAAGCCTTGATTTGCCCTTCTTCCGTTACAAAGAATACGGAAAACGGATTGTTCCTTCCCAACACATTGTACACTGATATATTCCAAAAACTATGGGCAAACTTTTTGATCTTATGGTTTCCCTCGATATTAAAACTGACATCCAATCTGTAATAATCCGGGATCCTAAATTTGTTTCGGTCACTATAAAAAGTGTATTCCTTGCCCTCGTACACATAATTGCCAACAGGATAGGTCACCGGTCTTCCCGTCTGATACACAAAATTGGCCGAAAGACTAAAACGCCGGTTAAATTTATAGTTGGTCACCAAACTAAAATCATGGGGCTTATCAAAGTTGGAAGAAAAATATTCCCCCCCATTAATTCGCTCTTCTTCCAAGTTCCCATCAAATTTGATCAGGGAACGTGCATAGGTATAACCTAGCCATCCATTGATCTTGCCCTGGTTCTTTTTTATCAACAACTCAACTCCATAGGACTTGCCATCCCCCTGTAGCACATTGGTCTCCACCGTTTCGTTCAGCAAAAGATTGGCTCCGGTCTTATAGTCCAATATGTTGGAGAACTTTTTATAATAGCTCTCAATACTTAATTCGTATTCGTTGTCATTGATGTTTTTATGCAGTCCCAAGGCAAATTGATCAGCTCGTTGGGGTTCTATATTGATGTCCGATAGTTTCCAAGTATCCGTTGGAGAAGCGGTTGTATTGTTGGACAAGGTATGTACATATTGAAAAGTGTTGTTGTAGCTGGCCTTGGCCGAAAGACTTGGAGTCAAAAAATATCGAGTTGACAACCGGGCCTCCAGACCACCGTAGGACTTAATCACTTCATTGGTGTCAAACGTTTGGGTCTCAACAAGGGTTTCTTCACTTTTGGGTTGGCCTTCTGCATAGATTCGTTGCACTGATTCTCCCAAAGCCGCATACCAGGAATACCGTAAACCCGCATTAATGGATAACCTATCATTTATTTTGAAATCATCGGATATAAAAGCAGCGGCCTCCAGACCTTTTTCCTTGGGTAGAAAAACTGGGTCAACAATGGATTCTCCGGCCAGAGGTTCAATACTTCCTGGATTTACATTGTAGAGTTTTCCAGAAATTCCATAGTCAAAACTATGGGATGCATTGTACAAATACTTCATTTTCAACTTTAACAGGGTCTCCTCTATATCGTACTTCAAATCAAAATCACCCACCGAATTGGCATCAAAGTTTATATCGAACTTGTACTGGCTACTTGTAAATATGAGATCTCCTTTGCTCTTTTCACTAAACTTATGGTTCCATTGGAGTGATACTGAACGATTACTATAGGTCTGCAAGGAATCCCTGGTCACATTAAACGCATCCCTGCTATAATACCCCATCACTTTTATATCGTTGTTCTTATTGATCTTATAGTTGTATTTGGCAATCACATCAAAAAATGAAGCTTCACTGTTTTTTAGGTCCTCATCTTCAAGGGAGCGTAAAATCCAATTGGAATAGGTAGCCCTTCCCCCCACCACAAGCGATGATTTGTCCTTGATAAGCGGTGTTTCCAAGGTTAGATTACCGGTCACAGGACCAATGGAAGCCTCCCCAGAGAATTTTTGGTCGTTTCCGTCTTTGGTGTGAATGTCAAATACCGAGGACAATCTTCCCCCATGTTCAGCCGGAATGTTCCCTTTATAGATATCCACGTTGTTGGAGGTAAATGGATTAATTGCCGAAAAAAGACCAAAGAAATGGGAAGGGTTATAAATGACAGCATGGTCTAACAGGATGAGATTTTGGTCGGTTTTTCCCCCCCGTACATTGAATCCGGATGCTCCTTCCCCAGCAGTGGTGACCCCGGGTAAAGTAGTGGCCACTTTAAAGATGTCCCTTTCTCCCAATACCAGGGGTATATTTTTTATTTCCTTGATTTCAATTTGCAAGACACCTCCAATGGTTTCCTCAATATTCCTGTTCCTATCCCCTTCCACGACCACTTCATCCAGTACTTCGAAACTCTCCGTAAGTTCAAAACTCAACTGTCCATCGCCATAAACAATCAACTCTCTTTGCTCTCCTCTATAGCCCAACGCACTAACCTCAATCTGTTGTCTTCCCAAAGGCATGCGTATGCTGTAAAACCCTTGGGCATTTGTGGTTGTACCTTGACCACTTCCTTTGACCACTAGGGCCAAACCCTGAATAGGTTGTTGGGTAACCGAATTAATGGCATACCCTTGAAGGGTCGCAAATCGATTTGGGTTGTTTCTATCCTCCTTCCCAATTTTGACAATTTCTCTCGTTTGTCGCGTTCCTCCTTGCTCCGTTCCTTGTAGGATAGGCATAATATCCCTGGCATCAATGCTTTCCACCACCACGGAATCGATGGATGGTTCATCCAATGTTCGAAAGAAGTCTTCCGGAAGCGCATCATAAATAATACTTCCCTTGGTGAGCACCACTCGTTTACCATCCATTATATGATGGTTAAGGTTGGTTTCGGCGAACAGGTCGTTAAGAATTTCATTGATGGACATTCCAGTATAACTTTTGGAAATTGAATGGGTATCCAACCAGTCGTCCACATAATAAAAAGTGTAATCCGTGCCTTCCTGAAGTTTAACCAATGCTTCCTTCATGGATAGGTTATCAAAGGACAAACTTAATTGCTCGTCAATTGCCTGTGCAAATCCACAATAAAATCCCAATATCAATAAAGTACTCAGTATATATTTCATTCTACTGATGTGCTTTTGTTGGATAACAGTTGTTGGTGAATCACGTCCATCATCTTAATGAAATACTCGTCCCTGTTGGCTTTTTTGAGATTGTCAATGGATTGTTTGTTCAACGCACTCTTGGCTTCGGGGAAAATTCGGAGTATATCTTTTTTGTTTTTGATTTCGGTCAAGTGATCTCCATGGTTGACGTAATAGGCATCCTTGCTTACGAATTTATATCGGACAAGATTCTTTTTGTAATTGGTAAAACCGACCTTTTTATGTTTTTTCAAGAGTCTAAACCAAGGGGTTTCAGACATCATCTCATAAAAAGAAGTCACTTTGGCTTGACCTTCCCCCTTATGGATAACTACAATGAATCTGCGTCCGTCGATAACAAATTCAGAAATTCTTTCCTTGACCAATTTCAACAACTGCACTTGCGCGTCACTGCGCAATGGGAGCAAAAGTTCATCTTCATAGAGGTCATATTTCATATCAACATCGAAATAGGTCTCCCCATCAAACACAATATATCCTTTTAGGTAGTCATTGGATGCATAGAATTTATGGGTTCCATCAACAGCCCCGTATTTCTCAACGGTTAAAGTTCCCTCCAGTAGGTTGGTATTTTCAATACCCGTGGTTTTGTCAAACCAATTGTAGTGGTCTTTGTCTTGAATGGAAGATTGTCCCAAAGCCCATCCTCCGAAGAAAAGGAACATTGCGAACGCTATAGGAATTGTCCTAGTCTCCTTCATGACATTTTATTGATAAAGCAGCTGCCATGGCAACATGCAAGCCGCTTGGCAAGACAGAAAGATGAGATGAAAATCATGACCGTTTTTCGATTACTCTAATGTAGCTTTTAAAGCCGTGCGAAGAAAATAGTTTAGACGAATAACGTTTTATCCCACAAAACCAGCGCTTTTGGGACAACCATGGCCTATTTCAAGCTTATAAACCAAACAACAAGAATAGAAAAACTGTGTCCTGGCACCTACCCTTTAATTTTAACCGTCCACTCAAAATGGAAGGTCGAGACTTTTACCCCATCCTGGTTTACGCCCACCGATTTCATCCAAAAGGTCTGCCCCTCCCCCGTATCAATAGTTTTTTGAAGTGCCTCTTCTATTAAATGCCCATCCTCACAGGTAAAAGTTATTCTTCCCGTGGCCTTTTTGGTAAAGGCAGCTTTGTTGTTGGCCACCAACATGGAAATGTTTTTACCACTTTTCTGGATTTGACGAATGACCATAGCACCCGTACTTAACTCTGCGGCCATGCCCTGAACGGCCCAAAACATGGATCTAAACGGATTCTGATTGAACCATCTATGCTTTACGCTGGTTACCGCCTTTTGTTCGTCAATATAGGTAAGGCGTACGCCGCACCACCAGGCGGCAGGTAGTTTAAAAAAGGTGAATGTGTTGAATTTACTGGGACTAAGAGCCATGACTTATGTTTTGGTCGGTTAAAAATAACCAAATTAATCGTTAGTTCTATTTGTTAAATATATGTTAATTTATAGTACTTTGTTTTGCATAGTACCATCTTTTAGACATATATTTGCATTGTAAGCTAATAGGTGATGCTTGTCATCAATCCGAACTTGCTTCGGGTTCCCATCCAAATTTGGGACCAACCTAGTAGAAATTCTGGAACAAATTCAGAATGAAAAATTGCAAAATCATCAATTAAAAATGGCAACAACATTAACCAAACACGAACGAAATTTATCCGCGATCATACACGCGTCCACTTTTTCCAAGTATTTTATTCCTTTTGGGAATTTTATTCTACCGCTGATCTTGTGGACGGCCAATAAAAAGGAGTATGCATTTGTGGATTACAATGGTAAACAGGCACTTAATTTTCAAATTAGTATGCTGTTGTATTCCATTATAGTTGGATTGGTAAGCATTCCATTTTTTATCGGGTTTTTGCCTGATCTATTTGACTGGAATTTCTTGGGCTTTCATCGGTTAAATGACCTGAACAATTTGAACATCCATTTTGATAGCGACGATTTTCGGTTCGGTCGGTTCTTTTGGCCGGTGGGTATCACGGGGCTGCTTCAGGCGGCCCTAGTTGTGATCAATGTGGTTTACACCATTTTGGCCACCATCAAGACAAATGACGGGGAGACCTTTAAATATCCCATCACCATAAAATTTATAAAGTAACATCACATCAATCAAAATATTAGGAGTTTAATCATCAATCAAAAAACGAAAAAACATCAATCAAATCAAATCATCAACCTGCCTGCCGGCAGGCAGGTCAAAAAACGTTTCCGCTCCCTCTTCTCATCAAAGAGGGATTGGGCGGAAGCAAAAAACGAACAGTTAAACAGATCCCGAACCTAGTTCGGCAAAATTAGAACCATGAAGTTATGAACATAGAAAACACAAAAGCACAAATGCGCAAAGGGGTTCTGGAGTATTGCATTCTGTCCATCTTAAATGACAAGGACAAGTATGCCTCCGAAATACTCGGAGCCTTAAAGGACGCTAAGATGCTGGTGGTGGAGGGCACCATATACCCTCTGTTAACGAGGCTGAAAAACGCTGGACTGCTCAACTATCGTTGGGAAGAATCCACCTCTGGCCCACCCCGAAAATATTATGCCCTTACCGAAACAGGAAGGTTGTTTCTCAACGAATTAAACGGTACCTGGGATGAACTAAGAAATGCAGTTAACCTGGTAACCAACACAAAATAAGAATCTAAAATGAACAAGACAGTAAATATAAATCTAGCCAATACCCTCTTCCACATAGATGACGAGGCGTACAACAAGCTTAGGCGGTATTTGGAATCCATAAAACGTTCCTTCTCCGGAACGGCTGGAAGCGATGAGATCATTGCAGATATTGAAGCAAGGGTCGCTGAACTCTTCCTGGAAAAAATGGAAAACGAAAGGCAAGTCATCACCCAAAAGGAAGTGGACGAAGTCATCAATATTATGGGGCAGCCCGAGGATTATATGGTGGATGAGGACATTTTTGAGGACGAACCGAGGAAAAGCCATACCCAAAGCACCCGAAGAACCAAAAAACTGTACAGGGACATTGACCAAAAATACATTGGTGGTGTATGTTCCGGTCTGGAACATTACTTGGGCATTGATGCCCTTTGGGTAAGATTGCTTTTTATCCTTTTGACCATTTTCAGTGGTTTCGGACTGGTAGCCTATATCCTCCTTTGGATTTTGGTTCCCGAAGCAGCCACCACCTCCCAAAAACTGGATATGTCGGGAGAGCCCATCAACATCAGCAATATAGAACGCAAAGTAAAAGAGGGGTTTGATGATGTTGCGGACAAGGTGAAAAACGTTGACTACGAAAAGGTAGGCAACAAGGTCAAGAGCAGCTCCAAGACCTTTTTTGATACCATCGGGGATATTATCATGTTCCTGTTCAAGATTTTTGGCAAGTTCATTGGAATATTGCTGATCATTATAGGGGCGTCCAGCCTGGTAGGATTGTTCATTGCCATGTTTACCGTGGGTATGTCCAATGCCGTACACATTCCCGGTGTGGATTTCTATGAAATTGTGAATACCACGGGAGCACCGGTATGGCTGATGTCCATCCTTATCTTTTTTGCCATCGGTATTCCGTTCTTCTTCTTGCTCTATTTGGGATTGAAGATTTTGGTGAACAACTTGAAATCCATTGGAAACGTAGCCAAATTTTCCTTGCTTGGACTTTGGTTGATATCCATAGGAACCATTTTTGCCCTAGGCGTTCGTCAGGCAGCGGAATTTGCCAATGTGGGCAGCGTGAACATCAAGGATCAAATGTATGTGGAAAATCCAGAGGATACCCTGGTCATCAAAATGAGGGATTCAGAATTGGAATTCAATATGGATGATGTGCATTTTGGACGCATGCGTTTTACCTATGATGAAAATGACAAGCGGATTTTGATTTCGGACGACGTGAACTTCAAAATACAAAAGTCCAAAGATGATCAAGTATCCATAAATATCAGAAAGGATTCCCACGGAAGTTCTACCCCAGCTGCCAGGGAAAGAGCGAGACAAATCAATTATGGGTATGAGGTGCAGGAAAACGAAATAATCCTTGACGATTATTTGACGACGGCAACCTCCAACAAGGCCAGAAACCAGGAGGTAACCTCAACGATCTTTATTCCCGAAGGGAAAATCATCCAGTTTAATGAGTCTACCAGAGGACATGTGGGCCGTGGAATCAAAAACGATAGGGATTACTACAGAAGCAACATGATCGGCCATATCTGGATCATGGGAGAAGATGGAGAGCTTAAATGCCAAGATTGCCCAGAAGAAATTGAATCTGATGAAGAGGAAGAAGGTGGAAGGATCATTTTGGACGAAAACGGAATCAATATTAATGTAAAAGACCGCAACGATCAATTTAAAATGAAGATTGATGAAGACGGGATAGAAATCAAAACAGGAGATCAATCAAACAATTGAGTTACCATTTTTAACAGTTGGGAAAATATTAGTACAAAATAACAATCATAAACACGAATTTCATACTGAATTAATTTCAGTATCATTTGAACACTTCATAAAATCAATCAATTAATAACAAATGCCCAGCCAAGCTGAGCATAAAAAGAACAATCATGACAACACTAGCTAGAATCGCAATCGCAGTATTATTGGCACTTTTTGCCTCCTCATGTGTGATGGACATCAACTTTGGGAATGGCAAGAAAGGTAACGGACAGGTGGTGGAGGAAACCAGAAAGGTGACCGAGGAATTTACCGTTGTATCCGCCTCCGAAGGTCTGGATGTATTTGTAACCCAAGACCAGGACTTCAAAATTGAAGTTGAAGCTGATGAAAACATCATTGACCTTATCGGTACGGATATCAGGGATGGAAAACTTAGAATCCATGCCATTGAGAACATAGGAAGAGCAACCAAAAAGGTTTATGTTTCGCTTCCAGAGATCACAGGGCTTAAAAGTTCCAGTGGCGCTGACTTAATCGCACAGAATGTAATCGAATCCGAGAAATTGGATTTGGATGCAAGCAGTGGATCTGATCTTCATATTGAACTTGTAGCCGTAGAAGTATCTGCAGATGCCAGCAGCGGTGCGGACATTAAAATATCAGGAAAGGTAGATGTATTTTATGCTGATGCAAGCAGTGGTGCCGATATTAGGGGACGTGATTTATTGGCCAAGACCTGTAATGCCGATGCGAGCAGCGGTGCGGGAATCTCTATCAATGTTTCGGAATCCCTAACGGCTGATGCCAGTAGCGGTGCCGACATTTCCTATACAGGAGACGCCAAAGTGCACACAAAGAAATCTGTCTCTGGTAGCGTCCATAAATACTAATTGAACCAAACCATCCAAAACTTGAGAAACCCGTTGAAATTTCAACGGGTTTTTGCTTTTCCAATTACCCTTGTGGTTATCTTAGTGCGTTCAAAACCGAGCTACGCATGCGCATTGAAATTAGGAAGTACGAGTTGCTGTTGCAACACCCGTTTGGCATATCAAGGGAAACCCATGTAACCCAAAATACCATGATTGTCAGCTTGTCGCACCATGGAAAAACAGGATATGGCGAATCCACTTCCAATCCGTATTACCACATTACAGTGGAAAGCATGAAGGCGGAGATAGCGGCAGTCCAAAACCAAATCGAGACCTATGAGTTTGACACCCCTGAGCGCTTCCATAGCCATCTGAAAAAATTGGGATTGCAAAATTTCACACTCTGTGCATTGGACTTGGCAGCTCACGACCTTTATGGTAAATTATTGGACAAACCTCTTTATGAAATTTGGGAAACTGACCCTTTAAAATATCCCATCACCAACTACACCATTGGAATTGATACGATTTCAAAAATGGTCGAGAAATTGAAGGAAAAGCCGTGGCCAGTTTATAAAATAAAGCTGGGAACACCAGATGATGTAGCCATTGTAACGGAACTCCGCAAACATACCGATAGTGTTTTCCGTATTGACGCCAATTGTGCCTGGACCGCTGAGGAAACCATAGGGAATGCCCCATTGCTAAAAGACTTAGGGGTGGAATTTTTGGAGCAACCCCTTAAGGCGGATGATTGGAAAGGCATGGAAAGGGTTAAAAAGGATAGTGTGCTTCCCGTGATAGCGGATGAAAGTTGCATTGAAGAGCGGGATGTTGAAAAATGCAGCACGTACTTCGACGGCATCAATATAAAATTGACCAAGTGTGGTGGGCTTACCCCTGCCCTACGTATGATCAAGAAAGGAAGGGACTTGGGCCTTAAAATCATGGTGGGCTGTATGACAGAATCTTCCGTCGGTATTTCTGCTATTGCGCAATTACTTCCCCAACTGGATTATGTGGACATGGACGGAGCCATGCTGCTCAAGGAGGACATTGCCCATGGAGTAACCGTTAAGAACAATGGGGAAATCGTATTCCCGACCACAGCTGGAAGTGGCATAACTCTAAAGTAGTGGCAATGACCATTGATTCTTACCCTGGGCGAACGATTCAGAAAAACGGCAAGGAATATCTCTATTTTGGAGGGACAAGCTATTTGGGTCTTCAATTGGACAAGGAGTTTCAAGACCTGTATATCAAAAACCTAAGGAGGTATGGCACCAATTATGGAGCCTCCCGAAAATCAAACATTCAACTTAAAATCTTTGAAGAAGCGGAGACCCATTTGGCCGAAATGGTGGGCAGCGAATCCTGTATTACCCTTTCTTCCGGATATTTAGCTGCGCAATTGGTGGTGCAGACCCTTGTGAAACAAGGACATCCTGCCATTGCGGTTCCCAATGCCCACATTGCCCTTTCAACAGATAATGTCATTCAAACAGCCAGTTCTGAAGAATTTCATGCAAAGCTTACTGAAATCCTGAACTTGGATAAGGACATCGTCCCAGCTATCCTCTTTGATACTATTGACTTTTCCAAAGGGCAGTATCCAGATTTTGAGCTCTTACGGCAATTACACTTGGATAAAATTATTTTGGTGGGAGATGATTCGCACGGAATGGGTATTGTAGGTGCAAAAGGGAGCGGCTGCTACAACATATTAAATCAGTTAAAGCCCGCACAACTGATTGTGTGTGCTTCCCTGGGAAAAGGTATGGGTATTCAGGCTGGAGCCATATTTGGTGACAAAAACACTGTGGATATGCTAAGGAACACCGCTTTTTTCGGCGGGGCAAGTCCTGCATCTCCTGCCTTCCTGAACACACTAATAAATGCCGGGGATATCTATAAAAAAAGGAGGGCCCGGTTAATGGGACACCTTGAATACATGGAGGGCATACCTCACATTAAACAACTCTTCACTCATATCACAGGACATCCCACATTTGAGTTCTGCAACCCCGAACTGGCCAAATTTTTGGAACAAAACGGGTTTGTTTTCACCAATTTCAATTACCCAGATGATAATGGGCCTATCGTAAGTAGAATTGTGCTAAGTGCCCATCATAAAAAAAAGGATTTACACAAACTTGTGGATTGTCTACAAACTTTTATCCCTTAAAGATTGAGTGGTGTCAATTGTGTACCTTGTACCTATCCGTTGAACTATAATATAAACTGAACTTATGAAGTATCTATTCCTTCGGAAAAAAAGATTGTCTCTGTTACTAGTTCTTTCGCTGATTATTGTGGCCTGTAAAACCGATTCGTCTTCAAAACACAATGGAGTTGGGATGGCCGTTGACTCGGTAAAAGAGGCGCACGTGCCCGATAAACGAGTCGCCATCTTTGAAATAGCCGCCGTACCGACCAATGATGGCTACATTGTCAAAGGTGTCACGAACATTCCCGAAGCACTGAACGCCTTGCAAACAAAACTGGAAAAACAACAAATTAAATATATCGATAGTACTGAAGTTCTTCCGTCACAGGAACTTGAAGGTAAGGTACATGGAGTCATCAAAGTTTCAGTTGCCAATCTGAGGGGACGACCTGCCCATTCCGCTGAAATGGTTACCCAGGCCATCATGGGAACTCCCATCAAAATCTTTCAAAAAGAAGGAAGCTGGTACCGTATACAAACGCCGGACCAATACTTGGGCTGGGTGGACAACGGAGGTCTTGCTTTAATGGACAAAACACAATATGATCAGTGGCAAGGTTCTGATAAATTGATCTATACCAAAACCTTTGGAAATTCTTTTGAGAAAGCAGATATGGCTTCCCAAGTTGTGTCCGACTTGGTTTTTGGGAACATTTTGCAGTTGACCGCTGAAAAAGATGATTTTTTTGAAGTGACCTACGCTGATGGAAAACAAGCTTATGTTTCCAAATCCGAAGCCGCGCCTTACCAGACATGGAAAACACAACTCCCCTATAGCAACGAGGGCTTGGTAGCCACTTCCAAAAAAATGCTTGGGGTACCCTATCTCTGGGGAGGGACCTCGGCCAAAGGAGTAGACTGTAGTGGATTTACCAAAACCGTATATTTTATGAACGGAATGATTATCCCTAGGGATGCCTCCCAACAAGTCCATGAAGGGGTTTTGGTTGATGTTGATGGAGATTTCAGCAAACTGGTACCTGGAGATTTACTCTTTTTTGGAAGAAAGGCCACGGATTCCACTTTGGAAAAAGCAACCCATGTAGGCATGTGGCTCGGTAATAATGAGTTCATTCATGCTGCTGGGGATGTGCACATCAGCAGCATGGAGCCGAATGCTGAGAACTTTGATGAATTTAACCACAATCGATATCTCAGAACCAAACGTCTCTTAAACGAAAAGGACGAAGGCATTCTTTATTTGACGGAGCACAAGGTGTTCTAATTTTTAGTGCTACCGAACTTCTAAAGAGCAAAAGGCCAACTACAGGATGGCCTTTTGCTTTTTAGAATTGAATCTCAATGTTATTGATCCCACCAAACGGGAACTATCGGAGATTGTTTGTTTGCATTTACGTTATCAGGGTTACGTGTTTCTTCTGTGTCTGGATATTGTGCCCTAACCAGCCATTCTCCAGGAAACTCTCCTTCAGCATTGTCCAATGGCAATGTAAGGCCAAGAAAAACGTCAGGGGAAAAATCATACCTTCTAAAATCCACAAAAGTTTCAGGGTTTAAGAAGTTGGCAATGTATTTTTCCTTCATAATGTGGTTTAACATTAAAGCTGTTTCTCCAACTGCAATGCCATCATCCGCCAAATATTCGGTCCCATCTGCTCCCAATTTTTCCATATTGGCTGTAATCCCTGCCAAATACGCGCTATAGGATTCTGAGCTAGATCCTGTACTGTTTTCATCTCCTCCGTTTATCAAAAATTCGGCCTCGGCAGCTATGAACATGGCCTCTGCATAGGAAATGATAACAATAGGAGAATCCAGCTTTGTATAAAAACCGTTATCCGCAAAATCAGTATTGGCAGACTCCCCGTCTGATGATAGGCCTCCCGCTCCCATATCATAGCCTCTAAATGGATCCCCTTGCTCGGCATCTGAGTCCAGTTCTGCATATAAAGGTAGTCTTGGGTCTATTTCCAAGACCCCAGAAAAAGGATATAGACTTCCGTTCATATAACTTACCAATTGGTCACAAATCTTGTCATGGGGATTCCCCGTATTGGGGGCCAGTACCTCCCTGGAGTGCCAAGGGTTCAGGTTGCGTTCGTCATAGAAAATCTGTAGGTCATCCGCGTTGGATTCAAACCCGTTTTGCAGGTAGGTCAGGGCGTCAGTTGCTGCAGATTCGCCATGGACCTCAGTTAAATGAATTGCATATCGCGCCTTTAAGGTGTACGCGGCCCGAAGCCATTTATCCATATCACCTCTATACGCAATATCTCCAGTCTCTGTTGGAAAAAATTCCGAAATATTTTCACTTTCCAATTCGGAAATTGCCTCATCCAACAATGTGTTGATGGAGGCATATATCGATTCTTGGTCATCAAATGTTGGTTTTAAATTTTCAGAACCTTGGGATGCTTCGGAATATGGAATGTTCCCATAACTATCCGTAGCGATTCCAAGATTGACTGCAATTAAAATCTTAGCCACGCCTCCAAAGTGATTGGAATTGGTCTCCTCGGCCTTGGCTAGAATAGTATTCAGGTTGGGCAGTGCTTCCAGATAAATGTTGCTCCACGTGCTTGGAATGGAGGTTGGCTCTTCGGAGCCGCCTCCTTGATAGGTAAAGTATTGGGTGAAATTTCCAAAAGCTCGTTCAGCAAAGTACTGGGCCTGTACTGTATGGTAAATTGCAGGACCCAGCAAATCATTCATCGCCACCTGCTCCTTTGTTGCGGAACCTGTTGGTGTATTTACATCAAAATAGTCCTTGCTGCAACCAAATACCATGGGTGCAATGGATATTACCAGTATCTTTCTTAAATTATTTTTCATCGAATTCATATTTAAAATTGAAGATTAAGGCCAAAAGAATAACTCTGCGTCAGAGGAGTGGTCAAACCCGTAAATCCATAAATGTTACTTCCTGCACTGAATTGATTTCCCTCAGGATCAAATCCGTCAAAAGGTGTCCATAAAATGATATTATTGGCACTGGCGTTAATTGCGGCCGACTTCATCCCTATTTGCTTAACAAGGACGGTTGGAAAGTTATAGGATAATCCAACCATCCTTAATTTTAACCAAGACGCATCATGAAGTAGAATTTCCGCGGCGGAATTGTAATTGTCAAAATCCCTATAAAAATCATTGGCCGTGATTAACAATTCTTGGGTATTGGGAACATATCCGCCATTACCATCAGACATTACTCCTTCCAGCACTTTGGTCTCGTCCCTAAATTCAGTAATGGCTAAATTTCCGTTTCTGACATTGTTTCTAAATGCCCTGTCATACACATCGCCACCGGACTTATATTCCAGCAAAAAATCAAGGGCGAGGTTTTTATAGGAAAGGCTATGGGTCATCGACAAGGTATAATCTGGAAATGCATTACCTACCTTCACCATTTCATTTTCACCCTCGTAGTAAAAACCTTCATTTTCGGATCCGGTAATTATCCATTTTCCTTCGTCGCCAACAAAGCGCTGCCCATCAGGTGCGGTTTGGAATACCCAACCATACAGGGAGCCCAATTCGTCTCCCACTTTTACCTTATTGGTAATTCGATCTTCAAAAAATACAATTTCATCCAAATCATCTGGGATTGCTGTTACCTCACTTCCGAAGGTGGAGAAGTTGAAAATAGTCTCCCAATCAAAATTTTTGGGTTTGATCAGGCCAGCACTTAACAGTACCTCATGGCCCCAGGTCTTATAGTCACCTGCATTTCGTATCACGGTGGAAAGTCCGGATGAGTTGGCGGCTCCAACAGGAAATATTTGGTCCTTTACCTTGGTGTTGTAATAGGAGTAATCCAAGCGAATTCTATTGTTCCAAAACCTCAGGTCAGCACCGACTTCTAGAGTATTGTTTCTTTCCGGCACCAATTCCACATCACCAAGCTGTTTACTTGCCCTATATCCTCCTGCGCCACTAAAAGGAAAATCCGGGTCTTTGACGAAGTATTGACCCACCTGTCCAAAATTGGGTCCTTTGCCCACTTGTGCCAATGAACCTCTCAATTTCCCAAAGCTGAACAACTTTTCTTCAGCATCCAACAAATCATTGAACAGGAACGAAAGACTGCCCGAGGGGTAAAAGAAGGACCTGTTAAGTGGGGGCATAATTGAAACCCAATCATTCCTTCCGGTAATGGAAAGGAACAGTCTATCCTTATACTCCAGTTTTAAATCCCCAAACACCCCCATATTTCTTAGTCGGGTGATGGTTTTATCCCCGAATAGGTTAAGTGTATTGCTTATCTCATTGATTCCGGGTATGTTTAACCCCTCACCTCTTAAATAGGCGTAATTGGTTTGGATATCGGAGACTTGATGCCCAACCGTTAGAGATGCAGCAAAATCCTCGGTAACATCCGTGCTGAATGTCGTCAGAAAATTGGATTCCAATCCCGTAAAATTGATGTTCTCATTCGTAACAAAGCCGCCAACCTGTGTACCCACATCCAAATCCGGTGGGACAAATCTGTTTCGGACATCTGCATAATTATCAATTTGCGCAGAGTACGCAATATTGGCCCATTCCGCTGGTTGGTAGTTTAAGGTTATGTTCCCCACCCATCGGTCAACATTATCCTTTAGGTTACTTACTTCAGAAAAATAGCGGGGATTGTCCACAATTCCATCCGAGTAGTTTTTTTGACTACCATCTGGAAGCAAATAGTCGTTTATATCAAAAGTAGCGGACCAGTAAGAAAGTGAACTAAAGATGGATTTATCACCACCATTACCCCTAATTCCGCCAGAATTGGTATAAGCTATGGATGAATTTATCCTAAATTGATCACTTACCTGATACCCACCCTTAAACCGGATGTTGGTTTTCTTGTACTCGGTGTTTGGTAAAATTCCCTCATCTGCACTATTGCCTACAGATAGGTAATAATCCAGAAGATTGGTGGCACCGCTCAGGTTGAAATTAATCTGGGTATTTACCCCAGTTCGGAAAAGGTCATGGGGGTCATTAAATTTGTCATCGCTTAGATCAACAACTGTATTGTCCTCTAATGTAAACGAATCATCAGTATAGGGAACTCCCCAAGAGTAAAAGGAGAAACCGGCATGTCTTGTGTACCCATCCTGGCTATTTGGATCCTCAACGGCTGGGATTTTGGTGGTCCTATGACCTTCCCTATAAGTCGTCTGCAGACTGGGTACCTTTTTCACTTGTCTAAAACTTGTGGAAGCCGTTATACCAATGGAGGCCTTTCCCTGTCTTCCTCGCTGAGTGGTTATTACTATTGCGCCATTGGATGCACGTATTCCATAAAGGGCGGTGGCCGCGGCACCTTTTAGCACATTAAAACTCTCAATGTCCTCTGGGTTAAGATCCCCAGCCCTATTGGAGAATGAGAACTGCTCTGAGCTTCCAGTGGCGTTGGATCCAGCACTGGGCAGTACTGTTCCTGTAAAGGTATCGTTGTTCAGTGCTATGCCATCAACGATAATAAGCGGTTGGTTGTCACGTCCCGGGTTAACCGAAGTTACGCCCCTAATCAAAATATCGACTCCGCCACCAGCAGAGCCGGATGTTCTGGTAATTTGGACACCTGCCACCCTTCCTTGCAGAGTTTCAAAGGGATTTACTTGACCGGCAAGGTTTAATTCGTCGGTGTCTACCTTTTGAACGGCATACCCCAAGGTCTTGGTTTCCTTTTCAAGACCAAAAGCGGTTACCACAACTTCATCCAACTGTGTTGAATCTTCTTTCAGCACCACATTAATTGTTGTACGGGAACCCACAACTACATCTTGGGAGAGCATTCCCAAGTATGAAAACCTCAACACCCTTCCATTTGATGTCATGATGGAATAGTTTCCATCAAAATCCGTTGTTGTACCATTGGTTGTTCCTTTCACCACAACTGCCACTCCTGGTAAAGGCGCTCCTAATTCGTCAGTAACACTACCTGTAATTGTTTGTCCATAGGTCAGTGCCGCAAAGAAAAATGCATAGCATGCATAAAATAATTTCTTCATAAATAATAAGATTTGGTAATTCTACTTAGACCGCAGATGCATGCATCAACTGTTCAAAAATGAATGCAATGCACATCGATGGCCATTAAAAAAGAGATTGAATATTTCCTATTTCATGTATTATGAAAGCGGCATTTGAGGTAAGAATAACCGCGGAAAGGCGCAAAATAGTTATAAAATTTAATTATGTAGCCAAAAATGTTACAAAAATTTATTTGCCTTAGATTATAAAGCGCAAAACACATTGGAGCTTGGCCCCTTGTTTGGTTGCATTTTCATATTATCAATTTTAAAAGGCACTTATTGACTATTTGTTAAAAATATCATATCTTATATGTGAAAACGGAATTCTAACACTAAACATAATGCCATGAAAAAAATATTCGGATTGGCCCTGTTGATGTTTTTTCTGGTATCTGCCACAGAATTTGCTTCCCCGCAGCCAGAAGCGATGCACTCAATAGAGGGAACTTGGGAGCTACAGAGCTTTTATAATTACGATGATGGCATCAATATTTCGGATACCGTCCCTACCGCTGAGGGCTACCGTCAAGTAAAAATGTACTACAACGGAAAGGTTATGTGGAGCAGGCATGCGCCGCAGGATCCGAGGGACTGGTTTGGGTACGGCACCTACAAAATAACTGCAGATTCACTTATAGAGAAATTGGAATATGGTTCCGCTTCCATGATGTCTGCCCTGGACACGCTTCGCGTTTTTAGGTTTGAACTTGAAATGACCGATGACACTTATAGTCAAATCAGTTTTGATGAAGAAGGTCACCGCACATTTTCAGAAAACTACAAGCGCATTGATTAATTGAATTAGCGCTCCACTAAAAAAGGCACCGCTTGTTTGCGGTGCCTTTTTTATTATCACATATCTTTTTGGAATATCAATAGCTATGACACTAAGGCCTCCTTGCTCTCCACAGCGGCTAAATAGCGTTCAGCATCAAGGGCTGCCATACAACCAGTACCGGCTGCGGTAACCGCTTGGCGATATTCCTTATCCTGTACATCTCCGCTGGCAAACACCCCAGGCTTATTGGTCTTGGTGGACTTCCCTTCCGTAATGATATATCCGGTTTCGTCCATATCCAATTGACCTTTGAAAATATCAGTGTTGGGTTTGTGCCCAATGGCTATGAACAATCCCGTAATCGCAATCTCCTCTTTCTCCCCGGTTTGGTTATTTACCATGCGAAGTCCTTCAACCACCTGATCACCCAAAACCTCATCAACTTCCGTATTGTATTTAATCTCGATATTGTCCAGGCTATTTACCCTATGTTGCATGGCTTTGGAAGCTCTCATGTAATCCTTACGCACCAACATGGTCACCTTTTTACAGATATTGGCCAAATAAGAGGCTTCTTCGGCTGCGGTATCCCCCGCTCCAACAATGGCCACTTCCTGGTCTTTATAAAAGAACCCGTCACAAACGGCACAGGCCGATACACCACCACCTCTAAGACGTTGTTCACTGGGAATGTTCAGGTATTTCGCTGTGGCTCCAGTGGAAATGATAACGGTTTCAGCTTCAATTTGCTTGCTATCATCCACAGTGATTTTATGTATTCCTCCTGGTTCATCACTAAATTCAACGGCAGTCACCATTCCAATCCGTACTTCAGTACCAAATCGTTCCGCCTGCTGCTGCAATTGGACCATCATGGTAGGGCCATCAACTCCTTCCGGATATCCCGGAAAGTTATCCACCTCTGTGGTGGTAGTTAACTGGCCTCCCGGCTCCATCCCCGTATACATTACAGGTTTCAAATCCGCTCTTGAAGCATAAATAGCCGCAGTATAACCAGCAGGACCTGAGCCTATAATCAATGTTTTTAATCTTTCTATCTGTTCTGACATAACAAAAATTCTCCTAAAATTTCTTCTACAAAAGTAGGTTTTTTGTACAGAAACTTACATTTCACTTTGGATTGAATTGGAATAGTTGTGCACAAATTTGTTGGAAAAATGTTGATGCAGGATAATGGGTGAAAAAAAAGGAAAAGAGTCCGGGTCTCGACTCTTTGTCCAAACATGCAGGTTAAGTGAATGTAGATATATTGTATGGTGATTCAAAACCGTCGGCCAAGGGGCTCAACCTCAACACCCCTTAGCACAACGGAAACCTCGTAGTTGCCAGAATTAGGTAAGGAACGCTTGAAAAGTGTTCTCAAAATACTTTGTATCTGACTATTCGGAGGTTTGAATCTAGATGTCTATGATCGTTCATTATTTCGTGAACAAACATAATACGCCCATTCATGAAAAAGGGCTCCCAATGGACGGATGCCCCTTCTGCGTTTACGGATGACCGTTTTGGATCAATATTTAAAAAATTGATCGTAGTATCTTTAGCAACTGAATAGTGTAAAATTGGTTCAACCCATAGTTTGGAAGATTCGCTTACATAACTTATCATGAAGGAACATAAGTATCAAATAGACCTTAAATGGATAGGAAGTCAGGGAGTGGGTACGTTAGATTACCGTTCATACAGCCGGGATTTTGAAGTAAGTGCCCCATTAAAGAGCCACCTGATCCAAGGGTCTTCGGATCCAAGTTTCAGAGGAGATAAAACAAGATATAACCCTGAGGACGTTTTTCTATCTTCAATTGCTTCCTGTCATATGCTTTGGTTCCTGCATTTATGCAGCACAAAAAAAATTGTGGTGTTGGAATACCAAGACCAGGCAACAGGCACCATGACCGAGGATAAGGATGGCAGCGGAAGGTTTAAGGAGGTGACCCTACATCCGGAAATCGTTGTTGCAGCATCCGTGGATTTGGAACTTGTGGAAGAACTGCATAAAAAGGCCAACGAAATGTGCTTTATAGCCAACTCCTGCAATTTCCCCATTGGACATAAACCCAAGGTTAAAATCCTAGGAGAAGATTGAGATATTTGGGTTGGTGTACCCCTTTTATCTGCCCATCCATCCACCGTCCACCACAATAATGCTCCCATGCATATAAGCGGCCGCTTCTGACGAAAGAAATACAACGGGGCCAGCAAAATCGTCTGGTTTTCCCCATCGTTCCGCTGGAATTCTAGCCATAATGGCCTTTGACCTTTCCGAATTTTCCCGAAGATCCTCCGTAATATCCGTGCTAATATACCCTGGTGCTATGGCATTTACATTTACCCCATGTTTGGCCCATTCATTGGCAAATGCCATGGTAAGTTGGCCTATGGCTCCCTTGCTGGCCGCGTATCCAGGAACGGTAATTCCACCTTGAAAAGTCAAGAGTGAAGCCGTAAACACAATTTTACCTGCTCCTCGTGCTACCATTTCCTTTCCTATTTCCCGGGTCAGGATAAACTGGGCATTCTGATTCACTTCAATCACTTCATCCCAAAAAGCATCAGAGTGCTCCACAACAGGGGCGCGCTTTATGGTTCCTGCGTTGTTTATAAGAATATCGATGACAGGAAAATCCGATTTCACCTTATTTATAAAGTTGTAAAGGGAATCCCGTTTACCAAAATCACAGCTATAGGCTGAAAAATTTCTTCCAATGGCCTTAACCTCCCTTTCCACATCACTTCCAGAAGCTTCCAAGGTAGCGCTGACCCCAATAATATCTGCTCCCGCTTCTGCCAGACCCAAAGCCATGGCTTTTCCAATACCTCGTTTACATCCTGTTACCAATGCGGTTTTACCTTCTAAGCTAAACTTGTTCAATACTCCCATACGTTGTTCTAAAATTCAGGATTGAGTCCGATTCGTTTTAATTCCTATCAAAGAAACCCAAAAAAGTCTATCTGTCGAAAACTTAAGGCAGTATTCTGTGGGTCTTAGCAATGCTGTGGTCGAAAATAAGCTGATTTTCAACATTTAAAAACATCACCTTGGAAGAATCCCGTTCATCCAATCCAAATAAAACACAAAGCCAATGGCATGTTATAATCGGAACAACTTCCCAAACAACTTTTATAATTGTCAAGAATGGGAAATTAGCGCATTGTTTTTTGTAAATTGGAATCCAACCAAACAAACAACCCATTCTTCGAATGAAAAAAAACCTCAACCTAATTTTAGGATTGGCATTCCTTTTATTGCTGGTTGGATGTTCACCTAAAAAAGATCAACCTGAATTTTTGCTTAGAGCCAGTCACTTGGTAGGTGAAGACCATACCTGGTACAAAGCTTTCCAATATTTTGGGGAAATCCTGGAAGAACGTTCCAACGGTAGGATTGTCCTGCAAAACTACCATTCGGAACAGTTGGCAAAGGAAGTGGAGGCCATTCGAATGATTCAGGCCGAAGTCATTGACATGACCATAACCAGTGCCATGTTAAGCAGCTGGGTGGAGGTCATGGTTTTCTGTGAAATGCCTTTCATGCTCCAAGATCCCAATGATGTTGACAAATTGGTCAATGGCCCCCTTGGGAAACGTATTGAACAAGAAATGATTGCCAAGGCAGGGCTGCGACCCATGGGGTATTTTCGCATGGGTACGAGACACCTAACTTCCAATAGACCCATAAAGCATCCGGATGACCTTGACGGTTTGATCATACGGGTGCCCAATGTTCCAGCTTTTGTAAAGGCATGGGAGGCTTTAGGAGCAAAGGCAACCCCTATGGCATTTTCCGAAGTATTTACCTCGCTACAACAAGGTACTATCGAAGCTCAGGAAAATCCCTTCGCCCAAATAAAGGTTTCAGGTTTTTATGAAGTACAGGATTATTTGAACCTCACGGGACATGTAGTCAGTTGGGTATATCCGCTGATTGGGGAAAAGCAGTTTCAAAAGTTTCCAGATGACCTCAAAGAGATTTTTCTTGAAGCAGCGGCGGACATGCAGGCCTATGAAAAGAAGATCTTTATGGAATATGAGGAAAACGCGAGGCAAGAACTTGAAGCGCTGGGAATGACCTTTGTGGAAGTGGACAACAAAGCCTTTATAGACAAATGCGGAGATGCCATTTACGATACCCTATCTCCAGAAATGCAGGAAATCTACACCCAACTAAGAAACGATTTAAAACAATGAAAACACTACAACGACAGGTTGGAAAATTGTTGAAGTGGGGTACGCTCCTGAGCACGCTTGGCTTTGTGGCCTCTACACTTATACAAATCTATGCCCGTTTTTTTATGGCCAAAGCTCCTTCCTGGACGGAGGAAGCCGCTCGCCTCTTTTTCATTTTTGCCATTGGCTGCGCTTCAGGTTTGGCCATGCGGGGCAGTTACTATGTCCATTTCGATTTCCTATACGAAAAGCTCCCATCCAAACTGAAGTCGCTGATCATGAAGGCCATTTATATCCTGATTGTGGTTCTCTTCGTGATTTTCACCTATCACAGCTTTCAATTTGTAATGGACGGATGGATTGAAAAATCGCCAAGTTTGCGATTTCCTATGGCCGTAGCCTTTATCGGGGTTACGATTATGGGGCTGGCCATCTCCTATTATGCCATATCTAAATTGATTTCCCTCTTCAAAAAATAAAAAATGATCTGGATTCTACTTGCTGTTTTTATCATCTGTCTTTTGTTGCGATTTCCCATTGCTTTTTGTCTTGGTCTCTCTTGCTTGGTTTTTTTGTTGCTAAAGGGTATTCCCCTTATAGTAATGCCGATGAAAATGTATTCGGGCATCGACGTTTTTGTGCTTTTGAGCATCCCTGGTTTTATAATTGCGGGAAATTTGATGAACCATGGGGGATTGACCGAAAAAATCATAGGTTTCTGCAATCATCTGATTGGTCATGTTCGAGGTGGACTTGCTCTTGGTAATATTGGAGCTTCCATGCTTTTTGCGGGAATTTCAGGCACAGCAATTTCTGATACGGCCAGTATTGGTTCGGTAATGATACCAGCTATGAAAAAGGAAGGCTATGATGCGGCCTTTTCTGCCGCCGTCACTGCGTCCTCTTCTACTGTAGGTCCAATCATACCTCCCAGTGTTCCCATGATCATCGCCGCAACCTTAAGCGGACTTTCCGTTGGGAAATTGTTTTTGGCAGGTGCCTTGCCAGGTTTCCTATTGGGATTTAGCTTAATGGTGCTCACCTATTTCATCGCCAAAAAAAGAAATTATCCCAAATTGGAACGGAGTACGGCCAAGCAAATATTGAAAGGATTTGTTGAAACTTTTTGGTCGCTGTTAATGACCTTCATTATTCTTTTCGGAATTATTGGTGGGGTATTTACCCCAACAGAAGCTTCAATTATAGCGGTAATCTACGCTTTTTTGGTGGGTAGTTTAGTGTACAAAAAACTCACCTTCAAAACGACCATGGTCGTAATCTTGGATTCCATGAAAACTTCCGCTTCGTTGATGGTACTCATCGGTTTTGCCAATCTTTTCGGTTGGATTCTGATTACGGAACAGCTCCCTCAATTGATTTCTTCGGAAATCATCAATTTTTCGGAGAATAAATATGTAGTCCTCCTGCTGATCAATCTCTTGCTGATTTTTGTAGGCACCTTTATGGAAACAATTGCCGCGCTCTTAATCCTGTTTCCCATTCTGCTGAAAGTTGCCACAGCCGTGGATGTAGATCCCATTCATTTTGCCGTGATTGCCCTGCTTAACCTCATGATCGGTCTAACCACTCCTCCTTTAGGGGTTTGTCTTTTTGTATCCTCAAGTATTGGCAAGATTTCCATAGGAAAAGTGAGCAAAGCGGGCTTCCCCTTTTTATTGGTTAGTCTGCTGATCTTAACTTTGGTAACCCTTTTCCCAGATCTGTCCCTATATCTACCTAGATTGTTTATGGATTAATTGCTGGGCACATTTAGAATTACCCATTATTTCTCAGACAAAATATTGATTTGATGCTTGGCGTCGCTAAGCATTTGTTCCAATTGCTCTGGTTTCTCGGTTATATTGAATTGATTGACCAGTGTATTCAGAGTCGTCAATTCTTGCTCCATATTTCTATTGCTGAAATCCTCTCTTAAAACCCGAACTTTCTCAGCATCTTGAATGCCTTCCCTCAAGGTCTCAAAACGAATGGAACTTCTATTGCCCGGATAAACTAAGTACGTATCACCTGCTGGCCAAGTCCTGAAGCGGGAATCCTGAAGTGGGTTTTCCACCCAACTGTTGTAAGACCAGTGCAAGAAACCATCAAATTCAGCTGCTATGCTGTACCACCCAATAAACACCCCTTCTGATGGGTCAGAAAAGGTAAACACATTGGGGAATTTATCTGCACAGCAAACATAATGTGTGCTAATATATCCCCTTTGCTTTCTGAGGGATAAATCTTCGGCATCCACGGTAGCACCAAAAGCCACGGAAAGATCCTTCATCTGGTCTGGATAGAGCTTATAACTTTTGTGATTGTCCGCTAGCGAAAAACCAAGTTCCGGTGCGTGTTCTTCCAGTATTTTCAGCATGGCCTGCATTTCTTCTGGCCCGCGTTCATCCATGGCCATTCGGGTAATACCGTACCATCCCTTTTCCATGAGATGCGATTTAAATTGTTCCAGGAATGGTGCCCAAAGTTCTTCATAGATTTTTGTTCCAGGAGCTGCCTTAACTTTGATTTCCTTGTTTTCCTTTTCATCAAAATAATAAATCTCATTGCCCCAAGGTACCATGGAATAGCAGTTGATCTGTTGTTTGATACCTAAATCCATCATAAACTGCACCCAGTTATCAAATATCGTATAGTCATAATGCCAAGTGCCGTCTGCTTTTTTTCTCCAATCAATCATCGCTCCAAAGGGGTCAAATGTTTGTCCGCCCCAAGGTCTTTTGTTCAAAGAAACCGTAATAACCTTTTGCCCAGCATTTGCCAAGCGCTCCATTCCTGGTGTCACCAATTCCCAGTGTTCATCGGACCATGCCTCAACGCCGAAGTATCTAGCTACCGCGTAAGGGTTTTGCCATAAATCCAAATGAAACTTCCATTCTTCAGGTTCGGGTAAAACCCGATTTTGCACAGTCAACTCTAGCGTAAAGTCTTTATTTTTCTGTCCTTCTACCTCCAACGCCAAGGTACTTTTATAAAGTCCAGGTTTCGCATCGGATGGTACGTCAATGGTCAACCATAAGGGTCTTGTTTCGCCAGCCTTTACTGCATAAGAAGCAACGGTATCCAAGGCATCAGCAGCCAAGGAAGCTGCATAATCCTCTGGTTTTCTATGGCCGCATCCATCAGCAAATTCATCCGTGATCACATACTTCACAAAACGAGCTTTAGTGGATTCAACACCAAGTTTATCCCCTGAGCCAGACTCAAATTCGGACACATTTGCCCTTACATTGGAAATAGAATCGTTGGACCAGAGCACCAACTGTGCAGATACCCGTTCTCCTCTCCATGCGGTCGCCTCCCAGGCATTCTTAGGGGCTACATTGGGCATCTTACTTTTCACGAAACGAATTCCAGTGGATGCAAAACTGGCATTTAATCCTTGTGGTGCATTGGACCAGTCCGAAGTGGTATCCGGTGATGGATCTGCAGGTTCCTCATAAGTGGAAGCAACTTCTATTTTTGCTTGCTGTTGGCATGCGGTAAAACCAATTAGAAAAAATGAAAAAACAGAAAATAATAAAACCCTCATTATTAGTGATTTATGATTTGTGTTAACGTTACCACCAAAGATGGTAAATTACCACTACTTCTGCAATTTTCAGATAAAAAAAATGAGCGCTTTGCAGGATTTTCACACAGGTCCTGACCCCAGCTTATTTGTTGGGTGAGGTGCCATTTTATTTTGTAACCTTTGCAACATGCAGCAAACGAAGGTTTATTCCATAAGAAAAATAGACGGTGACGAACCATCAACGGCTTTCCCTAGCAACAACTCCTGGAAGTCTGTGGAAAGTCTACAAGCCTTTCATCAACCTTGGGGACAAGAAAAGTGTCCAGAAATCTTGTTCAAGGCACTACATGACGATGAATATCTGTACTTAAAGTACGTAGTGCAGGATGCCAATGTTCTTTTATACGAAGGGGGTAACGGAAAAATGGATGTAACCCAGTCCGATCGTGTTGAAATTTTCCTGAGCGCAGACCCACAATTACAGACCTATTATTGTTTGGAAATTGATCCTTCGGGAAGAATTCTGGATTATTCAGCATCCTACCATAGGGTGTTTGACTACCAATGGACTTGGCCTGACGGACATATTTTTGTTACCGCAGATATTGGTTCAACCGATTATCAAGTGGACATCAGAATCAGCAAACAATCCTTGAACCAACTAGGTTTGATCCATAACAATGCACTTTGTGCAGGTATCTATTTGGGCCATTGTGTTGCACTTCCAGATAAAGGGAAGCAGAATGCAAGATTAAATTGGCTCACTTGGATCAATCCTTTGGTAGAAGATCCTGATTTTCATGTGCCCTCCTCCTTTGGCATCTTGGAATTAACATGAAGAGCTCCCTATCTTATAGATAACTTTTTACGTTCTCGGAATTTATGATATCAATGGGTAAAAGCTCAACCTTGGCCAACTCCTTATTGAATAAAAGTTTTTCCACAAGGCTACGAAGACCCAAATAAGCCTGTTGTCTAGGAGCCTGATGTATTAAAAACTGTACTTGATCATTTTGCAAACAATCTACATTTTCCCGTAGAAGGTCATATCCAATGACCGGTTTTTTTATTCCCAATTTATGTAGCGCATTGGCTACTTCATAAGTTCTTGAGGTGGTCACAAAATAAGCTTCAATATTGGGGTGCTTCTTTGCAGTTGTACCAAAGTTGTTTCTAATTTCTTTAGAACTTAGAATGAGGGTTAAAATTTTATAATCCCCATGTTGCTCTTCGAAATAGGATCTAAAGCCATTTTCCTTTTCCTGCATGTGAGCAGCGTTGTTGTAGGCTTCTTCCACATGAATAATAGCTATCTCACCAGGATTGTCAATAAGATTGGATACCAGTTTGGCGCCAACCCGTCCACTTAAAAACAAGTCTTGTCCTACATGATGGTGAACATGATCCCATACCGGACTATTGAAGGTGGTTGATAGAATATTTCTATCGTTTAGCTCCTTTTGCAGCTGGGTACTTTCCTTACCAAATAGGGGAACAAATAGCATAGCATCTGGATTCTCTCCAAGGATTTTATTTCCTGCCTCTAAAAAAGATTTTGGATTGGAAGGATCAAAAGTGTGCAGGGAAAAATTTAGGTCGAAAGCCGCAAATTCGTCCATCAGTTCAGAAACCCCTTTCATACAGGGTTCCCAATAAGGATCTTGTTTGGCATCCGGGATGAGGATATGGATGGTATACACCACATTGTTCCTTAAAGACCGAGCTATGGGGTTGGGGGTGTATTCCAATTCCTTTAGCGCTTGGTTAACCTTGTCCAAGGCTTTTTGTGAAACCCTTCCCCTATTGTGCAACACACGATCCACCGTGCCGATAGAGACCCCGGCCAGCTTGGCAATATCCTTGATTGTGGTGTTTTTTTTCATCCGTGTCACAAATATATCCAAAAAAGAAACCGATGTATTGTGTACCTTAACACTAAAATGATGTTAACGTACACATTTTTTTCTATCTTGCCCCAAAATTGACCGTGTAAGTCCCATTTTTTGCCAAAAAGTAGCTCCATGAAGAATCAGTATTTGAATTGTTACCAATGAAGGAAAAAATCATTGCTATAGCACCCGGAAGAACATGTTTGTTTGGGGATCACCAGGATTATTTGGGACTCCCTGTAATAGCCTGTGCTTTTGACCGGCATATAAGATTGGAAGCCAGTAAGAACAGTACGGATAAATTGGTCATCAACATGCCTGACATTGGAAAACAACGTATCCTTGAATTCGATGTTCAGGATAAGGAGGTTTCCAAGGGAGATCACTTATTGGCCACCTTAAAAATTCTTAATAATTATGGTTGCGTACCAAACTCCGGCTACGATCTAACCATTTCTGGAAACGTTGCCATCAATGCGGGCACTTCCAGTTCCAGTGCCCTTATCCTTACATGGGCTCTGTTTCTGGTGCATGCCTATGGTTGCAATGTCCCTATAACCAAAGAATTTATCTCGCAAGTTGCTTATGAGGCCGAGGTGACATTTCATGGCGCACCGGGAGGTAAAATGGATCAGTTTAGCATTGGCTTGGGAGGTATTATTTATTTGGAAACCGGCAATCGGTTGGAATATGAAGTGTTTCACAAACCACTATCAGGCTTAATTGTGGCCGAGTCCGGAATTCCCAAGGATACTACAGGTGTCCTGGGGGAACTAAAAGAAAAAGCTTTGCTCGCCATCAACAAGGTAAAGGAAAAAATACCCTCATTCGACGTTAGTAAAATTTCCAAGCATGATCTTCCCAAATACAGAAACTACGTCCCGGATGACCTAAAAATATACTTGGACGCAGCCGTATTGAACCATGATGTGACGCAACAGGCCTTGATAGAATTCCAACTTCAAGAGTTAGACCCTGTTAAAATTGGGAAGCTTATGAGCCAACACCATAATATCCTAAGGGATTATTTAGATATCACTGTTCCCCGTATTGATGCTATGATTGAGGGAGCCTTGGGTGCAGGTGCTCTGGGAGCCAAGATTGTGGGTTCGGGCAGAGGAGGCAGTATTGTGGTCTTGGCCAGGGACGGAGAACAAGACAAGGTCATTAAAGCATTGATGGAATCAGGAGCAAAGGACGCATATGCTGTAGAGGTAGATGAAGGAGCAAGAATTTTAGAACCTCAAACCAAAACATTATAATTAATGAAAGAACACTCAAATCTTATTGTCTTGGCAGGGGGCGCATCTTCCAGAATGAAGAAACAGGTCTCTCCTGATAAGGGGCTTAGCGCCGAAGACATTAAACAAGCCAACGAACGCAGCAAAGGCCTTATTGCTGTGGGCAACGAAGGCAGACCCATGATGGATTATGTCCTATACAACGCCAAACGGGCAGGATACACCCACATTTATATTGTAATTGGGGAGCAAGGTGACCTGTTCAGGGAATTTTATGGCAATAAGGAAAGGGACAATGAATTCCGTGGGCTCAAGATTTCTTTTGCCATCCAATACATCCCAGAAGGAAGGGTGAAACCTTTTGGTACAGCAGATGCAGTTTTTCAGGCTTTGGAGCAATTTCCCGAGTTGAACAACGCTTCCTATACGGTTTGCAATAGCGATAACCTTTATTCTGTAGAAGCATTGACCGCGCTTAAAAAGACCAAGAGTCCCAATGCTTTTATAGGCTATGATAGGGATGCCATGTTATTTCCCATGGTACGTATTTCGCGCTTTGCCCTGGCCAAACTGGATAATGACGGGCATCTGTTGGACATTATTGAAAAACCCTCCGAAAGTGAGGTGGAGCGATATCGGGATGCTTCCGGTAAACTTCGGGTAAGTATGAATGCCTTTACGTTTGACGGTGCAATGATGTACCCTTATATCAAGAATTGCCCTGTGCATCCAGAAAGAAACGAAAAGGAACTTCCTACGGCCTTATTGAATATGCTGAAGGATTATCCCGGTTCTGCCATTGGGATTCCATTTTCAGAACATGTCCCTGACCTTACCGCCAAGGAAGATATTCTTGAGGTCAAGGAGTTTTTAAGAAAGAACTATCCGCAATTGGATTGGGAGTCGGTCTAAAAATACGAATGCAAAATTTCCAAAAGGAATTGAACAAAATGTAAATAACATGCACGGTTTAACCAATAAAAAAACAATACACAACAAGCAGATTACTGCTCCCATGGCCAATTTAAAAGATTTGGCCAGAATTTCGGGATTTTCCATTTCTACCGTGTCCAAGGCTCTGAACAACAGTGATGAAATTAGTTCACTTACCAAAAAGAAATTGCGAAAACTTGCAACGGATCATAACTATATTCCAAACAAAACCGCCTGTGCTTTAAGAAAACAAAAAACGGATGTAGTCATGGTTTGCCTACCAAAGCAACAGCTATGCCGGTATTCAGCTGTTATTGAAGGAATTATTGATAAATCCCAAAGTCATGGGTATCAAACCTTGATTCATCAATTTGATTCCAAAACATTGCATAAAGCACTTAAGCAGCTGGAACCCCAGAGAACCGCGGACGGATTGATATTTCTGTTGGAACAAACTGATACCATCACTGAAAACTTGCTTGAGCAACATACGAAAGAAGGCTTGGCTTTGATTAAGCACACCAAAGCCCTCCCGCCCAATTCTGACATAAAAAAGCAGCGTAGTATCGGCAGGAAACTTGGCAAGGCATTGATAAAACGAATTGACTGGAAAAACAATGCTCCAGAACAATTCTCCAAAGTTTGAGAAATAGATTTTAACCGCTAATTCAGGCTTAGGTGTTTACTGCTGTTTCACAGCATAGCTAAGTATTTCCAAGAATCTGGTGTCCCATTTTAGTTTACCATTTAACTCATTTATACGCTGCTCATCTGAACCATATATGGCCGATAACATGGCGGCAGTTTGACTGTTTTCGGATTCCTTTTGTATTTTGATCAATACAGCGTCCCTATCATTTTCCTTACCCAGCTTTTCCAAGGACATTAGTTTGAACAAACTATTTCTAACCAAATTCGGGTTGGAGTCGCTGTAATAATCAGCAACCTTTATAAAATTGCTACTTGCCTTATCTGCATTTTGAAGTTTTTCGTGACAAAGACCCAAAAGATAGTCGGCCATTCGGGTATCCGGATTAAAAGGAGCACCCACTCCCAAGTTTTCAGGCCACTCTTTTGAGGCTTCCAATAAAGGAACGGCCTTGCTGAACTGTCCTTTGTCCATGAATTCTTTGGCCCTATAGATGTGCGCCTGATCATATATTTTTTTGCTCTCGGACGCATGTTCAAAAGGCAAAATATTCAAGCTTCCCAGTACTGTAATCGCTTTGGAATAATTTTCAGTGGACACCAAGGCCTTGGCATAGCTCAATCCTATATTGTAATTGTTTGGAAATTTTTTGAAACCCTTTTTGGCGAGCGCGGTAGCCTCATCTTTTTTATCATGGTCCAAATAGAATAAAATGAAATCATCCCAACGTTTCCAATTGCCTTGATTCAAGGTAAGGGATGTTTCAAAATCCTTGTGTAAATCCCCGTAAGGAGCATCACCCATAATCTTGGCCCTAAAGCTGTAAAAGGTGTCATTATCTGGAAGCTCCTTGCATTCCTTCAATAAATTGATGGCCTTATCTTCTAGTCCAACAGCCAAATAGTTTTGGGCCAAGTAGTATTTAAACTTCCAATGATAATGGGTAGAAACCGCCCATTCCAACACTGGTATGGTCTCCCGTCTATATGGAAAAACAAAATCAGGAGAATGGCTTGTCAATTCGGAAAGTAGTTGTTTACTCTTTTCTGAATTTTTGGAAGCATAGGCCAAATAAAGTTTTGATTTTAGGTCTGCAGCGTTTAAGTCCAATAAATGTTCTGCTGTCTGATTCTGACCCAAATTCTGGTATTCCAGCGCCAGATCCAGCAGGGTCTCTTGGGGAAACTCATTCTGTATACCTTCTGTTATGGAAGCTGAAGCATCCTTTTGGAAAAGAATTTCTTCAAAAGCCGCAAAATGGTTTATCGGACTGATCTTAAATACTTTTTTGAGCTGTTTTTTGAACGCTTCGGCATTGTTGGACTTTCTATACACCACCAATAAAACCTGTCTGGCATTTAGGTTATAGGTATTGAATGCCAAGGCTTTCTTTGCATAACTCTCAGCCTTGTCCAAATCGTTCCTGTACAGGTGTATTTCTGCCATTTGGGCAAAGGAAACCGAGCGAAATTGTATGGATCGTGCCGCCCAACCAAAAGATTCCAAAGCATTAAGCGCGTCCTTTTGGCCCCAATAAGAAATTCCCGCCAGGTAATTGGCCTCAGGGTTGTAGGTATCCAATTGTAAAGCGGTATTGGCAAATTCCAGGGCTTTGTCATATTTGGTTTTCCTATACGCTGACTCAGCAGCCAGTATCAGAGCATTGGGATGCGTTTTATCCAAAGCGAACAATTCAGCTAATTTTTCATCGGCCAATGCATATTCCCTATACTTCATGGCTTCTGTAGCTTCGTGATACAGCTGCTCTAGCTTGGAAGGCCTGATTTCCGGATTGTAAACAAAATCCCGTTTGAGCATGGTCTTGCTGACGGATGTATACTCCAGTTTATCCCCGCCTACATAAATATCTAGGGTGTCAGCATCATTGCACTCAAAAGTTTTGCTAAAAACTTCCATGGGTTGCATTTCTAGGGACTCGCTAAAAACCTCTTTCTTATTCACAAAAATTTGAAGCGGTTCCTTAAATGCCTGTAGCGCGTTAATTCCCAACCTGGCCGTCTCTCCGTTCCGTTCCACGTTTAACACTCCATATTCTGAAGCGGCTTCCATCCCTCCTATTTCTTTGATAGGAAACCAGAGTTCTTGCCAAGAATCCATCACATAGGGATCAAAGTTGGCCTGGGAAACCGGGTTTTTGGCTCCTGGGAAATATTGATTGAACAACCTGCCTGCCTGAAATTCAATATACTGACCATCGGTATCCGTCAGAAGGTCTTCCCAAATACCTCCCGATCTTGACAGTGCCCATAGCCATAATTTTTGTCCTGGCATTTCCTCATAAGGTGATAAATGTCCAAAGCCAACATTTCGGTCATGATAATAGCCACCAAAGTAATTTTTGTAATCCCCAACAATGTGATAGGATTTTGAGGGGCCAAAATTGTTGTTTTTGTACATGGCCAGATTTCTGCCCTGCTCATCAATGGGCCAATTTTTCCAGGTGCCATTATGCTCCAGATATCCATTTCCCGGAATAAAAAATTCCAAATCGTTGGTTGCAGGTGCAGCCCCGGTCATCCAGTTGTAATAGGATTGATTTAGTGGGGTTCCATTGTACCAAGAGGCATTGGTCTCAAAATAAGCCTTTTCTTTTTCCAGTTTAATTTCCACCTGCCAATACGTTCCGGATGGCAAATCCATATTACCTACAAAACAACTTACACTTCCGTCCTCGTTGGTCGCTGTTTTATAATCCACAGCAGTTGCTGTACCAGGATGATGTCCTATAATCCCAAAATTGAACTCTATGCCTCCGGAAGTCCATGGCCCTCTCATGGCTATATTCCGAAACTTGACCACCTCATTCCGATACAAAAACTCATTGCCTGTGCTCTTTTCAATGGCTCCCCAGACCTTTCCTCCTATTTCCGGTAGCACATAGACCTCTATGTATTCGTTTTCGAGCTTAACAACTTTCCATCCTTTTTTTCGTGATGTATGGTCGTATTCCTCAAACTTAAAATAGGGGAAAATTTTAGGGTTTTCCGTTAAAATGGGTACTGGGTTGGGTGCTCCAAATCCGTAGGTATCCAATTGTCTTATCTCTTCACTTATCGTGGCGTTTTGTGCCATTGTGCTCAGAGAGACAATCCATAAAAGTGCTGTTATTTTTTTCAAAATTCTAGTTTTAGTGCTAGTCTTCAGCGGTTGCTCTGTAAACTTGCACAGGTTGATTGTTTCTTGCAAATAGTAGTAGAGGAGCTTCCGAATTGCCATTGATCATTACCAAATCACGGACTTCGCCAGCTACATTGAGGCCACTTTCGACATCTGCGACAGCTTGAAAGTCTCCTTGGCCATTGCCCAACAACAAAAGCCCATTGTTGGCATCATAACGGCCATATTTAACCCTGGTTCCGTAGAAATTCCCTGCCAAAACCAAATCTAGATTTCCATCTTTGTTTACATCCTTTGCCAGAATTGCATAGATCGGCGAAAATTGGGTTTGGATAGGAAGTGGGGTGAGCTTGAACTTGCCCTCCCCAAGATTTTCCATATAACTGGTAGAAAAATTGTTGGCTTCCAAAAGGTAGGCACCTTCCAACTCCTCGGGCGAAAAAATATCGGTTATTTTCTGACTGGCATAGTCTGAGTAGTTAACATATTTGGTTTTCAATCCGGCTAGCTGTTCCACCAAATCATCTTTTGAGAATACGGGATAGCTCTCACCCATGAGGTAAGAACATAAAATGGGGTCGATAGCTCCATTATCATCAAAATCCTTGGCATACAATTGGACGGGTTCATCTGGTGAAGCTTTTAATTGCGAATTCCATCCGAAGTTGCCGATTATATAGTCTTGATCCCCATCATTATCGAAATCTCCGTCAACAATCCTGTTCCACCAGCCTTTGGAATTTTGCGTGTCGACAGCATTGTTTGCCTCTATCAATTTCCCATTCTCATTCCTAAAAAAGCGGATGGACATAAATTCGCCCACCAAAATCAAATCTTTAAGTCCATCTCCGCTAAAATCAGTCCACAGGGCATCTGTTACCATACCGATACGGGACAAATCCTTGTTTAGCTCGTTGGTACTATCCTTAAAATTGCCATTACCATCGTTCTCCAAAACATAACTTCTGGCTGCCATGGGATATTGGCCAGGTACCGATCTACCACCAACAAACAGATCTTGATCACCATCCTGGTCATAATCATAGGCTCTCACGCAGGATCCATTGGTCAGCATTTTAGGTAAGGCGGATGTCTTTTTGGTAAAGCTTCCGTTGTTGTTTATGTACAATCTGTCCTGAAGTTCTGGAGCTTCGTTTTCAAACTCATGACTTCCACTAACCACATAGAGATCCATGTCCTGATCGTTGTCTGCATCAAAAAACAATGCCGCAGTATCTTCAGATTGTTCATCATCTTTGAATGTAAGTGCGTTAGTCTCAGTAAAATCTTCTGTTTTTCGCTGTACCAAAACTTTTCCAACACTACCTTTCGCCCCACCTATAAAAATATCCTCAAGGCCATCATTGTTGATGTCTGATTTGGCAATTTTGGGCCCTTGGGTGGAAAGTTGATGAGGAATAAGCGATTCCCTCTTGAAGTCCACAAACATATTTTCGATATGGTTAAAAACCAATAAACTGTCGGAAGTTATATCAGAAAAATACTGGGTTTGTGAGGTTTCCCCAGTAGCTTCCGCGACAGCCGCATCCGTTTGCGCCAACTGTAGGGTTTGATTCGCCTTAATGGTGCTTTTTGTGGTAACCGTCCCATCAGGCCATATGACCTTTAGGTCATCTACCATCTGTACGCTTCCCAAACCAAATATTAGGGAGGGATCAACGGAAGATTGAAACCCCCTGGCAGGATACAACTCCTGATGCAATAGCAAAGTATCTGATTTAAGAATTACTTTAGCTCCTACCGCCAAGGTATTCCCTTCCTTACCTTGCAGCTGTATTTTTAAGTAGTTGTTGTTCTCTAGAAGCTCACTGTTATTGCGATAAATAAAAGCTTCATCATCTGTATTGTTGACCACCAAATCATAATCCCCATCATTGTCCAGATCCACATAGGCTGCCCCATTGGAAAGAGATTTCCCGTCCAAGCCCCAATCTGCCGTCACTTTTCCAAAAGTCAAATCCCCTTTGTTTCGGTAGGCGTAATTTTCTTCAATGGTGGAGGGAATATTTTCCAATAAATCCTTGATCGCGGTTTCCACTCCGGAATCCATTTCTTCCAAGCGCTTTTGAACCGCAAAATTCATGAAGTCCATATTGGTGTAGTCCCGTTTAACACCGTTGGTGACAAATAGATCCTTATAACCGTCATTATCAAAATCGGCAAATAGTGGTGCCCAACTCCAATCCGTGGCATGTATTCCTGCCAACTGCCCAATTTCCGCAAAGGAATTCCCTTGGTTCAAATGCAGCATATTTCGCATATACTGATGATGAAAATCAGAATCCACAAGAAATTGGTGCTTGTCGTAATTATCTGGGCCAGAGACCATTTTTTGTCTGAAGTTCCCTTCTGGAAGCATATCCAAGGTTACAATATCTGGTTTCCCATCGTTATTGATGTCTGAAATATCGGATCCCATGGAAAAATGTGAGGTGTGCCCTATAAAATCCTTTAGACTTTCGGTGAAAGTTCCATCCCCGTTATTCAAATACAAAAAGTCATGCTCATGAAAATCATTGGAAATATAAATATCCGGCCATGCGTCATCATTGATGTCACTTACAGAAACACTTAATCCAAATCCCAATACACTGGACATGATCCCTGCTTCCTGGCTGACATCCACAAATTTTCCATTGTCATTTCGGTACAAACGATCCGCATAATCAGGATATGACTTATCCCTTAGTTTATTGGAGGCATTTTTAAGGCTCGAGTACGGCTGCACGGAATGATTGAGTACAAAGACATCCATGTCACCGTCTTTGTCATAATCGAAAAAATTGCCCTGGGTCGAATATCCAAAGTCGTCCAGACCATATTCCGCTCCCCTTTCTGTAAAGGTCAAATCCCCATTGTTGATAAAGAGCAAGTTTCTCCTCTTTTCCTTGTCTTTGGCTGCCGAGCGGCAGACATAAATATCCATAAGACCATCTCCATTCACATCTGCCATTGAAGTGCCGGTATTCCAAAGCCCTTCTGCAAATACACCCGCTTTTTCGGCAATTTCCTCAAATTTAAAATCCCCTTTGTTCAGATATAGACGGCTTCCAACCATACTTCCTGTAAAGTATAGATCTTGTAATCCATCATTGTTGATATCACCAACGGCCACTCCTCCCCCATTGTAAATATTACCGTAGGTAAGAATGTTGAACTCATCCGTTTCGGTGACCAAGTTTTTAAATTTAATGCCTGTATGACTCGAGGGCATTTTGGAAAACAACTTGCTGGAATCAATTTTTTTGCATGAAACAACAATACAGAACACCAGCAGCAAAGCTTTGTAATGGGAACTCATAGATTTTGGATTGGTTTGCGTCTTTTAAGATAGTACAATAAAAAACCTGTGGGGTCGCCACAGGTTTTTTTTCTCCCCTTTTTAGAAATTAGGTCCTCCGGTATCCCACCAGAGTCGCGTTCCTATTTCATCGGGGCCACCTAACTTAGCGGTTGCATCGGCGACACCATCTGGATTGTTGGTTCGCTCGCTGTTTATAAATGTCATTCTTCTTAAGAAGTCATCATCCGCGATAACCCCCCAATCCGAGTTGCTATCGTTCTGATAGTTGAACGGAAGTTTGGGATAATCGGTTCTACGATGATCTACCCAAGGTTCCATGGAATCTGTATAAGCAGCAATCCATTTTTGCGTAATGATTTTCTCCAATTTGATTTCATTATCAGCAGCTTCATCCCAAGCAATAGTGTTAGTGATTCTGTTTGTGAATGCATTAACACCTGCATCTGCCTTTGGGTCTGTGTAATCCCATGGAATGCTGGTATTATCAGCCAGATAATCGTCAACACCACCGGCACCCCAGAGCTCAAAGGAAGTACGGACTCCCATTTCGTAGTTGGCTCCAGCATCTCCTGCTCCGGCCCAACCACGCAATGCGGCTTCTGCCATAAGGAAATATACCTCATCGGCACTGATCATTTTACGCTCCGTTACTACTGCTGGATCGTTGAAGGAAAGATCAATGGTAGAATAGCTCAAACGATCGTCCTTGGCTCCCAAAGTAGCACCGTTTCGGATGCCCTTGTATGGGAATCCTGGGTGATCGGCAACTACAGCGGGGTCAGTTGCCTCATCAAAAAAGGCAGAAACCCTTGGATCTCCATACCCACCCAAAATGGATTCCATACTCGCACTCATGCGGGTATCATTCCACTCAAAGCAGATTACAGCTGGGTGATACTTTCTTCCATAGTTGGAGATATTGAAATTCTCTGCATTGGTCAAAATTAGCCCTGCGGAATCTGCCAAAGCCTTTTCACCCTCTGCTTGCGCCTTGGCTGGATCTACTTTGGATATCCTGATGGCCAAACGAAGCCTCAAGGTGTTTGCCATCTTGGCCCAGGCGGCAATGTCACCACCATAACTGGCATCAAAAGCACTAAAGCCTCCAAAATCAGTATTAGCTTTCAAGACACCAATAATACGGTCCAAATCTGCGAAGAACGCATTGTAGAGCACTTGCTCGCTATCATATTCTCCTGTCTTTCCCAGACCAAATTCGGTGTAAACGATAGGCCCTTGATAAACCGTCAAGCGGTGCATGGAAAGAACCTTGATCAAATTGGCCAATTCGATAAACACTTCATTGCCCTCTTCTTGCGAAGCAATGTCAATTACCTGGTTGGCAGGGGCCATAACGTTGTTGTACTGAACGCTCCAGTACCTGTTCCAACGCAAGTAATAGGTCGTATTGTTCACCCCACCCACAAACGGTGTTGGAGTGGCCAAATGCCGGGCATAGGAATCATTGGTCAAATTATGGTCAATCTGAATACCATAAAGGTTTGACAACAAGCCCGGGAAGAAGGCACCAATATTGTTGAAATCCTGCTTCAATGATTCATCAGAAATCTCGTATGGATTGGTATTGGTCTCTTCAAAGTCGCTGGTACAGGCACCTAGTGCCAACACCATTGATAATACATATATATACTTCTTCATATCCATTTTTTAAAAAGTTACTTTAAGGTTCAGTCCATAATTCCTTGTAGAAGGTAGATTGAAGTTATCCAATCCAACGGAGTTTCTATTGGTACTCATGGCCAATTCCGGATCAAATGGTGCATCTTTTTTAAAGAAGAATAGGTTGTTGCCGATGAAGGCAATGGAAGCTGACTGTATGAATGGCATGTTCAATTTGGCCAAGTTGATATCATAGGCCAAAGACAATTGCGCCAATCTAATATTGGTTCTGTCATACACATAAGCTTCTCCCACACCATTACGGTCTCCGATGAAACGGAACCATTGTTCTGGATCAACGCTGGTTACAGCCGCTCCTGATGACTCCACAACACCATTCACAGCAACACTTCCAGCATCACGTGCATCCGCAGTACGCTGAGAAACTCCTGCACCGTCCAACATGGATTCAGTTTGGCTAAATACCTCGCCACCAAATACTGCATTGATCAAGGCACTTGCGCTCCATCTTCCAAAGGATACTGTATTGTTCCAACCTAAGGTAAAGTCTGGATCTAGGTTACCTATCAATTCGTAATCTTGGGTTCTTAGAGGATTACCGTTATCGTCGAATAGGATTCTTCCTTGATCGTCTCTACGGAATTTCAACACATATAAATCGTTGAATCGTCCGCCTTCAACCAATCTAGATCTATAGCCTTCAGATGATCCCAAATCAATAATCCTTTCGTCATCTGGACCTATATCCACAATCTCACTTCTGTTCCTTGTAATGTTGAAAGCTGTATTCCACTCCAAGTTGTCATTTTGAATTGGAGTACCATTCAACGACACCTCAATTCCTTTGTTTACAATTTCACCAGCATTAATGAACTTTTGGGTATATCTACCTTCAGACTCTGGATCAGATGCATCCAAAGGAACAGTAATAAACTGGTCTTCAGATTTAATATGGTAATAGGTGAAATCAATTCCCAATCTATTGCCGAAGAAACGCCAATCTGCACCAATCTCAGTACTCGTGATGATTTCCGGTTCAGCATCAGTAAACGGCTTGGTCGTATTACGTGTCAAACTTCCAACTGGATCGGAAATGCTGTTTTGAGGGTTGATCCTGTTAAAAGGCACCTCATTGGCCACCTGGGTTTGTGAAACCCTGAATTTTGCAAAACTAATGGCCTCAGGCATTTCAAACATTTCACTAACAATAGCGGTTAATCCTACGGATGGATAGAAGTAGGAATCATTTCCTGTAAGTGCCAAGGTCGAAGCCCAGTCATTTCTTCCACCCAAATCCAAGAACAGCATTTCTTTATATCCCAATGTGGCATTGGCAAATAAACCTTGCTTCTTGATAACTCCATTGGTTACCGAACGAACTGGTGTCTGAGTCAAGGCCAAATTCTGGAAATTAAATTCATTTGGATAAATGAGTCCGTTACCACTACTTGGAGTAACCCGTACACCATCTCCATAATCGGTTTCCGTGTAACTACCTCCCACAAGTGCCGTTAGACTAAAGTCATCAGATAAATCGGAATCATAAGTCAAAATAGCATCAGTATAGATCAAACGATCTTCGTATTTGTGGTAATCCCAAGTACCATTGATATTAACATTGGTTGGGTTGGAAGTAGCAGCGTGCTTTTGCTCCCTTGTAACATTGGCATAATCGTAATTACCCCTAACCTGAAGGTTAAGCGCTTCCGCCAACTGATAGTTCAAGGTTAAATTGGCAATCACCCTTCTGTTGTTCTGATCTCTTGGTTGGTTGTTTATTATCCAATACGGATTTGACTGATGGTGATCATTTACAAACCAGTTTTGAGCCATTAGATTTCTACTTTCGTCAAAAATCTGGTAGTTGACCCTAGTATCTTCAAAATCACGATTCCTTGGGAAGAAATAAAGACCCGTTAATGGGTTAAGGTAATATCCTGAAGGCAATCTGTTTTCTGAATTCTCTATGGACAAGATAATGTTCGAACTTACGGTCAACTTATCATCCAATAGTTTGGTAGATTGTTTAAAGGATACATTATTTCTAGAATAAGTATTATCTGGAGTAATCCCGGTTGCTGTGGTATTGGAATACGAGAAATAAGCCGTAGTCCTGTCGTTTCCACCACTAACGGAAAGTGAATTAATAAAATTGGCTCCTGTGGAAAAGAAATCGTCCACGTAGTTACTGGCATAGTTACCAGGAGTTGTATCCCAGCTTTCTTTCGCTTCACCTACTGCACCATACTTAAATTGAAGGTCCGGTGTCTCAATAATACTTTCAAAGGTAACACCAGAGTTCAGGGATACCGTAGTTTTTCCAGCTTGTCCTTCTTTGGTGGTAATCAAAACCACCCCATTTGCACCGGCACTACCATAAAGTAGGGCGGCGTTTGCTCCCCTAAGGATACTGATACTTGCAATATCATCTGGGTTTAAGGCTGAAATACCGTCTCCGGAATCAGTTCCACCCCACATACCGGGCTGTCCTCCACGATTGTTTGCCAATGGAATACCATCGATTACAAATAAAGGGGTACTGTCCCCAGTCAAAGATTTGTTACCTCTCAGTACAATTTTGGTGGATCCACCAGCTCCTGAGCTACTTTTCTTAATTTCCACACCAGCAGTTTTACCGTTGATACTGTTAAGGAAGTTTACATCTCTTGTTTTTGTAATCTCATCGGCGCTTACAGTTTGTTGGGCATATGTCAGGGTTTTTTCTTCCCTTTTGATACCCAAAGCGGTTACCACCACTTCTCCTAATTGCTCAGCGTCTTCACCCATAGATACATTAATGGTTGATTGTCCGCCTACAGCAACTTCTTGAGCAGTGAAACCTAAGGAAGTAAACACTAGTACTGCACCACTTGAAACCGAAATGGTATAGTTTCCATCAAAATCGGTAGATGTACCGTTTGATGTTCCCTTTTCCACAACGTTTACCCCAGGTAAAGGTGCTCCCGTGTCATCTGTAACGTTTCCTGTCACGGTTTGTTGAACGACTTTTTCAATAATTTCGGGAGCTGCTTCCTCTAGTCTTGGCGTCACAGCAATAGTGCTGTTCATCCTTCTAAAATTCAAGGAAGCTTCTTTACTTATCTGCTCCAACAAGTCGTACACGGAATGGGTTCCCAGGGCAATTTGGAACTTTGTTCTCCTGTTCACATCATTCTCGTCGTAATTGAATTTGAATGCAGATTGGTTCTCGATTTCTTCAAAGACATCCAATACCTTCACCTCTCGGTCTGAGTTCCACTCAAGGTAGGTGTCCTTCATACTTTGCGTATACCCCTCATTAGCCATTGCAAAATAGCAGAACACCATTTGCAAAATAAATATCCTAGAGAGCATAGCGACTGTTTTAGATAGTTTAAATTTCATACTTTTACATCGGTTTAGTTGATATACTTTAATTGAACTTTTGATGATAAGTTTGTCTCCATCGAAAGTGCCATTTTCTTTGGAGCAAACTTATTTTTTACGGGTAGCTTTTCATTTTCATACGTTTAAGTTTTAGTGGTTATTATTTCAAATTGTTTAAGTTCCATTTTTCGCTACTTAAAATAGATTGTTACTTCCCTTTCATCTTCCTCATCTATCCTATATGAGAATTTTTCCACAAAGGCTATCCTTGCCAAAACGCTCTCCAAACTTTCGCTTGGAAATTCACCGGTATAGGTAACGCGTCGGTTCAGATTGCGAACAGTAATGTTAACATCGTACCAGTTTTCCAAGGTCTCCTCAATTTCATCAAAACTGGCGGCCTTAAAGACCAATGTTCGCTTGGTCCACTTATAAAAGTCCATATCGGCATAGGCCGAAAAGTTAAGCTCCCCATCTTCTGAGGTAAAAGTGGCTTTCCCTCCTGGGCTGTCAATAATCCCAATTTTCTTGTCCTCGAGCACAGGGGCTACCGAGATTTTACCTTCCACCAATCCAACTTCCACTTTCTTTCCCTTGTGCGCCTTCACATTAAAAGCAGTACCCAAGGCCCTGGTCACCAATCCATTGGATTTAACCAAAAAAGGTTTGGTCGGATCCTTTTCAACCTCAAAATAGGCCTCACCTTCCAAGTAAACCTGCCTTTCATTGACAAATCTGGAGGCATATTTGATCCTACTATTATTATTAAGGTATACGGTTGTACCATCGGGAAGGGTAATCCTTGATTTTTTTCCTCTCAGGTTTTCTTTTTCCAAATAGGTAATGGACTGGGTGGTAGGTAGCAACTCTGTTGATGCGGACATCCGCATTCCTATAACCAGACCGAAGAACAGCAATCCACATGCCACCAAGGGAAGAACAAAGGACATTAAACTATTCCCGTTACTTTTTGGAATAAGATTTCTTTTGCCCAAAATGGACGTTAAAAGCTGCTCCCTCGCCTTATCATCCAACTCATTGTCCAGATGAAAGCTAAGGGAAAGAAGAATCTCCTTGGCCGCCAATACCGTATCTCTTTTAGAAGGGTTAGCAGCCAACCAGTTTTTCCAGAAAAAATGTGAAGATCTATTTGGTTTAGTTACCCAATCCCGAAATTCAGAATCGGCTAAAAAATCCTCAAGTTCATACTCGTGATAATCCATTTGGTGTTCTCCTGTATTATAAAGACTTAAGAAAAGGTTAAATGACATCAAAAAAAATTGCCTTTTTTGCAAAAATTTAAGAATTAAGTTGTCAATTTATATGTTTCCTTAATGTTAACTATTGATTATTAGGCAACTACAGTTTTTTTATTGGAAATAAAAAAAATTGCTTGAATTTTGAATTAAATGGCGCTGAACAACGCTTTAACCTATTTTTTTGGGTTCCCCCAAAATTTCAACCTGTTTTTTCAGCTCGGTCAGGGATCTATAAATTAAGTTTCGGGCCGCCCTTACACTGGCAAAACCCATTACATCCTTTATTTGGGCGTAGGTAAGGCCATTATAATAAAGGTAATATATAGCCTCTCTTTGCCTTCGGGTAAGTTTGTTCAAGGAATCTTGGATCAATTTTATTTGATCCGACTCAAAGCGTCTATTGATCAGGACACTTTCATGTGATGGGGTTAAATGGAACGCGTAGGGTGTTGCCGAAAAATTCAAGGTCATATTCTTCTTCCGCTTTTTCTGTTCGGATAGAATGTTGTTTCTATAGCATTTTATGAGAAATGCCTTCGCTGAAACTACTTTATGAAGTTTGCCCCTTTTTTCCCGGATCTTAATAAACGTTTCCTGTAATACATCTTTCAGTAATTCCGTATCTCCGGAGAATTGCCGGCCAAGATTGTACAACATGTGGAAATAGTGATTGTAGATCTTTACAAATGCAGCTTCGCTACCATCACAAAACAATTTCCATTCCTTGGAAGCATCAAAGTTACAGGTATCCGATTTTGTTTTCGAATTGCCCGTTATCCGATGAATTTTTGCAGCTGCACTTAAGTTAGGTGGAGCCATGTTAAGTTAGTTAGTTGTGGTTGTTCAAGTTTGTTGTTCTCTAAAGTCTTCCTCCGTATTATTAGGATGCTTTATTGACGACCTACTTTGAACACATTTAAGGTACTCAAAAAAAGGTCATCAAAGTTCAATTTTGCTATTAGTTTTACTATTTATGTTTTCAGTTGGGGCTTTAGCGCCCAATTTTTCTTTCACTTTTTCCAATTCTTTCAGTAGCTCCCCAAGCTTTTCAGGATGTGACTCTGCCAAGTCGTTCTGCTCCCCTATATCCTCCTTTAGGTTGTACAGTTCCACCTTATTCCCCTCATAGAATTGAATCACTTTCCAATCTCCTTTTCTTAGGGCGCATCCAGGAGTCCAAGCGCTCCCATGATAGTGCGGGAAATCCCAAAAAAGCACATCATGAACCTCCTCTGCACCATTCTCCCATAACCCGCTTAAATCTACCCCATCTTGGTGTTGTTCCGGTCTTGCCTCCAGTTTCAATGTGCTAAGAACTGTGGGATATAAATCCATACTATTGACCGGGGTTTCGATAACCATACCATTATCACTGTTTGGTTTTTTGATAATCAACGGAATCCGGATGCCACCTTCATAGGCCCATCCTTTACCGGCTCGCAAGGGCAGAACATCTGTGGGTGCTACCCAATTTGCATTTGCTACGGTTGACAAACCTCCATTGTCCGAAGTAAAAACCAGTAGTGTGTTGTCCATCAAATTCAACTCCTCCAATCGATCCACAATCCTTCCAACATTTTCGTCCATGGCATATACCATGGAAGCATATTCCGCATTGGTTTGGCCTTGGGTCGTAAAGCCTTTTCCCTCATTTGCAATACGGGGAATGGAATCGGCAAGGGACTGTCGTTTTATTCGGAACTTTTCCAAATGTCTTTTACTGGCTTGAATAGGCGTGTGTACCGTATATAAGGCTAAGTACAACAGAAACGGATTCTCCTGATTGGCTTCCATGAATTCCAAGGATTCGTCCACCAATCTATCCGTTAAGTAATCTCCTTCGGGACCATCAGAAAGTTTGGGATTATTATAGGGTGAGTAATACCCTCCCGGGGGTTGCCCCATGTGGTGCCCTCCCTTGTTTATGTCAAATCCCTGGTCTTCCGGAAAAAACCCTTCATCACCTAAATGCCACTTCCCGGCAAAAAAGGTCTGATAGCCTTCTTGCTTCAGGGCTTCCGCCCAAGTCGTTTCTTCCAAAGGCAATTGATGTAAGTCATCGGGGCCCAAAAGTGTCCGGTCCTTGGGGTCAAATCCTGGAATCCAATCGGTGATTCCAACCCGTGTAGGATGCTTCCCTGTCAAAATCGCGGCCCGAGTTGGGGAGCAGACAGGACTTGCGGCATAGGCGTTTGTAAATACGGCACTTGATTGGGCTAGTTTGTCAATATTGGGAGTCTCGTAAAATGTACTGCCATAACAGCCCAAATCTTTCCAACCTAGGTCATCCACCAAAATAAACACAACATTAGTCTTTTTGGCCACTGTATTTTGGTTCGGTTTGCACCCAACCAACAATGCCATAAGACATATTGTTATTTTGATGGATTTCATTATCATTTTCTTGTTTTGTTCTCTCTTTGGTTTATTTCTACCAATTCCAACTTAAAGTGTTGGTCAAATCAATCTAAAAGTTCCAAGGTCACCAAATACGCGCAGTGATCCGAAGCGTAGGTATCCACAATTATTTCCTTGTCCACTACCCTCCATTTATTTTTAGGGTAAAACATGATATAATCAATCTTTGATTTGGGATCATGCGAAGGAGAAGTAGGCTCTGGGTTTTCCCTGTTATAGGTAGGTTCCCAAAACTCTTCCAAAATTGTTATGGTTTTGCTTCCTGGTCTTGCATTTAGATCTCCGGCCAAAATGGTCGGGTACTTATTTCTAGTAAAAACTTCATTCAATGCCTTGGCTTGAAGTTCCCTTCCAGCTGGTCCTTCATGAGCAAAATGGGTGCCCACAAAAGCTATGGTATCCCTCGATGGCAACTCAACAACCACTTCCAAAGCTGTGCGAGGTTCCTGTCCTTCAATATTCGGAAGAGGAACGCTCCGGGTTGTCAAGAAAGAATATCTTGACAATACTCCTTCCCCATATTCTCCTCCATCATAGTACATTGCACGGGCAAAGATGGGTATGAGCTTGGTCCGCCAGCCCAACTCGGTAGCCAAATCCACCTTTCTAGATCGATTAACATTATAATCTACCTCCTGCAAGGCAACCAAATCTGGGTTCACATCCCGAATTACCTTCGCAACAACTTCAAAATTCAAATCCCCTTTTGTGGTTCTACCTCCAAAGACGTTGAAGGAAAGCACTTTGACAGTTTTTGAAGCTTTGGTCTTGGTTTGTGCCGAAAGCGGTAAAGCCACCGAAATTGACACAATAACCAAAAGGATTCTAAAACCCATTTTTCCTATTTCCATTTAAAATTTAATTAATTGATAAAAGAAGACGGAAATAATTAGACCGAAGGCACTAATGGAGACATCAATAACCACTGTGGAGCTATTGTTGTTCCCAATTTCCATGAATTATCTTCTGGAACACGTTTCTTTTTTTGGTTGATTTAGTGCAAGAATTCTTGCTCCAAAGTCAAGGTTCGCATGCAATATAAGAAAAAATGTGTACGTTAACACATATTACATGTCAAACAGTATCAGAGTCCTAGGTAATGTAGCGTTACAGCCCTAATTCATCTAGCTTTGGCAGTGAAAAAGGAATTTTGGCGCAGATAGAAAAAAGTAAGAAAAATCCAATAGTAAGGACATCTAGTTATAAATCCTCCTTTAAAAAATGGATTCAGCGAGCCTTGTTCAGATTTGGAACGACTAGAATTTTAATTTTTCATCTTTGTCCCACAAGCCCCAATAGGCTCCAACATCTCCCTCGGCTCCTACTTTCCATGACTCATCAAAAGAAGAGAAATAGAATATTTCAATATCTTCTTCCATGGACCATTTTTGGGTATTCATAAAATACTTCATGAAATTTTCAAAGGAGGGAAATGCCCCTTCCAAATTGGTTCCCTGGCTAGGCCAACCAGTTTCGGAAATAATAACTTTTTTACCATTGGCCGCCTTGACTGCACGTTGGAACATATCTTTCATATACAGCAGGGAGTAGTCCATATCACAGCCTTCCCAAAATGGGTAACAATTGGCTAGGATGATATCGCAGGCATCCGTAATCCGGGGATGATCCACAAATTCGTAATAGGCATCCACATAACCTACTGGCACATTAGAAATTGCATCCTTTGCCTCATTAATATAGGTTAACAAGTCGTCTTCATTTAAATCTCCCCGATACAACACCTCATTGCCTACAGCAGCAACATCCACATAGCCTTCGTTGGCCAACTTAATGAGTCCGGCAATTTCCCTTTCGTTGACTTCTAAGTCATTACCCAACCAAGCACCTACCATGGTCTTTATGCCATATTCTTTGGCAATTCTTGGTATGGTCTCATTCCCATCTGTGCAAGAGAAGGATCGAATCCATTTGGTATATGGTTTAATAATCTTCATGCGGCGGTGGATCTGCTCCTCGGAAATCTGGTCTCCAGGTTGCTGATTTTCCAAATAGGGACTAAAACAAAGACCGTGCATACCATTCTCAAGAATCTGTCTGCATAATTTCTTCAATTGCCTTTTTGACCTGCCCTTATAGTCCATGGCCGCCAGGGCCAAATGCTTTTCTTTTCTTCCTGATGACATTGTAACCTGTAAATTGATACGTTTGTTCCCCTTTCCTTTTAGTTTTCCTTGCGTTCATCCAGTGCCTTTCGTATTTCTGCAGCCCGTTCTTCTGTAACACTGTAATTTCTCATCACATAGATAGCTGCCAAGGTTCCCAAAATGGGGAATCCGGAATAAAATGCCCTTAAGCCGGTGATTGCGCCTTCCGGTTGGGTACCTGCTTCGGGGTCAAATCCTACCAAGGTCATGATTGTTCCGGTCAACAGACCCGCAATGGCAAACCCAAATTTCACCATCCACCAATAAATGGCCCCAAAAATGCCCTCTCTCCGCAGTCCTGTATTCAACTCATCCAAATCAATAACATCAGCAGTCATGGACATCATCAGCGTAAACAAACTTCCTATCCCAAACGAGAAAAAAGGCAATGCAAAAATGAACATGTAAGGCTTCCCCGGAATAAATAGGAACCACAACATAATGTATCCCAAAACGGAAATCGCCTGAGAAACAATAAAGGCTTTTTTCTTCCCCATTTTCTTGGACATCCTAGCTACAATGGGAATGACCAAAAAGGTCGTGACCAAAGCACCAATACTGCCAAACAGCGTTGGCCAGACCCCGGCCGCTCCGGCATCTCCATTAAACAGGTAATAGACCACAATAAAAAAGGAGAAGCTTGCTATGGTATAAAAAGTATTATAGATTAAAAAGGTTGCGATACAGAGCTTTCTAAAAGGTCTCGACTTGAATGCTTCTTTAAATCCATCCAAAATTTCCATTAGACTACCACCCATATTTTTGAGGGTAAGTGGAGCATAGTCCTTGTTCACGGTAGATTCACTTTTTAGAAATATTGCTGGAACCATGGCGAAGATCATACATGCTATTCCAACCCATATAGCCAGTTCCCGCGTGGCCACATCCGCCGATTCAAACCAACCTTGATCGTACATTACAACCCAAAACCAGGGTGCAATTACCCAGGCCCATTGCCCAATCCATTGAGCCACCGCCATGATATCTGTTCGTTCGTGAAAGTCATTGCTCATTTCATAGCCCATGGCAACATAAGGAACGCTGAAAATGGTCAGTCCCAGATAGAACACAAAGGACCAAATCAAGAAATAGTTGAAATTATAATCTATCCCATTTTCTCGGTATAGTTGCCACATGATCACAAAGGATATACCCATGATAAGTGCCCCTATGAATACATATTGTCTGCGTCTACCCCATCTTGACTTTGTATTATCTGAAATGAATCCCATGATAGGGTCAGTGATGGAATCAAAGATTCTGGGAAGAAAAAATAAGACGCCCCACATCCATCCAGGGAAACCCAAATCCTGGACCAAAACCACCATGAATATGCCCAAAATTGCCGGAAACATTTGATTGGCCAACATCCCAATTCCAAAAGCCACTTTATCTGCAAAAGGGACTTTTCCTAAACTTGCTTGTTCTGTATTATCCATAATTTATCTTTTAATTGGTTGTTTGGTTAATCTGTACCGGCTCATCCCGCATTAGGATGTCAGTTATATATGCGTTTCACCACTTCAAAGGCGAGTTTTTTGTTCCTTTCTATGTCAACAATTCCCCAGTATTCCTCATTTGGCGTACCATCATAGGGTACTCCACTACTGTTGGGAGCCCAACCCCCGGGGTCCTGCGTAAGTGGATTTCCCGCTTTCCACCAACCATCAGTAAACGAGAAAAGAGTAACTCCTGCACAAATGTCCTGGTTGTTGAAGACCGTCTCCAAAATTTTTGCATTGGCATCAGCTTGGGCTTTTTGATTGACCCCCTTATCATAACCATCTTTGGAAATGGTCATATAACTATCTCCTCCAGCCTCAGACAAATACATAGGTTTGTCACTTACAGCTTTCCATTGTTCAAATACAGTTTCCGGATCATCCCATCGGTATACGTTCATTCCCCAAACATCTATACTAGGACATGCAATCAACGCTTGGTCGTTGGGTAATTCGCCATGGGCAGTAGTTACCGGGCGGGTGTTATCCAATTTATGGATAGCATCGGCTGCATTGTTTAACACTCGGTACCAATTACCAATATCTCCCTCAAACCAATTGGGATGGTAATTGTATTCATTGCCCAACTCCCACATTAGTATGGCCTCGTGATCTTTATAGGTCTCGACATAATTCATAAATGTCCCTGAGGCGATGTCATATTTACCTTCTTGATCGTACCCAAATCCAATAATAATCATTATTCCAGCTTCATGGATGGCATCCAGTACCGCCAGGTCATCTATAGGCTCATAGACCCTTATGGTATTGATCCCCGCCTCGGTCATCAGCTTCAAATCCATGTCCAATGAGTCAAAACTCCTTTGCACACTTCCTTGGGGTACGGGATGATAACAGATGCCCTTTATCCAATATTTTTTGCCTTCAACAAGAATATCACGGCCGGAAACAGCAATTCCTTCCTGATGTTGACTTTGACAAGCCAACATGAAAAGTACTAAACCAATGCCCCATATTCTTTTGTACATTTCAACTTTTAATTTGCTATTGAGGTCTTTCGCAACGACGGGACGGTAACATCCTCCAACAACGCCTCCTTATTGCCATTATACGTTTTTTGAATAGGGTTGCCATTTCGGGTCAACCCTTCGAATACCCCATCTTCAACCAGCTGCCACAATACATATTTTGCATTTCCATCAATAGTGAAAAGACCAAAGTGATTCTCAGAACCGTTTTGGTTTTTTGCATCTTTCCATCGCTCATCAAATGCCTCAAAGTAGAAGCATGATATGTTATTTTTATTGGTCCAATCCCTCATGAGATTGTGGTAGATTGCTTCCTTATATTCATCGGTGGCTTTGGATCCTTCAGGACCGTAATGGCCATTGGAAACCGTTGCCCACCCGGTTTCACCAATGTGAATTGGCTTTTGGATACCCAAAGATTTCATGTAGTTTGATACGCTGTCAAATTGGGATATGGCATATTCCAAGGCCCGCTTCATGGCGGCTTCTATTTTTTTTGATTTGGACAAACCTTCCTCGTCCTCATCCAATCCCCAAAAACTAGGATTGTAATGGGTGTCGTGCATTGGATAGGTGTGCATGGATACATAGTCCACTGCTTTCCATAACTTTTCCAAATCCGGAACATGGTAATCTGCACTACCGCCTCCCCATGACGCAAAATTATCAGAGCTTGTTATCCAAAGATCTTTGGGCAGCTTTCCATTTTTTTTCAGTTCTTGAAGGTGTTTTACCCACTTAAGGATTACACCTGGCTGCACATAATAACTGGTGGCCCATTTCACCATAGCTTCGTTACCTACCGCCAAAACCTTTACAATTTCAGGATAGGCGTTGGCCAATGCCACCGCCCTTGCAATCTCTGCTTCGTTTTTCTCGCTTTCAACTGTATGGTCTGGCTCCAGTTCTGTCCATGCGTTTTTGCAATCAATCCATGCGCCCAACATGACGTACATTTCAAATAGGGGATCTTCCTGCCCAAGCTCACGTATGGCTTCCAGCAAATTAGAAGCCTGCTGGAACTGAACATTATAGGTTCTAACAATTTTGATTCCCATGGCATTTAGAATCTTCATGTCTTCCTTTAATTCTTGAATGGTAGGTTGCACTTCGCGTGTGATCTCTCTATAACCCCCATAGGAAATTGCCAAGTAATCTGGATTCCCCAAAATATCCTTGGCAGTCAAATGAAAACGCTGTTGGGATTGATTCTCTTTACTATAGTTTGTTTTGCCCATACATCCAACACATAGGATTAATATTGTGATTATATATGCTAGTTTCGGAGAGGGTCTCATCTTAAGTTTTTTGGACTGATCCTTACGCGGATAATATCGACCTCTCCTGTTCTTTGGAATATTTTCCCGCTTGTTTCCACATCTAAATTGGAACTGTCAAAGTGCATCGCATGTTGACCTTTATAAATCACTTGCAAACTTTCTTCTTCCGCCAGTTCATACACAACCGGGATTTGGCAATAAGTGAAACATAGTGATCCACTCTCCAATTCAAGCTGTCTGGAAGTTCCATCAACCGCATTATATTCAAAGATCTGGGATGCATTCAGAAATTCGTTTTTGCGCAGCAAACAAGGTCTAAAATGGAGTTTTCCCTCTAGGACATAAACCCCAAGTTCGCCAAATCTACTTATTATATCTTCTTTCACTTGACCAGTCATCCCCGGTTGTTGTGCTCCTTTACCGGCAGGAGTATGGGAATATGGATCGGTTGGAAACGCTCCATACAAGGAAGGTGGTTTGTGTACTCCTATACCTTCATTGATTTCATAAAAATGCTCCAATAATCTTCCTATTACCTCAGCACTTTCTCCTTCTTCAACAGCCTTTATACAACATTCCTGAACAGCCAGTAAGAGTTTGGAAACCATGTGCCAGTAAATTGAACCCAATCCTTCATATCCATAAAAAGTTCCTGACCTTCCCGTGAATGCCTTATGGTCAAATACATCCTCAAAAATTTGAAGTACATGCTCCTTGTCGGTTGATATCAATTGAGCATATTGTGATTGGGCAAGTTGGTCCAAAGCCATTTCCAGGTCACCCGCATTCTTGAAATTTCCATTAAAATGATAATCTCCCCCAGCATCTTTCCCAATAATTAGGGAATTGTCATCTTTTATTAGTTTTGAAAGTAGCTTTGATGCAAGAACAGCCTCCTCTGGAATATTGTTTTTTTCAGAAAATAGCGGCAACTCCTTATTTGGATACAACAAGTAACTAAATTGGTCTTCCCTGAACAGTTTACTATTTTTTAGACTATCCAAAACGGAAAGTGCTTCTCTGGAAGATAAATGACCAGAACTCAAAACCGCCACCTGTCCTTCCAACATTTCGCTCAAATTAGAGATGGAAACTGCTTCAGTCCCGTCAAGAGTAATCAGATTGTACGCGTGATATAGATTATCCGCCCTTCTGTTAGCTTGTATGGAATGCTCCAGAAATTGAATTCCCAAATCAATAAATTGCTGCAGATCTTGTATTGAAACCGTACGTTTCGCTCCAGAAAACGAATTTTGATAAATGTGTTCTCTAAAATCACTTCCAGAGTTTCCAAGACTATCCATTATTTGTCTTCTGACCTTATCACCAATTGTATCCCCTAAAACGCCCTTATGTGTTTCCAAGGTATCCCAAATACCAGTGAAAAGTCCCACTAGCTCATCAGATATGTCAATTTCTTTGGTATTGGAAGCATCCAATACCTTCTGGAAGAAACTCAAAAATCTTCTTAAATAATATAGCGTGACCATGGAAACCCCATTACCCACCAGCGCATTATTGGCATCGTTCCATTCTGGGCGCTGCGTATTCATCCAAATGCCTGCTTCTGGAATAAAGTTTGACATTTTGGACAACACGGTGGCCAAAATCTTCTCCATGAAATTTACCCTGTGAATGTCACCGTTCTTTTCTTGTATCAGTGCTCCATCGGCTCCCATCCCATCCCTTTGATTTCGAATTTGAGTGTCAAGTTTGTGATCAAAGGCAATGGTATCTTTCGGGTTTTTTAGAATATCATCATAGCTTTTGATTTTATAGGGAACATTGGCATAAACAAACTGTTCTTGGGTAAAATACGCTTCCATCTTCCCTGGGAAATGATCCTGCATAAATTCCAAAAACTTAAGCAGATAAATAATCTGATGGTCTCCCCAATAACCAATGTAGGACCACGGATCATCGGGTTCAATTATTTCCCAATCAAAGCCGTCCTTGGTAACCCTATATGGGTTATAGCCATCAAAAGTGCTGGCATTTAGAAATTTATTGATCATACTCTCAATAAATTCTGGGTAGGAATGAGCAAGGGCTTCCCAGTTTTGGAAAATATCGCGCCAATTTCCCTCATAATCCAAAATCTTGGAACCGTCATTTTCATTCCTGGTATTAATGGAAAACTTGTTCCATGGTCTACTGGGATCTCCGTGCCTTCTACTAAACGTTAAGGGCATGTATTCCAAACAAAGCCTTTTAAAGTCCCTGTCCCCACTTTTATCTGCCAAATCCTTTAAAGACGAAAGGGAAAACACTTCTGGCAGCTCTTGAATCAGTTCTTCAGAATTCCTATAAACCTGCTTGTTCGCTTTGGAAATATATTTGGTGAAATCCCACTTTTCTATAGCATAGTTGTCATCAAAAATTCCTCCGCGCATAATATTGAAAAGGGTATTGGCAAAATGCCGGGTATCCCTAAGTTCATCGGCTGTCTTTTGCAGTCCATCTGAGGCAGCCGCCAACTGGATCAATCGATTTGTACCCAACTCAATATCCTCCTCAACCTTTTGCTGTAGCTGAGAGTTTTGTAGTATTTTATTGGAAATCTCAACAATGGACGAGTGGTTTTGGTTGACATTGGCCACAATCATCCATTTTTTATCCTCTTTTGGAAGTAATGTAAGCGTTGTATGTACCAAATAAGCCCCTTTTTCAGCTTTTATGTCCAACTCTGGTTGAAGTGGAATCCCTTTTCTGAAGTTGGATATTTGCAAGGCTGACAGTAAATACCCAGTGTTTTCAAGTCCCAAAGACCATACTATGTTGGCTTTTAAGGCTTCACTGGGTTCTGCTTTATCCACAATTATGGCACTTAGGGCATAAATTCCCAGACCGGATTTCGTGTCAAGTTCACTTCTTTTGTAGGCATCCACCAAATTACTCTGTCGGTTTTGAAGGTCACTTCCCACCCCGTAGGGCAACAAGTTTTGCAACCCGTCCAGAACAGATAGGCTTACAGCCTTATATCCATCGTTGAACAAAGTACAATGCCTAACAAATCCAAAGGTGTCACTCGAACTCCATTGGTATCTAAATGTCAATTCCAGATCATGGTTGATCTCCTCAAAAAGAATTTTGTTCCCATAAACACTTTTATAGAGATTTCTGCTAATCTTGTAAATACCTTCCAAGCGGTCTGAAAAAGGTTCCCACAGATGCACTTCCTTACCCCTAAGCACACGAAAAATTGTTTTGGCTCCAGTTGTTTCAATCGATTCTGTAATCTTATCATCCGTATAATATGGAAAGAGGGAATATTCGGCATTTTTTCGCCCCGCGGTCAGTCCACCGTTGCTTGAAATGAACATCCAATGGTCGGAGTCGCTCACAATACTCATAAAGAAAGGACGCAGTTCGTCGCTGTTGGAAATTTTAAAATAGTGGTCATTCCCTATTTTAATCTGTTCCATTTCCTGGGTGCCATTCTCTTTACTTTCCTGCATTATCAATTCTTGAATCATTATTATTTTTCTTCAGATTTTAAGTCCTTATCAAAGACTGTTCTACTTCTTCCAGTGTTTTTCCCTTTGTTTCAACAACATACTTATATACAAAGAAGAAAGCCATAAACGACAGCAAAGCGTATATGAAAAAAGTTGCCGTAGGCCCTAAATTGGAAAGTTCCCAAGGGAAAATCTGTGTTACTGAAAAGCTTACCAAGGAATTAAAAAATCCAACTACGGATATAGCTATACCCTTAATTTTACTTGGAAAAATTTCTGAGATCAAGGTCCACATCACGGGTCCCAAAGAAATCGCAAAAGCTGCTACGTACATTAGAATGGCAATCAGGACTAAGGTTGCATTAATGTTGATAAAATTGGTGATCTCGTTTCTCTTGAAATTTAAAAACTGATCATCGTCCAATTTTTCATTTACGGCCACAAAAAGTTCGCCTTGACCTGTATAGGATTCACCTTCCATGACTTGCAAAGCACTATAGATTTCCGGGTCACTAATTTTATTCAGGGAATCCCCTGTAAAATTGTAGGTGGCACTATTAAAAGCCATGGTTGCCATGAGCAAAGCAATGGTCATGAAACCCGTTCCAATAAGCAATAGAGGTTTGCGGCCCAAGCGGTCTATCAACCATATGGCCACCAAGGTAAACAACAGGTTGGTAAGTCCCACAACTATGGCTTGTAAAAAAGAGGAATCCGTACTACCTCCCGCTTGCTCAAAAATTGTTGGTGCGTAGTAGAAAATGGCATTTATTCCAGTTATCTGTTGGAAAAATGCTATTCCCAAGGCAATAATCATTATGGTGGCATACTTGCTTTTGAGCAAATCGGATAATTGCCCTTTTTTTTCCTTTTTCTCCAACCCTCTTTGGATTTCAGCCACCGTTATTTCCGCATACTCCTCTCCCCCTATTTTTTGCAGAATTTTTCGGGCCAACTTGACTTTGTTCAACTTCAAAATCAACCATCTTGGGCTGCGTGGAACCGTAAAGAGGGAGCCAAAATATATTAGTGCGGGAATGGCCTCCACACCCAACATCCACCTCCAACTTTCCTCTCCATAATTCACTAAAAAGTAATTGGAAAAATAGGCGACGGAGATTCCTATAACAATATTCAATTGATTAAAGGAAACAAGGCTACCCCTTAATTTTGGAGGGGCAATTTCTGCGATGTATATGGGAGCGATTAAAATGGCGCCTCCAATTCCGACACCTCCAATAATTCGGGCAATGATAAATTCCACATATCCAGTTGCCAATGCCGACCACGTGGCCGAAATTGCAAAAAGTGCCGCAACAAAAATCAACACCTTTTTTCTTCCGAATCTATCTGCTAACGGCCCAGCCATTAGATTTCCGGCCATGGCACCGAAAATGACGCAGCCAACCGAAAATCCCAACATGGCATCGGTCATTTGAAAATAGACCGTAATGCCCTTGACTGCCCCAGATATTACGGCGCTATCAAAACCCAACAAAAACCCTCCTAGGGCCACAATAAGACTTATTAGTATGGTGTAGGATTTGTTCATTTTCAGGGAAGCGCTGTTGGAATCCATTTTTTTGGTTTTAATGTGTGGGTTGGATTATCATTTTAAATTGGATAAAGAGACCAGCATTGCTGCCGGCCCCCTTACAAACAATCCAAAATTTCAAATGCAAAATTTTTATTGATATACCCTTATGTAATCCACTTCCATAGTGGATGATGTAAATCCAGCATCTATGGCACCGCCAAAGGTTCCGCCCATGGCCACATTCATAATCAAGAAAAAGTCTTTATCAAATGGACGATTGGCATCATTGGATAAGGTACCAAACTCTACGTCATCCACCAAAAAGGTAATTTCAGTATCTGTCCAAATTACGCTGTACACATGAAAATCATCAGATGCACCACTTACCGTGGTTTCCACACTTCTAGCGTTGCCAGCAAAGTTGATGGGATCATGCGTACTTCCAAGTACTTGATCCTGGTTGTTGCCTACATGTTCCATGATGTCAATTTCTCCTGCTGCTGGCCAAATGTTGGTCTCAAAATCTGCCCCCAGCATCCAAATAGCTGGCCAAGTCCCACCTCCTGTAGGAAGCTTTGCCCTGGCATCTACACGCCCATATTGAAACTCAAAATTCTGATATGTCTGTATTCTTGAGGAAGTGTAGTTACTCCCATTGAAGCTTTCAGCTTGGGCTGTGATCTTTAAAACACCATCTTCGATGATGATATTTTCAGGTCGGTCTGTATAGTATTGCGATTCTCCGTTGCCCCATCCGTTATCCCCGGTACCCAAATCATAATTCCAAACCGCAGGGTCAGGTGCACCATCCGTATCAAATTCCTGAGACCAAATTAAGTTATCAAAGGTTGTACCTGAACCTCCCCCGTTATCGCCTTGCTGATCTACAGGGGTAGTAGTAAATTTGAGGTACCATGCCAAATTGGAATCATTCCCGTCAATGGCCCTCACATGCATTGAGGTGTTGGTTATTTCCAATATTTCATAGGAAGAGGTACTTATATAATATCCCATAAAGGCATCATTGGTAAAGCTCATTACCGTTCCCCTTGAGTTGAAGGCAGGGTCTGGAACCTGTGACCAGTCTACAGTTGTTGGTGCCAAGGAAACACTGCTTACTCCTGATGTGTCAAAATCAAAACAAGCATCTTCACCGGCAGCACCTCCTACAACATCTTGATGACCCACATTAAAAAATGTCGCCCCTTTGTTGTCCTGCTCATAGGTCAATGGATTGCCCGTGGAATTCAAACTAAAAGTCAACTCATCATCACAAAAACAACTGCTGATATCTTCATCACATTTTTCAAAAGGACTTGCCGAAAAGAAGGCAGGAAACCAAAATTGATCGGGTAAAAACGCCAGGGTAGCACCAACACCCAAATGTCCAGGTTCTACGGCCGCCAAATACCATGTTTTGGAAGACGCAGTCACCACTTCGCCATCATCGTTCACATCTCCCCCAGTAAGCAATTCCATGGCCTCAAAATCTGAGAAATCACTCTCTACGGAAACCTGATAGGTGGCCGAGGAGCTGACACCTCCTGTGCCGTAGGCCACAACGGAATAGTTATATGTATTTAAACCAACCAGGGTAAATCTTTTGGTGACCGTACCGTTGGAAGATACCTGCACATCCCCATCACTAAATTTGAAGGTATAGGTGATTGCATTGTCGGCACTTGCGGAGAAAACCACAATACCTGAGCCATCGGTGCTCACATCTGTTGAAACTGACAGATTTGAAGGAACTATTATAGCGCTAAGCACTGGCTCATCTTCCTGACAACCAAATGCCAAAATAGCCAAGGTCAGTACTATCAATAATCTAACGTTTTTCATCCTTAAAGGTTTTAGTCTTTAACCAATTTATATTGCCAGAATACTCCTGCACCAGCTTCGATGACCACGTTCATAGTAGTATCATTATCGGACAAGGTTATGCTATATGTAATGGAGTCGGGAGTGGCTACATTGGGAAGTTCACCTGCATTTACAGCCTTGGGAAGCCCTAGATAAGCACCAGTACCATCAATGGTAAGGGTGCCAGCCCCAGAATCATAGTCAAAGGTTGCAGACGCCGTACCATCATGCGGTGCAACAGGAGTACCGCAGGCTTCAGAACCTCCCTGCCAGCCTTCAATCCATGTATCTGTACCCAAAACATTGGTGAAAGAACCATCTCCTCCAAAAACATAAGTGTCATCAAAATAGCAAGCCCTATCAATTACCCCTTGGTCATCTATGGCCCACCAACTTGTATCTCCAGGAGATGGACCTACACCCAAGGAACCTGCTTCTGAAGCCATCCTCCAAGTGCCTTCCAATGGAGAAGGTGCATCCTTGATCAATTTATACTGCCAGAACACTCCCGAACCGGATTCAATAACCACATTCATGGTATTATTGTTATCCGATAAGGTTACCAAATAGGTTATGGACGATGGAACCGCTACATTGGGCAATTCGCCCTCGTTAACCGCTTTTGGCAATCCTAAATAATTTCCGGCTCCCGTAATGGTCAAGGTTCCTGCACCAGCGTCATAACTATAGGTGCCTGGAGCAGAGCCATCATGCGGAGCAACAGGTGCACCACAAGCTTCACTTCCTCCTTGCCAACCTTCAATCCATGACTCAGTTCCCAGAACATTGGCAAAGGAATTATCGTCACCAAAGACATACGTATCATCAAAATAACAAGCCCTATCAATTACTCCTTGATCATCAATGGCAAACCAACTGATATCCCCAGGAGCTGGGCCAACGCCCAAGGAGCCCGCTTCAGGTGCCATTCTCCACGTTCCGGCAAGGGAAACTGGAGGTACACTCTTGATCAATTTGTATTGCCAGAAAACCCCGGATCCAGATTCAATCACCACGTTTAAGGTATTATTATCATCCCCCAACGAAACTGAATAGGTAACGGATTCTGGAACCGCCACATTGGGAAGTTCCCCTTCATTAACTGCTTTAGGAAGTCCTATGTAGGCTCCCGTACCTGTAAGGGTAACGGTTCCTGCCACACCATCAACGGTATACGTTGCCGGATTGGATCCATCGTGAGGAGCAACCGGGGCACCACAAGCTTCAGAACCTCCTTGCCAGCCTTCAATCCAAGATTCTGCACCCAAAGCATTTACAAAGGAACCATCTTGATTGAAGGTGTATGTATCATCAAAGTAACAAGCCCTGTCAATAACCCCTTGGTCATCAATGGCAAACCAGCTAGTATCACCTGGTGCCGGACCTACGCCCAATGAACCTGCTTCTGGCGCCATGACCCAAGTTCCGATCAAATCTTCGACCGTTAGTGTCACAGGCTCTTGCACATTCACTGTTTGGGTTGATTCTACCGTAGCTGCTCCCACTCCACGAGCAATTACTTTTACTTCGTAAGCACCGGCTTCGGCATATATATGATTGACTGTTTCACCACTCATGATGGTTGTGGCCTCTTCATCTACTACATCTCCAAAGAACACATCAAAAACGGTTGCATTATTTGCGGTTGGTGCGACTGTAATTTCTAAAGAATTGGTTGTGGAAACCGTTACATCCACCGCCAAATCACTTGGTGGCGTGAATGATATGTTCACTACCCTGCTCAACTCACTGGTTAGGCCTGTAGCCCCAACTCCAATAATTTTTAGGATGAATTCCCCTTCACCATAAACATGGTTTACGGTTTCACCTGGAGCGACTTCTGTAGCCGACTCATTTTCGACATCCCCAAAGAAAACTTGAAACACTGATGCTCCTTCACCTGTTGGTGTTACGGAGACCGTCCCAGTATCATCGTTTGCAATGTCGAATACGGCATTTAAGTTGGTTGGTGCCGATATATCTTGAAACGCGAAGGACTGATCATCATCCTCTTCACAAGAATTGAATACGCCAAGTACTATAAAAAGTACCAATAGATGTTTAAAATATTTCATTGCTCAAAGTTTAGTTTTTATTAATACCCAGGGTTTTGCGACCAACGATTACCCGCTAACTCTATTTCTATGGATGGTATAGGAAACAATTCATGTTTTCCCGACTGGAATCCATCAATCTCTGCTGATGCCCTACCTGTCCGGACCAAATCAAAAAAGTGATGTCCTTCCCCAACCAGTTCTACTCTTCTTTCTTGATAAATAGCTGTTGTTAAAGCCCCGCCTGTATCAGCAACATTGGCCAAACCTGCTCTATTTCTTACCTGATTTAGATACTGTAGCGCTCTTGTATCATCAATATTTCCTCGATTAAGGGCTTCTGCGGCCATCAACAACACATCGGCAAACCGAATGGCCCTATAGTTGTTGGGGTTGGTCAAATTGGCATCACCCGTATTTAAATCTCCTTGGCGGGCGATGTATTTTCTGTTGTAGTATCCCGTATGCTCAAAGCCCTCAAAATAAGATACACCTGCATTGTCTGTAGCCCAAGCTTCAATATCCAGTATGGCCACATCCCTGCGCAAATCCCCAGCTTCAAATGCATCGAAAACCTCTTGGGTGGGAATATTGAAGCTAAAACCAGATTCAAACTCCGGACCCGTGTAGTTTCGAATGCCGTTAAATCCAACAGCCACATTTCCTTCACTACACTGTAAACAATCAAAACTGGCACCTTCCAAATCGGTGTACTGTACTTCAAAGACTGATTCTATGTTGTTCTCATTATCATTTTCAAACATGGTTGTGTAATCAGCCAAAAGCTCATAAGTTCCTGAGTTTATAACTTCTTCCAGAACAGTCGCAGCTTCTTGATATTTACCTTGGAACAAATAGGCTTTACCCAATAGTGCTTGGGCGGCTCCCTTTGTGGCCCTGCCCACTTGGGATTGGGTCTGTGGAAGGTTAGCTGCTGCAAAAATCAAATCCGCCTCGATTTGGGCATAGACTTCCGAAGAAGGTGTACGCTCAATGCTATTTTGATCGCCAAACAATAAGCGTTTGTCAACAGCCAACGGCACATCACCAAACCATTTTACCAATTCAAAGTAATAATAGGCTCTAAGGAAGGTGGCTTCAGCCAGCACGGCATCCTTATTGGCAAAGTCGGTTTTATCCTTGAATTCCAATATGTAATTGGCTCGATTGACTCCAGCAAACATCCAACTCCAAATATCCCTTAATTGTTGGTTTACAGGAGTATGCCTCATATCATCTACCTCTTGAATCCCAGGAACGTCTGTTGCACTTTCACCTCCTGCCAACGTATTATCGGAGGCGATTTCCCCCAACATCACATTTAGATAGGTGGAATGCAACAAATCATAAGCTGCGATCAGCGCACTTTGATAGTCTTCTTCTGAGTTGAAAAAGCTTTCGGAATCCTCGTTAAAGGAATCCACATCCACAAAATCGTCCGTACATGCCCATACAGCAAAGCTGGAAAGCAGGACAAAAAGAATTCTTTTCATAGGTTTTATGTTATTATTACTCTTTTTCATCCTTTTAAAATTTTAGGTTTACGCCCAACAAATAGGTTCTTGGTACTGGATAAAATCCTTGATCTATTCCTGCTCCAATAGGCGAGCCCGAAGATGCACTGGGGTCATATCCATTGTACTTTGTAAACGTGTATATGTTATTGGCGGATAGATAAATCCTTAGTTTGTCTGCACCAAAACGTTCCATAAAATTCTGTGAGAAGGTATAGCCCAATTGTGCGTTTTGGATTCGCACGAAAGATCCGTCCTCAACATAAAAATCTGAAAACAGGGTGTTGCTCGTGGCTCCAGTGGTAACACGAGGATATTCATTGCTACTCCCTTCACCGGTCCATCTGTTGAGACTATAAACAGATCTATTTACCAAGGATTGGTTTCGCTCATAATTTCTGACAATCTCATTGCCCAGTGAAGCGAAAGCATAGGCACCAAAATCAAAATTTTTGAAATTGATGGATAGATTCAATCCCATAGTGGCATCGGGAATTGGACTTCCAATATCCACCCTGTCATCGGAATTGATTAGTCCGTCGCCATTTTGATCTACAAAACGTAAATCGCCTGGACCTGTATTGGTCTGTGTAGCATGGGCATCAACCTCAGCTTGGTTTTGGAAAATTCCGTTTGTTTCCAATCCAAAGAAATAACCAATGGGCTTCCCAGCTTCCATTCTTGAAGGAGGGTCTTGTCCTACACCAAATGCACCCCCTTGAATAAATCCGGCCTCATTTTCCACTGCCGTAACCTCGTTATCAAGGAATGTCACATTATAGTTGATTCCCAGAGAGAAGTCTTCGGAAGGATTATAGCTATATCCAATAGCAAATTCAAAACCAGAGTTTTTTACCTCCCCACCATTTACAAAAGGCGCCTGGGCACCTGGCGCATTGGCTCCAAGAATGCCAGATACCTGTGGTTGAAGCAAAAGTCCATCTGTAGTTCTGGTAAAATAGTCAGCTGTGATATCAATGGTACTTCCAAAGAGCCTCATATCCAAACCAATATCCAAGGTCTTTTGTTCTTCCCATTTGATTTCAGGATTGGACAGAATTCCACTGGCCCTACCGAAGAACAATTGATTGTTAAAAACATAGGTGCCTTCGCCACGCAACTCTGAACGAAACGCATTTGGTAAAATCTGGTCGTTACCTATGATTCCATAACTGGCCCTAAACTTTAAAAAGTCTAGATTTTTAATATCGGACAGAAACTCTTCTTCGGATGCTACCCACCCCAGGGAACCTGATGGAAAATAGCCGAATCTGTTGTTAGGGCCAAAATTGGATGATCCATCCCTTCGTATTACCCCAGATAATAAATAGCGTTCTTTATAATTGTACTGTGCCCTAGCGAAAAGAGAATACAAAGTGGTTTCGAATTTACCACTGAGACCGCTATCCAAAAGTCCATTTTGAATTGTTGCGGCATTCGCCAAGTCGGCATTGGCAAAATCCGTAGGTGCGGTCAGGTTTCCTCTATTAGAGCCAAAAAACTCTCCAGCTTCCGAAGAATATGATGTTCCTAAGGTGAGGTTAAATTTATGGTCTTCACCAAATAGTTTTTCATAGTTTAGATAAGTGTCCCATATATAATCCCGGAACAAATCCTTGTTTTCCGTTAAAATGGCAAAATCATTTGCCTCTCCTCCTGGATCAAACACAGAACCAACGGTATTGGGATCCCCGACCAACGAAAAATTCCTTCCTTTGGATTCCGCATAGTTAAATTGGAAATTACTGGTTAGTGTAAGACCTTCCAACACTTCATAATTAAAGCCCAATTTTCCACTTATTCTATCAACATCTCCTTGGTTAAAGGTACTTTCTATGAGACCTAGAGGATTAATTACCTCAATGCCGAACAGTCCATTGGTTGGTGTAAGATTACCATTTTCAGTACGGACTGGAAGCGTTGGCGCAATATTGAGCGCACTGTATAGGACAGACCCGATGGCATTTTCAACCAGTGTCTTTCTTTCCGTACCCGTGTAGGCAAAATTGGCGGTTAACCTTAACTTTTCGGTTAAATCGGTATTTACGTTTAGCCTGGTTGAAAAACGTTTAAAATTTGCCTTGTCCCCTCCTACGATACCATCTTGTGTCAACAAACCCGTGGTAAAAGAGAAAGTAGTCTTCTCGGTACCTCCGGTAACTGAAAAATTATGGTTGAAAATAGGTGCGTTTTTAAAAACCTCATCTTGCCAATTGGTTCCCACGCCTAGTTGGGAAATATTTGGAAAAGGGTTAGGGTCACCATTGGCGGCAAAGGCTTCATTAATGATTACTGCATATTCTGTTGCATTAAGTACCGGAATGGTTCGCGAAGTTTGCTGAAATCCTCCAAAAGCGTCGTAAGAAAACTTAAGTCCAGAATTCTTTCTACCGGTTTTAGTAGTAATCAATACCACACCATTGGCGGCTTGCACACCGTAGATACCCGCTGTGGCATCCTTTAAAACATTGATACTTTCAATATCACCTGGATTCAACACACTTAAATCCTCTATTCGTATTCCATCTACCAATATCAAAGGACGGTTTTCACCGTTGGTGGAGATTCCCCGAATTCGGATACTGGATCCACTACCCGGTGAGCCTGACTCGGAAGTAATATTAACACCAGCCACCTGACCTTGGAGTGCTTGTTCAATTCGAGTGGGGTTCAATTCCTCGATTGTTTCGGAGCCTACAACGGCCACGGCACCTGTAATCTCCTTTTTGGTCTGCGTTCCGTAACCGATTACCACAACCTCATCAAGATTGCTAACATCCTCTTGCATATATATGGTCAAGGGGTTGGAACTGGTTATCGTAACTTCCTGAGTTCGAAAACTGATGTAGGAGAAAACCAATACATCTCCAACAGAAACATTCGCTAGGGTAAAGTTGCCATCAAAATCAGTTGTGGTTCCATTAGTGGAATTCTTTAGAATTACATTGACCCCTGGTAAGGGCTCATTCAATGCCTGATCAATCACGGTTCCCGAAACCGTAAAACTCTGGGCTGTAATTGCAGAAGAACATATCAAAAACAGAAAAGAAAAGACGTGCTTCATTTGAGTTAATTTTGAAGCTGCAATCTAATTTCTACTCATTGAGAATCCTTAAAAAGAACCTCAACAAAAAATATACGTTCGCAAAAAAATGCTTTGTTTTTTGCCAAATCGTCAGCAAACCCGCATTTTTTGTGGTAGTTGCACAATTCACCCAATCTCGTTCCTGTTTTAAGGTTTTATTAAGAAAATATCAGGATGTATAGGTGATGTTGAGGTAAACAATGCCCATGTTGTACCAGTCTGGGAAGGTCCCTGGCATTTGCATTGGGTGATTTACATTAAAAAGCACTCATTTGAATGGTTGACCAACCCTTTTTTGATGGAATTCTATAAGCTTAAAATGTAATTGGTAAGATTATCATCATGGGATAGGTTCATCTTTTTTCGAAGACGATAGCGTTTGATTTCCACGCTTCTTGGTGAAATATTGAACATTGGGGCTATTTCCTTTGAGGATAGGTTCAAACGGAGATACGCACACAATCTAATATCATTGGGAGATAAATTGGGATGTTCCTTTTTTAGTTTCTTCAAGAACTTCCTATCGGCATTATTGAAAGCTTCTTTGAAGAGTTCCCAATCATCGTTCTGATTGAGGTTTTTATCAATAATATGGATGATGGGTTTTACGGAATTTTTATCATCAATACTTTCCACCAGCTGTTCTTTTACCCTGGTCAGCAGCTCGTTCTTCTTGATGATACTCATGGTAGAGGCGGCCAGTTCATTGCTCTTATTCTTAAAATCCTCCTTTAGCTGTTCATTTTTAAGTTTAACTATCTCCTTTTCATTCTGGGCTTTGGCCAGTGCCATTTCACGTTGATTTCGCTCCACCAACTTCTGTTGTCTTTTTTGGTAGTGTCTTTTGTAGGCAATATGTACCAAATACGCTCCAAAAACCGCCAATAGCCCGTACACAACCAGCATTAGTTGAGTAAGATACCAAGGCCTGTCTATGATAAAAGAGTATGTGGCCACATTTTCCGATTCCCTTTTACCCACACGAGATCGTACATGAAAGGTATAATCGCCATAAGGCAGGTTTTCAAAGGTAACTGCCGCCCGAGTAGACCAATTGCTCCAGCTGTCGTATAACCCCTCTAACCTATACTGGTATTCCACTGCAGCATACTTAGCATATTCTGGAACGCTAAATGAGAAAAGTAGGTTGTTCTCCTCATTCCCAAAACGGGCCACTGTGTCCAATGCCGCACTTTGGGGTGTTGTTCCGTAGCCGTATTTTTTAACCTGGTCTATATAAATGATATGTTCTTTCTGTGTTAACCTGTCCAAATCCAGGGTAATGTATCCATTTGAAGATCCAATGAGGTATTTTTCCTTACCCACATTGGTAATATTTTCAAAGCCTGCGACACCAAGATTGCTCCTAAGCCCGGCAGGTAATGGAATGGCCGTATGGTTGTAGCCACTATCAAATTTTGATGGGGTGACAAACATTAAATCCTGTTGCCCAAACCGCCATAATCTTTGACCCAAACCATCACTCATTAATATACTAAGTGCATCCTCTTCGTAGTGGAACTGATTGGTCAATACCGTATCCAGTTGAAATTGACTACCCGAGCCTTCTAAGGTAAACACTGCATGGATGGTTGCGTAAATCAACTCACCCCTAAACTTGACCAGACTGGATGCAATACCCTTTCCCACTTCCTTGGATAGCACCTTTGCATTTCTAAAGTCTTGGTCCAGTTCCAATTTGAAAACCCCCTTATACTCGTGGTTTACAAAAAGCTCATTTTTAGTGGCAAACTCAAAAAAGCGACTTGAATTGTTGAATCCTTCCAGTGTATTCCGAAATGTCCATTGGCCATCGATATTTTCCAAAATACTGAGTCCCCCATAGTTACCTTGCAATAGATAATTTGGCTCCCCAGGTATAACCTTTACATTCCAGGTTCCCGCAAAACTTGAGATAAGCTCAGCCTTATCCCGGTCAACCACGTAGGTTCCATTGTGATGGCCACAAAAAAGTCTATCCCCAATTTCCGTAAGACACCAAACCTGGCCTTCCGTACCTTCAATTAAACTGAAATTGGTAGTTCCTCCCAGTTCGGACCAAAACAATCCTTGATTGGTTCCCAAATACAATCTATCCCTGTAAACTTTTGAAGCGTAAACCACCCCCAGTTTACCTTCGTAATCAATGAATTCGGCAAAATGGGAGTCTAGATTTACCACACTAAGTCCTTTGTCATGACCCAGCCATAAATTGGCATCTTGATCTTCAAATATGGATAGGATTGTATTGTTATTTAGACCTTGTCCCTGATCAATCCTAAGCAACAACTTACCTTCTTTTGATATTTGGTAAATCCCATTGGAAATAGTACCCAATACAATGCTCCCATCCCTTAGTTGAAGACTGCTGTAAATGTTTAGGGAACTTAGATCTAACCCAACCCCTGTGTTCCAAGGAACCAATTCTCCATTAGGCTGAGAACGCAGTAGCTTTGCATCCTCGGTTAAATAAATCAATTCATTTGCCTGTTCAAAAAGCCCCACTACGGTCTTATCCTTTAATTGAACATTTTTGGTGACCAGATCTGGTTCCGCGTCGGAAATTTTGAATATGCCTTTGTTCTTCCGCTGGAAATACACCCCACTATCCAAATTGAAAATCTGTGCTTTTTCCGCTTCCGCATCTATAATCCTAAAGTTCTTTTCAACTAGGTTATAAATGTATATTCGATTAAGCGACTGAAATAAAATCCGGTCTTCAACGGTTACTATATTCCAAAATTCTTCGTCCTCAAGAAAAGGTTCCGAAAGCTGGTTTTTGAGCGTAGTATAAACAAGTTCCCCTTTTGGGTTTTTTGACCAGTACCCAAATTCCATATAGCATCCTATATAGATTTTGTCCTCAACCACTTTTATACTCCTGATCACTGAGCCGTTTGGAGTAGCATATTTTTTCCAATCAACCCCATTAAACTCCAACAAACTGTGATTGTTGGCCACGTAGATAAAACCGTCAGAAGCTTGCGAAATCGCCCAATTTTGATTTTCGCCACTATAATCTGAAGGTGCGAAGGTTTGTATGGGCGGGAGCTCCTGCGAATGCATGCAACTACCTATGGTAATTACAAAAAGGGCTAATAAATAATGAGGCTTCGGCACTAAAATCCAATTTAGATTAGTATTTGGCACTTCCTAAGGTAAAAGTAAGCTCCTATATATTAAAATACGCAAAATCAATTTATAATAGGTTCCCAATCTACTTTACTTTGGTATACCGTGTACTTTTAGACCTCCTATCAATTAGTCCTAGGCATCCAGAAGCTGTTCATTGAATTGGTAGTTTTTATAGCTTACACGGAAGAGCGCACTATATAGTGCAGGGATGAACAAGAGGGTAATGATGGTTCCGAACAGCAGTCCAACCATAATACTCACTGCCATACCTTCCCACATCTCCCCTCCACTCAAATACAGTGGTATGAGCCCCAAAACCGTAGTGAAGGTGGCCAACAAAATAGGTCTAAAACGTTGCAAACAAGCGCCAATGACCGCGTCTTGTTCCGTACGACCCAAATCTCTTTGTTCAATTTCCATTCTATCTATGAGCACAATAGCATTGTTGATCACTATTCCGGCCAAAGATATGACCCCTAAAAAGGGCATAAACCCAAAAGCCTCTTGAAAAACCAACAAGCCTATTACAACTCCTATCACGGCCAAGGGAATGGTCAACACCACCATGGTCATCTTTCTAAACGAATTAAATTGAATGATCAAGAGCAAAACAATGATAAAGGCAGAAATGGGCAAGAATCCAATTACCGACCCCATACTTTCCGCTGTGCTCTCGGCATCACCACCAAATTTATAACTATAGTTATCTGCCCAGGTGGTTGACTCTTGTTCCAACCAAGGTGTAATCTCCGCCGTTATGGCCGAGGCATTGGCTCCTTCACGCAGCTCACTACTAATGTTTATGGTTCGGCGTAAATCCAAGCGTTTTATCTTGGAATATTGCCAAGCGGGAACAATGGAAGCGACCTGCAGTAAAGGGACTGTTTTTCCAGAGTTTTGCGAGTACACATTCAAGGTTTCCAAGGATGCCAATGATTGTTGCTGTGACGCATCACTTCGCATGATTATCGGAATTGATTTATCATCCTCTCGATATTCCCCGGTTTGAAAACCGTCCAAAACGGTTTGGAGAGAGGTGGCAATATCCTGACTGCTAACTCCAGCGGTTTGTGCCCTGTTCTGATCTATTTCAATTAAAAACTTTTTACTTTTTGGTCCCCAATCATCCTTTACATTTTTGGTGCCTGGAATACCCGCAAGTCTGAGTTTAACCCGTTCTGAAATTTTGGACAGTTCATCGGGGTCGCTACCTGAGACCTTTATTTCTATAGGTGTTCCACCGCCACCTGCACCCAAGGCACCTACTTTGATGTCCGCATTTGGGAAATTGTTGAATGTAAACTTGTCCAATCTGGTGATCATCGCCACATTTTCATTAAAGGAGGAAGTGTTCACCAAAATATGTGCGTAGTTGGAATTGGCTTCATCGGGTGAATACCCAAGATCATAGGATTCCGGTCCTTCTCCGATGTATGAAGACCAATCCACAACACCCAAACTCCTATTAGGGTTCGTCTTGAGCGAATCCGTCATAAATTGCTCAATTTTTTGAACCACTTCGGTTGTTCGCTCAATCTTGTTACCTTCTGGTAAATTAATGTCGATGGTGATCATATTTCGGTCACTATCAGGAAAGAAAATGAAAGGGATTTTGGTGAAGCCATAAAGCGAAACAAAAAAAGCAAGGAATATTGTGATAATCACCTTGTATTTGTTCGCCAAAGCCATCAGGATCAAATTTTTATAATAGCTTTTGCAAGCATTGATAATCCTGTCTACCAAACTTGGTTTTTTCTCTCCCTTGGGAGCTACCTTTAGGAAAAGATAACAGAACATCGTTATTACCGTTAGTGCAATGATCCAGGAAGACATTAGGGCGATAGTGATCACCACGAAAATGGGGCCCACAATATCTCCCATGGTAGTGGGGGATAAAAAGAAGGCCAAAAAAGCAGCGGATGTGGTCAAGGTGGATATCAAAAGTGGCATCCAGAGTTCAGCAAAAGCTTCTTCGGCTGCTTGTTTTTTTGCAACACCCTGCTCCAGTTTTACCATAATGGTCTCTGCCACAACAATGGCATTATCTACCAACATCCCCAGTGCCATGATCAAGGCGGCCAACGTAACTTGATTTAACCCCACATTGATAAGCCCCATGATCATCAATGTCATGATGGTAACAATGGGAATAAGGCTTGCAATAACGAATCCTGTACGGAATCCTAGAAATACAAGCATCACCAACAAAACAATGCTAATGGATTGCAGTAAATTAACAATAAAGTCGCTTACTTTAACATCAATGTAGGTGTCCAGAGATGAAACCCGGGTCAGTTCCAGACCTATGGGAAGTTTCTTTTTCCAACTATTTACCACCTGGTTTACAGCCTCACCCAATGCAACAATATTCTGGTTTTCCTTTAGGTTGACATGTAAAGAAATGGCTTCCTTGCCATTAATACTGACAATTTGATTGGGCGGATCAATATAACCTTTGGAAACCGAAGTTATATCCCCCAATTTAACCAGTTGCGTGCCATCTCCCACAGCAATCAGCATATCCCGAATGGCTTCCACAGAATCAAAGTTTCCAGTGGGTTCCAAAATAATGCGTTCATCTCCTACATTGACCTGTCCCCCAGAATTTAGAATGTTGGTAGCGGAAATGCTCTGCTGTAGCTTGGACGCCGAAAGTCCATATTCCTTGAGTCGTGTATTGTCAAATTCCACAAAAACCCGTTCTTCCTGTACACCACCGAGTTCCACTTTTGCTGCATCGGGAAGCTTGATCAATTCATCTTTGATATCATCCGCGTACTCCTTCATCTCGGAATACGAATATCCGTCAGAGGTCAAGCCTACCACAATACCATAAACATCGCCCACTCCATCATCATTCAAATTGGGATTTACCCCACTAGGCAGGCCTTGAATGGCATTAAGTTTTCTGCGCAGCCTATCCCAAACCGATTGCATTTTTTCTTTGGACACCACATCTTTCAGGGTCACGCTTACAATGGAAAGTCCCGTTCTTGAGGTGCTGTTTACCTCATCAAGCTCCGGGAGTTCCTGGGCAACTTTTTCAATTTTATCCGTTACCAGTTGCTCAACACGTTCAGGACTCGCTCCGGGAAAAGACGAGACCACTGTGGCCACCCTAACCGTATAAGGAGGCATGCTATCTCTTGAAAGTCCAAAATACATGGAGATGCCCAACAAAACGATAGTTGCCAGAACCATAAAGGTGATTCTATTCTTTTCAATGGAAAACTTAGCTAAATTCATAGGTTGGTTTTAGTGCGGCCAATTCAATTCATTGTAATTTAACTTCTTGCCCGTCCAAAAGGGTCTGAAGTCCTGCTGTTGCAATTTTTTGTCCCTTGGACAATCCTGATGTAATTTCGAAACCGTCAGATGCAAGGCTACCTATTTCGATAGCTTGTTTTCGCACTTTGGTGATTGCTCCTTCTTCTTCAATTAAAAACACAAATCGTCCATTGCTATCTTCTCCTACCGCATGGGCAGGAACCACCAATCGGCTTTCATCAATTTCATGATTGCCAAAATCAAAGGCCACATTGGCAGCCATTCCACTTTTGATTGCATCGCTTGGGTTTACAACAGTTACCCTGACTGGATAAGTTGCGGTATTAGCATCCACTGCGGGAGCTACCTCGGTGACTTTTGCATTGAAGGTTAGATCGGGTATGGAAGAAAAGTCCACAGCTACTTCCATTCCTTCCTGCACTCCATTGATCACGCTCTCCGGCAAGCCCAAGGAAATTTCCATATCCGTGCCAGAATTGAGTATGGCCACCGAAGATCCTGCCTGGACATTTTCATCCACTTCTGCCGAAATAGAAGCGATAATACCATCTTCAGGCGCATAAATGTATCCGTAGTTTATCTGGTCTTGTTGAATCTCCACCCCTCGCTTAGCGGATTTATAACTTTCTTCCGCATTTTTAAATGAGTTTTTTGCTGCCTCAAAATCACTTAATGAAGTGCTCCCTTTTTCGTAGAGGGAACGAATTCTGTTCAAGTTCAACTTGCTGGTGTTCATTTGCGATGCAGCACTGTTCAGTTGTGTTATGGACTGTTCATAGGCCAATCTTGATTGCACATTGTCGAGTTTGCCGAGCAATTGCCCTTTCTTCACTTTTTGCCCAAGCTTCATATCAAATTGGGTGATGATTCCAGAACTTCTAAAACTTAAATTGATGATTTTATCGGTACGAGCGGTTCCGCTAAAGGTTCTTACCCGCTCTCCTCCCAGAAAGCCAACCTCCTGGTATTTAACGGGCCGCAAGAACTTTTCTTCCTTTTTTTCTTCACTTCCGCAGGATAATAACAATCCCGCCAGGACACTGAACAAACTTAGTTTTGATATGAATTTCATCCCTTTGTGTTTTTGTACGTTAGTTTCTGGTGTTTAAATACTCAAAGAACCGTTGTCTAAACTCGTTGTTGTTTTCTTCAGAATTCAATAAAAAATAGTAGCCTAAAAAGCGCTCTACCTGTAGTGAATTGATCAAATAATTATAGGTTGCATTGGCCCTGGCCAATTGAGCATTCAAATAGTTGTTCTGTGCATCCAATAATTGCACAATATTTACAGCTCCGCTAGAGTACGAAGCTTGTGTAAGCTCCAAGGCTTCCTCTGCCGTTTCTTCTGATATTTGGGAAAGCTGGATATTGGAAATCTGATTCACCAAATTCAATATGGCCGTTCTAATGTTCACGGCAATACCCAATTCCACATTTTTTTTATTGATTTCCAACTGTTCTTTTTGAATGATGGCCGTTTGACGGTTGATGTTGGACAAATTCTGGTTTACGATGGGAATGGACAGGTTAAGTCCAGCATTGTAGGTATTATCAAGCAGAGAAACACCCGGAGGTGGGGTACTGCCCGCACCCGATCGGCTAAATGTGGAATTATATTGGCCTTGCAATGCCAAGGTTGGAAGAAATCTGCCATACCCGTTCAACCTTATGTTCCGTTCCGTGGCCAAAAGATTATAGTCCAGGGATTTTAACTCAGGGGCATTTTTATAGGCCTCCTCAATTAGAAAATCGATAAAGGGCTCCCGTAACGTGGGATTGTCCAAAAGGTCAAAAAATTCCTCGTAGTTGTAGCGCTCAAATATGCCCTCATTGAATTGCACGTCCTCCACATCAATTTCAAGATCCACAGGATTGTTCAATATTTGGTTAAGCACCAAAAAACCTTGTTCCAATTGGTTAACGGCCTCCACCATGGATTGGGTGTTTTGTGCCATTTCACTTCGAAAACGGAGCATATCGGACTTTCCGGATTGGCCCGCTTCAAAATTCTGTTCTGCAATTTCCAGGTTTCGCTTGGTCAAGGTCACATTCCTTGATTGAATTTGCGCATTTACCTTTAAAATTAGGGCATTGAAATACGCATTTGAAGCGTCAAAAATCAAGTCCAGTTCGGCAGCATTAAAATTTGCCTCTTGGGCTTTTTGAAGGCTCTTTTGTATGGAAATGTTGGCGTTGGCCGCTTCAGAAAACAAAGTTTGACTCAGGGTGATGTTTGCGCCCGTTGAAAATTCAGGGTTGGCGCCGGCACTTGCCTCAGCCGCATCAGGGTCAACATAAGTGGCCGTTCCAGCAGCGGTTAAACTGGGTAAGTAATTGCTATTGGCCGATTTTACATCCTGCTGTGCCAATTCAACATCTTTTTGATTGGAACCAAGGGACAGGTTATTCTCAAGCGCATCATTGATTGCGGTCAAAAGGTCATAATCCTTTTCAGAAATAACATTTTTAAACTCCCCAACAAAATCTGTTTGCCCTACCAAGCTGTATTTTATGGGTACGCCGATGGTCTCAGCGGTATTGTAATTGATGGTCAGTCTAGGGGTGTAATCTATGTACACCGGAAGTTCGGACAAAGGGGTGCCTGTAACATAAGCCTCTATGGTCAATGCAATGCGTCTAAAAAACTGATCCAGGTTATCATCGGATTGGTAGGTTGCCATGATGCCATCCTTGACATCTTCAGTACCATTAACCGTAAAGGAAGGAAGTTTGGCCTGCAAAAAGGTATCTGCCAATTGTTTTTTCTCTTCCCTGCTCAGAAAAAACCCTCCTGCCATATAAACTGCATCGATTCCTTCCAAATTGGAGGTTATGTCCTGAACGGTAGTAAACGGAATCAGCTTATAGTTAGCCCCAAGTGCTGTGATTTCCTTGTTAAAAGTCTCTTTGAGCGGAAGTATTTCCACAATTGGGGCATCAATTACGATTCCGACGTTCTCAAAGTTTGGTAAGGTCCTTGAATTTCTTGAAATCTTCTTCATAAGACTCAGATTCTACCAAATAAGTAAAATTCTCTATCCCAGAAGTTGCATTGGTCAGGTCAAGATTGTGGAGGTCCCGATTAACTGCCCCGAAGAGAATTGTAGGTTTTTTATGTGACTCTTTGGCACTTATGATTTGATTGTTGACCACTCCAAAGGCCAGGATAATATCCGTGTTGTTGTTTATAAGTTGGTCGTAATTCTGTTTGGCCTTGGCTACATCGAAACCGTTGATAAGTATGTTTTCTTGAGGAAATTGAATGTTCGCATCCTCCCCTACCACGGCCACGACTTCAGATTTTAATTGTTCCAGCAAGGGAGACATTTCAGGGTTCATCTGATCAATAAGAATACCTATTTGATAGGTTTGGCCGGTTTGGGCAAATGTGGCCAAAGACAAGAGAAGCATTACGAAGAATAGTCTTTGTTTCATATATGTTGAGGTTAATTCCTGCCTTACCTTACTTAGGCGACTTGTAAAAGCTCCTTACAGGCTCTTTAATAAAATGTGATTCAATCCTGACCAACCTTTAACTCCGAATGATGCTTTTTCGGTATATGGTATCACTAAGTAAAATTGCCAAACCGGTGGTCAAACAAAATTTTAGAACCGTGTTTCATTCTAAAATAGGAAAATTATTGGTAGTTTTTAACACAGCATTAACAAAATGAAGTAATCCAAAAACCAAAAAATCTCTCAATAATCGCAAAGAACAACGTCTTAGGAAGGTGAGGTAAGGTAAAACCGCCGTACGAAAAACTCTCGGTTAATAAGCAAGGTTGGTATTCGCTACTGGAAGTTGGCGCATTTTTTTTTACTTTTAATACCAGTAGGCATCTCAGATTCAATAATTTAGAGGATGCAGTCCTACCAATCAATCAAAAATGAAGCATCTTGCAATATTTCTATTTTCAATAATCACCGTACCAATTTATGCCCAAACCACAGATATAATAATTTCAGGGAAGGTTACTGATGTCTGGGAAACTCCCATTCCTGATGCTAATATATTAATCAAGAATACAGAGCTTGGCACTAATTCCGACACCCAAGGGCAGTTTGTCATACAAGCGACGATAGGTGAAGTTTTGGTCATCTCCTCGGTTGGTTTTGGCACTATTGAACTAGTTGTTGATGAGCAAATGGAAGATTTGAAAGTGGTACTTTCTCCTCAAACTACCAAATTAAGGGAAGTGGTTGTCCAAAAAAAGAAGCGGAAAAGACAAAAAGAGTTGCTTGCGGACTATCAAGAAAACACTAATCTAATCAAGACATCTTTTGGAATTCTGGACAAAGATCGTTCTTCCACTGCCATGCGGTTTGTAGAGGGCAAAGACCTAATAAATGTAGGAACAGATTTTTTGGCCTCATTAAAAAACCATGTTCCCAGTATGCGGGTTGTCAGACCCCCACATGTACCTGATGTAGAGGTTTATCTAAGAAGAGTATCTGTTTCAATTGTGGATACCTCCGGTACCATGGGTGCACAACCCAAGGCCATATTTGATGTGGACGGGATGATTTTTGAAAGCACACCGACCTACCTCTCTGCAAGTGATATAGACCGTTTGGTTGTTTTGGAACGCAATGCCGCAATGTCCAGATACGGTCCTCGAGGGGTTGGAGGTGTTATTATCGTCAATACAAAGGGCAAAAACCGTATGGACGAAATGGGAATTGTTCGACGGTACGACAACTCTGAAATGCGGGATAGCCTGTATACCCTATTCGATAGTAAAAACAGCTATGTGCCCGAGAATCCTGAATATCTGGATGTCTTTGGCCGAGCTACATCCCATCAAGAAGCAAAGGCATTACTGAAAACCCATGCCGAGGCTTATGCAACCCAACCTTATTTTTTCTTGGATATGGCGCAGTATTTTAGGGGACGTTGGGATGATCAAAAAACAGCCAACCAATTGCTCAAGGATGTCCGTCAAAACTTTGGGCAAAACATTCCGGCCTTGCGGTCACTAGCTTATACCCATGAAACACAGGGACAAAATGATTTGGCATCGGAAACGTATCTTCAAATTTTACAACAAGATGCTACGGCACCCCAATCCTATATAGATCTTGCCAATGCCTATGTTGCCCTTGGAAATCAAGATAAAGCGGCAGAGGTGTACCGACAATTCAAGGAAAACGTCCAAAACGGACGTATCCCGGAAACTGGTGAAATGGACAGCTTCTTTAATTTGGAACCGCCAATGATATCTCCCACCAGAATTGTAATGACATGGAGTAATCCCGAAATCAATTTGGGTATTCAGATCATAAATCCTGAATCGCAATACAAAACCTGGGACAATAACGAAAATCAGGAGGGTTCAACGACGAAACAGTTCTTGTTTGAGGAAGAACCCAAAGGAGAATGGCAGATAAACTTGCAGCTCTTTGAAGGCACCACAACATATCTTCGGGTAACAAGCTATTTTGATTATGGGCTTCCCACGCAACATCAAAAACAGATGCTGTTTAAACTTACCCCAAATTATCAGGGCAATCATTTATTCTCTGTAAATACGCAGAAAGATTCAATTATTGAATAACCGTTTATCATCAACGGTTCAATGATAAGTTATCCACCCCTAATCGGGCATTAATTCTTCGGTTCCATAGCCGTAGGGCTTCCTGATCTGCACCTCTTTGGGTCTCTCTTTCCATTTTTTTGACCTCAATCGCTGCACCCTGATATATTTCATCAAATATGGCCTTTGCCTCCTCAGAACCCATGCTTTCAGTGATACGGGAAGACGCTAATTGGCGGTAAACCTCATAGATATCAAAAATTATATTGATGTAGGCCAACCTGTTTCTGGAGCCATCATTATTAAATTGGGAGGCATTGAGATCTAATAAAGTTCGGCTTACGGTTTTGTTTTTTCCTTCCCCATCCAGATATCTATCCACCATATAGGTAATGTTGAGTCCCTTGCTATTTTTAACACCTGTGCTTTTTATGTGGGCCGCTACAGGCGAATCAAAGGATTTGCCCACTGTTACATCCCTATTGCCCCTCGCATTTTTTCGGGCTGTTTTGTCTTCCTCTACAGGCATAAAGTTTGTGAGATGTTCCCAATGCAAGCGGTAGTCCTTGTGCCAAGACAAGACAGAGGGTTTTGCATACATAAGGTCACTTAAGGGAATATAGCTGTTATAGTTGATCAAATAACCATGCTCTTTCATGAAGTTCATGGAACGATTATCCTTAAAGCTTTTGGGAAATTGATAGTTGGATTCCCAAAAATGATCTGAGGCCTGTAAAGCAATAATTTTATCGTAATCATTGTTGAAAGACAATTCTTCGGTAAAATATGGCATCTCAAAAGTGGAATCGTAATCATAGGTATAGAGAAAGGTGCGGGAATCTATGATCTCAGAAAAGTTATCGAATCTGTAATCCATTCGTAATGACAGATTCAAGTATTGGATCTTATCCAAATCCATTGGATCGAAAGCAATATCAAGTTGCATTTCCATGGGAATAAGCTCAATATTGTCATTAATGGAAGCCAAATTGGTAATACTCGGTTCCTTAACGCCCAATTCAATTCTTTTGACAATCAACCGGGCATGATCTACTATCAGTTTGCCATAAAACAATCTTCCATTGGGTCTCTTGGGGAAAAAGGCAATGGCCACATCCTGCTCGTTACAGGAAGTACAGGGGTCAATCCTCACCTTGTATTTTCTGAAAATGGCCTCATAATTCATATTACCAGGGTAATTTGGTAATAGTTGACCTGTGGTTCCAAACAGTTCAAAATCACTTAGAATTTTAGTATTATCCAGACTGTAAAAGGCAAACTTTTTATTCTGCCCAAACCGACCGCTTTTTACCTTTAAATCCAAGATGCCTTCTGATAAACTCTGACCGCTGTTATAAAAACCTTCTATTTGTTCTATAGGGATGTTCCGAGCGGACGAACTCAACTTAAGAAAAGCCTTGCTATGGGTTACTTTATTTTTTGCGCGGTACTTTTCCACTACCTGGGCCAATAATTTATACGGATATTCTTTGTCCTCCCCTGCTGTTAGCACCACTTCATCCAAAGCCGAGACATCGGTCTCCAGATACAGTCTGGGTTCGGATTTAAAATAGGACAAGGCTTCTTTTTTGGGTTTAAACCCAATATGCCTTATTTCTAGGGAATCGTTGGCAAACTCATAACCGATGGCAAATTTTCCATCTTCGTTGGTTATGGTATAATCCTCTTTGGATCCATATATTTTGATCGAGCAATAAGGTAAGGGTGTGTTGGTCGTCTGATCATATATGTGACCTTCAATCTTGGACTGGGACCAAGCTGAAGTACAAACTATTAAAGCTAGAAACAGATTGATTTTCTTCATCATCCAAACGTATTGCTCAACACATTTTATTCAAAATGAAAGGGTTAGACACTGTAAGATAAGTCACATTTTGTTTGTATCCATAGGAAGACAGCATCTTTTATATGAATATGGACTAAATTAATAATCGGATATCTGCAAATGATGAAAATGACATCAACAAGCGTCCAATAAAAAAAAGCCGAACAATATGTCCGGCTTTAGCTTGTCGGGATGACTGCACTAAGAATAAAAATGCAATCGTCTCAATATCAATATTTTATGTTGACTTTCACAAGATAGGTAACCGAATAGGTAACTTTTCGAGCTGACTTTCTTGCTTTAATAAATTTAGTGATTAATTGTCTACAGTTAGCACTAAAAATACTTATTCTATACCAAAAATGGGTCAAAGTTCATAATTCTTCAGGTATGCTCGTTTGTTCCATAAAACGTGAATTAACGAAACCACTAAATGAGACAATAAATAGGACTTGTCAATAAATTAAAACCCAATGTCTTGAAAAAGTCGCACGAAATGGCCTTTTTGTGACACTCGGTTTTTAGGTTTATATGCAGTAATTTGGTGCTCAAGAATAAATGAAACCGTTGCTTCTAATTAAAGGATTAGATGAAAAAGTCATTGTTTGAGATTTCCAAGATGGACTGTCCCTCCGAGGAAAATCTTATCCGTATGAAACTAGATGGGATTCCGGGTATTGCCGAACTGGACTTTGATATTCCCAACCGGAAATTGACGGTTTTTCATAACGGTGGGGTTGAAAAAATCGAAAATTCGATTGCCGATTTGAACTTGGGCGGGAGAAGAATCTCCACCGAAAAAACTGATAGGACCAACTTTGATGAAAAATCTGACCAGAAAAAATTGCTTTGGGCCGTACTCGCTATCAATTTTGCTTTTTTTCTCATAGAAATGTCCACAGGGCTGTTTTCAAGATCCATGGGTCTAATTGCTGATAGTCTGGATATGTTGGCGGATAGTTTCGTATATGGAATTAGTCTTTTTGCGGTTGGGGGGACTTTGGCCAGAAAGAAACGGATTGCCAAACTTGCGGGATATTTTCAAATTACCCTCGCCATTATTGGATTTGTGGAAGTTTTGAGACGCTTTTTCGGAGCGGAAAGGCTTCCTGATTTTTCTACAATGGTTATCGTTTCAATCTTTGCGCTGATTGCTAACGGTATCTGCCTTTACCTATTGCAAAAGTCAAAGAGCAAGAAAGAGGCTCATATGAAAGCTAGCATGATTTTCACATCAAACGACGTCATCATCAATTTGGGGGTAATCGCTGCTGGTGTGTTGGTGCAATGGCTGGACTCCAACAAACCTGACCTTATCATCGGCACAATTGTATTCCTACTTGTTATTCAAGGGGCATTTAGGATACTTAAGCTTGGCAAATAAACAAATTATCATATCAAAAGTGCTGAAAACCCAACCTTTTTTGAGACTTATTAGTCAATTTAGATTTTTATTAGTTAACGCTACTGGATTCGAACTTAGTTCCAAAGTACCCATAAACATTGGGCTTGCAGAAATGCTTTAAAACTGGGTAACCGAATAGGTAACCTTTGTAGGTCGTTTTAAAGCAAAATCCAACATTTTCTATAGAGGCATAAAACAAAAAAACTCTGATAATCAAACGATTACCAGAGTTAAATTTGCTAACAAAATGTTAAAAGTCGGGATGACTGGATTCGAACCAGCGACCACACGCACCCCATGCGTGTACGCTACCAGACTGCGCCACATCCCGTAATTGACCTTCGGTCAACAATTTTCAATAAACAATACCCAATTTCCAAGTTTTACTTGACAAATTGGGAGTGCAAATATACAATTTGGGTAGATTTATCAAACTATTCATTTCATCCAATTTTTTGGGCACCCAACTGTTTTTGTCAGCTAATTTCAATCCAGTAGTACGAATTCATTATATTTATTTTTGATAGCTACTCAAATTCAAGGATTTATGTTCCCTGTAGTTATCCAATTTGACCATGAAAAGAGCACTACTAATACTTATGGCATTTTGGACCAGCCTGGCTTTTTCCCAAGATAGAGAAGCCGCGATTTGGCATTTTGGACAGTATGCAGGCTTGGATTTCAATAGTTTGGTTCCTCGTTCTTTGACCGATTCCGCAACAGATACATTTGAGGGAACAACCACCATTTCTACCGATGAAGGACGCTTAATTTTTTATGCAGATGGGGAAAGTGCCCATAACAGCTCCCATAGGCTTATTTCAGGAAGTAGGTTCCTAATAGGCAGTACCCGAAGTACCCAATCTGCAATTATAATCCCGGACCCATCCAATCCAACCAATTATTTTTTGTTCACCACTGATGACTATGAGACAGTGGACACCGTGGTATATACTGGCTCAGGACTTAATTACTACAATGTGGGAATGGCGGGCCCCGGTTCCATAAGAAATCAGGTCAATCACCTTATAACCTATGATCCCAGTAACCGTTTTGAAAGGGCTCTGAAATGCTCCCAAAAACTTACAGCGATCAAAGACCCCTGCGAGGAGGTTTATTGGCTAGTCACTCATTTCAAGGACTCATTTTATGCGTTCAAGATTGATGAAAATGGGGTAAACGAAACCCCTGTGGTTTCTCAAGTGGGGCCTGCTGTAGAGCTCGGCCGACCTTTTATGAATTTTAAAGGGCAGATTAAAATGTCCCCAGATGGAACCCGTTTGGCCATGGCTAATTTTCAGAATGGGGTAGACAAAGAAAGTCACGCTCCAGGGAGCCTGTATGTTTTTGACTTTAATGTACTTACTGGTGTGGTTTCCAACGAGCAAAAATTAATGGATGATGATTTTGTGTTTGCTTATGGAGTGGAGTTTTCACCAGACTCGAAAAAACTGTACGCCACTGTAAGCAGTTTTAACAACGGAAATGTACCTCCCAGTGGGTTTTTTAATAATGGGAGCATGTTGGTCCAAGTGGATCTGGAGGACAATAACAATTATCAGAAAATAGCCGATTCCCCTGTAGATCCAACGGATCTCCAACTAGCAATTGATGGTAAGATCTATCAGGCGCATATTCAAAGGCGCTATCTTGGAGTTATCAATAATCCCAAGGAAGTAGGAGCGTCATGCAACTACGTGGAAGATGGCCTTTCAATGGGTAGGGCAAGTCAAAAAGGGCTTCCAGCTTTTGTGCAGTCTTTTTTCCAGGTGAGGGTTGAATACGAAGAAGCTTGTGTTGGAGACAATACAAAGCTCTCTACCAACTATCTCCCAGACCCCGACAATATTGAATGGGATTTTGGTGATGGCTCACCCGTATTGAACACTTTGGACAAATCACCGGAACATGTTTATACCAGCGCAGGAACTTATCTGGTCTCTGCCACCATTACCAAAGGTGCAGAAGTGGAAACCTATACCAAAGAAGTGGAAGTAACCTCTTTACCCTTGGCAAACCCTGCTGAGTTGGTACAGTGTGACCCAGATGGCGATGGATTCTCAGAATTCAACCTATTTGAGGCAGCTTCTCTAATAAACGCTACAGAAGGACTCACCTACAGTTTTCATGAAACCGAAAGGGGAGCTAGGGCAAGTACAAGCGTAATTGCTAATCCGGAAACCTATTCCAATGCTTTGGGAAATCAACTTTTTGTGAGGGTGGAGAATGAACTGGGATGTTTTGATGTTACCACCTTGGACCTAAGAGTGGTGAGTACGGCAATTCCAAGTGGTTTTCAATTGGAGGTTAGGGCCTGCGATGATGGGGTAGACAACAATTATGCTGATGGCATTGGTACTTTTGACTTTAGTAGTGCCACAGCTGCCATAATGGCCCTGTTCCCTGCCAATAGCAATTTTGAAGTTAGCTATTATGTCTCTTCAGAAGATGCACTTTCCGAAACCAATCCGTTAGACCCAACGCAGTACCGCAATGTGGGTTCGCCCAATAGACAGGATATTTGGGTTCGTGTTGATGGAGCGGATCAGAATGCCTGTATTGGGCTTGGGCAACATATTACCTTAGCTATAGATGAGGGGCCTATTTTTGATTTGGAACCCTCCATAGAAGTCTGCTTGAATCAGTTGCCTTATCCTATAAGTGCCCGAAATCCACAAGATAATTATACATACGAATGGATGGACGCAGAGGGAAATATTTTGGGTACCAATCAAAATTTTGGTGTTCCCGCAGCGGGAACCTATACATTAAAGGCAACCATGACAGATGGTACAGGATGTGAAGCCTTCAGTACGATAGAAGTCACAACCATTGATCCTCCCGAAATATTGGATGTAAAAGTGGATGGACTGGTCAGCTTACAAACCACAGCAACAGTGGAACTTGCAAGCTTTGATAATTTCGAATTCTCTTTGGACGACCCATTGGGCCCTTTCCAAAGCAGCAATGTTTTCCAAAATGTTCCTCCAGGAGTGCACATGGCCTATGCTAGGGATATCAATGCCTGCGAAGTAGTGGAATACCAATTTTCTGTTATTGGGCATCCTGCTTTCTTCACACCAAACAATGATAGTGTAAATGACTACTGGCAGATACAAGGTATTAGTGCTGATATCCAATCCCAATCCATGGTCTACATCTATGATAGATATGGTAATTTCCTTGCACAAGTGGACGCAGCGTCCGAAGGCTGGGATGGCAGTTGGAACGGTAAGCCGCTCCCAGCTTCAGACTATTGGTTCACGGTTTTCTTGGAAGATGGTAGGTCCTTCAAGGGCCATTTTACCTTGAAACGGTAAATCCTTTCCATCTGTTTTTACATGGTGCGTATTTGGTATTTTCGGATATCAGTTCATCTATTAAATGCGATGAACACCCATTTTTGTGCGCCTCTTTATGCCCAAAACACTGAAATCACTATATTTAGAGTTGATAGCTATTTACTTTCATCACTATACGAAAGGAATAATACTCCGATTTCGCTATGAAAAGAACACTTACATTGCTCATGGCATGTTGGTTTGGATTGGTGTGCGCTCAAGATAGGGAGGCGGCCATATGGCATTTTGGCCAATTTGCAGGTCTGGACTTTAATAGCCTTGTTCCGCAATCCTTGGTCGGTAGCAGCATGGACACCTATGAAGGTTCTGCAACCATTGCTACGGAAGAAGGGAATCTTCTTTTTTATACAGATTCAGAAGTCGCTTACAATAGACTACACAGGCGCATGCCAGGAAGTAGGGCCTTATCAGGGAGTAATTTCAGCACCCAATCCTCGATTATTGTTCCCAAACCGGGATTTCCAAACTTCTATTATCTATTTATAACGGATGATTATGAAACCGTCGATACCATTATCTGGAATGGCGATGGACTCAATTTTTTTGAAGTAAACATGACGGGGCCAGGAACAATTAGCAGCCGCGGGGCGCATTTAATCACCTATGATCCCGATAACCGGTTTGAAAGAGCATTGAAATGTTCCCAAAAACTTACAGCTGTCAAGGATCCCTGTGAGGATGTTTATTGGGTGATTGCGCACTTTCATGATAAATTCTATTCATTTAAAGTGGATGAAAATGGAGTTAACGAAACTCCCGTTATATCACAAGTAGGTCCACTAATGCATTTGGGAGCCTATTCCGGGAATGCCAAAGGGCAGATAAAGTTGTCTCCGGATGGAACCAAACTGGCCATGGCCAACTTTATGAACAATGTGGATCCCAGTGGACACTCTCCAGGTAGTCTGTACCTTTTTGATTTCGATATTTTGACAGGAGCAGTTTCCAACGCCCAACAACTGATGGATGATGACTTTGTCTTTGCGTACGGGGTGGAATTCTCTCCAGATTCCAAGAAATTGTATGCTACAGTAAGTAGTTTCAATAATGGTGATGTTCCCCCTAGCGGGCATGACAATGACGGTAGTATTTTGGTCCAGATAGATTTGGAGAGAAACAACGACTACCAAAGGATAGCTGAGTCTCCAGTGGATCCCACAGCCCTGCAGTTGGCCATAGACGGAAAAATTTATGAAGCGAATGTCCAAAGACGTCACTTAGGGGTAATCAACAATCCAAAGGAGCTTGGAGCTGCCTGCAATTACGTGGAAGACGGTTTGCCTATTGGAAACACCAGCTGGAAAGGACTTCCCTCCTTTGTCCAGTCCTATTTTCAAGTTCGGGTAGAATATGAGGAAGCCTGTGTTGGAGATAATACAAAGCTCTCTACCAACTATCTCCCGGACCCAGATAACATTGCCTGGGATTTTGGGGACGGATCACCTATTTTGAACACTGTGGATAAAGCGCCAGAGCATATCTATTCCGTCCCTGGTACCTATCTAGTTACAGCCACCATTACGCAAGGCGCGGATGTGGAATCTTATACCAAGGAGGTCGAAGTAACTGCTTTACCCTTGGCAAATCCCGCCCAATTGGTTCAGTGCGATCCCGATGGGGACGGATTTTCGGAATTTAACCTCTTTGAAGCCGGCTCCCTGATCAATGCAGCAGAAGGACTCACATTTAGCTTTCATGATTCCGAACGCGGGGCAAGAGGTGGTTCCAGTCCGGTTCCAAATCCTGAAACTTATTCCAATGCCTTGGGCTCCCAACTTTTTGTGAGAGTTGAAAATGAATTGGGATGTTTTGGTGTTACTACTTTGGATTTAAGCGTTGTAAGTACGGCCATTCCCAGTGATTTCAATATAGAAGTAAAAGCATGCGATGATGGTGTAAATGAAAATTACACCGATGGAGTGGGAACTTTTGAATTCAGCAGTGCCACCAACACTATTCTTGCCTTGTTCCCTCCGGGAAGTAATTTTGAGGTCAGCTATTATGCTTCTGCGGAAGATGCCTTGTCAGAGTTGGAAGCCATAGACCCAATGCGTTATAGAAATGTACTATCCCCTGGTCAGCAGAATTTATGGGTGAGGGTGGACAGTGAAGACCAAAATGCCTGTATTGGACTTGGCCAGCACATTACATTGGTGGTGGATGAAGGACCAATTTTTGATTTGGACTCCAGTTTGGAGGTCTGCCAAAATCAGTTGCCATATTCCATTGGTCCAACGAATGTTCAAGATGTATATACCTATGAATGGATGGATGCCGATGGAAACATTTTAAGTACAAGCCAGACTTTTGGTATTCCACAGGAAGGAACCTATACTTTAAAGGCGACCATGACCGATGGAACTGGATGCGAAGCTTTCAAAACCGTGGAAGTCACAACTATAGAACCCCCAGAAATTTTAAACGTAAATGTTGATGGATTGGTGAGCTTGCAGACCACGGCCACTGTGGAATTGGCAGAATTTGGAGACTTTGAGTTTTCGGTGGATGCGCCGTTTGGGCCCTTCCAGCGAAGTCAAGTGTTTGAAAATGTGGCTCCAGGTATTCATAAAGCCTATGCTAGGGATATTAACGGCTGTGAGGTGGTGGAATTCCAATTCTCCGTCATAGGACATCCCGCTTTCTTTACTCCGAATAACGACAATGTGAACGACTATTGGCAAATACAAGGCATCAGTGCAGATATCCAGTCCGGTTCCATTGTTTATATCTTTGATAGATACGGGAATTTCCTAGCTCAAGTAGATCCCGCTTCCCCGGGTTGGGATGGCAGCTGGAACGGTCAGCCCTTACCTGCTTCGGATTATTGGTTCAGCGTTTCTTTGGAGGATGGTCGGTCTTTCAAGGGTCATTTTACCCTAAAGCGATAGCCTGAAAGGAATCAATTCCCAGATAAAAATTCCCTGATTTCTATGTAAAATGCCTCCCGGGCCTCGGCGGAATCATCATTCGGGTGCAACAAGAAGTAGCTCAATGTTTGATTTTGGCAGAACTCGTCCAAATTCCGCTTCCCCCAAAAGTGATAGCTCAACAACAAGGTGTGATAGTCAATCTTGTAGGGTTTATGTTTATCTCCGTATCCGTTGAGATATAGGTTCAAAAGAAACAGGGAATATTCCAAGGTTTTTGTTTCGATAGGCAAAAAAGAGGGTAGTTGCAGGTCAAATTTGTTTGAATCCATTGTGGTCCTGAATTTAAGATTTGGATTAGTAGTCAAGACCCAAAAAACCATAAAGCCCAACAATTTACTGGCCAAAAGCTATTTTGCGCATATACATTGAATAAAAAGAGGCGAGGTTATAACTCCTATCAAAATAATTCTGCAAACAGAGTCTTAGATAAGTAAATATAACAAAAATTGGATTACACCTACCTGTATAAGGTGAAATGTCCTACGTACTGTTGTTTTTCCCTATCATTAGCGTAGACGACGTACCAATAATCCCCAGTAGGAAGTGGATGTCCTTCATAGGTACCATCCCATTTTTGTACCTGATCAAGCCTGGCTATCACCCTACCGTAACGGTCGTAAATAATCACATCTATATTAGGGAAAAACTCTCTGTTTCTAGGATACCAATTGTCATTCATACCATCTCCATCAGGTGTAAAGAACGGAGGCATTTCCGGCATTCCCTCAAAATCAAAAGCCATCATAAAGTTGGCCTCGCAGCCATTACGATCACGAACCATAACATTGACATTGGCATCTTGGTTAATGGTAAAGGTATTGGTCTCCCCAAAGGATTCACCTTGGAAGAAATATTCATACCCTCCGAAACCTCCGGTTGCAATAGCCTTAATTTCGGTAGGTCCTGTTTTGAGTACTTCCAAAGTCAATGGTTCATATACCTCTATTTCAAACTCAACAAAGGTTACACAACCATTTTGATGGTAGATGTAAACCGTATGCTCGCCTTCAGGAAGATCACCAAAGGTTCTTTGCTCCGTGGCCAAACTAATATCGTCCACATCCAATGAAAAGAGTAGGTCGTTGAGCATGGAATCATCAGCAATGGAAACCGTGGCGGTACTATAGGGGAAGATTCCCTCACAACCATACTCCACAATAGGTTCAGCCATCAATTCAATACCAAGTCCAATATCTACAGTAACATTGGTTTGACAACCATTGGAATCTCTTACGAAGACCACATAAGTTTCACCCCCTTGAAGGTTATCAAAGAACAAGCTGTCGTTTTGCTCAAAGTCAGCATCATCAGCAGAATTTACACTGGTGAAATAGGGTGCTGTACCACCTGTGACCTCCAAGGTCATGGTACCATCCATATCCCCCAAACAAACTTCAGGAGTTGTTGAGGCAACCGCTGCAATCAATTCCATCGGCTGAGTTATTTCTACCGTTCGGGTAATGGTACAACCCAAATCATCCTGAATGATCACATCATAGGTTCTTGGTGAAAGATCATCAAATGTCTTTCTATTTGGATTGGCTGGATCATCGCCCTCAAAAAATTCACTTAAGGTATCAGAAATGGAATAACGGATGGCTCCTGTTCCTCCACTGGCCTCAATAATAATCTGTCCATTGGTATCACCATAACAGGCTACTGGAACGGCTTCCAGGTACTCCAATACCAAGGGCGGTTTTGGTTCTATAACAATGGGGTCGGATATGGCCTCACATCCCCCACTCTGCGCATATACATAATAGGTTCCAGGTAATAAGTCCCTAAAAATGCCTGAGCTTTGCGCAGATCTTACCGTTGTTGCAGGTGTAGGTACTGGAGGTGTATTTGAATTCAATAGGGTATAGATATAGCTTCCAATACCTCCAAATGCTTCCGAGCGGATAATCCCCGTTGCTTCCCCAGCACAATTGATGGTTGCGTTGGTCAGATCAAGAGCTATGACCAAAGGCGCTGCAGGATCCAATGAAATCTGATTGGATTTCTCAAACGGACAGCCGTTGGAATTCTGAACGTCATATTGGAAAGGTCCGGGATCAATGGTAATGTCGGCGGCTATTTCAACGCTGCTCAATCCAGCTCCAAAAGGAGTAAACGGATCGGATGTTCCCGCTCTTCTATAGAAGTAATCCACACCTACTTCCGGGTTGGTCACGGTCAATTGCATCCTACCCAAATCCCCACAACCTGGAGGCTGCAGCTCCACCAATTCCGCGATCACAATTTCTGGGTCTTGAACGGTTATCGGAACCGTGGTGAAACTACAATTCCAGCCATCAAAAATGGTAATGGTATAGTCCCCGGCAGACAAGTTGGCAAATGTTGGAATGGTCTGAAGTCCACTATTGGTTCCATCCGTTATCCTGTTCAATTGATATAGATAGTTCCCTGGACCTTGTCCTCCCGCCATATTGTAAGCTTCAATGATTCCATCATTGTCATTGTTACAACGCAAGGGTTGAACCACCTGAATATCTGCTGAAATTGGCACTGGCAATGGCAGGTTAATGGTTGTGCTTTCCTCACAGCTCCTAAAATCGCGGATATTTACCGTATAGGTTCCCGTTGACAAATCTTGGAAGATAGGATTGGTATTGGGATAATCTACCAACACGGTAACTCCATCGGGAGCAATCAATTGGTACTCATAGGTTCCCCAACCTCCATCGCCAGTGGCCGTAATTTCCCCAAATCCAGGAACATTACAAGTCACCTCAGTAGTTTGCACCGCTGTTACGGTAAGTGGTCGGTCCGGAGACCTAACGGTAACCACATTACTAATCACATCACAATATGGATCATCCAAAGCTTCAATATGAACTACCAGGTTTCCAGCAGGCAAACCAGAAATAATCTCAGGGCTGTTGATCGGGGCATTGGTGTCAAAACTACCGGTTACTCCAGTGGTGGTTTCCACCCCTGAATTATCCCTGGAGAAGACTTCATAATTATAAGTACCGCTGTAATTGTTGATTGCCAAACTGATTTCACCATCGTTTCCATTGAAACAGGTTACCGGTCGTACCTCAGCTATGACAGCCTCAATGTTATTGTATTCTGGCATGTTGATGGTAGCGGTCAAATAAGAACAACCTCCACTTCCTATGTCCGTCACTGCAAAGATGTAATCCCCTGGAGTAGAAATGTCCCAGGTTACCCTATCGGTTCCGGACGAACTTCTGGCAGGTTCGGAACCTAGGGGTAAAATCTCAACTTCATAGTTTCCTGGCCCTTCATTGACAATGATTTCGATAAATCCAGGGTTAACTCCACTTCCAGAGGCATCACAGGATATAGGTCCTACATTATAACTAAAGGTGATATCTGTTGGTGTATTGATATTTACCGTGGTAGTTTCTTCACACCCACTCTGGTCCCTAGCTGTCAAAATGAAGGTTTGGTTAGTACCGTTGTCAATAACTTCAAAAACATTACTGGTCTGGAAGTTGGTGCCATCAAACTGAGGGGTACCGTCGTTTAAGCTATAGGTATAGGGTCCTGTTCCTGTAGGCGTTCCTGTTCCATCCCCATTGGTATCCGTGTAAACGGTTATTGTGGCCGTACTAAACTGATTGCTGGAAGGGTTACAGCTGAATTCTGTGTGAATGGCATCTACCAACAACAAAGTGGGTTCTGCTATGATCACGTCTCCAGAACGATCTGTACAACCTCTATCCGAAACCACTTCCACTTGATAGGTATCTGGTGTAAGATTATCAAAGACAGGTGATGGTTGTGGACCAGCAATCACCGTTGCGCTAGCTCCATCATAGAGAATGTAACTCAACGGAGTATCTGTATCCGAACCGGGTTGAAGTTCTACTGAAATGGTGCCATCATCAGCTCCGTTACAAGAGATATCCGTACTTGGGGTTGCTGTAATCACCGGAGTATTCACAGTTGAAACATTCACAATGGCTTCGTCAGAACAAAGCGGAGCGGTATTAGAGCTTAAATCTGTTACCAAAATGTTGTAATCCCCTGGCATTACATTGGTGAACACATTGGAACTTTGGGCCGGTCCCACATTGGCCAAGGTCCCTGCATCCCGCAATTGGAATTCGAAGTTTCCACTACCCCCAGTGGTATTCACGGTAATCTCTCCATCACCGGCATTACAGGTAGGGAATGAAGTGGCATCCGCGGTAATGGCAAAGAAATCGAACACATCCGCATTTACTGTGTTGGTACATCCATTACCATCCCTTACGGTAATTACATAGCTTCCCGGGTTGGGAACCACAAAATTGACGCTGGTCTGGTATCCACTACCAATATCATACATAAAGGTTTCATGTGGCAGTCCAGAACCTGTTGAAATAGGTGAAAGTACTTCAATCTGATATCCACTGGTTGCCGTACATTGATTTGTGACATCAATGGTTGGGTTTGGTACTCCGGCCTCTTGACTCACAGTTGCAGTTGTCATGGCTGTACAGCCGTTGGCATCCTGCACATAAAAATCATAGTTGGTCGGGTATGGCCCTGGTATTTCAAAAGTAGTATCTGTATTGAATACGGTTGGAGCAGGGTCTCCTGACGGCACATAGGCATATCCGAATGGAGTTCCTGAACCAATACCTCTAACAGTTACAAAGGCCCCAGCATTACAGGTTGCCTGTACATTACTATCGATAACAATGGATGGGGAACTAAAATCAATAAAGACCAAGGTACTTCCCGTACAACCGGTATTGTTATCCGTTACCAAAATCTGATAGTTCCCTGGCGCCAATCCAGTGAATGTATCATTGAAAGGAATGGCCACATTGTTGTGTGGGGTTGGGCCTGTAATAGTGGCTCCCGTATCTGTATTTTGAAGGGTAATGGTTAAATCTGCGGGGCTTGCAATTCCTGTTACTTCGTAATCAATTGCACCACTTCCCGCTACATTACAGGAGGCCGTTGTAGCTGTAGCTGTTACAGTTACTGGACTTGGAGCTGTAATCGGATCAATTTCCTCTATGTAAGTACATCCCAAGGCATCCCTTACCTCTACAAAATAGGTCACTCCAAAGGTCACCACTGCGGAGAAATCATGGATATCAACACCATTAACATTGGCTAGTACAAAAGTAGGGTCACCCACCAATCTAAATTCATAGGGCGCCGTACCTCCAGTGGCTTGTACACGATAAGAAATGAAAGGATCGGTACAAAGGGCCGGTGGTGGATCTAAAGGAATCAAATCCAGAGTATTTTGATCAATCACCACTGGGTCCCTGTCCTCACATCCTGTGGAATCCGTGGTCACCACGGTATAGTTTCCAGCAGGAAGATTTGGGAAATTGACCGTTGTACTGGCGGTTCCCATGGAAGATGCCACTAAATTTCCCGCAACATCAAGTAACACATAGTCAAAGGGAGCAACACCATTATTGATGGTGGTTGAGATTGAACCCAATACCGATCCGGCCGAGCAGACTGCAGGAGACGGCGTAGCTGTCGCATCCAAGGCAGCGCTTCCGCCAATAGTTATATCGTAAGCTGGGCTAACACAGCCTCGGCTGTCCCGAATAACAAACCCGCCGTGTGTCCCAGGTCCATAACCCGAGAAAATATTTTGTGTTCCGAAAGTCGCTCCATTATCATTACTGAATTCATACGGAGGAATTCCCTGGGAGGTATCCGGAATCAGTTCCACAATACCACTATTGGGGTCACCACATTGTGTGTCCGTTCCTACCACCGAACCGGCAATGGTCTCAGGTGGGGTTATGGTAATCACGTTGGATTCTGTGGTACATCCCTGGGCATCGGTAATCATAAATTGATAGGTGGTATCCGAGATGATAGAACCATCATTGGGAACATTATATACAAAGGAAGTTCCCGTAATATTGTTGTTATCAGAAGTATAAGGTGCTCCATTGATGCTGACTTCGTAAATGTCATAATCTCCTCCTGAAGTGTATCCATTGGAAATGTTCACCTGAATCTGTCCTGGAGGTCCTGCACAATCCAACTCCTGAATGGTTACCGCGGTAGCCATTACCTGAGGTTCAATGGTCGCGGAAACGGTGTCTCTACAATCGTTGGCATCCACCACTTCTATGGTATAGTTGCCCGGAGTAAGACCAGAAAATGTATTACTGGCCCCCAAAGCTCCCCCATTGATACGATATTGATAAGGTGCTGTACCCAATGTTGCATTGACTACTATGGTTGCTGCGTTAAAGTTATCGTAGCAAAAGTCGGAAGCACCTAAGTCCAATGTCAAGGTAGGGGCTTGCAATGAGGTTAGCGTAAAACTATCTGTAACAGTACAACCGTTGGCATCAGTGACACTAACCTGATACAAGCCGTCTTGGGAAAGATTGGAAAAAACCCTTCCATTTTTTGGACCACGGGTGGATCCATCAGGCTGGGTCAAGGTATATCTATTACCGCCCCAACCACCAACAGTGTTGATTCGTACGGAGCCAATGTTTCCATTCTGACAACTCATAGGGGTAACATCCAAACTGGAAATGGCGAAAGCCGTTGAGGGCTCTTCAATGGTAAGGGTAGCCGTATCCGTACAATTGGTATCCTCATCGGTTACGGAGATCACATAATTACCTGCCGCCAAACCTGTAACAGGAATTATGCCCGCGTTTTGCCCGGTAAATAGCGGCCCACCATCAATGCTGTAGCTATAGGTGGTGTTGAATCCATCAACCAAATATCTTCCTTCCCCATCAGAATCACCTACACAGGTAACCACTTTGGTCTGTTGGGCTTGAACCCCAATGGAACTGATATCGGTTATGGCATAATTTTCATCGTAGGAACAACCTTCATTGTCGGTAACCCTAAAGGTATATGTTCCCAATCTCAGTCCGGTAAAGGTATCATTGGTTCCATTATTGACTGCGCTTGCCGCTGGAGCAATAATTTCATAGGTGTAAGGCCCGGTACCACCTGTTACTACAAGACCAACACTTGCAGTTGTGGTTATACAATCCAAACTGGAAATGGTAAAGGCTATGTCGGTAGGTTTGTTCAGGGTATTGAATACAATATCCGGTAGGGGTTGCACACAACCATTGGCATCCCTCACCAAAGGGGTATAGGTTCCAACCCCCAAATTGGTAAATACGTTTCCAGAACCAAATCCAGCACCAACGCTATACTCATAAGGTGCTGTACCTCCTGAGACACCAGAAATGGTAATTTGGCCCCCATTTTCGTTCAAGCAGGTTGGGGACGAATCCGGTGTTGCCGTGGCGCTAATGGTAGAAGGCGTACCTACGGTAGCAGTTTGTGGTGTCGTGGTACACGAAAAGGAATCTTGCTCATATCGCAAAACGATATCATAGGTGCCTGGAGCCAAGTTGGAAAACACATTACTAATCTGATAGTTGGCACCGTTGTCAATACTGTACTCTATCTCGTATCCAAATCCGTTGGTTACATTTATGGTTATCCTTCCATCATTTGCTCCACCACAGTTGGCGTCTTCTTCAGTAAAGTTGAACAAGGGTGGTGGTATGTCCTGAACGTCCACAGAGGCCGTTCTTTGACATCCGTTGGCATCTTCCACCAAAATATTATAGGTGGCAGCGGAGGTAACGGAAAAAGTAGTAGAACCTGTATAGGTAGAACTGAATGGACCTCCATCCACACTATAGCGATAAGGGGCGGTACCTCCTGAAGTGCTTAAATTGACATCTACCGAAGTGGCTCCACAGCCAAAACTGTCAGAAGCCGTTGCAGAAACATCCAAAGGACTAATACCACTACCTATTTCGATAGGCCCTCCACCGGTAACCGTTGTAATAGTCTCGGAACAGTCATTGGTATCCACCCGAATGGAATAGGTCCCTGGACCAACATTTGCAAAGGTGTAGCTGTCCGAGGCATTGGGTCCAAAGGTATCAACCGTAATCCCATTTTTTATTAGCCTGTAGGTAAAGAATCCTGGAACACCGGAAACCTGCACGTCCACACTTCCCAACTCTCCACTACATAGAATATCATTGGCGGTGACATCCACTGTAATATCCAAATCTTGAACATTAACGGTATTGGACGGGAAGACACAGGCACTGGCCGACACATTTTTCAAACGTACCCACACCCTATAATTCCCAGCAGTGGTTACATCAAAGAAAGGATCATCCTGATACGGCCCTGTAGCACCACTTATGCTATATTCATATCCGGCCGGTACATTGGTTACTTCCACCCTACCCGGATTCCCACAGATGATATCTTCGTGAATCAATTGGGGATCCAATGGGTTCAAGGTGGATTTGAAATAAAAATACTGACCTGAATCCACTCGTACCCGAAATTCACCAGCAGACGACAAACTATAGGTTGCTCCTGTCCCTACGGTATTCCAACTACATGCTGCATTAATGGTTGGACAATCATCTACAACAGTTGGGGCACAAGTGTTGGTATCCAATTGTTGCCATTCATAACTACTGCCGGATTGACTTAGGGTTAAATTTCTGATATCACTGGTTCCACATAAGAAGAATTTGGCCAGTGTACTACCATCATTGGGGCATATCACCTCCTCATTGGCTCCCTGAATAATTGTCATGAACATGGGAGCAGAAGCGGTAATTGCATCGTGTGCCCGAACCTTGGAGGACTGTACCTCGGTTGATTCAGTTTTTTTGGCTTTACTAGTTCCAGAGACAGCATCTACCACCTTGGCAAATACCTTATTCACCTCTGTTTTTGCAAGTACTGTGGAACAAAAAATTGATATAAACACCAACAGCACGGCATATAGCAAATGCCTTGTTTTCTGTGGGAGCATAGGTTAAGTCTTGTTATGGTAGAATACGTCAGATTTGGGGTCTTAATATTCTAGATTGTAATTGTCTAAACTTATATTTTCTCGTTATCTTTCGACTACAGAAAGTCGCAGTTCATCTATAAAATCTATAATTTCAACGTTAAATTATGAAAAAAAGTGCCATTCTTCCTTATTTATTCGTTGTAATGCTTAATACATCTTGTGCCCAAAATTCAGATAAGGGCATAAATCTTCCCGAAAGCATTGATTTTACTACACATTTGGTAATTCAGGACATTCAAAACCCTTGGGGTATGGCATTTTTGCCAAATGGGGAAATTCTTGTTACCGAAAAATCAGGGAAATTATTCCATTATAAAGATGGAAATACCACTCAAATTTCAAACATTCCGAACATTTATGTCCGTGGACAAGGTGGGTTTTTGGATATTGAACTACACCCCAATTATGAGGAAAACGGGTGGATTTATTTTTCCTATGCATCTTCTGAAGGAAATGGCAAAGGTGGCAACACTGCAATTTCCAGAGCGAAGCTTTCGGGCAATCAACTTACGGATCACCAACTCCTTTATAAAGCCGAACCTAATACAACCAAAGGACAACATTTTGGTTCCAGATTGGAATTTGACCGAGAGGGATACCTGTACTTTTCAGTAGGAGATCGTGGAAACAGGGATGTTAACCCGCAAAGCATAAGGAGGGATGGTGGAAAAATCTATCGCATCCATGATGATGGCAGCATTCCCAAAGACAATCCTTTTGCAGATAAGTCAGGAGCGAAAACCGCAATCTTCAGCTATGGCCATAGAAACCCGCAAGGTTTGACACTTCATCCCAATACCGGTAAATTATGGGAGCACGAGCATGGTCCCCGGGGAGGTGACGAAATCAACTTGGTTCAAAAAGGCAAAAACTATGGCTGGCCGGTGATTACCTACGGCATTAACTATAGTGGTACAAAAATCACCGATGAAACCTCCAGGCCAGGTATGGAACAACCTGTATATCAATGGACACCCTCCATTGGCCCCAGTGGAATGGCCTTTGTATCTTCGGATAAATACCCTAAATGGAGCGGAAATCTTCTGGTAGGTTCCTTGGCCTTTCAGTATCTGGAGCGTTTGGTCATTGAAAACAACAAAGTAGTCTACCGAGAGAAATTACTGGACGGCATGGGTCGTGTTCGAAATGTAAGACAAGCCCCGGACGGTTTTATTTATGTTGGGATAGAAGGAAAAGGAATCTATCGTTTGAATCCCAAATAGTACCCACTATTTCAATGCCTCGATAGCATTCTTTACCGAGCCATGCTCTTTTAAGGCCTTTTGCGCTTCGGCATAATCCAATCCAAGGGCTTCCACTAGGTAGCGGGTACCACGATCTACCAACTTATTGTTGCTCAGTTGCATGTTTACCATTTTGTTCCCTTTCACCCTACCGGCGCGAATCATCAAAGCAGTGGAAATCATGTTCAGTGCCAGTTTTTGGCTGGTACCACTTTTCATGCGGGTACTCCCGGTCAAAAATTCCGGTCCCACGTTGATTTCGATGGGAACGTCAGCCAATTGCGCCAAAGGTGACCCTGGGTTGTTGGTAATCCCGCCCGTTAGAATCCCATGTTTTTTGGCATCTGCAATTCCGCCTAAAACATATGGGGTGGTTCCCGAAGCGGCAATACCCACTAAAGAATCATTGGCATTGATATTATATTCCATTAAATCTTTCCAAGCCTGTTGGGTATCATCCTCTGCATGCTCCACAGATTTACGGATGGCAACATCGCCTCCCGCCATTAGACCTATGACCCGATCATGCGGCATCCCAAAGGTGGGTGGTATTTCCGAAGCATCCAGAATTCCCAACCGACCGCTGGTACCGGCACCTATGTAAAACAGGCGCCCTCCCTTTTCAAAACGTTCCACAATACCATCAATAAGCTGGGCCAATTTGGGCAATACTTGCTCAACAGCTTCCGCAACTCCCTTATCTTCTTGGTTGATACCTTCCAAAATTTCACTGGTGGACATCTTTTCCAAATGATCATGGTTGGAAGAACGCTCGGTAATTTTGATATAATCTGTCATATTATAATAGGTATAGGTCTTGATTTTTAAAACTTTCCAATAGCGGATGTTCCGGTTCCAATTCAGTAATCATGGTATTGATCATATTTAAATCACAGGTTTTGAACCGGTGTTGCGAATTCAATTTTTCTGAAATGCACAAAAGCACAGTTTTTTTGGAAGCCTGGATTACCGCTTTCTTGGTTTGGACAATATCCCAGTCAAATTCCGTTAACCCAAATGCTGAGTCCACATAGCCAGTTCCAATAAAGCCATAATCCACCTTTATTTGGGATAGATTATGAATGGCATTGGAGCCGATGGCTATCTGAGAATTTTTAGACAACATCCCCCCAATAAAAATGGTCTCCACATTGGGTTTCCCCAAAAGTTCCATGGCCACAGGAAGACTAAGGGTAAAACAGGTCAAGTTAATCTTGGTTGGTAGCAATCTTGCCAATTCCAGGCAAGTTGTCCCCCCATCAATTAGAATAACACTGTTCTCTTTTAAAAAGGAAGTCGCCTTTTGGGCAATCATGATTTTTTCCTCCAAGGCGTAAACATTGTTTCTGGCAGGGCTATGGTTCGCAAATCCAGTAGAAACTGCGCCTCCATGAACCTTGACCAACTTGTTCTCTCCATCCAACTCCTTGACATCCCTTCGAACCGTGTCTATGGAAACATCGAGTTTTTCTGCCAAATCGGTGAGCAGAACCCGGTTATGAAGCTCCACTTCATTTAAGATAGTATGCTGTCTTTCCTCTTTAAGCATGTAAGCAGCGTGTTAATTCAAGATCAAATGTAAAGAAAACAATCCCATTTTATGCTGTTTAATTCGAATTTAATGTTACTAAATGATTAAAAAAAGCAAAACATTGCAAATTACTTGCAAAAAACAGCAATTTTTGATTTTATTTTCTATTTTTGCAGTTCAAAACCAGCAAATAATAGTAACCAAGCACATCGAAAATCAGGTTTCATGGAAACAGCAACAGTAAAAAAGGGAAAAGTGGATATCTCGTATAAACCAGCAGGGCGATTTGAGGAAACCCGTTTTGAAAAAATTCACAACATCATCTTTGAAAATTCTGCGGATGGCTCCGCCGTGGTGGCCAAGGAAATTGCGGACTTGATCAAAGAAAAGCAGGCAAAGGGTAAAAATTGCGTGCTCGGATTGGCCACGGGCTCCTCTCCAATCAGTGTATACAGGGAATTGGTGCGAATGCACAATGAGGAAGGACTTAGTTTTTCCAATGTTATTTCCTTTAACCTGGATGAGTATTTGCCCATGGAAAAGGACAACAGACAGAGTTACCACTACTTTATGCATGAACACTTGTTCAATCATATCGACATAGACCCCAAAAACGTACATATCCCTAATGGCACGGTTACTGGCGATGCCATCATAGAGCATTGTTTGGATTATGAAAGAAAAATTAAGGAAGCTGGTGGATTGGATTTTCAGCTTCTGGGAATTGGGCGAACGGGCCATATCGGGTTTAACGAACCTGGTTCCCACCACAATTCTGCAACAAGGGTCATTACCCTGGATCATATTACCCGTGTAGATGCTGCACCTGCATTCTTGGGCATAGATAATGTTCCTCGAAGGGCCATTACCATGGGTATTGCCACGGTCATGAGTGCCAAAAGAATTGTTTTGCTCGGATGGGGACCAAACAAGGCAGATATCATCAAAAAAACCATAGAGGGCGAGATTTCCTCGCATGTTCCTGCCACCTACCTTCAAGAACACACCAACTGCACCTTTGTTTTGGATACCGGAGCGGCAAGTGAACTTACGCGTCACAAAACCCCATGGTTAGTGGATGAATCCCTCACATGGAACGAGCAATTGACCGCCAAAGCCATCGTTTGGTTATGCAGACAAACGGGAAAATCCATCTTGAGTTTGACCGATAAGGATTATAACGATAATGGAATGTCAGGTCTTCTAACCTCCCAAGATTCCTATGACCTAAATATTAAAATGTTCAACCGACTACAGCATACCATTACAGGATGGCCTGGAGGTAAACCGAATGCTGATGATACCAATAGACCTGAAAGGGCGCTACCGGAAAGCAAACGGGTCATCATTTTTAGCCCCCACCCTGATGACGATGTTATTTCCATGGGAGGTACTTTTGACCGATTGGTGCAACAAGGGCATGAGGTCCATATAGCATATCAGACTTCAGGGAACATTGCAGTTTCTGATACAGAAGCTTTGAAATTTGCAGAAATTGCCAAATCCATCAATCCTTCTGAGGAAGCCCAAACCATTATCGATTCCATAAAAGCGAAAAAAGAAGCTGATTTTGACCCTGTTGAAGTAAGAAAACTGAAAGGAAACATCAGGCGTGGTGAGTCTTTTGCTGCCACCCGTTACTTTGGATTGGATGATGCCAACGTGCACTTTTTAGATCTTCCCTTTTATGAAACCGGGGCTATCAAGAAAAATGATCTTTCGGATGCCGATGTGAAAATCATGGTAGACCTTATCAAAAGCATTAAACCGCATCAAATTTACGCTGCGGGTGACCTGGCCGACCCGCACGGTACGCACAAGACCTGTTTGGATGCCTTGTTTGCTGCCTTGGAAGAACTAAAGGAGGAATCCTACATGGATGATTGCTGGGTATGGCTGTACAGAGGTGCTTGGCACGAATGGGACACCCACGAAATTGAAATGGCGGTCCCCATGAGTCCTGACCAGGTGCTCCGTAAAAGATTGGCCATATTCTGTCACCAGTCACAAAAAGACGGGGTCATGTTCCAAGGTGATGATTCCCGCGAGTTCTGGATGAGAGCCGAAGAGCGCAATAAGGATACCGCAAGAAAATATAACCAACTGGGAATGGCAGAGTACGAAGCCATGGAAGGATTTGTACGGTACAATTTCAAATAATCCGTTTAAAAAGGCCTACTTTTATTGAAGAGTAGGCCTTTTTCTTTATCCATGCGCAACATTGCATATTTAATCTTCCCCGTTCTTTTCTTCTCCTGTTCTGTATTCAGAACCACAACAACCGCCCCAAAAACTGAATTTAGAGGGGTTTGGATCGCTACGGTAGCCAACATTGACTGGCCCAAAAACCCCAATGACAATACTGCCAAAAAGAAAGCGGATTTTATCCGTATTTTGGATTTCTACGAAGACCTTAACTTCAATGCCGCCATAGTTCAGATTCGGACAGCAGGAGATGCTTTATATCCCTCCCAACTTTCTCCATGGTCCAAATATTTAACAGGTGAACAAGGCAAGCCTCCAAAAGCATTTGAATATCCGTTGCAATGGATGATTGAGGAAACACATAAACGTGGAATGGAATTTCATGCTTGGTTGAATCCCTATCGTGCAACCGTAGATTTGGACACTCTTTCACTTTCCAATGAGCACGATTTTTACCAACATCCAGATTGGATGGTAAAGTATGGCAAGAAGTATTACTACAATCCTGGTCTACCCGAAGTAAGGGAGAAGTTCAATACAATTATTGCCGAGTTGGTTCAAAATTATCAGGTTGATGCCATTCATTTTGACGACTATTTCTATCCTTACAGAATCAAAGGAGAGGTCTTCAATGATTCCATCACCTACAAAAAATTTGGCCTTCCCAATCAAAATTTGGAGGATTGGAGGCGCAGCAATGTGGATTCCTTGGTTAAGAATGTCCACAGCACCATAAAAAAGCACAAACCCTGGGTACAATTTGGAATTAGTCCCTTTGGCGTTTGGAAAAACAGCGATACGGATCCCAAGGGTTCAAACACCAAAGCGGGACAGACTACTTATGAAGATCTTTACGCCGACCCGCTTCTTTGGACTGAAAAGGGCTGGCTGGATTATCTGGCTCCGCAAGTGTATTGGAGCATGGACTACCCTCTTGCATCACATCGGATTATTACCCAGTGGTGGGCCAACAACTCAAAAGGCTCCCATCTGTATGTTGGGAATGGCACCTACAAAATCAAAAACAATGCGGATAAAGCTTGGAAACGTAGAAACGAAATACCCAAACAACTTAATCTAGCCCGAAATCAGGATAAGATTGATGGCAACATTTTTTTTAGCGCCAAATCTTTAATCAGCAAACATGATAGGGTCGTAAACACCCTAAAGCGTAAATTTTATCCCTTACCTTCCCGCAATCCGGTTGGCTTGGTTAAAACCAAAAGGAAGATTTTGCAGCCATCCCTGGCATCCTATAAAAGGCACAACAAGACCGTGGAACTTTGCATTTCGCACAATGACTCCGTACCAAGATTCCTTAACCTCTATCGGTCCAAGAGTGGTTTTGAAAGGGAGGATGCCATCTTAAGCCAGAAAAAGTATTTATCCGAAGGGGAACAAAGTATATGTTTGGAAGCAAACAACATTAAAAGTCCCATGGGCATTAGCATATCCGACGCCTACGGAAATGAAAGTGAGGTTTTATTGATTCAAACACCATAAGTCGAAATCCAATGAAGTTAACTTAGATGAGCATTGCAAAGAAAGACAAAAGAGCCTGGGTCTGGGTACCCATCCTTTATTTTACACAGGGAATTCCCTATATCCTTATTGTAACGGTTTCGGTAATCATGTACAAGCGTTTGGGTGTGGGCAATGCAGAAATTGGACTATACACCAGCTGGCTCTATTTACCATGGGTATTAAAACCCATTTGGAGTCCTTTTGTGGATTTAAACGGCACCAAACGAAAATGGTTTTTAGCCATGCAACTGCTGGTCTCCTTGGCCTTTCTGGGCATAGGACTTTCGCTCCCCACCAATGCATTCTTTGTGATTTCCCTTGCATTTTTCTGGATGGCCGCGTTTGCTTCGGCAACCAATGACATCGCCTCGGACGGATATTATATGATAGGTCTCACCCAAAAAAAACAGTCCTTCTTTATCGGGATGCGAAGTACCTTTTATCGTTTGGCCATGGTGACAGGGCAAGGACTTCTGGTCATTTTTGCAGGCTTTCTGGAAAACCGGTATGGGGATAATACCAAAGCGTGGTCGCTCACCATGATTTGTGCAGCCGTTCTCATGCTTATTCTTACCATTTCCAATTTCTTTGCTGCACCCAAGTTTGAAACCGCTCCCAATCAAAACACAGACAAGCCCAACAATTTTTGGGAAGTATTTGCTTCGTTCTTCAGAAAAAAACAGATTGGCATCGCCTTGTTGTTTATACTAACCTATCGGTTGGGAGAATCGCAATTGGTAAAAATGGCCTCCCCTTTTCTTTTGGATGAAAAAGAAGTCGGTGGATTGGCTTATTCCACAGAGGCCGTAGGAACCATTTACGGAACCGTGGGAGTAATCATGCTTTCCTTGGGCGGGATCATTGGGGGAATATTAATTTCTAGGGATGGACTTAAAAAATGGATGCTCCCCATGCTATTATCCCTAAACCTGCCCAATATCCTCTATGCCATGCTGGCAATTACCAAAACCTCCAGTCTGGTTGCTGTGGTGGGAACTGTTGTGGTAGAGCAATTTGGTTATGGATTTGGGTTCGCTGCTTTTTTGATCTATCTCATCTATATTGCTGAAGGGGCTTCCAAAACCTCCCACTATGCCATAGCAACAGGTTTTATGGCCTTGGGGATGATGCTGCCTGGTATGTTGAGCGGTTATATACAAGAATGGCTGGGTTATGATGGATTCTTTGTTTGGGTAGTCATTGCAGCCTTACCCGCATTTTTGTTGCTCAAATTTTTAAAGTACCCTGCTGATTACGGAAAGAAAAGTACCATATCCCATGACTGATCTACTATCCAAATACGAAGAAGCCAAAAACCAACTCACCTTAAAGCAAAAAGTGGGTCAATTGTTTATGCCTGCAGCATTTATCAATGATACCGAAGAGGAGGTTCAAAAATTGGAGTATTTAATCAATACGTTGGACATTGGTGCCATATGTTTCTTCCATAGCAGGGCCAGTGCTGCGACAAATTTTGAAGGCAAAAAGAAAGTAGTTCACAACGAGAAGAGCTACAATCGTTTGTTGCAACTCATAGAGCGGTATCAAAAAGCGGCAAACATTCCTTTGCTTATTGCCATTGACGCTGAATGGGGGTTGGCCATGCGTATTGAAAACACGCCACAATATCCGTATGCCATTACCCTGGGAGCCGTTCAGGAACAACATAATTTGCTGTTTGATGTTGGAAAGCATATTGGTTTGGATTGTCTTAACGCTGGAGTGCATTGGAACCTCTCCCCAGTGGTCGACATTAACAACAATCCAGAAAATCCTGTCATAGGGTATCGATCCTTTGGCGATGATAAGGACAGTGTTACTTCGAAATCTTTAGCCTACATCCAAGGAATGTCCAGCGTCGGGGTTCTAAATTCCGTTAAACATTTTCCAGGGCATGGGGATACGGCAACGGATTCCCATTTGGGATTACCCGTTATCGACAAATCCAAGGAAGTCTTGATGGAAAACGAGCTTTTCCCTTTTATCAAGCACATTCAAGAAGGTGTTGATTCAGTTATGGTAGGACACCTGTCGATACCATCGCTGGACAAATCAGGGAATCCATCCACAACTTCTTATCCCATAATCACAGAACTTCTCAGAAACGAATTGGGCTTTGATGGAGTGATTATTTCCGATGCGCTGAACATGCATGCCGTTTCCAAACAATATACCGTAAAGGGAACCTTGGAGGCCGCCGCATTCAAGGCCGGAATGGATATGATGTGTTTTACAGAATATCCAACAGAGGGTATAGCCGAAATATTGAAATCTGCTACTACGAAACGCATAGAAGAAAGCTTCAAAAGGGTATGGAAACTGAAGGAAAAAGCTTTTTTGGAGCACCCTTTCAAACAGGCGCCAAATCCTATAACACCCGAGGAGTTAAATCGGAAGTTAGCCCGTTTTGCGTTGACGGAATGCTATGAAGATGCTAATGCGACACAAGCGCTAAAAGCTGGTCAATTTCTTAACCTTTCCATAGGTAGCCATGCTGAAAATTTGTTTTCCAAATCCATCGAAAACACTTTTGAAATACCATACCATCATGTGAAATCTGAAAACTTAACGGACATAAAGCAATTGGTAGCTTACAATGAAAATGTGGTCGTCGCCTTGTTTCCACCCGCTGTTAAACCCAAGGGGGCATTTGGATTTGAAACTGCCATACTGGAATTTATCCATGAATTAATTTCCCAGAAAAATGTCCTGATTTATCTGTTCGGAAATCCATATGTGAGCAATATTCTAGGATTGGAGGCAAATTCAAACCTAGTGATTGCCTATCAAGATTTTAAAGTGTTCCAAGAGGTGGCCTTTGAACATTTCCAAGATAAATTTGAAGCTAAAGGGAAGCCTCCTTTTCAGATGAAATCCGCTTCTCCCCACTAGTCAAAAACATCCATATGAAGAAGTATCAGGTTTTAGGATTAATGTCGGGCACTTCCCTAGATGGGTTGGACTTGGCCTTTTGCCATCTATGGGAAGGTGCGAAGGGATGGGAATTTTCGTTGGAAAAAACAAAGGATGTTTCCTATGACCCCCAATTAAGGGACCAACTAAAGAATGCCATCCATCTTTCCGAGCAGGATCATGAGCAATTACACAAAGACTATGGTATTTGGCTGGGAAAACAGGCCTTGGAGTTCTTAAAAAAGCATGATTTAGATGCTGATTTTATTGCCAGTCATGGGCATACTTCACACCATAGACCTGATGAGGGCTATACCTTTCAGCTGGGAGATGGACAGTTGCTTGCCAATAATTCAAAAAAGAAGGTCATCTGTGATTTCAGGACCAAAGATGTTTCTCTGGGTGGTCAAGGTGCACCCCTGGTACCCATAGGAGACCGATTGCTGTTTCACGAATATGATTTTTGCCTGAATCTGGGAGGAATCAGTAATATGTCTTTTGAAAAAGATGGTCAACGAATAGCCTATGATATTGGCCTGGCCAACATGCCCTTGAACTTTATCACTGCGAAGTTGGGAATGGCGTATGATGAAGATGGAAAGTTGGCCCGATCGGGAAATTTGGATAATCAGTTATTGGAGCAATTGAACGCATTGTCCTATTACCAGCTTCCCCATCCAAAATCCACGGGCTATGAATGGTTCACTGAGGAAATCGTTCCCTTAATTGAATCCTCAAAGGCAAGCCATGCCGATTTGTTGCACACCATCATCCATCACAACTGCGAACAAATTGCTTTGGAAGCACAAAAACATGCCACTGGGCCAAAGCAAAAAATGCTCGTTACTGGCGGGGGAGCCTTAAATAGTTTCTTTAAAGAAACCTTGCAAGAAAAGTTGGGACAAACCATTGAAGTTAATACACCGTCTCCAACGCTCATTGCTTATAAAGAAGCACTCGTATTCGCCCTAATGGGTGTTCTTAAAGAACAGGGTAAAACCAATGTGTTAAGTTCCGTTACCGGAGCACAGAAAGATTCCTGCAGTGGTGAAGTTTTCTACCCGAAAGCTTAGTTGGTCAAGGCCACTCGCCTGCGTTTTCTGGTGGAAATGACAAGAAGCAAGGATGCAATCCCACAAATTGCCAACCCTGCGAAAAGGGGCCAAACACTATCAGCAATGAAATCCCCGATAAAAGTTGCAATTGGAATGGCCAGCAGGGTGGATACAAAACCATTGATGGCAGCTCCAATCCCAGCAATGTGCCCAATGGGTTCCATGGCGATGGAACGATAATTTCCCCACATAAAACCAAGGCAAAAAAACTGAATGGAAAGGAATCCCACCAAAATGTAGATATTGGGATTGGGTGTTCCCCAAAACAGCAATACATAAAGAATGGCTATCCCACAAAATACCGCAAGGGCCAAGACAGACAGTTTTCGCATACCATAGCGCATTACCAAAGTACCGTTCATAAAGGTGGACAAGCCAATGGAAATAGCCAAACCAGCAAATATGTATGGAAAGGCCTCCTTGAGGTCGTATTGATTCTCAAAAATGTGTTGGGAAGAACTTAAATACACCAAAAACGCTCCAGTGACCAAGCCTGAGATGAAGGTAAAGATAACAGTATCCCTGTATTTAAAGAATTCACGAACCCCATCTACAAACACGTGACGCGTAAATGGAATTTTGTATTCCGGTTTCAGTGTTTCCGGCTGCCTTTTCCAAAACCACAGGGCCACCACAAGGGCAAAAAAGAGCTGTATGTAAAAAATGGCCTCCCATCCAAAAGCGTCCAAAATGAGTTTTCCTATAGCTGGTGCGATTACTGGAATCAAAATAAAAAAAGCGACGACAAACGACATTATCTTGGCCATGTAATCCCCTTTATACGTATCCCTAATAATAGAAATGGCCAAAGTTCGGGGTGCCGATAGTCCAATACCTTGTAAAATTCTTCCTAAAACCATCACCTCCAAAGAAGGAGCCCAAACACAGATTACACTGGCTATGGCAAACAAAACAAATCCCAAGTAAACCACGGGTTTTCTGCCATAGCAATCCGAAAGAGGGCCAAAAATCAGCTGTCCAACCCCAAGTCCCAAAAAAATCATGGTTACCAACAGTTGGTTATCTGTTGAACTGTAGCTATGAATAGCCTCACCAATGTTTGAGATAGCAGGTAAAAGGGCATCAATGGCCAAGGCCACAATGGACATCAAGGCGGCCATCATGGCTATGAATTCGAAGTTAGGTTTTTGGGTCTCTTTTTGCATTTCGCAAAATTAGGCATCCCCAAGAAATCAATGAAGTATTTATGATAGTATTAATGTTATGATTGATAGTCAAAAGTTATGGTTTCACAATCCCTGATTTATCAACCGAAAATCTAACATTTTGCCTGCTCTGGTAGTCCCGAAAACAGCAGGCGAATGCCTATATTTGATTAAACTACAGGGTGATGGATACATTGAAAACATTGGTAGTGGGCTGTGGCAATATGGGAACCTCCCATGCCCGTGCCTATCATAAATTGGAAGGGTTTGAAATTGTTGGACTGGTAAGTAGAGGAGCTAAAAGTCGGGAACGGTTATCCCAAGAATTAAATGGAATTCCCACATTTTCCGATTATGACCAAGCACTTGCCCAGACAAAACCGGACGTGGTTTCCATCAATACCTACCCAGATACTCATTTTGATTACGTGAAGAAGGCATTGCAAGCCTACTCCCATGTATTTGTGGAAAAGCCCCTTGCCCTTACGGTGAAAGAGGCACAGGGTTTGGTGGAACTGGCACAAAAGCAAAAGAAGAAGATGGTAGTAGGGTACATTCTTCGTGTTCATCCAACCTGGACCCAATTTGTACAAATGGCTCAAACCCTGGGCAAACCGTTGGTGATGCGAATGAACCTAAATCAGCAAAGTGCGGGGGAGCAATGGTACACCCACAAACAATTAATGCAATCCATGTCTCCCATTGTGGACTGCGGTGTGCATTATGTGGACATCATGTGTTCAATGACCCGATCCAATCCCGTAAGTGTTTCCGCTATTGGTGCTCGTTTGTCCGGTGAGGTTGATGACCTAATGTACAATTACGGACAGTTGCAAGTACGTTTTGAAGATGGCTCCGTAGGATGGTACGAAGCAGGTTGGGGACCTATGATGAGTGAGAATGCCTTTTTTATCAAGGATGTAATCGGGCCAAAGGGTTGTGTTTCCATCAGTGATGCAGATAAGGGAGCCTCCGAAGATATTGAAGGGCATACAAAAACGGGAAGTTTAAAACTACATCACAGTACTTTGGACTCGGATGGTCACTTTGCCAAAAAAGACGAGATAATAAACACCGCGGATGAACCTGACCATGACCAACTTTGTCTTCTTGAACAAGAATACTTGTTGGACGCCATCACGAACGACCGTGACCTTACCGACCATTTGAAGGATGCGGTCAACAGTTTAAAAATTGTTTTGGCCGCTGATGAATCTGTAAAAACGGGTAAAACCGTTAATTTATAATCTCGCCCAGTTTATTCCTTGGATCACAATGGAATATTACCATGCTTCTTTTTTGGGACAGTCACCTCCTTTTTCTCAAGCATCGCATAAGCCTTCAACAATTTTCGCCTGGTGTTTTTGGGTAGGATTATTTCATCTATAAATCCTCTGCGTGCTGCCCTATATGGGTTGGCAAACTTGTCCGCATATTCCGCTTCTTTCTCCTTCAACTTGGCCTCTGGGTCATCAGCTGCAGCAATCTCCCTCCTAAAAATTATCTCACTGGCCCCCTTGGCACCCATTACAGCAATTTCGGCGGTGGGCCATGCAAAATTAAAATCAGCTCCGATGTGTTTAGAGTTCATCACATCATAGGCACCGCCGTAGGCCTTACGGGTAATTACGGTAACCCGAGGCACCGTAGCCTCACTCAGTGCATAAAGAAGCTTGGCACCGTGCATGATAATTCCCGACCATTCCTGATCCGTTCCCGGTAAAAATCCAGGAACATCCACCAAAACCAACAACGGAATATTGAAAGCATCACAAAAACGGGTAAACCGGGCAGCCTTTCGGGAGCTTTTTACACCAAGAACTCCAGCTAAAAACATAGGTTGATTGGCAATAATTCCAATACTCCTACCCCCCAATCTGGCAAAACCCACAATAATATTCTCCGCATAATCCTTATGGATTTCATAGAACGAATCGTGGTCAATAATACCATTGATCACATCGTGCATATCGTAAGGTTTGTTGGGGTTGTCGGGAACAATGTTCGAAAGTTCTTCCCGTACTTCTTCTCCCAACTCATAATCCAACTTCTTTGTGGTTTCCTTATTATTTTGAGGTAGATACTCCAACAGTTTCCGAATGTCATCCAAGCAGGAAGCATCATTGGACGATGTTTTATGTGCCACACCAGATTTAACCGCATGGGTAGTGGCACCTCCCAATTCTTCCGAAGTTACCTCCTCATTGGTCACGGTTTTGACCACGTTTGGCCCAGTTACAAACATATAGCTGGTTTCTTCCACCATCACAATGAAATCCGTCATGGCGGGGGAATACACCGCACCTCCCGCACAGGGGCCCATCACCGCCGAAATTTGAGGTATAACCCCAGAAGCCTGAACATTCCTGTAGAAAATATCCGCATAGCCTCCCAACGACCGAACCCCTTCCTGGATTCTTGCGCCTCCTGAATCGTTCAATCCTATAATGGGTGCACCCACCTTCATCGCCAAATCCATCACTTTACAGATTTTCTCTGCATGGGTCTCCGATAAGGCTCCACCAAAAACCGTAAAATCCTGGGCATACACATAGACCAATCTGCCGTGAACGGTTCCATAGCCAGTGACTACCCCATCGCCATAATATTGCTCCTTGTCCATACCAAAATCGGTAGTCCGATGCGTCACCAAAATGCCCATCTCCTCAAAAGAGCCTTCGTCAAGTAAGTAGTGGATACGTTCCCTAGCGGTTAGTTTTTTCTTTTGATGTTGTTTTTCGATACGTTTTTCCCCACCGCCTAAATGGGCTTCGGCCAGCTTATCGTTTAGCGTTTTTATCTTGGAATCCATATGCTTTAGTTTGTAGGTAGTTGAACAATTTTTTGATCATCTAGAAATTGGCGCAAAGCCATTATCGCAGCCATTTCTGCTTCCTTGGATTTTCGTTCCAAAATCAATTCGGGAGAATAATGATCCTTTACAAAATGGGTGTCAAAATTCCCAGAACGGAACGCCTCATGCTCCATAACAAAGGCTCCAAACGGCAAGGTGGTTTGCACCCCTTGGACTTTGTAATCCCGTATGGCCTCCAACATCAGTTCTATGGATTCCTCCCTGGTTTTACCGTAGGTAATCAACTTGGAAAGCATAGGGTCGTAGTATATGGGAATGTCCATACCTTCCTCAAAACCGTTGTCCACCCGAATGCCCTCACCAACCGGCAATTGATAGGTTTCCAAGGTTCCCACACTAGGTAAGAAATCGTTCAGGGGATCTTCGGCGTAAACCCTTAGTTCCATGGCATGTCCCTGAATTTTCAAATCCTCCTGTTTCATCGGCAATGCTTCTCCCCTAGCCACTTTTATCTGCAGCTCCACAAGGTCAACTCCCGAAATAAGCTCCGTTACCGGATGCTCCACTTGCAATCGGGTGTTCATTTCCAAGAAATAGAAATTAAGGTCGGCATCCATTAAAAACTCCACGGTACCGGCGCCAATATAATCGCAAGCTTTAGCCACTTTCGTAGCCGCCACGCCCATGGCTTCCCTAAGTTCTGGGGTCAAAATGGACGAAGGTGCCTCTTCAACCACCTTTTGGTGCCGCCTTTGAATACTACATTCCCGTTCAAAAAAATGAAGCACATTCCCGTGGGTATCTGCCATAACCTGAATTTCGATATGGCGAGGGGAAGTGACATATTTCTCCACAAAAACAGAACCGTCGCCAAAAGCAGAAGTAGCCTCACTAATGGCCCTTTCCATTCCCGATTTCAAATCTTCTTCCTTTTCAATGATACGCATTCCTTTACCTCCCCCACCTGCAGAAGCCTTGATCAGAACGGGGTATCCAATTTCATTGGCAATTTCCTGGGCCTTTGCCACATCGGTAATGGCTTCATCAATGCCCGGAACCATAGGAATATTGTAAGCCTTGACTGCCTCCTTGGCCGCAAGTTTGCTTCCCATGATGCGTATAGCCTTCGATTTAGGGCCGATAAACGTAATTCCGTTTTGTTCCACGGCCTCTGCAAAATCTGCATTTTCACTTAGGAATCCATATCCTGGATGTATGCCATCCACATGGCGCTCTTTGGCCACAGCAATGATTTTGTCTCCCAACAAATAGGATTGGTTGGAAGGCGCTTCCCCAATACAAACGGCCTCATCTGCAAACCTTACATGGGGTGCATTTCTATCGGCCGTGGAAAAGACTGCCACAGTGCGTATTCCCATTTTTTTGGCGGTCCGCATTACCCTAAGGGCAATCTCGCCCCTATTGGCAACTAGTATTTTTTTCATATCAAGAATTATTCAAATTCTACAAGCAATTGTTGTTTCTCTACGGCATCCCCAACTTTAACGGCTATTTTTTTAATGACCCCTTTTCGTGGCGAAGTAATTATATTTTCCATTTTCATGGCTTCCAAAACTACCAACTGGTCATCCTCAGCCACTTCCTGTCCTTCTTCAATCGATATATCCAAAATCAACCCCGGCATGGGTGCTGCTATGGAGTTGATACTTTTGGCACCGTTGGAGGCAAATCCCATTTTTTGGATAAGCTTGTCCAGTGGGGTCTGAATTTCCGCTTGATATTCGGTACCGTTCACCTTAACGGTATACAGTCGCTGATTCCCGTTGGTCTTGGGAATCTCAATATGATAAGAGATGCCATCCTTCAAAATATGAAAAGCGCCATCCCCCGTTTTTAGGGAATCCATAGAAGAAATTTCATCTTTGGATAACTGAAATTCAAGGTCTCCATCGACCTTGACTGTAAAGGAATTGTCCATAAAGAATGTGCTCATGGGTTGTCAATATAAATATAAGATTAAAGCGGTATTTCAAGGCAAAGCTATGGTTAATTCCTTTCTGGAATCATGACAATAATCATTCATGGAATGGCAAAAAGAAGCTAACTATGCAGTTGCAATGACAGATTGAGAAATGTATCAAATGCTTACTTTTGGGGTTAAAATTATCATTATGCTGATCTTGGGAATTGCCGGGGGCACCGGTTGCGGTAAAACCACAGTGGTTAATCAAATTGTTGAGGAACTACCCGACAATGAAGTGGGTGTTATTTCACAGGATTCTTACTATAATGACCTCTCCCATTTGACTAAGAAAGAACGCGGTCAAATCAACTTTGATCATCCCAACTCCATAGATTTTGAATTGTTGATTTCCCACTTACAGCAACTAAGGGAAGGTAAATCCATTCGTAAACCCATTTATTCGTTTGTGGAGGAAACCCGTTTGGAAGATACCATTCTGACCCATCCAAGAAAGGTGATGATCGTGGAAGGAATTTTGGTATTGAGCAATCCGCTGTTGCGTGAAATGTTTGATATCAAAATATACGTCCATGCCGATTCCGATGAGCGTTTGATTCGGAGGTTACAACGGGATATTAGAGAAAGAGGACATGATCTGGACAAGGTTCTAACGCGTTACCAGACGGCCGTAAAACCCATGCACCAACAGTTTATAGAACCTTCAAAGGAATTTGCGGACATCATCATCCCAAACAACCACTATAATACGGTGGCGGTAGATATGGTTCGCACCATTATTAATGAAAGATTAGGCTAATATGCTGATTCACGATCTGTACAACAAGAAGTGGTTCAAATTTATGCGGAACATTTATGTTCTGGTCCTGACAGCATTTGCCATCTGGATGATTTTCTTTGATGCCAATTCCTTGCTAATTCATCGGGAATTGAACCAGGAAATTAAAAAGTTGGAAAAACAAAAGGAATTTTTGGAAGGTGAAATTGAACATGACAAGCTCATTCTGGACAAACTTTCCGACCAAGAGGAATTAGAGAAATTTGCTCGTGAAAAATACTATATGAAGAAGGAAAACGAGGAGATTTTTCTTATAGAATACGAGGATAGTCTTAAGACCAAAAAAAATGAATAGTCCCAATTTATTTAATGAATTCCCTCAAGTGTCTTCCAAACAATGGAAGCAAAAAATCCAGTATGATCTAAAGGGTGCGGATTATAATGAAACTTTGGTTTGGGAATCTTTGGAGGGTATCAAGGTCAAACCTTATTACCATTCTGAAGATTTGGAAAACCTAAAATCGTTTCAACAAAAAGGGTCTTCGGAATGGAAGATCGGGCAACCCATATATGCAGGAAATTTTTCCCTGGCCAACAAAAAAGCCATAGACAGCTTGGAGCGGGGCGCAGAAAGCCTTGTTTTCACCATTCCAGATCAGGATTTGGATATAGCCACTTTGTTTCGAGGTATTGATTTATCAAAATATCCGTTGCATTTAAACTTTGAAACCCTTGATAAAAATGTCATACAAGAGTTCCTGGAATTTCTGAAAGGAAATTCCACCTCTGTCTTCTTCCACTTAGACTTAATTGGCCATTTGGGGAAAACCGGAAATTGGTACCAAAATTTGGAAAAGGACCACCAAATACTGGAAGATATCCATGCCATGGTATCCAAGTTTGGCAACTTTAGTGTTTTAAGTGTAGCTATTTCCCATTATCAAAACTCGGGGGCGAACATGGTGCAGCAATTGGCCTATGGTCTTGCCCATGCCAACGAGTATCTCAATCATTTTTCCAATACCGCTTCAACCTCATTGAAGAACGTATTCCCCATCACTTTTAAAGTTTCCGTGGGAAGCAACTACTTCTTCGAAATTGCAAAGCTAAGAGCCTTACGATGGTTGTGGCGGACGCTGGCCAAAAGCTACGGTATAACATCGGATTGCCATATTTTGGCATTTCCCACGCAACGCAATAAAACCCTATATGATTACAATGTAAATATGCTTCGTAGCACATCGGAATGTATGTCCGCTGTCTTGGGTGGTGCAGATACCGTGCATAACCAAGCTTACGATGCCATTTATCATAAAGACAATGAATTTGGGGACAGAATAGCTAGGAACCAACTCCTGCTTTTAAAGGATGAAAGCTATTTTGGCAATGGGGCCAAAGCGGCAGGTGGCACCTATTATGTTGAGTCGCTTACCCAACAGCTGGCAGAAAAAGCTCTGGTATTGTTCAAACAAATTGAAAGTTCAGGGGGATTTTTAAACGAGCTGAAAAAGGGCAACATACAGCGAAAAATCAAGGAAAGTGCCGACAAGGAACAAGGCTTGTTCAACGACGGGAACATCGTGCTTTTAGGAACCAATAAATTCCAAAATTCACAGGACAGAATGAAGGATGATATGGAACTCTACCCTTTTGTAAAAACCCAAGCCCGAAAGACGTTGATTGAGCCGATTATAGCAAGGAGGCTGGCGGAGCAGATGGAAATAAAACGATTGGACGATGAGTAGAAAAGACGTTTCCCAACTTGAATTAGTGGATGTAAAACATCCAGAAACCGATACAGCTGCCCAACAGAATTTTGATTTTGCGGCGGGCATCCCTCCCTTCCTACGGGGACCATATTCCACCATGTACGTACGTAGACCATGGACCATTCGCCAATACGCTGGATTCTCCACAGCTGAGGAAAGCAATGCGTTTTATAGAAGGAATTTGGAAGCAGGTCAAAAAGGGCTTTCGGTTGCGTTTGACCTCCCCACGCACCGAGGCTATGATAGCGATAACGATCGTGTGGTAGGCGATGTGGGCAAAGCAGGGGTTGCCATTGACAGCGTTGAGGATATGAAGGTACTTTTTGATGGAATTCCCTTGGATAAAATGTCGGTATCCATGACAATGAACGGAGCTGTTATTCCAATTATGGCATTTTACATTGTCGCTGCCTTGGAACAGGGAGTATCCATGGAGCAGCTTTCCGGGACCATACAAAACGACATCCTCAAGGAGTTCATGGTGCGGAACACCTATATCTACCCTCCTGCTCCATCCATGCAATTGGTGGCCGATATTTTTGAGTTCACCAGTCAAAACATGCCCCGATTTAACAGTATTAGTATTTCCGGGTACCATATGCACGAAGCAGGAGCACCAGCAGCCATGGAGTTGGCGTACACCTTATCGGATGGTATCGAATATATCCGCACCGGAATAAAGGCTGGGCTAAAAATCGATGATTTTGCCCCGCGATTGTCTTTTTTCTGGGGGATTGGGATGAACCATTTCACGGAAATCGCCAAAATGCGGGCTGGACGTATGCTCTGGGCTAAATTGGTCAAGGATTTCAATCCGAAAAATGAAAAATCCCTGATGCTTCGAACCCATAGTCAGACCAGTGGCTGGAGTTTGACCGAGCAAGATCCCTTCAACAATGTGGCACGTACCACCATTGAAGCCATGGCAGCAGCGTTTGGAGGCACACAAAGTCTACATACCAATGCCTTGGATGAAGCCATAGCACTACCCACGGATTTTTCAGCAAGGATAGCCAGAAACACGCAGATATATCTGCAGCAAGAAACGCATATCACCAAAACTGTAGATCCCTGGGCCGGAAGCCATGTGGTTGAAAAGTTGACCCATGAAATCGCTTCAGAAGCTTGGGAACTGATACAAGAAGTGGAAAAATTAGGTGGCATGACCAAGGCCATAGAAGCTGGGATACCCAAAATGCGGATTGAGGAAGCAGCTGCCAAAAAACAAGCTCGAATAGATAGCGGACAGGATGTCATCATCGGAGTGAACAAATATCAGCTCGAAAATGAGGATGACCTCCAAATTTTGGAAGTGGACAATGATAAGGTAAGGAAACAACAGCTTGCCCAATTGCAACAACTAAGGTCAGCACGAAAAGAAGAAGAGGTTAAACTGGCTCTAGAGCGTATTTCAATAGCATCGGAAAAAGCCATGCAAAATGAAAGTGATCGAGAAAATTTGCTAGCTTTAGCCGTAGAAGCTGCCAAAGCAAGGGCCACCCTGGGAGAAATAAGTGATGCCATGGAAAAGGCCTTTGGGCGCTATCGAGCAAAAATCCAATCCTTTACAGGCGTGTATTCCAAAGAGATCAAAAACGACGAAAGCTTTGAGCGGGCCAAGCAAATGGCCGATGACTTTGCTTTGGAAGAAGGTCGTAGACCCAGAATCATGGTGGCCAAAATAGGGCAGGATGGCCATGATCGTGGAGCCAAGGTGGTGGCAACAGGTTATGCAGACCTCGGCTTTGACGTGGATATTGGACCCCTCTTCCAAACACCTACCGAAGTTGCCAAACAGGCCGTTGAAAATGATGTCCATGTCCTAGGGATTTCCTCCTTGGCAGGAGGCCATAAAACCTTGGTGCCTGAAGTGGTCAAAGAACTTAAAAATCATGGCAGGGAAGACATTATGGTTATTGTGGGTGGTGTTATCCCCAAACAAGATTACGACCACCTAATGAAACATGGGGCCGTAGCCGTGTTTGGACCCGGTACCAAAATCAGCGATGCGGCTATTGAAATCCTAAAGATTTTAATAGGATAATACCCCTTAACTTATTAGAAATTAAAACTTTAACTTTCTTTAACGCAAGATGTTAAGGTTATTCACCTTCTGTTAACAAAATACATTTTTTAGCGTCTTAAATAATCGTATTTTTAGCACCTAACTTACTATGAAATGGGCAAGATAATTGCTATTGCAAATCAGAAGGGCGGTGTTGGAAAAACAACTACTACGGTAAACCTTGCAGCCTCACTTGGTGTACTGGAAAAAAAGGTGTTGTTGATTGATGCGGACCCTCAGGCCAATGCCACCTCAGGCTTGGGAATTGATGTTGATGGGGTTGAACAGGGAACATATCAGTTATTGGAGCACACCCTAGGTGTAGATGATGTAATTGTCCAAACGGATTCCCCAAATGTGGATCTAATTCCTGCACACATAGACCTTGTGGCCATCGAAATTGAATTGGTGGACAAGGACAACAGGGAGTATATGCTAAAAGAAGCCCTTAGGGATTTGGGTGACCGATACGATTTTGTACTTATAGACTGTGCGCCATCTTTGGGATTGTTAACGCTTAATGCACTTACAGCGGCTGATTCCGTAATGATTCCAATCCAATGTGAATATTTTGCCTTGGAAGGACTTGGAAAGCTATTGAACACTGTAAAAAGTGTACAAAAAATACACAACAACGACCTGGATATAGAGGGCATGCTCCTAACCATGTATGACTCTCGATTAAGGCTTTCCAACCAAGTGGTTGAGGAAGTAAAGAAACACTTTGCGGATATGGTTTTTGACACCATTATCCAAAGAAACGTTAGGCTAAGTGAAGCCCCAAGCTATGGTGAAAGCATCATCAAATACGATGCAAGTAGCAAGGGGGCAACCAATTACTTGAACTTGGCCAATGAGATATTGAAGAAAAACAAGGAGAAAGTTTAAATGGCGAAAGCAACCAAAAAGCAGGCTTTGGGAAGAGGCCTGTCCGCTCTATTGAAGGATCCGGAGAACGACATTCAATCCGTTTCCGATAAAAATGCGGACAAGGTTATTGGTAATGTAGTTGAATTGGAAATTGAATCCATAGAGGTTAATCCCTTTCAGCCGCGTTCCAACTTCAATGATGAGACCTTAAAAGAATTGGCCAGTTCCATCAGGGAATTGGGAATTATACAACCTATTACGGTACGTAAGTTGGATTTCAATAAATTCCAACTGGTTTCAGGGGAACGTCGTTTCCGCGCCTCCAAAATGGTGGGCTTGGAGACCATTCCCGCTTACATCCGGATTGCCAATGACCAGGAATCATTGGAAATGGCCTTGGTAGAGAACATCCAACGCCAAGATTTGGATCCTATCGAGATTGCACTGTCCTACCAACGCTTAATCGATGAAATCCAGGTGACCCAGGAAAAGTTGAGTGATCGGGTGGGAAAAAAACGTTCCACCATTACCAATTATCTTCGGCTGCTAAAATTGCATCCCATCATTCAAACCGGTATGCGGGATGGGTTTGTAAGCATGGGTCACGGGAGGGCACTCATCAATATCGACAAGAAAAAGGACCAAATCAATATTTACGAAAAAATCGTATCCGATGGCTTATCCGTTCGGGAAACAGAGCGTCTGGTCAAATCCTATAAGGAATCCAAAGACGGGATCGATTCTGTAAAGAAAACCGGTGATTCAAAGGAAGTACCCAATTATGTGACCAAAGGAATTGATGCCTTGAAATCCCACCTTTCCACCAAAGTAGACATCAGTACCTCGGCCAATGGAAAAGGAAAAATTGTAATTCCTTTCCATTCCAAAGAAGAATTCCAGCGTTTAAAAAAATTATTGATTGGTGATTAAAAACCTGCTATTTTTTGGCACTTGCCTGTTTTTTGTCAGCTTTTCCCATGCCCAGGATGATCAGCCCCAAGAGCATCCCTCGGAAATTGATTCCTTGGCACAAGACCTTGAAGGTAAAGGTATTACTATAGAGGAGGTGACCTATGAAAAAAGAAAAATAAATCCGTTGGCACCAAGTAAGGCTGCCTTTTTTTCTGCCATAGTACCCGGTTTGGGCCAGATTTACAACAAAAGGTATTGGAAAGCCCCCATAGTGTGGGGTGCCATTGGTACTGGAGTCTATGTGTATTCCTTTAACAATACAGAATACAATCGCGCGCGAGATGCTTTTAAAAGAAGACGTGCGGGCTTGGAAGACGAGTTTTTTGACATTACAGGTGATGGGGAAGGGCCCGATTTCTCTTTGGAAGCCTTACAAGATGCCCAAGAGCGTGCACAACGAGATCGGGATCTGGCCTTGTTGATTACCATTGCCATGTATGCCCTAAACATTATTGATGCCAATGTAGACGCCCATTTGAAACAATATAATGTGGATGAGAACCTGGCCATCGACTTTAAACCTTACTTGGATCTTAACCCCCTGACCAACGACCCCAATTATGGCATGGCTCTGGTCATAAAATTCTGATGTATGAAGATTGGATTGTTCGGCTACGGTAAAATGGGCAAGATGATAGAGCAAATAGCTCAAGATAGAGGACATACCATTGTTGCTCGAGTAGATGTGGATATCACAGATATCCCATTTGAAAACATGGATGTTGCCATAGATTTTAGTACTCCAGATGCCGCTTTTGGCAATATTACCAACTGTTTTGAACATAAGGTTCCCGTGATATCAGGGACTACCGGTTGGTTGGATCAGTTTGACCAAGCTGTATCTCAATGCGAAACACACCAGAGCGCTTTCATCTATGCTTCCAATTTTAGTTTGGGCGTAAATGTATTTTTTGAATTGAATGCCTATCTGGCCAAAATGATGAAGGGGCTAGATCAGTATAAAGTTTCTTTGGAGGAAATTCACCATACGCAAAAATTGGATGCTCCAAGTGGAACGGCCATTACATTGGCTGAAGGAATCATAGGTAACACGGATTACACGGATTGGAAATTGGAGGAAGATGGCGAACATATAGTTCCCATAACCTCCAAAAGGGAAGGCAAAGTTCCAGGCACACATACCATTGCATACAAGAGCCCAGTAGATGATATTGAAATAAAGCATACGGCCCATAACAGGGAGGGATTTGCTTTGGGAGCTGTAATTGCTGCTGAATGGATTCAGGGAAAAACGGGTATCTTTTCTATGAAAGATGTGTTAAATCTCACTTAACAAAGTAACAACTAGCAGGACTTTAAGTCTCACAAATAAACTTTTTTATGGACGGAACACAGTGGATCATCTTTATTCTGATCATTCAGGTCATCCATTTTTTGGGCACTTGGAAACTCTATGTAAAAGCAGGGCGTAAAGCCTGGGAAGCCGCAATACCCATTTATAATGGCGTAGTGCTCATGAAAATCATAAATAGGCCCTGGTGGTGGGTCCCCTTGCTTTTTATACCCATCATTAATTTATTGATGTTCCCTGTGGTTTGGGTAGAAACAATCCGAAGCTTTGGAAAAAACAAGCTCTTGGACACCTGGGCTGTTATTCTTACCCTTGGATTCTATATCTACTATATCAACTATGCGGAAGATGTCAGCTATATTGAAAACCGAAGCCTAAAACCCAGAACAGGTTTGGGTGAGTGGGTAAGCTCCATTGTTTTTGCTATTGTTGCGGCCACCTTTGTGCACACCTATTTTATCCAGCCCTATGTCATTCCCACGGGATCATTGGAACGAACCCTTCGGATCGGAGATTTCCTTTTTGTGAGTAAATTTCATTACGGAGCCCGTGTTCCCATGACAACACTAGCCGCACCTATGGTTCACGATACGCTTCCTGTGGTTAGAAAGCGATCCTATCTGGCAGATGTAAATCCAGAGACCTACAAAACTTCATGGATCAATAAGCTGCAATTGCCGTACATGCGTTTACCGGGTTTCAATACGGTGAAAAAGAATGATATTGTGGTGTTTAGCCTACCATCGGATACGCTGTATCAGTTTTTTAGGGCGGAAAAAGCGGTAAAAAAGCCTATTGACAAGAAATCAAACTACGTAAAACGATGTGTGGGAACGCCAGGAGATTCCTTGGCGGTGATTGATGGTTTTGTGCATGTCAACGGTACCAAACTAAAGCTTTCAGATCGAGCCAAAGTAATGTACTTCTATACCATCTATTCCAAAAAAGGTGTTTCCACTAGGGCGTTGGAAGCTGTTGATGCAGCTGATTATACCAGAAAGTACTTTGCGAATTCCCTGAGTGAGGCTCAAGCCAATGGCCTTTCCCCTTATATTAGGGGGGCCTTTAAAAACCCACAAGGTCAAATTGAAATTATCACGGATGAGAAGGGAATTCCAACTGAAGTAATAAGGCAATTGAGATTATCACTTTCCGAGGAAAGGCCTTTATCCAGACTGGCCAACATGACCGATGAAATGGTGACCCAACTCCGCAGCAACCAAGAAATAGATTCGGTGGTCAAGACCAATGAGCCCAAAGGAAAATACGGAGGTTCCTTTCCACAAAAACCCAATCTGTATCCTTGGAACAATGATAATTTTGGCCCCATCTACCTTCCGGAAGCTGGGTCAACCGTGGAAATCAACCATCGCACCATTCCCCTTTACAAAAAGATAATTAGGGATTACGAAAACAATGATGTTAAGGTAACTGGGCAGAAAGTATTCATCAATGGCCAAGAAGTCAATTCCTACACCTTTAAGCAGGATTATTATTGGATGATGGGCGATAATAGGGACAGCTCAGAGGACAGCCGTTCCTGGGGTTATGTTCCCGCCAATCATATTGTGGGCAAACCTGTGTTTCTATGGATGAGTTTTGACAATTTCAAAGATGGCTTTTTTAACTGGCGTCCACGTTGGGAAAGGATTTTTACTACCGTTGGGGGCAGTGGGGAGCCTGTTTCGTATCGCTGGTATTTTGTAGCTGTGGTGTTGGGATTATTTGTGCTTGACTTTGTGAACAAACGAAGAAAAAAGAAATCCGAATAAGACGTTAGACGTTAGACGTTAGACGTTAGACGTTAGAAATATGCTAATTTGATATAGGACAACAGCGCATTATGTCCAAATTTCTCATACATCCCTCCTATTTTCCCAGCATTGCCACATTTGCGGTCTTGGCCCAGAAGGCTATTGTTTGGGAAGCACATGATAACTTTCAAAAACAGACCTACAGAAACCGTTGCTACATCTGTACCGATCAGGGCAAGCATATGCTCAATATTCCCATAAAGCATGTGGGAGGGAACGACGGAAGACAAAAGTACCCGGAGGTGCAACTGGACCATTCTTCCAATTGGCTGAAACAACATTGGCGCACCCTGGAAACTGCATATAGAACCTCTCCTTTTTTTGAGTATTATGAGGACGATTTGAAACCCCTTTTTGAAACGCAGACACAGTCTTTATTTGAGTTTAACTTAAACACGATTCAGGTCGTTTCCGACTGTTTGGGCATTGAATTCACCCGTATGCACACCTCAAATTTCGAAATGTCCCCAAGTGAATTTCAGGATATCCGTTTTCTAGTGAATGCGAAAAAGCCTTTTTCTGGGCAATTTCCCGAGTACACCCAGGTATTTGGTGAACGTCACGGTTTCCTGTCCAATTTGAGCATTCTGGATTTGCTTTTCAACGAAGGCACCAATGCGGCTCCTTACTTACAGAACCTATCATTGGATTTTTTGGATGCTTAGGTTTATTATCCATTACGGCGTGCATTTCGCGGTTCCCTTCCTCATAGGTTTCCTGTGTTTTAAAAAGGATAGACTAAAAATCTCGCTTATTCTTTTGGCAGGAATCGTCATAGATATTGATCATTTATGGGCCAACCCCATATTTGATCCAAAACGATGCAGTATCAATTTTCACCTATTGCATTCGTATTGGGCCATACTTGCATATTGTATACTGCCATTCTTTAGACCCACACGGCTTATAGGCCTGGCCTTGATCATTCATATTATTGCCGATATGTTGGACTGCCTAATGATTTTCCTGGAGTCGTAAGGTGGCCACTATTGGAAAATGATCGGATAGTTTTTCGTCAAAGTTTTTATGGGATAACACCTCAAAAGCGGAATCCGCAAGGATGTAATCAATACGCAAGGGAAAACCTAACAAATTATACGTTCTTCCAAAACCGCTGCCTTTCTCCAAAAAGGTATCGCTCATATCGCCTTTGATTGTTCGGTAGACATTGGAAAACTGCGTGTTGTTGAAATCCCCACAGACCAAAGACTTATAAGGGCTTTTCACTTTGTGTTCATTGAAAAACTTTACTTGGTCCAATTGTTTGCCTACGGTCCTAACCAACCTTTTGTAATTTCTTTCGGATTTCTCCTCGGAAAAAGCGTCCGATGACGGAACAATACTGAACGATTGCAAATGCACGTTGTATACCCGAATCGTATCCTGATTACGCTGGATATCCGCATAAATAATATTGTTTGCCGTACCTGGTAAATTCAGGGACCCGCTTCCAACAATTGGGAACACAGAGAAAATGGCTTGAGTGGCTCTTCCCTCAACCGAATATGGCGTTTCCGTTCTGTAAGGATATCGGCCCAATTTCTTTCGCCATACGCGAGTGTGCTCTTGGATGCACAAAACATCAGGTTTTTCTTTATTGATCAATCCAATAATGCTATCTCCAATATTGGGTTTCTTTATCCATCCATTTTTATTCCAACGCCAGACATTGAATGTCATAACCTTAAGCTCATCCCCAGAATCCACCACGGCCTTGCTTCCCAGTTTGTAAAAACTGCCAAATGCAAAAAAAGCAACGATTAGGGCGACCAAGGAAACCCACATCTTTTTCTTACGCTTTAAGAGCCAGTAAACCAAAAACAAAACATTGATGAGGAAAAGAACTGGAACCGCAATACTCAATATGGCAAAGGGGGTCCAAATTTTTGAAGAAGAAAGGGAAATCAAGCTGGCAAACAGCAACATAAATGCCAAGAACATATTGAAAACGAAAAAGAGCTTTCCAAAGATTTTAGCGATTTTGCCCATAGCTTATCAATCCTCTTTACCTGCTTTGAACAAAAAATCCTTTTCGGCCTTGGACAAACTCTCGTAGCCAGATTTACTGATTTTATCCAAGATGTCGTCTATCTTCTTTTGATGTGCTGCCTTGTCATAGTCAACCTTGGTCTTGTTTTTTGCAGTCTTCTTTTTATACACCGTTTTAAGCGGAGCCTTCCTTTCCCTCGGTTTAAATAGTTGGGCTATCCCATTCCAGAGTTTGGTAAATCCAGAACCGATATCGTTCCCCTTTAAAAGTTGCGTGGCATACACATAACCCAGTAAAATACCTCCAAAGTGTGCAAGCATCCCGCCAACATTGCTGCCCATGGACAGGGAGATAACATCTTTCAATACCACAAAAACAGCCAATTGCCAGAGTTTAATATTGAAAAATATGATTCGTACTTCACGAGAAGGAATGTATGCGCAAACAAAAATCAAAACGGCAGAGACCCCAGCGGAAGCACCTATCAAGATAGCGTTGGTTGACAACAGCATAGGAAATACATTGTACCCCAGCATAAACAGCAAGCCGCCAAAGATGACCCCAAGAAAGTATACATTGAGAAACCTTTGGTTGTCAAAAAGGTTCAAAAAAATCTTTCCGAAGAAATAGAGCAACAGCATATTCCAGAAAATATGCCCCAAGCTTCCATGGAAAAAGGAATAAGTAACCAAGGTCCATGGCTTGGTAATAAATTCATTGATGTCTTCAGGGAGTTCGAACCAATTGAGTACAGCATCTTTGGGAATGCCAAACAGCACGGCCAACAAACCGGAAGCAATAAACACGAGTACATTGATTCCAATTAGCTTTTCTGCTATGTTAAGCCGAGCCATATAATATTTCAGTCCTCCACTAGCCATGTTTTAATCCCATCGGTTTTGGTTGAACTGATTCTTTTTCCAGTACCACATCATAATAAATCCAATCAATGCGCCCCCAATATGTGCAAAGTGGGCCACTCCGGTATTCACGTTTCCAATTCCAAAAATTAAATCTCCCAATAACAACAATGGCACAAAATACTTGGCTTTAATGGGAACTGGAAGAAAAATGAGCATCAGTCGTGCCTCAGAATACATAAATGCGAAAGCTACCAAAATACCATAAATGGCTCCCGAAGCTCCTACCGCTGGGGTGTTATATGCACTTAAAAAGTTGTCAATAGTACTTTTGGAGGCCAAATTGTACCAATCTGGGCTGTATTGTCCCCTACCTAATATTTCCAGAACCTGACTCTTGGTCATTCCTGCATCAACCAAAGCACTTAATCCCTCATTAAATAGATAGAAATTCACTGCTGAATGCAGCATGGCCGAGCCCAGTCCTGCGGAAAAATAGAAAAACAAGAACTTGTTCCTTCCCCAAACCTGTTCCAAGGGTGTTCCAAAAGCCCATAGGGCGTACATATTGAAAACAATATGCATAAGACCCCCATGCATAAACATATGGGAGATAATCTGCCACCATTCAAAGTTGCTGTTTTCGGGAAACCACAGCGACAGCAACTGGTACATTTGATCTCCGTACAATTGGGTGGCGAAAAACAAGATGACATTGATGATCAATATATGCTTAACTGCCTCGGTCAATCTACCCATTTAGTTCAATTTTTTATCTATATCCCCTTCGGAGATGATGGTATATATTTGTTTTTGTCTGGGACTCAAAGTGGGTTCCTTACATCCAAAAAGATTGTTTACCAAGGCCAACTGCGATTCATGGTCCAATACTTCTCCTGTCTTTACCGCCAAATTTCGGGAAAGCGCCTCGGCCAACAATTCGGCCTGGGAAATGGAACCTTCCTGATACCCCTCCTTATAATCCGCAATTAAGCGATCCAATACCGTGCCAATTCCACTTTCGGACACCATTATGGGTACTCCTGTCACTTTTACAGTTTCCTGGTCCAAATCTTCAAAGGCAAATCCAACATTGTATAAACTTTCCCTTACCTCCGTCAATACCCCTAAATCCTGTTTGGAAAATGAAAGTTCCAAAGGAAATAGCAACTGCTGACTTACCCCTTCCTTTACGGTAATCTCGCCCAGAAATTTTTCAAAAAGGATACGTTCATGAGCCCGGTTCTGATGAACCACCAACAAACCGGATTTAATGGTACTTACCACGTATTTCCGCTGTAATTGGAAAGTTGTTCCCGCTTGGGTCTCCATCTCATCTTCGGAATACATAACCCCTTGGACGACCGTATCTGTTTCAATTTCAACGCTGCTGAATCCACCCGTCTCTTCCATGTCCAATCCTTGGTACAAATTCTCCCAGGCCTTGGCGCTTTGCTTTTGGAAAGCGGGTTTGCTAGCTGTAGTCTTTACCGTGTCCTGAAAAGGATTGAAATCCGCATCCACGGTCACTTTGGGCAATACCGCTCCCTTTTCTTTATAGGCGTAAGGCGTATCCAAATTGGGGTCGTGCTCAAAATCCAGAACCGGAGCCACATTAAACTGACCCAAGCTATGTTTTACTGTGGAGCGGAGCATGGCATACAAGGCCTGCTCATCATCAAATTTTACCTCTGTTTTGGTGGGATGTATATTGATATCGATGGACTTGGGATCCACTTCCAAATAAATAAAGTAGCCAGGAAAAGCATCGGGCTTGATCAGCCCCTCAAAAGCGGAGACTACCGCGTGATGCAAATATGGACTTTTGATAAATCGATTGTTGGCAAAGAAAAACTGCTCTCCCCTGCTCTTTTTGGCAAATTCGGGTTTGCAGATAAAGCCTGAGATGTTCACCACCTCGGTCTCCTCTTCCACAGGAACCAATCGCTCTGTCATCCTGCTTCCAAAAACATGGGCTATTCGTTGTCTATGACTGACTTTGGGAAGATTAAAAATCTCTGAACCATTGTTGTAAAAATGAAACTCAATATTGGGATGCACCAAGGCCACTCTATGGAACTCGTCCGTTATATGCCTTAGTTCCACTTGGTTCGATTTCAAGAAATTGCGTCTGGCTGGGATGTTGAAAAAAAGATTTTTGACCGAAATGGAAGTACCTTTTGGGGTAGCCACTACTTCTTGGGACACCACTTTGCTGCCTTCTATTTTAATATGGGTTCCCACCTCCATACCTTCAATTCGGGTCAGCATATCCACATGGGCAATAGCAGCTATGGAAGCCAGAGCCTCGCCTCTAAACCCTTTGGTCTGAAGGTTAAACAGGTCTTGGGCGGAGGAAATCTTGGAGGTGGCATGACGCTCAAAAGAGAGTCTTGCATCCGTTTCGCTCATACCCTTGCCATTGTCTACCACTTGCAAAAGTGCCTTGCCACCATCCTTTACGATCAACTTGATCAAGGTAGCTCCTGCATCAATGGCATTTTCCAATAATTCCTTGACCACCGAAGCTGGGCGTTGAACCACTTCCCCTGCTGCAATTTGATTGGCAACATGGTCTGGTAAAAGTTTAATGATGTCCGCCATTAGGGATTCAGGAATATGGATAAATCAAAGTCGATGATGTAGAGAAACAACAATATTAATACGGCTACAATAATTAGGAATCGGATTCTCAAGTTTCTATCCCCTTCCGTCTTCAAATCATCCATTGCGGAAGTCACCTTGTTTTTTATCCCTCTTTGTGTATGGGCCGTACTTCTGAATTTATCAAGTTTATGTTCAATTTTATAAGGACTGCCTTCTCCCTTGTAATAACGCGGCGAGTAGTCAAACGTCTTGTTTTTTCTAAGTTTTAGAAAATTTCGCATGGCATCCTTTTCGGTGTAACCTCAAAGGTACTTAAAATCGAAAAACATGGCTTGGAGCGTATGCCAAAAAATGTTAACAAGGGAAAAGATCACAGGTAAGTTCAAAATCAAAGTTCAAGTTCAAACTCAAGAATAAAGTTCAAGGTCAACAAGATTATTGGTGTTTGGAGTTTGGTGTTTGGAGTTTGGTGCTTGGTGTTTGGTGCTTGGTGTTTCGCGTTTAAACTAAAATGGAAAGTGGAAAGTGGAAAGTTAAATTGGAATTTGTAGTTTGGAATTTAGGCTTAGAACTTAATATCGTTCTCGACTGCGCTCGAACTGACAGTTGGATTTTTGGAGTTTGGTGATTGGTGCTTGGTGTTTGGGACAGAGTCTTGATTCTAGAAATCTTAACTCTTGGTTCTTACCCTCCAAGCATTGCCATCTGAATGGCTGCGATGGCCGCTTCCGTACCTTTATTGCCGTGTTTACCGCCACTTCTATCCTGAGCCTGCTGTAGCGTATCGTCTGTTAGCACACAAAATATTACAGGAATATCATACGCCACATTAAGGTCTTTGATTCCCTGTGCCGTGGCACTACAAACAAAATCGAAATGGCTGGTTTCTCCCCTAATAACACTTCCAATGGCAATTACAGCATCTACCTGTTCCGTAGTGAGCATTTTTTTACAGCCAAAAGTCAATTCAAAACTTCCAGGAACGCTCCAACGCAGAATGTTCTCCTGCTGAGCACCACAGTCGATTAAGGCATCATAAGCACCTTGAAAGAGCGCTTCGGTAATGGCTTCGTTCCATTCAGAAACAACAATCCCAAACCGAAGTGACTTCGCATTTGGGATTTTGGATTTATCGTAAACTGAAAGGTTTTTATTTTCAGTGGCCATGCTGTTAGTTTTGGGCCAAACCAATAAGTACGTCAATGCCGTTGGCTTCTTGCGAACCTTCAAACTCCTCCTTGATTCGTTCAAAGAAACCTATAGCCTTATCTTTTTGGCCAAGATTTAAGGCCAATACACCCGCTTTATACAAAAATCTAGGTGTGGTATACTCATTGGTACTGTGTGAAATGGCTTTCTCATAGTAATCCAAGGCATCTTCCTTCTGGTTCAATTGGGAAAAAGCATCCCCAATTCCACCCTTGGCCATGGCACCCAGAACAGCATCATCAGAAGAAAAATCCTCCAATTGGGTTATGGCGTCATCATATTGTTGTAGGTTCAAATAGGTCATTCCAGCAGAATATTTGGCCAAGTTTGCGGCTTTGGTTCCCTTATACTCCTGGATGATATCCAAAAATCCATATTTCCCTTCGGCACCGTTCAAGGCCAATCCAAACAAAGAATCCTTGGCAGTTTCATTGGCCAATGCTTGATCAAAATATTGTTGCGGATAAAAAAGTTCATTGGCAGCAGAGGCCTCCTTGGGTTTCTGGATAAACTCGTTGTATCCCAAATACCCCAACACTCCTATGGCAATAGCTCCAATGGCCCCCAAGATGAAATTTTGGTTCTTTTGTACCCAAGCCTCAGTTTTGGAAGCACTTTGGTCCAAGGTGCTAAACACCTCTGCCGTTGTGCTGTTTTCGTCTATGGATACTTCTTCAGCCTTATTTTTGGGTTTAAAGCCTCGCTTCTTGTATGTTGCCATTCTTCATTAAATTAATCGCGCAAAAATAAAGTTTTTATCCAAAACCAAAAGGCAATTTATTCGTTATTTTTGGAATCTTTTATGGGTCCCATTAGCACCCCAAACACATTATTGCACTAGCTTTTCATGTTTTTAAAGCATTTATCCTTAGTCAATTACAAGAATTTCGATTCCAAAATAATGGAGTTCGACCCCGTAATCAATTGTTTGGTAGGCGATAACGGGGTTGGAAAGACCAACATTCTGGACGCCATTTATCATCTTGCTTTCGGCAAGAGTTATTTTAACCCGGTATCCACCCAAAACATTAAGCACGGCACTGATTTTTTTGTAATTGAAGGAGAATTTGAGAAGGATGAACGTCCAGAAAAAATCATCTGCAGCTTTAAAAGAGGAATGAAAAAGGTTATCAAACGGAATGGGAAAGCCTATGAGAAATTTTCGGAACACATTGGATTTTTACCTCTGGTAATCATCTCTCCTTCGGACCGGGATTTGATCATAGAGGGTAGCGATACCAGACGGAAATTTATGGACGGGGTCATATCGCAATCAGATAAGCAATATCTGCAAGACTTGATCAAATACAACAAGGTTTTGGTGCAACGGAATTCCTTGCTCAAGTATTTTGTGGCCAACAACACCTTTGATTCCGACACCTTATCCATCTACAACAGTCAACTTCACGAATTGGGAACCAACATCCATAAAAAAAGATTGGCCTTTATCACATCATTTCTACCCATTTTTAAGGAACAGTATGCCCATATTTCAGAAAAGGATGAACAAATCGATTTGTCCTATGAAAGCCAATTGAGAGATAAAAGTCTCCTGGAATTGCTGGAAGGGGCAGTGGAGAAAGACCGGGTTTTGCAATACACCAGTGTAGGTATTCATAAAGATGACCTACAGTTCACCATCGCTGGGCATCCAATCAAGAAATTTGGGAGCCAAGGTCAGCAAAAGTCTTTTCTCATTGCCTTAAAACTGGCCCAATTCCATTTTATAAAGGAGCAAGCCGGAACCGCACCCATTCTGCTTTTGGATGACATTTTTGATAAGCTGGACGAACATCGGGTTTCCCAAATAGTTTCCCTTGTGGATAATGAGAGTTTTGGGCAATTGTTCATTAGTGATACGCATGCCGATCGAACTGAAAATGTAGTTAAAAACATTCGACAGAGCTATAAAATTTTTACCTTGTAACATGAGGTGTCCAATCCTGTTTTTATTGGGTTTAATCTTTCTGGGATGCGCTGAATCAGCAATTACCAAGGAAGAACTTCGGCATTTGAATGGCTATTGGGAAATCAGCAATGTGGTGTTTCCAGATGGTGAACAGAAGGATTACGGAATCAATCCCACCATTGATTTTATTCAATTGGAGGGTACTCAAGGCTATCGGAAAAAAATGCAGCCCAAGTTTAATGGAAGTTACCAAACATCCAATCAAACGGAAGCTTTTGAAGTCATCCCAAGTCAGGAGTATTTTGTCTTTAGTTATAAACAAAATCTGGATGAAAGACAGGAAACCTTAATCCAATTGGATTCGCTCTCGTTCACCGTCCGTGACGAGGAGGGCGTACAATATGCGTATAAGCGATTTCAACCCATATCCATTCCCAAATAATGGCTAAAAGACAAAATTCACATTTGCCCCTTCGGGATGCCTTGAGCGAATTTATCAAGGAAAACAAGCTTCAAAAAGGCATGGATAAAGTGGATGCCAGGGATGCCTGGGCAAAACTCATGGGCAATGGGGTGAACAACTACACCACTGCCGTTGAACTAAGAAACGAAACCCTTTATGTTTCCTTGTCCTCCTCCGTGTTGCGGGAGGAACTGAGCTTGGGAAAATCCAAGATCATTACAATGCTCAACGAGGAGCTGGGCAAAGAATTGGTCAAAAAATTGGTGCTGCGCTAAATAGCAATCATTCCTAACCCAATGAAAACAATTGTAGAATCGGAAAGATTGCGAATTCAGGAAGCAGAGCCAGCGGATTCCGAATTTATCCTGGAACTGCTCAACAGCCCCAACTGGCTGGAGTTTATTGGAGATAGAGGGGTGAAGACCGAAAAACAGGCCATAAACTATATAGAAGGAAGTTTACGGAACTCCTACAACCATCACGGGTTTGGGCTTTACGTGGTAATTTTGAAGGCATCCATGCTCCCCATTGGCCTGTGTGGGTTCTTGCAACGGGATTATTTGGATCATCCCGATATTGGGTTTGCCACCCTGCCCGCTTTTGAAGGATTTGGATACACTTTTGAAGCTTGCGCAACTTTGATGGAACATGCCAAGCAAAATCTAAAGTTGAAATCCATTCTGGGTATCACCACCCCATCCAATATTAAATCCAGAAATCTCCTTGTTAAAATTGGACTTATGGAAGTAGGTACGGTGATTCCCCCAGGAAAAAAGGAGGAACTTCTTCTTTTTTCCAACTAAAAAAGCCACCCAAAAAGAGTGGCTTTCCATGTATAATCGTTAAGCTATTTAGAATACTTCTCTTCCTGAAAAGTGAAAAGCACCTTCAATAGCAGCATTTTCATCACTATCTGAACCATGAACTGCATTTTCACCAATGCTGGTTGCATACAATTTACGAATGGTTCCTTCTGCAGCTTCTGCAGGGTTGGTCGCCCCGATCAACGCACGAAAATCATCCACAGCATTATCCTTTTCCAAAATTGCGGCAACAATTGGCCCGCGAGTCATGAATTCTACCAATTCACCAAAGAAAGGTCGCTCTTTATGGATTGCGTAAAATTCTTGCGCATCTCTTTTGCTCAACTGGGTATATTTCATGGCCACAATTTTGAAGCCGGCCCCGGTAATCTTTTCCAATATAGCGCCAATATGCCCATTTTCAACGGCATCTGGCTTGATCATGGTAAACGTTCTATTTCCCATTATTTTCTAAAATTTTGCGCAAACTTACGCTTTTTCAACCAACGGGCAAGATTTAATACTGCTGTTTTATTTCTTGATGGACCAAACCATTTTCACCCATGATTTTAAGCTTGGCCTCATGGGTCTCTAGGTTTAACTCAATTAGCCCAAAACTGGGCACCGAAGTTACCGGACCAACACGGAAGCGGTTGGGCTCTGATTCAAAATTGGAGTAGGAATGGGTAAGGCCACTGCTTGTAAAGTCAATCAGGGGATACGACATGCCTTCCAATTGGGTTTTGGAAAACTCCGATATATGTCGATCACCGGACAAAATCATAACTCCTTTGGACTTGGAATTGGATATGAGTTGGTTCATCCTTTCAACTTCCTTTGGAAAATTGCCCCAACCTTCAAATCCATGTTCCCTGGACAAAAATTGAATGCTGGTCACAATTAAATTGAAATCCGCATCTGATGATTGCAATTCGTTTTGAAGCCATTTCCATTGCACCTCACCCAATATGGTGGCATCATCTTTTGTATTGGGCAGATACCTTCTTTCAGGATTTGGATCTTTCTCCAGTCTGCTTCTAAAGTAGCGGGTGTCCAAAACCATTACTTTTACTTTACCAGCGGGAATTGTATAGGTATGCAAAGCATAGATTCCCTTTCTTGTCCGTCTTCCATTTTCTGGAGCCACCTCCATAAAGTCTAAAAACTGTTCTTGGCTTCCATCCTTCATGGTAAACTCCTCCCCTCCATCATTCAGGCCATAATCATGATCGTCCCAGGTTCCAATCACAGGAATTTTGGATTTCAATAAAGCATATCCCTCAACCTTATTTTGTTTGTCATACATCGATTTCAAAAGCTCCATATCATCCGTATCCGCATAAATATTATCTCCGCCCCAAATCCAAAGTTGGGGGTCTAAGTCCAAAATATCGTCCCAAAAAGGGTTGTCCATATCTTGTTTGTTACAGGAACCAAAAGCAATTCTAAAAGTGGGATTGGAATTTTCACCAGGACTTTCCGAGCTTGGTGTAGATTCCTGCTTTGATTTGCATGCGACAAGTGCAATTATGCACAAAAAAAACGAAAGGAAGCGGGTCATACTATTAATTTGAACTGAGACAAAAATAAAGCATCAAAGCATACCTCTATATTATATTATTGTATCTTTGGGCGCATGAATTTAGAGGATATCACGACCGTTAAGTCGATTCTTTCCCAGCCCCAAAACATCGCAATTATACCCCATAAAAATCCTGATGGAGATGCCATTGGCTCTTGTTTGGCCCTTTGTTTTTTTCTGAAAGACCAAGGTCATAAGGCTACAGTGGTGGCACCCAACGATTTTCCTAAATTCTTAAAATGGATGCCCGGATGCAACAGCATTTTAAATTATGAAAGGGAAAACAGTCAGGCTAAAAAGGTTCTTGAGGAGGCTACGGTAGTCTTTACTTTGGATTTTAACGATTTATCCCGCACTGGGCAGTTGGAAACTCCTTTAAAGGAAAAGAATGCTGACTTTATAATGATTGATCACCATCAGCAGCCCAATGGTTACGCCAAGGTTACCTATTCAGATGTGAACATGAGTTCCACTTGTGAGATGGTGTATAATTTTATAGAATTTTTGGGAGCGTTGGACAGCATTACGCCAGAAATTGCCACCAATCTGTATACCGGAATCATGACAGACACCGGTTCATTTAAATATCGCACAACCTCCAGTAGAACACATCGGGTGGTGGCGGATCTTATGGACAAGGGAGCGTCCAATATGGAGATCCACCAGAAGGTTTTTGATACCAACTCCCCGTCCCGCTTACATTTGTTGGGCGCGGCCTTACGTAATATGGTCATTCTACCTGAATTAAAAACCGCCTATATCACCCTTAGCCAGGACGAGTTGGATCAATACGATTTCAAAAAAGGGGATACCGAAGGTTTTGTAAACTACGGGTTAACCCTGGAGGACATTAATTTTGCCGCCATCTTTATCGAAAACAAGGAAGAGGGTATCATCAAAATCTCGTTCCGATCCATTGGGGATTTCTCTGTGAACCAATTTGCCCGAGAGCATTTTCACGGTGGTGGACATGACAACGCAGCTGGAGGGCGCAGTGAGCTCAGTATGGAAGAAACTATTGATAAATTCAACTTGATTCTAAAGACTTACCAAAAGGAATTAAACCCATGAAAGCGATTTGGTCGTCCATATTGATTTTATTTTTAATGAGCTGCGGTGGTCCGGAACCGCGAAAGCCAGTTAAAGTAAAATCCGGTAGTTTTTTTAAGGAATCCGTGGAGCGGAACAAGGCGCTTTTGGCCCAAGAAGAAACCATCATCCAACAAATTATTGAAAGGGATACGGTGCATGAGTACATGGCTAGCCCCAGTGGGTTTTGGTACTATTTTGATGCGAAAAATGATAGCTCGCGATACTTACCCAAAACGAATGACCAGATTCTCTTTTCGTATGACTTGCGCAGCTTGGATAACGATACTATTTATACCGCTCAGGAAATTGGGCCAACATCTTACGTAGTGGACAAAGAACAATTGTTCACTGGACTTCAAAATGCGGTGAAACTGCTCAAAATCAATGAAAAGGCGACCTTCATATTTCCATCCCTGCAGGCCTATGGCTATCATGGGGATGGGGAAAGAATTGGCCCTAGAACTCCCTTGAAGTCGACCGTAGAATTACATACAATCATAATAAATCAAGATAGTCTAAATCTAAAACCATAATACCATGAAACGATCCCTAGTATTATTGACGCTATTTTCCATGGCCTTACTTGCCTGTAAATCCAGCAAGTATACCGATTTGGGAGATGGCATTTTTGCTGATATCCAAACCAACAAAGGAGATATCATTGTAAAATTGGAGCATGAGAAGACCCCAGTTACCGTGGCCAATTTTGTTTCCTTGGCAGAAGGAAATAGCCCCTTTGTGTCCGATAGTCTAAAAAACAAAAAATTCTATGATGGCTTGATTTTCCACAGGGTCATGAAGGATTTTATGATTCAGGGCGGCGACCCTATGGGAACTGGTAGGGGTAATCCAGGATACAAGTTCAAGGATGAATTCAACGACTCTCTTAAGCATTCTAAAAAGGGAATTCTGTCCATGGCCAACTCAGGTCCAAAGACAAACGGGAGTCAGTTTTTTATAACGCATAAAGAAACCCCGTGGCTGGATGGGAGACATACGGTATTTGGTGAGGTAGTAAGTGGAATTGAAGTGGTGGACACCATAGCCAATGTGGCCGTGGCTCCGCAAAGCAACAAACCCAATGATGATGTGGTGATGAACAAGGTGGAAATTGTACGCAATGGGAAGGAAGCCAAAAACTTCGATGCCGTTCAAATCATGACGGATTATTTTGCCGAGGAAGAAGCTGCGGTTGCCGCTTTTGAAAAAATGAAGGCTGATTACGCCGCTGAATTTGAAAGTCAAAAAGCGCAAGCTGAGGAACTGCCTTCGGGGCTTAAAATTCTATCCTTGACCCAAGGGGATGGGGAACAGCCTAAAGTTGGACAAAAGGTATTGGTGATGTATGCTGGATGGCTACCCAACGGACTGTTGTTTGATAGCAATTATGAAGAGATAGCCACCAAATTCAACAAGTTTGACTTAAGAAGAAAGCAAGGTGGCGGTTATTTCCCAACTCCAATGGATTATAGCCCTGAAGCCAGGCTAATTCCAGGATTCAAGGAAGGGTTGCAGACTATGAAAGTAGGTGATAAAATACGCGTATTTATCCCACCACATTTAGGATATGGCGCCCAAGGCGGTGGTCCCATCCCACCTAATTCCGATTTGATTTTTGACTTGGAGATTACCGGAATCCAGGAATAATAGCTTAAATTGTATTGAACCAAGCCGAACCTATGTTCGGCTTTTTTTGTTTTTGCACAAAGCTTTGTTAAGAGTCCTCCCCTTAATTTAAATTCTAAAAATTTAGAGGTAGTTTAGAGGCCATTTTCCCGTATCTGTATTCTATGCGACCCAAAGCCAAAACTTTAATTGCCCTCGCCCTACCCCTTCAAATTATTTTGGTCAAGTGGATCGGAAGTTATCCCAATTTGGTTGAGCGCTATTATAGCGAGGGCATTTATCCACCCATTTCCAGATTCCTACGGCTGCTATTTGGTTGGATTCCCTTCTCTTTTGGTGACCTCCTGTATCTGACCCTCATTGTTCTGGCCATAAGATATCTCTACCGAAACCGGAAGAACATTAGGCAGAAACCCCTGCTTTTCTTAAAGGATATTGCAGTGGTTCTATCCATAGTGTATTTTGCATTTCATCTGCTATGGGGAATGAACTACTACAGACAACCCATAACTTGGAAACTGGGCATTGAAAGGGAATATACCCAAGAACAGTTGGTGAACTTCACACAGTATTTGATTGACCAATCCAACCATTTTCAAGAACAGATTACAGGGGACAGCATCACTGCGGTAAAAGTTCCCTATGACAGAAAAGAAGTGTTTGACATGACGCAAAAAGGTTATGATCAATTAAAGAACGAGTACCCCTATCTTGAATACAAAAGCAAAAGCATCAAATCTTCCATATTCAGTATTCCGCTAAGTTATATGGGCTACGGGGGATACCTCAATCCTTTTTCCAACGAGGCGCAGGTGAATGGGATCACCCCCATATATCGAATGCCAACGGTAAGTGGACATGAGATAGGTCATCAATTGGGATATTCGGCCGAGGATGCCACCAATTTCATTGGATTTTTGGTTTCGGCTAAAAACGAAGATTCCTATTTAAAGTATACGGCATACTCGCATGCCTTGGGTTATTGTCTATCCGATTTGGCCCGAAAAGATGAGGACACTTTCAAGCAATTGATAGCAGGATTAAATCCTGGAGTCAAAAAAAATTACAAAGAAGTCCGTGATTTTTGGGAGCGCTATGAAAATCCACTGGAACCCGTCTTCAAATCCATCTTCAACACCTTCCTCAAAGTCAATAATCAAGAGGAGGGAATTGAGAGCTACAATTCCGTGGTAGGCCTACTGATCAGCTATCACCACAAATACGGATTTTAAGGCTAGCTTGCTAGTCATACTTCTTGGGTTCCACAACAACGGACTGCTGCGGTTTCGCATAAAAGTCGTTGGGTTTTGCCTCTTTGGACAAGCTCACATTTTCAAAGTTAACCGTACTTCGGGCATCGAGAATTTTTGGTCCCTCGTAGTTATACCATGTAATGGATTTAGGAAGCACCAGCCCTTCTACGTCCTGCCAATCATCATATCGAATCCATTTGACGTTTTCTGATATTTCCCCCGTTCTATAGGTAACTGTATACCCCAACCAGGCCATTTGACCAGTTTCAGGGTCAATATGAATAAAATATTCATCCTTGGGCGAGGTGCCCACCCCTGAATTATAGGCAATACGAATTCCAGGGTAACTTTTTTGTTCATATACCAAATCATCCGTTTCATGATAAACTATACCTTCATCCGCCAAAACAAAGGGCATGGCATAGAAATAAAACATAAGATTGTGGTAAAAAACGGCATCACCCTCATAGCTTTTATCAGGATCTAAGAGCCAAACCTGATTACCATCAGAACCCATCGATAATTTCGGAGTATCAACACGATCCTTGCGCGACCATAAATCTACTGTATGCGTTTCACTTGATTCGCTTTTGGGCATCTCAAAAGTCAATGTACGTTGGGCTTTCCATGTCTTTAAGCCACCATGGGCAGTAAAAACGGCATCAAGTACTTTAGGGTATTTTGAAGTGGCAACTTCGGTTTCAGTCTGCACATTTTCAGGGCTTTTTTCCTCTTTGGAAGTTGGTTTACAGGAGGCAATAATTAGAATCATTGCCAAGAGAATTATTCTTTTCATCTTCTATTTTTGGTCAATTTCATGCTTGGTCGGAAGCTATCTGATGAGATTACAAGAATATGTATTTTTGTGGGGTGAAGGAAATCAAATCCATCAGTAGTGCCCAAAATCCTTTGATAAAGAAGGTACTGCTCCTAAAGGAAAAATCCCGGGAAAGAAAGAAAACAGGCCTTTTTGTAGTGGAGGGAGTACGCGAAATTGAGCTGGCCCAAAAAGGTGGTTATACAATAAAAACTTTACTGTACAACCCTGAGATTGCATTCGATTTTTCTAGCCATCCGATATCCAGAAATCCAACAATCGAACACATCCAACTTTCCAAATCAGTTTACGAAAAACTGGCCCACAGGGGAACAACCGAGGGCGTTTTAGCAGTTGTTGAGAGCAAGGAGCATCTACTGGAAAATCTGCAGTTTAAAAATCCAAAACCTTTGGTTTTGGTTGCTGAAGCCCCTGAAAAACCAGGAAATATTGGTGCCTTGTTGCGTACAGCGGATGCAGCGGCCATCGATGCCGTATTGATAGCCAATCCCCGCTCCGACCTTTATAACCCCAACATTATCCGATCTAGTGTAGGATGTGTGTTTACCACACAAATTGGCATGGGGAACTCCACAGAAATTCTGGAGTTTTTAAAGGAGAAGAACATTTCCATTTTCTGTGCAGCACTTACGGCCTCCAAAAATTATGTGGAATGCGATTTTCAAGGTGGTTCTGCCATTGTGGTTGGAACCGAGGCTACCGGTTTGTCGGATACATGGCTCCAGCATTCGGACCAAAACATTATAATTCCGATGCAAGGTGAAATTGACTCGATGAACGTTTCCGTGTCCGCGGCAATACTTATATTTGAAGCCAAGCGGCAACGCGGATACTAGCCTATGGAAAAAACTACACTGTTTTATGTCATCATCGTTATTTTGGTGGTGCAATACCTTATCCATCAACTTTTGGAATACTTGAATGCCAAGAGATTTGAATCTGAAGTTCCAAAAGAACTCCAAGATGTTTTTGATGGGGAGGAATACCAAAAATCCCAGCAATATAAACGAACCAATTATAGGTTTGGTAGTTTGTCAGACGGGTTTTCCTTATTGGTCACCTTGGCTTTTTTGTTGTTGAACGGATTTGAGTGGTTGGATCAGTTAACACGGTCTTTATCGGACAATCCTATAGTAATGGCCTTGGTGTTCTTTGGTCTGATTGTAGTGGGGAGTAGCATTCTTAGTGCCCCCTTTTCCTATTATCAAACTTTTGTGATCGAGGAGCAGTATGGTTTTAATAAAACCACCAAGAAGCTCTTTTTCCTGGACAAGCTTAAAGCCGGGGTGCTCGCTGCTATTTTTGGAGGTAGCATCCTATCCCTGTTTATCTTGTTTTATCAGTGGACAGGCCCCAATTTTTGGTTGTACACATGGATTATGGCTGCTGTGGTCATCCTGTTCATGAACTTGTTCTATAGCAAGCTTATAGTGCCTTTGTTCAACAAACAGACCCCACTCTCGGAAGGTAGCCTAAAAGAAGCGATTGAACGCTATGCCAAACATGTGGGTTTTGAACTTCAAAACATTTTTGTAATAGATGGTTCCAAGAGATCAACCAAGGCGAATGCCTATTTTTCTGGATTTGGTCGGGAAAAGCGGATTACTTTGTTTGACACCTTGATCAATGATTTGAGCGAGGAGGAAATTGTCGCCGTGTTGGCCCATGAGGTTGGTCATTACAAACGCAAGCACATTATTTTCAATTTAGTGGTTTCATTACTGCTGACCGGTTTGACCTTGTTCATTTTATCCCTTTTCATCAACAATCCGCAAATTTCATTGGCCATAGGTGTGTCCACCCCAAGTTTTCACGCTGGTTTGATCGGTTTTGTGCTGCTCTATAGCCCCATCTCCGAAATTACGGGATTGGCCATGAATTATCTATCCAGAAAGTTTGAGTTTCAGGCAGATAACTATGCCAAAATGACATTTGCCGCTACACCCCTGGTCACCTCTTTAAAAAAGCTTTCCAAAAACAATTTAAGCAACCTCACGCCCCATCCAGCGTACGTGTTTGTGCATTATTCCCACCCTCCTCTAATTGAACGGATTAGAAACTTAAAGGCATAATTTTTGTTGGTTAGCTATTAAGATTGTGCTAACTTTAATTTAATATGACGGAGGCTGCTATAGAAAAAGAGAACAAGGAGATCGCGAAGCAGTACAAGGAATTGCTTCGTATCAGTTATCAAACCTTGACCGCTGCGGACAAGAAATTGATACGCTCCGCTTTTGACGTTGCCGTGGATGCCCACAAAGATCAACGTAGAAAGTCGGGGGAGGCCTATATTTTTCATCCTATAGCCGTTGCCAAAATTGTAGCTTCCAAAATTGGGCTGGATGCAGTTTCCATTGCTTCTGCCCTTTTACATGATGTTGTAGAAGATACGCCCTACACCCTGGACGACATTGAACGTATGTTCGGGGAAACCGTAGCCCGTATCGTGGATGGACTGACCAAGATAGCCCACCTTAAGAAGGACAAAGACATCAGTCAGCAAGCAGAAAACTTTAGAAAAATGCTACTGACCCTGCATGACGATGTGCGGGTGATCATCATCAAAATTGCAGATCGGTACCACAATATGCTCACCATGGACTCCATGCCCGAGCACAAGCAGGTAAAAATTGCCTCGGAGACCCTTTACATTTATGCTCCCTTGGCACACAGGATCGGGCTTTATAACATAAAAACCCATCTGGAAGATCTCAGTTTAAAATATACAGAGCCCGAGGTCTACAACGATATACAAGCCAAGATTGAGGATACGGAGGAAGAGCAGCAGGCCTATATTGATGATTTTGCCAACGTGATCAGAAACTCCCTGGATAAGGAAGGCTTGAACTATGACGTAAAGGGGCGAATGAAGTCCATCTTTTCCATTAGGAGAAAGATGAAGGCCCAAAATGTATCTTTTGATGAGGTCTATGACAAGTTCGCCATTCGGATCATCTATAAATCCGACCGAAAAAATGAAAAGTTCCTGGCGTGGAAAATCTATTCCATTGTTACGGATCACTTCACACCCAATCCCATCCGTTTGCGCGATTGGATCACTTCCCCAAAATCAACGGGGTATGAAGCCTTGCACATAACCGTAATGGGTCCCAAAGGAAAATGGGTAGAGGTCCAGATCAGAAGTGAACGCATGCACGAGATTGCCGAAAAAGGCTATGCGGCCCACTTTAAGTACAAGCACGGAGAACAAAAAGAACAAGGTATTGAGGATTGGCTCAACCGATTACAGGAAGCGCTTGAAGGCTCCAATGGAAATGCCGTGGATTTTGTGGAGGAGTTCAAGCTTAATCTGTACTCCAAGGAGATTTTTGTATTTACCCCAAAAGGGGATCTAAAATCCATGCCCAAGGGTTCCACCCCTTTGGATTTTGCCTTCCACATCCATACGGAAATAGGGATGAAGACCCGAGGTGCCAGGGTTAATGGAAAATTGGTTCCGCTGGGATCTACGCTTCAAAGTGGGGACCAAGTGGAGATCATCACTTCTGAAAGTGCCAAACCCAACCAAAGCTGGTTGGATTATGCCCAAACGGCCCGTGCGCGATCCAAGATCAAATCGTCCTTAAGCGAGGAAAAGAAAAGCATTGCGGCTGATGGGAAGGAAGTGCTTCGCCGAAAGCTAAAATCCCAAAAAATCAATTTGAACGAGGACACCGTGAACAAATTGGTGACCTACTTTAAGCTGAAAACCAGCTTAGATCTCTTTTATCGGGTAGGAATTGGGGTCATAGACAATGAGCGCATCAAGGACTTTGCATCTTCGTATCACAATGCCTTCTTGAATTTCTTCAAAAACAAAATCCGAAGGAACCCTGCTCCCAAGGATGTGAACAAGGATGAGATTACCACCAAGTACGATATGCTCGTATTTGGCAAGGAGGAGGAAAAATTGCCCTATAAATTGTCACAATGCTGCAATCCCATTCCAGGAGATGATGTTTTTGGATTTTTAAGCGTAAACGAAGGGATCAAGGTTCACACCAAAAGCTGTCCCAATGCCATTTCGCTTCAATCCAATTATGCGTACCGGATCATGTCGGCCAAATGGATAGACTCCTCTCAAGAAGAGTTTACCGCTGACATCCGAATCACGGGGATTGACAATCTGGGATTGGTAAACGAGATTACCAACATCATCTCGGACAACTTGCACGTGAATATGCGCAACCTGAATTTTAGCGCCGATGGGGGTACTTTTACGGGTCAGATTACCTTGGTCGTGAAAAACAACAACATCCTCAAAAAATTGGTCAACCACCTGAAACAGGTAGAGGGGATAGACAAAGTATCCAGAATTTAATTTTTAGCTGTACCTTTGTCCTTTAGCATTGGTGAGACGCTATGGGCAACGATAAAAACCAGGAAATTGTAAAAAATGTGTTCACTTCCTTTTTGGAGGAAAAAGGGCATCGAAAAACACCTGAGCGCTACGCAATACTTCAGGAAATCTATGATAGTGACGACCATTTTGATGTGGAATCCCTCTACATTAAAATGAAGACCAAAAACTATCGGGTAAGTAGAGCTACCCTTTACAACACCATTGAGCTGCTATTGGACTGCAAATTGGTACGCAAGCATCAGTTTGGGAAGAACCAGGCCCAATATGAAAAATCCTATTTTGATCGCCAGCACGACCATGTTATTTTAACGGATACGGGCGAAGTTGTTGAATTTTGCGACCCACGTATCCAATCCATCAAAAAAACCATTGAGGAGGTTTTTGATATCAAGATCAACAACCATTCTCTATATTTCTACGGAACCAGAAACAAAGAAGAAAACCTAACTGACTAACCCACCTATTTCATGGTAGATTTATTGCTTGGACTCCAATGGGGAGACGAGGGAAAAGGAAAGATTGTTGATGTTCTTACCAAGGATTATGATATTATAGCTCGTTTTCAAGGCGGTCCAAATGCAGGACATACCTTGGAGTTTGATGGTATAAAACATGTATTGCACACCATTCCATCAGGAATTTTCCATAAAAATGCCGTGAACGTTGTTGGGAACGGGGTGGTCATTGATCCAGTGATCTTTAAAAAGGAGCTGGACAATCTGGAAAAGTTCAATATTGATATTGTTTCCAAGCTTCTGATTTCCAGAAAAGCCCATTTGATTTTACCTACCCACCGTTTGTTGGATGCGGCTTCCGAAACTGCCAAGGGGAAGGCCAAAATTGGATCTACCCTTAAGGGTATTGGTCCTACCTATATGGACAAGACCGGACGTAACGGAATGCGGGTCGGGGATTTGGAATTTGATACCTGGAAAACAAAATATCGTACGCTTGCCGACAAGCATGAGGCCATGATCGGGTTCTATAATGTGGATATCCAATACGATTTGGCAGAATTGGAGGCTGAATTTTTTGATGCTGTGGAAACGCTTAAAAAGCTCACTTTTATTGACAGCGAGGAGTTTATCTTCAAAGCACAGGCCGAAGGCAAGAAAATTTTGGCCGAAGGTGCCCAAGGTTCCCTTTTGGACATTGATTTTGGAACCTATCCCTTTGTGACTTCCAGTAATACCACGGCTGCCGGGGCTTGCACTGGATTGGGGGTGGCTCCCAACAAAATTGGTCGTGTTTTGGGTATTTTCAAAGCATACACCACCCGTGTAGGAAGTGGTCCCTTCCCTACCGAACTTTTTGACGAGGACGGAGAGACCATGGGCCGCGTAGGCAACGAATTTGGTGCTACCACAGGAAGACCAAGACGTTGCGGTTGGTTGGATTTAGTAGCGTTAAAGTACGCGGTTCAAATCAACGGGGTTACCGAGTTGATGATGATGAAAGCGGATGTTTTGAGTGGTTTTAAAACATTGAAAGTCTGTACTGCGTATAAATATAATGGCGAAGAAATCCAGCACCTTCCCTACAATATTGAAAGCGAAAACGTAACTCCGGTTTATTCCGAAATGAAAGGTTGGGCCAAGGATTTGACCCGGTTGACGCAAGCGGAAGACCTTCCCCCTGCTCTAAACGCGTATATAGACTTTCTGGAAAAAGAATTGAACGTTCCGATCAAAATTGTTTCCGTAGGACCCGATCGGGTACAGACCATTCACAGGTAGATAGCTTCTTCTTAACTTCTTATTTTTGCTCCATCATGAGGTGATTACGTTTCATTGATGTTGGTAAATACTAACTTTATAAGCATGTACAACGAGTAATGATGGTATTTACCAACATATCTATTTTGAATATTTTGATATAATTTTGTACCTTTGTTGGGAAAAGCAAACATTAAAGAGGTTATTTAATATTATGATGGGAAATACCAACATAAACTGGGTTACTATGACAGATGCCGCCATAGTGGAGCAACTAGGGCTTTATATAAGGCGTTTACGGTTACAGCAAGATACCTCACAGGCCCAATTGGCAGATAAGGCAGGACTCAATCGATGGACCATCAGTAAAATAGAGAATGGTGAGCCCGTTACCTTAATGAGCCTCATCCAAATTCTTAGGGCCTTAAATAGTCTTTATGTTCTGGATACCTTTCAAGTTTCAGAAGAAATAAGCCCTTTGGCGTATGCCAAGCTCAAAAAACAGCAAAGACAAAGGGCCAGTGGCAAATCCAGTCCCAAACCCAACAAAGAAGATTTAGGATGGTAGATGTGGCCGAGGTAAAAATATGGAACGAGCTGGTGGGTGCCATCCGCTGGGACGAATCCCAACAATTGGGGTATTTTCAGTACGACCCCCAATTTCTCCAAAAAGACTGGGACCTATCCCCCATTAAAATGCCCTTGGATCAAGGTGGACGTATACACAGTTTTCCGGAATTGCGGAAAGCCCGTGGCGAAACCGAAGATGCCTTTAAAGGATTGCCCGGTCTATTATCCGACGCCCTACCGGACAAATACGGAAACAAGCTGATCAATATCTGGCTGGCACAGCAAGGCAGGCCCGAAAACAGCATGAACCCCGTGGAAAAGCTATGCTTTATTGGCACAAGAGGTATGGGTGCGCTGGAGTTTGACCCCGCCAGAATAAAAACCGGAGCCTATACCTACGCTCTGGAACTGGACAGCCTAGTGGAGGTGGCCCAAAAAATGCTGAACGAACGCGAAACCTTTTTGACCCAACTGAACAAGGATGACGAAAAGGCCATGATGGACATCCTTAAAATAGGAACCTCGGCCGGGGGTGCCCGCCCCAAGTCGGTAATTGCCTATAATCCCAAGACCAAGGAAGTACGCTCCGGGCAGGGCAATGTGCCCAAAGGGTTTGAACATTGGCTGCTTAAACTGGACGGCGTTAGCGGGGACCAGTTTGGCGAAAGCTCGGGTTGGGGGCGTGTAGAATATGCCTATTACCTTATGGCGCAGGATTGCGGTATTGCAATGAGCGAATGCCAACTGCTGGAAGAAAACGGAAGGGCGCATTTTATGACCCAGCGTTTTGATCGTGAGGGCAACACCCGCCACCATATCCAATCGCTGTGCGGGATACAACACTACGATTTTAACGATATGTACGGTTACAGCTATGAACAGCTGTTCCAAACCATGCGCATACTGCGGTTGACCTACCCAGAGGCGGAGCAAATGTTCCGAAGAATGGCCTTTAACGTTTTGGCCACCAACTATGATGACCACACCAAGAACTTTTCCTTTATCCTAAAAAAGGACGGGGAATGGCGACTGGCTCCTGCCTACGACCTTTGCTTTTCCTTTGACCCCACCAACCACTGGGTAAACAAACAGACTTTGAGCGTAAACGGAAAGCGTTTGGACATTACCAAAGAAGACCTCCTGACCATTGCCAAGGACAACAATCTAAAAAAGGGCAAAAGCATTCTGGAGGAGATCAATGCGGTGGTAAAATCCTGGAAAACCTATGCAAAACAGGCCCAGGTACGGAAGGATCTAACCGAAAGAATCCATAACAACCTGAACACCTTTTAAAGTAGCTTGGTAACAAAACACGAGGTGATCAGTCTTAGATAAAAACTGGACATTATGACTACCTCAACTACCACCAAAAAGACTTTAACTTTGGGCAACGCGGCCCTCATTGCGGGCCTTGGGCTGTTGCTCATGACCCTTACCGTACCCTTTGCGGAATTCTATATTTTTCCCAAACTTATTGCAGATGATGCAGCCACCACAGCTGAAAACATCAGCAGGGAAAAGCTGTTGTTTACCACCAGTATTTTTCTGCATTTGATTACTTTGCTCTGCGATATTGCAGTGGCCTGGGCGCTCTATCTTTTCTTAAAACCCGTGCAGCGGTACTTTTCCCTGCTTGTGGCCTGGTTTAGGTTGATCTATACGGCCATGTACTTGGTGGCCTTGACCAATTTGGTAAAAATATTGACCCTTGTGCAGCAGTACGCTTCAGGTATGGAAATGGAAGTGGCCCAATCCATGCAGTTTTATGTGGATGCGTTTAGGTTGGAATGGTCCTTTGGACTGGTCATTTTTGGAGTGTATTTGGTACTATTGGGCATACTGGTCTTTAAGGCCACTTATGTACCAAAAATTTTCGCAATTCTGTTGCTGATTGCAGGCTTGGGGTATGTGGTCCACACGCTGGGAGCCTTTGTTAGCCCCGAAACCAATTTGGACCTCTTGTTCTTTACCTTTTTTGGGGAACTGGTGTTTATGTTCTGGTTGCTGATCAAGGGGCGAACACTTAAAGAGCCTGTTCCCTCTTAAAACGTGCTCATTCTTTTTGGCATAGCACAGTGCCAATGCGTCTTAAGGTAACGACCACCTTTTATGGGTAAGTTTTAAAGTCAAATGTCGAAAGTAGGAAGTGGATTTGGGATTTGGGATTTGGGATTTTAAAATCCAAGCATAAAGCACCAAATTCCAATGAGCCTGGTTGAAGTTCAAGTTCAAGCTCAAACTCCATTTTCCATTTTCCATTTTCAACTTTTCGTTTCAACTTTTCCTTTCCCGAAACCTAAGGATTGTTACAACTCCCCTAAGTGCCGAGACCACGCTTTGCACCTCGCGCGGGGTAAATACTTCTTCCTCTATATAAAAGAGCATTTCCAAGTTACGGTCCAGCACCTTGGCAAACTCCTGTGGGGAGCCATAGCCTTCTTTAATAAAATGGGAGAGCTGTTTCTTTTGGGTTTTGGATAGTGGTTTGAATTTCATAGGGCCAAAGAAAAACGAATTCCATGGGTTGTTTCATGCCATATATGACAGGTGTTGAAAAAAGTAGGTTATATCCCTCCAAAAGGAGAGGTTATGCGTATAAATTGGGCTAAATTGCGGATATAAACGAGTTATGCGTCATTTAAGACAAACCCAAAAAACAATGACAAGAATAGAATTTATTGAGTTTTTAAAGGAATTTAAAACCGACTTTGACCAAAACAAAGAAAATTGGGAAAACGTCAATCTTTCTGATTTTTTAGAAAGTATGATTGCTTATACAGAAGATATTCAAGGTTTCTATGACAATATGGGAATGAAAATAAATGCGGATAATCCGACTTGGGAAAATTTCAGTCATATCTTAAAAGGTGCTTCAATTTATGAGTAAATTATACAACATAACTTTGAACGGAACTCTAATCGGAACTTCTGAATTGGAAAAAGCTGATGCGCCTATGGGAGTTGCATTCGGACTGATTGAATTTAACGGAATTGAATCGCCTTACGAATTCTTCAAAGAATACTGTTTGAATAATCAAATCGAACTCACCTCTGATTATCCAGAAGACAAAATGATTTCAACAATGAGTATTCCAGAACTCAAAATCACGAGCGACAATGGAATTGAAATTAAAGGAGTTGGAAATCAAATAACAGGAATGGATAATAAAGAATATGAAATATCAATATTCGGAATTCCATATCCATTTTTCGAAGAGGAATTTCCTCACCACATAAAAGAGTATGAAAATATGTTTAATAAAGAATAAAAAACGAACGCACAACAATGGCTATAAGTAATTGCTTGTCCTCGCCTACTTCTGAAAATCCTCGCGGATTTTCAACTAGGTGCTTACTTGCAAATTTCCGTGTTAAACCACGCAACTACTCATAGCCGTGACCGTTGTACCCAATGCGAGAACAACCTTGCTATGAAATTTAAAAATTTAACAAAAAAAGTGTTTGGAACTAATATTTATTATCCAAAAGGCGGAGAGGTTTTTCAAGCAAAGAAAGATGTCAAAATTACTTATTTGACACATTTTATGGCACCTTATACTGGTGGAGCAAAAGCGAATATTTTTGAAAACGAAAGAGTGATTGTGAGTAAACCTCTGAATCCGAAACCAAAAGGATATTATTGCTATCCAATTAACGCCTATGAAATCGAAAAAAGGATAATTCCAAAATCGGATAGAAATAATCCAAAATATAACGGATTTAGCCTTTCGATTGACACAAAATCGCTAAACACGGACTTTAAACAAATTGAGTTGAAACCAATTGAATATATAAAAGGGGACGCAACAAACCCATCAGATGACAAACCAAAAATCATTGTTCATATATGCAATGATATTGGAGGTTGGGGAAAAGGATTTGTAATGGCGATTTCCAAAAAATGGAAAGACCCAGAAAATGAATATCGAAAATGGTTTAAAAATAAAATCGGAGAAACCACAGAAAATGTTGATTATCAAAGTATATTACCGAAAGACGATTATTCTAACCACACAGAATTTAAATTAGGTAATGTTCAATTTGTAAAAATTTCCTCTGACTTGTGGATTGCCAATATGATTGCTCAACACAAAATAAGAAAAAATGAAAACGGACTTCCACCTATACGTTATCCTTTCGTTTCGGAATGTTTAGAAAGAGTTCGTGAATTTGCAAAAAAAGAAAATGCAAACATTCATATGCCTCGAATTGGTTGTGGACTTGCTGGCGGAGAATGGAATAAAATTGAGGAAATTATTAATAGTCAATTAATAGAACACGAAATCGAAACAACAGTATATGATTTTGAATAAAGCACTGGGTACAACAATGTATAACCGCAATTACGGCGGTTCAAACCCAAAAACATTGACTTAAAACCAGTAATCGATTTTTATATGAGATAGTTAGGCGCAATGCCAAATCCCTGAATTAAATTGAACAATATTAAAGAAATTGATTATCGCGGAATATTAAAATTCAACATTCCTTTTGATTGGGTTGAAGAATACGATGATGAGCATGGTGGAACGTTTTACGAGGATTCTCCACTTTCGGCTACCCTGAGATTGAAATTAATGACGTTGCATACACCCAAAGGTTCTTTTTTTAAAGATGCTAAATCAATTTTGGACAACATCATTAAAAAAGGATCAGAGGCAATGTTATTACCAAACGACAACGCGCTGAAAATGTTTTTTGAGCAAACGGTTGATTCTGGACACGAAATAACAATCTATTATTGGTCTCTAGTTCAATTTCTTCGGCCCAATCATGTGCGGTTAAGCAACTTCTCTTATACTGTTTTGACTAATCGACTTGGTATTGAAACAGTGCGGGATGAAATTGAATTTATAACTGAGCAAGTTAAAAACGCTCAATATTCGATAGAACAATAAAAACATAGCACCCAACAATGATAATAATTCATCCCGACGATTCGGGACGAAATCATAGTCGAGACCGTTTCATTAAAATAAAAATATGACTAAAACACTTTATGACCGTCTGAGAAAATATTTCGAAGAAGTAGGAGCGGTTTTAAGAGGTGAAGCTGAGGCAAGTTCAATAAAACCACTAAATAATGAATAAACATCTATTCTTCTTGCTAACCTTGGCTTTAAGCTTTAATTGCTATGCCCAAATTTCCTATGAAAAAGGATATTTCATTGAAAACAACGGAAAAAAAGTTGAATGTTTTATCGAAAATGTTGATTGGAAAAATAATCCTACTGAATTCAAATATAAGTTATCCGAAAGTTCGGAATCCATAAAAGTAGGGATAGCAACGGTCAAAGAATTCAGTGTTCAGAATTATTCAAAGTATGTTCGTGCCAACGTTAAAATTGACAGGTCCTCCAGTAACATAAATCAGTTGAGCTCCACCAGAAATCCCATTTTTAAAGAAGAAACGCTCTTTTTAAAAATTCTAGTTGAGGGAACTTCCAATTTGTACTACTATGAAGATGGTAATCTAATCAGGTATTTTTACGGCAAGGACGGTCATCACAATATAGAACAACTCATTTTCAAATATTATCTAAAAGACAACAATATTCGTGGAGAAAACAATTCGTTTAGACAACAGTTATTAAATAATTTGGAATGCACTGCTATAACACCTAAGGGTATTGAAAAAACCAAGTATAGCAATGAAAATTTAATCCGTCTATTTATTCTGTACAACCAGTGTATGGGTTCTGAGTCGGTTAATTACCAAGAAATGCAGAAAAGAACCTTATTCAACCTAAATATTAGGCCTGGCTTGAATGTTTCTTCGTTAAATGTTACCAATCAGGTAAATACTTTTAGAAACGTAGATTTTGGAAATAAATTAGGATTTAGGTTTGGAGTGGAAGGAGAATTTTTTCTGCCTTTTAATAAAAGTAAATGGTCCATTATTGTTGAGCCTACCTACCAACAATTCAAGGCTGAACAAGAATCACCCAATAGCATGGTAGACTATAAATCAATTGAAATACCCTTGGGAATAAGGCATTATTTTTTTCTTAGCGAAAGTTCAAAGCTTTTTATTAATGGCTCATACGTTTTGGACAACGTTCTAGATTCTAAAATTTCCTACTCAAGCGCTGATGTGGAAATTACAAAATCCACCAACTTGGGATTTGGGTTCGGGTATAAGAAAAATGACAAATATAGTTTGGAGTTAAGATACCATACGAGCAGAAATTTATTAAGCAGTTTTGCATTTTACGACTCTGACTTCAATACCTTATCAATGATATTTGGATATTCCTTGTTCTAAAAAACATGTGATAACAATTATAATAATTGCTTACGGCTGTGCTTAACCAAAAAGCGGTAATTTAAAACCTGTAACTGACGGGTATGCGAGACCGTTATGGGCAATTTCAATTTATTCTTAAATAGGATGCCCATAACAACGGCTATAATTCATTGCGGCTTTGTTGCTAACTTTAATTTAAATAACCATTAAAACGGTTGTGTTTCATACGGACAATTTCCTGGCTTCGACAAGCTCAGCCTACATGAAATGTCCACAACGAAATCATAGCCAAGACCGTTAGCAGCAATTTTACAAAGCATACATTGTCAAATGAACAATCAATATTATGAATAGAGCTAAATATCCTTTTCTGGCCTTATGCTATCTTATTACTCTTGCAATTTTTATTTCTGCAAAGTCTTTAAATACCTTAGATGAGGCATTAATTGGTCATTGGACTTTTGATAATAACGATAACTTGGCAATGGACAGCTCTCCATTCAAATCGCATGGAATATTGAAAGGAAGTCCTAAACAAGCTAGGGGTGTTGTTGGGAGCGGTTCTTTGGAACTAAATGGCATAGATGAGTTTATTGAAGTTCTGGAAGGCAATAAAACTCCAAAACAATTTCACACTTTAAGGCAAGGGAGCATTTCAATCTGGTTCAAGGCTAGAAGTATACCCAAAGAAACAAGCATAAGTCCATTATTCTACTATGGAAATGCAGAAGGATGTAAAAACATGCTAGATGCTTCAAATGAGGGATTAGTAATCGAAGTGGCTCATGGCAAAATCCGAAAAGAATCGCAAGGAGTGTATTTTACGGTTTTCAATAATCCATGCAAACTCCCTACAGTCTGTTTTGACACACATTCAGAGCCACACCTTCAGGATATAACTGGCATAATTGAAGAAAATAAGTGGTATCATTTTGTCGCGGTGGTTGGAAATGACTTTAATACAGGATACTTGAACGGCAATGAAGTTATTTACAGACATTACAATTTTAATGATAAAAATGCTTCACAATTCTTTGGTGATGCGTTGAGTCATGATAGACTTTGGTTTGGAAAGGGATTTTGGGATTTTGGGAAAGAGGTTTACCTCAATGGTTTTATTGACGACCTTAGAATCTATGACGTACCATTGACCGCCAATGAAGTAAAGGATTTATTTAACATGAAAACCGGAAATTAGATAAAGCCGCTAACATTGGCTAAATTTCATTGCCCTCGGATTTCCTAAACGGAAATTACGCGTAAAACGCTAACTTCAGGTTAGGCACAATTAGTGGAATGCCCGGATAGTTGAAGAAATTATGGAATACATAGAACTCAAGGATACAACATATGGATTTGCGAAAGATTTTAAACACGACCAGGAAATTAGGAGGAGTTTCAATAAATTGACAGAAGTCACTTTTGGATTCAATTTAGAAAGTTGGTATCGAAATGGTTTTTGGGGAGCGTATTATTGTCCCTATTCAATATTGTATAATAATGAGGTGATTTCCAATGTTTCAATTAATAAAATTGAGTTCGAAATCGAAAATAAGAAAATGACCGGCATTCAAATTGGGACGGTTATGACAGACGAAAAATACCGGCACAGGGGACTTAATAAGTTTATTATGGAGAATGTAATAAATGAATGGAAGGACCAGTCTGATTTTATCTATCTCTTTGCGAACGACACTGTCCTTTCTTTCTATCCGAAGTTCAATTTCGAAACTGTAGATGAATATCAATTTTCAAAATCGGTAAAGAGTTCTAGTACACAACCATTAAAAAAACTTAATATGGAAGATAAGACTGATATAGCCTTCCTAATGGAAGCTATAAACATGTCAATACCCATATCAAAGATTTCCATGCGAAATAATGCATCCTTAATAATGTTTTACTGTATGTCGTTTATGAAAAACAGTATATATTATATTGAAAAGTTCAAAGCCGTTGTTATTGCAGAATTTGAAGGTAATACGTTATACTTGAATGATGTATTCTCTAAAGTACCTCTGGAATTAAACGATTTAATTCTAGCTATATCCAATAAATCGATAGACAGCGTGGTATTGGGATTTACTCCATGGGACGAAACTGGATTCAACAAAAGTTTAATAAAGGAAGGAGATAAGCTATTTATTCTAAAGGGTAAGTTTAGCTATTTCAACAACAATAACTGTATGTTTCCAGTGTTATCACATGCTTGAAAAATCATTCCATATTAAAAGAAATAAGTATGCATAACAATGTATAGGTTCACATGCTCCCTAACCCATCGCAAGCCATGCATACGAGACCGTTAGTTTCAATATAAATGAAATCAAGAGCAGAACACATTTTTTTTACTGCAACCGGAATATGGTATCTGTTTACCGTGTTTTGGGGTTTTGCTCCATCCTTTTACCTTTCGAAATATTTTGATACCCCTGAGCCCTTACCCAATCACATTATAATTCATGGAATTGTTTTCTCAATTTGGACAGTCCTATATACTCTTCAGGTTTTTCTGATTCGATACAAAAATTTTCAACTCCACCAAGCGCTGGGAATTTTCGGACTTTGCATTATGATTTTAATGATTCCAACCGGAATTTTCCCTTCAATCTATAAAGTTTATGCCGGTACCACCACAATTGATGCCGCCGGACATAATGTTTTTAGGCTGTCTTCAGGTTATATCATATTTGCTTTGGCCTTTATCTATAGAAAAAAAGCGTTTCTTCACAAACGATTTATGTTGGGTGGGATGGTTATGCTAATGAGCGCAGCTATATTCCGAATATCGTTTGATTTTAGTTTGCAGGATAGTCAACTATTCAATAAGGGACTTCAAATATTGCCAGCCATTATGCTATTCATATTTGATTTAGTTTGGCAGAAAAAGGTAGTTCTTGTCGACCTAATATCGGTAGTTGCTGTGCTTGGCATTTTTTTCTTTGCAGACTATTTCTGGTTGTCAATCTTTGGGGAAGCATTTATGAACGTCTTGATTTCGATATTTGTAACTCCATTCTTATAAAGGATATATAAAACCAAGGCAAACAAAGGCCATGAGCAGTTGCGGAGCAATTACTTATGCACAAGACCCTTGGTATACATTTACAAATGCCATACCTTTTGGCCAATGGACCCAAAAATTAGCCTATGACCCAAAAATCCAAAAAGGCTTTATGCCTGGACTATCTGGAAAAATATGCGGAAAAGGACCTGGAAAGCATCAAAGCAATGTTTTCGGAAAACATAGTATTAAGAGACTGGAAAATACGGGTTGAAGGAAAGGAGAAAGCAATTGATGAAACTAGGAAAAACTTCAAGGCTGCAGATTCCATAGCCATAGATGTACTTTCTGTTTATGAAAATAAGGATACCGTGGCCGCCGAGCTTAAAATTACCGTCAACACTACGGAAGAACTTTATGTGGTTGATGTGATAACCCTTGATTCCCATCAAAAAATAAAATCAATCCGAGCGTACTTGGGTAGGGGTGATGATTAAATACACAACTTAACAATGACGGTGGTTCATCCAAATGGAAATGTAGGAATGAAAAAGTGGTGGAGACCATCATGCATATAGCAAGACTACCCCAGTGAATGAACTGAAAACCATAAGAGAACACTACAAACCGATTCAACCCTCAGTTTCGGCCAAGGATGACGAACCCAGTTATCATGAAATCCAACCGAATAAGGAAATCGAGAATTTTGTATACTGCTTTTGGCAACTTAAAACGAAAAATCTGCTAAAGCAAGATTACCACTACCGTGTTGTTTCTGACGGTTGTATAGACATATTTTTTAACCACAAACGACCGACGGAAAACTTTGTAATGGGATTTTCCCGAAAGTATGTACAATTCTCCATTGGAAAAGAATTTGATTATATCGGTATTCGATTTTTGCCTGCTGCTTTTACCCACCTGTTTGCCGTGAATGCCAAAACTTTAAGCAACCAATCCCAAGACCTCAAGAATGTTCTGCCCAATTTTTCCGAATGGATCAGTTCAGAAATCAAGGCTGTGGATTCATTCGAAACCATTGTAAAAAAGCTCAATGAAAAAATAAACGAATGTTTAAAAAAACAGGCTATTCATTACGACCGCCGTTTTTTGGACACCCTGAACCTGATTTTCCAAAGAAATGGATATTTGGACACCGAAAAAGACCTTAATACCGGTTTAAGTCCACGACAACTTCGCAGAATTTTCAACTTTTATATTGGAACAACGGCCAAATCGTTCAGTAATGTTGTGCGCTTTCAGCATATTTTGAATGCAAAACCTTCAACACAAAGCCTAAAAGAAAACAAACTGTACTTTGATGTTGGTTTTTTTGACCAGGCCCATTTCATCAAAAACTTCAAAACCTTTTACGGGGTAACACCTTCAGAGGCCTTCCGTTAAGTTTGTCCGATTTTTACAATGCTCCCGTTTCTTGCCCATCTAGATTTGTAGCAACAAAATAGTTGACAATGAAAACATTAGTATTAATGGCATTTGTTCTGACCATTGGTTGGGCGAGTGCACAAACAACAAACAAGATGAAACTTAACGCAGGAATAATTACCGAAAAATTGCAGGAAACCAAGCAGTTCTACACAGAAGTACTGGACTTTGGAGTACGTTTTGAAAACGAATTTTATCTATTGCTTCACACCCCTGACCATTCGGCAGAAATAAGTTTTTTACAACCCTATCACCCCAGCCAAAAACCCATTTTCCAATCGGCATTTAGTGGAAAAGGTGTTTATTTAACCATCGAAGTTCCGCATGTTGATGAAGTATACCAACAACTCAAAGACAAAGGTGTTCCCATCGAAATTGAAATTCGGGACGAACCCTGGGGAGATAGACATTTTGCCATAAAAGACCCAAACGGAATTGGAATTGATGTTGTGACCTATACCAAACCAGAAGACTAAAACACCATGCCCAATGTTGGATTAAGCTATAGCGGTTTGGGTGCTGACCCAGACCGTTTCTGCATTTATTTGAGTAGCTTCTTATCGAAAAGTAGTGGATTTTAAATCCGGCCTACCCTTACCGCGACCATTACAACATCCCCAGCTTATAAATATTTGCACTATTTATGTAACCTCATTTTTGAATTGGAAGTCTTACTGGAAAAATTATTGCCGGGAAACATAGCCCGCAATAAAAAAAGCCAGGTAATGATAATAGTTCAAGTATGTTTTGCCGCCTTATTATTAGGACCTGTACTTTGGGGAGCATTTAACCGGATCAGGTATAAAGGATTATCCGCTCCAAAAGGTATGGTCACCTTCAATACCTTGATCAATTCTGCAGTTCTGTATGCCTTGGCATTTAATTTCATTTTTTTTCTACAAGAAGTATTTCTTGTTCTAGGGAAAAAAGTGCTTGGCCTAGAATCATCATTATATCACAATAATCATACCTGGGAAGGAGAACACCCCATGATGCATTTGATGCAAGGCTCTGGAGCTCTGGCCATTTTTTTGATCGGATTAATTTGTTTGGTCATTTACAGATACATTAAAAACTCCCAAAACATCTGGAAGTTATTTGTTTTGTGGCTAGCTTTTCATGGATTAATTCAATCCTTGCCCCAAGTCACAGTGGCTTATTTAGCTCCAAACACAGATGTTGGCCAAGCGCTTGTAGGGTATTTAAATTTGAGTCAACCTCTTCTCATAATACTAGCTCTACTATGCATTTTTGCCACCCCTTTGGTTGTGATGCTGTTTGGCCAGCTTCTTTTCGAATTTGCTCCCGAGGATGTTGATCTCAACAACCCGAAGGCAAAATTCAAATATATTCGGTTTATAGCCGTGGGAGCGGCTTTTGTAGGCAGCTTAATGATTGTTCCTTTTAGAGTGCCTCCCATGAGTCAGGCGATTACTCCTTTTATTGTTTTTATTTATTCCATTCCATGGATATGGGCTTCAGCCCATAAAATCAAACACGTAAAACATACTCCAAACAAGCTTGATCAAAAAGTGTATGTGGTACCCATAGCGCTCCTTGTTCTGCTATTGATTTTCTTTCAGTTGGTTTTGGCTCCTGGTATAAAGTTTTGATACCTTGCAGTGGTATTTTAAGGCTCAAAATCATAACCAAACAGCTAGGGCAAGCAGAATTAAAACCTGTAAATTGGCCTTGATGAAGCAGGTTTTTATACATTGTGAGGGTTGTAAAGTGATATCTGAAAACCCTATCCAGAAAGATGGAAAACAACATAGACATCATAGCCAAGTTGGCCTCATCCCTTAACCGCAGAGATGAAGTTCCAAATCAGGAACTGGCCAAAGAAATTGTACATGCGCAAGACAAGAAGGCCGTAAAAGAACTGGTTGACAATTTATCCAATACAAAAGCCATTCAAAACGACTGTATTAAAGTACTTTACGAAATTGGCGACCAAGACCCGAGGCTGATTTCCAATTACATCAACGAATTTGTTTCGCATTTAAAAAGTAAAAACAATCGAGTTCAGTGGGGAGCAATGACAGCACTGGGAACCATAACGAACGAAAAACCGAAGGAAATTTACAACCTTTTGTCTGCAATTTTAGAAGCATCGGACAAGGGTTCTGTGATCACCAAAGACCACGCCGTGAATATTTTGATCAAACTAAGCGCTCTTGAAAAATATGCAGAAAACACCTTTCCATTATTGTTGGAACAGCTTTTGAAAAGTGCTCCAAATCAGCTTCCCATGTATGCGGAAAGGGCAATGCCCATTATCAACGATAAAAACAAAGAGCTGTTCGTAAAAACGCTAACTTCAAGACTTAACGATCTAGAGAAAGAATCCAAAATAAAACGGGTGGAAAAAGTGATCAAAAAATACCAATGAGATAAAATAAAAGCGGGTTCAATCCTGTCTTGAATGTATGCCATAACTATTAAATACTCGATAAATAAAACCACTTAACATGTTCAAACGATTTAAGAACACCGCTAATTCGAAATAAGAAAACGGATATTACAGAAGCTCGAAGAAAAAAATGCTTGCCAAATGAAAAAATTTATAACGCTCACAATTTTATTGATTTCAACTTTTTGCCATTCCCAAAGCAAATGGGAACTGGTTTATGAAAATGATGCAGATGGCGCAAGGGTACAGGGAGAACTATCAGAATTGATATCTGCAATCCAAAGTGGACAGAACATTCGAATTTATTTTAGAATGGGAAGGAGAAACCAACCTGAAATTTATGTTGAGCACACAGCCCTTGTTAAGTTTACCACAGTGATGAATTCACCTAACGGCCAATTCGTTACTGGCCAAATTGATCCCATAGTTGGCCAGATCCCGGATTTTGAAAAGGAACAAGTATTGCTTAAGGAAAATTTGGAATGGTCTCTTATTGCGTCGACCACAGGTAATAACGATACCATGACCAGAAATACCATTACTGGAGAAATTGTTGATCATAGGGTAGTAAACTGGGGCACAAAATGGTATGTGGAAAAAAACTAGCCAACCACCAACAATAGTCTTATCTAATTGTTTGCCACCATTTAATAGCGTTATCTTTATGGGAGAAACAAGCTGTGCAGGGGTCTTTAAAGGACTACAGCCTTTTCAAAATCCAATTTGTTCCAATGACCGACAAAGATTACTTCTCCCATTTATATTATATAGCAAGCCAGCTAAACAAGGAGTTTTCTTTGTATTCCGTATTGCGAAAATCATTGGAGAAGATGGCCGAAATCCTGGATATGGACACAGGTTGGATTTGGCTTACCGAGCCCGATAATAAATCGGTTTACTTGGCTGTTTCCCACAATTTGCCACCCGCACTGAGCAACCATCCGGAACGACTCGCCGGGCGATGCTATTGCATAAAACAGTATTTATCCGACGAAATGGATCAAGCCTTGAACATCAGTGAAATTGCGTGTACGCGCTTGCTGGATATTAGCACCGGCACCAACGATTTAAGGTTTCATGCCACTATTCCAATCCATGTTAACGATGAAAAAGTGGGGCTGATCAACCTATTGAGTAAAGAAACCCGGAAACTCAACCAAAAGGAGCTAACCATACTGAATACCATCAGCGAATTGGTGGGAGCTGCTATTCAGCGGACGCGTCTGCAAAAGCCTTTCCATCCAAAAATTGCCCATTCGGAATCCACATTGTCCAAGGTCTCCAAAAAGGTGATTTTTCCAGAGCTGGAAGCTATAAAGGACTGTCTTGAAAGTTCAACATCCGACCAGGGTAAGCTTAGGGAAGTGCATCAAAAATTAGGCGATCTGCATTCCAATTTATCCCAGCTGTTCCGTGAAACGGAAGATTTGGAGGATGCCGATTCTTCCGTCCCCAGCTTTCATTATCCTGACTTGCCCATTACCAAACGTGAGTTACAAGTACTTCATTTGATCAAGGAGGGACTAACCAACAAACAAATAGGGGAACAATTGTTCATCACGGAACGGACCGTGAAATTCCATATCACGGCCATCTTATCCAAGCTCAATGCAAACAATCGCACGGAAGCGGTGGATATTGGACTAAAAAGAGGCCTCTTAAGCCTCTAAGCCCACCAGCAGTTCCAATACTGTACTTAAGTACAGGTAGTTTTCTGTACCTAAGATCATTTTACACCTCCTTGGCGCTTTCGACCTTTGTTCTGAACAAAAATTACATGTTATGACACAAAGCATATATCTGGAACACGCCAATATCACCGTAAACGATCTTCAGGAAGCGATAAAATTTTTCCAAACCGCTTTTCCCCATTTCAGAATAAGGGGTGGTGGCCATGGTACCCGGGAATGGGTTCATCTAGGTGACGAGCATACCTACATAGCATTGAACCAGGCAAAACTCAGTGACATCGCGGCAGAAAAAAACTACGACAAAAAAGGAATAAACCATATTGGCTTTGTAGTGCCCAATGTGGAAGAAATAGCCCATAATCTTTTGAGCAAGGGATACAAAAGGGATTACCCAAAAGAAGTGGAACAGTTTAGAATCAGGGATTATTTTGCCGATGCGGATGGCAATCAGTTTGAGTTTGTGCAATACCTAAGCGAGCTTACTGAAGAACGAAATAAATACCATAGTTAAAATACGCATACCCTACCTGAAGCCATATCCCAATTAGGTTTATGGCTTTTTGCTTTCAATTTTATTGATAAAATTTGGTTGTTTATCAAAAATGCCGGTTTCCATTGGTTACATTTATCATTCAGTTGCGTAATTGAACATTTGGCCATCTGTCAGATGGAAATTACCTCTAAAAAGCAATTAAATGATACGAATCATCTATAGCTGGAAAGTAGCTCCGGAAAATTTGGATGCATTTATAAAAACCTGGACAAGAACCACCAATAAAATTCATGAAGAAGTTAAAGGAGCGCAGGGTAGTTTCATGCTTCAGGGAGAAGCTGATGGAAGTCAAATAAAAACCATTGCCAAATGGGATTCGCTGGAAGATTGGCAGCAGTTTTGGAACGATAGCAAGCCAACCCAAATGCAATCCATGCATGATTTGGGTGAGCGGGTCTCCGTGGAAATTTTCAAGGAAGTAGACGACTTTACAACGTAACTCGTGGAGAAATTTGGACATGCTTCAAGCAGTAGCCATTCAAATTCATTTATGTTGACTTCGCCACAAACTAAAGTCCTTTGTAATACAATTAGCTTATCTTAGGGCATGGGCAATTTGGCAGGTAAAATTTGGAGTATTTTAGGTATTGCGTTATCTGCTTCTTCCATAGCTAGCCTATTGCAAATTGGATTTGACTTTAAACTGGCGCTAAGCCCTGCCGAAATCCTAAACTTTTACAGGGATTTGGTGCATCCCATTTTTCAGTTGTTGTATCAACCCATCCAATGGGTTTTTGGGGATATAAAAATCCCAAAATGGGTCACCGATGCACAGACCCTATCCGTTGTGGTGAGCAGTATCTATGTAAGGGCAAAAAATGCCAAAAGGGTAAACGGCGAGGTGGTTCATTACAAAAGTCTTGCAAGTAAATTGGTTGCGATTTTCCTGTTAGGTTTGACGATGTTCGGTTTACTTTTTCTTCCTGTTATCCTGCTAGGCATGATCATGCTGCCAGTTTATTATATCAATCAAGTACGTTGGCAACCGCAACTCAAATGGTACCAGTATAAAAAGGTGCTGAAATCTGTATATCTAGCGGCTGGAAATGAGGGTGCGTTGTTCAACACCTCGGCCATCTATGCCTACATCACGCTAGTAGTGGTTTTTGCCTTTTATCTATGGAATTCGATGATTCTGTGATGAAAGATGAAAGCTTGAAAATTCCTTTAAAGACATCTTGTGAAAGTTAAACTTAAAACCGAAAGATTACTGATATCCCCTATTTCCCCAACGGATCTAGAGAAAATCCACGAATTGCATTCCCTGCCTGAAACAGACCAGTTCAACACCCTTGGGATCCCAGAAAACATTGAAGAAACCGAGCAAATTATCAACGATTGGATTGCGAAAAACAACAATGGGGAAAGCAGACATTTCACGCTAAAAATCGAATCAGCAGTTAACGGGGAATTCATAGGTTTGATTGCCATGAACTTAGGCCCTCCGAAGTTTAGAAGTGCCGAAGTATGGTATAAACTTCATTCCAATTTCTGGAAGCAGGGTTATGCTACGGAATCGTTGCACAAACTATTGGAGTTTGGTTTTAGCGAACTCCACTTACATCGTATTGAGGCCGGATGTGCCGTTGAGAACCTGGGCAGCATACGCGTGCTGGAAAAAGTAGGAATGATCAGGGAGGGTAGAAAGCGACAGGTTTTACCCTTAAAACAGGGCTGGTCCGATAATTTCCATTACGCCATTTTGGCAACTGATTTTAAAACCTAACGCTAGGAAATACAGCTGAGCCATGAATTATCAGACCTATCAGCCACGCCCCGAATTGGAGGCCTTGATCAACTTTTATTGGACCCTGGAAGTCCCTTTTGATCCCAACAACCCAAAGCAAAAAATTATTCCTGATGGTTTCGTTGAAATGACCTTCAATTTTGGAAACCCCATCAAACGATACATCTCCGATAGCGAATTTGTTCTCCACCCATGCGCCATGGTCATGGGGCAAAGGACCAAATCATATTACATTGAACCCATGGGCGATGTTGACACTTTTGCCATCTGTTTTTATCCCTATGGCTTTGCCAACTTTGTTAATGCTCCCCTTAAAAGTTTGGTAGACAAGGAAACCCCACAGGAAAATCTATTCGGTCTGCAACCAGCCAGGGAATTGGAACAAAAAATGGTTCAAGCCACCACTACCCAAGACAGAATAGCCATTATTGAAGCGTTTCTATTAAAGAAACTCAGCAATCCATCCACCATAGATCAAATTGTAAGAACAACTATAGATGTTCTTTTGGAATCCAAGGGAAGCCCTGCCATACGTAAAATTCTTAAAGACGATTTATCCAAAAGAAGGCAATTGGAAAGGAAATTTGCAAAACAGGTAGGTATCTCTCCCAAACAACTGGGTAAAGTAATCCGATTACAAAGTGCCCTTAAAATGTTATTGAACACGGAAGACGACAAACTGACCACCATCGCCTACGAAAATGAATACTTTGACCAAGCGCATTTTATCAAAGATTTTAAAGAGTTTACAGGAATTAACCCCTCTGAATTCCTAGGGAACGAGAACATGGCCCTTTCCACCCTGTTCTACAAATAAATCCAGCTGTCGCATTTTTACAATTTCCTTTTTTACGGGCGATTTAGTTTAGTCGGGACAAATAAATCGCAAAACATGAAAGGAACCAATATTAAGCTCTCCATGGCGCTATTGGCGTTGGTCATTGTCGCTTGTAACGGCAAACCCAAACCAGAATTGGAAAAACAACAAACTGATGCAACCCAAAACCAAAATACAAACGATATGAAAAGTTATGTTTCAATTTTTGAGATTCCTGCCACGGACATTACAAGAGCCATCAATTTTTATGAGCATATTTTAGGTTTAAAAATTGAAAAATTTGAGATGCCGGAGATGGAAATGGGCATTTTACCCTATGAAGAGCAACTGGTCACTGGGGTTATTACCAAAGGAGAAGGGTTTCAACCTTCAGCGGACGGAACACCAATCTACCTCAATGGGGGTGACAACCTCCAAACCATTCTTGATAAGGTTGAGGCAGGTGGGGGGCAAATCATGGTTCCCAAAACTCCGCATGCGGATGGGATGGGCTTTTTCGCTTTGTTTATTGACTCGGAAGGCAATAAAATGGGACTTCATTCTCCCAACTAAGTCTCGAAAAACAGTTTTGTACCCACATATAAAAATCCTAACGGTTCTGGTTTAAACCCGAACCGTTTTTTGCGTTTAAAAAGGTATCTTGCTAGGTAAAGGTGGGTGGATTTTATCTCCAAAGGGAATACACCACGGCCGAAAGTTGTGGTATAGCAGGACAAACCACATCACCTAAGCACACATAAACACCATTCCATGACCGAAAAAGAGAAAATGCTGGCCGGTGATTATTACAATTCCAGGGATTCGGAATTGATCCAAATGTATCACAGGGCGCGGAAGCTTTTGAAACAATACAATAAGCTGGATTCGGAATTAATTGAAGAAAGAGAGCTGATTTTAGATGAGCTGTTTGGGTTCAAAGGAAATGGCGTTTGGATAGAGTCACCATTCTTTTGCGATTATGGAGAAAACATTTTCATTGGGGAGAACACCTTTGTGAATACCAATTGCATGTTTTTGGACAACAATAAAATTACCATTGGCAAAAACGGATTGATTGCACCTTATGTCCAAATCTACACCGCTAATCACCCTTTAAAGGCTTCAGATCGGATTGTGGATGAAGGACAATCATCCCGTTACCTGACTTCCACGGAACCCGTAATAATTGGGGATAATGTTTGGATTGGTGGTAATACTGTAATTTTCCCTGGGGTTACCATTGGCAACAACGTGACCATTGGTGCAGGGAGTGTAGTGACCAAAAACGTTCCGGATAACGTTTTGGCCTTTGGGAATCCTTGTGAAATAAAGAAACAACTCTAGCCGCTTTGAGATACAATCTGTTTGAAAGCCAATAATTTTGCAGTGACTCTATATCCTTATTTTTAACAGCTACACCTTTCAAAAAGGGCAGTTTTGGGCTATTTTTAATATTCAATGGACAACAATTATTATCATACCAAAGAATCAGTTCAAGAATATATTCGCTTGGCCAAGGATGCCAATGGCGAGTCATTGATTAAAAAGCTGCGGAAAATACTGCCCCCCAAATCAAAGGTTCTGGAAATCGGTTCGGGCCCTGGAACGGATTGGAAAATTTTGAACGAATCGTATCGAACCACCGGCTCGGATAACTCAGATGAGTTTCTAAAACACCTTACAGCTGAAAATCCCACCGGTAAGTTTCTGGATTTGGACGCCAAAACCTTAATGACAAACCAAAAATTTGATGGTATTTATTCAAATAAAGTAATGCATCATTTGAAGGACAATGAATTGTCAGAGTCAATAGATCGTCAACATGCAATATTGAATTCCAATGGTATAATCTGCCATTCTTTTTGGAAAGGCGAAGGTTCGGAAACTTTTAAGGGCCTTTTTGTAAATTATCATACCAAAGTGGCTCTTGAGCAAATGTTCCGATCCCGTTTTAAAATTTTATCGTTGGAAACGTACAAGGAATTTGAGGAAGGGGATTCCCTTTTACTCATTGGCAGGAAAAAATAGAACAGCATGATGAAAAATATGGAACTATTGGTGTGGGCTTCTTTAGCTGTTCTTTTAATTACTTCATGCAATTCCAGAGAACAACTCCCAAAAAAGCCGAACATCCTTTTGATTTGTGTTGATGATCTTCGACCTGATCTGAAAAGCTTCGGGGTGGACCATATCGTTTCTCCCAACATGGATCAATTGGCGCGTAGCGGAATGTCCTTCTATAGGCATTACGTCAACGCACCAAGTTGTGGGCCATCAAGATACACCCTCTTAACCGGTCAATACGGAAGAGCAGATAATTATGCGCTTTTCCATCGAGCGGAAAACTGGACAAAGAACAATAAAAGTGTTGCTCCCAGCATGCCAGAATGGTTCAGAACCAACGGCTACACTACGGTTTCGGTTGGTAAAGTTTCCCATCATCCTGGTGGTAGGGGCGGAAAAGATTGGAACGATAGTTCCAAGGTGGAAATGCCCAATGCATGGGATAAACATTTGATGCCCGCCTCGGAATGGATGCATCCCAGGGGTGCCATGCATGGATTAGCCTATGGGGAAATCCGAAAAAATGCTGCAGAGATGGATGTGTTTCAAGGTGGAGAGGGCAATGATGAAATCTATCCCGATGGTGCTGTTGCGAAGGAAGCTTTGAAACAATTACAAGAACTTTCCAGCTCAAATGAAAAGCCATTTTTTCTTGCTGTCGGATTTCTTAAGCCACACCTCCCTTTTGGAGCACCCAAATCCTATTTGGAGCTTTATGACAGCATCAAAATACCGCGCCCAGAACATTCACAGAAACCTGTGGGGAAAACAACTTGGCATGCCTCAGGTGAATTTATGAAATACAATCGCTGGGATAAAGATCCAAACAAGGATGAAACCTTTGCCGAGGAAGTAAGAAAACATTATGCCGCTTGCATCAGCTATGTGGATGCTCAAATCGGTAAAGTATTGGGAGAATTAAAACGAACCGGAGCGGATAAGAACACCATTGTGGTGCTTTGGGGAGATCACGGTTGGCATTTGGGCGAACATGCCATCTGGGGAAAACACAGCTTGTTTGAAGAATCGTTACGCGCTCCTTTGATCGTTCATTATCCAGGAATGGAAAACGCCAATACCAATACCAAAGCCATTGTGGAGACCGTTGACATTTTTCCTACACTTTGTGAATTAACAGGGGTTGAAACACCCTCCTTTGTACAAGGAACCTCCTTCAAACCTATTTTGGAAGACTCCAAGATTCCTGGGCACCCGGCTGTTGCATATACCAACAATGCCATGACACTTAGAACCAATACACACCGCTTTACTCTCCATAACGATGGTTTTGCCGAACTGTATGATCATACTTCCAAAGCCGCCGAATCCGAAAATAGGGCAATGGAAAATCCTGAAATGGTGGAAGAATTAAAAAAAGTCTTGGAAGCAAGACTTCCAGAAAAATACAAACTTGTACAATGAACAAGGGAAATCTGAAATCTAAAACCTAGCAATTGGTTAGTCAACCCCTTGAAAATGGATACATATGAAACGCTTTAGAAAAATATTGGTTACACCTCTGCTATGGGTTATGGTACTTTGTTTTGTTCCGAATCTTTCGCAAAGTCAGGAGAAACAAAGCCAACGTCCCAATATTGTGTTTTGCCTTGCCGACGATTGGGGATGGCCCCATGCGGGAGCCTATGGTGATACAGCGGTTAAAACACCGAATTTCGACCGAATCGCGAAAGAGGGAATTCTTTTCAACAATGCCTATGTTACCAGTCCTTCCTGTACTCCGAGTAGAAATGCTTTTATAACAGGAAAGTATCATTGGGAACTTGGACCTGGGGCAAATCTTTGGAGTACGTTGCCAGTAGAACACCAAAGTTTTATCCACCTATTGGCAAACAATGGATACACCACTGGGCGAACCAAGGCGAAAACCTGGGGTCCTGGAAATCTCGACGAATGGATTTCCCATCACAAATCCCATCCAGCCAACCAGGCTTACGAAACCTTCGAGGACTTTCTGAAAACTACCTCTAAAGAAACCCCATTCTTCTTTTGGTTGGGCACTTCTGACCCTCACAGAGACTATAAAAAAGGTTCTGGGAAGGAAAGTGGAATTGATCTTTCAAAAGTTCATCTCTTTGAGCATTATCCCAAATCGGATGTGGTACGCAACGATGTGGCCGACTATTATTTTGAAGTTCAGCGATGGGATAGCCTGGTAGGTTCTGTCATATCCCAATTGGAAGAACAGGGTCTATTGGAAAATACCATTATCATTATGACTGGCGACCACGGAATGCCATTCCCACGATGCAAGGGCAATCTTTACGATTCCGGAGTCCGTGTTCCCTTCGCGGTTCGTTGGGGGAAAGAAATCAAGGCCAATAGATGGATTGACGATTTTATTTCTTTTGCTGATATTGCCCCCACCTTACTGGAAATTGCCGGTGTGGATATTCCCAAGGAAATGACCGGTGAAAGCTTTATGAATCTTTTGCAGTCCTCAAAATCTGGAACCATTGATGCCTCCAACCGGACTGATATTGTTTTTGGTAGGGAGAGACATGTGCCAGCCCAAGAAAAACCCAATTTGGCCGGTTATCCCTCCCGTGGGTACAAAAATGATCAGTTCCTATACATTCGTAATTATCAAAAAAATTGGTGGCCAGCGGGTACCGGAGAATTGGGAAACACCAACTTACCCAACCAATGGTATGCAGATTGTGATGGCGGCCCTACCAAAGATTACATTATTGAAAACAAGGACAAGGATGAAGCACACCAAAAGGCCTACAAGCTTTGTTTTGCCAAAAGGCCGGAAGAAGAACTTTATGATTTGCAGAAAGATCCCGATCAGGTCTACAATATTGCTGCCAAAGCAGAATATACCCACGTTTTAGAGCAAATGAGGCTGAAACTTCAAGAAAAATTGACTTCCCTTAATGATCCAAGGGCTAAAAACCCCAATTTTGATGGCTTTGACCACTATCCCTACCTGGGTGGAGGTGGCGGTAAAAAACCAACTAAATCAAAATAAAACAAAGTCCTTTATTTGAAAGTACAAACCATGTTTGATACATTGCCATAAACTTGTCAAGCTTTCAAGAATATGACTACCGTTCTTCACGCTACATCAAAAAAAGATTTCAGCACCATTGCCCATTTGGCCCATATCATCTGGACTGAACATTATACCCCAATAATTGGGGAAGAGCAAGTCAGTTACATGCTGGATAAATTTCAGTCAGCCCAAGCCATGGAAGATCAAGTAAAAGAGGGTTATCACTACTATCTGTTGCAACATGAAAATACTCCTGTGGGCTACTTTTCCTTCAACCCAAAAGATAGCTTCCTATTCTTGAGTAAACTATATGTGTTGAGTTCTGAACGTGGTAAGGGGATTGGTCGAAAGGCGATTGAATTCATAGAGGACCAAGCCAGGAAATTGGGAAAAAGTAAAATACGATTGACCGTGAACAAATACAATAGCAATTCCATTGCCGCCTATGAAAAAATAGGTTTTGTCAATATTGATTCCATTGTCCAAGATATTGGCAATGGTTTTGTAATGGATGATTATGTTTTGGAACAGGAACTAGATAACAGAGTAACTTAACAGCAATTGTCATGAAAATTTCAGCCAAAGTTTCAAATAGTTTGAATCATCACGAAGTATGGTTGGATACCAACGGTACAACCTCCCAACTAAATATTCCCGGAAAGTCCACCGGTTTTGGATCTTCAGCAAATGGCGGTGAACTTTTGTTCCTATCACTTGCTACCTGTTTCTGTAACGACCTTTATCGTGAAGCTGCAAAAAAAGACATCAAGTTAAACAAGGTAGAAGTAGAAGCATCTGGCGAGTTTGCAGCGGAAGGTGAACCAGGGTTTAACATAACCTACCAGGTCGCTATTGAAGGAGATGCCTCCAAGTCTGTTCTGGACGAACTTATAACCCACACGGATAAGGTTGCCGAAATTCACAACACCCTACGCAAAGGAGTTTCCGTTACACTGACTTGAAAATAGCTAAGGATTTCTGTCCATAAAATCTTGGAATCGGCCAGGAGTCAATACTTCCCAAATGGAAGCTACTGTCCATCCCACGGACATATGGGCATTGAGATATCCCTTACCATTGGCCCCGTAATCCCAGACTGTATGCTGAATAATCTCCGGCATATATCCCTTTTTACCAACACCCACCATATGTCCTTCATACGGTAACATTTGATCCTTGATGGAGGAAGTAATTACTTCAGACATTTCCGCAAACCGCTTTTCCTGAGTTTCCTCGGACAACCAATTTAACACATGTGGAAAGTCAAAGGCCCAAACATCGATATGGTTGTTTTCTGTGGACACATTTCCCCATCCCCGAGTTTTAAGTTCCGCTTCCTTCAGGAGACTGCCTTCTGCAAAAGGAACGTCGTAGAGGTAATACCAACTCAGTCCAAAATATGCGGCTTTTTGAGCCAAGGCTACATACTTTTTGCGCATATCGCCTTGTGCGGTCAATGCCAAATGGTAAAAAGAGACAGCCGCAATGGCCGCGGCCTCCTTATCCTCGCAATTGGCATCCAAAGTGGAAGAAAAATAGTCAGCTTTTTCAATAATATATTTTTCAGAGTAGTTCCCGGCTTTTACCGCCACTTCCAAAAATTTGGGCTCTTTAAAGTATCGAGCTGCCATAATCATGGGTGTAATAATGCTTTGTGTACTTCCCCTAGAATCGTCCAATACGGCAAAAGAGGCATCAAATTTTCTTGGAAAACCTCCTTCATCGTCCTGCATTTTTGCAAGTTGGTTCATGAGATTCGCTATGGTTTCCTCAAGTTTGGGGTGCTCCTTGCCATGCTGCTTGTCAAAATCCAGCAAAAACAATAGATTTTTAAGCCCCTCACTCTGCTTTCTAAGTGTATATACGTCTTCTGCATTTTCGCCATACACCAATTCCCTAATCAAACCAGTATCCGTAAAACCATTGGCATAGTAGGAGTCCAAGACTTTTCGGGCCAAAGCTTTGTGCGCTTTATTATTCTGCTCGTGACCATATTCCAATAAATTGTAAGCGTTGGCAAATGTCTTTCCACAAAAGCCAACTGATAGCACCCCGGTATTCTCACAAGTTTGTGTATCAAACCAAAGTCCCGCAAATCCTTTCAAATCTTTGGTTTCCGCATAGCTCTCATAAAAGTAATTGCTAAGGATTTCCTTGATTTCTGCGTCCGTTTTCTTAGGGGTAATTGGACTGGGACGATGTCTATTATATCCCTGTTCCCATGTTTGGGTGACCAAGTCGGTGAAATCAGCAGACTTGCCATGGCTCACCTTCCAGCTTACCGTAAGTTTTTCCCCTTTTTCCAAGGAATAAAAAGCCTTCCATTGAGGATTCAATTTTAATTTGGATTGATAAGACTTGGGCACTTCATTGAATGGAAAATTGGCGACCAACTGCAAATGATCTTCGCCCATTTTACCAATTCCCAAACTCCCAATATCAGTTCTAATCCTGATTTTTCCCCCCATGGAATCAGGTGTTTCTTCCTTAATCAGATCATCCATGCGTTCCAATTTGAGCCATTGTTGCAGCTCAGGATTAAATGCAACCGCAGCCGGTGTACTCATCCGATCCTCCCTAAACGACCAGTAGTCTGCTGTTTTGAAGGAGGGAGCAGTCTCGGGAGATCGCATGTTCCTTTTGTACCAAAAGCCAGGTAATAAAAATTCGGCCTTCTGGAAAGAACCATTGGTTACGGACCAAGCTTTATTAAGGTTGATGTCCAAATCTTTTTCGGCACTTATGGTATATGCATACAACAAACCTCCATCTAAAGTTGGAGTTACTTTTTTAATTACCGTAATATGCTGATTGGAACCCTCTCCCTTGTCTTCTACATAGATTTCTGTTTCAGCACCTTCCCTGGTCAAAACCGAAATTTCCAATGGGTGTTCTTGAACGTGTTCCGGAAGTTTGGCGCTGTTATCAGCACAAGCAATAAAACAAATGACGTTAACCACCAAGACTGTGAGTCTAATCAAAAAATGCATATAATTCAGTATTTGGATCTACAAGAAATTAAATTCAAAATAATTCTACATGCAAAAATCGACGGAGGTCATCCCTGAACGGATTAACGCTTTGGCTTTCACCTATCTGTTCGGGGTTCCAAATTCTCCCGTAAAGGGTTTGATAAATTGACCGTAAATTATCCCAAAGCTTTCTAAATCCTATCCCCTACTTTTCCTAAAAAGCCTACTTTTGGACAAAATTTGTGGTATTGAGGCAACTAGTTATTTTCATTTTGATCCTGATGGCATTCCCTGTTTTGGGTCAGGAGCAACCTGAACAGGCCGAAGGCAGGCAAATCAATATTGTTTACGGGGCCAATTTCACCAAGGACGAGAATAATTTCCCTGGAGCTTCCATATTTAGCAAGGATGATGAAAGACAGGTTCAGTTTGAGCACCAAGGCGCCGACCTTTGGTGTGATGTAGCCATTTTTTACAACCAGGAGAACCGTCTAAAAGCCATTGGAAATATTCGTTTACAACAAGGGGACTCCATTGAAATGAACAGTGGAAAAATGGACTACGATGGCAATACCAAACTCGCCAAAGCCTGGGAAAATGTGGATCTTACCGATGGTAAAATGACCCTGACCACGGACACGCTATATTTTGACAGGGAAAACCAGCTCTCCTACTATCGCTCTGGTGGCAAAGTGGTGGATTCGGCAAATGTGCTCACCAGTATCATCGGAAATTACTTCATGAAACTCAAGAAGGTGCAGTTCCGTAAAAATGTCCACATAGACAATCCAGAATACATTATTGATTCTGAACAACTGGATTACTACCGCCTTTCCAAAAACGCTTATATGTATGGCCCGTCCACTATTGTTGGCGAAGAGTATAAAATCTATTGCGAGCGGGGATTTTATGACACCACCATTGAGCGGGGATATGGTGTAAAAAATACAAGAATAGATTACAATAACCGTATCATTGAAGGTGATAGTGTCTATTTTGACAAAACAAGCTCCTTTGCTTCCGCCACAAACAACATCAAGGTGACGGATACGGTGAACAATGGGGTTATTAGAGCTCATTATGCGGAAGTATTCAAGGAAAAAGATTCTGTTTTTGCTACCAAGCGAGCTGTGGCCATTAACCTTGTTCAGCAAGACTCATTGTATATTCATGGTGATACCCTCATGGTAACTGGGAAGCCAGAATCCCGCATTGTTCGGGCCTTTAGGAATGCTAAATTTTACAAAACGGATTTAAGTGGAAAATGCGATTCCATCCATTCCGAGGAAAAAACAGGAATTACCCAGTTGATTACCAATCCTATTCTTTGGAATCTGGAAAATCAAATTACAGGGGACAGCATCCATCTAATTTCTGATTTGGAAACGGAGAAACTGGATTCACTAAAAGTTCTTGAAAATGCCTTTATCATTTCTGCGGACACCATAGGAAAAAAAGGGTACAATCAAGCAAAGGGCAAAAACCTCTTTGGCAAGTTCATTGAAAATGAGCTCAAAATAATCGACCTGATACAAAACACCGAGGTTATCTACTACATGTACAATGACGACGACGAACTGATCGGAATTGATAAGACCATCTGTAGCAAGATTAGATTGCTCATGGCCAACAGTGACATTGAGGATATTACCTTTTTTGTAAACCCTGATGGAGATATCTTTCCAGAAACCGATTTACCGGAAGAAAGCAGAAAATTAAAAGGTTTTGTTTGGCGGGGCGACGAACGTATTCTTTCCAAGGATGATATTTTTGATGAGGATGACAACAACATTGAATTGGTGAAAATCAGGGGTATCGATAATCCAGTAGACATTGATACCGAAGAACAAGAACGGAGTGGCAACCTTCCTTTGGACACTGACCAAAAGCCCAATGCGGAAGCAACCAAGCCCAAAGAGACCAAAGTCCCCAACAACATCAATTGATCATTGTTCATTGTCAATTGATCATTGTTAATTGCCCATTGAATTAAGGTGAAAGAAGACTTTTTGAAATATCAGGCGCAGACTACTCCCCATCCATTAGGATTGCAGATTTCGCATGCCAAAGGCAGTTATATCTATGATCAAGAAGGCATGGCTCATTTGGATTTTGTGGCAGGTGTTTCAGCTTGCAGTTTGGGGCATTGCCATCCCAAAGTTGTGGAAGCAGTAAGAACCCAGTCCGAAAAGTACATGCATGTGATGGTTTATGGCGAATATGTGCAACAGCCAGCCGTAGATTATACCAAACTTTTAGCTTCCCATCTACCCAAAAATCTGGAAACGACGTATTTGGTCAATTCAGGAACCGAAGCCATAGAGGGCGCCATTAAGTTGGCACGTAGGTTCACCGGAAGAACCCAGATTATCTCAGCCCATAAGGCCTATCACGGCAATACCATGGGCAGCTTGAGCCTGATGGGTTACGAAGAACGAAAAAGCGCATTTAGACCCCTGATTCCTGATATTTCCTTTATCCAGTTCAACGAGCCCAAGGATTTGGGAAAAATCACCGAAAAAACAGCCGCGGTAGTACTTGAAACCATTCAAGGTGGGGCAGGTTTCATTATGCCTCAAAACGACTATTTATACAAGGTTCGAAAGCGGTGCAATGAAGTTGGCGCCTTGCTGATTTTGGACGAGATCCAACCAGGATTTGGAAGAACAGGAAAACTCTTCTCATTTGAGCATTTTAACTGTGTCCCGGATATTTTGGTCATTGGCAAGGGGATGGCAGCTGGTCTCCCTGTAGGCGCCTTTGTTTCCTCCAAAAAGATAATGGATTCCCTTCAAGAAAGCCCAAAATTGGGCCATATCACCACTTTTGGCGGAAATCCCGTCATAGCAGCTGCCAGCTTGGCAACTTTAAAGGAAATCACTGAAAGTCAGTTAATTGAGCAAACTCTCCAAAAAGAAAAGCTTTTTCGGTCTCGTTTGGTACATCCTTTGATTAATGAAATACGGGGAAAGGGTTTAATGCTCGCCCTGGTATTAAAAAACAAGGAAATTGCTAATTATCTGGTGCTGACTGCGGCTAAACAGAGGTTGATTCTGTTCTGGCTGCTCTTTGAGCCCAAAGCGGTCAGGATATCACCACCACTCACCATTTCGGAAGAAGAAATTGTTGAAGGATGCGACCAAATCATTAGCATTTTAGACGCTTTTAAGCCTACTGCTGTTAACTAATTTGTTGATAACATACCCCAAAATCGGACTTTATGATAGCTCCAAAGGGCTAATTTTAAGTCCATAGTTAAACCAAATACGTTACTATGGCGTTAGATTCTAACGAATTTCCGGAAAAATCCATCAGCAAATTTGAGTCCATGCTCAAAACCGATGATGTGTATTTTTTTGATGCAGAGGACTTCGAGGAAATCATTCACCATTACCTGAACAACGGCAAAATCTCCCTAGGAAAAAAGGCTATCCAAATAGGTTTGGAGCAGCATCCCAACTCCTTGGAACTTAAATTGCTTCGGGTAGAGGTATTGGTTTTTGAGGACAAATATGAAGTAGCGGAACGCTTGTTGGACGAACTTCAGACCATAGATGCCCATAACGAAGAAATCTTTATTCAAAGGGCCAATATTCAATCCAAACAGGACAATCACCAAGAAGCGGTAAATCTGCTCTTGGAAGCCCTCCACCTTACCGAGGAAAACTTTGATATCCATTCCCTCTTGGGCATGGAGTACCTTTTCATGGACGATTATGAGAAGGCCAAGCGAAGCTTTATGAAATGCGTGGAGTTCGATGACGCGGATTATTCATCGCTCTACAATGTGGTGTACTGCTATGAATTTTTGGAAGATTTTGATGGAGCAATTCAGTTTCTCAACCAATATTTGGAGCGCAATCCTTACAGTGAAGTGGCTTGGCACCAGCTGGGAAAAATCTACTATAGCAAGGAAATGTACACCGAGGCCCTTACCTCCTTTGACTTTGCCATCATTTCCGATGATTCCTTCATTGGTGCCTATTTTGAAAAAGCCAAAGTGCTTGAAAAGTTGGGCAGATACAATGAGGCCATAGAAAATTACGAAACCACCATTTCCATTGAAGATCCTACTTCCCATGCGTACTTGCGCATAGGGCGTTGCCATGAAAAATTGGGAAACAACGATTTGGCCAAATACTACTATTACAATACCGTACATGAAGACCCCTTATTGGATAAGGGTTGGTTGGCCATTACGGATTTTCACATCAAATTGGAAAATTACGAAAGGGCCATGTATTACATCAACAAGGCCATCAATATTGATGGGGAAAATCCCATTTATTGGAAAAAAAGCGCAAAGATCTATCTAGCGCTCAACAATTTTGACGAAGCTGATTTTGCTTATAAACAAGCTGTTGATTTAGGAAACTACGAGTTGGACACTTGGTTAAATTGGGCAGAGGTGCTCAGAAAAGTTGGGGATTTTGGGTCTTCCATCCAGGTTTTGGTACAAGGTTTGGAATTTTATCCCGAAAATGCCGAATTGGTTTACAAACTTGCAGGTGTGTACCTAAAAAACAACGAGGTGCTGAACGCCAAGGAAAAATTGGCCCAAGCCATGCACATGGACATTGAAAAATTGCAAATTTTTGAAGAGGAATTCCCAGAGTTCCAGAAAGTGGCCTGGTTGCGCAACTTGGTTTCCGAGATTAAAAAAACATCCACCTAAATTAGGGCATTCCCCTATTCCATTATTTCATGAAAGCACGCAAATTAATTGATTATGTGTTGATTACACTAAAGGGCATGGCCATGGGTGCCGCTGATGCGGTTCCTGGAGTTTCTGGTGGAACCATTGCCCTGGTCTCTGGAATTTACGAGGAGCTGGTACAGACCATTGGCAACATCAATCTTGGATTGATCAAGCTACTGTTTCAAGGTAAATTCAAGGAATTCTGGTCCAAGGCCAATGGAAATTTTGTTTTGGCCTTGGGAGCTGGGGTGTTGATCAGCTATGTCTCTTTTATGAAGTTGGCCAAATACCTGCTTGAATATCATCCCATCTTGATTTGGTCATTTTTCCTAGGATTGATCATTGCGAGTATTTGGTATTTGGGCAAACAGATTCCAAAATGGGATTTGGTAATGATTGTATTTCTCATTTTGGGTATTGGCTTGGGCTATTACTTGACCACATTGCCAAGTGCAGAGGTGAATGATAGCCAAGCTTACTTTTTTGTTTGCGCCACCATTGCCATATGTGCCATGATTCTGCCAGGTATTTCCGGGACTTTCATACTGATCCTTTTAGGCGCCTACAGCACCTTAAGTACCGCCATTGCCGATGTGGATGTCAAAAAATTGTTGGTCTTTGTTTCAGGGGCGGTTATTGGCCTCCTTAGTTTCTCCAAAGTGCTAAAATGGCTGTTGCGCAAGTACAAGTTCCAGACATTTGCCGTGCTTACCGGTTTAATTGTTGGTTCCATAAACCAGGTTTGGCCTTGGAAAAAGGTATTGGAGACCAAGACTTTTGGTGACAAAACCGTTGTTGTGGCCGATGTAAATGTTTGGCCATCAGCCTTTGAAGGTGACAGCCAGCTATTACCAGCCATTATCCTAGCCATTGTCGGTTTTTCGCTTATTTTTATCCTGGAAAGAACAGCCTCCAAAAAATAAGATAAACGCCATCCGAAATGCATCAGCCAAGAACATTTCTTGACAATTTCTTTTTGGTCATAAAAGGCCTCTGTATGGGAGCTGCCAATAAGGTTCCAGGGGTTTCAGGGGGAATCGTGGCGTTTGTGGGCGGCTTCTACGAGGAGTTTATCTATTCCCTGCAAAAAGTCAACGGCAAAGCTTTTAAACTCTTGGTCAACGGACGTTTCAAGAGTTTTTACCGTTATACAAACGGCCAGTTTTTACTATTGCTGATTGCTGGAATGCTTATCAGTTACTTTAGCGTGTCGCGAGTGTTGGATTACTTTTTGGAGCAAAAGGAACTCTATGTTTGGGCCGGTTTTTTCGGCATGATCCTAGGTTCCATTTACTACATAGGGAAAGATTTTGACCATTGGAACAAACGCACGGTCACCTTCGGTATCATTGGGCTGATTGTTGGGATTTCCATCAGTTTTTTAAGCCCTGCGACACAAAACGACAATTTGATTTTCATTTTCTTTTGCGGAATCATCAGTGTTTCTGGAATGACTTTACCAGGACTTTCAGGTTCGTTCATACTCATCTTACTGGGAAATTACGTCTTGCTACTTGTGGATTCTGTCAATGCCCTTTACGATACCATTTCAGAAATGTTTAGTGGCGATTTTGGTTTTATGCAAAACCCCAAAAGAATGCAAACATTAAAAATTTTGGCCGTGTTCACCTTGGGCTCAGCTACAGGATTGGTCACCTTTTCCCATTTACTGAGCTATGTACTGAAACATTACAAGAAAATATCCACCGCAGTTATTTTGGGATTTATCACAGGTTCTTTAGGAGTCTTGTGGCCTTGGAAACGTACTATGTTCAAAATGGATGCCCTTGGAAATCCCCTTTTGGACAGCAATGGGGACAAAGTGGTTCTCAATTACGAACGTTATCTTCCCAATATGGCCGATATGGAAACATGGTGGGCCGCCGTATTTGTAATCTTGGGAATTTTGGTTTTATTAGCACTGGATTGGTATGGAAAAAACAGAAAAGAAAGAAAACAGGTTCGGGCTGCTCGGTAAGAATATCAGCTATTCCTTTTCCCAAGGGTATTTCACAAAGAAATTTGAAGAATTGGGATTGGAAGATTATAGCTATGAAAATTTCGATCTTCCCCAGATTTCAGATTTTGAAACCTTGGTAGCACAAAATTCCCTAAGCGGAATAAATGTCACCATTCCCTATAAGGAACAAGTGATTCCCTATCTCTCCCGGATGGATAAGACCGCCAGCGCAATTGGCGCAGTCAACGTGATAAAATTTGATCCAAAAGGTCTAACAGGATTCAACACCGACTTTTATGGCTTTCAGAAATCCCTGGAGCCTTTCTTGCAAGCCCATCATACCAAAGCCCTGATTTTAGGCACAGGCGGTGCCTCAAAAGCGATACGTTTTGTATTGGATGCATTGGGCATTGCGCACCGGTTTGTTTCCCGGAGCAAAAAAGAGAACCAATTCACCTACAAGGAATTGGATCGGGAAATTATGGAAGACCATACGGTAATCATAAATTGCACCCCATTGGGCACCTATCCCAATATCAACGAAAAACCGGATATTCCCTATTCCTTCATCTTGGAAAAACACCTTCTTTTTGATTTAATCTATAATCCCCAAAAAACTGCTTTTCTTGCTTCAGGGGAGGCCCAAGGTGCGGCTATTTGTAATGGGCAGAAAATGTTGGAATTTCAGGCGGAAAAAGCTTGGGAGATTTGGAACATGCCCTAAATAGCAATTTCTTACCCGTAACTTTCTTCAAAAAAGGCTAAAACCCTGAACAAAAGAAGAATCACTACTTTTGTTATTGGGCAATATAGTTGTTAACTTGGCTATAATTATCATTGATCCAAAAAGGAAAACAAACTACGAATGCTGGACAACGAACAAGAACTTCAGGAAACTGAAGGTGGTGGTACTGAACAAGGTGCGGATACTGAAAAAACGATTATAGAGGAATCCCCCATTTCTGAGCCAAGCTCATCCGACACTGCGGTACAAGACAAGGATGAAGAAGAAACCAAGGCGACGCCGGATAGCGAAACCGTGGAAGAACCTGTTACATCCAAATCTGAAGAAGACGATAAGGTCATTGAGGAAATCGAAGAATCGAACGCTGAAGATGCTGAAGATGTGGAGAATGAAAAGCGACATCATATTCCCTTTTTGGACTACCATTCCATGTCCATGGAAAACTTGGTGGGTGAATTGCAACGTTTGGTAAAGAACGAGAAGGTGCAGGCCATCAGTAAGCACGTAAGCTCCATTAAATACGAGTTTGACCAAAAATTCCAGGAATTTATAGAACAAAAAAAGGAGGAATTTGTAGCAAATGGCGGTAACGAAATCGATTTCAGATACAACTCCGTTGCCAAAAGGCAGTTCAATGAGGTTTTTTCCGAATTCAGGGAAAAAAGAGATCAGTACTATAAGAATTTGGAACAAACCTTAAAAAGTAACCTCCAAAGAAGACTTGAAATCATTGAAGATCTTAAAAGCCTTGTAAACGTAGAGGAAGACATCAATACCACCTACAAGAATTTTAAGGATCTACAGGAAAATTGGCGAAATGCAGGCCCTGTTCCCAGAAACAGCTATAATGATGTCTGGCGGACCTACCATCATCATATGGAGATTTTCTACGACTTTTTGCACCTCAACCGGGAGCTAAGAGATCTTGACTTCAAACACAATTTGGAGGAAAAACTTAAGTTGGTGGAAAAAGCAGAAGCACTGGCCAACGAACCTGATTTAGGCAAAGCATTCCGCGAGCTTCAAACCCTTCACAAAATTTGGAAGGAAGACATTGGTCCCGTTGCCAAGGAACAAAGGGAGGAAGTGTGGGAGCGTTTTAGTCAGGCCACAAAGGCCATGCATCAGCGAAGGCAGGAGCACTACCACGAACTGGAAAAAGTTTATGAAAAGAACCTCGAGAAGAAACAGGAAATCATTGCTTCTATTACTGAAATAGCGAACAACGTAACCCACAACCATAGGGCCTTGCAGCAGCAGATTAAGGAAATCGAAGCATTACGGGAATCCTTTTTCAAAGCCGGAAAAGTGCCCCAAAAGGTGAACGAGCAAACATGGAGTGCCTTTAAGGAAGCGGTGAGAACCTTCAACCGAAATAAAAATGCCTTTTACAAGAGCCAGAAAAAAGAACAGCTGGATAACTTGGAAAAGAAAAGGGCATTGTTAGGTCTGGCCCTGGCTTTAAAAGATAGCGACGACCGGGAAATGGCAACTCCCGAAATGAAGCGCATCCAGAGCGAATGGAAAAAAATTGGGCATGTCCCTCGCAAGTACTCCGATAAGATTTGGAATGAGTTCAAGGATGCGTGCAATCATTATTTCAATCGTTTGCACGCAGAGAAAAACGAATCCCAAAAAGAAGAATACGAGAACTATAACCAGAAAAATGCATGTTTGGAACGTCTTAAAGCTTTCCAATTAACAGGCGACAACGATAAAGATCTTGAAACACTCAAGACTTTTATTGAGGAATGGAAATCTTATGGCCGCATTCCCTACAACAAAAAGCACATCAACGGTAAGTTCAATAAAATTGTAGATGCACTTTTCAGAAAGTTGGGGGTAAGCAAGCACGAGTCGGAGCTATTAAGGTATGGGGACAAGATGCAGCAACTGGTCAAAGCAGATGATGATAGGGCCATAAGCAATGAACGCACCTTTATCCGAAGAAAAATTGACGAGAGCAAGGCGGAAATCCGGCAGTTGGAAAACAACCTTCAATTTTTTTCCAATGCCTCTGAAGATAGTCCACTTGTGCAGGATGTCATCAAGAATATAGACCAGCACAAAGAAGCTTTGGAAACCTGGAAAGCCAAGCTCAAAAAACTCAATATTCTTAAGCATAACCGCAATAAAGAAGCTGAAGCAACCGACTCTGAAGACTCAGGGGAAGAGGAATAATTCCCTCACGCTATATCAGTACTGCTCCAATAAATAATTGATAAGATCGGTGGTGGTAACAATACCCACTAACTTCCCTTCATCGACCACGGGTAGCGCATGAAATTCCTTGGAGGCCAAAAACTGGGCCACCTCCTTAATTGTAGTATCGGAACTAACGCTAACCACGTCCCTTACCATTACTTGGGAAATGGTAAACATATTGTACACCATAGTATCAACACTTTCTTCGTGTTCATCCACAGCATCTGCAAAGCTAATTCGCAGTAAATCCGTATAACTGAGCATTCCTACAATTTCTCTTCCAGCAACCACAGGAATATGCCGTATACGATGTTTCTTAAAAAGTTCTTCGGCACTGACCAAATCGCTGTTCGTGGTTACAGTAACCAAATTTCGGGTCATTATCTCGGAAACAGGAACTCTCTTTTTCATGATATCTGATATTTAATTATCATGAAATTAGCTTGAATTCCGTTGCCAAAGCATGATAAATATCAGGAGCTATCCTACCTTCTTGTATAAATCTTTACTTTAGTAACCACACCATATTTAATCAACCATGACCGATAAACACCTGCCCCAATTCGTATTCATCAGCACTGTAATAGCACTTTCCCTGACATTTGTGGACTGCAAGCCGTCCAAAAAAAATGAGGAAGTCCAGAAATCTATCACTAAGCCCAACATTATCTACATTTTGGCCGATGATTTAGGTTACGGAGACCTAAGTTTTACTGGACAACAACATTTTGACACCCCAAACATTGATAAACTGGCCCGGGATGGCATGTTTTTTACCCAGCATTATTCGGGGTCTACGGTGTGTGCACCCTCCCGATCAGCACTTATGACCGGGCAGCATACCGGTCATACCTTCATCCGGGGAAATAAAGAGGTACGGCCAGAGGGTCAACATCCGTTGGAATCGGAGGCATTTACCGTGGCAGAATTGTTACAGCAACAGGGTTATGCTACAGGCGCCTTTGGGAAATGGGGATTAGGCTATCCTGGTTCCGAAGGTGATCCCAATAATCAAGGTTTTGATGAATTCTACGGATATAATTGCCAACGAATTGGCCATAACTATTATCCGTACCACATGTGGCACAACCAGGAAAAGCAGTTGCTGAAGGGAAACAAAAATTCAGACACCAATACCTACGGCCCCGAGATTATCCATGAAAGGGCCTTGGCTTTTTTGGAAGCCAACAAAGACGGCAACTTCTTTATGTATTATCCATCCGTTATTCCCCACGCAGAACTTGCAGCACCAGAATCTTATATGTCCAAGTTCCGGGAAAAATTTGCTCCAGAAAACGAATACAAAGGGATAGATGACGGGGAACATTATAAAAATGGAGGATATGGTTCACAAAAGGAACCTCATGCCGCTTTTGCGGCCATGGTAAGCCTGTTGGACGACCAGGTGGGGGAAATTCGGGAAAAAGTAGAAGCACTGGGCATAGCTGAGAATACCATTATCATATTTACCTCAGATAATGGTCCGCACATGGAAGGTGGTGCCGATCCCGATTTTTTTGACAGCAATGCCCATTTACAAGGTTACAAAAGGGATTTGTACGAAGGTGGGATACGTGTACCTATGATTACTTATTGGCCCAATAAAATCAAAGCAGGCTCCACTTCAACCCATATTTCTGCCTTCTGGGACTTTCTACCTACGGTACATGAGCTGTTGCAACTAGATCCACCGGAACAAACGGACGGTATTTCATTTCTTCCAGAACTATTGGGGAAGGAACAGCCCAAGCATGATCATCTATATTGGGAATTTCTGGAAAGAGGTGGAAGGCAAGCGGTTCGTCTTGACCAATGGAAAGGTGTACGTTACAACATGAGCCAAAACCCCGATGCCCCAGTGGAGTTATACAATCTGACAACCGACGAAGGTGAAACCCAAGATGTATCAGCAGAGCATCCTGAAATTGTTCAACAAATAGTTGAAATCATGAAAGAGGAACACAGCCCATCCAGCGTTTTCCCTTTTGAATATGAAAAGTCTGTCGAAGAATAATTAAGATTGTCCGTGGTGTAATTTGTGGTAACAATTCGTCTGTTCGAGTCGGTTTTCTCAACAATATGGAGAAAATGGGTATCGAGAACAGAAAACTTCTTTCAAAAACCGAATTCTCGATATAAAATTTTTACCAAATTTCATTCGAATTGACGGTTTTTGGGTCAAAACTGATTTCCTATTTGGCCACGTTCACGGATCGTGTTTCCCTAATAACCGTAACTTTTACTTGACCCGGATAGGTCATATCGGTTTGGATTTTCTGCGAGATTTCAAAGGATAGCTCGGCAGCTTTGTCATCACTGACCTTTTCGCTTTCCACAATCACCCGAAGTTCCCTACCCGCCTGAATGGCATAGGCTTTTTGGACTCCATTGAATCCGAAGGCAATATCCTCCAAGTCCTTCAATCGCTGAATGTAAGAATCCAGAACTTGTCTCCTAGCTCCAGGACGTGCACCACTAATGGCATCGCAAACCTGTACGATGGGCGAAATCAAGGTGTTCATTTCAATTTCATCATGGTGGGCACCAATAGCGTTGCAAACCTCCTTCTTCTCCCCATATTTTTGGGCCCATTGCATTCCTAAAATGGCATGAGGGGTTTCTACCTCAACCTCCGTATTGGGAACTTTACCAATATCATGCAATAATCCAGCTCTCTTGGCAATTTTAGGATTCAAGCCCAACTCCGCAGCCATAACCCCACAAAGTTTGGCCACTTCCCTGGAGTGTTGCAACAGGTTTTGTCCGTAAGAGGAGCGGTATTTCATTCTACCCACGGCTTTGATCAACTCTGGATGAAGACCATGGATTCCAAGGTCGATTACGGTACGTTTACCAATTTCTGCAATCTCCTCATTGATTTGCTTCTCGGTCTTCTTAACGATTTCCTCAATTCGGGCCGGGTGAATTCTTCCGTCGGTGACCAAGCGATGTAGTGAAAGACGTGCCACTTCCCTGCGAACAGAATCGAAACAGGAAAGAATAATGGCCTCCGGCGTATCGTCCACAATAATCTCAACCCCTGTAGCAGCTTCAAGTGCGCGAATATTTCGCCCCTCACGACCAATAATACGTCCTTTCACATCATCAGATTCCAGATTAAAAACAGAAACGCAATTTTCCACTGCTTCCTCTGTTCCAATACGTTGAATGGTGTTGATTACAATTTTTCTCGCCTCTTGCTGGGCGGTTAGTTTGGCTTCTTCCAAGGTACTTTGAAGATAAGCCATGGCATCCGTCTTGGCGGTTTCCTTTAGGGATTCCAGTAATTGGCTTTTGGCATCTTCCGCAGACAGACCAGAAATAACTTCCAATTGCTGCACTTGGCTTTTGTGCAATTTATCAGTTTCAGATTGTTTCTTGTCCAGAATCTCGCTTTTGTACGAAACCTCTTTGATTCTTTCTTCCAGCTTTTCGTTTAACTTTTTGTTCTTCGAAAGCTCATTGCTTATTTGGGACTCCTTGTCTCGGGTTCTTTTCTCTGCTTCAGCAATTTTTTTGTCCTTGTTTATAATGACCTTCTCATGCTCGGCCTTGAGCTCCAAGAATTTTTCCTTGGCTTGGAATATTTTATCCTTTTTTATGTTTTCGCCCTCTTTCTTGGCTTCCTTTACAATATCTGCAGCTTCCCTTTTAGCTCCGGAAATGGTTTTGGCCGCTTTTCCTTTCTCCAGCATTTTGGCTATGGCAAATCCTATGGCCAATCCTACTACTGCGGCTACAACCAAAATTATAGTGTTATCCATGTTGTTTATGTTTGGTTATAAAAAAAGCCCACATTGGGCGAAGTCTTGTACAAACTCCAAATTACAGGTTTAGGGCTAACAAGCTGCTCAAGGATCCCTATACAGGTAGGGCCTGCTTTTACAACCTAAACTCACCCTTTTTAATTATAATAGTGTTGAGTTTGTCAAAATTTAATTACCAATGTGGGCAGTAACAAATATTTTATTTAAAAGAACCTATTTTTATTCCCCAAGTTTGGAATGAACCAAATCGTCCAGTGCTTTTAGGCGCTCATAGGCCGCTTTGGTGTTTTCCGAACTATCTATTCCACCTTGCTCTATTTTAGAGGCAAATTGCAGGGCGCACATGGCAAGAACATCCTGCTTGTCGCGTACTGCATAATTCTGCTCAAATTTTTTGGCCAAGCTTTCAATGTTCTTGGCCGCTTTCCGCAATCCTTCCTCTTGTTTAGGGTCTATGGTCAATGGATACACCCTATCTGCAATGGAAAGCTTTATTTTGAGCTTCTCCTCCATAATATTGGTACAAACTAATCTGCAAGCTTGGCTATGCAAACGTCCAGTTCGCGTATCAATGTATTTATCTTGAGCTTGGCTTCTGTTTTATTCGTATTACTACCCAGCATCGAGTTTGCCATTTTTAGGGAATTGTACTTCTCTTCCCAATCATTAACGGCTTCCTGTTGAGCTTTGGTCTCTTCTTTCGCGAGGTCGAGTTCTTTTTTCAACTTGGCATTGGCCTTGTGCAACAATTCCATTTTGTGCAACAATTTGCTCACCTTGTTTTCCAAAGAATCAACAATTTCAACAAGTTCGCCCATATGCAAACATCAAATGCGTACCACACAAAGTTAACCAACCTAGCCAAACCGCACAATACTTTTTGGTATTATTCTTTAGGGATTACCCTACAAGCCCCTAAACCAAAGGGAAAGCCTTTTAACTAACCAAAATATGGGTTACATTCGTATGTAATTATAAATTACACTATGCGGTTTTACTTTCTGGGAATACTTTTGCTTTTATCCCCCTTTCTTCAAGCTCAGGAAAAATACCCTCAAGATACCTTTCAATCCCCCTTGGACATTCCATTGGTGCTAGCTGGCACATTTGGTGAATTACGTTCCAACCACTTCCACTCTGGAATAGACATCAAGACCCAACGTAGACAGGGGCTCCCGGTACTGGCCATTGCCGATGGCACGGTTACCCGAATCAAAGTCTCCTTATGGGGTTATGGTAAAGCCCTGTATGTGGCTCACCCTAACGGGTATACATCCGTGTATGCCCATCTTCAAAAATTCGGCCCTGAAATCGAATCCTATATTAAAGACATTCAATACAAGAAACAGTCCTTTGAAGTTGAAGTATTTCCCGATTATGGCGAACTGAAGGTTACCAAAGGCAGCACCATTGCCTATTCCGGAAACACAGGGGGATCCTCCGGACCACATCTTCATTTTGAAATTAGAAGCAGTGTCACTGAAAAACCTACCAACCCGCTACTTTATGGTTATGAGGTGAGGGATGCCACCAATCCTACCCTTTTGGGTCTTTATGGATATCCCCTATCGGAAGATGCAGTGATCAATCAAAGTGCCCGAAAAATCCAATTGAACTTTACCAAACAACCCGATGGTTCTTTCTTGGCAGACAAAATCAACGCTATTGGAAATATTGGTTTCGGCTTTAACGGTTTTGATCGTCAAGATATGGCGGCTAACAAAAATGGGGTCTACGCCGTAAAGCAGACCGTTAATGGAAAAGTATATTCCGAATATGATTTTGAGACCTTCTCCTTCGGAGAAACACGGTATATCAACACCCTCATTGATTATGCCCATTATGGCAAATTCCAACAGCGTATACAAAAGTGTTTTAAAGAACCCCATAACCGACTTGGCATTTATAAGACCCTACATAACAATGGTGAAATAACCGTAAAGGAAGGCATGTCCTATACAGTGGAGCTCCTTATTTCTGATTTTAAAATGAACCAAACCAAAGTGGTCATTCCGGTAGAAGGGAAAAGTGAAGTACCCAAAATCCCAAGAGCTGATTCAAAAACGGAGAATTTTATCATTGCCAATAAACCTAACAACTTTGACCTGGGAGCGGCCAAAGTCTATTTTCCCGCCAATACCTTTTACAAGGATTTTTATATTGAATTGGAAAAGGGCCAGGATACGGTTGCCATCCATAATGAGGAAGTAGCGGCCCACAGAAACTTCACGATTAGTTTTGATGCTTCCAAATATTCTGGTGCGGACAAAAAACAACTGTTCATTGCCCGACTCGATGATCGTCAAAAGCCACGGTATTCAAAAACCTTCAAGCGAGATGGTTCGTTTACCACCCGAACCCGCACCTTGGGAACTTATACTTTAGCAAGGGATACAGTAGCCCCTGAAATCAAAGCACGAAACTTTAAAGAAAAACAATGGTTGAGCAACTATAGTTATTTGAGCCTAAAAATATCGGATGACCTCAGCGGTGTCAACTCTTACAATGCAACACTGAACGGGGAGTGGATTTTAATGGAATATGAACCCAAGACCAAGACCTTGACCTACAATTTTGATGATAAAATCTTGGATAAGACACAATGCGACCTAAAGGTGGTCGTTACAGATAATGTAGGCAACTCCAGTACTTTTCAGAGTACTTTTTTCAGAAAATAGTGTTACCCCGATCCAAAGCCCTCCTATTCCTGTTGTCCATTTTTTGGACTGTGACCTTCCATGGTCAAACCGCAACAGTGGCGGGAACGGTCTTGGATGAGAACAACCAACCCATTTCCAATGTCAATATTTCGGTTGGGACAGAGGGCACAACTACAGATTCCAACGGGTATTATCTATTGTTATTGATTGCGGAAACCAAGCTCACCCTTACATTCTCCCACCTGAGCCATGAGAATGTGGTTTTGGAAGACCTAATATTGTCCACGAACGAAACCTTTGAGTTCAATCCGGTGATGAAAACCAAAATCACCCAGGTGGCCGGGGTTGAAGTATCTCCCACTGGTGAAAAAAGCGTTGAAGGCATTACCACGGTAGATCCCGAGATCGTTCGTAAAATACCTGGAGCCAATGCTGGGGTGGAAAATATATTGAAACTGTTACCCGGAGTTTCCTTCAACAATGAGCTTAGCACCCAATACAATGTCCGCGGAGGCAATTTTGATGAAAATCTTGTTTATGTCAACGGGATTCAGGTGTATCGGCCTTTTTTGGTACGCTCGGCCCAGCAAGAGGGCTTAAGTTTTGTGAACAGCGATATGATTACTTCCTTGGAATTCTCATCGGGAGGTTTCCAAGCCAAATATGGTGACAAGCTATCGTCTGTCTTGGACATCACTTACAAAACACCGATTGAGTTTGGTTTGAAACTGGAAGGTAGTCTTCTGGGAGCATCGGCAACAGTGGAATCCATCTCAAAAAACAATAAGTTTAGTAGCATTACAGGTCTGCGTTATCGGAATAACAGTTTATTGGTAAATAGCCAACAGACCGAAAGTAATTTCAATCCTACGTTTGTGGATGTGCAAAGTCTTCTTACTTATCGGTTTTCTGATAAGTTTCATCTCAATTTCTTGGGGACGTATTCCGTCAACGATTACAAGAATGAACCCTTGACCAGGCAGACCAACTTTGGGACCCTGAACGACCCAAGGGCTTTGTTGATTTTCTATGAAGGTCGTGAGAATAGCAGATATGAAAGTGGACTTGCAGCAGTCAAATCCGATAATCTAATCAATGATAACACCAAGATTTCGCTAACGGCTTCGGTGTACCATACCCAAGAAGAGGAATTTTCAGATATCATAGCTTCGTACGAATTGGCCGAGTTGGACACCAATTTAGGTAGTGAAAATTTGGGAGAAGTGGTCAACTCCAGAGGGGTGGGCTCTCAACTGAACAGGGCCCGAAACCAACTGGACGCCCTGATTTTTAATTTTACCCATAAAGGAACTTATAAAAAAGGAAATACATCCTTGGAGTGGGGAGCCAAGTTTACCCATGAAGACGTTCGGGATCAGTTACGGGAATCCGAATTTATAGATTCTGCAGGATTCTTTATCCGACCTTTTGAACCGGCATTCGTCAACAATCAGCCAGAAGAGCCATTTTCCGGTGACCTTATAGCCTACGAAAGTGTGCAGGCGACCAATTTTGTGAAAACGAATAGGATTTCAGGCTATGCACAATATAGCGAGCACTCAAAACTGGGTGCTCATGATGTGTATTTCAACCTTGGTTTAAGGGCGCAGTATTGGAGGCTAAGCGGAGAAGGGTTTGAAGCAAATTCCCAGAGCTTGATTAGCCCCAGGGCACAATTCTCCATAAAACCGGATTGGGAAAAGGATATATTGTTCCGGTTTTCGGTGGGCAGTTACCAGCAACCTCCATTTTATAGGGAACTACGGGATGTATCGGGCAATATAAATCCCGAAGTGGAAGCACAAAAATCCGTGCACTATGTTTTGGGAAGCGAACTCAGCTTTAACCTGTGGAACCGTCCTTTTACCTTGATCAGTGAGGCGTACTATAAAGATCTGACCAATGTCAACACCTATACTGTAGAGGACGTTAGGGTACGTTATGCCGCCAACAACATTGCGGATGCCTACGCTTATGGATTTGATTTTCGACTAACCGGGGCTTTTGTTCCTGGGACACAATCCTGGGTGAGTCTTGGATACCTTCAAACGGAGGAAAACTCAGATCAAAGAGGTTATATTTCCAGACCAACCGATCAACGTTTTAAGTTTGCAGTGCTCTTTCAAGATTATATCCCGAACATTCCCAATCTTAAACTTTATCTGAATCTGGTTTACAACACAGGAGTGCCAGGAGGATCTCCCAACAATGCCGACCCATATAATTTTCAGAATAGATTAAGAGATTACAGAAGGGCCGATATGGGAATTTCGTATATTTTTGCGGACAGAAAAAACCAGTACCCGGAAGGACATTGGTTACATAAATTCAAGGAATTCAACGTTGGATTTGAAATTTTCAATATGTTCAACAATCAGAATTCGATAACAAATACATGGGTTAGGGATGTGGACACGCAGCAGCAGTTTGCTGTTCCCAATTTTCTTACCGGCCGTATTCTCAATTTTAAATTTGGGATGCGTTTCTAAAGTACATGAATGAAAAAAATTATTCTTCTTTTGTCGTTTTTGATGGTAGCTGTTGGCAGTGCACAAAAGAACATTTACGAGAACCGAAGGTTTGATGAGCTAAGTGAAGATCACGAGACTTTGGCCATCATTCCCTTTATTGCCAATTTGGATTTAAAGCGCAATGTAGACCGAAATGAACTTTTGGACTTGGCCAAAAAGGAGGGGTATGCCGTACAAAATGCCTTGGAAACCTACTTTTCCAAAAGGAAGAAAAGGAAAAAGTTCAATGTTGACTTCCAGAACATAGAGGATACCAACGCCATTTTAGCACAAAACGGTATTACCTACGAAAATTTGGACATACATACCATCAAACAACTTTGCAAAATTTTGGAAGTTGATGGCATTATAAGTGGAAACCTCAACCTTAATATACTATTGTCCAAGGGTGTTCCCACCAACTTTAGTTTGTTGGACTATTTTAGCGGCGATGCCAATTACGGTAGGATTGGGGTAAAAGTGAGCGACGGTGGCTCTGGTAAACTGCTCTGGAAATACGAAAAAGCCATCACCAAAAAAACGGGAAAGAACACCACCGAGCTTATTGATCGCATGATGAAACTGGCTTCCCGTAAATTCCCTTACGACAAGGAAAAGAAACAGCGGAAAAACAAGAATTAGCTCGCTGCAAATTCCTTAAGCACTTCTATGGTATAATCCAATTCTTCCTTGGTGTTGTATTTGGAAAATGAAAACCGCAAAGAGGGCTTTTCCAATTCCTCGGGAGCCAAGATTTGGTTAAGTACGTGGGACCCCATATTACTGCCTGACTGACACGCACTTCCCTTGGAGCAGGCAATGCCTTTTATATCCAAATGAAACAACAGCATCAACGCCTTTTGTTTATCAAAGGGCAAACGTACATTGGACAAGGTGTAGGTGCTTTTGTCAAGATCGCCGGAATGGCCGTTGAATTCAACTTCTGGAATGGCTTCTTTGATTTGCTCCACAAAATGCTTTTTCAATCCCTTCACATATTGGATTTCTTCCTCCAAATTGTCATAAGATTGGATAAAAGCCTCTTCCAAACCTACGATGTTGTGGAAAGGTTCTGTTCCCGCTCTGTAACCACGTTCTTGGGAACCTCCAAAAATCATGGGTTTTAAACCCGAGTTTTTCCGGATAAAGGCGAATCCAACGCCCTTTGGGCCATGGAATTTATGGGCAGCAGCGGTGAAGAAGTCAACCGGGGTATTTTCAACATCCCAAGGATAATGCCCAACGGATTGCACGGTATCCGAGTGAAAAAGTGCATCATGCTCTTTGCACAGGGTTCCAATGGCATGAATATCCACGATATTCCCAATTTCATTGTTCACATGCATTAAACTGACCAGTTTTTTGCTATCGTCCTGGACTAAAAGTGATCTTAGGTGATCCATGACCGGATTGCCATGGGTGTCCAAATCCACAAATTGTAGCGAGATGCCATATTCTTTTTCCAATTCTTCAGCAGTATGCAATACTGCATGGTGTTCAATTTTGGAAGTGATAATGGTCTTTACCCCCAAGTCACGGACTGCACAACGAAGAATCATATTATCCGCTTCTGTTCCTCCCGAAGTGAAAATAATTTCCGCTGGTTTGGCGTTCAAGGTCTTTGCAATGGTTTTACGGGCCTGCTCAACTGCAGTTTTGGCCGATCTTCCATAACTATGGGTAGAAGATGGGTTCCCGTAAAAATCAGAAAGTGCTACTTGCATTTTTGCAATTACCTCAGGTCTTACCTGTGTTGTGGCGGCATTATCCAGATAAACTTTTTGCATGGGTCAGCTATCAATTTTCGAATCATCAAAAATAGGTGAAATAAAGTTAATTTCTTTTAAAGATTATGCCTTCCTTAGGGTATTAAATTGGAATTCCATTAAATTTGGCGCATGAGAAAATTATGCTTCCCAATGCTGCTTGTGCTCATCTTGTTTTCTTGCAGTGATGGCGACCTACAGATTGAGACCATTGACTTTAATGATCAAACGATTCAATTTTGTGATGACCCTGTACCGAACGCCAGCAACATCCTTTTTAAAATCAATGAAAGCGAGGCACTTATTCTCGACCTACAAAGCGGTGTTTTAAACAATGGTGTTGTAGGGGAAACCATTAGTACTGAGAGTACCATTCCAGGGCAATCGCAGTTGACTTACCGTAACTTTTCAGGGACAGTGAGTTCCACCTATTTTTGTTCCGATATTCCGCCCGCTACCCCAACGGTATCGCAAGAAGTGGAGGCTGAAGATGGCACAGTCACCATTGAAACGGTGGCCAATGCGGACGAAACGGGATTCGACCATGTAATTCTCTTAAGCGGCGTTTCTTTTGTTACCGAGAATGGGGAACGAATCACTAATCTGACCATTGACGAATTTGGAACGGTAAGTACGACAATCACCAATTAGGCCTTTTGGGTAATATATACCTCAGTAGCTCCCAAACCATATTTTTGATAATCCGCATCGTACCATTTTACCCCTTCATATTTTTTAAAGAGGTATTGGAGTTCTTCTTTAAGAATGCCCTCTCCCACCCCATGGATAAACACTACTTTTTGGATACGTTTCCGAATAGCGAATTCCAGCTGGCGTTTGGCGGTTTCCAGCTGCAAATTCATCATATCGAAATTGCTTAAACCCTTGGTGGTTTTTACCAATTGATGGATGTGAAGGTCCACTTCCATTTTTGGGGCATTCCGTAATTTGGGCTTAACCGTAACGGGTCGATTTCTTTTCGGATTTTCCTTTTCTTTTTTTACTTGCGAAGCTTCAAAATTGGTCACTTGGATACCCTCTTTTTTAAGCAGCAGTTCCCTGAAGTGATATTGCAATGGAAAACCATCCTCAGTGATGAGCGTGACCATCTCCCTATCTATGGATTCCACATAGCCGGAAATGTCCTCGTCCAATACTTCTACCTTATCTCCTATCTGAAATCCGGTCATTGTCTGTGGCAAAATTATTTTGAAATTTCAACAGCAATATCAAAAATAATAGTAATTTACTTGGCAGTAACCATGACCATGTTTTCACAACTAACCATTCTTCTTAGCGCCAAGGACTATATGCTTCCTTGTCTCAATAAAAAGCTTTTTGGAATTGATTGTCCCGGTTGTGGTATGCAAAGGGCTGTGAACCTGCTCTTACATGGCGATTTTGTAGAGGCATTTAAAATGTATCCGGCAGTATATCCCATTGTGCTATTGTTACTTTTTTTGATTTCCAACCTCTTTTTAAAATTAAAGTACGCACATCAAATAAAATTTTTTTTGATGTTGGTTACGGCAGGGACCATTATAATAAGTTATATATTAAAAATGAATAGTTTATTCAATTAAATTTCAAATTATGGAAAAACAAAAACTCCCAAATTCAACGCTGATTCTGGTTTTCGGAATCGTTTCCATTGTAACATGTTGTTGCTATGGTGTTTTAGGACTCATCTTTGGTATTATTGCCTTGGTCCTAGCCAATAAAGCAACAAAACTCTATATGGAAAACCCTGAGAACTATGAAGGTTTCAGTAATGTTAAAACCGGAAAAATATTGGCCATCATTGGTATTATATTGAACGTTCTTTATTTGGGTTATACTATATTCTTGTTTAGCACCATTGGAATGGACGGCATTCAAGAGATGCAAAGGGAGCTCATGGAACAATACGGTGGATAATCCCAGTTAGATATGAGTCAACAACCTTTACCAGGAGCAAGTACAGTGCTGACAATGGGGATTATCTCCATTGTTGGCACCTTTTTCTGTTGCGGTCCTTTTGGAGCCATCTTCAGCATAATTGCGTTGCTGAAAGCCAAAACGGCCAATGAACTGTACTTGCAAAACCCGGAAGCTTATACCGATTACAGCAATGTAAAAACAGGTAAAATCCTAGCCTATATTGGCCTGGCGCTTGCCCTGGTTTATTTGGTTCTGGGAATAATTTACTTCGGATTTATATTGGCCGTAATTGGTGCAGAAGAATGGAGCGGCTACTAGTTGGCCACTTCACTGATAAATTTGAGGCGGTAGAGCCGTAACTCTTCATCCTCATAATCTCCTTCAAATTCCTCTATTGCTTCGGATATGGAATCAGATTCGGCTTCTAAGAAATATTCATGGATTTCCTCTTGCTGGTCCTCATCCAAGATTTCGTCTATCCAGTAGCCAATATTCAGCTTGGTTCCACTGAAGACAATCTGCTCCATTTCCTTGATCAGGTTGGGCAGTTCCAAACCTTTGGCCGATGCGATATCATCCAGAGGTAATTTTCTATCCACATTTTGAATAATATACAGTTTCAGACCTGAATTGGCCCCTGTACTTTTTACCACCAAATCATCGGGTCTAATTATATCATTTTCCTCAACATAACTGGCTATCAACTCTACAAAAGGTTTTCCATATTTCTTGGCCTTCCCCTCGCCCACACCATGAATTTTCAGCAGTTCTTCCATGTTAACCGGATATTTCAACGCCATATCATCCAAAGAAGGGTCCTGGAAAACCACAAAGGGGGGCACTCCCAGTTTTTGTGCCTCTTTTTTTCTTAAATCCTTAAGGATTTTCAAAAGATTGTTATCCGCTCCCCCACCGGGAGACTTGGCTGCGGCCACAATAGCTTCATTGTTTTTCTCGCTATATTCATGGTCCTTGGTCATTAGAAATGACCTAGGGTCCTTCAAGAAACATTCCCCATCGGATGTCAAATGTAAAATGCCATACTGCTCTATTTCCTTTTTAAGTAATCCGGCAACCAATACTTGTCTTACCAAGGCCATCCAGTACGATTTGTCATGTTCCTTTCCAATGCCAAAAAACTCCTTTTCGTCTGTTTTGTGTGATGAAATCATGGCGTTTACCTTGCCTACCAAAATCTTGACAATTTCCTTGGTTTTGAATTTTTCCTTGGTATCCCTAACCACGCTCAAGAGTTTGGCCACTTCGTTCATGGCCTCCTCCTTGGGCTTCGGATTCCGGGTATTGTCATCCATATCCGCCCCTTCTCCGTTAACCTCATCAAATTCTTCCCCAAAGTAGTGTAGGATAAACTTTCGTCGTGACATAGAAGTTTCCGCATAGGCCACAATTTCTTGAAGTAGCGCATTGCCTATCTCCTGTTCCGCCACAGGTTTGCCCGACATGAATTTTTCCAATTTTTCCACGTCTTTGTAAGCATAAAATGCCAAACAGTGACCTTCGCCCCCATCTCTACCAGCGCGTCCGGTTTCCTGATAGTAGCTCTCTATACTTTTAGGAATATCGTGATGGATTACAAAACGAACATCGGGTTTATCAATTCCCATCCCAAAAGCGATGGTAGCCACTACCACATCCACTTCCTCCATCAAGAACATATCCTGATATTTGGATCGTGTTTTGGCATCAAAACCGGCATGGTAGGGTACGGCGCTTACACCATTAACCTGCAGTACTTGAGCCAATTCCTCCACCCGTTTACGGCTTAGACAATACACAATTCCGGATTTCCCCTCATTTTGTTTGATAAATCGGATAATATCCGCATCCACGTTTTGGGTCTTGGGACGCACCTCGTAAAAAAGATTGGGTCTATTGAAAGAAGCTTTAAACACTTTGGCATCCGTCATACCCAAATTCTTGATGATGTCCTCCTGTACTTTCGGTGTTGCCGTGGCCGTAAGCCCAATGATGGGAATATTATCCCCCAATCGGCTTATAATGTTCTTCAAGTTGCGATACTCCGGTCTAAAGTCATGGCCCCATTCGGATATACAATGCGCTTCGTCCACAGCCACAAAAGAGAGTGTGACACCTTTCAGAAATTCAATGTTCTCCTCCTTGGTCAGCGATTCTGGCGCCACATATAACAATTTGGTAATGCCATTGGTAATATCCTCTTTGACCTGTTTTACTTCCGTCTTGGTCAAGGATGAATTGAGTACATGGGCAATTCCATGGTTTTCGGAAACCCCACGAATAGCATCCACTTGATTTTTCATTAAGGCGATCAGTGGGGAAACCACAATGGAAGTCCCTTCTTTCATTATGGCCGGAAGCTGATAACAAAGGGATTTACCGCCTCCTGTAGGCATGATAACAAAAGTGTCATTATCATCCAATATATTTTGAATAACCTTCTCTTGAAGACCTTTAAACTGTGAAAATCCGAAGTATTTTTTTAGCGAGGTATATAAATCAGTACTGGTAAGCCCCATTCCCATGCGTTCTTTTAATATCAAGCAACCTAATCTGGAGGTGGTTCATATTCTAATTTTAAATATCAATTTAAAAGAAGAAGCAATCTATCTTTCCTAAATGGTCAGTAAGCGATAGTTTGTTTAGTTTTGTAAACTTAAATATAAGACATTCTTTTAGGAATACAATTAGATAATCAGTTAATTACCTTGGACGAAACCCAATCTATTCTATCTATTGCGAAAAGGACGCTTGAAACTGAAAGCAAAGCCATCCATAATTTGATTAACCAATTGGATGAACAGTTTGCCCAAGCCGTGCAGCACATACTAAAATCCCAAGGCAGGGTGGTGGTGACCGGTGTTGGAAAAAGTGCCATTATCGCCTCCAAAATTGTGGCAACCCTCAATTCCACTGGAACCCCAGCTATATTTATGCATGCGGCGGATGCCATCCATGGCGACTTGGGAACCATCCAAAAAAACGATGTAGTGGTCTGCCTTTCCAAAAGCGGGAACACTGCAGAAATCAAGGCATTGCTACCCTTGATTAAAAATGGCGGCAACAAACTTATTGGCATCACGGGCAATATGGATTCCGTGCTATCCAAACAAGCCGATTTTGTGCTTGGCGCCTATGTGGAAAAAGAAGCCTGTCCCAATAACCTTGCCCCCACCACCAGCACTTCGGCGCAATTGGCCATAGGGGATGCCCTTGCCATCTGTCTTTTGGAACTGCGGGGCTTTAGCAGTTCGGATTTTGCCAAATATCATCCAGGGGGGGCCTTGGGCAAAAAACTGTACCTAAGGGTGGCAGATATCGTGGTGAACAATCAAAAACCTTTGGTGGACATAAATTCCAGTGTTAAGGAAGTGATCGTGGAGATTTCCGAAAAAATGCTTGGGGTCACTGCGGTCATGGACAACAATAAAGTTGTTGGAGTGGTTACTGATGGGGACATCAGGCGTATGCTAAGCAAATATGATAATATTGGGGAGCTCACCGCCAAGGATATCATGACCCAAAACCCCAAATCCGTTGATGTGGATACCTTAGCCGTAAAAGCCCTGAAAATGTTGCAGGACAATGGCATTTCACAATTGTTGGCTTTTGACAATGGGACTTATTCTGGTGTGGTCCATTTACATAATCTCATAAACGAAGGCATCCTTTAATGGCAAAAAAGCAGAACAACCCCGACGAAATGTCCTTTTTGGACCATTTGGAAGAATTGAGATGGCACTTGATCCGATCCGTAGCAGCAATTGTCATTGTAGCCTGTGGTGCCTTTATCATGAAGGATTTCATTTTTGATACCATCATATTTGGGCCAAAGAAAATGGACTTTCCTACCTATCAATTCTTTTGCAAGATTGCCACATTTTTTGGAATGGAATCAGAATTTTGTAGTGATTCCTTACCATTTACCATTCAAAACCGAACCATGGCGGGGCAGTTCTCAGCGCATATTTGGACATCCATTTGGGCTGGTTTCATCATTGCCTTCCCCTATGTACTATGGGAGTTATGGCGTTTTATCAGTCCAGGGCTGCATGCCAACGAACGCAAACATTCCCGAGGCTTTATCTTAGTAGCTTCATCCCTGTTCTTTTTGGGTGTTTTGTTTGGATATTATGTGGTCGCCCCTCTCTCCATTAACTTTTTGGGAACCTACCAGGTGAGTAAGGAGGTAACAAACGAAATTGACATAAGCTCCTTCATAGCCAACGTTAGATCTTCCGTAATTGCCTGCGGGGTGATGTTTGAACTGCCCATTATCATCTTCTTTTTAACCAAGGTAGGATTGGTCACACCTGAAATACTCAAAAAATACCGGAAAATTGCATTGGTAGTGGTATTGATCTTATGTGCAGTAATTACCCCTCCTGATGTTACCAGTCAAATCATTGTTGCCATTCCCGTACTGATGTTATACCAAGCCAGTATCTATATCTCCAGTATTGTAGTAAAAAGAGAAGCTAAAAAAGAAAAACAAAATGCCAAATAAAGTAGAAGAATTCAATGCGTATCGCGCCAAGATGAACGATAAGCTCTTGGCAGAAAACAACAAAGTAATCAAGCGCATTTTTAATCTGGACACCAATGCCTATATGGCCGGTGCCCTGGATGTTAAGACCAAGGAATTATTGGGACTTGTAGCTTCTGCCGTTCTACGATGTGACGACTGCGTTAAATATCATTTGGAGAGTTCCAAAAAGGAAGGAGCCACCAAAGAGGAAGTTATGGAAACATTGGGGATAGCCACCTTGGTAGGTGGTACGATCGTTGTTCCCCATCTTAGACGTGCTTACGAGTATTGGGAAGAATTGGAATCCATCGAGGCATAAAAAATTCCCAAAGTCCATGATCCCAAAAAAGAATATGTTTAGTTTTGGCGAATTCTTATGAAGCTACGTGCTGAAAATATCATGAAGGCCTATCGGGGCCGTAAGGTTGTAAAGGGCATCTCCCTGGAAGTAAACCAGGGAGAAATTGTGGGATTATTGGGACCCAATGGGGCTGGAAAGACCACTTCATTTTACATGATTGTTGGCTTGATCAAGCCCAATGGGGGGCAAATCTTTTTGGATGACATGGAAATTACCACCTTTCCCATGTACAAAAGAGCCCAACACGGCATTGGATATCTGGCCCAAGAGGCTTCGGTGTTTCGGAAACTAAGCATTGAGAAAAACATTTTAAGCGTCCTCCAATTGACCAAGTTGTCCAAAAAAGAGCAACACATGAAAATGGAGTCGCTTATTGACGAATTTGGATTGGGACACATCCGTAAAAACCGTGGGGATTTGTTATCGGGTGGAGAGCGCAGGCGTACAGAAATAGCCCGCGCCTTGGCCACGGATCCCAAATTTATTTTATTGGATGAACCCTTTGCCGGGGTAGATCCCGTGGCCGTGGAAGATATTCAGCGGATCGTTGCCCAGCTAAAAAATAAGAACATTGGAATTTTGATCACGGACCACAATGTTCAGGAAACCTTGGCCATCACCGAACGTTCCTACCTTATGTTTGAAGGTGGCATTCTTAAGGCAGGTGTCCCCGAAGAGCTTGCTGTGGATGAAATGGTACGTAAGGTGTATCTAGGTCAAAACTTTGAGCTTCGAAAAAAGAAGTTGGATTTTTAAATGGCCTATTTGCCCTCTTTTCTCATTTGAATTTCAATCTCTGGATTTATGGATTTAAGGTGATCGATGAACCCCTTCTTTTTCTTGGGGGACACCAAAATAAATCCATTTCCATAGCTTATTCCCAAACGATCCAACGAAGCGGCAGGTGCGCCCATGGGATTTCGGGTTTCCTTGATGCGATTGATAGTGGAAATTTTAATCCTCTTTTGATAAAAAGCAGCATAGTTAACGAGTAGATCATCGCCCTTTATATCATAGGAAATATAGAAGAGCAGATAAAGAACGGATCCCATTACACCAATATTAATCATTGCCCCTATCCAACTCCATTCCATGCTCAAGAAATAGAATACCACGAGAAAATTCAGTAGTGTCAATATAAACAACCAAAGATCTACTTTTGATCTATATCTGACGATTTCAGCGTCCATCCTCAAGTATTTTTATTGATCAAGGACAGCAGAATATACAATATCACAATTACAGGAATCGCTAAAAACCTGAGGGTAATCAAGAGCACCAAACTGGCAATCAAAAACAAATAACGTACGGCATTGTCCTTAAAACTCCAATTACCGAATTTCAAAGCGAAGAGTTCGATCCTGGAATTGAGCAAATAAGCACTCACTAAGGTCAATCCCAACAAAAACCACTGATTTAAAATAATGTTGTTGAGCGCATCATTATGATGGTACAACAAAATTAAGGGCAGGGACAAGATCAAAAGCGTATTGGCAGGAGTGGGCAGACCAATGAAGGATGAAACCTGGTTTTCGTCCACATTAAATTTGGCCAAACGATAGGCAGACGCCAAGGTGATTATAAAGCCAAAAAAGGAAATGGGGGCCACATCCGCTCCCAGCCATGGAATACCTCCCAATTGCCCTTCACTCCAACCAGAGGCCTGCGACATATCCAATAATTGAAACATCACTATACCTGGAACCACTCCGCTGGTAACCATATCGGCCAAAGAATCCAATTGGACCCCAATTTCACTTTGGACATTGAGCGCACGAGCGGCCAAACCATCAAAAAAGTCAAAGAAAATCCCAATAAACACAAAAATGGCGGCCATTTCCAATTGGTTCTGCACTGCAAACACCGTGGCCACACATCCGCTGAAAAGATTCAGGAGCGTTAAAAAATTCGGGATATAAGATCGCATAGGTTTTCTGGTTTTCGTAAAAATAAGCTAAAAAATGAACTGGTTTAAGTAATCGCTTCAGCCGAAGATACACCATGTCCTAATTATTCTGATATTTGCGGGACTATGTCGCAAATGAGACTGTTGGTTTTGCTATTGATGTTCGTTCTGTTGTCAGGAGGACGATTACTTTCACAGACCCCATCACTTTCGGAAAATTCCCAAATAAGCCTGTTGACCTGTGCCTCGGGAGATGAACTTTATTCCATGTTTGGCCACACAGCATTTCGGGTTCAAGATTCTGTATTGGGCATCGATGTAGTCTATAATTATGGTACTTTCGATTTTAACCGCCCCAACTTCTATTCAAATTTTGTTAAGGGTAGATTGATCTATTCCTTATCCAGAAGAAGTTTTGACCGTTTTTTGTTTGAGTATGAGCTGGAAAAAAGATGGGTAAGGGAACAGATTTTAGATCTGAGCTTGGAAGAAAAGAACCAGCTACTTGATTTTTTTGAGACCAATTACCGTCCCGAAAACCGGGATTACCTTTACGACCCCTTGTTGAACAATTGCTCCAGTATCACTGGGGTTATTTTAAAAGACCAATTTGGGAATGCCCTCGTCTTTGATGGCTCTCATTTGGACCAACAATACACTTTTAGGCAGTTGGTAAGACAAAACATGGATTTAAATTCATGGGCAAGCTTTGGCATAGATGTGGCCTTTGGCTCCGTGGTGGACCGAAAGGCATCGGTACAAGAGCACATGTTCCTACCCTACTATGCCATGAAACAAATCAGGAACACCACCAAGGACGGTAAACCCTTGGTAAAAAGGGAGCGGAGCATCCTGGACTATGCAGAAATAACACCGTCTGGCTTTTTTCCGCTTTCTCCCTTGTTTTGGTTTGCGTTGTTACTATTGTTTACCGCAATTGTGACCTATCTTGATCATAGACATGGTACCCGAAGTAGGTGGCTGGATTTTACCCTTTTTCTATTGACTGGGCTTATAGGTACGTTCCTTTTGATTCTTTGGTTGGCCACCGATCATACCTCAACACCTTGGAACTTTAATGTACTGTGGGCGTTACCCGTCAATTTGATAGTGGCCTATGTCTTTGTGTTTCCGCAACATTTGCCTTCATGGTTTGTAAAGTATCTTTGGGCAGCTATTGCCCTATTGGGGATTATGATCATTCTGTGGGTGTTTAAGGTCCAGATTTTTTCACCGGTTCTGATTCCCTTACTTTTGACCCTGGCCATACGATATGGTTATCTCTTGAAATTCGCAAAGAGTTAACGGTCCAAAAAACTTGCAATGAACTTACTGACAGTAGAAAACATATCTAAATCTTATGGTGAACTGGTCTTGTTTTCCCAAATTTCCTTCGGAATCAACAAAGACCAAAAAATAGCCTTGATTGCCAAGAACGGAAGTGGAAAGACTTCCATTCTCAACATCATGTCAGGGAAAGATGTGTCTGAAACGGGTCAGGTGGTATCTAGAAAGGGAATTAAAATCTCCTTTTTGGAGCAAGAACCCAATCTGAATCCCAATTTGACTATCGAGGAAACCATTTTTACTACTGATAATGAAATCCTGAAAGTTATTGCCAACTATGAAAAAGTTGTACTCAATCCTGACGAGACCGACCGTTACCAACAGGCATTTGATGCCATGGAGCAGCACAATGCCTGGGATTTTGAGACACAATACAAACAAATCCTGTTTAAACTGCATCTAAACCAATTGGATGCCAAGGTGAGCACTTTATCTGGCGGGCAAAAAAAACGACTGGCCCTGGCCAATGCCCTTTTGAACAAGCCGGACTTACTTATTCTGGACGAACCTACAAACCATCTGGACCTGGAAATGATCGAGTGGCTGGAAGCTTATTTTTCCAAGGAGAACATCACCCTGTTTATGGTGACCCATGATCGGTATTTTTTGGAAAGGGTCTGTAATGAGATCATTGAACTGGACAACAACCAATTATTTAGTTACAAAGGAAATTACTCCTACTATCTTAGGGAAAAAGAAGCCCGGGAGGAAAGAGAAGCTGTGGAGCAGCACAAGACCAAACTGCTGTTCAAAAAGGAATTGGACTGGATGCGCAGACAACCCAAAGCACGAACCACCAAATCCAAATCCAGGATTGACGATTTCAAGGAAATCAAAAAGAAAGCACACCAGAGAAGGCAAGATCACCAAGTGCAATTAGAGCTGAACATGGAACGCCTGGGCAGTAAGATTTTGGAACTTCACCATGTTTCCAAGGCTTTTGATGAAAAGACCATCCTTAATAAGTTCGATTACAACTTCACCAAAGGGGAACGTGTTGGAATCATTGGTCAAAATGGAACTGGGAAATCCACTTTTTTGAACCTGATTACCCAAAGTGAAAAACCTGATGGCGGAAAGATCGTGGTTGGCGACACCCTAAAGTTTGGTTACTACACCCAAAAAGGAATCCCCATCAAGGAAGGACAAAAGGTAATTGATGTGATTAGGGAGTTTGGCGACTATATTCCCTTAAAAAAAGGGAAGCAGATATCCGCCCAACAACTTCTGGAGCGTTTTCTGTTTGATCGCAAAAAGCAGTATGATTTTGTGGAAAAATTAAGCGGTGGGGAACGCAAACGCCTTTATTTGTGTACCGTTCTGATCCAAAATCCAAATTTTTTGATTCTGGACGAGCCAACCAACGACCTGGACATAGTGACTTTGAATGTCCTAGAGAGCTTTCTTCTGGATTTTCCGGGTTGTTTGATCGTGGTATCCCACGACCGCTATTTTATGGATAAAATTGTGGACCATCTTTTTGTTTTTAAAGGCAATGGCCTTATAGAGGATTTCCCCGGTAATTATTCGGATTATAGAGCTTATGAAAACAGCAGGGTCTTGGCAGAAAGGGAGGCCAAAAGCAATGCTTCGGACAAAGCCGGGAAGACATCCTGGAAGGAAAAGGATGATTCCAAAAAACTGTCCTATCTGGAACAAAAGGAACACAAACAATTGGAAAAGGAAATCCAAAAGCTTGAAGAACAGAAGGCCACCTTACAAAATCAATTTCTGGATCCTGAATTGAGCGGAGATGCGATCGCTAAATTATCTGTAGAGTTAAACGAAATAACAGATCAAATAGAAACCAAAACGGAACGTTGGTTCGAACTTTCCGCAATTTTGGAAGGTTAACATGTATTTCAGGATAACTTCTTATCTAAACTTTCTTTTGAAATCCACAAATGAGCATGGGGTACACTCTCCCTTTGTTTTCAGATTTGTGACCCAATGCTTGTACAGTAAGGGTAAAGCACATAAAAGCAAAAGCATAGATGTCCTTTTAAAGTGTATCTTCTATTTTGATGTAAGCAAGGTGGCCATTTTAGATCATTTGCAGGCCGCCCAAACCATAATGAATTCCTTTCCACATTTGGAATATGACAAACAATCATCTGATGTTGTCTTTGCCAATCAGTTTGATCTATTTCATTTCAATCAACTGTTGACCGAAGGAAAACTTCATAACGATAGTGTGGTTTTAATTGATGGAATACATCAAAATCCGCAAAAACAAGAACAATGGCAATCATTGATAACCTCCCCAAAGATTACGGTAAGCATTGATATGTACCATTTGGGGGCTATTTTCATTCGAAGCGAGCAAGAAAAGGAACATTTCACCATCCGGATTTAAAAAAGTAATTTTAGGTATGGAAAGTGCAACAACAGATTACACCATTTGGTACGTACTTGGAATCCTCTTTCTTATTTATCTGATTATCCTTTTCAGTAACAGAAGAGGCAAAAGGCGCAGAAAATCAAGAAGATTCATGGACGGTAAAAGACGTCACGATAAGAACAGTTGACAATAATCAATGGACAATTAACAATTACCAATAAGTTCCAAACCACTTGAGAAAAATTCTTTATACAAGTTTGATTACCCTTCTGGTTTTAGTAATTGTTCTGGCTACAATTGGTGGAGGGCACGGAACATTTCTAGTAGCCAAATTGATCTATCCATGTTCTATGATAATAGCAGTATCAAATGACCAGATCGGAATAGCTGGGATAATTCTAGCAATCCTCCAAATACCGATTTACGTTATGATTATTAGTAAAAGACCTAAATTGGCATATCAAATATTTGGAATACATATGGTTGCTATAATTATAGTTTTAAATATGTCAACAGAAGCCTTTTCAGGGTAAGTACTACTTAATTTATTGAACCCAGTACTGGTTATTAACCATTGATAATTGTCCATTGATAATTGAATACATGAAAATTTACACCAAAACAGGCGATAAAGGAACCACCGCGCTATTTACAGGCAAACGCGTCCCCAAGCACCATATCCGAATAGAGAGTTACGGAACCATTGATGAGCTGAACTCTTTTTTGGGATTGCTACGAGATCAAGATATGGATAGTCATACCAAAGATGTGCTATCCCTTATCCAGAACAAGTTGTTTACGGTTGGTGCCATCTTGGCTACGGAACCCACCAAGGAAAACCGATTAAAAATCCCTCGAATTGCTGATGAGGACATCAATTTATTGGAGAAAGAAATGGATCAAATGAACGAAGAACTTCCAGAAATGACCCATTTTATTCTTCCTGGCGGACATACAACCGTGTCATACTGTCATATTGCCAGAACTGTTTGCCGAAGGGCCGAAAGAATGATCTCCTACCTTCATGAAAATGACCCCGTACCCGAAAGTCTGTTGTCATATATCAATCGTCTTTCCGACTACCTTTTTGTATTGGCACGGAAGTTGTCAAAAGAACTGCAAGCAGAAGAGGTCAAGTGGATTCCCGAAAAATTGAAAGAATAAATCCTAATTTTCTGCGTTTCAGATTAACACGCTAAAAATATTTTTTAAATAATACCGATTTTACTTGACAAATTCGGTTTAAAAATTATTTTTGCAAAAAATATAAATCAAACCGTAACTATGTACTGGACATTAGAATTAGCTTCATATTTAAGTGATGCGCCTTGGCCAGCCACCAAAGACGAATTAATAGATTACGCCATCCGTACCGGAGCTCCTTTGGAAGTTGTGGAAAACCTACAATCCATGGAAGAGGAAGGTGGTGAAATATACGAGTCCATTGAAGAAATCTGGCCTGATTATCCCACCGAGGAAGATTACCTCTGGAACGAGGACGAATATTAAACTCCAAAACAAAATCAAATTAAAAGCCCTATTCAGGGCTTTTTTTTGTGCTGTTCTTTAAGGAATGCCAACAAAGGAGGACATCAGTTCTTGTATTGGGTATCAGGTATTTAGAGACGATTCAACTGAGGAACATGGGTTGGAAACCCTAATTTGTGGGAGCAAAGGTTAATTTTATAACCAATTTTAATGTGTTTATAAGCAGTTCTCTGTAATTTTGACAGCCTTGCAAGGGCATTCCAAGCCGTTCTGGACAATGGAACAACTTTTGCAATTCAAAAGAAAATTTATTCATGAGCTTTATTAATTCCGTACTAAAGGTTTTTGTTGGGGATAAGTCCGAGAAAGATGTAAAAGCACTACAGCCTTTGGTAAAAGAGATCAGGTCCTTTGAACAAACATTGGAAGGATTGTCACATGATCAACTCCGTCAAAAAACAACTGCGTTCAAATCGCAGATAGCAGAGGATTGTAAGGAAATCAATGATCAAATCGCTGCGCTTAAAGAAGAAGTTCAAAACTCTACCGATATTGATCGTAATGAGGAAATCTACTCCGAAATAGATAAGCTCAATGAAGAGGCCTATAAAATTTCAGAGCAGACCTTAAATACCATTTTGCCCGAAGCGTTTGCTGTGGTTAAAGAAACCGCCAAACGTTTTGCCAACAATGAGACCCTTACCGTAACCGCTACGGAATTTGACCGAAGCTTGTCCGGCACCAAGGACTATGTTATGCTGGAAGGAGATGATGCTGTTTGGAAAAATTCGTGGGATGCCGCCGGTAAGGAAGTGACCTGGGACATGATTCATTATGATGTCCAGCTCATAGGAGGAATTTCCTTGCATCAGGGGAAAATTGCAGAAATGCAGACTGGAGAGGGAAAAACGCTTGTGGCCACTCTCCCACTCTATCTCAATGCACTTTCTGGAAAAGGAGCGCATCTGGTTACCGTAAATGACTATCTGGCAAAGCGGGATAGTGCATGGATGGCCCCCATCTTCGAATTCCATGGCCTATCCGTGGAATGCATAGACAAGCATCAGCCCAATTCTGACGGAAGGAGAGCTGCATACAACGCAGATATTACCTACGGAACCAACAATGAATTTGGCTTTGATTACCTCCGTGATAATATGGCCCATACGCCAGGGGATTTGGTACAACGACCCCACCATTATGCCATTGTGGACGAGGTGGATTCCGTATTGATCGATGATGCCCGTACCCCGTTGATCATATCAGGGCCTGTTCCTGAAGGGGATCGCCATGAGTTCAATGAGTTAAAGCCCAAGGTTTCAGATATCGTCCAAAAACAACGCCAGCATTTGACAGGGGTTTTGGCTGAGGCCAAGAAGCTCATCAAGGAAGGGGATACCAAAGAAGGCGGATTTCTTTTGCTAAGAGTATACCGTGGCTTGCCTAAAAACAAAGCACTTATTAAGTTTTTGAGCGAAGAAGGGGTAAAACAACTACTTCAAAAAACGGAAAACTTCTATATGCAGGACAACAACAGGGAAATGCCCAAAGTGGATGCCGACCTGTTGTTTACCATTGATGAAAAAAACAACCAGATTGAGTTGACCGATAAAGGGGTCGATTATATCTCTGGAGACCAAGACAAGGATTTCTTTGTGATGCCCGATATTGGTGGAGAAATCGCCAAGATTGAAGAGCAAGAGCTGGAAATTGAAAAGGAAGCAGAGCTTAAAGAAGAGCTTTTCAAGGATTTTGCCGTAAAGAGTGAGCGCATCCATACCATGAGCCAATTGCTGAAGGCCTACACCCTCTTTGAAAAAGATGTGGAGTATGTGGTGATGGACAATAAAGTGATGATCGTAGATGAGCAGACGGGTCGGATTATGGACGGTAGACGTTATTCCGATGGTTTGCACCAAGCTATTGAGGCCAAGGAGAATGTGAAGATTGAGGCCATGACCCAAACCTTCGCCACCATCACATTGCAGAATTACTTCAGGATGTATAACAAGCTTGCTGGGATGACCGGTACGGCGGTTACCGAAGCTGGGGAATTCTGGGAAATCTACAAGTTGGATGTGATGGAAATCCCAACCAATAGACCAATCGCTAGGGACGATAGACACGATTTGATCTACAAAACCAAAAGGGAAAAATACAACGCCATAATTGAAGAGGTGACTGATCTCTCCAAGGCAGGAAGACCGGTATTGATAGGTACAACTTCTGTGGAGATTTCGGAATTGTTATCCAAATTGTTGAGCGTTCGTAAAGTTCCACACAACGTACTTAACGCCAAATTACACAAAAAAGAAGCCGACATTGTTGCCGAAGCAGGGAATGCCGGAGTAGTGACCATCGCCACTAACATGGCAGGTCGTGGAACGGATATTAAACTAAGTGACCAGGTAAAAGCTGCTGGCGGATTGGCGATTGTCGGTACAGAAAGGCACGATTCCCGAAGGGTGGACAGACAGCTACGTGGACGTTCAGGACGTCAGGGTGATGTGGGTAGTTCCCAGTTCTATGTGTCACTGGAGGATAACCTTATGCGTTTGTTTGGCTCCGACAGGGTTGCCAAAATGATGGACCGAATGGGACTGGAAGAAGGGGAAGTAATCCAACATTCCATGATGACCAAGTCCATTGAACGGGCCCAGAAAAAGGTAGAGGAGAACAACTTCGGAATTCGTAAACGTCTTTTGGAGTACGATGATGTTATGAATGCGCAACGTGAGGTGGTTTACAAACGAAGACGACACGCGTTGCAGGGTGAACGCTTAAAGGTGGATATAGCCAATATGATCTATGACACCTGTGAGGTTATTGCAGAGACCAACAAACTGGCGGAAGATTATAAGAATTTTGAGTTTGAGTTGATCAAATACTTCTCCATTACCTCTCCGGTTACGGAGGAGGAATTCAGAAAATTGAGCTTCCAAGAAATCGCCAACCAAGTCTACAAAGGCGCGTATGATTTCTATCAGCAGAAGATGGAACGCAGTGCCACAGTGGCCTTTCAGGTAATCAAAAAAGTATACGAGGACCAAACCAACAAGTTTGAGCGTATTGTGGTTCCATTTACGGATGGTATCAAGACCTTGAATGTGGTCACCAACCTGGAAGAGGCCTATAGCAGTGATGGAAAACAGCTGATCACAGACTTCGAAAAGAATATCTCACTGGCCATTATAGACGATTCCTGGAAAACACATCTGCGTAAAATGGACGAGTTGAAGCAATCCGTTCAATTGGCGGTGCACGAACAAAAGGACCCCCTATTGATCTATAAGTTTGAGGCCTTTGAGCTTTTCAAGGACATGATTGACAAGGTAAATAAAGAAGTAATATCCTTTTTGTTCAAAGGGGAGCTCCCATCCGAGAATACCAATCAAATCCAAGAGGCCAGAAACGTAAGGAGACCCAAGGAAAATCTAAAAACCTCCAAAGAGGAAATCCCGAACAGTGATGAACTTGCGGCTCAAAATAGAGCTGCCGGTCAAACCCAGGGCAGAAGACCACAGGTCACGGAAACCGTAGTACGGGAAAGACCAAAAATTGGAAGAAACGAGCGGGTGACCATAAAAAATGTGATGTCGGGAGAAAGCAAGACCGTAAAGTTCAAACAAGCTGAGCCTCTGATAGATAAGGGCGAATGGGTCTTGGTTGAGGATTAACCCGAAATGCAAAAATTGAAAAAGCGGCAGTCATTTACGGCTGCCGCTTTTGTTTATAACAAAAACATAGTTAGTTTTACATCCCAAACACCCCCACATAGCTACTTTTACCACTGCTTTTCAACCATCTGTGGTAAAATGGAATAACCATACCATGACTATGAACATGCCCAACGAGGAAAATCGTCGTTTGCAGGATAAAATCCAGTTGATTCTTAAGGTCAACCACAATTCCATCTTGACTTCCATAATTTTTGGGCTTGTTTGCATTTTTCTCCTGGATATAAAAGGCATTATCCCTTATGTTTTCTTCGGTTACGCCGCTATAAATTTTCTGAATACTTATCTGTACAACAAGCATAAAAACCTTACGGCAACCTACAATATTGCGTCTTTGCTGGCAATGGCTGGCGGAATATTGATCACCATCCATAGCGGAGGTATTCAAAGCCCCTTTATTTTGGTGTTGGCCATTGTGGTATTTGCAGGCTATGTGACCACCAAAATGTATGGACAGTTTTACCTCATTGTAAATCTGATATTGGTAGCTGCCATCTTTGTGTATGATCTTGCCGATTTGAATCTTACGGCAAATATGGTTCCCGAGGGTTCCAGAAGATGGTTTGCTTTTTTAAGCGTTGTGTTTGCCGTGTATCTATTGGGAGGAGTATTTGGAAGGAACCTGTTGCGCGCCCATCACAATTTATATAAGTCCAGAAAAGAAGTACAGGAGCGGATTGAGGAAAAAGAAACCCTACTCAAAGAAGTACACCACAGAGTTAAAAACAATCTTCAAACTGTTTCCAGCTTGTTGAGTTTGCAATCCAGGGCTGTTTCCGATGAGAAAATAAGCAGCATCATCAAGAGTAGCCAAAATAGGGTGGTCTCCATGGCCATGGTACATGAAATGTTGTACAAACGGGACGACTATTTGTCCAAGATAGAGTTGCGCCCCTATGTGGAGGAGCTTTGCAATTATCTCGTTCGGTCTGTAAAAGGCAATACCAATAAAATAAAGGTCAACCTTCATGTAGATGATTACAAACTCAGCATTGACACCGTAATTCCACTAGGTTTGATCATCAACGAAACCATCACCAATGCGCTTAAATATGGAATAAAGGGCGATGATGCCGGTGAAATCCTGATTTCCTTACGCCAGTTATCTGAAAAACGCTATGAAATGCATCTGGGCGATAATGGTGTGGGCTATGCAGATACTATCGGCCCAGAAACTTCAAAGTCCCTTGGTCTTAAACTGATATACAACCTTGCTCGACAACTTAGGGGCACCATTGAACGAGACCCTGAAAAACAAGGCACCTATTACCGGTTGGAATTCGAGGAAATTATAGAGGAAATCAAGGCCATTGATTAAATCCTTTTTCTATCTTTAGAAGATTAACTTAATCTTTCCCAACATGTTGAAAAAACTACTCTTGGCAGTACTTTTTATGGGTACTACAGTTTCAGCACAAGACTATTTCTTCAAAAAATACCATCCTTTTAATTCCGATATCCCTTCACCAGAGGAGTTCCTCGGTTACCCCATTGGTCAGCACCATACCAGACACGATCTAATTGTGGCCTATATGACCAAACTGGCAGAGACTTCTGATAGAGCCAGTATCTATGAATACGGAAAAACCCATGAAGGCAGAAAATTGGTCATCTTAACGGTGACATCACCAAGTAATCTGAATAATCTGGATCAAATCAAAAGTCAGCATTTGCAGTTTGTGGATCCAAACCAAAGCCCCACCAACTACAATGATGTTCCCATTTTTGTCAATTTGGGATATAATGTTCATGGTAATGAGCCTTCCAGCTCTGAAGCGGCAATGCTAGCTGCATATACCCTAACTGCATCCAACCACCCTGAAATTCTCAACTATATCAATAATGGGGTGATTTTTATTGACCCCACCATCAATCCAGATGGAAGGGATCGGCATACCCAATGGGCCAATATGTATCAAGGTAGTCCATTGGTGGCAGATCCGCAGGATGCTGAACATAACGAATACTGGCCTAGAGGAAGAACCAACCACTATTGGTTTGACCTGAACCGGGATTGGCTTTTGGGTATTAATCCAGAAAGTCGGGGTAAATTGACTTGGTACCATCAATGGTATCCCAATGTGGTCACGGATTTCCATGAAATGGGCACCCAAAGCTCCTATTTCTTCGAGCCGATGAAAGACAACGCTTCCTGGGATCCCATAATGCCCAAGGAAAATTATATCGACCTCAACAACCTATTTGGGGACTACTTTGCCAAAGCCTTGGACAGTATTGGTTCGTTTTACTTTACCAAAGAGGTATTTGACGGGACTTATCCTGGATATGGTTCCTCCTACCCCGATTTACAGGGCGGATTGGCTTTGTTGTTTGAGCAAGCCAGTTCAAGAGGCCATAAACAAACCACGGCATTTGGGGAGATTACCTTCCCGTTCACCATAAGAAACCAATATGTTTCCAGCATAGCCACTGTTAAAGCGGCAGTTGAAAACAAAGCGCAATTAAGGAAATACCAACAGGATTTCTTCAAAAGTGCGTTGTCCATTGCTTCAAAAAGTAGAGTCAAAGGCTATACGTTTAGGGATGATCATGATCCAAATAGGGTCAAGGCATTTGTAGACAAATTGCTCCTCCACAAAGTGGACGTTTACCGCTCTGGAAGCCAATTTGTGGTTCCTACCAGACAACCTCAATATCGGATGGTTCAGACGATGTTCGAAACTTATGAAAAGTACCGGGACAGTGTATATTACGATGCATCGGCCTGGTCTGTGGCCAACTTTTACAACATGAAGTACAAACCGGTTTCCAACTTAAACCTGGGAGAGCAAATCACCTCCTTGGATAATTTGGTAAATCCCAATGGGGTGTCAAAGACGGATTATGCCTATATCATTGATTACGATGATTACAACGCTGTTGCCGCATTACATTATTTACAGTCCAAAGGCTTGGTGGTATCATCATCTTTTAAACCCTTTACGGCAAAAACCGTAATTGGTAATCAAAGGTTTAATTATGGGGCCTTGGTTGTGGCGGTAAGTCTTCAAAAAAAGGACTCCGATGAAGTATATAAGCTGATTCAGCAAGCCCAAAAGAAATTTCAGGTGCCCATTTATACTGCGGCTACGGGTTACAATGCTGCGGGGATCGACCTGGGGAGCAGATACGTGGAACCTATTACCCAACCCAAGGCTGCTTTGCTGATTGGGGACGGCGTCCGCTCTTATGACGCAGGAGAAGTATGGCATCTTTTGGATACCCGAGTGCACATGCCCATCACCAAAATCCCAATGCGCAACTTTGGAGGAGCCAATTTGGACAAGTACAATACCTTGGTCATGGTGTCCGGAAGCTATGATTTATCCAAAAAACAGCAGGAAAAAATCAAAAATTGGGTTAGTAATGGGAATACTCTGGTTACCATTGGAACAGCTTCCAAGTGGGCCATTGAAAAGAAACTTGTTAAGGAACGATTGACGGAGAAGGAAGAGGATTCCACTAAGACGGTGGTGAGAAAACCCTATGTTGATGCCCCTGAACATCTAGGGAAAGAGAGTGTTGGCGGTGGAATCTTTAAGGTAGATTTGGATGTTACCCATCCCCTGGCCTTTGGGTATCACGACAGCTCTATCCCGGTATACAAGAACAATTCGGTTTGGTTGGCTCCAAGTAAAAATGAATATGCCACGGTGGCCAAATACGCCAAAAACCCACATATTGACGGTTTCATTACCAAGAAAAACATGGAAGACTTCCTAAAACCCTCCGCTTCCTTAATTGTAAGTAAAGTTGGTAGTGGAAGAGTGGTTCTCTTTGCGGATAATCCGAATTTTAGAGGGTCTTGGTACGGTACCAATCGACTTTTCCTAAACGCACTGTTTTTAGGTGATAAAATTGAAATTCCAGAATAAGATATCATGAAAAAGCTTCTTATCCTTTTGCTTCTTTGCAACGGTTACCTTGTTTTAGGGCAAGACCATCTCAGCGAAGGCCCCTTTCCGCAACTTATAATACGGGGAGTCACCTTAATCAACGGTAACGGAGCACCACCACGCGGGCCCATCGATATTGTGGTTGAAAACAACAAAATTGTGGATATCCAGGTTGTGGGTTATCCGGGGGTCAAGATTGATGAAAGCAAAAGACCCCAACTTAAGCCAGGCGGTAAGGAGCTGGACTGCGAAGGCATGTACCTTTTACCTGGGTTTGTGGACATGCACGGCCATATTGGCGGTGTGGCCCAAGGTGCAGATTCCGACTATGTATTTAAACTTTGGATGGCCCATGGCATTACAACAGTTAGGGAACCCGCTGGAAGAGGGATTGCTTGGACTTTGGATCTTAAGAGAAAGAGCGAAAAAAATGAAATCATTGCTCCCAGAATCCGGGCCTATACCGCATTTGGACAAACCACTAAAGATTTCAACCCTCTGGATAATGGTCCCATTAGTACGCCAGAGCAGGCAAGAGCATGGGTAAGATCCAATGCAAAGCAAGGTGCGGATGGCATCAAGTTTTTTGGGGCAGCTCCTGAAATCATGGCCGCAGCCTTGGACGAAAACAAGAAATTGGGGTTACGTTCGGCTTGCCACCATGCCCAAATGGACGTAGCACGATGGAATGTGCTGCATTCTGCTAGGGCTGGACTTACCAGTATGGAACACTGGTATGGGCTTCCCGAGGCCTTGTTTGAAGACAGGACTGTACAAGATTATCCCTTGGACTACAATTATCAAAACGAACAGCATCGGTTTGAGGAAGCAGGAAAACTGTGGGAACAAGCGGCCAAACCCTATTCAGAACATTGGAACAAGGTAATGGACGAGTTAATCGCACTGGACTTTACACTAGACCCCACTTTCAACATCTATGAAGCCAGTAGAGATCTACATAGGGCGCGAAGGGCGGAATGGCATGAGGATTATACCCTGCCAACCCTTTGGACCTTCTACCAACCCAGTAAAATATCCCATGGCTCTTACTGGCACGATTGGGGTACAGAACAGGAAGTGGCCTGGAGAAACAATTACAAACTATGGATGACTTTCGTCAATGAATACAAGAATAGAGGCGGTAGGGTAACCACAGGTTCCGATTCTGGATTTATCTTCCAGCTTTATGGTTTTGCATATGTTCGGGAAATGGAATTGTTACGGGAAGCTGGGTTCCATCCGTTGGAAATTATTCGCTCCGCCACCTTAAACGGGGCAGAAGCATTGGGCATGTCAGACCAAATAGGTACTGTGGAGGTGGGAAAATTGGCAGATTTTGTGGTTGTTGACGAAAATCCACTAAAAAACCTGAAAGTTCTTTACGGCACAGGAGCTGTGAAACTCACGGAAGATAACAAGGTTGTTCGTGTGGGCGGGGTTACTTATACCATCAAAGATGGCATTATTTACGATGCGAAGGGGCTTTTGCAAGACGTAAAGACAATAGTACAGCAGCAGAAACAAAAACTAAACTACAAAATAAAGCAACCGGGATTAGAATGATGTCCATAATGGGGGTGTGTTGATTAGATATTTCTAAAATAGGTGAATATGCAGGTGTAATGGCTTAAAAATCGCTCTCCTGCGATTTAATCCGATTAAGCGTATCGGTATTGGATTCTGGCCTTCTTTTGCGCAAGGAGAACAAAATGGATGCCACCACAAAGGCGGTGCTAAGAAATAAAGCAAATGGTATTGCGATTTCCAATATCATGATTAAGCCAATTTAGACTTGTTTCTTTTAGTTCTGAAAGAAAGAGCTTTCTTGATTCTGGAGTTCTTGAACATATATAGTCTAGCTACTTCGCTATTCTTTTTAGTCTCTTCCTGAATCTCAACAATCAATTCAACACCTACAGTAGTAGTTTCTACTTTTACCTCTTTGGAAACGTTTTGCGCCATAGCTACAGTTCCGAAAAAGACGATTGCGATGATGGTTAAAATTGCTTTCATGACTTGGGTTATTTTTACATGGTAAAGTTACCTTGGGGTCTATCCGGCTCAGATTTTCATCGCTTAACCCTCCTTTTTTTTCGGTGTGGGAACTTTTTTCGGCTGAAGTGCATTTTATCCTCGATGAAAGATTTCAAGCAAAAAAACAGGCTGCCGATAGCTTGTGCATTTCATCGATATTCCCAGTAATAGCCAATGGTACAGACCGCGCACTTCATCTGGTTTTTTGGTGAAATCATCGGATGAAAGTTTTGGGTCAATACCGTTTATTTCATAATTTCAGGAGCAATTCGCGAACCTTAATCCCGATTTTTTGAATCTTCCATTATGAAAATTACTTTTCTCGGCCATGCAACCATCCATCTTGAGATTGGCGACTCCAAAATCATTATTGATCCGTTTATCAGTGGAAATGAACTTGCCTCCCACATCGATGTGAATTCCATTGAGGTAGATTACATATTATTGACCCATGGCCATCAGGACCATGTGCTGGATGTGGAGGCTATTGCAAAGAACAATCCAGACGCCCTTCTCATTTCCAATTTTGAGATTGTACAGTGGTTTGCCGAAAAAGGAATCCAAGGTCATCCCATGAACCATGGAGGTAAACACAGTTTGGAATTTGGAACCATCAAATATGTGAACGCCATTCATTCCAGTGTACTACCTGATGGCACTTACGGAGGTAACCCTGGAGGGTTTGTTATCAACGCTGCTTCCAAAACCATTTATGTTGCAGGGGATACGGCCCTTACCATGGATATGAAATTGATTCCCCTCACCTCACCTCCCATAGATTTATGCATTATGCCTATTGGCGACAATTTTACCATGGGATATGAAGATGCTGCAATGGCTTGTGATTTTGTGGAATGTAATACAGTGTTGGGCTGCCATTATGATACTTTCCCACCCATTGTATTGGATAAACAAGCTGCCAAATCTTATTTTAAGGCCCAAGGCAAGGAATTGTTGCTTCCAGAAATTGGGGAAAGCATTGAGATTTAGTTTTTAATTAACCTTGAACTACAGTAATGCGCACACCTTCTGCCCGACCAACAAGAAAATTTAAGTTTACAATAATGAAAGTAATTCTCTTTGCGATGCTTTTCATCGCATCCACGGGTTGTAAACCCAAAACTATACAACAGGATAAGTCCGTTGCGGTGAAGCAAGAAAAAGTTGAAAAAAAGCCTGCGGCGGTGCAGAAGGACCTTCAAAATTATGAAACAGCATATTTTGCAAGTGGTTGTTTTTGGTGTGTTGAGGCCATTTTTGAAAGTGTCAAGGGAGTTGCAGAGGTGCATTCAGGGTATTCAGGAGGTTTTGAAAAGAACCCAACCTATGAGGAAGTGGCCTACGGCAGAACCCATCATGCAGAGGCGGTTGAAGTATACTATGATCCTGAAGTAATCAGTTTTACCGAATTGGTCCAGGTGTTTTTTGGCTCACATGATCCAACTTCACTAAATAGGCAAGGGCCAGACAGGGGTGCCCAATACCGTTCCATTGCATTTTATAAAGACAAGGAGCAGAAAAACATCATTAAGAAATATATAGAAACCTTGGAAGCTTCCGAGGTATATGGGAGACCCATTGTAACCCAGGTGGTGAAATTCAACAAGTTCTACAAAGCTGAGGATTATCACCAGGATTATGAGAAGAGGAATCCGAACAATTCCTATATTAGGAATGTGTCCATCCCCAGATTGAATAGGTTCAAAGAGAATTTCAAATCGTACTTAAAGGAAGAAAGCCACTAACCTATTGCTTTACTAAACCAGTACTGTTTTTAAAGAATGGAGAATTGAAAATGGAAAGTTAAAAAGGGAAAATTGAAACCACTTGGTTACCTGCCTCTTAGGAATTGATGCCTGATTTTGGAATTTGGGATTTGGGATTTGAACTTTTTGACTTTTGACTGTGCTTGTCACATTCGTCTATTGATCTAGCACTACTTCGCTATACTTGGAATTAATGTTGATGGTTTTATCACCTTTATTGTTGATGTGGTAGCCTTTGTGCACTACGGTATTGTAATTCTTGGAACTGTCCATTTGTAAACTTTCAGGAAACTCAAAGTCGGACAAAGTCTCGTTCACATAGATAGCAAAAGGTACATTGGGCAATCCGAAATCCACTTCTCCGTTCTCCACAGTGATATCAATATTGGAGAAGGAATCCGCCACAGACTCAATATGCACCGAACCCAAATTATTGGTAACAAAGATCTTGTTCACTAATTTATCAATGGAAACTCTGGAGGAAACCGCATTCAATCTCAGTTCCTTCACTTCCTTAAGATCCACTTTTTCCGAAAAATCCGTCTTTAACTGACCATAATTCCATTTTTGAACCACAACAGGCGTATAGGATGCCCTAATATCCGTTCGATCGCCATCAATGGTGGAAGCAAGCAAGCTTGCATGGGACAAGCTTGCTTTAATGTTTTTGGTATTGGCGGAAAGCTTTACCTCCCCATGCCTAACGTTCATTTTTAATTTCACCGACTTTGGCATTTTAATCTTGATTCGTTTTTTCACCTTGTACTCTCTATGCTCCCCATCATCCGAAGAAAAGTAAAAGATGTTGGAATCATCGTCTCCTCGAATGGTAAAGGTTCTACTCTCTATAATCTGTTCCCTTTGCTTATGCCGATGCTCCCTTTGTTTTGCCCTAGCTTCTTCGCGGACTGCCCGTGCCTCATCGCGTACCGCTCTAGCTTCTTCCCGCAGGACTTTACGTTGCTCCATAAGGGCTTCACGCTGCTCCATTAGGGCCTCCCGCTCTTGCTCCCGCTCCTCGGACATTTCCTTTATCCTCTCGCTCCATTCCTCCAATTTCTTTTGGTAGTCTTTGTTAAAACTCTTGTCGAACGATTTTTTCCATTCCTTCAAATATTTATCTCCATCTTTTTTATAGGCATCATAATCGAAATTTGTAAATGGCACAGGGGGTAATGGCGGTAATTCTGGCAACACGAATACCTCTGGCAATTCAGGAATTTCAAGCTGTTCAAAAAAGGGCTCCACCATAGGGGCATCCGGAATCACAATGTCAAAATCTCCTAAATTCATATTTCCTGAGGTAACTATGCTATAATCACTCCCGCTGGTTTTAACCTGGATCTCCTTGCTGTTGCCCATAATTTTTACAGCATCCTTTTTAAAGTAGTTTTCAGCTTCTTCATCCGAAGCGCCATCCAGCTCCACTACCGCTGTAATTTCAACCGCCGGCTTGTCCCAAGTTTCAAACTCAATGTCGGCATGTTTGGTGTCAATGTTCAACACCGTTTCATCGCCCACATTGAAAGTCTCCTTGTAGGTTTTGGTTTTTTCCTGTGCCTGGCCTATAAAGCTGGCCAGAAACAGGAGGAAAACACTAAATAATATTGGATTGTTTCTGTTCATTTTTTGATGATTTTAATTGATTTAACTTTGATTTTAACTTCTGTAACAACTGCAAACGTATTTGCAGGTTTTTGATCAAGGCATTGATGGTTTGATCATTGGGCCCAACACTATTCAACTCTTTATTTAATGCCTTGTATTCTTCGTCCAATTGGACCAACTGGTCCATAAAACTGTGAATGATCACTTTGTTTTCTTCGGAAAACTCCAATTCAGACAGCTCTAGGTTAATGTTGGTCAAGTAATAACTTTCTATTTTCTGTAAGTCCGGGGAAAGGTCTCCCAAGGATATGGTCTGGATTTCTGTTTCATCAGAATCGGTTCCCACCACTTGTCCATTGGGATCAGGGTCAACTGAACCATTGCTCTGTAAAAAGTAAGCTCCAAGGGCAAACATCACCACAATGGAGGCGGCTATTTTTAGCCAGAACATTCCCTTGGACTTTTTAGCAACTGCCACTTCTGGGATTTCCTGCTCCAATTTGGACAAAAACCGCTCTTCATGTCCTTTCTTCATGGAATAGGTCTTCTGGTCCCTTTCCTTTTCGAACATTTTTCTAAGATCCTGTGCCATAAGCTACATCTTTAAGTTTTTCTTTTAACTGTGCTTTCCCCCTCAGTAATCGGGTGCGGGACGCAGTATCGGAAATTCCTAAAATCTCCGCTATTTCACTGTGGTCGTAACCCTCTATCAAAAACAGTTGTACCACGTACCTATATTTTTCGGGCAAGCCATCCATCGCTTTTTTGACCTTTTCCAAGGTCACACCATCATCCACACTCCAATCCTCATCATCAGTCACATGCAAATGCCCCTCGTTAAGCTCCACCTTTTGCTGGTGTTTCGACTTTAAAAAGTCGATGCACCGATTTACCACAATCCGTTTCAACCACGCCCCAAAAGTGACCTCGCCCCTAAACTGGTGAATGCGTTGAAACGCCTTAATGAAGGCTTCCTGTACCATGTCTTCTGCATCATCTGCATCTTTGACAAATCGTACGGCTACCGCATACATACCCTCGCAATATTGCTTGTACAATTGCATCTGCGCCTTATGGTCGTTTGCCTTACATTGTTCTACCAGTTCAATTTGAAACATGGAGAGTTAAAGGTTTGGTGTTTTAGTTGTTTGCATTAAGGACGATACAAATTTGGGCCCGTTGCAAAATAGTGTCGTTTTACAGCTTTTTTAACAAAAAATGGAAAATCCTCCGATTCGGTTGCCATGAGAAAACTTTATACCTTCGTACAAAACCTAAGCATTCTGCCCTTGGCCAGCGAAAAAAGCATACCTGAAAATACTGCTTCCAAAATAAAACAACTCCGTAGGCAGGAAATCCCATTAGAAAAATTGACTGATGGGATTTTGGAAGGCAATAAAACCATGCTTTCCAAGGCCATTACCCTACTGGAAAGTTCCAATCCAGATCATTTTGCAAAGGCCAACGCTGTAGTGGAAAAATGCCTTGCCAAACCAAACCAAAGCATTCGAATTGGTATCACAGGTGTCCCGGGCGTTGGTAAAAGTTCGTTTATTGAAGTCCTGGGCAAAACGCTAACCGGTCTCGGAAAAAAGGTAGCTGTTTTGGCTGTGGATCCCACAAGCTCCTTGAGCAAGGGAAGTATTCTTGGGGATAAGACCCGCATGCAATCACTTTCCAAGGATACCGATGCCTTTATCCGACCTTCACCATCAGGCGAATCCTTGGGTGGGGTGGCACGAAAAACCAGGGAAAGCATTATTCTTTGTGAGGCTGCTGGATTTGATGTGATTCTTGTGGAGACTGTAGGTGTGGGTCAAAGTGAGACGGTAGTGCACAGCATGGTGGATTTCTTTTTATTATTGAAACTATCCGGTGCCGGGGATGAACTTCAGGGCATAAAACGGGGGATTATGGAAATGGCGGATGCGATTGCCATCAATAAGGCGGATGGACATAACCTTCAGAAGGCCAAATTGGCCGAGACCGAATTTACCAGAGCCCTACATTTGTATCCTCCAAAGGAGAATGGCTGGACTCCCAAAGTGCTGCGTTGCTCTGCTATGGAAAACACTGGAATTCTGGAAATTTGGGACATGATTCAGGAATTTGCCGACCAATCCATCAAAAATGGGCATTTTGACAAAAACAGAAAGACCCAAAACAAAAATTGGTTCCTACAAACCGTTGATGAGGAATTGAAACAGTTTTTTCATCAGAAAAAATCATTTAAATCCCAAAGGGATAGCTTGCTCAAGGATATCGAATCCAACAAAATCTCACCCTTTTACGCGGCAAAAACCTTGTTGGCAAGCCTGACCCAAGAACTTAAATAAAAGAAGTAAATTTGCTCCGTCTATAAGCCAATTCATGAGCACTGTTACCGATTCCTTTCTGTCCATTGTGGTTCCCTTGTACAATGAAGAAGACAATGTGGTTCTTTTGACGGAGAAAATCCACGAAAGCCTTGAGGGGTACCACTATCAAATCATTTATGTGGACGATTTTTCCAAGGACAAGACCCGTAAAGTGGTCAAAGGAATGGATGATTCCAAGGTGCACCTCATTGAACTCAAAAAGAATTACGGTCAAAGCTTGGCCTTGGCAGCAGGAATTGACTATGCTGAAGGGGAGTATATCATTACCATGGATGGCGACCTTCAGAACGACCCATCGGACATCCCTAAAATGTTGGAGGAAGCCATTTCGGGCGATTATGATGTGATTACCGGAATCAGACAAAAACGAAAGGATTCCTTGGTCAAAAAAATCCCTTCCAAAATTGCCAATTTCTTGGTGCGAAGGGTTACAAAACTGGACATTAAGGACAACGGCTGCGCCTTAAAAGTCTTTACCAAGGACATTGCCAAAGGATTGAATCTTTATGGTGAGATGCATCGTTTTATTACACTGTTGGCGCATTTGGAAGGTGGACAGATCAAACAGGTTCCCGTAAAGCATCATGCGCGGCATGCTGGGGTTTCCAAATATGGTCTTGAACGCGTTTTCAAAGTAGTGGCAGATATGATGTTGCTGCTCTTTATACGAAAGTACTTCCAACGGCCCATCCACCTTTTTGGAATTTTTGGGGTATTGCTCATCATCTTGGGAATCTTCATCAACATCTACCTCTTGATCGTAAAACTTGGATTTGGTGAGGACATTGGCACCAGGCCTCTTTTAATTTTCGGGATGATGTTCATTCTTGGGGGCATTCAATTGTTTACCATCGGTATTGTGATGGAGCTGTTGATCCGCACCTATTATGAGTCCCAACAAAAAAGACCGTACCGGATCAAAAAAATAAGCATAGGTGACGGAAAAGCTGCGTAAAAGACTCATCACCGTACTGAAAATAGTTGTCAGTGCTGCCCTGATCTATTTTATTTTCACCAAAATAAACCTGAAGGATGTTGTAAGCACCTTAAAGGATAGCAAGCCAACATATCTTTTTCTTGGCATTATACTATTTATACTGTCCAAGGTTTTGGCGGCCTTTAGACTGAATCTTTATTTTCATCAAATAGATGTTCGGATTACCCAGCTTAGCAACCTAAAATTGTACTTGCTGGGCATGTTCTATAATCTTTTCCTTCCTGGAGGTATTGGAGGTGATGCTTACAAGGGCTATGTGATCCAAAAGAAATACCAATCCGGCACCAAAAAAGTAGTGGGTGTATTGCTGTTGGATCGTTTAAGTGGAATGCTCCTTATTTTTATCTATATCTGCCTATTGGCGATGTTGCTTCAGCAACCTATATTTCAAGATATCAAATGGTTGGTTACCTTCTGTATCCCGCTGTCCCTGTTCACATTTTGGTTGCTCAACAAAAAGTTTTTCAGTTATAGCATGCCCGTATTTTGGAAATCCCTGGGATATTCCTCCTTGGTACAAGGCACCCAGTTGATTTGCATTCTTTGTATTCTAAAATCCTTGTCCATTAGCTGGGATGTTGTGGAATACCTCTTTGTTTTTCTGGTCTCATCCATAGTTTCGGTGATTCCATTGACCATAGGAGGTATTGGAAGTCGGGAAGTCACTTTTCTTTATGGCGCAAAGTGGCTGGAATTGGATGCCAATACATCCATAGGTATTAGTTTTGTGTTTTTCTTGGTTACTGCCCTGATTTCCTTTTTCGGGATTCTCTACCACTTTAAGAAACCTCAACTGGAAACGGTTTCTTAATCCAGCTGAACCAAGTGCATTTTGTTCAGTTTCTTTACCCGGGTGTTGGGATTTAGAAATTTCAGTTGTAGACGCGTAATTCGGAATTGGTCAACCGTAATTTGCTCGTGCCAATGATACCCTGAATTGACCATCTGCTCCAGGTCACCGTCTGTTGCATAAATCCAGATTCCTTTCCTGTTTTCCAAATCCGCAATTGGAATGTTTTTTACAGGATGCTGGTTATAGAAATCCAAAGCCCAGGTATGCCTTTCGGAAATCTTATAAATTTCATCAACCGGTATCTGTTCCTTTTCCACAATCCACGCCATGGTAGAGCCAGCCTGATAAGTCAACAAGTTGGGATAAAAATGCATGTTCAACACTGCATTTAGTAACATGGAACTGCAAACGGAAATGGTGATAATTCTCAGATAATAAACTTCGCGCTTTAAACAGAAATAGGTAATAATTCCCAAAAGGGCAATCAATAGGAAATAGCAGTAGGTTTTTTCAAATCGAAACGCATAAAAGCAGATGAGTACCGTGGTTATAAAAACCAAACTCAAAATAAAATACTGAATCCCCAGTATGATTTTAATCACTTTACGTTTCTGGAATTTATATAGCTTGTATAAATAAGAAGCAGATAAAATGGCATACAGAGGAATCAAAATATTGATGTAATGCGGTAGCTTAAATTGAGCCAAACTTATCAGGAAAAACAAGATGGTAATCCCACCCAAGGTCAGGAATTCAAACTGACGATGGTACTTGAATCGCATTTTTATAAAAAACTTGACCCTACTCCAATAGGCCATTAAAGCCAAAACGGTCCAAGGCAAGAAGACCCACAGAAATGTATGGAAAAAGAAAAAGAAATCGCTGCTGTTTTTCCCAACTCCTTGACCACTCATGCGTTCAAAGCTCTGCTCCCAAAGAATAAAAAATATGCCGCTTCTATGGTCCCTGCCGCGAATCACTTTTTCCGGATGTAAATCGAACTGCAGGTAGTACGCATACAGCATGGGAGCAATGGTAATTGCAAAAACCAACAGGGCCAAGAAAATCTTCCAATTCAATAATCGGTTCCATTTTCTGGAATAGGCCAAATGGCAAAGTAGTACCATACCAATTACAACCAACGCAATCTGCCCTTTGGTGGAAAAGGCCAATCCAGCTCCAAACGCTCCCAACAATACATGGGTCAATGTATTCTTCTCAACAAACAAGGCCAATTGCCATATCGCAAAAATGGAAAAACCGGTCAATACGGCATCCGTACGGACATCAATTCCAGAAAGAACAATGGTCTGTGCCGTCAAAAATATTAGGGCTGAAAGCCTGCCAACATCCTTATTATAGAGCAATTTCCCGAGTCCAAAACAACTATAGGCTCCCAAAAAGATGGCCAGGACACCTGGGATTCTATACGCCCAATCATGAATGCCGAATAGCTTATAGGAAAAGGCAGCTAGCCAATAATGCATATGGGGTTTGTCCAGATATTCCTCAGTGCCCTTAATCAGCGTGAAAAAGTCATTTTCCTGCACCATTCGCATGGCCATTACTGCAAATTGGGCGGAATCGTTTTCAAAAAGGGTTACAAAGAGACCGGCAATGTACACCACCAGAATCAATGCTATTAAAAACCAATACCTTACGGAAGATATCATGTACCCATTTTTTGGAAGGCAAATATAGACAACTTGTAAAATACCCAACCAAAGAAAGCCCCAATGGCTGCACCCGTAAGTACGTCCAAAGGAAAATGGACACCAATGTATATTCTACTGTAGGCCACAATTATTGCCCATAGGATCATTATCCAACCAATAAACTTAACCTTGCCCTTGAACAACAACGCAAAAAAAGTGGCGGGAGCAAAGGAGTTGGCCGCATGGGCGGAGAAATAACCAAATTTACCTCCACAGTAACTTTTTACCAAGCGCATTATGTCACTGATTTCCGGATCATGACAAGGCCTCAACCTACCAATACCATACTTAAAGAAATTGGAAAGTTGGTCAGTGCAGGTGATCAATAAGGCTATGGCAACCAGAACCACCAAAGTCCTTTTGGTCCCAAAATTTTTAAATACCAAATACAACAAGAGAGCATAGAGTGGAGCGGAATTTCTGGTTCTGGTCATGAACATCCAAAACCCGTCCCAAGTCTCGGTTCCAAGTCCGTTGAGATACAAAAAAAGTTCTTGGTCCAGCTGTAGGAGTTGTTCAAGCATCTATAAATCGTTGTATCTGGAAACTTCCCGATCATAAAAAGCTGTTGCTGCTTCAATCAAATTTTCTGCTTCAGCAGCCAATTCTGCCTCATCCTCTTTGGAAAATTCCTCCAACCACTCCACTTCATCATTTTCAAGATTGATTATGAATCTTGGATACTCTGTATGAACGATAAAAATGGAATCAGGATGATCTGTATTATCTCCCAACAAAAATTTAGGTAATTCCATGCGTTTGTTTTGAATGCTAGGTATTAAAGTCTCAATTGGTTCTTATCAACTTTTTGGTCAGATAGTTAAATCGAATATACAACATTACAGCTGATGCCGTCAGCCCCAACAAAAGTCCCAACCAAATGCCCGTACTTTTTAATTCCGAATACAACCCGAAGTAATACGAAACAGGAAATCCTATCAACCAATAAGCCACAAAGGTTATAAAGGTTGGTATCTTAACATCCTGCAAGCCCCGAAGCGCCCCAAGAACAACTACCTGAATTCCATCCGAAATTTGAAAAAATGCCGCTACCAACAATAATTTGGCCGCGATGATTATCACTTCGGTATTATCCATTTGATTGACCATATCATCCACGTCCAAATAAATGGTGGGCAACCAATGCCTACCTATCAAGAAGAGGGCGGCAAAAACAACTTCCAACAACAAGGTGAGAAAGAAAATGGATTGGGCAATCCGCCGTAATTCACCAAACCTCTGAAGCCCCTTTTGATTACCTACTCGGACCATGGCCGCAACACTGAGCCCCATTCCCACCATAAACGTCATACTACTCAAGTTTAACGCAATTTGGTTGGCAGCTTGCGCATTTTTGCCCAAGACCCCGCTCAACCAAATGGCTGCGGTAAAAATGGCAACTTCAAAAAACATCTGTAGCGCCGATGGAAAACCTAAGCTTATGATTTTGTCGATGATTCTTTTTTCAATGTTCTTAAAATTGAATCCTGTTACGTAGAACTGGAATTTTTCCTTTCGCTTCAACAGAAACCAGATATAGCCCACCATGATAAATCGGGATGCCAAAGTTCCAATTGCCGCCCCGACTATTCCCAGTTTGGGAAAGCCGAAAGAGCCAAATATCAACAGGTAGTTGATCACAATATTGATGACGTTGGCCAAGACCGTGGCATACATCGGGTATTTGGTCTGGGAAAGCCCTTCTGAAAACTGCTTGAACGCCTGAAACATGATCAAGGGTACCAGGGAAAAAGCTACCAATTCCAAATAAGGGATGGCCAGTTCCACCACTTCGGCTGGTTGCTTCATATAGTGCAAAAAGGGTTTGCATAGCAGGATAATTCCAAAGAGGGAAATTCCGAGCAGGGTACACAATACCAATCCATGTTTTAGAGCGCTTTTCCCTGCGGCCTTGTCCCCTGCTCCATCTGCTTCCGCCACTAAAGGGGTTATGGCCGTGGAAAAACCAATGCCTAAAGACATGGCTATAAACACAAAACTATTGCCCAGGGAAACAGCGGCTAGCTCTGCTGTACCCAGTTGCCCCACCATTATGTTATCGGCAAAGGCAACGAAAGTATGGCCCAACATCCCCAAAATAACGGGATAGGCCAATCTGAGATTGTACGCAAACTCTTTGGTATAGTTAGAGAGCAATTGAATGGGTTTAGGCAGCCAAATATACTGCTTCCCCAAACCCTAACCGAACCATTTTACGGATAAAAATTATTCAAAGGCCGTGGTCAGAATTTCCTGCATTACCGGATAGTCTTCATCCAAATCCCCGTATTTTGCGCGCTCCCTTAGCAGTTCGTCCTTCATCTCGGAAATAATGGCCGCATACTTTTCATCAGCAATCGCATTTCTGATTTCCGTGGGATCCTCCTGCAAATCGTAGAATTCCCACTGCGGCTCTGTACTTTCAGGTGTAGTTCCTTTTTTTCCCAGGTCTTGGCCATAGAAAAGCGCCAATTTGTATCGATCATTTCTTATTCCAAAATGGGCAGGTCTTACCGGATTGTGCAACCAATAACGATAGTACATTTGCTTTCTCCAATCTTCCTGGGGCTGGCCTTCCAAGATGGGGCGAAAACTCTCCCCCTGCATGTAAGCAGGTTTTTCAATTCCCGCGTAATCCGCTAGCAATGGAGCAAAATCAATATTAAGAATAATGTCGTCTATGCGTTGTCCTCCCTTTATTTTCTTTGGATATCGAATTACGAAAGGCATCCGTAGGGATTCTTCATAAATGAGACGCTTGTCAAAAAAGCCATGTTCCCCTAAAAAGTAGCCCTGATCTGCTGTATACACCACTATGGTATTGTCCGCAATTCCTTCCTCTTCCAACCAGTCCAATAGTTTGCCGATGTTATCGTCAATTGCCGCTCCACAGCGCATAAAATCCTTTACCAATTTTTGATAGATCTTTTTTCTTTTTTGAATACTATCAAGTCCATCCAACGGGTAGGGCAATCCAGGATATTGCGTCCAGAATAGGTCAGGGTTCTTGGTGGCTCCTTCCCATCTGTCCGCCAAACGTTCCAAAATCTGCCCTTCAAAGGTTCTTCCAGTGGTCTCCTTTCCAAAGTCAAGCAAAGATTCGGGCTCTGGAATCTCTTCGTTTTCATACAGATGCGCAAATCGTTTGGGGTATTCAAAAGGTTCGTGGGTGGCCTTAAAATTACAGAACATCAAAAATGGCTTTTCCGTATCTCGTTGTTCCAAGTGCGAAATGGTCAAATCTGTGATCACATCCGTTGAAAAACCTTCGTGCACGGTGCCTTTTGTACTGTCATATCCATCTACCCAATCCTCATCAGTTTTCATAATGGGGTTCCAATACAATCCTTGCCCGGGCAACACATTGAAATAATCAAACCCTTCAGGTTTCCCTACCAAATGCCATTTTCCTATTATAGCGGTTTGATAGCCATTTGCCGATAGGGTCTTGGCAATATTAGGGTGCCCTTTTGGCAAAGGCTCGCTAAGGGTATATACTTGATTTACATGACTGTATTGGCCAGTTAATATGGCTCCCCTACTTGGTGTACAAATGGAATTGGTACAAAAAGCATTGTTTAAGACCGCCCCCTCCCTGGCCAATCGTTCCAGATTTTCATTTTGCACATAATCTTGGAGAATTCCACCATAAAGTCCCCACGTCTGTGAGGTGTGATCATCAGATAAAATGAACAAAATATTGGGTTGGGATGGTTCCTCTGGCTCTACTTTTGATTTGCAGGATACAAGAACTGCTAACCCAAAAATGAATGGGAGAATTTTGGTTTTGGCTATGAATGTCATTTTCAAGGTTTTATTTTGAAGAGGCATAAAACTATTGAAAATTGTCGACTATTCCCGATGAGATTTGTTAGACTTTTTTGGCCTCTTCCCAAAAAACATTCATTTCATCCAAGGTCATTTCCTTGAGCGTTTTACCGGACTCCTTTGCTTTTTGTTCCAAATATTGGAATCGCTTGATGAACTTTTTATTGGTTCTTTCCAAGGCATTTTCAGGATTGATGTCCAAAAATCGCGCATAATTGACCATGGAAAAAAGGACATCCCCAAATTCCATTTCCAGGCGATCGGCATTGCCTTGTTTCAATTCTTCTTGAAGTTCTGATAATTCTTCCTGTACCTTTTCAAAAACCTGTTCGGGTTGCTCCCAATCAAATCCTACACCTGCCACCTTTTCCTGTATTCTATTGGCCTTGACCAAGGCCGGTAAACTGTTGGGAACACCTTGAAGCACACTCTTCTTTCCTTCTTTCAACTTGATGTTTTCCCAATTTTGTTTTACCTCTTCCTCATCCTGCACTTTTACATCTCCATAGATATGTGGATGCCTATTGATTAACTTTTCAGCTATCCCATTTGCCACATCGCCTATATCAAAGTCCTGGGTCTCCGAACCAATTTTCGCATAGAATATGATATGAAGCAATAGGTCGCCCAGCTCCTTTTTAACCTCTTCCAAGTCGTTATCCAAAATGGCATCGCCCAATTCGTAGGTTTCCTCAATGGTCAAATGCCTCAGGGTCTGCATGGTCTGTTTTTTGTCCCAGGGACATCCAGCCCTTAATTCATCCATGATGGTAAGCAGCCGGTCAATGGCCTTTAGCTGCCCAGATCTTTCATTCATCTATAAAATTTTATCTAAAAGTACAAAGACCATACATTTAGGAAGACTGGTTTTTAGCTAATTTTGGACAACATGAAATTATTTATCAACAAGTTACACAGTCATGAAGTTTAGAATGAAGTCACTCTTTATCACAGCCCTATTTTTGTTAGCCCTTAATTATGCCATGGGTCAAGATTCTTTGCCCTTTTCGGGTGAGGTCAAAGAGGTGCAAGAAAATACCCGGAAAGTTTGGGACAGTTCCAAAAACACCATTGTTTTTACGGGCAGTTCCAGTATTCGGATGTGGAGAGATCTACAAGAACGATTCCCGGAGACGCATATTTTGAACACGGGCTTTGGGGGTTCACAATCCTCCGATTTGGAGCATTTTTTGGACGAACTGATTCTGGATTACAATCCTTCGCAAGTATTTATCTATGAGGGCGACAATGATATCAGTGCCAAAAAAAGCCCTAGGGCCATCATTGGAACCATGGAAGATATCCTAGGGGTCCTTCAAACCAGACGTCCAGAGATGGATATTGTATTGATTTCGGCCAAGCCCAGCATTTCCAGATGGCATTTGAAGCGGAAATACATGCGCTTCAACAAAAGACTTCGAAAACTTGCGGCACAAACCCCAGGGGTCCGATTCGCGGATGTTTGGAATGTGATGCTGAACAAAAGAAAGCTTAAGAGAGATCTTTTTATTGAAGATGGGCTGCATATGAATGTCAAAGGTTATGACCTGTGGCACGAAGTCCTTAAAAATTACGTAAACCATACTTTATAATCATGAAATTAAGAGTGATTTGGATTTTTGTAGTCGTTGTTTGTTTGGCGGCTTGTCAACCTAAAAAGAAGGAAATCAATTTTCCTAAAACGGACCTGGCAGAAGTTGCCTTGATTCCAAAGCCGGTTAAAACCATTGCCACCAATAGCGCATTTGCCCTTGATGCCGGAACGGTTATTTTCACCACCCAAACGGACTCCAACTTTGAGGCAGTAGGCAAGTTTCTGTCCCAAAAAATCAAACTAAAAACCGGGTTAAATCTGGGCGTAAACCACACTAATGATGAACAGCCCATGGAACGGGTGGTATATATCAACCAATCAGATAGCGAGGACCTGAAAAGTCCTGAATCATACCAACTCTACATTAAAAAAGATTCCATTCTGTTAAATGCCAAGACTGCGGCTGGGGCTTTTCGAGGGATTCAGACGCTGCGCCAACTCATTCCAGAACAGACCAACGATACTTTAGTGGATCATCCACTTTGGTTAATTCCAACGGGAAAGGTGCTGGACGAACCCAGATATGCTTATAGGGCTTCCATGTTGGATGTTGCTCGGCACTTCTTCACAGTGGACGAGGTTAAAAAATACCTGGATATTCTTGCTTACTATAAATACAACGCGCTACACCTCCATCTTTCAGATGACCAAGGCTGGCGCATTGAAATCAAATCCTGGCCCAAACTTACCGAAGTGGGTGGTGCCAGTGAAGTTGGGGGTGGCGAAGGAGGTTTTTATACCCAAGAGGAATACAAGGATATTGTGGCCTTCGCTGCGGAAAGACACATCACCATCATCCCCGAAATAGACATGCCGGGACATACCAATGCGGCTTCCCTAAGTTATCCCATACTACATGCTGGAGGTAAGGCAGACACGCCTAGGGTCAGAACCGATATGTTGGTGGGTTATAGCTCCTTTCATACAAGAAAAGACACTGTCTACGCTTTTTTGGATGACGTAATCCGAGAAATTGCTGCCATTACCCCAGGGCCTTATTTTCATATTGGTGGGGATGAAAGTCATGTGACCAAAAAGAAGGATTATATCCACTTTGTGGAGAACGTTGAGAAAATTGTGCTAAAGCATGGGAAGACGCCCGTGGGCTGGAACGAAATTGCACAGGCAGATATCAGTTCCTCAAGTGTCCTGCAACTATGGAACGAACCACATAATGCGGTCAAAGCTGCCAAGAATGGATCCAAAATCATTGTTTCTTCGGCAGAGAAAATGTACCTGGATATGAAATACGATTCCATTTCTAAATATGGATTAACATGGGCTGGTATGATTCCTGTTGATGTTGCCTACAATTGGGATCCCAACACCTTTTTGGAGGAACTGCCACAAGAAAGTATTTTAGGCCTTGAAGCGCCGCTGTGGTCAGAGACTATTAGCAATAGTACCGAATTGGAGTATTTGGCTTTCCCCAGAGCCATTGGTTTTGCTGAAATGGGTTGGTCTCCTGCTGCGCACAGAAATTGGGATGAATATAAACTAAGGCTTGCCCAACAGGTACCCTATTTATCTCGAATGGAGGTGAATTTTTACCCAACCAAACTGGTTGACTGGCCGGAATAAGGTTTATTCTTCTTCGGATGATGAGGCCGTAACCTCTTCTTCCTTTGCTTCGGTGAAGTCTGTGATTTTGTTATCCAAAAGCAGGTTGTACCACTGGATTATTTTCTTAATATCGCTGGCATACACTCTATCCTCGTCATAATTGGGCAATATTTCAAAGAAATACTCCTCCAAGGCAATTTTCTCCGCTTTATGGCTCACACTTGTTTTTTGACCATTCTCCTTTTCCTTGATTTTGGAAAATACTTCCCTTAAAGGCACTTCTTCTTGTAGGGTGTAAATGGCAATCTCGGACAATACACTTACGTTATTGCGCATGCCCACCGTTACTCGTTTTCCATCTAAAAGGGATTCACCAACAAATCCGGTACGGGTTTGGGTTAATAGTTTATAAAGTCCAGGTTTTCCTGCAATTGATAAAATTTTGTCCAGTGCCATATTTTGGTTTTATGCGCGCAAAATTATGCTTTTATAGCTAACAGTATTTTTTTTAACGTCCTTTTTTGATATTCGGAAATCTCATTTTGTAGTCCACACTTATTTTTCCTTTGGAAATTTTGTCCAGCCTACTTTTTAGGAGTCTTTTCTTTAAAGAAGAAAGTTTATCCGTGAAAAGCACGCCTTGTATGTGGTCGTACTCATGCTGAATTACCCTGGCCAAAAGTCCATCGTAGGTTTCGGTGTGCGCCTTGAAATTCTCATCCACATAACTAATGGTAAGCTGTGGTTTACGTTTTACGTCCTCCCTAATATCGGGAATACTGAGGCAGCCCTCATTAAAGTCCCATTCCTCACCTGTCTCTTCTTCAATAGTGGCATTGATAAAGACTTTTTTGAAGCCTTTTAACGCTTCCTGTTCTTCTGGACTCAGTTCCTCATCATCCGCAAAAGGAGTAGTATCCACCATAAACATTCGGATAGGAAGGCCTACTTGGGGGGCAGCCAGTCCAACACCGTGGGCGTTATACATGGTCTCCCACATATTGGCAATCAGTTCCGGCAATTTGGGATACGCCTCAGTGATTTCCTTGGCTACTTTGCGCAAAACGGGGTCGCCGTAGGCTACAATGGGTAAAATCATAAACTAAAATCTGTTTAAGTAGGCCTGCAAAATAAGGGTTGCACTTATCTCATCGACCAGGGCTTTATCTTGACGTTTTTTCTTTTTCATTCCACTTTGCACCATGGACTGAACAGCCATTTTTGAGGTGAAACGTTCATCTTGGCGTTCTACCGGTACTTCTGGAAAAGTTGCTGTCAACTTTTTCAAAAAATGTTGGATCAATGCTTCAGATTCCGATGGGGTATTGTCCATTTGTTTGGGCAACCCTACCACAAACCTTTCTACCTTTTCCTTTTTTAGGTAATCCGCTATAAAACTTAGCAATTCTTTGGTTGCTACCGTCGTAAGACCTGATGCAATGAGTTGAAGCTCGTCCGTCACCGCAATGCCTGTCCTCACCTTCCCAAAATCCAAAGCTAAAATTCTTGCCAAGTCTAAATTTTTGGCAAAAATAACCCTAAAAATGTTATGCCATTAAAATAAGGTCGAATATTCTTTTGAGCCGACTATCTTTGTCAAAATTTAAAAAATATGACACAGCTTAGGGCTCGCATTGAAGACGCTTGGGAGAGCAGGGAACTGTTAAAAGAAGAAGAAACCCAAAACGCGATTAGGGAAGTAATCAACCTGATTGATTTAGGGCAATTGCGATGCGCCGAACCCACTGAAGATGGTTGGCAAATCAATGAATGGGTCAAAAAAGCTGTGGTGTTGTATTTCCCTATCCAGAAGATGGAAGTTCTGGAAGCCGGTATATTTGAATATCATGATAAAATCCCGTTGAAGAGAGGCTATCAGGAAAAAGGGGTTAGGGTGGTACCCCACGCTGTTGCCAGGCATGGCGCCTACATTTCTTCAGGTACCATTTTAATGCCCAGCTATGTGAATATTGGAGCTTATGTAGACGAAGGCACCATGGTAGACACCTGGGCAACCGTGGGTAGCTGCGCACAAATTGGTAAAAATGTCCATTTGAGTGGAGGTGTTGGCATTGGCGGTGTTTTGGAGCCCTTGCAAGCCGCTCCAGTAATCATTGAGGACAATGCTTTTATCGGCTCCCGTTGCATTGTGGTAGAAGGGGTACGGGTTGAAAAAGAAGCCGTTTTGGGCGCCAATGTGGTGTTGACCGCTTCCACTAAAATAATCGACGTTACCGGCGATGAACCCATTGAACTAAAGGGCAGGGTTCCTGCACGTTCTGTGGTAATTCCAGGCAGTTATACCAAAAAATTTGCTGCTGGTGAGTACCAAGTCCCTTGTGCCTTGATTATAGGAAAAAGAAAGGAAAGTACTGACAAGAAGACGTCTCTGAACAATGCGCTTAGAGAGCATGATGTTGCCGTTTAAGTACTGCAAGATTGTTCAGTTCTTAAGCTTTGAAGCCAAATAAAATCTTAATTACCTCAATAAATTGAGGGCGGATGATATTTTTTCATCGTACCAAGCAACCTATTTTATTTTTGACATCTATTCCTTACAAAACCACCTACATTGTTAAAATTTCATGGAGTAATTGGAGGATTTCGTAATTCGAAATGGTGTAAGAAAATTACGCTTTAAAACAATTTTCTCCTGATTATTTTGTTATAGTTTTGTAATCACCAAACCGTGTACCAATAAATATGGCTGGATTGAGCACCCCAAAGCAAAAGCTATCCGCGCTTGTCATTACCTACAATGAAATAGGATATATTGAGCGATGCATTGAGTCAGTTACCTTCGCTGATGAGATTCTAGTGGTGGATTCTTACAGCACCGATGGTACTTATGAATATCTTCTCAACCATCCTAAGGTAAAAGTAATTCAACACCCTTTCCAGAATTTTACTGCCCAAAAATCCCATGCATTGAAGCAAGCTTCAAACGATTGGGTGTTATTTTTGGATGCCGATGAAGTTGTGGGCCATAAGCTACAGAAAGAAATAGTTGCCACGATAAATGACCCAAAAGCCTGTGAGGCCTATTGGTTCTATCGTATTTTTATGTTTCAGGATACTAGACTGAACTTCAGTGGGTGGCAAACCGATAAAAATCACCGACTTTTTAGAAAAAGTAAGGCCAAATTCACTGATAGAAAGTTGGTGCACGAAACCTTGGAAGTAGACGGTAATTCCTGTATCCTAAAGGAACGTTTGACCCATTACTGCTACAAAAATTACGAAGATTACAAGGGTAAAATGCTCAGATACGGTCAGCTTAAGGCCAAGGAAGCTTTCTATAAGGAAAAGCAGTTCAATTATTTTTCATTGGTTTTTAGGCCCCTTTGGAAATTCTTCAACCATTATGTGATTAGATTAGGCTTTTTAGACGGCAAAAAAGGAATCACTATCAGTTATCTGAATGCCCTCGGTGTTCTTGAAAGATATCGGGAATTGAAACGCTTGGAAAAGAAAAACCAGCTCACCTACTATTTGGTGATGCCATAGTGTGTCCAAACACTTTTACCTTGTTTCACTTCTTTTCTAATGGCCTTGTTCTTGGCCAAAGCTTCTGGATTTACATAACCTCTATCGTGATCAAGATGAATACAAACCGCACTATACCTTAATTGCTTGGTTTTTATTCCAAAATTAACCATGCGCTCCCCCATTTCGCGGTCTTCTCCACCATATTGCATACGTTCGTCAAACCCATTGACATTTAGAATATCCTGTTTCCAAGCAGATGAGTTGTGCCCATTCCAACTTGGGTTCGTAGGCGTGAATGCATTTAAAAGCTTGGAAACAAATCCATTGGCCGTCAACTTATTGTTTTTAAAAGTCTTTGGAATTCCTTTTTCCTTAAGCCAATTGATGTTGAAGCAGTTTTGCTGCAAAATATCTTCCTTGGTAATGGCTAGGGAAATATTCATGGGCAACATATAATACCCCCCGGAAATAAAAGTAGAGGGTGCTTTATTGATGTAGTGTACCTGTACAAAATCCTCCCTGGGAATACAATCCCCGTCAGTCATTATAATATAGTCCGTTTCTGTGGCAACAATGGCTTTGTTCAAAATCCTGCATTTTTGAAAGCCATCATCCTCTTGCCAAACATGCTTAACAGGATAACTTAATTCGTTCCTTAAGGACTCTATCCTGTTTTTCGTTTCTTCAGTAGACCCATCATCAGCAATGACCACCTCAAAATCCTTATAGGTCTGGCAATGGAACCCCCAGAGCACTTTTTCCAACCAGTCCGGTTTGTTGTAGGTACTTATGATTACACTGACAGCAGGCATTAATTAGAGTTTTTCAGTACTTTTGCAAATGTAGTTTTTTGAGGTACATCTCCAATATAATTCCCGCAATTTATATGCATCGAACCTATGTAGGCTCTACTATATACCACATTTATCTTTCCTTGATCCATATCATTAAAAATTCGGAATACTCCTTGGATAACTGTGGAAACAACCTTTTGTTTTTGGTGGAAAGCACCCCGATGATCGAAACATTGATTCCCAATCTTAAAAAACGTTTTTTCAGGGATGTCCATATAATCTCGGAACGTAGGGATCATGTGAAAGACTTGGGAAAATTCAATTATTCGTTGCGAAGAAAATCCAAGTTGATCCCATATTTGGAGGCCAAACATCCGGAACTGGCCATTGAAAAAGAATTTATCAAAAACGCTGACTTGTATTTATGCGATACTGATTCTTCCAAAAGTTATTTTCTGTATGAATTTGGAAAGAAAAAAGACATTAATATGATTGAGGACGGGGCTAGAACATATATACAAAGGCATTCCCCGTTTGAGCAACTCCTCAAGACCTATATAACCAAAACACCCATTGGCGGTGGTTTTGACAAGGAAATAGCAACCATTTATGCCCAATTCCCCCAAAAACTCCCCGCGGGTATTCGGAACAAAGCAAAGGAACTCAACATTAAAAGAGAAGTTGCCCAATGGCCAGAAAGTATAAAACAAGAGGTTTTCCAGTTGTTTATCCAAGATGGCACGCTTGAGGTTGCCAACAGTAATAACGCTTTAATCCTTACCCAGCCCATTTCCGAAGATAAGGTAGTTGCCGACGAGAAAGTCAAAATTGCGATGTACAAAGATCTTATCTCCAAGGTACCGCAGGATATGAATGTCATTCTAAAGACGCACCCCAGAGAGCTCACCAATTATAGTGAACACTTTAAAAATATTACGGTATTGCCAGCTCTTTTTCCGATAGAAATCCTGGGATTAAAGGAAGGTTTTAATTTCGAAAAAGGGTATACCTTATTTTCCACGGCCTTGTCAAACTTGGAAATAGTTAAAGAACGCTTTTTTCTAGGTAAGGATTATTTGGATAAATTTACCGTCGGCGCAACCAGGGACTTGATCCAAAACATGGAAATCCCTTCCTAAAAATGCAAAGCATGCAAAAAAAGACCATAGGTTTTATCCCCTTACGAAAGAACTCCAAAGGCATCCCTGGTAAAAACAAGAAGAAGTTGTTGGGCAGACCCTTATTTTCTTGGGTGTTGAGTGAAGCCATTTTTTCCAACTTGGACGAGGTTTATGTGTTCACCGATGACGAGGAAATCATTGCTTACATTGATAAAAACTATGCATGGACGGATAAGGTCAAACCGCTTTTGCGCTCAGCTGAAAACGCATCTGATACCGCCTCTACTGAGTCGGCAATGCTGGAATTCTCCGAGCTTATCAACCATGATTATGATGTTTTTTGCCTCTTACAGGCCACCTCTCCCCTCACACAAAGAACAGACATCAACAAAGGATTGGAACTTGTTTTGAATGGAACATATGATGCTGCCCTAAGTGTTGTTCGCACGCACAGGTTTATTTGGTCCGAAGATGGTAAAAGTCTTAACTATGATTTCAAAAAAAGGCCTAGAAGACAGGATTTTGACGGTTTGCTCATGGAAAATGGCGCTGTTTACACCTCTCTAAAGAAAGCTTTCCTAGAATCAAGCAACAGACTTAGTGGTAAAATAGGATTGGTGGAAATGTCTGAGAACACTTTAGTGGAAATTGATTCTGAAACGGACTGGAATGTTATAGAACAGCTGTTAATTTCCAGTTTCAAAACCAAAAAAACACCACAGCGCATCTCGCATCTTATACTGGATGTGGACGGAGTATTTACGGATGGTAAAGTAACCTATGGAAAAACCGGAGAGCTGTCCAAAACATTTGACATGCGGGATGGTATGGGATTGGAGATCCTTAGGCAGCACAAGGTCAACGTAATGGTAATGACCTCGGAAGATTCCGAAACGGTGGCACAACGCATGAAAAAATTACAAATCGAGGATGTTTTTCTTGGGGTAAAGGACAAATATTCCTTCTTGGAAAACATTTTACAAGAACGCAAGCTTACGGCTCAAGAATTGGCGTACATTGGGGATGACGTCAACGATATGGCCAATATGCTTCGAGTGGGCTGGTCTTTTTGCCCTTCCAATGCCACAAAACCCATAAAATATCAGGCAGATGTGGTTTTAACCCATGCATCCGCCAATGGAGCCATCAGAGAGGCTTGCGAATTTATCATGAACTACAATTTAAGATTTAATGACCTATAAAGAACCCTATATCATTGCAGAAATTGGCTGTAACCACAAAGGTGATATGAAAATAGCCAAAGAGCTCATTTACATGGCCAAGATTTTTGGCAATGCCGATGCGGTAAAATTTCAAAAAAGGAACAACAAGGAATTGTTGACAGAGGAGCAGTACAACGAACCGCACCCCAATCCCGTCAATTCTTATGGCAATACGTATGGGGAACACCGGGAGTTTTTAGAGTTTGATGTGGAGCAGCACAAGGAATTGATGGCCTATTGCAATGAAGTGGGCATTACCTACTCTACTTCGGTTTGGGACACCACCTCAGCAAAGGAGATTGCCAGCCTCAATCCTGAATTCATCAAAATCCCATCTGCATGCAACAACCATTATGAAATGTTGGGATGGTTATGCGACAATTACCAAGGGGAGCTACACATTTCCACGGGAATGACCACAAAGGACGAGATTTCTACCTTGGTGGACTTCTTTGAACAGCGCGGTAGGGCCAAAGATTTGGTGGTCTACAATTGCACCTCGGGCTATCCGGTACCCTTTGAGGATATCTGCCTGCTAGATATTCTAAAGCTTAAGGAAAAGTATGATGCCCGTGTAAAGAGCATCGGTTTTTCAGGGCATCATTTGGGCATTGCCGTTGATGTTGCTGCCTACACGCTGGGCGCCCACATCATTGAGCGTCATTTTACATTGGACAGAACTTGGAAAGGCACAGACCATGCTGCTTCACTGGAACCCATGGGACTTCGCAAACTCTGCAGGGATGTAAGGGCAACCCATCAAGCATTGACCTACAAACAAAAGGACATTCTGGATATTGAGAGCGTACAGCGCGAAAAACTGAAATACAAAAAGTAAATGAAGCCTGACTTTGGTCCAGAACTCGCCAAAGCAAAGGAAATTTTGCAATCTGGCGGGCTCATTCTCTACCCAACCGATACCATTTGGGGTATTGGCTGCGATGCCACCAACCCCGAAGCTGTAAAAAAGGTATACGAGCTTAAACAGCGAGAAGACAGCAAAGCCTTGATTTGTTTGGTATCCAGCCAGGCCATGCTGGAGCGCCATATAAAGCAGGTTCCCGATGTGGCCTATGATATTATGGATTTCGCTACCAAACCTACGACCATTGTCTTTGATGAACCCATTGGGGTCGCAAAAAATCTAATTGCTTCAGATAACACCTTGGCCATCAGGGTAGCATCCGATAAATTCTGTCAATATCTCATTAACAATTTTGGAAAACCCATTGTGTCCACCTCCGCAAACATATCTGGCTTTCCTTCTCCCAAACATTTTGGGGAGATAACCCCAGAAATTTTAAAAGGAGTTGACTATGTGGTAAATTTGCCGGACGAAAACAAAGACCCTTCACCTTCTTCCATCATCAAGCTTAGCAACGATGGACAGGTCAAGGTAATCCGGGAGTAGCATGGCGCAGGAATTCCATAAAAAGGTACTAGAAAATCCAATTTTTAAAATCATTGGCGAGGCTTCCAAAGAATTGGGTCTGGATTCCTATGTTATTGGTGGATTCGTTAGGGACTACCTGCTTCAAAGAGGGGCTCCAAAAGATATTGACATTGTTGCCGTGGGAAGTGGAATCAAGTTGGCTGAAAAAGTAGCATCCAAACTACAGGGAAATCCCCAGATTTCTGTTTTCAAGAATTTTGGGACTGCCATGATCAAACACCAAGATTTTGAGCTTGAATTTGTGGGTGCACGTAAAGAAAGTTACGACCGAAATAGCCGTAAACCTGTTGTGGAAAACGGAACTTTGGAAGATGACCAAAACAGGAGGGATTTTACCATCAATGCGATGGCATTGAGTCTTAATCCAGAAAGTTTTGGACTTCTATTGGATCCTTTTGATGGAAGAAAAGACTTAAGGCGTAAGTTTATCCGAACACCACTTGATCCAAAGGTTACTTACTCGGATGACCCGCTTCGGATGATGCGTGCCATTCGGTTTGCCACCCAGTTAAATTTTACCATTGAATTACGTTCGCTTCAGGCCATTACGGAAAACAAAGACCGCATAAAAATTATTTCCAAGGAGCGCATTGTGGATGAGCTGCATAAAATTCTATTGAGTAATAAACCCTCAATTGGTCTTGGTTTAATGCATCAAACTGGACTAATTCCATACATTTTACCTGAATTGACCGCACTCCAAGGCATAGAGGAAATTGAAGGGCAACGACACAAGGACAATTTTTGGCACACTTTGGAAGTAGTGGACAATATTGCCCAAACCACAGATAATCTTTGGTTGCGGTGGGCCGCTTTGCTGCACGATATTGGCAAAGCCCCTACCAAAAAATTCCACAAAAAAATTGGATGGACCTTCCACGGCCACGAGTTTGTTGGCTCCAAAATGGTGTACAAACTCTTTAAACGCCTGCGGATGCCTCTAAACGAGAAAATGAAGTTTGTACAGAAGATGGTACTCATGAGTTCCAGGCCCATTATTTTGTCCGAAGATCATGTAACGGATTCGGCAGTTAGGCGATTGGTCTTTGATGCAGGGGAGCATGTGGAAGATCTCATGACCTTATGTGAGGCGGATATCACTACCAAAAATCCCAAAAAACAGAAAAAGTATAAGAACAACTTTAAGGTTGTCCGGCAAAAAATCGTGGAAGTTGAGGAACGGGATCATGTCCGAAATTTTCAACCTCCAGTTTCCGGGGAAGAGATTATGAAGGTTTTTAATCTTAAACCATCTAAAGAGATTGGTATCCTAAAGGATGCGATCAAAGAGGCCATCTTGGAAGGGGAAATCCCGAATGAATATGAGGCAGCCTATCAATTTATGTTGGAAAAAGGGAAACAAATGAATCTTGAACCCGTTGCGGATGAAAAAAAATAAATACGTTATCTATTGGCTCCTGACCGGCTGTGTCCTTATTTTCATTATGGTAGTAGTGGGTGGAATCACTAGACTTACCCATTCTGGACTTTCCATATCGGACTATAAGCTGATCAGCGGAACCTTACCTCCCATGAATCAACAAGAGTGGGAAGAAGCATTTGAACTCTATCAGCAGTATCCCGAGTACCAAAAATTAAACTACCATTTTACCCTGGAGGATTTTAAGAGTATCTATTTCTGGGAATGGTTGCATAGGGTGATTGGTAGGTTCATAGGCATAGTGTTCATTGTACCATTCCTGTTCTTTTTGCTTACCAAAAAACTGGATCGACCCACCGTAAGGAAATCGCTGGTCTTACTTTTTTTGGGAGGATTTCAAGGCTTCCTGGGATGGTACATGGTCAAAAGTGGATTGGTGGACCGACCCGATGTTTCCCATTATCGTCTGGCCGCCCATCTCACTACCGCCTTCTTGACCTTTGCCTATAGCCTCTGGGTAGCACTTGATCTTATGTATCCCAGCAAGAAGGAGGTTCAGAAATCCATCAGAAACCTAATTCGCGTGGCCCTGGTGGTTTTGATTATCCAAATTATTTGGGGAGCCTTTGTTGCCGGATTGGACGCCGGGTTCATTCATAATCATTGGCCGCTGATGAGCGACGGAAAGTTGATTCATGAAACTGTGTACATTGAGCAACAGCCCTTTATCAAAAATCTTTATGAGGGTAAAAGCGGTGTTCAATTCGTGCATCGTTATCTGGCCTATGTAGTGGTGGCTTTTGTTTTGGCCATTTGGTACAAAACCAAGAAAGTAAAGATGACACCACCACAACAAAAAGGAATACAAATGCTGATTATATTGGTGTTTGCCCAGTTTTTGTTGGGTGTTTTAACCCTGATTATGGCGGTTCCCTTGTGGTTGGGTGTTTTGCATCAAGTTGGTGCCTTTTTCCTTTTGGCAGCAATGACGTTTAGCTTGCACCGATTCACCAAATAACCCACTATTTATTGTAACTTTGACCCCACTTTAATTTTTGCTGGATGATATACAAAATCAGGATAATTCTTGATGCTGAAGAGGATATTTTTCGGGATTTGGAGATTGAGGCTTCCAACACCTTGGAAGAGTTTCATAATTCCATTACCCAAGCCTTTGGATTTGGAGGAAGTGAAATGGCCTCCTTTTATACTTGTGATGAGGATTGGAACCAGGATGAGGAAATCGCGCTATTTGATATGAGTGAAAATGGTTCTGATGTGCGTTTAATGAACGAAACAGTTCTGGAAGACGTACTTACCGAACAAAGTCCCAAAATGATTTATGTATATGATTTTTTGAGCATGTGGACCTTTTTTGTGGAATTGGCCGATATGGTTGAAAAGGAAGATGGACGTTCTTATCCCAACGTATTGTTCAGCTTTGGTGAGCTTCCAGATGCCCCACCAGAGAAAAAATTCGAATCCAAACCTTCTATGGACTTTGACGATTCATTTGACAGCTACGATGATTTGGATTTTGACGAAAATTGGAACTGATTAAGGACACATTCAAACTCAAGTTCAAGTTCAAGTTCAAAAATCAAGATTAAAATACCCGCAACCTTTAACCTATTAATCCCTTTACCCAATAATGCTAAACCTATACCCTGCCCAAATTGAAAGCGTATCCCTTCATCGTGTTGGCAATAAAAGCAAGAACGAATCCATCTTTTTGTCCGCTCAGCCCTTCAATTTAAATGATGAAATGTCCGGGCTTTTGAAAGAGTATTTCTTTAGACCCTTTAGAGAAAAAGAGGAGAATTACTTTCGGTTCGACAACGAAGTGGATGTAGAGTTCAATGAAGTTTACAAGCTTGTTGGGGAGATTTTTGAAGATGTTTCCCAAATCCATTCGGTTTCCAAGCAAATTACCACCCATCTTTTTGAACAGTCCAACCACCCTCACATAAAAAGTGGGGAGGTCTATGTGGTTCACTTTTCAGACATGGTATTGGACAACCAAAAAGTGGAAGCCGTTGGAATTTTCAAAAGCGAGCTAAAACACGATTTTTTACAGTTCCAGGAAGAAGGTCAAAACTTGGAAATCCTTATCAAACAGGGAATCAACATTAATAAGTTGGACAAGGGTTGCATCGTTTTCAATGTAGCCAAAGAAGATGGATACAAGGTTTTATCCGTGGATAGCAATCGGTATGACGCAAAATATTGGTTAGAGAACTTTTTGGGCCTGTCCCCGCTTACAGATGAGAACTTTTACACCAAGAATTATCTAAAGTTCTGTCAAAATTTTGCCAAGGACGTGGTTTTACCAGCCGAAGACAAACAACAGGAAGTGCTTTTTATGAATCGCGCGGTAAACCATTTTGCCAAAAATGATGCGTTCGAAGAAACTTCATTTTTGAATGAGGTCATGGAAAATCCTGAACTGATTCCTGAGTTTAAGCACTACAAGGTTGAAAAAGGGCCTAAATACAGCATTGAGGACGTTTCCAATTTTGACATTGCCAACAAGGCCGTGTCCGATGCCCGTAAAAAAATAAAGAATGTCATTAATCTGGATACCAACATACAGATTAAAATGGATTTTATCAACCCAGAATCTGCTGAAAAATTCGTGGAAAAAGGCTGGGACGAGGAACGGCAGATGTACTACTATCTGGTGTATTTTAACAAGGAACAGAAAAGCTAAGTAGACGCAAGTTCAAGTTCAAACTCAAGAGACAAGAGACAAGAGACAAGAGACAATTAAAAAAATCTAAAAACGGATAACTAATTACTGACATCTGATATCTCACATCTGACACCTGACACCTGACACCTGACACCTAGCTATCAAATATCTTGCTCATATTAACGTCCTGGTAATTCCGCTTCACAAAATCGAGCGCTAGGGCCAAAACTTCTCCCATGGTATTGCATTTTTTAAAATTGATGTCTTTGGCCAATTCGTAGATTTCCATTTTCAAGCGAGTGATGTTGTCCTCCAGGGAAATATCGTCTATAACACAAGCATCCAATAATCTTTTGATTCGATCCCCGGAGCTTAATATTCGCTTGGCCACAATGGAGCGTTCTTCAATTTTGTACTGATCCACGGAATATTTCTGCAATTTGGTTCGTACCAGCTCCACCATCCGAAAATTCTCCTTAAAAAACTGTGGACGGTAAACCTTCAATTTCCCCTCAAAGCACTGCTGATCAAAATCAATGGCCCTTATTTTATACACCACATGATCAAAGTCATGCACTGGAACAATAACATAGTTGTAAGATCGCATATCTCCTAGAAGCCTAATCATACAGCGCTCGTTGAACTTTACAAATTCCTTGGCCAACTGTGCTTTCTCCGCCTCGGTGCATTTGGGCAACATGTCCTCAATAAATACATCGCCAGGAATCCCCGCAATATGTTCCTCAATCAAGGTATCACCAAACACCAAGAAGTTAAGGTTATATGGCGAAAGCATATGTTCCAGTTCCAATCCATATACCCTGGAAGCATCCGTTTTTTTGACATAGAAGTAGGTGTAATTGTCATTGAGAATGTTCCGAACCTTGATGCGGAAGGGTTTGGAATTCCCAAAAGTGCAGTAGTCCACAGCATCCACATTGAGATATTCCAAAATTCGGTCACCACCATCCGAGTGCAAAATGGAATACACTTTTTTCAGGCTTAAATCGATTTCTTCGCGATCAAAATCGGAATAATACACCCGTACCCAAAGGGTATCCTCGCCATCCGCATCATAAACCACAACAGAACCTGCAAAGCGCAAAAGATCTTCGTAAAAAATGGGAATCTCAATTTTACGACTGTACCGGTGTAGGTATCCATCCAGTTTTTTGTTTACCGGATAGGCCGGTTTTTTCTTCGACATCAATTTTTCTTCGGACATTCTTTCCCTAATTTGTAACAAAATTGGCTATACCTCGTCAAGTTACTATAAACTAATCAAAAAACGATTCCGTCTTGGAAACAATACTGACCGTACAAAATCTGACCAAGAAATTTGGTTTTCTTACTGCTGTAAAAGATTTGTCCTTTACTATAGAAAAAGGCAACGTCTATGGCATTTTGGGGCCTAACGGTAGCGGTAAATCCACCACCTTGGGCATTATTTTAAATGTGGTTAACCGCACGGCCGGCGACTTTAGCTGGTTTGACGGCAACACCTCTACCCATGAAGCCTTAAAAAAGGTAGGGGCCATTATAGAGCGACCCAATTTCTATCCTTATATGTCCGCGATTCAGAACTTGAAGCTGGTTTGTAAGATCAAGGAAGTCCCGGAAACCAAGATTCAGGAAAAATTGGAATTGGTAGGTCTTTGGGATCGAAAGGACAGTAAATTCAAAACCTATTCGTTGGGAATGAAACAGCGCTTGGCCATTGCCTCGGCCCTGTTAAACGACCCGGAAATTCTTATTCTGGATGAACCTACCAACGGATTGGATCCCCAAGGCATTCATCAAATCAGACAAATTATCAAGAAAATTGCCGGTCAAGGCACTACCATCCTTTTGGCCTCACACTTGTTGGACGAAGTAGAAAAAGTATGTTCCCATGTAGTAATCCTGAGAAAGGGAGAAAAGTTGTATTCGGGCCCTGTGGATGGCATGTTGGCCAGTCATGGGTTCTTTGAGCTTCGCACAACGGATATGGACAAGTTGGAACAACTGCTGGATAAAAACGCCAGTTTCGGAAAAATCACCCGGGAGAATGGCACCCTTACCGCCTATCTCAAAGAAGAAATGCAGGCAGAGGAACTGAATAAGATTCTGTATGAAAAAGGGTTGGTTTTATCCCATCTGGTAAAACGGAAAGAAAGCCTTGAGGAGCAATTTTTGACCTTGACCAAAAACAACTAATCAGAAAACGAATGGTACGCTTACTACAAATAGAATTCATCAAGCTCTGGAACAATAGGGCCAGTAAAATTTTAATCACATCGTACTTTGTGCTATTGACCTCCATAGCGTTGATTGCAGCCATTAAATTTGACATAGGCCCTGTGAAATTTCATTTAGCGGACCAGGGAATCTTCAATTTCCCCTACATCTGGCACTTCAACACCTTTGTCACGGCTATTTTCAAACTGTTCCTCGCCATAGTCATTGTATCCATGATGGCCAACGAGTACAGCAATAAAACCATCAAACAAAACCTTATCGACGGGTTGTCCAAAAAGGAATTCATTGCTTCCAAATTTTTGACGGTTATCTCATTTTCCTTGATTTCCACCGTTTTCGTCTTTGTGGTTTCCATGATTTTGGGGCTCGTTTATTCCGATTACAATGAAATTTCAATCATATTCTCTGACTTGGAATACCTCTTGGCCTTTTTCATCAAATTGGTTGGATTTTTCTCGTTCTGTCTCTTCCTCGGTATTTTCGTCAAACGCTCTGCATTTGCGCTGGGCTTTCTAATTCTATGGGCTGTTTTGGAACAAATTGTCTTTGGTTTATTGGGCTGGAAAGTTATGAGTTGGGACAGTGCCAAAGCGGTCAAAGACTTCTTTCCTTTGGAATCCATGACCAACTTGATCAAGGAACCGTTTACCCGATTATCTGCCGTTCAGAACATTGGGCAGCAAATTGGCGAGAACATGAGTTTTGACTACCATGTATATTGGTACGAGTTCTTGATTGTCATCTTTTGGACTGTACTTTTTGTCTATTTATCATACGTATTGTTGAAAAAGCGGGATTTATAGTATCTTGTCAGGTACTGTTATCCACTGAATGCTATATAGATACGTAAGTTTTTTACTGTTATTTTTCTCTTCCATAGGGCTTTTTGCACAGGGAGAAACTTCCAATTGGTATTTTGGAAACGGAGCTGGAATTGCCTTCAATAATGATGGTACGGTAAGCCCGTTATCAGGCGGGCGCATCAATACCTTTGAAGGCTGCACCTCCATTTCGGATGGCATTGGCAATCTCTTGCTTTATACGGACGGTATTACCGTTTATGATCGCACCCATAATATAATGCAAGGGGGCAGTGGGCTATATGGCGACCCGTCCAGTACCCAATCTGCAATTGTGGTGCAAAAACCCCAAGACCCCAATATTCTGTACATCTTTACTGTGGACACCTCAACTTTTGAGGAGGATCCCGATCGCGGACTAAGCTATTCTGTAGTGGACATGACGCTCAATGGCGGAAATGGAGCCGTAATCCAAAAAAATGTGAACCTCCTTCCCGATTGTTCGGAGAAAATTACCGCAGTGATCAAAGATTGTTCAGATGAGTCCATTTGGGTGGTTACCTTGGGATTTGAAAATCCCGGGGATGAATTTTTCAACACCTATCATGCTTTTGAGGTAAGCACAGCCGGAGTCAATACCACAGCTGTAAAATCCACCTTTCCCAGTCTGGACATCCAGGATCCACGTGGCTATCTAAAATTTTCGGCAGACGGAAAAAAATTGGCCAGTGCCAATATGGCCTTTGGGCTTTATTTGTATGATTTTAATACCACTACGGGCATCGTATCCAATCAGGAAAGGGTTATCGTAACCGCCCCAAACAAGATTCCGTACGGTTTGGAGTTCTCCCCCAATCAACGGTTTTTGTATGTTCATACTTCCAATAACCTCCCAGCACTTGAAGAGCAAGGTCACTCTTCTTCGCTATTGCAGTATGACCTTACGGCACCTAATGTAGCAGCATCCGAAATGGAAATAGACCGAAGATCCATTTATCGTGGAGCATTGCAATTGGGTCAAAACGGAAAAATCTACAGAACAATAGCTGAAAATTACATCCGAGGCACCTCATTCTTGGGGGTTATTGAAAACCCCAACGAACTTGGAAACGCTGCCAACTATAACCATAATGCGGTAAATCTGGGAAGTGGAAGGGCTACGCAAGGACTCCCACCCTTTATCCAGTCCTACTTTGATAGGGTTGCCATAATTAAGAACAGTGATGGATCGGAAAGTACCTCCGGCATCATCTGTGAAGGTGAGGATTTTTCATTTGAGGCAGACGTTGTGCCCAATGCCACCTATAATTGGGAAAAGGACGGCAACACCATATCCAATTCTGGAAATATATTGACGGTAACCGATGCCGATCCTTCTGATGCCGGTAGATATAGTCTCTCGATAGTTCCTAACGACCCCAGCCAATGCCCCGTCATTGGGGAGGCTTTCATCTCCGTAAACCCCTTACCTATAGCACCTACGCTGACTTTGGCCCAATGCGACATAGTCCTGGATGGAAACGATGATGGTCTAACAGCATTCAATCTGGAAGAAGCCATTTTTGATACGGCGTACAGCTATTCTTTTTATGAGAGCATGTCAGATTTGGGGGCTGGCAACGAAATAAGCAACCCCATTGGCTATACCAACACCTCCCCGTTTAACCAAACAATTTATTATGAAATTGTGGATGGCAACGGCTGTTCCAATTCAGGGGAACTCCAACTTGAGGTTCGATCTATACTGTTAAACCCGGATGACGCAAAGACCTTTTATGAATGTGATATTGACTCCGAGGATGCTGAGCTTGAGGGTATCTTTAATTTGGATCAGATCCAGGCACTGGAATATCCAAATTCCGATGTTTCGTTTTATGCCTCAGTTGAAGATGCAACGCTGGAACTGTATCCCATTTCCGGAAATTATCTCTCGGAGTCCGCTACGATATATGCCCGCTTGGAAAGCAATAACGAATGTGAGGATATTGATGCCCTAAACTTCGTTGTGAACCCTACACCCTCCATCAAGTTTCCCGAGGAAATTTCATGGTGTACCGATGGCCCTCCACTGGTGGTCAACGCCCCTGACGGTTACGACAACTACCAATGGTACAGGAGAGTGGGAACCAGTCTCCAATTTGTAGGTGATCAACAAGATATTTCCATTGCAGCGGTGGGTGGATATACCTTAGAAGTTGCTTATCGCTATGTGACCGATGAAGGTGTTTTTGAATGCTTTAATACCGCCGATTTTGAGATTATGCCCTCCAACAAAGCTTTGATTCAGGATGTGCTTATTGAGGATCTATCCGCTGACAATATGGTGGAAGTACTGGTTACAGGAGACGGGGACTACGAGTTTTCGCTGGACGGAACCAATTATCAAGATTCGCCAATTTTTGAAAATATAGACCCAGGATTCATAACGGTAAGTGTTCGGGACAAAAATGGTTGTGGTATAAGCAAGCAAAAAATTGCGGTTATAGGATATCCCAAATTTTTCACACCAAATGGGGATAATGTAAATGATACTTGGCAACTCATCGGTGTTGACGAGGTATCTCAGGCTAATAGTCTTATATCCATTTATAATCGCTACGGAGAACTCATGGCATTGCTAAGTCCCCAAACCAGTGGATGGAACGGGACTTTTAACAATAATGAACTGCCGGCATCGGATTATTGGTTCAAAGTGAATTTGGAAGATGGCAGGGTGTTCAAAGGCCATTTTAGTTTAAAACGATAAACCTTGGCCAAATCATAAAAATGACTACCTTTTAGGTAGGATTGCTATTGAATGTTAAAAAAATTGCTACATATCGTTGTACTTGGTATAACGGCGGTTGGAATGGCACAGGAATGCCCCAATTTGCTTAGTCCTGTAAATGGGGCAACAAATGTTCCTGTGGATGCTACCATTACCTGGGCCGTTTCCGATGGCATTCCAGGCTATAGAATCCGACTGGGCACTACAGACGGGGGAGCAGAAATATTGGAGCAGTCCGTGGGAAGTGCAACCACCTTTACACCTCCCTTGGGATTACCTGAAAACACCCAAATTTATGTAACGATTATTCTGGATTTTTTGTTTCAAGGGAGTCAGGATATTATCTGTAGCAGCCAAACCTTCACCACTGAAGACGTGGTCATGGCACCAGGATGTACTACCTTTAGGACACCAGTGGATGGAGCCACAGATGTCAGCGTTTTTTCCAACCTTTCCTGGTTTTATGCCCCAACGGCAACAGGCTATAACATTTCCATTGGTACTGCCCCAGGAACAGATGATGTTGTTCCCCTTACCGATGTGGGCAATGTAATTTCCTTCAACCCGCCTGGGCAGCTACCTGCAAATACAACGCTTTACGCCACGGTTACCCCATATAATGAAAATGGCAATGCACCCAATTGCCCAGAAATTAGTTTTACCACGGCCGCTTTGGCCCCTTTACCAGGATGCACTTCCTTGGTCACCCCTATGAATGGGGAGATCAACGTACCCCTAACCCCGTTAATAGAATGGTTACCAGTACCGGGGGCAACAGGATATCGGGTTACCATAGGTTCCACCATTGATGGCACCGACATATTGAACAATACATCATTCTCATCCAATTCCACCCTTGTTCTTAATTTTGAACCCAACCGCACCTTCTTCATCACCATTGTACCCTTCAATGCCGCGGGAAGTGCCATTGGTTGTGTACAAGAAAGTTTCTCCACCTTATTGGGTTGTGGGCCCTACTTGGATCCCAATACAGGGGAGTTTATAACTTTTGGACCTGAAATAGATTTTCCAGAGACTCTTTCGTTTTGTCAGAACGAGGCACCTTTGACCATTACAGCCCCTGATTTCGCGGATGGCTACAGATGGTTTCATATAGATGACTTTGACAACGAGGTGATGATTTCCAATTCCAATGAGGTAACAGTGAGTGAGAATGGACGCTACCGGTATATGGCCTTCAACGTGGTTTCCCAAGGGGGTAGTATTGTTGAATGTCCTACCTCACAGGTGTTTGAAGTGGTTTCGTCGGAGACTGCCACCATCAATGGCCTATCTGCGGTGGATACTGCACTGGGATTTGAGATTACTGTAAGCGCAACTGGAAATGGAGACTATGAATTTGCCGTTGATGACATCAATGGCCCTTATCAGGACAGTAATGTATTTACGGGAGTTTTGCCTGGCTCCCATACCTTTTATGTTAGGGATAAAAACGGGTGTGGAACGGTAAGCGAAAAATTTATTCAGGATCTATCTGTGGAAGGTTTTCCCAAATTTTTCACCCCAAATGGGGACAATGTCAATGATATCTGGCAATTTGTCCTGCCCAAGGAGGGCAATGCTGTAATACCGAGGAACATTCGCATATTTGATAGGTACGGAAGATTATTGGCCGTTATTTCTGAAAACTCAACAGGATGGGACGGCAACTATGGCGGAAGACCCCTTCCAGCTGGGGAATATTGGTTTTCTGCCACCGATGATCAAAACCGGGAGGTCCAAGGGCATTTTGCCTTAAAAAGATAATGGCCCACACTTCCCTATACCCTGTCCCTTTAGTATTTTTATAGCATGAAGTTTCAAGTCGTATCGGAGTTTGACCCTACTGGTGATCAACCCCAGGCCATTCAACAGTTGGTTACAGGAATTGAGGAAGGTGAGCCCCATCAAACCCTATTGGGGGTAACCGGTTCTGGAAAAACGTTTACGGTGGCCAATGTGGTTGAACGCGTTCAGCGACCCACCTTGGTCCTTGCCCATAATAAGACTTTGGCGGCCCAATTGTATTCCGAATTCAAGCAGTTTTTTCCCAATAATGCGGTGGAATACTTTGTGTCCTACTACGATTATTATCAACCTGAGGCCTACATCCCTACCAGCGGTCTCTATATCGAAAAAGATCTTAGCATCAATGAGGATATTGAAAAGCTGCGCTTAAGCGCTACATCTTCGTTGCTTTCAGGGCGGAGGGATGTTTTGGTTGTTGCTTCTGTTTCTTGTTTATATGGCATTGGAAACCCTATTGAATTTCAAAAGAATGTGATTTCCATCCATCGCGATCAGGTCATTTCCCGGACCAAATTCCTGAAGCAACTGGTTCAAAGTCTGTATTCCCGTACCACTGCCGATTTCAGAAATGGGAATTTCAGGGTAAAGGGAGACGTGGTCGATGTTTTTCCGGGTTATGCGGACCACGCTTTCAGAATTCACTTTTTTGGGGATGAAATTGAGGAAATCGAGGCATTGGACCCGTTCAATAACAAGGTCATTGAAATCTATGATTCGCTGAACATCTATCCGGCAAATATGTTTGTTACCTCTCCAGATATCTTGCAAAATGCCATCCACATGATCCAGGATGATTTGGTGAAGCAGATTGACTATTTCAAAGAAATAGGACGACCCTTGGAGGCCAAACGCTTGGAAGAACGGACCAATTTTGATTTGGAAATGATCAGGGAGTTGGGCTATTGCTCTGGTATTGAAAACTATTCCAGATATCTGGACGGACGGGAACCGGGAACCCGACCTTTCTGCCTATTGGATTACTTTCCAGATGATTATCTTATGTTGATTGACGAGAGCCATGTAACCATTCCTCAAGTGCACGCCATGTACGGGGGTGACCGTTCTCGGAAAGAAAATTTGGTGGATTACGGTTTTCGACTTCCTGCTGCCCTGGATAACCGCCCACTTAAATTCGAAGAATTTGAAGCCCTTCAAAATCAGGTCATCTATGTGAGCGCCACTCCTGCAGATTATGAACTGCAACTAAGCCAAGGGGTGTATGTGGAGCAGGTGATCAGGCCCACGGGCTTGTTGGATCCGGTTATCGAAGTGAAACCCAGCATGAACCAGATTGATGATTTGGTGGAAGAGATTCAACAACGGGTGGAACTGGATGAGCGTACCTTGGTCACCACTTTGACCAAGCGAATGGCTGAAGAATTGACCAAATACTTATCCAGAATCGATGTTAGGTGCAGGTATATCCATAGCGATGTGGATACCTTGGAACGGGTGGAGATCATGCAGGATTTGCGCAAAGGACTTTTTGATGTATTGATTGGGGTGAATCTACTGCGGGAAGGACTGGATTTGCCCGAGGTTTCCCTGGTCGCCATTTTGGATGCGGATAAGGAAGGTTTTTTACGAAGCAATCGTTCATTGACCCAAACAGTGGGTAGGGCCGCCCGTAACTTAAATGGAAAGGCAATAATGTATGCCGATACCATTACGGAAAGCATGCAGAAAACGATAGACGAGACCAATTATAGAAGGGAAAAGCAAATCAACTACAACACGGAGAACAACATAACGCCCAAGGCATTAAATAAGAATTTGGACAATGCCTTGGCTAAAAATTCAGTTTCCACGTATCACTTCCAAAAAGAAGAATTAAGGGCTGCCGAACCCGATTTGGAATATTTGACACCCGATCAAAAAGATAAATTGATTCGGGAAAAGCGAAAGGCTATGGAAAAAGCGGCCAAGGAACTCAACTTCATGGAAGCGGCCAAACTAAGGGATGAAATAAAAACTCTGCAAGAACCATGATGCTTCGCAAATACATGACCATAAGCTGTTTTGTTTCCGTAAATTTCCTTTTCATTGCGGCATTAAATGGGCAACGGCTTTCAAAGGAACAAGTTAAGATAGCTACAGAAAATGTGCTGCCAACGGCAATCAACGACCTAATTGATTTCTTAAAAATTCCAAATGATGGGCACCATGATGACCATATTGAAGCCAATCTAAAACGTTGTAACGAGATCTTCATCCAACTTGGTTTTGACACAAAACGACTTACCACTGCTGGTGCTCCATTGTTGTTTGCCGAAAAGGAGTATTCCAAAAAATCAAAGACTATTTTGTTCTATTTACAAATAGATGGTCAACCCGTTGATTCAACAAAATGGGACCAACCCAGTCCCTATGATCCAGTTTTGAAAAGTAAGAATGCAAATGATGAATGGGAAACCATAGCCGAAAAATCCAATACCATCCCATTGGATGAAAACTGGAGGATCTTTGCCCGTTCCGCTTCTGATTCCAAAGGTCCAGCCATGGCATTTATCACAGCATTGGGTGTACTAAAGGATATGGAAATAAGACCCAGCTACAACATAAAAGTAATTATGGACTTTCAAGAAGAGTTGGGCTCCCCACACCTTCCCGAGGCGGTTGATCAATATGCAGACCTATTGGTTGCAGATGGGATATTGATTATGGATGGAACCCGCCATCTGTCCAACCTACCTACATTAACCTATGGAGCACGCGGAATTGCTACGGCCACCATTACTTTTTTTGGTCCCAGCAGATCTCTTCATAGTGGTCAATATGGGAACTTTGCCCCTAACCCGGTATTTGAAGCTTCCCGTTTTCTCGCCTCCCTAAAAAATGAGAACGGTCTTGTGCAAATCCCTGGGTTTTATGAGGGTATCACGCTTAGTGAAGAAGAAAAGACTAGACTAAACCAAATTCCCGAAGACATGGAAGAAATTAAGGAAAGTCTAGGGATCTCCAAACCTGAAAAGGTGGGTGGGAGTTATCAAGAATCCTTACAATATCCTTCATTGAACATTAGGGGACTCCAGGCCGCATGGGTAGGAAAGGAAGTGCGTACGCTTATTCCATCTGAAGTTATAGCTGAAATAGACATGAGGTTGGTACCCGAATCAGATGGTGAAAGACTGATGGGGTTGCTGAAACAGTTCATGGAGGACAAAGGGTTTCATCTAGTAGATTCCCAACCTACTGCAGAAGAACGCAGATTACATTCCAAATTGGCTTTATTCAAATTTAAATTGGGTTCTCGGGCATTCCGAACCAATATTGATTCTTCCATGGGACTAATGCTGAATAGTGCAATGACTCGAATCTTTGGAAATCAATATATTAATATGCGCACCACCGGGGGCTCACAACCCATTGCCCCTTTCATAAACAAATTAGGGGTGCCGGCGGTATCTTTGCGAATCCCCAATCCAGACAATAGTATCCATGCACCTAATGAGAACTTAAGAATTGGCAATTTCCGAGAAGGTATTATGTCATGTCTTGCTGTACTTACGGAGCCAATGGAATAAGATGTACCCAATGGGAAGGGATAATTTCCAGTACCAAAAAAAGGAAGCGCGCCCCTTGCAGCAATGGCATGGAGCGCGCTAGCAAACTAACCAACTAAACCAACCCTGCCGAGAATCCGGCAGGCCATCATGAAAAACACCTAAGTTGGTGTTCCCAATTTTATTCTGCTTTTAACCTATGGAAATCAACCGCTTTGGAGCGGGCAATGCTTCCTCTTTTTTAGGTAGGGTCAAGCGTAAAATACCATCCTCGTACTTAGCGTCTATCTTGGAACCATCAACGGTTTCAGGCAGGGTAAACGCTCTTTGGAAGGAAGAATAAGCAAACTCCCTTCGGGTGTAATTGTCATTTTCTTTCCTACTTTCAGATTTTACTTCGTTGGAAATGGTAAGAACATCGTTGTCCACTTCCACTTTAAAATCCTCTTTTTTACCTCCAGGAACCGCAAGTTCCAATTCAAAACTTTCTGTGTTGTCCTTAATATTGACCGCGGGAAGGTTGTTATTCCAGTTTTCTGTTCCACCAAACCAATCAGGTCTAAGGAAATCATTCATTAGCGATGGAAAAAACAGATTATTTCTTTTTACTATACTCATGGTGATTCAATTTTATTATACATGTGTAAATCACCTAGCTATAGTCAAATCCTATACCAACACAAAAACTATGTCATTTTGGCATTTCTTTAACAAAATCTAGTGACATTTTGTCTTTAGTTGTAATGTGCTTTGAAGATATTGATCAGCACATCGACTGGAACGACCTTGTTGGGATATTGGTGCATTACTTCCAAAACCTGTCCAATTGCTGAAGGTGGTAGCCCCATGGCGAGCCCAATATTGTGAAGCGTCCTAATTTCCTTTTGATGCTGCTCTTGGTCAATGTTCATCAGAAGCAAGAGACGATGGAACTGCACTATTCGTTCTGCCTGGGATTTTAAAACCACCTTGGGAGATTTTTCATTGAGAAGTCCATCAAAGGTCTCCTTGTCAATTCCCAAATTGGAAGCCACACCCAATAAAAATTGGTATTCAGAATCCTTAAGGGAATGATCCACCCTTGCAAAGGCAATCATTTCAGATAGGATGCTGAGTTTCTCCTTATGGGTTCCCATGGTAGTGGTTTACGGTTTGGTTTCCAATAGATAACTCTTGAAATAGCTGTTTTAGTGCCTAAATGGTTGAAATTAACTATGTTAAAATTTGATTTAACCGCATTGAAGGGAACTGCTGAATCCTTTGAAACAAAAAAAGGCATCACCCAGTGGCAATGCCTTTTCAATTTATTTTAAGCAGGATATTAGCCCAATACTTCTTTTACCTTATCGGCAGCTTCTTGAAATTGAACGGCAGAATGTACCGCCAATCCAGAATTATCAATAATCTCCTTGGCCAGTTCCGCGTTCGTACCCTGTAGTCTTACTATAATTGGCACTTTAATGGCATCTCCCATATTTTTATAGGCATCCACAACACCTTGTGCTACTCTATCGCAACGGACAATTCCACCAAAAATATTGATCAATATCGCCTTTACATTTGGATCTTTTAGGATAATTCTAAAGGCCTCTTCTACCCTTTTGGCATCAGCAGTACCACCTACATCCAAAAAGTTGGCCGGTTCTCCACCTGCCATTTTAATCAAATCCATGGTGGCCATGGCCAAACCTGCACCATTTACCATACAACCCACATTACCATCCAAATCCACATAGTTCAAGCCCACTTCGCGAGCTTCCACCTCTATGGGGTTCTCCTCACGCAGGTCGCGCATTTCCGCATAATTTTTTCTGCGATATAGCGCATTATCATCGATAGATACTTTTGCATCCACAGCCATGATCTTATCATCCGACGTTTTAAGAACCGGGTTGATTTCAAACAAACTGGCATCACTTTCTTGATACGCTCTGTATAGCGCAGATACAAACTTCACCATGTCTTTAAAAGCAGCACCTGACAACCCAAGGTTAAAAGCAATTTTCCGAGCTTGGAACGGCATAAGACCTACAGCAGGATCAATTTCCTCAGTAAAAATCAAATGCGGGGTTTTTTCGGCCACTTCCTCAATATCCATTCCCCCTTCTGTGGAATACATGATCATATTTCTACCAGTACCCCTGTTCAAAAGAACTGACATATAGAACTCGCTGGTTTCACTATCGCCTGGATAATAAACATCCTCAGCGATTAAAACCTGATGTACTTTTTTCCCCTCAGCAGATGTCTGTGGCGTTATCAGGTTCATTCCAATAATGTTGCCCGACAACTCTTCAACCTCCTTTAAGTTTTTGGCCAGCTTAACACCACCGCCTTTTCCTCTTCCGCCCGCATGGACCTGCGCTTTGATAACGTGCCAACCTGTACCCGTCTCTTGAGTAAGTTGTTTGGCTGCATCAACCGCTTGCTTTGCGTTTCTGGCTACGATTCCTCTTTGGATTCTAACACCGAAACTGGCTAAAATTTCTTTCCCTTGATATTCGTGAAGATTCATCTGTGAATTGACTTTTATTTGCGGACAAAAATAGAAAACCACATTGACAAATTGAAGGGAAAAAGCATTAATACGGGTAATTATTGGAATGAGGGGAATTATTCAGGGATAATAATAGGATTTAAGACGAAATCAATTGAAAATGGAAAATGGAAAGTGGAAAATTGCTGTGGCTATGATGTTGGATGCTGGGTCAGTTTACAGTTTACAGTTAACAGTTGACAGTTGACAGTTGATAGTTAACAAGGATCAATGTTCAATTTTGGATTGTGAAGTTTTCATGTTGAACTGAAATTAATTCAGAACTTAAAATTTAGCATTCAACATTGGAATCCAAGAGCTTTCTTGTCTTGGGTCTTGAGTCTAAAATGTTGCTACCTCTTGAAATTCTTAAAATCCAGGGGGTCAAAGTTTTTAAAGTGCCCGTTCAATTCTATCAAGGTCTTGGTTCTATTGACCTCTTCAAGCACGGCAATGGTGGAATCCAAGTGCTGTTTAATAAACAACAACCGATCCGTTTCTTTGGAAATTTGAAGCAGTTCATATTCCTGTTCAAAGGAAAGTCCCATTTTGTGTGCCAGTGAAAAACTATTGAATTGTTTGGGTTGGGGTTGGCTGAACGGCACATCCATCAATTCGTACAACGTTTCCAATTTGTCCAACACCTCTTGCCGCAAGCTTTCATCGGCGCTGTATTCAACATCCAAAAACTCTACCTCTCCCCCAGCGTATAATTTGTCCTCCAATTGCTGTTCAAAACTCAAAATCCGAAAAACTTGTCGGGCCACACACACCACATCCATCTCCCCATTTTCGTAGGTGGTCACCACCTCCACCAATTGCACTTCTGTACCAAAAGCAATGGTATTATCAATAAAAACAGGGATTCCAAAAGTCACAGCTTCCTGCCTGCAATCGTTGATCAATTGCTTATAGCGGTCCTCAAAAATGTGCAATGGAACAGATTCACCGGGAAAAAAGACCGATTGCAAAGGAAAAAGGGGTAATTTCATGCTGCGAATTTGTATTAAATGTACAATGCTAACCTTAAAGCCGCAAGTTCAATTTGCTTTAAATGTTATATTTTAAACAAATTGTTATATTAATATGATTTGCTATGATATTCTTGGTTAGCTAATACACAAAACATAGATTTGTTTGAAAGACTAATTTGAACATGAACTCCCAGAATTTACTAAAGATTTCACGGCAATTTGGCGCACCTGTTTATGTATACGACGCTGAAAAAATTGCATCCCAATACCAAAGATTAACCAATGCCTTTAAAGGTGTGGGCAGTCTTCGACTCAATTACGCAGCCAAAGCGCTATCCAATATTTCCATTCTTCGCTTGATGAACCAATTGGGCAGTGGCCTTGATACCGTTTCCATTCAGGAGGTTAAATTGGGGTTAATGGCCGGGTTTAAGCCCGAATCCATTATTTTCACCCCTAATGGCGTTTCCTTGGAAGAAATAGAGGAAGCTTCCGCTCTTGGCGTGCAAATCAATATAGATAACCTGTCCGTATTGGAACAATTCGGCAGCAAGCATCCAGATGTACCTGTATGTATCCGAATCAATCCGCATGTGATGGCTGGAGGCAACTCCAAAATTTCGGTAGGACATATCGATTCCAAGTTTGGTATCAGTATCCACCAGATTCCACATCTTTTGCGCATCGTTGATCTCACCAAAATGAACATCAACGGTATTCACATGCATACCGGTAGCGATATTTTGGATATTGATGTATTTCTATACGCTTCTGAGATTCTCTTTGAAACGGCCAAAAACTTTAAAAATCTTGAGTTTATCGATTTTGGAAGTGGCTTTAAAGTTCCCTATAAAAAAGGCGACATTGAAACCAATATTGAAGAATTGGGCAAAAAACTCACCACTAGGTTTAATCAGTTCTGCGAGGAATATGGAAAAGAGTTGACCTTGGCTTTTGAACCTGGAAAATTCTTGGTGAGCGAAGCGGGTTATTTCTTGGCCAAAGTCAATGTGGTGAAGCAGACCACCTCCACCGTATTTGCCAGTGTGGATTCCGGATTCAATCATTTGATCAGACCTATGTTGTATGGGTCTTCCCACGAGATCAGCAACATTTCAAATCCAAAAGGGAGAGAGCGTTATTATTCTGTAGTTGGTTATATTTGTGAGACGGACACCTTTGGCAGCAACCGCAGGATCAACGAAATCTCCGAAGGGGATATTCTGTGTTTTAAGAATGCCGGAGCCTATTGTTTTACCATGTCAAGTAACTACAATTCACGTTTTAGACCCGCCGAGGTGCTGTGGTATCAAGGCAAGGCCCATTTGATAAGGGAACGTGAAACTTTTGACGACATCCTTAGAAACCAAGTGGATGTAAAAAACTTGTTTGAAACCCCAAAAGCAGAAGTGATCAAATAATATGGATGTATTGGCCATCATGTTGTCCGTTGTTTTAATTTTCTTGGCGGTACTTCATTTTTATTGGTCAATTTTCGGCATCAAGGATCCCGAAGCTGTTTTACCCAAAAACGTAAAGAGCAATACTGTTAAAACCCCAGGTAAACTTATGGCGGTAGCTGTGGGAGTAATTTTGCTGGGCTTTGCATTTGTTTATATCAACAAGGTTATCGGCTATTTTAGTCATCCATGGTTGCAATATATTTCAATTGGTATCGCCTTCGTATTTATTGTTCGGGCGTTTGGAGACTTTAAGTATGTCGGGTTCTTTAAAACGGCCAAAAATAGTAAGTTTTCCATCCTAGATACGAAGTACTATTCCCCTTTATGTCTTCTTATGGGCGTGCTCATCCTTTTGTTGGAAGCATTTGGTTAACACTAATTTGGCATAATTTTCGTTAGTTTTGTTAGGGTCGATAGACCAAACCCAATAAAATCTAAGGAATGATGCGTGCAGTTTATACCTACTTGACCCGAATATCTTTACTTCTACTATTTTTAGTTGGATTCCAATCCCATGCCCAAAATGTAAACTGGGTAAGTTGGGAGGAAGCAGTTCAATTGTCCCAAACGGATGCCCAACCCAAGAAGATTTTCATAGATGTTTATACGGATTGGTGCGGATGGTGCAAGAAAATGGACAAGGACACTTTTCAGAATCCGGAAGTAGCGGCTTATATGGCCAATAACTTTTATATGGTGAAGTTGGATGCAGAAGGCAAAGACCCCATAGAGTTCAAAGGAAACACTTTTAAGTTTGTTCCATCCGGTAGGCGTGGATATCATGAATTTGCAGCAGCACTTCTACAAGGCAAGATGAGCTACCCCACGGTAGTCTTTTTAGACGAAAACCTGAATATGCTCTCCCCTGTTCCCGGCTACCAAAAGGCAAAACCTTTTCTACAGATAGCCCGCTACTTTGGAGATGATATTTACAAAGACAAGGACTGGCAGGCCTACGCTGGTAAATAAGCCTTACTGATTATCTACTGTAATTTGGACTTTCTTTGGTGATGGTAACATCATGGGGATGGCTTTCGTTGATACCACTGAAGGTGATTTTCACAAAACGTCCGCTCTCCTTTAAGGTTGCTATATCCTTGGCACCACAATAGCCCATACCAGCTCTGAGTCCCCCAATAAACTGGTGCATGCTCTCGTATAGATCGCCCTTATAAGGTACTCGACCTACAATACCTTCGGGAACCAACTTTTTAATATCATCCTCCACATCTTGGAAGTAACGGTCCTTGCTTCCTTCTTTCATGGCTTCAACAGATCCCATTCCTCTGTAGGATTTGAACTTTCGTCCCTCATAGATGATGGTTTCACCTGGGGATTCTTTGGTACCTGCCAGTAAAGATCCCAACATTACCGTATCCGCTCCCGCAGCAATGGCTTTGGGTATATCACCCGTATATCTGATTCCACCATCAGCAATTACGGGAACTCCACTGCCTTTGATGGCAGAAGCAACCTCAAGAACTGCTGAAAATTGTGGAAAACCTACCCCTGCAACCACTCTGGTGGTACAAATGGAACCAGGACCGATACCTACTTTGACCGCGTCTGCACCTGATTCTACAAGGTATTTGGCAGCTTCTCCAGTGGCAATGTTTCCAACAATGACATCTAAATTAGGAAAGGCCTTTTTTACTGCTTTAAGCACCCCAACAACACCTTTGGTGTGTCCATGGGCTGTATCAATAACTATGGCATCCACTCCTGCGTTGACCAAGGCGCCTGCCCTATCCACAGCATCTGGAGTAACCCCAATAGCCGCAGCAACCCTCAAACGTCCATACTCATCTTTGTTGGCAATGGGCTTTTGGGTCAATTTTGTAATGTCCCTAAACGTGATCAGGCCAACCAAAACATTGTTGCCATTCACAACAGGGAGTTTCTCTATTTTGTTTTCCTGAAGAATTACTTCGGCCTCCGTTAAGGAAGTTCCCTCACCTACGGTTACCAAATTTTCAGAAGTCATGACCTCGGTAATGGAGCGATCATCATTTTTCTCAAACCGTAAATCCCTATTGGTAACGATACCCAACAACTTTTTATCATCCCCGACAATAGGAATACCCCCAATGCTGTGTTCCTTCATATTGGCTTTGGCATCCCTTACGGTAGAATTTAGAGGAAGGGTAACCGGATCCATGATCATTCCACTTTCGGCCCTTTTTACCTTTCGCACCTTGATGGCCTGCTGCTCAATCGTCATGTTCTTGTGCAATACCCCAATACCTCCTTCCTGGGCCATGGCAATGGCCATTTGGCTTTCGGTCACAGTGTCCATTGCTGCAGAAACAATGGGAACGTTGATAGTGATATTTCGCGTGAATTTGGTTTGGATATTGACTTCCCTTGGGAGAACTTCGGAGTATCCAGGTACGAGAAGGACGTCATCATAAGTCAATCCTTCGCCGACAATTTTGTTAAGGTGGGCTTCCATTGCAATTACGGATTAATTGCGTGCAAATATACCATATTTTAATTCAATTGTTCTCCCACCATAAATCGTTAACAATTTTGCGTTTTTATTATTTAGATTCATTTTAAATAAGCGTATATTTGATATAGTAAATCTGTCATTATGTGCCCCTCCATCAAGATACTGAACCAAAGCAAAAACGGGATTCTTACTTTCTGCAACCAAAGCAAACTTTTTCAACTGGTGTACAACAATTTGTGTTTTGAGTTCTACGAATGGGAGTTGGAAGCATTTCGTGACCACCTAAAGTCCCTTGACCTAAACTATTGGGAAAAAGCCATGCCCTTTGCACCTACATCGAGAAAAATTCCCATTTCGGTTGGGAATAAGTGTTTTGTGATTTTGGTAGATAAAAACGAGGTTCTGGAACTAAAGCGCTTATTGAAAATCACTTCCAACTCCCTGGAGTTCCTATCTGCCAAGGATATCAACTACAGGTTTATTGAAAACTAATCTGGAAGGCGGTCATTTTTTCCGCTTTAATCCCTTTTTAGTTTCTTGCTGGCTTAAGGGCTTGCAACAATACCAAACCTGCAGAAAAGCTAAAGGTCAGAGTCATCAAAATCCCTGAAAAAATGACTACATATTTCATCCAAGAGATGCCCAACCACATCAAATAAATGCCACCAAAAGTAAGCAGGGCCGAGAAAAAGGGTTCGATGGTTAAAAATAGCTTCCAACCTTTTGGAAATCGGGTTATCCAGACCAATCCTCCCAAAAGCAAAAAGATAAAGGACATGGAAAGGATATGGGTGTGCACTATCGTTAACATTTCCCGCTCTCCTTTTTTGAATTTCATGACCTCGGCGCTTTCATCCTCTTCATTACCCAGATAATTCTCCTCCACCCCTGCCGGAGTAGTGGATTCAGTTTGCCTTACAAACAAGATACCTGTAAAAAAACCAACGGAAAGCACCACCACAAAGGCGGCAATGAAAAGTCGTATTTCTCTTGGAAATGTACCCAGAAGGCCGTCGTAACGCATTATAAATTCCCGTTTTTCTGAAGAATCCCAATGGTTTGCAGTAGGTTGTCCATGGATTTGGTCATTGATCGCACCGAAATGGTAGCTCCTGCAATTGCATCTATGTTAGTATCACTACTCACGCGATCGTTGCCGCTTTTTCCTAGAAATTGCTTCAACCACCTTTTGCTGCCTATCTCACCACCATACTCTTCACGGTACACCAATACTTTGGAGTTTACCACTTTGAGCTCAGTATCAAAAACAACCAGATAATCAAATTTGGCGGTTTTGCTGGGGGCTTGATCCACAAATGCATAGCCTAAAAGTGTGTTTTGAGCGGATACTTCATAAAAATTCTCTCCAGTAATCTTAGCGGGAAGATCTTGATTGACTTCTTCGGAAACCGAAATTGGACTAAATGAAACCCCCTCCACATCAAAAGTCTTTTCCACTTCCTTGACCACTTTTTTGTGCACAGCTTTGGAAACTCCAAAGGCACAGAGCATTAGAGCAAAGGAAATCAACGCGCATGAACTGATCAGTTTCATATCGCAAATATATTAATTTAGACTTATTATGAATAGATGCGGACCTAAGAAAATGAATAAAAAAAGGTGTGGTTAAAACCACACCCCTATTCCAAAGTTCAAACGGTCTGTAACATCACCGTCGTCCAAGGCGTTGCTTCTAAATTGATAGTCTCCTTTGACCACTACCCCAGGTGCTATATGATAGGTTAGACCGGTTGTTATATCGGTTCTATCATAGGCTTCATTGGCGGTTAAACTTCCATCCGTATCTGCATGGGTATTGAAGGCTTCATAACGGGCAAAAGCAAAAAGTTTTTGTCTCTGACCTGTAGGCAATAAATTGTACGCACCTTCTACGTACCATCCTTGCAATGCGCTACCCAAATCCCTTCCTGTTAAGTTGTTGTAAGCCTCGGTATCAGATAGGGAAGCGTAGATAAATTGACCTCTTGCGGTAAAGCGGTTGTAGGCATATCTGGCATCCAGGCCCAACATGGAAATCCCGATATCCGATCCATCAAAAGTCTCCACATCATCCTCTGCTTGCGTACGACCAAAATAGGTGGAGAAACCCAAACGAAGCCCAGGAATACCATAATAGTCCAATTTAGTGGATAAGTTAGGCTGATCTATGGTAGACTGAATTCCTTTTTGTCTTCCGCTTCTTAGACCGTTAGAACCTCTTAGGATACCTGTGACACCACCTTCCCCATCAGATTCAGCGGATTTAAATCCGTTGAACAAATATGCTTGATATCCCAATGAAATGGAGTTAAAACGACCTGTCACACCCACTCCCAGTTCTCTCCAGGTGGTTGGGACAATCACATTATCAATGGCCGGCCTTTCTGTTCCGTTGAAGGTAGTTGGTTCATGAAATTCGTTCACAATTCCCATGGGCACCAACATTAATCCCCCTCGTATATTAAAATTTGGAGCTGCGTTGTAATTAACAAAAGCCTGCTCCACAAAGACTTCCTCTACGTGTTCAAACTCAATCTCCGTAACAAACTGGGTACGATCATCAAAACGATATCCCAATAGCACTACCAAACGCTGTACATCTATTTCCCCGTTCTGCCCTTCCGGCTGGTTATATAACATCTCCCCATAGGCTCCCAAAGTAACTGCCGAAGCATAGTTTCCAGAGAGGATACGCTGCGCCGCATTCAATTGTTTTTGGGGATCAAACTGAATCGAATCCGTGCGAGTTTGGGCAAAAAATACGGTTGAAAATAATAAGGCTGATAAGAGAAAAAAATGTCTCATTGAATGGCGTTTGTTTTTATTTAGATTGAATTCAAATAAATTGAGGCGCAAATATATTTCCAGCTTTTTAACCAGCCAAATTAATTTAGACTTATTTTAAATAAATTTTAGGATTTAACAGAATCGAACACTAGTGCCACTTGAACCGTCTTTAATGGTATACCGTGAAAAGTTCCGTGGCCTTGTTATAGGCGGCTTCAAATACCATCCAATTTACACCTGTATTCGCTTTTTGCTCGGTAAAATAGGACAGCATTTTCTCTGTGGGCATGTTGCCTGTTAGTTCATCTTTGGCCATGGGGCAACCACCAAAACCCTGTACTGCTCCATCAAAACGTCTGCACCCTGCCTTGTAGGCTGCCTCTACTTTTTCATGCCATTTGGTAGGTGTGGTGTGCAAATGCGCCCCAAACTCAATATGGGGATATTTGGGGATCAAGTTGGAAAACAGATAGTCAATGACCTCTGGGGTCGAACTTCCAATGGTATCGGACAGGGATAAAATAGAAGTTCCCATAGCTGCCAATTTTTCGGTCCACTCCCCCACTATCTCCACATTCCATGGATCGCCATAGGGATTTCCAAATCCCATGGACACATAGGTAACCACCTCCTTGTTGTGGGCATGGGCAATATCCAAAATCTCCTTGAGCGTCTCCACAGATTGGGCAATGGTCTTATGCGTGTTCCGCATTTGGAAGTTCTCGGAAATGGAAAAGGGATACCCCAAATAATGTATTTCCTGGTGTTGACAGGCATTATTTGCCCCTCTGGTATTGGCAACAATGGCCAAGAGTTTACTTTGGGTCTTGGTCAAATCCAACTGGGCCAATACCTCTGCTGTGTCCACCATTTGGGGAATGGCCTTGGGAGAGACAAAACTGCCAAAATCCAAGGTATCAAAACCACAACCCAACAGGGATTGGATATATCTTACCTTCTCTTGGGTGGGAATGAAAGTCTTGATGCCTTGCATGGCATCCCTGGGACATTCTATGAGTTTCACATCGGACATAGGCTGCGTATAAAATTACCACTTATTATCCGATACCAGATGAAAATATGGGCAGGGAAAAACTAACTTTTTCCATTATCCTAGATTGCCAAGAACGGCAACACCCTTTAGGATTTTTGTTCTAAGATGGCCTTGTTGATTTTTTTGACCAAAGTTGGTCCTTCGTAAACAAAACCGGTATAAAGCTGAACCAAATCCGCTCCAGCTTCCAATTTTTCTATGGCGTCTTCCGCGGAATGTATCCCTCCAACTCCAATAATTGGAAAGGCCTTTCCACTTTTTTCTGCCAAAAACCGGATGACCTCCGTACTTCTCTTGGTCAAAGGTTTTCCGCTAAGACCGCCTTTTTCCTCAGACTGAATCAAATGGGATTTAAGTCCTTTTCTGGAGATGGTGGTATTGGTGGCTATGATACCGCTGATGTCCGTCACTTTTACAATATCCACAATATCCATTAATTGCGCATTGCTAAGGTCTGGTGCAATCTTAAGTAGAATGGGCTTTTCTTTGGAACCCATTTTTTTCGCAAACTTCGCGTTTTGCTTTCTAAGTTTCTTGAGCAAGTTGGTCAAGGGTTCCTTGTCTTGCAACTCCCTAAGTCCTGGGGTGTTTGGGGAGCTAACGTTTACCACAAAATAGTCTACGTGCTCAAAAAGGGCTTCAAAACAAATTAAGTAGTCCTTAACGGCATCGTCATTATCGGTAACCTTATTCTTACCAATATTACCACCTATTAAGACTTTATGCTTCTTTTTTAATTGCTCCGCTGCCTCAAAAACACCTTTGTTATTAAAGCCCATACGGTTGATGATGGCCTCATCCTCCAACAACCGAAACAATCGCTTTTTGGGATTTCCTTCCTGGGGTTTGGGGGTCAAGGTTCCTATTTCCACAAATCCAAAACCAAAGTTGGAAAGCTCGTTGTAGAGAATGGCGTCCTTATCAAATCCAGCAGCAAGGCCTACTGGGTTCTTAAATTTTAGTCCAAAAACTTCCCGTTCCAGTCTGGGGTCATTAATGAGATACAATTTTCTGAAAAGCGGCCCAAAGCCTAATTTGGAAAGAACCCGAATCGCCTTAAAAGAAAAATGGTGGGCAGTTTCTGCATCGAGCAAAAAAAGAATGGGGCGAACGAGGAACTTGTACATTCAGAAAATTTTGCACAAAAATAAAAACTCTGCAATCAGAATCTTACAAAACCATTATTTTTCGTTGACCGACCTATCTATATAGATAGGACGCAAGGTAAGTTGGCTACAAAGTTCCAAATAGAGATTGTATTGCCTATCATTGAAAATGGACAACAAACGCTTGTCCAACATACGCACGTTCTGTTTCATGCTATCCAAAAGATCTCTGTATTTGAAGGACACGGCCATTAGATCTTCCGGAGAGCTCTGGGCGTGTTTTTTAAGGAGGTATTTGGCCTGGTCCTTTAGGTATCCATTTCGCACCCTAAGCTCGGCCGACCAATTTTTAAACTGCTCCAATTGGGCCTCATTCAATTGGAAAACCTCGGTGATGGCCTCATCATCCTCACCCCCTATCCCCAAAGAACAATCTTGTTGGGTATAGGCGAAGAAACTGAAACACAGGGATATTAGAAGTAAAGATGTTCTCAATAGTTGGATTTTAGCGAAGGGAAAAGATAGGTTTTAAGGCACTTTTTTTACCAAAATCACGATTGAATAAACGTTATTTTTGATGAAACGCACTTTATGGACAAATTATTAGCCCGTTTTCTGGAATACGTTTCCATTGATACCCAGAGCGATCCCTACTCAAAAAGTACCCCAAGTACCGAAAAGCAATGGAATTTGGCCAAGAAGCTGGTCTTGGAACTGCATCAGATTGGAATGCAAGAAGTCTCTATAGATGAGAACGCCTATATTATGGCAACGCTTCCCAGTAATATGGAGAAAGAAGTGCCCACTATTGGCTTTATTTCCCATATGGACACTTCCCCCGATTTTAGCGGATCAAGGGTTAAACCCCAAGTGGTGGAAAATTATAACGGGGAAGATATTGTCCTGAACAAGGCCAAAAACATTGTTTTGTCACCCAGCTATTTTGAGGACTTGGAGCAGTACCAAGGCCAGACCCTTATCACTACCGATGGCACTACCCTATTAGGCGCTGATGATAAAGCAGGGATCGCGGAAATTATTACCGCCATGGAATACTTGGTACAGCATCCCGAAATCAAGCACGGAACTATCCGCATTGCCTTTACCCCGGATGAGGAAATTGGCAGGGGTGCCCATAAATTTGATGTGGAAAAATTTGGTGCAGATTGGGCTTATACCATGGACGGAAGTCAAATTGGGGAACTGGAATACGAGAATTTCAATGCGGCCAGTGCCAAAATCAAGATAGAGGGGAAAAGTGTGCATCCAGGCTATGCCAAGGGAAAGATGGTGAGTGCCATTGGCATCGCCAATGAGTTTTTGGGGTTGTTGCCCTCAAGGGAAGTTCCGGAACACACCTCAGGGCGGGAAGGTTTTTTTCATGTGCACAAGCTCAAGGGAGAAATTGAACTTGCTGAAATTGAACTCATCATCAGGGATCATGACAGTGGCCACTTTGAGGCTAGGAAGGAGCTCTTGAAAGATATTGCGAACAAACTGAACAAAAAGCACGGAGATTGTATTCACCTAAAAATAGAGGAGCAATACCAGAATATGAAAGAAAAGGTGGAGCCTGTGTTCCACATTGTTGAAATTGCTGAGGAAGCTATGCTTTCCTTAGGTATAGAACCCATAATTAAGCCCATTCGAGGAGGTACGGATGGCTCACAGCTCAGTTTTATGGGCCTTCCCTGTCCCAACATTTTTGCGGGAGGACATAATTTTCACGGAAAATATGAATATATTCCATTGGAAAGTATGCAAAAAGCCGTCCAGGTCATTGTGAAAATCTGTGAGTTGACCGCCATTCAAATTCAATCCAATGGAAAGAGAAAAAAGTCTTGAGGCCTATTACGCAAAAGAACATCCCTTCAAGGAAGGTATCTTGTTACTTCGTTCGCTAGCCCTTCAAACAGATAGCGTAGAAACCTTTAAGTGGAGCATTCCTGTCTATACGGTAAATGGGAAAAACGTGTTCGGAATCTGCAGGTTCAAAAGTCATTTTGGGGTTTGGTTCTTTAACGGTTCTTTTCTGAGCGACCCTAAAAAAGTGCTACGAAATGCCCAAGAGGGAAAGACAAAAGGTATGCGGCATTGGAATTTTGACACATTGAATGAAGTGGACCAAAGTGCGGTGGTATCGTATATGAAAGAGGCCATTGCCAACGAAAAAAAGGGCTTGAAAATTAGCCCAGAAAAGAAGAGTGCTAACACCCAAATCCCTGCTTTGCTTCAATCCCAATTAGCCAGTAGTTCCAAACTTAAAGAAGCATTCGAATCGTTTACTGCCTATAAGCAACGGGAGTTCTGTGAATACATCTCCGAAGCCAAACAGGAAAAGACCAAATTGAGACGTCTGGAAAAAATCCTTCCTATGATCCAAAATGGAACGGGTTTAAATGATGCCTATCGGTAGACAAATGGAATCAGCCAGTAGGTAACTTCCACCCATTATGATAGGCTTGAGCCAAATGCTTATTGGCTTCATCGCTACCAAACTTGGCTTCTTCAGTATTCCAGAACAATCGTTTCCCTGTTTTAAAGGCAATATTGCCCATGTGGCATACCCTTGCGGTATCATACCCAACTTGGATCGGGGCATTCAATATGGCCGAATTTCTGCTTTTGACCGCTTCCAAAAAATTGGCCGTATGCAAATCCAAGCCGTTGGCTTCCACATTTTGAAGGGGAACAGCTTCTATCTTGGGCCCATTGTTTTGGTTCCAATTGGGTCTGTCCTTTTCAGGTATGACCTCCCAACCTCCCCGGTTCAAAACCAAGGTTCCGTTGTTTCCAATAAAGGCAATTCCATGATCGCGTCCGTAGTTACCTCCGTCAATTCCAGTGGCATGTTCCCAGAGTAAGGAGAAACCGTCAAATTCGTATACCGTTTGAAGCGTGTCCGGTGTCTCTTCGGCATCATCCGGATAGGCAAATTTCCCTCCAATGGCCATTACCGATTTTGGATTAGCCGCCTTCATTCCGTAGAGCGCATAATCGATCAAGTGTACTCCCCAATCGGTCATCAATCCCCCTGCATAGTCCCAAAACCATCGAAAATTGAAATGAAATCTGTTTTTATTAAACGGACGATCAGGCGCAGGTCCCAACCACATTTTGTAGTCCACACCATCTGGCACTTGAGCATCCGGTACCACAGGAATGGATTGCATCCAACCTTGATAGGCCCATGCCTTTGCCAATCGAATTTGACCCAACTTTCCCGAATGCACATAGTTAATGGCATCCACAAAATGGGGTTGGCTTCGTTGCCACTGGCCAATTTGAACCATACGATCACTGGCATTGACCTTATTGAACATGGCATCACATTCGGCTATGGAGTTGGCGATCGGTTTTTCACAGTAAACATCCTTTCCGGCATCTACAGCATCCACCAATTGCAGACAATGCCAATGGTCGGGTGTTCCTATGATCGCAATATCTACATCCTTGTCCTCCAACATTTTTCGGTATTCTCCATACCATTTGGGATTCTTGATCCCTGCTTTTTCCAGAGCTTCGGTTTTGGCGGCAAGAACATTCTTATCCACATCGCAAAGGGCCACCACCTCCACTTCGCTATTTTTTAATATGGACAACAAATTGGCAAAACCCATCCCATTACAGCCGATCAGTCCTACCTGAATTCTATCATTGGGGCTGGTCTTTTTTCTAATAGAGGCCAATAATTCGGGTGGAAATAATAACGAAGCGCCCATTCCTGCTGTTAGTAAGGATCCTTGTTTGATGAATTGTCTGCGATTGCCCATGATGGTTGATTTGATTTTGACCTTAAAATACAAAAAGCCCCTTGAAAATAAATCCAAGGGGCTTTCTATTTTGTGATTATCGGAATTACTTCTTGGCTGGAGCGGCTAATTTTTTGCTCATTTCCATGGAGATGGCAGAGCGATCAAACTTAAGCCTTCCGGCCATGGTTTCAATCACACAGGAGTAATCCTTGTCGTTCAACTCCACAACTTTTCCATGAAGTCCGCTTTTGGTAATGATGCGGTCTCCTTTTTTCAATTCCGATGCAAATTTCTTCTCATCCTTTTGACGCTTCATTTGAGGCCTGATCATGAAGAAATAGGCCACCACAAAGATGAGCATCAAAGGTAAAAACTGTCCGAGGTTTTCCATTGTTGGTTTTTGGTTCTAGTTTACAGGCCCGGCTTGTGCGGCGCTCTTTGGGTTTACAAAGGCCTTGATTCGCAACAACTCGGTACCCTTTTCAGTGTTGGCAGTTACGGTTACGGTCTTTGTTACTTGGTTTTGACCCGATCCGTTGAACTTCACCAAAAGTTCGCCAGTTTCGCCTGGGCCAATAGGTGTATTTTTAGGGTATTCAGGAACAGTACATCCGCAGCTACTCTTAGCGTCGGTAATGATCAATGGGGCGTTCCCGGTATTGGTAAATTTAAAGGTTGTTTGTTGCGCTGTGCCTTGGGTAATGGTACCAAAATCATGCTCTTGCTTATCAAAACTCATCACAGGAAGTTGCTTCTGTGCCTCATCCCTATTGGATGCGTCCTCCACATTATCAGCAACTATTTTGTTGGATGCCTTGTCCTTGCAAGAAATGCTTACAAGTCCAACAGCCAAAATCAAACTTAAAATTGTTGTTACTTTTTTCATGTTAAAAATTTATTTGTCCAAAATTAATCAAATATTGTTTATTGAAGTCCACGACCCATTTTTTGCAATTGTCCTGTGGATTTATACTCCTTGGCCAACTTGTCCAGCACCCCATTGATAAAAATGCTGCTTTTGGGGGTTGAGTATTCCTTGGCCACCTCCAAATATTCATTTAAGGTCACTTTTTCAGGTATCGATGGAAAATTGAGCAGTTCGCAAATAGCCATTTTCAGAATAATGGAATCTATTTCAGCAATTCTATCATTGTCCCAATTTGGGGTTTTCCCCTCAATCTCCTTTTCCCATTTGGCATCATTCAACAAGGTTTTGGTCAAAAGATCATTAGCGTAGACCATATCCTGTTGATCCTTGAGCAAAGCGGGTAAAAAGAAACTCTCATTGGAATTGGCAGAGGCCTTTTTCAGTTTTTTCACCAGATAGGTGTTCACTATGGGAATGTCATCTACCCATGTGAGCTTGTCATCCTCAAAATACTCATAGATTTTCTCGTTTGGAGCGATGATTTCCTTAAACAATTGAATGATGACTTCTTTATCCTGCCCATATCCATTAGCGGTATCGGCCATATAGGTTTTGTAAATATCACTGCCCATAATTTCCTTATGGATGATTTTTACATACTCCTCATTGAGGTACCAATTATTTAATTTTCTAGCGGATAGTTCTTGCTGAAGTTGTTTGTTGGAAGCAATCTGGACCAATAACCGATTTTTGATAAACTTCTCCGGGTCTGGATATCCGTCCTCCTCGGAAGCCAAGTATTTATTGGATGCGTGCTGCACGTGTTTCTCCGCCAAGCGGTGCAGTTCTACCAACAGACTCAATACCAATAAATAGAGCACATACATGTTCTCTATACTTATTTTTAAAAATTTTTGCTGCTTCTCCAAGGAGTCGTCCTTGGACTGGATCAGTGCATATATGCACTGCATTACCTTAACTCTGATGTGCCTTCTGGTCAGCATTTTTAAAGAACTTTATAGTGTTTTGTTGGCATTCACTGCGCAAAAGTAACCTTATATTTTCATCCAGCCTACCAAAGTTGTTTTCTTATCAGTTTTATAACATTTACTTTATGGCTTATCGGCTATATTTGCTGAATTGTCATTAAATAAACCACCGCAATCCCTCTTATGAAGGAACTCAAGCACCTTAATAAATACTTTAAAAAATATTGGTTTAAGCTACTCATTGGGATTATCATCACCATAATAGCCCGGGTGTTTTCACTGATCATGCCGTCTTATGTGAACAAGTCCATACAGGCCATTGAAGCATTTGTGGGGAATACCCTTTCCAATGGGGAGGCCAAGGGAATTCTTTTTGAGTATATCCTGATCATTATTGGGGCGGCCCTACTATCGGGATTGTTTACGTTCTTAATGAGGCAGACCATCATCAATGTCTCCCGTTATATAGAATACGATCTCAAAAACGAAGTTTTTGACCATTACCAACTGCTTAGCTTAAGTTTTTACAAAAAAAATAGGATTGGGGACCTCATGAACCGCATCAGCGAGGATATTAATCAGGTGCGTATGTATGTTGGGCCGGCCATTATGTACGGAATGAACACCCTTACCATGTTTGTGTGTATTATTCCCCTCATGTTTATTAAAGCGCCCACCCTTGCAGCTTACACCTTGATTCCACTGCCCATTTTGTCGGTATTGATTTATCAAATCAGCAAAATTATTCACAAACGGAGTACCAAGGTGCAGGAATTTTTGAGCACGTTGTCCACTTTTACCCAAGAATCTTTTTCAGGTGTTGCCGTGATCAAGGCGTATGGCTTGGAGCCCAAAATCAACACGGAAGTGGAGGCACTTGCTTTGGAAGGAAAAAATACCAGTATGGATCTTGCCAAGGTCAATGCCTGGTTCTTTCCACTAATGATCCTGCTCATTGGAATCAGCAACGTATTTGTAATCTACATTGGCGGAAAGCAGTACATTGATGGGGAAATTGCCTCCATAGGTATTATCGCGGAGTTTATTCTGTATGTGAACATGCTTACTTGGCCCGTAGCCATTGTAGGTTGGCTCACTTCCATCATTCAAAGAGCCGAGGCTTCCCAAAAAAGAATCAATGAATTTTTGTTGGAAGAACCCGCTATCAAAAACGAAGTTGCGGAACGCACCCCCGTTACCGGCGGTATCGAGTTCAAAAATGTAACCTTTACCTATGAGGACACCAACATAACGGCCCTCAACAACATTTCGTTTACCATCAAGCCTGGGGAGACCGTGGCCTTCTTGGGAAAAACAGGTTCGGGCAAATCCACTATTTTGGATTTGGTTGCCCGATTGTATGATGCAACTTCTGGGCAGATTTTGGTGGACGGAAAGCCGGTGAAAGAATTCAACCTGGATAGTTTGCGAAGTAGCATCGGGGCGGTGCCTCAAGACGCCTTCCTATTTTCGGATACCATAGAAAACAACATCCGTTTTGGAGACGAAAACGCTTCCTTTGACGAAATTGTAACCGTTGCCAAAAAAGCTGTGGTACATGATAATATAGAAGGGTTTGCCAAAAAATACAATACCATTCTTGGAGAACGTGGCATTACTTTGAGTGGGGGACAAAAACAACGGGTTAGCATAGCTAGGGCCCTGCTGAAAAATCCTCAAATCTATCTTTTTGATGATTGCTTATCTGCTGTGGACACCGAAACGGAAGAGGAAATATTGAACAATTTGAAACAGGTCTCACAAAATAAAACCACCTTAATTGTGAGTCACAGGGTATCCTCTGCCAAAAATGCGGATAAGATCATTGTTTTGGAAAATGGTGCCATAATCCAAGAAGGTACTCATGCCGAATTGAACAATATTGAGGGTTACTATAAAGAACTATATCTGAACCAACTCTCTGAGAAAGAATAGGAAAAAAGTTGCTGGATTAGCTTTTTTTTTACATTTTTGGTAGAATTATTCACTATTGCACTAAACACATTTGACCACATGAGGGATAAAGATATTATGGATCAGGAAGAGATATATTCCAAAGTCCTAAGAGCCGGCAGAAGAACTTATTTCTTTGACGTACGAAGCACCAAGGCCGGGGATTATTATCTAACCATTACAGAAAGCAAAAAGTTTACGCATGATGATGGTTCTTTCCATTATAAAAAGCACAAAATTTATCTGTATAAGGAAGATTTTACAGCATTCAGGGAAATAATGGAAGAAATGATGGATTATATCATTGATGAAAAAGGACTGGAAGTCATTTCTGAAAGACATCAGAAAGATTTTAAAAAGGAAGAGGAAAACGGGGTCAGTGAAAATGGAGCAGCAGGAAACTTTACAGATGTCGACTTTGATGACATCTAACCTTTTTCTTTTAAAAAAAGCTTAAAACGGTCTGCGCAATGCAGGCCGTTTTTTATTTTTAGCATCGACTAATTCAAATATGTTCCTATGAAACAATTCAACTTCCTGCTTTTGGTATTGTTGGGCCTTAACCTTACCGCACAAAATGTAACCCTGGACTACTACTTGCCAGACAACCTCAACTACGACCCCAACATCCCAAAACCGGCCGATGTTATTGGCCACGAAGTTGGCGAATGGCATGTAACCCACGACAAATTGGTGTTCTACATGCAGCAACTGGCAGCAGCCAGTGACAGAATTACTTTGGAAGATCGCGGGAAGACCTTTGAGGGTCGCCCCATACTATTACTTACCATTACGTCTCCAAAAAACCATCAGAATATTGAATCCATAAGGGAGCAACACCTGGAGTTGTCCAATGGTAACGGAAATACCAATACCTCAGACATGCCCGTAGTGGTCTACCAGGGTTTTTCCATCCATGGAAATGAACCCAGCGGTTCCAACGCCGCTTTGGCCTATGCCTATTATTTGGCTGCCGCGCAAGGATCGGAATTTGAAGCCATGTTGGATGATATGGTTGTTTTATTGGATCCTAGTTTTAACCCGGATGGATTACAGCGTTTCGCTTACTGGGCCAATACCAATAAAAGCATCAACCTAAACCCGGATAGCAACGACCGTGAATACAGCGAAGTTTGGCCAGGTGGGCGTACCAACCACTATTGGTTTGATATGAACCGGGATTGGCTTCCTGTGCAACTCCCGGAAAGCAGGGCACGGATTGCCACTTTCCATAAATGGCTCCCCAACATCCTTACGGACCATCACGAAATGGGAACCAATTCCACATTCTTTTTTCAACCTGGAGAGCCTTCAAGGGTAAACCCTTTAACCCCGCATATCAATCAAGATTTGACACGCGAAATTGGCACTTACCATGCCAAGGCCTTGGATAAAATTGGTTCGCTCTATTATTCCGAAGAAAACTATGATGATTATTATTACGGTAAGGGTTCAACCTTCCCCGATGTGAACGGAAGTATAGGTATCCTGTTTGAACAGGGAAGTTCCCGAGGACATATCCAAGAGAGTGAAAATGGAATTTTGACCTTCCCCTTTACCATTAGAAACCAGTTTACCACCGCCTTGTCCACTATAGAAGCAGCCAAAAACATGCGCACCAAACTCTTGGATTATCAGCAGAAGTTTTATGCCGATATGAAAACCGAAGTAGGACGAAACCGGACCAAGGCCATTGTGTTTGGGGATAGTAAAGATGCATCCAAAACGTATCATTTGGCAGAAATCCTGAATCGACATCAAATCAAGTTCCACGAACTGGCCAATGATGTGACCATTTCCGGAAAGCAATATAAAAAGGGAGCTAGCTATGTGGTTCCGATGGACCAAAAGAATCCAAAATTGATTCAGGCGATGTTTGAAAAGCGTACCACCTTTAAGGATAGCTTGTTCTATGATGTATCCGCTTGGACTTTTCCACTGGCTTTTAATGTGGATTACGCCAATTTAAGTTCGCTTTCCAATGCTGGCCCTGAGGTTACCGATTTTCAGGCGCCAAAGGGAGGTGTAAATCAGAAAAGCAACTACGCCTACCTGTTTGAATGGCATGAATACTATACCCCTAAGGCATTGAATAAGATAACAAGCAAGGGATTACGAGCTAAGGTAGCCAAATCACCTTTTACTTTGGAAGGCAAAACCTATGATTACGGCACCATAATGGTACCAGTTCAAAACCAGAAGTTGGATGCGGATCAGCTGTACAATTTCTTGAACAAAATTGCCCAAGAAAGTCAAATACAGCTAACTGCTGTTTCTACTGGGCTTACCCGCGGAATTGATTTGGGAAGCAATGATTTTGACCCTATTCGAAAGCAAAAAGTGGCCATCCTGGTGGGAGATGGGATACGTTCCTACGATGCAGGTGAGGTTTGGCACCTATTTGATACCCGCTACGATATGAAAATCACCAAATTGGATACCCGTGATTTTGACGACGTAGATTTGGACAGATATACAGACCTTATCCTACCCAGTGGTTGGAGCAGCAATCTCCTTAACAAAGAAGGAGCGGACAAAATCAAAGCTTGGGTAAAAGACGGTGGTACGGTCATTGGATACCGCACGGCCGTGGACTGGTTTAAAAAGAATGAGTTTATCAAGGTGGATGCAAAAAAGGACACTTTGGTTGCCAAGAACATCCCTTTTGATCAAAAGAACGATTTTACTGGAGCGCAAGTTACTGGCGGAGCTATTTTTGAAACTAAAATTGACCGCTCCCACCCCATCAATTATGGATATAAGAATGACCTTTTGGCTCTGTTCCGTAATACCAATATCTACCTAAAGCCAGAAAAAAACAGTTATGATAATCCCATTCAGTACACCAGTGATCCGTTGTTGAGCGGCTATATTTCGGAAGAAAATGCCGAGTTGATCAAGAACAGTGTACCCTTTAAGGTAAAAAGGTTGGGCAAGGGTCGAGTAATCTTGTTTACGGACAACACCAATTTTAGGGCATTTTGGTACGGAACCAACAAGCTGTTGATGAATGCTATTTTCTTTGGGGGGATTATGTGACTAAAATGAATTAAAATCCACAAATCAAACTATATTTAATCCAATTAAACATCGACTTTTGAGCTCAACCAAAATCAAACTTAATAGAGACCTCTGGTTAGGCCTAGTAATTCTTGTCCTTTCTCTCCTAAACCTTATCTCAGTATTTTCTCAGAAAGTAGATCTTTCCATAATAGTATCGTTTATAGGAGTGGTCGGCTTCTTGTTACAAATAAATCAGAGAGGTGTTTATAAATTCTTTTACATTATCTGGGTTGTAGCCCAAATCCCATTGATCTCGATTATTGAACCACTTAACGGTACTGCTCAACAGGTCGATGTTTTAAATCTATCTCAGGTATTTTATTTTGACCTTAAATTTAGCATTTCGTTGAATACCAAAACTTTTTCTATCGGTGTCAACCTTCTAGCCTTGGTATACCTCGTATTACTTAGACAAAAGTTTGGTAAGGAATTCGTGAATGAAGAGGTAACAATAATTCCAAACTCACCCAATTCAAAAATTTCGGAATTCTCCCCTTTAAAGGCGGAAATATTCAAATATGAAAAAGATTGGTACACATGCTATTTAAAATCATGTCTAAAGATTGATCAAAGTGAATTTGATTTGATTCGATTTAAACCAAAAAAGGGAGGATTTTTCAAACCAAAAAAAGAACGTCAATTGTGTTCAATAAAATTGGCATCCACCGTCCATGGCCATGAAGAATCGGATACCGGATTTGTGAAGTAATTGTTCTAATTCACCAAATAGTACCGTTCTCTATCTTCTGCTTAAGATTTCAATATCAAATCCTTCTATCTAAGTTTACCTCATAACAGACGGACGGAAGTATCCAACAACCAAAATATTCCTTATTTTGTATTCGTGAACCAAAGCCTACAACACCTGCCCGAATCCAAACAAGAGGAACTACAACTGTTGACCCAACTGCTCTCTAGTTTTAAAGAAGTGGAAATGGTGATTCTCTTTGGCAGTTACGCCCGTGGAAACTGGGTAGAACATGAATATATTGAAAAAGGCACCCGTTACACCTACCTTAGCGATTATGACATCCTAGTAGTGCTTACCCATGAGGATATGCGACAAAAATTTAGGATAGAGGGCAAGGCAAACACCGAACTTAGGGACACCAAAAAGATAAAAACCGCCATAAACCTAATTTTCCATAGTATAAAGCACCTGAACAAGGCACTTAGCATGGGCAATTACTTTTTTAAGGACATTAAAAAGGAAGGGGTGCTACTATACGATTCCGAAAAGTTTAAACTGGCGACACCCAAAAGACTCACACCTGGGCAATACCAACAGAAAGCCCAAGAGTATTTTGATCAATGGTATACTTCCGCTAATGAGTTTTTAGAGTTTTATGAAATGGCTTACGCTAAAAACTATTTACACAAAGCCGCTTTTGAACTTCATCAAACAACAGAGAGATTTTATACTGCAATTCTCTTAGTCTTTACGGATTATCGCCCCAAAGATCACAATCTGGAAACCTTGGGCATAAAAGTGGAAATGTGCGATAAACGCTTTGCTGTTTTTCCAAGGTCCACCAAAGAGGAAGAACGCCTGTTTGAGCTCCTTAAAAAAGCCTATATAGACGCTCGCTACAAAATGGACGAGTATGCCATTACCAAAACCGAACTGGATTATCTGGCGGAAAAAGTGCAACTGCTAAAGCAGTTGATGGAAGAGATTTGTGGGGAGAAAATCAGGGAAATTGGGGAGGGATGAATCCTTTCCAACTTGCCTAAAATTAAGAATCGATAAGGTTTTAAAATGGACACTTTAGCCATTATCTTTTTATTTTTCATAATACCAGGAACTTTATTCTATTTCAGTGTATTATGGCTATATGAGTGGAAGCATTTTAGAAGATTTTTAGTTTTAAACATCCTGCTAACAGTAGGTTATACTCTTTATCTGATTTATGGTGACCCTCGTTTTATTGGTCATGACGAGTATGGGCTTCAAAGAATGGCTTATCTTATTATTGCGCCTGTAGCCCACATCTATATCAACTTTTTTATCGCTTTGAGGATTAAATGTAAGCATCTGTAGGTTCGAAATTTAAACAATTTTGGTGTATATTTACACCATTCTAAGTGACGAATTATGCCCAGACAGAGTATTTCGCTTACCCGACCCAATGACGACTGGCTAAAATCCCAGGTTGACAGTGAGGAATATGCAAGTAAGAGCGAAGTTGTGAATGACCTTATTCGACGAGCCCGGGAAAATCAAAAGGAGATAGCATATATCCGTGCCAAGCTGGAACGGGCAGAACAAGACATGGCTATGAATGGTCCTGTAACTTTAACCCCGGAAGAAATTTTAGAAGAAGCTAAGAAAAGGCTCAGGAATGACCCATTGTAGAATCAAAAATGCTGAGAAAAGAAGTTTGCGACCTCAATATGTCATAGTCCAATGAATGATGTAATCATTGTAATTCTGGTTTTGGGACTATACTTTTCGCCAGTTTTTTATCAACTAGTCATTGTTCTCCAAGAAAGGAAAAAAGGCAATCTTAAACCATTGAGGAGACTCAAAAAAGTGCTGAAAATAAGCTCTTTAATCCTAGCGCCACTATCCATAGCCTTCATATTACTTATTCGAGTCAATTATTTGGATTATGAAAGACCTATACCTTTTGAACGAATTGACGAGATAACATTTGAGAATTTTAGAGGGTTAGAGTTCTTCAAGAAATCCCTATACGGGAATGAACGATTTGCATACATAGTCACTACCATCGAGACAGAATTCGAAAAAGATTCATTAACAATCCAAGCATATTTTCACCCTTCAAAATCGTTTGTTTACAAAACCAATGCCCATAGCCCCGATCTTCTTTCCCATGAGTTGTATCATTTTAGGATTACCGAAATATTTGCCCGCACAGCAAGACAGCGAATTACCAACCTCAAGAATCCGAGTAAAAAGGAAATTGAACTTATTGTAAACAATACTTGGCTAGAGGAACGGGAGTATCAACAAAAGTATGATTATGATACTTTTCATAGCTATGTCTACGGCGAGCAAAAAAAATACGAAAACACCATAGATAGTTTGTTACATTTACTGGAAAAATTTGAAGACCCTAAAGTTAAACTGAATGAATAAATCGTATTGGGTGTTCCTATGCACCCTGTTAATTACTTGTTTATCTTGTAAAACCGAAAAGCACGAATTTCCACTTGACAAAAGGTATTGGAACGTTGAAGACTACAAAACAGTAGTTTTGGAATTGAACTATGGATATGAAGATGATGAGCAACTACCTTCCTTTGCTAATCCAGAAACCAGACTTATTGTCGAAAAATTAACTGACCACAAGAACTATGAGGTCGTATTAAATGATGAAGAATTAGGGCTTAAATACAGAAATAATCTTTCTACTGCCTTTTTTAAAGAGTGGAAAGACATGCAAGATATATATCAGGCAAGAAATGTCCAAGATAAATATGTATACGAAATTGAAATGCTGAAAGTTTGGCACTTCGGTCTTGGCCTTCAGCTAAGATACTTCAAACTTGGGAATGAAGATATTTTGGCAAGTTCTGATGACCCAAATGCTTCTAGGGTGGTATTCCAGGTCAACTCAAACATTGATACTTTAATTGACAATTTCAATATTTACTTAGATGAGATAAACCATGAAAATGCCTTCTCAGATGATGGAAAAAAATTACTGGCTCAAGGAATTGACACATATTTTGTAGGGTTGGTGGAACTTTATCCTCAAGCGAATTATCAGAATTTGGAACGAAAAATAGATTTGTTGGAGAAGAAGAGTTCATCAGAGCACATAAAAAACTCTTTGAAGAACCTCAGAACAGTTATTCTATCCAAGAAAAGCAAGCCAAATCAAGGATAAAATAATGAAAAACAAAAACAGCGTATTTATTGGTGCAAGTTTGGATGGCTTTATCGCCGACAAAAATGGTGGATTGGAATGGTTGGATATGATTCCAAATCCCAATGGCGAAAGTTTGGGCTATTTCGAATTCACCGAAGATATTGATGCCCTGGTTATGGGGCGTACCACCTTTGAAACAGTTCTTGGATTTGATGTCGAATGGCCCTACTCCAAACCTGTTTTTGTATTGAGCAATACCTTAGATACCATCCCGAAGAGTCACGAAGGGAAGGCATTTTTAGTAAAGGGCCCATTGACTGAAGTGTTGGAAAACATCCATCAAAAAAGGTATCATCGGCTTTACATTGATGGTGGGACAACCATCCAAAATTTCTTAAAGGAAGACTTGATCGATGAGATGATTATCACTACAATTCCCATTTTACTGGGTGGAGGTTATTCCCTATTTGCGGAACTTCCCAAAACCTTGGAATTTGAGCTGGTGGAGTCCAAAGTTTACCTGAACCAGTTGACCAGTCGCCATTATGTGCGTAAACGGATTGATTGAAATCCAACTTAGTAAGGAACTAATTCAAAGCACAAGGTTTAGACCAACACCGTAATTTGGGCAACATTCCCTGTTGTTGTTTTACTATCTTTAACCTATCTCCCATTATTTTAAGGGTTTAAACCTCTTAGCAATTTGTGAAATGCGGATCAAAACAACAACATCGGTTCTTGTCCTATTGGCGCTGACCATTGGACTAACATCATCATTTGTATCAAATCAGAAAGACCCTTCTTCGATCCCTGATCAAATTCAGGAATCCCTTTCTTTTCATACAGATGGTTTGTTCAATGCAGAACTCTTTGATTACATATTTAGGGGGGAGTTTGAGAGTGTAAAAATCATGCGTACCGACACCCAATTTCTAATGATTTTTGAGCAATACCTCCGAACTTTTGGTAAGCAGTGCCCAAGTTCCTTGCCATCCAACAAAGTGGAAATCATGAATTGGGTCTGTGCTACGGAACAGGTGACCACCAACGGGTACGGGATTGAAACGGATAGGACTTGCATTGAATGGACCACGGTTGGCTCTGGACTCTATGCCAGACCAGATCTGTACAAAGCCAAACTAAGCCTTGAGAGTCTGATGAGCAAAGATGTGTTTAGGAATGCAATTGCCATGGCAGCCGACCCCAACGCCATCGGTAATTCTGTGGATATGATCCATAAGGCCAACGGGTTGCGCAACGACATGGCACAACTATTCAGTTTAAACCAGTGCAACAACCCTGGGGTACGGCGATTTGAGGAAAACCTTAAAAGGTTTGCTTCGAGCCAAGAGCCCATAAGAATGAAAGGTACTAGCAAGTACACCACCATGAAAGTTTCAGGCGGCCCAACAGGACCACAGAATTTATCCCGACTGGTAGATGATCTTGTGGCGAATCATTCACAGACTTGGGCTTTTAATAGATATGTGCCGGGAAGTATTTCAGGTTTGGAAGTGTATTCCAAAGACAATCAAGGAAGACCAAAGAACTTAAAGGCCAACTATCGTTATAAGGGGTTCGCAGGAAGCAGTGCAGGTTGGGTACAGGTAAGCTTTGAAAATGGATTGCCCAAGTGCATCTATTTCTTCGACTTTCCACAAAACTGCAAAAACCCAAACAGCAGTATTGTGGCATCTTACGCCCAAGGTAAGTACAAAAATTGAATGGTGGGTGGAGAACTGTTCATCCGCCAATGGACGATTTCAGGGATTTTCATCAGAATATGCGTCTGATTTTAAGCGAAAGGATGCAATTCCAATTTTAACGAGCACAAGGTTAACCACCATATGCGATAGAACAGCCATAAATGCCACATCGGCATCGCAAACATTCCAAAGCACAGTTAATGAACCAGCATAAAACAAAGGGTAAGTAACCAGCACGAAGCCCAATCTAAAGGTTGCCATAAATTCGGGTTCCGGTACCTTGGGCTTCAACCCGATCCGCCATAAAAGGACCAAAGGCAGGTTCCACAAAAGAAATAGCAATCTCAAAGTTTTGGGAACCAAGTTCCTTTTCTTAGACATCAGCTGTGGAAAAACCCCTTTGGCTATTGTTGCATTGGTTTCCTCTGGATTCAGGTAGCATTCACCTTCCTTCCCCATTTTCTGTATGATTTCATCATATTCCGCTTTTGGGAAATGGGTGGTCAACCGTGTAAGGTTTTCAAAAATCTTTTGCTTTAAATCCAAAGAATCCTTGTACTGCTGCACGGAAATAGGCTCCCCAAAGCAGAGTATTGCCGAATCCCCAACTTGGGTGGGATATGCATAGTTTTGACCGACAGGCACCAATTGTAACTCCAAATTGGGATCTTTTTCCAATGCATTTTCGATGATTCTCGTAAAACCTTTGCTCAATGGTCTTACCCTGCGTTGAAGGCTGTGGTTGGCCTCGGGGAATAATACCATTGATGCATTTGACAGCAGCAATTCCCCACATTGGTCAAAAATTGCCATGTTCTTATGCAAATTCGATTTTCCATCCCTAATCCGATAAATGGGAAGCATCTGTAAAAACCGAAAAAGGGATTTTAAAAACTTTCCCCTAAAGACATCGGCACGAGTGATAAACCAAGGGCTTTTTTTAACGCTGGTTGCAATCAACAGCACATCCATCAGGGCATTTTGATGGTTGGAAAGAAACAAAACCGGTTTGTCCAAGGGAACATGCTCCATACCCACCACCTTGATTTTCTTATAGTAGCAAAATAATGCCAGTTTAACCCAGAGTCTTAAAAAATAATAGCCCAATTGCTTCAAACCAATTCCTCTTTTTCCACAGGTCTTCCGCCCCATATTAGGCCCATGGCCAGACCAGAAACCAAATGCCAAATGCCCCAAAAAGCAGTGAGCAAAGCCATTCCTCCCAAGCCATCAAAAAAGGTGAAAATCAGCAACAATCCCAATCCCGAATTCTGGATACCCGTTTCAATGGTAAGACATCTAACGTTTTCTGGGGAGAATCGCATCAGTTTGGCAACTGAAAATCCAGTGAGCAAGGCCACTAGATTATGGATTACCACAAGCCAAAAAACGTAGAACACGTATTCCATGAAAATATCCCTGTTTTTGAACAGTGCCACAAAGACGAGAAATACGAAGAAGAGTAGTGATCCAATCTTAAATCCTTTGGCCAGTTTTTGGGCTATCTTGGGTCGATAATGGTGTACCAACATTCCTAGAACCAACGGTATACCCAACAAAAGAGCTACCAGTTTAACCATTTCCAATGGGGATATGGAAACCTGCTGTAAAATGGATGCTGTTGGAGCATACAGACCTCCCCAAAAACTAAGATTAAATGGGGTCATAAATATGGCCAGCAGGGTTGCAATGGCCGTTAAGGTAACGGATAAGGCCGCATTCCCTTTTGATAAATGGGTAAAGAAATTGGAAACATTCCCCCCGGGGCAAGCCGCCACCATAAACATGCCCAATGCGATGCTGGGCAAGGGCTCCGTAATCCATACCAAAACAAAGGTTATGATCGGAAGCAATAAAAATTGGCTCGCTACCCCTGTTAAAACCAACTTAGGGGTTCTTAGAAGTCGTTTGAAGTCATTTATGGAAATTTCCAGAGCTATACCAAACATGACCAAGGCAAGGGCCACATTAAGTGTCCAAAGGGCTTCTTCGTCAAAGTTGATGTGAACGTTATCTATAAGTTGCTCCAAGAACGTCAGTGTTTGTCATACAATATACAGGATTCTTTCAATTGTGGATAAAGTCCACTAAATTCATGGTTTAAAACGAAACAAACCATGGCAAGAACTCCAAGTAATATGTTGGCCTTGGGAACCAAGGCCCCCGATTTTAGTTTGGTGGATACGGTCACGGACGCCCAAAAATCTTTGAACGAAGTAAAAGGTGAAAAGGGTACGGTAATCATGTTCATCTGCAATCACTGCCCTTTTGTGGTGCATGTGAATCCTGAAATTTCCCAATTGGGCAGGGAATACCAATCCAAAGGAATTGGGTTTGTTGCCATTTCCAGTAATGATGTGATCAATTATCCCGACGATGCGCCCCATTTGATGAAACAAAAAGCTGCCGAAGAAGGCTATACGTTCCCCTATCTATATGATGAAACCCAAGAAGTGGCCAAAGCCTATGATGCGGCCTGTACCCCAGATTTTTATCTCTTTGATGCAAATTTAGACCTTGTGTACCGAGGACAATTGGATGATTCAAGACCTGGTAATGGACTACCGCTTACCGGGACCGATTTGCGTAATGCTATGGATGCCCTGCTGGCAGGTACAGCCATCGATAGTGAGCAAAAACCCAGTATTGGTTGTAATATAAAATGGAAATAAAACAAAAAGATTCCCAATTTGCACCACCGCTAAAACTGTTGGTGGCACGCGGTCGTGGGAATGACAACTATGAAAATCAATCCAACAGAAGCACTCCAAAAATTGGCCAAGCATGATGGGCCTTTCAAGACCCTTTTTAATCACGGAACCTTGGAGGTTGAAATCTACAAGCCCGAAAAAGTGGATCTGCAACAACCCCATACAAGGGATGAAGTATATGTTGTGATTTCCGGGACAGGGGAATTTCTGAATGGCGAAGTACGAACAACTTTTGGCCCAGGGGATTTTCTTTTTGTTCCTGCAGGGGTAGTGCATAGATTTGAAAATTTTACAGACGATTTCTCAACCTGGGTGCTGTTTTATGGCCCTGAAGGTGGTGAGCAACCATAAACCAAATATGACAGTCCATTTAGAACCCCTTACCCAAGAAACACTTGCTGAGTATATCAGCATTGGCAAACAGTCGTATCACGAGCACTATTTGCACTTATGGGAGAACAGGGATCCCACTCCTTATATCAGTAGAAGTTTCACCGAGGAAGTAGTGTCGGCCGATTTCAAAAACCCCAACCTAAAGCACTTCTTGGTCAAATTGGAAGATAAAACTGCAGGTATTGTAAAATTGGTGATGGACAGTCCGTTGGATGAACATGCTTCCGCTGTATCCCTGTTAGCCCAAAAAATCTATTTGCTGCAAGCTTATTCAGGGAAAGGATTGGGCAAGAAAGTGCTACTGCTCATTGAACAATATGCCAAAAAGCATGGTAAAAAAATCCTGTGGTTGGACACCATGCAAAAAGGCGGGCCCATCAAATTTTACCTGAAGCAAGGATTCCAGATTAAGAAAGAGAGCGAGCTTAAAATACCAGGGGCCATTCCTGCAGAAAAACCCATGTGGGTACTTACCAAGCAGCTCTGATTACCAACCTTCCCGTTTGATCAAGTTTTCAATATGGGCAAAATGATGGCTTCCATGCCAAGCATAACGGCCAATATTCTCATCCAGGGTGGTTTCTTCGTTCCCATCGGGATGGGTGAATTTTCGCTCTAATTGTTCCTTGGAAAGACCCTTGAGCAAATACACCAATTTGGCGTGCACTGCCTTCAAATGATCTAAGGACATCTGGATAGGAGCGGTTTTGGCATCAAAAAGTTTGGACCATTCCTTTTCAAAATAAGGTTTAATTACTGGGTTATCCTCTGTTAATGCCCATTTAAATCGGATATAACTGTGGTGATGGCTATCAGAAATATGGTGAACCAGTTGCCTAACCGTCCAACCTTCAGGTCTATACGGTGTTTCCAATTGTTCTTCAGAAAGGGGAGTCACCATGGCTTCCAACCTAGCGGGTAAATGTTCCAGAATGGAAATCCATTCCTCTCTTTGCTCTTGAGTAATTGTTTCCGGAATATGATAAGTTCCAATGGGGTAACGCAGTTGTTCAAGTGTTTCTTTTTCCATAGCCTAAAAATAGCAACTTTGACAGGGAGTCCATCAAAAAAAATGAATCAAAATTGAGTTGAAACCCAAAACTTTAATACACTTTTAACTTGGATAAGCAGCTAGGGAAAAACTATGCCTTAACTTTATGGTTCACCAATTTTCAATCAATAAAAAACAGAATACATGGCAACTTTACGTTTGGGCGATACCGCCCCAGATTTTACAGCTGAAACTTCTCAGGGAACGCTGAACTTTTATGAATACTTGGGAGACGGTTGGGGAATTCTATTTTCACATCCGGCAGATTTTACACCTGTGTGCACCACGGAATTGGGCACCGCAGCCAAATTCAAACAGGAATTTGAAAAACGCAATGTAAAAATGATGGCATTGAGCGTTGATGGAGCTGCATCCCATGCCGAATGGATCAAGGACATCAATGAGACCCAAAACACCGTGGTGAACTTTCCCATTGTGGCGGACGAGGATCGAAAGGTATCTGATTTATACGATATGATCCATCCGAATGCCGATGATACCTTAACGGTACGATCGGTATTTATTATTGGACCGGACAAAAAGGTAAAATTAACCTTGACATATCCTGCTTCCACCGGACGTAATTTTTACGAACTTCTTCGAGTAATTGACTCCCTGCAGTTAACCGCTTATCATAAAGTGGCCACCCCTGCCAATTGGGAAAGTGGGGAGAAAGTGGTTGTAAGTCCAGCAATTCCAACGGGCGAAGCTCGAGAAATTTTCACCAAGGGTGTGGAAGAGGTAAAACCTTATTTAAGATTGACGCCAGATCCGACAGTATAGCAGCAAAAAAAACCTCCCATTGGGAGGTTTTTTTTTTAATTCATGTTTTTTTATTTCCGAAGTTCCGGGATTACAGTATATATGTAGTCCCCGTGAACACCCGTAAAATATTTATTAGCCATTTCTTGCATTTTCTTTTTCCCTTCATCATCAGACCAATGCTCAGCGAACAGTTCATTGTTTCTGGTAAACATATTGTCTAAATCCTGCATGGAATCCACATAAAAGGCTTCAGCAAACTCCCTTCTGTCCGACCCCCAAAAATGAGCGTTGGGGTAGTAACCCTTAATTAGCTCGTTTTTATGGAAAACGTTTTCAACATACTCTTTAAAACTGGCCATAAATTCTTCTTGAGACCCATCTTTTGGAAATTTAAACTGACTTCTTCGTACAAGGAGAATATTGGAAGTGGTGTCCGTAGCAGCCCTAAGCTTAGCATGTGGCATTGTAGCATAGATTTCGTCAGAATGGAAGTCTGAGTAATATTCATTTCTCTTGTCAAAGTAGGCGTCCCTAGCTTCTTCATCAGGCCAAGCCTCTTTAATAAGTTCACTATTTCTATCTGCCGCCTTATCTATTGCGTCCCAAGAATCGTATACACTAACCAATATTAACTCCCTGTTGTCCGGAGTATAGCGGTGGGTATATACCCCTGTTCCCATGATATGTTCATTCTTCATGGTAACCTTGTCAAAAAACTCTTTTTCCACGTCTTTCCATGTATTCATATCAAAATTGTCGTAATCCATGTTCCAATGCAGAGTAGTAACAGTAATGTACTTTGGAACTTTTTCTTCTTCTCCTTGAGCAAATCCATAGGAGGTAAACAATAAAGCTGTAATTGTTAACAGCAGAAAACGGTTGGTAGCTTTCATCATTAAGATTGTTTTAATTAATATTAATTGTTGTTTGACTCCAAATAACAGGTGGGGAAACAATCTCCTCATAAAAGCGGGGAACTGGAGTAACCTTGGGAGGGAGTATAGTAATATAGTGTTTTTTATTTAAATACTTAATGACCAAGTACTTATGAAAAGAAAACTGATACCTTTCCCGTAGTTTTATGTTGATTCCAGCAATGGATATTTCTTACACAAACGCTCTGATCAATGTTTTTCTGAGACCCCTGATGTTCAAATAAATTACATTACAGGTCTTTTCCAATAAATAAAGCGTACCTTCGGCGCTCATTTAATTTTTTAACATTTAGTAATGAGTAAAGGAACAGTAAAATTCTTCAACGATTCTAAAGGCTATGGCTTTATCACTGAAGATGGTTCAAACACAGATCACTTTGTACACGTTTCAGGTTTAATCGATGAAATTAGAGAAGGTGACGTTGTAGAATTTGAACTACAACAAGGTAAAAAAGGATTGAACGCCGTAAATGTACAAGTTATAGATTAAGGTAACAGCACACTTTTTTATAGAACAAACCCGAGCCATTTTGCTCGGGTTTTTTTGTTTACAATTTTTTTTTGCGAATACGCAACCTCTCCTACTTTTTTAATCTTAAGACTAAACACGTATTGTTCCCCATAACCATTAAACAAAAAACTCTATGAATACCTTCTTTGCCATTCTCTCCATTTTATTGGCCATCAATTTGCTTTTATTACTGGTTAGTGTTAATAGTTCAAAAAAGTAGTACAATATAGTAGGGTATTTCTTCGTTCAATTGTTACTCAACTGAAACAAAACACGAACTGAATAGCTAAATCCATTAACTATGGGCACTTTTTTTACCGTATTGCTTTTGTTATTAGCGCTCAACTTCTGCTTATTGCTGGTGAGCGTGAATCGATCAAAATAAAAAAAGCTTCCTTTTGGAAGCTTTTCTTTTATCTGTTATATCGAAGTTGGATTACTTCACATTCATCAATTCCACATCAAAAATCAATGTTGCATCAGGAGGAATTACCCCTCCTGCGCCAGCACTTCCATAGGCCAAGTTGGAAGGAATCACAAAACGTGCCTTATCCCCTACTTTTAACAGCCCTATCCCTTCGTCCCAACCGGGAATTACCTGTCCTACGCCCAAAGTAAAATCTATGGGCTGATTTCTGCTATAGGAAGAATCAAAAACCTGTCCGTTGGTAAGACTGCCTTCATAATGTACGGAAACCGTTTTTCCCTTTTCAGCTTTGGAACCACTTCCTTCCTGAATCATTTTGAAACGCAAGCCGCTGTCAGTTTTGTCAAAACCGGCAGCTAGTTTTTCCATTTCAGCTTCTGCTTTGGCCTTGGCTTCTGCAATTCGCTTTTCACGAGCACCCTCAAAAGTTCTGAACGCTTCAATAGCATTCCAGGATTCAGCCTCGGCTCCTACTCTAACAATCTCCAAACTGTCTATGGAATCCCCTTGGGCAATGGCATCAACAACTTCTTGTCCATGTTCCACATGTCCAAATACGGTATGTTTATTATCCAACCATGGCGTGGCAACATGGGTTATAAAAAATTGACTTCCATTGGTGCCAGGGCCGGCATTGGCCATAGAAAGTACACCAGGACCTTCGTGAGTAAGTTCTGGGTGGAACTCATCATCAAATTTGTATCCTGGGTCTCCTGTACCCGTTCCTTGTGGACAACCCCCTTGAATCATAAAGTCGGCAATTACCCTATGAAACTTTAATCCATTGTAGTAAGGATTTCCTTGAGGTTTGGCGCTGTTTTCCATATTTCCTTCGGCCAAGGCCACAAAGTTCCCTACAGTTCCGGGGGTTTTATCGTGGGTTAGTTTTACCAAAACCTCTCCTTTGGTAGTATTGAATTTTGCGTAGATTCCGTCTTGCATTGCTTTGGATATTAGATTATTCGATTGCTCGATTCTTCAAATTTAAGGCTGCAAAGGTAGGGGTTTTTGCCGGGTGCCACCTAATAACTGAACCAAACAAATCTTAAAGGAAATTTGAAACTTTAACTTGTCAAACCAAAGGAGTGCTAGCAATAGAACGCTTATTCAAATTTTACAAGGAAACAATTACAATAATATGTTAGTTTTGGTAGCTCTATTTATTAACTTAACCTCCAGCCTTACATGAGGAATATTTCTATTCTAGTTGCCTTACTATTAATTCTACAAAGCTGTCAGACTTACAAAACTGTAGGTGTCCAGGACATTAAAGAGGGAAAAAAGTACCGGATAACCCTGCATAATGGCCAGTTATTTGAAACCAAGTGTAGGGGTGTTGCAGATGAATCCATTGAACTACGAATCAATGGAAATCTCAAGGATCTACCTAAATCCGATATTGATAATGTGAAACAACGAAAGACCTCTCCTTTGGTTGTTATTGGGGGTGTGGCCGTGGCTGCTGTAGGCGTGTTTGCCTTGCTGAATAAAACGGACAAGGAATCCATCCTTGAAAAAACTTCAGGTAATTAATTGGGAGATTGGTATGCCAATTTTCTGCAATGCTACTTCTTTTTTAAGAGGAAGTTTGATTTACTTTGTTGAATGATCATCGATATTCTCAAAAAAGTAGACCTCACACCAGAAATCCAGCTAAGGGTGGATGAATTGTTTAAACAATTGGCACCTCATCTAACGCCCCTGAACTTAAAGCAGGTACTACGCGATGGGAATCAGGTTACCATTGTGCTTTGTAAGGAAAACAAACAAATCCTGGGTATGGCCTCACTTTGCGAATACCAAGCCGTTTCTGGAAAAAAAGGATGGATTGAGGACGTTGTGGTAGATGAAAATGCCAGAGGCAAGGGTATTGGACGAAAACTGATGGAAAAGCTCTTGGAAATTTCAAAGGACAGGGAAATTGCCGAAATACTTTTATTTACCGGACATCATCGTTTACCAGCCATGGCTCTTTACGAAAGCCTGGGTTTTAAACTACGGAAATCAGGCCTTTATTACATAAAGAACGTTTAGTCCTTCCCAACAAAAACACTGATTAAACAAATAATATCCTAGAAGTTAATTACCCTTTAATCTTTGTATTGGGAATTGTACCGTATTTGTCTATCAAATACACCAAACTGGCCATGGTGGCCGCCCCTAACTGTAGTTCCCGTTTGTTTACGTGCTCAAAGGTGTCATTTTCGGCATGGTGGTGGTCAAAATAGCGCTGAGAATCCGGTCTGAGTCCAGCCAACACCAAATCTTGATCCATAAGCGGACGGATATCCGCTCCGCTATAGCCTTTTACGAACATATGGATGAGATAGGGTTCAAAAAGTCCCTTCCACTGTTGAATGTGCTTTAAATTCTCATCGGAACAATTGAAGGAAAACCCTCGAGGAGTAAAGCCTCCCGAATCGCTTTCCAAGGCAAAAACATGTTTTTCGTTTTTATTTCGGGCCACCTCAGCGTATTTGTTCCCGCCCCTAAGTCCATTTTCCTCATTCATAAATAGGACCACACGAAGCGTCCGCTCAGGCTTATACCCTGTTTGCTTGAGCAACCTAAGTACCTCCATGCTCTGGACGCATCCCGCTCCATCGTCATGGGAACCATCTCCCAAATCCCAGGAATCCAGATGTCCGCCCACAATCATGATCTCATTGGGGTAAGTGGTTCCCCTAATCTCCCCAATAACATTATACGATTGCACATCATCAAACTGCTTGCAGTTTTGCTTGAAATAAAACTTGATATCCGGGTTCAACTTCAAAGTGGCACTTAATAACTCCGCACCATTGGTACTTATAGCCGCTGCAGGAATACGATTTGCCACTGGAACATCTCCATAGCTCATAGATCCTGTATGGGGGTAATCGTCCAATCTAAGGGTCATAGAGCGTACAATGACGCCTGCAGCACCAAATTTACCAGCCTCCGCCGCCCCGGCATAACGTTGATCCACACATCCAGAGTACGACTCAAAGGTGCTGATAAGGGTTGGTTCCATGGGTCTGTTGTAAAAAACAATCTTTCCCTCGATATTTTCACGGCCCAATTTTTCCAAATCCTCAATGCCCTTGACCTCCACAATATTTGCCTTGACACCTCCATCGGGGGTAGCAACGGAACCTCCCAGGGCACATATAGGCACATTGGTGGTAAGTCCAGGTTTGGTTTCTATAAATGCGAACTCAGGGGTTCCCCTAACCCATTTGGGCACCATTACTGGCTGTAACCATACCCTATCCAATCCCAAGGAATCCAATTGGGCCTTGGTGTAATCCACGGCTAGTTGGGCTTGCACAGAACCCGATAGTCGCCCACCTATTTGATTGGACAAATGATTAAGCCAATCATAGCCCTGACCCTCCGTGAGTGCCAAATCATAAATGGCCTTGAGCTGTTTCTCGTCTTCGGATTGTGAAAAAACAGTAGTGCTTGCACAAAATAAAATCAGGAGTAGGATTGTTCTCATTCGGTTTCTTTTTCCAATTCTTGTTTGAAGGTTTCTAAATTAGCTTTTATTTCGGCATCCAACTCAGGTTCCTGGATATCTTTATATTTTTTTAACGCTTCCAATAAAATCGAAGCCACTATTACTCTAGCCGCTCTTTTATTATCTGCTGGGATGATATACCAGGGCGCATGCTCCTTGGAGGTTTTGTTGAGAGCCTCTTCATAGCATTCCTGGTACGCATCCCACAATCTACGTTCCTTAAGATCGCCCGGGGAAAACTTCCAGTTTTTCTCCCGAAGTCGGATCCTGCGCAACAAACGTTGTCTTTGTTCTTCTTTTGACAGGTGCAGGAAAAATTTAAAAACCAAAGTACCGTTTTCGGAAATATGCCGCTCAAAATCGTTGATTTGGCGGTATCTATCCGCCCAAAAAGCTTGATCGATGTCCTCAACAGTGTCAATTCCGGGGATATTTTCCCCTAAAATATACCCTGGATGTACCTTGGTCACCAGTACATTTTCATAGTGGGTACGGTTGAAAACACTGAACTTACCTCTCGCCGGAAGCGCTATATAATGGCGCCATAAATAATCATGTTTCAGTTCCAAATCCGTAGGAACCTTAAAACTATGCACTTGAACACCCCGAACATTGAAATCTTTGAACACTTCCCTGATCAAGCTATCCTTGCCAGCGGTATCCATGCCCTGTAAACAGACCAAAACCCCATATTTTCCGTGGGCATACAGTTTATCCTGAAATTTCCCAAGTTCTTTCCGAATTTGCTCCAATTCCTTTTTAAGGGCCTTGTCCGAGCTATCAAAGGTCTCCAACGTAGCCTTTTGAGCCAGTTTAACGGGGCCTTGCACCCTATACTGGTCTAAATCCTTGTTTTCCATGGGAATGAATATAGTTTTTTTTGGTCAGTCCTTCAACCATCGCTTAAAATGCGCAACTCACCGATCCAAACTACATCTTATAGTTGAAGTTCGTGTTTTATCGATTTTTTTTACCGATGGCGGATTCTTCATCTAAATTCGTAGGAAACATAAGACGCACCGTCCCAAATCGAGCGTTATGAAAACAAGAAAGATTATCCTACTTATAGTCTTTATCTTAGGCGTTATCAGCCTTTTGATATTGTCTTCCTTTATCTCGCATAACGCATGCGAATACGCCAACTCAAATTTGGATTACATTAAGGACAAAACGCAGGCCGCCATTGTTGCGGACAATTTTGAGCAATCCAAGTACTTGGCTTACAAAGCGCTTAACAGTATTGAAAAAACACGCTCCAATTTTGTTGAATGTGGATGCGATGGTGCCATTGAAAGCCTGGAAGCAGCCCTTTTCTACCTAAAAGATGCTACCAAGGCCTCTTCCTTTTCTGCTTCTAAAGAATTATTGCACACCGCTCTGGAGAACATGGAAATTAGCGGTAAGGTCCTAAAAATCTTTGAGGAAGAATCTGTTAGCACCTATGGCAATGACGTTTTGCTTTTGAATACCACGGAGGCCCTAAAACAGCAAGGCGGTGTAGTTTTGAGCGATGCAAATCCCATAAAAAAACAGGTGCACAACTGCTTATTGGGTTTTGAATCCTCATTGGATAAGGTAGTTACCGGGGTTGAATGCAATGAAGCGTATCAGTTTATATCCAAAATTCATGAGGAAGCCAGTGAAACCTTGCTTAACACAGAGCTTTCCGAACACAAAAAACAATACCACCATCGGGTACAGACCATTACCATGGGCGCACTTCAGCGTTTAGGGGAATGTTCGGAACAATAAGATTATTTACTAGCAAAAAGTTTAACGTCCTCTTCTGAGATTTCCTTGCCTCCAAGGATAATCAAGCGCTCCACCACATTGCGCAATTCCCTCACATTTCCAGTCCAGTCATAACTCTTTAACAGCTCCATGGCCTTTTTAGAAAAGTCTTTGGCTGCAGTACCTTGTTCCGAGGCTATTTTTGAGGCAAAATGTTCCACCAAAATCGGGATGTCATCCCTTCTATCGTTCAAAGCGGGTACCTTGATCAGAATCACCGCCAGTCTATGGTACAAGTCTTCACGAAATTTCCCGTCTGCAATTTCCTTTTTAAGGTCTTTGTTGGTCGCTGCCAATACGCGCACATCTACCTTGATATCCTTATCTGTACCCACACGGGAAATCTTGTTTTCCTGAAGTGCCCTGAGCACTTTGGCCTGGGCGGAAAGACTCATATCGCCAATTTCATCAAGAAAAATGGTTCCCTTATTCGCTGCCTCAAATTTTCCGGCCCGATCCTTGACCGCAGAGGTAAAAGCACCTTTAACATGCCCAAAAAGTTCGCTTTCTATCAATTCTGATGGAATAGCAGCACAATTCACTTCTATAAATGGCGATGAAGATCTTGGACTTTTCTGATGCAACCAATGGGCCACCAGTTCTTTCCCTGTACCGTTGGGCCCGGTAATAAGTACCCTGGCATCTGTAGGGGCCACTTTTTCAATCATGTCCTTGATAACCCCTAATTCCTTGCTTTCCCCAATCATTTCATAATTCTTGGAGACTTTTTTCTTTAAAATTTTGTTTTCAACCACCAGTTCCTTGCGATCCAGTGCATTTCTAACCGTTGTAAGTAGGCGATTTAAATCTGGGGGTTTGGAAATGTAGTCAAACGCACCCATACGCATAGTGTTTACCGCAGTGTCCAAATCGCCATGGCCGGAGATCATGATAAACGGGATTTCCGGTTTTATTTTTCGTGCTGCCTCCAATACTTCCACGCCATCCATTTTTGGCATTTTGATATCGCAAAGGGCCAAATCAAAATCTTCTTTTTTGATGGCCTCCATGCCTTTTAGTCCATCCTCGGCTTCGTGAACCACATAGGAATCACTTTCTTCACTCAATATCTTTACCAACACCCTTCGGATGGCAGCTTCATCTTCTATTACCAATATTTTAGACATACACTTCTATTTAAAAGATTCCTATCTTGAAACCAGTCCGAATATAAAAATTTGCTTCATCATTCAACAAAAAAACATCACCCCTATCATCGTTCCTTAGTTTGCCTTCCTGTTCTATGGAGCGACCTGCCAAGGTGTAAAATCGCATATGCTTGGTCAATCGAAATTCGTAGCCCAACGCAAACACCAAAGAGGTAAGCGATATTTTGGATGCAATCTGATTATCAGGCAAAACAATATTGTCCTGGATATTTATAAAATAGCCATCCAAAAACAATGCCGTTTCCAAAGTGTGCTTTTTTCCCAAATAATGTTTAAACCCAGATTTGGGGATTCCCAGGGTAAAAGACCATTTAGGATGAAATTTTCGGTAGTAGCTTACCAAGGGCAAGGGTATGGGCAATCCAGTGGTACTATTGTACGAAAGTCCCAACACAATTCTATAAGGCTTGGCGGCCTTGGAATTTTCCTTCCAAAAGGTGGCCGTGGCATTCATAAAAAAGTCATCCGTCAAGGTACCATCAGTTAAATTGGAAGCAATCCGTGGGGTAAGTATGGTCACCAAGTTCCAGTTCTCATTCCATTTGGTGATGTAACCCAGATTAAGGTCAATCACATGGAATCGGTTTAAGTCACTCTTATCAAATCCAAAATCCTGCGAATAGCCAATGTCCAATTTATTGTATTCCAAACCCGTGATCAAATAGTCCTTTTTGGGGTTGATCTTGATGGGCACATTGAACAGGAATTTATAGCGCTGGGTCTTGATTCCCGTATCATTTTCAGGAATATTGAGGTATTCTATCCGAAGGACATCAGAACTCTGGCCCAAAACAAGGTTGGGCAATAACAATCCCAGACCAAAAATCAGTGTCCAGGTGTACTTTCGATATGTTGTACTTTTTATTATTCTTGAGGTTTTTGCTGCGGTACAATATGTACATCTCGTTGCGGGAACGGAATAGTAACGTTGTTTTCCTTGAATTTGGTATTGATGTTATACCGAATTGCACTTTTTATCCTGGGGCCGGCAAAACTATCATTGGTGAAAAAGTTGAGGGAGAACTGCAGTGCCGAGTCCCCAAAGTCATCAAACAGCACAAAGGGTTTGGGATTCTTAAGTACCATTTTCTGTTCTGCGGCCACCTGCTCCAAAATTTGGGTCACCAACTCCACATTACTACCATAAGCCACCCCAACACTTATTTTCTCCATGGTGGTCCTATGGTTCTGGGTGTAGTTAAAGACAATATCGCTAATGAATTTGTGGTTGGGAATTACCACAACTTTATCATCCCTTGTAATGGCTCTTGTGGTTCTCAATTTTATTTCGAAGACCTTACCCACCTTCCCGTCCACCTCAACAATGTCACCTACTTGTAGGGATTTATCCACTATGATCAATATGCCGCCAAGAATGTCTTGAAACAGTTCTTGGAGTGCAAGCCCCAAACCAACAAATAAGGCAGCGGAAGCGGTAATGAGCAAGGTGATGTCAATTCCCGCAGCGCTGAGGGTAATCAATACCACCACCAAATAGATAAAGTAGTTGGTAAATTTGAAGACACTGGTAAACTTTTGTTTGTCCTCGGTCTCCATTTTACGTGTCAATATGTACCTAATCCATCGTAAAAGAAATTTTGTGACCACAAAAGCTACTCCCAATAACAATAAAAGTCCAATAGTCAGGTGAATGGATTTATCCCCCTCTCCCAAATGGATTCCCATATTGAGGAACTCCTTTATAGATCCCCAGATATCTTCCTTAATAATTTCTTTTATCTCGTTGGTCTCTTCCTGCATTTCAATTTAATAACGTAACCATTTTACCAATTCCTTGTAGGTGGGCCTTTTGCCGTACATCAAAATCCCTACCCGATAAATTTTGGCCGCCAAGGAAACAATGGCCAAAAAAGTACCTATCAACAGTGCTATGGACAGTAAAAGTTGCCACAAAGGTACACCTCCTTCTCCAATACCCGCTGGAAGTCGCATCAACATCACAATGGGAGAGGTCAAAGGAAAAAGTGAAAAACCAACTGCTATAGGGCCATGAGGGTTGCTGAACACGGAAAAGAAACCTACATAAATGGCCAGCATAAGTGGTAAAATCACAGGAAAAACAAACTGCTGCGTATCGGTTTCATTGTCCACTGCAGCACCTATGGCCGCATAAATGGAACTGTAAATGAGATACCCCAAAACAAAATACAACAGAAATGAAGTGATCAAAAGTACCCATGGAATGTTCAGAATTTCCCTGGCATATAATATGGTGTCATTACTTAATGGAGTGGAAAATTGAGACATTCCACCCATGGCTCCAGGGGTGTTTTGTACCTCGGCCATCAAGGCCGTCATATCTATTCCCGAAATCAACACTACCATAAAAAGCAGTATTCCCGCAGAAATCAGCCAGATCACAAATTGGGTGATTCCAGCCAAGGAAGTACCGATAATCTTACCCAACATCAATTGGAACGGCTTTACAGACGATATGATCACCTCTATGATCCTGCTGGTTTTTTCCTCAATCACGCTTCGCATTACAAAGGTTCCATATATGATGATGAACATCATGATGGCATATCCAAATCCCCCGCCAATGAACGCTTTGATCTCGGTAATTCCCTTCACACTTTTTTCACCTTCAAAAGTGGCCAGATTTAACTCAAAGGACTTTTCTATTGTTGAAAATTGTTCTGCAGAAACCCCAAGGTTCCCCAAACGGTTTTGACGTAGTTTTTTCTGGAAAATCCCTTCCAACTGTTGTGTTATATGTGTATTGGGGTTATCCTTGGTGTATAGATGAGCCTGCTTGGAAGTTTGTTCCAAATTTTCCCCTTTGGGAAGATGCAAAAGTCCATATAGCCCCATGTTGTTGGTGGAATCCTTGGCCTTTTCCAGGGATATATCATAGAATTGCACAAAGGACATGTTTTCGGTGGTAGCAAATTCCCTGTGAAGAAAGTCACTTTCATTCAACACGGCCACTACCCGCTTCTCACTATCGTTTACTTCTGTGAGATAGGCAATCAACACGATCATGCCCACAATTAAAATTGGGCTTAAAATGGTCATCACAATAAAGGACTTGTTCCTTACCTTGGCCAGGTACTCCCGCTTAATGATCAACTGTAGTTTACTTGCCATTATCCCTCTTGTTTACAGTCTGAATAAATATATCATTGGCAGATGGTACGGTCTCCTCAAAGCGGTTTACCTTGGCTTGTTGTGCCAATTGGGCCAAAATCCCAGCGGTATTGCTGGATGGTAACTGCACGCTGAAATCCAACTGTTTTTCCGTTGGATCATAGTGGGAATCCAAAACTTGGAATTGATCTGTTATCATTTTGAGGAAGTCATCGGCATTCCGCTCAAGCTCCAGGCCAATGTTAAAAATATTGTTCTTATAGGATTTTTTGATATCCGACAACTTTCCATCCAGTATTTTTTCAGATTTATGTATCAAGGCGATGTACTCACAAAGCTCTTCCACAGATTCCATCCTGTGGGTTGAAAAGATGATGGAGGTGCCCTTTTCTTTAAGTTGAAGAATCTCGTCTTTGATAATATTGGCATTTATGGGATCAAAACCGCTGAAGGGTTCATCAAAAATCAAAAGTTTGGGCTCATGCAGAACGGTAACTATAAATTGTATTTTTTGGGCCATCCCTTTGGACAGTTCCTGAATTTTCTTGCCCCACCAATCGCCAATGTCCAGACGATCAAACCAATATTTAAGTCTTTTCTTGGCTTCGGTACGGGACAATCCCTTTAGTTGGGCCAAGTAGAGGGCCTGGTCTCCCACCTTCATACTTTTATATAATCCCCTTTCCTCGGGCAAATAACCTATTTGGGCAATGTGTTCGTGCGCCAGCGGCTTTCCCTTAAACAAAACCGAACCTGTATCTTGATAAGTAATCTGATTGACAATGCGAATAAAAGTAGTCTTGCCGGCGCCGTTTGGGCCCAACAGACCATATATACAATTTTCCGGAATTTCCAGTGTAATGTTGCTCAACGCTTGGTGGTCCCCATAAGACTTGGAGACGTCTTTGGCAACAAGGATGTGGTTCATTTATACGGTTTTTTCAAAGATATATAATTGGTCAAAAAGACCGGATTACCCCTAAAAACAAAACCCACCCTTAAAAAAATCTAAGGATGGGAAAAAAATTGCTATGAAAAAGAAAATTAGATGTCGGTTTCCCAACATCAGTTCCAAATATACGTTTTTTATTTAAACAGAAAACTTTTATTCTGTTCTTTAAGAGAACATATCCTTAACTTTTTCAAAGAACGACTTGTCCGATTTCTCTGGTTTAGGGGTGAAATTTTCATCACTTTGCATGCGTTCAAAGAACTCTTTTTGCTCTTTGCTAAGCTCTTTGGGCGTCCAAACATTCACGTGAACGAGCAAATCCCCGCTGCCATACCCATTAAGACTGGAAATCCCTTTTCCTCTCAACCTCAGTATTTTTCCCGATTGGATTCCTGGCTCCAATTTAATGCGCACCTTGCCTCCAACGGCATCAATTTCTTTGGAACTTCCCAACACCGCTTCTGAAAAACTGATATACAAATCGTAGTGTAGGTTATCCCCTTCCCTTTTCAAAGTATCATGTTCCGCTGTTTCAATGGCCACCAATAAATCCCCTGGGATTCCATTGCCGGGAGCCTCGTTCCCCTTACCACTGACTTTTAGCTGCATGCCATCTTCAACACCCGGTGGAATTTTGATGGAAACAGTTTCCTCGGCTACTTCCAAGCCTTGTGCATCGGCTCCACTTGGACGGTTATCAATAGTTTGTCCAGATCCACCACAGGTAGTACAGGTCGTCGCCGTTTGCATTCGGCCCAAAATGGTATTGGCAATCTTGGTCACCTGTCCACTTCCATTACAGGTTGTACAGGTTTTGTAGGTTACCCCTTCAGCTTGGACCTTTCGTCGTACTTTGACTTTTTTCTCAACGCCATTGGCCACCTCTTCCAAGGTCAGTTTTACACGAATGCGAAGATTGCTGCCTTTTGTTCTGCGCTGTCCGCCACCAAATCCTCCAAATCCGCTGAATCCACCACCGAAAGCGCTTCCAAAGATATCCCCAAACTGACTGAAGATATCATCCATATTCATTCCACCTCCGCCAAATCCGGCACCACCTTCAAAAGCGGCATGTCCAAATTGGTCGTACTTCGCTTTTTTATCAGGATCGCTCAGCACCTCATAGGCTTCGGCCGCTTTTTTGAACATCTCCTCGGCCTTTGTATCCCCTGGGTTCTTATCTGGATGGAATTCAATGGCCTTTTTTCTATACGCCTTCTTGATTTCCGCCGCAGAAGCTCCCTTGGAAACACCTAATATGTCGTAAAAGTCCTCCTTCATACCTTATTAGTTACCTACAACCACTTTGGGGTGTCTGATGATGCGTTCTCCAAGTTTGAAACCCTTTTCAACCACATCGATTATTTTTCCTTTCAATTTTTTATTGGGAGCAGGAATCTGGGTGATGGCATCGTGCACTTCGGCATCAAACACATCTCCTTCACCTACTTCAATCTGCTCCAATCCTTTAGCTTTTAGGGTTTCCCTAAATTTATTGTTGATGAGCTCCACGCCTTTAAACATCTCCTTATCCTCAGATTTGGAAAGTTCTTTCAAGGCCCGGTCAAAATCATCCAAAATGGGCAACAAGGAGACTATGACCTCCTGGCCAGCGGTCTTAAAAAGATCCATACGCTCCTTGGAAGTACGCTTCTTGAAGTTTTCAAACTCTGCAAACAACCTTAAAAACTTGTCCTTTTCCTTGGTCAATTCCTCACGCAATTGATCCTCTACGGACAGCTCCTCTTCAAGAGTCGACCCATTGGTTTCATCGTTCAGTTCAGGATTTTCCGCAATTTGGGATTCGTTCAATTCCCCTTCCGTTTCCTCAACCTTACTTTTCTTGCTCATATATGGTTTGTTTTTTTCTTTTTTGAAGTGGCAAAAGTACTGCCATTTGTCCAAAAATGTCAAAATGTCACAAGAAAACACTAAAAAATCCGCCAAAGGCGGATATCAAATTATTTAGCAACATTGGCAAAGCCAATTTAAATGACGCTTCTACTGAACCGTGTAAGACTCTTTTTGCTCCTTACCATAAAGGTTCATTAGAGCGGGTTCCAGATTGGGATACTGGAAAACAAAGCCTTTCTTTTCAATTCTTTTGCTACTCACCCGCTGACTGGCAAACAACAGATAAGACATTTCCCCCAGGAGCCCCTGCATGGCAAACTTTGGAATATTGGGCAGCCAAATGGGCTTGTTAAGTACCCTGCCCAAAATTTTGGTCATTTTGGATTGGGTAACGGGATTGGGAGCCACTCCATTAAATGTTCCCTTAAGTCCGTTTTCCATAATGTAGACAAACATCTGCGCCAAATCCTCAATATGTATCCAGGATTGCCATTGTTCGCCAGAGCCAAAGGCCGCACCTAAATACAACTGTACTGGGCGAGCCATCTTGGGTAATGCTCCGCCATTGGCTGAAAGGACTACCCCAATTCTAATCTTGGCTACGTTTAAGTCTAAATCCTCAAACTCATATGCCGCATTTTCCCACTGTTCCACCACACTCCCTAAAAAACTATCATCCACTTCTTTCTCGCTCTCATCATAGAATTGGGAAAGGGAATTGGGATAAATCCCAATGGCCGAAGCTGAAATAATGGATTCTATTCCATGGGCATTGCTGCTTTCCAAGGCTTTTTTAAGGGTCTTTAAGCTTTCAACCCTGCTCTCCTTTATTTTTCTTTTGTAGGATTTGGTCCATCTGTTGGCTATGGTAGCACCGGCAAGGTTGATTATGGTACGGACCCCTTCCAAGCTTTTGGGATCCATCTCCCCAGTTGAGGGGTTCCAATAAAACCCTTTATAATTGGGATCTGAATGAATTTTTCTTTTACTACGGGTCAGGTAATGAACGGTGATGTTTTTTTCGTGTAGAACCTTAACAATCTCCTTTCCAACTAAACCCGTTGCACCTGTAATCAACACCTTCATACCTTCATTTTAATACAAAATTAGTCGTTTCATTTCCAGAATATTCAGGCATTAATTTAGCTTTAACAGAATTGTTGAAGGAAATTCGCGGTTATGGTCACTTCAGAGCTTTACACTATTTTGGTGGCCCTGAGCATTTCCCGTTTCCCAGGGGGTCCTGGAAGTCGTTCCACAGTAAAGCCTACAGCCTGCATTGCCCTTCGCACACTACCCTTGGCTGCATATGTTACCAATACTCCCCCAACTTTGAGAGCAGTAAACATTTTGGAAAAAATGGCCTCCGTCCATAACTCTGGTTGCACCCTAGCTCCAAAAGCGTCAAAATAGATAAGGTTAAACAAATTGCTGTTTTCAATTTGCATAAAATTCTTTTGCTGTTTTAGCAAACAAAAATTCTTAGCTATAGCAACCTCCTCTTCCCAGGGCGAACGATGCATCTTTTCAAAAACACCCTGATGTCCATCAACCTGCAATTGGGAGCAATAGTCCAAAGCCCCAACTTCCTCCATTGAAACAGGATAGGCCTCCACTCCCACATAATTGATTTGAATTCCGTTTTGTTCCGCTTCCAAGAGTGTTATCAAGGCATTCAATCCCGTACCAAACCCAATCTCCAAGATACTTATATCCTGCAAGCCTACATGCCTTAAACCATGTTCTATAAAAACATGATAGGCCTCTTGGACGGCTCCGTGTTTGGAGTGATATTGCTCGTTCCAATCCTCTAGATGGATGGTTTTGGAGCCGTCAGCCGTTGTTATAATCTTCCGCTTCAATATTCAGGATGGAATTGCTACTGAAAATCAATGAATTAATCTTGGATTTCATTGCATAGGTTGCATCAAAAATGTTAAATACATAGGTGATTTTAAAAATCTTGAGATTTCGGGAACAAACTGTGTAAATTTAATTGAAAAGTAAGCAATACAAGGGTTTATTGTCTAATTTTATAGGTTCAAATTATTTGAAATGGAAACAATGACTAAAAATGTAACGGTAGAGAAGTCCAAAACTTCAAAAATCCATGATGTTGATTTTGACAACCTTTCCTTCGGAAGCGTCTATACGGACCATATGCTAGTCTGCGATTACGTGGATGGAGCATGGCAAACGCCCAAGGTAATTCCTTATCAGCCCATTAGCCTGGATCCCTCTGCCAAGATTTTCCATTACGGTCAGTCCATTTTTGAGGGAATGAAAGCCTATAAGGATGAAAATGGCAAAGCCTGGTTGTTTAGACCCTTGGAGAACTTTAAGCGGTTCAATAAGTCGGCCAAAAGATTGGCTATTCCTGAATTGCCGGAATCCCATTTTATGGATGGCTTGACCACTCTTTTACAGGTTGAAAAAGATTGGATTCCGCAAAATCCCGGAAGCTCCCTATATATCAGACCGTTTATCCTAGCATCCGGAAACGGATTCCACGCCTCTCCAGCTGATGAATACAAATTTATCATTGCCTGTGCTCCTTCCGGCGCTTATTTCTCGGGAAAGGTAAAAGTATTGATAGAGGAAAAATACTCCCGCGCAGCCAACGGCGGAGTCGGATATGCCAAGGCAGGTGGTAATTATGCCGGACAGTTCTATCCAACCCAACTAGCTATTAAAAAAGGATACCAGCAGGTGATATGGACAGATGACAACACCCATGAGTATATTGAGGAAGCAGGCGCCATGAACATTTTTGTCCGTATTAACGACACCTTGATCACTGGCCCTACCAGTGACCGTATCCTGGATGGTATTACCCGTAAAAGCATCTTGCAAATTGCAGAGGACCAAGGTATAGCAACGGAGGTTCGAAAAATTACCGTTTCTGAAGTAGTGGAAGCTGCCAAAAACGGAAGTCTTAAGGAAATGTTTGGTGCAGGTACTGCTGCAGTAGTATCGCCCATTGCTGCGTTCGGTTATCAAGGAACCGATTATGAACTACCGGAATTGGAGCAAAGTTATGCTTCCCAATTAAAACAATATATCACCGATCTCCAATACAATCGGATTGAGGACAAATTTGACTGGAGATATCCAGTAGATTAATTAAAAAAAAAAGCGCCTTAAGGCGCTTTTTTTAATTGTTCAATATTCCTTCAATATCTGGTTTAAAGTAGTTGGGCCCTTTCAGCACTTTTCCGTCTTCCCTGTAAATAGGATTGCCGTCCTCGCCCAGTTTGCTCATATTGCTACGTTGGATTTCATTGAAGACTTCCTCTATCTTGTGCTGCATGCCATGTTCCAAAATGGTTCCGCATAAAATATAGAGCATATCTCCCAAGGCATCAGCCACCTCCACCAAATCTCCGTCATTGGCTGCTTCCAAATACTCTTTGTTTTCCTCATCCATTAGGTTGAAGCGCAGTTTGTTTTTTTCTGCACCAAGATTGGCCTGTGGTTGCTGCTGTACTCCAAGTCCGAAGGAATTATGGAACAGTTCCACCGCTTTAATTTTGCTTTGCATTACTTTCTTTTGATTTAGCTTTGCATAAAAATAAACAATATGTTAAGCACCGGACAATTAATTTTTGCCGTACTTTTTTTCATTGCTTTTGTATTCGTAATCGCCTTCACATATAAAAAGGATAAGTCTTGGCATCAAAAAAACTATAAGGGGGTTAAATGGGTGCTGGCCACTTTTGTAATCTTCATAATTATCCTGTTTTTGATTAAGTACTTTCTTAAAAATTAACAGCTTTTTTGTTTTCACAACAAAAATGTCATTGTTTACAACTTTAATCAGACTAAAGCATCGCTCGTATAGGAAAAGACGTACTTTTGCATTGTACCTGATTAGTAAAGACAAATGGTAACATTTTTCAGCCTCCTATTCATTTTGCTAGCAGTAAACGCAATTCTTTTGATTTTTAGCGTAAATGGAGCTGGCGAAAGGTTTAGAAAACCAATTCAAAAGATTTCGGAAACTTCGATCAGAAAAATCCTCCCCCGCGAACAGTCCGAGACCGATTTAAAGAAAGCTGTTTAGTTTGTACCTTTAAGGTATGAAACAGGTTCTTCTTGTTTTTTTGGGCGGTGGTTTAGGTAGTGCATTGCGCTATTTGATTTCCAAGCCGCTTAATATTGTATTTCACAATTTTTTCTTAGGGACTTTCTTGGTCAATATTGTTGGCTGTCTACTTATTGGTATTATCCTGGGGTTTTCTGCAAAGAATAATTTGCTCACTTCCAATAACACCCTTTTCCTGGCCACAGGCTTTTGTGGTGGATTCACCACATTCTCCGCGTTTGCATTTGAAAAGCACACCCTAATAAAAAACAGCGAGCTTTTTCATTTTTCATTGTACACCCTCAGTAGCATAATTGTGGGGATATTGGCCGTTGCCTTGGGCCTCTGGCTATCCAAGTTTTTGGATTAGTTATATTCTTTTAAAATTTCTATCACTTTTGTTGGTTTCCGAACAATTCTATCGGAAAAACCCCTATTCCGTATAAAATATCAAAGTTTTTGGGCTTGGTATTAAGAAAAAGTCATCAATAGTTGAATAAAACTTACTTTAAAATTGAGTACCCCTAATTTTATAGGGGTATTTTTTTAATAATTACAAAAATTGATGTTGTACCCCATCATTTTGAGGGGTTAGTCATGTTTTAACATATATTTGGCTCATCAATTAACTACTTAATTATGAAAAAAGTCGAGGCAATTATTAGAAAATCCAAATTCGACGAGGTGAAAAAAGCACTTCATGGGATTGAGGTCAACTTCTTTAGTTACTGGGATGTAACAGGGGTTGGAAATGAGAAACAAGGCCACGTGTATCGTGGTATCTCTTACAGTACTTCGGACATTCAGAGGAGGTACTTGGTTATTGTGGTATCGGATAGTTTTCTGGAGCGTACCGTAAACACCCTTCTTGAATCAGCATCAACAGGAAATGTCGGGGATGGTAAAATCTTCGTAACCGATGTGATTGAGGCTTACAGAATCAGAACAAAGGAAAGCGGCAGTGCCGGTATTAACTAATCAACAAACCTTAACTACAATATTTAAAGATTATGGACGCAGGATTATTTACAGCGAATAACGTATGGATGATGATTTGTACCGCCTTGGTGTTCTTTATGCACCTTGGATTCTCTTTCTTGGAGATTGGACTTACTCGTCAGAAGAATACCGTGAACATTCTATTTAAGAATGTATTTATTATATGTGTTGGACTCCTATTATATTATATAGGTGGTTTTAACTTGATGTACCCAGGATTTGAGGATGGCGACGCAGGCTTCCTTAAGTTTGCTGGATTTGGAATTGCAGCCCCAGAAAATGGAATGACCCCCGAATATGCCGATGGCGGCTATACATGGTGGACCGATTTTCTCTTCCAAGGAATGTTTGCGGCTACTGCAGCAACCATTGTTTCTGGAGCCGTTGCTGAAAGAGTGAAGCTCAAAAGCTTTATGCTTTTCACCATTATCTACGTTGGATTGGTTTACCCAATCGTTGGATCTTGGCAATGGGGTGGTGGTTTCCTTTCTTCCCTTGCTTTTGGTGAAGCCGAAGGTTTCTACGATTTTGCAGGTTCTACCTTGGTACACTCCGTAGGAGGATGGGGTGCATTGATCGCCATTTACCTTTTGGGTGCGAGAATCGGAAAATTTGGAGAAGATGGAAAGCCAAAGGCCATTCCAGGACACAACCTTCCGCTAGCGGCAGCAGGTGTTTTGATTCTTTGGTTGGGTTGGTTCGGATTTAACGGAGGTTCCGTTCTATCTGCAGATCCAGAGTTGACATCCCTAGTGCTTGTTACCACATCATTGGCAGCAGCAGCAGGTGGGGTATCCGCTTTCCTAACTTCCTTGTTCGCTTATAAAAATTACGATCTTACCATGTTCTTGAACGGAATCTTGGGTGGATTGGTTGGAATTACAGCAGGCGCGGACCAAATGTCCCCCAACGAAGCGGTAATCATCGGACTTATAGCAGGTGTGGTCATTGTAGCAGGAGTTGCATTGATTGACAAGCTTAAATTGGACGACCCAGTAGGTGCCGTTGCGGTTCACTTGATCTGTGGTATGTGGGGTACGCTTGCCGTAGGAATCTTTGGCGATCTTGCCGGATTTGACCAGTTCTTGGTACAATTGGCCGGTGTAGGAGCTGCAGCAACATTCTGCTCCCTAACTGCATTTATCATTCTATTTACCATCAAAAAGGTATCTGGCATCCGAGTGGACGAAAAAGAAGAGCTACAAGGATTGGATATTCACGAGCATGGGATGGACGCTTATGCCGACTTTAGAATGAACCAACATTAAAATAGCATAAAAGGAAACGGAGCGTTTGGCAGAACGCTCCGTTAAATAACCTTTTTCACTGTACAAATCTCAATTAAATACCAATAAATGCTTCTGTATTGAGGCACCTTAATATTTAAGATTATGAAAACGATTATCAGCACAAAATACATAAAAAAAATAGCTTTTATTGCTTTAGCAAGCATCCCGGTTTTGGCCTTCGCACAAGAGGAAGAAGAAGCCAAAACAACATTTGAATTTAGCGGAACGGTTGACGCCTATTACCGCACCAACTTGACCGCACCCAACGGAGAAGATGCCATTGCCCCAGGTTCTTCATTTGCCAATTTGGATGGCTTTTCGCTGGGTATGGCCAACATAATAGCAGCCTACGAAGGAGATAAGGTGGGTTTTGTGGCAGACTTGGTGTTCGGCCCGAGAGGAACGGACGCTATCTTTGCCTCTCCCATGTACTCTGCTACTGGCGATATTGTTAACCAGTTGTACGTATATTGGAATGTAAGTGAGGACGTAACCCTTACCTTTGGTAACTTCAACACCTTCTTGGGATACGAAGTAATCTCACCTGCAGCCAACTTTAACTACAGCACTTCTTATTTGTTCTCTTACGGTCCTTTTAGCCATACCGGTTTAAAAGCCGACTTTGATCTTGGGAATGATTGGAGCGCAATGTTGGCGGTAATGAATCCGACAGATTTGACCGAGCTTAACGGAACGGGAGACTATGCTGTGGGTGCCCAGTTGGGTTACTCTGGTCAGTTCCTAAACTTCCTGTACAGCCAAGGTGGTTTTGAGGTTGACTTTACAGGTGGGTTCGATGTATCAGAAGATTTCTTCCTAGGCGTGAACGCAGCTCACTTTAGCCAAGAAGATAATGGCGGAAGTTTTACAGGCGTTGCCCTTTATCCACAATTGGCCACTTCTGACAACTTCACCATTGGTTTAAGAGGTGAATATTTTACAACAAGTGACGGATTTGACAACGTTGCCGGGATTGGCGCCGCTGGTGATACGGATGATGGAAGTGTTTTTGCCGTTACCTTGACTGGAAGTGCCACAGTTGGCGATTTGATTTTGAAACCTGAAATCCGATTGGACAGCACCTCAGAAGATGCTTTTATAGACAATGACATGGAGGCCACGGGAAGCTTGGCATCCGTTCTTTTTGCCGCAATCTACTCTTTCTAGAAAACAATAAGTTCTGACTATTTTGATTTAAAAGCCCTTCTTCCTCCGGAAGTTGGGCTTTTTCATTCCTTGATAAAGTCTTTCACTCCTGCTCTCACATTAGTTCTCAAATAATTTTGCCTTGGCACTAGAGGGCAGGAGTACTTTTTATTGTATACACAATAGGGATTGTACGCCTTGTTGAAGTCAATAACAATCGTATCCCCTTTGGGAATCGTTAAATCGATATAACGTCCGCCTCCGTAGGTTTCATTGCCGTTGGTATTATCCAAAAATGGTAGGAACAGATAATCCTCCAATCCCTCATCAGGTTCGTCCATACTTTGATAAATTTCCAATTGGTATGGTGTACCCTGGAGTTCAAAATGCGCAATACCGTATACCACTTCATTCCTATGGTCATTGGTTGTGGTCTTCATTAAAAAAGGAATGGCTTCCGGTGTGCGCTCCAATTTGGCATGGACAATATAGCTGGTGTCGGGTTCATAAAAATCCAACCCATTAAAATCTTTTCGGTACCGATCGGGCAAAGGTGAGCTCTCGGGATTTCTAAAAGAGGCGTTTAATCCCATCTGAAAATCAAGAATATCCTGAACCAAGTTGGATTCCGTTGTAACTTCCTTGACTTCCCCATGGTATTTTTTATCCGACTTGCAGGCCATCACCAAACAACACGCAAGAAGCACCAAATATCTCATCCTCTATTTTTTTGCTGTAAAAGTAGCGGAAATCAATTTGAATAGTACCTTAGCATTCCTTCTAATTCAAAATGTATTCAGATATGACCAGAATCCTCGTGGTACTTTGCCTCTCCGCTGTCTTTTTTTCTTGTGGGGAAAGAAAGGAATCCAAATTGATTGCTGAACCGGCAAACCGGGTTTTCCCCAAACTTGAGGCTAATCGGTACAATGTCGCATTCTTGATTATGGACGGGGTCTATAATACCGAGTTTACAGCTCCCTATGATATTTTTCAGCACACCCAATACCGCAAAAACATCAAGGCCATGAATACTTTTACCGTGGCCAACACCCTAGATCCCATTACATCTTTTGAAGGGGTTCGGATTCTCCCTGATTTTGATTATACCAAGGATTCCATTCCAAACATCGACATATTGGTAGTACCTAGCGCCGAACACCACTTGGACACCGACTTGGAAGATACCGTCATGCTTGAATTTGTAAAGAAAACGAACCAGAATGCCCAATTCGTCACTTCCCACTGCGATGGGGCCTTCGTGCTGGCAAAGGCAGGGATCCTGGACAAAGTTGCATCCACTACTTTTCCCAGCGATATTGGCAAATACAAGACCATGTTTCCCCATTTAAATGTAAAGGATAGCGTCCTTTTTGTTCACGACGGCAAATACATCACTTCTGCTGGAGGAGCCAAAAGCTTTGAAGCGGCCCTTTATCTCTGCGAATATTTGTACGGAAAAGAAATTGCGGAATCTATTGCCGGAGGATTGGTAATTGATTGGAACTTGGAGGATGTTTCCAGATTTATTGCTCCTTGATGTTGTAACGGGCGTCTTTTAAATATTCAGATACCAACTTATTAAATTTTGGGTTGATGCGAAGTAAGGCAGTATGTTCCAGGCCATATAAGGTTTCCTTGTCATTAAAGCCCCTTTTAAATGCTTCCTCCAAGTAGAATAAGGCCGTGCCAAAATCCTCGTTTTTCGAGCTCAAGGAGATAATCTTCATATAGAAGTCAAAATTATCGGGCTCCAAAATGGTCTTCAGCATAAAAAGGAAGGCCAATGCATCCTCATCAATCAAATCTTCGGATTGCACGATATCGATATTGTCCTCTGCCAAAGCATTGATGTATCCCAATAACCGATGTCCCATATTCTTTTCAGCTTTATTGGAACCTTCTATGAATTTGTTGATTTCACTTTTTTGAAAATTCCACCATCCCAAATTGTTGAAATTATAGGCCAACAAGTCTTCCTCCATATAATACAGGTAATCCTCCTTAAGTAAGGATTCCTTTAAAAAAGCAGCACTTTCGGACCTTTTCATACTTCGGTACATTTTATTCCTTCGAATGTCCCGCTGCACCATTCGCAAGGAGTCCAAGTTCTTGTAAGCTCCATACACGCCCATCATCTCACCTAAATACTGTTCCGCCAATAAGAGCTTCAAGGAATTTTTTAACCTTCCCGCATGGGTCACATCGCTCTCGTAAGATCCGTCAATATATGAAGAGTCCCTAGCCACCAACTGTTTGCGCATGGCAGCCAGTGTAAATAATCTCAATGATCTTTTAAGATAAGATGGGTCAGGCCATAATTTATCCCCAGAATGTATCAATACTTGATTGGGAAATCTATACCGATCCAAAATCTTTTTTACAGACAGCAAGCCTGGATAGTTATAGTCCTTTTTATTCACTATCCCAATAAAATGAAATGGACGTCTGATACTCAACAACTCTGTATTGGTAATGCTCGCCCCAATGGAAATTGCCCCGCTCACATCCTTGGATAAAATGGGTACCAAATTGGCGTACCTACCACCAGATCCCGCGCCTGCCGTGTAAATCCTCGATTTTTGGATGGGCAACAAGTCCATTACCTTTTGCACCGTTTGGGTAGTTTTCACCATATTATCGGCCAATGAAGCGGTATCCCTTACTTGGGGTGCTGCCAGCACATAGCCTTCTTCTTCAGCGGCATGCACGAACATGGAGAGGGCCTGTATCTCTTTACCATCCAAATCAAACACCACCAACAAAGGCCATGTCTTATCCGTGGAAAATGAGGTGGGCAAATACAGGGAGAAGGTTTCAGAAATGGAATCGTTTACTGGGAGCGCTTCCAAAATGGTTCCCTTTTTCAGTACCATTTGTTGGGAAAAAACACCCTGCGCAACACAAGTGGCAAGAAAAAGTATAGCGAGATTTTTTTTCATATTCCTTTCACAACAAAAACCCCGCCAAAACGGGAATATTTTTTAGTCACTTAAAAATAATCGAAAATGGTCAGTAAACCTTACCGTTTTTGATTGGGGCATTGGAAATTACATTGGACAATACAATATGCGTACGGCATTCCCCATAAACAATGAGTTGGTCTATAAACTTTTCCAAGTGGGCCTGATCCTTCAGTACCACCTCCATAATGATATTTTCGTTTCCGGTTATACGGTAACAATTGACCACTTCCTGAAAGTTATCCACTTGGTTTAAAAAGGGCTTCAATTTTCCGACGAAAGCCCTGAGCATGATAATAGCCTTAAGCTGATGTCCGGCCAAAGCATAGGACACTTTGGTTTCGTATCCCTCAATCACCCCAACATCTTCCATCTTCTTGACACGTTCTGCCACTGCTGGGGGTGTGAGGCCAATTTTACGACCAATATTTGCAAAAGTTTCCCTGGCATTTTCTTGTAAACAAGCTAAAATTTGCCAGTTTATATCATCTATTTTCATATGTAAAGCAAAAAATGAAAAAAATTAATAATCTAAAGTGAATTAATCACCAAGCTTTTGAATCCAAAGTTAAGTTATCTTTTTGATATGTAATTTTATAGTAGAAAATTGCTTTTGAAAAAAATGGAGAAAAATTCTTTAAATTCTCTTGGAGTATATCGTAAATCTTTGGCCCTTCGTGACTTGAGTGAGGCCGTCGCCCATTATTTTTCGTACAACAAGGATTTGCTATCATTTAGGAAAATTGGAAGTTTCCGTGATGACGTGATGCAATCCCTAATGACCGATGCGGTTCAAATCACCAAGGAGGTAGAACATGTTGCGCTCAGCAACTCATACGCCTCACGTATGAGAAGTCTTAGTTTCATCAACGTAATGACCAAGAATATCCTGGCTTATTGCAATGGCTTGGAGCGGGATGGCGTCAAGGAAAAAGAATATCTGAATCTTTTGCGAAGGGAAATCAAGATTTTTAGGGTTTCCTTTAAAAAGTGGCGAAAATCTTTCCAAAACGGAAACGACTAATAAAACCCAACATTACATATTCCGTCGGTACTGACCTCCCACTTGAAATAAGGCATTGGTTATCTGGCCCAAGGAACATACTTTGGCTACTTCCATCAATTGCCCAAAAATATTCTCATTCCTGATTGCGGTTTGTTGTAGCTCTTTCAATAAGTGATTTGCTCTTTCCTTGTTTCCTTTATGTAGATTTTCAAGGGTTTTGATTTGATTTTGCTTTTCCCCTTCTGTTGCCCTGATGACTTCAACTGGTAAAACCGTAGGCGAACCCTTGGAACTCAAGAAGGTATTCACCCCAATAATGGGATACTCCCCTGTATGCTTCAAAGTTTCATAATGCAAACTTTCTTCCTGAATCTTGGAACGTTGGTACATGGTTTCCATGGCGCCCAATACGCCACCACGTTCCGTGATTCGGTCAAATTCCAACAGCACAGCCTCCTCTACCAAATCGGTTAGTTCCTCAATAATGAACGAGCCTTGCATGGGGTTTTCGTTTTTGGCCAAGCCCAATTCCTTATTGATAATCAGCTGAATGGCCATGGCCCGTCTAACGGATTCCTCGGTAGGTGTGGTTATGGCCTCATCGTAGGCGTTGGTGTGCAGGGAATTGCAGTTATCGTAAATGGCATAAAGCGCTTGGAGGGTAGTCCTAATATCATTAAAATCGATTTCTTGGGCATGCAAGCTTCTACCGGAAGTTTGAATATGATATTTTAACATCTGCGCCCGTGGGTTGGCCCCATATTTTTCTTTCATGGCCTTGGCCCAAATTCTGCGAGCCACCCTCCCAATAACCGCATATTCCGGATCTACTCCGTTGGAAAAGAAAAAGGAAAGGTTTGGGCCAAATTGATCAATGTCCATTCCCCTGCTTAAGTAATATTCCACATACGTAAAACCATTGGACAATGTGAAGGCCAATTGGGTAATGGGGTTGGCCCCTGCTTCGGCTATATGGTAACCCGAAATGGATACAGAATAAAAATTGCGTACCTGGTTGGCAATAAAATACGCTTGGACGTCACCCATGAGGCGCAAGGCAAATTCTGTGGAAAAGATGCAGGTATTTTGCGCTTGATCCTCCTTCAGGATATCAGCTTGAACCGTACCTCTGACCTGACCCAGGGTTTCCAATTTTATTTTCTCATAAACATCTTTGGGCAACACTTCATCTCCGGTGACACCCAGTAACATCAAGCCCAACCCGCTGTTGCCCTCAGGAAGTTCCCCAGCATATTGGGGTCTCTCCATTTTCTTTTCTGTAAAGATCTTCCCAAGCTTTTGCTCCACTTCTTTCTCCAACCCATTTTGCTTGATGTATTTCTCGCAATTCTGGTCAATGGCTGCGTTCATAAAAAAGGCCAAGAGCATGGGAGCTGGGCCATTGATGGTCATACTGACCGAGGTCATTGGATCACTCAAATCAAATCCGGAGTACAATTTCTTGGCATCATCCAAACAACAAATGGAAACCCCAGCATTCCCAATTTTTCCGTAAATATCTGGCCTGTAGTCGGGATCACTTCCGTACAAAGTCACAGAATCAAAAGCGGTTGAAAGTCGTTTGGCAGGCATATCCAAACTAACGTAATGGAATCGGCGATTGGTCCGCTCCGGGCCACCTTCCCCAGCAAACATTCGGGTTGGATCCTCTCCTTCCCGTTTAAATGGATACAAACCGGAAGTGAAAGGAAACTCACCCGGTACATTTTCCTGTAGATTCCAGTTTAAAATGTCACCCCAGGCCTTGTACTTAGGCAACGCTACCTTCGGAATCTGGCTGGCAGACAAGGAAGCGGTATGGGTCTGGATCTTTACTTCCTTACCTCTTACATCAAAGGAATAGGTTTCAGATTTGTATCGATTGACTTTGTTTTGCCACTGCAGCAGAATTTCCCAATTATGGGGATCCAAGTTCATTTTTACCTTATCAAATTCCTTGATCAGGAGAGCGACAAAATCTTTGTCTTTTTCATTTTTCAGATATGAATGAACCCTATCTTCATCCATGCCTGTTTTAGAAAGTAGACTGGCATACGCCTCATTTTCATCCAAATCAAGAATTGAAGTCAAGGTCAGGAAAATGCCATATAGCTTTTGGGCGATTTTCGTTTGGGATGCCACTCGACCATCATAAGAACGGTTATTCTCTGCTATTTCTGACAGATATCGGGTTCGCGCAGGAGGTATTACAAAAATCTTCTCGGACATTTCATCCGAAACAGTCCAGTTGGATTTTAGTGGGGCATTTGTTTTGGTAACCAAAGTGTCCATTACCACCTTGTACAACTGATTCATCCCAGGGTCATTAAATTGGGAAGCTATTGTTCCATAAATCGGAAGGTCGTCTTCTTTGGTATCCCATAACCCATGGTTGCGCATGTATTGTTTTTTAACATCCCTTAGAGCATCCAAGGCCCCTCTTTTGTCAAACTTGTTGATGGCAACTACGTCAGCAAAATCGAGCATGTCAATTTTTTCCAATTGGGTAGCCGCACCAAATTCTGGGGTCATCACATAAAGGGAAACATCACTATGCTCCAAGATTTCGGTATCGGATTGTCCAATTCCCGAAGTTTCCAAAATAATCAAATCAAACTGGGCAGCCTTTAGTACTTGTACGGCCTCTGCCACATGCTTGGACAAGGCAAGATTGGATTGTCTGGTGGCCAGCGATCGCATATACACCCGCTCGTTGCTAATAGCATTCATTCGTATTCGGTCACCGAGCAATGCGCCCCCTGTTTTACGTTTGGATGGATCTACAGAAATGATTCCGATATGCTTGTCCTCAAAATCATTTAGAAATCGCCTGACCAGTTCATCCACCAAACTGGATTTTCCTGCTCCGCCGGTCCCTGTTATTCCCAGCACCGGAACCTCAGTGATGGATTTCGTAAATTTTTGCTGGTATTTTTCGAATTCGTCGTGTCTGTTTTCAGCCAGTGAGATTAATCGCGCCAAGGAGTTTACCTGTTTGTCAACCAGCAATTTTTCCAGTTTTTTCCCTTTGGGAATCTGCAAATCCGGTACCGGTGAATCACATCGTTCCACCAAATCATTGATCATCCCTTGCAGCCCCATTTCCCTACCATCATCCGGGGAGTAAATCCGCTCGATACCATAAGCCACCAGGGCTTCAATTTCCGAGGGAAGGATTACCCCACCGCCACCGCCAAAAATCTTGATGTGCCCTGCTCCCCGTTCATTGAGCAAATCATACATATACCTAAAATATTCATTGTGACCTCCTTGGTAGGAAGTCATGGCAATGGCATTTGCATCTTCCTGAATAGCGCAATCCACCACTTCGGCCACACTTCTGTCGTGGCCCAAATGGATGACTTCAACCCCAGTGGACTGTATAATCCTCCGCATAATGTTGATTGCGGCATCATGTCCATCAAACAGCGAAGCTGCTGTCACAATTCTCACTTTATTTTTAGGTCTGTATGGCTTCGATTGTTTCATTAGCAATAAAGGCTCATTATTTGCCCTGCAATTTACAGAAAATGCAGGCTAAAATCGGTTTTGTTTCGAATTTTATAAAAATTCAAAGACATAAGGCTTGCTTTTTCTGAATATCATAATTTTATCGGGTTAACACAAGAGCATGAAGCTTACCATACTTATTCACTGCGCCGACCAACCAGGTATTATAAGTTCCGTAACCCGATTCATCCACAAGAAAAAGGGTAACATTATTTATTTGGACCAACATGTGGACAAAGAAGCAGGGGTGTTCTTTATGCGTTTGGAGAGTGAATTTGAACAGGGTACTGATGTGCCCAAGTTTAAAGGCGACTTTGACGTGGAATTGGCCAAATATTATCAAATGCAATGGGGTATTTATAAAGATGGGATAAAGCCCAAAATGGCCATTTTTGTTTCCAAATACAACCACTGTCTATATGATCTATTAAGCCGTTATAATTCTGGCGAGCTCCAGGTAGACATCCCTTTCATTTTAAGTAACCATCCAGATTTGGCTTATATAGCAGATCAATTTGATATCCCCTACTTTCATGTACCCTTCAACAAAGACGTTAGAGAAAGTGCTGAAGAAGAACAATTGCAACTTTTAAGGCAGCATAAGGTTGATTTTATCGTGCTTGCCCGCTACATGCAGATTGTGTCTCCGAAAGTAATTGACGTTTTTCCCCATAAAATTATAAACATCCACCACTCATTTTTACCTGCTTTTGCTGGAGCAAAACCCTACCATGCCGCATTTGAAAGAGGCGTAAAGATTATTGGTGCTACCAGCCATTATGTGACAGAGGAGTTGGATGCGGGCCCGATCATTGAGCAGGACGTTACCACGGTATCACATTCACATTCCATAAAGGATTTCATTGCTAAAGGCCGAGACCTTGAAAAGATTGTACTGTCCAGGGCAGTGCACCTGCATGTGGCCCGAAAAACCATAGTCTACAATAACAAGACGGTGATTTTTTCATAAATTATTTTATTCCACTTGATTTATAGAAGTTTAGCTGTAACTTAACTTCAACTATAAAACACTGAAACATGAAACGATTATTGTTGTGCGTACTGCTATTTCAATTGGTTGGATGCACAGAACTTCAACAAGTTGTAAACCAACTTCCACAGGGAACCGTAGGTAATGCCGAGATAGCCCAAGCTCTTAAGGAAGCGTTAAATCAAGGAATTGAAAAACAGGTCAACAAATTAGCCTCGATGGACGGGTTTTTCAAAAATGAATTGGTGAAAATCCTACTTCCAGAGGAGCTTAAAAAAGTGGACAAAGCCCTAAGGGATGTGGGATTGGGCAATTTGGCGGATGAAGGTTTGCGCGTCATCAACCGTGCCGCTGAAGACGCCGTGGATAAATCCATTCCCATTTTTGTGGATGCGGTCAAAGGTATAAGTTTTGAGGATGCCCGTAAGATTTTGTTGGGTGCGGATAATGCGGCAACTGCCTTTTTGGAAGGTTCAACTTCGACCAAGTTATACAACAAATTCAATCCAGTCATTGAACAGTCCTTTAAAAAAGTGGGCGCGGATGAGATTTGGAGGAACATTATTACCAAATACAACAGCCTACCCCTTACCACTGACGTAAATCCTGATTTAACAGATTATACTACCAAGGAAGCATTGGAAGGAGTGTACACCATGATAGCGGTTGAAGAAAAGAAAATTCGTACAAATATTGCTTCTAGAACCACAGAATTGTTAAAAAAGGTGTTTGCTTTGCAAGATTAATGCTAAAATTTTCATAATAATGTAATAACTTTTGGGATTTATCGTTACTATAACAACACTATGAAAACAATTTTAACAAAATCCTAAAGTTAAATTAACCTAGGTTCAAAGGTTAAAAAAGAGTTTTGTAGCAAGTTATCTGAGTTAGCATTTTTTTGAGTTAGTTAGTTTAAACCGGTGCATGCACCGGTTTTTTCATTTTATGGGCACCATATTAATTGAGGTTAATTTAGACATAAAAAGCTTATTCAAATGAAGTTACAAAAGGTAAACTATTATCGGGACTTACGGTTTTTAGATTTTTTTTAACATTTCAAGCATACATATTTGGTACCTTCAAGGAAGGCTAATTCACTAATCAACTCATGGGACGGTTGGGCTTCTTTGCATTTCTATTTGTTATGTCATGCATTTCATGCTTGGCAAACCTGAATGGCTACACCTCCAATTTAACCCGAACCCCGCTTCACTTGGCCCTTCAGGATTCCTTGGAATGGGCAGATTACTATTACAATATTCATAGATATAAAAAAGCTTTATCCATATATGAAAAAAACCTGGGTAACGCTACTGCAGAAAAAACCCATGTACTAAAAAGGATTGCGCTTAGCGAAGCTGCTTTGGAACATCCGGAAGAATCCACGTATACGCTTAATGAATATCTTCAGGTAGAATTCAATCCCAATTTTCTACTGAACGAAGGGTTTGATCCCATAAGAAGAACAGAGGAGTTCAAGGATATTTCGGAAAAGGTAATTCCGAAGGTAACTTCGTGGTCCTTGCTATTCTTATTTGTGGCCCTTATCGGCTTTTATGTAGTATTCCTAATTTGTTTTAACCGGCAGATACACAAACCGTCAAGATTATTGATTGCCACCTTTATTTTTCTGCATTCGTTTTTTATCCTTCATATTGCCATAAATCGATCCAACTATTATTTTCAGTACCCTCATACCTATCTAATGTCCACATGGGCCTCATTTCTCTATGGCCCCCTATTATACCTTTATTTCAAGTCCACCATTCAAAAGTATCGGTTCAAAACCCGAGACCTTCTACATTTGATACCCACAGTTATACTGATAAGCTATTTGAGCTTTACAGTATACGCGTATACTTGTGAAACCAAAATTCAATGGATGCTATCTAGGGTACAGCATGGCCTAAATCCACAGGATTCTAATAAGCTTGTGCTTCTGGTTGTATTAAAAATCATCTCTCTAACTATTTATGGATATTTTATCGGTAAGGTATACAGGCGCGGGAAGCGTGAAAAACTCCTACAATCAAAAAATCAGATTTGGCAAAAAAATCTATATCATATCCATATTCTTTATGTAATCACCTATACCGCTTATGGCATATTGATCGCCAACGAAATTTCTTCTGGACTGTTGTTTGATATCTCTGCAGCTTCCATGGCTCTTATGGTACTATATGTTGGCTATTCAGCTAACATTCAGCCGGACGTTTTCAGCGGTGCTTATGACTATACCAACCGCCTGTTCCCCAAATATGAAAAATCCGGGCTCACCCCTAGCCTTTCATTGGAACTCAAGGAAAACCTGATTTATCTGTTTACCCACGAAAGAATCTATAAGGAAAACAATATTAGTCTGGACATGGTGGCACAAAAACTTAATACTACACGGCACAATACCTCCCAAATCATTAATGAGCACTTTAATGTTAGTTTCCATGAGTTTGTCAATATGTATAGAATCAAGGAAGCAAAGGAACTTTTGGTGGATGACAAGTCCCGAAGACTCAATATAATTAATGTGGCCTATGAAGTGGGTTACAACAACAAGGTTACCTTTAACAAAGCTTTTAAAAAGGACACTCAACTTACACCCTCGCAATACCAGAAGAGTATTTTACGATTCTAAATACCTGGTAATCTTAAATCGGGGAAGGTAAAGGTTTATCAGATTTAGCCTAAAGTGAACTACAGTTTGCCAACTTTAAAGTAATAAACAGTCCTGGCGAACAACCTCCCAAAAGGTCTCATTAGGTACACATTTGAATTAGTCATCAATCATGCTTTGGGCTGTTTATTCTTTTTTATATATCCCATCAAAAGCAGTATTTACTACCTTTTCACCCTCCAGAATTTCCCAGAGCTGTCTTACCGTTCCATCTTCGTTGGCCGTCCATGTAATTCGATTGGTGAGCATTTTGCCATCCCTATCAAAAGGATCTGACGAAAGTATCATCTGATTTCCCATTCTTTTCCCTTTGAGTTTTAGATAAGCTCCGCTGTTATCTATCCAAAGTTGCTCCCATCTATCCTTTGCCGCATTGTAAAAGTTAAGACTGGTTCCTGTATAACCAGAAGTAGCGCTGGTCCAGTTTTCACGAATTACGCATCCCCCTTCCTCTTGGGATATATTGCTCTTCCCAGCCGGATTTCCGTTGGTGGCATTGGAGACTGTCCATTCCCCAATCCAAAAATCAAAAGCCTTGTGATTTTCAGTGCAGCAGTTACAGGAGTCGGTATTTTGTGCCGAGACAGGGCCAAAGGCTAGTATAGCTAACACTATCAAATAGTTCTTTAGTTGCATCTTACTGGGTTTGAGTTGTTAAAAGATCACGGTCAAAATACGTTAAAATTTAGCCAACAAAGTATACGAATAGCGGGGCATCCTTTACCTCTTTGTTAAATTTTAGATAAAGTGCTTGATTTATAGGTGAATACCTGTTAATCTGATGATCTAAAGCCTGTTTTTGAACGTATCTTTGTTATAACAAATCTTAAAAATGAAAAATCAGTATTGCAGAGTTGGGGCAGTGACCCCGATCACAAGCGGAAACCAAGCTATTACAGTCTTGGAATTTAGGTATCAGAAGTTTATTGAAATGGCGGCGGATGCAGCCTACATCAATACCAACTTGGGTGAATTTTTTAAGCGCAAGGCCCAAAGTATCAAAAAAGTACTTGAGCAATTGGCCTAGACGGCATTGAGCCTTTGCAGTTCAACCTCCATGTCTTGTTGAATGGACTTGGCTTGGATTGCAGCTTTGTCCGCAAAATCTTCATCTTGGGATGCATATAGAATTCCCCTGGAGGAATTTACCAAGAGCCCCACATTGGACGCCATCCCATACTTACAAACTTCTTGCAAGCTCCCTCCTTGCGCCCCTACCCCAGGAACCAATAAAAACTGCTTCGGAATTATATCCCTAATTTCTTTTAGGAATTCTGCCTTGGTGGCCCCTACAACATACATTAAGCTCTCGGCATTTTTATACCCTTTGGAAACCTCCAAAACTTTCTTGTACAGCTCCTGACCCTCAATTTTTAGGGTCTGAAAATCATAAGCTCCCTGATTGGAGGTCAATGCCAATAAAATGGTATGCTTATCCTGAAATGCCAAAAAGGGTTCAACGGAATCCCTACCCATATAGGGCGCTATGGTAATGGAATCAAAGTTTAGGGTTTCAAAAAAAGCTTTGGCATATCTGGTAGATGTGTTTCCAATGTCACCTCGCTTGGCATCGGCAATGGTAAACATTTCTGGATAGTGCTCATTTAGATAGTCCATAGTCCGTTCCAAGGACTTCCACCCTTCCAGTCCATAGGCCTCATAAAAGGCAATATTGGGCTTATAGGCCACACAGTATTCATGGGTAGCATCAATTATTGACTTATTGAAAGTAAAGATTGGGTCTTCCTGGGACAGAAGATGTTTTGGAATCTTATCCAGATCCGTATCCAAGCCCACGCATAGGAAGGTGTTCTTTTTATGGATTTGGGAAACTAAATGTTCTATTTTCATACTAATGCTATCGCTTGCACATGGACTGATTTTCCTTAAGGATGCTATTTTTCTAACCTCAAACCTCTGACTTCAGATTATTGATTATTGATTATTGATTATTGGTTATTGATTATTGGTTATTGGTTATTGGTTATTGAACCCTAAAAAATCTCCGAAGCCTCTTTCAGCTTTTCTGTATTCTCTACCAACATCAATTCGTCTATAATCTTTTGAACGTCCCCGTTAATGATATTCTGCAAATCGTACAAAGTCAGGCCAATTCTATGATCGGTTACCCTACCTTGCGGATAGTTATATGTTCTAATCTTGGCCGAACGGTCTCCACTGCTCACCTGCGAATTACGTTTGGCGGCATCTTCTTCCTGCTTTTTGGCCAACTCCAAATCATATAGTCTGGACCGAAGCACCTTAAACGCCTTTTCCTTGTTCTTATGCTGCGATTTTTGATCCTGGCACTGCGCTACCAATCCTGTTGGAACGTGCGTTAAACGAACCGCTGAATACGTAGTATTCACGGATTGCCCTCCCGGTCCAGAGGAACAGAAAAAATCAATCCGAACATCCTTTGGGTCTATTTGGACATCAAAATCCTCAGCCTCTGGAATTACCATCACGGTGGCGGCACTGGTATGTACCCTTCCCTGGGTTTCGGTCTGTGGAACACGCTGTACTCGGTGTACCCCAGCTTCAAACTTTAAGGTACCATACACATCTTCGCCACTTACCTCAAAATGGATTTCCTTATACCCTCCGCTGGTTCCCTCATTCAGGTCAATAATATTAGTTTTCCATCCTTTGGATTCGCAATATTTGGCATACATTCGGTACAGGTCCCCGGCAAAAATACTGGCTTCATCCCCACCGGTTCCGGCCCTTATTTCCATTACCACATCCTTTTCATCCTCTGGGTCCTTCGGAATTAGTAAGAACTTGATTTCTTCCTCCAATTTTGGGAGTCCTTCCTTGGCCTCATCCAATTGCATTTTGGCCATTTCCACCATTTCCGCATCACTCCCATCGGCTATGATCTCCTCCGCCTCCGAAATGTTGTTGGTAAAAGCAATGTACTGCTCCCTCTTGTCCACTAACAACTTAAGGTCTTTGTACTCCTTATTGAGCTTTACATATCGCTTTTGATCTGCAATAATATCAGGTTGAATGATCAGGTCGGAAACTTCATCAAAACGTTGTTTAACTATGTTGAGTTTGTCTAGCATAAATCAATCCGCGTTAAGATGCGAATTTACGATTAATTTGTACATTTATTTTACATCATGTCAGCTCTGCTTCGAATTAGGACTTACCTCTTGACTTTTCACTTTTGCAAATATCTATTGGCAGTTTCTATAGTTGTTTCCATCTTTTTATTTGTGGCAAAAGCAACTTTGATCTCTGTAGTACTCTTGAAGTTGGTTGTAATGGGTTTGCTCTACATCTTATTTTTAAATGAAAAACTTAAAAAGCAACTCATCTTTTATCAAAATTTTGGCTTATCCAAAGGAGTTCTGTTCACAATCTCCTTTATTTTTGATTTGGTGACAACAATTATTTTGTATCTAACCTTTGTAGCTTGGTTCTAGAGATTGATAACGTTGAATTGAATTTTGGTCAAAAAAAGATTTTATCAGGCATTTACTTGAACGCCCAAAGTGGTAGTATCACAAGTATTTTGGGAAGAAACGGTGCAGGTAAAACTTCACTCTTCAACATTTTGTTTGGGTGTTTGAAACCAAAGTATAAGAGCATCAGAATTGATGGAACCCCAATCTCAAAGCATCTGTTTCAATCCAATGAGATTGCCTACCTACCTCAACACCAATTATTGCCCTCTAAATTAAGCGTTCGAAAGGCATTTGATTTGTTCAAAGTTGATTGGGATTTGTTCATTGAAGAATTCGATAGTTTTAGATTGTATGAGAATAATAAAATCTCGGAAATCTCCAGTGGTGAAAGGCGGGTATTAGAAACTTATCTCATTTTATATCTGGACAAAAAAATCATTTTGCTGGATGAACCCTTCTCTTACATCGCTCCGTTGTATGTGGATAAATTCAAGCAGATAATTCTTGATAAGAAAAAGGAGAGAATTACACTCATTACAGACCATTTTTATCGGGATATTTTACAAATCAGTGATAAAACCTATCTACTTAAAAATGGTTGTTCCAAACTCATTAAAGACTCAAAGGAATTAATTGACAACGGCTATATTTTATCTAATTCCCAACAAAAGTAGTTCCCAAAGTAATGATGGAGGCATTGAGTCCATCACTACGATCATACTGGTTGAATCTTAAATCGATGGTCTTAAGCCCAAAGGTGAACACCTTGGTATTGGCAAAAATATCCTTGTACTGCACCCCCAAACCATACTGATGGGCATCGTATTGTGACAAATCGTAATCCGAGGTATAAAAGGAAAAAGTGGACAATGCCCCTTCCTTCGGATAGAAATAGTCTGCCGCGGATTGGCTATAAAATCGATAGGTGGGATACAAAGTGAATTTATCCGTAAGCTTGATGGGCACTTCCAAACTGGCCGTATGCGATGTTATGCCCCAATCGTCCCAATAATAGCGATAGTATGACCGTAATATCAAAAAGTCGTTCAGATAATAGTTCAAACGCCCTCCGATTGGAAGTTTAAAACGGGAATCCGGTAAGCGCTCCACATCATCCGCCAGTTGAAAGTCATCAATAAAAAAGTCCTCTGTATCTCCAAAATGCACCCGCTGAAAAGGCGTGCTGAGCAAGCCATTCTGGTGCACCAAATCCAAAAATAGGGCGCCCTGCATTTTCTTGGTCAAGATTTGCGAAAAGCTTAGGGAAAGGGAATATGAATTCCGCGTTTCCGAGTCAAATTCCGAAAAGTTGGGGTTATAGGTTCCGTTTCCCGTTACGCGGTCATCAAAAAAACCGGAACGAAGTTCTATGGGATAAATAGCGTTCCATTTATCCAGATACACACTTCCGCCCACAGTCAATTCTGTGTTTTTCTCGTTAAAAAGTCTCGTATAACTTCCCCCAAAACCAAAGGAAAAATAATCGTACTCCGTAGAGAAATATAGGTCGGCACTCCAAACGGTATTCCGATCCTTGGAGCTATGCTGATAACTAGGGTTGACATAGGCCAACAAATCCTTTCTGGACTCGCCAGAGGAAGCATCAAATACAGTTGCGTTGACGTTAGCTCCATCCAACGGATTCACATTGCTGGATGATGCAGAAGTGTAGGCCGATAATCCCACGTCTATGGTAAGCACATCATCCGCGTTCATCGGCATGCGAAGTACAATGCTGGATGTGGCATCGGTTAGCTCTTCGGTTCCCTCACCCCCAGTAACAGCAGCATTGTTCCCGTCTTGCTCATAATAACTGAAGAGCAGATCCACTTCGCTGGTTTCCAAGACTTTTTTAGCATAGGAAGTATTGGTTTGTTGGGACCAACAAGTAGCTGTAAACAATCCGAGCAGAAGTAAAACCAGGATTACCCGATTGTTGGATTGTTGGATTGTTCGATCAATGGAGAAAATCATTTTCAATTTTCCATTTTCATTTATCAATTGCATCCACATCCCCCTCCTGTTTTACCTCCATTTGCGCCTGCCGATGCCTCCCTGTAAAATTGAAAATTGGTCTCAAAGCGTTCACAAGGCCTTGAGCTCAGGTTCATCTCTGCATCCGAAAGGTATACTTTGTCATATTCCCTGACCACAACGCAGGAACTGAAGATGCTTAAAACAATCAACCATAAAAAAAGTCTACCCATACCTAAAATTAAGGATTGTTATCGAACAAAATTCCTGTACTCTTGTGGATCTTGTTATCAGAATCCACAACGACCACCTCTACCCCATCAATCTGATTGATCAGATGGATACCACTGTCCTTGCCCATGATAAAAACCGCAGTAGCCAAGGCATCGCAGAGTTCGGCATATTTGGCAAAGACAGATACACTGTGTATGCCCGAAGTTGGGTACCCCGATCGCGGATCTATGATATGCGAGTATTTTTTCCCGTTGAGTACTATGTATTTCTCGTAATTTCCTGATGTGGCCACGGAAGATTCAATAACAGGCAACCAACTAAAGACCTTTTCCTTGCTCAACGGATTGGCAATTCCCACCAGCCATTTTTCTCCGGTGGTCTTGGTTCCCCAGGTGGTTAGATCTCCCGAAGCATTGATGATTCCACCTTTGACCTGTTTGGATACGAGCAATTCCTTGGCCCTATCCGCGGCGTACCCCTTTCCAATGGCCCCAAAGCCAATTCGCATACCTGGTTCCGAAAGGAAAACCGTTTGCTCATCATGGTCCAAGATTATTTTTTGGTATCCTATTTTGGAAATGGAAAGTGCAATGGCTTTTTCCGAAGGAGCGCGGTCCATTGTTCCATCAAACTTCCAAATATTGTCCATGGACGCGTAGGATATATCAAAAGCTCCATCGGTAATTTCTGATATTTTCTTGGCCCGTTCTATAAGCCCAAAGAGCTCAGAACTCACCTTGACAGGTTCAACACCTGCGTTTTTATTGATCAAGGAAGTTTCAGAAGCCTCGTCCCAAGAAGAAATGATTTTTTCTATCCGCTTGATTTCAGATACGGCCTCATCTATGTTGATATACCCGATATCCTCATTGGGAGCCACCACCGTAATCTCGAAGCGGGTTCCCATGAGCTTCATGACCTGCTTTACGGTAACATCCTGGCTTTGCTGTCCAAAAGACAGAAAACCCATCAAAACCCAACAAAGGAGCAGCGGCTTTTTCATTTGACAAACCCATCTAGCAAAGCAATATAATCCTGTGGGGAAGCTTTCCTGTTGAAACCAGTCTTGCCTAGGACTTTTTGATCCTTATCCAAGACCACTACCAATGGAAAATATCCTTTGGGGTTATACGCAGCAAAAAGGGATTTATTTTCATTTAACTTATGTTCCGGTAATTGATTCTTTTTCTTTCTGGGAAAATCAGCATTATAGAGCACATAATGATCCTTGGCATAAGCACTGAAATCCTCAGAATCCAAAATGCCTCGTTTCAAACGAATACAGGGACCACACCAGTCCGAACCTGAAAACACCAAAACGATGGGCTTGTCCTGGTCATTGGCCAAGGCCAATGCATCTTCAAAACTGTCCTGCCAGTCTTGGGCTTGGAGCGAACCAAACCACAAACAGCCCATTATGATCAATAATCGTTTCATAAATACAGTGATTTGCTGAAATTATTCAAAAACCCTTAGTGTGGTGCCATTTAGTTCTGTATTGAAAACCTTTAGCGGGTTGCTGGTTACAGAATTGAGCGGGGTTCCATCTTGGTCAAACCTGGAACCGTGGGTAGAACATCGGAATATTCCGCCATCCTCTGAGATAAAACGGACCTCTTCGGTTTGTTGGTGACTACAGATTTGGCTTGCGGCAATTAAATTACCTTCCAAGTTCCGCGCAACAACGATATCGGTATAGCCCAAACTTGGACTCGATTTTACTAAAATAAATCCTCCGTTGTTGGCCAATGGGGCTGCATCAGTTGAAGTGAGGTCCACAGTGAAATCCACTCCGTTTGGTTCTGGAAACTGTTCCAAATCCTCAGAATCTGTTGAACAACCGTTTAAACAGGGAAAAGTAAGGGCAAATGCGGCACCGGCGCCCAAACTCCGCAGAAAATCTTTTCTTTCCATAGCGTGGGGTTTATAGAAAGAACGCTATTTTAGGTGGATTCGTATGCTAATATTCAAACTTGCCAAACTCGCTTTGGATGGTCAGTTTTTTACCATTGGACTTTTCTACCCTTCCAATGATTTGGGCATCAACATCAAAACTTTGGGAAATGGCAATAATCTCGCTTGCAACCTGCTCAACCGCATAAAGTTCCAACCTATGACCGCAATTGAAAACTTGATACATTTCCTTCCAATCCGTTCCGGATTGCTCTTGTATCAATTTAAACAAGGGAGGAATAGGGAACATATGGTCCTTGATAATATGTAGGTCCTCAACAAAATGAAGAATTTTGGTTTGGGCACCTCCGCTACAATGCACCATACCGTGGATTTCTTTTGAAGTATATCGCTCCAATATTTGTTTAACAATGGGGGCATAGGTTCGGGTTGGGGACAATACTAGTTTCCCTGCATCCAAGGGAGCATCGGAAACCGAATCGGTTAGTTTGGTATTTCCAGAATATACCAGTTCATCAGGAACGGCAGCATCAAAGCTTTCCGGATATTTAGCCGCCAGATATTTGTCAAAAACGTCATGACGGGCAGAAGTAAGCCCATTGCTTCCCATTCCACCGTTATATTCTGACTCGTAGCTAGCCTGACCGTAGGAAGCCAGCCCTACGATAACATCTCCAGCTTTGATATTGGCATTATCAATGACTTTATCCCTCCTCATCCGAGCCGTGACGGTTGAATCCACAATAATGGTTCGGACCAAATCCCCAACATCAGCCGTCTCTCCTCCCGTAGAATGAATGGTGATGCCATGTTGTCCCAAATCAGAAATCAACTCTTCCGTGCCATTGATAATCGCCGAAATAACCTCCCCTGGAATCAGGTTTTTGTTACGACCTATGGTGGAAGAAAGCATGATATTATCAGTTGCGCCCACACAGATAAGGTCATCCACGTTCATGATCAAGGCGTCCTGTGCAATCCCTTTCCATACGGAAATATCTCCAGTTTCCTTCCAGTACATATAGGCTAAAGAGGATTTTGTTCCCGCTCCATCCGCGTGCATCACCAAACAGTGTTCATCACTGCCTGTAAGATAATCGGGCACAATTTTGCAAAACGCTTTGGGGAAGAGTCCTTTATCAATGTTCTTGATGGCATTGTGCACATCTTCCTTGGAAGCGGAAACCCCTCTTTGGGTATATCTTTTACTAGTATCTGAGGACATAGTTGGATTTTGCGCAAAAATAGCAAAACTGATTCCCTTACGCTATTATTTGCTGTCCACAATTTTATAGGAGCAGGGAAGGTAGATGTCCCAAATAATCCTTCTCCCAGATTTTATGGGTTGTTGGCTGATCAATATTTCCCCCAGATAGGATTACCAAAACCTTTTTCTTGGCCGAAGCCCCCTTTAACCACTCACATACTCCTGCCATGGTCATGGCGCTGGTTGGCTCTATCCTGCATTTAAGTAGATGGGTCAGCCATTGGGTCCAGTAAATTATTTTCTCTTCATCCACCTCATAAAAGGCATCCAGTTGTTTGAGGTATTCAAAGGTGATATCGCCCACGGCCATGGTCATTGCGCCATCTGCCAAGGTGTTTGGTACTGTCGTTAATCTTTGAATCGCACCTTGCCGAAGGGATTCAGCAGCATCATTCGCATTTAAGGGTTCCACCCCCATTACCCGGGTCTTTGGGGAAAGTCCGCGGCTCGCCAAAAGGGTTCCAGAGAGCAATCCGCCACCGCCACAGGGGGCAAAAACAGCGTCAATTTTATCTAATTCGATTAGGGCTTCGTAGGCCGAAGTCCCCTGTCCGCAAATAACCTGTTCATGGTTAAATGGAGGAATCCAATACGTACCTTCAACTGAAGCTGCCTGCCTTACTTTCTCATCCGTAAGGTCTCGGGTTTTGCTCAAAACCACCTCTGCACCATAAGATTTAGTTGCTTGAATCTTGACTTGGGAAGAGTATTCCGGCATAAATATGGTCGCTGGAATTCCAAATTGATGGGCAGCAAATGCCACGGCCTGTGCATGGTTTCCAGAACTATTGGCCACAATATGTTTGGGACGTTGCCCGTTCTCCAGCAACCAAGCCAGGGTGTTACAGCCTCCCCTGGCTTTAAACGCTCCTATTTTCTGAAAGCATTCTGCCTTAAAATAGATTTCATGCCCCAACCAATTATTCAATAAGGAAGAGGAGAGAATGGGAGTTTTATGAATAAACTTGCTTATCCGAGCCTGTGCTTGTTCTATATCCGTGATTTCCAAAGTTCCCTTCATTTACTTCGCAAAAAGAAGTTCGCGATATTTGGTAAAGGGCCAAACTTCATCAGAAACCAATTTTTCCAACTTATCCGACTGTTCCCGTATTGTTTCAAAATAAGGTCGTACATCGTTGCAATAAGCTTGGGCTTTTTTATTGATGGTGGAGAGCCCGTTGGCACGGCGTCGGGCAGCGGTCATTTCATCCGTTTGTTTTTTGATTTCTGACAGGTGTTCCCCAATTTGTTCCAAGATATTGAGCTGACTTTCTGCCACTTTGTTATAAACAGCACCATAAATCTCCTTTAGCCCCTGAACATTTGTCAAAAGGGAGTTTTGATAGTTTACAGCAGCTGGAATTATATGATTGTACACCATTTCACCCAGAATCCTTCCTTCAATTTGTAAATGAAAAACGTAGGTTTTCAATTCTACCTCTTGACGCGCCTTCAATTCTACCTCACTCAACACATCCATTTCATTAAACAGCGTAATACTATTTTTGGAAGTTAGCACCTGAAGTGCCTCAGGGGTGTTTTTGTTATTGCTCAGTTTACGTTTGCGAGCCTCGTCCTGCCATTCAATCCCATAACCATCACCGTCAAATCGAATTCTTTTGGATGTCTTTATGTATTCCCGTAATACATTGAACACAGCCTCATCCTTTTTCAAGTTTTTTTTGTCGATCAAAACATCCACTTCTTTTTTAAAGTCAGTGAGCTGTTTGGCCACAATGGTATTCAAAATGGTCATGGGCTTGGCACAGTTGGTCTTGGAGCCTACGCCCCGCATCTCAAACTTGTTCCCAGTAAAGGCAAAAGGCGAAGTCCTGTTCCTGTCCGTATTGTCCAGCAAAATTTCAGGAATTTTACCCACTACGTTGAGTTTTAGCTCTGTTTTTTCTTGCGGAGACAGCTTACCTTGGGAAACTCCTTCCAACTCATCCAATACATCACTTAATTGTTTACCAATAAAAATGGAAAAGATGGATGGAGGAGCCTCATGGCCACCCAATCTGCAATCATTGCTAGCAGATGCTATGGAAGAACGCAAGAGTTCCTCATACGTATCCACTGCTTTGATAGTGTTCACAAAAAAGGTGAGAAACTGCAAATTCTTCATGGGTGTGGAACCCGGACTAAGCAGATTGACCCCAGTATCTGTGGCCAAGGACCAGTTGTTATGCTTTCCTGATCCATTCATACCAGCAAAGGGTTTTTCATGGAAAAGAACCGTAAAGCTATGCTGGTCCGCAACTTCTTCCATAACGTCCATCAACAATAGGTTGTGGTCCACGGACAAGTTGGCTTCCTCAAAAACAGGTGCCAATTCAAATTGGTTGGGTGCGACTTCGTTATGTCTTGTCTTTACCGGAATCCCCAATTTGGTACATTGTCTTTCCAAATCGCTCATAAAACTGAGCGCCCGGGAAGGAATCACCCCAAAGTAATGATCATCCAACTGTTGTCCTTTGGCTGCCGCATTACCTACCAGGGTTCTTCCTGTCATGACCAAATCCAAACGCGATTTGGCCAAAGCCTTGTCAATCAAGAAATACTCCTGTTCCCAACCCAATGTGGCATAGACTTTACGTACATTTTTATCAAAGTATTGGGCTACGGAGGTTGCGGCTTCGTCTATGGCATGCAAAGCCCGCAACAAGGGAGCTTTGTTATCCAATGCCTCGCCGGTATACGCTACAAAAATGGTAGGTATACAAAGCGTGGTTTTATAAATGAAGGCGGGTGAGGTGGGATCCCAAGCCGTATATCCCCTGGCCTCAAATGTGTTTCTTATTCCGCCGCTTGGAAAACTGGAAGCATCCGGTTCCTGTTGTACAAGCTGTGCACCGCCAAACTTTTCCATGGCCCTACCATCCGGTAAAATGTCAAAAAATGCATCGTGTTTTTCTGCTGTGGAACCGGTTAAAGGCTGAAACCAGTGGGTATAATGCGTAGCTCCCATGGACAGGGCCCACGCTTTCATCCCTTCAGCCACTTGATCTGCAATTTTACGATCTATCTTGGTTCCTTGAAAAATTGCCGATTTCACTTTTTCCAAGGCTTCCTTGGTCAAAAACTGAAGCATTTTTTCCTCATTGAACACCTGTTGTCCAAAAAGTTGGGATCTTTTCCCTGTTTCCTCCACTTTTCTATGGGTTCGTTTTCCGCTCTCGGCAATGGCACCAAATCTAGTGTTTGACATAGATAAACTTGTTTAAGCCACAAAATTACGATTAACAATTTAATAATATATGCTTCAAAAATTACTTTTTTTTCATTTAACCCCACCAAAAATGGGGGTTATGAAAATTATAATGCCATGATTGCGATTTTAACCCATCAAAATGCATATTATCAACTGAAAAACATACTTTTGTCTCTTAAAAATTTGAGAACAAAATAACGACCGCAATTATGAGCAAATCTAAATTAGAGTACATCTGGTTGGACGGTTATGTGCCCACCGCCAATATGAGAAGCAAAACTAAAATTGAAGAGGATTTTAGTGGAAAATTGGAAGATTGTCCTATTTGGTCTTTCGACGGAAGTTCTACCCAGCAAGCTGAAGGAGGTTCTTCTGACTGTTTATTGAAACCTGTAGCCATTTATCCCGATCCCGCTCGAAAGAATGGTTATTTGGTAATGGCCGAGGTATTGAATGCGGACGGCACCGCGCATGCCTCAAATTCAAGAGCCACCATTGATGATGAAAATGACGATTTCTGGTTCGGGTTTGAGCAAGAGTATTTTATTATGGATACTGAAACCCAATTGCCTTTAGGTTTCCCAATTGGTGGTTATCCTGGTCCCCAGGGCTTGTATTACTGCTCTGTTGGTGGGAAAAACACATGGGGCCGCGAATTGGTTGAAAGACATGCCGATCTTTGTATTGAGGCAGGATTGAACTTTGAAGGAATTAACCAAGAGGTAGCTGCCGGACAATGGGAGTTCCAGATTTTTGCCAAGGGAGCCAAAACTGCTGGAGACCAAATCTGGGTTGCCCGTTACTTGTTGGATAGATTGACCGAGGATTACGGATATTATATAGAGTACCACCCAAAACCCATCAAAGGGGATTGGAACGGTTCCGGAATGCACGCCAACTTCTCAAACACCACTTTGAGAACTGCTGGCAATAAAGAAACGTATGAGAAAATCTGTGAAGCGTTCAGACCTGTGGCCAAAGAACACATTGCGGTTTACGGAGAGTTCAACGATCAGCGTTTGACCGGTCTTCACGAAACAGCTTCCATTAATGATTTCAGCTACGGAGTATCCGATAGGGGTGCGTCCATTCGAATTCCAATTATTACAGTAGAAAAGGGCTGGAAAGGATGGTTGGAAGACAGAAGACCTGCTTCCAATGCCGATCCATATAAAGTTGCAGCCAGAATCATCACGACTGTAAAGTCGGCAAAGGTTTAGACCCCGATGAATTAATTGTTGATAATGATTAAAAAACCGTCCTATGGGCGGTTTTTTAGTTTACGGTCAAATAGATAAATGCCGTATAAAAAGTCAACAGAATCAGTCCATCCCTCCAACCTAGACGCAAACCTTTTGGAAAGAAAACCAGAGGTAAAATCAAGAAGGAAATTCCAAGCATCCAGAAAATATCGCTGCCCAACAAACCTTGATCTACCACCTTTATGGGAGTGATAATGGAAGTGATACCCAAAACAGCCAAAAGGTTAAAGATATTGGAGCCTATCAAGTTGCCCAGTGATATAGCTTTTTCCTTTTTTAGTACCGCCACTACGGATGCCGCCAATTCAGGAATACTGGTCCCTACCGAAACCACCGTAACTCCAATAATTCGGTCACTTACTCCCAAGGATGAGGCCATCCCAACGGCTCCGTTGATCAACAGCTCAGAACCTCCCCAAAGTGCCGTTCCGCCAATACCCAAAAACAATACGGTTTTATATAATGGTAAAGGAATGTCATCTTCAGGCATTTCATCTTCAACTGCCGTTTTTTGAAATCGCAATAAATAAATCAAGAACAGAAATAGGAAAACCACTAGTATGATTCCCTCATATTGTTCCAAAACCCCATCAAAATAAATAAACCCAACAAATAACAAGGAGGCCACCATCATTACGGGCCAATCCGTGGTGTAAAAGCTCTTTCGCACATTGATACTGCCCAACAAAACCGTAATGGCCAATACCAAACCCAAATTGGCAATATTGGAACCCACCACATTGCCCAAGGCCAAATCGGGGAAACCATCAAGTGCTGCCTTGATGCTTACAATAAGTTCTGGAGCTGAAGTAGCAAATGAAACAATGGTCATCCCAATTACAATTTTTGGAATGGCCAATCTTAGGGACAGGGCCACAGCAGATTTCAATAACCAATTCCCTCCTACAATAAGAAGGGTAAATCCCACAACAACTAAAAGTAGATTTCCCAAGCGGTAAAATTTTGTCGTAAATATAGATGAAGATTTAAAGCTCCAAGCTTTGGGGTTTAAAATTTATTTGCAAATCATGTCAAAAGCCTAAATCAACCCAAAAAAGAGGGTGAATTTTCACCCTTCTCCACCCTCCAAAAACCAGAACTCCTGCTACCTCCTGGAAACGAAAACACAAAAAAAGCACCTTTTTGAAGCAAAATCTCCCTTGGTTTTCAAAAAAGTGTCATAAAAGCCCCTACAATTACGATAATCCAAAGCTATAAATACAATTTTACCTTACATTTTATAACTTCATCGTAGAGAGTCACATCATTTTTAAAGTCAATCTCATTTTTTAACCTACAACCTTGTACGCAATTGTATTGATTTCCTTCCAAAAATTTGGAAACATGATTCTTGTCATTTTATCTTAAAAAAACGTAACCGGTTCAAAGCAATTTTTCAACCCTTAAAATCAGTCAAATCAATGATCACAATTGTTAAGTTTTTGGTGATGCTGGTCATCCAGCTGATCACTGTAATTTTTGTCTAACCCTTTAAAACCAATCGCTATGCTTACATTATTTGGAATACTGATCATACTTTTAGGAATTGTTACCCTAGTTACCAAGCCTATCTTCAAAACCAGCAAATTATTGCAATGGTTTACTCCCAGACGTAGTCTGCAAATCATTGGAATTGGAATTTTGATGAGCATTATAACAGGCACCTTTTTCTATGCTGAACCAGGTACTGCTTATGCCGTCCAATACCCTTGGGGCGGACAAAAGGCTGTTTTCAGGCAAGGTATCCACACCAAAATGTGGGGTAGGCTAATTCCCATTCAATTTGAACTGCCCATTAAATATGTTATTCCCAACCAAGATGGGGACTTGGGGGAACAAAGCGAATATGCCAACGTGGATGCAGCCAAATATTGGGCCTTTAGCGATGCGGTTAAAGCTAGAATCGCCACTTCCGTGGTCATCAGTATCAACACGGAAGATCAAGGCCAATTCCTTTCGGTGGCCGACCGAAACAAAACAGAAAAAAACCTAATTCGCTCCAGGATAATACCCAATATTGACCAGTCCATAAAGAACACCTGCAAACTTATGGATGCCCAAGACTATATTTCTGGTCAAGCCTCGGATTTTGACCGTTATTTTAAGGATCAATTGGAGAATGGAATGTATGTACTGGAGGAGTATGTACAAAGTGAAAAGAAGGACATTATTGGCGATAGCAGTACGGTACGTACGGTGGTGAACAAAGAGTCCAAACAGAAGCGCTTTCGTATCAAGTTCCAAGATGGCAAGCCCATTAGGGAAGAAGGCAACTCCTTAAAGGCCTATGGTCTTACCGTTGTTCAAGCCGTTGTAACGGAAATTGACTGGGAGACTACTTTTGACAAACGACTGCAGCTACAAAAAGAGGAAGTGGCCCAGACCCAGTTGGAAAAACAACAAGCAGAACGTGAATTCTATCGCGCTCAAAAGGAAAAGGCCCGTGGTGAAGCTGAGAAAGCTGCAGAACGTGCGCGCTTGGAAAAGGAACAAATCCAAAAAACCATCGCAGCTGAAACCGAAGCCAAAGTGGCCGAATTCAACTTGGTAAAAGAGAAGAAGCAGTTTGAAGTGGAAAAATTTAAGGCCCAGAGCAAAAAAGTGGCGGCGGATGCCGAAGCCTATCAAAATGCCAAACTGGTCAACGCGGGGCTTACCCCCCAGGAAAGGGCCGAATGGGATTATAAAACCTCTGTTGGTGTGGCCAGAGAACTTAAGGAGCTTCGACTTCCTGAAATTTTTATCGAGGGCAGTGACTCCAAAAACTCGGACAATACCTTGCTTGAGTCCTTAATTGGTGCGGATTTGGCCAAGCAGATGATGAGCAAACCAAAGAACTAGCACCCTGTGCAAAATTTAGTCCCGCAATAGCGGGACTTTTTTTTTAGAAAACTTTAGCAATTGCCTTGGGCTTCAATTTGGCTGATTTGTCTATTTTACATTTTTATAACAAATCACACAAAAATTGATGAAAAAAATAACAATTGTTTTGACCGTCCTAATCAGCTTACTCTCTTGTAAGCAGGAGGTCAAAAAGGAAGAATCCCCCAACCTTAGCGAAGAATTTGCCGAAGTCTTGAACAACTATTATGAAGATGGACTGAAATTGAACCCCATCAACGCCACTACCGCTGGTGACCACAGGTACGATGATGTTTTTGCCAACGCACTTTCAGATGAGCACATATCGAAAGTCAAAGCACATTTTGAAGGTTACAAGGCTAAACTTGCCAATTTCCCAGATGAAAACTTGACGGAAAGTGAGCAAATGAGCAAAGCCATTCTTGCATGGGAATGTGATATTAATCTAGATGAGTTCAATCACCATGCCAACCTTACCCCCATTGACCAAATGTGGTCTCCCAATTTATTTATAGGGCAATTGGCCAGTGGATCCAGCGCACAACCGTTCAATACGGTTGAGGACTATGAAAAATGGATAAAAAGAGTGGATGGATTCTTGGCATGGTTATCCAGCGCAGAAGACAAAATGCGTGAGGGCATGGCCAAAGGGCACGTGCTTCCCAAATCTTTGATCAAAAAGGTCTTACCACAGCTGGAGTCCCAAACGGTCCAAGATTTGGACCAACATCTGTTTTATTCTCCCATCAAAAATTTTCCCGATAGTTTCTCTGAACAGGACAAAACCATACTGAAAGAGGCTTACCAAGCAATGATCAAGGATAGAATTATTCCAGCTTACGAAAAACTCCACACCTTCATGGCCAATGAATATTTGGAAGCAGGTAGGGAGTCCAGCGGAATTCAAGGAGAACCCAATGGTGATAGCTACTATGCCCATCAAATCAAAAAATACACCACTACCAATATGACCGCTGCCGAGATTCATGAACTTGGATTGAGTGAAGTGGCCAGGATTCGTTCCGAAATGGAAAAAATTAAGGAGGAAGTAGGTTTTGAAGGGGATTTAAAAGCATTCTTTGATTATGTAAGAAACAATAAGGAATTGATGCCCTATACCGATCCGCAGCAGGTAATTGACAATTTCAATGCCATACATGATCGAATGAAACCACAAATAGAAAAACTATTTGATGTAAAGCCCAAGACCCCATTTGAGGTGCGCCGTACTGAAGCCTTTAGAGAAAAATCTGCAAGTGCTGAGTACAACCCAGGATCCTTGGATGGTACCCGACCAGGAATTTTTTATACCCCTATTCCGGAGGTGACCAAGTACAATGTGTATTCCGATGAATCCTTGTTCCTACATGAAGCCATACCCGGACATCATTATCAAATTTCATTGACCCAGGAGAGCGAGGTATTACCCAAATTCAGGAAGCTTTTGTGGTATAGTGGATACGGCGAGGGCTGGGCTTTGTACTGTGAGTCTTTGGGAACAGAACTTGGTCTTTACACTGACCCCTACCAACTTTTTGGGATGTTGGGCGCCGAGATGCATAGGGCCATTCGGTTGGTGGTGGATACCGGTTTGCATTCCAAAGGGTGGACCCGTGAGCAGGCCATCCAATATTCATTGGATAACGAAGCGGAATCCGAAGCTTCAATTACTGCGGAAATTGAGCGGTACATGGCCAATCCAGGTCAGGCACTTTCTTATAAGATTGGGCAATTAAAAATTCGTGAATTGCGCAAAAAAGCGTCTGAGAGCTTAGGAGATAAATTTGATATCCGTCAATTCCACAATCAGGTGTTGGAAACCGGATGTGTTCCTTTGGCCTTGCTTGAGGATAAAATCAATACATGGATTAAGGAAAATAGTTAATTGTTAGATATGTTTTCCTAGGGGTCGATAACTCGGCCCCTATCCTTTATTATATTTGGGGTTAGCTCAGGTTGGTTATATTTGTAGCACCAACCAACACTTGAAGCGATGTTCTACAAAGTTCTGGCAAAAATCAACAAGGCCCTACTGCCGTCTTACACCAAAAAGGGATTGGATCCTGCCAAAGCTTCCAAGCTACAATTGGCTATCATAGGATGGCGCTATTTTGTTACCACACGGGCATTGGATCAATAGTGCAGCAAGGATTTGATTGGATATCCGTTCAGTTTTTCAGCCCCGTTTAAAAAGCTAAGTTCAATCAAAAAATTACACTGAACCACTTCCCCTCCCAATTGTTCAACCAGCTTGCAAACGGCTTTAGCTGTTCCGCCAGTGGCCAACACGTCGTCATGAACCAGTACTTTTTCCCCTTTGTTTATAGCGTCCGTATGGATTTCAAGGGCATCCACTCCATATTCCAAGGAATAAAACTCTGCAAGGGTTTTGTAAGGCAGTTTCCCTTTTTTACGTACTGGGACAAACCCCGCCCCAAGCTTTGAGGCCAGCATAGGCGCAAATATAAACCCTCGACTATCTACGCCAACCACTTTATCAATGGATAAACCCTCCAACATGGAAAGCAGGGATTCGCATGCCTTGTTCAGTGCCTCGGGATTGTTTAAAAGTGGAGTGATGTCTTTGAAGGTTACGCCAGGTTTTGGAAAGTCTTCAATGTCACGGATATAGGATTCAAAATCCATAATTTTTGATTACTTGGTTTTGTCGTAAATTTAAAAAGAAATATATTTGCACCCCTTAAAAAGGCCTCGTGGCGCAACTGAATAGCGCATCTGATTACGGCTCAGAAGGTTGCAGGTTTGAATCCTGCCGAGGTCACTAGGAGGAAACTCCAACGAATACTAAAACCTTGCAAAATCTATGATTTGCAAGGTTTCGTTGTTTTTGGACTATCATTTTATTTAAATTGATTTGGTTTCAAACGTCAACAAATCGGTCAACAGATTTTTAATCGTCAACAACTGTTGACGATTAGCCAAAAACACAAACCATAGTTGATTTGACTTTCATCTTAATGTTTAACCTTAAAGATGACAACTATGAAATCTTCACACACATTCACAATCCTGTTTTGGATTAACAAATCACGCATCGTAGATAGCAAAGCGGAACTCTTTGCACGAGTAACGGTAAATGGTCGTAGAACCAATCTTGGACTAAAACGTAAAATCGAGGTGGAACGATGGGACAACAAAGCCAAAAAAGCCATAGGTAATTCTGCTATTGCTAGAGAAATCAACAATCATATTGAGTCAGTTCGTGTTAGGCTTTATGATATCTACCAAGAAATGAAATATAATAGCGAGCTTATTACTGCTCAACTAATCAAGGCGAAATACAATGGTGAGGACGATAATTCTAAAACACTCCAAGAAATTCTTGCTTACCACAACCGCAAAATTGAAAATACTTTGGCCGCTGGTACTATTCGAAATTTTGGCGTTACTGAAAATTACATAAACCGATATCTGAACAAGAAACTTAAAACATCTGATATTTATTTAAGACAACTTGATTTTAAGTTCATCTCAGACTTTGAGACGTTCCTTGTTGGGTACTATCCATCTGGCCATCCAAAGGCGATGGGCCACAACACTGTAATGAAACACTTGCAGCGACTTAAAAAGATTGTAACGCTGGCTTATCATTTGGAATGGACTGACAAAGACCCTTTTATCAGATGGAAACCTACTTATGAATCGAAACAGCGTGAGTTTCTCAGCGCAAATGAGCTCTCCAACCTAGAAACTTACAAGTTTCCGTTAGAACGTCTGGACCGTGTTAGAGACCTTTTTGTATTTAGTTGCTACACGGGTATCAGCTATGCAGACATCATCAAATTAACTACGGATAATATTGTTTTAGGAATAGATGGAAGTAGATGGATTGTGACCAAAAGGCAGAAAACAAAAGTTCCCGTTAAAGTTCCACTTCTTGATAAAGCCGAGATTATTATCGAAAAATACTCTGAACACCCAGTAACATTGATTTCGGAAACACTACTTCCAGTGCTTACCAATGAAAAAATCAATCTTTATTTAAAGGAAATTGCTGATGCCGTGGGTATCAAAAAGAACTTGACCTTTCACATGGCAAGGCATACGTTTGCTACAACGGTTACGCTTTCCAATGGAGTTCCCATTGAAACTGTTTCCAAACTATTAGGTCATACCAAATTGGCTACGACCCAAATTTATGCCAGGGTACTTGATAAAAAGATTAGTGCTGATATGAATAACCTAAGACAAAAACTGAATCATAAAAAAGAAGAACAGCAAGTAAGCTCTAATTAAAAAAATCTTGAAATAGCGATTCGTAAAAAGCTGTCCTGCCTAAAATTGGCAAGAATGAGCTCTGAATCATCGATGTTGGAAAAGATACGTGCCTCTACTTCTGCAGTCCAATTGCTTCCAAAACGACGGGATGCTTCCATACTGAAGATGGTGCTACTTTGTTCCAAGTCTTTGATTCCCCCCAATAGGATGGACGTATCTTGCACATCGTTGAATGCAATTCGACTTCCAAAAAAGATATCATTTTGTAGTGCTGTCAAGGCTAATTCATCCCTTTCGTCATACAGATATTCTCCCAGCACACCAATGTCCAAACCATTGCCATCAATATTGCTAAATGTGAACTCTAGTCCGGCAGCAAGGGCGAAAAAATCCTGCGCATCGGCGTGGCGATAGATGGACTCCAGTTTCCACAGGAATGCATTATGTGTTATTTGCAGGTCTAGACCAGATTGATTTATGACAGGGTAAAAGGCATCAACATCTCCGGTTGGTGTAAATACGAACAAAGGTTCACGACCGTTGCCATAAAAGTGGGAAAGCCCAATATCAAAAGCACCTACATAATGCTTCCATCGAATCGCAATATCTTGCCTCCATTCCTCGGCTCCGCTCTCATAGCCAAGGTCGTCCTGGTCGATGACCGTACCAAAACGTAATCGCCCTTCTTCACCCGGGAATGTTCTTTTTCTATGAAACGGAAGATAGAAGAAATCAAATGTGCCCAGCTTATTCGTTATCAGGCTAAATTGGACCATTGGTTGACCCAATTTTTCTTCTCCGTCAAAAGTCTCAACGGCATCTGTTTGGTTGATGACATCCACCAAATGATTACTTTCAATAACGCCCCAATAAACTTTCTTCAACCCAACACTCAATTCCCAGTTATTCTTGGCTTTTTGATAATAGAGTTCTCGGATGTCCCAGTGCGTACGTTCATTGTCCCTATCCCATCTAAAGAACCCTTTAAAGTTGACGCTTTGATAGCCCTTGTCCCATTCTGCTGAATATTCAGGACGGAAAGCAATGGATGGATAATGGTCTTCTTGACCTTCAAATTGTGACTCTTCATAAAAGAAGCGATACTCGCCTTCAACTTCAAGTTCTACATCATGGGATACTTTCTTATTTTCTTCTTCTTGTGCATTTAGGCAAAGAACCATAAAAAAGAGGGTAACAAGTAATCCTAGTTTAGAATGTCTTTCCATAGTTATCAATTGTGCCAAATGACCACATTAATGCCACCTTAGAGCATGCACTAATGTGGCATTTGGACTTTAAAATTTAAAAGAAAGGTCAGTGGGGGATTAAAAAGCACTGACCTTTCGACACCAACCATCAATCAACGAAAAAACTAACTTCCTGCTCTTTTGAGTGCTACTTGGGTAAAATCATCGTCTGAAAGTCCTACCCCAAAATTGTAATCACTGAATTCAAGTAAGGTCTCCTTATTACTTTGGTGGTTGACCATATTAAAGGTGCTGGCTCTCCAAAACTTATCCTTGTACAATTTGTAACCGGAATAGGTCAAGGTCTTTAGAAGAGCGTTCTTTCGGTCGTAGAATTCGATTTTTTCAATACGATACCCTTTTTCCTTGTTGTACGAAACTACCCGACGGGTATATCCTGATTTTGGGTCTACAGGGTCTTGTTCCACAATCAGTAGAGGCCCCTCTTCACTGAGGAATTTATAACTATACTTTTCCACTTCTTGGGAAGAAAGGTCTTCATAAGCAAACTCACTGCCTACAAATGGCCCTGATTTGTTGTTTGACGAAATACGTTTCACCCTTGCAATGGAAGGCAAATACAGCCACTGGTCGTCACTGCCCACCTTATGGGTGAAAGTAAGTGTGGCTGTTCCCTCTACATCTTTCGGGCTGTTGAACACAATCAAGGATTTGTCACCATCCTCGGTCAATTCGAGAGTTTTGTTTTCCAAATAGCGTTCTGAGGTCTGCCCATTCTTATTCTTTAAGGTCATTTTTAAGGTCACGGTAGAACTCCCGAAACCAAGGTCTGCTTCTTCTGCAGCCTTGGCAATTTGCAAGCCACGTTCCTCTGCAGTTTGAGCATTTCCAAAAGCAACTGCCATAATAAGTGCTATGCTAGATAAAATCTGTTTTTTCATTTGTCTTGTATTTATATAATTGATGATTCTATTATTTGTCTAATTGTATTTCAGGTCTAAGTTCCCGTGCAGAGACATTTTCTTTATTGTCTCTGCTTATCAGTACCAGCAAGGAAGGGAGTAGTAAAAAATCGATGACCAAAGCCGAAATGATTATTATCACAGTGATTTGAGCCATATAACTGTTTAGTGCGAAAGGCGATGTTGATAACACGGCAAAACCTGCAACGAGAACCACGGTCGTTGTAACGAGTGCACGACCTACAGTTTCAAAGGCATATATCACAGCAGCCCTGGAGCTGTACCCGAGTTCTCTACGCGCCCTTAAAAATTTGCTCATAAAGTGTACTGTATCATCCACGATGATTCCGAGTGTCATAGCAAACACGGTGACCATTCCTGTATTAATGGTTCCCTTGTACAACCACCATAAACCGAAGCCAACCAACACCGGAGCCACGTTGGGAATAATACTGAGTAACCCCAGTTTAAAGTTTCGCAACGCGAGCATCAGTACCAACGATATAAGGATGAGGGCAATGATGTTTCCATTGAACATGCTTTCTGCCTGACGGAAATCCAATTTTGAGAACATCAGCGTAGGACTCACTCCAATGGCGTGCATTGGTTCAGGTGTATTGTCCTTTAACCATTGCTCTGCACGTTCAGCAAACGCTATCATTTCAACACTTGAGTTGTTTTCCAATGTTGCGGTAACACGCGTCTCTGATTTGTCCACATTTATTTGATTGTTCAAATCCAAACCAAAGGGCAGGGACAGTTCATATAGCAAAAGGTACTGTGCAGCCTCTTCCCGACTTGTAGGGACTTTATAATATGATGGGTTATCACCATGCATAGAGCGATTTACTCTTCTGGCGACCTCACTAAATGCATTTACATGCACTACTTCTGGTTGCTCTTCCAACCAATTTTCAAAAGCATTTAGCTTGGCTAAATATTGAGGATTGTTGATGCCGCCGCTTTCTCCACTTCCGACCGAAAACTCTACATTGTAGAAGCCTGTGAGGTTTTCATTGATGAAATCACTGTCCTGACGGAATTTTACCGAGGTGTCGAAATATTCTACAAACTCGTCATTAAAAACATTGAAGGTGGCGATATAGGCCAGTCCGGCAATGATAATCAGTGAGGTTGCCGTAATGACTTTAGGTCTACCCACAACCCAAAGGCCCAAGTTGGTGTACCAATCCAACTTATCCTTTTTCTCAAGTGCCTTCTTTTTGTTCCAAAGCGGGAAAATGGCCATTAAAGCAGGAAGCAATGTCGTGGAATACAAAAAGGCCATGGCCATGCCGAAGGCAACAATGTTACCCAAGTCCCAGATGGGCGGTACATCACCAAAATTGAAGGTCAAAAAACCGATGACCGTGGTAATACTTGTTATAAATACCGGCATGAAATTAAGTCGCATGCTTTCTACCAGTGCCTCTTTCTTTCCAAGTCCGTCCTTTCTTACTTTTTGTAAATAGGTAATAAGAATATGAATACTGTCTGCCACTGCAAGTGTCAAAATCATAGTGGGGAAGACAGCCGAGGGTGGGGTAAGCTTAATTCCCAGCAAACCGATAAAACCGAAGGCACTCATGAAAGAAAACATGAAAACCAATAATGTAGATAGCATCGCAAAGAAATTGCGTGTTAGCAAAAGGGTAAGTACAAGCACGATAAGAATCATAAGACCCGCCCTGGCAAAATCTTTTTCTGAATGCTCAAAGAAAGCGGCATTCAAAGGGACCAGGCCAGTGGTATAGACGTCAAATTCAGGATGCTTTTCCTGAAAATCACCAATCATTTTTCTAGCAGCGGCTGTTACTTCAGGAATTTCAACTGCACTATCCTCTCCCGGAAGTCGTACCGTTACATTTATGGCCGTAACACTGCCATCGTCATTTATAAGACGGTCTACCAACAATGGTTCCTTTAGAGCGGTTGCTCTAATCTGGTCGATTTCTGCGTCGGTCTTAGCTGCCGATTCATAGGAAAGGTCATCTACATATAAATCGTCACCTTCAGCACGTGTGTGTTGAAAATTGGTAATGGCATCTACTCTAGAAGAATACGGCGTGTTCCAAGCTTCAGCTGTAAGCTCTTCAATGGCAACCAAATTTTCACGGGTAAATACATTCTTGTTCTTGGGGGCCAGTACAATGACAATATTATCATCTTTGGTGTATTTGTCCTGAAGGGCATCAAAGGCTTCTAACTCCGGATTGCTCTCCGAGAAGAATACGTGATAATCGCCATCAAACTGCATCTTCCCTTGAGAGCCCAAGCCCATTGCCAAAAGTATACAGCCAATGAGGACAAACCATTTATACTTAATTACAAATTCGGCCCATTTTGTAGCGAAGGTGTTACCCGCTTTTTTTATTGCATTCATTTTTAGACAGTTTTGGTTTTGTTCTTGTATTGAGTATGACGTTCTAAATGTTTTAAATTGGACATTTTAGTTGACCGGTCAGCTATTATTATCGTATACCCCTTCTATTTTTATATTTGACTGCACACTATTTATAATTGACCAGTCATCTATTAGTGGTGCAAAAAAAATTACGCCCTCAATAAATGTTTTATCATCATTGTAAAATTATCAATGGGGTAACAATCATTCATTTCCTTCATACTAACCATAGCGCCCCTACCTGCATCTTCCATAAAGTTCACTAAATCCAATGCAGCGATACTGTTGTCAATTTCTCCATATTCTTGTGCCAATTCTACCACTTCGGTGATGTGCCCTTTCACTTTCTCCGTCTTATTCTCAATGGCCTTCCGAATAGGTTCGCTATGCTCGCCCATTTCATTGGCCAGATTACACCCCATACACCCCATCTTACAGTTGAACTCTTCCTTAAGGATGTGCGCTCGAAACTCATAAAAATTGATGAGCCGTTGCTTGGGACCTACTCCATTGTTTTGAAGTATTTCGAGAGCTGGTGGAAACATTTGATTAAAATATTTGTCAATAGCCTTCACAGCGAAATCTTCCTTGCTATCAAAATAAAAATAAAAGGAACCCTTAGGCACATCGGCTGCCTGCACAATATCATTAACACTGGTAGCATTGTAACCTTTGCTCCATAAAAGCATCATTCCCCTTTCAATGAGATGGTCCATTTTGACCTCGTGCTTTTTTGTTTTAGGCATGCTAATTACAGTTTCTCGGCCAAATATAATTAAAAAATTGACCAGTCGTCTATAAATTAGTAATTTTGTGTGAAATCAACAGATATTTTAACACAATCTTTACTTTTTATACCAGATATTTCTGGATTCACCCATTTTGTTCAGACCACTGAAAAACAGCATAGCGAACACGTCATAGCAGAACTACTCGAGGTGCTGATATCGGCCAATACCCAGAATATGCGATTGGCCGAGGTTGAAGGTGATGCCCTTTTCTTTTACAAGGAGAACCACATTCCTTCGCAGGAAAAACTATTGGCTCAGGTAGAAACCATGTACACTGCCTTTTACAGCCATTTAAAGATGATGGAAACCAATCGCATCTGCCCATGTCAAGCCTGTGCCACGGCGCCGAACCTAGAACTTAAAATTGTGCTTCATTGTGGTGAGTTGCAATTTTTGACGGTTCAGGGAAATAGAAAACCCTTTGGTGAAATGGTGATTGAAGCACATCGACTTCTAAAAAATTCCGTTGGGAGTGATAACTATGTCTTGATAAGCAGGAAACTTGCCGACAAAATTGGATTGCAGGCCACTTACGAAAGTATGTTGTTCAGCTTTGGTGAAGGTCAGGATACGTATGATGGCAGGCAACTGCCCTATTTGTTTGCGGTCATTGATGTCTCAAAACTGAAACTGCTCGGTTTCGAGCCACCAGAAATGGTGGTTACCAATCGCCCACCTGATTTTGTAATGGAATGGTCAATAAAAACGGATGGCTATGAGGTTTTTGAGATGTTAACCAACTATAGATTTCGCCATTTGTGGGTTGATGGTGTGGAAGAATTTTTATTCAATGAAAACGAAGTAACGCGTGGTGGTACTGAGCATGTATGCGTTATCAATGGAAAGCATTTCAATTTCTCTACAGTTATTAAAGAAGCTCCTGTCAATCAATTGGTGTATGGCGAACTTACTTCAGACCCACCACCAGTGCACAAGCTCTATCAGTTTTACATCATTGAGCCTATCGATGAAAACCAATGTGTTTTGAGGGTTGAACAGTTTTGGAAAACGAAAACGTTGTTACAAAAATTGCTGATGGCCACTATAGGTAAAAAACAGTTGACCCAAGGACTTAAATCTTCAATTGATAAGCTCCAAAGAGTTATGGAGGATAAAAACTTTCAGATGACTGAAGTCTGATTGGTCTGTTATTCTAGATACTTATCTCGAATCACATTAAAATGATGATGTTGATGACCAGATGCACATAACACAAACATTCTAACAGATAGTGAGAAACCATCCATTGAACCCATTAGTTTTAGCTCATTTTCACTCAATCTATCAATTAATGCTATCATTCGGTCCCTAACGTCAATGTATTCCTCAATCAACTGATGCTTACTTTTGCCAAGACCAGCTGCTGCTGTACCAGATTGTGTGTAGTAATTGTACTTTAAATTTGTTGGTGCTTCATTAATTGCAATGAGCATTTTTTCATACATAATCTCTTCATAATAAATAACGTGTTGCAATACTTCGGCGGTGGTCCATTTATTTTTTCCGTATTTGTAGGCTACTTTGTCGTCTGGAATTGAGGCAATAAATTCTAGCATGGCATTTTTAGAATTTAACAAAACTTCGGTCGCAGTTTCGCCTTGATATGCCTGGCTTGAATAATATGTGACCTGCGGGCTATATTCCGATTTAGGTATTTTACTGTGTAACATATGTTTTTCTATTTTAGCTTTACTTTCTTGTGATGTACAAGAACCAAATGTAAGACAGCTTATCACTGCCCATAAGTAATGTTGTAGCTTCATAATTAGTGTATTCAAGGTGTTAGAATAAAATTTATTACGTGCTTCAGTTGGGCGTTCCAATTCTTAAAATCGTGTGCTCCATCTGTTTCATGCATTTTAACTTGATAGCCCTTTCCCTCGTAACTTGCTTTTAACGGTGGTAAATATCTTTCGGCGTCATTTGTACCCGTGGATAGGAAGATTTTCAAGTCTTTGTTTTTGGAAAAGGCAATGTGCTTCATCAATTCTTGCTGGCAAGGATATGTAACAGGAGATAGCATACCATAACTTTGAAAAGATGTCGCGGTGGCTGAAAAATAAGTTGCATTCAACCCGCCAAAAGAGATACCCACTAAGCTACGCTCTTTTGACTTTCGCTTCCTCCCAAGAGGAAATACGCTTTCATCAATATGTGGAATAAGCTCCTCTTCAAAAAATCTTCGGTAATTCTCATTGCAGAAAAAGTATTCGTTCCTGAAATCGACACCGGAGGTCTCATCTATGGTACTCACAAAAACGTAAAATGCAACAGGGACCTTATTCGCTCTTGTTAACCGCTCAATTACATTCAAACTACCGTTTTCTATCATCTTTTGCCCATCCGTCAGATACACGATGGGTTTATCACGAACTTCGGGAGCGGTGTCAAAAGCGGTAATGCTTATAGACCTATTCAAGTGGAGGCTTTCCAGCAAGAATTGGGTGGTCTGAGCGTTAACGCTAAGAGAAAACAATACTAAGAATATAACATTGGAATACCTCATGAACAAAAGTATAGGGGGCTACACCAAATCCGTAACCCCCAATAACACACCAACCATGAATATGAGCTACTTTGTAGCAGCCAATGCCACATTGGCCATCATTTCAGAGCATGCCTGATTGAGGAACCCACTAAACTGCTCCTCGGTCATCTGAGGATTCTCTACAAACGCATCATAATTTCCAGTCCAAACAATCATAGATTTTTGGTAACCCAAGTCGACCACCTTAAAGTTGTTGACCATGCCCGTGGCAGGCACACCCTCTACAACGGCATAGCTATAGCTACGTGCCGCATCATCAAAGGCAATGATATTCTCCTTGAACTTACCTTGACCATCAGGGGCAATACAGACCCGGCTGCCCCCTATCCCTTTGGGTCCCGTGAATTCCACTTTACCTACAAAACTCGATATCTTGTCAATATTGTCCAATTTTCGTAGTTCGGCCCAGACATCATCCGCCGATGTCTCCACAATTTTTGTCAGGGTGATTTTGGCATCGGCATTTTGAGCACTAATTTGTGTAAAACCGAAAACTGCAAAAGCAACTACGGCTATCATTTTTGTGATTCTCATTTTTATTGTTTTAGAAATTATTACCCTACTTAGATTCAAAACCTACAACACTGTGACAGGTTTTCTGTTTTTTTGCTTATTATGCTCTAAGTTGTCACACATTCCCATCTTGCACATCTAAATAAAAATACTATGCCATGGAAAACCCATTTTTAAAAGAATATACAAGTGATAAAACGGACCACCAGCTAGTTGATGAGGCCAATAAGGGCAACAAAAAATCTTTGGAAGACCTTATCTTAAAACATCAGCCCTATATCTATAATATTGCCTGGAAAATGGTTCACAATCCTACTGATGCAAAAGACCTTACTCAAGAGGCCATAATAAAAATCATTACTCATCTTTCCAAATTTGAAAACAGGAGTGCCTTTAGGACCTGGGCTTACAGAATTGTGGCCAATCATTTCCTGATGTCAAAAAGAAGGCCTAATGAATCCATTTTTGAAAGCTTTGATAAAATGGCCCAAGGACTCGATATGACCCCCGACCAACCTCTTACACCACTGGAACAAGAGGAAAAGAGGGAATTTATTAAAGAGATGAACTACAGCTGTATGAGCGGAATGCTACTGTGCCTTACTCGCGACCAACGATTGGTGTACATCTTGGGTGAAATGTTCAATGCAGACCACACCATAGGTTCTGAAATCCTTGAGATTTCAAAAGATAATTTCAGACAAAAATTATCACGTGCCCGCAGAGACCTTTTCAACTTTATGAACGACAAATGCGGCCTAGTGAATAAAGCCAACCCCTGTCGGTGTCATAAGAAAGTAACTTTTGCCTTGGACAATAAGGTCATTGACAGCAAGAATCTTCTTTTTAACCGAAAAGAGTTTTCGAATTTTAAACAACACATTCGCAAGGATGCTGATGAGATGCTTGACATTGTGGACGAGAAATATGCAGAGCTCTACGGTCAATTGCCTTATAAAGATAATTTTGATAAAAAGACATTTTTGCAGGATATATTGAGTGATGACCATATCAAAAACTTAATGAAACTAGACTGATGCGGCTATCCAAACAATTATCCGCCTTACTTACACTTTTATTCACCTCATGGATGCCTATGAATGCACAGAAAAGCTCGTTCAAAACCGAATTTTTAAAAAAATGGGAAAACAGTTTGGAATATACCTTAGAGGTGGCCAAGAAAATGCCCGAAGAGCATTTTAACTTCAAACCTGCAGAAGGAGTTCGCTCTTTCGGCGAACAACTGGTCCACATAGGAGAAGGAATCGCATATATCGGCAATTCAGCATTAAAATTTCAGACTTTTCCTCAACCAGGCAATACAAATGACAAAGAAGCCGTAGTATCCTATTTAAAACTTCAGTATAGCGCTTTACAAGAAGCTGTCAAATCAAAGGAGGCTTCATACTTTGAAGAAACCACCTCTTTTTGGGCAGGTAGAATGACCGGAAGAAAAATATTGAATATCGTTTTTGACCATTGCACGCATCACCGGGCACAAGCCATCGTACATCTAAGGATAAATGGTAAAAGACCGCCGGACTATATGGGTTGGTAACCCCCAAATTAGAAAAGCCTGAGCCAAAACTCAGGCTTTTTTTATGCAAAGTTGTCACAGGCCCTTCCGCTTTGAATCTAAGTAGAAATTGTTTTCAAGAACAACTTGTGTTCTCTAAAACATAAATTTCAACAACCCATGAAAATCAAAAAAACACTACTAATAAGTGCTCCCGCCACCAAGGTTTGGGAAACACTTTACACCAATTATGCCGATAGTTGTGACTGGGCAAGTACGGTAAATGAGTCAAAAGAACGTGAAGTTGCTGGCAGTGAATATATGGGCAGAACCTGCTCTACGGTCTTTGGGGACGTAAGTGAAATCATAGATAAGGCAGATGAAGAAAAGATGGAATTGCAGTACCATCTTGATGACACTCCATTCATTATGAAGGCTGCGAATGCCAACTGGAAGGTTAAACCTTTGAGTGTTAATACTTCAGAAGTGACGATGGACTTGGATGTTACCCTCGCTACCCTTCCTGGTCTTCTGATGGGCTGGATGATAAAACCCAAGATGCGAAAAGACCTGAACCAAACCCTTGAAGACCTGAAATACTACATAGAAACAGGAAAGCAATCTGAGGCAAAAATAAAATCGGACAAAAAATACTTTAAAAAGAAAGGCAATAAAGCCGCATAATACTTTAAAATCAAAAACAATGAAAATAGCAATAAAATCCACGATTGCATTGATGGCATTGGTACTCACAAGCTCATTTGTAAATGCCCAAAGTATGAGCAAAAAATTCAAGACCATTAAGGTCGAAATAAAAATCAATGCTCCGGCCGAACAGGTGTGGGAGGCAATGGTCGAAGATTATGGAGAAATTTCAAACTTCTCACCCTATATCTATACCTCAGATTATATCAACGGTTCGGTAAAAGGAGTCGAGGGAGCTACCCGAAAATGCTCTTTCAACGAAAAAGGCTCCCGATGGACTCATGAACGCATTGCAGAGATTGACAAAGCGAATATGACCATGCGGAATATTGTTATCGATGCCCAAAAGTTTCCACTTAATATGGACAATTCGCAGGCCTACTATACCGTGCGAGATAATGGTGACGGTACCTCTACCGCAGGGTATGAGTTTCAGTACAGAACAAAACCGGCCTTTATGGGTGGCTTTGTGAAAGGCCAGTTCAAAAAACAATTGGGCGGCACTTTGGTAGGCCTAAAACATTATATCGAGACTGGTGAGATTGTACGAGCTGGAAATGGAAAATATGATGAAATAAAGGACAAGTACCCTAAAGCGACAGTTATTAAAACAAAATAATGGGCAGTTGTTCTAACATACGAATGCTCCAATTAAATCAACTTACAAAGAAAATCGATATGACAAATCAAGAAATAGCAAACAGATTGGTAGGTCTCTTAAGAGAAGGAAAGTTCAATGACGTATATGATGAACTGTTCCATCCCGAAGCGCACCACATTGAACCACAGTCCGAACATTTTTCAGATGTGAAGGGTGTGGAGGCCATAAAGGCGAAAGATGCTGCCATGGGTGAACATTTAGCCGGAATCGAATCCATGGAAGTAGGAAACGCCATTGTGGCCTCAAAACATATTGCGATTCCCTACAAATTGACGGCTAATCTTAAAGATGGCAATCAAATGGCGTTGGATGAGATTATTGTCTATGAGGTCAAAAATGGGAAGATAGTGAGCGAGCAGTTTTTCTATTAGAACTTTTTAGCTAAAAACAATGACTTTATTTTCCAAGTATTTGCCTATTTAATCCATTTCAAGAAGAGTTGAAAACCCGAAATTGGGGGATAAACTTGTCATAATGAATAATCCGTTTATAAAATCCAATCATGCAACTAAGAAGGAAGATATTGATTTAGTAGTTAAGGCACAATCTGGGAACAAAAAGGCACTAAATTCCTTGATAGATAAGCACAGAGTGTTCATATATAATATTGCATGGAAAATGGTTCGCAACCAAGCAGATGCCGAAGATTTAACACAAGAGGCATTAATCAAAGTCGTTACTCATTTAGGGCAATTTGAGGGAAGAAGCTCCTTTACTACTTGGTGCTACCGTATCGTGACCAACCATTTTTTAATGTCGAAACGTAAGAAAGATGAAATCACCTTAACCAGTTTTGATGAAATGTCTGAAGTGTTGGAAAATACACCGGATAAAACCTTGACAGAGCAAGAGAAAAATGAAAATAGAGCACTAATTAAAGAGATGAATTATTATTGTATGAGCGGCATGTTGCTCTGCCTCACTAGGGAGCAAAGACTGGTTTATATTCTTGGCGAGATGTTCAACGCTGACCATACTATTGGGTCAGAAATACTGAACATATCAAAAGGTAATTTTAGACTTCGACTTTCCCGTGCCCGTTCAGACCTCTATAATTTTATGAATAATAACTGTGGGTTGGTTAACAAATCCAACCCTTGCCGATGTCACAAAAAGGTGACTTTCGCCGTAAACAATAAAATCATAGATAACAGGAATCTACTCTTTAATCAAAAGCATTTTGCCAGTTTTAGAAATGCCCTACATAAAGACGCAGATAAAATGGTTGACATAATTGATGAAAAGTATGCCACGCTATATGGAGAATTACCATTTAAGGAAGATTTTGAGAAGAAAACTTTTTTGAAAAATATTATTGAGGATAAGCAAATTAAAGATTTAATGAGATTGAATTAACAACTAGCACCGACCATAAGTTGTAACACATCTCTCTTTTTTGAATCAAAAGTGTAAAACCGCTTTGTAAAGCGAATAAAACACTTTCCTATGCACATTCTTATAACAAAACAAGTAAATGCTCCAGCTGAAAAAGTTTGGGAAGTACTTTGGCATAATTACAACCGCTCTTGTGATTGGGCCAGTACTGTTAATCATTCTGAGGCCAGAGAAGATTTAACCGAAAACCTCGGAGGAAGAAAATGTCATTCATCCTATGGCGAAGTAAGTGAAATTATTGATTATGTAAATGATGATGAAATGAATCTTAAATATCATTTAGACGGAACCCCTGCTATGATTAAATCGGGGAAGGCTAATTGGAAAGTCAACCCAACAGGAACCGACACAAGTGAGATTGTTATGAATTTGGATGTTGAACTGGCATTGATACCCAGATTATTGATGACATGGATGATAAAGCCGAAAATGCATAAGGACATGAGTCAGACAGTTGAAGACTTAAAGCATTTTGTTGAGACTGGAAAACAGACAGAGGCCAAGAAAAAGTCGGACGCCAAATTCAAAAAAAAGAAAGGTAACAAAACCGCATAACACTTTAAAATCTATTATAAATGAAACATTTAGCAATAAAAGGACTGGCCATATTGACCATAGCAATTGGGATGAACTCTTGCCAGCAACCAAAAACCGTAGAAAAAGAAGTTATTAAAGAGGTTTATAAGCCCACAGACATACAAGTATTGAAAGCTCAGTATGATTTGCAAGCCAGCCTATTTTCAAAGAACCTGGATGGCATTTCAGATACGGAAGCTGACAGACGGATTAACAATGCCAATAGTCTGGCCTGGATAGCAGGTCATACGGTTGATATTCAGTATAACTTAGCCATGTTACTAGGGCAGGCCACAGAAAACCCTTATGCAGAGCAATTTGCCTTTGGAAAGACTTTTGACCCTTCAGCAAAATATCCTCGACTTTCAAAAATGAAGGATGATTTTGACGCACTGACCCCAAAAATCTCAGCGGCACTAGAAAACCTAAGCGAAGAGCAGTTAAACGCAGATGCGCCATTCCCCATTCCTTTTCCTGAACAAACAATACGTGGTTTATATGCCTTTCAAATGCATCACATTGGATATGAACTTGGTCAAATAGGATTGTACCGCAAATTCCTGGGTAAAACAGCATTTAGTTATCAATAAAATTAATTCGTAGCAAATGACAAATCAAGAAATAGCAAACAGATTAGTAGGCCTCTTAAGAGAGGGAAAGTTCAATGATGTATACGATGAGTTGTTTCATCCCAATGCCCATCACATTGAACCACAGAGCGAACATTTTTCAGATGTAAAGGGAGTGGAGGCCATCAAGGCAAAAGATGCCGCCATGGGTGAACATTTGGCCGGAATCGAGTCAATGGAAGTAGGTAATGCCATTGTGGCTTCAAAACATATTGCGATTCCCTATAAATTGACGGCCAATCTTAAAGATGGCAATCAAATGGCGTTGGATGAGATTATCGTCTATGAGATAGATAATGGAAAAATAGTTAGCGAGCAGTTTTTCTATTAGGCCTTTTTAGCTAAAAACGACCTTAATCTCCATGAATTCGACCATTTTGACCCAACCTGGCAATCAAATTCTTTGGATTTCGGTTGTCTAAATTAAAATAGGGTCTCATGGATAAATAGAGATTTAACAGCTTTCTAATACTGGTTTTTAATATTTTCTTGTATTATGATAAGCGTTAAAAATCAAAAAACATAGCTCAATCATGAAAGAAAAATTAAGGTCTAAAGTATTTTATATTGCTGCACTGGTATTTCTTATTGCTGGTTGTCAACAGCCAGTAAGTGAAAAATGGCAATTGGTATTTCAAACGGATAAATCTGGGAACGTGGTCCATGGCACAAAACAGGAGCTGATTCAATATGTTCGTGACGGGCATCCCATTCGTATTGGGTGGGAATCTATGGGAAAGACCTCTGTTGAGCATACCATTGATGTACGGTTTTTGACCATTGCCAATGAGAAGGAAGTCTTTGCAATGTTGGAACCGTTTTGGGCGCAACGACCTGACCTCAAAAGTGATACATTGAGTATTGTTCCTGTTGGAAGTGAAACCAACTGGATTTTGAGCAGCAACGGTTTGCGGAGCAGTATGATGGTGGATAAAACAAATGACACCATCATAAATTATAAGCCCGATTTATTTGGCCTCCCGATTAAATGGTTCGTCAAAAAGTGACTTTATAAAAATGATGTGAATCCCACCGCTATTTGATGAGATGTGTGTCGCTTACCGCACTCTTTTCTTTGGTTTTCATAACTAACCAGTATTCTCATATTCTTTTCAGCTAAAAATTTACCCAAAGTTATCACACATCCTTTGATTTGGCATCTAAGTATAAAATAGGGTTTGACCTTATTTTACAAGAATTTGCCCTTTTTGTCAAAGTCAAATTTCTTGATTTCAACTAGTTTATCATCAATAAACGAAGGCATGGAAATTACTTTTACCGAACCCATAGACAAACCCAGCAAAAACGTTCAGTTAGCTCTGGAGGAAGCCTACAACGTATTCTCGCAATCAGGTCTTATAGAAAACGGAAGCATCTCTAAAAAATATCAACTTTATTTTGCGTGCCTTAAAAACGGTAGTCTTTACCAAAAAATGCGAAACACTTTAGTATTAGCGAGGGTAAGGCCACAACAGCGTTCGAAATCTGCTTCAGAATTGGAGGTTACTTTATTATTTAATTTTGATAATGCCACGGTCGTGTCAAGAATCCGTTATTGGCTATGGGAAAGGAAAATATGTAGGGTAATCGTGAAAAAAGTTATTCGCGATTTCAGAAAAAGAGTCGAGAAATGGACCTAATTCAAAACTTGAATTATCTATTGTGGTGGTTAATAACAGCAATTCAAAATGAGAATACAAAAATTAGCAATACTACTTTTAATCTGTCCTCTTTATTCTATTGGACAGTTAAAAATAACGAAAGAGGAAGCAAAAGAAGATATAGTTTGGTTGGAGAAAGCATTGGAGTATGTACATCCTCGAATCTATAAGTATAACACTAAAAAGTCCTTTGACTCAATTTTTGGTAAAGCCCATAAAAAAATTGAAGCGTCCAATAATTCCATACTGGCGATAGATGTCCTGAGCGAAGTCAGTAAAATAAATGCTCATGTCAATTGTGGGCATTTATATACAATCCCTCAATTTGAACTGGAGCAAGAGATTTTGGCTAAAAAAGTTATGCCATTTCATGTGAAAATTCTGCAAGACGAAATTTTTATTATCAATGATTGTAGTGATGCAGCAGGTAAACTTAATGGAGCTAAACTGCTTACGGTAAATGGTAAAAGTTCAGCTACAATCCTCCAAGAAATGAAGGAAGGCATAGCAACAGATGGATATATAGACACTAGAAAGAACAGGCTAATTGAGCATTATTTTAGCACTACCTATTATGGTTTTGACCTTTACTATTACTTACACGTAGATAGAAGCCAAACGTTCCAAATTGAGTACGAGGAGCATGGAAGTAAAGAGATTAAAAAAGTAACGCTTTCGGGCATCAGCAGTTCCGATAGAGCAAATATCTTGCTTAAAAAGTACCATGTAGACGAAAGAATCTGGTTTAAAACACCTTCTCCAAGGTTTGAAATCAGCGATAGCAATAGGTATGCGCTCTTGACCGTATCTCGTTCCTTTTATAATGCCAAAATAGACCCTGACTTTGATGAATTGTTAGATGATGCTTTTCGACAATTGAAAGAACGAAAAATACCGAATCTAATTCTTGACCTACGGAACAATGGTGGAGGAAGTGAACACCAGCAAATGGAACTAATTTCGTATTTGTATGATAAGCCCTTTAAGCTCTATGACAATATTTACCTCAGTCATTTAGATTATCGCCCGCTTAAGTCCATAATTATCGAAAGAGATTCAGTTGACCTGGTGTTTAACAATGATGATGAGTATATGCGAAAGTTTTCAAACGATTTATGGGTAAGCAACTATAGGTATGGTAAGAACCTGCAACTTCAACCTCCAAAGAAGAATGTATTCAAAGGCAACCTGTATGTGCTAATCAATGGAACAACTTTTTCAAGTGCAGGAGATTTGGCCTCTGATATTAGAAAAACAACAGATGCAGTTTTTATTGGGGAAGAATCAGGAGGGACTTTTGAAGGTCCTACTGGTGGTGCCAACATTGTAGTGCAGCTTCCCAACAGTAAGATAATGGTTCGAATATCGCCAAATATCCAAATGGGGTACATGTATTCAAAGCACCCCATTGGTCGGGGAGTAATACCTGACCACAAAATTGTATACTCCATTGATGATGTTCTGCGAAATGAGGACTTAGAGTTAAAAAAAGTACTACAGCTAATTGAGAATAATTAATTCTTAGGATGTAAAACCATTCTACAATTAGGTACAAAACTTTATCCACTCTTTGACCCTATTTTCCAAGTTCTTGCTGTTTTTGACCAAGTGATTTTTCTGATTTTCTGGCAATTTTATGTTGTAAAAATCACCGAATGCCCAGTAGTAAATCAAACATCAATGTTCATCAAACAATTATAGTGGATGCCGGGATAAACGAAGTCTGGAAGGCATTGGCAGAAGACTTTGACAAAATCGGCGAATGGTCATCTGGAGTCAATCATTCAGAAGGTTTTGGAGAACCTGTGAATGGTTCTATGTGTGGTGAAAGGGCTTGCAAAATCAATGCGCCAGGATTTAGCAATGCCAAGGAACGAATAACCGTGTACGACAAAAACTCATACATGCTCTCTTATGACTTGTATGAAGGCGTCCCATCTTTTGTAAAAAGTGCGGAAATCACTTGGATGTTGATGCCAATAAAAGAGAAGACCCAAATGCAGGTGGTTTCTAAAATGCGGGCAACTGGTCTTCTTGGTTTTCTAATGCGTGGTTTTATGCGTTCAAGCACAAAAAATGCACTACGCTCCATGTGCGAAGAACTTGCCTACTACATCGAAAATAATAAGCCGCATCCTAAAAAGATGAAAGCAATAGAAAAATTCAACAAAAAGAAAAAGTAACAGTAAAGTATATCGTTATGAAAGCTAAAAAGAAAATTTATACAAGCTATACATTGATTGCCCTAATAGCAGCCTTGATGCTCATACCAGGTTCTTTAAGGGCAACCAATGTAACCAAAGACAAAAAGAAAAAGCCCAATGTTGTGGCCAATGCAGAAATCTTCATAAAAGCCCCGGCAAAAGATGTATGGGCAGTTTTTGCCGAAGACTTTGCAGGGATAGAGAAATGGTCTTCTGGGGTGTCCCATTCTGAGGGCTTCGGTGAAGCCATTGGAAGCTCTCCTTACAGCGTTCGCGCTTGCGAGATTACGGCTGCAGGTTTTGGTGATGCTCGAGAGGAAATCTTAAATTTTAACGAAGATGACTTTGAGATACGCTATGCATTGTATGAAGCCATTCCTGGTTTTGTTAAAGATTTCATCAACACCTGGAAGTTTAGGGAACAAGATGGCGGCACTTATGTATCTGCACAATCTGAAATGCGAGCGACCGGTGTTATGGGGTTCATGATGAAAGGCATCATGAAAGGAGCCACCAGAAAAGCTTTGGAAAGTATGTGTGAGGAATTAAAATACTATGTAGAAAATGGTGAGCCACATCCAGAGAAAGTTGCCTCAAATGAGAAAATCGCGACCAAGGATGCTAAAATGAAAAAGAAGGTAGTTTCTTTTGAGATAGTACAAGAAATTGATGCTCCTGTTGACCGAGTTTGGGAGGTAATTGGAGAAGGTTTTGCCGATATAGCCAATAGCAATCCGGATTGCCCAAAATCTGAGTGGTTTCAGGGTCATACCAAAGCAGAGCTCGGAGCCAAACGCATCATGTACATGAAGGAGAATGAGAAGAAATATTTCATCGATAAAATTGCCAAATGGGAACCTGAAAACCACCATATCACCATTGAAGTAATCAAGAAAAAAGGCTTTCCTATCAATGCCGATTACACGTGGGTAAATATGGATGCTACCTCCTTGGGCCCGAACAAAACCAGGTTAAAAATTAGAATGAACTACCTGACCAAACCACGGTTGTTAAAAGGTATGGCCAAAGGAAATTTAAAGAAAACTTTTCAACGCTATGCCTATGCCATTGACTATCATTCTGAGACAGGTGAAAACGTAACTCGCGATAAATGGAAGGAAATAAAAGGAAATTATAAGTAAGCTAACTTTGTAGTTGCCATTTTCCAAAACTAAAATTTATGTTCTTAGAGCACCAACATTTTGACATATCAGACAAACCTGTCTTACAAAGGTTCAAGTTCAATACACCATTAAAACTGCCTGTTTCTATGGATAATGAGGCGTGCTTCATTTTGGCAGTTCACGGTAGGGCATCTATTTACTCAAGAACTAATGTTGTTGATGCCAATGGCGAACATGCTGTTCTGGTGCGTTGTGGAAAATATATCAATAAATGGAAAAAGGTTTGTGAAACTGGCGTATCGGAAGCCATTATAATTCGCTTCTACCCCAAACTAATGAAAAAGATATTTACGGATGTCCTTCCCAAAGGAATATATGACAAGCTTTCCAGGAAAAAGACGGGGCCAGCAAAACACAACGACGTTCATAGTTTTAAGGTAGATAGACTACTTAAGGCCTATATAAAAAGCCTTATGTTCTACTTTGAGGCACCAGAATTAATGACCGATGAGCTCATCGAGCTTAAGCTGAAAGAACTCATACTCTTACTGGTAAATTCTGAACGTTCAGGCGATATTGCTGATATTCTATCACAAATTTTTGACAACGAAGAATATTCTCTCAAACAAATTGTTGAAACCCACCTTTTTGAAGACTTAATGATGGAAGACTATGCTAGCCTGTGTAATATGAGCCTATCCTCGTTTCAAAGGAAGTTCAAGAAGACCTTTGATGAGACGCCGGGGAGATACATACTAATTAGACGTCTTGAAAAAGGAGCAGAACTCCTTAAAGTTTCAAAGGAGTCCATTTCTGCTATAAGCTATCAATGTGGTTTTAGTGACCCTACGTATTTCACTAAGGCTTTCAAAAAGAAATTTGGAAAATCTCCACGAGATTTTAGAACTGTAAAATAAAAAATATAATAATATGACTAAACAATTGAACAATAAAATAGCACTGATAACTGGAGGGAGTTCAGGAATCGGTTTGGCCACAGCACAAAAGTTTGTAGAACAGGGAGCCCATGTAATTATAGTAGGCAGAAATGAAGAAGCCTTAAATACTGCCGTATCGCAATTGGGTGAGCAGTCTTATGGAATCAGGGCGGATATTTCAAATTTGAGTGATTTAGATAATTTATACAATGAGGTAAAAACCAAGTATCAAAAATTGGACATCTTATTTGTAAATGCTGGTGTTGCAGGATTCTCACCCATCGACGGAACCGATGAGGCAAAGTATGACCACCTTTTCGATATTAATGTAAAGGGTGCATACTTTACCATACAAAAGGCATTACCACTTATTCCAGAAGGAGGCTCCATAGTTTTGACCACCTCTGTGATTAATGGGAAAGGTCTGCCCGGTACGAGTGCCTATTCTGCGACTAAAGCCGCAGTGCGTTCATTCGCCCGGACATTGGCAACGGAACTGGCTCCAAGAGGTATACGAATCAACGCAGTATCTCCGGGTCATACCGCGACTCCTATTGTTACCAAAATTGAAATGGACGAAGATGCCATGAAGGCCATGGAAAATGAGGTGAAGCTAAAAACACCATTAGGTCGAATGGGGCAACCGGAAGAGATTGCTTCCGTCGCTACATTTTTAGCTTCGCCAGAGAGCTCATTTGTCACGGGAGCTGAATTTCCCGCTGATGGCGGATATGCACAGATTTGATAGTCGTCTAAATACCTTATGATTACCATTTTAACAACCGGGGGAACTATCGAAGGGCTTGAATATGATAAAATTGACAAGGCCCCTGAGAAAGCCCCCATTAGTATTGAAGACCATTTATCACGTATTGATATTGCTCCTCAATATGACATAAAAGAAGTGTTTTCGAAAGACAGCCGTTTTGTCAATAGGCGTGACCGTGATTTGTTGTTACGGGAGATAGAGTTTGCTGAAAATGATAAAATTATAATCACTCATGGCACGCTTACCATGGTAGAGACAGCACTTTTTTTAGGTAAACTCAAACTGAATAAAACCATTGTCTTGACAGGGGCCTTTGTGTTGGGTACTGACCCAAAAACAGATGCTTTTGAAAATTTATCCTTTGCCCTGGCCAAAGTCTCTTCCTTGGAAAAAGGAGTCTATATAGCAATGCATCGGACCCTATTTCCTTGGGACAACGTTCAAAAGTGGATAAGCCGGGTAAACTGACCCACCTTCGCCGGATGAAACTGACCATGGCAATTGGACTGCCCAGATTTGATCTATCCGTGGGTTAAACTTAGTTTTTATTTTTCAATTTTCTTCTCATTGATTCGCCTTTTATATCTATTCTGTGTGCCGTGTGCACCAAACGGTCGAGGATGGCATCGGCCAGTGTTCTCTCCCCGATAATGTCGTGCCACTTTGATACGGGCAATTGTGATGCTATTATAGTGGATTTTTTGCCGTGCCTGTCCTCGATGATTTCCATAAGTGCATGCCTATTGATGTTGTCCAATGGCTTAAGGCCGAAGTCATCCAAGATGAGCAAGTCCTGTTTTTCAAGTTTGTTTATTTGTTTTGGATAGGAACCGTCGGCCTTTGATGTCTTGAGCAGGGTAAAGAGCTTTGCAGTATTGAAGTACATCGTTTTTGATCCCATGGAACAGGCCTGGTGGCCGATGGCCGAGGCCAGGTAACTTTTGCCCACGCCGGTACTGCCGGTAATAAGTATGTTCTCCCTTTTTTGGATGAACCCGCAGGAACCTAGCCGCCGGACCAGGTTCTTGTCCAGTTGGCGCGACGGTCGGTAGTCGATGGCCTCCATGACGGCCGTATACCTGAACCTTGCCGACTTGGTCAATCGCTCTATCCTACGGTTGTGCCGGTCGTCCCATTCGCACTGGACCAGATAGGCGACCAGTTCATCGTTGGTGTAACCGGTCGACGGACCGCCGGTCTCCATTGTTGTGGTGAAGGCCCTGTGCATTCCATAGAGCCTCATTTCTTTCATCAATTGCATTGTTTTTTCGTTCATATGTCCTGTTTTTAATATTGTTCTATTCGTAGTATTCCCCTCCCCTTATGTTGTTGTGCTCGGGCATTTCCATATCCCCGTCCATACGTTCATCGATCTGGTCCCATCCCTTTTTTAGGATGCGCTCGACCATATTGTAATTGTACGCACCATATTCCGAGGCACGTTTGCACGCATTTTCAAGACGCTCCCTTCCGTACTTTTTGGCAAGGTGGAGCACGCCCAGACAAGATTTGTAGGATTGTTCCGGGTGTTGCTTCTTCTCCAGGATGGCAATGATGTACCCTTTACAGTGTCCGCCGATATTGCCCGCCCAATCGATGAACCTTTCACTGCTCCATTCGCTCACGAACCTGTGGTGCGAGGGCATATGGTCGGCCAAGGTGGTATAGCCGTATTTCTTCCTGTCCCTTGTATGTACGGCGAACCTTTCGTGCTTATGGTAGATCTCGACGATGTTATCGGTATAGACCAGCTTGACCTGTTTGCCTATATGTCTGTAGGGCACGCTGTAATAATGCTTGTCCTTCCCAAAATAGATATGGCTGTTCTTGTGTACGGTGGCCTGGGCATATCGTTTTACCTCATAGCGTTTCGCCGGTAACGGCATCAGTTCGCCCTTCTCGATTTCCATGAAAAGTGAACGCCTGGAATATTCCCTTCCCCTGAACGACATTGCGTTGTGTTTTTCCAGCAGTTCCCTTATCGCGATGTTGATATCGGTCATGCCATGGAAGACCTGGTTCCGTAAAGGGGCGAACACCCTGGTGTAGATTATCTTCACGGCGTTCTCCACTATGGCCTTGTCCCTTGGCCTATAGGTACGTGTGGGCAGTACCGCCGTTTCGTAGTGTTCGGCAAAGTCGGCGAAGACCTCGTTGACCTTGGGCTCGTAACGGCTGCTCTTGGTGACCGCCGACTTAAGGTTGTCGGGCACCAGGGCCTTTGGTACGCCGCCGTAGAACCATAGTGCGTTTTCGGTGCAGCGGATGAAGTCCTCCAGTTTTTGGCTTGCGCAGGCCTCTACATAAGTATATTGGCTGCTGCCCAGTATGCAAACGAACACCTCCAGTTCCTTCAGTTCACCGGTTTCCCTGTCAACGATGTGGAGTTTCTTTCCCGTGAAGTCTATAAAGAGCTTGTCGCCGGCCTTGTGCTCCATGTGCATTACCGGAGAGGTCTCCTTGCGCCATTCGGCGTACCAATACTTGAACTGTGAGAGCTTGAAGCCATCGGGGTGCTTGGCATAATATTCCTCCCACAACAATTGCCTGGTCACCCCGGTCTTGCGGAGCTCTTTGTCAAAATAGGGGAAGTACTGCCGTAAGGTCAGCAACCGTTGGCTCTTGCGCTTTTGACCGTCCTTGAAAAGGTTGTGGAGTTCCTCCAGGGTCATCTTCTCCACTTCGTAGGCCGTAAAACGGTACCGCCTGAAGAACTCGATGTACTTCCTGACCGTGACACGGGATATGCCCAATTGTTGGCTTATCCTCCGTTTGCTAGTGCCGGAGGTGTAAAGTTTGTAAATCAGTTTTGTTTTTCGCATGTCTATCTGCTTGTTCGCCATGGTGCTTTTTAACAAAAAAAGCACTTAGACTTTTTACAGATAGATCGAATCTAAAAGTGGTCCACTTTGGCCCGGCGAGGGTGGGTCACTTTCGTCCGGCCAGCTATGGTCGCTTTAACCCGGCGAGGGTGGTATACTATGTCCGGCGTTTCCAATTACTGGACGTTTGCCAGATTTTGATTAATTCATCTTCTATCATAACATTCCATTTATACAGTTCAACAATTTTGATTTAATCCGCTTGATTTTTACGGCTACGTGATTTTCAGATAGTCCGAGTATGTCTGAAATTTCTCGGTATGCTAATCCCTCCAAGTACAGAGCAATTATTGCCTTGTCTCCATCATTCAATTTTTTAACACACTTTCTTAAAGCTATTAGTTTTTCATCCCTTTTTTCATTTTCTACTTGAGAACCGATATTACAAATAGTCATACTATCCAATCTTATAAATCGGTTTTGGTGTTTTGTGTATTTTGATTTGAAACGAAGACAAACATTTAATGCTATCCTAAATATCCAAGTACCAATAGATGAATTACCTTTAAATGAACTCATCGACTTCCATATATTAACTAAAACCTCTTGGAACAGGTCTTTTGAGTCTTCATTATTATCAGAATATATTGAACAAAGCCTATATAATTTATCTTGGTTTTTCTCAAGTGTAGAAAGAAATAGGCTTTTTTGTTTTTCCATTTTTAGTTCGTCCCTTTACCTCTTTAGTTACCATAGTTTAAGAAATATGACACTTTAGAGAATATTTTTTTTGAGAATGCCTCAAGACTTTATTTGACATCCAGACGAATACGCTTTCACACTTTCTCAAGTTATTTCTTTCAGCCATTGCGAAATTTGCTTCTTTAGATTTTCACCCAGGGAATTTATTTTCACATGCCTTAATGTATTCCCCTCTCCTTCCAATAAATTGTTTGGGTCGCTGAGTCTATCAATATTGTAAAACCCAAGTGTAACGTGTTTTTTGGCAAAGCGCAGATAAGCAAAGTCCTTTCCATTATTGAAAACAGGCATTTTCCATTTTAGTTCTTCCTTGACATTTTCAACAGAGGTATGTACCAACTTCCTTAATTCTTCCAACAAAGCGACCTGCTCGTCGGTAGCTTTAGATATGTAATCAGTTATTTTCTTGTTATAATTCATCTTTCTTTACTTGTTTTTAGAAAGAAGCTTAACAACAATGTAAAAGCTCCTCCTGTTATAAGGTTTCCAATAAAGGAGAACATACTTTGCGTTGAAGTACTTAAATATGCCTCTTTTTCCTCCAGTTTAGCGTTTAGCTTCTCTACAGGAACACCAGAACTTTCCATTTTCAGCCTAAGTGCCTCAATAGTGTCAGCCACATAAGATGGATACAGCAATTCGTAAAAAACAATTGTAAAAACAACACTGAATACTGCTGTAGATAAGCTAACCACAAATCCTTGAATCAGGGCTTCCTTGAATTGGATGCCTCTCCCTAGAACATCTTTTCTCTTCTTGATGGCAAAGTAAATGGCGAAAAGCAATAAAAGGTATAACATTAAGAAGAGGATGGTTCCTCCGGTCATTTCATTTTCCAGAGCGATAGCCTTGGGGCCAAGTAATTTGAGTGCTAAAAGTGTCAGCATTAAAATGCTTCCGGCGAGTGCAACTACAAATCCGTAAACAATAGGTGTTTTTAATTTTTCCATTTTGTATTTTGATTTTCTACAAAATTCACGGACAAAATGGTAATTCTCAATTAAAAACGGTTGGAAAAAAGGGTGGATTTATTGGTTTCCACTCTTTTGTAGTACCCTCTTGCCATAGAATTTCAACTCCCTACGATTTTTCACACCGGTCTTTTTGTAAATTCGGTTGATATGCGTCTTAATTGTTGTAATATCAACAAATAGTTCATTTGCTATATCCTGATTCTTTTTGCCTAAACAAATAAGCTCGATAACCTGCTGTTCACGTTCCGACAGCTGGTTTTGATAGGCGTTTTCGATTTCATCGGTATTCTTGGTCGTGCCCAATACCATTCCTAGCCCACATACCAACAAGATGAAAGGCACTAACAATAGCGAGTTTACATTGTTAATTTCAACGATTCCATAGCTGGTAGAATAATGGAACACATTAAAAACCAGGACTCCCAAAGTAACGAGCACAGTCAAGAAAATCAAGAGTTTATTCTCTCTTATAATTTTTATCATGGTCATGAAGCTTATCTAACCCCACTTTAAGGGATTATGTGTTCTAATATTAAATCCTTTCAAATTCCACATCCTTAATTCTCGAGGCATTGACCTTCAGATGTTTTTTATCATCTGCAAAGAAGAATACCCCAAAATCGGCATTACTGCTTACAAACGTGCCCTTAGCAATTGGCTTTAGAGTACTCATTTTGTTATGGTTGATGAACAAGGTTAATTCTTCATTCTGAATTTTTATATAGTAGGTAACATTCAGGTCCTTACTGTAATAGCTCCCTACAAAAGGTTGTAATTCATCTGCAGCATAAACTTTGGGCTCGAATCTTTTGAACATAGTGGTCTTTCTTCCATCATTGACAAAGCTAAAGGCCCGTCTGCCTTGTTCGACCTTTTCGAAAGCAATACCGAATTGTCCATTACCTCTGCTCACTATTTCAAAATCAGTTTGGCTAAATGGCACAAGTTTATCCTTCCTATTTTCAGACCGAACATAGAACAAAGTGTCATTGCTCATTTCAATGGAGCGGACACGCCCTGAATATTCATCAATATAATCGCCAATAAATTTGGCAAGCTCGTTCGATTTCAAGTCTAGGAAAGACCTTGCTTTCCGCGTTTCGCTTTCACTCGAATAATGCTTCTCTAGATATAAATCTGCTATCTCTCTGGCCTTCGTATTATAGTTGGTATCAGACCTATTCGACAACACTATAACAGAAAAGTTTTGCTCTGGAAATCGCATTATCTGTGTTCTAAACCCACCGCGGGAACCTCCATGACTGATTTCGGTGATACCTTTGTAATCATCTACCTGAATCCCTGCCGATTCTCCGGTTGACTCGCCATTATTCAATCGCCCTACCTTAAGCATCTTGTTGATGATTTTTTGTCCTCCTTCACCTAACCTATTTTTGTAAAAATTTTGGTCCCATTTATAAAGGTCCAGCACTGTTGAGTACACCCCACCAGAACCCACAAGTTCAAACCTTCGTATAGCATTATCAAAATCTCCGTCTGAGTTTTTGTAATAACCGAAAGCCCGGTTTTTGATAAGGTCTTTATGATTGTCGAGAAATAAGGTATGCTCCATACCAAGTGGGTCAAAAATATGTTCCTTGGCAAAATCTTTTAAACTTTTTCCGGTAACTCGTTGAACAATTTCAGATAATAAGAAATACCCACCATTGCTATATAATACCTCTTCTCCTGGGGGGAAATTGATACGGCTTTGTCTTTTAAGCATTTCGTAGGTCTCTGCAGCCGTAATCAAGTCAAAATAGCTTCGTCCCTGTAAGTCCCATAGGGATGAATAGTCTCGGATTCCACTGGTGTGGTACAGAAGGTTTTCAATGGTTATGGGAGACTCGTACTCGGGAAAATCAGGGAGGTATTGTCTAATGTCGTCCGTCAATTTTAGTTTTCCCTGCTCTTCTAGTAACAAAACACAAAAAGCGGCAAACTGCTTTCCATTGGAGCCGATATAGAACACAGTTGACGGAGTATTGGGAATGTCATGCTCTAAATCAGCCAATCCATATCCTTTGGAAAATACGAGCTCTCCATCTTTTATGATTCCGACCGACCCTCCTGGCACATTGGTCTCATTCCATTCTTTAAAGACTAAATCTATTTGAGATTCTTGAATTTGGGCAACCCCGTAGAAGGGTGAAAAACCAAGGAAACAACAAAAACATATAAGGGTTAATTTCTTCATTTTTTAAAAGCGTAACAGGCCTATAATTTACGAATTACCTATCACACTCTTGGCGTAAGAAACAATAAGATGCCCAATACCCTAATTGGTCATATTGCTATTCACAAATCCCAAAACGTCTTTTTCATATTGCTTAAGTGTTTCTTCACTCGTTCCAAGGCATAAACAGACCTTCAAAATAATGCGAGAAAAGTTATTCCATCAAAATTTTGTTTATTTTGACAATTAAAGGACCTATCCACTTTTCTCCACTAGAAGTGAGCAATACCACTCCTGAATTATTTTTAGAATTAAATGAATAGTCAGACGCATAACCATCCATATCTCCGCTATGTCCGTACGTCTGCATCCCCCAGTCAACAAACCCGTAACCGTAATATATTCCAGTATTTTGACCAATTTCTGACTTACTTTGAGTTAGAAATAATGGCACTATTTTTTGATTTTTAGTGAATTTTCTATAAACACTTAACTGAGCAATAAGCAGTTTGGAGAGGTCTTTTGTGGTACTGTAAATCGCAGATGGAGGAGCTAATTTCCCCATTACCCATGGCTCAGTCCTCACACTCCTATCGTCTTTTCTATATGGAGTGACTAAATCATTTTTTTGTTCTCTTGACAACTGTAAAGCGGTGCTTTCTAGATGATAAGGCTCAATTATATACTTAGACAATAGCTGCTCATAACTACTTTCAGCAGCTTGTTCCATAATGAATGCTAGCAACGCGTAGCCAAAGTTGGAATACTGATACTTGTTTCCAGGTTTTATACGTAATTTGAGAACATCACTTTCCAAGTCTTTAACGGTATAATCGTATCTATATGCCTCGCCGTCTTTCCTTTTGTATCCCGCTTTGGCATCCTGTGGAAAGCCGGAACGATGAAATAGTAAGTCTTTAATCTTGATTTCTTTTAATTTAATCAATCTCCTTTGAGGGATTTCGAAGGGTAAATATTTAGTTATTGGGTCATCTAACTGAATGAGATTTTCAAGTAATAGATGGTGTGCAACAATCCCAATAAAAGTTTTTCCAAGCGAAGCTATTTGATAAATACTCTCTTCATTAACCTTTTGCTTTTGAGTTCTATCAAAATGCCCAAAATTCATAAATCTGACGTCCTTCCCATTGGTAACAATACCAATACTTATCGCAGGAATATTATCGTTTTCAATGACTTGTACAACTTCCTCTTTTATTCGTTCAAGTTTTTCAATTGGTTGTCCACTGCAGAATAAGTGAAACGTTAAAAAAATAATTATAGAGCTTCCTTTCAAAATCATAAGAACTTAAATTTTAATAATCATTTACGTTGTGTAATTGCCTGGGATTTTGATATAAAGAAAAAAGTTTGCTACAAGACGAGGCAAACAAATGAAGAAAAAGTGGTGAAATAGGTCCTATTTGGGAGGAAATTTTAATATTTTCAATAATTCAGGCTTGTATGTTTCCGAAACTGGGACATCAAGACAAGTTAGCGCTAAGGAATTATCTTTATTCCAATTGGTAAAATGATGTGTGTTAACTAAATAAGACCGATGCGTTTTGACTAAATCAGGAGCGAATTGATGTGCTTTTTTTAAAGGTAAGCGCATTACTTTTTTTTGAAGGTTTTTGTCTTTCAAGTAATATATTTCTACATAATTATCAGCTCCTCTTATACAAATCAAATCTTCAAATGAAACATTTAATAAATCCTTTCTATTATTTCCAACAATCATTGTTTTATTAAATGTATTACTTCTTTTAAGAAGGGATTGAAAAAATAAGACTCTAAGAAAAAATAAAGCAGGTATTAGAACCGCCGTCGTTGGCAGGTACATATGCAAACTAAAGTCAAGAAACGCGGACTCCCCAAGTATAAATGCAGATTTATAATATATAAAGGTAGGAATCAGACATATGATGAATATGGTAACAATACTGGAGGCTTCAAGTACAAGACTCCATTTGTTTTGCCGCTTAAACAACCATTTCTGCAAAGGGATAATAATTAAATATGCTGCTGTAAAAATCAAAGCATAGGGCAGCATAGCTCCCAACCTTCTACTCATTTTTAAAGGGAAAATATCAAAAGGACCAATGAGTACCAGAAAAAAATAAATCCATCCACTAAAAACTATCGCTATCCATATATGATATTTTGCTGCGTCCGATGGCTGAACTAGATTATTTCGATTTATTACATTAAATATATTTTTCATATCGGTCACAGTTTTCAAATAATCTGAGTACACTCTTTACGGTTAACCAGTTAAACAAAATAAAGTAATGAGCCAGGATTAAATACTACAAAAAGTTCTAGGTTAACGTATAACTTTTTTCCCCAATTTGATAGCCCTAAGCTTTAACCAATAGCGTCTCTTTACTATTAAGGCCGTAAAAAGAAAAAAACATGTCCTATTTTAAGTCTTATCTATATACTAAAGACGATTAGAATTGTGATGCGTGACAACATTGATGCTATTTAAGCTGATGCTATTATATACTATCAGGATTTAAAGATTGACCATACTTCTTCAAAAATCCTTTCATAATTCTCCAGAATATCTTGTTCTGAATATTTCTTTTGAGGAACAGGGCGAGTCTTTAAAATTTTTGGGGTTCTGAATTGTACTTTCTTATCCATGCCGTCCGCATAAGTAATAAACTCACCTTGCTTTAGCTTAAAGAAAATAGCTGCTCGATTCTTGCTCACCTCACGCTCTCCAGTAGTAATTCGAGTATCAAAATTAAGATTGTTGCCACGATTTATACTTGTGGTTTCACGCTTGATGATTTCAAAAAAACGCTCATAATATTTGGCGGTATCTGGGTCATTGACCTTACCAAAGAATTGATAGGAAAGGTTACTGAGAATGGCCCGACTCGCCTTGTCACCATACATCATATCGTTCTGTACTTTATCCTGCATCACATAAACCGTACAAATGTCATAGCTTCTCAAAGTTGCTGGAATACGGTGCATATTGAGCAGTCGAATCGTTGGGGCTTCTTCCATCATTAGAAAAGAATGATTTTCGTTCCGAACACTCATTTGTTTGGCAATGGTGTGAATAATGGCGGCTATTGCCGGTGAATATGCCGTTTCATATTTCGGATTGTTGACCACGGAAACTACCATTGGTTTTTCCAGCCCATTTATGTTCAGAGGAACTTCATCAGCGCTCAATGCCATAAACAATTGTTTAGAACTTATCTTTTTAAGCGCATTGGCCAGGGTGCTCTTTACACCAGCGGTTTGCCTGTCAGAATCTTTACCACCAATAAATGCGCTGGCCATGGCCTTGGCGATTTGGTTGCTGCTTAGAAAGGCAATTAGACTATCAGTATCGAGCAATTGATAAACGGCTATTAGGTGTGGCAACGTACAATACCTTTTATACTTAGAACGTAATTTCCATATCAATCCTGCTATCAATCCTTCCGCAGCATCATTAAAGAACTTACTCGTCCCGAAAGCTCCTGATTCTTTCTGCTCCAATAAATTTTCAATAAGCACTCGTGCCACTTCGTTTACACTTTCCTCGTTGGGCAAATACTTGGGAGCAATGGGATTAACACGATGGTATATTTGGTCAAAAGCAATGGTATAAAAGTCAATTCCAGCCTTATGGAACAAAGGATATGCCATGTCAGTGATTTCAAAATCCTTGTAATCATGAATGACTCCGCAGAATTGATGCTTTGCAAAATGCTGTAACAAGCCGTAAACCACACTTTCCGTCTTACCACTACCCGCCGAACCAATAATGGAAATGCCTCTCCGTATATTCTCTAAATGAACAGGTTGTTTTGTTGTTTTGAGCTGCACATAAAATGGTCGCTCCTTGGAAGTACCGCTATTTTCTTTGGACAAGAAAACATATAAAACCGTATTTAAAAGCATCAATGGACAGCCCAGGAGCAAAAGGATTCTTGCAATACTGAATTGATATCTGCCCAATTGTAATTCTGCCCAAATTAAAATCAGAATTAACAGCGTATTGATACCAAAGGCATATCGAAAGAGCTTGTGCGTACTCCAAAACACAAGTCCTAACCCAAGCAATATTCCTATGATATGTAATTCAATGGCCACCATTAAATTCCAATTGAGCCAGAACGCATCGCAACATCGACACCCCGTTTTAAGCGCTTAAAGGTTTTAATAGCCAGTTGCACCTTATTGGTGGGAATATTGAGTATGGGCACACCCGATTTCCCCAAAATTTTAAAGGCCACTGCTTTTTCATTGGCTGGTAGCCCCATCAAAACTGAAAAATAGAGCTTTGGATTTTTCAGGAAATCTTTTCGGGAACGATAGCTTTCCGCATAGTTCCGTTTATATCCAAAGGTTTTGTCAAAGGTCTTTTCCGCTTTCGCAAAAAAGGAGTCACGGTCAAAACCCCGTTTTACTTTTTTGCCGTTCATCATCACTTCGGAGGATTTGTATTTACTTCCCGGGGAAAGGCTCACTGAATTGGAAATGTCTTTTCGGCTAACGATAATATGGACATGGCTTTGATTGCCTTCTTTCTTCATGCCCTGGACTACCCGTTTTCCATTTTGTTGATGTGGAGCTTCGTGTTCCAATCGCCCTATTTTTCGTTGAAGCCTTTGAATGTTACCCAGTTCCTTTCCTTCTGATATTCTTCGGATTTGATGTTTGAGTTCCAAGATTTGATTCGCAAAGGGTTGATTCTCCCGAACCTGCTTGTCCGTTCCTTTAAACGTGCGTTGGTGTTCAATTTTGGCGAAGTACAGAATATCATCAACCGTTACCTTTCGACCATTGATTTCCCGATTAAAGGAAGCTGCATAGTCTTTCATTATCCTACGGGTATATCGTTTTAAGGCATTTCTATTGTTTTCTATTTGTCTTAACTCCCTTGTGCTTGGGCTCACGGTTATGGAATAAAACTTGGGCTCTCGCTTTTTTAATTTGGCCGTGTTCTTATCAATGGCTTTAGTCACTTCTTCTGCCGAAATTTGTTCTCCATATTGATTGAAAAAATGCTCCATTCCTGCCTTGTCGGAAGACAGGTCTGATGGGTCCAGTTGCTCATTTTCTTTTTCCAGATAGGCAACAAAGTCCCCAACACTTTGCGAAAAGTTGCCATCTATCTTTTGTGCGGTTATGGTGATATACATTATAAATCCATTTGATTGCGTTCTACAAATTTTACAGGTTGCTCTTTGCCCTTATCGTCCTTTTCTAAAAGCAATTCTTTCTTGTCAAGTTCCACACCTACAAACAAAGATTGCATCATGGCCACAGTGGGTTTGGTTTGGTTCTTTTCAATATCCCGTACAATGGCAATGACCGCATTGATGCGTTTTTTGAGTAAGCTTTCAAGCGTCTTGATATTGGGCCCTAGCCGTTCTTCAGGGGATAGTCCTGTAGCTTCAAAAAACTCTAACATAGCAAGCAGGCTCATTGACTGCGACTTGGAAATTGCCTTGCTGTACCGTTTGAATTTTTGAGCTACCGAGGATTTGATTTTCAGGGTCTCAAACTTCTCTTTTTTAAATTCTCTATCCATTTTTTAGTAAAAAAATTGCCATTCTGTAAGGGGTGACAGCGTTTTTTAGTAAAAAACGAATCCAGTTTCTAAAGAAGTTAATTTAAAAATCTTTGAAAACCCTTGTAATAAAAGGGCTTTAAGAAAGGGCATCAAAAATGAAACACCGCGTAGCGTGTTACCCTCTTGCTTCTCCTTTTTGTGAGCCGAGGCTCACTAAACATCGAACAACATGGCGTACCGCCAGTTGCTTACATCTCTTAAAAAATGGTCGTTTGCAGTTATCCTGTGAAAGTCAAAAAGGTGGGATAACCGTAAAAAAGAAAGCCGAAAATCAGATTATAAATTTACGGCTTTTTGATGGATGTTCAGTCAACTGGCCGAACAAATTAAATATTGAATTCAAAAGAATATGAATAGAGGTTCCGCATTGCTTCCTCATCAAGCATCTTATCTAAATTGGCATTATGCTTGGTGGCGTAATCCATCATATCCTTACCAAATTTTTTCTTTACATCTTCTTTGGAATTGGCAAGTAATCGCTCTTGGGCTTCTCCATTCAGGTCGGTGAAATTGAGATAAATCATAGCCTTTATTTTAAAGAATTCCGTTATCCGCAAAACTGTAGTAATCTCCATCAGGTGCAAATATCAAATGGTCTAAAAGTCGAATATCAAACAGCTTTCCTGCCTTGTTGATTTTTTGGGTTAATCTTTTGTCGGCTTCACTTGGAAGCAGTTTTCCACTTGGGTGATTGTGTGTCAATATAATGGCAACCGAGAGCGATTTTAAAATGACTGCAAAGAGAATCCGCAAGTCCACCAGCGCACCCGTTATTCCGCCTTGCGAAATCTGATACACCCCTTTGACCTTATTGCTGTTGTTCAATAAAACAACTTTGAAAGTTTCGTAGATATTTATCGAGTTCTTGTCCCAATCCTCGAATAGCAGTTCTGCCGCATCCTGTGAATTGGAAATTACTTGCCACTCAGACGATTTTAGACCACCCTTGTAGCTAATCTTTATTTCATTAACTTTATTCCTCATTGTTCTTCTTTTTAAATAGTTGGATAATGAAAAAAGAGGGTGCATCTTTTCGACGGGTACACCCTCTTTCATTACTTAGTTACCGTTCAGCAATAGGATTTCACTCGCCACAACCTCAGTTGTGTAACGTTGGTGTCCATTGTCATCGGTATAGCTTCGGGTTTTCAGCTTACCAACGACACCAATTTTCTTGCCTTTGTTGGCATACTTCTCGATGATTTCTGCGGTCTTGCCCCAAGCGACCACAGTGTGCCAGTTGGTTTCAGTCTGCTTTTCACCGTCTTTGTCCTTGTAGTTCTCATTGGTCGCCAATGATAACCGGGCTACTTTTTTCCCGCTGTCTAGGTTCGTTACTGTTGGGTCGTCCCCAAGGTTTCCGATTAACTGTACATGATTTTGAATAGAACTCATAACATTAAAATTTAAAGGATTAAAAAATTGATTTACTTATTGTATCTAGAGCGTTTTCCTTTTTTGATTTTTTGGATAGTCTTTGATATGTTTTTTGAAATGATTTCATTGTTCGGATTTTAGATTTACTTCCCGTAGCGCCGTCGCTGTTACCTTTTTTGATGCTTGACGATTAAGCAATATCCGAGGGAGGTAAGGCGTATAAAAAGTGGAGAGCAACGCAACGGTTTATGCCGTCGTCCGACAGCGGATGTTGTAGTTTTGCGAGCAAAAAAGGTAGGACAGTGGCGGGTCGGAAGTGAGCCTAAAATGAATAACGGGAAGCTTCGGAATAAACAGAAGGCTATCTAAAACGAATAATGAAATTCCGTTTAAGCGAACTTAACACACTCTTTTTGTGGTAAGTAAAAGACCATTCCATGAGCATCGGAGTGGTTTACTGGAGTGAGAGCAAAAAAGAGTGTGTTGTGTTCAAGAAATATGCAGTGAAGCTCTTTTCTCGAAATTTAATGGAGGGAAATGTGCTGAATGATTATGAGGCTAAGTTTCACAGATTTCCTATTTTTACAATTAGAAAGTCAAATGGTATCATTTGCAATCAAATAGACCGTCAACAATTCGGTCAACAGATTTTGTAAAGAAGTTTTTAGAACCTATAAAATCTCTACATACTCTAGAAAGCTAGAATACTGTGGAGGTCACAAAGGCAAGGGTTTGAACCCTGCCGCGGTCACAAAAAGGTAGTTTGAATACTGCCGTGGTCACTCAAGGCAGTTTAAATCCTGCCGAGGTCACTTAAAGCGCAAACCCTGTATGAAAATGCAGGGTTTTGTTTTTTCCGGAAGCGTTGAAAGCGATGGCTTTCGTTAGCTGAAGAAAATGACAAAACCACAGGGCGATAGCCATGTGGACTTGCATTTTCAGGAGGGAGTGCAAAGTATGTGAAACAACCCTACCTCGGTCACCGAGACTCTTATATGCGTATAATGGACATACGCCATTCTTATTTGCTTGCAGACAAAGTCCAGCCTCAAAACACTAAATAACGAAAGGAAACGTTTTTTATTTAGAACCTACTTATTGCACTATAATGAAAAAATCACTTCCCAAAATCGGTACATCAAAGCTTTCCATTTTTCTTTTCTTGGTTTTATTCAACTTGGCCTGTTCTAAATCCAATGAAGAACCGCATAGCCCATTGATTGATTTGGGAATGGATGATGCCGAAGTTGAGTCTAGGCTTACCGCCTCTCTGGTTGGCGAATCGCCTGATGGTGAAGGCAATCCTGAAAATCTTTGTGCCAATGGCGAAATGCAGTTGATGTCTGACGATCCGTACTGCGGATATGTTGATGTTGGTGAGTACGCGGTAAACCAAATTAACTTTTACAGGGCCAAGCATGGATTACCACCTTATGTCAGAGCCATTGAGTATGAATTATGTGCTGCGCGTGAAGCCCGTTTGGCAGCTCAAAACGACACCTTTCATTGGAATGATGGTTGTGATTGGCGATCCCAAGGTGCGGCAGGTGGCGGCAGAGGGGGTGATGATTCAGAAGGTACGGTAGAAAAATCCATCTGGTGGGTCCCAAAATTGTTTTACCAAGAAGGTCCTGAAGGTGGACATTACCATGCCATGATGGAGGAAAGGAGCAGGCGGGTCGCTATTGGCTACTTTGCCATTGACAGAGATAGACACGGCGTCGTGGTCAACTACTATGATTAATCTCAACAAAGTCAAAGTTAAGTTTCCAATGAAAGTGATTGAATGTGCCGAGCTTGAACATTAGTTTATTATCAATAAGCATTCCCACACAAATAAAAAAAACCTTGCAAACTGTATGATGTGCAAGGTTTCTTTGTTTTGGTCAGCTCATGAGCTAACTACCAAACTTGTAGTTTATTTGTCCACTTTTAGCAGACCCAAAATTTTATGGAAAACTTCAAAATTTGAATAAATCCCATTGAACTCTGCACTTCCTGGGCCATATGCAAAAATGGGTATCATGGTAGAGGTGTGCCCCCCAGTGGAGAAAGTTCCTACCACTTGATTGTAGTTGTTTTTATCAGATGACAAAGCAAATCCTCCAGTTTCATGATCTGCAGTAACAACAACAAGGGTGTTTCCATCCTTTTCCGCATAGTCAAGAATGACTCCCAATGTCTTGTCAAAATCCTGCATTTCTGTTATAATGTAATTGGCGTCATTGGCATGGCCTCCCCAGTCAATCTGTGAACCTTCAACCATCAAAAAGAAATTCTTGCCATCTTTTGAAAGGTAATCCATCGCCATTTTGCTGGCATTGGGTAAAAAATCCCCACGACCCTCGGACATTTTTGGCATTCCTTCCTTAGCCAAAAGGTAAGCTAACTTTTTATCGGAGCGTTTGGATTCGTTCAAGTCGTAGGAAACCTCAAATCCACTTGTGCGCAAACTGTCGCTATAGTTTAGTCCATCGGGTCTTTCTTCGAAAAACCGTTTTCCACCCCCAGCAAAGAAATCTACTTTGGATCGGTGCATCCAACTAGCAATATCGTCCTCTTGCTTGCGCCATTTAACGTGCGAAAAATAGGAAGCTGGGGTCGCGTGTGTAATAGAGCTTGTTGCCACCAATCCTGCATTCCAATTATCATCCGGCAATACCTCAACTATATTTTTAACAATAAGGGTGTCACTATCCATACCTATTGAGCCATTGTACGTTTTAACCCCACATGCATAGGCCGTGGCCCCTGCGGCTGAATCTGTAATACGATGGCCACTGGCATTGTTTCTAAGCAAACCTATGTGGTCAAAACGCTCAAAATTGGATTGATCTTGCCCGCCCAGCTCATATAAAGAGGTGATTTGGGTAAGCCCCATACCGTCCCCTATTACCATAATAACCTTGTTTGGACCTTGCTGTTCCTGCGCTTTTAAACCCATAGATATTAGGAACATTAACAGTGTCAGCGCTATCCCAAAACCAGAAGACCGTCCTATTTTATGAATGGTTTTTCCAATCATTATATTTAGATTTTAAAAAATTAATCAATTATTTGTCATTGTTTTTTTAGGCGAATAAAAGTAGTTGAAATTGGTTTGGTGCAGCAATTATTGCCATCAGGATTTCAATAATTCCACAAAACAAAAGATGTGTAACAAAAGGTGGCCTAAACCCAGGCCACCTTTTTCCACAATTAACTCAAACTAACTCAAACTCAACTTGTGTATATCAATACCCTTGGTTCTGTTCCAAGAATCCTTCTATTCCTGAAGCGGCATCAATGGCGCTTTGTGGTATTGGGAATAGTCTTTTGTTGGCATCGCTATCCGTTTTATCTGTCCATGGATCTTCATATTTTCCAAAACGAATTTGGTCACCTCTCCTAAAACCTTCCCAGTACAGTTCAAATCCACGCTCCCTAAAAAGAATGTCAGCATCAATGGAAGCTAAACCTTCTGGAGTTTGCGCTGGACGGGCGGTTCTTGAAGCTCTTACGGTATTTACATCGGCCAGGGCGCCGGCAGAATCTCCATTTCTAAGTTTGGCCTCGGCCCGCATCAAATAGATTTCGGCCAAACGCATAAGAACAAGATCCACACTGCTAAAATTGTTTCCATTGGGAGAGGTGCGGCTAAATTGGTACTTGGAAACACGATAGCCCGTATTATGTAAGGATCCCTCAGTAGTGAAATTCACATTCAAGACATGGTCTACATAACCTACATCCCTATCAGGACCATTACCCTTTCTTTGTTGTATGGGGCCAATCCTCACACCATCATCACAGGTCAAGAAGGAACCATCATCTCCTTTTCTAGGCCCCCATTGGATTCCCCTTAAAATTCCCCGATCCATTTCAAATGCATTGGGATCGATACAGTAGTAGCTATTATCCGTTTCCGTAGCCAATAAGGGCTCTCGCCCTTCCAAATCCATCAACTGGGCATCTGGCACCATATTATTCCTTTGATAGAACCTAGCATCGGCTTCTGCAGGGTCAACTGCTCCATAAGCATCCACCCAAGTTTGATAAAAATCCACCGTAATTGCAGGCCCGTCCGTGCCGTCAGCACTTGGAAATTCGGGTCTTGGGAACATGGATCCGGCAATGGACCAATAAGCCCAGCGACTGTGCTCCCTTCTTAACTGCCCTCTTTGATCCAAGGCAAATATCAGCTCACTATTGCTGTTGTTATCATCATTGAACAAATCAAAATATTCTGGAGATAAACTAAATCCACCTGAATTAATGATGTTATCCGTATAGGTGATCACAGCGTTCATGTCCTCCGTAGTAAAATTTGGAGTACCATATGGGTCACGGTACACGGCAGCATTCAAATGCAATCGTGCCAAAAAGCCCCAAACCGCGGCCTGGGTAATTCTACCCGGACCTCTATTGGTGTTAATGGCATCCACAACAGACATGAGTTCCGCCTCAATATAGTCCACTGCTTCCTGTCCTCGAAGAACCTCGGACAATTCCGCAGAGGATTCTTTCCGGAGCACCAAGCCCCAGCTATCCAACAGCAACATATTTAGATAACCTCTCAAGGCAATCATTTCATACAATGCCCCTTGGGCTTCGGAATCCCCATTTTCCGCCAGGGGTCTTAATACCTCAATGGCCGCCAGTGTTCTGGAAATATTGGTTGTCAGTTCGTTCCAGCTATCCCCGACCAAATCGTTGGTTGGCGTGATGGCATGGGTATGGGTGGCTATAAACTTACCACCATCAAACCAATCCGTCCCCCCACGAAAAGGTAAAACGGCCTCATCTGAAGCAATCAATTGAAGTCCATAATAATTGGTGTGCCTCCATGTCCAAGAAATATACCCGTAGGCCGGCGCAATGGCACCACTCACAATTTCCGCCTGACCTCCAAATTCAGACTCATCCAGTCTTTCTTCTTCCAAATCGGTACAATTCCAATTTAGCAAGGCGCTTAACGTAATGGCTATATATAAAATTCTATTTTTCATCTTCTCAACAATTTTTTATTAAAATGACACATTTAATCCCAACAGCAACGTTCTGGGCGAGGGGTAGGTAAAACGATCAATTCCGAAGGTTTGAATCCCATCCAACGTATTCCCTGAGTTAAGCTCTGGATCAAAACCGGAATAATCCGTAATTACGAAGAGATTTTGGCCAGTTAACGTAAAGCGTATATCCTTTACCAACTCATCAAGTCCGAGTTTTTCAGGAGCCAAGTTGTAACCCAAGGTAGCGTTGTTCAATCTTAGGAAACTTCCATCTTCCAAATATCTAGTGGAAACTTCGTTGGAATTGCTAAGGTCCTCATTGGGAAACTCAACGGCAAAAGCTGTCGTATTCAAGTTTCTACTAAGTTGACTACTAGAAAAGATGGTCATGGCGGTATGGTTGTAGATCTTGTTACCAGATACCCCATTAAAGTTGAACCCTAAATCCAAGTTTTTATAATTAAAATTGAGATAGAATGCGTAGATGATGTCAGGTAAGGCACTCCCAACGGCCAATCTATCATTATCCAAGGATACACCATCCCCGTTAATGTCCCTAAACTGGTTTAACCCATCATCCCCAATTCCAATAAAGTCCTTCATATAGAAGGTTCCAACCGGTTCACCATTGATATAACCATTGATGGTGGCCCCGGTTTGACCGGCACCTACGGCCCCACCCGTGGTCAACACTTCAAAAGGGGAGTTTTCAACCTTGTTGTTGGTATATGAAATGTTACCGCCAATGTTATATGTGAAATCCTCGCTGAAACTGCCTCTATAATCCAAGGACAGCTCAACACCATTATTGATGATTTCCATCTCTGGAATATTGGTCCAGATTTTTTCGGTAGGTTGAATCGGATCCGTACGGTTTGCAAAAAGTACCACATCGGTTACTACCTTGTTAAAGTAGTCCAATGTCCCGGTAACCTTATTGCCAAAAAGACCAAAGTCCAAACCAATGTTTGTTTGGGTGGAGACTTCCCATTTTAGATCAGGGAATGCCGTACGAACAGGCACAGTTCCAAAAGGATAGTCATCCAGGGTAACTTCGTCCCCATCCAAAGGATAGGTGTCATTTTCTGTCCTGGAGTCCACAAAACTTGCCAAACTCACGTTGCTGGGTATACCATCCTGATTTCCCGTTTGCCCCCAACTGGCACGGAGTTTCAAATTATTGAAAACACCATTCCCATCCATAAAATCCTCACGGGTAATGTTCCAACCCAACGCCACGGAAGGAAAGTATCCATATTTGTTGTTCTCCCCAAATCTTGAAGATCCATCCGCACGCATGGTGGCTGTCAATAAGTACTTATCCGCATAGGTATAATTCAATCGGACAAAGAAGGACTGCAACTCGGCCTTAAAGGCTACCGAATTCAATGTTGTTGGAAAAATATCTGTACTGATTTGATCCTGATACCTTGGTTCAATACCATTATCCGCAAAGCCCTCCAATCCGAAACTTTTTTGTTCCAATTTGGTTTCTTGATAGGAGTGAGCCGCCAATACGGTCACATTGTGCTTATCATTGTTGTAGTTATAGGTCAATGTATTCTCTATCAAGGTATTGGTGTTAATCGTAGCCGATGTTGTTAGAAAACCATTCTCCGAACCTTCCAACAAAGCAAATGGGGTTTGCTGCACATCCCGGTTCGTAGATGAATAATCCACCCCAAGATTAAGTTTATAGGTCAATCCCTTAATAATTTCGTAAGATGGAGCAATATTGGCCAAAATTCGGTTACTGTTGGCTCGATCTGCAAAAATTCGGTTTCTAAGAATTGGATTTAAACGTTCGTCCAGAAAAGTGGGCTCTCCATTGGTAAAAACCGGAATAGTTGGATTCAATTCCAACATGTCCCTGACAATAGCCCTATCATCAGGTCTGTCGTTCACCGTTCTAGAGGCGGTTAGATTAAAAGCTACATTAAAACGTCCATCCAAGGCCTTTTGGGTCAGGTTTACCCTGCCTGAATATCTCGTTAAAGAACTATTGTTCAAAGTACCTTCTTGATCGTCCACCCCTGCAGACACAAAGTAAGAAGATTGGTTAGCAACACCACCGCTCATAGACAGGTTGATGTTTTTGGAAATCCCCGTTCTAGTCAACTCATCCTGCCAATCCGTATTGGCTCCTTGATCATCCAGGATACCACCAACGGCAACCACTTGCTCCCTAAATTGATTGGCACTGAAAACGTCCATTGGGTTAGCTATGGTAGACATGGCGGTTGAGACCGAAAGATTGATTTCCGATTTGCCACCCTGGCCTTTTTTAGTGGTGATAACGATTACCCCGTTGGCAGCCCTTGCTCCGTAGATGGCCGCAGCGGAGGCATCTTTCAAGACATCAATGGACTCAATGTCCTGCGGGTTGATAAAGTTTAAAGGATTGGCTCCCGCGGCTACCCCAATTCCAGAATTGTCAATGATAAAACCATCAACAACAAACAAAGGCGTTGTACCCGATCTCAAACTTCCAACACCTCTAATGATAATATTCTGCGCCGCACCTGGTTCCCCACTTACACTGGTTACATTTACACCAGCCATTTTACCTTGCAACAATTGCCCTGGATTGGCAACAACCCCCTTATTGAAGTTCTCGCTCTTTACGGAGGCAATTGCACCAGTAATGTCCGATTTTCGTTGAACCCCGTAACCTACCACGACAATGTCATCCAATTGGGTGGCGTCCGGTGCCAACTGTATTCTAATGGTGGATTGCCCTTGAACGGCAACATCCTTGGTGGCATATCCGATAAAGGAAATTTGGAGAACTGCATCTTCAGCCACCTCAATGGAAAAATTCCCATCAAAATCGGATTGTACGCCGTTGGTGGTTCCCTTCTCCAAAATATTGGCTCCTGGCAAAGGTTGCCCCGTTTCGTCCACTACCTGTCCGCTGACCGCAAACTGTACGGTCTTTTCCTCAACGGGGACGGGTGCTTTTTCTTCCGGTTGGATGGTTTCTTCGACATCCTTTTTTCTTAATACGATTTGTTTCCCGTATACTTCGAAAATTACATCAGTATCTTTCAAAAGCCTTTCCAAAATTGTGGAAACCTTTTTTTTATTGGCCTTAACGCTGACCAATTTGGTATAGTTCACCTCTCTGTCATTGTACAGAAACTTAAATTCCGTCATGGATTCTATTCTGTCCAATGCTTTTTCCAGACTAATGCTTTCCACATTTAATGAAATCCTTGTCTTTTGCGCGTAAGATTCATTAGCATGGATTTGAAACAAAGCAACTATCAATAAAAAAGTAGTGAGTTTCATTTTGAGGTCGAATTTTAGTCTAAAGGGACGCACGTTCCCTAGCTTGATTCGTTTTTTCATATTTTTATCAATGTATTGTGTGGTTAATTAATTTAATCACCTTTCCAATCGGGGAATGCTGGCCCATTTCCCGGTTTTTTTGTGTTTACAAGTGTGATTAGGTTAACTTGTTTGGTATTGTGTTGTTCTTTCTACCGTTGGTTTAATTCATAGGCGTTTCGTTTGAGTTGATTACTAGTTGTTTGATTTCGTTGTATTGATAATGTATCGGATATGTCTTGCTGAACGTTGCCATTACTTCCTCTATGGTTTCAATATCAAAACTGGCCGTGAACACTTCATCGTCCAGTAGCTGATTATTGTTGATGATTTCTACATTATAATGGCGTTCCAATTTTTTGACAATGTTTTTAAATGGGGTGTGACGAAAAACTATTTTACCATTGATCCAAGCCGTGTGAAGCGAAATGTCAGCCTCATCAACAGTAACCTGGCCATTGCTTTTTTCCAACGAAGCTTTAAAGCCTGGTTCCAACTGGGTATTGGTCTTCATATTTTGTTCTTCATCCACAGGTGAAATTTGAACGGAACCTTCTACCAAAACCGCGTTGACCATCGTATCTTCCGGATAAGATGAAACATTGAATTTGGTGCCCAGGACGGTAATGTTCATCTGATCCGCATTCACCACAAATTGATGTTCCGCATCATGAGCTACATCAAAAAAGGCTTCCCCAATCAAAAAAACCTCCCTATTAGCCTCTTTAAGGAATTTGACGGGATATTTTATGGAACTCCCTGCATTCAATGTCACTTTGGTTCCATCGGAAAGTTCCAAGTCAAAGGTCTTTCCGTAGGGCACTGTAAGTGTATTGTATACCAATTCTTCCAATTCTGATGTGTTGTCATAGACCAGTTTGGATCCGGACTGTGCCCCCACAATATTTCCTTGTTTGTCTAGGACTTTTGCGGTTCCATCTTCGGAAATGACCATGATATTGTTATCCCCGGTTTCGAGCGTTATGGCATTCTCGGGAATCGGAATGGTTTCATTATCATTCAAGTTGGCGGTGTACAGAATATAGCCAGTCCCCAGCACAAAAATGATGGAAGCTGCATATTTCAACAAGGATCTCAACCCTTGAATCCTCTTGAGCTTTTGGGCCTTTTTGCTGAAGGTTTCGTATTCCTTCCCAACCTCAACCTCTTCAGAGGTTTGATCAAAAGTGGCCGCAATAAATTGGGATTTCAGCAGGTTGTACTTTTTTGCATTCCGATCGGAGGAAATAATCCAATCTTCAACTTGCTTGGCTTCTTCAGTTGAAGCATCTCCCTTGATGTATTTTAGAATTTCTTCGGTGCTCATAAAAATCGCCTATATAATAAAGACGATTCAACCGTGAAGTATACCTAGTCTATTTCAGAAGAATTATGAAAATAAGGGACAAAAATTCCCTTAAATGAAGTCTCATATGCCTTAAGGCATTGGCAATATGGTTGTCCACGGTTCTTTTCGAAATGCCCATCAATTTGGCTATCTCGTGGTGTTTTAAGCCTTCCATTCTACTTTTTACGAAGACTTTTTTACATTTTTCGGGAAGTAGATCCAACCCTTGGATTATTTTTCGCTCCAACTCATTTTTCAAGAGCAGGGACGCTGCTTCATCCTTTAAAAACTGGTATTGGATCATTCTTTTTTTATGCTGACGAAGGTCAATATAACTGTTCTTGATTTTTTGATGTTTCAAATGATCCAAGCAGGCATTTTTGGTCATCGCATAAAGATACCCGTTCAAGTTGGTGGACACTTCCAGCTTTGATCTATACTCCCAAATCTTCAGAAAAGTATTTTGTACTACTCCCTCAGCATCTTCATAACTATCCAGGTATCCCTTGGCAATGTGAAAGAGCTTGTCGTAGTACAATCGAAACAAAGTTTCAAAAGCCCTATTGTCCCCCTTCCTTAGAAGAAGGATAAAAGAATTTGCATTGATATTTATGCTACGACTTTCCAAAAAACCAGTTTGTTCTATTTCTATAATGTCTCCATAAATCAGTTGTTAAACCAGTCTCTGATTTAGCATGATTGAGCTGTAAAACTACCTTTCCCGTTACTATTTGAGGTAACCAAAAAGTTATCTGTTCGGGTCTAATATTACTATACCATCAATTACATTTTATCCGAGTTTCATGTTTAAACCAATAAACCATTACTGCAGCATAAATCTATCCTTCCGTCCAGGCATTTCCAATGTCTTTTAGCGGTATACAACCTTCTTGCTTACCCGGTATGGGGTCATAATTAAAAATATTCTTGCCAACCTCTTCCGAGCTATAGTATCCAAGCATTGCTATGCTTTTCATTTTTCTATAGAAATTCACCTTGTAAGGAGGAACAATAAGTTTTCCCCATACCTGATCGGGAAACGGCAGTGAGTCTTCTTCCAGTTCCCGAACTATTTCCTCCTTCTCTTCTTGGGAGCACTTTTGAAGTGTTTTACCATATTTGTCCGCTATTGTATTGCCGAAGTGATTCAGCTGTTGCAGAAAAACTTCTTTATCATCATCGGTATAGGTCAGGTCTATTATAGCATCCACAAAACGATCCACTAGAAGACTTAGAGCCCCTGGGGTCTCGGTTTCCGGAATGATCACATCCAGTAGGTTTGCTACAGCAACCGCTTGTTCCTTCGAAAAAACCTTGGGAGTCCATCCCAAATTGGAAGGAGAACAACTTTTTAGAATAGCCGAAACCGTACTTCCGGAAAGTACAATTCCCATTCCCATTGCCGTTTTCTTTAATGCCTCGCGTCTGTACATGGTTTAGATATTTTTCTTTTTTAACTGTTCCACCGCATGATTGGCCGCCCTTGCAGTAAGAGCCATATAGGTCAATGATGGATTCTGGCATGCCGAGGAGGTCATGCAGGCTCCATCAGTTACATACACATTGGGCACGGCATGGATGGCGTTGTTCCCGTTTAGTACGGAGGTCTTGGCATCCCTTCCCATGCGTGCCGTTCCCATTTCATGAATACCTAGACCGGGAACCGGATCTTGATTAAATGGTTTGATGTCTTTCATACCCGCCTTATCCAACATTTCCACGGCATCAATTTCCATTTGCTTCCGCATCGCAATCTCGTTGGATCCAAACTTGCAGTTAATGCCCAAAACGGGCTGACCATATTTGTCTTGTTTCGTGGTATTGATATAAACATGATTGTCGTAATCCGGTAGATGTTCTCCAAAACCTACCAAGAACATTTCCCAAGGCCCTGGTTTAAACAAACTTTCTTTAAAATCGGTACCAAAGGATTTGTCGTTAACACCTCTTCCCCATCCTTGTCTCATGGCTCCACCTTGATACCCATATCCTCTCACAAAGGAGTCCACCTTTGATTTTTCATCCACATTTCTATATCGTGGAATATAGATACCATTGGGTCTTCTGCCCTTGTAATATTTATCCTCAAATCCCTCTGACTTGGCCTTGGCTCCCACCATAAAGTGATGGTCCATTAAATTGTGCCCCAATTGCCCACTATCATTGCCCATTCCGTCAGGAAAACGCTCCGAGGTGGAGTTTAGCAAAATAAAAGTTGACCCCAACGCTGAGGCATTGCAGAAGATGACTTTGCCATAAAATTCCAGCATTTCCCCGCTTTGTTCATCAATTACCCTCACGCCGGTGGCTTTGCCCAAATCATTGTCATAAATAATGGAATTGACTATGGAATGCGGTCTTAATGTCATATTGTTGGTTTTCTCCGCTGCTGGTAGAGTAACCGCATTGCTACTAAAATATGCACCAAAAGGGCATCCCCTACTGCATCTATTTCTAAACTGACATGGACCCCGTCCATTATGTCTTTGGGTAACATGCGCTACCCTTCCAGTTGTGAGCACCCTATTCCCATAGTGTTCAGCCAAGCTTTGTTGCAGGTGTTTTTCCACACAATTCAACTCCATAGGGGGCATCAACTGCTGATCTGGCAATTGTTTTAGGCCAAGATTGGAACCGCTCACTCCTATGTATTTTTCAACATAATCGTACCAAGGTTCAATGTCTTTATACCTTATGGGCCAATCCACTCCTATACCCTCTTTGGCATTAGCTTCAAAATCCAAGTCGCCTAAACGGTATGAATGCCGACCCCAAGTCAGGGATCTTCCCCCAACATGATAGCCCCTTATCCAATGGAAGGCCTCGTCCTCAATGTATGGGTTTTCAATATCGTTTACAAAGAAGTGCTTGTTGGTTCCATCTATTCCAGTATTTACCTGTTTGTGCTGTTGTTCTTTTTCAGCAACACTTAAGGCAAATCGTTCTTCGGAGTTCCAAGGATCACTATGGGCCGTTACATAATCTTTGATATGTTCCACATTTCTTCCACGTTCAAGCACAAGTGTCTTCAGACCTTTTTCACATAGTTCCTTTGCGGCCCAACCTCCACTTATTCCAGAACCAATTACAATGGCATCATAGGTGTTCTGTTCTTTTGATTTTAAATTCAAATTGCTCATATAATCCAAACTCTATTCAAACACATTATTTTATTTCTTCCAGTTGTACCGGTCTATTTTCTTGCAACGACTTTTTAGCTGCCAGACCAATCTTCAACGACAATAATCCATCCTCTCCCCCAACCGGGATATCGCAATCACCAGTAAGGGCATCCACAAAACTTTGCATTTCCGCTTTATAGGCTTGCGCATAGCGCTCCAAGAAAAAATGCAGGGGCAATGCGCCGTGAATCCCGTCCTTGTTGTACAGCCTATGGTTGTTCAGTAAATTATTGTTGCCCTGCACCATTCCTTCAGACCCAAAAACCTCTACGCGCTGGTCATATCCATATGCCGCTTCCCGACTGTTGTCAATGACCGCCATGGTACCATCTGCATAGGTAAGGGTAACAATAGCGGTGTCAATATCTCCTGCCTTTCCTATGGCTTCATCCACTAACACAGCTCCTTTGGCATAAACCTCCTTCACTTCCTTCCCAACAACAAAGCGAGCCATATCAAAATCGTGAATGGTCATGTCCAAGAAAAGGCCTCCAGATTGTTCTATGTAAGAGACCGGAGGAGCCCCTGGATCACGGCTCGTTATTTTAACCAAATGTGGTTCTCCCACCTGACCACTCTTTACAGAGTCCTTTACTTTTGTAAATTCCGGGTCAAACCTTCGGTTAAATCCAATCATAAGGTTGACCTGCGTCTTTTCCACTATTTCCAGGACCTCTACAACACGTTTCAGGTCCAAGTCCAGGGGTTTTTCACAAAAAACATGTTTCCCGGCAATGGCGGCCTTCTCCACATAAGCTGCATGAGTATCTGTTGGGGTGCAAATAATGATGGCATCCACTTCTGGATACCCCAACAAATCTTCATAGGTAGCTACCGTTGGAATGCCTAAATCCTTCGCGTACTGCATCGATTCTTTTTGCGGATCCGTAACCGCAACAACCTTCACATTATCCATGTGCAACAGGTTGTCCAAATGTATCTTGCCGATACGACCCAGTCCAGCGACTGCAAATCTCAATTTATCCATTACAAACCCAATGTTTTTATATAATCCCTATTGGCCTGTGCACAGGCTTTTGGATGTCCCATTCCCGGCAGTATATCCTGTTCCACAACAATCCAATCAGAATACCCTATTTCGTTTAAATGATCCACTATCTCCTTAAAATCAACTGCCCCATCACCAAGCTTGCAGAACACCCCTCTTTTTATGGCATCAAAATAATCCCCTTGACCTTCTCTTGACAATTGAGCTATTTCAGGATCAAAATCCTTGAAATGCACATGCCAGATTCGGTTGGAATACTTCTTCAACGCTTCCATGGGGTTTCCTCCGCCAAAGGCGTAATGACCCATATCCAAGCATAGTCCCAATAGTTCAGGATCCGTCAACGACATGAGTTTATCTATTTCTTCCGGAGTTTCTATATATCCCGCACAATGATGATGGAAAACCGTCCGGATTCCAAAGGTGTCCTTCACAATTTTGGCGATATGATTGGCTCCCTTGGCATAGTGTTCCCATTGCTCCTTCGTAAGTCCCATTTGTGGGGAGATCCTTCCAGCATTTTTCGTGCGCTCCGGTACAGTTCCGTTGTCATCCGCCAAAACGATGAACGCATTTTTATAACCCGCCTGATACATGAGTTCGGCGGTTTTTAAGGCCGTTGTTATCCCTTGCTCATGTTTGGTAGGATCGGCCAAGGCCACAGGCACAAAAGCACCCAACAATTGCAATCCTCGCTTGTCCACTTCTTGCCGCAACAAACTTGGAGTAGTTGGCATATAGCCCCAATCCCCAAGTTCGGTTCCTACATAACCCGTCTCCTTGATTTCATCCAAAACCTGTTCAAAACCAATCTCTTCGGATTTTTCTTCCAAATCGAATTCCAAGGCGCCCCACGAGCACGGAGCATTTGCAATCTTGATCATTCTTAACAGCTTTAAAATTTACGACTCCAGTTCTTCGGCCAGCGTTCTATGACCACCTTGGTCTGTGTAAAGAACTCAATGGCATGTCTCCCCTGTCCGTGCAGATCCCCAAAGAAGGATTCCTTCCACCCAGAAAATGGGAATTGTGCTACCGGGGCGGCAACACCAATGTTGATACCCACATTTCCAGCCATCACTTCACTCCTAAATTTTCGTGCGGCAAGTCCATCCCTGGTGAAAATACAGGCCATATTTCCATACCGTCCTTGGTTAATAAAATCAATGGTTTGGTCCAACTCATCAAAATTCACCAAACTCATTACGGGACCAAATATTTCTGTATTGATAATCTCACCCTGCAAAGGCACCCCTTCCAAGATGGTTGGTGCTACGAAATTCCCTTTTTCATAGCCGGATATTTTGGCATTCCTTCCATCCAACAAAAGGTTCCCCCCTTCATCCTGTCCTTTTTGAATCAATCCTTCAATTCTTTGTTTGCTCTCCGGGGTAATTACGGGGCCCATTTCCACTCCCGAATCCAGGCCATAGCCAACATTCCTGGATTTGGCCGCTTCTACCAAGGCTTCGGTAAATTGTCGTTTGTTGTCCCCTGTTGGAATGATCACAGAGGCCGCCAAACAGCGCTGACCCGCGCACCCATAAACAGAATCAATGATGATTTGCGTTGTCATATCCACGTCGGCATCTGGCATAATCACCACTGGATTTTTAGCTCCGCCTTGGGCTTGCACCCGCTTACCGTACTTGGTTCCTTCGGAATAAATGTACTTGGCCACATTTGTAGATCCCACAAAGCTGATGGCCTTTACCTTGGGATGCTGCAACATGGCATCCACGGCATCTTTACCCCCATGCACCAAGCTTAACAATCCCTTGGGCAGATCCAATTTTTCATCGATGAGTTCAAAGACATACTGCATGGTCATCGGAACCTTTTCGGAAGGTTTGATGACAAAGGCATTTCCAGTGGCTATGGCATAGGGCAAAAACCAGAAAGGAATCATCCCCGGAAAGTTGAATGGGGTAATACATCCACAAACTCCCAAGGGTTGCCTGATCATAAATTCATCAATACCGTTGGCAATGTTTTCCGAAAACTCGGATTGTGCCATCACATACGTACCACAGGCAACTTCCACATTTTCAATGGCCCGTTGCAGTTCCCCCAAAGATTCCGCATAGGTCTTTCCACATTCATTGGTAATCAACTTGGCGATTTCCTCACTGTGATCTTCCAGAAGGGTCTTTAGTTTGAAAAGCGGCTGTACCCTTCTCATCGTGGGGACATCCTTCCATTCCAAATAGGCTTGATGCGCCTTTTCAATGGCATTTTGCATGTCTTGGGCCGTTTCATTGCCAAAAGGCACGGTTGCCAGGACTTCCTGATTGGCAGGATTCAACACATCAATGGTCTGTTTTGATACGCTTTCGGTCCAAACGCCGTCTATATAATTCTTTAAAGTGTTCATTGTAAAACTTAAATACGATTTGTTTTTATTCTTGTAATGTCAGGGTCAACTGTTACCAAGTAGGATATAGATCAACACGGTTACCGTACATAAGGCAATGGACATGGGCTTGGTGTATTTCCAAGTGACCAAATCAACAGCACCTACATCCGTTACTTCGTACATATTCTTTCTTGGGCTGAAATGTGAAACGGCATACATGATGATCACGTTCAGCACAAACTCGATTCCCCAGAGATGTATAAAATGAATGCCATGGGACGTATAACCCCAGGACATGAAAATGTAAAAGAACAGGCCAAAAATGAGCGCCACCTTGGCTCCCAATGCTGACACCTTTTTCATAAAGAAACCTGCCAACAAAATGGAAGCAATGGGGATAAAGAAAATCCCGTTCAATTGCTGCAATAATTGGTAAAGTCCATCCGAAGCATTGGCCACCATGGGTGCAGTAAAGATGGCCGCAATGGCCAAAACAGCAGAGGTAATCTTTCCTACACGTACCATGCTGGTATCCGAGGCCTTTTTATCGATATGTCTTTTATAGATTCCAACACTGAAAAGGGTGGCGATGGAATTCAACACCGAATTAAAAGTGCTCAATACCGCCCCCATGATCACAGCAGCAAAGAACCCGATCATCCACACCGGAAGTACTTTTTTTACCAATTCTGGATATACTGCATCCTGATTATCAAAGAAGGAATCCTGAAAATAATAGTAGCAAATGACACCTGGAAGAATGATGACCAAGGGAATCAATATTTTAAAAAGTCCTGTCAACAGCAGTCCTTTTTGGGCCTCCTTTAAATTTTTGGCTCCTAATGCCCGCTGGATAATGGTCTGGTTCATTCCCCAGAAATACAGCTGGTTGATGATCAATCCTGTAAAGAGCACTTCAAAAGGCATTACGGAATCCGCTTCCCCGATTACATTGAACTTTTCTGGTGCAAACTCGTATACCTTCACCAATCCATCCACAATATTGCTATCCCCAATGGCCCACAGGGCAAAAATGGGAATCAACATGCCTCCGACCAATAAGCCAATCCCGTTGATAGTGTCCGAATAAGCAACTGCTTTCAATCCTCCAAAAATGGCATAAATGGAGCCTATGGCCCCAATCGCAACCACGGTAATCCATAATCCTTTGGTTTTGCTTACCCCAAGAACATCTGAAATCCCAAACAAGCTTTCAATCCCAATAGCACCAGAGTACAGCACTATAGGTAAGAGTGTCACCACCATAGATAGAATCAAGATCAAGGCCACCAAGGTTCTGGTGGTACCGTCAAAGCGATTTTCCAAAAATTGGGGGATTGTGGTCAAGCCCATTTTTAGATACTTGGGGATAAAAATCACCGCCGCGATGACCAAGGCTATTGAAGATGTCACTTCCCAGGCAATAACAATAAAACCATTGACATAGGAATTCCCGTTCATCCCGATCAAGTGTTCGGAGGAAATGTTGGTCAACAACATAGATCCCGCGATGACCACGCCAGTTAAGCTTCTTCCTCCCAGAAAATACCCTGTTGAAGAGTTTAAATTGGTTTTTCTAAGATTGTACCAAGTAAAAAAGGCAACTCCCCCGGTAAAAAGCAGGAAGGAAAGAAGCGTAATGGCTAGATTGGCATCCATAGGGTTGGTTGTTGGTGGTTATCAGAGGTAATACTTTTGTGTCTTTTGATTTTCCCCATAGATCTTTAAGGACTCCTTAACTGCCCGTTTATCAGACACCTGCGCAATAGGTACATCCCACCATGCAAATCCGGGAACAGCTTTTTTGCGGTCCACTTCAATATAAATGAAGGTGGTTCGTTCTATGGTCTTGGCCTCTTCCAGAGCTGCCCTCAACTCACTTACATTTGCGGCTGTGATAACATGGGCTCCCATGCTGGCAGCATTTGCTGGGTAGTCCACAGGTAACACATCGCCATCCAGTTGTTGGGTTTGTTCGTTCCGATATCGGTAATAGGTACCAAATCCATCGCTTCCCACGGAACTGGACAGGCTCCCGATACTGGAATACCCATCGTTGTTCAGCATTACTATGGTCAGTTTTTGTTTTTCCTGAATGGCGGTCACTATTTCCTGGGCCATCATCAGATAGCTGCCATCCCCTACCATGATATAGACTTCCCCATCGGGATTGGCCATTTTAGCCCCCAAACCTCCAGCAATTTCATAGCCCATGCAGGAATAACCATATTCCAGATGAAAACCTTTGGGGTGTGATGTCCTCCATAACTTATGCAAGTCACCCGGTAAGCTTCCTGCCGCACATAGGACAATGTCCTTATCCGTGGCTACATCATTTACTGCCCCTATGACTTCTCCTTGGAAGGCTGGGGATTCGTTTTTCTCCGTATAAATTTCCGCAACAAAGTCATCCCAACTTTTATTGAATTTTTCCACCTTGTTGGCGTAAGCGGAATCCACTTGAAAATTGGAAAGCGCCTTGTCCAAAGCTTCCAAAACGGATTTCGCATCTCCCGTCAACGGAATGGCGCCATGCTTAAAGGAATCAAACTCGGTTATGTTGATATTGATAAACTGAACATTTGGGTTTTGAAATGCAGATTTTGAGATGGTGGTAAAATCGCTATACCTGGTACCAATCCCAATGACCACATCGGCTTCTTTCGCTATCTCATTGGCGCCTGGGGTTCCTGTAACGCCCATGGCCCCCAAATTTTGGGGCTCATCATAAGTCAAAGAACCCTTTCCTCCATAGGTTTCCGCCACCGGGATGCCCGTTCGGTTTACAAAACTTTTTAGTGCTGTAGTTGCTCCACTATAAATAATGCCTCCTCCTGCTATGATCATAGGGCGCTTGCTTTCCCGAATGTATTGGATTGCCTTTTTCAATAGCGAAGCATCCGGCATGGGTCTACCAATATGCCACACCTTTTTCTCAAACATGGCTTCAGGAAAATCGAAGGCCTCTGCTTGCACATCTTGTGGTATGCTCAGGGTTACCGTTCCTGTATCCCCTGGGGATGTCAACACACGCATAACCTCTGGGAGGGCAGTAATCAATTGTTCCGGTCTATTGATTCGATCCCAATATTTTGAAATGGGTTTAAAACAATCGTTCACCGAAATATCCTGGGTTTGCGAAGACTCCAATTGCTGGAGTACCGGAGCTACTTGTCTGGTTGCAAAAATATCTCCTGGTATCAGTAAAACGGGAATTCTGTTGATGGTTGCACCAGCGGCCGCCGTCAACATATTGGTGGCACCGGGCCCTATAGAGGTGGTGCAGACAAACGTTTGAAGCCGATTTTTGACCTTGGCATAGGCAGCTGCAGTATGCACCATGGCCTGCTCGTTTCGAGCCACATAAAAGGGAAAATCCAGATTTTGGTGTAATGCCTGTCCCACTCCCGCCACATTTCCATGACCAAAGATGCCCAGACAGCCTGCAAAAAATTTATTCTGCACCCCATCCCGTTCCACATATTGGTTCTTCAGATATTCGATGGTAGCCTGGGCTACCGTAAGCCTTTTAGTTTTCATATTTTCAATATTAAAACCCTCCTTTTTGCTCAATAAACTTTAGGGATTCCTCCAAAGTGGGCATAAAATTGGCACAGCCATTTTTGGTTACCACTTGTGCTCCACTGGCATTTCCCATTCGGCAAGCCGTGTATATATCCCATCCCTGTAAGATTCCGTATAAGAAACCTCCAGCAAAAGCATCTCCTGCGCCCAGAACATTCAAAACCTCCACGGGAAACCCGGGAACGTCCGTTCTATTCCCATCGGCACTGTAAATACTGGCACCCGCTTCCCCCCTTTTTACGATTAGGGTTTCAATTCCGGAAGCTAAAAGCCCATTGATGGAAACATCTATGTCCCCTTTGATCTCTGGAGCTGAGATTTGCTGATCTTTGATGGTCACTTGCGAAGCATCATCCATGGTCGCGGCCAATATTTCCTCTTCTGTCCCTATGGCAATCTTCACTCTGGGAAGAATGGCTCTTACCGTCAATCCAAAGGCTCGGTAATCGTGCCACTGATCCGCCCTGAAATCCAAATCCAAAACCACTTCCACATCATTTTTATTCGCGATTTCAGTTGCGAAAAAGGTCGCGCTTCTACTCGGTTCCACGTTCAGGGCCGTACCGTTGATTAACAGGATTCGGTAATTTGGAATATTTGCCCTTTGCACATCATCAATGTCCACTTGGCTATCTGCGGCGTTGTCACGATAATACACCAAAGGGAATTTATCGGGTGGCTCTATTCCCAGAACCACGGCGCTACTTCGGGTTCCATTTTTGACAGGGATGCACTCAGTATTTACCTTTTCGCGCTTTAGAAAATCCAGAATAAACTCCCCTACTTTGTCATTTCCCACTGCGGTGAGCAAACTGGCATTGACCCCAAGCCGTGCACAGGCCACCGCGATATTCAAGGGAGAACCACCCACAAAAGCGTCAAAGCCCTTAATATCATTAAAGGGGGTACCAATATTTTGGGAGTACAGATCGATGGATGATCGGCCAAATGTGATTACATCAAGTTTCTTATTGGACATGGGATTATTGTTTGTTCATTTCTGCAGTGACCAAAGGCAAGCGTTTATCTTTTCCAGACCAGGAATCATATATCCATTCATGGTCAGGGTCTGTGGTATTTGCCAAACATTGATCAGTTCCTGCCAAGAAATTCAAATAATAGCAGTGAAAACCATGTTCCGCAACTACTGGGTGGAATCCTTTGGGAATCATGACCACATTGTTGTGCCTTGGTCTCACAATCTCATCCAATGACCTGTCTTGCGTATACACCTGTTGAATAGCATAGGCTTCGGGCTTTTGAAACTTATAGAAGTAGGTCTCCTCTTGAATGGGCTCCAACACATTCCCTTCATCATCCAAAATCCGTTCATCGTGCTTATGTGCTGGAAAGGAACTCCAGTTACCAGAAGGTGTATAGACTTCCCTCACCACAATCTTGCTGCATCCAAATCCTGGTGGTACCAGATCATTGAATTGTCTGGTAGCATTGTCGCCTCCAAAAATGACCACTGGGGTATCTTCTGGAGTTACGAATTTGGGTGGAAAATCTTCATCTACAGCGCACCAACCATAACCAATATCCAGATGATCACTGGTGGCTTCCAAGGTAAATTGGGTGTTTCTGGGTAGATAAAGTGTATGGGCCACCCCGCTAAACACATCTTTGCGTCCGTTGATCGTCTCCCAGCTTCCCTTGTTGCTGCTCACCTTAAAATTTCCGCTCAACAATACGATCACGAGTTCATTTTCGGCGGTGTCCCATTCCCATGTGTCGCCCAACTTCATTTGTCTGGCTTCAAAGCTCAGGTATTCCCATTGGGCCGTTTCCGGGGTGATATGATGGTATACCCTGGAATCTGTTCTCGGTTTTACCAATAAGGGTGATATTGTACTCATTATATGGTTTTTAATGATTTGATTTGACTTGCCTTTCCCGTGGCGCCGAATAGATCAAACTTCTCCAGCATGAATTTTTCCTGCTCTTCAATATAGGTCTGGCCAGGAATGATCGGATCAAAGAGGTCTGGCGAATCCTGAAAGAACTCCCGGTGCACGCGGGTCCATAGTAAGCGTGTATCCGTTGCAATGTTTATTTTGCACACTCCATATTCTATGGATTTCACAATTTCATTTGGATCAACACCGGCCGCACCCGATTTTAGTTGCCCTCCACTTTTGTTGATCCTATCTATTTCTGCAAGGTTAACGGCTGATCCACCGTGAAGCACTATAGGAAAGTTTGGGATTCTATTTTGGATTTCTTCCAGTATATCAAATTGAATTCCTTGTCCTCCAGAAAACTTATAGGCTCCATGGCTTGTACCTACCGCAACCGCCAGGCTATCACAATTTGTTTTTTGCACAAATTCCACCACCTCATCTGGTTGGGTGTATCTGGCATGTTTTTCATCCACTGATATATCATCCTCCACCCCGCTAAGCACACCAAGTTCGGCCTCCACAGCCACATTGTACTTATGGGCTTTTTCAACCACTGCCTTTGTTCTTTGCACATTGGTTTCAAAATGATCATGGGAGGCATCAATCATTACCGAGTTAAATTGGTTTGACGCTATGGCATCGAACGCATGGGCCTCCGTTCCGTGATCCAGATGGATAGCATAAGTGGCCTTTGGATATATTTTGGCAGCGGCTGAAATTATGGCCAACAGCATTTCCGGATGAGCATAATTTCGTGCTACGGGAGTCATTTGTACAATAAAGGGAGCATCTGCTTTTTCCCCTGCCCTGAATAAGCCATGCACCTGTTCCATAGTAAAGACATTAACGGCTGCAATGGCATATTTCCCATAACAGTTTTTGTAGAATATCTTTGGCGAAACAAGCATAATATCAGGCATTTAGACAACCAAAAAGCTGCAATCGTCTTACTCAAAGCAACAATAAATTATTGGTAAAGTGAAGGATTTAGCCGATAAATACTATGCAAAGGTTTGCATAAAAATTCCCTTTTTAACGGGATAAAAACTGCCTAAATCTCTTTGGAAGAAGCCCTGATGACCAACTCTGGTTTAAATACCTCCCGTCTAAGTTCCCGTTCTTCTTCCCCCTCCTGAAGTTTGCTTAGCAATATACGCGCAGATAACATGCCCATGCTATAAACCGGTTGCCAAATTGTAGATAGTCCAGGTGTAAAATAGCTGGAATGGGGTTCATCGTCAAAACCAATTATGGAAACATCCCCAGGTATCTGCAAACCCATTTTTTTTGCGACGTACATTGCAGAAATGGCAATACAGTCGTTCATGGCAAAAATGGCATCGGGCCTGTCTTTTAGATTTAATAATTTTTGAGCTGGTTTTATCCCATCCTCATGCGTAAACCCAGAAACATGTATTATGTTTTCCTGTTTAACAGGGAATTTATGTTTCTCAAGAGCATCAAGATATCCCTGCAATCTGTGTTTGGTAATGGACAAATCCATTGGGCCGCTCAAATGGGCAATGTTTTTACATCCAGATTTTATAAGATATTCTACTGCTTGAAAGGCACCATCATAATCATCAACCAAGACCTTGTCGGCGTCCAACCCTGGGCAATCCCGATCAAAAACCACTAAAGGAATGCCATTTTTTTGAAGCGCCTTAAAGTGCTTGTAGGTTTTGGTAGAGGAGGCAGGGGATACCAACACCCCATCAATCTGTGTCTTTGCCATTTTCTCAGTTATCTCTATTTCTTCTTGAAAGGACTCGTTGGAGAGGCATATGGCAATGTTGTAGCCTGCTGGAGAAAGCACATCCCGAATTCCCGTTATTACAGTGGAAAAAAAATGTCCTGTTATCTCTGGAACAATGACACCCACAGTGTACGTTTTCTTTTGCAAGAGTCCCAAGGCCAGTAGGTTGGGTTGGTACTTTAGCTTTTTGGCCAGTTTAACCACGGCTTGTTTGGTCTCCTTGTTTATGGCCGGATGGTCCTTTAAGGCCCTAGATACGGTAGACGCAGAGATGTTGAGCGCTTTTGCAATATCCGTTAAGGTAACCCTACTTTTTTTCATGATGGTTTAAAATCCCTGACCAAAATACAAGATACCATAGAATTGTGACAATCTCCAAATGCCCATGTAGGTCTCCTACAATTCCCTAGTTTTGGTCAATAATTCGGTTGCATGAAATACAAATGTGTCATTTTTGATTGTGATGGTGTCTTGGTTGACAGTGAAATCATTACCTGCAAAGTACTGGTGACCATGGCTGGGGAATTAGGCCTTGATATCGATTTGGACTTTACCGTTAAAAACTTCATGGGAAAATCATTGAAACACATAATGGAATATCTGGATACCCAACTTGATGTTCCTCTGCCCTCTAATTTTGAAAAAGATTACAGAGCAAGAACCTTTACCAAATTTGAGGAGGAATTACAGCCTATTGAAGGGGTGCAGAACTTAATTGCACAACTTGATGTTCCCTTTTGCGTAGCTTCCAGCGGACCATTAAATAAGATTAAGACCAATTTGATGATTACCCAGTTGGCGGATAAGTTCGCCAATAGGATGTTCAGTTGTTATGAGATAAACAGTTGGAAACCCGAGCCTGACATCTTTTTACATGCTGCCAAAAACATGGGGTTCAAACCCAGTGAATGTGTGGTTGTGGAGGACAGTTCCGTGGGAGTGCAAGCTGCCTTGGCCGGAGGATTTGATGTTTTTAGGTATTCGCATAAAAGTACCGATAAATTCCCTAACCATCCCAAGGTAATACCCTTCACGCATATGGATCAGCTGCCATCTTTATGGTCGGATGAAAATTAAGTTGGATGATTGGATTGATGGATTGTTCGATTTAGTCCAGATCCTATCTAAATTGAAAAGGGAAAATGGAAAATGGAAAACGACCTGTTCAACCTTGGTCATTGCTAATTGTCAATTGATCATTGTTCATTGTTCATTGACCAAAAGTGTTAGCAAAAAACTAAGCGTACAGTATCAAAAACAACAGCGGAAATAAAATTCCCGCAACCGCAAATTTCCAGCCCCTACTTTTAAAGCCGTTTTTCCCATTGGGAATCAAGATGCCAGTAATGGCGATCAGCAACATTGCGGCCCCGAAAATATCTGAATACCAAATCCAAAAGGAATTGGTGGACTTGTGGAGGAACATGGTATGTCCAATAAAAGGCACCTTGCGCTTATATTCCAAAATCCCGTGACCCGTTTTTGTGTCCACATCCAAAATTACATTGTCTTTATAGTACACACGGAGGGTATTATCCCGCACTCGATGTCCATCGTATTCCACATCCCATTCCTTGGAGAAAGCTTCAATATATTCTTGGGAAATATCTGTTGTATTGGCGTCCAAAGCAATGGAAACTTCTTCACTTTCATAGGTGTAATCCATGGGATACCAATCCTGTCTGTGATTCAATATGATGCCTGAGAAGGAAAATGCAATAATCAACCCCACATAGAAGTAGGCAAAATCCCTATGCAAATTTCTATTGGTAAACTTGTACATAAACAATTGTCTTTTTGTTTGAATCGAACGCAAAGTAAGCAATAAACCAGCAAAGAAAACTTCGCCAATCACCATCAACACCGTAATTATTTAATATTCTGTATATTGAGTTTTACAAACCATCGATCAAAACCCATTCCCGATGTTAGATAGCGTTATAAACAATGCCCTCCGCATATTGACTTTGATATGCCTCATTGGTCAAATGGCCTGTTCTTCCAGTGGCAACGAAGCATCCCCTGACCCGAATTCCAATCCGGATCCCGATCCCAACCCTAATCCAACTCCGGAATTGACCATTGAGGAAAAACTTCAGACCATCATTGATGAAAAAGTGGGTACGGACGCGGATAAACTTGTTGGTGTCTCGGTTTCCATTAGAATTGGTGACCAAGAACATTTAAGCTTGACCGGCGGAATTTCCAAACTGGGGGTTCCTGTTACGGAAGATATGCGATTTGGTGTGGGCAGTATCACCAAAACCGTGGTTGCGGCCACAGTGATGAAACTTGTGGATGAAGGTTTATTGAACCTGGAAGACACCATTGCGGATTGGTTGGAGCTTACTTCCGAAAATGTGGATAGTTCCATAACCATTTATCAGCTGCTTACCCATTCTTCAGGCTTAACGGGCTATATGTACAATGACCTGTGGGCCATGGCAGAGGCGGATTTGGAAACTCCCATTCCACAAGCTACGCTATTTGGGTTTATTGGCCCTCCGGATGCTGAACCTGGGGTTGGTCACAGTTATTCCAATTCCAATTACCTTATTTTGGGTTTGATCATAGAAGCTGCAACGGAAAAGACGGTTGGGGAGGTTATGCGAGAAAAGTTTTGGACTCCCTTAAATATGAATGCCATCTATTTTGGAACAAATGAACCCATAGAAGGCACTTGGGCCACTCCTTGGCGTGATGGGGATGATGACGGTGTTCTGGAAGACATTGAAGCTGACTTTGGCCCCGCTTTTCATAGTATTTTCTATTGTGCCGCCGATGTTTTTTCAACCGCTTCCGACTTATCGCAATGGGCGCAACACCTGTACAATGGGGATGCGGTTTCCGAAGCATCCAGAACCAATATGATGACAGACCATTACGCCATACCTGATGACATCTTTGTGAGCTATGGACTTGGAACGCGAGAGGTGATATTCCATGGCAGGTCTACCTATGGGCATACCGGGGGCATGCGCGGCTATGGAGCTTACATGTTTTTTGACCCCATTAGTAAAGTCAGCATAGCGATGTTAAACAACCAAAGTAGATCCGATGACGGACCTTTGTTGAGATACGAGTTGGTAAATGAGCTGTTGGAAGAGGTCTTTGCCCATTTCAACATTTAGTTGGACCACAAAGTTATTTACTTGCTAGGGAATCTATAGTCTTTTGAGCTTTTTCCAAGGCCTGCTCCAACTGTTGGTTTTCTTCTTGGTAATGGGAACGAAGCGCTTCCATTTTGCGTTCAAATTCATCTACAGGAACATAATCGGGTTTTAAAAATGCATTGTTGACCAGACTGAACAGCGTGAACAAAAAACTCACCACTACCGCGGAAATAAGTAATATCAATAGTGTTTTCTCCTTTTTCAGCACCGGTGATTTTTCTTTCCCGAGTAATTTTTCCCCATTGGAACTTTTTTTATCACGGGATAATTGGGTCAGAAAAGTATCCCATTTTTCCTCTTCAACCACGTGCATGTCCATAAACCCGCCCTCGTCCAAGAAGTTCTGGGTTTTGGAGGTGGAGGCCAACATAAACATGGCCACCCCATTGCCGGCCATAATATCCAACAATCCATTGTCGTATTCCTGGATTTCCTTAATCAGTTTATGCACAAAATCCTGGCTGTAGTTGGGGCGAAGGAATTCATCATAAAGCACCCTGACCTCAAAGTAATCCCTTCGCTTCAGGGCATACTCCAAAAAACGGTCCTTTAGTTCGGCTTTGAAAAATTCGCCCATATCCGGTACAGGGGTTAAAGGTTTGGTGAATTAATCCTTGGAGTAAATTTAAGGTATAGCCCAATGTCGGACAATAGTTGCCATGTAAAGAATAGGTGATATTTTATCCCTTAGAACACCAAAGTGGAATGCTCGCTAAGTGAATTGCGAACACTTAAACGATTTCGGCACTTAAACCTGCTTGAAGCAATCGGGTACATCTCGGTTTAAGGTCGTTGTATTCTCCAGTTTTGACGGTGCATTTGCCATTGTAGTGCACAATCAGGGAACACTGTTCAGCTTGCTCCGGCGTATGCTCACACACGGCAATCAAGGTTTCAATGACATGATCAAAGGTGTTCACATCATCATTGAACAGGACAATCTCACTCTGCTTTAGTACTTCTTCTTCCAGAAGCACTTCTTCCGAAACTTTTTCCTTGATTCCCATGGGTCTGCTGTTACTACAACCTAATTTACATATTTTGCTGAAACCCAGTTGTTCTTTTCCAAATTTTTAACGAATTCCAATCCATAGCTACCACATTTTGAGGATATTACATCCAAATCCTCTATATAAAAGCCACTTAAGTAAAGCTCCCCTTCCGGATTCAAACATTCACTGTAAATGGGAATATCGGACAAAAGTATATTTCTGTTGATGTTGGCCAGGATAATATCGTATTTCTTACCGGGTAAAATGGAACTGTCTCCTTGATAGACTTCAATTTCACAGTTGTTGCGTTCCACATTTTCCTTGGAGTTCAAAAAACACCATTCGTCAATATCAATGGCATCCACTTGGGAAGCGCCCTTCATTTTAGCCAGAATGGCCAAGACCCCTGTCCCGCAACCCATGTCAAGAACGGACATCCCTTCAAAAGGGTTCTCTAAAATATGCTGCAGCATCATGTGAGTGGTCTCGTGATGCCCTGTCCCAAAACTCATCTTGGGTTCAATTACAATATCAAATTCCACATTTTCGGATGGATGGAAAGGCGCCCGAACCATGCATTGGTCCCCTACATTGATGGGATGAAAGTTCCTTTCCCATTCAGCATTCCAGTTTTGCTGTGCAATCTCCTTGGATTTCCAGGTAACGTTCACCGCATCATTGGTGAGGGTGCAAATAGCATCCAAAATGCTTTCCCTCCAATCGTTTTTAAGGATATAGGCCAACAAAAGCCCTTCTTCCTCCACAAAACTTTCAAAACCCACCTCACCTAATTCCGCAATCAAAATCTCGGTCCACGGGGTTAACGGCTGAAGCTTAAATTGATATTCGATATAAATCGATGACACCTTGCGGGATTAAATAGCCTTGATAATGGCAATGAAATCGTCTGCTTTTAAGGACGCGCCGCCAATAAGTCCGCCATCCACGTCGGGTTTTCCAAAGATATCCCCAGCATTTCCAGGTTTCACGCTACCTCCATAAAGGATGGATACCTCATCTGCAATGTCAGCGCCATAAGAATCTGTTATGGTTTTTCGGATAAAAGCGTGCATCTCTTGGGCTTGCTCTGGGCTGGCAGTTTCCCCAGTTCCTATGGCCCAAACCGGCTCGTATGCCAAAACAATATTCTTCCAAGCTGCGGCATCCAAATCAAACAAAGCATTCTTCAGTTGACTTTCCACTACGGAAAAATGGTTACCTGATTTACGCTCTTCCAATTCTTCTCCAAAGCAAAAAATAATGGTCATATCCTTTTCCAAGGCAGCCTGCACTTTTTTGGACAATAGTGTATCATCCTCTCCAAAGTAGGCACGTCTTTCAGAATGTCCCAAAATGACGGTGTCCACATGGATGTTCAATAACATATCGGCAGAGATTTCACCCGTGTACGCTCCACTTTCAGCAAAATGCATGTTCTGTGCCGCAACTTTTATGGCGGAGGACTGCAAATTTCTTTGTGCGGTGGTCAAGTTTACAAAGGTCGGTGCCACCACCACCTCAGCATGGGTGTCCGGTAATTTGGCCGAGAGTTCTGAAAGCAATGCCTCAGTTTGCTCCAGATTATTGTTCATTTTCCAGTTTCCTGCTACTATTTTCTTTCTCATCGTGTTTTCGTTTGTTGGTTTTAATTTATTGTTGGTTGTCAGTAGTTATTTTAATTGTATTCCAGCTCATCAAAGTCGTTGTAATGTACCTTTTGGAGTATGGTGCCTCGATTTAACACCAATATGGCCGGATTGGATCGTACTATGGTTTTTAAGGTCGTTTCATCAGTAAAATAAAAGTCAAAGTTAAGTCCAAATTTGGATTTAAGTGCCTTGGTTTGGGCATCACTTGAGGCCGACATTCCAATTACTTTATATCCATTGGATATGGCTTCGCCAGTAACCTCCGCAACCTTTTCAAAATAATCCGTGTTGCTTTTGGCCAAATCATAGGCAATAACCATGACCAATTTGTCCTCTTCCAAGAGTTCCGCCGCAAAGTCCGTCCCTTGTTGTTCAATGGTGAAATCGTGAATGGGAGGTTCATAGCCTTTTTGGATTTCCGTGGTCTCCACATCCACAAATTCCCCATCAACAGAAGGGTATTCCCCATTGGTCACCACAATTTTATCCTCACCGTTCACCTTAAACCTCCATGCATATTCATAAAGCGGTTTAGGAGCATCTTCAGGAACTGACATTCCTTCTTGAATGTTGGCTCCAATCTTATAAGGTCTGAAATCAACTGATGGGAGGTGATTCAACACGTGATTTGCAAACAGCGCACAAGCAATCAACGATACTCCACCCAAAATCCAATTCACTTTGGTATTGAACAAGGGTCTAATAAATTTTCTGCCCACAAACAATATCAAAATCAATCCCAATAAAATTATGTCTTTGGTAAACGATTCCCACGGGGTTAGTTTGATAGCATCCCCGAAGCAACCGCAATCCGTCACTTTGTTGAAATAGGCCGAATAGAAGGTCAGAAATGTAAAAAACACAATCATCAACAGCAGGCTCCAAACAGTAAATTTTGGTTTGAAACCGATCAATAAGAGAATTCCAAGCAGCACCTCAACAATGACCACAAAAATTGAAATTGCCAATGCCAAAGGCATTAAAAAGGGTAGATCCAACACCCCTTGGCTAAAATACTCTTCCAGCTTAAAGGAAAAACCGACAGGGTCGTTTAGTTTAATAAGTCCGCTTATTATAAATAAGACCCCAACAACAATCCGGGAAATCCAAACCAAATATTTCATATTTCTTTAATATAAAAATCCAAAGCCAAGGCTCTAAATTACAAGCACCAAATTCCAAATTCCAAATTCCAATCTCCAAATTCCAAATTCCAAATTCCAAATTCCAAATTTTATGGTAGAAATGGATTATTTGGCTTTATTGATAATTGAAGACAAAATATTCCTCAATTCCGTGGACTCATTAATCAATTCTTCTATTATAATTTCATTTTCAAGATTGGCATCTTGTAAAAGCCGCAGCCAATATCCAGATTCCTTGGCTTCTTTCCTGGCAATTTTTAACCTGAAATAGAAATCTTTGTCCCCAAGCTTTTCATTAGCTTCAATATAATTTGCCCCAACAGATCCTGACGAACGTATCAATTGCTTTCCATCTTCTATGTTTCCAATGGAGTATTTGAGCGATTGTACAAGTTTTCTACAGGCCTTTGCAAATTTAAATGTCCGTTCTTCTAAATCATAAACTTTGTCTTTTACCATGCATAAGTTGTGATTTGGGATTTGCTATTTGAAGCTTTGATTTAAATGGATCAATGCAAAAACCGCATAGTTGATTATATCCTGATAATTGGCATCAATCCCTTCACTGACCAAGGTCTCTCCTTGATTATCCTCAATTTGCTTGACTCGAAGCAGTTTTTGCAAAATTAAATCCGTTAGGGAACTCACCCGCATATCGCGCCAGGCCTCCCCATAATCATGATTTTTGTTTTCCATTAAGGATTTTGCAATCAACACCTCTTCATCATATAATGCGATGGCCGAGTCTTTGTCCAAATCGGGTTGCTCGGCCACGCCTTTTTTCAGCTGTATCAAGGCCATAATGGCATAGTTGATGATTCCCACAAATTCTGATTGCTCCCCCTCGTCCACTTTCCGCACCTCATTTTGCTGTAAACTGCGAATGCGCTGCGCCTTAATAAATATTTGATCTGTGAGCGATGGGAGACGCAATATGCGCCATGCGGTTCCGTAATCTTTGGTCTTTTTTAAGAAGAGGTCACGACAGGTGGTAATTACCGCATCGAATTGTTGGGAAGTCTGCTGCATCTATTCTTGCTAATTTGCGTAAATTTCGTCCAAACTTTGGGCTCTCATGAAGCCTTGCCAAAGATAATCAAACCCAACAAAGCACCTATTTTTTATGACGATAAACTGCAAGGGAGAGCTTATTGATCTCAGCCGACCCAAGGTCATGGGAATTCTAAACCTTACCCCCGACTCATTTTATGACGGAGGGAAATACAAGGATGAAAAAACCATTTTGCTTCAAGTAGAACAAATGTTGGCGAATGGGGCAACCTTTATCGACATGGGAGCTTATAGTTCGCGACCAGGAGCGGAACATGTCCCCGAAGACCAGGAGCTTCAAAGAATGCTCCCCATTTTGGAGCTGATTCTGAAACACTACCCTGAAACTTTCATTTCCATAGATACCTTTAGCAGCAAGGTTGCCAAACACTGCATTGAGTCAGGAGCCGCTATAATCAATGACATTTCCGCAGGAAATTTGGATGATGGGATGTTCCAAACTGTAGCGGACTACCAGGTTCCGTATGTTATGATGCATTTAAAGGGAACTCCCCAATCCATGCAAAAATTGGCTACTTATGATGATTTGATCCAGGATTTGAGGCTGTATTTCGCACAAAAAATTGAAAAAGCCACAAGCTTAAAAATAAATGACATCATCATTGATCCCGGTTTTGGATTTGCCAAAACCACGGCCCAGAACTACACTTTGCTCAGTCATTTGGATCTGTTTCAAACCTTTGGTTTGCCCCTTTTGATCGGGCTTAGTAGAAAATCCATGATCTATAAAGTTCTGGAATCTTCTTCCAAAGAGGCTTTGAACGGAACTACTGCACTGCATACGGTGGCTTTACTAAAGGGTGCCAATATTCTACGTGTCCACGATGTGAAAGAGGCTATGGAATGTGTTACCTTGATTGAGGAACTCAAAGCCAATTCACTCTAATTTGATGTTCTGCGATTTTTGCTAATTTTACAAAAACACTGCGGTTGGATTTTCTAAATTTTATTGAATTTAAGATTACCGATGTCATAGACATCGTGCTTGTGGCCGCACTACTCTACTATATCTACAAGTTGGTCAAGGGCACCGTGGCCATCAATATCTTTATCGGAATTGTGATTGTTTGGGCGCTTTGGAAACTTACAGAGCTGTTGCAAATGAAAATGATCAGTAGCATGGTAGGTGGTTTTATGAACATTGGACTGATTGCCTTGATCATTGTGTTTCAACAAGAAATACGAAAGTTTTTGTTGATGATCGGGTCTACCAATTTTGCTTCCAAAAGAAATTTCACGCGGCATTTCAAGTTCTTGAAGCAAGAGGCCCTGCCCACGGATACCAATGTTGATGCCGTTGTAGGTGCCTGTGAAAAAATGGGGATGTCCAAAACCGGTGCTATTTTAGTGATGGAGCGCACCAATTCACTCGACTTTTTTAAGTCCTCCGGGGATTCCATGAATATTGAGATTACCCAACCCATTTTGGAGAGTATCTTTTTCAAAAATAGCCCGCTCCATGATGGCGCGGCCATTATCCAAGACAACTACATAACCGCCACACGTGTTATACTTCCTGTTTCCAATGATAGGAACATTCCTTTACGGTTTGGATTACGGCATAGGGCTGCTGTCGGAATCACGGAAAAAACGGATGCCGTTTGTCTGGTGGTGAGTGAAGAAACCGGTTCCATCTCCTATATTAAAAATGGGGAATTTGTTCCGTACAAAGGTCTGGATGCGTTAATCGCCATGATCAAAAAGGATTTGGAATAAATGGTTTGTAAAAACTGCAATCAAGCCCTTGTACCAGAGGATCGCTACTGCCGTAATTGCGGTGCAAAAGTTATCCAAAACAGGCTTACCCTTAAAAATGTGTGGCATGACCTTGGTCAGCAAGTCTTTAACCTGGACAATACCTTTCTCAGGACTTTTAGGGAACTTTTTACAAAACCCGAAGTGGTTGTTGCCACCTATATTGCAGGAACACGCAAAAGGTACATGAACCCCATAAGCTACTTTGCCATTGCCATTACCCTTTCTGGGCTTATGTTTTTTGTGCTCCGCGATATCTATGACCTAAATCTCACAGAGAGTAGCTTTAACAATGAAACGGCACCACAACTAAACTATGTTTTCGATTTCCAAGCACTTCTGGCCTATCTGAGCATGCCCCTATATGCCCTAATGACCTGGATGCTCTTTAGTGCCACCAAGAAATTCAATTATACGGAGCACTTGGTAGCCAACGCCTACATTATTGGTCAAACATCTTATGTCCAGGTCTTTACCTATATATTCTTTTTGGGCCTTTTCCCCATCAAATTTGACATCTTCAATTTTGCGTTCCTAATTGTTATAGTCGTTTACCAGTTCTATGCCTTGGGAAGATTGCACCAGCTAGGTTTTTGGAGTACATTTTGGAGGGCCTTGATCTACTTTTTCCTATTGATCATAGTCATGATGGGAATAGGCGTCGTCATTTTCCTGATCAGTTTATCAACTGGAATGGTAAACTTAGAAGATTTTGCTCCCAAATCTTAAGCGACCTCCTCTTCGGCCATAAACTGGGCCTCGTAAAGATCGCTATAGTAACCACCTTTTTTCAACAATTCCTGATGGTTCCCAACTTCCACAATTTGACCCGCATCCATCACAATGATCTTATCCGCTTTTTTGATGGTGGCCAATCGGTGCGCAATGATGATGGAGGTTCTACCTTCGGTAATCTTGTCCGTGGCCTGTTGGATCAACTGCTCGGAATAGGTATCCACGGAAGAGGTAGCTTCATCCAAAATCAAAATGCTGGGGTTACTTACATAAGCCCTTAAAAATGCAATGAGTTGTCGCTGTCCGCTTGAAAGCATGGTGCCGCGTTCCTTTACATTGTACAAATAGCCTTCGGGTAGACTGGAAATAAAATCATGTACGCCTATTTGTTTGGCAGCGTTTTCAATCTGTTCCAAGGTCACTGTTTCATCCCGCAGGGAAATGTTATTGGCTATGGAATCCGCAAACAGAAATACATCTTGAAGCACAATGGCAATGTGCGAGCGCAAGGATTTTAGGGTATAGTCCTTAATGTTGTGACCGTCGACCAAGATCTCCCCTGAGTTGATTTCGTAAAAACGATTGAGCAGGTTGATGATCGTGGATTTTCCAGCTCCAGTGGCGCCCACAATGGCAACGGTTTCCCCTGCTTCAACCTCAAAGGAAATACCATGCAGCACCTCCTCATCCTCCAGATATCCAAAATGGACATTGGAAAACTGAATATTGCCCTTGACATCTGCCTTCTCCAAACTACCATTGTCCGCAATGCGGCTGTCGGTATCCAAAATTCCAAAGACCCTGTTTGCCGCCACCATTCCCATTTGTAGGGTATTGAACTTATCCGCAATCTGCCGAAGTGGCCTGAACAGTAAGTCCATCAGGAAAAAGAAGGCAATGATGGAACCTTTGTTATCCAAGCTTACGCTATCAATGTTTTGGATGATTCCAAAATAGACAACCAAACCTACCCCTACAGAATTGGAGATTTCGGCTATGGGGAAAAAGATGGAGTTGTACCATACCGTCCTTAACCATGCATTTTGATGCTTTTCATTGATTTTTCTGAACTTTTCCTTTTCAATCTGCTCCCTGTTGAATAGCTGCACAATCTTCATCCCCGCAATCCGCTCCTGCACAAAGGAATTTAAATTGGCCACTTGTGCCCTAACATCGATGAAGGCGACTTTCATTGCCTGCTGAAAAAGGCGCGTAGCAATTAAGATTATAGGTAGGATCGCAAACACGATCAAGGCCAGTCTCCAATTCATTATGAGCATCACGCAAGCCGCGCATAGCATTTTCAGGATATCGGCCACAATCACAAAAAACCCTTGACTAAAAATCTCACCAATCCGCTGCATATCCGCTACTGCTCGGGTGACCAAAACCCCAATGGAGGAATTGTCAAAATAGGTCATCTTAAAGCCCACCATTCTTTTAAAAAGCTTCACACGGATATCCTTGATCACGGATTCACCCAAAAGGTTAGCATAATAGTTGAACAATAGCTGACTGATTACCTGGGCAATTAAGGTTCCCAGCATGACCAAGACAACAAACAGCAACTGCTCGCTATCCTTATTCGTCAACGGCTCATCTATAATCAACTTCACCAAAATAGGGACGAGCACGGCAAAAGCGGCCGACAAAATAGCCATTATGGCCACCAACCAAAAGATACCCCTGTAGGGTTTGGTGTGTCCAAAAACACGCTTGAACAAGCCAAAATCAAATGCTTTTCCTATTTCCTCAGTTTTGCTCATCAAAAATATTTTTTGGGTAGGAGATGGCTGTCAAATATAGGCCTTTTGCGGGTACGGAAACCCCAGCTTTACTCCTGTCCCTACTCTCAATAATATCGTTTATTCTTTCAGGTTCCATTTTTCCCAGTCCTACATCCAGTAAAGTTCCTACTACGGCCCTAACCATATTCCGAAGAAAACGATCTGCAACAATGGTAAAAACCAACTTATCCTCTTTCATTTCCCAAATTGCTCTGCGGACATCACAATTAAAAGTCTTGACATCTGAATTGGATTTGGAAAAACTCTCAAAATCAGTGTGAGACAATAAGTAATTGGCAGCCTTGTTCATTGCCTTTACATCCAAAGGTTGAAGAATGCAATGTGCAAAATCAGAATAAAATGGGTTTTTTTCCTGCACCAACCAATATTCGTAGGTACGTTCTGTAGCATCAAATCGGGCATGGGCATCCGACTTAACGGCAACCAAATCCTGTATGGCAATGGCTTCGGGAAGGTAGGCATTCAGTCTATAGATCAATTCCTCACGATTGGCCACCTGATCCACATCAAAATGGGCATACATTTCCTTGGCGTGCACCCCAGCATCTGTCCTGCCAGCTCCCACTACCTCAACGGGTTGGCGCAAAAGGGTAGACAGTGCCTTCTCCAAAACCTCCTGGACGGTAATGGCGTTGGGTTGGTTTTGCCAGCCATGGTAAGCCTTTCCGAAATAAGCAAATCGGATAAAATATCTCAATGGGATTCCCTACTTTTAAAATGTTAAAGATACTTGAATCCCATCCAATAGAAATTCTGCGTTTATTTTTTTAGCATATTTTTAGCGTTATGACCAAAATCCTGTTGCTGTCTGACACCCATGGACATATGGATGTCACCATTTTAAAGTATGTTGCGCAAGCGGATGAAGTTTGGCATGCAGGCGATATTGGGAGCTTATCCGTAACGGACAGCATTCAAAAATTGAAACCCTTAAGGGCCGTACACGGCAATATAGATAACCATGTGATTCAACAGGAATTTCCGGAAAACCAGCGCTTTCTTTGCGAACAAGTGGATGTGTGGATTACCCATATTGGAGGCTACCCCAACAGATACGATCGAAGGATAAAGGATGAAATTAAAAAACACCCTCCCAAACTTTTCATCAGTGGACATTCCCATATTTTAAAGGTCATGCATGACAAAAAGTTGAACTTATTACACATGAATCCAGGAGCTTGCGGCAAGTATGGATTCCATCAAGTTAGAACACTATTGCGGTTTGTAATAGATGGGGATAAAATATCAGATTTGGAAGTAGTAGAACTAGGAAAAAGATAGGTATGATGTATTTGTTGGCTTTAACGGCACTTTTAATGTTGTCTTGTGAAACCCAGGCACAAAAGAAAACCCAAAGTCCGGTTTCGTTAATTGTGCTGGGCACCGTACAAGATGGAGGCAGTCCACATATTGGCTGTAAACGGGACTGTTGTGCGGATTTGTTTAAGAACCTTGATCCTGAACGGAAAGTGGTTTCCTTGGGTATTGTAGATCATGAAAACCAGAAAACCTATTTGTTTGAAGCCACTCCAGACATGTCCACCCAACTCAAAGCCTTAAAATCATATGCAGGTCTGGAAGCGGAAACACCCGATGGGATTTTCTTGACCCATGCCCATATTGGACATTATACCGGACTTATGTATTTGGGTCGGGAAGCCTTGGGCGCCCATCAAGTTCCGGTCTATGCAATGCCCAAAATGAAAGCTTTTTTAGAAAACAATGGCCCTTGGAGTCAACTGGTTGCTTTGGGAAACATGGATTTAATAGAGATGTCGGACAAGCGAGTTGTGGAACTTACTCCCAACTTGACCGTAACTCCATTTACAGTGCCTCATAGGGATGAATTTTCCGAAACCGTGGGTTTTAAAATTTTTGGCCCTACCAAAAGTGTCCTATTTATTCCTGATATCGATAAATGGCATAAATGGGAAGAAAGCATAGCCGAAGAAATACGTAAAGTGGATTTTGCTTTTTTGGATGCTTCATTTTTTGACGGCAAGGAAATCAACAATCGGGATATTGCAGAAATCCCTCACCCATTTGTAATTGAAAGCATGGAACTATTTGCCTCGCTGCCTACTTCAGAAAAAGAAAAAATACATTTTACCCACCTCAACCATACCAATCCGCTTTTGGATAAAACCAGTGATGCCAGCCAATCTGTTCGCGACTCGGGTTATAAGGTGGCCCAATTTCATCAAAAGGTTGGTTTATAAGTATATCGGTTAAGTAAGTATTCGCATAAAGCTTCGTCTAAAGCAGCAAACCATTAGACGATTAAGAAAATGAAAATATCTATTTGGAAGCTTGTTGCCCTTGGTGGACTTGCTTTTTTACTTTCCTGCGGAGAAAAAACAAAACAACAAAAAGTGGAAGTTGAAACGGCTGTTGAGAAGGTTTCCGAGCCAGTTTATGACACTGACAATCCCAAAACCGTATTAGCCGCGGTAGCCAACGCGCATGGCGGTTGGAACGATCTTTGGAAAAAAGGGGATGTTGAGTACACCTATACGTACCACTATCCTTCAACCGGAAAAACAGACCTCTCCTTGGAGCGCTACATTTTTGGTTCCGAGGAATCCTATGGAAAATACAGCAAACATGAGATCAACAACATGCCTAATGAGGAGGGGGAGTTGACCCAGTATTTTGACGGGAACAAAACCGTTCTGGAACTGAATGGCAACATAGTTGAAGACGCAGAGCATTTGGCCATGGCCGATTTTTTAAGAAGAACCAACTATTATTGGTTTGCCATGCCCTATAAGATCAATGACAAGGCCGTAACCGCCAAGTATTTGGGAACAGAGGAATACAATGGAACGACCTATGATAAAATTGAAGTTTCCTATAGTGCGGAGATGACCGGAAAAGAGCAAAATGATGTGTACATATTACTGGTGAACCCAGAAACGAAATTGGTGGATCGTTTCTATTTCTCCCTTCCCTTTTTTGGTGTTGAGGAACCCGTTATTGTTGCCAATTATGAGTATGAGGATATTGATGGTCAATTGGTGTCCACAAAACGTACATATTTTATGCCAGGCCCTGATGGCAACTATGCTGAGGAACCAGGAGTGGTTCAGACGTTGACCAACGTAAAGTTCAATAACGGATTTACAAAGGAAAATTTAAGGCAATAAGGCTTGATGGTTATCCAGGATAAAACAAAAACCCCGGCCAAGGCCGGGGTTTTCTCGCACTAATACTACTAAGATGTTAGGTTTAACGTAAGCGATCAACAGATTTTACAAGATCTTCATCCTTTTTGATGGCTCTGTTGGCCAGAACCAGAAAAACGATAGAAAATACAGGAATCAGCATCCCAATACCCTTCTCAGAAACCGAGGTTTCTCCGGATAAACTTAGCGACCGGTAAACGAAAAATCCTAGTAAAAAAAGGTTCAATATCATATTCAATCTGTTCAACACAAATTGATTTTGCCGGTTTTTAAACATAAAAATTGCAATCAAGGCCAATAGCGCAGAGGCGTAAAAAGCCAAGCTATATCCCAAGGAATCCTTAGCAAAAATCTCAGCGCCGGTTTCATCGGTCCACAGGTGTACTATAAACGGCAGAGCTCCCGCAATTAGTGCCACCAAGGCTAAGAAAATTGTTTGGATTCTTTGAATCATTGCCAAAATCGATTTTGGAAGGCAAAAATAGGTGTCTTTTCGTTAAATGACCCTGTAATGTTGAAAAATAATTTGTATTATTGTGACGTTATTAGCAAAGCACTCACCTCAGGATTCTTTCCTATCGTAGTACCCCAATAACTTTTACTTCGAGATTATTTACGTTAGACAAGTTTAATTTATTCATTATTTAATGTTCGAGATTTCAGATCTAAAGGCTAAAAAGCTTCCTGAATTGCAAGAAATTGCAAAGGGACTCAGCGTTCCTAAATTTAAGACCTTAAAAAAACTGGACTTGGTCTACCAGATACTGGATGTTCAGGCATCCAACCCCAAGGCGGTTCAAGGAAATACTGCCGAAACCCAAGAAAATAAGCCCCAAAAACCTAAAAGGGCCAGATTACCACGACCTCAAAAAGATCAAAAGGAGGTAGCTGTTGCATCTAAAGAAACCGCTGTTGAAAATGACGCCAAAGAAGGGTCAGAAAAAACAGAAAACCCCACTCAGAAAAAAGACCAGCAGAAACAGCACCAACACCCAAAAAACCAGCATAACAAAAAGCATAACCAGCACCATAGAAATGGGCAGGAAAAAAAGAGCAGCAACTTTGACAAGGATTTAAAAAATAGGTACAAAGAGCCAGAGTTTGAATTTGACAGCATCATTGAAAGCGAAGGTGTCCTGGACATTATGCAGGATGGATATGGGTTCTTGCGCTCTTCGGATTACAACTACCTTTCTTCCCCTGACGATATTTATGTTTCCCAATCCCAGATTAGATTGTTCGGGCTAAAAACAGGGGATACCGTTCTTGGAAATGTTAGACCTCCAAAAGAGGGTGAAAAATATTTCCCTTTGATCAAAGTGACCAAAATCAACGGGTTAGATCCACAAGTAGTACGCGATCGGGTTTCTTTTGAGCACTTGACCCCCTTGTTCCCCAAGGAAAAATTTAAGTTGGCCGAAAGACAAAGCACCTTATCAACACGTATCATGGATTTGTTCTCTCCCATTGGAAAAGGACAAAGGGGAATGATCGTTTCCCAGCCCAAAACGGGTAAGACCATGTTGCTCAAGGACATTGCCAATGCCATTGCCGCCAACCACCCAGAGGTATACCAAATCATTCTTTTGATTGATGAACGTCCTGAGGAGGTTACGGATATGCAACGTAATGTTCGCGGAGAAGTTGTCGCTTCAACCTTTGACAAGGAAGCCACCGAGCATGTGCGTGTCGCAAATATTGTTCTTGAAAAGGCAAAGCGTTTGGTAGAATGTGGCCATGATGTGGTTATCTTATTGGATTCCATTACACGATTGGCCAGGGCCTATAACACCGTGCAACCTGCTTCCGGTAAGGTATTGAGTGGTGGTGTTGACGCCAACGCCCTGCACAAACCCAAAAGGTTCTTTGGGGCCGCCAGGAACATTGAAAATGGAGGTTCCCTTTCCATCATAGCTACCGCTTTGACAGAGACAGGTTCCAAAATGGACGAGGTTATTTTTGAGGAATTCAAGGGTACCGGCAACATGGAGCTGCAGTTGGATAGAAGAATATCCAACCGTAGAATATTCCCTGCCATTGATTTGGTTACTTCATCTACCCGTCGTGATGATCTTTTGTTGGATGAAACCACCATTCAGCGTATGTGGATCATGCGTAAGTATCTTGCGGATATGAATCCAGTCGAAGCCATGGAATTCATGGAACAGCGAATTAAGCAAACCAAAAACAACGAGGAATTTTTGTTGACCATGAACGAGTAAGGTTCGTTCCATACAGCATATTCCATAATCATTTAGAAAACCTTTGGGTCATTCCCAAAGGTTTTTTTGTTAATACATTTTAAAGAAAAGACATATCTTTAGTAAAGTTTCCCCATACTATGAATACTAAAAATCCTTACAAATGAAAAACACAAGAAAAGTAGGCCATGTACTTTTGGCAGCGATTTTCCTATTTATGGCATCTTGCAAGCAACAAACCAAACCTTCGGAAGCTCCCGAAGAAACGCATCAAGAGGAGGCAGAACCCGTAAAACCTCCAAAAGGATTGATTTCCCTGGAAGAGTCAAAATCCCTATATGACAATTATTCCAGGAACAGGGTAGCGTTAATCCAAGAATTTGAAGCACAAAGAAGTCCTGAGGAAAAGTTCGACCCTGCAAGGTATACCTCATTTGACTATGCGACCATCAAACAATATATGGCATACATAGAACAGGAAGCTAAAGGTGCCAAGGTGGATATCTCATCCATCAGGTTCTATTTTGCCAACTATCCAAACGAGGAAAAATTTCCTGACGGCGATAAAATTGTACATCCAAGGCAGAATTCCATCTTTATGGTTCCCACTATGAAGGTTGATGGAGAGGACTATGGATTTTACATTGGTGAGGATGGGCAAGCCAAACTTATCAAGGACGCCGTTGGTGCCAACAAAGGAATGGGATCCAACGAAGTCAAGAAAGATAGAGCCTATGCTGGTTTTGTCCCTAGCGCTCCAAATCCCGTATTTCAAAAGGGGGGGAGTCTTAACATGAATCATGGAAGTTCCGGCCCACCGCCCAACAACGATTTTTAGATCCCATGCCCCAAGCTTTATTGAACTTTCTTTCGGAACATTTTTATATTCCACTATATCTGCTAACGTGGTTGATATCAGTATACGCATATAGAAGGTACTTTGATACCGCATTGAAGTACCTTCCCATACTGATAGCATACACCTTTTTTACCGAGCTCTTAGGTTTTCTGATTAAAGAGAATTATCAATTTCAGTTTTTTTCCGAATCTCGATATGCGTGGCATAATGTGATCATTTACAATGTTTATCAGCTCATTTTTTTCCTGTTTTTCTTTAAGGTCTATTCCAAAGTAATTATCAGTAACCAATTTAGAACATGGATCAAGTATGGCAGTTATGCATGTGTATTGGCTTATGTTGGCAATTCCATTTTTAAAAACCCCTTGCACAATCAACTGGCATTTGGCCATGTTGTTGGATCCTTTATTTTGATAGCCATCATTGTGGTGTATTTTAGGCAAAAAACGGAAGTGGAAAATCCTTATCCCAAATGGAGAAATCTGATGTTTTGGGTCAGTTTGGGCTTGGTTGGTTTTTATGTGCTTTTCCCTGTTATCCTTATCGTAAGTCATACCAAATTTGATATTTACACCCAATTCTACTACAGAAACATCTTGATGGCATGTATCATAATGATGTATGCTTGCTTCAATATAGGCTTTCTTTTGGCCAAGCGAAAAGCTTTCGGATAAATCTTCCTAACTTAGAAGGTAGATGATTGAAGAAATTCAAAACTTTCTTACCGAAAGCTATTTCATTCCAATATATCTGGCAACTTGGATTGTGGCCATGTATAGGTATCGTAGATATTTTGATACGGTGATGCGGTTTTTTCCCATCTTCATCATGTATACTTTTTTGACCGAACTCCTGGGCTATTTCATCAAATACCATGATGAATATCAATTTTTTTCTGAACCGGAATATTCATGGCACAACGTAATTATTTACAACATATATTCCGTTATCTCTTTCTCTTTTTTCTACTACATCTATTGGACGGTTCTAAAGCAACCCAAACATAGGGACATAGTCAAAAAGGGGGCTTTTGTAAGTTTATCGGGGTATTTGATCAGTGTTTTCTTTCAAGATCCACTGCACTCCAATCTCTATTACGCAGATCTGATAGCATCCATCGTCCTAATTCTCTGTGTTTGGATGTACTTTAAGGAAAAACGAAGTGAGGAAAGCTCCTATCCCCTGTATCGTAGCCTTTTGTATTGGGTAAGTTTGGGACTGGTTATTTTCCATATCTTCTTTCCCCTCATATTTATTGCAGCTTACGAGATGCCTGAATTTTACTTCGCCTTTCACCTGCATCAACTCTTGCTTGTTTTAATTGCATTAATGTACTTCCTTTTTATGGTTGGATTCCTGATCGGGCAACGAAAAGCCTTTAGGTAAGATTCAAAATTTCCCATTGTTTCCAACGGTTTTCACAACTTCCATATTCCGTTCATCGATTTTTTTATATGATTTTGTAGGTTTTTTCGTTCAAAATTGAATTAATAGTTGCCGTCAGCGATCCATCGATATCATAAAACCATTGGTCGATACTAAATCGCTGGAAGCCTAAGACCAGCCAAAAGATGGTTGGTCAAAAATTAGTTTTACCATAATTGGACTATAAATCCACCAAATAAAAATAAGATGAGACTGCCCCAAATTAATTTGTCCTGTGTATGTATTCTGCTGGCTTTGAGCTTAACTTCTTGTGTTAAGGACAGCTTGGACAATCCTACCAATCCAACGTCTGAAGGAACACCTCCAACGCCCGAAGTTGAGGTCCCCGTAGATGAACTTGAAATTACGGAACTTAAGATTCCTGCCAATTTTGACTTCGATACGGAAAAAGAAGTAACCCTGACCATCAATGACAACACTCCAAATGCAAAATACTATGTATATGCATACAATGACCAGGTAGTTTTGGGGGAGGAATTTGTGTTTCTAAATGAAGAAGAAGAGGAAGAAACTGGTGTCGAGGTCTCGGTGGATAATCTCAATCATTTAATTTTAAGCGGCATTCCGTCCGGAGGAAGCTTGGAGCAGACTTTTGTGATTCCCTCCTATTATGAAAAACTTTACCTTAAACGAAAGGAAGGCTTTAAATTTTCTTCGGCCATTATAAATATTACGGGCACCGCCTTAACGTATAACTATATCCCGGATACGGGGAAAGGAACATCGGCCAATAAGGCCATGATAGAGGATTATCTATACTGTGTCAATGGAGGTGGAGAAATGTTTCAAGTGGATCCTTTGACAGGAGCATATACATTTATCTCAGATATGCCCATGGGGAGTTGGACCGCTGCAATTGATCAAGAAAATCAGTTTGTGTATTCCGTTGGTCGCAGCAAGCCCTATCCCTTAATGAAATATGACATGGCCGCCGATTCTTGGACCACGGTGGGCGACTTGGGCTTGGGCGGGCCACGACTCGACTACAACAAAAACGATGGCCTATTGTATTTTTCCACCGGCAATAAGCTCTACACAGTCGATCCACAAAACGCCAACATCTTATCCAACTGGGATATTGTGGGCCTTCACAAGAAAAACGGTGGCGATCTTGCTTTTGCTACAGATGGCACCATTTTCTTATGCTCTTTTTCGGGGCTTTATAGACTTGACGAAAACGGAGATGGAAATTACGATGCTGTTCGGATTAGCGGGGAAGACCTTCCATTTTCACCCACTTCCATGACTTTTGACTCCAATGACGAGTTGTGGTTGGCGGACAATGGAGGTAGCAGTAACCTTATTGTAATGGATACCCAAACGGGAGGATGGGAATACCGATATGGCCCTGCTTCCACCTCGGGTGTCAGTTTAGGCCGAACCATCAATGACCTAACAACTTTTAGGGTATTTGATGAAGTTGCCGTAGATCCTGATACGGATGGTGATGGAATTACAGATAGCAATGACGATTTTCCCGAGGATGCTAACAAAGCTTTTGAGCAATTTACACCCAGTAAGTATGGATGGGGTACAGTAGCGTTTGAAGACCTTTGGCCTTATCTCGGGGATTATGATTTCAACGACACCGCTGTAAACTATAGGTTTGTCGCTGTTTTGAATTCGGACAATATGGTGGTACAGCTGGACATTCATTTTGAGGTAAGTTCAGATGGAGCTGGGTTGACCAACGCCTTTGGAATCGAGTTTGAAAGTATTCCACCAAGCTTGGTTGAATCCGTTACGGGAACGGTTCTGAATGAAGGTTTTATAAACGTAGCTGCAAATGGTTTGGAACAAGGGCAGGACAGGGCGGTAGTCATCCTATTTGATAATCATGAAACCATGCTCAATATCCCTAGCAAGGTTACCATCAATTTTACTACCCCAATTACCACCAACCAGCTTGGAATAGCTCCTTTTAACCCCTTCTTAATTGTGGACAAGAATCGAGGGCAAGAAATCCATTTGCCCAATAGATTTAGAACAAGCTTAGGAGTTAATGATACCACCGTGGAAGGTGTAAATCTTGACTTGGATGGCAATTATAAAACAGATTCAGGTTTACCTTGGGCCATTAATATTGTGCACAACTTTAAGCCTCCCAAAGAAAATGTCCCAGTCAATCAAGCCTATAATTACTTTAATCAATGGGCAAATTCTGGTGGAACGCTGTTTCAAGACTGGTACAAAGATTCCACGGGATACCGAAACGAATCCCAACTTCAGGATTAACCCTTACAGTTAAAAACAACATATAAACGCCCAAAAGAGGGCGTTTTTTGATGTAATGTCTGCTGCCAATCGCTTTCTAATTTGAGTTAGGAAATTAGCTACACCACAGCTTTAACGGGTTTTACAACTTCGAAATGTCGTTCATCGATTAAATCAATGATTTTGTAGGTTTTTTCGTTCATTTAAGGAATGTTATGATGGATGAAAAGGCATAAAATTCTGAATATAATAACCATCTCGTTGGTAGTTCTGCTTAGCCAAAGCTGTCTAAGGCAGAAATACGACAATTACCTGGAAGCCCTAGCAAGGGACTCTATCTTGGTAGAGGATCCCGTATTGGTTGAGCTAAAGTTTCCGGATAATTTCGATTTTAAGACGGAAAAAGTGGTGGCCGTAAGTATTTCGGACAACACTCCCAATGTTGTTTATGAAGTTTATCCGCTAAGCGAGGAATTAACGGAAAGCCTGGATAGTATTACCGGTCCCTTGCCCCAAAGGTTGCTGGAAAGGGAACCTTTCAACGGCACTATTTTAGAAAACCTTACCGTTCCGTCCTATGTGGATGAATTGTTCTTGGTCCGAAAATCCAATAGCTCTGTGGATGACATAACCATCCAGATTATCGAAAACTCGGCGTCATTTACATTCAATGGCATCATAGGAAAAAATGGAAAGTCCAAGTCACAAAGTAACTCTTCCAAAATGAATACGGACTGCTCCAATGTTTATGGTCAAAAGTTTTACGTTGACCTTGGGAATGTAGTGGACACCAATGGTTCAGGGATACATACGTTATCCAACATCCAGTTTCCCAAAAACAATGCAACGGCCATTATCACGGCAACGGATGTTGATGGAGTGGAGTTTAAAAACAGTTTTTCCTTGGCTGGAGGTGGATTTTCGACACCCATTTTTACTTTTTATGGTTTCAACTTTTGGATCAGCTCCAAAATTGATACCAATAATGATTCCGACGGTTATGTGGAGTTTGAAATGGACTTTGATTCGCCCATCCAGCATGTATTGATGCATGTGAGAAGTGTGGATGCATCCAGATATGAATTTGTTGGCACCCAGCACACGGAAACGCTTTTATCTGGCGGTAGTGAACTTGTTTACGATGAGGTAGATAGAATTTTAAGAGATAGTAACCCAGGGTCTCGATCGCACTACTACCGTGATGGTTATGGTACCATCCTTATCTCTGCAACTTCAGGTTCCTTTGACAAGATCGTTTGGCGAAGAACCGATGATCCCGGCACCAATACCCAAAACGACTCCAACTGGTTCACTTTTACCGAGGTGGAGTTATGCAATGATCAAGATGGGGATGGTGTTGTTGATTCTGTGGACGAATTTCCCAACGATGCTACCAAGGCTTATACCGTTATCTATCCTTCGGCTAGTTCCAAAGCTTCTTTGGTATTTGAGGATTTATGGCCATTTAGGGGGGATTGGGATTTTAACGACACCTCCATTGATTATTCCATTACCAGAATTTTCAATGCCAGCAATCAAGTGGTTGCCATAGATATTGATTATAGTGTTACTTCTGATGGAGCTGGTTTTGTAAACAGCATGGCATTTGAGATCAAAGGACTCAACCCCAATAATGTTGCTTCCATAACGGGTCAACTTTTAGACCGTGACGTGTTTAGTTTGGACAATAATGGAACAGAACTGGGGCAGACCCATGCCGTAATTCCGCTTTTTGATGACCATTCCATTATTGTAAACCAGGAAAACAAAGTGAATATTACGCTTATCGATCCCATATCGGAATCTGCGCTGGATCCTGCGCCTTTCAATCCATTTTTAGTAGCTAATGGCGAACGGGACAAAGAAATTCATCTTTCCAATCACGAACCAACGGATTTGGGAGATGCGCAACCTGCAGTCGAGGGTAATAATGCCGATACAGATGGAAACTATGCGACCGAAAATGGCCTTCCTTGGGCCATTAACGTAGTGGAATCCTTCCCACTGCTATTGGAAAAGGAGCCTATTAATGAAGGGTATCTATTTTTTGAGGAATGGGGAATATCTGGCGGTCAAAGTAGAAAGGATTGGCACAAAAACCTGCCCGGTTATAGGAACACTTCCAAGCTAAAACAGAATTAATCCATAAAAAAACGCCCCTAAAAGGGGCGTTGCTATATCTTAATGAGAAGTAAGATTACATTGCTGCAACCTTGCTCATCAATTTGCTCTTCAAATTAGCTGCCTTGTTGTTATGGATAATGTTGCGTTTTGCCAACTTATCAATCATACCAACTACAGTAGGAAGAAGTGTTTCAGCTGCTTTTTTGTCCTCTTCATTTCTCAGCTTTTTGATTGCGTTACGAACCGTTTTGTGCTGGTATCTGTTGCGCAAGCGAACTGCTTCGTTTCTTCTGATTCTCTTTAATGCTGACTTATGGTTTGCCATTATTTTAATTTAAAATGAATAATGAAAAATTGAAAATTGGCATACCCTTTTTTCATTTTCCATTTATAATTTACAGTTTTCTTTAGTAGCCCGTAGGGGAATCGAACCCCTGTTACCAGGATGAAAACCTGGCGTCCTAACCCCTAGACGAACGGGCCAATTAAAATTAACAATGAAAAATTGAAAATTGGCATACCCTTTTTTCATTTTCCATTTATTATTTACAGTTTTCTTTAGTAGCCCGTAGGGGAATCGAACCCCTGTTACCAGGATGAAAACCTGGCGTCCTAACCCCTAGACGAACGGGCCAATTTATTGTTATGAACGTTTGCCTTTCAGAAATATGTAACCAAATGTCATTCAGGCGGGTGCAAAAATACAACTATTTTTAAGTCTTGCAACAGTAAAATTCTATTTTTTAAACCTTTTAATACGCCTTGGCAAACAATACTCTTTGAGTAGACGGCTTGCCCGTTACCATGCACTTACCATCTTCCTGAACAGGGTTCAACGGAATGCATCTTATAGTGGCTTTGGTCTCTTCTTTAATTTTGTCTTCCGTAGCTGTTGTACCGTCCCAATGGGCGGATACAAAACCTCCTTTTTCCTCAATTACTTTCTTAAAATCTTCATACGAATCCACAGCTGTGATGCGTTCCTCCCTAAAATCCAACGCCTTTTTAAAGATATTTTCTTGAATTTCTGTCATCAAGGACTCAATTTTATCGATTACGACATCTGCTTGCACTGTTTCCTTTTGAAGCGTATCCCTTCGTGCAACCTCAAAGGTTCCATTTTCCAAATCGCGTTGCCCAACCGCCAAACGCACAGGTACGCCTTTCAGTTCGTACTCGTTGAATTTAAAACCAGGTTTGTGCGTGTCCCTTTTATCATACTTAACGGAAATACCCCTCGCCCTTAGTTCCTTCACCAAAGGCTCCACTTTTTCGGAAATGGCATCCAATTGTTCCAATCCTTTATAAATAGGTACGATAACCACCTGAATGGGCGCTAAATTTGGAGGCAACACCAATCCATTATCATCACTATGGGTCATGACCAACGCTCCCATAAGTCGGGTAGAGACACCCCATGAAGTGGCCCAAACATATTCCTGTTTGCCCTCCTTATTGGCAAACTTCACATCGAATGCCTTGGCAAAATTTTGTCCCAGAAAATGGGAAGTCCCTGCTTGCAATGCTTTTCCATCCTGCATAAGCGCCTCAATACAATAGGTTTCTTCAGCCCCTGCAAAGCGTTCGCTCTCCGTTTTGGTTCCCTTGATTACGGGAACACCCATATAATTCTCCACAAAATCCGCGTAAACATGCATCATTTGCTCTGCTTCATCAAGCGCTTCTTGGCGGGTGGCATGTGCCGTATGTCCTTCTTGCCACAAGAATTCTGCAGTACGGAGAAACAGTCTTGTACGCATTTCCCAACGCACCACATTGGCCCATTGGTTCACCAAAATGGGAAGATCCCTATACGATTGTATCCATTTTCTATAAGTGTCCCAAATAATGGTTTCGGAAGTGGGCCTTACAATAAGTTCTTCTTCCAACTTGGCATCTTCATCTACGATGATCCCGCTTCCATCCTCAGCATTTTTCAATCGGTAATGGGTGACCACCGCACACTCCTTAGCGAAGCCTTCTACATGGCTGGCCTCTTTGCTCAAGTAAGATTTTGGAATAAACAACGGGAAATAGGCATTCTCATGACCCGTCTCTTTAAACATTTTATCCAGCTGGGCCTGCATTTTCTCCCAAATGGCAAACCCATAGGGTTTTATGACCATACATCCCCTTACACCAGAATTTTCGGCTAAATCCGCCTTTACAACAAGTTCATTATACCATTTGGAATAATCCTCGCTCCGACTCGTTAATTTTTTACCCATCTACAGTAGTTTGGCACAAAACTTGTGACTTAATCTTCAAAAATAGTTCGGTAAAACTAACTAATTTTAGTATGTTCAACAATAAAAATTGTACGATGAAAAAGTCTTTACCCCGCCCCAAAATTCAAATGCTCGCAACATCCTTGTTGGCTGCACTTTTTTTAATCTCTTGTGGTACTTATCAGCAATCTTCCTATTATGAGGATGATGGTATTTATTCCAGCAACAACCGAGTGGTAGGGGTTGAGAAGAGAAATGCGGAAGCCGTCCGGTTGGAAAAGCAGGAAAGTGATATTTACGGAGATTATTTTGGACAAAAGGCGCAAGAGTACGATGAAATCCTGGAGGACGAAATCTTCACGGATATAGATAACTACAGCAGTCAAATTAGTAATGATAGCATTCCTTTAGGGGAACAGACTACATACTTTGCAAATAACAACACCTATAATGGTAATCCCGGTTGGGGAGACAACCCAACCAGTGTATCCATCAACGTCTACGACAACAGCTGGGCCTGGGGTGGTCTTGGTTGGGGTTGGGGCTGGAACGATCCATGGCTCTGGAACGGCTGGGGCTGGGGAGGCTACGGCTGGGGCTGGGGCTGGAACAACCCTTGGAGATGGAACCGTTGGGGCTGGGGCGGATACGCCTGGGGCTGGGGCTGGAACAACCCATGGGGATGGAACCGTTGGGGTTGGGGTGGTTATTATGGCTACGGAAGACCTTATTACAATAGAGGATACAACCGTGGATATGGTTATGCCTATAACAGAAGCAGAAGAGGTTACACCAGTTCCGCAATTCCAGGTACAACCTTACGAGGCAGATCTAATCTTGCTGCAAGGCGAAGTGGTTATGCCTCCAGATATAGGTCTAGTGCAGGACGTTCCAATGTGAGCAGAAGTGCCGCAACTGGAAGAAGCTCCACAACCTATAGAAGTGGATCCACAGCACGAAGGTCCGTTGGGTCGGATGCGGTTGCAAGAAACCGAAGCTATAGAACAAGCAGAAGTACCCGTACCACACCCAATTATAGAAGCTCAAGAACCTATCGTTCTTATGGCACCTCGCCCTCTACCAGAAGTAGTGGAACCTACAGAAGTGGGGCTACCCGAAGTGGAGCCAATAGTAGTGGTACCTATAGGAGCGGAAGCATAAACAGAGGCTCATCAGGATACAGAACCCAAGGAAGAAGCACCCGAAGCTATCAATCATCTGGTAGAACGGCACCGAGATCTAGCAATTATAACAGGTCTTCCAGCGGTCAAAGAAGTCCTGGCAGCTACAGAAGCAGTGCTCCTAGCAGAAGTTCCAGAAGTAGTAGCTATAGAAGTTCTGGAAGTTCCCGAAGTTCTAGCTACCGAAGCAGCGGATCTAGGGGAGGAAGCTATAGAAGTTCTGGCGGAAGCCGATCTTCAGGGGCATCCCGTTCATCAGGGGGAAGAGGTAGAAGTGGCGGAAGACACTAAAATCCCATTGCACTTATTGTATTAACTAAATCAAAGAAATGAAACGATCCTTAACTTTCATCATGGTATTGGCATGCTTTGTTGCCAGTGGTCAAATTATTGACGATGTAGTTCGTTATAGTACGGAAAATACCCTTGGAACCGCAAGATTTCAAGCCATGGGCGGTGCGTTTGGCGCCTTGGGTGGAGATCTATCCGCTATCAATGTGAACCCAGCGGGTTCCGCAGTGTTCAACTACAGCCAATTCTCGGTCAACGGATCTAATTACAACAGAAACAATGATGCCTTTTTTGGCAGTAGCGTTCAAAACAGGGATATCAATTCCGTGGAGTTGAACCAGGCCGGAGGCGTATTTGTCTTCAAGTCCTCCGACAGTCCATGGAAAAAAATCGCTTTCGCAGTCAATTATGACATGGTGCAGAATTTTGACAACGAATTTTTTGCAGCAGGAAATACAACCCAAGGTGTTGACAACTACTTTTTGGAGTTTGCCCAAGGACAGGCTTTAGGCCCTTTAAGGGTGCAGGAAGGGGAGTTTATAGAAGATGCCTATTTAGATATCGGTTCCAGTTTGGGTTATGGGGCACAGCAAGCTTTTCTGGGCTTTCAGGCGGGTCTTATTGAACCTACTGAGGACGATGACGCCAATACGTCTTACTTTTCCAACGCCCAATACAATAGTGTAAATCAAGAATACCTGCAGAGCACTACAGGATACAACAGCAAATTCACCTTGAACTTTGCGGGTCAATACCAAGAAAATCTGTACCTGGGCGCAGCACTGAATTTTCACAATGTCATTTATGATAGGTTAACCCTCTTGGATGAAAATGGCTATGATCAAGATTCTCCTGTTCAATTCACCACTTTTGACAATTTCCTTCATACGGAGGGATATGGGTTTTCATTTAGTGTTGGGGCCATTGCCAAATTAAACGAGAACATACGAGTTGGAGGAAGTTATCAGTCGCCCACTTGGTATGAACTGACCGATGACATTTCCCAACGGATCAATTCCTCATTGGCGGTTTCTGATATCGATTTTATCAATTTCAACATTGTCAATGCTTTCGAAGAGTATCGCATCAAAACACCCTCCAAACTTACTGGAAGTGTTGCGGTAATTTTTGGCAAGGATGGTCTTTTGAGTTTGGATTATGGATATCAGGACATGTCCCAAGCCGAGCTTAGACCTACAACGGACCCCAATTTTGCATCCCAAAATGATGTCATAGCCAATGAACTGGGTGTAGTCAACAGCTATAGGGTTGGTGGGGAATATCGTATAGAGCAGGTGAGCCTGAGAGCGGGATACCGATTTGAGCAAAGCCCTTATGAAAATGCCGATACTATCGGGGATTTAACAGGATATTCAGGTGGTATAGGATATAATTTTGGTGGAAGCAGATTGGATTTGGCCTTTAGCCGATCCGAACAAGATGTCAATGAATTCTTCTTTGATGCCGGCATCGACAATTCTGCCATGGTCAACAGAATAAACACCAACGTTACCTTGGGTTATACGGTTAAATTCTAACCATAAGAATAGAAGAACACAAATAGGGCTGGAGAAATCCAGCCTTTTTTATTAGCGCACCAGGGAGAAATGTCTTCTTACGGAACGTGCCACCACAACTCCATTGTCATCCCGATCATAATCCAAACGGAACCAATAATCTGAAGATGGCATATCCCTTCCGTTAAAAGTACCATCCCAACCTGCGGTATTCGTAGGGAACTCCTTTATAAGCTTTCCAAATCGGTCAAAAATGAAGATTCTAGGATTGTCCAATTGGTCAACCCCTTCCACATTCCAAAAATCGTGAAAAGTATCGCCATTAGGAGTAAAAAACTTGGGATAACCCACAACCAAAAAATCTATGGGTTCGGAGGTTCCGCATCCATTAACATCATTAATAACAACGGAATTCATTCCTGGAGGGACATCAAGAAAGATTGGGTCGGTTTGAAAATCCCCCCCATTTAGCGAATATTCGTAGTTTCCATTGCCTACTGGGACAAACTCCACATTATAAGGGTCGGTTTGATCACTGTTGACGAAATCGTCGAGTACCACAATATCTATATCAGCTGGTGTGGGCGTTGGATAAAAGGTAATTAGGATGTCGTCTGTAATCACAGTAGCAAAAGTAGTTTCAATGGTCACCCGGTATCGTCCTGAATTTGGACTGGTTACCGTCCATTCTGTTTGTCCGGCTCCCGTGGCCAAAACGGTTTCATAGGTACCATCATCATCCGCATCCAACTCCCAGGTAATATTGGCAATATTTGGTCCTGCCGGAGAGTTCAATGCGCTTAGTACGATGTCTGGGTCTCCTTCGCAAGCAATAATGTCCAAGCCCAAAAACTCGTCCCTTAATGTACAATCCAATGCTGTATTCTGATCGTCATCCACCGAACTTCCCGTAAATCTTATTTGAAAAGGTTCAGGATCCCCATTAAAGTTGGTGTTGTAGTTATTGATAAACAAATAATAAATCTCACCAGCTATCACATCAATATATTCGTCATAGGTATTCTGGCTACCTACAACAAAGGGCGCCCCCACTCTTCCATCCACAGGGTTCACGCCAATCCCGGTATGATGGGTGTCATTGACTTCGTAATTACATCGAATGGGTTGTGCCGAGCCATTACCCACCAAAGTGCAAAAATTTTGTCCCGAGGTCTCATCAAAAGGGCCGTACAATGCAAAATCCAACTCAGAGGTAACTACTGTACCAGATACAGGAAAAGATTGAATATCAAATCCTATTTGCCCATCAGTTCCTGCTCTAAAAACAAACCAAGAAGTGTTATTCTCAATATTGGCAGATGCCACACTCCCTTTCTCCAAACAACCCGATTGTGTAATGACCATGGGGTCAAAATCATCAATATCTCCACTACCATCAGATTCGGCATCAACAAACATATCGGCACACACGGGTATGGCGGTTCTACAATCCGGGGAATTTTGGGAAAAAGCTATGCTGGAACTAAGAAAAAAACAGCAAATAGCACAAAATAGGGCTCTCATAGAATTTTGGGGCTATAGGGTTATTCTATAATAACCTCTATAACTCCAAAAAAGCATGTTTTAGTATGCTTCAACGGAAAAATTGTACAGTTAATCGATAAAATGCAATCCTGACTATCTTCTCAATGAAAAATGGCTTTGTAAATGTTTGGCATATATGCGATTACCGTCGGAGTCCAGATAGGACAATTTAAACCAATAATCGGTTGAAGGCAGGGGCATTCCTTGGAAACTTCCATCCCATCCTGGGCTAAACTCAGTCATTTCCCAAAGCAGTTTTCCATAGCGGTCATAGATAGTTACCACTGGGGAATCCAGCACCGAAAGACCTTCAATCTGCCAAGTTTCGTTAAGCACGTCGCCATTGGGTGAAAAACTAGGCGAAAAGCCAACCACCACAAAGTTTTCCGTCACCTCGGAACAACCATGTATGTCCCGAGCGGTTACCGTATGGGCTCCAGGTAGTACTTCATCAAAAATAGGGCTGGTTTGATAGGGGCCGTCATCCAATCTATATTCAAAACTTCCCTCTGCATCATTCTGGACGGTCACCGCGTTGCTAGGTTTTATGTCTTCAAAATCAATATCAACCGAAATGATGGGAGTATTGGATATTGCCGTACTTACCGTTCTGTCTACATCGCAATCCACTCCGCCTTGGGAATGAGTAATCGTGACCGTATAATCCCCAGCTTGGGAAACGGTAATATTGGGTGTAGTCTCTCCCGTGCTCCATAAATAGCTATAGCTGGGGTTGGGAAGGGTTTCCCCAATAACAATCCCTGGCGAACCATCACAAAGCGTAGCTTCTGTAGGAAATGTGGGTTCTGGGGTTTCCACAGCGTTAAGGATAAAATGTTGTGAATCATCGTAACAGTCAGGGTTGGTACTGGACGTCAATCGCACATAAATAGTTTCCGATCCAGGAGCCTTTGCATACTGTTTGCTCAATGGATTTGCGCCTGAAGCTGCATCCCCCGCACTAGCATGAAAACTTACGATATACTCACTTGGATTTTGGGTTCCCAGTACTTCGGAATCCTTTGTTTGCAAATCAAAAACCATATCTAGGGTATGGCAAAAACCTTCGTCCAAGACTGGCTGAGCAACAGGAATAGCGCTAAAAAAGGCCTGTACATCACTAATAATGGCGCCTGAAGAAGTGGCAACAACCACGCGATACATTGCTGATGTTGATACTATCAATGTTGGGTTGGTCTCTCCTGAAATTGGGGTATAGCCGCTTCCTGTATCATTATACCAAGTATAGCTTAAAGCACCCGCCGTGGTGGCATCCAAAGTAATCGTATCTCCTTCACAAGCCGCTATTGGAGATCCCAGTAAATTATTGATAATGGAGCAGTCCAAGGCATCCGTTGGGTTGGTAATCCATATATCTCCAGTAAATTGAACGGAAAAACCCGAATTGGAGTCGCTAAAATTATTGATAAACAGCATATAGTCCTCCCCTGGCATAACCTGCAGCCAGTCCTCATAATGCACAGAGTTGGGATCCCCGGTAGGATCCTCTCCTACCCCTATAAAGCTTTTGGCATCACTGTTGTCAAAGAAATTACAGCGAATTGGATCTCCCAGGTTGTTGCAGTCGCCAGTCCTGTATAGAGCGAAATCCCAATCCTCGCTACTGTCGTGCCCTATATTAAATCCCAATTGGCCAGAGGCATTGGTTCTAAACCGATACCATGCGGAATTGGACTCAATACTGCCCGAAGTGGTCTGTTCCAAACATCCACTGACAGCAACCCCACTAAAATCGTCAATCCCGTAACCGTTGGTACCCCCGTTCACAGGAGTGTTGCTACAAATGGGCACAGCATTCCCGCAGTCGGGAATGACCTGGGTATAAGTCATTTGACTGAAAATCGCAACAGCTATAAGCGTCATCGCCGATTTCAATATCATTTGCCATAGATTTTGGGCACTATAAAAATAATTGGGCTTTTCCCTTAACAATAATTTATGTTGTCAAACCAAGGCTAGCAGATGTTAAATAGGGCATTAATGTATATCTTTGCTTTCTTGAAGAAAGAGCAAATGAAACTAGAGCAGGCTTTGGAAGAGCAATATGAAGAAAGAGGCAACGACCATGTTGGCTCATCAACGGAAACCCCAATTAGGGACGATGCTTTTGTATTGAGCGATGATGAAAAAATTGAACGCATCCAAAAAAGCGTTCGTGAAATCATGTTAACCCTAGGTTTGGACCTGGATGATGACAGCTTGAACGGCACTCCAAAAAGGGTAGCCAAAATGTTCGTACAAGAAATTTTTAGCGGACTTCATCCCAAAAGAAAACCAAAATCCTCCACCTTTAAAAACAAGTATAAATATGGTGAGATGTTGGTGGAGAAGAACATCGTGGTGTATTCCACCTGCGAACACCATTTGCTCCCCATTATTGGCAGGGCCCATATCGCCTATGTTTCCAACGGAACAGTGGTGGGACTTTCCAAAATGAACCGTATTGTGGACTACTACGCCAAACGTCCACAGGTGCAGGAACGAATGAACATCCAAATTGTGAAGGAACTCCAGCGGGTTTTGGGAACCGAGGATGTAGCCTGTGTAATTGATGCCAAGCACCTTTGCGTAAATTCCAGGGGAATTCGGGACATTGAAAGCAGCACTGTTACTGCGGAATACGGAGGAAAATTCAAGGATGAAGCGGTTAGAAGGGAATTTTTGGACTACATCAACCTAGATACCGACTTTTAACATTCAACACATTCATGCAACTTTACAAAAGCCAGCAACTCAAAGTACACAATTCACTTTCGGGAAAAAAAGAACTGTTTGAACCTATCAACGAGGGCCACATAGGCATGTATGTCTGTGGGCCAACGGTTTATAGCAATGTACACTTGGGGAACTGCCGAACCTTTATGTCTTTTGACATGATTTTCCGGTATTTCAAGCATTTGGGCTTTAAAGTTCGCTATGTCCGAAATATTACGGATGCTGGGCATTTGGAGAACGATGCGGATGAAGGTGAGGACAAAATCGCAAAAAAAGCAAAGCTGGAGCAGATAGAGCCCATGGAGGTGGTGCAACGGTATACCGTGGATTTTCATAATACGCTACAACAGTTCAATTTTTTGCCTCCGAGCATTGAACCTACCGCCACGGGACATATTATTGAGCAAATAGAAATCATCAAGGAAATCATTGATAATGGATTTGCCTATGAAATCAATGGGTCTGTTTATTTTGATGTCATAAAATTCAATGAATCCAACACCTACGGTAAGCTCAGCGGAAGAAAGCTGGAAGACATGATCGCCAATACTCGTGAGTTGACCGCCCAAAGTGAAAAAAGAAATCCCCAGGATTTTGCCCTTTGGAAAAAGGCAGAGCCACAACATATTATGCGATGGCCTTCCCCTTGGGGCGATGGCTTCCCAGGCTGGCATTTGGAGTGTACCGCCATGAGCACCAAATACCTGGGCGAGACCTTCGATATCCATGGAGGTGGAATGGATTTGAAGTTTCCCCATCACGAATGTGAAATAGCCCAGTCTGAAGCCAGTAGTGGAAAATCCCCTGTGAAGTATTGGTTGCACGCCAACATGCTTACCCTCAATGGGAAGAAAATGTCCAAATCCACAGGCAACAACATTTATCCTTCTGAGATTATCAGTGGGGAGAATGACATTTTAAGCAAGGCCTACTCCCCTTCCGTGGTTCGGTTTTTTATGATGCAGGCCCATTACACCAGTATTTTGGATTTAAGTGATGAGGCGTTATTGGCCTCTGAAAAAGGGTATTACCGTTTGATGGATGGTATGGACAATGTTTCAAAATTGAACACCGGTGCATCCTCTGATTTCGACGTGAAATCTTGGCAACAGAAATGTTATGATGCCATGAACGATGATTTCAATACTCCCATTTTGATCTCACAATTGTTCGAAGCCGTAAAACATATCAATCTAATCAAGGAAGGAAAGGAAAGCATTACCGAAGCGGATAAAACTTTGCTCCAAAACACCATGACCACCTTTGTTCATGAAATTTTGGGTATTGAGAACCAAGCTGCAACGGAAGACAATTCCCAAACCCTGTCCGGCGTTGTGGAACTGTTAATCGGTCTGCGGAACGAGGCACGGGCCAATAAGGATTTTGCCACTTCGGATAAGATCAGGGATGAACTTATTGCCTTGGGCATCCAATTGAAAGATGGCAAGGAAGGCACCACATTTAGTCTAAAGTAACTGCGTACCCATTTAGGGAATGTCTTTAAAGAAAATACTTATTGCCCCCTTTGTGCTTTTGGTACGACTTTACCAAATGCTCATCTCTCCGTTGACCCCTGCTACCTGCAGATATACCCCAACCTGTTCGGCCTATACTTTGGAAGCTTTGAAAAAGCACGGTCTTTTTAAAGGTGGGTGGCTCTCCATAAAGCGCATTTTTAGCTGCCATCCCTGGGGCGGCAAAGGTTACGACCCTGTTCCATAGGAAAGTTCAAGATCAAATGCCAAGTTCAGGTTCAATCAACTGTGGACAGTAGTAAACACCTTCACCTTTAACCTTTCACCCTTTACCATTCACCCTTTACCCACCAAGTAGTAGCCCAATTCACACGTTCTCAAATCGTCGCATCCAAAGCTCAAGATTTCAAATTAAACTGCATGCTATTCACCAAAAACCCCATCAATGATTTATCTCAATTCTAACATCTAAAAGCGCAGCGGTCTAACTTCTTTAAGTATATTAGTCCAAAATTTTACCTTATGTACTTTTTAGGCTTTAACTGGAATCCGGATGGCACTTTGTTTCAACTGGGTTTTGTTCAGATCAAGTACTATAACCTACTTTGGATAGCAGCTTTTGTGGTCGGATGGTTTCTGATGAAACGTATCTTCCAAAATGAAAACAAGTCCTTGGAGAAATTGGATTCCTTATTTATTTATGGAATCGTCTCCATTATGCTGGGTGCGCGCCTTGGACACGTGATTTTTTACCAGAGCGATTTGTTTACCAAAGACCCCTTGTCCATTTTATTGCCCATAAGTACCGTTCCCGAGTTTAGATTTACCGGTTTTGCAGGTTTGGCCAGCCATGGAGCCACTATTGCGGCCATCATTGGAATGTGGCTGTATACACGCAAATGGAAGGACATTAAGATGCTATGGTTGCTGGATAGGATGGCAGTCGTATCCGCCATAGGGGCTTGTTTTGTTCGTTTGGGGAATTTTTTCAATTCCGAAATCAACGGAAAGGAAGCTGATGGATCTTCTTTTATGGCTACCAGATTTATTCGGGACAGTCAAGATATGCCTGAGAGTGAAGCTATGCGGGTTACTGGGGAAAAAACCGCTAATGCCGCCTATAAGGCCATTGAAAACGATCCCCAATTTGCCAGTATTTTGGAATCCATTCCTTTTAGATATCCCGCCCAATTGTATGAAGCCATGGGTTATGCCCTCATTTTTGTGCTCTTGTATCTTTTGTATTGGAAAACGGATAAAAAAGACAAGCCAGGATATCTCTTTGGCTTGTTTATGGTATGCCTTTGGACGGTTAGATTTATTGTAGAGAGATTCAAAAGGGAGCAAGGCGGAATCGAGGAAACCCTTGGGCTTTTGTCTACAGGACAATGGCTGAGTATCCCTATGATTTTGATAGGATTGTATTTCATGTTCAGACCCAATTCAGCTAAACAATAATCCCTTATAATGAACAATTGGCGTAACGTACTTTTTGTGTTGGTAGGTTCCATGCTGTTCTTTAGTGCATGTAAGACGGAATCCAAAAAGGAGATTCAAACCAAGACCATTACATTTACCAAGGAAGGGGAGTTGACCATTTCCAAATCCGAAACGGATTCCATAATCGCCCGTTTGGACATCGAAATTGCGGAAACCGATTATGAAACCCAGACCGGATTAATGTATCGGGAATCCATGGAGCAAAAGCAGGGAATGTTGTTTATTTTTCCAGATGTGACGCATCATTCCTTCTACATGAAGAATACCCAATTTCCTTTGGATATCATCTATATCGATGAAAACTTGAAAATTGCCAGTTTTCAAAAAAATGCAAAGCCCTTTGACGAAAGTGGACTTCCTTCGGAAGGACCGGTGAAATTTGTATTGGAAATCAATGCAGGCTTGTCGGACCAATGGGGTCTTGAAGTGGGCGATACAGTTGCTTATTCCCGAAATTAGATGGACAAGCGACTCCTGGAAAACCAAAGTAGCGAGCGACTACTTTTTAGAAAGGTTCAGCTCTCAGATTTTGAGGCCTGGCTACCATTTTACAACAATCCAAAATCCACGGAATTTTGGGACGGACTGCCCTCGGATCCAATCCAAGCTTGTCAACAGCAGTTTGACCGTATTTTTGAACGATACGAGCATGAGTTGGGCGGTATGAATGCGCTTGAGCTAAAATCCACTGGGCAATTGGTTGGTATTTGTGGCCTTTTGGTTCAAACTGTGGATGGAATTGAAGAGTTGGAAATAGGATACTCGGTTCTACCTGAATTTTGGCTCCAGGGCTTCGCTTTTGAAGCAGCCGAGAAGTGCAAACAATATGCTTTTCAACACCAGTTGACCAATACCTTGATTTCCATTATTCATGTGGACAACATCCCTTCTCAAAAAGTTGCTCTAAAAAACGGGATGGTTCTGGACAAGACAACTACCTACAAGGACAATCCCGTACACATTTTTAGGGTAGATCAAGGATAATTTTTAACTTAAAATCCTTTATCCAAGGGATGGACCAACCTAAAAACTACGCCGTACTCACCAACAACACCTCAAAGACCAGGAATTTGGTCCTCAATTTATTAAATGGTCCAATACCTAATGGGTTTGAAGCATTGGAAAACAAATCTGGTTTGCTTTTTTCGCGTTCGGAAATCCACCGTTTTATGGATGAGGAAGAACGGCATGATGTAAAAATAATCACTCAGGACACCCAACAATCCCTTAAGACCATGAGCAGCGGCGAACAAAAGAAAGCCCTACTCCGCTATTTGCTATCCCAAAGTCCCGATTTTTTGGTCCTGGTAAATCCCTTTGACAACTTGGATGTTGCTACCCAAGCAAGTCTTAAGGAGCAGCTCCTTACCATATCAAAAACAACGGTTTTGGTGCAGGTGGTAAGCAGACTGGAGGATATCCTCCCCATTACCTCCAATTATTTCAAATTGGAAAATGGCAGTTTAAACAGATATACCGATTCAGAAGCATTTTTTAAGGCCAACCAAACTGGAACTTTGGGTTTCCAACTCCCCATTCCGCCCCCTATCCAGCAAATCAAAGTGGAGTCCGAAACCTTGGTGGCATTCAAAAACGTGTCCGTCAGTTTTGATGGACGGCAGGTATTGAACAACATCTGTTGGACCGTAAAGCAGGGGGAATTTTGGCAACTTATAGGCCCCAATGGCAGTGGCAAGACCACTCTTTTGTCCATGGTTACTGGAGACAGTCATAAAGGGTATGGTAAAGATTTAACCTTGTTTGGACAAAAAAAAGGAAGCGGGGAAAGTGTCTGGGACCTTAAAAGCAAGATTGGCTATTTTACCCCAGCAATGACCGATAAGTTTAATGGATACCATAGCGTCGAAAATATGCTGGTTTCAGGGTTTCATGATTCGGTGGGGTTATACATAAGACCGTCTGACCATGAAAAGCGAGTGGCCAAGGAATGGTTGAAACTACTGGGCTTAGAACACAAAAAAGATATACAGTTTTTGGAACTGACACAAGGCCAAAAACGATTGGTGATGACCGCCCGTGCCATGGTAAAACATCCTCCGTTGCTCATTCTGGACGAACCTACAGCAGGTTTGGACGACGCCAATGCGGCCTTGTTTATAGCCTTGGTGAACAAGATTTCCACTGAGAGCCATACCACCATAGTTTTTGTATCCCATAGAAAAGAGATTGGATTGGAACCTCAATTTGATTACATTTTGGAAATGGGTGAATCCGGTTCCACTGGAAGCGTTAAATAAGCCAAGAATGAAGAAAGAAGAAATCATTCAACAGTTAAAGCATAACCATCAAACTTTTGCAAAAAAATTGGAAAGTCTAGGAAAGGAGGATTTTACCCGAATTCCTGGCCCTAAATGGACTGCAGGACAACAGTTGGACCACATTCTGAAATCTGTAGTTCCCACAGCAAAAATATTCCATACGGCTCCTACAGTTCTTGAAGAAAAGTTTGGATTGGCGGAGAATCCCAGCAGAACCTATCAGAAGTTGGTGGATGACTATCTGAAAGTTCTGGAAAATTTGAGAGATTTTGTCTTACCCGAACGATTCGTCCCCACTAAAATCACCATTGAAAATCGAGGCCAAACAATTTCAGAACTGCTAGCAGCAATAGAAACTCTAAATCAAGGACTTCATCTCTTTGACGAATCGGTTTTGGATTCGCATAGGATTGTCCATCCCGCCATGGGGAAGTTAACCTTACGGGAAATGCTGTACTTTACCATATACCATGTAACCCATCATGACCGTCAAATATTGGAGAATCTAGAAAACTACCCAGCATGATACAATTGAGGGAGGCGAATACAAATGATGCAGCGGTTATTGCCCTGTTGGCCAGAGTGACCTTTACCGAAACCTTTGGGCATTACTTTAGGGACCCAACCGATTTAGATCAATATCTCAACCAAACCTTTGGGGTTTCCAAATTGCGAACTAGCCTATCCAAGCCCAATAATGTGTTTTGGCTGGCCTATATGGAAGAGCTCCCTGTTGGATATGCCAAACTAAAACGACACTCCCCTTCCCCTTTTTTGAACTCGGATAAGGTTTGTCAACTTCAGAAAATCTATGTGCTGAAGGATTTTTTATCCAAAAAAGTCGGGTTGGCACTCCAAGAAATTCTCCTGGATAAGGCACAAGAAGAAGGTTTCCAAAAAATTTGGCTCTCGGTACTCAAAGAAAACGAAAGAGCTATTCGATTTTACAGCAAAAATGGCTTTGACACCTTTGGTGACCATGATTTCAGTATTGGCCAGGAAGATTTTGAATTTCAAGTCATGGCCAAGGATTTATTTTAATTTTGACAGTATGCGGGAAGAGGTCTTAAAAATTTATGATGAAGTGGTAGCCGTCAATCCCAATTTTGAGCGAAAGGGCAAAACCATGCCCTATACCTCCGCCAACGGATATATGTTTTCCCTACTGAACAAGGATGGGGAATTGGGGGTTAGACTTTCCAAAGAGGTTATTCAAACCTTTGACCAAATGTATGGAGCACTTCCCTTCAAGTCCCACGGAGCCACCATGCGGGAATATGTTCTGATTCCCGAATCGCTTTTGAAAGACAAGACCCAACTTGGAGCTTACATTCAAAAAGGTTACGAATATGTTTGTTCCCTACCCCCTAAGTAAATCCAATTATGGGGTTTTACGACTTGTCCAAAGAAGAACGCCAAGCATTGGTTCAACAGATTGACCAAGCCATTCGTCATGGCTTTAAAAATCAGCAAATCGAGCCGGTCAACAACTATTTTGCAGATGATGATACCTATATCCGGAAAGCGGGATATCTGGCGGTTGGCAAAATCCACAAGGCAGGGCAAATGGAAACCGTATCCATTGTTTCTTTTTTGGAACTTCTCTTGGATAACGATTCAGAAAAGGTTAGACAAACCGTTATCAATGCCGCAGGCGAAGTGGGCAAGAGAGATTTTGAATCCGTGAAGCATTTTTTTGACCAAGGCTTGTTTGACAATCACCATTCCGTTAGAAATGCGGTTATTGGCTCCATTAAAAAAATGGGAGAGAAAAATCCTGAGCCTATTTTGCATTGGGCAAAGAAGTACCTTAAACATCCTGATAAAGAGGTACGTCGGGAAATATGTCATGGAATTGAACTTCGGGGACGAACCCATCCCCAAGACATTCTGCCGCTGCTTGAGGTACTTCAGCATGATCCTACTGCCAGAGTGCGAAACACCTTAATTCATGTAATAGGTCAAATAGCCTATAAGAAGGGCTGCCTACCCACCGTGATTACTGCTTTAAATTCTTGGAAAAACAAAGGACTTGTAGAAAAAGCTCTGGATGAAATTGTGGATGTACACCATCGCTATAAAAACTTTGCTGTACTATCCCAAACTGAGGCCATCGCCTATATTGGCCAGAATTATGACCCAAAATGAAAAAGCCATCTGAAAACAGACGGCTTTTTCGACCAAATATAAATTCTCAACTACTCTCTAGCTGAGCCAATTTTCCTTTTCAAGGCATCAAACATAATCGGTGTTGCAATGAAAACAGAGGAATAGGTACCTACCAATACCCCCACGATCATAGCGAACATAAATCCTCTTAAACTCTCTCCGCCAAAAACAAAGATAGCCAAAAGCACGATCAATGTTGTAAGTGAGGTATTCAACGTACGGCTCAAGGTACTGTTCAACGCTTGATTGATATTCTGCCCATTGTTCCATCCTTTGAGATTCACAATTTCCCGAATACGGTCAAATACTACCACCGTATCATTCAGGGAGTACCCAATAACGGTAAGGATGGCCGCAATAAAGGCTTGATCAATCTCCATGTTGAACGGCATGATCTTACCGGTCAATGAGAATATCCCTAGCACGATCATTACATCATGGAATACCGCGATTACAGCACCCAAAGAGAACTGCCATTTTCTAAATCGTAAAAGAATGTAGAGGAACACCACTGCCAAAGAACCGATAATGGCCAAGAACGCATTGTTCTTGATATCATCCGCAATGGTTGGCCCTACTTTTTTGGATTGGACAATTCCAAGAGCCTTGTCAGATGCAGCACTCAATGTAAACTCATCATATGAAGTACCATCTGGCAAGTATTTCTGAAGCGAGGTGTATAGTTTGTCCTGAATCTCATTATCCACTTCAATCCCCTCAACATCCACTTTATATGGAGTGGTAATCATAATCTGATTAGCCTCCCCAAAAGTTTTCACATTGGTACCACTTCCAAAGACATCGTTCAATTCTGATGCTATTTCGGATGGATTTACTGCTTTTTCAAAACGAACTTGATACGATCGTCCCCCCACAAAGTCCACACCTTGCTGCAAGCCCGTGGTAAATAAGGAGAACGCTCCTATACCAACCAATATCACAGAAACTATATAGGCAATTTTACGTTTGCCCAAGAAGTTGATCTTCATATTGGTAAACAAGCCCTTGGTCATCGCAGTGGAGAAATCCAAGCTTCTGCCTTTTTTGGCAATATAGGAATCCACCATCAATCTAGTGATGAAGATAGCAGTGAACAGGGAAGTTACAATACCAATCAAAAGAGTTGTTGCAAAGCCCTTAATGGGACCTGAACCGAAAATGAATAGGATAATTGCCGTTAAACCGGTGGTAATGTTAGCATCCAAAATGGAAGACAATGCGTTGCTAAAACCATCCGCCACAGCCTGACCCTTGCCCTTACCGCGCGCCAATTCTTCTTTAATTCGTTCAAAGATCAGTACGTTCGCATCCACGGACATACCAATGGTCAATACGATACCTGCAATTCCAGGAAGTGTCAATACCGCACCAAGGCTGGTCAATACCCCAAAAATTAGGACTATGTTTAAAATCAATGCGATGTCAGCAAAGATTCCTGCTTTACCATAATAGAAAATCATCCATAGCAACACAAAGGCCATGGCAATCAAGAAAGACATGAAACCGCTATCGATAGCTTCTTGACCCAAAGATGGCCCAACTACTTCCGATTGGATAATTTCTGCTTCTGCCGGAAGCTTACCAGCTCTCAATACGTTGGCAATATCCTTGGTCTCGTTAACCGTAAATGTTCCCGTGATTTCAGAACGTCCGCCAGATATGGGTCCGTTGGTAACTCCTGGTGCCGTGTATACTTTACCATCCAATACAATGGCAATACCTGTTTGGTTGTTGTAGGCATCCCCTGTCAACTTTTCCCAATCCTTGGCTCCTTTGGTATTCATGGTCATGCTTACCGCAGGCTTGTTGTATTGGTCAAAAGTATCCTGTGCATCGGATACTACATCCCCACTAATTCTAGGAACGTTATCCCTGTTTGATTTAAGCGCGTATAACTCGGCAATCTCTGAATCCTTTGCAGGACGCTCCCATAAAAATTTGGTGAATTGGACATCAGCAGGCAACAACCTTCTAATCTCTCTCATTCTAAGATATCCGCCAATCTCAGCGGTATCAGACACCAATGCTCTTGCAATGGCATGACTCCCTGGGTTACCTGGTATCAGTTTACCCAGTAATGGATTTACCTGAGGTGTCAAGTCCAAGGAATCTTGGGCAACATCGGATAACAAGGAATCAATCTCTGATTCTGGAGTAGCCTGCGCTTCCTCTTCTTCCTCAACAGGTTCCAAAATCTCTTTTAAGCGTTCGTTGGCGTTCACAAAAAATGCACCCAAACTTTGATTGCTTTGCTGGTAGGTTTCCCAGAATTCCAATTGCGCCGTACTGGAAAGTAGTTCCTGTGCCCTGGCAATGTCCCTTGCTCCAGGCAGTTCCACCAAAATACGCCCGGAATTCCCTTCCCGCTGGATATTGGGTTGAGTTACCCCAAAACCATCGATACGCTCACGCAAAACCTCAAATGCAGAAACAATGGCCTCATCAATTTTGGTTCGGATAATGGGCTTCACCTGGTCATCTGTCATCTGGAAGTTGACCACATCGCTTAGCCCCTTATTGGCGAAAATATCAGGAGAAGCCAATTTGGTATCCCCCTTGATAGCATCAAATGCATCAAAAAACAGTTCCAAATAGGTATCAGGGCTGCTCTTGGATGCGGTATCCGCATCATCCAAAGCCTTATTGAAAACGGGATTTTTGGAATTATTTGCCAAACCTTGCAAGATATCCCTAACGGAAATCTGGAGGGTTACATTGATACCCCCTTTAAGGTCCAATCCTTTGTTAAGTTCCTTCTTTTTGGCATCATCATAGCTGGTAAAGCCCAAAATTGGGTTGGTTCCAATGGAATCCAGATACGATGCCTCTAAAGCCTCGCGCTTTGCCACATAACCTTCTTCATCTTCCGAAATCTGGCTGATGGCGTAGGTTTCAGCATCCCCTTCCAATTTGCTTGTAATGAAAGTATAGGAAAGCTGATAAACGCTCACCAAACCAAAAAGGAGTGCGAAAAGCTTTATAAGTCCTTTATTTTGCATTGATTATTAAATTTTTATGATGTTTTGCTAAACAGCGTGCAAATATATCATTTCCCATAAGATTTGCCAATAGAAATTATGGGAATTGCAATAAGCAACTGGTGGGAATACTGTTAAAACAAAAATGTCATTTCGACACTAGTCAAAATCCATCCGCAACAGACAGATTTCTTACTCACGCTCGAAATGACATTTTATATGGTGGAAATTCAGCTTACAGCTGAAGCAATCCGTTGGTTTTTTTCACGCCTTCGGCACTTTCCTGCATTTTGGCTTTTTCAGCATCGCTCAAATCAATTTCCACGATTTTCTCGATACCATTTTTACCTAAAATTACTGGCACCCCAATGCTCAAATCATCCAATCCATACTCCCCTTCCAACAAGGCAGAGCAAGGGAACATTTTCTTTTGGTCACAGGCTATGGCCTGCACCAATCCAGAAACAGCAGCACCGGGAGCATACCAAGCACTGGTACCCAACAATTTGGTCAATGTAGCGCCACCAACCTTGGTTTCTTCAACCACCCATTGCATTTTGTCCGCTTCAAGAAATTCGGAAACTTTAACGCTGTTTCGGGTAGCATGTCCAATAAGTGGTACCATACCTTTATCGCTATGTCCGCCGATAACCATGCCATCCACATCAGAAATGGGAGATCCCAAAGCCTCGGCCAATCTGTATTTGAATCGGGCACTGTCCAAGGCTCCGCCCATCCCGATAATCTTGTTTTTGGGAAGATCAGTGGTTTTGTGCACCAAATAGGTCATGGTGTCCATAGGGTTGCTCACCACAATAATGATGGTATTGGGTGAATGCTCCAACAAGCTGGAAGCAACAGACTTTACAATTCCCGCATTGATCCCAATCAATTCTTCACGGGTCATTCCAGGTTTACGTGGAATTCCAGAGGTAATTACCGCAATATCGCTACCTGCAGTTTTGGAATAATCACCTGTGGTACCGGTGATTTTGGTATCAAAACCATTCAAAGAGGCGGTTTGCATCAAATCCATGGCCTTCCCTTCGGCATAGCCCTCCTTGATATCCAGCAAAACCACTTCCGCGGCAAAATTTTTCATGGCAATATATTCGGCACAGCTAGCCCCAACTGCACCTGCTCCAACTACGGTAACTTTCATTTTTATAAGATTTTATTTTAAACGTTCAAAAATAAGGCATTTGCGGCAGATAAAACCTGACATTTTACCATTTTAAGTTGGATTGGAATCCTCCAACAAATTGTAGGTAAAGTATGTACAATGTTAACAAATTGTGCAGTTCACCGAAGAAATGGCAAAGACCCTTACCATACATCGATTTTCCAACAATACTTGGGTTAAAAAACCCGTTGTATTAGTCCCAAATTACATTTAACCTACTTAACCTATGAAAAAGTTCTTTTCATTGTTGGCCATTGCATCCATAATTGCTGTTAGCAATTGTACCAGTATTCCTGAAAACAACGATCCCATTCTCGGGATTTGGGTAAGGGACGATGTCAATGGAGACGAAAACAAAAATGGAAGTACTTCGCGAGAGGAGTGGATATTCAACGACGTATACCTAGGTCGATATCAAAGCTACTCCAACTCTAGCCTTACTTTTTATACCGATTTTAAATGGTCCGAGGAAAATGGTAAATACACCATTACCTATTCGGATGAACAAGTCACGGATGTTATTGTGAGCCTGGAAGAGACCAGCGACCCTGAAATATTAGCCTTGGAGAATGGTTCTGTCTTCGCCACCAGGGAATAATGGAAGGCACACCATATGAAAATAGGAAGCCCCAACAATTGTTGGGGCTTTCTTTATGTTTTGAGTTGGAATAGCTTGTTTTCTATCTAAATCCGAAGTTGATACCAAAGGTCAAGGTGCTAAATTCCGCAATGTTATAGTCTGCATTGATTCTAAAGAATCCTAGCTTAAGTTTGGTCCCAATGTTTCCTGAAACGCCGCTAACCTTATTACTAATGTTGAACGGATCATTGTAAACAATGGGTTGTGCAACGGTTTCTATTTCATATCTACCCAATATGTTCGTATCCGCTTTTCCAGTGATGTAATTCAATCCGCCATAGAAGTTGATCACAGGCAATTTTGTGGATACCACTGCGCTGAAATTCCAAGAGCTGAATTTAGCATCAATTCGTTGGTTTTCCCCGTTAATCACATCGGTATTGGTAAAATCGTACTCCCCGCTTAGATTGGTGTAACCAATAACTGCTGAAATGGCCACAGGTAATAGCTTGTCTGCAGGAAGATGTTTGGTAAAATCGTGTTGTACACCAAATCCGTATAAGCCTATTTTAACGTCATCGGTGTTTATTTTTGGCAAGAACCTAGCTTTAACCTCGGTTCCCTTGATCAATCCCACACTGGCCTGAATATATCCGGAAGGCACAAAATTCAAATCTTCGGAAGACAAACCGGAAGGCAGCTCAAAGGTTGCACTAACAGGTTGCCCTTGTACCAATGCATTAATGGCCACATCCACACCTTCAATATCCCCTAAGGCTGTAGCTACTTCCTTGGATGTACTACCATCGACAAACGTAAGATTTTCGTAATCTGCGGTATTTAAGGTAAAGGATTTTTTATCGTCTTTGTTTTTGAAGCCTGTAATATTACCCACGATGGAAATTTCAAAACCACCTAAAGGTTTGGCATCGGCAGAGTTGTACCACCCATTGGAGATACTGTAAACACTCGCTTCGGTAACTGGAGCCATCCATGCTGTGGTAAATCGCTCCGCATCATTAAGTCCAGCAGCCAAAATATCATTAAGGTTGGATTGCGCCATTCCCATGGTAGCACTGAACAAAGTAAGTAAAAGAACTATCTTTTTCATCTTGTGAGGTTTTTCCCAAAACTATGAAACTGGGCTTGGGATGCCGACTTTTTGTTGTGAAATGCCCTTATCTATATATTTAGGGGTATTACCGTGATGGCAATACAATAAAACAGGGCCAAATTCGCGCATATTTTGATGACTCCCCCAACACCGAAAAAATCAGTTGGTTGGCTTATTTATGTTGTCTGTCGCCCCTGCTCTATGGGTAATCTATTCTTTTTGCAGCCCATGGGTCAAATCTTTACTTTTTGACTAAAAATTACTTCATGGTTAAATTCTGGAATACTAGATTGTCATTGTTTGTTGTCTGTTTTGTTTGCAGTTCACTCCTGCATGCACAAAAAAGGCAAGGCAACATTGTTGAATATTTTGGCAAGGAAAAAGTAAACGAAGTCAAAGAGGGCAAGGTAGCCCATGTGTTCAAGGAGGCACTCTATCTTCCTACAAAGCGAAACGCTCTCAATTCCATTTCGTTTCCCACTGATAAAGTATTAAAGGATTTTTTGATGACCCATAAAACGGTTTCTGAAGGTGAGATTGGACTGGTGGATCATTCAGGAACTGCGCAACGATGGACCAAAATCAAAGTGGATAGCAGCAGCACCTTTAATAGTCCCGTACTCCGAGGATCCTACGTTTACCTCAGCTATAAATCCAATAAGGAGGACATTGTTCTTTTTGAAGCTTCGGGCCATACCCAAGCTATCATCAATGGGTTTCCGCATGAGGGGGATTATTATGATTTTGGTTACAGCCTGATTCCCATCAAGTTGAAAAAAGGCACCAATGTGTTTGTATTAAAATCCGGGCGCTTTCCCCGCGTACGTGGAAGATTGATCAAACCAAAATCACCTGTGCTTATGACACAACGAGACATGACTTTACCCGATCTTTTGATGGGCGAGGACATTAAATATAAAGGAGCTATTAGAGTCATCAATGCTTCCGATACTTGGGTGAAAAAGCATGAGATTCAGGTAGTGTATCAAGGAAAGAAATTATCCTCAGAGATTCCGTCAATTCCTCCTATGAGTGTTAGAAAGATGGCTTTTGAAATTCCCTCGGTAGAAGAAAATATCACCACCCAGGATTCAAACCTCAAACTAAAGCTGATTAACGGTTCGCAACAGACTTTGGATGATCAGGAAATAGCAATACACATCAAATCCAAACACGATAAGCACAAACGCACTTTTATAAGTCAAATTGATGGTAGTGTGCAATATTTTAGCGTAGCACCCTCATCTACACATGATTTGGAAGATGGGGCTTTGTTTCTTTCGGTTCACGGTGCATCGGTAGAGGCAGTAAACCAAGCCAACGCCTATAAGCAAAAGGATTGGGGCCATGTAGTAGCACCTACCAATAGAAGGCCTTTCGGTTTTGCCTGGGAAGACTGGGGGCGTTTGGATGCCTTGGAAGTATTGAAAGAAGGCAAGAGAATCTACCAACCAAATCCACAAAAAATATATTTGACAGGTCACTCCATGGGAGGTCATGGCACCTGGTATCTAGGAGCCACTTATCCAGACAAATTTGCGGCCATTGCGCCCTGTGCAGGCTACCCTGATCTGCTGGGTTATCGGGACAGTTTTGTAAAAAGGGCCTTAAGTGCCAGCGAAGAGGAGCTCAAGCGATGGGGCATTACTCCCAAAATGTTGGAGGAAATGCAAAAGAAGCCTCAGCTCACGGATATGGATCATATGATTTTGCGTGCAGGAAACCCAAGCAGGACCTTAAAGTTGAAACGAAATTACCTGCAGCAGGGAATTTATGTATTGCACGGGGAAAAGGACAATGTGGTGCCCACTTTTATTGCCCGGGAAATGCGGGAAGTTATGGGTAAATTCCATTCCGATTTCACCTATTACGAATATCCTGGAGGAACCCACTGGTATGGGGATCACAGCATGGATTGGCCACCTATTTTTGACTTGTTCAAACAGCGCAGCATTCCTGCGGATTCCACCATTAAAAAGATGGAATTTTACACGGCCTCACCTGGAGTTTCAGCTACCTCCCATTTTGCATCCATAATCCAACAGCAAAAACCCTTGGAGATTAGTTCTATCAACTTCAACAAAGAAGATGGGGTCAAAATAGATACGGAAAATATCTCCGTTCTTAAGCTGGACTTGGATGCAATGGGATTGGATACCAGCAAGCTGCAAATTGATAACGACACTTTGGAAATCTCGTCAGTCGGTAAAATCTATTTACACCATACCAATGGATCATGGAGGGCAGGAAACGCGCCATCATATAAGGACAAAGGGCCGCATAGAAATGGTGGTTTCAAGGATGCCTTTAGAAATGAAATGGTCTTTGTTTATGCCACAAAAGGAACCGAGCAAGAAAATGAATGGTATTTTAACAAGGCACGACTGGATGCTGAAACATTTTATTATAGAGCCAATGGATCTGTGGAATTGGTAGCGGATGTAGATTTTAGCGCAAAGGCCTATCCGAATAGAAACATTGTCATTTATGGAAACAGCGACAACAACTCGGCTTGGAGCAAACTCTTAAAGCAATTTCCTGTTCAAGTCAAAGACAATCAAGTTACAGTTGATGGGAAGGAAGTAAAAGGGAACCAATGGGGGCTCTATTTTATTGCCCCTAGACAGGATAGTGATACCGCAAGTATTGGGGTGGTTAGTGCAACCGGGACAAATGGGATGAAGGCCATTTATAGCAATCACTATCTGTTGAACGGAACCTCTTACCCCGATTTGCTCTTGTTTAGCAATGGAATCATGGATTATGGAACTGACGCGGTAAAATGCGCTGGATTTTTTGGCAATGACTGGTCTTTTGAACGGGGCGAGTTTGAATGGAACTAACCAACAACCAATATCCAACTATAAAAAAATCCCAGGTTGCCCTGGGATTTTTTGTTTATCGATTGAACACTATTATGCGTCTATATTCGCGTAAACCGCATTTTTCTCTATGAATTCACGTCTTGGCGGAACCTCATCCCCCATCAACATGGAAAAGATTCGGTCTGTCTCCGTGGCATTTTCAATGCTCACCTGACGAAGGGTTCTAAACTCTGGATTCATGGTGGTATCCCAAAGTTGCTCGGCGTTCATCTCCCCAAGACCTTTGTAACGTTGGATGCTTGCTCCTCCCTTCATGGAATCCACAATCTCATCGCGTTCCTTATCGTCCCAAGCATATCGCTTTTTGGAGCCTTTTTTCACCAAGTATAAAGGTGGGGTAGCGATGTAGACATGTCCATTCTCTATCAATTCCCGCATGTAACGGAAAAAGAAGGTAAGAATCAAAGTCTCAATATGGCTACCGTCCACATCGGCATCACACATGATAACCACTTTATGGTATCGAAGTTTTTCCAGGTTAAGCGCTTTGCTGTCCTCTTCGGTACCGATGGTAACCCCAAGGGCCGTATAAATATTCTTGATTTCCTCGTTTTCAAAAACCTTGTGCTGCATGGCTTTCTCCACGTTCAAAATCTTACCACGTAATGGCAAAATGGCCTGGAAGTTTCTATCCCTACCCTGTTTGGCCGTTCCTCCCGCAGAATCACCCTCAACCAAGAATACCTCACACTTGGTAGGATCTTGCTCTGAGCAATCCGAAAGCTTTCCAGGAAGCCCCCCAACACTCATTGGGTTTTTACGTTGGACCATTTCACGCGCCTTGGCAGCTGCGTGACGGGCCTGGGCCGCCAATTTTACCTTTTCTACGATTTGTTTGGCATCATCTGGATGTTCCTCTAGATAATCTGTAAGCATTTCTGATACTGCCTGACTTACCGCGCTGGTGACCTCCCGGTTACCCAACTTGGTCTTGGTTTGCCCTTCAAACTGTGGTTCGGCAACTTTTACCGAAACAATGGCAGTCAATCCTTCCCTGAAATCATCCCCAGAAATTTCAAACTTTAATTTATCTAGCAATCCGGAGTTATCCGCATATTTTTTGAGAGTAGTGGTCAATCCCCTCCTAAATCCAGATAAATGCGTACCCCCTTCGTGGGTATTGATGTTATTTACATAGGAATGAAGGTTTTCGGAAAAACCAGTGTTGTAGATCATGGCCACTTCCACTGGAATTCCATTCTTCTCACCTTCCATGGAAATCACACTTTGTATCAGCGGCTCGCGGGTTTCATCCAAAAACTTGATGAATTCCTTGAGACCTTCCTCAGAAAAGAAGGTTTCAGAGATAAACTCTCCTTTTTCGTCCTTGTTTCTCTTATCTGTAAGGGTAATGGTCACTCCCTTGTTCAAATACGACAACTCACGCATTCTGTTGGCCAAGGTATCATAACTGTATTCCGTTGTCTGGGTAAAAATGGTATCGTCCGGTGTAAAGGTAACCGTCGTACCAGTCTCTTGAGTTGTACCGGTGCTTTTTACGGGATAAAGGGTCTTACCTCTTTCGTACTCCTGCTCCCAAATTTTACCTTCGCGATGTACCACCGCTTTTAGATGGCTGGACAGGGCATTAACACAGGAAACCCCAACACCGTGAAGACCCCCGGAAACCTTATAGGAATCCTTGTCGAATTTCCCTCCAGCCCCAATCTTGGTCATTACAACCTCCAGGGCGGAAACTCCCTCTTTCTTGTGCAGTCCAACAGGAATACCCCTACCATTATCTTTTGTTGTGATTGAATTGTCTTCATTTATAATGACCTCAATGGTATCGCAATGACCACCCATGGCCTCATCAATGGAATTATCCACCACTTCATATACCAAATGATGTAACCCCCTTGTCCCTACATCTCCAATATACATGGAGGGTCTCATACGCACGTGCTCCATGCCCTCAAGGGCCTGGATACTATCCGCGGAATATTGGTTTTTTTTAGCTTCTTCGCTCATACATCTGCTTTATTTGCCTTGAAAATTTCAAATCTTACAAATATAACGAATACCCTATGTAAATGGGCGTTTCAGGTCAATTTGACCTCTCAAGTTATCAACAAAAAATTGTGGAAAAAGCGAAGCGGAATTTTCAGGGATTTTTCAACCAAAAAGCCCCTTATATCAGGGGCTTTTCTGACTAATTGAAAATGAAACAAAACAGCATCTTCCTACTACATAAAATATAATGGGTCGGCTATTTTACGTATGCATCTTCATGAACATTGGCCACGGCCCTTCCTGAAGGGTCATTCATGTTCTTGAAGGCCTCGTCCCACTCCAGGGCAATCTTGGTACTACAGGCCACTGAAGGCTCTTGTGGCACACTCATTGCTGCCGCATCCGAAGGGAAATGCTCTTCGAAAATGGAACGGTAATAATATTCCTCTTTGGTGGTTGGCGTTTGGATCGGAAACTTAAAGTGGGCATTGGCCAACTGCTGGTCCGTTACCTCTTCTTCCACCAACTCTTTCAAGGTGTCTATCCAGCTGTATCCAACTCCGTCAGAGAATTGTTCTTTTTGTCTCCAGGTCACGCTTTCCGGCAAATAGGATTCAAAGGCTTTTCTGATCACCCATTTTTCCATACGCTCCCCGTTGATCATTTTATCCTTGGGATTGATTCGCATGGCCACATCCATAAATTCCTTATCCAAGAAAGGTACTCGGCCTTCAATTCCCCATGCAGCCAAAGATTTATTGGCCCTAAGACAATCGTACATGTGAAGCTTATCCAGTTTTCTTACGGTTTCTTCATGAAAATCCTTTGCACTTGGCGCCTTGTGGAAATATAAGTAGCCGCCAAAAAGCTCGTCCGCTCCTTCTCCGGACAACACCATTTTTATTCCCATGGACTTGATGACCCTAGCCATCAGATACATGGGCGTGGAAGCCCTAATAGTTGTGATATCGTAGGTTTCAAGGTTGTAAATCACGTCCTTGATGGCATCCAATCCTTCCTGGATGGTAAATTTGATTTCGTGATGGATGGTTCCAATATGATCCGCTACCTTTTGAGCAGCAGCCAAATCTGGAGATCCTTCCAAACCAACTGAAAACGAGTGCAGTTGTGGCCACCAAGCTTCTTTGGTGTCACCAGATTCTATCCGCATTTGGGAATACTTCTTGGCAATTGCCGAAGTGACCGATGAGTCCAATCCACCGGAAAGAAGTACTCCATAAGGCACATCCGACATCAATTGACGGTGAACCGCAGCTTCCAGGGCCTCTTTAAGTGCTGCAATGCTGGTCTCATTTTCTTTTACAGCTTCATACTCCATCCAGTCCCTTTTGTACCATCTCTTGAATTCCCCATCCGAACTATGTAAATAGTGTCCCGGAGGGAACAATTCGATTTTGGAGCATGATCCCTCTAAAGCTTTCAACTCAGAGGCCACGTAAAAAGTCCCTTGTTTATCCCATCCTATGTATAGTGGAATAATCCCCATATGGTCCCTTGCTATGAAATACTCATCCTTTTCGCTATCATAGATGGCAAAACCAAATATCCCATTAAGGTCATCCATAAAATCCACTCCTTTTTCTTTATAAAGGGCCAGAATGACCTCGCAGTCCGATTGCGTCTTAAACTGATATTTTCCTTCAAATTGGGCCCTAAGTTCTTTGTGGTTATATATTTCACCGTTGGCTGCCAATACCAATTTTCCATCTTCGCTGAACAATGGTTGCTTACCCGACACTGGATCCACAATCGCCAATCGTTCATGGGCCAAAATGGCTTTATCGTCCGAATAAATTCCACTCCAATCCGGACCTCTATGCCTTACTTTCTTCGACATCTCCAATAATTGGGGCCTAAGGCTTTCTGTACTTTCTTTCACGTCAAACGCGCATACTATTCCACACATATCTCTAATAAATTAGTAACAATTTCTGATACAAATATTATTGAATAACGTCAATTATAAAACATTATTGGAATTATTGCTTACATATTTTTATGCAGATTGACAATTATTAAAAATTATGTTAGGTTATCAGAGATTATCTCATGATTCCCTATCACTTTGTAAGTCTTGTTAAATTTTAACGTCTTTTTATAAAATCATCATTCATTAACACCCTAGTTTTGGAAACATCTAAAATCATCATCATGAAAAAATTTCTCTCACTTACCATTTTAATGTTAACACTTACTTTTTCTACGGAGCTTGCAGCCCAAAAGTTTAGCGGTCTGGACATAAGCCCTGCAGATATTGCCACTTATCCTTCCAGTTATAGGGTATCGGACAAAGCCATAAAGGTGGTTTATAGCCGACCCAAACTGAAAAAAGATGGGGTTAAAAGAGATCTTGCCGACTTGGCCCCTGAAGGCAAAGTATGGAGAACCGGAGCCAACGAGGCCAGTGAAATTACCTTTTACAAGGATGCCACTGTTGGCGGAAAATCAGTTAAGGCTGGTAGCTACTCCTTATTTACCATTCCTGGGGAAGACGAGTGGACGATCATATTGAACAGCAACCTTAACCAATGGGGCGCTTATTCTTATGATAGTGCCGCCGACGTGATAAGAGTTTCAGCCAAAGCTAGCACGGCCAACGAATCCCTAGACGTTTTTTCCATTGCCTTTGCAGACGATGGAGACCTGGTCATGGGTTGGGGAAACACCCGAGTTTCACTGGATATCAGTCTATAAAAACAACTCCTAAACGAATTTGAAAAGCGGGCCTAAAGGCCCGTTTTTATTTTACCCGTTTTCCACCCAAAAACACCTGTTCCGCCTGCAAGTTTGGAATCTCCTCCGCCGAAATGGTCATGATATCATTGCTAAGGATAACAAAATCAGCAAATTTCCCTGGTTCCAAACTTCCTTTTTCGTTTTCCTCAAAATTGGAATATGCTGCCCAGATGGTCATTCCCCTAAGTGTTTCTTCACGGGACAAGGCATCGGTCATTTGAAATCCTCCTTCGGGATACTGGTCTAAATCTTGACGGGCCACCGCTGCATAGAAGGTCAAGAAAGGGCTTACCCTTTCCACAGGAAAGTCGGTGCCCAGGGCTATAATTCCCGACTTATCCAATAATTTTTTAAAGGCGTATGCACCCTGAACCCGCTCTGGTCCCAATCGGTCTTCCGCCCAATACATATCACTTGTGGCATGTGTGGGTTGTACGGACGGGATTATACCTTCCGCGAAATACTCAAAGTCTTCCTCTGAAACAACTTGGGCGTGTTCCACTTTCCATCTTCTATCCTTGATACCCTCAAGCGACTTTCTATAGGCTCTTAGAACCACAACATTGGCAGAATCACCAATGGCATGTGTATTCATCTGATAATCTGAAGCCGCTATTCGTTCAGCCAAGGCCTCAATTTGATTTACAGGGGTGACCATGGCACCGAAATGTCCGTGTTGATCCGAATAAGGTGCTTTAAGTGCTGCTCCCCTAGAGCCCAAAGCGCCGTCACCATATACCTTTACCGATCGCACATTGAGTTTATCGGTCTTGAAAATCCCAGCCTGTAAGTAGTGATCTAAATTTTCTTGGGTGTTGCTGATCATTGCATAAACCCTCATGGACAAGTCCCCCGTTTGGTGCAGGCTATCTATAAGTTCAATGGTGGATTTATGAAGTCCTGCATCGTTGACCGTTGTTAGTCCGTAATTTAAGCACAGGCTTTCGGCATCCTTCAGCGCCTGAATTTGTGCAGCCCTTTGAGGTTGTGGAATTATGTTATCTATCAAGGCCATGGGATTGTCCACCAACACCCCACTTGGTTTACCCCCCTCTAGAATTATTTCTCCCCCATCCACTTGGGTATGCCCATCAATTCCAGCCAAATCCAGTGCTTTCTGATTCACCAGATAGGCATGGCCATCCACTCGTTGTAAAACCACAGGGATATCAGGATATAGTTGGTCAAGTTTCTTCTTGGTTGGGAACTCCTTTACTTCCCAATCATTTTGATCCCATCCCCTACCTTGGATAAAATTGGAAGGACGTTCTTTTTGGAAGGCGATCACCTTCTCGATGACCTCATCAAAACTCTTAGTTCCAACCAAATCTACTATCTGTTGATCCAATCCGAGATTATAAAAATGGCAATGGGCATCTATTAAACCTGGAACAATTGTCTTTGACTGGGCATCCAGATTCTCCTTGGCATTATATTTTTGTTGTAAAGCCTCCGAACTCCCCAAGGAAACAACTAGTCCGTCCTTTACCACCAAAGCAGTGGCTTTGGAAAATTCAGCATCAACGGTGTAGATATTGGCATTATGGACCAATAAATCTACCTCTTCCTTTGGAGTGCAGGCGACAAGCAAACAAATCAATAAGAATCCCAAATGATAATTTTTCATGAATCTGAAGGTTTCCTTCAAAAATAGAAAAATGTAGCAGTACTATCGGGGTCAACTTATTTATCCATGGGATATAAAAAAAATCACCTCTAAAGAGGTGATTTCAATTAACAGTTCTAGTTGGTTATTTACCTATTTTTTAATCCTTCACCTCGGTCATAACAAATTCAACCCTTCTATTGGACAAATGATCATCCTTGAGTTTTCCATTGCCCAGGGGTCTTGTACTGCCAACACCTTCCCAGACGATACGGCTGTCATCAATACCTAGTTTCTTGAGATAAAGTGCAACCGCCCTAGCTCTCAAGGAGGAAATGAACTTGTCATAACCCGGTTTTCCAACGTTGTCCGAATGTCCTGTAATCTTCATCTGGACCTCAGCATTCTCCTTGAGGTATTTGAATATTTTCTTGACATTGGCAATAGCCTCCGCGTCCAACTCGTATCCCTTGGGTTCAAAAGGATTACGCTCCAACACATAGATCTTGTCTTTTTCATAATTGACCCTTGGCAACTCTTCCAGGGCAAAATTATCCACATAATAATAGGAGAAGTCACTTGACAATACCGGAGTTGCTTTTTCCAAGAGTGCTGTATCCGTATTGCTGGCAAAATTTCCAACGATGATATGATTTTCAAAACCCTTGGCTTCAAATTCTGCGGTAAGGGTTATCCATTCATCCGTATTGGCCAAGGATTTATTTGGTTTTAGCTTTACCTCTTGGAATATGACATCTTCTTGAAAATCCAAACGGGAAGTGGTAAGTGCCGAACTATTGGGCAACTTGATTTTTTTGTTGACCAGCATCACCGAAATATTTTTCAAGGCCAAAGTTGACGCATCGGCAAGACTTACTTGCAATGATAATTTATAGGGGTGTTTCTCCCTCAAGGTTTTGCTGGTGTTCAATTGAACATACTCGCGGTAGTCGTTAAGGGCATAGAAATACAGCCCTACGTAGCCGGAGCCATCCGTTGCCTTTTGACTGCCTTTAAAATTGGCGGGTACACCAAAGTCATCGGAACCACACTCATGAAAATAATCTCCAGAGCTTGATGAAGGAATTGAAATATCTTCAAGCAAAGAGTCAAATGCAGTAATATTGACAGGACAAGCATTATGCCTTTCAAAGCTGGGATTCAGTATTAGATTCTGCCCAACCATCGCTTGGTTCAACAAAAGGGCTAATACAGGAAGAAAAAAAATACGAGTAACCTTATAAATCATAGAAATTATGTTTTTAGGTTCTCGTACTGCCTATATAAACGTTGGATTTAGGCCTGTATTGTCTAACTTTTCAATTTTGTTGCTTCAGTTTAGCGCAGCATATGATACTAACTTTCAATAAAATACGTTACTATAGTCCAAATCTTACTATGATGCGCATAGTGACCTTTATGCTAATGATGTGCCTTGTGCCCTGTTTTGGTTTTGGTCAAAATCAGATAACGGGCAAAATTGTAGACGAGCTTGGCTTTCCCATTTACCGAGCTTCCGTTGAAATAAGTGGTACCGATAGTATCGCTTACACGGACTACGATGGCTCCTTTGTGCTTGCTAGCGAAAAGGCTTTTCATTGGAAAATCAATATTAAATCCAAAGGGTACCGACCTGAATCATTCTTTGTTTTGGATGGTGGAAGTACCGAGAGTATTGTTTTGGAGTATGATGCGGAAATGAAGGAACTATTAAGTGGCACTTCAAGCACACAACACTAAATCTAGATTAGAAAGAAAATAAGCGAATTACTCGTCGTCCACAAACTCCGTCATCACAAACTCCACACGACGGTTTTTGCGTCTGGCCTTATCAGTAAGGGCACTGTCCAAAGGCAGTTTATTGCCATACCCCTGGGAAGAAATTCGATGTGGTTTTAATCCCAAACTCATCAAATATCTGGCAACCGTGGTAGCTCTTTGTTTGGAGAGCACATCATTGTAGTCATCAGAACCTTGATCGTCTGTATGACCGCTAATGGAAACCTTGAGTTGAGGGTTCTTTCTTAAATAGTCATAGACATCCTTTAAACTCTGTTTTGCTTTTGGCTCCAACTCAAAACGGTCAAAGTCGAAGTTGACATGATTGAGCACATAGCTTTGATTGGGTTGATAATCCGGCCCCAAGTATATTAAGGCAACATCGTCCAAATAGTAGTAGGAATAACCCTCTGCTCCAGCGGTTCGTTTACCAAAATCCAGGTAATGCGTTCCGCCATTGCTTTTAAAATTGCCCAACACCAAATGCCTTTCAAATCCTTTGGCCACAATATCCAAACTCACCTGCATCCATTCCTTTTTATCATCGTAAAAGCCAGTAGCCGAAAATTGCTTGGCGTGGGTTGTTCGGGTCTTGCTTGATGCCAAAACTGCATTGGAAAGTTGTCTTTTGGTATGAATGGAGAGTGGTTTTTGGGCAAAAACAGCACCCAAATCCATCACGGCCCCATCTGATTTTTCAGAAAGGCTCATAGACAAGCTCAATCTGTATCTATGCCCTTTTTTCAGGGTTTCCTTAAGTTCTACTTGAATATACTCCCGATAGTCCTTTGGTGCAAAAAGATACAGGCCGGCATAGGCATTTCCTTGATATGCTTCCTGCTTTCCTTTAAAATTCATGGGAATCCCCAACTTGGTCTTGCTGCACTCGTTAAAATAATCCGTGGTACCCAGGGTTGGAGCGCTCCAATACTCGGTATCACCGTTAAGATTGCTCATTTTAACAGGGCATTCCACAAAATCCTCAAATCCACCATTGTGGACGAGGTTTTGGGCAATCCCCGATGTAATACACAGGGAAATTGTGAGGTTGGTCAATATGTTGCTGAATCGTAATCGCATGATTTCCAATCCATGTGGGGTAGCCTATCTGTCCCTTACGAACTGATAGGCGTGCATGTAATAACGATTTTCTTAGGACTTTATTGTGTTTTTCCTACAAAGCTAGAGGTTGCGAAGAAAATCTTCAATGGTTGCGAAGTACGTTTTGGGAGCATCAAGCCATCCGTAATGGGCACAATTCTCTAGAATAGTGAGTTTGGAATTGGGAAAGGTCTGGTGTGCCATTTTCGCTACCTGGGGATGAACAACATCGTGGTCCCCATGCAGGATCAGCACAGGGTTTTTAAACTGTTCCATTGCCTTGGACACGTCATAACCATTTTTCCTTAAATCGGACCAAACTTGTTGATTCACTTCCGGATAAAAACGAGAATTAAAGGCAAGTCCCTTAAAAACACGGTTCCGTAAAGTTTTATCATAAACATAACCTGCTGCCAAAGCTTTATGTCGATGTAACATTTGTAATTCCGGATTTTTGATACTTGACACTTCCCTCAGGGATTCATGATCCTCGGGTGTTAAACCACGCATCAACCGTTCATTGGTATCCTCCAAAAACTGAAGGTCCATTCCCCCAGAATGGGATAAAATCATGGATTTTACACAAGTAGGATAGGCTTCGGCATAGCTCATGGCATACATACCACCAAAGGATTGCCCAAACAAACTTATCTGGTCATATCCCAAATGTTTCCTGAGAGCCTCCAAATCCTCTACCATGACTTTCATGGAAATAGTTTCGGAATTCAATTCGGAAAAGCCCGTACCCCTTTGATCAAAAAGAACAACTTGGTGGGTTTTGGCAAATTTTTTTGCCAGACCTTGGAAATTATGACTGGAAAAACCAGGTCCCCCATTCAAAACAAACAGTGGGTCACCAGTACCAAACACCTGATATGCCAACTGTACCCCGTTTGTATTGAGGGTTTTGTATTGCACCTTGTTTTCCATAATGTAATCCAAGATCATTTTTCTGTATGGACTTTGGTCGGACTTTGCCAAATTATCCAATAGCGATTCATGGTCTTCATTGTGGATATGATGGAATTGCATGCGATCATAATCGGCTTGTTTTGCAGTATTTTCCAATAATCTTGTATAATCGTAGGTCCCCCTTTCCGATATCACCAGCATGGGCACCCATTGGTTATCGACAAAACTCGTGGGCGAAGCATTTCTAAAAGACGCTTCCGTATTCCCAAAAACGGCTTGCACATGTTTTTCAGCCATTTCTTTTCCATTGTATCTTAAATGGCTTTGGTGATAAGCCGAAATGTCATAGGCCCCGGCAACAGGTATTGCTCCTCTGATATCCTTTACCGATTTGCCCACATCATTTAAATAATTAGGATCCATGGAAAGAAGGGCCGCCAAATGCCCCCCTGCGGAATAGCCACTTACAAATATGGAACGGGAATCATACCCGTATTCATTTCCATTATCATGAACCCAAGCAAAAGCCCTCGCTACATCTTTGATATGCTCCGGATGTTGAACTCCTTCCTTAAATCTTGAATCTCTCCAAGTACCGGGACTGAGCCGATAGCTTATGGCCGCCACGGCCACTCCTTCCCCTGCAAACTTCCTGGCTAGATTGCTTTCAAACTTCCTTCCCCCAAATGCCCAGGCACCACCATGTATCCACAATAGTAAGGGTGGATTTTGGACGCCCTGTGGCACAAACAAATTTAGTTTGTGTTTTATGCTATCGACATCTTTCCCTCGATAATAGGGTAAATCAAAAAACTCCTTGATTAGGTGTTTCGGCTCTTTTTGAAAGCCAGCACAGCTCAAACTAAACAGTAAGCTTGCACCCAACATAACGGACATTAAGGCATACCTTTTTAGTACGTTCTTCTTCAAATCCCTGCTGTTTACAATCAAATTAAATAAAAACATAGAGGGAAATTACTCTAGATCTATATCAGCCCTGCAAAAATCTTGCGAATTTGGTTTTGGATTCAATCCAGTAAGCACTTTCTTAGGTATCTCACATCCCGGAAACCGGATTTCATGGCCACTTGATGTAATGGCATCCCAGTAGAAATTAAATTTCTAGCATGCTGGATTCGAAGGTTCATTAAGTACTGGGTTGGGGTTACCCCGTGAACCGTCTTAAAATTTCTTTGGAAATGAAAAGGGGAAAGACAAGCAATCTGGGCAATTTTATCAAGATTCATTTTATGGGAAAAGTTTTCGTCCATAAAAGCCCGTGCCTTTTCCAAGTTTTCACTTAAATGGAGCTTGGTTTCCCATTTTTTGACCTTGATTCCCTGCACTTTTTTTGAATAATGGGTTAAGAACTGTGGCATGAAATCCAAAATTTCGTTTAAGTGGTGGTCGGGAGAAATTCTGTAACCTCCTCCAGCTACTTTTTGGAGTACATCTCGCCCTGTAGTGCTGATGGCCAACGGGAATGTTGGCATTTTCATGGGTTCTTCGGTTAGGTCATGACACCTTTCCTCAAAACTGTCCTTGGACAAATAGATACATATACCAGTAGCTCCCTGTCCCTCCATCACCTGAGTTTGAAGCTCAACTCCTGGAGGTACCAACAAAAACTGACCAGGTTTCACCGTTTTTGTAAGTCCGTTAAAGACATATTTCTCCATGCCCTTCAGAACCAACTTTATGGAGTAGTCCGTAGTCAAGGATGCTGCATCATACTTTTGCAGTTGGGAGAAAAGTATTTTACCATCCACTTTTTTACCCTTTACCCCAAAAATATCGCCTTCCTTATGTCTTATTTGATGTACCAAGTTTACATGCTCCTAACCATGGAAGATAGATATAAAGCTGTTGAATGTCCAGAATTTTGGGATAACTTTAAAAATCGAACTTATACGAAACCCCGGCCAAGGCCTGAAAGCCCTGTACCCTAAAATTGGCCCAACGTTGGTAATTGTTGTTGGCAATGTTGGAGGCTTTTACAAATATGGAAAGCTGTTCGTTAAATCGATAGCCTGCATGGGCGTTGGCATCAAAAAAACTATCCAAGGTCACAATGGTGGCAGGAAATTCTGATGGTGTCGCATTTTGAATGGCCTGCGCCATCAAATCCTCTCGTTCCCCAACATAGAACAAATTGGCTCCCAAATACCATTGCTTGTTGATTTGATAATCCATAAACACAGAGCCCTTAACGCTTGGAAGGTTCCATGCCGGATTATCTGTTTCGGTATCATAATCAAAGAACTCCGCATTGACACCTAAGGTGAAATTTCTATTTACATCAACGTTCAGTTCCCCAAAAATGCCCAAAGTCTTTACATCATCATAAAACACCTGAAATGAATTCCCATAGTAGTAGCCCTTGTCATCCGTACGGAATAGGTTCTGCGGGTTTAAAAAGAACAATGGTTTTCTGTTTTCCGCCGTGTAGGATCCCTTGATATTGTACCCCACATTGGACATCAACTGCCCTTTTATACCGACATGGCCCTCGTATTGTTTGTCAGTGGGCTGGATGTCCAAAGTTGGGGATACATAAGGATTGTCTTGAACAAAGTCATAATAGGAATTTTGTTCCAATTGCCCTTCAATTCCACCATAGGCGATAACCGTTTCATCCACCAAACGATAGGAAGCTGTAATTGCAGGGTAAATATAGAAGTTGGAATCACTGTTTTCCGTGTCCAGGCCATAAACAAAATTGGCACCCAAATTCAAGGTCAAGTCATCACGCAATACCAGTAAACTTGGATTGATTCCCACTTGAAACTGGCTATAATTGATTTCCCCATCATTAAGGGTATTGTTCAAGGATGCGTTTTTAAAATTCCCATTCACAAAGTCCAATTTGGCATTGATGGTCACCAATTCCTCTGTTATGGGCAATTCCACAGATGGTTCCAAAACCACACGATTCTCCCCTGATTTTGTAGTATCCCAAAACCTTCGCAACAGCACCTTGCCACTTTTAAAATAGGAATCTTCCAAATTTAAATGTGCCTTGGCCTGGGCATTGAAATAGTTCTGTGTCTCGTCAATTCCAGCCACAGTGGTTTCATCAAATGCCCCATTTTCAATTCCATACCAATTGTATAATTGATGTTGAAGACCAACACTGGCACCCCAATCCATATCCCTATCCTTTTTGGCATAAGAAGCATCAAACTTGGTGTTGTAAAAATCCGCATCCAAAGGAGTGGTTTCTATGGCTCCCCTTGAGGAGTGATGGTTTAATCCAAAATCCAAAAGATCTTCCCCACGATTGAATTCACGACTGGTATACAATTCCACCAAAGCATTGTTGTAGTTCCCAAGACCTACCGAAGCGTAGGAATTATACAGGGTTGGTGGTGGAGTACGCTTCACCTTGGAGGCCTTTCCTTTTGCTGGGGTGAAGGTAGAAGCCACGGGCACCGAGAAGATGCTATAGTCAATGTTCTTTTTTTGGAGTACAATGGAATCGTTCAGATTGGGTGCCGATTTGATTTTAAAGGCATCCGAAACGGTGGGGGAATACGGTTTTACCACCGTAACCGTTTCTGTGCCTATGTCATCGGTTTCCTGAGCAAAAATTGCTCCCCAAAGGCTCAAAAATAGAATCGAAAATATATAGTTTTTCCTTTGCATCATGTCTCGTATTAATTGCCTGGATCAACGGATGAATTGCTTTGGGCCTCCCTGCTTTTGATCAATGCCAGTTCACCTTTGGCCTCCGCCACAATTTCATCATACTCCGAAAAATTGGAAATCACGCTTTCCAAAATATAGGTGGCCTGGAATGCATCCTGCAGCGCATAAAAATTCTTAGCCATTATGATCAATCCTTTACCGCCCCATTCTTTATAGGCGGCATAATCCTTGGCCAATTTTTGCACCGCGGTATTGGAACTTTCAAAATCCTGGTTTTTATGCTTAAAGAGCGCATCGTAATACCAGGCTTCGGCCGCCAACTCCCCAGTGGCAATTTTCTTGACCTCGCTATATGCCGTCTCCGCCAAGGCTTCATCCTCAGCAGCTATTGCAGATCGGGCAATCATGATCTGGGCATCACTTTTTATTCGGTTGTCAATTTTAGGAGCTTTCAACACCTTTTCTGCATACGCAATGGTCTTGCTGTAATTGTTTTGCCCATAATAACCCTTCATCAAATTGGATTGCGCAAAAGTTCTGTTTTGGGCTATTTCCGCAGTATTTTCCAACTGCTCCAAATAAGGAATGGCCTTTTGGTAGTCCTGTTTTCCCACATAAATCTCGCACACCCTGGTTAGTGCCTGTTCCGTGTACTCGCCACTTCCGCTATTCGCCACCACCAAATATTTATCCAATGCTTGGTCTTTCATCTCCTTCCCAAAATACAGCTGTGCCAAGTTAAAATTTGCCTGTAGGGAATGGATTCCGGCTGGAAACTCCTTTAAATAATCTTCAAAAGCACGGATGGCGGCATCCGTTTTTCGCTCAGCATATTTTCTGTCCGCTGCCTCAAAACTGGCATTGTCCAACTCCGCATCGGTCACTTCCACAAAATCAAGATTTCGTACCCAAGCGGCATATTCGCTTACTCTACCTTCATCCACATACACTAATTTAGCCGTGGCCACGGCCTGTTTGGCCTCTTGGGTATTAGGATATTTTTGAACCACCGCTTTTAATTTGGTAAGTGCTTGACCATTCCTATTGGCATTGTAGTGCACCAATCCCTGGCGTAACATGGCACGCGGTGCAAACTTGCTTCTGGAAAACTCATTGATCAAACGATCATAGCTCTGCAATCCCAAACTTTCATTATCCGATTTGATATAGGAATTCCCCAACTCGAACAAGGCATCGTCCCGTAAAGAAGATTTGGGGTAACGGGTCAAAAATTGGTTGATCCCTTCAATTTTTGTGGAATTCTTACCCAAAAATCCATGACAAAGGGTCTTTTGAAAAGCTGCGTAATCTCTTTCAGGGCCATTCATTTTTGAAGCCTCATTGTAGGCCGACAGTGCTGAATTGTATTTGCTGGTCACAAAGTAACTATCCCCCAGACGCACATAACTGTCATTGGTTTTTTCATCCGTCCCACCAACTGTTGTCACTTTTTTAAAATGTGAAATGGCTTGATTGTAATGCTTCAATTTAAAATGGCAATACCCCAGATTGTAATCCAAATCCTGATACTCTTCCAAATTCCTTGCGGCAGAATTGCCTTCAAACTTTCCAAAATCAGATAAAGCTTCTTCAAAACGATTTAACCTATAGTTGCTCTCGGCCATCCAGTATAGAGCCCTCGCCTCAAACGTTGGGTTTTCCGCACTTTTTATGGACTTGGAAAAACGCTCAACGGCAGCCTCATAATCGCCATCCAAAAACAATTCTACACCGCGATAGAAAGCGACTTTCTGATAGGTCTCCTTACTGGCATAACCCTTGTTTTTTTCCAAAAGCTCCATGGCTCCCTCAAAATTCTTGGAAGTGATATAAGAATCCACCAAAAGTTCCTGTATTTCTTGTTGGTGTTCATCCCTTGGGTATTTTTCCAAATAGGTGCTCATGACCTGCGGAACGGGTTCGTAGGCATTTCCAATTTCATAGCTCAAACGCGCATAGTTCAGTAATGCATCCTTTGTTATTTCTGGGCTAAAATCCATCTGGGAAGCATTTCTGAATGCATTTAAGGCTTCCGATTTTTTATCGAGCTTGAGATAACATTCTGCCAGATGGTAATAGGCGTTTTGCGAAACACTGTTGGTACCGCCGATTATTTTGTTGAACTGCTGTATGGCTCCTTCAAAATCACCTTGCATATAATGGCTATAGCCCATCAAGTAGTAGTCCGTATTACTGAGCTTGCCTCTTCGTCCCCTGTACTTCTTAAGATATGGGAGGGCTTCGTCATATTTTTCTAGGTTGAAATAGCTTTCCCCAATTATCTTGTTCAGTTCCGAAACTTCTTTACGGTCCGATTTGGGTAGTTGCTTTTTGGCCATGGCGATAGCTTCATCAAAATTGCCCAACTTGAAATTGAGATCTGCTTGATAGTAAGAAAGCTTTTCGTTAAGTAACTCCGGGTCTGTTATTTGATCAAATCGGGCACTGGCCTCATCGTAGTCGTCCTGCTCATAGGCAATGTATCCAAGATAGTATTTGGCTTGGGAGCCATATTTCTGGGAAGTACTCACCCTGCTCAAGTAGCGTTCGGCCTCCTTTGGTCTTCTGGAGGCGTACAATGCATAACCGTTGTTGAAATTGAAGCGTTCCTTGTCCGCATTGGACATGGCTGACTGGTCTACCTTTTTATACCATTTAAGGGAATATGGGTATTTACCCGTCTCAAAATAATAATCGGCCACATCCAAGAAAGCGGAATTTCGCTTGGTGGATGTAGGATAGCGCTCCACAAAATCCTCCATCATTTTATCCGCTCCACGTTGGTTCAACCGAATAGCTGCATTGGCCGCATAGTAAGCACTATTGGCTTCCGTCTCACCATCGGAAGTGGTGGTCTTTACCTTTTCAAAAATAGTCTGGGCAGCTTGGTACTGCTGATTGTTGTACAAAGCCAAAGCGTCTTGAAAGGCCTTGTCTTCATGGGAAAATACCTGGGTCTCTTGGGCAAAAAGAATTGAAACAGTTCCCAGAAAAATGGGAACTAAAAGGAAGCTTTTTCGACTCATAGTGTTCTACGCTGTTCTCGATTGACTGTTACCATAACGTCAAAATTCAAGCCAAAGTATATTTTTAATAAATCGAAAAGAGCCATTGTCCTGTCCAAATTAATTTTAAACATGGTAACTTTGGAATAGGTTTTGACCACTTTATTGAGTTAAAATCTTGGTTCCCAAGGAGCAAAACAAATGCTTAACCTTATAAACCTTTGCCTTAAATGTCCGAAACGATTTTAAAATTACAGGATGTCGCCGTCTTTCAAAATGAAAATCTTATCCTAAACCATATCACCCTGCAAGTAAAAAAAGGGGAATTCGTTTACGTAATCGGTAAAACTGGGAGCGGGAAAAGTAGTTTCATGAAAACGCTTTACGCCGATTTACCCTTGAAGCAGGGAACGGGTACCATTGTGGATTTTGACCTGAAAAATCTGGAGGAGAAGGAAATTCCTTATTTACGACGCAAACTTGGCATCGTATTTCAAGATTTTAAACTGCTCCCCGACCGAAATGTAAACAACAACCTCAGATTTGTGCTCAAGGCCACTGGTTGGACGGAAGACTCCAAAATGGATGCTAAAATTGAGGAAGTTTTGGACAAGGTAGGCATGAAAACCAAGGGTTTTAAGTTTCCCCATGAACTATCCGGGGGAGAGCAACAGCGTATTGCCATAGCGCGGGCACTCCTTAACGATCCCGAAATTATTTTGGCCGATGAGCCTACCGGGAACCTTGACCCACAGACCAGCGTAGAGGTCATGAAGGTTTTGCAGGATATCAACCAAACAGGAAGGACGATTATTATGGCTACCCATGACTATGCGCTGATATTGAAGTATCCGCACAAAACACTCAAATGTGATGGAAGTAAGGTTTTTGAAGTCATCCAAAAAGCTGTCTAAATATTTGCATAAGGATTAAGATCTAGCACAATTCACAGGTTACAATTTCGAGCTAACCGAACTTGAGAACAAACCAAATTCATTGGAAAATTTGTGTTTACTCCACAGCATTTTGGTCGTTGATAACAATTGGAAAATCCAACAAATCAACACTTTGAAGGCAAAAAGATTTTTGTTTCTTTGTCAAAATTAAATCTACACTCCATTCATGGAAATTCTTGGTATTGATATTGGCGGATCGGGCATTAAGGGTGCCTTGGTGAACGCCGAAACTGGCGAAATGGTATCCGAACGATTTCGAATTCCTACACCTAAGGGACGCAAACCCAATGATATGGCAGAAGTTGTCAAGCAAATTGTGGATCACTTCGATTATGACGGTCCAGTGGGCTGTGGCTTCCCTACCATTGTTAAAAATGGGGTTTGTACCTCCGCTGGGAATCTGGATTCAAGCTGGGTAGGTGTCAACATCGATGAACTATTTACCCAGGCAACCGGCCATGAATTTACCGTACTCAATGATGCCGATGCTGCAGGTTATGCCTCCATGAATTACGGTGTTGGGAAAGGGCAAAAGGGTTTGGTTCTTATGATAACCATAGGCACCGGACTGGGTAGTGGTGCATTTTACAATGGTATTCTACTCCCCAATTTTGAATTGGGCCAAATTCCCTATAAAAAGTACAAGAAAATTGAGCAATGGGCAGCCGCCTCTGCCAAAGAACGGGAAAATCTAAGCTATGAAAAATGGGGCAAGCGCTTCAATAAGTTCCTTCATTATGTGGAATTGATCACTGCTCCTGACTTGATCATTGTGGGTGGTGGAACTTCCAAAAAGTGGAAGGAATTCAGTCATTTGATCACTATTGAAACCGACGTGGTCAAAGCGGAATTAATGAATCACGCAGGAATTATTGGTCCTGCTGTGGCCTGTTTACGGGAGCAACACCATGGGCACTTAAACCTCAGTACAAACGGGTAATCAAGAATGTCATTCCTGCCAAAGCAGGAATCCATCAATCATACCAGTCAGCCGCCAAATCCTGCCATCCTGGATTTTCTTTTTCGATCAATTCGATTTTCCATTGTCTTTTCCATTTTTTTAATCGCTTCTCTCTGACAATGGCATCCTTCACATATTGATAGGTCTCAAAATAGACCAGAATACCCAATCCATATCTCTTCGTAAACCCATCCACCAATTTCTTTTTGTGCTCAAAGACCCTCCGTTCCAAATCATTGGTCATTCCTATATATAGGGTTCCGTTTCTTTTGTTGGTAAGAATGTATACGTAGTAGGCGTGGACGGTTTTATACATTGGGAACTGGATTCCTGCTTTCGCAGGAATGACAAGGTAGACAAATTCTAAGTAAACAGGGAAGGAGGGAAACGGATATGCTGCCTGCCTGTACATCCACATAAAGCTCTATATCAATTTAACACTCGAGTTAAATTTAGTTTTGAAAATGGGAATCCAAGGCCAATTTTACCAATTGGAAATTAGGGTATTATGCTTCCTCTAGGGTTAAGCACTATCTAAATCATATGGGATGTCATTCCTGCGAAAGCAGGAATCCATTAACCAACCTAATCGATTTTGTTCCTTTTTCTATCCACCTCTTTGAGATAGATCTTTCTAAGGCGTAAATGATTTGGGGTTACCTCCACATACTCGTCTTTCTGGATATATTCCAAAGCCTCTTCCAATGAAAACTTGATAGCGGGAACAATTTTAGCCTTATCATCAGCCCCAGCCGATCGCACGTTGGACAGCTTTTTCGTCTTAGTCACGTTGATCGTCATATCATCCCCTCTTGAGTTCTCCCCAATGACCTGTCCTTCATAAATTTCCTCCCCCGGATCAATAAAAAACTTACCACGCTCTTGAAGCTTGTCTATAGAGTACGGAATGGCGGTTCCATTTTCCATGGAAACCAACGATCCATTTATACGCTGGGCAATTTCTCCCTTTAAGGGTTGGTATTCCAAAAATCGATGCGCCATAATGGCCTCACCAGCCGTGGCTGTTAACAATTGGTTACGCAGACCTATAATTCCCCTGGATGGAATCACAAATTCACAAAGCATGCGGGAACCTTTGGCCTCCATGCTGGTCATCTCCCCTTTTCGGATGGAAACCATCTCCACAGCTTTTCCTGAAACTTCTTCTGGAAGGTCTATGGTCAAATGCTCTACAGGTTCGCATTTTTGCCCATCAATTTCCTTGATGATTACTTGGGGCTGTCCAATTTGAAGTTCGTAACCCTCCCTGCGCATCGTTTCTATTAAAACGGAAAGATGTAAAACACCTCTACCAAAAACCATGAACTTATCAGCACTATTGGTCTCCTCCACCCTTAAGGCCAGGTTTTTTTCCAGTTCTTTTTCCAAACGTTCCTTGATATGTCTGGAAGTAACAAACTTACCGTCCTTACCAAAAAATGGACTATCATTAATGGTGAACAGCATGCTCATGGTAGGTTCATCAATAGCGATGGTCTTCAACTTTTCTGGATTTTCAAAATCTGCAACCGTATCACCTATCTCAAAACCTTCAACACCAACAATGGCGCAAATATCCCCAGCTACCACTTCAGAAACCTTTTGGCGTCCCAATCCTTCAAAAGTGAATAGCTCCTTGACTTTGGTTTTGACGATGCTTCCATCTCTTTTAACCAAAGAAATTTGCTGTCCCTCTTTCAGAGTACCTCGTTGCAAACGACCAATGGCAATTCGACCAGTAAACGAAGAAAAATCCAAGGAAGTTATCAGCATTTGGGTTGAACCTTCTTCCGGTTTAAATTCCGGCACGTGGTCAATGACCATATCCAAAAGCGGTTCTATGTTGTCTGTGGGCTTTTGCCAGTCCTCACTCATCCAATTTTGCTTGGCAGAACCATACACTGTTGGAAAATCCAGCTGCCATTCTTCCGCTCCAAGCTCAAACATGAGATCAAAAACTTTTTCATGCACTTCTTCTGGAGTACAGTTTTCCTTGTCAACTTTGTTGATTACCACACAAGGTTTCAAGCCCAAATCAATAGCCTTTTGCAGCACAAATCGTGTTTGGGGCATGGGTCCTTCAAAGGCATCCACCAACAACAAAACGCCATCCGCCATGTTAAGTACCCTTTCAACTTCTCCCCCAAAATCCGCGTGACCAGGTGTGTCAATAATGTTGATTTTGGTGTCTTTATAGACTACGGAAACGTTCTTGGAAACAATCGTGATCCCACGCTCGCGTTCCAAATCGTTGTTATCCAAAATCAGGTCGCCTTTGTTTTCGTTATCCCGAAACAAACGGCAGTGGTACATAATCTTGTCCACCAAGGTAGTTTTACCATGGTCTACGTGCGCTATGATTGCAATGTTCTTGATCTTGGACATAAGCTGAATTTTAAGCCCGCAAAGATACTGCTATTTTTTACTTGTGCACCTTAAGAATTGTTATTTTTATCTTATTGATTATGAGGAAGTTTGCGCCTATCTATTTTTGCGAACAACCCAACCCAATTTAATGGCTACGAACAATCCAAAATCATCATCGAATTCGTCAAAGAAATAGGCTGGTCCCACCTCAAATCGAAAACTGAAGCCTTTGTTTCCAACCCGCTGCAAACCATACACTGCGCCCGCAACCGCAAAGAAATCCGACGAATAATCCAAATCTCCCAAGACAGCATTCCCTCCTTGCAATCCTATAGTTGGAGCGATGTAATTTCCCGTGTTTTCCGATATTTTCTTGTCCAAATCCAAACGTCGCTGAAAATTGTAGTAGTGCCGATATTGCAATTTTCCAATGGGATAAACCCCAAAACCAGAGCCGAAAAAATCCGAATCCCGGTACGCAAAGCCAATTGTAGCTTCAGCGGTTAAGGTTGAATTCTGCGAAATTCCGTGTTCATACACCACTCCCGGCAACAATACATTGACCGTAAATTGGTGGTCTTCGACATTTTTATTTGTTTGGGCACAAAGCAGTGCAGGAAGAAAAAAGAGAAAAGCAAAAAAGTTGGAAATCTTCATTTTGTTTAATTTTTGGTTATGCGGTTTTTTTATCAAAGACCGAACCAAAAATCTAAATCCCTAACTTCCAATACGTTTGTTTTCGTCCTCCAATCCTGTCTTGCGTTTTCTAGCCTTTTTTATCTCGTTTCTTCCAAAATCATAGGTAAAACTAAAGGCCACCTGCCTTGAATCGCTACCGCCATTGCCGTCTATAAATAGATTTCCGAATTGCGTAGTGCCGCGCCATGGGACTGTGTACAAAATATCGTTGAAGGACAATCTTCCAGTGACCTTATCATCAAAAAATTTCTTCTGAAAAGCCAAATTCAAAGACCCCAAAGATTTGGTGGCATAGGTTCCGCCCCAAATGGACGGGGAACTAAACCAACCTGAAACTTCCATCTTAAAACCCTTGGACAAGGTAAATGTGTTCTGGGCATAGAAACTTACCGTTTCTTGTTTCACCGCCAAAAATTCGGGACTGGTTGGTTTGTAGTCACTGATGTAGGCATTCAAACTAAAATAAAGGTTCCACCACTCATAAATCTTCTTAGGATACGAAACCCCAAGATTGACTACCTCCTGATCGGCCACGTTCAAGGTGGTCAAAAAGTTGGTGCTCTCCCCTTCTGCAACGGTCACCTTGGCAAAAAAGTCGGATATATAGGAATAGCTCAGGGAGGTGGTCAACCTATAATTGAAGGTATGGGAAAGTTTGATGTTATCCGTATACTGGGGCTGCAAAAATGGATTGCCCTTGCCAAAGGAAAGCTCATTCAGTTTGTACTCAAACGGATTTAAGGATTGATAATTGGGCCTTTGGATCCGTTTGCTGTAGGTCAGGGCAAACTGGTTTTTGCGGTTCATTTGAAAAGTCAATCCGCCAGAAGGGAAATAATCTACATAATTTCTTTCTACCCGCTCATCTGCGTTATCCTGAGTGCTCTCTAACTTCCCATCGGATATTGTGTTTTCCATTCGCAAGCCCATTTGCATATTCCATTTTCCCCATTTTTTGTTGTAATTGAAATAAGCCGCATTTATGTTTTCCTTATAACTGAACTGATTGCTTTGGGTTGGATCCAAAACACTCTGGTCACCTATCTGATTAAAAAAATCGAAGGTGTTATCAGTATTTACATAGGAGAATTTAAAACCCACTCCTAATTTTCCCTTTAGAAAATTCTGTTCGTAGTCTGCTTTTACCGTTGCAATATCAATATCTATGGGTGTTTCTTGGAGTGTTACCCGCTCTGCGAGTATTTGCGTTTCCGATGCATCAAAATAACGGTTGGGTTGGTAGGCATTTCTATCACTATTGTATTTACCAAAATCCAAGTCCACATTAAAACTGTATCCCAAGGTATCGGCATATCGATAGTTTAAGTTGGCGTTGACATTATAGGAAGTATTGTCCGTCTGGTTCAACGCCACCAAAATACTGTCCACTTGAATAGTCTCAACAGGACGTATAGGTGTTCTGGAATTGTTGGTGTTGAAGCCGTTGTTGAAATTTCCATTGAATATGGCTCCAAGGGTATTTTTATCATCAATGTAATAATCGTAGCCAAGTTTAATATTGTTGCTATTGCGATCATAAACGCTATTGGTTTCGGCATCAAATTGGGTATTGACCTGGGTTCGGTACAGATTGATGAACCCAGTACTTTTCCCAAACCTGTTGCTGTAGGTTCCATAAAAGTTGCCTTTTCTACCCCTATTGTTAAAGTTCAGGCTGGAATTGAATCTTGCAAAATCCCCATTGGTCAATCCTGAGGTATAGGTGCCATTGGTTCCCAGACTTTTGTCTTTTTTTAGCTTGATGTTGATGATTCCAGCGTTTCCCGCAGCATCATACTTTGAAGAAGGCTGGGTAATTATCTCAACGGCCTCTACATCGGTTGCCTGAAGACTTTCCAAGTAATTGGTCAAGTCCTCCCCTTGTAAAACCGAAGGTTTTCCGTCAATGAAGATTTGAACCCCAGTTTTACCTTCCACAATAATGCTCCCGTTGTTGTCCACTATCACTCCGGGTGCTTTGCGCAATAGTTCGAAGGCGCTTGTTCCTGTGGCATTGATGGTATTTTCCACATTGAACACTGTTTTATCCGCCAAAACCTGAACCATTGGTTTCTCGGCAACCACAGTTACCTCTTCCAGATTTTCTGCTGTTTCCAACAAGATTACCGGTCCCAAGTTCCGCGTGCCCCCTTGGAAATTCAATTTTCTGTCATTATCAGCGTAGCCAATGCTGGAAACCTTGAATTGATATTCGCCAGGGAGAATCCCTTTAAGCTCAAAAGTTCCATCCTCAGCACTGATGGCAGCTTTCACCAGACTTCCATCCAATACAGAGTTAAGAGTTACGGCGGCATAAGGAATGGGAATACCCATTTCCGATTGCACATTACCTTTTATGGATTGGGCTGAAGTAGTACCAGCAGCTATTAAAAAAAGGAGTGCGATGTAAAGCTTCATGATTTCGGATTTAAAATTAAATACTCAAAATTTCCCCATTGGTTACAGCTATGAAAGTAGAATCTGATGAGTTGGCCCATTTCCGGTTAAATGGCCCGGACCATCCGTCGTCCTATACGGCATCTCGTCAGAATAAGCTTTAACCAACTTCATTTTGTTAGTATCTTCCAAAAAAGATTTGATTATGCACAGAAAAATCTTGTGGGGCATTTCCGTGAAAGAAATTCTTATGGTTTTGTCCTTTTATGTGGTGTCCTCCTTTTTTTATCACTTAACGGTATGGCTAAGCGCAGCTGACCATGCGGATGTGAATGTGACCTTATTGGGAATCAAGGCCTTTGTAGACGGAGGGGGACTCCAGTATGGTATCTTTTTATTGTTCACCATTCCTATCTGGTGGTTGCTTTTTGTTAAGCTAAAACATGAGGAGTTATGGGTGCGACTTTCGCTGCATGTAATTTTCCTTCCAGTATTCATCTACGTTTCCAGAATTATCTATTATGATGTCTGCGAAGCCTTGGAATGGTTTCATCTAACAGGTTCCGCAGAAGTCTGGGACCTCTACATTCCTGCCATGTTCTACCTCATTCAATTTGGAATTTACCATGGGTATGAGCATTATCAGGAAAACCAGAAAAAACTAAAACTCGAAGGGGAATTGAAGCAGGCGGCCCTGAAAAGTGAATTAGCCGCAATCAAAGCTCAGCTAAACCCCCATTTTCTCTATAATGTGTTTAATACCATTAACGCTTCCGTACCTCCCAAACAAGAAAAGACAAGACAACTTATAGCCACCTTGTCCGACTTGTTCCGCTATCAGCTTAAAGCTTCCAAAAAAGAGCTGGTCACCTTGGAAGAGGAACTGGATTTTGTTAAAAAGTACCTGCAGCTGGAAAAAGCTCGCTTTGAAGAGCGCTTGACCATAAAAATCAATGTGCCCAAAAGTCTTTACCAAGAGCAAATTCCACCTATGTTGCTGCAACCTTTGGTAGAAAATTCGGTGAAACATGGCATCTCCAACACCTTGAAAGGCGGAACTATTGCCATTTCCATTTATAAGGAAGACGGTAAATTAAAGTTTGAAATAGCCGACACAGGCGCTGGGATAAAGGACAAATCGCATCTGTTTGACAAAGGAGTAGGACTCACCAATACCAGGATTCGACTCCAGAAAATGTATCAATCCCAGATGGAAATTTTGGACAATGAGCCCCAAGGCCTTAAAATTAGTTTTGCCCTATGAAAAAGGTCATTATTGCGGATGATGAGAATGCCGGAAGGGTCTTGATCAAGGAGTATCTACAGGATTACCCAGATCTTGTGCTAATTGCAGAAGTGAACAACGGAGTGGATGCCATAGCCGAAATCAATAAATTTAAACCCGATCTTGTTTTTTTGGATATCCAAATGCCTGGCAAAACTGGGTTCGAAGTACTCAACCATTTGGAGGAAATTCCCAAAATCATCTTCTCAACCGCCTATGATGAATATGCCCTCAAGGCTTTTGAGGTCCACGCCGTTGATTATTTGCTCAAACCTTATACCAAGGAGCGATTTAAAATTGCCGTGGAGCGCCTAAATGGGGAAAACGAAAAGTTGGGCGCCCTGGCTCAAAGTATTTTCATGGAAGATACCACTTATCCCACGCGGGTATTGGTACAATTCAACAAAAAGCTCATTACTGTAAAGTGCGAGGAGATTCTTTGGATCGAAGCCTATGGGGATTATTCCAGGATTCATACGGTGGGACAAGTATATTTGAGCAACTTTGGGATTTCGGATTTGGAAAAAAAATTGAATCCGCAATTGTTTTTAAGGGTACACCGATCCTCCATGATCAATTTGGACAAGGTTCGCGAACTAAACAAATATGGAAAAAGCTACGATGTTACTCTTGAAAATGGTGACGTTGTAAGAGTCAGCCGTGGGTATATGAATGCCATAAAGCGTCTATTGATTTAAATCCCTATCGCCCCACACACCAACGTTTTTCACTAATGATCCATCCAATGCTCAGGTTTACAACAGGGTGGATACCGCCTTCAAAAGGGCCTAAATAATATCCTGCTCCCGCATCAATGGAGAAGCTTAGACCAGCATTAAAGCTACGTTGAATCCCATAGACCAAACCACCATAGCCATGTACTCCGTCTACCATCCTACCCTCAACAACCCGGGCGTCCGGAGAAAATAAGGCAACTGTTGGCGCCAAATAATTACCAGAATTCCCATAGATATCCCGGCCGCGTCTTTGCCTGCCATTAAAATTGTGGTAATATCTGTTTTGGACAGTTATGGCGGGAAAAAAGTCGTAGTTTTCCAAGGGTTCTGAACTTGCCGGCTCCAAGGCGGCCTGCCAGGCAATACGAACATCCAACGTACTGTTGACCCCCAATCCCATTTCGTATTCCAAACCGGGATTGACAATGTTGAGCTTAAACTGCCTTACCTCGCAATTTTTCCCGAACTGGCCATACCCCAAAATGGAGCAGAACAGTGCTGTAATCACATGAATTCTAAACATTGTAGGTTAATTTGGCACTATTAAAACTATTCCTTGTTCAAAATAGTATTTTTGCACAAACTCTTTGTGCATGCAGTTAGACGTAATTCCCCAGATAAAACATACAAAAAGTGATAATTTTTTCCTTTTGGCGGGTCCTTGCGCCATTGAAGGCGAAGACATGGCCCTCCGAATTGCGGAGCGCGTGGTGGAAATCAGTGATAAGCTGGAAATACCCTATGTGTTCAAAGGGAGTTTTAAAAAAGCCAACCGAAGTAGAATTGATTCCTTTACTGGAATTGGGGATGAAAAAGCACTTAAAATCCTGAGAAAAGTTTCGGAAACCTTTAAAGTGCCCACCGTAACAGACATTCATGAAGTTTCTGATGCCACTAAAGCTGCTGAATATGTTGACGTGCTTCAAATCCCTGCCTTCTTGGTACGTCAAACCGATTTGGTGGTTGCAGCGGCCAAGACAGGAAAAGTGGTCAACCTAAAAAAAGGGCAATTTATGAGCCCGGAAAGTATGCAACATGCTGTTAGAAAAGTTTCGGATTCTGGAAGCGACAAAGCTTGGATCACCGATCGTGGCACCATGTTCGGTTATCAAGACATGGTGGTTGACTTTAGGGGAATTCCCACTATGAAACAGTATGCTCCTGTGGTCTTGGACGTGACCCACAGTCTACAACAACCCAATCAATCTTCAGGGGTTACCGGTGGTAGACCAGCCTTGATCGGAACCATGGCCCGTGCCGGTATTGCAGCAGGTGTAGACGGACTTTTTATGGAAACCCATTTTGATCCTGCCAATGCTAAAAGTGATGGCGCCAATATGTTGGATCTTAGTTTGCTGGAAAAGTTGCTTACGGATTTGGTAGCCATAAGAAAAGTAGTGACCAGTTTATCGTAGAAATCCCAAAATTCGAAAAGGAAGATGTATTAATCAGTTATCCCTTCTCTCAAGGGATTCGATTACCTCTTTTTCCTTTTGAACAGTTATGCCCACTGGCTCATCTCCTACCCCAAACAACATATCCGGATTGCCTTTGGTCCGGCACCAAGCCAAACAGTCATCCAAGGTTTTTTCAAGAGGTGAATAGTTGAATCCCGCGGCAACCGCTTTGGCGTTGCTAACCTCCATAAAAAAATCATCCGAAATTGGAGCCCAAAGGGGAAGGTGCTCCCAGGCATAAACTTCATGGTTTTCCAAAAATTCCTTATCGGACCAGTATAGCTTTGAAGTAGATTGGAGATGTGTTTTGGCAAGATTTAGGAAATCCTTCCAAACAAGGACATTCTCTTTGGGTCCAACGCAGTTATAAATACCTGCAAGCTTATTTTCAATGGCCCTTACAGCGAACTTTGCAACATCTTTAACATCAATAAATTGAAGAGGGTCATTTCCATTTCCGGGAGCCAGTATATCTTCATTCCGCTGCAGTTTTAGAAGCCAGTACAGCAGGTCATGAGCGGGATCCCGCCACCCTTTGATAGGGCCTGGACGAAGAATGGTATGATTATTAGGGAAACGATCGGACACCAACTTCTCAGATGCAGCCTTCTCTTCCGAATATCCCCATGTGGATTTGTCTTTGGGAAGGTCCAACACTGAATCGTCCTCGCTTCTTCCGGCTTCATTAAAATTCTTGTAAACGGCAACACTGGAGATAAAACTGTAATGCTTGGCATAGGATTGCAAAGCCGCCGTAGACTCATCTACCAGAACGGAGCGCTGTGGCCAAACATCAATAACCAAATCCCATTGTTTATGTTGCAAGGCCAAGTAAGCTTCCGGTCCATTCTCCCTATCCCCAAAAATGTGTGGTAAATCCGGAAATAAATCTGGATTGGTCAATCCTCTATTAAATAGGGTAACTGCATGTCCAGCGTTCCTGAAAGCATTTACAATAGCGGGACCTAAAAAATAGGTTCCACCCAACACCAGCACATCCAATTTTGGTTTGAAATTGGCACAGGAAACTACATTTGAAAGTCCCAAGGAAACCGCAGACAAGGCCATGGCTTCCATGAAGGTGCGTCTATCCATGTTCAACTTGTTTTGGTTCAGAAATCAGAAAACACAAAAACAAACCTGAAATTATGAGTAATCTTCTGAAAGTGATTCTAGCTAAGTTAGAAATTTGGATGTACAAAAAGGTGTTATAATCCAGGTTTAACATCTACTTCCAAAATCCTTTGTGATTGACTTCCAGCGCATTCTGGAGCACTTCAATCAATACTTCGGCATCCAAATGATCCAAACTTGGGTATCTCAAGGATTTCATCACCTTTCTTCCCTCAGTCACCATTTTATCCTGATGGACGGATAAATGGGCGGAGCTCCAAAACCCTACATCTACATAAGCTTTCTTTTTAGGAACGTTGAGATAACAAAAGGGTTTTCCATCCAAATAGTAAAATGGAATCCTGTATTTGAACTTTAACTCTACTTCTGGAATGGTGGTTTCTATAAGAACCTGCAATTGAAGCAATATAGATTTAAAAGGTTCTTTTTGGTCAAGAATATAATCTTCGGCCGGATTCATAATCTAAAAATAAGTTGATGTTCCCAAAAAAAACCAAAAATCTTGGAGGAGTGGGAAATTTAATTAACTTTGAATTTCAAAGTACTTTAAAATGGAATCAAAAAAATACTTGGAAGACATCTCCCAAATCAAGGATTTGATGAATCGCTCCTCCCGCTTTATTTCGCTTAGTGGTCTATCAGGAATATTGGCTGGCCTTTATGCTATAACAGGTGCATTTGTGGCCTATATGTTCTTTTTGCCCAAGGGCGATTACGTTGTTTTGCACAGTTGGATCTTTAAAATGATTGCTGGAATATTGATTGCAGTGGCCGTGCTGAGTTCAGTCACAGCTTACTTGTTGACCTCCAAAAAGGCTAAAAAAAACAATGAAAAGGTATGGGACGAAACCACCAAGAGACTACTCGTTAATTTTTTGGTTCCCTTAGTTACAGGTGGCATCTATATCTTAATCAAATTAAACAGCCAACATTACGGATTAACCGCCTCCCTAATGCTTATCTTTTATGGCCTTGCCCTTGTAAACGCGGCCAAATACACCATTGGCAACGTTAGATATTTAGGCTATCTTCAAATTATTCTTGGATTGATCTGCGCTGCCCTTCCCGGCTACGGTTTTTGGTTTTGGGTCATAGGTTTTGGGCTACTTCACATCATTTACGGTAGTTTGATCTACTTCAAGGAAGAAAAAGCGTAACATGGGGCTAATTGATAACATAAACAAACTCTTTGACCATCGTATACGGTTGGGTATCATGTCCATTCTGATGGTCAACGAGGAAGTGGATTTCAATAGGTTAAAAGAACTATTGGAGGTCACGGATGGCAATCTGGCCAGCCATACCAAAACCTTGGAAAAGGCGGAGTACATAAAAATTGAAAAGTCCTTTATCGGGAAGAAACCAAACACCCGATATTCCGCTACATCCTTGGGCAAAATGGCGTTCAAAAAACATATTGGAGCGCTGGAACAGCTAATTAGAAAACAAACATAATTTTTTTAACCACATACTTTGTAATTCAAAGTACTTTTAAAACATATAAAAAATGACATCACAAAAACAGAAAATCGGAAACTGGTTTAGAAACTCCATTTCGGCCAAAATGTTGATGGTAGGCTTCCTCATCCTTATCCTGTTGATCCCTTTGGGATTTGTTAAAGACTTGATTAGGGAAAGAGGCTTTAGACAAACCGAAGTAATTGAAGAAATAAACACCAAATGGGGAAATCAGGTAGTACTCAATGGCCCCATCTTAAAAGTCCCTTACCATGTTTATGTAGAGGAAAAAGTGTTTGACGAAAAGACAAAAACCTTTTTGACCTCCCAAAAACCGGAAAGGCATGTTGCCTACTTTTTTCCCTGGGACCTGGAGATTAATTCCAACGTAAAAACACAGCCTCTGGAACGCGGTATTTACGAATCCGTGGTCTACAACGCCAAGACCCAAATCAAAGGTAAATTCGCGAAGCTTAATTTTTCCGTAAAGGAAATTGCAGATGAGAACATTCTTTGGGACAAAGCAACCGTATTGTTCAAAACCAGTAATTTAAAAGGAATAAGGAACACGGTAAAAGTAAAAATCGGGAAAGAAGAATACGCTTTGAAACCCAAGTTTGACAATACCTATATGAACACACTGGAATCCGGATTTCTTAACGAAATTGCGACCATTCAAAATGAACCCCTTTCATTTTTATCAACAATTGATATCAACGGAAGCAGTTCCCTGCAATTTATTCCCATTGGGAAAGAAACCCGGGTATTCATGAAATCCAACTGGCACTCGCCCAGCTTTAACGGCAACTATTTACCGGAAACCGAGGGCAAAAAAATTAGCCCGTCCGGATTTGAGGCCCAATGGAAGGTGTTAGAGACCAACCGAAGGTTTGGACAGTATTTTTTTGACAATCTGCCCAACCTTTCCGACTTTTCTTTTGGGACGGAATTCATGGTTCCTGTGGACGATTATCAAAAAACGGAACGTACCAGTAAATATGGACTTATGATCATTGGGTTAACGCTGTTGGTGTTTTTATTGATACAGATTAGCAGTAAAATTGCCATCCATCCGTTTCAATACCTGATGATTGGTTTGGCCTTGGTCATGTTCTATACCCTGCTAATTTCCATTTCAGAACACCAAAATTATTTGTTTGCCTATTTAATATCAGGAGCTGCTGTGGTTGCATTGATTACTACTTACTCCAGATCCATTCTCAAAAATTCCAAATTTACCCTGTTGGTTTTGGGTTCCATGTTCAGTTTGTATACCTTCATTTTTGTGATCATCCAACTGGAGGACTACGCCTTGTTGGTAGGCAGTATTGGCCTCTTTGTTATTTTGGGAACCATCATGTTCACTTCCAGAAAAATTGATTGGTCCGGGGCCCAATAGTCCTTAAAGCTTTTGTAAAACCGTCCTGAAATTATCAGGACGGTATGTTTTTAACCAGGATAACCATTTTTTAACGGAGAAAACTCCTTTTTTCAAATCATTGGATTCCATGGTTTTATACCTTTGGTAAAAACCAACCTTATGAAAGTCCAAGCACTATTTTTTACCTTGTTGGCATCCGCCACATTATTCGCCCAAGAACATTCCCATAAAAGTTTGGGAGCAATGACATATCCCGATGTTCCAGGGTACGTAACCTTAAAAACCGATTTTCACCAACATACCGTTTTTTCCGATGGAAATGTTTGGCCCACCATTCGTATAATGGAGGCCCTCCGTGATAATTTGGATGCAGTTTCATTGACCGAACATTTGGAGTACCAGCCCCATTCCTCGGACATTCCACATCCAGATAGAAACAGAGCTTATGAAATAGCCTTGCAAGAGGCCAAAGACCATGACCTGATGGTAATTGCGGGCTCTGAAATTACCAGGGATGCACCTATGGGCCACAGTAATGCCATATTCATCACAGATGCGAACAAGCTGCTTGTGGACAAAGCCGAAGACGCTTTTGCCGCTGCCAAAAAACAAGGGGCATTTGTGTTTTGGAATCATCCCGCTTGGCATCCCCAAAATCCAACTGGGAATCCCTACCTCAGCGATTTCCAGAAAAACCGAATCAAAAATGGGGAACTTCACGGTATTGAGGTCATTAATGACAGGGATTATGCGGAGGAATCATTGGCCATGGCCTTGGAAAACAACCTGACCATCATGGGAACGAGCGATATCCATGGATTGGTGGATTGGCGCTTTAAGGAAAAAGGACATGCCCGCCCCATTACCCTGGTTTTTGCCAAGGAGAAAACACCTGCATCCCTAAAGGAGGCCTTGTTTGCCGGTCGTACAGTGGCTGTTTTTAACGAGTTATTGGTAGGTAAGGAAGAGAATTTGAAACCCCTTATAAAATCATGTATTGAAATTGGCAAGGCCAGTTATATCAACAACACTTCCATTGTTAAAGTGGAATTGAAGAATAACTCGAGCAGTGATCTCTTATTGCAAAACAAGATGCCTTATAGTTTCTATTCCAATCCGCCCTTGTTTACGCTTCCCGCTCAAGGTTCTGTGACTTTACAAATAAAAACATTGGAGCAAAAAGAGCAAATCACACTTTCTTTGGAAGCCGTTGGAGCCTACATTGCTCCTAAACAGCATCCCATTATTGAATGGGAAATAAAGGTGGAAAATTAGGCTACTGAGAACAAAGCGGAGCCATTGATATCACGGTCAAAATCTGCTTTGATTTTTTCTATGATGTCATAGGGGGTTTCCTCTGAAATCCAAACCCACTCGTTTTTAAGGTCAACATCAAAATGGAATTTGGAAAAATCCAACAAGTAATCTCCATCAAACTGGGACAGAAGAAATTTGGTGATTCTTGGTCTCAGTCTATATTCCAAGTCAATACAGACCTTCTTTGTTGCTGGATCAGGGGTTCCAGATATTAGCCAGTTGAATTTCACTACTTAATCTTAAAGGAATGAACAAGATAGTAAAAAGTTTCAACTAGGCGCCAGAGTGCTAAAACTGTTCGACCAAGAAGTGATTATTCCAGACCATCCACGTAATCCTGTAAATAGGCGTAACGTTTGGTAAGCTTTCCATTTTGCGTCATTCGGGAGCGTTCCAGAATGCCATCTTCATCGCCATTGAAAAAAGCAGGAATCACATATTTTGAAAAGGCTTCCCCAAACCCGGTACTGGCATCTCGTGGAAGTTCACAAGGCAGATTATCCACGGCCATCACAGCTACAGCATCGGGGTTTTTAAAATCCACCTCTGATTCGGTTTGCGGATCATAACCGTAGATGGGGTCAGCTACTTCAGATGGGCGGATGGTAGTGGCCACAGGTCCATCAATATCACAGCTGATATCCGCCACTACCTTAATCTTAAAATCGGGATGTTTGGCATCTTCCCTGGTGTAGAGATAGGGAGCACCATCCCCATAAAAATGACCAGCAATATAAAAGTCCGTAACCTCCGCAAAACGGAAAAAGTTGGATTTATACTCTTCTGGGTTGGCAAAGAAGTCGGCCTTGTTGCCACGTACCCCGTCTTTTCGCTTGTTATATTCCGAAGCGTCTATCTGGCAATAAACAGGCTCATCAAATTCCTCTTTCAAGTATTCGGCCACATTGACTCTTTTTAGGCCCATAGCGTCCAACATTTCACGAGACCCATTGCCTACCCTTCCCCTACCGGTAAGCAAGATTTTGAAATTGGGCAGTTTTATTTTGTTCAGCTCATCAATTAATGCCTGTTGGTCTTTTAAGGTTTCCGCCTTAGGCAATTGAAACAAATCATACTTTAAACCATAGGCGCGCATCCCATTATACGCCCCAACTATGCCCGCATATCGGCCAAAGGCCACCAAACGTTGTCCTTTAGGGTTGGTTATTACTTCATGATCATATAACTCTATATTTTTATCCAAGATAGCCTGCAACAGTTTTCTGTTATAAGGTTGTTTTTTGATGGTATGCGAAAAGAAAAAGTATTTTTTATTGGGAATCAAGTCCTCAATCGGAACTTCCTTTACACCAAGTAGTACGTCACATTGACTAATATCCTGAACTACCGGGATATCGACTTCGGCATATTCTTGATCCGAAAAAACCCTGATAGGGGAAGTTTCCACCTGGATTTCTGCCTTTGGGAAATTGGACAATACGTTTTTACATTCGGTTGGGGATAACACCACCCTACGATCTGGTGGGTTCTTTCGCTCTTGGATTAGGCCGAATTTCATTAATTATATAACTTTTTGTTTTGATATTGTTACAAACATAACTTATTGAAAGCAGGATTTCAAAACTTTTTTTGGAATGCTTTTTGGGGTACCTTTGCAGGCCTTGCCCTGTTTTAAAGGCATGGCAAACGTACGGAATTTGTTCTTTGATAAAAAAATGAGATGGATTATACACACCTTCCCCGCCCAAGGCAGGTTCGGTGGACGTAATTCGTTTACGGTAAGCAAAGCTTACCTAACTCATTACGGGGCCGACTGGTTTTGACAGCGAGACCACTGGCAATGTAAGCATGCCGAGCTATGAAATTAACGCTCGTAAATCTCTTATTTCAACTTTTTAAATGGCGAAAATAACTACGCTTTAGCTGCTTAATCGACTGAATTATAGTAAGTCCTAGCCTAGTCGCGCCAGGCGCGAAAGCTAAATGTCCCTTGGTAGCCCTTGTTGATGGCGACCTTTTTAGGGGCACCATAAAAGTCAACATAGCACTGTTGCGGCTTCGGCACTAGTGTAAAACTTAAGAAGCTAAGGGTATGGTAGGCGGTCTTTGGTCAGCCATGCCACGAAAATTGAACAAGGACTAAGCATGTAGAAAGCATTGACTTTGCTTGTTTGGACGGGAGTTCGATTCTCCCCGGCTCCACCTTCGCTCCCCGAAGCTTTATGCGAAGGGGAGCTTTTTTCTTTAAATGCATATCTTTCTGGTCTTCAAATTCTGGCGTTCCCAAGTGGTGAGCTACGGTGGACACCGTCCAATTTATACCCAAATTTTATGACACTCCCTTATTCCGTTTACATTCTGAAATGCTCTAATGGTCAGTTTTATACCGGATTCTCGGCTAACTTAAAGCAGCGATTAAAGGCCCATGCAAAGGGCGAGGTATCCTTTACAAAAGACAAGTTACCTATAGAATTAATCCATGTTTCCACTTTTTCCAACAAGTTAAAGGCATATGATTTTGAGCGGTACCTCAAATCCGGCTCCGGTATAGCCTTTAGGAACAAACGCTTAATCTAATGTACTACAAAGCAGTGAGCGCAGCGAAAAGCGTAGGAGGGCTCTTTTTCTCTTTTCAACCTCCTTTTAATTCTGAACACTCGGGCTTCAGGAAAATTTTCACAACTGAAATAATCCATATATTTTAAATCTCATTACCAAAATATCGTATATCACGATATGAAATAATATTCTATATTTAATTGTTTTTCAATATTTTATATATTAATATTGTATATCGCAATATGGAATAATTATGAGTAAAAGCAATTTACAACAGATGAAACCCCAAGATATTGTTGTTTTAGCAAAGCTAATTGCAATGGATGACCCTAACTATATTCAAATAGGGCTAGCCGAAGTGCTTTACATGAGTCAATCGGAAATAAGCGGTTCAATATCCAGGTCTTCCTATGCAGGACTTATCACTAACAAGGGCAAAGAAGTAAACCGAAAATTGTTTTTTGATTTTATCAAATATGGGCTTGCTGTAGTATTTCCCCAACATCCAGGTGCCCTAGTACGGGGCACCGTAACCGCCCATAGTGCTCCACCTTTGGATATGGAAATTGCAAGTGAAGAAAAATACGTTTGGCCCTATGCCAAAGGTAGAGCTCGCGGCCAAAGTATTGCTCCTTTGTACCCAACAGTACCCCAAGCTGTCGTTTTGGATCCTTATCTACACGAGTTATTGGCTTTAATGGATGCTGTACGAGTAGGTAGAGCGCGAGAGAAAAACTTGGCGCTAGAACTCCTAGAGCAACGTATATGCTAAAGAATACTTTGATCAATAGAGCGGCCACAAAAAAAATAGCAAAAGCCTTGGGCGACTTAAATGATGGGGTAGTTTATGTTGGCGGAGCAATGGTAAGCCTTTATATTGATGACCCTGCAGCCGAAGATATTAGGCCCACAAAAGATTTAGATCTTACTTTTAAGGTAGCAAGTTTTGCCCAATTGGAGGAATTACGCAAACGGCTTATTGAAAAAGGGTTTACCCAAAACGCAGAAGACAAGGTCAATTGCAGGTTTAGATTTGAAGATTTAAAAGTAGATGTAATGTCAACCCAAAATGTGGGTTGGGCGCCATCCAATCCTTGGTTTGCACCAGGTTTTGAAAAGGCTATTTCCATTACCTTGAATGAAACAACCATAAAAGTGTTATCGCTCCCCTACTTCTTGGCCACAAAAATGGAAGCATTCTTTGACAGGGGAATTAAGGATGTTTATGCCAGCCATGATCTGGAAGATATTGCTTATTTATTTAATTACACCACAGATATTGACGAGCAAATTCTAGTTTCCAACAAAGAAGTAAAGCAATTCTTGATCGAAAAACTAAATATCTTTAAAAATGACAATACCATCTTGACTGCAATCCGTGGAAGTTTATATTACGATCAGGCTGATGAACGCATGGATATTATTCTGCAACGTTTTCAAAATGTAATTGGATAATAAAAACAAATCACTTAAAAACATCTTACCCCCTGCTCTTCCATAGCTTTTCACAATAAACACCTAATGTGATGCAATATGCTCTGAAGCTTCAGCGAAGGAGCAGGATTGCGTTTAGAAACAAGCGTCTGATTTAAGAATTCAATACCACACTTTGGCTGATTACCATTATCTTCGAAATATAATGTATTCCCATGTCCAAAGGAAAATCTTGGTTACGAATCCTAATAGACCTTATTGAGGTTTTTATCAATAGTAAGGGGAACAATAAGCGAGGTCGTACGTGGCATCAACATGTGGTACCTTATGAAGAAGGTTGGGCCGTACGCCGTGAGGGCAACAAACGTGTAACAAGTAAACACAGAAAACAAAGTACGGCGATTCGAAAAGCCAAAAGTCTGGCCAAAAAATATAAGGCCGATGTTATTATCCATAGAGCGAGTGGAGGTATTCGAGAGCGGATTAGTTACAACGATTAACCAAAGCGCATGTTAGGCTGAATCTCGGCTCAAGCATGGACTTCCACAAACATTTTACCGCCATCGCGAGTTACCTAAAAGTTTATCAGTTTGGAAAGTGGCACGTCCAATGCCTTCGCAACCTCATGTAAGGTGAATAAAGTGGGGTTAACCTTCCCGTTTTCAAGTTTCTCCAAAGTCTGACGGTCCTTTTTACAAGCCCTAGCTAAATCAGACTGATTCCAACCTTTTTGTGAACGCAATTCTATGATGCGTTTTCCTATCCTTTGTTTTAACTCTTCCTTGGTCACAAAACAAATGTCAACAGATAAAGTGACATTTTTGTCATACTATTAGCTGACAATTGATTTAAATTATTACATTTGTCATACTGTAAGTTGACAATCTATATGAATACAAACCCAAATCATTTTCCATGAAAAACAAGAAAAAACTCAATCTGGACAATCTTGACCTCCCCATTGAAGCCTACTTTGGCACCCTGCAATCCCAAAAAAGAGGTTTTAGCATTCCCAATCTGCAGGTAAGGAGCTATATAGAGCTGCTTTTTAAGTTGGAGTCGCTCCTGAATGTTTGCATTTTGGCCTTGGACAATGCCAACTCTGGCCATCACGAACATATCTTGGAACCAGACACACACATTAAGTCGGTTTTGGAGTTGGCCGCTCAAATGATCCCTTTTGAAGAGGCGGAGTTTTTGGATGTTGTTAAACAGCATTTTCCAGAATAAAATCCGGTGGTTTTCAGTGCTAAAGAATATTCGTGTAGGATTATACAATAAAACCTACAATTCATACATATCTATCTGTATTTCAGGTGTTTTATCGGTAACTTATAAAATACAAAGCCGTTCAACCAATCCATCCGAAAATGAAAAAGAACACCCCTTTAGCATATATACTTTTCATCTTTTTTGCCCTGCTGTTGTCGTCCTGTGTCAGCACTCGCATTGAAGCCAGTCCTTATCAAGATAGTGTTGAGAATTTAGAGTGCCAACGAAAGTCCAGTTGGAGTTATTGGTGGGGAGTAGCCCCAGGGAGCACCAAAATGGTAAGCGCCAATCCGGATATTGCGGATACCGAATGCGCCTGTGCCGAAAGGGCCTTGTCCTGGACGGTGGTAAAAACCTCCTTCCCGGATTTTTTACTGAGTCTTGTTACCCTTGGAATCGTGAACCATAGAACCGCCATTTACGGATGCGCCAGACCACAAGGTGGAGAAGGTGATCTAGATCAATAAAAACACTTGCCATGCTACCAGACGGAATTACAAGATTGCCCATCCAACAATGGACCAACAAACACGAAAACTTTACCCACAACCTGGTGCAGAATGCTTCCTTTAAATTAAGGAACGTACCGGGGCAATCCCACAAAGAACGATACCGGAAAACCACCCAAAACTTCCAATGGCTCATCCAACATGCGCTGGACAACAATTTAAGACTGCGGGCCATGGGAAGTGGGTGGTCTTTTACCAAAGTGGGGGTAACTGAAGGGGGGCTCATTGATACCGCGTCCCTCAACTTTTCCTTTCCCTTGACCAATAAATATGTGGATGCCAATTACCCCAACCAACCGGATGATCTGTATTTTATCCAATGCGGCACCATTATCAATGAGATCAACACCCGTTTGGATCGGAAACTTCCTCCAAGATCCATCAAGGCCTCTGGGGCAAGCAATGGCCAAACTGTGGCCGGAGCCCTTTCCACGGGTACCCATGGTGCTGCCTTCACAGTTGGTGCCATCCCGGATTTTGTAGTGGGACTGCATTTGGTTACCGGGCCCAACTCCCATATTTGGCTGGAACGAGCCTCATATCCTGTAGCATCAATGGAATTTGTGGATTGGCTGGACGCAACTTTGGTACGGGATGATGAACTTTTTGATGCCGCCTTGGTTTCTTTTGGGAGTTTTGGCTTTATCCATGGGGTCATGATCGAAACGGAACCCCAATTCTTGCTTACTGAACACCGGGTGGCTCAGGTTCCTTACGATTCGAAATTGAAGAAGGCCATGACACAATTGGATTTTTCCAACCTTAATTTGGCCGGGACTGGACAAAACGGCGATTTGTACCATTTTGAGGTGCTCTTTAACCTTCACAAATTTGAAGCCAACAATCCGGCAAAAGGGGCTTTTCTTAAATACATGTTCAAAAAACCGGTGGTACCACACCCTCCCCTATTACGTGACAACAATTTCACGTATGGGGATGATCTCTTGGGCATAATCTCCACTGTTTTGGACAGATTGCCGGGTTCCGGTCTTTTGATTCCGGCAATGGTCAATGCCATGTTTGGATTGGCTTTTGAAGCCAAGCCCCCTATCCAAGGTACAGTAAAGGAGATCTTCAACTATACCAAATTCCGGGGCAAAGTGGCAAGTGCTGCTGTAGGAATCGCCATTGAAGATTCCCCAAAGGCAGTGGAACTCATTGTGGATGTGAACAAGCAAAAACCCTTTCCAGGGGGATTGTCCTTACGCTATGTAAAGGGTACCCAAGCAACTTTGGGCTTCACCAAGTTTCCCAATACCTGTGTTTTGGAAATGGACGGTGTGGATGGCAATAAGGCCAGACAATTTTATGAGGCCGTGTGGAACAAATTTGAACAAGAAAATCTACCCTACACCCTGCATTGGGGAAAAATCAATTTTAACCTCAACGAAAACCGAGTCAAAAGCATGTATGGGCCTGTTCAGGTTCAGTCCTGGATAGATGCCCGAAATCAACTGCTTGCTCCGCCAGTCATGGAGATTTTCAACAATAAATTCATCGAAGATTGTGGATTGAACAAAGTTAACGGGCCTATTGTATAGTCATGAAAGAACCTATACAAACCTAATTACTGAACAACCTATGTAAATAGTGTTTTGGATTTTCCCTGGCAATTAGATCAAAATCCTCCTCTCCCAAAAGGGTTTTCATGTCCACAAAAAGGTTTTTATCGGATTTATGGTTCCGCACCACATAAAAGTCGGTGCCGAAAAGTACCCTACTGCGCAACTTGTCCTTGCCTGTCAAAACAGGAGTTCCCTTTTGGGTTGAATTTCCTATTGGATTTGATGCTTGACCATTCTCCGACCCTTCACTTTTTTCCAATGTGTACTTGATCAAAGGATGCACTGATTCCTTGCTCAGGATATAACTTAAATCTGCATAAACATTGGGATATCTGATCATCAAACTACTAATAATGGAGTACCAATCTGCGTCATCCCAAACCTCATTGATTTTATACCAAGAAATTTCCTCATTCTGTTTTATTATGAATTTAATCCCTTCCGAAGGCTCTTTCATAAGTCTTTGACTATACTTTTCGCGATCCTGCTCCATATACCTGATCCATTCCTCTTCTCCACCATAATGGGCCAAACATATTTTTAAATCTTTTAGCGCTGCGTAGTCCAACTCTGGGCTTTCCGATTCCGGATCTTTTACAAAGGCATCAAGCGCTCGACTATTTTTATTTTCCTTAACCGCATCCAAGGTCCGTTTAAACAGGTAAGGATGCAGAAGACATAAATAATTAAGCGGATGTGTGAAATTCCATTGAAAATCCACGTTCTTGGTTTCTGGCAACACCTTTGGGCTTTCCTCATCATAATCCAAAAAAACCGGATGATAGTGCCAATCCGCTTTGATGGTACCCCTGTAGTAAATAGTCCCCATAATGCAATGGGCCATAATAGGGATTTGATTTTCGGCTGCATATCTCCAAATGGGAAGCAAGTATTCATCAAAACAATGATATCCCAAAGCTGGATAGATTTTGAATCCACTAAAACGACAATCTTCCATATAGGTGTGTACAAAACATCCCTTTTTTAGCTTGATTCGCCATTTTTTTTGTCCATTTTCATCTTCATTGCAATCCCATTCCCAATCAAAGAATTTCTCTTTTTCTTCTTTAATCCTTCTCGGGTCCAGGAACAGAAAAGGGTAATATCTCTTGGTGTCCTTTGCAACATCTTTCCCAACCAAATCCCATAATTCCAGCATTTGATATTTATAGCTGTCGTTAAGATCTTTCCCCATGGGTTGATCTTGATATTCTTGAGCCAATTTTCTTTGATCTTTGGAAGCAGAAGTCTTGCCCGCATGCATAAACTCCATGTCCATGGGAAGAATAACCAAGCCTGAATCTTTGGGGAGTTGATTCACGGCGCGCTCAGCAATCTTTCTTTGAGTTTTATAGGTCGTGGCGAACCTTCCTAATAAGTAGTAACGCTGCATAAGATCAAGAAAGGAAGAACTGAACACTTTTTTAATGGCAGGGAAAACTCCTTTCAACACAAAGAGTATAGGTTTTCTGCTAGATTTTATGATCAAAAGCACCGCCACAATCCAAATTATTCTAAAGAATATCTCCAAGTCAAAGTATAAATAGTGCTCTTGCAGCCAATTTTTGATCAGCATGAAGTATTTGTTAGCAAATTCATCCACTTTGAGAATCAAGGCCACAAATTCAACCAAATAGATGACTGCTATGGCACTGATCCAAAAAACCACCAACCGAAAAGGGATTCGAACCAAATAATGACCCAGGACCCAAAATTTAACCTTTAGGAATACTTTTTTTAGAAATTTCCAAAGACGTACTATCCATAACCGGTGGATCTTATCTGAATACCTAATTCCATGCTTGATTTTAAAAAACAGCTTGACCAAGCCGACCACCATGGGGGTATAAATTAGATAGTAGAAAGGCCAGGGCACTATGGTCTTGGCCAAAAAAGGTGGAACAAAATTTCCTGTGAACACATGGGCATGGCAGTTGACAAGTTGTTTTTTGGGCATAACGGGTCTATTTTATGAGGTGTTCTTTCAGAAGTTTATTTAGCTCGACCATAGTTTTTTTTTATTCAGTTATTATAGCTATTCGTCTATAATATCCAAATCAAAGTAGAGGTCATTAAAGTCGGTCCGGTCCAAGAACTTTTGCCATTCGGCATCCGAAATGTTTGCATTGTCCGCCTTCTTGACCTCATCCTCATCCGTTTGAAAAACCCTTCCCTGTGCCTTCTCAAGTAGCGCACTCTTAATACTGGGTAAGGGATGTCTCCAAGGGGGACTGTTTTTGGTCATGGCCCATTCGTTCACCGCCGTGATCATTGCTGTAAACTCTTGGGCATACTTGCCTTGGGCCATCCATCCCAAATTGGGGTAATTGTCATTTAATGTCCCCTTTAGGGTGGCATTATGACTTGCATGGTGACCAACTTTGTAGAGTACGGTACGTCCAAGAATGTCTTTGGCGGTGATGGTATCGTTCCCTCGCTGCCATTCATTATCATCCCAAGAAATCCAATTTCCTCTTTGGGCGTCAGCAGCAAAGAGTAGAACTTTTTTTGATTGCGGTAATTCAAATCCCAGTACCAAGCTGGTATTATTTACTCCCCTGTTGATTTTTAGGGCCAGATTTTCTGTTGAATACAACCATTCATCATCAATTCTACGCCAAGTGGCATTTGAGGGAACCTCCACATTGTCGTCATCCTCATCTTCGTGCTTATCGATATCTGTTCCATACCATTTTTTAAAAAATCCATGTCCAAAAGCACTATTTTTTTCCACTCTATACTCCCGTCGGAAAGGACAGGCTGCACTATCTCCAGCTAAAACCGCTGCATTAAACGACAAATGATGTCCATTTTGGGATGGAAATGCTTCATCTCCAATAGGGTCTTCATCCAACAGTAACTTTTCCCTGCGTGGTGGTCCCAAAACATAGGCTCCAATACCTTCCGTTTCTTTCAAGTCAACATAATCACCTGGATTGAGGTATCTGACACCCTTGTTATTCTGGGCTTTGTCCTTAACCAGTTTCATGGATTGCTTATTTCTGGATTTGGAAGGGTCTTTGGCCGCAGCACTCAAGGCTTTATGATTGAACGCTTCTTCTTTATCGCCGCCAAACTCCATACTCAATAGATTGTCGATTGTCTTGAGGGTCGGGTTATCAGCTTCCAATGAAAGACCCAAAAGCCTTCTCCCCTCCACTAACCCCAATAATTGGTCTTTATGTTTTTTCCGAATTTTCTTCGCAAGCTGGTCAGTAGGAGATTCTGTCCATGCAAACCAGGCTTCCTTGATATCAAAATCCTTGAAAAAAGGACTCCTCTTTTTCCAAAAGGCATTTACATGATCTTGATGTTCGTGGGTAATCACTACCAAATCAATGGTATTATTGGTAGCGGCAGCGATATGGTCGATGACCTTTTTTACATCCTTGTGCGGTAAAAAATTTTGGGACCCCGGTTTGTACCCGCAGTCAATTAAAATGTAATAGGGCACATCGCTGTCCTTCCTCGGCATTGCGATCAAGAAACAATCGCCATGACCAATACGGTACATCCGTACCTTAATTCCGTTTTCTGGTGTTTTCATTGTTGCCATGACTATTCTTCTGTTTGTTTGTGTAACATATAAAAAGGTTCATCACGATGGGATTCATTTTGGGCAACAAATCCAGCGTTGAAGGAATTACCGACCACTCCATCATCTCCCATAATAAAGTCTCGTAACCTGCTCAATTCTTGATTGGACCTAATCGTATCCGGAGTTCTAATAATTCTCCGTATTTCTTGACTGGTCGGGTTGATAATTATGGTACATCCTGCCCTATAGGTGAAATCACCATCTTCGCCAGGCGTCACCCCATTTTTATCCTTCTCTTTCTGAACTACGGGGTCAAAATATCCTCTTCGTCTCTGGGTCACCTCAACAACAATGTCTGTGGTAAAGCTACCAGCTATGGTTTGCCTGACCGTGGGCCTAACCGAGTGCACTTCTAAAGTAGGATCACCATGCTGATCACAATAAATAGTTTGGGGCATATCCGCCTCCTGATAAATAACCAACCCGAACAATTCTCCATAATCCCTCCCTATGGCATCACCCTGTTTCAACCAGTTGTGGACTTGTATTCGAAGCCGCCTTAGAATGTTCCATACCTTGAAACGGTCGCTCTCCAAATTCCAATTTTCTATTTTGCTAAGGAAATTCCCCCTCATGTATTCTTTCATGGAAACCCTCTTTTGGGTCTGCTCTTCCTGTCTATGTTGAAAAGCCTCATCAGTATCCTGATATTGGGTTGATGGGGTATTCCGCATCATTTCGTCCGCGCTAGGCCATTTCAAACCGTCAATTCCAGTACTGGTAACTCTTTTTGGAAGGATTCCCCATTCCCTAAAACTTTGGATAAAAACGATTCTATATTTCTCATTTTGAGGTGAAAAATCCAAATCCGCTGTGATGACTCCTCGTAAAAAATCACCAAACGTAATGCCCAATGGAGGGCAGTAGTCAATCGCCCTAATGCACATTTGAAGCACTCGATCTGCAGCTTCCGCCGCTTCTTGAGACAAACGATTGGTCAAATCTGGATGGATATCACCTTCCGGAAGATTTCCAGTTCCTTGAGTGGCAATTCGGAACAGGTCCGCACTATTCTCAGAATAAATCAATAAAAACGCCCTAAAAACGGCGGCTACCAAAATAGCGCCACGGGCATGAGGCTCAATTACATTATTGAGAGCAAATGGGTCTGGAGATCGCAGTTCCCATTCTCCCGTTTCTTTGTTGATTCCTCCCAAAGCGTCCCGTAAGGCGGCACCTCTGCCCGTGGCCCTTCCAAATTCTTGGGCCAGTTGACCAAGCAAGTTTTCACTCTGGAGATTACCGCGTGTCTTTTTGATTTGGTTTTCCAGTACCTGGGGATATGAAAAGTGTTGGAAAAGTGCCACAATATCAGCAAAAGCTTCGTGGAATGCATGCACATCAATATTGGTGGCATCATTGAATCTGGGATGGACACCATCCAAGAGAGCGTGAGTCACCTCATGGGCAATGATATCATGGGAAAGACATGTAAATACCAAGGTTCCCGGTGAATTGGATGGATCTCTAGAGGTTATGGGAAAATATCCAAACAACAACGCCTTTTTTGCCGGACTGTAGTAGGCATTTTTATCTCGAAGCGCATGGGGGTATACCCGAAGTCTTCTTACAAACTGATCAATATACCTGCCGTCCGGAAGTCTCTCGACTCGATCGGACCAAAATGCTACCCTGCCCAAGGCTCTTTCAAACTGTTTTATGGTGGTCATGACCACAGCATACACCATTTGCTGATGAAACTGGGGATTGGATTCGGAAGGAGTTAAGCCGTCTCGGGCAATAAGGTGTGAATCCTCCAGATTGACGGGTTCATAGAAAACGCCACTTGCAGGGTCATAATCAACTACTTCTATATACTCCCCAATAGGTCCCAATGCAAGATCTTCCCAAGGGATGTCAAGGGTAAGTTGGTTCATCTCGGCCGTTTCCAGATTAATGGCCAGACTTGGGTCAAAAGCCAATACTCTAAGTTTCCTAAAGTATGGGGCTTCCACCGGAATCTTGGATACTAAATTAAAACTGATCATACCAAGTCTTTTTCAATCGGTTAATGAATAGATGCGCTTACCTCCACGTCCCCGGTAGCGTTTTATAATGTTCTTTTGTTCCAACTTGTCTATCAGCGCTTTGGTCTCCGTGCTGTCCAATCCGCTGTCAGTAGCGATTCCTTCCACAGTTCTGAACTTGAATTTTTCATTTTGAAAGGATTTAAAAATCTTGTCCGCCATTTCGGCTGGAATCTCATTTTTAATTTCTTCCAACTTCTGGGGTTTGGCCGTTAAAGTTCCTCCATCGGTTTGTTCTTCCACTAGGGCTTCCACTTTTTCGGTATTGTCCTTGGTCTCTTCTTCAATCACATCGGTTTTTCGTTTGATTTTTTCGAGATCCTGAATGACCCGATCTCCGATTGAATTCATAAACCTATTCGAGAAGAAAGCAGCAATGAGGCAGAAACCAACAAACACAAAATAGTCTGTTGGAGCATTCTGAAATTCCAGTAGGTCACTGGATACCATGTTCAAGAACAAGGGAATGGTAAAGGCCGCAATAGTGCCTAAAAAAACACTTTTCACTAGGTTGTAGCCCTTCGCCTCCAAATTGCTCTCAAATCGAAAAAAATTACCAATACCACCTACAATGCCACTGGACAAAATGAGAACAACAATCAATGTCAATTTTTCCATGAGATTATCGTTTATCAGACTTCTGTATACCAAATCGAAGTCAAGGTTGAATGCGTTGGAAAAAGATAAGTGACACATCATACTTAAAAACTGAACATGCCAAGTATCCGTTTAAAAACCAGTAAATTATACGGGGAACTGCTGGTTATTAAGATAAAAAAATATCATGTGAAATCATTGCACAAAATCCTTAAAAAAACTGGGGATTTTCCGTAAACTTCAACTAGGTTATTGCATTTTTTGATTCCTAAACCTAAAATGTTTGGAATCATATCATTCGATAGATTCCGTCTTACCTCAAATGTAATTTTGAAGCCTAGACAAAAAAATCCCCATAAATGGGGATTTTCAGCCTAACTAACTAAAAACAAGCCGTTTAAAACTCGTATTTTTTCTCCACAGCATAGCGTAGCAGTTCCCCAGCCCCACTCAAGCCAAGCTTGCGTATCATATTTTTACGGTGGGTGTCCACGGTGCTCTTGCCAATAAAAAGTTCTTCTGAAATTTGGTGCGAAGTGCGACCTTTGGCAATCAGCTGTAAAATCTCCCGTTCCCGGGAAGACAGTACACTCTTGGAACTATTTTTTTCCGTGTTGGGAAGATGTAGTTTCCTGTCATAAAAGGTTTTCCCTGCTGCCACGGCCCTAATGGCCTCCAAAACCACATCCAAGCTACTGTTTTTAAGTATATATCCATGGGCACCCACCTCTAGCATCTGCCGTACCGCTTCATCCTGATCAAACATGGTAAAGGCCACAATCTTGGTATAGGGCAATTCCTTTAAGATAATTTTGGTGGCTTCAATTCCATCCAATTTGGGCATTCGAATATCACAGAGAACCACCTTGGGCTGTTTTAACCGGACTATTTTTAATAATTCTTCCCCATTATTGGCATGACCTATGACTTTGAGGTCCTCCTCATAACGAACATACGATCGTATGCCATCTATAAGGGCTTGGTGGTCTTCAGCTATTGCTACGGTAATCATACCGGTATATCGATTAATATGGAGGTGCCTTTACCTAGCACACTGTCTATGGTAAAGTTCCCTTCCAAATGTTCCACCCTTTTTTCGATTGTTGTCAGTCCCATTCCGTTATGGACCTTGCTGACTTTGGTACTATCAAAACCCGACCCATTATCTTCCACAATAATGTTAAGCTGGTCCTCATGCTGGGTTAGATGGATGCCAACTTTTGTGGCATTGGCATGTTTAATGGCATTGGCCACAAGTTCTTGTACCATTCTAAATATGGTCAGCTCCAAGGAATTTTCCAGCCGTTCTCCCAGACCAAAATCCTCTACGGTTACGTTTAGTGCATTGGTTTCGGAAATGGTCCTAGCCATTTTTTTGATGGCTGGCAGCAATCCCTGGTCGCTCATTACCCCGGAATTTTTGCTATGGGCCATTCCCCGAATCTTTTGATAGGCTTCTTCCAGCAACTTTTGGGCATTTTGAATGGCAGGATCTTTTTCGCTCACCTTGGCATTATCAAAATGGAGCTTGATCGTGGCCATAAGACTCCCTAGGTCATCATGAAGCTCATTGGCCACTTTTTGACGTTCTTTTTCCTGACCTTCGATCATGGCATCAATACTCACCAATTCCTGTTCCTTGAGAAGGTTCTCCAACCTGTGTTGCTTGAGCTGTGATTCTTGCTCGGCCAACAAGCGTTTTTTGGTGGTATTTTTTTGAAGGAGGATGGCTATGCCAAAGCCCAAAATGAGTGTTATCCCAGCCGCAATGAGCCAGTTTCGATTGGCTCGAACCTTTTGTTGTTCTTCCAAGATTTGTTTTTCCTTTTCGGCGGTTTGATACTTTGTTTCTAAATCATTGAGTAGGTCATCGTACCTAAATTTTCTTAAACTATCTTGAATTAGTTCGTATTGTTTGTACTTGCGATAGGCCATCTTAAAATTACCATATAATGTATCCTTTACAGAATCATAGAAATAAAAAAGAGAGCTTAGTTGCAAATCTGTCTTGTTCGAGTGTGCATTATCAAACTTAGCCAAGTAAGAATCAAGGAGTTCTCTTTTACTTTCCTTGGCAGCGATTCTAGCTGCAAACACCAGCAACTGATTATATCTACTTTTTGCATAGGCAAATTCTATTTTGGAAAACTCATTTTCCGCCTCACGTATATAATACCAAACTCTTTCAAACTCTCCGAGCTCTTCATAATAGCTGGCAAATACAGTATAGGTAATACCTTTAAGGTATGGCACGTTATTATTCTCAAAGTATTTGGAAAGCCACTCATAGGATGCAGAATTCCATTGATCAACTTTATAATTTTTAAAGTTTAGAATTAGATTAAAATAATTGTAAAATGCCTTCTCATAATCATCATACGCATAGTTCTTATAGTCCTCAAGATATTGTTCAAATGTGATGTTGTCATAGAGATAGTGTATTCTATGGACTGTAAGAATTTTTTTTAAAGCTTCGCATATGAGAATGGAATCTTTTTGGGTTTTGGCCAACACCAGAGCATTCCGATATTCTTCCAATGCTTGAAGATTTTTATCGTTGAACTTATAAAACAGGTAGTCCCCCATATTTATAGACCCATAAAAACTTTGGTATATCCCTTGCACTACATTTGAAGTCTTGGCAAGCTGATATGGATTCTGTATGTCATCTCCATAAAAATCAAATATTTTAAGCATTTTTAGCTGCCAAAGAAGTGCCTTGCCATCTGATTTTTTGGTTGCAAGCAGTAAATTCTCAACCTCCTCCAATTGATATTTTCTCAAATAATTTATCGCCTCTTTTTCTTGGCCAGAAACCAAAAAAGAAACACAAAAGGCCCATAACAAATGGAAGGAAACTTGTATTTTATTTTGGCAAAATATAGACATCCGAAAGTTTCATCTTACATGGTCGGCCTGCTCCAATGGCGGCAAATATCAAATCTTCCTCATCTCCTTCCATATGTGATTCATTCAACATTTGGGTTATGTTTTTTTCTTTGGCCATCCTTTTGGCCTTGTTTAAGCCATCTTCTTCCTTAAGCGCATTTATCAATTCAATTCTTGTCTGTGAATCCTTTAATAATCCGACCTCTTCACCATCCCTATAAAGATATAAGGGATCAGCAAACAAACATTCATTATTTCTAACCTCGCTATCTTTTTCAAGAATTTTGGAATATTCGTTATCCACATGCTCGTAGAAGACCACAACCTCTATCACATCACCTTGGTAAAGTTTTAAGTTCAATGCAGGTGGTATAGGTTCTCCTTCGATCGGCTCTTCAGGGAGTGAACCTTTGAATTCCTTGTTAAGTCCTTGAAGAATCATATAGATTTTTATAAGCCGACCAGTTGAAAATCCTTCCAAGATAAAATTGGAGGGTAATTTTTTGTCCTTGTAATCAATAACCTTCCCAATGCCCATTGTAATATTACCAGTGTAATTTTGCAATCGAAAGTTTATTTTTTCAACTAGAAATCCGGTTTTACCATTGTCATCAATTTCCCCTATAAAATGGCCATATATTCCAAAATGGGTACCGTATTGTATATCTGAGAAAATGGGTTCAAATACATATTCCACTTTACTTTCACCACTAAGTTGTCTATTTAAAACCAAAGGAAATCTAAGTCGTTCGTGTGCCATAATTGTTCTCTAATTAAATGTTTCTATTTGTGGTATTTTCATTTTGTCGTCTTTATAATCGTGAAATCCCCCGTCACTTTCTTTTGTAAAATCAAGAGGATTCGCCAAACAATATTCAAAATTGGCAATATCTCCAGCGAACAACAATCCAACAAGATTTCCATCAGTTGTTGTGACAATTGACCCTGAATCACCATTTTCGGCGTTCATACGGCACCGAATTTGATTCTTAAAAATGAGCTTTCCATCTGGATATTCGCTATGCAACACTTGAACCGATGAAGGAAAATCTATTATTCGACCATGAGTGCACTTTGTAGATCTGCCGTGCTTCTGAACTTCCATATCCTTTTCAGGCCTAACAATGCTCCCAAGGGCTTGTTGGCTCGTGGTACCTGACCCTACTTTTACGGTATCATATACTTTGGCAATTGCGGCATCAAAATGACTATCCAAGCGATACCAAACTAGTTCTCCTATGGAATGTTCACTAGTTCGACCTCCATCAAGACGGCATGGCTGCATAATAGGATCTCCTAATCTTCCATTGGAATTCACAAATACATGCCAATTGGATAAAACATAGTTTGAAGAATCATTTTTCAACCTAAAAGTGCATCCAAGCGTACCTGGACCTCGGTATTTATGATTCATGGAACTGCAACCTCCCAATAATGGTCGAATAGGATTTGCTAGTCCATAATATCTGTTCTCAGGAACTAACAAAACCTCAACTTCAAAGGTTTTATTTATGTCAAAAAGCTGTGGGAAATTTGTATGATTTTCGCTCGAAACGATCAGCTTTGAAGGCAGATTATAATTGTCTGCTGGAACAAACTTGTATTCTCTTTTTTCTGCCACCACCCCAGCTTGTATCATCCATGGAATTTGATTGCCAGTAGCATTGGTTGATTTAGCAATTGTCAAGGATACGAGCTTACCCTCACCTTGGTACCATTCAATTTCTTGCCATTCCAATTCGGATTTTATGACCCTATATACGCTTTCCTCATATTTAGAGTCAAAATGCCCTAATAATTCCATATACAAAGATTAATCTGCCAAGCATGGTAAAACATCCCCATTCCTAGGGATTTCTACCAAAACCAAGTAAAAAGTTTATGGAAATAATTGTGAGGCCCTGAAAATTAGACATTTGACATCTAACTCCATTGCAGATTTCCCTTAAAAAAACTGGGGGTTTTCCGCAAAATCCCCATAAATGGGTATTTTTTTTGACTTTACACCCTTCTAATTTTCCCAACCTAGATTGTTGCCCTTCATGGATAGGTCATTCAAATTTTGGGGGAAACGAGAACGACTGAATATGAAGGGCTCCCTTTTTATTCCCTAAAAGTCTACCCAAACACCGTTTTCAAGTTGGTTTCCATCGACTAAAAAACTAGGCCAAAGGTGTTTTTATTCGATTAACCTTTGTTTGCATCCCATTTGTCCCGTATTTATCTCATTTAACCAATAGTTTGGGGACACTTCTTAGGTATTTAAAACTTTACTGCAAAGATTTAACCTATGAAAGCTATTCTATACAACCTTAAAAAGGAATTTTCCGTTCCAGAAAACCTAACAGCAGGTATTAGCTGTTTGATCATTGCCATTACCGTATTCTTTATTATGGCCGTACTGAACAGGGAGGTATTGCTATAAGGATCCTTAGCCTCTTTTTTACTAAGGTCATCACGTTTTCACCCCAAGCTCGCTTAAATGTTCTTTAAGTTTTAACTTGCTTTTGTTATTTGGGTATTTTTGGTCTTTTAAAATTCAAATTGACCCATGAACTGGTTGCGTTCGGTAATATACCAGCCCCAAATTAATTTTCTAATAAGAAATGCTTGCAAACTGTTTTCCTCCATTTTGCCGGAAGGGTGGAAATTGCCAGCTTCAGGATTGGTCAAAATCAATATTGAAGGGATCTCCCCATTCCAACTAAAGACCAACCAAACCAGCTATATTACCCGCCAACTCTTTTGGAATGGCCCTATGGCCTTTGAATACACCCCGATTTTTAAAGATTTGGTAAAGAAGGTGGAGACCTTTTGGGATATTGGTGCGAATATTGGCTACTACAGTGTTTTGGGATGCAAAGCTAACCCCAACCTAAAGACTCGAGCTTTTGAACCTTCGGACGGGGCCATGTCTTATTTACAAGCCAATGTTGAACAGAATCAATTGGATAGCCAGGTGAAGGTTGAACCTTTGGCTTTGTCCAATTTTAAGGGCGAAATAGAATTCCACCAAATTGTGAATCCAAAATTCCCCAATATCGCCAACCTTTCAGGGGAACATAATATCGGAACCAAAACAAATCTACCATCCAAGAAAGTCAGGGTAAAAACCCAACGCATGGACGACTATGCTTCCGGCATTGGAAGCATTGACCTGATGAAAATTGATACCGAAGGAGCAGAAGTTGAAATCCTAAAAGGAGGATTGGAGACCATAAAAAAACATCAGCCCATTATTATCTGCGAAACCCTGTTCAACAAAAATGAAGCGGAAATAGAAGCTATTTTGGGTGAATTGGACTACGAATTTTATAACCATACCCCAAAAGGACTTCAAAAAGTGGAAACTTTGAAAAGAAATGAGGACAACGGTGTCCGGGATTGTTTTTGCGTACCTCCTGCAAAAGTTTCCCTCATCCAGGAATTTTTAGCTTAACAGCTAAATATTTAAGCAGTTATCCTTTCTATAGAAGACCGAAGTGCACCACTTTCCAGAATTAATGGGACCTAAACCATGAAAATCCAATCGCTTGAAATTATTCGATTCCAGAAACTGATAGCCCTCCAAATACTCATCCCTATCGGAATTGTCCCAAATAACAACACCGTCTTCCTTCAACGCATTTAATGCATTCAAACAACAATTTACCCTATCCCTACCATCCAATACAATGATGTCAAACGCCTTCGAATAATTCAAAATTTCTTGGGCATAAGCCTTGGATTCCAACTCTCGCCAGAGGTATTTTATTTTAGGAGTTGAGTCTAAACGGGGCTGCATTTGCCTATACCAATCTTCATCATGTTCCACTGATACCAGGGTGCAGCCTTTTTTGTTAAACCACACGGTGGAATTCCCACTTCCATACTCAAAAATGGACATTTCGCCATGAATTCGTTCTTCCAAAAAAGCTATGAAAGCATAGGTGAACCATGGAAGTTCATTCCCATTTTTTTGAACAGGTTTTCCGGTTCTCACACTATTGCTCCAACCCATGGGAAACAGAAATTTCTTCTGAAGAAGATAATTGGCCAAAAGTAACCGCCCAAAACCAGTTAGACTAAAAATGTAATGGATAAAGCGCTGTAATGGATTCAACAGTTTTCAATATCGATTGGTGATACGCTGCAAATCTATGTCTTCCCTTTTTAATTGGAGCCAATTATTGCAAAAAAGGAGGAAGTCAAGGCTGTTGCTTGGCCAATTTTAAGGCCTCCGTGGTGGTATAATATTTTACAAGCATATTGGGAATTTCCCATTGCGGGAGATGACCGTCCTTTAAAAACTGCAAGTATTTTTCGGTCACCTGTCCAAAATGGGCCTCATGCCCCACTTTGTACTTTTCAGGGATTTCCACTTTCCATAATTCATCCCCAACCTTTTCCAAGTCAAGACCAGGATACCCTTTAGAGAGTTCCGATACGGCATGCTGTAAAACCTCAGCTATGGGTTGTTGATTTTTGGTTTGAATGTACAAAGTGGGTTTATACGCTTCCTTTTCACCTTGTTGGATAATCAAATTACTTTTTGAGCCCCGCATAATGGAATAATGTGTGTCTTTGGCACCTTCAGGCGCCTTAAAATTCCAGATGACCGATGCTTTGGCGTGAATCCCTTTCAGCTTGTATACAAGCTCTCCATTACTGTGCACTTTTAGCGTATCACTTTGAACATCTTTTTTAAGATATTCGGGGTATTCCTCCAATTGGGTCACGTTTTGGAACATCTCTGGGGTCAGGTCCGTGGTCCAACGTCTGGCCGAGATTAATTCTACATCCTCCTTGGACAGTGTCTGCTCTGGAAAAGTTTCCCATTGAATCAAATCCACAAGATGGGTGTTGACATCCACTAACCCCTCTCCTTGCTGTTCGGTATCAAAGAACCACGCAGGCCTGGTCAATGGTTTACCTGCGACCAATTTGGAAAAATGATGCACACTTTCCTTGGTGATTGCCGGTTCTTCAGGGGTTCCCGGTAAAAGTTCCCCAAACACCCCAGGCATTTGTGATAATTCCCGCTGAAGCATGGTCGTAATCTCATAACGTTCTGTCATAATATCATAAATCAACAAGCCTTTTTCTTCGGCTAGACTGAATGCTTTTTCCAGGGCTGGAAAATCATCGGCATCAATCACCATGGGTTTATCCGCAAACACGTTTATCCCCGCTTCAACAGATTTGAGAATATATTCTGTTTTCTTGGCGTTATTTCCCGATGCATTCATTACGTTGCCTGCTTTTTCGGTAAGCATCCGCTCAAAAAAGTCCTCTCCCCGATACACTTTTAAATTCCAAGAGGTCGGATCTTGCTCACGGTTGTTAAATCCTTCTATTCTTTGAAGATGTTGATTCAAATCGGCTCCCCTAGGTGCATATACATACACTTCAGGATTCATTTGATCATACATGGTCTTTAAAATCAATCCGGCATGGAAATGCCCGGGATCTAGGGTTATCAGTTTTACTTCTCCTTTATTCCCCGAAAATTGGTTGGTCACAGTCTCTTTTTTATCCGATGCTCTTTGGTCCTGCTTGCAAGAAACCGCGATTAGAGCGATTGCTAAACAAAGTAGATTCAGGTTGCTTTTCATGATAATGTTGTTATTTCTTGTTTTGATCTATTCGTTTTTAGCCCATTTGTTATGATAAGCCAAGTCCATGCCTAACTCCCACCTCGAGACCTTTGAGTTCAGCCATTCCCATGGCCCTTCCTATAAGGGAATAGCCCGGATAAAATTCTGCTACCCGGTGCTGGTCATCCAACACAACATGACCATGATCCGGTCTCATTGGGATAGCTACCTCTTGGTCTCCGTTCACCAATCTTCTTTGTTGTTCCTGAACAAGCTCCCGCATTACTTCTGCCATTGGAACCGACCCTTGCAAATGTGAACTTTCGTAAAAACGTCCAGCGCCTTCCCGTTCTACATTTCTAAGATGGACGAAGTGTATCTTATCCCCAAAATCCTGGATTATCTTTATCAGGTTATTGTTTTTGGATGCGCCGAAAGAACCCGAACAAAAAGTGAGTCCATTGCTATGTGAAGGACAAGAATGCAGTATGTTTTGTACATCCTCATGAGTGGAAACGACACGAGGAATTCCAAACACCGAGAACGGCGGGTCGTCTGGGTGAATGGCCATCTTTACACCCAAATCCTCGGCTTCTGGAATAACGGCATTAAGGAAATAGGCTAAATTTTCTTGTAAGGTTGGTTTATCCAAATCTTCCAGGGCCTGAAGATTGCTCTTAAAATCTTCCAGTGAAAGGGCATCTTTGGTACCTGGCATTCCTATCAGAATAGCTTGTGCCAATTTTTGCTGCCCATCGGCATCCAAATTTTGAAAATATTTGGTCGCATCATCCTCTTCTTCGTCACTATATAGGGTATGGGCCTTTTCCCTTTTTAATATATGCAAGTCAAAGGCGGCAAGGGCAACAGGATCATATAGCAAGCTGATAGCACCTGTTGGAAGTCGGAATTGAAGATTAGTTCGTGTCCAATCAAACAAAGCCATAAAATTATAGCAGACGGTAAAAATTCCGTTAGCTGCAAGGTGTTTTAGGGTTTGAATATAATTTTCAATGTATTTGTCCCTTTCCTGCTGACCATACTTAATGGTACTGTGGACATTCACGCTCTCCACAACAGACCATTCCATCCCATGCCGTTCTATCTCTTTTTTGACCGCCAAAATGTTCTCCTCTGGCCATACTTCGCCTATGGGTATTTGTCCACAGGCAGTGACAATGCCCTCAACGCCCAACTGTTTTATTTCTGGGAGTGAAACCCCAAAGGAAGGGCCAAACCAGCGAAATGCTTTTTTAAGAAAATCCATTTGCTATACCCCTGAAAATGAACTAAATCCACCATCAACTTCAAAGATGGAGCCTGTGACAAAACTTGAAGCATCGCTCAGCAAATAATGAACCATGCCATTGAGTTCCGAAGTATCCCCAAAACGACCCATAGGTGTGTTGGCCAAGATTTTCTTCCCTCTTTCCGTGTACGTCCCATCTTCATTAATCAAAATGGCCCGGTTCTGATTCCCAACAAAAAAACCCGGAGCAATAGCGTTCACCCGTATCTTATCACTGAATTTGGATGCCAGTTCTTGCGCCATCCATTTGGTAAAGGCGTCCACTCCTGCCTTGGCCATGGAATATCCTAAAACCCTGGATATACTTTGCCGAGCGGCCATCGAAGAAATATTTATGATAGATCCAAATCCTTGCTTGGCCATCAACTCACTTAAAATTATGGTAGGGGTTACTGTTCCAAACAGGTTCAAATCCACCACCTCCTTGGTATCCTCGATTTTCATGTCATAAATGGTCTGGCCCTCTTGTAGAGTGGCTCCGGGAATATTCCCCCCCGCCAGATTGACGATGCCATCCAGTTTTTTGAATTCCTTGCTTATTTTTTGCTTCAAGGAACTCAATGCCGCCTCATCCAGTAAATCCACAACAAAGGTATGGGCATGGCCAATCTGGATTTCATCCAGTTCTTTTTGTTTTCCGGCAAGCTTCTCTTCCGATCTTCCCAAAAGAATTACCTTGGCTCCTTGCCCTACCAAATAGGTTGCAATGGATCCTCCCAACGCGCCGGTAGCCCCGGAAAGTAAATAATGCTTGTCTTTTATAGAAAAAAGTGAATCCATTTAATCCTGTTAGGCTTTCACATTATCTGTTCCATACGGATTTCGCTGAGACCTTCCCAACATCGTATTGGCTTCATCATCATTGATAAATTCCTCCTTTTCATTATCCCATTCCAATTTGCGCGGTAGCTGCATGGCAATATCACTGATCAAGCAGACCACGCATGCCTTATGTCCAATTTCAATTGGAGAGATGGGCGCTTTTCTACTCTTGATGCATTCCAACCAATTCCCATGCTGATCATCAATCTTATAGAGACGGGTCTCATTTTCCCCAATTTTGGAGCTTAGGATTTTTGGATCCGAAGCAGCCAAGGCCTTATTACTTTGTTTTTTGGATACCGGGTCGGAGGCAGAAGCACTATAATTTCCTCTGGACACAAAAATCCAACCGTCTGTACCCTCATAGCGGATACCATTGGTATATCCTCCGCTCGTGTACACGGTAATACCGTTACTGTATTGCTGCTTTACCAGAAAATCCCCATGAACATTCCAGATTCCCGATTTGGGAAACTCGGCCAATGCTTCCACAGAAGTTGGTCCGGATAGTTCAGTGTTCATTCCCCAAGCTGCAGAATCGTAATGGTGCTGACCCCACCCGGTGATCATCCCGGCTCCATAATTGCGTATACGCAACCAACCCGGTCTGCTATAATCTTGCTGCGGATGAACCCCTATTTCAGTATAGGGTACCATGGGTGTAGACCCCAACCACATATCAAAGTTTAGGTTTTTAGGAATGGGCATTTCTGGGGCTTCAGGCCCAGCAGGGTCTCCAGGAAGTCCAATTTTGACCGTGTGCAAATCCCCAATCCGGCCGTTTCGCACCAATTCTGCCGCAATCCGGAACTGCTCCATGGCGCGCTGTTGGGTACCCACTTGTAGAATCACCTTTTTCTTTTGAACCGCATCCCGAAGCTGTTGACCTTCCCTGACGGTTAGGGACGTGGGTTTTTGCAAATAGATATCCTTACCAGCTAAAGCTGCCTCCATAGCAGGTTGGGCATGCCAATGATCTGGTGTGCTTATGACAACGGCATCTATGTCCTTGTTCAAAAGCATTTCCCGATAGTCCACATAGGTTTTGACATCCACATACTTCGCTTTCCCCGTCTTTTCTTTGTAATAGGAATCCACAAGGGTCTTAGCCTCATTCATTCTCTTTGAATCCACATCGCAAACTCCAATAAATCGGGTCTGGTCAAACCGGATGGTGTCATGGATATCATGGCTCCGCGCAATTCTTCCACAGCCAATCTGCCCAATATTGATTTTGTTGCTCGGCGCATCCTTACCCAGCACATGGGAGGGAACTATACTTGGAAAACCCACCATTGCAGCGGTTCCCAACGCCGATTTGTTAATAAATGTTCTTCTTTGCATGGTTCAGTTAAATTTTAGTCGTTCACAACAATTGTCCAAGGTTGATTGGCAAATAGTTGCCAATAGGACTCAGCTTCATCCGGGCCGAGTTCACCATCAAAGACAATCATTCTATATTTCAGTTGATACTCTTTATTTGATTCAATTTGCCAGGGTTCATGGCGGATGGGGCAAAATTCAAAAAACATGTCGCCCCTACCTCCATTCCCGTCTATGGGCCATACCCTCATAGGTTCTGGGTGCATGCGATTTTCAGGATGGCTTAAAAACAAGATACCACTGGTTCCACTGCCGTCCGCAGACTCCCCACTGACGATGCACCAACGAGCATTTGAGCCGTCGGCCGTAAGACGATCATTCCCTTCTGAGGTAAGTACTTCACAATTATCCTTGTGCCATCGTTCCGTAAACCGCATACCTATTCCACCGCCATATCTATAGGCCTCAAACAGCAATCCGGATTCCAATGGGGAGCTGAAGGTTGATGTATAATCCAGAACATATCGGTTTTTGGGCTCCAAGCTCCATAATCGCAGTTCCAATTTTTCATTCAGGGCGATGCTACTTTCCGCATCCGCACCAAAATCCAGATGTTCCTGATGTGCAACCAAGGATGCAAAAACACCTCCAGCAACCATCGGGCCAAATTCCTTGAACCGAACAGTGCCTTGCCCTTCCCCCAAATTCCAAAAATCCACCGATCTCTCCCCAATTTTGGTTCTAGTCCATGGTCCCCAAATCCCATAGTGATGGTAGTGGTCCGGCGGCTGAATTCTGGTAAGCGTATCTCCTTTGGGGGTAACCAAGGGATGAATATAGCCCGATTTACCGTAAATGGAATCCACACCTTTGGGTGGATATTTCATCTTGAACTGATAGCTGGCAACTGGTGTATCTTGAAGCAACAATTGCAGATTTTCCTCATTTTTTTGATACTTCACAGAAGCCTTGAAGTTGGACACTCGATCTTGAAACTTGAGCTGATACCTAGGAGCTTCCTTGGGATTATGAACGAACCAGAGTTTTCCTTCCCCTTCGTTATCCCATTGAAAGGGGACTTTGACCAAGTCCCCACTTTTTTCCTTTAGCAAGACCATTTCCTGCTTAGACCCAGCAGGGTCCAAATCAAATTGGTCCAAGTTCACCGAAATATGGAATTCTTGTTGCAAAGAGCCATCCACCTTAACCTCAAAACCGTTTACATCTTTTGTAATACAGGAGCATAACATTGTAAAAACAAAAAAGAGAAATACAGGTTTCATGAGGTCTAGGTTGAATGGCTTTAATTTAACTAAAAACTAACTCAATTTGCAGGCAACTTCATTGCTTTCAAAGGCTTACGATTGATTGGCCAGCATTGTTCCAATTAAAACCATGTGTATTCTGGAAAAATCGATCTTAACCAATAAGTGGCGTAAAACTATATATTTGCATTTTATTATGCAACCGATTGCATTCTATTTTTGCTAATAAACAAGAATAAGGCATCAATATTCATGCAAAAACCTACAATAATTACATAAAACTAAGAGGAATTAATCTAAATATGTCGAATTAATCAATTTGTTGCGTAAATTGCGTAAGTATATATTACAAACCTCAAAAACCAAGGATGAAAAAAACGTTTGTTCTATTTGCTCTCCTTTTAATCGCCCAAATCAAGGCGCAAGAAGCAGCTCCTTTTGTCATGACAGAGGATTGGCTGTCCAAAATTCAATCTCTGGCTCCTGCCCCTTCCGGCACCCAAGGTTTAGAGATTAAGAACCTGCTCATTTTTTCCCTGCACACTGGCTTTGAACATTGGACCATTCCCCATACCGAAGCCGTGGTTCAAATAATAGCTGAAAAATCCGAGGGGTTTAAGGTATTCACCAGTAAAGACATTTCGGTATTCGAGAAAAGTAACCTAAAAAAATATGATGCGATTGTCTTGAACAACAATTGCTCCATCGGACCCAAACGGGATCTTTTCTGGGATGCACTTGACAAAGACAGTTCGTTGAGCGAAAAAGCAAAGACTAAAAAAGCAAAACAACTGGAAAACAACTTGCTTAATTATGTGAAAAAAGGGCATGGTCTAATGGTTGTCCACGGGGGAATTGTCATGCAAAACAACTCGCAAGCTTTTAGCGAAATGGTAGGAGGCAGTTTTGACTACCACCCCAAGCAACAGGCCATCCATATTAAGCTAGTGGATTTGGAACACCCCATGGTCCAGTGTTTTGACCCTAGCGGATTTATACATATCGATGAGCCTTATTTTTTTAAGAACGCCTATTTCGATTACAACTTTAGACCACTTTTATATCTGGAAGCAGATAAGCTCGATGGACTTAAGAAAGAAGTTCCAGACAACATTAAATATATTTCTTGGATCAAAAAATATGGCAAAGGAAGGGTATTTTATTCCTCCCCTTCACATAATGCACAAAGTTTGGAAAATCCAGATTTGCTCCAGTATTATTTAAATGGGCTACACTATATCACGGGAAGTTTGGACTGCGATGACTCTCCCATTGGGCGAAACCAAATTGGGTCAAAAAAGGCCAAAAGCTCCCGCTAAAACCCAGGGTTATAGCGACGACTCTTTAATATATTAAGTAATATTGCCAACGGTTAGTGCTACACTATTTAGCATGGGTAAAAAAATAACAATTTACGATTTAGCGGAACAGTTGCATGTTTCCCCGGCAACGGTGAGTCGGTCTTTGAACAATCATCCTTCCATTAGCACGGAAACCAAAACCAAAGTGGTCAGGGCGGCGCAGGAAGCTGGATACAAGGTGAATAAATTTGCGGCCAATCTCAGCAAACAAAAATCCAATACCATTGGGGTAATCGTTCCAAAGTTGAATTCCGCTTTCATGTCCACCATCCTTGCTGGGGTGGAAAAAATTGCGAACGAAGCAGGATACAATCTCGTCATCAGTCAATCTTTGGAATCCATGGAGAAGGAAAAGATGAATGCCCATGCCCTTTTTCAAAGCGGAGTGGATGCGCTTATCGTTTCCCTGGCTTACGATACTTCAACCTACGATCATTTTAGCAATTTCACCAAAGTTGGGATTCCGGTGCTATTCGTAGATCGCGTATACCCCATGGAAAACTGCTCTACCATTGTGATTGACAACCAACAAGCTGGTTACGACGCAACCGAGCACCTTATACAACAGGGGTGCAAAAATCTCCTGCATGTTTCTGGGCATCTCAATCGGAGCATTTATGCCGAACGGCTTCAAGGGTTTAAGAACGCCATGGCACAACATCAAATGGAATTTACGGATGCCAACGTGCTGGAGAGCGACCTTGATCCCAATAGCGTGGGTGAACTCATAAACCACCTGCAACACGTCAATGAGAGAGTTGACGGGATTTTTGTTTCCAACGATCGTTTTGCTGCGACCTGCATCAAGGAACTTCAAAAACTACACTATAAAATCCCGGAAGATATCAAGGTAATCGGTTTCAATAACGATTCCATCTGCGAGTTAATGACCCCAACCTTAAGCACTATAGATTATCCTGGATACCAAATGGGTGTTTTAGCGGCCCAAGGGGTGATCAGCCATCTAAACGGAAATATTGATTTGCTTCCTGCCAATTCCATTAGCCTTAGACACAGGTTGGTAATTAGGGAATCTACCTCCAATGATTGATTATAACTCCTTCCCCTTTATTTGCCATCTTTTTCCATAATTCCTAACTTCAAAGCCCATTTGTTTTCAGGCATTGTATACCATAATCGACATAGAGACCACCGGAAACGGCATCAAAGGCAACAAGATTACCGAAATCGCCATTTTTAAATTTGATGGTGTTGAAATTGTTGAGGAATTCTCTACCCTGGTGAATCCACAAAGCCCAATCCCAAGTTTTATAACGGGACTTACGGGGATTGATGACCAGATGGTACAAGATGCCCCAATTTTTTCTGAGATAGCAGAGCGGGTGCAACAGATGACCAAGGATTGCATTTTTGTGGCCCATGCCGTTAATTTTGACTATGGGGTAATCAAGGAAGAATTTAGGCAGTTGGGAGTTGATTTTGTTCGAAAAAAACTTTGCACGGTCAGGCTCTCCCGAAAATTGATTCCCGGGCTACAGTCCTACAGCTTGGGAAAGCTATGTTCTGCGGTTCAGATTCCTTTGACCGATCGCCACCGTGCGCGAGGGGATGCGCATGCCACTACCCTGTTGTTCCATAAATTGGTGAATCTTCCTGCCGCTGAAGGAATCATCCAAAAGTTTTTGAACGCCCGAAGCCAGGAGGCCACCCTTCCACCGCATTTGCCCAAGTCCATTTTTGATGGAATCCCCCAAAAACCAGGGATTTATTATTTCAAAAACCAGAAGGGGGAAATCATTTATGTGGGCAAGGCCATCAATCTAAAAAAGCGGGTCTTGGGCCACTTTTATGATAAAAGCACCAAGGAAACCCGAATGTGCAGTGAAACTGCTTCCATAGATTTTAAACTATCGGGTAGTGAACTTGTGGCCTTGCTTATGGAGTCCGCTGAAATCAAGCGCCTTTTTCCTCCCTACAACAGTGCCCAAAAACGAATTGGAAAACAATATGCCCTATTTGCCTACGAAGACCGCAAAGGTATTCTTCATTTGGCCTATAACACCCTGAAAGGTGCACCCAACCCCATCAGGGTTTTTTATAATCAAACCGATTGCCGGGCTTTTCTGGAGCAATTGTGCAAAACCTTTGCGCTTTGCCCAAAATACTGCCATCTGCAACAAACCAATACCGTTTGTTCCCATCATGAAATTACCACTTGTGAAGGCATTTGCTCTGGTGAGGAAAGCGTATCAGATTACAACAAAAAAGTGGAGCATGCCATCTCCAGTGTAAAACTGACCCAAAACGAGGTGCGTATCATCAAGGAAAAAGGAAGGGAACCCAATGAAAATGCCGTGATATTGATTTCGGAAGGAGTTTACAAGGGGTATGGGTTCATTGACCACCAAGTGGAAATAACCTCCATGGAAGACATTGAGGCCTTCATCATTCCGCAAAAAAACACAGTGGAGACCCAGCGCATTGTGGAATCCCTGCTACCGCGCTTGGAATCCTATGTCATATAAATCCCGGGTTATTTGTTTATCCTCCGATACATTTTAACCATGAAAGCAATCCAAACTACCAGAATAATGGCAACAAATACGATATAGGGCAAGAGGATATCCATAAACAAAGTAAAATTTTTTTGCCCCAATACTGGAATTCCCATAGCGGAATTCCTTGTTTTTCTAACGAAAAAGTATCTAACCAAGCGAGTACCTTTCCGCTATAAGCCTAAGTTAGCAAGAAAAGGAATACATCTGACACCGAAATTGTGTGCAAAGCTGCACTTCATCGAAAATTAGACCGAAAGCACCACCTTGAACACGACCTCTTCCCCTTTGAGCTGTTGAAAGCCCTGGTGAAGCTGATCCTGTGAAACGGAATATGGGTAAAATGAAATGGGCTCAATGCAGATCATATTCCGAACCTCTGTCCAACACATAAAATGTCCAAAACCTTCTGTTGCAATGATAATATCCCTTTTATCCCGAAGCAGGATTGAGGTGGTGTCCTGCACCTGAAATGCACGACTGCCCACTTCCAAGACATCATCCAATTGAATTTCGTTTTGTCCCACAATAATCAATGGCTTTTCCGTATGCAATTTAAATGCGGGATGATACCCGAGCATAAAGGGCATGTTTTCTTCGCCAGAAATCTTAAAGCCAATCTCCAATTGGTTGCCACTTAACTGAAAGGTCTTTTCAAACCGGAAATCGTATGGCCAAACCAACCATTCTTCGGAAGACTTTTCGGGAAATTTGGAGTTTTTTACAGGCGTACCCGCTTTATATTTCTTGACAAAGGATGCGGTCGTCTCGGTATTTGATTCCAGAACATAGTCCAATTCGCGTAGCAATCCATGCTGATCTTGAATGGCATTTCCTTTGGGTACCTCTACCCTAAAACCAGCCTCGTTTACCGGACCAATAATCGGGAACATTTCCGTATCCGAACTCCGCCATCCGGGACTCCCTTTTTGGTGGATAAATTCGTGTCCTTGGTTTTTAAAACCCACAAGTTCTCCCGCTTCAATGGCAACGGTGGTATTGCCCTGTTGTAATGTTATCATTTCTCGGAATTGATTAGTCGATAAATCAAAATAGCGGTTCGCTTGGTCAATGCTTCAATGGTATTCAAATTCACGGTCTCTTGTGGAGTGTGTGCACCCGTTCCCATGGTACCCAATCCGTCCAGACAATCCACATATTCTGCCACAAAGGATACATCGGCTGCACCCCTTTTTCCAGGGTCATAGGCCAAAACCTCTCCCTGGCCCAAATCCAAACTTACCTGATTCAAAATCTCGAGCAGGGCATGGTTTCCTGCTGTGGGTCCCATTGCGGGATAGCTATCCGTAAATGAAATACTGGCGGAAGTCATTGGAAGGTTATTGCCTACTATTTCCCGCATTTTGTTCCTGGCCCGCTCTTTCTGCTCTTCGGAAATAAAACGAAGCCCACCTTTGGCCATGGCCTTTTGGGCCACCACATTACTTTTTCCAAAGACATCTCCTTTACTTGTCGAGGCATCAAAATTGACAAAGGTTCCGCCCAAGACCGTACCGGGATTGAAGGTCAATAAATCCTCACCCTTCACATCCGTATAAAATTGATGCAGGATTCTGGACATTTCAAAAATGGCCCCTGCCCCAGTTCGCTCACTGAAAACTCCTGAAGAATGGGCCCGCTTTCCTTCAACTTCCACAGCCCAACCCGATGCTCCCCTCCGGGCCACGGTCGCATAATTGAAGCCCGTTGAAGTTTCGAAACCTAGGGCAATGTCACTACGCTTTGCTGCTTCCACCAAATCCTTTCTACTAATGGAAAGTGGTTTTCCCGTACTCTCTTCATCTCCTGTGAAAGCCACTATTATCTGTGCATCACCCAGAAGACCGTTCTCATACAAAGCCTTAAGTGCATACAAAACAATAACATCTCCACCTTTCATGTCGTTTCCACCTGGTGCATGCGCAATGCTATCGTTGACCATTTTGAATTTTTGAAACGGACTGTCTTCTTCAAAAACAGTATCCAAATGGCCTATCAACAAAAGTTTTTTACCCTTATTCCCATTGGTTTCCGCGAAAAAGTGGCCTGCTCTACCCATTTCCGGTGGCATTTCAATCCATCGGGAGTCAAAATTGATGTTCTCAAAGGCATCTTTGAAGACCATTCCCACTTCCTTCACTCCTTTGGCATTTAGGGTACCGCTATTGATGTTCACCACCTTCTTCAAAAAAGCGATGGCATCCGTGTTGTTCTGGGCAATGGTTTTGACAATTTTTTTCTCGGTTCTGGAAAGTTTTTGGGCAGTAAGCGTTCCTGCCATAAACAGGCTTAAAATGCTAATAAAGATTCTGAAATACATGGTTTTTGACTTTGGGTGAATTTATCAAATTTTAATCAATAAATCCTTTTTCCCGCATCCAGTCGTCATTAAACATCTTGCCCACATATCTGCTGCCGTGGTCATGGAACAGCACTACCACCACATCGTCCTTGGTAAAATGCTCCTTCAACTGCAACACTCCCTTAATGGCTGCTCCAGCTGAATTCCCCAAGAACATACCTTCTTCCTTGGCCAAACGCTGTGTATAAACCGCCGCGTCCTTGTCGGCTACTTTGGTAAAACCATCTATGATATCAAAGTTGACATTTTTGGGTAGAATATCTTCCCCTATTCCTTCCGTGATATAGGGGTAAATCTCGTTCTCATCAAAAATTCCTGTCTCGTGATATTTTTTGAAAACGGAGCCATAGGTGTCAACTCCCCATACCTTTACATTGGGATTTTGTTCTTTGAGATAACCTCCCACACCTGAAACGGTTCCCCCGGTACCAACTCCCACTACAAAATGAGTGACTTTTCCTTTGGTTTGCTCCCAAATTTCAGGGCCAGTGCTTAAATAATGGGCCTTGGTATTACTTGGATTATCATATTGATTGACATACCAAGAGTTGGGAATTTCAGTGGACAATCGCCTTGCTGTTGAGTAGTAACTTTGAGGATCATCAGGCGCCACATCTGTAGGGCAGACATAAACCTCACTCCCCATAGCCTTTAAAATATCCACTTTTTCCTTCGATTGTTTATCGCTTATCACGCAAATCATCTTGTACCCCTTGACCACCGCTGCCAAGGCCAATCCCATTCCCGTATTGCCTGATGTACCTTCAATGATGGTTCCTCCAGGTTTTAGCAGACCTTGTTTCTCCGCATCCTCCACCATTTGCAGAGCCATGCGGTCCTTAACGGAATTTCCAGGGTTAAAAGTTTCATATTTTGCCAGTACCAAACACGGTAGTTCTGCCGTGAGTTTGTTGAGTTTTACCAAAGGGGTGTTCCCAATAGTCTCCAGTATATTGTTTGCATATTCCATAGTCGCTGCAAAGATAGCCATAAGGTTGTCGGGGTTCTATACGGAAACTAAATTTTGATTCTTGTAAATTGGATTGTTTGGTGTTTGGTGTTTGGTGTTTGGTGTTTGGTGTTTGGTGTTTGGTAATAAATGAACTTGTTATTTAGACAAAAACCTTATTATCCCACCTATAACAATCAATTTTCCCTTTTATTCAAACTTAATGGCTTTGACCGGACTTATTTTGGTGATGATATATGATGGAACCAGTAGCATCAGTAAACACAACAACATTACGCCAAGATTTAGGAGAATTACGGAAGGAATATCGATATGCACCGGAATGTATTCAATATAGTATTCTTCGGGATTTGGAAACTTAAACCACCGGTATTTGTCCTGAAGATAAAGTAATCCCAAACCAAGCCCATTGCCCCACAACAACCCAATACCAATCAAATAAGCGGCATTGTACAAAAACACCTTGCGAATGCTCCAATTTTCGGAGCCTAAAGCTTTTAGCACCCCTATCATTTGGGTACGTTCCAGAATCAATACCAGAAGTGCCGTGATCATATTAATCCCACCAACAATTATCATAATCCCAATGATGAGGGCTATGTTAAAATCGAACAGGCCGATCCACTCAAAAATCCTGAAGTATTTGGATTTGATATTGATGGCATCCAAATTGGATGGGGTTTTGCCATAAATTTCATTGCTTTTTTCCTCCAAATGGTCAAAATCGTCCAAAAAGACCTCAAAGTTCCCAATTTGGTTCTCGGTCCATTTATTCATTCGTTGAATGTGACGGATATCCACAAAAACATAGGTGGCATCAAACTCCTCAAATCCGCTGTCGTAAATTCCAACAATCTCAAAACGTCTGTTATTGGGTACCCTGGAAGCATCTCCATCCTTAAGAAAAAAGGAGAAAAAGGTGTCGCCCAATTTCATTTGGAGACGGTTGGCCATAAGCCTTGAAATCAACACCTCATCATTCAACCTTCCTGTATAATCAGGAATCCGACCCTCGACAAGATATTCCTCAAAAACATTCCAATCGTAATCCGTGCCCACTCCTTTGGCCAACATCCCCTCAAAGGTTTCCTCGGTGCGGATAATTCCACCTTTGGTGGCAACAGCCTGAATGTGCCGTACACCATCCACATCGTTGAACTTGGGGTAAAAATCTTGTTCCAGGGAAACTGGAATCACGGAAACTTCGGAGGTGTTGTTGTCGTAGTTGGAAATTTGGATATGCCCATTAAACGCAGATACTTTTTCGCGAATCTTGTATTTAAGGCCAACACCCGTGGCAATGGCTATAAGCATCATCACAATACCAATGGCAATGGCTGCTATGGCAATTTTTATTATAGGAGCGGAAATGCTAATTTTATGCTCCTTCCCTGTTATCAGGCGTTTGGCAATAAACAATTCTAAATTCAACGAATGCCCATTTTATCTCCTTTCAAAAGTACAGTTTTATTGTTGGTTTTGCTGCTTTCCTCATGTAAAGGACAGGAAGGCAAAAAAGCCGCTGCATCAGAAAATGAAGAACTTGCCCTGGTTCCGGAAATTACGGTTGCCGCCAATAGAACCCAGAACTACCTTCCCCTGCTTCAGGATAAAAGAGTGGCCGTAGTGGCCAATCAGACCAGCGTTATTTTTAAAGCGGATGGATATACTCATCTAGTAGATTCCTTGTTATCCAGACAAGTGGACATTAGAACTGTCTTTGCTCCAGAACACGGTTTTAGGGGTAAGGCAGATGCGGGAGAACTGGTGAAAGATGGGGTGGATACCAAAACCTCCCTACCTATTGTATCGCTTTACGGAAAAAACAGAAAACCATCCCAAGAACAGTTATCGGGTGTTGACGTTATCCTGTTTGACATCCAGGATGTTGGGGTTAGGTTCTATACGTATATTGCCACGCTACAGCTGGTTATGGAGGCCTGTGCTGATGCGGGAATACCCGTCATTGTATTAGATCGCCCCAATCCCAATGGACATTATGTTGATGGCCCTACCATGTTAAAAGAGCATACCGGTTTTTTGGGAATGACCCAGATACCCCTAGTCTATGGTTTGACCATTGGGGAATATGCCCAAATGATCAATGAAGAAAAGTGGTTGGAGGGAGACAATAAGGTGGATTTGACCATAATTCCCTTGGAAAACTATACGCATGAGTCGGACTATCATTTGCCCATTCGTCCCTCACCCAACCTTCCTAATGACACCTCTATAACACTTTATCCCAGTTTGGGGCTTTTTGAGGGTACCCATGTAAATGCGGGCAGGGGAACGGAATTTCAGTTTCAGCGTTATGGTGCTTCATTTTTGGATAGCACCCAATACAACTACAGCTATGTTCCACAACCCAATTTTGGATCCAAACATCCCAAAGAAGAAGGCAAAAAGTGCTTTGGCAAGGATTTGGCAAAATCCGAACGGATGAATGCTGTTTCCTTGAAATGGATTCTGGACGCCTACAAAAATTGTCCAGATAAGTCCAAATTCTTCAGGACCAATTCCTTTACCAAGCATGCTGGCACCCCTTTACTTCAAAAGCAAATTGAAGCTGGATTGTCAGAGGCTGAAATTAAAGCCACCTGGTCAGCTGATTTGGAACGCTTCAAGAAAATACGCGAGAAATACTTGATGTATGACTAGTTTTCCGTAGTTGGTCTACGGTATTTATGGAAAGGCTGCTTTAGCAGACCGATAATGCTACTGTTCTCTTTTTCATCCGGAAAGGTGTCCACCCCGTACACAATCTTTTCGGTATCCAAATACATATACGTTCCAAAAATCCTATCCCAAATGGCAAAGATGTTGCCATAATTGGAATCCGTATAGGGTAATTTGTAGTGATGGTGCACCTTGTGCATATCTGGGCTTACAATGACCCAACTGATGGCTTTGTCCAATTTTTTAGGCAATTGAATGTTGGCATGGTTGAATTGCGACAGTACCACAGACATGCTTTGATATAGCATAATGACTCCTATAGGCACCCCTACCAGAAAAATCCCCAACAAGGTAAATGAGTAGCGAATCAAGCTTTCCAAAGGATGATGTCTGTTTGCCGTGGTGGTATCCACATTATGATCAGAGTGGTGTACCAAATGTACCATCCACAAAGGTTTTACCTTGTGCTCCACCCAATGGGCGGCATAGGCCCCAATTAAGTCCAAAAACAACACTCCAAGAACTACATATAACCATAACGGCATCCCTGGCAGCCAATTGATGATACCAAAGTCGTTGGCCACCGCCCAATCCGAAGTCATAAGAAAAAGGAAGGCCAAGGGAAAATTCACCAAGATCGTGGTTAATGTAAAAAAGAAATTAGGGACGGAATGCCTCCATTTTTTATACGGGATATTAAACAAGGGAACAATTCCCTCCAGAATCCAAAAAAAGGTGATGCCCCCAACCAAAATTAGACTTCGGTGAAGTGCGGGAATGTTTTCAAAATAGGTAATGATCTGCTCCATACGTTCAAATATAAAAAATAGCTAGAGCTTTATTTTTTTCTTCATTTCTTCCACAATATTGAAAGCTGCCGGGCAAATGGCCACATTCTTCAAGGTAAGATTGCCTATTTGGTGAAATTTTTTTCGATCCGTATGCGGAAACTCCCTGCACGCCTTGGGACGCACATCATAGATGGAACAATAGTTATCCGCATCCAAAAAAGTACAAGGTACCTGCTGCAGAACATAGTCGTTCTCTTCATCGACCCGTAGATATTGGGATATAAATTGGGAAGGCTTAAGCCTAAAATGCTTGGCGATACGCTCAATATCTGCATTGGTAAACAAGGGGCCTGTTGTTTTACAACAGTTCGCACAATCCAAACAATCCGTTCGTTGAAATTCCTCTTCATGCAGTTCCAACATGAGGTAGTCCAGGTTTTTGGGAGGTCTCTTTTTGAGTTTTGAAAAAAACTTTTTGTTGGTACTATGTTTTTCCTGTGCCTTTTTGGGCAGCCCTTTCAATTCTTCTTGCATATCACAAACTTAGAAAACCCAATCCATTAAACCTTTGTTTACAAATAAAGTCCCACTTTTGCCACAGTTACTGTTTTTATGGCGGACATTTTTGGAAAAGCCTTGTTGGATTATCACTTTGGAAACTATTCCGAGGATATAAAAACCTACTCCTCCTTGGACGAGGAAGATTATATTCCCCTACCCTATTTGTTTCGGGATTTTGATAAGATGCCCATGCTGGAACAAAAGGCCTTGGCATTGGCTCAAGGAACCGTATTGGATATAGGTTGTGGCGCCGGAAACCATGCGGTGTACCTTCAAAGCAAAGGTTATGAGGTGACAGGTCTGGATGCATCCGAAGGCGCGATCAAAGTATGTCAATCCAGAGGACTTGAATCCACGGTGCATACCAATTTTTTGGATTTTTCGGGAAAGCAATTTGATACCCTTTTGTTGCTTATGAATGGTATTGGCCTAGCTGGAAAATTGAACAATTTGAGCACTTTTTTGACGCATCTCAAGTCTTTGCTGCGCCCAAATGGGCAAATCTTGTTGGATTCGAGCGATATTATTTACATGTTTGATCAAGACGATGATGGTGGATATTGGATTCCGGACAACGGAAATTATTATGGAGAAGTGACCTTTACCATGGAGTATAAAAAAGAAAAAAGCAGCTCTTTTCCATGGCTTTATTTGGATTTCAATACCTTGCAGAATGCATGTTTTGCCAATAATCTAAAGTGTGAACTTGTAAGCGAGGGGAATCATTACGACTATTTGGCAAAACTTTTGCTGCAATAATAATAGATGTTACTATACAGCGTTCTATTTTAATACACTTGTGCCATGATTAAGAAAATTGCTATTTACACCTTAATTTGCTTGGGAATCATTCTTAGCTGCTCCAAGGACTCGGATGATTCAACTCCACCAGAAACTACGGTAGACAAAACGGCCAATCTTCAGGCCACTGGTTCTTCTGCCAATGACATTTTATCCAATGCCAACTTTGATGCTTTGCTCATAGAAATTGCATATGTGGAAGGTTTTAGGCCGACTACGACCGCAATAACCAGTTTTGAAAACTTTATCCGGGAAAGAACCTTTAAAACAGACATTGAGTTCACTTACTTAAGCTTGCCCTCTTCAGGGGAGGAGACATTGACTACCCAACAGGTGGCTGATTTGGAAGAGGAAAATAGAACGGCATATAACAACGGTACTACGCTGGCCATGTACATTTACTTTGCTGATGCACCATCTGATGATGATGAAGAGGGTGAAGGTCTGTTTACCCTAGGAGCGGTTTATAGAAACACGTCCATGGTGATCTACGAATCCACCATTAGGCAATTGGCGTCACAAAGCAATTTTATCACGATAAGTGATGTGGAGACTTCCACTTTAAACCATGAGTTTGCCCATTTAATGGGGCTGGTAAACTTGGGTACAGATGCGGTCAACGACCATGAAGACTCGGAAGCCGCCAATCACTGTAATGTTTCGGGTTGCCTTATGCGGGCCGCTTTGGAATTTGGTGTTCCTACCATGAAAGTTTTGGAGAGTAATGCAGCCAAAGGCGCAGCCCCTGTTCCCAGCTTGGATGCCGAATGCATATTCGACCTTCAGAATAATGGAGGCAGGTAATTTGCAATAAGGACTCCTCCTTACTAAGGAATATTCAAATACTTATGGGTCTGGAGTGAAACTTTCCATTTTGGGTTTTGCATGACAAAATCCACAATTAAAGGAACCATTTTGTCCCTAACACTCCATTCCGGCTGTAAATACAGGATACAATTTGGCCCTACTTGGGCTGCCTGTTCTTCGGCGAAAATAAAGTCGTGTTTATTATAAACAATGACCTTGAGCTCATCCGCTAGGGGATAGATTTCAGGTACGGGCAACTTGTTCTTTTTTGGGGAAAGGCAAATCCAATCCCAGTCACCCGATAAGGCATAAGCACCAGAAGTTTCAATATGGGTCTTTAAATTTTTAGCTTTTAAACTATCGGTCAATGGACCCATATCCCAAGTAAGGGGTTCTCCGCCCGTAACTACAATAGTATCCGAATATTTGGCAGCGTTGGTCGCAATACTTTCTATATCCGTGGGCGGATGGGTGCCTGCGTTCCAGCTTTCCTTCACATCACACCAGTGACAACCCACATCACATCCCCCAATCCGGATAAAATATGCTGCCGTTCCCTTGTGGTATCCTTCACCCTGAATGGTATAGAATTCCTCCATTAAGGGAAGCATTACACCTTTATCCACCAATTGCATCACTTCTTCTGAAATCATGGCGCAAAGATAAGGTGCAGGATTAAAAAACCAGTATTCCCGTTCGGTTTTCAAAGGCAACTCCAACTTGGAGCCAAACAACATGCTTACTTAAAAAATCTACTCATATTGTTTAATTGCATAGGTTTGGTTTTGCTTAAAATTACCCTATTTTTATCCGAAATAGAAGTCCATGGGCACCGAGGAAAAATTCTTTGAACACATTGAGAAAGGGTATACCACCAAAGGAGATTATATCACTATGGGGGCTGGAATGTTTAACGGTCAAGCAATTAAGAACGCTTTCGTTAAGATTCCACTTAAAACGCTTAACCGCCATGGCCTGATTGCAGGAGCCACGGGTACAGGTAAAACAAAAACCCTTCAAGTGATTTCAGAAAACCTTTCCGACAAGGGAATACCGGTGTTGCTAATGGACCTTAAGGGGGATTTGAGCGGCATTGCCCAACCAAGTCCAGGGCATCCCAAGATTGATGAACGCCACGAACAGATTGGACTTCCCTTTGAACCCAATGCATTTCCTGTGGAAATTTTATCCCTTTCTGAACAGGATGGGGTTCGCTTACGTGCCACTGTTTCTGAATTTGGCCCTGTACTCTTAAGTCGAATTTTGGATTTGACGGTTACCCAAGAAGGTATTGTTGCCGTAGTATTTAAATATTGCGACGACAACAAACTCCCCCTACTGGATTTAAAAGATTTCAAGAAAGTCCTGCAATATGCTACAGGCGAGGGCAAAAAGGAGTTTCAATCGGCTTATGGCCGTATCTCGACCAGTTCCACAGGCACAATTCTTAGGAAAATCATTGAATTGGAGCAGCAAGGGGCCGATCTCTTTTTTGGGGAAAAGTCGTTCGACGTAGAGGATTTGGTTCGTATCGATGAAAATGGCCGTGGCTATATCAATATTATTCGGCTAACGGATATCCAAGATCGCCCGAAGCTGTTTTCGACCTTTATGCTGAGTCTTTTGGCAGAAATCTATGCTACATTTCCTGAACAGGGAGATAGCGACAGACCTGAGCTGGTTCTTTTCATTGATGAGGCTCATCTAATTTTTAAGGAGGCTTCCAAAGCCTTGCTGGAACAAATTGAAAGCATTGTGAAGCTGATCCGTTCCAAGGGTATTGGTCTGTATTTTGTTACCCAGAACCCTACAGATGTTCCCGATGATGTGCTGGGGCAATTAGGCTTAAAAGTACAGCATGCATTGCGTGCCTTTACAGCTAAGGATAGAAAAGCCATCAAGTTAACAGCAGAGAATTATCCCATTTCTGAGTTTTATGATACCAAGGAAGTACTAACCTCGATGGGAATAGGGGAAGCCCTGATATCGGCCTTGGATGAAAAAGGTAGACCTACCCCGTTGGCCGCCACACTGCTTAGGGCTCCCATGAGTCGAATGGATGTCCTGACAGGTGCCGAACTGAAGGAAGCTATTGGGAATTCAAAACTAGTTAAGAAATACAATGAGGAAATAGATCGGGAAAGTGCCTATGAAATCCTCAATGAAAAGATAGAACAAGCCCAAAAGGAAGCCGAAAAAGAAGAGGTAAGGGACCGAAAGACTTCAAGCTCCCGAAAAAGTTCTTCTAGACGTACCAGCACCCGCATGAACCCAGTGGTGAAAGTGCTTACAAGCGCCACATTTATACGAGGGGTTCTTGGGGTTTTAAAAAAGGTGATTAGGTAGATGTTGGATGTTAGATCTTAGATGTTGGATGTTAGATCTTAGATGTTGGATGTTAGATCTTAGATGTTAGATCTTAGATGTTAGATCTTAGATGTTAGATGTTAGATGTTAGATGTTAGATGTTAGATGTTAGAAAGATGAAAAAAACAATTCTCATTTTTGGAATTTTGAGTTTGATAGTTTTTGGATGCACACCAAAGGAAACCACTTTCCTTATTTCAGAAAACAGCGTAGGTCCTTTGACCAAGGAGACAACTGTTGAGGACATTAGAATGGTTTTTGCCCAAGATTCCGTGGTTCGGGATACCACAAACCTTCAAGTGGGGGCCAAAGCCAAAAAAATCAAGATTTTTGAAAAGGGCGGAAAGCATTTGCTTACGCTCACACCCAATGCAGATAGCATCCCAACAATTGAGAATGTACGGGTTTTTGATGCCAGATATGTTTCGGACAAAGGGATAGGACTGAACAGCACATTTCAAGACATTCAAAACGGCTATGGAATCAAAAAGATTGTGACAACCCTTAACAGTATTGTGGTGTTTCCAAAAGGCAGTAATTTATACTTCACCATTGATAAAGAGGAGTTACCGGACAATCTAAGATATGCTACAACCAACATCGAGGCCGTTCAGATTCCGAATACGGCCAAAATCAAATATTTGATGCTGGGATGGGAGTAAGCTGTTAATATATTCTTAATGGAACCCATCTCTTGTTTCAATTTGGGTATTTTGATTGGACAAAGTCCAACCCATGAAACTATCAACACTCTCTTCCTTTCTGTTGTTGCCCATTCTTGTTTTTGCGCAATATAATTTTGAACCTTCGGCCGAGCACCCATTTGGCCTTCCCAATCCGGAAGCTCCTAAAGAACTAATGGATTTTGCTCCCATGATTGGTGAATGCAATTGCAAGTCTGAAACAAGGAATTCGGATCAAACCTGGGCGGAGCCCGTTGATATGGTTTGGCGTTTTAAATATATCATGAACGGAATGGGTGTTCAGGATGAAACCTTGAAAGTAGATGGCACTTACTCAGGAAGTATACGCCAATTTATTCCAGATAGTACCCGCTGGTATGTACACTATTACTCTACAAAGGCTCCTTCCACAGTGCTTCCCGTATGGGAGGGACGTAAGACCGAGGAGGGAAAAATAGTCCTGTTCAGGGAACAAAAAGCCCCCAACGGAATGGATGGGTTTTACCGCTTATCCTTTTACGATATTGATGAGAAGGGTTTTAAATGGATTGGGGAATGGGTAGATAAAACAGAGTCTGTGGTCTTTCCTACCTGGAAAATTGATTGTACCAATGGAAAAATCAATACGAGCACTGCAGAAGTACAACAACAAATTAGGGAAGCCTCCAAGAGATTTTCCAAAGCGTACATAGCACAAGATTTTGATACCATGGCCGATTCCTACACCCTTGATGCCAAATTGATGCCCTTGGGAACCCCCATTGTTGAGGGCAGGGAAGCCATTAAATCCAGATGGATGTTGGGTAAGGACACCAAGATTTTAACCCACAGTATGGATGCCTCAGAAATCAAGGTTTTGGGAAATTATGCCTATGACTATGGCCATTATCAGGGAACCAGTCAAAAAGGAGATGATCCGGTAATGCACTGGAAAGGAAAATATGTGGTGGTCTGGAAAAAAGAGGCAGGCAGCTGGAAAATGTACTTGGATATTTGGAATCGACTTAGGGATTAAATCAACCCATACTTTTCCCTATTGGCCAACACTTTTGGGCTATTGGTTTGCATCCATTCGGTGAGTTCAAGGAGTTTTTCCACATAAGATTGACCAAAATCCGTTAAGCTGTATTCTACTCGGATGGGTACCTCGGCATAGGCTTTTCGTTGTATATAACCATCTGCTTCCAGTACTTTTAGCCGTTGGCTAAGCACTTTGTTCGAGATGCCGTACACAAATTTCTTAAGCTTATTGAACCTTAAAACAGGAAAATATCCCAACCACAGGATGATAAGGGCACTCCATTGATCAGAGGCCACGGACATTACATCCCTCACAGGGCAAAGTTCCGGTGGGTTCTTATAGTCAATATGCCCAAACATTTTTTCCAATTTTTTTGCTGTTCTAACTTTCTGATTATCAGCAACAGTTTCCATTCCCATACCAAGTTGAATTGAGGTGACTTCTTTTTTCTTCTAAAAGGAATATGTACTTTTAGTATCTATTATAGAGTAAGTTACAAAAAGTAACCACAATGAAAAAACTGATTGCCAAAATAGTTCCCTTGGCCTACGGTCAATATTTCAATATTTCCTCATTAATCCTGCCTAAAAAAATGGCCCATATAGCCTTTAATCTTTTTTGTACCATAAGAAAGGGTAAAGTACTCCCCCAGCAAAAGGATTATTTAGATCGGGCCAAATTGGCCATGGAGACAGTGGCAGGTCACCAAATCCAATCCTATCACTGGCCAGGAACCAAAGAAACGGTTCTTTTGGTCCATGGATGGGAAAGCAACACCTTTAGGTGGAGAAACCTTATTCAGAAACTCAAGGAAGCTCAATACAACATTATCGCTTTTGATGCTCCATCACATGGGTATTCCTCAGGCAAATTACTCTATGCTCCACTTTATGAAGAAGTTTTGCATTATATGGTAAAAAAACATGATCCAAAACATCTTGTTGGACATTCGATGGGAGGTTTAACCCTGATGTACAACGAGTATAAAAACCCAAACCCAGGGGTGAAAAAAATGGTGGTGATCGGTGCCCCTTCTGAGTTCCATGAAATTATGCAGCAGTACCAGGATATTTTGAAATTCAATGACCGATTTATGGGAGTACTCGACAACTACATCCTTAACCGTTTTGGATTTCAGATCAGGGATTTTTCCACCTCAAAGTTTGCCAAGACCAACACCAAGAGAGGCTTGCTATTTCATGACAAATTGGATATGGTAGCACCATACCATGCCTCCAAACAAGTACATGCATCCTGGAAGGGAAGTAAATTGATAAGTACTGAAGGTTTGGGGCATTCCATGCATCAGGAAGAGGTCAATGATGAAATCATTAACTTTCTTGTGGCCTAATTCATACCATAAAAAATCCCAAACACCTTTGTATTTGGGATTTCGAAATTTTTAAAAGCGTGAACTAGAACTTTCTGTACTCCCCAGCTAAATATTGATTGGCTTCTTCCTCTGCAAATTTTGCTTTTTCACTGTCCCAATGCAAAGTTTGATTAGGGAAACGACCGGCAATCACACCCAAGAGAATGGTTTCGGTCAAACGAGCAGCGTACTCAAAGGGAGCTGTACATTTGTCCTTACCCAAGCAGGCATCAATAAATTGATGATAGTGCTTGGGTCCTTCGCTGGCATAGTTTCTAACAGGTGCTCCCAAATTTTGCTTGGCAATATCCTTGGAAATGTCAACATATTTGCCCCGAACAATTTTTCTTGGCAACTGCATAAAGTGCGGCAATAGCAAACGTCCTTTTGTTCCCACGAACATAGCGCCCTGCTCTGGTAACTGACCCTCTGCAGCAACCCCAGCGTCCAAGGAATTGTTATTTTTTACCGTTTGTTTCTTTTTGCCCGCAGTCTTTGCACCGGGAAGTACCAAATCTTCATGGGCAGGAGGCATTCCTGGACCATCGTACCAAATCCACTTTAGGGTTTTACCCGTGAAGTCCGTACCTGGAAATTCGTAAGTAACTGTGTTATTTTCTGGATATCCATAACCGTTTGGTTCGCGGCATTCATTCTTAATGGTCATGGGCACATCCAAATTCAGCGCATTATAAGGGGTGTCAAAAATGTGAACCCCCATGTCGCCCAAAGTACCGCATCCATAGTCCATCAATTTTCGCCAGTTTCCTGGATGATAGTATCCTTCCTTGTAGGGCCGTTCTGCGGAAGTACCCAACCAAAGGTTCCAGTCCAACTGAGCTGGTACGGGATCTTCCCCTTCCGGCTCAGCCCCGTTGTAGCCCCAAGATTTTGGACTCCACGCGTGAACCGTGTGTACTTTACCAATAATGCCATCCTGAATCAACAAGGTGGCCAATTTATAATCGTAGAACGAATGTACTTGAATCCCCATTTGGGTAACCAAACCTTTGTCTTCAGCCATTTTCTTCATCGCCCTGGATTCAGAGACATAGTGAGTCAATGGTTTTTGACAATATACGTGCTTGTCCTTCTCCATGGCCAACAATGAGGCAGGGGCATGGGTATGGTCTGGCGTAGAAACGATTACCGCATCAATATCATCTGCCATCTCCTCCAACATCACTCGGTAGTCAAAAAATACGCGGGCTTTGGGATGTTGCTTTCGTGCCGTAGATAAATTGATGGCATCAACATCACAAAGTGCCACCACATCCACTTGCGGGTGCGATGAAATATCATTGAGGTCTGCAGCTCCCATATTGGCAACTCCAATATGCGCTGTCCTAATCCGGCCATCCGGCTTTATTTCTCTTAATTTCTCATGGGCACTTAGAACGGAAGGTGCGGCCAATAACCCTAGGGCTCCCACACCACTTTTCTTCAGAAAATCCCTCCTATCCTGATTTGATGTCTTCTTACTCATATTATTCTGTTATAAATTATTTTTTTGACGGTAATTCTTTGATTTTGATATTTCTAAAGCGAACAACATCCCCATGTCCTAAAAAGCCAATATGTCCTATGTCTTTTTTCAAACCGGGATGGTCTTTTTTATCCAAGGTTCCATTTTTTGAAGCTTCCTGTAAATGCGCATCCACAATAATAGTCCCATTGAGCACCACCTTGATTTTTGGGCCATTGACGGTTACTTCCTGAACATTCCATTCACCAACAGGTTTTAGAAAACCCCGTTTAGCGGGGATAACCCCATAAACCGACCCATGGTATTGATAGGGTTGCAAACTGGCGTATTTATCAGCTGTATTATCCAATATTTGGAGCTCTTTACCAACATAAGCCACATCGCCTTCCAAAGGTGCGTGGATACCCAATCCATTGTTTGCCCCGGGGGTCAACTGAAATTCGAATCTGAATACAAAATTACCGTATTCACCTTCCGTAAGAAGGTTTCCTCCACTTCCTCCCCCACTTGGATCAACTACAATATAGCCATTTTCAACACGATAAGACTGCTTGTTTCCAATCCATCCATCCAAATCTTTGCCATTGAAAAGTGCTACAAAACCCTCATCTTTTGTTGTTTGATTTTGGGCATTACAGGGAAATTGCGCAAAAAGACAGCACAATATTCCCAAAGAAGCTATTCTTCCAATGGTCGCCATTATAGCTTTTTGATTTTAATATTCTTGAACCATATGGGACTGGAATGATCCTGTAAGGCTATAAAACCCTTTTTGTATTTTCCATAATCAGGGGCGTTATCCCACTTTCCTGAATTTTTCTTCTTGTTCCAATCCTCAGACCAAGGTTGAAATTCCAAAAGCTTTTTACCATTGAGCCAATGTTCCACTTTTTTCGGGGTGAACACAATTTTGGAAGAATTCCATTCCCCAACCGGATTCAATACTTTTTGGGACTCATCAGCAACGTGCATGGCATAATCGGCCCCAGTTTTCTGCCAATCTTGCAATAATTCTGGGTGTTCGGCCCCAAACTGGGAATTATACCCGGTTAAATCGTGTATTTTGGCGTAATTCTCGTCATCGATTAGCTGATATTCAGGTGAAACTACTGGTGGACCGTCATAACCTTCCTTAACGTGATAAAAGATTCCGCTATTACCACCTTCGGGGATTTTCCATTCCAGATAGAGTTCAAAGTTATCGAACTCCTCAGCGCCATAAATGATGTCTTTACCTCCTTTATAATCCTGTTCCAAACCGAGTTCTGTGTCAAATGTCAAGACACCATCCTTAATGGTCCAACCTGGAGGGAGTGCATCCCCATTATAGGCACGCCAACCTTCGGTACTGGTTCCATCAAAAAGATAGATCCATTCATCGGATGTTGAATTGGTTTCCTTGACAACTGTTTTTTCAGCAACAGCTTTGCTTCCCACTTTACATGCGCCTACAATCAGTAGCGATACCAGAACGGCAATTTTCTTCATTTTAATTTGTAATTCAATTGGTTATAGTGACAGCTAATAAAGGTAATCACAATTGCGTGATGTGCGAATTTTTTTATACCACCAACACATCATAAACCATGAATGTTATAGAATCTTGGAATGAGCAGTTGATGGGTTTCAAAACTCCAATTCAATTTGCATGGTTGGCCAATGCACTTTACTTTTATTACTTATGCATAACATCACACCATTTCACGTTGCCATTCCCGTACATAATCTGGCGGAATGCCGAAGCTTTTATAGAGAGGTTTTAGGTTGCGAAGAAGGCCGAAGCAGCGACCATTGGGTAGATTTTAATCTTTTTGGTCACCAATTGGTCATTCATTACAAACCAAAATCCGAGTCATCTTTACATACCAACCCAGTGGATGGCAAAAACGTACCCGTTCCGCACTACGGCGTTGTATTGCCCTGGGAAGTCTTTGAAAGCTTCTCCAACACATTGAAACAAAAAGCGGTGAATTTCATTATTGAGCCCTATATCCGGTTTAAAGGGGAGGTGGGTGAACAAGCCACCATGTTTTTTTTAGACCCAGCTGGAAACGCCTTGGAGTTTAAAGCCTTTAAGGATATGTCACAACTTTTCGCAAAATAACCAAAACCATTTCCATGACCAACCGATTAAAACACCTTGTCTTTCCAGCTTCCATGCTGGCTTTTTGCCTATTGTTACTGAATTGCAAACCCAAGGAAGCGGACAAAGAACAACCCGAAGAGCAAATTCAAACACAAACGGAAGATCCCTGGGTTCATTTGTTCAGCGGTAATGATATCGAGGACTGGACCGTTAAAATCCATCATTATGAGGTGGGCGATAATTTTGGGGATACCTTCCGTGTAGAGGATGGCATGATCAAAGTCCGCTACGACAATTACGAAGGGGACTTTAATGAACGCTACGGCCATTTGTACTACAATACCTCATTTTCCCATTACCACCTAAGCATGGAATACCGTTTTGCCAGCCCGTGGTACGATACGGCTCCAAGTTATACCGTGCTCAACAGTGGACTCATGTTCCATTCCCAAGATCCGCGTACCATGCCCAAGGAACAGGATTGGCCCATTTCGGTAGAGATGCAGTTTCTGGCGGAAGTCAATGAAGGGGAAGCCAGGCCCACGGGAAATATGTGTTCTCCTGGCACCGATGTTGTTTTTGAAGGTGAAATAGATCCAAGGCACTGTATTAGCTCCACCAGTAAGACCTATAAACCCGATGAATGGGTCAAGGCAGAGCTCATTGTACACGGGGATTCCTTGGTCACCCACATCATTAATGGGGAAAAGGTTTTGGAATATACCCATCCCCAAATAGGTGGCGGCGTAGCCAACAGATATGACGAAAGCATAAAAATTGACGGAAAGCCTTTAAAAGAAGGGTTTATTGCACTTCAAAGCGAAGGTCAACCCATAGATTTCCGTAACATCAAGCTCAAAGTTTTGGAGCACTGATCCATTAGGCTAAGGATATTCCCTTTTTTCGAACCCAGAAATAGGCAAAAATCATGTTGGGCACCCAGCATAGCCAGGCCACAATTTTATAGGCAATCAAAAACTCTCCGAAAGTCAGGGTCAGAAGTGGCAACCAGATACGTAGGGTAACTGCCGCAAAACAGGCAGCATAACTGTAGATCATCATTCCTTGATGCAGACCCAAATCTTTGGCCCTAATTGCCAGGTAAGCTTTGAGGGTCGTATACAACCAGACCAATCCCAAGCCAATAAATCCCAATGAGGTAATCCACCCCCCAGTGGCGTAAAACCCAATATAAACTGCGCAAATCCCACTAATCAACGCAGAAAGCACGTAGATTTTACCCAAGTTCCTATGAAGATTTAATTTCCTAGATCTTAACTTTTTGCTGAACTGCGACCATCCGATCAAAAGGGCTATTCCTCCAAAGGTGATATGGCCGTAAAAACCAATGTTCCAAAGATGGCTTTCCAAAAGCGCCGAAGCCTTGCTCAGTAAAATGCCAAAAGGTTCTGGCGTTACCCAGTACAAAACGGGATAAAACCCTACTCCTATGGCCAAAATGGCAAATACAACCCATGCGATTTTGTTTCTAGTAGTGCCAGACATCTCAGTTGATTTGGATACAATTTATCGAATAAATGCTTGAAAAAATAAGATTGGCCGGGACAATCCGTTATATTTTAAGTTGAACAGGCATTTTTTGAGCCCAAATCGTGAATTATGAAAACTGTTCTGTTGTTTATCACGCTTCTTTTTTCTTCCCTGGCCCTTTCAAGTTGCACCAACGACGAAGGTGACAATGATTTGGATTTTTTGACTCCGGATGAGGAAGAAAACCAGATTCAAGATCAAACTCAAGCACAAGTTCAATCCCAAGTCCAAACGCAAGTTCAGGAGAGAAGCAGAAGTTTGGGTTGATTAGCCCTTACTTTGATGCCTTTCCCTTGCCAATAAGGTATTTTTGAGCAACATGGCAATGGTCATTGGTCCAACCCCACCAGGTACGGGGGTAATATAAGACGCCTTTTGACTAACCCCATCAAAGTCCACATCACCGGTAATGTAATAGCCCCGCTCCCTTGATTCATCTGGGACACGGGTTATCCCCACATCAATAATGACCACCCCATCTTTGACCATATCGGCTTTCAAGAAATTGGGAACGCCTAGTGCCGATACCACAATGTCCGCTTGCAGGGTAAGGCTCTTTAGATCCTTGGTTCTGCTATGGGTAATGGTTACGGTGGAATCTGCTGCTTTTCCTTTTTGACTCATCAAAATGCTGATAGGCCTGCCCACGATGTGGCTTCTTCCGATAACAACGGTATGCTTGCCCGAAGTATCCACATCATACCTGCGCAACAGCTCCATAATACCAAAGGGAGTGGCAGGAATGAAGGATTCCATATCCAAGGCCATTTTTCCAAAGTTGGTGGGATGAAAGCCATCCACATCCTTATCTGGATCCACAGCCATGAGTACTTTTTGCTCGTCTATATGTTTGGGAAGGGGTAATTGAACTATATATCCGTCAATGTCAGGATTTGCATTGAGCGCTTGAACCTGACTCAATAATTCCTCTTCTGAGGTTTCTTCAGGAAGATGGATCAAGGTAGACTCAAAGCCAATTTTTTTGCAGGAGCGTACTTTGCTCCCTACATAGGTAAGGCTAGCGCCATCATTTCCTACCAAAACTGCAGCCAAATGAGGTACTTTTTCACCCCGTTCCTTCATTTGGGCCACTTCAACGGCTATTTCGTCTTTTATTTGGTTGGATACTTTTTTTCCATCAAGGATTTCCATGGGTTGGTTATTGGTGTTTGGTGTTTGGTGTTTAGTATTTGATATTTGGTATTTGGTATTTGGTATTTGGTATTTGGTATTTGGTATTTGGTTGGTGTTTAAAAGTTATCTCATGTTTTGCATCATCTGCATCATCTTTTTGCCACCACCACCTTGCATCATCTTCATCATTTTGCTCATCTGCTCAAATTGTTTCAACAACTGGTTGACCTCTTGTATGGTACGTCCACTTCCAGCGGCAATTCGCTTTTTTCGGCTCGCATTCAATTTGGATGGGGTAGATCGCTCATCAGGGGTCATGGAGTGGATAATGGCCTCTATATGCTTAAAAGCATCATCATCAATGTCCAACCCTTTTAGAGCCTTTCCTGCTCCAGGAATCATTCCCATGAGGTCCTTCATGTTCCCCATTTTCTTGATTTGCTGGATCTGACTCAGAAAATCGTCAAAACCGAAGCGGTTCTTGGCTATTTTCTTTTGGATTTTCCGCGCTTGCTCCTCATCAAATTGCTCCTGGGCCCGTTCCACAAGGGAAACCACATCCCCCATCCCCAGTATCCTGTCGGCCATACGGGAAGGGTGGAAAACATCAATGGCTTCCATCTTTTCCCCTGTACCAATAAATTTGATAGGCTTGTCTACAACAGACTTAATGGATATGGCTGCACCACCGCGGGTATCACCATCCAACTTGGTCAAAATAACCCCATCAAAATTAAGGATGTCATTAAATGCTTTGGCAGTATTTACTGCATCCTGCCCTGTCATGGAATCGACCACAAAAAGCGTTTCCTGAGGTTCAATGGCCTTATGGATATTGGCAATCTCGGTCATCATTTGCTCATCCACTGCCAAACGACCCGCGGTATCAATGATCACCACATTGCAACCGATGGATTTAGCATGCTTTACCCCAGCCTTGGCAATGGCCACAGGGTCATTATTATCCCGGTCGGAGTATACCTCAACACCGATTTGCTCTCCAACTACATGCAGCTGGTCAATTGCTGCAGGGCGATATACATCACAGGCAACCAATAGCGGCTTTTTGCTCTTCTTATTTTTAAGATAATTGGCCAATTTTCCAGAAAAGGTGGTTTTACCCGAACCTTGTAATCCAGACATTAGCACCATGGAAGGGTTCCCGGACAAATCAATCTCCTCAGCATCACCCCCCATCAATTGGGTAAGCTCATCCTTGACAATCTTAACCATGAGCTGGCCAGGCTGTAAGGTGGTCAACACATTTTGCCCCAAGGCCTTTTCCCTTACTTTATTGGTAAACTCCTTGGCAATCTTAAAATTGACATCGGCATCCAACAAGGCCCTGCGGACCTCTTTCACGGTTTCCGCTACATTGATCTCTGTTATTTGGCCACGTCCCTTGAGGACGTGAAGTGCCTTGTCCAGCTTTTCACTTAAATTATCGAACATGTGTTCCCGTCATTTAAAAGGAGGGACAAATTTAAGAATAAAAAGAAAAGGACGGCTTTGGGGAGAGCCGTCCTTTTCAAAAAAAGATAGGGGAAAATCTTATAATTTCTCGAAAACTAACGTTTCGGTCGAATTTTCATCCTCGTGAACCAATTCTATACGATTGGCGGTCACGGATTCAATGTACCAATCATCGGTAATGTCATTGAATTTACCATCGTGGTCAAAGCTGAGGAAGAATTTTAAGAAGTTGTCATCTCCTCTTAAAACTCTCCAAACACCTTGGATAATCGGATTGTCATTTTCGTCCACGTTTACTTGATGCATTTCATTGAAGTAGAAGTCCAAACCGGCAAAATCCTCGGTCTTGTTCATATCATCTTCTTCATACAAGGCCACTACCCAAGTACCATCTTTCATGGCGCTTCTGATTTCGGTAACATCCCCGTCATTGGCGTTATCATCACACACTCGAAGCAAGGTCAATTCATAATCTATTTCCTCCACTTCAAACTTCAACCTATGGTCGTCTAAATCCCTTAGTGGCCATTCAAAGCTAACACCTGGCTCATCACCCATTGTGATCAGTAAGGAAAGAACACCTTCGTTGTTTTCTCCAATTTCCCAGGTACCTTCGGAAGTGTTTACCCCGTTGCTCAAGGTTACAACACCTTCTGGCAAGAATTTGAATTCCCAACCTAGCAACCTATCAATTTCCTCTCCTTGGTTTTTTACCTTTTTGATGATCCATTCGCACTCCTTCAAGATTTCGCGCAAGGTATCAGGTCCTGGCAAATCATCTTCACAAAGTTGCTTAAGAATGATCTTGTTACCGTTCTCATTGTACAATTTGATGGTATGATCACCTATTTCGTACACTAACCACTCCAGGTTAAAGTCAACCAAAGTTTCAAACTCCAAGGTCAATAGCGGTCCACGATCAGTAAAACTACTGCTCCATGTTCCTTCCACAACATTTCCAGAACCATCGGTAACTGTTACACCTCCGCCTTCAAAGAACTTAATGATACGGGCATAGTACTGATCAGTCTGGTTCACTTCATCACGAACCACTTCCATTATTTTCCATGGACATTGGGTCAAACAGAAATCAAACCTTTCTTCATCAAAGTCGTCATCGTTATAATCGTTGTCATCATCCTCATCGCACTCATCCTTAGCCAATTCCAATGCTCGGGCCAATTCTGCATTGCTGTCCACAACGATTTCGGTACCGTCATACTTTTTAAGGGTAATTGGGAACTGGATGCTCACTAGATCATCATCTTCCAATCCTTTAAAGAACCTTCTCAACTGCTCATCACTCTCAACGGTGACCTCACCGGTCTGTTGCTCATTGATGTCAAAAGTGTACAAAGTAATAGGATATACAAAGTCGATACATTCAATGTCATCATCATCTCCACCTTCCTTACAATCGGCAGCCAATTCGCGAAGTTGTTCTATGTTCTCGATAACTACTTCGGTAAAATCTGCAAGGGTAATTGTAATAGGGAAAATAATTTCAAGGATATCATCATCAATATCCACTTCATCAAAAATATCTTCGATCGTGTGAAGATCTTCACGTGAATCAATTGTAACTTCAATACCGTTTACTTCAACGGTATAAGGAAAGTTAAGTGCTATACAGCTGGCTCCATCCACAATATTGTCAAAAGAACCATCATTGGAAGATGTTTTCTCAATCAACAATGCAGTGGAAGAATCAGCTTGGATGATCTCATTTTCTGTTCCGCCCGTCACTTCTTCGAATTCATCTTGACAGGAGGTAAATGTAAGCGCCATTAGCACAAAGCCGGCATACATTAAGTTTATCAACTTTTTCATAACGATTTGGATTTTTAGTTAGAATTCAATCTTAAAACAACTCACCGATAAAAAACCCTACTTCATCTTTGTTTTTTTTCAAATATCTTTGGTCAAAACAAAACCTCCTAAATGGACAACGTTTGCGAAGAGCAGGTTTTTAGCTCTGTTTTCAAGGCTAATTCCAAAACGGTATTCAACTATATATATTATAAGTTTGGCAACGAGGAGAAGGCGCATGATGCTGTGCAGGAGGCTTTTGTGAAACTTTGGGAGAATTGCGCCAAGGTGGTTCCGGAGAAGGCCAAATCCTATTTATATACTGTGGCCAACAATCTGTATTTAAATGTGCTCAAGGCAGAAAAGGTTAGATTGAAGTATGCTGCCCCCACTTTGGAACACTCCAATGAATCTCCGGAGTTCTTGATGGAAGAACAAGAGTACAAGGAAAAATTGGATAAAGCCCTGAACGATTTACCTGAAAACCAGCGCACCACCTTTTTATTGAATCGAATTGATGGCAAAAAATACGCCGAAATTGCAGAAATGGAAGGGGTGAGCGTAAAGGCCATAGAAAAACGGATGCACTTGGCACTAAAAACCCTTAGGGAGCAGATAGATGGAATCTAAATACAATTGACAATGACCAATGTACAATTAACAATGAAAATGGAAAGTTGAAAATGGAAAAATTGGGGATTCCCAAAGTCGGGGGCAATTCCATTGTACATTGCCCATTGATAAATGTTAATTGAAAAAGTAGGGTAAATTGGAAGTGAGTTGTTATTAATGTGTAAAGCATAGAAATCATGCAAGAGAATTATTTGGCAAAATGGCTTAGCGGAGAGCTTTCTGAAGCGGAGCTATCGGAGTTTAAAAAGTCCGATGCCTATGCTTCCTACAATAAGCTCAAGGAGGTTTCCAGCACCATGGAAGCCCCTGAATTCAATGCGGACCAAGCTTTTCAAAAGCTTATGGACGAACGCATTGGAGCCGCTCCAAAAGTGGTTGCACTACACCCGTACAAGAAGTTCTTACGTGTTGCGGCGGCCATTGCTATTTTGTTGACAGGCTCTTATTTCTATGTAAACACTTTGGATGAATCCGTTACCACACAATTGGCGGAACGCACCGAAGTAGTTCTTCCAGACAATTCGGAAATCCTTTTAAATGCGGACTCCAGAATTTCTTACAGTGAAAAAAATTGGGATGAGGAAAGAAATGTAGCCCTTAAAGGTGAGGCATTCTTCAAAGTGGCCAAAGGAAAAAAATTCACGGTTTCTACCAATCATGGAACTGTGGCCGTTCTGGGTACCCAATTCAATGTGGAAAACAGGAAAGACTTTTTTGAAGTGACCTGTTTTGAAGGCTTGGTCAGTGTGACCTACAACAATACGGAAACCCAATTGCCTGCAGGTAGTTCATTTGTGGTGATCGGGGGTCAAGTAATGGATGCTCCAAATCCCATTACCGCTCAGCCTAGCTGGGTTAACAACGAAAGCTCCTTTGAGCGTATTCCATTGGAATTTGTACTTAACGAACTGGAGCGTCAGTTCAATATCAAGGTAAATACACAAAATGTTGATAAGAATCTGTTATTTACAGGAACTTTTAGCAACACAGACTTAAATATGGCGTTAAAAAGTATAAGCACCCCATCTCGAATGAATTACAAACTTGAGGGCGATAATGTACTTTTCTATGCTGAAAAGACTCCTTAGCAGCCAATTAGGCCTCTTCTTGGTGTTTATACTTCTCCTGACCCCAAATCTAAGCGCACAGGTAGAATCCGGAACACCAGCACCTCTTGTGGCCTATATCAAGACTCTTGAAGAAAAGTTTGACATTAAGTTTTCCTATATCCACGAGGACTTGGAAGGCATTACCATCGCTGTTCCCAACAATCTGGTGGCCTTACAGGATATCCTGGATTTCATTGGTTCCGAGCTCCAAATAAAATCCCAAAAGCTTAACGACCGATACTATACACTTACCAAAAACACTTTGGTTCGTGTTTGCGGACAGGTTTTGGACAATTTTGCGGAAAACAACATCCCCGGCGCCACAGTAGAGGTCTTTGGAACCGAAATTGCCCGGGCTACAGACCCTGATGGCTCATTTCTGTTAACCGATATTCCCAGAAATGCAACCCTCAAAATTCGATATTTGGGTTTTAACACCAAGTATGTAACGGTTGAAGAGTTGATGAAAAAAGGTGGTTGCCCCAAAATCTTGTTGGCTCAGCATTACGAGCAACTCCAAGAAGTGGTGGTTTACCAGTTCCTGACCACCGGTATTATCAAGGAAACCGATGCCAGCATCACCCTAAATACAGCCGATTTTGGCATTTTGCCTGGTTTAATTGAACCTGACATTCTTCAAACCGTGCAAGCGCTTCCCGGAATTAAGAGTATTGATGAGACCGTATCGGACATCAACGTTCGCGGTGGTACCAACGACCAAAACCTCATTTTGTGGAATGGTATCAAAATGTACCAATCGGGGCACTTTTTTGGATTGATTTCTGCCTTTAACCCGTATCTCACGGATAAAATTACCGTTTTTAAAAATGGCACACCCTCTGAGTTCGGCGATGGGGTAAGTAGCGTTATAAAAATGGAAACCAGCAATGAGCTTACGGACTATTTTGTAGGCGGGGCGGGATTTAACTTCATTAGCGGGGACATTTACGGTCAAATTCCAGTTAACCAAAGACTTGGACTCCAATTTTCCGCACGGCGTTCCACTACCGATTTTTTGAACACCCCTACCTACACCAAATTTTTCGACAGGGCTTTCCAGGACAGTGAAGTCACCAATGCAAATAATGTGGTTATAGATGATGAGATTCTGCGCAATGAGAATTTCTTCTTTTATGATTTCACGGGCAAACTACTTTATGACATCAATGATTATCACCAGCTACGCCTGAATTTTATCGGCATGGCCAATAACCTCGACTATACGGAAACCAACCTTACCGATGTTGAGAGCACCAACAGTATCCTGGATCAGACCAACATTTCTGTTGGTGGACAATTGCATAGCGATTGGACCAACAATTTCTCATCCAATCTAAACCTGTATTACACCAAGTATGTTTTGGATGCCGAGAGTATTTTTGCCAACCAAATACAACTGTTGTTGCAACGGAACGAGGTGTTGGAGACCGCTCTTAAGCTGGATACCAAGTACAAACTGACGGATAACTTTGAGTGGAACAACGGTTATCAATACATAGAAACGGGAATTGCCAATACCACTATCATCAACCAACCAAATTTTAGAAGCGAAATCAAGGGAGTGGTTCGAATCCATGCGCCTTATTCAGGGGTTGGCTATAAAACCGATGATCTAAAGTTTGCTGGGAGAGCTGGAGTACGCCTAAACTACATGGAAAACCTGGGAACCTTTACCAAATTTTTGGTGGAACCCCGATTAAATTTGAGCTATGCCTTTGCCCCAAATTTCAGAATGGAGGTTCTGGGGGAATTTAAAAGTCAGTCAACAAATCAGGTGATTGACCTGGAACAGAACTTTCTTGGGATAGAAAAACGACGCTGGATTTTATCCGATGATGATACTTTACCCATCACACAAAGCAAGCAAGGATCTCTAGGTGTCAACTACGATACAAACAAGTTTTATATTGGATTGGAAGGGTTTTACAAAAAAGTGGATGGTATCAGTACCAGCACCCAAGGGTTTCAAAACCAAAACCAGTTTGATGGCGAAATCGGGAGCTATGATGTCAAGGGGATGGAATTTCTCGTCAATAAAAAGGGAAACAATTACAGTACTTGGTTAAGCTATACCTACAACAAAAACGACTATACTTTTGAGACCATTGTTCCCAACAGTTTTCCCAACAACTTGGATATTAGGCATACCCTGACCTTTGCGGGAACCTACACCTACAACAACCTCAAATTGAGTATTGGTGTCAATTATAGGTCTGGAAAGCCCTTTACGGAGCCACAAGATGGGGACTTGGCTGTGGACACTTCTGTTTTTCCCGCCCAAATCAACTACAAGGAACCCAACAGCAGTAGATTGGATGATTATTTCAGGATGGATGCATCAGCCATCTACAAGTTCAATATCAGCCAAAGAATAAAAGCCAATGCGGGCGTGTCCTTGCTGAACATGACCAACCGAAAAAACAGTTTGAACAAATACTACCGTCTTACGGAAGAGAATCAGGTTGAAACAGTGGAAAATATCTCCTTGGGTCTTACCCCAAACGTTAGTTTTAGGGTCAATTTTTAACAGCGGGAATATTTATTTATGTTGGGACGGCACTTTCTTTCTTAAATAGGCCTGTACCTCCTCCGGTTTGTCCGTGTTGATATAGTTTACTCCCCAAGATATTAATTTGCCCCAAGCTTTTTCTGTATCGGGCGTTGCCCAAAAACGAATAGGTTTTGAAAACTTACGGGCAGTTTCCACAAATTCTCTCACCTTTTTTTCATCCTTTTCCGAAATGTCTTCTGTCCCGTTCCACCTGGAGAAATTCCTAAAACTGGTGCTGATCATAGCCACTTTAGGCCACATCTGCTCCGGCATTCCTGATATGTCCTGACAATCAAACAGGATAAAATCCGGATAGTTGGCATAGTCCCTTTCTTGAGGGCGATTACCCGAGATAACAATGGAAACCCCTGTTTTGTTGTAAGGCTTCAAATAGGACTTGTATTTTTCCAAAAGCTCAACAATAGCCTTCAGGCTTGTATAGGCTTCCGACTTGACATCAATCATCAATTGAAAATCCAAAGATTCTTGACCGTACATTTGATTTGCCCTTTGTAGCGGGAGCAAATAGACAGTTTCCAAGGTTCTTTCAGGAAGGATATTTTCTTCTTCATGGGCCACAAAAAGCTCGCCTTCAACCAAAAACACATCCGCTTCTATGGATTTTGCGCCAGCGGAAAAAGCATCCCAAAAGGGAATTCGTTGCTCATAATCGTTATGGGAGTGAATACCGATGTTTTTCTGGGCAATTCCCACAGTAAGGACACCTTGAAAAAACAGAAGTGCAACCCATGTCGCATGTTGATAATAATTCGTCAATTCGAGTGGTTTTTTAGGGTTCTACCCTGAAAAATTATATCGAGAATTGGAATTTTAAAATAAAACCCTTGTTCTCGATACTTTTTCCTTCTGAAAAAACTCGAACTGACGGTTTTTTGAATCACGGAATCTCCAAATGCGCAACGGGCTAATACTATCTGTGTCAATCCCATATTTGTCAAATCAATTCCATATTGAACATCCTTTTAACCGTATCGTACAACTCGGAATACTCAGATTTAAATTGTTTTGGGCTTTCCACAAAATTCTCTGCCATTACGGCAAAGAATTCATAGAAATTGGTCATTCCATAATCCCTAAAGTAGTCCGTTTTTGATAGGGTATCCTGAAACTCCCTGGATTCAAAAATATTTTTGATCTGTATCAAACCCACCTTGAATCTACGAGCTTCCCAGGAAGCTTTTTTTCTGGTTTCGAACATCAAAGCATGAGCCACTTCATGTATGCCCAGATTCCTATTGTCATTGGGTATACTGAATCCCTTGGCCAAGTCCTCCGCAGAAAAAACCAAGATTCTCAAGTTTGGATTGTACTCTCCAATATGATGGCTTTTCCCGATTCTGGAGTAATATTGATCAGGATAAATGATAATTCTTGAAATAGATCTCTCAAACCTAAAATCGTTCATCCCCATGGTCAATAAAATGGCCGAGGCAGATACATACGCCTTAATTTCCTCCTTGTTCTCTATATCGCCATAGAAGACAAAGGGTTTTTTGGATTTAAACCAAGCAAAGCGTTTCAAGAAGATCTTGCGTTCCTTATCATTAAATTGTCGATAAGGCAATAGAAAACTACTGATGAAATTTCGTTCCCGTGCCGTAATCCGCCGAACAGGATGAAATATGTTATAAAAAGTGAATCGTTCACCAAAAAATTGCTGATAACCTACCCGGGCAAAAACATACAGCAAACCAACCGCCAAAACAAGCGCGGCGATTTCCTTTTGTGTTGGTGTAAGCCCTAGTCCATCCATTACATCCGTTCGGGAACATCTATCCCCAAAAGCCTAAAGGCCGACTGAATGACCTCCCCTACCTTGCTGGACAACTGTACCCTAAAATGCTTTTTGTTTTCGTCAGGTTCTCCCAAAATGGAAACCTGCTGGTAGAAGGAGTTGAACTCCTTTACGAGGTCGTATGTATAATTGGCAATTAATGCCGGACTATAATTTTCCGCTGCCAATTGTACCGTTTCCGGAAACAGCTGAATTTGTTTGAGTAATTCCTTCTCTTTTTCATGGAGTTCCAATGTCATGTCGAGCGCAGTCGAGACATCAAAATCCGCTTTCCGCAAAATAGATTGGATCCGAGCATAGGTGTATTGGATAAAAGGCCCTGTATTCCCTTGAAAATCCACCGACTCTTCCGGGTTAAACAGGATTCGTTTTTTGGGATCCACCTTTAGGATATAATATTTAAGTGCCCCGAGTCCAATTGTGCGGTACAGCTTTTTTCTCTCTTCTTCGGAATAACCGTCCAGTTTGCCCAACTCTTTGGAGATTTCTTCTGCGGTTTCCTCCATACTGCTGATCAGGTCGTCCGCATCCACCACGGTGCCTTCCCTACTCTTCATCTTTCCACTGGGCAGATCCACCATTCCATAGCTCAAGTGGTACAATTGCTGTGCCCATTGGTATCCTAATTTTTTAAGGATAAGGAAAAGTACTCTAAAATGATAGTCCTGCTCATTACCAACTGTGTATACCAAACCTTTGATGTCCGGAAAATCGGTGACCCGTTGAATGGCCGTACCAATATCCTGGGTCATATACACCGCTGTACCATCCGATCGCAGTACAATCTTTTCATCCAAGCCTTCATCGGTAAGGTCTATCCACACGCTTCCATCCTCCTTTTTAAAGAAAACGCCTCGCTCCAAACCATCCTTTACCACATCCCTACCCAAGAGGTAGGTGTCACTTTCATAGTACAAGGTGTCAAAATCAACCCCTAGATTTTTATAGGTCATATCAAACCCATCATAAACCCAGCCGTTCATTTTTTTCCAAAGAGCAACGGTATCGGTATCCCCTGATTCCCATTTCCGAAGCATTTCTTGGGCTTCCAACAAAATGGGTGCTTCCTTTTCAGCTTGTTCTTTGGAAGTTCCGCCCTCCGCTAACTCCGCAATCTGGGCTTTATAGGCCTGATCAAAGGCCACATAATATTTCCCCACCAAATGATCCCCCTTTAATCCTGACGATTCTGGGGTTTCGCCATCACCAAACTTCTGCCAAGCCAGCATGCTTTTACAGATATGGATTCCACGATCATTGATGATCTGGGTTTTATACACCTTCTTTCCTGCGGCTTTAAGGATTTCCGAAACTGAATATCCAAGTAGATTGTTTCGGATGTGGCCCAAATGCAAAGGCTTATTGGTGTTGGGGGAAGAATATTCAACCATCACGGCATCTTCGGATGCTGTTTTTACATATCCATAGTCCTTTTGGTCCACTATGGAATTGAAAAAGTCAAGGTAATAACCGTCTTCAACTACAAGATTCAAAAAACCCTTGACCACGTTGAATTTGCCTACCTCCTTGACATGTTCCTTCAGATATTCGCCAATCTTGTTCCCAATTTCAACAGGGTTGCTTTTTACAAAGCGTAACATGGGAAAAACAACCACGGTAATATCTCCTTCAAAATCTTTTCGGGTAGGTTGAAATTCAACGGTTGGAAGTTCCACATGGTACAAGTCCCTTACCGCTTTGATCACACTTTGTGAAATTACATTTTGCAAACTCATATATCTGGGCTTTTCAGCCAGCAAAACTACATATTTTTTGTGCGTTTCCACCAAGAATATTGGGCTTTGCTCCTAACAAACCCAACGATTTTGGTTAATTTTAAAGATGCTTTTGAACGTCTCCTACAACGACAAATCCAGAACACAGAAGATTGATACCACAGTTGGGAAGCCCTTTTCATTAAAAGAGCGATGGGCATTGGGCGGTATTGGCTCCCCTAAACTTTTTATTACTGAAACCAGTGTGGAAATCCAAAACCTACTGATTCTGGACAACAATTTGAATACGTGCAACATTGAGATTCGTCCCAAAGGCATCATTGTCCGCTTCCGATCGCTATTGGAAACCTATGGATTGATCATCCCGTATTACAAGCTTAAAATATACAAAGGGGATTTGGCAGTTTATTCGATATATAAAGACCATTATTTTATCAAGGTCAAATCTGACACCAAGGCTGTCCAGAAATTTTTTAAAAAACTGTTGGACCATAAGGCGGACAACACCCCAACTTCCATTGAAGACCTATAGATTTTCAGCTAATATTTGTTACAAATTCCTGTTAAAGTCGTCTCCCTTGAAGCAACCCTTTTGTTATTTCGCTTGTCTTTAATCAAAAGAACGAACTGATGCCCAAATTCAATCCAGCCCTTACCCTTTGCTTTTTTCTGGCACTGGGCAATCTTTCGGCCCAGACAATCGCCTCCAAACTCATCGATGGCAAAACCCAAAAGGGAATTCCCTATGCCACTGTCCAATACGGGGAACACCAGGGTGTTATTACCAATGAAGAGGGTCGTTTCAGCTTTATTTTGGACGAGACCGTCGTCCCCGATTCCATTTACATCTCCTCCATGGGTTATCAGAAAACGGGCTTTACCTTGCAACAACTGCAAGACAGTGTCATTGCCGTCTCCCCCAAAGCTATAGAACTCACAGGGGTCTATCTATTTGACAAGGAATTGACGGTAGATGAAATCATGGAACGTGTAGAAGAGCGACTACCCACCAATTACAACAAGAAGCCATTAAAACAACGTTTCTTTTTGAGGCAGTCCAGTTTTAACACGCTTCAAAAAATGGATATTGAGTTCAAAAAATCCACTATTGCGGAACTGGACAAGCATTTGATAGACAGCATCGTGTCCATTCTCCCGAGAAACTCGGCCTATTATACCGAAACTTTAGGCGATTACTACAAAAATGGGGAGGAAAACAAACTGGAGATCATAAAGGCCGCCGAATTGTATGACAAAAGCAATGAGGGATCCATGGAAGCTCTATCAGACAAAATGGAAGCCATTTTTAGGGCCAATGTAAAACCGGATTCTTATTTGAAGATCAAATCAGGGATCTTTGGGGAAAAAGTGCCCGTGGATTCCATTCTGGAAAATGAGGATGAAGCGGCTGAAATACAGGAAGAGCTCAAAAAACCGGAAAAAAACTACTTTTTGGGCAACCGCAAGCATATTTTGAGCGAGATTACCGAGCAGTTTTTTGGAAAGTCGAAATTGGATGTAGTTAAAAAATTGAACCGTTATGAATATGAACTTTTGGGCTATTCCGAGTTGGATAACCAAGGAGTTTATGTTGTGGGTTTTGCCCCAAAGCGAAGTGCTGATTTTCAAGGGAAGCTTTTTGTGAACATTGAGGATTTTGCCATTATGCGCATGGACTATGAAAATGTAAAGACCATACGTAGCATTAAATTATTGGGTTTTAGCTATCAAGAACTCAAGTATTTTGGAAGCACGGTTTTTTCCAAGTTTGATGGGGATAAATACCAGCTCAAATTCATGAATTTCACTTTTGGACGTAAAATGGGGGTGGACAGACCACTAAAGGTGATTGAAAAGAACAAGCACGTTAAAGGCCGAAGAAAACAGAACGAACTCTCCCTGGCTCTAGACCTTGTTAACTACAACACCGAAAAATACGAACTGGTGGTATATGATTCCGATACAGTTTCCAAAACCGATTTTGATGCTTTGAAAGAGGACGAAACCGTAAAGGCCACTTATTTATCGGCCTATAATCCCGAGTTTTGGAAGGGCTATACCATTATGGAGCCGAATCAGGCGATTAGGGAGTTTGCTACGAGTAAGGAGTAACCCTCAAACGATGATCTTCAATAAATCTCATATACATCAAATGATGTCCATCTGAATGGAGCTTTAGGCAAATGCAGTAATCTGTAATCTATAGGTCATCGCAGTTTCCACTTGAACCAGAAAAAAAGTACTTAGTCCAAAAGTAAAAACTAAGTTTTGCGTATCCTTTACTAATCAATAGATTTGTTGGCAAACCAAATTACCGTGAAGAAATACTACTTTTTTTTGCTGCTACTGGCAGCTCTCCCCTTTATTAAATCTTGTTCCAAAGAAAGTTCCGATACTAAAGAAATTGAAGATTCCATTCCGCCAAAAGTTGAATTTCAAATAGAGGGTTTTAATAAAAATACGAGTGATCCAATAATTGTGAGTGGCTCCATAACCATCAACATTGAAGCAACCGACAATGATAAGCTGAATTCCGCCACAGTTTCAATCAACGGAGAAACTGTAGGACAGTCTTCTGCGCAACCATTTAAATTTGTTGTGGACATCTCTGGTTTTAGCTCTAAAATTCCCGACACACAAAATTTCAAAGAATACATTTTAAAAATTGAGGTTTCGGATGTATCTGGAAACGTAACCACTGTTCAGCAAAATTTCTATATCGATAATGATTTGCCGTCAATATCCGAGGTAACACTTGAAAACGGCACCGTCCTAAATGGCAATGAAAACGTGGTTTCCTTTTCGGTCAGTGATAATCAAGAGCTGAAACAGGTGACCGCGGCAGTGGGGGATTCCCCTATCGAAGTGGTTGAAAATAGTGATGGTGGATATTCCATGACACTGAATACTCTCTTTTTGGATGATGGCAACAACACCTTACGGATAATCGCCCAAGATTATGCCGAAAACACTTTTACGTATCAAGTTGATTTTATTTCAGACAATACTGGTCCTATTATTGAAATCGAGGGAATCATGGACAATGAGGTCATCGGAGAAAACAAGACAATAGTACCTTCTGTTACCGATGAATATTCAGAAGCAGTTGACCTGAAGATTTTATTGAGTGAAGATTTACTATTTACATTCGACGAGCTAACCGACCTCAGTTTTGACCTTCTACCCGAGAGTTTGTCTACGGGCACCTATGATCTTACATTTGAAGCTTCCGATAGTCTTGGAAATATTTCTACGGTGGTTGTTCCCATAGACATAAAACGGTTATTGATTACCATCAATATTCCACTCGGATACATTCCTCAAGGACATGTGACGAAAAGATTGTTTTATCTTGTTTCCGATAAAGATGGCAAGTTGCTTGACTTTGCACAAGGTGAAGAAAATTCAACTGTTAAGCTTTATTCCGAAAATGAATTTCCCTTAGATGAGGAATTTACGCTGTCCTTATTGGAAATTTCGGGCTACTTGAACGGAAACCAAAACAATGAAATTTTTTCCGTTGGCCAGTTGACCAGACAAGCTAAAAGTGTCTATGAGCTAAAACCACATATCAACTATGCAGGGCCTATCAGGACTTCTTTCAAAATTACCGGACTTGATCCCTGTGCAAACAATGTGTTAGCTGGCGGCACAAGTTATTTTGATGCCCATAGCTCCGGTTCTGAAGATTTGGAAATATGGAATTATCAACCTTTGGAAGACCCCTCCTTGAAAACGGACAAAATATATTTGTTTTTGGATTTGTACTGTCTGGAAGAGTCTAAATACTTGGTATTTGATAATCCAATTCCTGAGAATATTGATAAAACTATCAGTGTTTCCGATTTCATTGATACAGATATCATGAAGAGCAGTACAACATTCAGCAATGAAGGATATGGGGAGGTCAAGATTTTTGGATACAATTCGTTGGATGATTATCGCTCCAATGTCAATCATTTACTGGATACAGGTTTTAGGCATACCACACACAGCCCAGGTCCATTACAGTACTTTTGGCTGGATAGATTCGCGGAATATAAACATGAGCTAATATCAAAGGATTTTGTTCGTATCGCACGTGGTCTGCCAGAGAACAACTACCAAGTTCCTGATTGGTCCATTGACCATACGTTGACCAATGGTATTGTGGATATGGCGATTACTGCTGGTCCACATTCTGTTGGTAAAGTCATCATAGATTCTGATAGATACCCCTCAGCCAGTTTCTTGGATTGGATCTATATTTTTGATAGTCAGAATGCCCAGCAGCTGGTTTTACCGGAACTTCCGGACGAATTACAGGAGTTTCAGATTTATGATGTTTTCAAGGAAAAAGACTTCAAAATCTACCAGTCACAAATAACGGACTACCAAGGTATTGATACGTACAGGGATTATATACAACAAATAATCCTACCCAATAAAAGTTATCAGTCTTTAGGTGATGTACTGACTTCCAAGTACGAAATAAATGAAGAATCCCAACGCGCATTCATTATTGGAGACTTTTTTATGTACAGATAATTTACCGGGGTCATTTTTAATTCATAAGGTAATTTAATCCAAGGGCCGCTTAGCGGCCCTTTTCAATGTTTTATTCAATCCTTCAAGTTCTTGGCCTGCTGTTCATACTTCCAACGCAACTTCCTAAACTCAGTCACATAAATATGGGTGCTTTTCCCTTTTAAACTATCGCTGCTAGTATAATAAAGATGTTTTCCATCCTTGGTTAAATAGGGATAAAGGTCACTGCCAGAAGTGTTCAATTCCACCATATTTTGAGGTTGTGTCCACGCATTATCCTGCTTAAAACTGATATAGAGATCTCCATAGGGTGATACGTTGGTATCGCGTTGCGAAGCCTCAAAAATAATCAGGTTGCCTTTATCATTGACCTCCAAGTTCCATTCGCCAAAGGGCGAGTTAAGGGTATTTCCCATGTTTATAGGCGGTTGAAATTCCCCATCTTTCAATTTAGACACATACAAATCTCCCTGTCCGTAACCGCCGGGTCGGTCCGAGGCAAAATAGAGGTTCCCTTCCCCATCCGTACGGGGGGAATATTCCGTTTTTTCAGAATTTATGGGATAGGATAAAATCGTGGGTTTTCCCCATGTTCCTTTTTCATTTTTGGTCACCTTCCAAATATCTGCAGATCTAGTTGCGTTAGCTGATGGCCTATTGGAAATAAAATACAGCGTATTTCCTTCTTTGGTCAAGTGTGGGTCACTGTCGTCATGGGTTCCTGAAAAGGAAGCTATTTTAGGAGTAGACCATTTACCATTTTTCTTTTCAGCATGGTAAATGGCACTTTTCATATCCCCACTGCCCCATGCTTGTTCACTTCTCGCAAAGTAGATTTCCTTGCCGTCTGAAGAAAATGTACAGGCATACTCTACGGCTTTTGTAGAAAGGTTTCCTAGTTCAAACTTGACAATACCTTTTGGGTTGGTGCATCCAATACACAGAGACGCTCCTAAAACCAACAATGCTGAGCTAAGTTTGATTGGACTTTCCATATTGAACCCTGACTTATATTAGAGCTCAATCAAGATATAAAATGAACTATTATCTGACCGTCTTAATTTTTCGGCAAAAAAACCTCAGCCATCATACAACGAGCCGAGCCCCCACCACAAGTTTCGATCCAATGCAGATCACTATGGATAATGGGTCCATGTTTTTCCAGGGTCTTAAGCTGGGATGGCGTTAAACTTTGGTATGCATCCGCACTCATGACCATATGGGCTTGGTTATCGGCACCTATTACCTGAAGCATATTCCCTGCAAAATGGGTTACCTGCTCCTCCGTAATGGCTACAATTTCCTTCCCATCTTCCTTTAAATGGTTCACCACATTTTTGCGCTCTTTTTTGTCATCTATGCTATCCAAACAGATTACAGCCAAATCTTCTCCCAAAGCCATCATCACATTGGTATGGTAAATGGCCATACGTTCCCCATTTACCGTCTGGTTGGCGGTAAAAATCACTGGGGTATACTCAAAGTCTTCGCAGAATTCGATAAAAAGCTCCTCATCCGCTCTTGGGGACAAGGCACAATACGCTTTTTTGTTCACTCGATCCATCAAAATACTGCCAGTGCCCTCCAAAAAAAGATTTTCGGCTTCCGCTGAGGAATAGTCCACCACATTTTCAATGGTAAAGCCATTTTCTTCCAAGGTTTCCAAAACGGCTTCCCGCCGTTCCCTTCTCCTATTTTCAGCAAACATGGGATACAGCGCGGTTGTACCATTGGCATGAAAGGATATCCAATTGTTGGGGAAATGGGCATCCGGAGTGTCATCGGCTTCCACCGCATTTACCACAACTACGTTAACCCCATGACTTCTAAGCTTATCCACAAAAGCATCAAATTCAGCTTGGGCTTTTTCCAAAAGCTCGGCATCGCTTAAATCTATATTGGACTTTTGATAATAATTGTTCACGGCCGTTTCCTCATTGGAGCGAAAGGTGGCCGGACGAACCATTAAAATGGTATTGGTAATCTGCATTGCTCGCTTATCTTTTTCTTTTTATTTGCGAGGGTAAATATACGTGCAATTGCAACAATCTTAGGCAAGAAAAAGTCTCAATAAAGGCTTTTTTTTATTTGAAATTTCCATGGAAATCCACCTCAATCCCAAAAGGGTTTAACAACTTATCTATCAAGGAACTAACAGTACGTCGGTCAAGCTGCGTAGATGTGGAAAATGGAATCTCAATACCTTCTGAACCCCAAATCTCCTTAATGACATCCCAGGTGATTTCTTGATCCACCTTGTTTAATGTAGTTGCCAAGAACAGCGGTGTAACACCAGCTCCAGAAGCATGCTCATTTTTTAACTTCGGATATAGCGGCAAAAGGCCATTTTTCAATTCAAATTCCGAGACAATCCCATCAGGATAAAACCAGGTCTCGTTGGCCCATTTGTAGGGTATCCCAAATCCTTTGAGAATCCCAGTAGCTCCAATTCGCTGTATGGATTCAAAAGCCTGGTCATCTGGTGTAACGTCCACAAACGGCATAATATAGGCCTTGCTCTCCAAAAGCGCCTGCTGCACCTCCCGAATGGACACCTCAGCTATATTTCTTTGCTCCTTTACAGTGATGGCCGCGATAGTTCCTGCTGCCTGTCCAATACCCAAGACCACCGGTTGCAACCGAGTGGTTCCGTTGACAATGTTGGACACACTGATGTTCTTATCGGAAACCAAAAAGTTATCCACCTGTTCCGGAACCAAACTGCCCATTGGAATGGAATATGACGGAACCTTGATATTGATGAATTCGATTTTTGGGGTATCCGAGTTCTTATCATGATGATGGTCTATGGGATAATCCCCAACGGCCACGCCAGTTTTGTACAAGTTAAAATCATAGGGGTGCTCCAAATGATCCACAACCAGAAATGTTTTTCCCCTGGCTCTTCTACCCTCTCTATGGTACGGAATCATTGGGAAGTTGTCTTTGGTTGGAAATTCATCGGCCAACCTTAAATTTTTGTAGCCCAGTTCATTTTGGATATAGTACACAAACCCTTGGGTAAAATCCTTTGCCTGCTTCAATGCTTTTTCTTGCTGGACTTGGGTCATTTCTGGCCAGTTCACAAAAAAGTCGTTCCCACAATTGGGCCAGTTGATCATGTATTTGTTGTTCGGTAATTTGCCATAGGTCAACATTTGATCACAATCAGCTACCGAGCCAAACATTTCACCCCCTTCGCGCTTGCAGGCACAGGCATAGGCATCAGGGTTGTAGTTTTTCGGTTTTTTTACAAGGCCTCTGCGATTTTTTTCATCCCCAACATCCTTTAGGATGGCTACATAGGTTAAATCTTGTACTATGGAATTGGCACTTTCAGGCGCTTCCTTTTCCCCAGTATCCGCTTTGGAATCCATTCCCAAACGAAAATCAGCCCCAACCAAAGGTAGCAGCTCCCCCGTTTCGGTAGCATCGATGAGAATGGTGGCCTTGGTCAAAAATGATTTGCCCTTCTTTTTGTATCGAACCAACCACTTGCCATCCATTTTTTCGATACGATCAAAGCTGGCCTTGTACTCAATTTCCAGATTGTCATGCTTGGCCATTTCAGTCAAAATCGACTTCCCAACGGAGGGTTCAAAAAGAGTGTGACTAACCCATCCTGTTGCGACAGCCTTGGGTCCTCCATAATAATCATATAGTTTTTGACGGAATTCGCCCCAAATCCCCGATGGCATTTTGTGGTTCCCATCTATTGCCGAAACGCCTGCAGATGTGAGCATCCCCCCCAGCCATGTGGTTTTTTCAATAATCTGAACTTTTGCGCCCATGCGCGCGGCCTGAATTCCCGCAGACGTACCCCCTGCACCTCCACCTACAATAACAATATCCACTTCTTTTTGGGCATATACCGAGCAAAGAAGCATTGAGCATACAAGTATTGTGACTAACTTTTTCATTCCAACTAGATATTTTCCAAAGTTCTAGAGATTTCAAACAGAGCACGGGGTACATGAAAACAACCTTTCCATTTGCCTCCTTTTAAATCTAATAAAATTTCTCCCTTTCGATTCAAATAGCCGTACCATTCCCCTCCGTTAGCCGGATCCCTAAAATGATTCCATGTATAATCATGCACTTTTCGAAACCAAGCTTCAGCCTTGGGACTTTGGTTAAAAGCATACGTCTTGGCCAAGGCCACCAAGGTTTCCAGATGTACCCACCATAATTTTTGATCCCATTCCAGTTTTTCAGGTGGATGACCCTTGGAATCCATAAAATAAAAAATACCTCCGTGTGTTTCATCCCAGCCATTTTCCAGTTGTTGATACAAGATTTCCTCCGCTTTGTTGACCAATTGCTGGTCCTTTCTTTTTAAACCGACATTCATCACAAACCACATGGCCTCGATGGCATGTCCGGGGTTTATCAACCTTCCTTCAAAACTGTCCACAAATTTTCCCGTTGATGATATATTTTCATAAACCAGACCTGTTTTGGCATCGTAGAACTGGTTCATGATTAGGTCAATGACAGCATCTGTTAATTCTTCCACCTGTTTTCCATCCAATAGGTGTTCCAATTCCAAGGCCAAATTGCAAAGGATCATGGGTAGGGCAAAATCCTGGAGGTTTCGCGTGCCAGGGTATTTTTTGTTATATTTCCCTTTGGGGTTGTGTTGTCTTTCCAAAATATTTTGAAAGGTGTCAAAAGCAATTTTGGCATAGGTCTCATCTCCCTCCACTTTGTAGTATTCACCAAATGCCATGGCGGCAAAACAATCCGCAAAGATGTTGAAAGGTTGAATCAAGGGTTTTCCTTTTTGGTCTAGGGAGAAGTACCAATTTCCACCTTCGTCGCGACCGAATTTCTCCAGAAATTCGATGCCGTTTTTGGCCATTGCTTTCCAGCTTGCCCTTGACTCCAAGGAATTATACAATTTGGAGAACATCCAGATCTGTCTTGCTTGCAACCAAACAAATTTGTCCGTATCGTATACAGTACCTTCTGGGGTTAAACAGGTGAAATAGCCGCCGTATACCTTATCCACCGAAAACTGCTCCCAAAATGGAATGACCTGCTCCAAAAGCTCCGTTCGGTATAGTTGGGCATATTTTTTCAAACCATCTACTTTTTATTGGTTTTAAGGGATTCACCAAAGTGCTCCATATATCGATTGTACAAGTGACCTGCCTGCAAGTAGGAGGATTGAGGGCTCATAAAATGGGAAAACTCAAATGTGATTGCCTTTGTACAGCCAGCCCTTTGGGCCGCATGCATTTTCAACAATAACTTTTCAAACTTAATGGGCAGGAATTTAATGGGCATATCCCGATCAAAAGATTCAATATTGGTCCAGGATTGCATTCCATAGGTATCCGCCAGTTTCTTGTTGACGACCAAATATTCCTCAAGTTCATCATAGTCCACATGACCATCCTGGAAGGCCACGATATCCACCGCTCCCTTAATTCCCTTAAAAATTTCATCCCATTCATGGGTGTGTTCCTTCAAGGAGATTGCATGGTCTTTGGTTGTAATACCTTCGGAAGACATTATGGCTTTTTTTCCATCAATCCAAGGGGAGATTAAAACCGGAAGATTATTGCTGACCGCTTTGCAGTGTTTGCCCAATTGCGCAATGGCCGCAATAGCTCCTTTTGTCTTTCTACTTAATTCCAGACTAATATACCATCCCATGAAGCTCTCATAATGTCCATACATTTCAAAGGCTTCCTCAATGACTCGAAGATTCAATTCAATCTCATGGGTCATATCTCCAGTTTTCCAATACTCCCCACTATCATATGTTCCGAAATAGAAGTCCATACCATACTTCGCCGAGAGCTCTAAAAATTGTTGGACCAAATCCACCGGAGGGGTAAAACAGGCTCTATTTTCTACAAGATATGAGGATGGATAGGCGAGGAATTTTTGATAGCCGCAACGAATGAGCACAACGGTATTGATTCCCATTTGCTTCATATGCTGAAAATCGGTATCCCATTCATTTCTGCCCCAATTCTGGTGTGGAATATCATGGCTGACTTCATCCAAAAAAGTGGCGCTGATCGCTAATCCTTTGTCCATCTAGTCCATGTTTTTAAGGTTATCCCACCAGAATTTTTTGAGCAAATAGCTGGTCAAAATCAATATGGCGGACCAAATGACCATTTCGGTGTTTTCACGGAGCATAAAATAGATAGGAATAACCACCTGGGCCATTTGCCAAATGATTCCCACAACCACATTAAATGTATCGCGTTTAAAATCCATGTTGGGGACAAAGAATGGGTCTTCTTGCATGACTTCCTTTTTTATGGGTCCCCATAATCCCCAAGGTTTGGTCTGCTTGTAAAACTGTTTTACTTTTTCCCGATTGGGAAGAGGCTCCATATAGGTGCCGATAATGCAGCCCAAAAAAGAAAACAGGAATATGATGGGGAATACAAAAATGTCCACATATTCCGGGAAGAAAAACAACTTTACCGTGGACGCTATCAGTCCAAAGAGCATCCCCCAGAAATATCCGTTTCCACTAAAGCGCCACCAAATCCATTTCAATACGTTGGCAGCCACATATCCGCCATATAGGGCAGAACTTAACCATAAGATCAGTTCATTTAAGGAGCTTGCATTCAATCCAAAAACAATACCCACCATCACCATGCCCAAGGAAGACCATATACTTAATCTGACCAAGCGTTTATCAGTTGCTCCAGGGTTGATGTATTTTTTATAGATATCATTGACCAGATAGGCAGGCGCTGCATTTACAAAAGCAGCGAAAGTACCCATAAAGGCAGCCAAAAACCCAGCCAACATAAGACCCTTCAAGCCTACAGGAAGGAATTTGTTGATAGCCATGGGCAGCACTTGTTCAAAATCGATGTTTTCTCCCATTGCCAGAAGCTCAGGCCCTAAATACACTAGCGACAAAACTGTGAAACCCACAATCATAAAATAACGGGGAATGTATAGCACGCAAATGGTCAAAAAGCTCATTTTGGCGGCTTCCCCTGGGGTTTTGGTGGCCAAAATCCGTTGCATGTCATAGGAAGGTACCGGGCCTGCAATCGAGGCAAAAATCCCCTTTAGCACCATCAAAATAAAGAGCAGTCCAAAGAGGTCAAAGCCATCTTTGGAGATTTTGGAATTAACCTGCGGAAAGGCAGCATTGCTCCAATCCAGATTCAAGTTCCATCCGAACATTAAATCCTTCCAACCAGAAGGGACAACCTTTTCTATTTGACCAGCATCCACCATGTTATATGCAATAATCCCAACTCCGATACAGGCAATGGTCATGATCACAAATTGCATAACCTCTGTGGCCACAACACTATGCATTCCTCCCTTCACCGTATAGAGCGAAGTGAGCCCGCAAATCAACAAAGCATAGCTTTTTGCAGATGAAACATGATAACCCAAAAAGTCAAAGCCCAAATCCCAAGGTAAAATGGAAGTGGAATACTTCCCGATACCTTCAAAAAAGTAGGCGATGAATCCAAGAACACTAATAACCGCAAAAATGACGATGATGATGTGCGACAGTTTGGCTCCTTTTCCATCTCCAAATCGGAAGGTGATCCATTCAGCCCCGGTCATTACATTGGAACGTCGCATCCAAATGGCCAAGTAAACAAAAACAAAGACCTGATTCCATACTGGCCAGAGCCAAGGTAGCCAGGCACTTTTAAGCCCGTAGACAAACAAGATGCCAACCGTCCACATGGTTCCGGAAATATCGAACATGCCTGATGCATTGCTCAAACCCAAATAGTACCAGGGAAGTTGGTTGCCACCCAAAAAATAGGATTCCAAATTCTTTGAAGCTCTTTTAGAAAGATAAAATCCGAGCACCAGAACCCCTATCACATAAGCAAGGACGATGGCAATATCAATGTTCGAGATTTCCATTAAGAAACTTGGTTGAAAAAGGTTGTTTGTACGACAGCTATGATTTTACTCTTAAACAAGCAAAAAACCAGACGGAGCAAATCTACATTATTTTGACATATTTCATATTGTTCACGAGCACAATTATATATTTATTAATAAAAACGGATATCTTATAAGATATTTTAATATTTTATTATGAATTTTGCATTTTTATTTATTGCTAAACGTCTATAACTTCACTACTTTGGTCCACAGATAGGAAAAAGACGGATTGGACCTAACATGCCGTTCAATTCCATTTGAAATCCTATCATGTATTGCTATTGGAACTAAATACCCTTACGTGCAGCCTAAAAAATACACCCTCGAAGATATTGCAAAGCTTGCCCAAGTTTCCAGAGGCACTGTAGACAGAGTAGTTAACAACAGAGGTAATGTTTCCGCAAAGGCCAGGGAGAAAGTAGATAAGGTTCTAAAAGAAATAGACTATAAACCCAATCTGATTGCCCGATCTTTAAAACGACATAAAGACCTTACCATTGCGGTGGTTATCCCCAAGCACAATGAACAGGATATATACTGGGATCAATGCGCCCAGGGTATAGCGGAAGCGGGAGAAAAATTGACCCAATTTGGAATCATGCTCAGTTATTTTCGCTATCAGAAAAGTAAGGAGAGTTTTGAAAAAAAGTTGAAAGAGGCAATGCTGATAGGTCCAAGTGCCATTTTGATCGCCCCGATATTCTACGAAGAACTCAAAGCACTCTTTTCACAAGTTGAAAAGAAGGGTATTCCCATTGGGCTAATCAATACCCCCATTGAGGAAATCGACCATTCGACCTTTGTGGGCCAAGACTACAAAGTAAGCGGAAGACTTGCCGCACAACTGATGGATCAAATCATTGAGCATACGCCCAAACAGAAAGTTCTAATTGCACATCTTGGTGTTGATACCGACCATGCTATTCACTTAAGGGATAAAGAAAGTGGGTTCAAAGCCTATTTCAGTGAGCATAATCCTGACTTGAAAATTGAGGTGGTTTCTTTTAGCTCCGACAATTTTCCAGAACGTTTGGAATCCATATATTCAGAAATCTCGGGAATCTATGTGACCACATCCAAGACCCATTTACTGTCGGCATATCTGAACAAGCAGTCGAACGTTAAGGTCATTGGCTATGATTTGGTTCCTAAAAACATAGCACAATTGCGAAAAGGCAATATCAACATCCTTCTCAACCAAAACCCAAAGATGCAAGGTGATGCCTGCATTGGTTTGCTTTCAGAACAACTACTTTACAACAATGTGGTGCCAAAGAAAAAACTATTCCCCATTGACATTGTATTGACTGAGAATTTGGAAAGCTATCTATAACTGAAGCCTGTTTAGCTTCGTATCAGGGGCATGGTGCTGCATCGAAGCAGTCCTTCCTGTTTGGCAATCTCTGCATAGGGAATTTCCTCCACAGTGAAACCTTGCTCACGTAACCAATTGTTCAAGCGGGTAAAGTTTTGTTCCGAGACCACAACTTCAGGCGAAATGGAAAATACATTGCTGAACATTTGATACATTTCGTCCTTGGTAATCTCAAAAATGTTCTCTTTTCCAAAATAATCCACCAACCATTGGTACTCTTCTTCCACTAAAAAGCCGTTTTTGTGTAGAATGGCCTTGCCCTTGCCCACGGGTTGAAAACAGCAGTCCAGATGCAAAGCATTCTCTTTGGCATTGGTATTGGATTTCCGTAGTTCAAAAGCCTTGACCTTTTTATGGGGAAATTGTGCTTTTAGAAATTCCACGGCTTCTTTGTTGGTTCGAGCCGTGATATAATCTGGATAATCAGCCCCTGTATATGTCCCCACAAAGATATAATCGTTCCAGGGCATCACATCCCCTCCTTCAATATGCACTTCTTCTGGAGGTCTGATAATTTTATTGGGGTCTATTTTTTCTAGTACCCCATGAATCGCCTCAAATTCGCGTTCGCGATCCGGCAGAATGTTGGAATGAAACAATTTATCTTCTATTACAAAGGCAATGTCCCTTGAGAAAATTTGGTTGCAATCTACCAGCACATCAGGCCTGTAAACGGTAACTCCATGTTTGTGGAACACTTGGGCAAAAGCATCCATTTCCTTGACCATGTCCGCTTCGGTTGGATACGTTCCTGCCAAAATGTGCTCCAGGGATTTTGGGTCGTAAGCTTCTTCCGGTTTAGGTACTGGACCACAGCTTTCGGCCGTACCCAAGATAACCGCCTTTAATGGGCTGGTTTCATTCTCAATATGCAATTGCATCATAGTTTCAATTTTCAATTCCAAAAGGATGCGTCACTATCCGTAATGGGAGGAAATCCTCAAAAATTCTATGGCAAAACTAGTGCTTTGCAAGCGATTTTCCACTTCGCCAAATAGAAAATATCATAGTTGCACAGGGGCTTTTTATAACAGTAAATGTCAAATCTCCCAGTTTGATTTAACTAATTGATTTTCAGTATATTGAATTTGATTTATTTTCAAAAATTCCTGTTCAAACGTACCTAAAATACCTGGGATAATACTAACTTTAAATGAAGAAACAGTCCTTGGATGAAAAAGATTGTTCTATTCATCGGTTTTATAGCAGTGGTGAGCCTTGGTTTGGCCTCCTTAAGCATTTTCCCCGAAAAAGTTTCCCTCCCAATTACTTTTGGGGGTCCGGCTCCCAATGCCCCTGACCAATCCACCAAATATTCCGATTGTATTGATTCACTGGATCTATCCAAGCATTTAACAAAGCAGCCCCAATCCAGCGTAGAAGGTTCATCGTCATTTAGAGAGATGGACAGCTCTCTTGAAAAGTACAGGCAATCCATGGATTCCGTTGTAAACAATCTTACGGCTTTGGAAGCCCACCAATTCTTGCATGCTGCATACAATAAATATAGGAACACCCTGCAATCCGACTCGCTAACTGAAGCGAAGACTTATTATCTTTTAGGAGCAATGCAAATTTGTTACCAACTGGATAAGTCCTTGAATCTTACCTCTGACACTGTAGAGAAAAATGCCAAATGAAAAGGCGACCCCAAAGTCGCCTCTCCATCTTTTAATATGTACACTATACTATCTTTTGGCCACAGAGACAAAGGGTCTGTGGTTCTCACCAATGTAAATCTGTCTAGGACGTCCTATGGGCTCTCCACGTAGACGCATTTCCCTCCATTGGGCAATCCATCCCGGCAATCTTCCCAAAGCGAACATTACCGTAAACATTTCGGTTGGAATTCCTAGGGCTCTGTAGATTATTCCGGAATAAAAGTCCACATTCGGATACAACTTGCGTTTTACAAAGTATTCATCTTCCAAAGCTTCCTTTTCCAGGCCTTTGGCTATATCCAAAATAGGATCATCGATGCCCAAATTTCCTAAAACCTCGTCCGCAGCTTTTTTTATGATTCTAGCTCTTGGGTCAAAGTTTTTATACACTCTGTGACCGAAGCCCATCAAACGGAAAGGATCGTTTTTATCCTTGGCCTTGGCCATGTATTTTTTGGTATCGCCGCCATCTTCTTGAATGGCTTCCAACATTTCCAATACAGCTTGGTTGGCACCTCCATGCAATGGGCCCCAAAGGGCAGAAATTCCTGCGGACAGGGATGCGAACAAACCAGCGTGTGAAGAACCAACTATCCGAACCGTGGAAGTGGAACAGTTCTGCTCATGATCTGCATGCAATATGAGAAGCTTATCCAAAGCATCAATGGCAATACCATCCCTTTTGTATTCCTGACTAGGTTTCTTGAACATCATTTTATGGATGTTCTCTACATAACCCAAGCTATCATCTCCATAATCCAAAGGCAATCCTTTTTTCTTTCGTTGGGTCCAAGCTACCAAAACAGGGAATTTGGCCAATATGCGCACTATGGAGTGGTACATGGCTTTTTCTGAAGAAACATCAACCGAAGTGGGATTAAATGCCACCAGGGCACTGGTCAATGAAGACAGCACGCCCATTGGGTGCGCAGATTTCGGAAAAGCGTCCAAAATCTTCTTCATTTCCTCGTCCACATGGGACTCCTCCTTAATATCGTTATGGAATGTCTCCAGTTGTTCCTTATTGGGAAGTTCCCCAAAAATCAAAAGGTAGGCCACTTCCAAAAAATCAGCTTTTTCGGCCAAATCTTCGATAGAGTATCCTCGATAACGCAGAATTCCTTTTTCCCCATCCAAAAAGGTAATGGCACTTTCACAGGAACCGGTATTCTTATATCCCGGGTCAATGGTTACTATTCCGCTAGTGCCACGGAGGGTTTTGATATCAATAGCGTGCTCATTTTCAGAGCCTTTGATAACTGGAAATTCGTATTTCTCACCTGCATATTCGAGTATAGCTTTGTCCGACATTTTAACTAATAAAGGATTAATAAAACAGAAGGTGAAAATTACGAAAAAGCGCAGCCATTAACAATTTCTGGGCGCTCTTTCTAGGCCAGCAAAAACACAAATAAATGTTAAGTTTCAAACAGCTTATTTCGTATCGAACTGATAGAGGTCTTTGTAGTACTTGTCAACCGATTTTTTCCAGGTGAACCTCATTTTTTTGGCAGCTGTCTGCATTTTTTTCCAGGCCTCTTTATCATTCTGGAACATATCCAGCGCCTGATCAAAACCATCCAACATGCTCTTTATCTTTTCGTCGTACGTATCACCGTCAAAGGCAAAGCCCGTTTTCATGTGCTTAACGGTATCCTTAAGTCCACCGGTGTGGTGCACCAAACAGGGATTTCCATTGCGCATGGCCAACATTTGGCTTATGCCACAGGGTTCAAATAGGCTCGGCATAAAATAGAGGTCGGATTCCAAGTAAATCGAATCTATTAAACTTTCGGATTGCCCGTTGGTAAAAACGAAGTTTTTATGCTCATAGCTCAATTGCCTGAACAATTCTTCATATTCTGGAGCTCCCGTGCCCAACAACATGAAAATCCCATCCACCTTCTCCAGTTTCTTTAAAATCTCCACAAATGCCTCTGGAGACCTTCTAAAAAAGTAGAATTTCTGTTCTGTAAGTCTAGCCACACTTGAGGCAATGAACTTGGGTCGATTATCCACATATTCCATGATCTTCTCCCCGGTATGGGCCAAAAAGTCCGCTTTGTACTTCTTGGATTCTTCTTGCAACCATCGGAACAGTGCTTTGACCGTATTGCGGTAAATAAACCCTTTTTCCTCTATATTGATGTTCTTGTAATTACATCCATTCAAAATCCCGAACAATCTTCCTTCCTCATCGGCAGTACGTAAATCCTGCTCCAGACTTTCCCCACCGATAAACTCTGGGGGCGAGCTTGGTTTCATTACATCTTCCTTATAGGAAGGAGATACCGTATGCACGGCATCCGCAAAGCGGATTCCAACGGCCATAAGGTTGATGCAATCCTGATAGCGATAGTCCATTAAGGTCCTATGGTCAAAAACCACATCAGGAAACCAATTTCTAACAGAAGAATAGTTGTCATCAAAAGGACGGATTCCCTGAATGGCCAAATTATGGATGCTGTATACAAAACGGATATCCTTTAGGTTGGTATACTCTTGATGATATGCTCTTAAAAATAGGAGCAGACTGGCATGCCAATCATGTAAATGAATAATATCGATGTCCCCAAATGCTCCTTTCTTGACCGCTTCCGCCACCGCAGTATTAAAGATGAAATATTTTATGGCATCCGTATAAAATGGCTCCTCGGGGTCATTGTGATAAATATGTGCTATGTCCCCGGCTTCAATCTCTGGATGGTGCAGTACATAGTGGACAATATTGGGAAATTCCTTTTTGGGCTTCACCTCATACAATTCGGCGGTATACGAGAGTCCCCGAAGACTAAAATTGAGATGGGTCTTAAAAAGCCCATCCTGATGCAATCTGCTGTAAGAGGGAACAATCACATGAACTTTGTCCCCATGTTCCGAAATCTGTCTGGGAACATCCCGAACTACATCTCCCATTCCACCAGCCTTGCAATTGGCCAAGGCATCGTTTTCGGCTGCGACAAAAAGAAAGTTCTTCATTTAGGTAAGTTTGCTTAGTTTATTGAATTAAGTTAGCCAAAGTTCCTTTTTGAAACAAAAAAAAGCCTTTCACATTTCGGAAAGGCCTTTTTATTGCTATTAAATCATCAACAATTAATTTACTTTGAATGCTTTTTCCTGCGGATAGTAGGCGGTACTTCCCAATTCTTCCTCAATTCTCAATAATTGATTGTATTTGGCCATTCTATCACTACGTGAAGCGGAACCAGTTTTGATCTGACCTGTGTTCAATGCCACGGCCAAATCAGCAATGGTATTGTCCTCGGTCTCTCCAGAACGGTGAGACATTACTGAGGTATAGCCTGCATTTTTGGCCATATTTACGGCTGCAATAGTCTCAGTCAAGGTACCTATTTGGTTTACTTTGATCAAAATGGAGTTGGCAATGCCATTTTCAATTCCGCGGGAAAGTCGTTCTACATTGGTCACGAACAAATCGTCGCCTACCAATTGTACTTTGTCCCCAACCTTCTCCGTCAACACTTTCCAACCGTCCCAATCGTTCTCGTCCATTCCATCTTCAATGGATATGATAGGATATTTTTCGCAAAGATCGGCCAAATACTGAGCTTGCTCTTCAGAAGTCCTAACCACTCCTTTATCGCCTTCAAACTTGGTATAATCATATTTCCCGTCCACATAGAACTCGGCAGAAGCGCAATCCAACGCAATCATTACCTCATCCCCTAGTTTATATCCTGCTTTGTCCACTGCTTTTGCTATGGTATCCAAGGCATCTTCCGTACCACCTTCCAAGGTTGGCGCAAATCCACCTTCATCCCCTACTGCTGTGCTCAAACCTCTATCGTGAAGTACTTTTTTAAGATTGTGGAAAATTTCAGTTCCCATTTGCATGGCATGGCTAAAGTCTTTGGCCTTTACCGGCATTACCATAAATTCCTGGAATGCGATGGGCGCATCCGAGTGCGAACCTCCGTTTATGATGTTCATCATGGGAACCGGTAGGGTATTGGCACTTACACCGCCCACATAGCGGTACAAAGGCAATCCCAATTCGTTGGCTGCTGCTTTGGCTACCGCCAAGGAAACACCCAAGATGGCATTCGCACCCAACTTTGATTTGTTTGGAGTTCCATCCAAGGCAATCATCGCATCATCTATTTGATTTTGCTCAAAAACCGAAGTACCCACCAATTCCTCTGCGATTACGGTATTTACATTGTTCACGGCCTGGCCTACACCTTTGCCCATAAAAGAACTTCCACCATCCCTAAGTTCAACGGCTTCATGCTCTCCTGTAGAAGCGCCGGAAGGTACGGCAGCTCTTCCCAAAATGCCATTTTCGGTAATCACATCTACCTCTACGGTAGGATTACCTCTCGAGTCTAAAATCTGTCTTGCATGAATGTTGATAATAATGCTCATGTGAACTTAAATTTATGGTTGAAATTAATTCGGCAAAGATACAAAAGGAGTGCAGTTTTGCTTCATGATAAGGCTCATAAAACGCTGATAATAACCTAAAAATAAACTACAACGTTTTAGTTGCGTCCAGATTCTATGACCTCAAAAAATTGGTCAAAAAGATAATCTGCATCATGGGGTCCAGGACTTGCTTCTGGGTGGTACTGTACAGAAAACACATCCTTATCCTTCATCTTGATTCCTGCTACGGTATTATCATTCAAATGCATATGGGTAATCTCCAAGTCGGCATGGGCTTCGGTTTCTTCCCTGTTAATGGCAAAACCATGGTTCTGGGAGGTAATTTCCCCTTTTCCTGTGACCAAATTAAGAATAGGGTGGTTAATACCCCTGTGCCCATTGTGCATTTTATAGGTTGATACCCCATTGGCCAAGGCCAATACTTGATGCCCGAGACAGATTCCAAACAAAGGTTTGTTGGACTTTATCATCTCCTTGGCCGTGGCAATAGCATCTGTTAATGGCTCAGGATCCCCAGGTCCGTTAGATATGAAGTACCCATCCGGGTTCCAGGCTTCCAAATCTTTAAAAGGTGTGTTGTACGGAAATACTTTAATATAGGCTCCCCTTTTCGCCAAGTTTCTTAGAATGTTCTTCTTGATCCCAATGTCCAATGCAGAAATTTTGATTTTGGCATCTTCCTCGCCAAAGTAATAAGGTTCCTTGGCGGAAACTTTGGAAGCCAATTCCAATCCTTCCATGCTCGGTACTTTTTTCAACTCTTCCTTGAGCGCATCCAGCTCATCCACTCTTGTTGAGATCAAGGCGTTCATGGCACCATTATCCCGAATATAGCTCACCAAAGCCCTAGTATCCACATCTGAAATGGCAAATAGGTCGTTTTTGTCCAAAAACTCCAGAAGGCTCATATCCGCATCGGGCCTTGAATATTCATAACTGAAATTTTTAACGATCAATCCAGCAATTTTAATGGAATCGGATTCCACTTCATCCAAATTGGCTCCGTAGTTGCCAATATGCGCGTTGGTGGCCACCATCAGTTGCCCGTAGTAAGAGGGGTCTGTAAAAATTTCCTGGTAACCGGTCATTCCCGTATTAAAGCATACTTCCCCAACGGCAGTCCCTTCTTTGTTTCCGATGGCCTTTCCATAAAAAATGGTGCCGTCTGCCAACAACACCAGTGCCTTTTTCTTAGCGTGATACTTCATTGTGGTTTTAAAATTTCAGTTTGACAAAAAAACATAAAAAAAGGATAAGTTTTCACTTATCCTTTTTCCACTAATACAATAGTTAATAACATTCTTCTTATTCTTCTGAATCGTCCGTTGTTTTCGTTTCAGCGACTGGAGCAGCAGCTTCCGCTTTTTTACCTCCACCCCTTCTACTTCTTCTTGTAGATTTCTTGGCGGGTTTTCCGGCGTTGTACAATTCATTGAAATCCACCAACTCGATCATGGCCATATCGGCATTATCCCCAAGTCGGTTTCCTAATTTGATAATTCGGGTGTATCCACCTGGTCTGTCACCAACTTTTTCTGCAACCTCCCCAAATAGTTCGGTAACTGCATACTTGTTTCTAAGGCTAGCGAAAACAACCCTTCTGTTGTGCGTACTTTTTTCGGTAGTTTGGTTGTTCTCTGTTTTGGCCTTGGTGATCAATGGCTCAACAAACTGCTTAAGCGCTTTGGCTTTGGCAACAGTTGTGTTGATTCTCTTATGCTCTATTAGGGAACTTGCCATATTGGCCAACATGGCCTTTCTGTGAGCGGCTGTTCTCCCTAGGTGGTTAAATTTCTTTCCGTGTCTCATCTTTCTGTTTTATCATCTTGCTACCAAATCCCGATGTTTATCAGGAGAGCAAAATATGATTACTTAATCTTTGTCCAATTTATATTTTGACAAATCCATTCCAAACTGAAGTCCTTTGTTGATTACCAACTCTTCCAATTCGGTCAAGGATTTTTTACCAAAGTTCCTGAACTTCATCAAATCGTTTTTGTTGAAGGAAACCAAATCTCCCAAAGTATCTACTTCGGCAGCTTTCAAACAATTCAATGCCCTCACGGACAAATCCATGTCTACCAATTTGGTCTTCAACAACTGACGCATATGCAACGACTCCTCATCGTAAGTCTCCGTTTGGGCAATTTCATCAGCCTCAAGGGTGATACGCTCATCAGAGAACAACATGAAGTGGTGAATCAAAACTTTGGCAGCTTCAGTCAATGCATCTTTTGGGTGGATGGAACCATCTGTGATGATTTCAAAAACCAATTTTTCGTAATCGGTTTTCTGCTCTACCCTAAAGTTTTCGATGCTGTATTTTACGTTTTTAACAGGAGTGTAAACAGAATCAACCGCAATGCTTCCCAAAGGGGCATTGGATTTCTTGTTTTCCTCAGCTGGAACGTATCCACGACCTTTTTCGATAATAACCTCAAGGTTAATACTTACTTTGGGATCCATGTTACAGATGACCAAATCAGGATTCAATACTTGGTATCCTGAAATGAACTTCTGGAAATCTCCAGCGGTCAATTGCTCTTTTCCACTTACGGAAACAGAAACAGTTTCACTTTCAACATCATCAATCTGTCTTTTGAAACGAACCTGTTTTAGGTTCAAGATCATTTCCGTAACGTCTTCAACAACGCCTGGGATAACAGAAAACTCATGTTCAACTCCATCAATACGCACAGAAGTGATCGCAAAACCTTCCAATGAGGAAAGTAGAACTCTTCTCAGCGCATTTCCAACTGTTAATCCATAACCAGGTTCCAAAGGGCGAAATTCAAATTTCCCTTCGAAATCTGTTGAATCGATCATTATAACTTTATCGGGCTTCTGAAAATTTAGTAATGCCATATTGGATTAATGTTGATTTTATTTAGAGTATAACTCGACTATTAGTTGTTCCTTGATATTCTCAGGAATCTGAAGTCTTTCAGGAATGGCAACGTAAGTTCCTTCCTTTGTTTCAGAATTCCAGGTAATCCACTCATAAACACTGCTATTGGCAGCCAAGGAATCTTGAATGGACTGTACGGATTTAGATTTTTCGCGAACACCAACTACATCCCCTGCTTTCAGGCTATAGGAAGGAATGTTCACTATCTCACCGTTAACGGTAATGTGTCTGTGGGAAACCAACTGTCTGGCACCTCGTCTTGATGGGGCAATTCCCATTCTGTAGACTACGTTGTCCAAACGCGACTCGCACAATTGAAGCAATACCTCACCGGTTACTCCCTTGCTTCTGTTTGCCTTGTCAAATAGGTTTCTAAATTGTCTTTCCAAAATACCGTAGGTATACTTGGCTTTTTGCTTCTCCATTAACTGGATAGCGTATTCTGATTTTTTACCACGGCGTCTGTTGTTACCGTGCTGTCCTGGAGGATAACTTTTTTTCTCGAAGGCTTTATCGTCTCCGAAAATCGCTTCTCCAAATTTTCTAGCGATCTTTGATTTTGGTCCTGTGTATCTTGCCATCTTCTAATTTTTTGAAAGTGCGATTATGAATTAAGGCTTATCCTTCGATAATCTCCATGCACCTTCGTGAAGACCCTAACGGGCCGATTATGATTAATTAAACTCTTCTTCTTTTTGGAGGTCTACAACCGTTGTGCGGAAGTGGGGTAACATCAATGATTTCCGTAACCTCGATACCGGAATTGTGTATGGAACGAATTGCAGATTCCCTACCATTTCCAGGTCCTTTTACGTAAACCTTCACTTTTCTCAATCCTGCCTCATGTGCAACTTTGGCACAGTCTTCCGCGGCCACCTGGGCAGCGTAGGGAGTGTTCTTTTTAGAACCTCTAAATCCTAGCTTACCAGCCGAAGACCAAGAAATTACATCACCCTTTTTATTGGTCAAGGAAATGATGATATTGTTAAAGGAAGCAGTAACGTGAGCCTCTCCAACGGACTCTACCACTACTTTGCGCTTCTTTGTTGTTTTTGTACTTGCTTTTGCCATATTTTTTAGTTTCTAGTTGCGCGTCCGCCGAAGTTTCAACAGTGCGCGGTGTTAGTTTTAGTTATTGGAATCCTAGACTTTTACATTTCAAACAGATTCTTCTAACGTCTAAATACTAACTAATGACTTCTTTCTAATTATTATTTGGTTGCCTTTTTCTTGTTGGCAACTGTCTTTCTCTTTCCTTTTCTGGTCCTAGAGTTGTTTTTGGTACGCTGACCTCTAAGCGGTAATCCGGATCTATGACGAATCCCACGGTAACAACCGATGTCCATCAATCGCTTGATGTTCAATTGGGTTTCGGAACGAAGTTCTCCTTCAATAGTGTAAGAGGAAACAGCTTCCCGGATTCTACCGATTTCATCATCGTTCCATTCGGAAACTTTGGTATCCTCGCTCACTTTGGCCTTCTCCAAAATTTCTTGGGCCCTACTTTTACCAATTCCGTAAATGTAGGTAAGTGAAATTACTCCGCGTTTTTGTTTGGGTATATCAACCCCTGCAATTCTTGCCATAATTACCCTTGTCTTTGTTTAAATCTAGGATTCTTTTTGTTGATTACGTATAATCTGCCTTTTCTGCGAACAATCTTGCATTCGGCGCTTCTCTTCTTTATTGATGCTCTTACTTTCATCGTATTAGTATCTATAAGTAATTCTTGCTTTTGTTAAATCGTATGGGCTCATTTCAAGCTTTACCTTGTCACCTGGAAGCAATTTGATGTAATGCATACGCATTTTTCCAGAGATGTGTGCTGTTACAACATGACCGTTCTCCAATTCTACTCTAAACATTGCGTTTGACAATGCTTCGATAATGGTTCCGTCTTGTTCTATTGCAGGCTGCTTTGCCATATTTTAGTTATTAGTTTTCAGTTATAAGTTATTGGTTAAAGCTTTTTCGAATCCCAAGTCTAACATCTAACTTTTAGCTTCTAACTTTTTTTTATGCTACTTTTCTATTCTTTCCGGTTTTCATTAAACCGTCATAATGTCTATTCAACAAATAAGAATTTACTTGTTGTACTGTATCGATCGCCACACCTACCATAATCAATAGGGAAGTACCACCGTAAAACAATGCCCATCCAGCCTGAACGTCCATCAACTTTACCACAACTGCAGGCAATACTGCCAACAAGGCCAAGAAAACAGAACCAGGCAAAGTGATCAAGGACATGATCTTGTCCAAGAAATCACCCGTTTCCTTTCCAGGTCTAATCCCTGGAATGAATCCACCACTTCTTTTTAGATCATCCGCCATTTTGTTCGTGGGAACTGTAATGGCAGTATAGAAGTAGGTGAATATGATGATCAATATGCCGAACAGAATGTTATAGGCCAATCCGAAAATATCGGCAAACTGAACCTCCATCCATTGTCCTACTGCTGTATCGTTAAAGGTCTTTCCAATCAAACTTGGCGCAAACATAATCGCTTGGGCGAAGATAATCGGCATAACCCCAGATGCATTCAACTTTAATGGGATGTATTGTCTAGACCCCATGATGTTCTTTTCGTATCCGCCTGAAGCTGTTCTTCTTGCATATTGAACCGGTATCTGGCGCACGGCCATCACCAACAACACACTTGCCAAGATCACCAAGAACCAAATGATTACCTCAATCAAGATAAACATGATTCCACCGGTGTTGTTTGTTGTTCTTGAGATAAACTCCTGAACAAAGGATTGTGGCATGGTGGCAATAATCCCGATCATGATCAATAGGGAAATACCGTTACCGATACCTTTATCCGTTATCTTCTCTCCCAACCACATGGCAAACACACATCCCGTAACCAGGATAATTACGGCTGGAATCATAAAATCCAATCCTTTCCCGATCACAAAAGCGGAAGCAGGAACTCCAAACCCAGCTTCAAGGCTATATAAATAAGCAGGTGCCTGGACGATACAAATACCGATGGTCAACCAACGTGTAATCTGGTTGATGGTCTTTCTTCCACTTTCACCTTCTTTCTGTAGTTTTTGCAAATAAGGAATGGCAATACCCATCAGCTGCACCACAATGGATGCTGAAATGTAGGGCATGATTCCCAGGGCAAACACAGATGCATTGGCAAAAGCCCCTCCTGTAAAAGCATTCAATAATCCTAGTAATCCCCCATCAGTCCCATCGGCCAAAGCTCCCAATTGGGAAGTATCAATACCTGGAAGAACAATTTGTGCACCAAAACGGTACACTAAAAGCAAGCCAAGGGTAACAATAATACGTTGCCTTAGCTCTTCAATCTTCCAAATATTTGATATGGTCTCTATAAATTTCTTCATGCTTCTTATTCTTATAAACTTATTGCCTCACCTCCAGCAGCTTCGATAGCAGCTTTAGCGGAAGCACTAAATTTATGTACAGATATTTTAAGGGCAGCTTTCAATTCGCCGTCTCCCAAAATCTTTACCAAGTCGTTTTTATGTGCCAATCTGTTTTCCACAAGGGTTTCCAAGGTCACTTCTTTCTTTACAACACCATTGTCCACCAATTCTTGCAATTTGCTCAAATTAATGCCTTGGTATTCCTTTCTATTGATATTCTTAAAACCAAATTTGGGAACACGACGTTGCAAAGGCATTTGTCCACCTTCAAAACCAATCTTTTTGGAATATCCAGATCTTGACTTGGCTCCTTTGTGACCACGGGTAGAAGTACCTCCTTTACCGGAACCTTCTCCACGACCTACACGTTTTCCCGCTTTCTGTACAGCACCTTCTGCTGGCTTAAGATTATGTAACTCCATGTGCCTTTATATTTTAAGCTTCCTCAGTGGAAACCAAGTGTTTTACCTTATTAATCATTCCAAGGATATTAGGTGTTGCATCGTGTTCAACAACATGCCCTATCTTGCGCAAACCAAGAGCTTCCAGAGTCCTCTTCTGGTTCTGGGTTCTTTTGATGGCGCTTTTTACCTGCTTAACTTTAATCTTTGACATAATAATATCCTCTTATTTATCCCTTAAAGACTTTTTCTAAAGAAATTCCTCTTTGGTTGGCAACCGTTTGCGCTCCCCTTAGTTGCAATAGGGCATCAAAAGTTGCCTTTACAACGTTGTGTGGGTTGGAAGAACCTTGTGATTTTGACAATACATCGTGTACTCCTACAGCTTCCAATACCGCTCTTACAGCTCCACCGGCAATTACCCCGGTACCATGTGATGCAGGCTGAATGTAAACACGCGCGCCTCCATACTTACCTTTTTGCTCATGGGGAAGGGTTCCCTTGTTCAAAGGAATGCGAACCAAATTCTTCTTGGCGTCCTCAATAGCCTTGGCAATGGCCGTTGCTACTTCTTTGGATTTACCTAAACCATGTCCTACTACACCATTCTCATCACCAACAACAACAATTGCTGAAAAACCGAATGCCCTACCACCTTTGGTAACTTTGGTAACCCTTTGGACTCCAACCAAACGATCTTTCAACTCCAGTCCACCTGGCTTAACTATTTCTACGTTTTTGTATTTCTGGTACATAGTCTTATTAGAATTTTAGTCCTGCTTCCCTAGCTCCTTCTGCCAATGATTTAACTCTTCCGTGATACAAGTTTCCACCTCTATCAAAAGCTACGGCTTCAACACCAAGCTTTTTTGCTTTCTCCGCAATGGTCTTTCCTACCAAAGCAGCAACTTCGGTTTTGGTCCCTTTGGCATCAAGGTCTTTATCTCTTGAAGACGCAGCAGCCAAAGTAACACCTTTGTTATCGTCAATCAATTGAGCGTAGATCTCTTTGTTACTTCTAAAAACAGAGAGTCTTGGTCTTGCTTCAGTACCAGAAGATATCTTTCTGATTCTTCTTCTGATGCGTAATCTTCTTTCAGTCTTGGATAATCCCATAGTCTTACTTATTATGCTGATTTACCTGCTTTTCTTCTTAATTGTTCACCAACAAACTTGATTCCTTTTCCTTTGTAAGGCTCTGGCTTACGGAAAGCGCGAATCTTGGCAGCAACCTGTCCTACCAACTGCTTGTCGTGAGATGTTAACTTAACGATAGGATTTTTACCCTTTTCGGAAATGGTCTCGATTTTGACTTCGGGAGCAATATCCAATACTATGTTATGGGAAAAACCTAACGCCAAATCCAATTTTTGTCCTTGGTTACTGGCTCTGTATCCAACCCCTACCAATTCCAATTCCTTGGTCCATCCTTTGGACACTCCATCGACCATGTTGGCAATCAAGGCACGGTATAGTCCGTGTTTTGCTTTGTGCTCTTTGGAATCAGACGGTCTTTCTAGCTGAACATTTCCTTCTTCAACCTTTACTGCAATTCCCGAAATCTCTTGGGAAAGTTCTCCCAACTTACCTTTTACGGTAACCACATTGTCGTTTACCTCAACAGTGACTCCTTCTGGGATTGCAACTGGATTGTTACCTATTCTAGACATTTTTCTTTTCTTTTCTCAATTAATAAACGTAGCACAATACTTCGCCACCTACGTTTTCTTGCTTGGCCTGCTTGCTGGTCATTACCCCATGGGAGGTTGACACGATAGCAATACCCAAGCCGTTAAGAACCCTTGGAAGCTCTTCTGAACCTGCATACTTACGAAGTCCAGGCTTGCTCACCCTTTGTAATTTCTTAATCACAGGCTCTTTGGTAAACTTATCGTACTTCAAGGCAATTTTGATATTACCCTGCGTATCGTTTTCCTCAAATTTGTAGCTCAAGATGTATCCTTGATCAAACAAAATTTTGGTCATCTGTTTTTTTAGATTGGATGCTGGAACATCTACCACCCTATGACCTGCCCTACTGGCATTTCTAATTCTGGTCAAATAATCTGAAATTGGATCTGTAAGCATTTCTCTTCTTTATCTGTTTACCAACTTGCCTTTTTAACTCCTGGAATCAAGCCCTGATTGGCCATTTCCCTGAATGTAACCCTGGAAATACCAAATGTTCTCATATATCCTCTTGGTCTACCGGTCAATTTGCAACGGTTGCGCATACGTACCGGAGATGCATTTTTAGGAAGCTTTTGCAAGGCTTCGTAATCACCAGCTTCTTTTAAAGCTTTTCTCTTTTCTGCATACTTTGCAACCATTTTTGCCCTTTTTCTTTCACGGGCTTTCATTGATTCCTTAGCCATACTAGTTCTTTTTAAAGGGTACTCCCAATTGGGTTAACAATGATTTTGCTTCTTTATCTGTTTCCGCAGAAGTAACGAAAGTGATATCCATTCCGTTTATTCTGTTGATTTTGTCGATATTGATCTCTGGAAAAATAATCTGCTCGGTCACACCCAAGTTGTAATTTCCTCTACCATCAAATCCAGTAGCCCGCACTCCTTGGAAATCACGTACCCTAGGAAGGGCAGACGTAATCAAGCGGTCCAAAAACTCATACATGCGTTCACCTCTTAGGGTAACTTTGGCACCTATGGGCATTCCTTTTCTCAACTTGAAGGATGCAACGTCCTTTTTGGAAATGGTTGCTACCGCCTTCTGACCTGTAATATTGGTCAGCTCCTCAACAGCATGGTCAATCAGCTTTTTATCGGAAACAGCAGCTCCAACCCCACGGCTAACCACAATCTTCTCCAATTTGGGAACCTGCATTACGTTTTTGTAACCAAATTCTTCAGACAACGCCTTAATCACGCGCTCTCTATATTCTTGCTTTAATCTTGGAATGTAACTCATAACTAAATTACTTCATTGGATTTTTTGGCAAACCTAACTTTCTTCCCATCTCTTTCTTCGTACCCAACACGAGTAGCATCTCCTGACTTTGGGTCAATCAATGAAAGGTTTGAGATATGGATAGGCGCTTCCTTTTTTACAATTCCTCCCTGAGGATTCTTTGCACTAGGTTTTTCGTGCTTGGAAACGGTATTGACTCCTTCCACGATAGCCTTGTTCTTTTCACGGTCTACCTGAAGCACTTTTCCTTCGGTGCCTTTGTGGTCTCCTGTAATGACCCTAACGGTATCCCCTGTTTTTATTTTCAACTTCATCTTAACTGATATTTCTGTTAAAGCACCTCTGGAGCTAATGAAACAATCTTCATGAACTGCTTGTCCCTAAGTTCCCTGGCCACTGGGCCAAAAACCCTGGTTCCACGCATTTCACCTGTTGGGTTCAACAAAACGCAAGCGTTATCATCAAATCGGATGTAAGAACCATCTGGTCTTCTTACTTCTTTTTTTGTTCTTACCACAACTGCAGTAGAAACAGAACCCTTTTTTACTGTTCCGTTGGGAGTAGCTTCCTTTACGGTAACCACAATCTTATCTCCCAAAGAAGCATATCTTCTCTTAGTACCTCCAAGTACGCGGATGGTCAAAACTTCTTTTGCACCAGTGTTGTCCGCAACCTTTAATCTTGATTCTTGCTGTAACATAATTATTTAGCTCTTTCAAGGATTTCAACCAATCTCCAACATTTCGTCTTGCTCAATGGTCGGGTTTCCATTATTTTAACGGTATCACCTTCGTTGCAGTCATTCTTTTCATCATGGGCCACATACTTCTTGGTCTTAAGAACGAACTTACCGTACATAGGGTGCTTTACTCGTTTTACCTCAGAAACTACAATGGACTTCTCCATTTTGCTGCTGGTAACAACGCCTATTCTTTCTTTTCTTAAATTTCTTTTATCTTCCATAAGGCAAAACCAATTATTGTACTTCCCTTTTAGTTAATTCTGTTGCAAGTCTCGCTACCGTCCTTCTAGTCTGTCTGATCTGTAAAGGATTTTCCAAAGGAGTAACCGAGTGAGCGATTTTTAAATCAGCGTGTTGCTTTTTAAAATCAGCCAGCTTTTCCTTTAGCTCTTCAATTGAAAGTTCTTTTATTTCTGATTGTTTCATCTTTCTTCCCAATTAAAAATTAAGCGGAATAATCCCTAGCTACAATAAACTTTGTTTTTACCGGTAACTTTTGGGCCGCAAGACGTAATGCCTCCTTGGCAATGTCCATAGGAACACCAGCTACCTCAAACATGATTCTTCCAGGCTTAACAACGGCCACCCAATATTCTGGAGCACCCTTACCTTTACCCATACGTACCTCAAGAGGCTTTTTGGTGATGGGTTTGTCCGGGAAAATTTTGATCCAGAGCTGACCTTGTCTTTTCATATACCTTGTCGCAGCAATACGCGCAGCCTCAATCTGACGGGAAGTAATGAAATGGGAATCCAAGGATTTGATACCGAACATTCCATTGGAAAGTTGGTGCCCTCTTTGGGAATTTCCTTTCATACGCCCCTTCTGGGCTTTACGAAATTTTGTTCTTTTTGGCTGTAACATTTTACCTTTACTTTATCTTATTACTTTCTACGACGTTGTGGTTTCTTACCATCTCGTTTGTCGCCTTTTCCTTGACTTTTGGACAATCCTACGAGCGGGGAAAGTTCTCTTTTCCCATAAACCTCGCCCTTCATGATCCAAACTTTGATACCCAATCTTCCGTAAGTGGTATGTGCTTCATGCAAAGCATAGTCCACATCTGCACGGAAAGTGGATAATGGAATTCTTCCTTCCTTGTAAGATTCTGAACGTGCCATCTCAGCTCCGTTCAAACGTCCCGAAATCTGAATTTTGATACCCTCGGCATTCATACGGATTGCAGCAGCAATCGCCATTTTGATGGCTCTTCGGTATGAAATTCTGCTTTCAATTTGTCTTGCAACACTGGCTGCAACCAAATTGGCATCCAATTCAGGTCTCTTTATTTCATGGATATTGATCTGAACCTCTTTGTTTGTGATTTTCTTAAGCTCTTCCTTAAGTTTATCTACCTCTTGCCCACCTTTACCAATGATGATACCAGGTCTAGCCGTGGTAATGGTGATGGTGATCAATTTTAAGGTTCTTTCAATAATTACCCTAGATACACTGGCCTTGGCCAAACGTGCATGGATATACTTTCTAATCTTATCATCCTCAGCCAGCTTATCGCCGTAATCATTACCGCCGTACCAGTTAGATTCCCATCCTCTGATAATTCCTAAGCGATTTCCTATCGGATTGGTTTTTTGTCCCATTTTATACTCTAGCTTTGAACATTGTTATTGGCTTCCAAGATCATGGTAACATGGTTGGAACGCTTTCTAATTCTATGTGCTCTACCTTGCGGGGCAGGACGTAGTCTTTTCAACATTGTACCACCGTCCACACGGATCTCTTTGATAATAAGGTCAGCATCCTCTATGTTGGCTTCCTCATTTTTAGCTTCCCAGTTGGCAATTGCAGAAAGCAATAGTTTTTCTAATTTTCTGGAAGCCTCTTTGGGGTTGAACCTCAAGATGGCCAATGCCATTTCTACCTGCTTTCCTCTAACCAAGTCGGCAACCAAGCGCATTTTTCTCGGCGAAGTTGGGCAGTTGTTCAACTTGGCAATAGCAAGTTGCTTCTTCTCTTCCTTTAACCTTTCGGCCATTTGTCTTTTACGAACTCCCATAGCTTACTTACTTTTTACCTTTGTTTTTAGCTCCTGCATGACCTCTAAAAGATCGTGTAGGTGAAAATTCTCCAAGCTTGTGACCTACCATGTTCTCGGTTACATATACAGGAACAAATTGTCTCCCGTTGTGCACTGCGATGGTCTGTCCTACGAAATCCGGAGTTATCATTGAGGCCCTTGACCATGTTTTGATAACCGTTTTCTTACCTGAATCTATATTGGCTTGAACTTTCTTTTCCAAGCTGTGATGAACGTAAGGTCCTTTTTTTAATGAACGTGCCATTTACTTTTCTTTTATTTCTTTCTACGTTCTATGATATATCTATTGGTGTCCTTGGTCTTGGAACGCGTCCTGAAGCCTTTGGCCGGGATACCGTTCTTAGATCTTGGGTGACCTCCGGAAGCCCTTCCTTCACCACCACCCATTGGGTGATCAACAGGGTTCATGGCTACTGGTCTTGTTCTTGGTCTTCTACCCAACCATCTGCTTCTACCTGCTTTACCAGATACCAACAATTGGTGGTCCGAGTTGGAAACCGCCCCGATAGTCGCCAAACAATTGGCCAAAATCAATCTAGTTTCTCCAGAAGGCAACTTAATGGTAACAAACTTACCGTCCTTCGCCATCAATTGTGCAAAAGTACCCGCACTACGTGCCATAACAGCACCTTGACCTGGTCTAAGCTCAATACAGGAAATGATGGTACCCAATGGAATTTCACTTAAAGGAAGTGCATTTCCAATTTCAGGGGCAGCATTGGCACCAGAAGAAATCTTCTGACCTACTTGCATCCCATTTTGGGCAACTACATATCTTTTTTCTCCATCCTTGTATTCAACCAAGGCGATAAATGCAGTTCTGTTCGGATCGTACTGGATAGATACAATGGTTGCATCAACTCCTTGCTTATCTCTTTTGAAATCGATAATACGATACCTTCTTTTATGACCTCCACCTCTGTGGCGCATGGTCATTTTTCCTTGACTGTTCCTACCACCCGACTTTTTTAACGGAGCAAGCAAGCTTTTCTCCGGCTTATCAGTAGTAATCGCGTCAAATCCGTTTACTACTCTAAAACGCTGTCCGGGGGTTATCGGTTTTAATTTTCTAACTGACATTTCTCGTCTTTATAGATTACTGTAAAAATCAATAATATCACCCTCCGCCACGTCAACAATTGCCTTTTTCAATGCATTAGTTTTTCCGTGCTGGATTCCTGTTTTTGTATAACGACTCTTACGGTTTGGACCATAGTTCATGGTTCTTACCTTTTCCACAGAAACACCATAAGCAGCCTCAACCGCTTCTTTGATCTGAAGCTTGTTGGCTGTTGGGTCAACGTAGAAACCATAACGATTGAAAAGCTCGCTATCCGCGGTCATTTTTTCCGTAATGATTGGTTTTATCAACACACTCATGATATTCTTATTTCTTAAGGTTCGATTCTATTCCTTCCAAAGCACTTTCAGTAAGCACAACACTGCCAGCATTAACTATCTTGTAAGTACTTAATTCTGAGCTAGTTACAACTTCGGAACGCTCCAAATTGCGCGACGACAAATATACATTTTTATTTGAGTCACCCAATACGATAAGAGACTTTTTGTTTTCTATGCCCAAGGAGCTCAAAAACGCTTTAAAATCTTTGGTTTTTGGAGCTTCAAAATTGAAGTCCTCAACAACCGTAATTGCCTTCTCTTTTGACTTCAAAGTCAAGGCCGATTTACGTGCCAAACGCTTAACGTTTTTGTTCAACTTTTGGGTATAATCTTTAGGTCTAGGACCAAAAATTCTACCACCACCTCTAAAAACAGGAGACTTGATACTACCTGCCCTTGCGGTACCTGTACCTTTTTGCTTCTTGATTTTTCTGGTACTACCAGCAATCTCAGCTCTCTCCTTGGCCTTGTGGTTACCTTGTCTTTGATGCGCCAAGTATTGCTTCACATCCAAATAGATGGCATGCTCATTGGGCTCTATTCCAAATACCTCCTTAGAAAGGTCAGCCTTTCTTCCAGTATCTTTTCCTTTGATATCTAAAACTGCAACCTTCATTACTTCTCAATTGTTACGTACGAATTCTTGTGACCTGGTACCGCACCTTTAACTACGATAAGGTTTTTCTCAGGAACCACTTTCAATACTCTCAAGTTTTGAACCGTTACTCGTTCACCACCCATTCTACCGGCCATCTTCATTCCTTTGAATACTCTCGCAGGATAAGAAGCAGCACCGATGGAACCAGGAGCTCTCAATCTATTGTGCTGACCGTGGGTCGCTTGTCCAACACCGCCAAAGCCATGTCTTTTAACAACACCTTGGAAACCTTTACCTTTTGACGTACCAATAACGTCAACAAACTCTCCCTCTTGGAAAAGCTCTACATTTAAAGTATCTCCTAATTTAAACTCACCTTCAAAATCCCGGAACTCAACGACTTTCTTCTTAGGAGAAGTACCTGCTTTTTTAACATGACCCTGTTCGGCCTTGTTTGCACGCTTTTCTGCCTTGTCATCGAAACCAAGCTGAAGGGCACTGTACCCGTCCACCTCTTCGGTTCTGACTTGGGTAACCACGCATGGTCCAGCCTCAAGAACGGTACATGGAATATTCTTTCCATTCTCGTCGAAGATGCTGGTCATACCGATTTTTCTACCTATTAACCCAGACATAAATATTTAATTAATCAATTATTTAATTACTCAATGTGCCAATTCAATTGCTTGGCAAAAAAATTGGGTCAAAGAAAAGATTCTGTGACCCAGATATTTTTCTTTTTCCCGTTTTTCCCTCGCCCGCAGCTCAGGACATGTCCACCTTTATCTCAAAAGGCGTGCAAATTTACACTTTTATTTCGACTTCAACACCACTTGGAAGCTCTAATTTCATTAAAGCATCAATGGTTTTTGAAGAAGAGCTATAAATATCCAGCAAACGCTTGTAAGAACTTAGCTGAAATTGCTCTCTCGATTTCTTGTTCACGTGTGGTGAACGCAAAACTGTAAATATCTTTTTGTGCGTTGGCAATGGGATTGGCCCAGTAACCACAGCACCTGTTGTCTTAACTGTCTTTACAATCTTTTCAGCAGATTTGTCCACCAAATTGTGATCGTAAGATTTAAGTTTAATTCTAATTTTTTGACTCATCTTGCTGAAAAATTAAGCGGTTACCCCTTTTACTGATTTAATTACTTCCTCTGCAATATTGTTAGGAGTTTCTGCGTAGTGCGAAAATTCCATTGTGGAAGTTGCTCTACCAGAAGACAATGTTCTCAAAGCAGTTACATAACCGAACATTTCGGAAAGCGGCACTTCAGCCTTAACAACTTTGGAACCAGCTCTATCATCCATGTTGTTTACCTGACCTCTTCTACGGTTCAAGTCACCAACAATATCACCCATGTTTTCTTCCGGAGTTAATACCTCCAACTTCATGATAGGCTCCATCAATACAGCTCTTGCAGCCTTGGCAGCTACTTTGTAGCCCAATTTAGCGGCAAGCTCAAAAGAAAGTGAATCAGAATCCACAGGGTGGAACGACCCATCCTTAAGGGTAATCTTCATACTATCCATCTCAAATCCAGCCAAAGGACCATTCTTCATAGCCTCTTTGAATCCTTTTTCCACAGATGGTATATATTCCTTAGGAATGTTACCTCCTTTGATCTCATTGATAAACTCAAGACCTGCTTTACCTTCTTCAGCAGGCTCCATGGTAAATACGATATCCGCAAATTTACCACGACCACCAGTCTGTTTCTTGTAAGTCTCTCTATGGTCCGCAGTTGCAGTCAATGCTTCTTTGTACTCAACCTGAGGTTGACCTTGGTTTACCTCAACCTTGAACTCACGACGCAAACGGTCCACGATGATATCCAAGTGAAGCTCACCCATACCTGAAATAATGGTCTGACCTGAAGCTTCATCAGTCTTAACCTGGAAAGTTGGATCTTCCTCGGCCAATTTAGCCAAAGACATCCCCAATTTATCCACATCAGCCTTGGTTTTAGGCTCAACAGCGATACCGATTACGGGATCTGGGAAATTCATGCTTTCAAGCACAATAGGGTGCTTTTCTGAAGACATGGTGTCACCTGTCTTGATATCCTTAAATCCAACTGCCGCACCAATATCCCCAGCTTCAATGTACTCAATGGCATTCTGCTTGTTAGAGTGCATTTGGTAGATACGGGAGATTCGCTCTTTTTTACCAGAACGGTTATTCAAAATGTATGAACCTGCATCCAGACGACCAGAGTATGCTCTAAAGAAAGCCAATCGACCCACGAAAGGATCCGTGGCAATCTTAAATGCCAAAGCAGAAAATGGCTCTTTTGGATCTGGTTTTCTTGTGACCTCATTTCCTGTATCGGGATCTGTACCTACGATATCGTCCTTGTCCAATGGAGAAGGCAAATAACGACATACGGCATCCAACAAGAATTGAACTCCTTTGTTCTTAAAGGAAGAACCACAGACCATAGGAATAATGGCTCTATCCATAACAGCAGCTCTCAACGCAGCGTGAACCTCTTCCTCGGTGATGGAATTCTCATCTTCGAAGAACTTCTCCATCAAATCTTCATCATATTCTGCTACGGCCTCGATCAAGGCAGCTCTGTATTCTTTAACCTCGTCTTGCATTTCTGCAGGAATATCAATTACATCAAATGTAGAACCGAAGTTCTCATCGTGCCATACGATAGCCCTGTTCTTGGCTAGATCAACAATACCTTTAAAGTCAGCTTCCTCACCAATTGGCAAAACAATTGGCACTGCATTGGAGCCCAACATCTCACGAACCTGTTTGCACACGTTCAAGAAGTTGGAACCTTGGCGATCCATTTTGTTTACGAAACCAATTCGAGGCACCTTGTAGTTATCGGCCAATCTCCAGTTTGTTTCGGATTGTGGCTCAACACCGTCTACCGCACTGAACAAGAAGACCAAACCATCCAAAACACGCAATGAACGGTTTACCTCTACGGTAAAGTCAACGTGCCCGGGAGTATCTATAATATTAAAGTGATATCCTTTTGCATCAGCTGTGGGCTGCCCATTTTCAGTAGGGAACTGCCATGTACAAGTTGTAGCAGCAGAGGTAATGGTAATACCACGCTCCTGCTCTTGCTCCATCCAGTCCATAGTAGCCGCACCATCGTGCACCTCACCAATCTTGTGACTTACACCTGTATAAAAAAGAATACGCTCTGTAGTAGTGGTTTTTCCGGCATCAATGTGCGCCGCAATACCTATATTCCTTGTATATTTTAAATCTCTTGACATTGTTTTGACTAGAATCTAAAGTGTGAGAATGCTTTATTGGCCTCGGCCATTTTGTGAGTGTCCACTCTTTTCTTAACAGCAGCACCTTCTTCTTTGGAAGCTGCTAAAATTTCAGCTGCCAATTTTTGCGCCATGGACTTCTCATTACGCTTTCTAGCGTAGCTGATCAACCATTTCATGGCTGTAGAAATCTTACGGTCTGGACGAATCTGCATGGGAATCTGGAATGTAGCACCACCTACTCTTCTACTTCTTACTTCTACGTGTGGCATTACATTGGAAAGGGCATCTTTCCACAATTCCAAAGCGGTTTTTTCTTCGTCTTGGTTTTTTTCATCCACAATGTCAATGGCATCGTAGAAAACCTTGAAGGCAACGGATTTTTTTCCGTCCCACATCATCATGTTCACAAAGCGAGTTACCAGCTGGTCATTAAACCTTGGATCTGGCAACAATGGTCTTTTTTTCGCCTGTCTTTTTCTCATGTCTTCTTATTTTTTAGGACGTTTTGCACCGTACTTTGATCTACGTTGCGTTCTACCTGCTACCCCTGCGGTATCCAATGCACCACGAACAATGTGGTATCGCACACCAGGTAAATCCTTTACTCTTCCACCTCTAACCAATACTATCGAGTGCTCTTGGAGGTTGTGACCTTCACCAGGGATATACGCGTTAACTTCCTTACCGTTGGTTAACCTAACCCTTGCAACTTTACGCATTGCAGAGTTTGGTTTCTTAGGCGTAGTTGTGTACACACGCGTACAAACCCCTCTTCGCTGAGGGCACGAATCCAAAGCAGCCGATTTACTCTTCTTGGTAATGGTGACTCTTCCTTTTCGTACTAATTGTGAAATTGTTGGCATTAAAATTTCTATTAAATATCAAAACAACCCTCGTTTTGAGGGCTGCAAATGTAGTGATATTTCGGAATAATTCAAATCCCGAAAGATTAAATTTCCGATCAATCTCGAAAATCAAATAATTATCCTAAATACAGATGAAAATGGAAGCTGTACAACAATTGGGCCTGTCAATTGATTTGAACTAAAGATTACCCGCAAAGGTTACCACGTTTACAAGGCCTCTCTTCGTCTTTAAATCAATGCCTTTTTCTTTAATAAATTTCTTGACCTTTGGTTGATGCTCAGCGGAAAACAGGGTCACAAACTCTTTTTTCTTTGAGGGAATGTAGACTGGGAATGCATCATCCAATGCCAAATAATAATTGGTTTCGTCCACAAATCGATGCGGAAAGGAAACGGAATGGGATGTTTTTGCCGGCTTCCCCTCCTTGAAGAGTTTCTTGTTCTGCTCGAACAAACGGTAGTTCCCCAAGGACACAACCTCCTTCAAGTAAGCTTGATTCCTTTCCCCTTTCTTGTCCAGAAGTATCATATAGGAATACAAATGACCATTCAGCACGCAGGAAATATCTTGATTTTTGAGAAGTGCAAGGGTCTTGTCCTCTTTCAAATTAGTGTTCTTAATTTCAAATTCATCATTGAAGGCATTGTACCTCATGAACATTTTTCGATCTTCCTGTCCTTTGAAAAGAATCGAACCACTCTCAAAAGCTTCATTTATGTAAATGGACCCTTCGATATCTCTCAAATTCAACTGTTGTTCAATGCCAAGAGCAGCAAATTTATCGCGCATTTGGCTGTAAAAGTTTTCTGACGCTGGATTGTTACCAAAATCCGGCCCAATGCCCTGGAGTCCTTTTTGGTAAACACTGATCACCCCAGGTTGAACATTAGCTTTTTGTTGCGCCAACAACAAGGATCCAAAACCGAAGACGAAAAAGAAAAAAAATATTGTTCTCATACCCCATATATATATTAAGGTATAAATTACAAATTATAACCCGCTCCAACTTCCCTCAAAAGACTTTTAACAAAAAACTGTTTTATTTCCGCCCTAAAGCCCCTCTTTTTTACAAATACAACAGGTATTTCGGCATTTTCAAAGATCCATAACACATTTGGATTACTACCAAATTTTGTCTTTTTGACAATTTTCACCCCTATCAATTGATGACAACACAATAATCAAATGTCATTTTGCACGCTTTGTATTTGTAGCCGCAGTCTTAAAATTTTAGTAAAATTAGTTTGGATTATTAACATGAAATTATGATTTTAGCGCCTAGCTAATTCAAATAATTTTAAAATGAGAACAAAACTTAATGGATTGTTAACGCTGTTATTGGCGTTTGTTGTGCATGTTTCCTTTGCACAAGACAAGACGATTACAGGTACTGTTACGGATGCCGATGGCCTTCCGTTGCCTGGGGTCAACATTGTCGTTGATGGTACCACTACGGGTACCCAAACAGATTTTGACGGACTCTATACGATTAGTGCCAGTCAAGGTCAGACACTTCTTTTCACTTATATAGGACAGAGAGACGCAAGAAGGGTCGTTGGTGCAAGTGACGTGATCGATGTTCAAATGGAAGAGGACACTCAGGCTCTTGAAGAGGTTGTGGTTACGGCCCTTGGTATTAAGAGGGAGAAGCAAGCACTGGGTTATGCAGTAACCGAAGTTGGTTCTGACGATTTGGAACAACGTCCTGAAGGTGATGTGGCCAGGGTGCTACAAGGTAAAGCTTCCGGGGTTCAGATTACGCAACAAAGTGGTCTTTCCGGATCTGGTACCAACATTGTAATTAGGGGTCAAACTACTTTTAGTGGTAGTAACCAAGCTTTGTTCATCATTGATGGTGTACCATTTAGTACGGACACCAACTCACAAGGTCGAAATGGGGACAGACAAGATTTTGTTAACGGTAACAACGGTTCAAGTAGATTTTTGGATCTTGACCCAAACAGTATAGAAAGTGTAAACGTACTTAAAGGTCTTGCGGCCGCAACACTTTACGGATCTCAAGGACGTAACGGTGTAATCTTGATCACTACAAAAGGTGGTTCTTCGCAAGCAGGTCCAAAAAAGACTGAAATCACTGTTAACTCTTCTCTTTTCTTCAACGAAATTGCTTCGTTGCCAGATTATCAGAATGAGTACGGAAATGGTTTCGACCAGTCTTTCGGATGGTTCTTCAGTAACTGGGGGCCAAGCTTTAGAAGAGAAGGAGCTTCCGGTTGGGGTGCACAAGCTGCAATCGATGACCAAGGAACATTGGCTCACCCATACTCTACTTCTACTGCTGCTATTCAAGCAGCATTCCCAGAATTCCAGGGACAGCGATATGAGTGGAGACCTTATGACAGTGTAAAGAATTTCTTTAGAACAGGTACTGTTTCCAATACTTCCGTTAACGTTAGGGGAGCTTCTGACGATGGTAAAGTTGGTTATAACATGAACTATGGTTACCTAAAGGACAATGGATTTACTCCTAACAACAGTGTAACACGTAATACTTTATCTCTTGGTGGTAGAGCTCAGTTATCGAACAAGTTCACCGTCAACGGTACAATTAACTTCGCAAGAACCAAATTCATCTCTCCTCCTGTAGCATTGAGCCAGGGTAACGGAGCTACCGGTACCGGTTCTTCAGTATTTGGTGACCTTTGGTTTACTCCAAGGAGTATTGATGTGCAAGGACTTCCTTTCCAAGATCCAATTACTGGTGGTAGTGTGTACTACAGACAGAACAACTCCATCCAGCACCCACTATGGACTGTTGCAAATGCAGAGTCAAGACAGGAAACCAACAGGGTATTTGGTCAGGCAACTGTACAGTACGAGTTGAATGACAATCTAAACGTCATTTACCGTGCTGGTGTTGACGTGTATAGCGAGAACAACACCAATCACCAAAACAAAGGAGGTATTAACAGTAACTCCGGTGATGTAAGGTTGGCAAGTGGAGTTTACGAAACTTGGAACAACACCAATACAATTTGGGACCATAACTTAGTGTTAAACGGAGATTACGATATCACTGAAAAGATAGGATCTACTTTCAACATTGGCGGTACCACACGTAGAACTGTTTTTGATCAAAATGGTGTAGCGAGTGATGGTCAGCAGGTATTTGGAGTGTTGAGACACTTTAACTTCTTGAACCAAAATGAAATTCAATCATTTAGTGAGTTGAATATTGCTGGGGTTTATGCCCAGGCAGATTTTGACTATGACAACTTCCTGTATTTAACCGTGGCTGCAAGAAACGATTGGGTATCCAACTTCTCCACGGACAACAGAACGCAGTTCTATCCTTCAGCAAGTTTGTCATTCATCCCAACTGCGGCCATTGATGGTCTTAAATCTGAGAATGTATTGAACTACTTGAAGATTCGAGGTGGTATTGGGGTTTCTGCAAACTTTGATGTATTGACTACTACTTACCCTGTTGCCAGTACATTATTCTTGGACACTCAGGATGCACAGGATGCTACAGGACAAAATGTGGTTACCAATACAACAGGATTCCGTTTAGGTAATCCTAACCTTCAGCCAGAAACTTTGGAAGAAATTGAGATTGGTATCGAATCTAGATGGTGGGACAGCAGAATTACATTGGATGCTTCCGTTTACCAAAGAAAGACCAACGATTTGATTTTGGACAGACCTCTTGATCCTGCTACTGGATTTACAGTTACAGCAACCAACATTGGTGAGATCGAGTCTGAAGGTGTGGAGATTGATCTTGGTGTAAACTGGATCAGAGGTGATGAAGAAGGTGACTTTGATTGGACAACCAATCTTAACTTCACTGCTTACGAAACTACAGTTACAGACCTTGGTTTGGATACAGACCAAGTAGTTTACTCTGGTTTCTCCAACTTGGGTAACGCCGCTATTGAAGGGGAGCCTCTTGGGGTATTCTTCGGTAGTAGAATTGCTACAGATGCAAACGGTAACTACGTTGTTGGTGCTGACGGTAACTACGTACAAGATCCAACTGATGGAATCATCGGTGATCCAAACCCAGATTGGATAGCTAACGTAAGAAACAGTATTTCCTATAAAAACTTCACCCTAGGATTCCAGTGGAACTGGACACAAGGTGGTGATGTATACTCTTCTACAATTTCTACACTATTGGGTAGAGGATTGATTACAGAGACTATTGACAGGGAAAACACCTTTATTCTGCCTGGAGTTGACGCCGCTGGTAATGTTAACAACAGACAAATCAACAATTCAACGTATTTCTTCAGTAACCTATTGTTTGGCCCAAGTGAGCTTCAAGTTTACGATGCTACTACAGTTAGGTTGCAGGAAGCTTCTTTGAGCTATAGCTTGCCATCCAAATTCTTGGACAAGACACCATTCGGTTCGCTTTCCTTTACAATTTCTGGAAACAACCTTTGGTACAGAGCAATCAATACACCTAAAGGTGCACGCTTTGATCCAAACACAAGTGGTACTGGTGTAGGTAACGGTTTTGGTTTCGACTTTATCAACGGACCAAGCTCAAGAAGATACGGCCTTAGTGTAAAAGCATCATTCTAAGAACATAACAATAATAATAATGAAAAACATTAGCAGATATATGACTTTGACGGTCTTAGGAGGATTGCTTGCATTCACCTCTTGTGAGACCACGGAGCTCGACCTTACCGCCAACCCAAATTTCCTGACTCCAGATCAGGCGGGTGTTGACTTCTTCTTGAACTCAATTCAAGAGGATTTCGTAAGGCAGTTTGAGGGCGATGCGGATTTTGACCTTAATGATAACTGGCAATCCGGTGGTAATACCACTGGAGACGGTTTCAACGAATTGGGTATGGAAATGACCCGTATCGTAAACATGAACGGTAGGAACTACAATACTGTTTACCAAGATAGTGACATGAACGATGAATGGATTAATGCCTATAGAGGTGTTCTTGCTGACATCCGTGCCATGACTCCACTTGCACAAGAAGCTGGATTGACCAGACATATTGGTATAGCTCAATTTATTGAGGCTTACTTGATGATCAGTATGGTGGATTTCTTTGGAGATGTTCCTTATTCTGAAATTGTACAAGGAGAGCAGCAAAACTTTAATCCAGCTGTTGATTCTGGAGCAAGTATTTATGATGCATGTTTGGTTCTTATTGATCAAGCCATTGCCAATTTTAACAGCACTGCAACAGCTAACCCAGCAGTTGATTTCTACTATGGAAACGACTATGCAAAATGGGAAAGAGCTGCGAATACGCTTAAACTGAAAATCTATGTGCAACGTAGATTGGTAGATTCAGGAGCAGCTGCAAGCTTTAACGCTATTATCACAGGTGGTAACTACATTCAGGATACTGCAGACGATTTTGTTTGGAGATGGCCTGCTACTAGTGCAACTCAACCTGATACAAGACACCCAAGATATGGTATCAACTACCAAGCTGCAGGTGCAGGTGAATATATGTCCAACTGGTTGATGTCTTTGATGGACGAGTCTGCTGATCCAAGAACTCGTTACTACTTCTACAGACAGACCAATGCTGTTCCTGGTGCAGAGATTGCTCCTAACGAGGAATTGTTGAACTGTTCTTTGGAAACTCCTCCTCAGCACTACATCAACGCTGGATTTGGTGGGGATTTCTGCTGGTTACCTAACGGTTTCTGGGGTAGAGCTCACGGAGAGGCTGATGGTATTCCACCAGATGGACTTCTAAGAGCAACTTACGGAACTTACCCTGTTGGTGGTAGATTTGATGATGACAGTTTCTTGGCCATTAGCCCATCTGCTGGTGGTGGTGGAACAGGTATCACTAACCTATTGACTGCCTTCGGTGTTGATTTCATGAGAGCTGAAATGGCTTTGGCCGCTGGTAATACTGGCGATGCTAGAACCTTCATGTTGGCAGGTTACGCCAAATCTGTTGCTAAGGTTCAGGCTTTCCTAACAGGAAGAGAAGCTGGTGCTGACCTTTCCTTCGTACCTTCTGAAGGCGATGTAAATGCATACGCTACGCAGGTAGGTATCGCTTTTGACGATGCTGACGCTGATGGAAAATGGGATGTTTTGGGTGAGCAGTACTTCATTGCCCACTTTGGAAACGGTGTTGAGCCTTACAACTTCTATAGAAGAACAGGTTTCCCAACCACACTTCAGCCTAACTTGGAGCCAGATCCTGGAACTTTCATTAGATCTATGTACTATCCTGCAAATGCGGTTAACAATAACTCTAATATCAGCCAAAAAGCTGATCAGACGCAGCCCGTATTTTGGGATACTAACCCCACCGCTCCCGCGGCTAACTAAAAAAAAGAGCGATGAAAAACGTAAAAATGAATTACATGAAAAATTTCAAGACGTATGTCTTGCTTGCCCTGGGCATCTTTATCGCAGGGTGTAGTGAAGACGACAAGGCCACGGTCATTGTACAAGAGACCGTGTCCAGTGGAGCTATTTTAAGAACGCTTTCCGCAACTGGAGCGTTGGATATGTTTGATACTGCCAGCGTTTTGGACTTCTCAATCCAGGAGCAAGATGCCGAAGGAGGAGATTTGTTGGATCGTGTAGAGATTACCGCAAGTTTTGTAGATAACAATGGTCCAGATAACTCTGTTGCCAATGCTGCTTTGGCTACTATTGCTGCTAGCGAATTCGGTGAAACGGAAGGATTGCCAAGTTTCGACTACAGCGTAACTATGGCCGAGGTTCTTTCTGCCACTGGCGTAGCACTTACAGATGTACTTCCAGGAGATCAATTCGTAATTGACATGGAGCTTTTCCTAACAGATGGAAGATCGTTCAAAAACTCCGATACTACTGGTAACGTGAGTGGAGGTTCTTTCTTTAGCTCTCCATACCAATACACAGAGTTGGTTGATGATGGTATCGAGTTTGAGATCGAAGACGTAAATGCAAATGAAGTTTCCTTGACCAACCCTAACATGGATTACTCTGTGGCCATTACCATAAATGATGGAAACGATCAAGCCTTGGTAGAAACTTTGAATCTTTATCGTGCTTTCGTGGACAGAAGTATTGTTGATGATATCAATGCCTCTGAGCCAGAAGAGCTTTTTGCAACTTGGAACATTGCTGATTTGGATATCGCAGATGGCGTAAGCTCTTTGGATTATGTAATCACTTTGGATGATTTGTATGGTCCTAACCTAACCTTTGACGATTTAGGAGTTAACGATGAGTTCCAATTACGTTACGAAATAGTAACTACAGATGGACGTGTGGTTACCACCGATGAAAACGATACTGAGTACTATAGAGCAGTATTCGTAACAGAATGTATCCAATTGAACGCTGATGCGCCATTCCCAGGTGAGTACACCATCAATTTCTTCGATAGCTACGGAGATGGATGGAACGGTGCTGCAATTGGAGTAAACATTGATGACGCTGGCGTTGTTGAGTACACACTAGAGGCCGGAGACAACGGTTCGGCTACATTTGATGTACCTGAAGGGTCAGTTTCTTTAGTTATCACTTTCATCTCTGGTGACTGGGATAGTGAGGTTACCTATACCATTCAAGATCCAAACTTGAAAACCGCTGCAAGTGGTGGTCCTAGCCCAGAAGTGGGTGAGATTACCATTCTTGTATGTGAATAATATAGTTATTAGGTTAACTTAAATTGTAAAAAGGGGCATCGTTGATGCCCCTTTTTTAATTATGAATTTCCTTTTATATTAGACGAGCACATGACTCCCTTTAGTGCGTGATCAATTTTCTTGAATTTAACTACCTTTAGCTCAAAAATTACTATGAAGCAAACTTTTAGATTGATTCTGGCTTCATTGCTATCCATCTTGTTTTTGATGAATGCATGCAACAGTGATGACAACTCTATGGATCCAGTGGATGATACAGGACAAAATCCTACCGATGACCAACCAACCACTGATGATGAACCTACCACTGACGATGAACCTACGGATCCTCCTGGTGTAGGAGAAGCGGCTGGCACCGTGGAAATTTTTAATGCCGACTTGGTCAGTGATGGCTATGTCCTGATTAATGATGCAGGTGCGGACAGAGTATATCTAATGGACAAAAACTCCATTATCCTTCACGAATGGGACTTGCCTTTTGGTATTGGCAATGATGTGGAATTAATGGATGATGGCCGTCTTTTGGGTATCATGAAAGCAGAAGAACCGGACATCCAATACGGAGGTCAGGGCGGTAAGCTCCAATTCGTAAATCCTGATAGTTCTGTAGACTGGAATTTTGATTATTCCTCCCCAGAATATATTACCCACCATGATGTTGAACTGCTTCCCAATGGCAATGTAATCACCATTGTCTGGGAAAGAAGAACAGTAGAACAAGCAGAACAGGCAGGATCCAGCCTGGAAATCGACATTTTCCCGGAAGCTATAATAGAAATAGACCCTACCACAGATGAAATCGTATGGGAATGGCATGCCTGGGATCATCTTGTTCAAGATCATGATGACACCAAAGATAATTTTGGTGTGGTAGCTGATAATCCAAACCTTATCAACCTAAATTATGTAACAGACAAGGAAGGGGATATCATGCATGCCAATGGTCTTGAATATGACGAAAACAACGATTTGATTTTCCTAAGTGTAAACTTCTATCACGAAGTCTGGGTCATAGATCATAGTACTACCACAGCAGAAGCCGCAACCAGCTCTGGGGGCAACTTTGGAATGGGTGGCGACCTGATCTACCGATTTGGTAATCCTAAGGCCTACGACAATGCGATGGGCGAAAGACTGTTTAGGAACAACCATCACCCTAGATTGTTGGACGGTGCGGATTTGGGTAAGTTTTCCATTTACTCCAACGGAGCGGATTTGGAGCAATCCACAGCCTATGAGCTTACACTTCCAGATCCATTGGAACTCCAGGCCAATGAAGACAACGAACCTACCGTTGCGTGGAGCTTTACAGATGCTGACCTTTACGCGCCCAGAGTGTCCGGAATGGTAAGGATTCCCACTGGCAACAGACTTATCACCGAAGGTGATTTTGGTGTTTGGGAAGTTACCGAGGCAGGTGAATTAGTTTGGAAGTTTCACACTCCAGGATTCTATTGGAGATCGTATCACTATGCAACGGACCATCCTGGGATAGTAGCCCTTGGACTTTAGCAATCGTTCCTTGGTTCTTGCTCCAATTTAACTATATCGCTTTCAATAATATAGTATATTTCGCTACGAATTGAATTTGCCCATGCCCAAGCTTTATACATATATATACGTATCCCTGTTGCTCTTTATAGCAAGCTGTGGTACAGATAAAAAAGACAGTACTGCTTCCACTGATCCAATCGCTAAAACAGAAGGAAAGAAGCTGTTCCAGAAACTGGAAAGTGCCCTTAGCGGAATAAGCTTCAGCAATACCATTACCCATGATGTAAGTACCATGGAAAATCTTTTTGATTATGATTACTTCTACAATGGTGCCGGGGTAGGTATGGAAGATTTGAACAATGACGGCCTTTTGGACGTGGTTTTCTGTGGAAATCAGGTTCCCAACCGTATCTATTTGAATCAAGGGGGACTAAAGTTTAAGGATATTACCGAAACATCCGGAATCAATACAGGAAAGCATTGGTCCAATGGGGTCACTTTTGTGGATATTGATGCTGATGGCTGGATGGATATTTACTTCTCCCAAGGCGGTCCTAAAAATCGTCAGGAACGTAAGAATCTGCTGTTTATCAACCAAAAGGATGGAACCTTTGTTGAAAGTGCTGCAGCATTTGGACTTGCGGATGAAGGCATAAGTACGCAATCTGCATTTTTTGATTATGATAAGGATGGTGACCTGGATTGCATGGTCATGAATGAAAACGAGCTATATGGCTTTGATCCCATAAGTTTAGAGCGTTACATCAAGTCCAACCCAGAAAGTATCTACTATAATTCGTCCCATCTGTACCGAAACGATGGAGGTAAATTTGTGGATGTAACACGGGCAGCGGGTCTGGAAAAACCGATTTTCGGGCTCGGACTTGCTATTTCGGACATTGACGAAGATGGCTGGTTGGACATATACTTGGCAAGTGACTATTATCTCCCAGATGTACTTTACCTCAACAATAAAAATGGAACCTTTTCAGATCGTATAAAGGAAACAACCAACCAAATTTCTTTCTATGGAATGGGTATGGACATTGCCGACATTGACAACGACAATCTTCAGGACATATTTGTTCTGGACATGGCCGCCAATGATCATGTGCGCTCCAAAACCCTTATGGCTTCCATGAGTACCAGCAGGTTTGATTATTTGGTGAACAAAAGGGATTTTCAGTACCAGTACATGTACAATTCCCTTCAAAAAAATATTGGAGATCTAAAATTCAATAATATTTCCCAACTCTCTGGGGTAGCCAATACAGATTGGAGCTGGTCTGTCCTCATGAACGATTTTGATTTGGATGGACAAAAGGAAATCCATATTACCAATGGATACCGCCGCTATGCTCTGGACAATGACCTTCAAAGGCGTGTTTTTGAGGCAAGACAAAAGTATGGCAACAATGTACCCCTTCAGGTAAAACAGGAACTTTATGAATCTATGCCCTCCGAAAGATTACCCAATATTATGTACAAAAGCACCTCGGCCTTAAAGTTCGCCAACGTTTCCCAAGAATGGGGGTTGGATGATTTTTCCTTTAGCAACGGTGCGGCCAGTGGGGATTTGGACAATGATGGAGATCTGGACTTGGTGGTCAACAATATGGATGATGCCGCCTTTGTCTATAAAAATCTATCCGTTGAGGAGGGAAAAGGAAATTATCTTAAAGTCATTACAGAAGGAAATAGCTCTGAGGAATTTGCCAAAGTTGTTATCGGTACCGGAAAAAACTCTCAGATGATTGAGGTAAAACGGGTGCGGGGCTACAGATCTGCCCAGGAACCCAATGCGCTTTTTGGCATCGGCAGCACAAAAACCATTGATACGGTATCCGTTTATTGGAAATCAGGGAAAATGGAGCAAAAAGTCAAGGTTCCTGCCAACTCCACCCTTGTCTTTAAGGAAGAGGATGCCACTTTACCACATCAAGCCAAACGCAGGAACAGCTTGTTTCAACAGCTTAATGCAAGAAATATAGGCTTGGACTTTACCCATAAGGAAAATCCTTTTGATGATTTTGAAAAAGAGATTCTACTCCCCTATAAGCAATCCAATTTAGGGCCGTTCATTACCAAGGGTGACATTAACAATGACGGGAAGGTAGACCTTCATATTGGTGGTGCTTCTGGCCAAGCTGGGCAACTATTTGTACAAAGTAGTAACGGATTCAAAAAATTACCCAGCCCTGCCCTGGTCAACGATGCTTCTTTTGAGGATATGGAATCGATGTTTTTTGATTTTGATGGAGATCAAGACTTGGATCTCTATGTGGTTAGTGGCGGAAATGAGTTTGCAGAACATTCCTCCTACCATACCGACAGAATCTACATCAACGACGGTAATGGGCAATTTTCCAGACTGGACAGTGATGTTTTGGGCAAATTCCCAAAAAATGGTAAGGCTGTGACCTTTATCGACTTTGACAAGGATGGGGACAATGATATTATAATTGGGAATAGGGTTGTTCCCGGTGCCTATCCCAATCACCAGTCATCTGCACTTTTGGAAAACCAAAATGGGGAACTGGTGGACGCCACAGAAAAAATAGCCCCAGAGCTGCTGGATTTTGGAATCATCAATGATCTTGAAACTACGGACATCAACAATGATGGTTGGGAAGATTTCATTGCCGTTGGGGAATGGACAGGCGTTGGAGTTTTCATGAATCAGCAAGGTGTATTTAAAAACATTTCCAAAGACAACCCTGTTTTGGCAGAACAAGGCTGGTATTTTTCTGTTAATGAGACTGACGTGAACAACGATGGACTAAAGGACTATATTTTAGGGAACGCCGGACTCAATATCAAGTTCAAGGCCTCTGCGGATAAACCCTTCAAGATATTCTCCGCAGATTTTGACGACAATGGAACCAATGATATTGTATTGAGCAAAAAATACAACGGCACCTATGTACCTGTTCGAGGCCGCGAATGTTCTTCGCAACAAATGCCTTTTATCAAAGATAAATTTGAAACCTACAATGAGTTTGCCAATGCCAGCTTGGTAGATATCTATGGTGAGAAATTGAACACTTCCTATGAAAGAAGCGTCACCAACTTTACCTCTGCTGTGTTGATCAACAAGGGAGATGGGAATTTTGAAAAGCAAGAACTTCCCATTGAAAGTCAGATGTTCCCGCTTTTGGATTGTGTTTTTATCGACATTAACCAAGATGGATTTGAAGACGTGGTTACTGCTGGAAATATTTACGAGACCGAGGTGGAAACACCAAGATTGGATGCCATTTCCGGGCATATACTGTTATCCAATGGGAAAGATGGTTACATCAGCTTGCCACAACAGCAATCGGGCTTATTTTTGCAAGGAAATGTCAAGGACATTGAGGTCATAGAGACCGGGAACAATATTAATTACCTGATCAGTACCGTGAACAACGGATCAGTGACGGTACACAAATTCAGCTCGTAAGCAGTCTCGACCTAAATACAACTCAAGGAATGAACAACCAGATTTACGGCATACGCGCCATAATGGAAGCTATTGAGGCCGAACAGCCCATCAACAAGATTTTTCTACAAAAGGGATTGGGCGGTGAACTTTTTAGGGAGTTGGAAACGGTCATTCGGAAAAACGGAATCAGTAGTTCCTATGTTCCTGTCGAAAAACTAAACCGTTTGACCAAGAACAACCACCAGGGCGCGGTGGCACAGATATCCCCTGTGGAGTTTCAGGCGTTTGAATCCTTGGTGGAACAGGTGATGGAAAAGGAACAAGTCCCCTTTTTCCTATTATTGGACCAAATTTCAGATGTCCGAAACTTTGGCGCTATTATAAGAACTGCTGAATGCTGTGGGGTTCATGGTATCATAGTACCCAAGAATGGGGCAGCACCCATTACCGAGGACACGGTCAAAACATCGGCTGGAGCTGTGTTCAATGTTCCCATTGCCAAAGTGGACCATCTAAAAGATGCCATTTACTACCTTCAGGCTTCAGGTATATCTGTAATTGGTGCGACAGAAAAAACCGAAAACCAGATATATTCAGCGGATTTCAAATCTCCCTGTGCCATTATAATGGGCGCTGAGGATAAGGGCATTTCAAACTCTGTAATGAAAGTTCTGGATAGCAAGGTGAAACTACCGCTACTAGGTCAAATTGGTTCTTTAAATGTATCGGTAGCCTGTGGCGTATTCTTATATGAAGTGGTGCGGCAACGTAGTTCCGTAACCTAGTTCTCTTCCCTTTTTTTATAGTGATAGGTCACCTTAACGGCTTCTTCATTCTCCGCTTCGGGTTGGGTCTCAATAAAATTCCCATCCTTATCGAACTGTTTTAGGAAGGGATCGTTTTCCTCGTCGTAATCTTCCCTTTCCCAATCATATTTTTTAGTCGAAGGAACCCGTACCCTGGTGGTCAAGGCCAGAAAAAGGCCTGTGACAAATCCTGAAAGATGTCCCTCCCAAGAAATCCCGTCTTTAACTGGAAAAATATACCAAATCATGCTTCCGTAGATGAACACCACCACCAAAGAAAGGGCAACCAGTCTAAAATGTTTGGCAAAGACTCCTTTAAAAAATATAAAACTGGCCAAAACATAGATGACCCCACTGGCACCAATATGGTAGGAAGGGCGGCCAATCAACCATGTTAAAGCTCCTGAAATCAAAACCCCTAAAAGTAAAGTTTTGAAGGCCGCGTTTCTGTAGAAATAAACCAAAAACGAGGTTAAAACCGCCAGTGGAATGGTATTGTTGTATAAATGTTCCACAGATCCGTGTACAAATGGCCCAAACAAAATACCCCTTAAACCGGATAGTTTTCTGGGATAAATCCCAAATTCGTTGAAATTGAACCCAAACCTCACCTCCATCAAGTAAACTGTCCAAATGGAAAGGATGGCAACCAAAGGTGCCAACAGAACCGCATTGGAAAATTGAAAATGTTTGCTTTCGGACATATGTTAATAACTTCAATTATCCCTCCATAGTGTTGTAAAGGCACAAATTGTCAGGTTTTGCGCTACCCATTCCTTAAAATTAGAAGAAATGCACTTCAATTTCATCCTTTAATTTATCTTATTTTTATCGGTATGAATGAACCGCTTGCAGAGCGCATACGCCCAAAAACCTTAGAAGATTACATAAGCCAAAACCATTTGGTGGGTGTGGAAGGTTCCCTGACCCATCAAATTAAAAACGGTATTATCCCCTCTTTGATTTTTTGGGGGCCTCCAGGAACTGGAAAGACCACACTTGCCCATATTATTGCCAATGAAAGCGAACGCCCTTTTTATACCTTAAGCGCCATAAGCAGCGGAGTTAAGGACGTACGGGAAGTTATTGACAAGGCCAAACAAAGCGGAGGGCTTTTCACAGCCAAAAATCCCATTCTATTTATTGATGAGATTCATAGATTCAGTAAATCCCAACAAGATTCCTTATTGGGGGCTGTGGAAAAAGGTTGGGTAACCTTGATTGGTGCTACCACTGAAAACCCCAGTTTCGAGGTAATTCCCGCCTTATTGTCACGCTGTCAAGTATATGTCCTCAATCCGTTTGATAAAAGCGATTTGGAAGCCCTACTCCATAGGGCGATGGACACCGATACCATCCTAAAATCGAAAAAAATCCATTTAAAGGAAACTGAGGCATTATTGCGATTATCAGGTGGAGACGGGAGAAAGTTGTTGAACATCTTTGAATTGATCGTCAATGCGGAAGGCGGGGATGAAATTACGGTGACCAACGATGCCGTAATGAACAAAGTGCAGAAGAATACGGTGCTTTACGACAAGACGGGAGAACAGCATTATGATATTATTTCGGCATTTATCAAATCCATTCGTGGCAGTGATCCCAATGCAGCCGTATATTGGTTGGCCCGAATGATCGAGGGGGGTGAAGATGTAAAATTCATCGCCCGTAGGTTGGTGATTTTGGCTTCCGAAGATATAGGGAATGCCAATCCAACTGCCCTAGTTCTTGCCAATTCCACATTTCAGGCTGTCAATACCATAGGTTATCCTGAAGCCCGGATAATCCTAAGTCAATGTGCTACCTACTTGGCTAGCTCCCCTAAAAGCAATGCAAGTTATGCAGCCATTAAGCTGGCACAGCAAAAAGTAAGGGAAACGGGAGACCTTTCCGTACCCTTGGCCATAAGAAACGCACCAACCAAGTTAATGAAGGATTTGGGGTATGGTAAAGGGTATGACTATGCCCATGACCATGAAAACAATTTTGTAGACTTTGAATTTCTACCAGAAGAAATAGAAGGAACCACCTTTTACAAACCTGGGGATAATCCCAGGGAAAAAGCCATCAAGGATTTTCTTAAAAAACGCTGGAAGGACAAATACAACTTCTAGAACTTAATATGGAGTTCTTCCTGCTTCTTTCCGCTGCTATCTGAATATTCAAGCAACCACTTGTCCCCTTTTTTGAAAACCATACCACTCCTGGCATCATCATCCACCAAGAAAATATTGTCCACTGAGGTTTTGATCAGTTTAAGCACCACCTTGGGCGTACTATCCACCAATTGATATCCATTTTCCGTGGGTTGGGCGTACAAAAGATTTTTGGCAGGAGCCTCGGCTTTTTCCACCTTCTTCATATTGGAAGCCACAGGTTCCATGCTTTTAAAACTCTGTTCTTCCTGGGTGGCCACCTGCTCCACTACCCTAGGTGTTGGCTGTGCAGGTTTCTCCTCAACCGATTTAATATCGTTTTTAAAACTCACTGTAATGGGAGCTTCTTTTTTCTCTTCTTTCGGTTCTTCCTTTGGAGTATAACTGTATAGCATGGCTTGGATGGGGGCAAAAGCCTCACCCAAGGCTTCCCTATAGGCAGCACGGTACTCTTTTATCTTGCTTCTCCCCTCAATTGTCCTGTATACCTCATCCCCTTGACAATCTTTGAGAACAAGTGTGGTTTTGGTGCTGAACATGTTAGATGAATCATCCAATTCCACAAGGAGTCCCAGACAACGATTATTGGCCAGATCTTCCGGAAGACTGTCATCATATACAGCGGTAAATCCTTTTTGGGTAAATAAATATTTGACCGTAGTACTGGTCTGGTGCCTGTTTTCTTTGTTAAAGGCACTAAATTGCTTGGGTACAATGATATATTTATAGTTGTCCAATTGGGCATTTAACGCACTCCCCGCGCCAACTGCAAATACCAATAAAAGTAATAGTCGAGATTTCATATGGAACAGATAATCAATTATCGTTCCAAGATATAATATTAAATCCGAACTGTAAAGAAGCATAATGGCTATCCGCCACATTTCTATAGGCCAAAAGATTGTCGCCCATAATATAGAAATTTACAGGGCCAGCCTGAAGATTTAGACCCAATCCAATATTGGTCAATGAATATTTGTCCACCGTGTAGGTAGTTTTCAAAGCCAACGTGCGCCCTAGTCTTTTTTGATAAAATCCCGTTAGCGCGGCTTGTATTCCCCGAGGTCTTTTCATCATAAAAAGTTGGCCTCCCACACTGTTCCTATACATATCATTGTTTTTTCCCTCCTCACCGGTTACAGCACAACCACAATCCCTGTTATAAGTAGATTCGGCCTGACCATAATCATAGCGGATTGACCCATATAATTTCACTGGTCTAAAAGAAATATAGCCCGAGTCATTTTCCTCATACGGAATGGCCTCTTCAATCTCATCCACCAAATCTTGCCAAAGATCATTGTCAAGGTCATTGATATCCTCTGGCAAAAACACGGTCAATCCTTCATTGGCTATGCTCCCACTGACTTTATAGTTTAGGATATCTTTGGAATTATAGATAAATCCCATGTCCAATAGACTTCCGGTTATTGTGGTTTGGGGAGTAAGTTTATAGGTGAATCCAGCATCGAATCCCAACCCTAGATTGCCTCCAAATAAAATTCTTCTCCTTAAAAGATTTGTGATTGATGAAGAATCTTCCTCCAAAACATCAGTGATTTCATCCACCCCTGCCGTTTGAAGTTGCATATCCACATCCAAGGAGGTTCTATAAATGTTGTCCTGACCAAGGGTAGTTGTGAAGGTTCCCCTATTCCCTGTAGATTGAAACTGGAAAATACCGGAATAGATTTTGGCCCTTGCCCCGACCGTAAGCGTGTTGTTCAATTTTCTGTTTATCCCAAAATGAAGCACACTCACCATTTCTCCCCTAAGGCTCAAATCGCCAAGGTCAAAACTCCTCCCAATATTGTTTCCACCATTGCCTTCAAAGGCTAGAATGGCCAAATCCCGTGGCCAGTACACAATCATGTCCAATTCTTCATATAATCCAAAGGAATAATAATCGTCTGGCCGATTTGGGTTGCGAAACCCAACATTAAACACTTCTATTTGACTGTTGAAGCTAAAATCATCCCTTTTGCTCATCCCATTAATAACCCGCTCCCGCACCTTGGTGGTAAAATCTACCCCATCATTGGCAAATAGGTCATTGACCGTAACCCCACTGGAACCCGCCTGCAGATAGAAACCTGAAAGGGCTGGAATGCCAGTATGCCATTTTTCCATGGTCTTCACCCCTGGATTGATCATTAACGACTGGGGAATTTCATAGAAATCGTAAAGTATTTGTTTGTTTTGGGCACCCAATACACCTATCCCAAAACACATGGAAAAAAAGAACAATGCCCCAAATCTCATAGCAACTCGAATCTAAATTCGGCAGCAGATCTAAGCACCACCTTGGGTTCCGAGGCTGCTGACGTACTTGAGTTGTCGCCCAAATTTTGTGCAGTCACCCTTAGGCTGGAGGTATTTCTTAAAATGTCCAAGTTCTTTCCTCCAGGGCCATAGGCCACCCTTACCGTCAATAAGGGTGCAGGTTCAGGTTCCACATCAAAAACTTCAACATCCAAGACATTTCCACCCTCATCCAAATATTCTATGGAAAAAGTCAAGGGTTTGCTTGTGGTGTTTTCAATTTCATAAAGAAGGGCACCGTCCAATAAATTATCGGCCACAAATTGTTCATTAAATGGGTCAAAATTGAACGTATGCGAATAGAAAGTGGGATTTACGGTTGCCAAGTTGATAAACTCCTCGGTAGACTCCAGGTAAAATAAACTGGAGGCAACCGTCGGTGTTACGTTAAGATCATCAGCTTGATTGAAATCCTGTTCTTCAGCACAGGAGTAGGTAAACAACACGACCATGGTCGCCATTATGCAGCGAAAAAGCAATCTTTTCATGGGATAAAAAGCAATTTTCTTATAGAACAACGGGGCCATGCTGTACCCTACTATAACTCTATAAAATCCCTTTTATTTCACTCAGATTGTTAATCATTGGGCAAATCTTGTGGTTTGCCTCGTTATGTGCATTAAAATGGAGGGTTTGGAATCCAACCGCAATTGCCCCTTGAATATCAGCTTCCAAACTGTCGCCCACCATCAAGGAATTTTCCGCGGAAACCCTAGCCCGATCCAAGGCCATATGAAATATTTGCGGATGGGGTTTTTTTACACCCGCTTCCTCTGAATTGATGACATGCTCAAAATAGCGGTCAATGTTGGCTCCTTTAAGCTTTTTTTCCTGGATTTCCTGAAAACCATTGGTTATAATGTGCAGATTATATTTTGGGGACAGATATTCCAGAACCTCCACAGTATCTGGGAACAGATGGGTAAAAGTGGACAAATGCAGGATATATTCATGGGCAAGTAAATCGATATGCTCATCGGAAACTTGCGCTCCCAATGCGTCAAATGTCTTTTTCAATCGCTGATACCGTAGCTCGGCTTTGGTAATCCTATCTTCCCTGTACAATTTCCAATAATCCAAATTGATTGGCACATAGATCTTTAAAAAAGAATCCAGGTTCACATCAATGTTATTTTGCCCTAGGATTTTCTCAAAAGTGAGGGCAGAATTCCTTTCAAAATCCCATAGGGTATGATCCAAATCAAAAAAAATGTCTGTTATATGGTTTTTAAACATAGTACCGCCTTAGCAAAGATTGGTAGAGCTCCATCCAGTTTATTTTGTGACTACTTCCAAGTAATTCATTGGAAAAAACCGTTATCAAGCCCCCATTCACCTTACGGACCACGTTGTAGATCCCATCCATTTTTGAAAAGACTTCCTCCTTGTTTTTGTATTGTTGAAGCGCATAGTCATGCACCGCGAAGGGATGTACCTTGAGCGGTTGCCTAACCTCCATATTGATATCATAAAAATAAAAAGGCGTGCATGTTCCTGCCCTAAAGCCGATCTCATGGGTGTATCCCATCGAGAAATCATCTGTAAATTCGGTCTCTATCAAAGTTCTATAGGTCAATGGTACGTTTACCCTATTGTACCTTAAACGGGAATAGTTGATGGGTCTGTTGATAAGGTTGGACAGCTGCTGTTTTTCCTCTTTGAGAACTGCCATGTTGGTTGATGACAAAAAAGAGGTGCTCAGGGAAACAATGCTATAATCTGCTATGGATTTAATCAGATACCGGAACTTGTTGTTGTTCGGGGAAATGTTCTTGTCGTGGGTAGAATATTTGGCAAACTGAAAAAAGAACATGCTTTTTATCGGGAACTTTTTATGAATGTCCACCAATGCATAAAAATTATCAAAGGGGTCTTTCCTAAAGCCTAACAACACCAAAAACCGCTGAAACATTTTGCGAATTCTAAAGGATCCCAAATCCATTAACAAGCCACCCAAACTTCTGGCCAATCCTCTATGGGCATAACTATGGGATGTGGTAACATTAATAATGGGCGTAAATGAATAAGTTTTACCTCCATGGGCCATATCAGGAAAACGTTCCTTAAGCAATTTCAGTAGTTGATGGGCCCACAAGTCCACTACTGGCAATTCCAAAAACTTATGTTGAAAAGCAATGCTTTCCTTGGCCGGAAACCTGCCTACACTGTCCTTAACATGTGGTAAATATTCCTCATATCTGCTCAGCAGGAAAAAGCTGGCCGAAAAAATATCATAGGGAATAGCACTTTTATCATCGGTGGCAAAAAAACAGGGAATTCCATTCCAGTCGTTCACCTTTATATCCAAATCGTTTATTCCTTGTTCAAACAAAAGATCATTGCTTCGGATAAAAAATTCATTTTGTAGCGGTTGCTTGGAATAGGTAAGTTTAGGCCCGGTATGCTTTATGAAGTCCTCTACTTTGGTGGTGAAAATGACCTCAATCCCCAAAATCTTTTCAAATAGCTGCTTTGCGGTATATGTTAGCCGATTGGTTATTTTATGGGTAAATATCAATAGCATTTAAACCGTTCAATTAGAGCATACCTTTATCCGCAAAGCTGAGATATCCGTACTGGGTTAATATTAAATGATCCAAAACTTTGATATCCAAGGCCTCTGATGCCAACTTTAGTTTTTTGGTAATATGTTTGTCTGCTGCGCTTGGCCTTAGGCCACCCGAAGGATGGTTGTGTGCCAAAATGATGGCCACAGCACCTAGTTCCAGAGCTTGCTTCAGCACTAATCTTACATCCACTAGGGTTCCAGTGATTCCTCCTTTGCTCAGTAAAGCTTTATGAATCACTTTGTTGGAATTGTTCAGGTAGAGTATCCAAAATTCTTCATGCTCCAGTTCTCCCATAACGGGATGCAAAATTTCAAAAGCGTCCTGACTATTTTCAATTTTGGTGGTACTACATCTTTCTTCACCTCGCCTTCTCCTTCCCACTTCCAAGGCTGCGGCAATGGTCACGGCCTTTGCATCCCCAATACCCTCAAACTGCTTCAACTGGTTGACAGAAAGTTTCCCCAATTCATTTAAATTATGGTTCACGGTTGCCAATATTCGTTGGGATAGTCCCACTGCGCTTTCCTTTCTACTTCCAGAGCCAATTAAAATGGCAATGAGTTCTGCATCTGATAGCACCGTACGCCCTTTGTTCACCAATTTTTCCCTGGGTTTGTCATCTTCTGCCCACTGTTTTATGGAAAAAGAAGCTGTTTTTTCATGCATAGCCTAAAGGTAGGGTAATAGTTTGTAAATTTATTTAAAGCTTAAGTAATGAAATCACTATTTGATTCCGGTACTCTAGACGAGGTTATAGACAGGATAGGACTACTTAACGAGTCTTCCAAAGGTCTATGGGGTAAGATGGAAGTTGGGCAGATGTTATATCATTGCCAATTTCCTTTGCGTTTGGCGCTAGGTAAATATAGGATGAAAAAGCCGAATTTCTTAATGAAATTTCTATTTAGAAGTTTTAAAAAAGGCATGTACGATGATAAGTTATGGAAACCCAATCTTCCCACTGCAAAGGGTTTCAAAGTTTTGGAGAACAAGGAATTTGGAACTGAAAAAAACGCCTTAATAGGGTTTGTTAAGGAGTTTCACGAAGAAAAAGATAAAAAGCAATGGGATCCACATCCTGCTTTTGGGCATTTTACGCCTGAACAATGGGGGCAAATGCAGTACAAACATTTAGACCACCATCTGAGGCAATTTGGCGTCTAGACAGGATTATTTATAGGTTATCGTCGTTGTCTTGGATTTCTTGCTGCTCAACCTTTGCCCGTGTATCGTTGATCAACCGGTCTTCTTCCAAAACCACATTGGACACTCCAAGCATATAGGCAGAAAGAAATATGTAGGCTACACGCCGAATCCGTTTCAGTATTCTTTTGGACAGCTTTGGTTTGGACAATTCCATGCCCATGGAAGACAACAACTATTCCATTACCGCCAAAACTGACAAAATTACCCTATATACTAACTGAAAAGCTCCTTGACTGCTTCAAAATTTAGCCCACCATAGTTCCCAGAACTCATGAGCAGCAAAGCGGAATTATCAAAATCTGTAGCAAAAAGTTGGTCTTGAAACGATATTGGATCCGTAAAAACCAGAACATCGTCCCGTTGAAAAGCATTGGCTATTTGTTGAGAAGTCACCTCATCCAATTGTTTGATCTGTACCGCCTTTGGTGAATAAAAAACCATGGCCACATCTGCAGCATCCAGAGCTCCTTTGTATTCTTGAAGAAACTCTGCGTTCAGGCTACTATAGGTATGGAGTTCCAAGCAGGCAATCAATTTGCGGTTTGGGTATTGCTCCTTTACCGCACTTGTGGTCGCCTTTACTTTACTGGGAGAGTGGGCAAAATCCTTGTAGGCTATTTTATTTTTCCCTTCCGCAATTTTCTCCATGCGTTTGGAAGCTCCATTAAACGTAGCTATAGCTTCATAAAAGTCAGCCTCATCCACCCCCATTTGTTGGCAAATCCATTTGGCTCCGGCCAAATTATTCAAGTTGTGCTTCCCAAAAATCTCAACGGGCATATCACCTTCTGGGGTTTCCAAAAACGTAACTCCATCAACTACTTTGTGGTCAGGAGTGCTGTAAGGAAACTTCCTAATGGCATTCTCGGACGATTCCACCACTTTCGCAACCTCTTTATCCTCTGTATTGAAGGTAATGCTACCACCACGCACAATGCCATCAACAAAAATCTGAAACTGCTCCACATAGTTGGCATAGGTTGGAAAAACATTGATGTGATCCCAAGCAATACCACTCAAGAGGGCTATGTTGGGTTGATATAGATGAAATTTAGGTCGTCTATCAATTGGGGAGGAAAGGTATTCGTCACCCTCCAAAACAATAAAATCATTGTCCTCGGTCAAGTGCACCATTCTTTCAAAGCCCTCCAGTTGGGCACCCACCATATAATCCACATCAATGTCGTTGTAATTGAGTACATGAAGGATCATGGAGGTAATAGTGGTCTTTCCGTGACTACCCCCAATGACCACCCTGGTTTTATGCTTTGATTGTTCGTATAAAAACTCGGGGTAAGAATATATTTTCAGCCCTAATTCCTGTGCCTTGAGCAGCTCAGGGTTATCAGCTTTGGCATGCATTCCTAAAACCACAGCATCCAACTCATTATTCAATTTTTCTGGAAACCACCCAAATGCTGCAGGCAATAATCCCTGAGCCTCCAATCTGCCCTTGGAAGGTTCAAAGATTATATCATCACTACCCGTAATACTATAGCCTTTGTGGGCCAAAGCCAAAGCCAGGTTGTGCATGGCGCTACCGCCAATAGCTATAAAATGAATTTTCATTGCTGTGTTTTATCCACCAAAAATAGACATTGACCCTACCAATGCAAACAAACATTTCATCTTATTAATTTCTATCTTGTTGGAAAATTGACCACAATGAACCTAGCTGATATTAACACAAAGGAAATTATGCCCGGCTATCATGGAAAAATGGTACATGGCGAGAGCTTGACCTGGGCCTTTTGGGAGGTGGAAAAAGGTGCTGTTGTCCCAGAACACCATCATGTTCACGAACAAATCATGCATGTGTTGGAAGGCGAATTTGAATTCACCTTGGATGGTAAGACCCAAACCTATTTACCTGGTGATGTTGTTGTTATACCTTCCAATACTCCTCATGGCGGCAAAGCCCTTACCCCTTGCAAATTAATGGACGTTTTTAGCCCCGTTCGGGAAGAATATAGATAACTATGAAGATTTCTTTAGAAGGAAAATCAGCCTTGGTGGGTGGTAGCAGTAAAGGAATTGGTGAAGCCATTGCCCGGCAATTGGCCGATAGTGGGGCCAGCGTTACCCTTATGGCTAGAAACAAGTCCAAAATGAAGGCCATTATTCAAGAATTGGATACCTCCCAAGGACAAAAACACAAATATCTTGTGGTTGATTTCTCCCATTTTGAATCGTTCAAGGAAACCATTTCTTCCTTTCTTAAAGCAAACTCCGTAGATATTCTGGTCAACAATACACAAGGCCCTGAGGCTGGAGGCGCATTGGAAAAAAATGTGGAAGACTACCAACAGGCCTTTGACCTCTTGTTTAAATCAGTGGTTTATACCACCACTCTCGCTTTTGAACATATGCAAAAGCGACAATGGGGCAGAATCATTAATGTAGCTTCCATTTCGGTAAAGGAACCCTTGAATTATTTGGCCTTATCCAACTCCATTAGAGCTGCAGTGGTTACCTGGGCAAAAAGTCTTGCCTTTGATGTTGCCAAAGATGGGATTACCGTCAACAACGTGCTTACCGGTTATTTTGATACGGACAGAATAGCTCAACTCAATGCCAAAAAAGCGGAAAAACTTGGGGTAATGCCTTCTGAGGTGCGATTTAGAATGGAAGAGCAGGTACCTGCAAAACGAATTGGCAGTCCGCAAGAGTTTGGCTTTTTAGCCACTTTTTTGGCTTCAGAGAAAGCGGCGTACATCAATGGCACCAACATTCCCATTGATGGTGGGTTATTAAAGTCGCTCTAATCATATTTTAATTTTAATCCCTTCAATTTTAACATATTCGCAATTTTTAGCTATTTTTATTGCTTAACCAATAAAATTTAACTAAATGAACGCAAAAGTTTTTCTGGTCGTACGAATCTTGCTTGGACTCTTTGTCCTGACCTTTGGCTTGAATAAGTTTCTACACTTTATCCCAATGGGAGAAATGCCAGAAGCCGTTATGGGATACTTTGGTGCCCTATCTTCTACACAAACCTTGAATTTGGTGGCTGTGGTTGAAATTTTGGCGGGCCTAGCCCTTATTTTAAACAAGTATGGTGCATTGATGTCCGTTATTTTGATGAGCGTATCTGTCAATGCCGTATTGTTCCACGCCACTTTGGCGCCGGATGGAATTGGCCCAGCTGTTGGACTTTTGATCTTGAATATAGCCGCTCTCGTTGGCTACAAAGACCGATATAAGGATATATTAAGGGCTTGACAAACCCTAACAAGTATAAAAAAGGGCCTTCATTTAGAAGGCCCTTTTTTTCATGAGGTCGTTTTTTGATTATAAGCTCATTCTATCCTTGAAAATGTAGGATTGTCTTCTTGACACCTCAATTTCTGCGCCGCCCTTCATCTGAAGTTTAAGCTTCCCATTAAACCAGGGCACAACATTATCGATAAAGTTGGTGTTCACAATTTGTTGCCTGTTGGCTCGGAAAAAATCCTGTTCGGGGAGTTTCTCCTCAACTTGATTTAGGGATTTGTATAGCATAGGACTTTTATCCTCGAAGAAAACCCGTGTATAGTTCCCAACGATTTCAAAATGGGAGATATCCCCAATTTTTACCAACCAGCAAGCTTCCCCATCCTTTATGAATATCTGACTGTTTACAGATAACCTTTTATCGGTGACTTGCTCATCCGAAGCTGCCGTAAGTTTCTTTTTAACCTTGTCCAAAGCCATGGAAAAGCGTTTTTCGCTCACGGGCTTCAGCAAATAATCCAGGGCATTGTATTCAAAGGATTTTATAGCATATTCGTCAAAGGCAGTGGTAAAGACCGTAATGGGTACTTCATCCAACATCTCCAATAATGCAAACCCATCTTTCTCTGGCATATTAATGTCCAAAAACAAGAGTTTAGGGCTTTTTTCCTGTATCAATTCAAATCCCTTGTCCACATTTTCGGCTTCACCTACCAAATCAATTTCCGGGTACTTTTTGATCAGCTCCTTCAACTCGTTGCGGGCCAATCTTGAATCTTCCACTATGACCGCCTCTATTTTCATGCCAGTGGGATTTTTATATGGGCAACTACCTCTCCGGTAATCTCACTCAAATTAAATGATGCTTTATCCGCATACAATAACTTTAATCGTTGGCGGATATTCTTTAGCCCCAATTGGGTGGTATCTTTTCCAATCTGAAGCCTTCCGGTGTTTTTCACCTCAATAATTAATAGGCCATCCTCCTGCTTTAGGTTCAACACAATACGACCTCCCTGCTTTAAGTTGGAAATACCATGCTTTACCGCATTTTCAATGAGCAGTTGAATGATCATGGGCGGAATTTGAAGCTTTAAAGTTTCCTCATCTACTTCCTTCACAAACTCCAAGCGATCTTCCAATTGGATTTTTGACAGATCTATGTAATTATCCACCACCTCCAATTCCTCTTCAACCGCAATGGCGTCAATATTATTTTTGGTCAGGGAGTACCGCAAAATTTCTGAAAGTTTGGTCAGCATCTCCCTCGACTTTTCCACATCCTCCAACATCAATCCCCTAATGTTGTTAAGGCTGTTGAACATAAAATGCGGGTTGATTTGCCCCTTCAAGGTATTCAGTTGTGCCTGTTTCAGGTGGGTGTTCAACTCCAAACGCTCAATTCGATTCTTATTCAGTTTAAGAAGCAACTTGATGGCCAAATAGGTTACCGTCCATGCGCCAATTATGAATAGTGAGTTTACGACTTGAATCCAAACGTTATCGTAGGTATTGAATAAATTAATCTCGGCTTCTGTGAGCTGCGGCCCATTTTTAACATATAAATAGCCAAATCCATAGTTCATGACACCAAAAAGTCCTGCTCCGCTTACATATCCCCCTAGAATTTTCAGTAAATCCTTACGGCTGAAGTTTTCAAAATCAACCTTTCGTTTTAGATACCAACGCAGTAGGGAGGTAGTTAAAACACCGATGAACATTCCAGTGATGATGGAATAAACAACAAGTGCCACACTTACCTTTTTAAGCGCAAAGAGGGATAACATGTTAATGAATCCCCAGCCCAAAAACTGTAGGATCCAAAAGACGAGGTTTCTTTTTCTTTCTGTCAATTGCATATCGCTTGGCTCAACTTAGGTCAAATATAACCTATTGAAAACTCACTATGCTTCCACACTTTTCGTACGCTTTTTAAACCAATTGCAACAAGTTTTCCCTGAAGGAAGAAACGCGATCCACATAAACGACATTCCACTGTAGAAAATCGGGAAATAGTCATTGTGCTCCCAACCATTGAATTTGCCAAATAACCCGACCAGGGTACCTATGATGCCCAGTATAAATATAAGCCGTTGCGCTTTGTTTAATTTTTTCATTCCAGATGACTTTTGATGTTATACATTTTTTTAGACGAGAATATCCAGTAGAAGGGATATTAACAATTTTGCTAAAGTGACCATTTCGTTGTTTTTGTATTGATAAACCAAATGTAAAGCCACACACCCCTTGCACAAAGGGTTTTATGGGCAGTGGTAAATTTGGGCATCCGAACGGTAACTTCAATTTATTGCATAAAAAAAGGGAGCCTTTTAGGCTCCCTCATACTTTTCATATCTCTTTATTAATCCCTAAGAGGTGCAGCAATTTCCTGTTCCCCCAAATGTTTGGCATAGAAGCCCATCATGGCCTTGTACAGCTCCAAACGGTTTTCTTCCTTGCCAAACCCGTGTCCTTCATCATATTTAACCATATAGGGCACATCATAGCCTTTTTCCCTGAGACCACTGACAATTTGGTCAGACTCGTCAATATTTACCCTGGGATCATTGGCCCCTTGCACCACAAAGAGCGGTTTATTGATCTTATCCATTTGATAAACGGGTGAAACTTCTTCCATAATGGCTTTTTCCTCAGGGTTGTCCTCATCATACCAAATTTCCTTAATGATTTTGAGGTAAGGTTTCCAATAGGGTGGTATGGTCTTCATAAAGGTGAACAAGTTGGACACTCCAACATAATCCACTCCGCAGGCATACAAATCCGGGGTCTTGGTCAAACCACGCAATACGGCATAGCCCCCGTGGCTTCCACCATAAATGGCAGCCTTGTCACCATCTACCCATCCCTGGTCCACTACGTACTGAAGTCCATCTTCCACATCGTCCATGGCCTTTCTGCCAATTTGTTTAAAACCATACTCCAAAAACTCTCGGCCATAGCCACCAGAAATCCTAAAGTTCACCTGTAAGGTGGCATACCCCCTACTTGCAAAAAGTTGCGCCTCAGGATTGAATCCCCAGGAATCCCTAATGCCTTGTGGGCCTCCATGCGGGTTTACGATCACTGGAACCTTTTCACCGGCCAAGGCGGCTTTAGGCAATGTAATATATCCATGAAGCGTGATTCCATCCCTGCTGGTAAAGGTTATCGGTCTCATTTCGGACATATCTTCCTCTTTCAGTTGAGGCATGGTATTGTACAGTTCTTTTAGCTCATTTTTAGCTACGTCATAGGCATAATATACGCCGTACAATCGGTCACTGTCCACATAGACCATATAGAGATTCTCATCTTCCGTTTCATCCAAAACGCGGAACTGCTTACCAGGAAGTTCCGACTTCATTTTTGCCGCCAGTTTTTTATACGGTTCGCTGATGGGGACAACAATGCTCTTTTCCCCTTCGTAAGAGAAATATTCTATTTCATAATTTCTGGTTCTGGAAAGACCCATGGACTGTACGTCGTACATGTCGTTCACAAAAACCGTCTCCAAACTCTTGTCTTCTTTCAGATCGTACAGTACAATTTCTGCCTTGTCACTTTCAAGATTGGACAATACGTAGGCATCATTCGGGTTGGGTGTGGCATAATTGAAATCCAAGATGACGAAGTTATCCTTCCAATTAAGTTGCTTTAGAATTTTGTACCCACCATTGCCATCTTCATAATAGAGATCTTGCTCTACCCCATCTCTAATTCTAGTAAATCCTTTTAAGTTCCCATCCTTGTCAAAGCTGTAGCCAAATATGGGATTTTGGGGGTCGTCGTTGGTGTATAGTTGGTTACTCTCACCTGTATTCAGGTTGACCAAATACGGTTCAAAGACCTGAGGATTGTTCTTGTTCATGGAAACAATAATGTGTTCCTTGTCTTCCCGTAACAATTCGGTGAACTGAGCCCTAACTCCATCAAAAGGGGTTAGGTCTTTCAAGTTGCTTCCGTCCAAGTCCACGGCATAGATATGGTAATTTTCATCCCCCCCTTTATCCATGGAATAATACAATCTGCTATTGTTGAGCCAACCATAGCCTCGTACCAACTCTTCCTTTTCCTCTATGGCCATTTGGGTTTCTCCCGTAGCAATATTTTTGACAAAAATGTGCTGTTTCCCATTTTCATCGCTCTCCCTATACGAAAGATATTTTCCATCTGGAGAAAATCTGAAGGTAAAGGCTTTGGGATTGGCAAAGTAATCTTCAACCGTATACCTATAATCCCCTTGATCCAACGCTGCCAAGGAAAGAAGCTCAGCATCAGATGTGGCCAGTTCAGGGTTTCCCGGTTTCTCTTGGGCTAAGCTTGTAAATCCCAAAAGCAGAGACAGGCCCGCAAGCTGCAAGGCCTTAAAATTGAGTCTAGTTTTCATACGTTTTTTGATTTAGAGTGTTCTTCAAAAATTAGTAATACTATCCTAATTAGACTGTGCTAGAAAACATTTGTTACATCCAGAAGAAAAAAATTGGAAAAGATTTAAATTCTTAAATCCTTGATTTTCAAATTAGAGCGACTGTTATTGTGGGGGAAACTTGGAAAAAACCTTTTTGACCAAAGCTCTTAAAACATCCTCGCGGACACTGGGGGATGCATTTTCACGATACCCACTTTCGCTGGTGGCCTGCCAGAACAGTGCATCTTTTTGGGCATCTACAAAATCAAATTGGATTCGCCGTTGTATGCCCGAATTCCCCAATGGAAGTCCTACTGAAACCCCACCACCAACATTTCGGCCTGTACCTCCAATACCCACGCCAACGGCATTGTTGGAAACATTGCGGAATTCACTGCTTAAAATATTGATGTAAAAATCAGGCTCTTCGGTTAGTAGAAACCCCTTTGCCTGTAGGGTGGAGTCCAAAGCGCGAAGTAACCTTTTCTCATCCAATTGGCTAAGACCAGAGTCCATATCCGAAAAATAATTGTAACTGGTGTAGTTGGAAAAGTCGGTTGCCTTATCGTAATCATAATTGACTCGAGTTCCCGCACAGGAAGCCAACAAACTCAGTACAACAATGGAAAAAAGGTATTTCATAGCGTCCGGGAATACCTTTAAAATTAATCAATATTTGATTTGGGAATCGAAAAAAGCCAGATTATTCGTTCAACAGCTCCCACAGCTTATCCTTAAGCTCCTGGATGCCTTGCTGGGCCACCGATGAGATGAAAAGATAAGACACCCCTTTTAGGTCTTTATCCAGTTCGACGCTCATTTCTGCCATTAACTCCTCGTCCAGCATATCACTCTTGGAAATAGCCACCAAACGCTCCTTGTCCAATAGTTCCGGATTGTATCGGCGCAACTCATCCAGAAGAATTTCATATTCCTTGGATATATCCTTACTGTCAGCAGGAATTAAAAACAGGAGGGTGGCATTTCGTTCAATATGTCTTAGAAAGTAATGCCCCAGACCCTTTCCTTCTGCCGCACCCTCAATAATTCCAGGAATATCTGCCATTACAAAGCTCCGGAAATCGCGATATTGGACAATGCCCAAATTGGGTTTTAAGGTGGTAAACTCGTAGTCGGCTATCTTGGGTTTTGCCGAAGTCATAACGGACAGCAGCGTGGATTTCCCAGCATTAGGGAATCCCACCAAACCCACATCGGCCAACACCTTTAACTCTAGCGTAATCTGTGTTTCTTGTCCAGGGATTCCAGGTTGCGCGTATCGGGGTGTCTGATTGGTAGCACTTTTAAAGTGCCAGTTGCCACGACCTCCTTTCCCGCCTTCCATGACAATGCGCTCTTCTTGATCTTCTGTAATCTCAAAGAGAATGTTGTTGGTAGCCGTATCCCGAACCACGGTACCTAAGGGGACATCCATATACACGTCGGCACCATCAGCGCCCGTACTCCTATTTTTGCTGCCATGTTCGCCATGACCGGCCTTAAAATGCTTTTTAAACTTAAAATTGATAAGTGTCCAAAGGTTTTTGTCCCCTCTTATAATGACATGCCCTCCACGACCGCCATCACCCCCATCAGGGCCACCTTTGGTAATGTACTTTTCCCGATGCAAATGCACAGACCCCTTCCCTCCGTTTCCGGAAGCCACATGAACCTTTACGTAATCGACAAAATTTCCCTCGGTCATCTTTCCTAACTGATTTAACAGATACCCTGCACCCTATAAATTACATCATTTGGCCTTAGGTCATGGTTTTGGTCAATAACTAATTTGTCTGGTGGAATAAAATTCAATTTTTCCACCGCCTTCTGTGACCTTATATTTTCCCTATCAACAAAAAGCAGTACCTCTTCCATATTTTGAAGGGCATGCTTTATCATCAGCTCCTTAACCACGCCATTGAACTTTCCTCCCCAATACGACCTGGATAGAAATGTCCATCCAATCTCCACGGCTTTCCCAAAGGTAGGTCGCAATACAAATCTGGAACTACCAATAACTTTTTGGGTAGAAACATCAGAAATCAGCAAGGCTCCTTTGGATTTTAGGGACTCGGCAAAAAATGGAGTAAAACCATAGAGTTCAGCCCTTTCCTTTATGGGATGCTGTTCCCAAATCCTTGGGTCGGATGCAACACGATAAAGGTTTATAAAATCTTTGGAAATCAACGGTCTCAAATGAACCTGGCCATTCGAAAGCGTGGGTTGCAAATCCAAAACCAAGCTATTACTGAATCACCACAAACTGGTCAATCACGTCACTCAACCGCTCAGTGATTTCCGCAATCTCCCCAATTCCGTTTACGGAATGAAACTTTCCTTGCTTATCGTAGTATGCCTTTAAAGGTGCGGTCTTTTGATTGTATTCGTCAAAACGATTTCTGATTTTATTTTCGTCTTGATCATCGCTACGTCCACTCTCCTTACCGCGTTCCAACAAACGGGAAACCAAGACATCATCGTCTGCCTCCAAAGCAATGGTGGCATCAACCTGCATGTTTTTGGATTCCAAGAAATTATCCAATGCTTCAGCCTGAGCCTCGGTTCGTGGGAATCCATCGAAAATAAATCCGGCCGCATCAGGGTTCTTTTCAACCTCATCCTTCAGCATCTCAATGGTTACCTCATCCGGCACCAAATCCCCTCTATCAATGTAGGATTTGGCCAGTTTTCCGAGCTCTGTATCATTTTTCATGTTGAACCTAAAGACATCTCCAGTGGAAATGTGCTTCAGATTGTACTTTTCCTTTAACACTCCTGCTTGGGTTCCCTTTCCTGCTCCGGGTTTTCCAAAAAGCACTAGGTTAATCATATTTCCTTGGTTTAGTTGATATACTTCTCTTAAATTTCTACCCAACTCCTTGTAATCCAGTCCATATCCCACAATAAAGTTGTTTGGAATTTCCAACCCCACATAGTCAATCGCATATTCGCCGTTGTAGATTTCCGATTTGTAGAAAAGCGAAGCAATCTTGAACTGTTTAACATTGGTTCCTGAAAACAGATGTACCAACTGTTTGAGGGTCCTTCCCGTATCGATCACATCTTCCAATATGATCACATCCCTACCCTCAATATTATCTGGGACATCCAGCAAGGTCTCCACAATACCGGTAGAGGTAAGTCCGTGGTACGAGCTCAATCGAACAAAGGATACCTCACAGGGGTAAGGATAGGCTTTTAAAAAATCGGATACAAACATAAAAGCCCCATTGAGCACCCCCACAAAGATGGGTGTTTTGCCCTTATAGTCCGAGGCTATTTCTGCTGCCATTTTATCAATGGCGGCCAAAATTTGTCCTTCGGACAAAAAGGGTTTAAAAACCTTGTCGTGAAGCTTAATCAATTGGTCATCAATTTTGTCAGGTTGGCAAAGATAACATTTTTAAGCCCTCTTCAACGGCTGTATCTTTATTGCTTAAAGGAATTCCCTTATTTTTGCTGTCATTCCAATTATTCAATTGATGAATTTCTTCTCTTCCGACTTTAAATTGGGCATTTTAGGTGGCGGACAACTGGGCAAAATGCTACTTTACGAGACCCGAAAATGGGATATCCAAACCAAGGTAATGGACCCTTCCCCAGAGGCACCATGCAAAATTGCCTGCAACGAGTTTGTTCTGGGTGATCTTTTGGATTTTGACAAGGTCTATAATTTCGGAAAGGATGTTGACCTGCTTACCATAGAGATTGAAAACGTAAATGTGGAAGCCTTGGAAAAACTGGAAGAGGAAGGCGTAAAAGTCTACCCGCAGACCAAGGCACTCCGAATCATTCAAAACAAGGCCACCCAAAAACTCTTTTATACCGATCACGGAATCCCTACCGCACCTTTTGTGCGGTTTGCGTATACCTCGGAGATCAAAGACAGCATTACCAATGGGGGTCTTGCACTACCCTTTGTATGGAAAAGCGCCCAGTTTGGATATGATGGACAAGGAGTGAAGGTAGTGAGGGCTATTGAAGACCTTGAAAGCCTCCCCAATGTGGAGTGTATTGCGGAAGAGATGGTGGCGTTCAAGAATGAACTTGCGGTGATAGTGGCCAGAAGCTCATCTGGAGAGTTGGTAAACTATCCTGTGGTGGAAATGGAGTTTCACCCAGAAGCCAATCAGGTAGAATATGTGATTTGCCCAGCCCGAATCGATGCAAATGTTGCGCAAAAAGCAATGGATGTTGCTCTGAAAGTTTCAGAAAACATTGGTCATGTGGGACTTTTGGCCGTGGAACTGTTCCAAACACAAGATGACGAAATTTTGGTCAATGAGGTGGCCCCCAGGCCCCATAACAGCGGACATTATAGCATAGAAGCAAGCTACACCAATCAGTTTGAACAACATATCAGGGCTATTTTAGGTCTTCCGCTAGGTAAAACGGACAGTAAGGTGGCAGGAATCATGGTAAATCTGGTGGGAGCCGAAGGCCATACCGGGAATGTAAGGTATGAAAACATGGAGTCCATTTTGGACATGCAAGGTGTCACCCCCCATATTTATGGTAAAAAACAAACACGACCATTTCGAAAAATGGGACATGTGACCATTGTGGATGAAGATATGGCCCGCGCTAGAGAGGTGGCGCAACAGGTGAAAGAGATGATCAAAGTGGTTTCACTATAATATTATGTCTCACAAAATTGAGATTTATAAAACCGAGGATGGTAAATCGGAGATTCAAGTAAACCTTGAAAAAGATACGGTTTGGCTCTCATTGAATCAGCTTGCGATTCTGTTCGATCGCGATAAGTCTGTAATTTCAAGGCACATTAAGAACATTTTTTCAGAGAAAGAGCTTGTCGGGAACTCAACTGTTGCAAAAAATGCAATAGTTCCACAAAATGAAGGAGGTAGAATTGTAGAGCGAAAAATTGATCTGTACAATCTTGATGTAATCATTTCCGTAGGTTATCGTGTTAAATCTATCCGAGGGGTACAATTCAGGCAGTGGGCAACTCAGAAACTAAGAGAGTATTTGGTGAAAGGCTACGTCGTTAACCAAAAAAGGCTAGCGGAAAAAGAAGAAGAGATTCAAATTTTAAAGTCAGGCATTCAAATTGTTACCAGAGCCATTGAAGAAAAAGCCCATGAAGATGGATTTGGATATCTCAAAACGTTTTCAGAAGGTTTGACGCTTTTGGATGATTATGATCATCAAAGTCTTGATCGGTCTGGTTTAACACTTGAAAAAGCTATTTACCCCGAGGAATCGCAGTATCAATCTCTCATCGAAATGATGAAAGCAGATTTCAATTCCGATATTTTCGGTTTCGAGAAAGACAATAGTTTCAAAAGTGCAATTGCCCAAATTTCAAAAGGTTTTGGCGATTCTGATTTTTATCCCAGTCTTGAAGAAAAAGCTGCAACGTTACTCTATCTGATTGTTAAAAATCACGCTTTCACCGATGGAAATAAAAGAATTGCAGCTGCCTGCTTTTTGATGTTCCTGGAATACAATAACTTGCTGACCAGCAAAGATGGAAAAAGCATTATTAGCAATGAGGCATTGGCTAGTTTGACCTTGTTCATTGCTTCCAGCAAACCTAAGGAAATGGAAATGGTTAAAAGGCTAGTGGTAAGCATTTTAAATAGAAATAAAACCGATGTTACATGAAAAAAGTAGCTGTAATCATGGGAAGCACCAGCGATCTTCCCGTTATGCAAGATGCCGTTGAAATTTTAAAGGGATTTGATATCGAAGTGGACGTGGATATTGTCTCTGCCCACAGAACCCCCGAGAAACTCTTTGAGTTTGGTAAAAATGCCCACAAAAATGGCTATGGGGTAATAATCGCCGGTGCCGGCGGTGCTGCGCATTTACCTGGAATGGTGGCTTCGTTGTCCCCATTACCCGTTATTGGAGTTCCTGTAAAAAGCAGTAATTCCATAGATGGCTGGGACTCGGTACTATCCATTCTTCAAATGCCAGGAGGTGTACCCGTTGCCACCGTGGCCCTTAACGGGGCAAAAAATGCAGGTATCTTGGCCGCCCAAATCTTGGGAAGCTCCGACCAATGTATCCTCGACAAGATTGAGGTTTACAAGCAAGGACTGAAAGAAAAGGTTATCAAGGGAGCCGAAGAAGTACGCAAAAACAAAGGATAGAAGGAACAAATGCCAAGTTACAATGAATTGGGTATTTTGTTTGGACTGGCAAGCACGGCAGTGGTGTTATCCGTGCGAAAAAAAATAAAACAACCACATCACAAAAGCTTGTGGAAAAGTGCCCTACTCCTATTCTCCCTTTACACTTTGATGCTTTTTATTACAGAAGTCAGATGGTATTTTATCAAAGAACAGCTACAAAGTTTCGATTTGAACCAAAATGGTTTCATTGATTTAGAGGAATATACAGAAGAAGCCATTGAAGCATTAAACAAAAGAACCAAGGACACGGCAAGAAACTACGCTTTTTTTATAGCAGCCGTTATCTCCGCGGTGGTCTCATTGACTTTTTATACCACGGATGTGCTAAGAGCCCATCGAAAAATCAAAAAATCCAAGAATTCAAAAATCCATGAATAATCCCCTTTTAGATTCGTTTGACCAAGCTCCTTTTGAGCATATTGAAAATGAACATTTTAAACCTGCTTTTTTGCAGGCCATTGAACAGGCCCGAAAAGAAATTGACCAAATTGTAGATAATCCCGAACCCCCAACGTTCAAGAACACCTTGGAAGCTTTGGATTTTTCTGGTAAACAGTTGGATCGTGTTTCCAGTGTATTTTTCAACCTAAATTCTGCCGAAACCAACGCGGAAATCCAGAAAATTGCCCAGGAAATTTCACCCTTGTTATCCGAGTTCAACAACGACATTACCCTAAACGAGAAATTGTTCCAAAAGGTTAAATCGGTATACGAGCAAATGGACAAGCTCGACTTGACACCCGAACAGCAAACCTTGTTGGACAAACGTTATAAAGGTTTTAGTAGAAACGGGGCCAACCTGGATGAAACTGGAAAAAAAAGATTACGGGAAATTGATGCCGAGCTGTCCAAACTCAAATTGAAGTTCGGTGAAAATGTATTGGCGGAAACCAACAAGTTTGAAATGCACCTCACCGAAGAGGCAGATTTGGCAGGTTTACCTGAGGGGGCTAAAGAAGCAGCTGCCCAATTGGCTAAATCCAAGGATAAGGAAGGCTGGCTGATCACTTTGGACTATCCGAGTTACATCCCATTCATGAAATATGCGGATAATAGGGAATTGCGTAAAGAGCTATCGCTGGCCTTTGGGAGCAAGGGGTTTCATGGGGATGACTTGGACAATCAGGAAAATGTACTGCAAATTGTGTCCCTCCGTCATAAACGGGCCAATCTTTTGGGTTATCCCACCCATGCCGATTTTGTTCTTGAAGAACGCATGGCAGAAACCCCAAAGAAGGTCTTGGATTTTTTAAATGAACTGCTGGACAAAGCCAAACCGGCGGCCATCCGTGAATTCAATCAATTGGTATCCTTCGCCAAGGACACCGATGGTATTGAACAAATGGAAAAATGGGACAGTGCTTATTATTCTGAAAAACTGAAACAACAGTTGTTCAATTTGGATGATGAAAAACTCAAACCCTATTTTAAATTGGAAAATGTCATTAATGGGGTATTCAAAGTGGCTGAAAAATTGTTTGGGTTAACTTTTAAGGAGGTTTTTGATGTTGAAAAATACCATGAAGAGGTCAAAACCTATGAAGTCTATGATAGAGAGGACCAATTCATTGCCCTTTTTTATGCCGATTTTCATCCGAGACCAGGAAAACGAGGGGGCGCCTGGATGACGTCGTACAAATCGCAGTACACCATTAATGGAGATAATAGCAGACCGCATATATCCAATGTATGCAATTTTACCAAACCCACAGAGACCAAACCCTCACTCTTGACCTTTAATGAAGTAACCACCTTGTTCCACGAGTTTGGGCATGGTCTGCACGGCATGTTGGCCAATACTACTTATCCAAGTCTGTCCGGGACATCCGTTTATTGGGATTTTGTGGAATTGCCCAGCCAGATTATGGAGAACTGGTGTTACGAAAAGGAAGCTCTGGAACTCTTTGCCTTCCATTATGAAACAGGTGAACTGATTCCTATGGAATTGGTTGCAAAAATCAAGGAATCTTCCACTTTTCAAGAGGGGATGGCCACGTTACGCCAACTGAGCTTTGGATTTTTGGATATGGCATGGCACGCAGCTGACCCATCTGCAATCGAAAATGTAAAAGCTTTTGAAACCAAGGCTTTTGAAGGCACCAATCTATTTCCCGACACTCCGGAAACCTGTATGAGTACGGCCTTTGGCCATATTTTCCAAGGCGGGTATTCCTCAGGATACTACAGTTACAAATGGGCCGAAGTGCTGGACGCGGATGCTTTCGCCTACTTTAAGGAAAAGGGCATTTTTAACACAGAAGTTGCCGACAAGTTCAAGGAACATGTGCTGTCTAAGGGAGGTACAGAAAATCCGATGAAACTTTATAAACGGTTTAGGGGCGCCGAACCCCAAATTGAACCGCTATTGGAGCGGGCAGGATTGATTAAGAAGATAGCATAATATTTCTTAGTTTTCAAAAATTATTGAAAGTTAAGAAAATAATTGTATCTTTATCCCATGGAATACCAGGAAGCAAAACAAAAATTCATAAGTACATGGGGAAGTCTGGGCACTTTATGGGGTATCAATAAGGCCATGGCGCAGATTCAAGCTTTGCTTTTTATTTCCACAGAACCCTTGAGTACGGAGCAAATCATGGAGGAACTTCAAATCTCCAGAGGAAACACCAGTATGAATGTTAGACAGCTTATTGACTGGGGCATTGTAAGCAAGGAATTAATAGCTGGTGAACGCAGGGAGTTTTATACTACGGAAAAGGATGTACAAGAGTTGGCCCGGATTATCGCCAAAGAACGCAGTAGAAGGGAGATTCAACCCGTAATTAAAACCTTGGCTGAACTAAGTTCTATAAAAGATGACGGGACACCTGCAACCAAAGAATTGATTAAACAAACTAAATCCTTACATGATTTGGCTCAAACTGCCGACTCTATTTTGGATAAAACCTTGAATCACAAACAGAATTGGTTGAGTAAATCGCTGTTCAAACTGATAAAATAATTTTTTTGATTTTTTGTTTCAATATTTTCTGAAATTATTAAAATATAAATTATGAAGTTATTATATAGATTCAATCTTGTTGTTTACATCACAACTCTTTTGCTACACCTTACCATTTTCTATGGATTGTTGGCCCAAATACTATTGGGAGTGCTGCAGGTCGCCAGCAGTTTTGCTTTGCTTTTTGCCTACCCCAGATTCAAACCTCAAGGTATAAATCACCTGACCAATTATTACATAGTGGTCGTTTTATATGGACTGGCCGCAATAGCACCTCCCCTTTTTAATGAGAACTTGGATGATTACTTGGCCATCGTCATGTACATGGTACTACCAATGGCCATTGCTTCATATTTTATTTGGATTACCTATCGATATTATCAAAACTCATATTCATGAAAAAAATAATCCTAGCTGGTGGATCTGGTTTTCTCGGATCCATCCTTCAAGAGTATTTTAAAGACAAGTGCCAACAAATCATTGTGCTGAGCAGAAAAAGCTATGTTGAAAAGGATAATATCAGGTTCATGGAATGGGATGGCATCTCATTAGGCACTTGGGCTGTTGAACTTGAGAACGCCGATGCTGTCATCAATTTGAGTGGCAGATCCGTTGATTGTCGATACACCCAAAAAAACAGGGAGGCCATTTTCAGTTCACGACTACTTTCCACAAAGGCTATTGGAACCGCTATCCATCAGTGTGTATCACCTCCAAAAGTTTGGTTGAATTCCTCTACAGCAACTATATACCGACATTCTTTGGATAAACAAATGGATGAATTTGAAGGTGAAATAGGCTCTGGTTTCTCAGTAAACGTAGCACAAGCTTGGGAACGATCTTTGTTCTCCTTCCGGACTCCAAACACCAGAAAAGTTGCCATGAGAACTTCCATTGTTTTTGGAAAAAGGGGTGGGGCTTTTATTCCAATTTTAAATCTTGCCAAAGTGGGATTTGGAGGAAAACAAGGCATTGGGAATCAGTTTGTCAGCTGGATTCACGAAACGGATTTTGCCCGGAGTGTCCAATATCTATTGAACAATCCTGAATTATCCAATAGCGTTAATCTAGTGTCCCCTATTCCCGTAACCAATAAACTACTCATGCAGACCATTCGGCAGAAGCTGGGCATTCCCTTAGGCGTACCTCTGGGAAAGTTACCGCTGGAGATAGGTGCGAGAATCATCAAAACCGAAACTGAATTAATCTTGAAAAGCAGAAATGTCATCCCAAAAAAGCTGCAAATAGCTGGTTTTGAATTTCAGTATCCAAATATTGAATCCTGTTTAACTGATCTATTATCCAAATCTTAAAGAATAGCTAAACTTTATGATCATGAACATTTTGTGATAGTTTTTAGGGTGGTTTGTAATGGACAAAACATGGATTCATTAACTAAAACCATTACATTTGGTACTTCTTAAAACTATGGTAGCGTACGAACTTCATCCGGAAACCTGGGTAGACCAATATGCCGATTATTTGTTCAATTATGCGGTAGCCCGTGTAAGCGATGCGGAAATCGCCAAGGATTTGGTACAGGAAACCTTTTTTGCGGGACTTAATTCCGCTAAAAATTATAAAGGTGATGCCGCCGAAAGAACATGGCTGATAGCTATTCTGAAGCGAAAGGTTATTGATCATTATCGGAAAATTAATTCCAAAAAAGGTAAGGCTGAAGTGCGTGTCAACTACAACGCTAGTTCAGATTCCGAAGGCGATTGGTTGGAAGAACAGGTAGCGGACCCATTCAGCAAGGATGGACAAGGCACCATTGAAAATGAGGAATTGGGAATGGCCATTCAAGAATGCATTTCCAAACTTCCCAAGAAACAATCCTTGGTTTTCAACATGAAGACCATTCAAGGAATGAGTACTGAAGATATTTGTAATGAACTCGGAATAAATCCGTCCAACCTGTGGGTGATGATCCATAGGGCAAGAACTGCCCTTATGGGTTGTTTAAATGAAAATTGGTTTTAGTTATGAAGATTTCGTGTGAGGAAGCTGCCACAATATGCAATAAATCACAATACAAGGAAGCAGGATTCTGGCAAATTATGAAGCTTCGCTTTCATATTTTTACCTGCAAGACCTGCGCAAAATTTACCAAGCAAAACCAAATGCTTACCACACTTTGCGACAAGGCCAATCTTAACTCACTTTCCGAAGGTGAAAAGGAAGCCATGAAAAAAGATTTGGAGAAACACCTCTAGATTAACTTGCCCAAAACCCAAATTATTCCAAGCCAAAACAGCGGAATTCCTTCAATCCAAAAAGAGGCTAAATATCTTTTTCCAAAATCCAATTTGGAACGAAACAATCCTAATAAGACCAGTCCCACGATTATCCTACTTACAACTTCCGCTGTATCAATATCGTCCCTTAAAAATGTGAGCAGTAGGAAGATGATGATGAGTCCAACACCTAGCTTTCTCGTTTTTTGAACACCCAAAATTTGAGGCAACGTCCTTAAATCCTTTGAGTCCCATTTCAAATCCCTGATTTCAAAGGGCAGAATCAAAATTAAGACCAACAAAAATCGCTGCACAAACTGTACACCTATATCCCAAGAATAAGGAAACTGGGCATCCAAAACCGGTAGAATTATGGTAAACCCAGCCCATACTAGGGCCACCACAAAAATTTTCATTCCCCCCAAGCTCCTTAAATTACCCGATTTGGGCAACAGTGGAACGGCATAAAGTGCGGATACCAATCCCAAAACGCCAGTGGCCAACCAGATTCGTTGATCCAATTGTGCCAAAAAGTAGAGTGCCACACCAAAGCATAGGAAACTAAAAATTTGGATGTATCTATGATATCTATTGGAAACAATAAGGTACTTCTCTGCCTCCACCCCATACTTTATAAAATTGTAGCACACAACCGTGCTACATCCAGTAAAACCCAACAGCAAATAATTCAACGGAATGTCTAACAGGAATAGGGTAACACTGGTCAAGGCCATCACCGCCAAAGCCACATGAACACTGGCATTCAGGTAAAAATTAAAAATGCTTGTTATCAAACGCATTAAACAAAAAGTGCATTTTTGGCCAAAGGGTTAATTTGTGGTTAACAACTTTGATTTGACCTCTTACAAAATTCCTTATTTTGAATGAATTTATAACTAATTTTGTGCACTTTATAAAACTGGATATGAATACAGAAGTGTTTGCCTCAAGGCACATTGGAATCACTGAAAAAGATCTTCAGCCCATGTTTGAAACTGTAGGTGTGGATAGCATGGAACAATTGATTTATGAAACCATTCCGGACGACATCAGGTTGAAGGAACCCCTAAATCTCCCCAAAGGTGTCAGTGAACATGAATTTTTGGCCCATATCCAGGAAATGGCGGACCAGAACAAAGTTTTCAAAAGTTATATCGGCTTGGGATATCATGAAAGTTTGACCCCTTCAGTAATCAAGAGGAATATTCTGGAAAATCCGGGTTGGTATACGGCCTATACGCCTTATCAGGCCGAGATTGCCCAAGGTAGACTGGAAGCTCTTCTCAACTTCCAGACCATGGTAAGCGATCTTACTGGGATGGAACTGGCCAACGCCTCTTTATTGGATGAAAGTACGGCAGCAGCAGAGGCCATGACCATGCTGTTGGACGTAAGGTCCCGTCAACAGAAAAAAGAGGAGGCACTTAAGTTCTTTGTCTCCGAGGAAGTTCTTCCCCAAACCTTGAGCCTGCTTCAAACACGATCCAAACCACTGGGTATTAAATTGGTCATTGGAAATCATGAGGAATTCGACTTTTCAAATGAATTCTATGGTGCTTTGCTGCAATATCCAGGGAAACATGGGCAAGTTCATGACTATGCCAGTTTTGTTGAAAAAGCCAAGGAAAATGAGATCAAAGTGGCTGTTGCCGCGGACATTTTAAGTCTGGTATTGCTAACGCCTCCCGGTGAATGGGGGGTAGATGTGGTTGTGGGCACCACCCAGCGTTTCGGTATTCCTTTGGGATACGGAGGTCCCCATGCTGCCTTTTTTGCCACAAAAGAAGCATACAAGCGTAGTATTCCGGGCAGGATCATTGGTATTACCAAGGACACGGATGGAAATCCAGCCTTGAGAATGGCCCTTCAGACCCGCGAACAGCATATAAAAAGAGATAAGGCCACCTCCAACATTTGTACCGCCCAGGTGCTATTGGCCGTTATGGCAGGTATGTATGCCGTGTATCATGGCCCAAAGGGATTAAAATACATCGCGGAAAAGGTGCATAACAATACCCAACTGGTTGCCAAAATGGCTGTACATTTTGGGTTTGAACAATTAAATTCGGTTTTCTTTGATACCGTAAAGGTTGAAGTGCCAGATGTGGAACTTTTAAAGCAGATTACGGAATATGCCAAGATCAATTTCAACTATATTGACGAAAAGACAATTTCAATATCATTAAACGAAGCTACAGGCCAAGAAGACATACTACAGCTTTTCAGGTGTTTTGAAGCCCTAACCCATGGAAATAAGACTAAGTCTGCGGAAGTGGATAAAAATACCATGGAAGGCTTTACACAGGTGCTTTCTGAGGTCGTTATAAGACCAGACAACAATTTTATACCTGAAACCCTGCAACGCAAATCCCCGTTTTTGGAGCACGAAGTATTCAATTCGTATCACTCGGAAACAGAATTGATGCGCTACATCAAGAAATTGGAGCGAAAGGACTTGGCCTTGAACCACTCCATGATATCCTTGGGGAGCTGTACCATGAAATTGAATGCGGCAAGCGAAATGTTGCCTTTGAGCTGGGCCAATTGGGGGAATATTCACCCCTTTGTGCCGCTTGAACAAGCCCAGGGCTATCAAAAGGTGCTTAAAGAGTTGGAATCCCAATTGAATGTGATTACCGGTTTTGCAGCCACCTCCCTTCAACCCAATTCGGGAGCACAGGGAGAGTATGCCGGACTTATGACCATCAAAGCCTACCATGAATCCTGTGGGGAGGGACACAGAAATATCTGTATTATTCCCGCTTCCGCCCATGGAACCAATCCAGCGTCAGCGGTTATGGCTGGAATGAAAGTGGTCGTAACCAAAACCGATGAACATGGAAACATAGATGTTTCGGATTTGGAGGAAAAAGCCCAGCAGCATTCAGAAAATCTTGCAGCCCTAATGGTCACTTATCCTTCAACGCATGGTGTATTTGAGTCTTCCATTAAACACATTACCCAAGTAATTCATGATCACGGTGGGCAAGTATACATGGACGGAGCCAACATGAACGCACAGGTGGGATTGACGAATCCAGCTACCATTGGAGCTGATGTTTGCCACCTGAATCTACACAAGACATTTGCTATCCCGCACGGCGGTGGTGGCCCTGGAGTAGGCCCAATTTGTGTAGCGGAACAATTAAAACCGTTTCTTCCCTCCAATCCTGTTGTGGAAACAGGAGGCGAACAAGCAATCACTGCCATTTCAGCGGCGCCATGGGGCAGTGCACTCGCTTGTCTAATTTCTTATGGATACATCAAGATGTTGGGTGCTGAAGGGCTTACCGAGGCCACCAAAATGGCCATTCTAAATGCCAATTACATCAAGGATCGACTCAAAGGAAAATTTGATGTGCTCTACACGGGTGAAAGAGGTCGCGCTGCACACGAAATGATTATCGACTGCAGGCCTTTCAAAGCCCACGGAATTGAAGTAACGGATATAGCCAAGCGCTTAATGGATTATGGATTTCATGCTCCGACGGTATCCTTCCCAGTTGCTGGAACCATCATGGTAGAACCTACAGAAAGCGAAAGTCTGGCTGAATTGGATCGATTCTGTGAAGCCATGCTGGGTATTAGGGAAGAAATTGATGAAGCGCATGCGGACGACCCCAACAATGTGCTCAAAAATGCACCCCATACCTTAGGAATGGTTACTAGTGATTCTTGGGAGTATCCTTATAGCAGACAAAAGGCCGCATTTCCGTTGCCCTATGTTTCGGATAACAAATTTTGGCCAAGCATCCGCAGAACGGATGAAGCCTTTGGAGATCGTAATTTGATCTGTACCTGCGCACCTATTGAGGCTTACGCTGAAGTCTAGCGTAACACCTATATTCAGGAATAAAACGCCTTGGTTTCCTACGTAAATTAAGGCGTTTTCTTAATTATTTTCCGTTCAAATCCATTTTGGGCATCGTATCAAATTCTCTTGGACAGTCAAAAAATTACAGTTGAAAATTATCTTCAATAGCAAAACCTCGATATGAATATTGGCATCACTGGAACAGGGAGCTACATCCCACCCGTTATCACAAAAAATGAAGACTTTCTTGAACATCACTTTTTGGATACCAATGGCACTCATTTTGAGCACGACAATCAGGTAATCATTGAGAAATTCCAAGCGATTACGGGTATTGCGGAACGCCGATATGCCCCATCAGAATTGAAAACCTCCGATATAGGGTATTTGGCCTCCGAAAAAGCCATTGAAGATGCTGGAATTGACCGAGAGGAAATCGACTATATTATTTTTGCGCACAACTTTGGAGACCTAACCCCTGGCAAAATACAAGGAGATACCCTTCCCAGCCTTGCAACAAGGGTAAAGCACCTTTTGCAAATCAAAAACCCGAAATGTGTGGCCTACGACATGATTTTTGGCTGCCCCGGCTGGATTGAAGGGGTAATCCAAGCTTCTGCATTTATCAAAAGTGGTCTGGCCAAAAAGTGTTTGGTCATTGGTGGCGAAACCCTTTCAAGGGTTATAGATGAGCACGATCGCGATAGTATGATTTATTCCGATGGCGCCGGTGCGGTAATCTTGGAAGCCAATGCAGCCTCAGGGGAAATCCTTGCCAATGCCTCGGAAACCCATGCGAACAAGGAAGCGTATTATTTGTTCTTTGATAAGACTTATAAAAATGAGGGCTGCCCCGAAACCCGATATATTAAAATGCATGGTCGGAAAATCTACGAATTTGCGTGTACCCATGTGCCCAGGGCCATGAAAGAATGTTTGGACTCCAGTGGAACCCATATTGATGAGGTAAGGAAAATTTTTATTCATCAGGCCAACGAAAAAATGGATGAGGCCATTATCAAGCGGTTCTACAGACTTTATGGCAAACAGGTTCCAGAAGATATTATGCCCATGAGCATTCATAAATTGGGCAACAGTTCAGTGGCCACGGTACCCACACTCTATGATTTGGTAAAAAATGGCCAACTGGACAAGCATGAGGTCAACCCAGGAGATGTAGTCATTTTTGCTAGCGTAGGTGCCGGCATGAACATCAATGCCGTTGTGTATAAGATATAAGAACGAACACCAGACATCCGCATCAGCACAAAATAATCCAAGCACCAAGCACCAAGCACCAAGCACCAAGTACCAAGCACCAAGCACCAAGCACCAAGCTTAAAATAAACAAATCCCAAACCCCATTATCCAATCACAGTTCACTGATTACTGATTACCGATTATTGGTTACTGATTATTGATTATTGATTTTAATAAAATAATCCCCCACCATCTCGCATCCATCAGCCAGCACCCAGCACCCAGCACCCAGCATCCAGCACTCCGCAACCGACATCCAGCGCCCAGCAAAAAAGTACAGATTCACTTTTGGACTTGTAAGTTTGAGAATTGGTATTTTGCGGAATGAAATTGAGTGTGATCATTCCTGCCCACAATGAGGCAGAACACCTAACAGCCTGTCTGGATTCATTCGTGGCCCAATCCACACTACCGGATGAGTTGATTGTTGTTGATGACAATTCTACGGACAACACTTTTAAAATTGCCTCCGAGTTTGCCCAAAAAAACACTTGGATTCAGGTACTGCAACGTAAATCCTCTGAAGAGCATATCCCTGGAAAAAAGGTGGTAGATACTTTCAATTTTGGATTAAAACATGCTTCGGAATATGACCTCATAGGAAAGTTTGATGCGGATATCATCCTTCCTCCCAATTACTTCGAGCTTATGCTGAATCATTTCCAAAACAACGGAAAACTTGGGATGTGTTCTGGACTATTGTATGTTGAAAAAAACGGAGCATGGGTATACGAAAACATTTCCAACAAGGACCATATCCGCGGCCCCATCAAACTTTATCACAAAGCTTGTTTTACCAAAATGGAAGGTTTAAGACCAGGGGTTGGCTGGGACACGGTCGATGAACTTTTGGCACAATATAATGGTTTTGAAATCCATACGGATTCCAGTTTGCAAGTGAAACACCTTCGGCCTACTGGTCATGGATATACCATCAAAAAAAGGCAAAGTAAGGGCGAAGCCCTTTACAAGATGAGATATGGCATTGTCCTCGCCAAACTGACTGCTCTTAAGATGGCATGGCAGGCCAAAAATCCCTTCTTATACGGCCAAGTAATCATGGGCTATTTAAGGGCTTTCTTTCAACAATCAGAAAGGTATGTTTCCAAAGAAGAAGGGGTATTTATCCGAAAATACAGATGGAGGGGAATCTTAAAAAAAATGTCCCGAGGATAACCGTTTCCAGAAATAATCAAATTCTAAGTCTTTTCCTGTTGTCCAGCTGGGATAAAAACTTCCTGCCAATCTATTCAGATATCCCATCCATCAATTGAAAAAGGGTATCCGTCAGATCTCCTACTCATTTTACTGGTTCACTCTCTACATTGAAAGAAAAAACTTCAGATTCAAAAAGTTTTTAAATACAAAAATGAATCAACCCAAATCTATGCCCAATGAAGAACTTGAACTATTACCGCCTATCCATTTTTGTTTTGAGTATGCTAATGACCTATTCTTGTCAAAAAGAGGCACACCTTGAAACAGACCAGAACGAAGAGCCAACAGAGGGACCGGACAGTAAGCCCATTGTGCTGGGCAAAGCATTGAACATGCCCTATACCGCCAAAAACATGCAGACCGCACTTGACAATTTATTGACGAGTTTAAAGGGACGATCCAAAAACAGCAAATTGGCCAAAACCTTTAAAGATGGAGAGGGTATAGAAGTACTGCCCTCTCATTATTACTACCGATTTTTGCCCAAGGACAGCCTAGAACACGAACTCATCACCAATGACACCATTCTCCAAGTATCCAATATTCCGCTACATTACGAGGTAGAAGAGCAGGGCGATTTTTACGATGACCCAGAATTGGAAGGGGACGAAAATCCAGGCTCGTTTTCCTACCTCTATGCGGTTGTCCCCTACGATTACCCTATCCCTGAAAATGTGTATGGTGAACGCTTGGACAACTTTTATTTTGCCCCTGAAATGGACGATAAGGAAGCCTTGAAAGAAGGTGAAGTACTTGTAAAACAACCTAGAAACAGCACTACAAAGGAAATTCTGTCCGTTGATGAAAACGGCGAAGTTTTTGAATACTTGGAACTGGAAGCTCTAAAACTTACCAATAATTTGGACAAGGACGAGCTATCCGCTTTACAATTTTACCTGCCCGAGGACACCTCTGGAAAACTTTATAGCTATGAGGAAGCCGTTCAACTGGGTTATGAACAAAAGCAGCTGATCATGGACCTAGCCTCAGTAGAAACCATGCTTGCCGCCGAAGCAGGGGAGCAGGCCCGAAGGCGCAGATGGAGCCCCAGTGGGCGCATCACCGTACAGGAAGATGCCATTGGGCGTACAGTGGGCGTTGTGGGCGCAGAGGTAAAAGTACGTAAATGGGGTTATTTGGTCATACGCAGGGCACGTACCAACAGTACCGGTAATTTTAGGACGAGCAGTACCCGTACCAAACGGGTAAAATATGCGGTACATTTTAATAGTGGTGGAAGATTTAGAGTAATGGCAGGCTCTATATTTATTAGTGCCAAGCACAGGGGAACCAGAACCTATAAAAGAAAGCCTTGGAACCAACATTTTTCTTGGGGTAGGAGCCAGTTTTATGCCTTGGTGCATAACGCTGCGCATGATTATTACACAAGGGCAGTTCCAAGTTATGGTCTTCACAGCCCAAATTACAATCTTAGAATTAAGGCCGAATACTCCAGAGATGAAAGTTCAGAACATAGAGCGGCAATTTCGCGCCTAATGCCGATTTCAGATATTAAAGTTACCAGAATACGAAAAGGAAGATATCGGGGCAGTGATGGAATCTATGCCACTACGGTGCACGAACTTACGCATCGAGGGCATAGAAATATGGATCCGGGCATGTTTTCCGTTGTGGCCAATAGTTGCAGAAGGGACATGATGACAGAAAGTTGGGCAGAAGGTGTGGAAACCATTTTGACCAATGACAGGTATGGTCGTCTAAGCCCTACATATTTCAACAGCAATAATGACAATATTGGATGGAATTATCAAAGACAATTGGATAGAATTTTTGAAATGACTGAATATACCCCAATTGTAGCCGATTTGATTGATAATTACAACCAATCAACCGAGTATGACAACCTAAATCCAAGTCCTCCAGTTGATATAGTTAGTGGTTATAGTTTACAACAAATCCAGAGAGCTTTAGATAATTGCAGAACCATTGATTGTTGGCAAAACAATCTTAAAAATTATTATCATAACCATAGTGAAGGTAATTTAGATGAGCTTTTCAATTATCCAAAGGCAGTACTTAACAATAATAATCCTGATAGATGCGACGACTAGATTTGTTTAAAACAGTTATGATTACCGCATTCATTTTAGCTTGTACAGATGAACCTAATCAGACAAACTTTATGGTAAGTGTAAAAAACATCTCCAGCAGTACCATGAGAATTGAAGCTTTCGAGAAAAAAAATATAGTCTTCCAAGAGGATTTGAGTACAGGAGAAAATAGCCCATCTTGCAATTATACAGATGAAAACTTCAGAGGAATATTTCAAAATTATTGCGGCATAGACTCAATGGTGGTTAAATTTAACAACCAGCAAGGTTATATATCAATCAATAACAACTTGGGAGATTTTAATTTTTCCAACAAGCGAAATCCTCTATTGCCAAATGGAGGGTTTGAAATAAAAGGAAATATCTACGAATTTCTGGTAACAGAGGAAGATTTTAAAAATGCATTTGAATTACCAGAATAACCTATAAACACCGGCAAGCTCAATTAGTCTTTATTGTGATGCAACCAAAGAACATAATATTATATTTAACAATCCTACTTACTTCGTGCGCCAGCTTTTGTTATGGCCAAAATATTGAATTCAAGAGAAATTCCTTAAAAACAGGTATCGCCTTAGGGTTTAATGAAGGAGAGACCGAAACAGGTCTAGGAATCATCTACTCTATTGGGCTACAAAAAAGCTTTGGAAAAAAACAAAAACTCAGATTAAACCCGAATCTGATGATAGGCGGATTCGTTCCTTTTGGAATTACGGACACTCGAAATCAATTTTATCGTATTACTACTTTGGGATATAACCTACACTATGACGTTGTGAAATACAAAGCAGTATCCATTGTAACTTCAATTGGACCATTTGCAAGTTACTCAAGAGGCCTTTTGGGAACAGGAGGAGATGGCGATGTTAGATATAGCCATTCCACTTTTTTCAATTCATTCTATTTTGGTGGGAATGTATCAATTGGGCTTCGAATAGATTTCCCTAAAAGGAAAATAGCTTATGAAATAAGGCCTATAAACGGAATGGTTGGAAACAATTATTTCACTTTAGGCTATTTTCTGTTCGGTATGGACTTTAAGTTTAAAAATTAACGGTTCGCCAACAACATATAATCTAGAAATAAAGACACGCTACTTTAACCATTATAGCTTTAACAATTTTGAACAACAAATAAAGTCAACTATTCCAAAACCTCCCCAATAGGCTTACCAGTAGTTCCATTAGGAAACGCTACCCCCAATAAAGCTGCTATCGTTGGCGCAATATCCGGAATTTCCGTTCGGCTTACCGTGCTCCCTTTCTTGATGCCTTTTCCAAAAAGTAACAAAGGCACGTGGGTGTCATAGATCATGGGAGATCCATGGGTGGAGCCCGTTTCCCGATACGAAGCATGTCCTGGCCTAGGAACCATAAGCACATCCCCAGAGCGTTTTTGGTTATAGCCATTTTGAAGGATATATGGGATTCCTCGGGTATATTCGTTCTGCCACATTTGCGAAGCGGTATACACTTGGTTCACTTGCCCGTAACCCAGAAGCTCCATAGCAATTTCCTCTTGGGCATCGTCCAAATCAATATCCAAATTATGGATGACCTTATGATCCAAGAACACCTGATAATTGGAAATGTTTTTAACTACATCTGTGGTACCGTATTTGTATTTTAGAAATTCAGTGAATCTGGATTTGAGGGCATCCATATCCAAATAATTGGCAGGTACCTGTTCATCACGCAAATACGCAGGCACATTGATTGCCCCATGGTCCGCGGTTAAGAACACGGTATATTGTCCAGCACCCACCTTGGCATCCAAAGTATTGAACAACCGGGCCAACTCTTGATCCAATCTCAAATAGGTATCCTGAATCTCTTTGGAATTCACCCCAAACTTGTGCCCTACATAATCCGTGCTGGAGAAACTTATCGCTAGAAAATCCGTAATGGCATCCACACCAAGGGATTCATGTTCCAAGGCTTCCAGAGCAAAATCCATGGTAAGGCTATTGCCATAAGGAGTGTACTTGATGATTTCAAAATCCTTTGTTTTGCTTAAAAGATTGGGCGTGCTATGCGGAAAAGTCGGGGTGGTCTCCTCCTCAAACAATCCTTCATAGGCATTGTTATCAGTTCCACTCTCCACATAAACAGCTATGTCTTTCAAGGTGGTCCAAGCCTTTTTATATTCCTGCACCTTGCCCGAGGAATTAAAATCTTTAACCCACTGGGGCAAGTCGCTCATATAATAAGAGCTGCTGATCCATTTACCTGTATCCCCGCCTTCAAACCAATAAGCCGCATTGGCCATATGTCCACCAGGTAAAACTGCACCTCTGTCCTTCAAAGCCACAGCAATCACCTTTCCTCGCTTTTGGGTGTGTAAACGTAGCTGATCAGTAATTGTGGTTGTCAACAATCGGTGGGGAGACATTTTTCCTGCATCGGAAGGGGTGCCCACAGTGGAACTGTTCTCGTCCGAAGCACAATACACCTCCTTATCCTGATACTTGTCGTACCAATTGTTGCCTATAATACCATGGGTTGCAGGTGTAGTTCCTGTATAAACCGAAGCATGCCCTGGCCCTGTGCTGGTGGGTGCATAATTGAAATGATGGTTTTTGCAATTGAACCCATCCCGAACCATTCGTTTAAAACCTCCTTCGCCATAGTGGTTCCAAAAACGTGTGAGGTAGTCATATCGCATTTGATCCACCACGATTCCCACTACCAATTTTGGATTTTGGGCAATCTCCATCGGTGGAATCACAGCTGCGTTTCTATTTTTTCTTTGAGCAAGCATTGAGGAGGTTGTCAATAGAGACAATCCAAGGAACAAAAGCGTAAAATTTCTCATGAATTCAATTTGGTTCAACGGGGACAAAACTATCCATTAATTCCCTGTTTAAAATTTAAATCGAGGTTAAATACACGGCAATATTCTTATTTTTATGCCTGCAAGTCAACTTTTGGTACATGAAATACCTTGAAGCGATCGGAAAGTACTTCATCATGATATATGAAGTATTTAAAAAACCAACCAAGTGGCCGATCATGAGATCCCTAATTTTGAAGGAAATCGATGAGCTGATTTTTGGGTCGTTGGGTATTATCATATTTATCTCCTTTTTTATAGGGGGTGTTGTCACCATCCAAACTGCATTGAACCTCAACAGTCCATTAATCCCAAAAAGCTTGATTGGGTTTGCTACGCGACAGTCTGTAATCTTGGAATTTGCTCCAACCTTCACATCCATTATTATGGCAGGAAAGGTAGGTTCCTATATCACCTCCAGTATCGGTACCATGAAGGTCACGGAACAAATTGATGCCCTGGAAGTCATGGGAATTAATTCTGTCAACTACCTGGTGTTCCCAAAGATCATTGCCATGTTGGCCTATCCCTTTGCAGTTGCCATTGCCATGTATGTGGGTATTTTGGGCGGCTGGATTGCCGGTGCTTTTGGGGGATATGCGCCTAGTGGAGAATTTGTAAAAGGATTACAATTGGATTTTGATTCATTCCATGTAACCTATTCCTTTATCAAAACCATTGTGTTCGCTTTTATTATTGCCACAATTCCCTCGTTTCATGGCCTATATATGAAAGGTGGGGCCTTGGAGGTAGGAAAGGCAAGTACCACCTCCTTTGTTTGGACCAGTGTGGTGATCATTATCTTGAATTACATCCTAACCCAATTGTTGCTCGGCTGATGATAGAAGTGGAAAACATACACAAATCGTTTGGAGACACCCATGTTCTTAAGGGCATAAGTACCGTTTTTGAACAGGGAAAGACCAATTTGGTCATTGGGCAAAGTGGCTCGGGAAAAACAGTGTTTCTAAAGTGCCTTCTGGGTCTTTTTGAACCTGAACAAGGACAGATCTGTTACAACGGAAGCTATTATTCCGAGCTTTCCATGGATCAAAGACGGGATTTGCGACAAGAAATGGGCATGGTATTCCAAGGAAGCGCTCTTTTTGATTCCATGACTGTGGAAGGCAATGTGATGTTCCCTCTGGATATGTTTACCAAGCAGTCCAAAGCAGAAATGCAAGACCGAGTGGATTTTGTGCTCGAGCGCGTTAACCTAATAGATGCCCATAAAAAGTATCCTTCGGAAATCTCGGGTGGAATGCAGAAAAGGGTAGCCATTGCGCGTGCCATTGTGATGAATCCAAAATATTTATTTTGCGACGAGCCAAATTCTGGACTAGATCCAAAAACCGCCATTCTTATAGACAATCTTATTCAGGAGATTACGCGTGAATACCAAATTACAACGGTGATCAACACCCATGATATGAACTCCGTAATGGAAATTGGGGAAAAAATCATCTTTCTAAAAAATGGCTATAAGGAATGGGAAGGTACCAACAAGGAAATCTTTAAAACAGATAATGAGGCCGTAACAAACTTTGTGTACTCTTCCGAATTATTCAAAAAAGTGCGGCAGATGTATATTGAGGAGCGGAATTAAGCTGGACTGATAGATTGCTGGATTGTTGGAACTGATTTCTGAAATCTGATGTCTCAAATCTAAATTCTATAGTCTGATGTCTTAAAATAACTAATCCACCTCCTTCACCACCAAGGTAGAATCCTGAATGCGAAGTTTTAGCCAGTCCGCCAATTTTTTGGAATCCCCTTCTTTTTGATTGATTCGGGTTCCTTCTTTCCATTTCACTTCAAAAACAGGAACGGTATCCAACTTTTTAAAGTCCGTTTGCAGTTGGTACGAAAATCCAAGTCCTTCAATGTTCGCATAGTTGGCCTTGGCCTCAGCGCTAATTCCTTCAAAAGGAATCTGTTTACCAGCGTTCTTGGTAAGCGTGGCCACCTCTTCTTCCAACAATCGAATCTGTTCGTCTTTGTTTAAGAGTTCAGCCTTATTCTTTTCGTAGAGTTCACTTACGTAGTTGAATTTTTCCTCAGAATCATCCTTCCCTCCTTGCAAAATCCGAAATTCGGCATCTTTCAATCTGGAATATTCATTCTTTTGGACTCGCCAAGTGTTGATCACATTTTCAGGGATCAGCTCATCTCCCATACAGACCAGTTCAATTAAAGATGGATTCTCTCCTTCCTTATATTCCAATTTGGTCAGATTGTCTACATATCTACCGGCAGAATTAAACTGATATACCTCTATGGTCTCCTTCAAAAATTCTTGCGCCTGTTTTTTGAATAATGACGCCTGAAACACCTGATAAAATGTAAATCCGGCAGGAATCATTACCGCAATCCCAGTCAACGAAGCTGCTCTAGCAATTAACCTTCTTCGTTGCGAATTGGCATACCGCACCATAGGAAAGCGTAAAAACTTGATGACCAAAAAAGTGGCCAAACCAATAAAAATGGTATTGATGATGAACAAGTACATGGCTCCAGCCGCATACCATGGTTTACCAATGGCCAAACCAAAACCTACCGTACAGAGCGGTGGCATCAGGGCCGTGGCAATGGCAACACCAAAAATAACACTGGCAATGGTGCCTTTTTTTGCTCTAGCAATGACCAAGGCCAAACCTCCAAAAAAGGCAATCAGCACATCCCGAATATCCGGTTTGGTTCGTGCTAAAAGTTCAGAAGATTCATCGCGAAGCGGGAACAAATAGAAGAACAAAAAAGCAGTGACCACACTCAACACTACCATTACGGTAAAGTTCTTAAGTGATCTTCGCAAGGTATCAATATCATTGATGGCCAGCGAAAGCCCCATCCCTAAAATAGGGCCCATTAGCGGCGATATTAACATCGCCCCAATTACAACTGCGGTAGAGTTGGCGTTAAGACCCACCGAGGCAATAAAAATGGAACAAATCAGAATCCAGGAGGTATGACCCTTAAAGGGAATATCCGCAATAATGGACTCTTTGGTAGCAACGGCATCCGTATTGGTTCGTATTTCCAAAAGTTCCGAGAGGAACTTGCCAATACTTCCCAACAAGCCTTTAAAATCCCTCTTGACGTTGTCCCCACTATCTGGGTTTGGGGAATCACCGTTTGCAAATAAATGTTCACTCATTCTTACGCGTACTCGTCTCCGAATTTATCTTTAACCTTGTTCAAGACCAACTTAATGTCTTGCTGCTTGGATTTGGGAAAAATCAGTAAAACCTTTTCCTTGTCCACAATAATATAGTCTTCCAATCCGTCTACAACAACAATTTTGCCTTTTGGGGATCGAATCATATTGCCTTTGGCATCTTGCAAAAGCGTTTTACTGTTGACCACGGCATTTTTGGCTTCGTCCTTGTCCAACTTATCATATAGAGCGCCCCAGGTTCCTAGGTCGTTCCAATCAAAGGTAGCAGGTAGGGTAAAAATAGCTTGGGAATTCTCCAAGATAGCATAATCTATGGATATGTCTTTGGCCTTCGGGTAGTTTTCCGCAATAAAGGCTGTCTCTTCTGAAGTGTTATAGCAAGAAATCCCGGTTTGGAAAAGATCATACTGCTCGGGCTGATATGCCTTAAACGCGTTGACAATTGTCTTTACACTCCACATAAAAATACCTGCGTTCCACAGGAAGTTGCCTTGGGCCAAAAATTCCTTGGCCGTTTCATAATCCGGCTTCTCCCTAAATTGGGACACTTTTTTAAGGTTAGCGTCACTTCCTTTTTCAAATTCGATGTAACCAAACCCGGTGTTGGGAAAACTTGGTTGAATACCCAAAGTGCAAAGCACCTCCTCCTTTTCGCATTTATCAAAGCAGGCCTTTACATTATCCTCAAAAGCCTGTTCATCCTCAATCCAGTGGTCACTGGGAGCCACGATCATCACCGCATTGGGGTTCATTTTTTGAATTTTAAGGGATGCATACAAAATACAGGGTGCCGTATTTCGCATGGCGGGTTCCAAGACCACCTGCTCTTGGGTTACCTGAGGTAATTGCTCCAAAACCAAATCGTTATAGCGCTCATTAGTCAAAATGAGGATGTTCTCTGTTGGAATGAATCGATTGAGTCGGTCAAAAGTTTTTTGAATAAGGGTTTTCCCCGCCCCTAGCATATCATGGAATTGTTTGGGGTTTTCCAATGTACTCACTGGCCAAAAGCGGGAACCTACTCCCCCAGCCATTAAAACCGCGTAATAGTTGTTGTTCATTCTAGGTTGAAATTTGTCGTTTTAAAACGGTGGCTCCACATCCGATGTTATATGCACCGGTTCTACCTCCGCATTTGGTTGGAACAAATATAACCTTCCTGTAGCCAATTCCGTACACTCATACCGCTTTACCCTTTTGTTGCCTTTTTTATAGACTCTGCCATTGTGCAGTCTAAAAGTGCTCCCTTTGGGAAGTTCGAACACATAACTTTGTTTCCTTTCTTCGGGATCAAAGGCCTTCAACGCAATGGACAAACGTGTATCTGAACTACTACTGGCCTTAGGGTTTTTAAAGTGGTTGGCTATTACGGGCAGCAATTGAGATGGAAATATCTCCGGTCGTATAAACGGAATCATTAAATGCTGAAAGGTGCGTTTCCACTCCTGTCCATGTGGTTTTATTCGTCGTCCAAATTTTTCAATGGCCACCAAATGGGCAATCTCATGAATCAATGTGATCAAAAAGCGGTATTTGTTCAAAGAGGCATTGACCGTGATTTTGTGGGTACCATCAGGCATTCTCCTATAATCCCCATGTCGGGTATTTCTGTGTCCCACAATCTTTAAATGCACCTCATGCTGACGAATCAAATCTAGACAAGAATCTACGGCCCTTTCTGGAAGGTATTTTTGCAAAGTGGTATCCACGGAGACAAAATTAGAGGTTTTATCCATTGAAACAGGGTGTTGGTCAATTTTGGTTCAAAAAGTGAGTCCTAAATAAGTATCTTGTTCCTATAAACCATTTCCCGTTTTGGGATGCAACCTTTGGACCGCCAACAAATCAAACCCAACCAAGCATGAAACAAATTCTCCCAATTCTACTGTTAATCGTCTTTTGCAATTGTCAACCTGAAGAAACCCAAATCTGGGTCGTCACACCTTATCCCAATACCGTTGCTGCTGAACCTGGTGGTTTCGATTTTAAACAAGGAATCAATTTTGAAACATCTGAGCCAACCCTGGAAGGAGTTGTTTCTTTTTTTCAGAAAAAAATGGTAGAAGTTGGGGCAAGCATAGATGCTGAATCTGGAAAAAAAATACATCTGGAGTTGGCTAAGGGAGGTGAAAAAAGCCCCGAGGCATATAAGTTGCATATCAACAAAAGTGACATCAAACTCACCGCTTCGCATCCCAAAGGTATTTTTTACGGGATGATGACGCTTTGGCAACAATTGAAACTCTCTGGCAATAAGTCTGTACCCTGCGGGGTAGTGGAGGATGCGCCCAGATATGCCCACCGAGGGTTTATGTTGGACGAATCCAGACATTTCTTTGGCAAGAAAAAGGTAAAACAGCTTATAGACCTCATGGCCGCGCTTAAATTGAACACTTTTCACTGGCACCTTACCGATTCCCCAGGATGGCGGGTGGAAATCAAGGCGTACCCCAAACTCACCACCATAGGAGGAATTGGCAACCACACCAATCCTGAGGCTCCAGCCCGTTTTTATACCCAAGAAGATATTAAGGAAATTGTTGCCTTTGCTGCCGAAAGACAGGTGGAGATTATCCCAGAAATTGATATGCCAGGACATGCCACAGCTGCCAACAGGGCATATCCAGAATTTTCGGGAGGAGGTAACGAAAAACATCCCGAGTTCACCTTTGATCCCGGAAAGGATGCTACCTACCAGTATTTGACCACCATTCTTGAAGAAGTAGTTGGCCTGTTCCCATCCCAATACATTCATTTGGGAGGGGATGAAGTGCATTTTGGAAATGAGAAATGGAAAAGCAATGATTCCATTCAAGCACTGATGAACCGAGAAAACTTATCCAGCTTGGTGGATGTGGAACATTATTTTATCCGAAGAATGGCGAACGAACTGACCCAAATGGATAAAAAATTGGCAGGATGGGATGAAATTGTCGAATCCGACGTCTCCAACCAAAGTTCCGTGGTGTATTGGTGGCGGCATGATAAGGAGGATCAATTGCAAAAATCCTTGGACAAGGGTTACCCAACAGTGCTCTGTCCCAGAATTCCGCTCTATTTTGATTTTGTACAGCACGATTCCCATGAAAATGGCAGACGTTGGGATGGGTTTGGTACGTTGGAAGATGTTTATGCGTATCCAGAAAGCACCCATGATTTTTCGGATAAGGAGACTAAACTCATCAAAGGAATCCAGGGAAATCTCTGGACTGAAAAGTTTGATTCAGATATTTGGGTGGACTTTATGACTTTCCCTAGAATGGTGGCCTTGGCGGAATCGGCTTGGACTACAAAAAACAACAAAAATCTTGAACGGTTCAGGACTAATCTATTGCCATTCTATGAGTTTTTGGACTCTCAGGATGTTGGGTATTTTAATAGTTTACAGCCAGAGCTTACGCCAGAACCGAAACCCTAAATTATGTCATTATTGCCCACTGAACGTCAGGTCGAGCGCAGTCGAGACCTAGTTTAGGAGAAGGTTTCAATTGACCTCTCGACTGCGCTCGAGGTGACAACTTTGCCAAAATTATGTGATTTATAACCAACTCATCTTATCTTTAATCTATGGACATTAAACTTACCGATGCCGAACGGATCAAAATCCTAAATTCCGATGACCTCTACGGAATTATGCAACGGATTTTGCTGCGCGAAGACAAAATAGACCAAAACCGAGAACATTTTTGGGTGATCGGTCTGGAGAACAACTGCCGAATCCTGTTTATTGAACTCATCTGCTTGGGCTCGGTCAACCGATCCATTGCCGACCCCATGGAGGTCTTTAGCCTTGCCCTGCAAAAAAGGGCTGTGCAGATCATCCTCTGCCACAATCACCCTTCGGGTGAGTTAAGGGCATCCGCGGCGGACAAGGACAGCACCGACCGCCTGATCCAAGTAGGCAAGATCGTGAGCACCCCCGTGCTGGATCATCTGATCATTTCGGATAAAAGCTTTATCAGTTTTATGGATACCGGCCTTATGGACGAACTGGAACAAAGCATTAAATATGTACCACCGTATAAACTGAAAGAACGTTACGAGAAAGAGGCCGATGAGATTGCCAAACACAAACTAACAGTTGAAATAGCAAGGCAATTAAAATCAAATGGTGTTGACCTTCAGACTATTTCAGATTCCACTGGGTTATCAATTGATGAATTGGAGGAGTTATAGTAAAAAACTTTAATCCAACTCATGCAACAAACCATTACCAAAAACCCCGAAAACCTAGAAATTCTTTATAAACTTGTCGCTAACGGCTTTTATCAGGGATCTGTGGAATCCATAAAATTTGAGTTGGAGGGGAAACACACTACAAACTACCGAATTGTAGGCAGGTTGAATAAAGAGGATAAGTTTGTGGTAAAGGCCGAACCCAAATTCTCCCATAATATTTCGCAAAAAATAATGTTAGCTCTTGGGATTTCCGCTTGTATCATTTTGTTGGTCAAACGCAACTGGATCATTCCGTTATTGATAGCTATTATGGGCCTGGCTTCCTTGGCCACTACCCGTGGCAAAAAGAAACGGGAATTGGACAGGTTTATGAGCAGATTCTTGGATTTTGTAAAACAGGAAGAAACCAAAAACTCCTTGAATTAAATCAATAGAACTGAAAATCACTCACTTTCAAATATCACTTTGGAATGAATTGGTGTTCCTTCATCAGTAACTCCTTGTAAGGTGGCTTGATAGGTAGCGGGAAGGTCTGAGGTGTAAAACGATACCTTAACTTTTCCGTCCGGAGACAGTTCAACATTCGGTTCCCAATGCAGGGTTCTTCTAAAATCTGCCTTCCCTCGTTTTAAACCTATTTTATTAAAGACTGGTTGGTAAAATTTCTTGGATTTTACAAAACCGGGATGTACATAAGAAAGTGTTCCCACCCCATTTTCTGTTGGGGTTTGCTTTTTATAAAAGCGCTCCCTGCCATCCAAAGTATACACTGCTATAATCCCGTTTCCGCCATTCATACCATACATTGCGGTAGCTCCTGGCCTGATGTAATCCACAAAATCTATATCGGTAACGGGAATGTCAAAAATGGTCTGTTCTGCAACGGGAAAGCCATCCAGCAAGAAAAAAGGCGGAATGTCATATCGATTTCTAATGGACACTTGCTCCCCAATAACAGTTACTCCAGGAATTCTGCCTTGCAATGCAGTAAGTGCATTTCCAATGGGGTTATTTCTAAACTGTTCATAATCCAGCGAGTATGACGGCCTGATATATAGTGCAGATTTCCGTTTCCGCTTCATGTTGGCCTCCTTGTCCAATTTATTCTCAGTCACAATGGCCTCTTTAAGTCGTATCAAATCTGCCCCATCCACTTTAAAAGGTTTGTTTTCAGGTAACACCACGGGATAAGCACTAACATAGTCAACTTCATTGGACTTTAGAGGCAGAGACTCCATTATCTTGGCTTCCGGTGTGCTAAACGAATCCAGTTCTATAAAGAAACTGGGGTCTGAACCTCTATTCCTTTTACTTTTTTTGTTTTTATTGGACAGGGCGTTTGCATATACAAAAATGGATGTACTATCCTTAAAATGTAAGTCTGAAAACTCGAATTCCCCATTTTCATTTGTTTCAACAACATCGTAACCCGCTTCCGTTCGGTTTTTGTAAGCCAATGAAACCAGTGCGGGAACAGCATTATCACGTGAATTGGACTGAACTACCCTGCCTTTCAAGGTAATCCCAGTTTCACGGGGAAAACGCAATTCTTCCGTCTCATGATCAATAAAACTTCGCCAACCCTGGGTCATCATCAAAAAATCCAAGTTTTTCCTTCGGGCAGGATCGCCGGAATTAAAATAATAGCTTGGATTTTCGATTTCCCCCTTAAGTTCTGAAGTCAAAAGGAGGTATGTTTTTATATCGATATCGCCCATTTTGGGCGCTGATAAAGCAGCCTCTGAAACAGAAAGGGACATATTCGCCGCAAAATCCGCAGCATCCTCATCCAACTTTATTTCCAAATCCACAAGTTCCCTTTTTCCGTATTGTTTTTTGGAGCTTTCCATTACGACCTGCTCTCCATCTGAATGGTGAAAAAACAGACGTTCACATATGGGCTGCCCCGCGCTATCATAAAGGGTAAACTGGACAATCCCATCCTTAATCAATACTTTAGGCAGAGCCACCGCCGCATATTGATCTCTTCCTTCTATTTTGGATTTGGAAATTACTTCCCCTCCTTGAAAAGCCGTTAATTGAAGTCCATCAACTCCATTGACCCTGGAAGATTTGATTTCTACTTGGTAATGCTCCCCGCGATCAAAAACATGCATCATGGTTCCTGATACCAGGCCATTGGGCAATGGATAAATGAATGTGTTGCCATTGTATTGGATCTCTGCCAGGTACTTTTCGTCATTCTGGGGTATAAAGGAAAGCATTCCCATACCCAAATGGGAACCGGCAAACTCGGTAATCAATTTACCCAAACCATCCACAACCCTTCCATTGATATTGGCACCCAATCCATCCGGGGCAACCAATTTGAATCCCATGCGATTAATAAAGCCATTGACCAGGTTCCCTCCTTCAGGAAAAAATTGAAGATCCGGTTTCTCCAAGTGCAAAACAGCATCCTTTAGGTCTGTTATGGGTTTCTCCCCTGTAAATACTTTTTCGGCTGCTAGTTTTGCCCCTCCTCCTATTCGTATGTTTTTTCTAAAAAATGTGGCGTTCCCAAGGTTACGCATGAAATTGGTATAGGCCCTAACGGTATACATTCCATTTGTTGTTTCCAAGGGAATCAGGATATCCCCAGACGCACTTCCTTGCTCGGTTTGGAGCATTTTGGTGATCAAGACCTCATTTTTGGTGTTGATAAGGTCAACGTAGACAATTTCATTGGTCGCGACAGGTTTGTTGGTACCTGCCTGTACAACGTAAGCTTTAAACCACATACGTTCCCCAGCATAGAAATCCGATCTGTCCATGTGGAGATAAACCTTTTCTCGGTCAATATTTTGAGTCCAGGCATCTGGATTGTGGACATTGCTAATGAAAGAACCGTAACTTATATGGGAAAAACAGACCATTCCCAATGCAAGAAGGAGAAATCGAATTGGCGTTACCATATTTTTGCGTTTTTAGATGTTAGTGGGAACCTTTAAAAATGCCACAATTTTCGTACCAAATCCTTTAGGGTTGTACTATGGAGTACTGTTGCTCACCTGTAACAATTTTCCATTGTATAATTGATGTCCCTTTAGGGCAAAATCCTTGATATATTCGGCCATTTCCAAGGCTGTTACCGGAGCCTCATAACCTGGAAAAGCTTCGGCCAACATTTCGGTTTGAACAGCGCCCAAGGCCAAAACATTAAAACTGGGGCCTGTTTCCTTAAATTCTTCGGCCCAAAGCTCTGTCAAGGTAATTACCGCACCTTTACTTGAGCTATAGGCGGACAAGCCCGGAAACTTCATACTCCCTTGCACCCCGCCCATGGAACTAATGGTGACCACGTGTCCATTTTTTCCCATTTTTGGCACCACCAAGCGGGTCATTTCGGCCACGCCAAACACATTTACTTTGTAAACCGCTTCGAATTCTTCGGACGTAATTTCCAAAAAGGGTTTGTTCAATAAGCTTCCCGCATTATTGATCAGGACATCCACTGTCTCCCATTTTTCAATATGTTGAGCTACTTTTTTATAATCCTCAGCTTGGGAAAGGTCACAGGACAAACTATGTACATTAGGCAAATTTAAATCGGAACACGGCCCAGCATTGCGAGACAATGCCAGCACTTGATGTCCTTCCTCCCCTAAAAGCCTTACCAGTTCGTAGCCTATACCACGGCTGGTTCCTGTGATTATAATGTTTGCCATATTTGACCTCTTGAGCGCTCTCGAGGATGTGTTTAATTAGTTTATCTTGATTTCTTGGGTAGGTGCATTTGCAATACCTTCAACAACTGGCAGCATTTGGTTTACCAGGCTCGCCATATGTCCAAAATCCATCAATTCCACTTCATCCCCTACTTTGTGGTAGTGGTTGAAGTTTGTAAAATCGAAGGTGCAAAAAGTATGGGAAGGGACTCCAAACTCCTTGTGGAAAGGGTAATTGTCCGAACGTTGGAATAGACCATATTTTTTGGCCGTAGGAAGATAACCTACCAACTTTTTCTTAGCATATGCATTGCACACCTCAGCTAGGTTAGACATTTCGTAACCCGTAATGTATACATCATAACTGGTACCATTCAAGGGAACCCCGGTCATTTCGAAATTGAGCATGGCATATAGATTCAAGTCCTGTGCTTTCATTTTTTTGGCCAAATGTTCAGAGCCCAACAGCCCTTTTTCCTCCGCGCTGAAGAGCGCAAATATCAAGCTTCTTTTGTTTGTTTTATTACTTCCAAAATACCTGGCCAATTCCATTACAGTGGATGTTCCAGAAGCATTGTCATTGGCTCCGTTGGCAATGTAATCTCCATTTTCAGGGGCAATGGTTCCTATGTGATCGTAGTGGGCCCCAACCAAGATATACTCTTTCTTTAGCTCAGGATCGTTTCCTTCCACTACACCCACCACATTATAAGATGTCTTTTTAAAATTGGTCAGGGTATCCCTGTAGGATTCGAAATAAGGCTTGACCTGATACGATTTAAAGTAGTTTTCAATATAGGTGGCGGCCATTGCAATCCCCTCACTTCCGGAATCACGGCCCTTCAAATCATCCGAAGCCAAATAGTTCATGAGATCTCCAATGCGTTCCGAACTGGAGAATTCGGCAGCTGAATTAGTTTTGACTTCTGTTTCTTTAACAACAGTTCCCTTAAGCGCTTCTGGCCCATCGGGTTTCCCTGAATCTGCAGATGAATAGGTCGGGATTTTTTTGGTGGAACTACAACCCATGACCAGGGCCATGAGCAAATAAACAAGTGCGTTTTTCATTTTGATGAATTTGTTTAAAGATAAAAAAAGCATCCTAAAAGGATGCTCTTATATATGTTTGTGAAAAACAGTTCTCGACTGCCTGCCTGTCGGCAGACATGGCGCTCGAACCGACAACTATGCCAACATAGTCACTGGATTTTCCAGATACGCCCTTAGTGTCTGTAAAAATTGTGCACCTACAGCGCCATCAACAGTTCTATGATCGCAAGCCAAGGTAACTTTCATTGTGCTTCCCACAACAATCTCACCATTCTTTACCACGGGTTTTTCAACAATAGCCCCAACGGATAAAATAGCGGAGTTAGGTTTATTGATAATGGAAGTGAACTCTAAAATTCCAAACATGCCCAGGTTGGACACCGTAAAGGTACTTCCTTCCATTTCGTCCGGCTTGATCTTTTTTGATCGTGCCCTTCCAGCCAAATCCTTGACAGATGCACCCAATTGGGTCAAGCTAAGTTGATCTGCAAATTTGATAACAGGTACAACCAATCCCTCATCCACAGCTACCGCTACTCCCATATGAATATGGTGTTTGTAGATCGTGGCTTCATCCGTCCAAGTGGTATTCACCTGTGGGTGCTTTTTAAGTGCCATTGCACAAGCTTTTAGCACCATATCATTGAATGAAACTTTGGTATCTGGCAAATTGTTGATTTGGGCCCTTGAGGCTTTTGCATTGTCCATATCCACCTCTATGGTCAAGTAGAAATGTGGTGCAGAAAACTTGGATGCGCCCAAATGCTTGGTAATCGCTTTTCGCATGGAAGAGTTTTTCACTTCTTCCTGACTTTCTTCGCCTACTACCACCGGGATGGGTACAATAGGAGCAGTAGCCACAGGTGCTTCCACTTTTTCCGCAGCTGGAGCAGGTTTTGCGGAAGGTTGATAATTCTCTACATCTCTTTTAACGATTCTTCCATGATCACCGGAACCAGCCACATCAGCCAAATTGATTCCTTTGTCACTAGCTATTTTCTTAGCCAGCGGAGAAGCCAAAATACGTCCGTTTTGTGAAGGTGCAGCTTGTATGGTTGCTTCTTGGGTCGCTGGAGTAGCAGCAGGAGCTTTTTCAACCACGGGAGCACTTTCGGCAGCGGGAGCACCAGCAGGGGCACTCAGAACGGCGTTTACATCAGTACCTTCAGGACCAATTACCGCCAACACCTCATCTACAGGCGCAGACTCACCTTCTTGGATTCCAATATGCAATAAGGTTCCTGAATAAAAGGATTCGAATTCCATGGTGGCCTTATCCGTCTCAATCTCGGCTAAAATATCGCCTTCTTCTACGGTATCCCCCACCTTTTTTAACCAAGATGCCACGGTTCCTTCTTCCATGGTATCACTCAAGCGGGGCATTTTTACAATTTCCACTCCTTCAGGGATTGCCGCAGGTGCAGCAGCTGGAGTGGCTGCAGGAGCACTTTCAGCAACGGCCTCGACGGCAGAAGCTTCCTCGGTGGCGGCAGGAGCAGTTCCACCGGCCAACAATGAGGATATATCCTCTCCATCTTCACCAATGATGGCAAGAAGCGAATCCACAGGAGCACCGTCTCCTTCAGCAATACCGATATGTAGTAGCGTTCCTTCATGAAAGGATTCAAACTCCATAGTGGCCTTGTCCGTTTCGATCTCGGCCAAAATATCTCCTTCCTCTATCTTGTCCCCTACTTTTTTGAGCCATTTTGCCACGGTACCTTCCTCCATGGTATCGCTCAAACGGGGCATGTTGATCACTTCTGCCATTTACCTAAAGTTTATGTTGTAAAAATGGATAATCTTCTTGTTCGTATACGGTATCGTAAAGTTGTTGGATTGGAGGAAAATCAGATTCCTCAGCAAACTTCTCACATTCAGATACCAAATCCTTCACCCTTTTGTCCATCTCCTTGATTTCATCCTCTGAGGCATAACCTTTTTCCAAGATGATATCCTTTACTTGGGTAATAGGATCAATTTTTTTGTATTCCTCTACTTCTTCCTTGGTTCTGTAGTGTTGTGCATCAGACATGGAATGACCTCGATAACGGTAGGTCTTCATCTCCAAGAAAGTTGGTCCTCCACCCGTTCTTGCACGTTCAATGGCCTTATCCACTTCTTTTGCAACAATCGCTGGATCCATTCCATCCACAGGACCACAAGGCATCTCATAACCAAGACCCAATTTCCAAATATCAGTAGTATGGGCCGTACGAGCTACAGAAGTTCCCATGGCATACCCATTGTTTTCGCAAATGAACACTACAGGAAGTTGCCACAACATGGCCAAATTGAACGCTTCGTGCAAGGAACCTTGTCTAACAGCTCCATCACCCATATAACAAAGCGTAACGGAATCCCTTTTGAAATACTTGTCCGCAAAGGCCAGTCCAGCTCCTAATGGAATTTGCCCACCAACAATACCATGACCGCCATAAAAACGATGCTCTTTGGAAAAGATGTGCATGGATCCCCCCATACCTTTGGAAGTACCTGTTACCTTTCCATAGAGTTCGGCCATTACCTTTCTTGGATCAACGCCCATTCCTATAGGTTGCACGTGATTACGGTAGGCTGTTATCATGCGGTCTTTGGTTAGGTCCATTGCATGCAGTGATCCCGCTAAAACGGCTTCTTGACCATTATATAAGTGTAGAAAACCTCTAACTTTTTGTTGAATATATACAGCGGCGAGTTTGTCCTCAAACTTTCTCCAGAACAACATGTCCTCGTACCACTTTAAATAAACTTCTTTGGTAATTTTTTTCATCAACGGTTGTATTAAACGAAATTCCCCTTTTTGGGAGAACAGCAAAAATACATATATATCTGTTTTGTAAAAAGAATTGGATTAAGAATCACTCAAAAATGAACTGCTGAAAGCCAGGGGTAAAATATCGGCCATGGAAGCACATTTATAAATGGGTCCTTTTTCTCCGCGAAGCATAATGGAGATTGGTGTTTTTTGTCGCTGCTCATATTCAATAATGGACTGTCTGCAATTACCACATGGAGCGGCTGGTGAATCCACCACATAGTCTTTGGAAGTTGCGGTTATTGCAATAGCTTTTATGGCTATCCCTGGATATTTGGCCCCAGCTTGAAAGACGGCCACGCGTTCCGCGCAAAGCCCAGATGGGTAAGAGGCATTTTCTTGGTTGTTGCCTATGACTATTTCACCATTTTCCAATAACACGGCCGCACCCACCTTAAAATTGGAATAGGGGGCATATGCATTTTCCCGAGCTTTCTCTGCAGCGCTTAACAAATTTTGCTCGATTTGTGACAGTTCCTCTGGCTTTTCAAAGACGGAAAGTTCGAAACTTATTTGTTGCTTCTTCATAAGCTGATGTGGGTATATCCCAAAAATAAGAAAACCTGTCCAAGGACAGGCTTTCCCAATTTTTTCATGAGCAATTTTAATCGTTTAAGAACTCTTCGCCAAAATTAAAGGTAAGCGAGAAGCGCAACGTATTTTCCAAGGGATTCCTCACTTGAGCAGTGGAGAAGAGATACGAAAGGTCTATTTGTGCGGATTTGAATTTGAATCCAGCTCCCAGGGTAAAGAACTGTCTAGCTCCCTTGACCTCACTTTCGTTAAAATATCCTGCACGAAGCATAAAGGCTTCCATATATTTATACTCGGCCCCTAAAGCCCAAGTAACTTCTTTAAGTTCCTCACTGAACCCATCAGGTGCATCGCCCAGGGATTCAAAAACTCCACTGAAGAAACCAATTTGTTGATACTCATCGTTATCCTCAGCTGTGATCAGTCCATCTCCCGTGAAATCACGAGGGGTGGGAACCAACAGTTTATTGAATTCGGTATGAAGTCCCAAGACATTGTCCTGATCAAAAATGAAATCAAATCCGGCACCAAACTTCAAATTGGTAGGCAAGAAATTCTCTTGCCCTCCTTCATCGTATTGGATTTTACCACCTAAGTTGGAAATGTTGAAACCAGCTCTCCAACGGCCATCAAAATTTTCATAGGCAATTTCACGGGAACGGAAAAAACCGGCAATATCCACGGCAAAGGAATTGGCTGCCTGGGAATCCTGCGCTCCATCCTGAAACCTGAGGTTGGAACTGATAAACCGTCCAGCCACAGCCATGGAAAAAGTCTGGCTTAACTTTAAGGAATAAGAACCATCTACTGCAAATTCGTTGGGTTTAACCAAGGTGGGATCCTCATCTATGGTCTGTCTCAATTCAATTTCTCCCAAACCAAAATACCGTATGCTGAAAGCAAAGGCACTCCGATCATTGACTTTGTTATAAACACTTGCATTTAATAGGGAAACATCGTTGACAATGCTTTCCAAGTAAGGGGTATAACTTAGCCCCACTCCTGTTTTTTGGGTAGCGAAAGCAAATTTTGCGGGGTTCCATTGTTGGGAGAATGCATCAAAAGATGTTGCCACCCCCATATCCCCCATACCGGAAGACCGGGCATCCGAGGCTATGGTCAAGAATGGAACTGCGGTTGTAATTACTCTTTCTTGCTGCGCGTTCATCCTAGGGGCAAGGGTAAGAAGCACCACCAATATTAGTAACTTTTTCATTTTTTGTTTTTAGCGTTTAGTTAACTATGAGGTCCGTGATATGCCATACTATATCATTGGACGTATTACATGTAAACGGGCATTTCCTGAAATTCTTATGCGAACGCCCCGTTTTTTTAACGATTTTTTGGCCTTCATACAAGGAGGGTAAGCTACGCTTGACATTTTAAATGGACAAAACCGTTAAAACCAAAAGAATCCATACTAATTTTGGACCTTTGGCGTTTAATCAATAGTGAATGCCCGCAGGATGGTTGCAACAATTATTTTGCGAGCACAAAATATTATGGTGAAAACATCGTTTTAAAGCCATTGAAAGGATTTAAAATCAAAATCAAATTAAAGTAGCTAGGGGATAAAAGCCCTTATTTTTAAAGTACTCAAGCCCAAATTATGAAAAAACATCTTATCAAAGTTGTACTTTCTAGCGCTGTCATAGTAGGAAGTTTTACCAGTTGTAAAAATTCCTCATCCTCTTCTTCTTCCAAAAACATCTCAAGAGCCACGGGATGGAAGATCAATGCCAAAGAGGGTGGGTTTCAATACAAAACGGACTTCAAGGAACAAGAAACTCCTCCGGGAACTGTATTTATTGAAGGTGGAACATTTACCAAGGGTAAGGTTCAGGATGATATTATGCACGACTGGAACAATACCCCTACCCAACAGCACGTACAGTCCTTTTATATGGACGAAACGGAAGTTACCAATGTAATGTACCTTGAATATTTGGACTATTTGAAGGCAGTATATCCTCCTGACAATCCTAACTACAGGAACATTTACAATGGTGCTTTGCCAGATACTTTGGTTTGGAGAAACCGATTGGGCTTCAATGAGACCATGACAAATAACTACCTAAGACACCCTGCCTATGCGGAATATCCCGTGGTTGGTGTTAATTGGGTACAGGCGTCACAGTATGCAGAATGGAGAACTGATAGGGTTAATGAGCATATGCTGGAGCGGGAAGGCTACTTGGCCCAGGATGCCAAATACCAGGTTTTGAGTGGTGATATAGGTGGTACATTCAGTACAGAAGCCTATTTGAACAATCCAGAATCCGTATACGGAGGACAGATTGATTCCCTTCAAGGAAAGCAAAAGCGAGATTCCATCAGTGTATTTGCCAAAAGAAGCAGTGGTGTTATTATGCCAGAATACCGTCTTCCTACCGAAACAGAGTGGGAATACGCCGCACAGGCACTTATTGGTTCAAGGGAATACAACAACTATAGAGGTAGAAAAAAATATCCATGGGAAGGTGATTACACCAGAAATGGACAACGTGTGGGCCGAGGAGATCAATTGGCCAACTTTAAACAAGCCAAAGGTGATTACGGTGGTATTGCCGGATGGTCCGATGATGGTGCTGATATTACAGCCGAGGTGAAGTCATACAAACCCAACGATTTTGGTCTGTATGATATGGCGGGTAACGTATCCGAATGGGTTGCCGATGTATACCGTCCTATTGTAGATGATGAAATAAGTGACTTCAACTATTACCGGGGAAATATTTTCCTTAAAAAAGCCATTGGCGATGATGGGAAGGTTAAGGTCCTAAGGGATGAAATCAAATATGATACCCTGCCCAATGGTAAAATCGTAGCCATCAATTTACCTGGTGAGATTGAAATGGTTCCCGTGACCGAAGAAGAAACTTATTTGAGAACCAATTTTGATTCCAGTGATAACAGAGGTTACCGCGATGGTGATCCAGGTTCTTCCAGATTCTTCCAAAGGTTTAGTGATGAATCTGACAATAGAAAGATGTACGATTCTCCCAAGCACAAAGTAGAGCGTGATTCCACTGGTAAGTTGATTCGCCAGTATGACACCTCCAACTACAGAACTTCCTTGATCAATGATGAAGTAAGGGTGTACAAGGGTGGATCTTGGAGAGACCGCGCATTCTGGTTAGATCCCGCACAACGTAGATATATGCCACAATATATGGCAACAGATGATATCGGATTCCGATGTGCAATGTCCAGAGTAGGATCCAAATCCAAGTCAAAAAACAAAACTGTAAGACATAAGAAAGCTAAGTAACAGCTAAGCATAATATTAAAGAAGCCTCGATGAAAATCGGGGCTTTTTTTTATCTTCGATTTATGACTTTGGAACAACTTCATCTCCTTTTTTTGGAGCACCCCGTTATCTGTACAGATACAAGAAAAATCACGGAAAATTGCCTGTTCTTCGCCTTAAAGGGGCCCAATTTCAACGGAAACGCCTTTGCCAGTGAAGCCTTGGACAAAGGGGCCTCCTATGCTATTATTGATGAAGCGGAGCACAACACCTCAGATAAAAGTATTCTGGTAGATGACGTACTGACCACCTTGCAAAATTTGGCTACGCTCCACCGCCAGTCCTGTCAGGCCAAGGTAATCGCACTAACAGGAAGTAATGGAAAAACCACTACCAAAGAGCTTATTAACGAAGTACTTTCCAAAAAATACAAAACCATTGCAACCAAGGGCAACCTAAACAATCATATTGGAGTTCCCTTGACTTTGCTATCCATTGAAGAGGATACCGAAATAGCGGTTGTGGAAATGGGAGCCAATCATAAAAAGGAAATAGCCCAACTCTGCGAGATAGCCCAACCTGACTTTGGATACATTACCAACTTTGGGAAGGCACATTTAGAAGGGTTTGGGGGTGTAGAAGGAGTCATTCAGGGAAAAAGTGAACTCTACAATCACTTAACAGCTCACAACAAGTACATTTTTTTGAATGCGGATGATCCCATCCAATTGGAGAAATTGGGCAACTACATCAAAAAGTTTGGTTTTAGCGGGGATAATCCCCAATATTTCAACATCCAATTCAAAAGTGCAGACCCATTTGTGGCATTGGAGTTTGAAGATGTTCGGGTAGACACCCAATTGGTGGGAAAATACAATTTCCCAAATGCCTGTGCCGCCATAACCATGGGAAAATACTTTAACGTTCCCTCCACAGACATCAAGGAGGCATTGGAGGTATATCAACCAAAGAACAACCGATCCCAGGTGCTTGAACAGAACGGATACCAAATTATCCTGGATGCGTATAACGCCAATCCCACAAGTATGAAGGCTGCTCTCGAAAATTTCAGGAATATGGCTGCAGAGACCAAAACCTTGGTGCTTGGAGACATGTTTGAGTTGGGCCGGGATGCCGAAAAGGAACACCAGGCAATAGCTGATTTAGCCAAGGAGATGGAATTTGAAAATGTTTTTCTGGTTGGAGAAAATTTTTGGAAAGTGCAGTCCTCTTTTCAGATATTCAAGAGTTTTGATGACCTTAAAAATTTTGTTGGAAACAATCCGCCAAAAAAAGGAAGTATCCTCATCAAAGGATCAAGGGGAATGGCTTTGGAAAGGGTGTTGGACTACTTATAACCCAATGTTTTGCAATCAACATTTCCAAATCTAGTGTGGGATATACTGGATTCGAACCTGCCTGACGGCAGGCAGGCCAGTGACCTCTGCCCTGTTCGTCTTAGTGGAGTGTATTGGATTCGAACCAACGACCCCCGCCCTGTCAAGGCGGTGCTCTAAACCAACTGAGCTAACACTCCGTTTATTTTTGATAGGGATAACCAAATCCACCTTATTTCATACAATCAAGCAGACCCAATGTTCCTTTTCTTTAAAAGCGCTGCAATATCGGAAAATTGTTACCAATCTCCATATTCTGCAGAATTCTTTTGTGTTTCGTGCAAGGTTATGTGCAACAATTGATCTTTTTCCAGCTTGGGTTTTAGGATATCGTAGATTACTTTGACAAAATATTCCGTTGTTGGAAGCCCATGGCTAAACTCAGGGCAATCCTCGTTTAAATTCTTATGATCAAAACGTTCTTCTATTTCATCCCGAATCAAAGTGCCGAGCACGGCCAAATCCATTACAAAACCCGTATCTGGATCCACTTCTCCCCTGACACGCACCTCTAAATCAAAATTATGCCCGTGATAGGTTGGACTGTTACACTTTCCGAAAACGGTAACATTCTTCTCATCACTCCAGTTGGGATTATGCAACCTATGGGCCGCATTAAAATGAGCTTTTCTACAAATTGTGGCAATCATAGTGCAAAGCAACTAAAAAGATAGGATAAGACCCAGTTTTAAGCACAAAAAAAAAGAGCTGCAAAAAGCAGCTCCTTTTCATTGTTAACTTAATTGTTATGAACAAATATTCAAAACTATCTCCCCTGGTGTTGGGCCAGGTCCGCCAGTCGCAGCGGTTTCCCCTGATGGGGCTAAAAGTTCAAAGACATGCTCTTCTTCAAAAGCTCCCGGTGTATAAGTAAATACCAGCTCGGTAGTCCCATCCGGAACTGAAATGGTAAAAGAGGCAGCGCTACCCCCAGCAATGGTATACTGAGTATCCGTGCCATCAATAGTCACAGTAATAAAAGCGCCATCCCATCCATCACCATACAAATCCGTAAGGTTTAACTCGTAATCTCCAATAACCGGAGTTACGGGGATACAATTAATCCCGGCGGAATAAGCAAATGGAGAGGAGAAAAATGACCCGTTGGCCACTGTTCCCGCAGCTCTATTGGTAAAAACCCTTCCATCCGTGAGTTGTGCCTCCAATCTAAAACTAATGGCATCACCTCCATCCACAATCCCAGAATCCGTTCCGGTTCCTGTCAATGCTTCATTCAGGGTCACTATTAAATCTGCCCTTGGGAATCCGAAAGGCCCTTCGGCAAAGGCTGATGCGGGAATGGTTGCCACCTGGGCTTCACTGGACGAAAGGTCATTGTCATCCACCACGGTATTATCCACAAATTGGGCAAACACCCTTACTTCGGACAAAAGTTGACCTCCTTCCGAATCTTGAGCCTCCAGGGTCACGCCAAATGTGGATTGCGGATCCAACAGATTATAGGTAGTACTCAAGTTGGCAACTGTTCTGAGAACAAGGCCACGCTCTACAGTTTGTAACACTTCATCCACTATTTTTTCCTCGGAACAGGACATTACGGTGACCAATCCCATAGCGAGCAATATATATATTTTTAGTTTTCTCATGATTCTTGTTTTATAAGACATTGCTGTTATTAATTTGATCTTGGGAATGCTGGTCCCGCTGGATTATTATCCCAAAATACCTGAACCGAAAGGTTGGTTTTCTGGGTAATATTGGAGTTCGATGTCACCGCCTGATTAGGATAGAACATAGATCTGGGGAAACTTCCCGGATCAGGTTCCCTATTGGGTTGCAGTGTGCTTGGAAAACCGGTTCTTCTATAAAAATTATAGGTCTCTATCCCATTTCCGTAATGAGCCACAAAGTGGTTTTCCGCCAGAATGTCCCATTGATCATCTCCAGAAGCTGCACCAAAATTAGTTACAACGGTGTTGATAAAGTCAGTCACATCTGTTGCAGAAGGTTCAAAAGAGAGATCGGCATTGGGATCTACAGAAACTGCAGCCCTTACCTTGGCAATCTGCTTGGTCATTCCTGCTTCCAAGAAAGTTTGGGCGGTAGCCGCATCTCCTTGGGCCAAGGCTACCTCAGCTCGCCAGAAATCAACCATAAAAGCATTCAATATGAGCGTTGCACCCAGACCATTACCTCCATTGGACAAAGGGTCTGTAGGTTGAGCCACTGGACTAAAACTGTCATCATCAAACCGTCCCCCGGCCGGGTAAACACCCCATGTAGTACGTACCGGTCCATCTGGAGGTGTACCTTCATCATCCCCATGGTCTCTTCCCCAATACCCATTGGGTAGGTTACAGAACGTAAATCCGCCAGTGGAATAATGCAAAGGTGGGGTCTGCAAGGAACATCTTAAGGTTTGCTCATCCGGATCGGCCTCTTGCCCAGGTACCTCATTGGTTTGCCTGTAGAAATAATACCGCATTCTTGGGTCATTGTTCACCATCATCTGATTCATCAACCAGTTACCCTGATAGTCTCCGGGCCCATTGGACACGTAGTTCAACCCATATCTCGGGTGTCTGTTATCCGGATTTGAAGCGCTTGTTCCAGCCCAAGCAAATTCCAAGTCGTCCGCAGTATCTGTAATATAATCTCCAGAGGCCACAATGGCATTAAAGGCCGCAATGGCACCTGGATCTACCAAACGGGTCTGAAGATATAACTTCATCTTCAAGGTATTGGCTGCTTTTACCCACTTTGTATAGTCGTTATTGTAAAACAACTCTACAGCTGGGTTGGCCGATGCCGTGTTGGTAAAATTGACAATGGCCTGATCCAACAATGCCTGTGCTGCTTCATAAACCGATTGGCCACTATCCAATTTGGCATTTACAATGGCCGGCGCCTGAACAGCTTCAGTATACGGAATATCTCCGAAGAAATCCACTAAGGAAGAGATAATGTAAGCTTCAATAAATTGGGCAATTCCCAGGTGACGTGTCTGTCCGGCCTCCACTGCCAATGGGGTCATCAACCGAATATCGAAAAGAATTCCACGATAGGCATTGTCCCATTCATCATCCACATCACTATCTTGATAGGTACTTTCATAGTCCCTACTTTGCATGGCCACTAAACGGGTAAGTTCCATTCCAAGCGGTGACAATCCATCACCAAATTGGAAACCACCTGTTACCCAATTATCGTTGGGGTCACCGGCAACATCACCATCCAAATGTCTTGCAAAATCCTCTTGAATGGATGTTATGAAGAAATCAGGGGACGCCTCACTTGGTGTTAAAAAGTTAGGGTCATTGGTGCCTTCCAACTCAGTGACCTCACAGGAAGTCAAAGCCAGAACTCCAACAAAGAGACCCAATATGCTATGTTTACTTCTTATTTTCATCTTTAATTTTTTTTAGAAAGTTGCTTTTACACTGAATCCGTATCTTCTGGAACTTGGTCCGTTCAGGAATTCGAAACCAAATCCATTACCTACACCTGTACCGGATGTATTGGGGTCAAAATTGGCCCCGTCCGGAGTATTGATTGCATCGTACCAAAGATTGAATCCAGATACCGTAAAGGACAATGATCCAAAAGGAGTGTCTTCCAGGAATTTTTTTGGAAGGGCATAACCCAATGTAACTTCTTGCAAACGTAGTACCGTGGCATCAAACACCTGCAGTTCTGAAATATTCCCTAGAATATTGTTGAAATAATAATCGGAGTTGTTGATCTGTACATCATTTACCCTACCATCGCTCTGCTGAACACCAGGAAGTACAAAGGTGTTTTCACGATCTAAGGTTTCTACAATAAGCCCTCTTCCCAACAGGGTTGAAATAGTACTGGACCAGATGTCACCTCCTTGTGTCCAATTGAACTGGAACCCAAGGCTGAAGTTTTTATAGGAGAAGGTATTATTGATGTTGGCCACAAAATCCGGGTTGGGATCTCCAATGACTCCATCCTGCGAATCCTGTACATAATCCCCAATGGCGTTCACCACGTAGTTTCCGGCATCGTCCCTTAGAATACGGGTACCATAGATAACTCCCAAGGGTTGGCCTTCGATGGCCGCATTTCCAAGGTTTCCAAATCCAGAGTATACGATCAAGTCTGTTTCTTGACCCAAATCCGTCACCTCAGACTCATTGGCCGTAAAGTTGATATTGGTATTCCAATTGAATCCACCTTCTTCCTGACTTCTGAAGAAATTAAGGCCTAAATCCACTTCAACTCCTTGTCCTTTTATTTCACCCACGTTGGTATTGGTCCTAAAATAACCCGATGAAGGATCAAGAGGTTGCTGTACGATCAAATCTGTTGTGGTACGTTCATAGATTGAGGCATCCAATGTAATTCTGCCATCCCACCATCTCGATTCGATACCTAATTCAATTTCATCCACACGCTCTGGTTTCAAATCCGGATTACCCAAGGTAAGTGGACTTGTATTGGACACAATGGTATTACCTTGTGGATCCAGATGATCTTGGGTATCCAAAATCAACCTGTTGGCCACTGGGAAATTGTCCGAGTTCGCATCAGGGAATCCTGCCGAGGTTCCGTATCCGGCCCTAATCTTCAAATAGTTCAGTACATTCTCACTCTTAAGCCCGTCTATGGCCGTGGTAGGTACAAACGAAAGACTCGCACTTGGATAGAACAAGGCCCTATTGTCTGTAGAAAGGTTGGAAACCCAGTCATTTCTACCAGCAACCGTTAAGTATAAGAAACTATCGTAATCAAGCTCAACCTGTCCATAAAAACCAACCAAGTTTCTATCAGAGGTTTGCTGAATCTCATTTTGGTTCAGGAAGTTGAAATGCCTTAGCACCCCAAAAACCTGTTGTGCGTCACTGGCAATACCATTTTGATTAAACAATTCCCTTCTTCCGTTGACACCAATATTAAAGGTGGTGCCTATCTTATCTGTGATATCATAATCCCCGTTCAATGCCAGGTTATGATCCCAAATGGTGTTGGTGTTGTTCCAGGTTTCATAGATACCGCTAGCTAACCTGGGCTGGGGAACGTTACCGTTGATACCTCCCTTATTTTGATAATTGAGGTTGTTCTCACTATAAACATCCAAACCAACCCTGTAGATAAGGTTTAGATTATCATTGAACTGGAATTGGGCCGCCATATTACCAAAAACCCTATTGGTCTCCTGTTCGGTACCTGCATTGTTTACGGTCCATAGTGGATGCTGAATGTCATTTCCGTTCCTATAGTAAATACTTCTACCGTCTATGGGACTCTGGAAAGGCAGTCCCACCACATCTATACTTCGTGGAGTAAAGAACAAATCCCCAAAGACCGAAGATCCAGAACCTGTAGCTCCGTTACCTTGACTTAGTGCAATGGGTGGGGAAATAAATTTGGTTCGGGAGTAATTCATAGTTCCCGAAATAGTGAACTTGTTGCTCAAAATAGCTCGTCCCCCAACACCGAAGTTGTTTCTGTTAAGACTATTTCCAGGAGTGAAGCCAATATCTTTTAGATGCCCATAGTTTGCATTATAGGATACCTTTCCATCATCGGACGCGCCTCTGGCATTGACGGACAAGTTGGTTACCGTTCCTGTTTTAAAAAATGCCCCAAAACTATCATAGGGTCTCCAATCATATCTGGCGTTGGCAAATTCCGGAAAGGCCTGTTGTCCTGCGGCCGATATGGAATAAGGGTGTGGCAAGGTTCCTTCAGAATCAAAGGCAGAACTATTGCCCCAGCCCGAGATACCTTCTCGGTCAAAACTTGGCCCCCAGTTACTAAAGAACCATCCAAAGGATTGGTCAAAACCGTTTCCATACTGGTTCTGGTATTCCGGGGTAGAAGCAATTTCATTAAAGAATATGGAGGAATTCACCGTGATTTCGGTTTTCTTGGCTCCTCCTTGCCCAGCTGAACCGGCCTTGGTAGTAATCAAGATTACCCCATTCCTACCCAAAGAACCGTATAGCGTAGAGGCTGCAAGTCCTTTAAGTACGTTTACACTTTCTATACTGTTGGGATCCAAGTCCAAAAACCTACTGGATCCGTTGTTACCATTAATAAAATCCTGTCGGTCTCCCTGTCTTCCTGATGAATTGGTATCCCCATTAAAGGGAACCCCATCCACAATAAACAAGGGCTGGTTGCTCTGGCTAAAAGAGTTATAACCACGGATAATGATATTGGTACCGGAACCTGAGAGTCCACTTTGCTGGGTAATGTTTACCCCGGAAGCTTTCCCGATAAGTACCCTTCCCAAATCACCTTCGGCTTTTTCCTCAAGCTGTTCAGAGCTTACCTCCGCTACGGCGTATCCCAAGGCTTGTTTCTCCCTTTTGATACCCAAAGCCGTGACAACGACTTCTTCAAGTGCCTGGGCATCTTCCTCCATTTGAAGGTTGATTACATCCTGGGCACCCACGGTACGTCTTGCTGTTCTTTGTCCCAAATAGGTGTAGACCAAGACTTGGCCCACGCTGGCCTCAATGGAGTAGTTACCATCAAAATCTGATTGGGTTCCCGTTGTGGTACCTTCAACAACAATGTTGACACCGGGCAGCGGAATTCCGGTCTGATCAATGATCGTACCTGTAATTGTCTTTTCTTGGGACTGGACCGAGGTAATGCACAAAAGCACGAACACAAGTGTCCCAAATAGCTGTTTTACTTTCATAGAGTTAGCAGTTTTGTTAGAAAATAATGAGTCAGTGCAACTGAGAAAGGCAGGCGGGAGTAGGTGGTATTGATAGCTAATTCAAATAATACTCCCTAACACGAAAACAAAACTTAATGGAAAGTTTTTATTAGAAGGTAGTAAGGCCTCTCACCGCCTTACCTTTACAATTGCAATGACAAAACAATTGTATGGAGGATTATTAGGAGTACTTCTAAAACGGGACGTACAACAAAACCAGCCCAGCCCAACCAGACGAACCCTTTTTAACAAACTCTTGTGAAGAAGGAAGTCTTTAAAAGGTTTCTTAAAATTTAACATCTACCCGAAACCTTCGGAAGTTGAATCATACCAATGCCCATAACACTGGTGTTATATCTCAAAGGAAGATTGTCGAAAAAAACTTGCTACGGTAAAGGAGATAATCAGGATGCAAAACTGCCGGTCAAAGACCTAAAATCATTAGGGCTTACTCCTGTTTCCTTTTTAAAGGCGGAGTAAAAACTGGTTTTGCTGTTAAAGCCAACCTCATACATCACTGCCTTTACGCTAAGAAAAGGATGGTTGAGCAAAAGGTCTTTGGCTTCCGCAATTCGATATTGATTGATCAAGGAATAAAAATTCTTGGATAAATACTCATTTAACACTTGGGATACCTTGTATCTATCCTTATTTATATAGGTCGAAAGGTCATTAAGGCAAAGTGTATTGCTTTTGTAAATCTTGTCATACTCAAACGCATCCCTTATCTTTTCCCTAATGTCTATGGCTTCTTGCAAGGTCAATCCAGATTTCACATACTTGGACGCCATTGCGGTTCCAATATGCTTGGATGGTGCACGTCTCAGTGAAAATATGTCCAAAATTGACCTTCTCATTTAGACTGGATTGAGGTTAATCTTCATATCAAGTTCCCTCAAAATCATCTTTTGGAAGTTTTTTCCGATAAGGTTTTACGTAAATTCTCTTCGGGAAGATTTACCGTTTTTCGTAAAATGCCTATAATCCCTATAGGTAAATGGAATTCTTGTTCGGATAAAAAATTCCAAAGGTTCCTTCATCAGTTGCCCTGAAGGTTCTCTTTTGTGAATATTTCCAAGGCCATCAATTGATTGGTTCTGACCTCGGTATTTGCAATCAACTTATCATAAAAAGCTTGAAGTGCAAGTTCTCCTTGTTTACTAGGGTTTTGGTCAATTATAAAGTCGATGGTGTTGCGGGCAAGACAGGCTTTATTTTCGTTGATCAAATCAAAGCCTACTGTTCTTCGATGGCCTTCAATCCCATTTAGTTCCTTGACCAACTGATGGGCACGGGAGTTGGGTATGAAGATATGGACAGGATCTGAATTCCCAGCTTCATGAATCAGATTCAAAAAATTCTGGGTTCCACGGGATAAGTCAACATCCAATATGTGTTGGGTATCATAACCGTGGGTCTTATAGTAATCCCGAAATCCTTTAATCCGTTCCTCTATAGTTTTATTGAGGCTATCAAAATCAAAAAATCGGGCAATATACGCTTTGTGCCCTTTCGGAAATCCCAAATTGAGCAATTTGGCCGCCAAATACCCTGCTCGGAAGGAATCTTGGCCTATAAAGGCCAACGGATGGGACACTTCAAGATTGGAGTCCACATAAACATAGGGAATATCGCGCTCATCCAAGGCGCAAGTTAAACGACGAATCTCGTCCTCGACCAAGGGCGCCAAAATAACACCATCAGGTTCCGAATCCAACATTTGTTGCGCTTGTTGCAACAAGGAGGTTTCGCTATGTCGGTCAAAGGTGAAAAATTCGGGATGGATTCCCAAGGACGCATAGCGTTCGGCCGTTTTGCTTATGGCCTTGTTAAGGGTACTCCAATACTCATTGTCCTTGGGGAGAAGTACAGCTATGCGATATATCTTGTTAAGCTTGAGACTTCTTGCATAAACGTTGGTAGTGTAATTGCCTTCATTGGCAATTTTTAGCACAAGCTCCTTGGTTTTGGCTGCTACTTCACCCCGATTGTGCAGCACTCTATCCACCGTTCCTATGGAAACACCTGCTCTTTTCGCTATTTCCTTGATTGTAATCCGCTTCATTCCCCAAAAAAAGAAAAAAATCCTTTTAAAATTGATTGCAATATACTACTTTTGAATTTCTCCGTGTAGGTACACGGAATAATTATTAAAGGCTCAGCCTTGTTTTTTTAAATCGTTTCCGTGTACGTTAACGAAACAACTAATATCAATATGAAAAAAGTAGTGACATTTGGGGAAATCATGCTCAGATTGGCCCCTCCAGGATTTTTAAGGTTTTCACAAGCCAATTCCTTTGATGTAATTTATGGTGGTGGAGAGTCCAACGTTGCAGTCTCCCTGGCCAATTATGGGATTCCAGTGGATTTTGTAACCCGTCTACCTAAGAATGACATTGGGGATTGCGCTTTAATGGAAATGCGAAAAAGAGGGGTTAATACCCAAAACATCATTTTTGGTGGTGATCGCTTAGGTATTTACTTTCTGGAAACCGGCGCGGTTAGCCGAGGCAGTAAAGTTGTTTATGACAGAGCACACTCCGCCATGTCTGAAATTAAACCGGGAATGGTGGATTGGAAAGCCGTCTTTAAAGATGCCCAATGGTTCCACTGGACTGGGATTACGCCTGCTATTTCCCAAGGTGCTGCAGATGCTTGCTTGGAAGCTGTAAAGATTGCCAGCGAAATGGGGGTTACCATATCCACAGACTTAAATTATAGAGCCAAACTTTGGAAGTACGGGGGTGATCGTGAAACCATCATGACCGAACTTACTTCCTATTGCGATATTATTTTAGGCAATGAAGAAGATGCAGAAATGCATTTTGGAATCAAACCTGAGGGGATAAGTGTGCAGACAGAAGGACATCATGTTAAAGCCGAGGCCTTCTTATCCGTTTGCCAACAAATGATGGCCAAATTCCCAAAGGCACAAAAAGTTATAACCACTTTAAGGGGATCTATTTCTGCCTCCCACAATACATGGGCTGGGGTGCTCTATGACGGTAAAAAAATGTACGAAACCACCCAATACCAAATTACCGATATTGTAGATCGTGTTGGTGGTGGCGATTCCTTTATGGGCGGATTGATCTATGGATTGCTTACCTATCCGAAGGATGACCAAAATGCCCTTGATTTTGCAGTAGCAGCATCCTGCTTAAAGCACACCATTAAGGGGGATGCCAATTTGGTTTCCGTTGCTGAAGTGGAAAAACTAATGGGCGGCGATGCCTCTGGAAGAGTAGCCCGATAAAAACAAAATCAAATGGCTAGATTTACTAGAATAGACGTAGCAATTCAGATGAAGGAAACCGGGATGGTTCCGGTTTTTTATCATAGTGACATAGAGATTTGTAAGAAAGTGCTAAAAGCCTGTTACCAAGGTGGTGCTAGGGTTTTTGAATTTACCAATCGTGGGGACTTTGCCCATGAAGTATTCACGGCCCTGGCCAAATTTGCGGCCAAGGAAACTCCCGAAATGATTCTGGGAATCGGTTCAGTGGTTGATGCCGGTACGACCTCCCTGTATATTCAATCCGGGGCAAATTTTGTGGTTTCGCCCATCTTGAACCCAGATATGGCCAAAGTCTGCAATAGGCGTAAAATTGCTTGGTCGCCCGGTTGTGGTTCCCTAAGTGAAATCTCTGCTGCCGAGGAATTGGGTGCCGAGGTAGTCAAAATTTTTCCCGGCTCCCAGGTAGGAGGACCTGCTTTTGTAAAAGCCGTGAAAGGCCCTTCCCCATGGTCCAGCATTATGCCCACCGGAGGGGTAGCACCAACACATGAAAACCTTAAGGCTTGGTTTGATGCTGGGGTGCACTGCGTTGGTATGGGCTCAAAACTGTTTGCGAAAAATGATGCAGGAGAATTTGATTATGACGGATTGACCCAAAAAGTTGCCGAAACCCTCGCTATTATCCAGAAATTGAAACCTTAGAGGTGATTTAAACCCAATACTTCATATGTCGATAACGACCAACAAAAAAACCTCAACATAAATGTTGAGGTTTTTTCTATTGTGGTGGGCGCGAAGGGATTCGGTTTATCCCGAACCAGCTTCGGGAAACCCTCTGACCCTCCCGATGTAAAATCGGGATGCTCTGAACAACCTTAACCCTGGCTGATCAACCTTTCAATCATTATCCTGCTTTTCCATTTTTTTATTTGGAACTCTCGCTTTACGGCTTCTGACTTTGTTCCAAATGATTCCTGATATTTCAATACCTAGTCCTTGGCATGCGAAGTAAAACCTTTGTGGGTTGCCAAATGCCTTTGTAATCGACCTTCAATATCCTGGGTCGAACCTACATAATATTTATCCAAATATCTGGAATACAAGATGTAAACACAATATTTCGTATGTCAATAACGGCAACAAAAAAACCTCAACACAAATGTTGAGGTTTTTTCTATTGTGGTGGGCGCGAAGGGATTCGAACCCCTGACCCCCTGGGTGTAAACCAGGTGCTCTGAACCAACTGAGCTACGCGCCCATTCCATTTTCCAAATGGGAGTGCAAATATAGAATAGTTTTCTGTTCTCCCAAAAGAAATAAAACAAAAAAGATACGCTTTGAAGCAACGGTCACTTAATTTCTTTTCGTCTTGGTCTTAGTTGATCTTTCGTTTTTTGAACCAAAGGTCTTCCAAACTAAAGTTAAGCGTCAACACATGGTAGTTTTCTTGCACCAATACATTCTCAATTTGCCCTTTGGAACCATAGCTATAGGACAGATTTAAGAGGGAATTGGCAAACCTGCCCGTTGGCAGCCCCACACCCAAGGTGAAGTTGTACCCCTCAATCTTTCGGTCGTTGATTGCCAAATATCCATTGTCATAATTTATCCCGGTTCGTAACCTGATTCGTTCGCTGTATTTTCGCCCCATGGGGTTCTTTACATACTCCAATCCCAGGGCATAAATATCCTGATCTTGGTAGGCGCCTATGTTTTCGGTCTGATCGGTATCATTCCAAAAATTCCTTTTATAATCCGCACTCATAGTAATATAATCTGTTAGTTGAACGCCAAGCCCCACTCCAAATTCCAACGGGAGTTTAAAGCTATCTACACTGCCTCCATCATCTTCCGCTACAACTACTTCAGAATCCAAGATTGTTTTATTGGCAGATCGCACAAGATTTCCGGATAGGGAAACAGGCAGTTGTATTGTACTTCCAAGTGTAATTTTATCAGTTAGATCAAATTGGGCGCCAAAACCAAATCGAAAACCACTGTAATTGGTTGTTTCTGTGATTTCCAAACTGCCACTGCCCACTTGGAGAAATTCGTTTTCCTCTATGTTTCCGAACAGGAGGGATGCACTGAAGCCCAATCTGATTTTTTCCGCTGGGCCATACCCTATATTCACCCGAAGGTCGTTTAAGCCTCCCAAACCCGTAACATTGCTTTCAAAAACTTCGCTGGAACCTTCAATATTGGTTTGGATTCCAAGCAGCGAATAACCCACATCGCTATAGGGAATCAGGGCAATACCTGCACCCAAACGCTCCTCGATTCTGAAAGCAAAGGCCAGATTGGAAAAATTAAGGGTAGTTTTGGATTCAGTATCGGACTGATTTTCGAAGGAATTGAACTCTCCCACCACGCCAACATCATAAAAAAACGAGTTTTGGGGGATCAAGGCATAGGTTGCCGGGTTTAGGTTATTGATCCCCGAATCCGTCCGAAGCCCAATCCCAGAATAACCCATACTGTTAGCTGCACCTACACTCGTCTGGTTTATCGCCCCTAATCCATAGAGTGAATAGGGACTACTTGTCAATCCTTCGGATTGTGCATTCATCTGACCTAAGGAAATCAGAAAAGCCACAGTAATTGGAATCTTAGTTGTTATCTTCATCATATATGGCATAGGTAAGTTCCAGTTGCGCGTTATGGTCTGCAGATCCAGCTCCGTTCAGTACAAACCGATCCACGGTGGAACCAAAATCTTCCGGAAGTAAGATCAGTGCCTCACCAGTTTCATATTCTGCCTGTAATAGCTCATCCAAGTAATTGACCAGGGATATCTCATAATAGATGTCATTAAACTCCTCATTATTCCGATTGAGAACTCCCGTAACCGGGAAAACCTCATCAATGGCCAATTGTGCAATCACATCATTATTGCGATCTACAATAAAAACCGAAAACCCGTCCCTGAGTATAAGCTCATCGTTATAAGACCCAGCTACCGGTTTGATCTTTAAGATGGCATCCATGATAGTTCCCTGACCGTTTATTTCATAGATGCTTTTTAGGGATGGAAATTCAACTCTAGTGGTAATTCCCAACCCCGATTGGATAAAACTTTGCCCAGCAGCGTCATGACTGCTTAGATTAATTTCTTGATCTATAAGCGTCTGCAGTGGATCAATAGGCGCTTCAGCACTAATTTGATTAAAAAATGGAACTGGGATCTCATTTAGGTTGAGTTGAAGATCAATATGGTCCAAAGTCCTTTCATCTTCCTCGGCAATCCCAAAATGGATACGTATAAAACTCGCCCCAATTTCTTTGGAAAACCCGATGACGGAACCATCGTCCTCCATGCCTGGTATCAAGGCAATTCCCTTGAAATAGTCAACAAATTCATCGGCATTGGTAATCAGATTGTCCTGCAACTTTCCAAAAAGGTCTTGCCCAAGCGCATCGTTCAGTTTAACTTCCAGGGTATCCGCCTCAATCGGTCTGGGATCATAGGTAAATACACCCAAATCTCCATCAAAGTATTCAACTGTGCTTGTGTTGTAAAAATTGTCCCCTTCAGCAGGGCGCAAAGTTTTAAGCAGTCGTTTAACATGAATCGTGTTGGTGAGGGTGGTATCATTGTAGTAATAGCCGTCAAAATTTAAATGGAGGGTTATACTATCGTATTCAGCTTCCACATCAATGCCGTATTCGGAGGGAATCAATCCCATATGGCTTGCCGCCCTAACAGTTCCAAAAACAGGATCACTGTACTGGCCAACCAACATCCGTGTTGCCTGGCCGGTCACAATACTATCCATTTTCATAGTCGACATATCAATGGTAAGGGTATCTATCAGCACCACCCTAACATTACTATCCGTAAATGCTTCCCCAGCCAAAAAATCGGACTCGTTTAGATTCTCATCATTACAGGAAAGGAGTCCCGCGAGAAACGGGAACAATAACCACAATGCGCTTTTCATAATTTTTTGTTTGCGGTAAAAGTAGCCGCCTCCATTCGGCCCTAAAATGCCGATAGACCAACACTTCTTCTTTTAAGACAAATGCCTTGTATTTCCCTATGAAGCCATTTTCCCTGTTCGTAGATGGAATTTCCCTTTTCATATGTTAAAAAGCCAGCTTTATATATTCCCTGACTGGACAGATGGGCGGAAAATTACCTTTGGTTAAAAATTAAAATGTTTGTCATGAGAAAAGCAATACAATACTCTAAACTTGCATCCTTGCTAGCTATTTCCACTGCCCTTTTTGTGAGCTGTTCCACGGACGAAGAAGACGAAGATTTGGGCAATTGGATAAATCGGTCTGTTTTTGACGGGAGTCCAAGAAGTGGAATTTCTGGATTTACCATAGACAATATGGGCTATATGGGAGTAGGTTACGATGGAGATGATTACTTAAACTCCTTTTGGGCCTACGACTTGGACGGGGATTATTGGTCACAAAAGGCAGATTTCCCGGGAGCGGCCAGGAATGCGGCTGTGGGTTTCCAAATCAACGGTACAGGCTATATTGGGTCTGGTTATGATGGAGTGGACGAACTGAACGATTTTTATGCATATGACCCCAACAGCAACTCTTGGTCCCCCATTGCCTCCATTTCAGAAACAAAAAGAAGAAGTGCTGTAGCCTTTTCCGCCAATGGCTATGGTTACTTTGGAACAGGTTATGATGGGGAGAACGATAAAAAGGATTTCTGGAAATATGACCCTTCCTCGGATACCTGGTCTGAATTGGTAGGTTTTGGAGGAAACAAAAGAAGGTCGGCGACAACCTTTACCATTAATGACCTGGTTTATCTCGGAACCGGGGTATCCAATGGTATTTATCTGGAGGATTTTTGGGTTTTTGACCCTTCCGATGAGAGCTGGACAAAAAAAACAGACCTGGACGAAGAGGATGACTATAGCATTGAACGCGGTAATGCGGTTGGTTTTTCCATTAACGGATATGGTTATGTGGCCTGTGGTGAAATCAATGGCCCCACCACCTCGGTTTGGGAGTACCACCCTACTTCGGATACCTGGGAGGCCAAAACCAATTTTGAAGGCTCCACACGCCAAGATGCCATAGCATTTACCAACGGTTCAAGGGCATTCGTTGGGTTAGGTAGAACGGGAAGCCTCTACTTGGATGATTTGGACGAGTTTTTCCCTTTTGATGAATACGACGAGGAAGATTAAATTTTCATAATGAGTGGTTTTTAGGTTATGAATGATCAGGGCCAGGTGCGATGACCTGGCCCTTTTACAGCAATTTTAACAGTTATGGGCAAGTTTTTGAGAATTCCACTACTTTCGATAATCGCTTTTTGTGCATACCATGCTTTTTTCAACGGAGACAAGCCTGAAGACAATGCCTATTTGCGGCCCGAAGTTGTTAAGATTGAAGAAGGTTATGGGTATCTTATCTGGGTTGGGGAAAAGTTGTTGGTCAAACAGGAGTCCATTCCTGCGATCAATGGAGAGATTCCATTTCAATCCTACGGAGACGCAAGAAAGGTATCAGTTTTGGTAGCATCCAAGCTTAAAAACCGAATAAACCCGGAAGTGAGCGTTGAAGAGCTCAGAAAACTAAACGTAGTTACACTAAAACGGTAGTGTTTTGTTGGTGTACATTCAAAGGAAACATATCAACCAATTCCTAATCCATTTTTTCTTATGGGCTTCCATTGCCGTGCTTTTTCTGTTCCCATATATTTTCGAGTACCGAAGGGTTCCGCGGGGCATGCCTGTTCGTCTAATAGCGATTATCGTACTGTTTTATTTCAACTATTTTTTTCTGGTTCCCCGAGTCCTGCTCAAACGAACAACGCTTACCTATGTCCTTATTTGTTTTTTACTGATTACCGCGGTTAGTCTTGTCCTAAATCTTTGCTATCCGCCAAGAGCTCCAAAGTTTATAAGTAGCCCTGCCAGTATTCCGGAAATTACCGCAGCTCCTCCAAAGTTGTCTGACTTTCCCCCTGGCAGGTTTTATAGATATAGGGACAATCCCTTTTTCAATCAAATATTCACCATGCTTGTTTTGAGCACCCCTTTTTTTGTAAGTGCCTTGTTGCGGGTGTATATAGAATGGGGCAAGAATGAAGAGTTAAGGAAGAAAGTGGAAAGCGAAAAAACAAGCTCCGAGCTCCAGTTTTTGAAAACACAGCTGAATCCCCATTTTCTGTTCAACTCTTTAAATGCTATTTACTCCTTGTCGGCCAAAAGTTCCAAAGACACCTCTGAGGCTATAATCAATCTCTCGGAATTAATGCGGTACATGTTGTATGAAGCGGACAAGGACCTTGTCCCGTTGCGAAAGGAGCTGGAATACATTAAAAACTATGTCCAACTTCAAAGGTTGCGGTTATCGGACAGCGTCAATGTTAAATTGAAAATCTCCGGTGAAGACAGAAACAAGGTAATTCCACCCTTGCTTTTTATCTCTTTCATAGAAAATGCATTCAAATACGGAACCGATTATGAAGGAAAAACCTATGTGGAAATAAACCTTTTGATAGAAAATGGGTCTATATACTTTAAGGTAGAAAATAGGATAGGTACTTTCCGAAAACAAAAGAAAAGTTCTGGAGTGGGGTTGCAGAATATAAAGAATCGATTGAACCTTTTATATCCAGAATCCCATGAACTGGAAGTAAAAAATGATGGTGAAACCTATTGCGTAACCCTAAACCTTTATCTGTAAATATGAAGCGTATGACTTGTATCATTATTGATGATGAACCGTTGGCAATAGATGTTTTGGCCGATTATTGCCAAAAAGTGGATTTTATTGAACTAAAAAGTTCCTTCACCAATCCTTTAGAGGCCATTTCAACCATTCAGGAAGAAAAAATAGACCTCATATTCTGCGATATCGATATGCCCCAAATCAGTGGAATTGATTTTATTAAATCGTTGGATAACAAGCCCATGTTCATTTTTACCACGGCGTACTCGCAATACGCGGTTGAAGGATTCAATTTAAATGCGGTGGACTATTTGGTGAAGCCCATTCCCTACAATCGATTTATAAAAGCGGTTTCAAGAGCCAAGGAAATTTTGACCTACAAGAAAAAACCGGTTAGCAGCAATGTGTTTCCATCATACGGAGACACCAACGAAGCACAGAAATACATTTTTGTGAAAGCGGAATATGAAAGCATCAAAATTGACCTCAACGAGATTGAGTATATCCAAGGTCTAAAGGACTACCTGAAAGTCCATATTGCTGGCTCCAATAAAGCCATACTTACACTCATGAGTTTCAAGGAAATGTTGGACAAATTACCTTCCAACCAGTTCCTGAGGGTTCATAAGTCCTTTGTGGTCAATGTAACGTGTATAAAAACCGTGCAACGGAACAGAATCGTGATCAACGATATACGGATTCCTATAGGAGAAAGCTACAAGGCCAGCTTTTTTGCCATGCTGGGACTGTGACAATCGACAACAAACCTTGGATTAAACAACTTCGGCAACAACAAAAGTACTCCCTCCCACGTAGATAAAATCTTTCTTTCCTGCATGTTCCAAGGCTTGGTCAAGCCCTTTCTTAACAGAATCAAAAGCTTCTCCTTCCAATCCAAACCCTTTGGCAGTATCTCTTAAATTGTTGGCAGCAAGTCCTCTGGGAATGTTAGGAGTTACGAAGTAATAAGTCGCCTTCTTGGGAAAAAGACCAAGTATATTTTCTAAATTTTTGTCGTTTACAAAACCAAGTACCATATGCAGTTTTTCAAATTTGTGCAATGTAATTTGGTTCAATACCAATTGCAGGCCTTCCTTGTTATGGGCAGCATCGCATACCAGATAGGGATGTTCGCCCAACACCTGCCATCTTCCCAACAAACCCGTATTATCAGTCACTTTTTTCAATCCTTCCCTGATATGGCGTTTTCTAATCTTAAATCCCTTGAGCACTTTTAAGGCACTCACCACGCCTTTGATATTTTTAATCTGGTAGTCTCCTAATAGGTCCGTTTTATAATTTTCGATGGTGGTGTCCTCTGCAAAACTTATGCTCGAATCTTTCTTGGCTGCAATTATGTTGAATATCCCTTCGGTTTCCGGTTGCCGTTCACTAATGACCACAGGAATTTCCTTCTTGATTATCCCCGCCTTTTCCAAGGCAATTTTCTCCAGCGTATCCCCCAAAATATGGGTGTGATCCAAACCAATGTTGGTAATCAGGGAAACTTCAGGCACAATAATGTTTGTAGAATCCCATTGCCCCCCAAGACCAACCTCAATAACTGCAATGTCCACCTGCTTTTTGGCAAAATAATGAAAGGCCATCCCAACGGTCATCTCAAAAAAAGAGAGCTCGTGGTGTTCAAAAAATGACTTGTGCTTTTTGATGAATTTTTTTACGGATTTCTTCCCGATTTTTTTCCCATTGATTCGGATACGCTCCCGAAAGTCCTTTAAATGGGGAGAAGTATATAATCCCACCTTATAGCCCGCTTCCTGCAAAACAGAAGCCAACATATGGCTGCTGGATCCCTTGCCATTAGTTCCGGCTACATGGATACTCTTAAATTTCTGATGGGGATTTCCCAAGACCTCCGAAAAAGCCAGAATATTATCCAACTTGTTCTTAAGCGCCACTTGCCCCTTTTGTTGGTACATGGGAAGCTGTTGGAACATCCAGTCCAGGGTTTCCTCGTAAGTCATGGTGTTATTGCCCCAGCTTAAAGTTGACCACAACAAAGCCTATTTGTTGCGATGGTGCATTGGAATCCAGGTTCCATTTGTGCAAGAGAGCGGTTTTTCGTGCGGGATCCAACAAACAAGGTGCGTTATTGGTAGTTCCCTTAACTCCAGGAGTTGCTTTTACGACCCTTCCATTTCTATCCACAACAATTCGAACCACTACACGGCCTTCTTCATTGCATTCTTGCTGCACTTTACCCTTGCTTACCAAAGAACGTCCATTGAGTCCATAACCGCCTGTTCCACTTCCACTACCTGGCGCTCCATAATAACTTGTGGCGTAGGGATCTCCATCTGGCTGGCCTTTGTCGCCCTGCCTATTGTCGTCGCCCTCACTTCCAGTGGTTTTACCATCAGACTTGCCAATTCCACCGATTAGGGCATCCAAACTTTTCTTTTTAGCCTCCTGTTCCTTTCTCTTGCGTTCTTCGGCCTGCTGCTTTTCACGAGCGATCCGCTCTGCTTCGGCCTTTGCTTTTCTTTCAGCTTCTTCGGCCTTTCTTTTGGCTTCTTTTTGCTGATTTATTCGGATGGTTTCCTCGTTGTCTTGGGTCACTACCTTTTCCACAGGCTCAGGGGGTGCAACAGGCTCAGGTTCCGCTTGCTCTGGAACGGGTTCGGGAATTTGTTCGGTTTTCACCTGTTTAGGCTCCGACCGTACTTTCTCCTTGGGCTGAATAGGCCCGCTACCAAAATCTGTAGTGCCGAAATTTACTGCAATCCCATTTTCAATGGGTGGATCCAAATAGGTGAGCCCAATATAAAAAAGCAATAGAAGTAAAGCACTTAACAATAAAGTGGTAAGTGTGAAGGATTTTTTCTTGTGTCTCGTATCTAAAAATGACATTATTTTGGCCGCACCGCCAAGATAACCTTGTAACTGTTTCTGTTGGCTATATCCATCACGTTTACTGCCTCTTTAATGGCTACGCTCTGTTCTGCCCTTAGAATGATTGTAGGCTTCTCCTGCCCTTTTAGTGCCTTTTTTAATTCAATTTCAATGTATTCTGAGCTAATTTGCTCATTGTTCACAAAATATTCCAGATTCTTGTTGATGGTCACTGAAACGTTTTGGGTGTTCGTCGATTTCCCTTTGGCCTTTGGTAACAGTAAATCCAGTGCATTGGGAGCATTTGAGGTCAACATAAAAAACACCAACAACAAGAATACAATATCTGTCATTGACGACATGCTAAACTCTGGACTTACCTTATTTCTTCCCTTTAATTTCATGTCTGAACGCTAGATGGGTTCATTCAATAAATCCAAAAACTCAACGGCATTGGCTTCCATTTTATGAACCACTTTATCTGTTCTGTTCACCAAGTGGTTATATCCAATATAGGCAATGATACCAACCACCAAACCGGCAACAGTTGTGGTCATAGCTGTATAAATTCCAGATGCCAAAGATCCCATTTCTGCTTGTCCGCCACTACTTGCCATTTCATGGAATGCCAAAATCATACCAATCACAGTCCCCAAGAAACCTATCATGGGTGCCGCTCCTGCTACTGTGGCCAAGACACTTACATTCTTTTCCAGTTTGTAAACCTCCAAGGTACCCGCATTTTCAATAGCCGTATTAATATCATCCAAAGGCTTTCCAATTCGCGAAACACCTTTCTCAGTTAATCTGGCCACCGGTGAATCGGTCTGGGCACACAAAATTTTGGCAGCGTCCAACTTTCCATTCATGACGTGGTCACGAATTTGGTTCATAAAGTTTTTGTCAATCTTTGATGCTGCTTTAATTGCAAAAATGCGCTCAAAGTAAATGTAGAGTGCTACAAAAAGAAGTACAAAAAGTACCATTATGATAACAACACTTCCTGTTCCCCCATTAACGATAAGGTCAATAACAGAAAGGGTTTTTTCCTCCGAAATAGCTGCCGCAATCTCGGATCCCTCTTCCAAATCTTGAAAAATAATCATATAAAATCCCCAATTTTAGTTGCAATAATAACGGAGATTTTTGAGCTAAAGTATTTTTTAGAAAAAATATCGCATTCCAATGAAGCAAATGGCGCCCGCAATAAATCCTATGAAGGCCAACCATGCTATTTTTCTGAGATACCAAAAGAAGTCGATTTTTTCCATTCCCATGGCCACCACACCAGCAGCAGAACCAATGATCAACATACTACCTCCAGTACCAGCTGAATAGGCAATAAAGTGCCACAATGGATTATCTATAGGCTCAGAGAACATTCCCAAACTGGCTGCCACCAAGGGAACATTGTCAATAATTGCAGAACCGATTCCCAAAATAATCACTACCAAATCGGATACCTGGGTTCCTTCAAGTTCGGTGCCTAGTAAGCCAACACTTTGTTTTAGGTTTTCTGCAAAGTTGAACAACAATCCAAGAGATTCCAGGGCCGCAACCGCCATCAAAATTCCAAGGAAGAATAGGATACTTGGCAATTCTATCTTGGTCAAGGCGCTGTGCACCGGACTGTGGTGTGCCCCAGCATCACTTTCAGGATCCACAGAAGAGATCGTGATTTTGGAGCTACTGTAGATTTCAGCAAAAGTGGCCACAACGGCAAGTGACAACATCATTCCCACATAGGGTGGTAAATGCGTCACCGTTTTGAAAATTGGCACAAAAACAATCGCACCCAGACCAAGGTACAACATAGTGGCCCCAAATTTGGATTTGGCCGGAGTTGCTTCTTCCAAATCTATTTCACCTTTAAAGGCGGACATAAAGGAGGCGATAAAGGTAGGTACCAACATACAAATCAAGGAAGGCACCAATAAGTAACCGATCAACTTAGCCGTGGTAACCTTGTTTCCAATCCAAAGCATGGTAGTGGTAACATCACCGATGGGAGACCATGCCCCTCCAGCATTCGCCGCGATTATGATCAAACCGGCATACCAAATTCTAACATTTCTGTCCCTAATAACCTTTTGAAGTATGGAGACCAAAACGATAGTGGCGGTAAGGTTGTCTATGATCGCGGAAAGAATGAAGGCCAAAAAGGCAAATATCCATAGGATTTTACGCTTGCTCCTTGTTTTTACATAAGATTTAATGGTAGCGAAACCATCAAAATAATCAATGATCTCCACAATGGTCATGGCGCCTAATAGAAACACCAAAATCTCCGAGGTTTTACCCAAGTGGTGCAACAGGGTCTCCTCCAGCATGTGCATTTTATCCTCATGCCCCAAGTCTCCAAAACCATCCATTAGGGCATGCTTCCCGGAATCAAACCATGTTGTAAACCCATCAATTCCAAATGCCATCATGGCCCAAAGAATGGCCATCATGGCCAAAGCTGGAATCAGCTTGTCTATTTTAAGGTTGTGTTCCAGGGTAATAGCTAAATAGCCTAAGACAAATATGGCAATGAGGATGGTTTCCATAGTTAGTTGGTTTAATGAAGTTGAAACTGGCCCTGCTTTTCAGCCGAGCTTGTTGCTAAAGATATTCAAAATGGATTTTCCCACATAATCTTCGTTCCAGAAAATTAAATCTGCCTTTATTAGATTAAAAATTCCATTCATTGAATTAGGTTATTCTCATTTTAATGGGTTTTTTGCTGAAAAATAACCACCTAAAAGCTATATTTGTATCCCTTTTTTAACTATTTCTCAATTTTATGGAATTTTCACTTTCGGAAGAACAACTGATGATACAGCAAGCGGCCAAGGATTTTGCCCAAAATGAGCTATTGCCCGGAATCATTGAACGGGATGATGCGCAAAAATTCCCATGGGAGCTGGTTGAAAAAATGGCTGGCCTGGGATTTATGGGAATGATGGTGGCTGAAAAATATGGAGGCAGCGGTCTTGACACCCTATCCTATGTTTTGGCCATGGAAGAATTGTCCAAAGTTGATGCTTCAGCTTCCGTCATGGTTTCGGTAAACAATTCATTGGTTTGCTGGGGGCTTGAAACTTTTGGCAGCGAAACCCAAAAAGAAAAATACCTTACCCGCTTGGCTTCTGGAGAGGTCATTGGCGCATTTTGTCTTTCGGAACCAGAAGCAGGTTCAGATGCAACCTCACAAAAAACAACCGCAATAGATAAAGGAGACCATTACATATTAAACGGTACCAAAAATTGGATTACCAATGGAAGTTCGGCCGAATTCTATCTGGTAATCGCCCAAACAGATGCCGATAAGGGTCACCGTGGCATCAATGCCTTAATTGTGGAAAAGGGAATGGACGGTTTTGAAATTGGTCCAAAAGAAAACAAACTGGGTATTCGAGGAAGTGACACCCATTCTTTGATCTTCAACGATGTGAAAGTTCCAAAAGAGAATCGAATCGGTGAGGATGGCTTTGGGTTCAAATTCGCCATGAAGACCCTTTCAGGTGGTCGGATTGGGATAGCGGCACAAGCCTTGGGTATAGCAGCTGGAGCCTATGAGCTTTCCAAAAAATACGCCAAAGAACGAAAAGCCTTTGGCACTGAGATTGCCAATCACCAAGCCATAGCCTTTAAACTTGCAGATATGCACACCAAAATACAGGCAGCCCGTTATTTGGTATACCAAGCTGCATGCGATAAAGATTTGGGGAAAGACTACTCCTTATCCGGTGCAATGGCCAAGTTATATGCCTCTGAGATTGCCATGGAAACTGCAGTAGAGGCTGTTCAAATACACGGCGGAAATGGATTTGTAAAGGAATACCACGTAGAGCGACTTATGCGCGATGCCAAAATCACCCAAATCTATGAAGGTACTTCCGAGATTCAGAAAATGGTAATCTCCCGAAGTATCCTAAAAGATTAAATTTTCAATTCTTCCGTTTAAGTCACCCCTTGGTTTTTAGGGGGTCACATATCAAAACCTGACAATTGTCATGTTTCACCCCTTATCATTCATATCTCGTAGTTGATAAAATTGAGACTTTATGCCTAACACCCCCTTGATTTCAGAGAAATTGTGCTTAACCCTTCTTTAAAATTGAGATTATCATAATTATCGATTCCCCAAATTTTTAATTTGCATAATTTTTAAAGCATTTACACAAACGTTGATGAATTAGTTGCATTTGCTTGAAAACCATGCCTTTTCTTTATCAAAAATGATATTTTTGAACAAATACCATAATGATGAGGAAGTTGGAAAAACAAGGGTTATACCTGCCGGAATTTGAGCATGACAATTGTGGCGCAGGTTTTATTTGTAGTCTAAAAGGAAAGAAATCAAACGACATAATTCACAAGGCACTCGAGATTCTGGATAAATTGGAACACAGAGGTGCTGTAAGTGCGGATGGAAAAACTGGGGATGGTGCAGGTATCCTTATTGATATCCCCCACGACTTTTTTACCGAGGTATGCCCCTTTGAGTTGCCCAAAGCAGGAGCGTATGCCGTGAGCAATGTCTTTCTACCGCAAAAGGAAAATCAGCGTGATTTTTGCATAGCGACGTTAGAGGAAAACATCAAAAAACAGGGATTGCAACTGTTGGGATGGAGGGATGTTCCTGTGAACCGATCCGTGCCCGGAAGAATTGCAGCGGAGACTGAACCTTTCGTAAAACAGGTGTTTATAGGTAAAGTTGATGATTTGGATGATTTCCAGTTCAATTTGAAACTTTTTATAGCACGCAAGGTAACTGAGCATACCATAATCAAAAGCAAATTATCCCAAAGTCAGTTCTTCTATCTGCCAAGCCTTTCCACAAAAATTATCATTTTCAAGGGATTGTTGGTTCCGCAGGATATCAGTAGATACTATCAGGATTTGTTGGATTCTAGGGTTGTTACCCGATTGGCTCTGGTACACCAAAGGTTTTCCACCAATACGTTTCCAACTTGGGATTTGGCCCAGCCTTTCCGATACATGTGCCACAATGGGGAAATCAATACGCTTAGAGGTAATGTTTCTAGAATGCGATCACGTCAAGAGTTATTGGAAAGTGATTGGTTTGGGGAAGACATTAAAAAGATTCTTCCAGTCGTACTTCCGGGAAAATCGGATTCCGCAAGTATGGACATGGTTGTTGAACTACTATTGATGACAGGTCGCTCTTTGCCCGAAGTTATGATGATGTTGGTACCCGAAGCTTGGGAGAAGAATACCGAAATGTCCGAGTCCAAAAGAGCCTTCTACGAATACAACTCTTGTTTGATGGAACCTTGGGACGGACCTGCTTCCATTCCCTTCACTGATGGAAATTATATTGGGGCGGTTTTAGACCGAAATGGACTGCGCCCATCAAGATATTCGGTGACCAAAAAAGGATATGTAATCATGTCCTCTGAGACCGGGGTGGTGGATTTACAGCCTGAGGATATTGAATTCCATGGAAGGCTGGAACCTGGTAAAATGTTCTTGGTGAACATGGAGGAAGGACGTATCGTTAATGATGAAGAAATAAAAGAAGCCATTGCCAAGCGACACCCGTATAAAAAATGGCTTAAAAATAACCTGGTTCACCTAAAGGATATTCCATATAATGACTGTCCTGTTTTTTACGGTGAGTTTCCATTGGAAACCCGCAGGGCAGCTTTTGGCTATACCTTGGAGGACATCAACACCATTATTCTTCCCATGGCCAAAAATGGGAAGGAACCGATTGGCTCCATGGGCTCCGACACCCCTATCGCGGTATTATCCGAACGCCCACAGTTGATTTACAATTACTTCAAGCAGTTATTTGCGCAGGTGACCAATCCACCTTTGGATGGTATTCGGGAAGAATTGATTACCGATATCAGTCTTACCCTAGGTAGTGATCAAAATCTATTTGAGATCAATGAGCTGCACTGCCGTAAACTCAAAATCCAAAATCCCGTAATCTCTAAAGAGGATTTGGATAAAATAAAAAATTATGACGCCAGTCCAGATTATAAGGTAGTTTCCATTTCCATCCTATATGAAATTGCCAAGGGACACAATGGAATTGAAGAGGCTTTGGATTCTGTTCTGCAGCAAGCCTCAGATGCCATAGATGAAGGAGCCAACATCATTATTTTATCAGACAGGATGGTTAGCTCGGAAATGGCGGCCATTCCAGCACTTCTAGCCTGTTCTTATGTAAACAGCGGTTTAAGCCGAATGGGCAAGCGTTCTAAACTGAGCATCATAGTGGAATCTGCTGAACCCAGGGAGGTTCATCATTTTGCCCTGCTTTTCGGTTTTGGTGCAAGTGCCATCAACCCCTATTTGGTTAATGAGATCATAGGGGAGCAAATTGAAGAAAACGACATTACGGAATACACCTTTGAGGAAGCCATCCATAACTATAACAAAGCCATTGGAAAAGGCATCCTAAAAGTGATGAACAAAATTGGAATCTCCACATTGAATTCCTATCGCGGCTCGCAGTTGTTCGAGTGCATTGGAATCAATACCAAAGTGGTAGGTAAATATTTTCCAAATACCCCCACAAGAATCCAGGGGATAGGATTATATGAGATTGAAAAGGAGATTGCCAAACGCCATAAAAAGGCATTCAAAAATCAGGAATTAGCGGCCAATCTGGACATTGAGATTGGTGGAGAGTACCGTTGGAGACGGGATGGTGAAAAGCACATGTTCAATCCATTGACCATCGCCAAACTTCAAAAATCGGTACGCAATAACGAGCCGGAGACTTATAAAGAGTATTCCGAGTTGGTGAATGAGCAGTCCAAAAACTTAATGACCATCCGGGGATTGTTCGAGTTTTCGAACTACGACCCCATTCCAATTGAGGAGGTGGAACCTTGGACTGAAATCGTAAAACGTTTCAAAACAGGGGCCATGTCTTATGGAAGTATTAGCAAGGAAGCCCATGAAAATCTAGCGATTGCCATGAACCGTATCGGAGGAAAAAGCAATTCGGGAGAAGGCGGTGAGGATTCGGCTCGTTTCTATAAAAATCAAACAGGGGATTGGAAGAACAGTGCCATCAAACAGGTGGCCTCAGGCAGATTTGGAGTCACCTCCAACTACTTGACCAACGCACAGGAAATTCAAATTAAAATGGCACAGGGGGCCAAGCCAGGTGAAGGTGGGCAATTGCCAGGACCAAAGGTGAATCCCGCTATCGCCAAAACCAGGAATTCTACGCCTTATGTAGGACTTATTTCTCCTCCTCCCCATCATGATATTTATTCCATTGAAGATCTATCCCAATTAATTTATGACCTTAAATCTGCCAATAAAGATGCCCGAATCAACGTGAAATTGGTTTCCGAAGTTGGGGTTGGAACCGTTGCAGCCGGGGTTTCCAAAGCGAAAGCGGATGTGATTCTTATCTCAGGTTTTGATGGCGGAACAGGTGCTTCACCCTTGACTTCCCTAAAACATGCCGGACTTCCTTGGGAGTTGGGTATTGCGGAAGCGCAGCAAACCTTGGTATTGAACGACCTTCGAAATCGGATTGTATTGGAATGCGATGGCCAATTAAAAACAGGAAGGGACGTTGCAGTAGCTTGTCTTTTGGGAGCTGAAGAATTTGGTTTCGCCACTGCTCCGTTGGTAGCCTCAGGATGTATTATGATGCGCGTATGCCACCTGAATACATGTCCAGTGGGAATTGCCACGCAAAACCCGGAGTTACGTAAAAAATTCAAAGGGAAACCTGAGCACGTAGTTAACTATATGTATTTCGTAGCCCAGGAACTGCGCGAAATTATGGCCAAGCTAGGGTTTAGGACCGTGAATGAAATGGTAGGTCAGGTTCAAAAACTGGATAGAAAGAAGGCCATTGAGCACTACAAGGCTGCGGGGATAGACCTTACGCCGATTCTTTATCAGGTTGATGTACCGAAAGGAACAAAATTCTACAACACCCAAAAACAAGTGCATGGTATTGAAGATTCCATTGAATTTGACATCATTGCCCAAGCGCATCCTGCTTTGTTCAGAAAGGAGAAAACCGTTTTGGATTTCCCAATTTATAACACCAACAGGGCGGTTGGAGCCATTATCAGCAACGAGATTTCCAAAATTTATGGAGCTGAGGGACTTCCGGAGAATACGCTCAAAATCAACTTTACCGGCTCTGCGGGACAAAGTTTTGGAGCTTTTGCCACTAAAGGGCTCACCATGGTGGTCAATGGCAACACCAATGACTATCTAGGAAAGGGACTATCCGGCGCTAAATTGATCATTAAAGTACCGGACAAGTCAACCTTAAAGCCTCAGGAAAATATCATAACCGGAAATGTAACCTTATACGGAGCCACCTCAGGAGAAGCCTATATTAATGGAAAGGCCGGGGAGCGTTTCTGTGTTCGAAATTCGGGAGCAAAAGCGGTTGTGGAAGGCATTGGGGATCATGGATGTGAATATATGACCGGTGGAGTTGCCGTTATTTTAGGATCTGTTGGAAGAAACTTTGGTGCGGGAATGAGTGGAGGAATCGCCTATGTACTGGACACGGATGGTATGTTCGAAAAGAGATGCAACGGGGAGACTCTCAACCTGTTGGCTGTCGAGGAAGACAATGACATCAAACAATTGAGAGGACTCATTGAAAATCATTACAATGCCACCTTAAGCCCATTGGCGCAAGAAATCTTGGAGGGTTGGGAAAAGTATCTCCCAAAATTCATCAAAGTTTTCCCTGAAGAATATCGACAAGCATTGATCAGATTGGAAAAAGAAAAATTACAAACCTTATAATTTGAGCCATGGGAAAGACGACTGGATTTATGGAATTTGATAGGAAAGATGAAGGCTATGCCCCTGTCAAAGAGCGAATCAAAAACTATAAGGAATTTACCATTCCGTTAAAGGAAAAGGAACTTAAAGACCAAGGCGCGCGTTGTATGGACTGCGGTATCCCATTTTGCCACAGCGGATGTCCACTTGGAAATCTTATTCCCGATTTTAACGATGCCGTTTACCAAGGAAAATGGGAAAAGGCCACAAAGATTCTTCATTCAACGAACAATTTTCCGGAATTCACGGGTAGGTTATGCCCTGCCCCCTGTGAGGAAGCCTGTGTTTTGGGCATCAACGAAGACCCTGTTTCTATCGAAAATATTGAAAAGAATATTGTGGAGACGGCCTTTAAAAATGGTTGGATCATCCCAGAGCCGCCCACAACCAGAACAGATAAAAAAGTTGCGGTTGTAGGATCGGGACCTGCTGGTTTGGCCGCCGCCCAACAACTAAATAGAGCTGGGCATACCGTTACGGTATTTGAAAGGGATGAAAAAGTGGGTGGATTGCTTCGTTATGGAATTCCTGATTTCAAGATGGAGAAACATATTATTGACCGAAGATTGGAAGTGATGGAAGCGGAAGGAATCGTATTCAAAACCGGAATCCATGTCGGTGTAGATGTCTCGGCTTCACAACTTCGCAAAGATTACGATGCCATTGTACTCTGCGGAGGAGCAACCGTAAGAAGAAGGCTTCCTATACCAGGAGCAGATTTGAAAGGTGTTGTCCAGGCTATGGATTTTCTTCCACAAAACAACAGAAAAGTGGATGGCATTCCATATAAAGGAGAGGAATTGACGGCTAAAGGGAAAAAGGTCATCGTCATTGGAGGGGGAGATACCGGTTCTGACTGTATCGGAACTTCCATAAGACATGGGGCCGTTTCCGTAACCAATTTTGAGATTATGCCCAAATCAACCCCAGAACGTCCCGAGGGTCAACCTTGGCCGTTTTGGCCCATGCGGCTTCGTACCAGTACTTCCCACAAAGAGGGGGCGGATCGTGTTTTCAGTATTTCAACCAAGAAATTTGTTGGAGATAAAAATGGCAACCTTAAGGGTTTGGTCACAGCTGAAGTGGTTTGGGAAAAAGTACCCGGACAACGACCCGTTTTAAAGGAAGTTGAGGGTACAGAAAAGGAGTGGGAATGCGATTTGGCCTTACTAGCCCTAGGATTCACCGGTTCTGAGACCACCATAGCCGATGAGCTAGGACTGGAACTTGACCCAAGGACCAACATCAATGCTTCGGCCAAAGATTATAAAACCAATGTACTAGGTGTATTTGTTGCAGGGGACCAAAGAAGAGGACAATCCCTTATTGTTTGGGCCATTTCTGAAGGCAGACAGGCAGCACATCACGTGGACAGCTTTCTAATGGGAGACTCCAATCTCCCACTAAAGGGAGATGGAGATCTACCAAGGGTCTAAATTTAACAATAACCAACCAGACCCTATAGCTCTCTGTTCTTTGAACAGGGGGCTTTTTTTATCGAATCACCAAACGGTGCGTCTCTGTTTTGTCGGGAGCTATCACTTTCAAAAAGTAGAGCCCCGATTTGTATTTTTCCACACTAAATGGAGTTCCAATTTTATAGGTACCCGTATGCAGTATCCTACCATCCAAATGAATCAATTGCAAGACAACTTTTTCGTAATCTGTGTTTTGCAATCGAAATGAGGTTTTAGAAGGGTTTGGATAAAATACGGTCTGAATCTGCACTTCATTGCTTACATCATACAGCTCAGGATCCATGGGTATGCTAGCTCTCAAGCTGGTACTTGTTGATTGGTATTCGTAGGCGCCAACATCAAAATTGCTTCCAATGGGCCTGCTTGCGTTGTCCATATCGAAAGTGATTCCCCAATTACTTAGATTAGATCCAGAATCCACTACATCAGAACTGGAAGATGCTGGACTAAAATCGTTGGCTGATGCATCTGTCAACCCTAGGGTATCTATCTGCCGGGTCATGATGTTGGAATAGATATTGGTGAGGAGACTATCCCTAGTATCCCGCTCATTAAAGTCAAAATAGCTTTCTTGGTTCTGCTTCCAGGTATTGCCTCCCTCAAAATCATAACCAGGATCCACCACAAGATTGTTCACAAAATAAGAGGGTACTTCGCTCTGATTACGGTGCAAATCTGCGGGATCTGCGGGATGCAACACTGTGGTATTGTAATGCACTCCAGCTCGTTCTGGCTCCACAATGGTATTATTTGCTACATAATAACCCACGGTAACATTGTCAAATTCATGTCGGTTGTGTAGAAAAACGCCATGCATTTTAGGCTTAACAAATACGTTGTTGTATACTTTGGTTCCACTTTCCCCATTGATGATTTGCATCCCCCAGCCCTTTTCCAAGGGGCCGTTTTCCACGAAGTTGTTGTACACCTCATAAGTGCCTCCACCCAGACTTATTGCAAAAGCTTGTCCCCAATTCCCTCGATTTCCATAATCGTAAATGGTATTGTCTCTAACCTTTCCATTGATATGGGCCAGATTCAATTGAATGGCATCCCATCCCGTATCTTCAACCACATTATGATGGATATCCACATTTTCCAGCCAATGACCATAGACATCGGTACCATTGCAATTTCTACCAGAGTCCAGTTTATAGCCCAGCGTAAAACCAATATAGATGCCCTCGCCATGTGTATTGTGAATATAATTGTGGTGAATGTTCAGGTTTTTCATTACAAAACCATTAACCCGCCAGGTATCTGAGTTGTTGCAATCAGGGTCGGTTTTGGCCATGAAGCCTGCAAACCCAGCTGTAGCCACCTCAATATGGTCAACTTCAACATCCGTTGTAAATGCACTGAGCACTACTCCCATTGCCCATGATCCAGTCCCAGTAATTTTGATGCCATAGTTATAACTAGCATCTCCCGAACCTGTAAGATGAATGTATTTACTGTTTTTAAATTCCAAAGCTGAATACGCAGTTTCATTTAGAACCACTTGCCCACCGCAATTCTTGAAGACCACTGGGTTGGTCGAAGTACCTTCAAAATCATAAAATCGGATACCTGCATAGTTCCCGGATGGAATGCATATGGTATCCCCAGGAGCATAATTAACGTTGGAAGCCCATACAAGGTTTAGTGTGGTTGAAGACAGACCTGTAAGAGTTACATCGCAATTACAGGACTGTGAGCGGGCCACAAAACCGCAAATCAACAAAGTGGCAAAAAGTAATTTTTTTTTCATGGTATCTAGGTTTTACATTCTAAAGCTAAATACCATAGCAGTGCTTCATACAATGTCCAATCTCATTATAGGCTGGGAAAATAAATTCAGATTTGAGATAAACCAAATATATATTAACTGTAGTCTTTTTCCTACTTTATTGATTTATTTTTTAGTTGCAACCTGGAATTTGAGTGGAAAGCATAAAAAAACCCTCCGAAGTCGAATGACTAAGGAGGGTCAAGGAAGGCGGCGACCTACTCTCCCACCTGGTGTGGCAGTACCATCGGCGCAAACGGGCTTAACTTCCCTGTTCGGAATGGAAAGGGGTGGGCCCCGTCGCCATGGCCACCTAGATTTTAAATATTTTATTGTCGGTTGCTGAGCGCAGCCGAAGCATGACATATGTTGGGACGGTGCACTGCACCGGTCAAATAAGAAGCAAGAAGTATGTTTTTTATATAAGAACCGCCGA
>NZ_JBODQE010000002.1:0-619446 GCF_050617915.1 Flagellimonas flava
GCAGGTGGTTCACTTTGCCCGGCGAGGGTGGTTCACTTTCATCCGGCGAGGGTGGTATACTATGTCCGGCGTTTCCACATTGGCTGCTTTAGAAAAGGGATGTCAACTAGATTTGTTCGAAAAATCTTCATTTCTCTTACCTTTTCAGTACGGAAGCGATACTCGCAGAATTCATCCAAATTTCTATAGCTGGCCTAAACCATTGTCAGAATATCCATATTCAGATTTACCTTTTTTTAGATGGAAGCATGAAACAGCTTCCTCAGTCTCCAAAGATATTTACAGAAGTTTTAATAGAATAAAGGAGGAACATGAGGATTCAGGGCTATACAATGAGTATCGGAATATACTCATAGGCAAAGAAGATATCGAAAGATCCAAAGGCAGTTGTAAAATTTCATTTCAAAGTGTCGATGGCCATAAAGCAAAGCCTTATGATAGAATTATTATTGCGATAGGTTTTGGAATAGAAAAGAAAGTAACTCTTGATTATGAAAACATAAATGTATTAAGAGATTCATATTGGAGAAATGATCAATATGAACAGGCCAACTTATATAATAACGATAAAGTAAGTTATATCATTTCTGGCGTTGGTGATGGGGCACTAATGGATATGTTTCGCTTAAGGATAAAAGGATTCACAACAGATTCGATTATTAGAAACTTTAGGAAAAAAAGTGAATATGGCAGGCTGATTGAAAAATTAAATGGAATAGAAAGTAATTACTATGAACTAAAAAGCAAAGGAAAGTCAACAAAGAATTATTTGTTTACTGAATTGGTCAAACTTGATTCAGAAGATTTATTGGATTCTTGTAAAGAAGAGATAAAAAAAAGATTGCGTTCTGATACAATGGTTGTGATTCATCATTACAGGCTTCAATTCGAAGAGATCTTTAATCTTGAAAAAGCCTCATTTTTTAATAATCTTCTAATGTTTCTTTTGTTCCAGCTAAACGCAATTTTTTATCACAAGAAAAAGATTGAGTTAGAATATGATTTGCCTGAAAAGTTTATTCTAACCGAAAAAGAAATACAGACTAATGAGAAAAACAGAATCAAAAATCAAGAGAATATAACCAGCCTTGTTAATGACATTAATAAAAAACAACCTCTCTATAAAAAGGTGAAAATATTATTAAGACATGGATCTGATAAAATAGCACCATTGAAGGATTTCGGCTTGGACCCAAAGTTAATCGACCAGTTTAAAGAGATACAAAAAGATAGCACCAATAACCATTTATATCCGATATGGCCTATAAACTATTATGAAGAGAAGTTTGGTTTCGTAGAACCAGAGCTATTAACATTAGCAAATACCTTCGTGTCTGGTGTTTCTGGCTATGTTAAACACAGATTTAAAGAAGTTGATAACATTGATTTTCGAATTTGTATGCATCGAGCAATAAAGCGAAGTGGCAAAGAATTTTATCAACAAATTTCACAATATTTTGGCAGCAATGATTCCTTTAAATCAGAAGAGAAACAAGTAGGAAGAATTTTTCCCATTGAACATGGCTTAGTTGGCTATTCCATGACAACTGGTAGATCCTTGCGACTTTCGGCCGAAAAAGGTGAATTTGATGCTTGGAAATTGTTAATGATGAATGTAGATGAAAGGAAAACTGTTGGTAATAAAAAATTGGGGGATCCAAAGGACAAACTAAAATCGTTATTTACTTGTCCGATATTCACAAAAATTGAAGACAAACTGTATCCGATTTTTTGTTTTTATATGGACAGTTCCAGTTTTAGTTTTAAAGAAGAATTTGATAAAAATATTGAGGTAACGGAACTAATTTATTCTATGTGTGCTGAGTTTACTTCTCAACTTGAAAATATGATAGTAAAGAAACGTCTTTTTAACGTTCATATACTTAAAGATTATATTTCCGCTGTGGACACCAATCATCCGAAACTACCAATGAATAGGAGGATTGAAAACGCAAGTAACTTTGAAGCCATACCAAAGTACGAAGAGATTAAATCTAGTTTAATGTTCAATGAAATCACTCCGAACTACATTACATTAAACTATAGATATGAATCTTAAGGAGATTGCAATTAGAGGATATTCTTCGAGATAGAAATTAGTGTACTTTTCTAATGCCTCTTTCTCAGAATTGCAAGGAGGAAATATAGATTTAATATCATAATTATCAATTAAGTCATTAAAACTATCAAATTCTTTAATATGGCTTATTTCACAATAAATCGACTCACCATTGTAGCCTTTTCTTAACTCAGCATATTTATAATTAGATTCAAGAATATTTTTGAATCTTCCTTTTTGCTGTCTTATTTCAATTGATTTTCCGAGTTGATACCAATCAAAAGCTTCAGATTTTAGAGGTAAGAATAAACGATTTTTGAAAAACTCTGATTTAGAGACTTCCATTAAAGACAAGCTCTTTAGAGATGTTTTGATAGACATGATCTTGCATGGTGAGCTTAAACTGAAATTTTTCGGTATATTTTTTAAATTTTTGAAACCTATTTTCTGGAATAGTCATTAAAGGTTTATCCGTTCCTAAGACATTGAAACTCTCTTCAAATAATTTTGAAGCTATGCCTTTACCCCTAAATTCTGGAAAAATATAGAAAGTACATATTTTCTTTTCCTCAAGATCATTTTTAACAATGGCAAAACCTGCATCCTCTTGCTTATACTTTAGAAAAATAATTGACCTATCTCCAGATATCAACCCAGGGGTCACTTTGTTAGTAAACCATTTATCTATTTCGGGATAGTTTTCTTTAAAAGTGAAGACAGTATTTTTTACTAAAGAAGTTTCATTTTTGAATTCTTCCCAATTAGATTTAGCAATATTAAAATAGTTAATATGAGACACTTATACGTGTTTTATATACTGTAAAAATATGAATTATTTCTGAGTTAGTCGATGTATACATTACAGACTTACTTCTAGCTTATTCTACATAATTATTTCAATCGATTATAAATCCGCTTGAGCTAAAGATTTTTCTTGGAAAAAGTTGAAGTACTTAAATTCCCTTCTTAACCTAAAAACCATTTTTTGAGATTTTACAATTCAAATTTTTACTACATATTATGTTTTTAATACTATATAATAGTAAATGTAGTGTTAAAGAATAGATATATATTAAAAATATATGTATATTTGCTTTTATAAATCCCATAAGCATGAAAAAATCCCCTAGAAGAGAAAGATTTGAAAAAATAGCAGCTAACAGGGTTGCAAATGCATTAAAAACACTAGATAGTCTTGAAAAATGTTCGAATAAGAATAATTATGAATATAATTCAGATGATGTAAGAAAAATGGAAAAAGCCTTAAAAGACAAGGTAAATGATGTGATTAAGGCTTTTACAAAGGAGTTGGAAAAAGGCAAAGACACCGAGTTTAAATTTTAAAACACCAGAATATGGCAAAAATTAGCAAAAAAAACATGGCCGTTAGGAATCGCAAGAGATTCTTAAAATATAAAGAATCAATGAAATCCCCTCTTTCCGATCTTACCGTTAGACAACTATACCTTTTGGAAAAAGAACTTGATTTAAAATTTGATTTAGATATATAAACTTATCCTTATGACCAACAAAGAACTTTGTCTTTCCTTAATGAAAGCTGACACGGAAAATGAGGTAATTGAAATTTTGAAAGCACAAGAATATTGGAGCGATTACCAATATTGGAGGTTTTATGGTGATAAGGAAAATAATTATAGTGCAGCCGGAAATCAGGCAGATGAGTCAGAAGCAGCTCTTGTAGAAAAGATAACAAATAGCCGGGATGCTATTCTGATGAATGAATGTTTAATTAGGGGGATTGACCCCAAAAGTGATTCTGCTCCAAAAGGTGTTCAACATGCTGTAGCCAGATTTTTTGAAGATGATTCTGAAGGTGAGCTTGCGGGACAAGTAAGAGAGTGGTCAACAAAGAAAAGAAGAGAAGTTGCAAAAAACATATCTGTTTATATAACCGGAAATAAACCGTCAGTAGATAAGTACCCATGCATTAACATAGCTGATAAAGGTGAAGGTCAAACACCGTTAAACATGCCAAAGACTATCTTGTCGTTAGGCGAATCAATTAAAAGAAAAATTAGTTTCGTACACGGGAAATGGAACATGGGAGGAACTGCTGCATTGGTCTATTGTGGTAAGGAAAACCTACAACTTATAGTAAGTAAACGAAACCCAAAATTATTGGGAGAAGATGCGAATCCATCAGATAACAATTGGAGTTTTACTTTAGTAAGACGAGAAAACCCAGAAGGAAAAGAAACATCAAGTACATATAAGTATCTAGCTCCTGTCAATGTGGATATGAACCCTGCAAAGGGAGAATTGTTGAATTTTGAAAGTGATACTCTCCCGATATTTGCTCAGTTTAATGAGCCTTATTCGGTCGAATCCGAATGGGGGACATTAGTTAAACTATATGAATACGAAACAAAAAACAAGCAAAATGTTCAGGGAAATGGAGGTTTGTTGAGACCACTTGATTTATTAGCTCCGGATTTAGGATTGCCATTTAGATTGCATGAGTGTAGATATGAGGGGACTCCTGGTTCATTTGAACACCAAGTAAATGGTTTGCGTGTTAGACTTCATGATGATAGAGGAAAGGCTCTAGAAGAAGGTTATCCAACCTCTAATGAATTAGTGATTGATGGTGAACAGATAACCATAACGGTCTATGCATTCAAAGACGACAAAGCCAAAACGTACAGGGATAATGATAAGGGTGTAATATTTATTTTAAATGGCCAAAGTCAAGGCTGGCTGGATGATAGATTATTCAGTAGGAATAAAGTGGGTTTAGGGTTTTTGAAAAATTCACTATTAGTAATGGTCAATTGCAGTGAACTATCATATCGAGCTCAAGAAAAATTATTTGTAAATGATCGTGTTCATTTGAGGAAAGGCCCCTTTAGGGATAAAATTATCACAGAAATAATTGATTACTTGTCTCATCATCAAGGGTTATCTGATATTCAAGAGGAAAGGAAAAGGAAGCTTAAACAAGATAAAATAAGTGATTCAAAGCCTATAGAAGCTGTATTGTCCAATGTTTTTAAGCATTCTAGTGCTCTATCAAGAATTTTCTTAAATGGACATCGTTTGTCTAATCCTTTTAAATCAAAAAAAGTAAAGGATGAAGAAAAACCTTTTAAAGGTGAACTTTATCCAAAGTATTTTAAATTCAAGAGATTGGATTATGGTGAAGAATTAAAAAAAGGAGTGAATTTTGATTCTAGATCACGAATTTTCTTTGAGACAGATGCAAAAAATGATTATTTCAATAGGAAAACTAAGCCTGGGTCATATAAATTACTTCTCAAATCTGAGGAAGATTTTATTGAGGTTACTAACACAACTTATAGCTTGAACTTACTCAATGGAATTGCAACTTTAAATCTTGACATTAACTCAGAATATGAAATAGGGAGGGTATATAATTTCAAACTTGTTGTTACGGATCCCCTGCGAATTGTAAACCCACCTTTTGCAAATAGTTTTGAGCTTACCATTCATCCTAAAGCCATTAAAAAACCTGGTAAAGCAAAACCTCGAACAAAACCTCCAGGAAAAGACAAAGGGGATAACAGAGAATCTCTTGGAGGAATTCAGATACCAGAAATAACTTCAGTTTATGAAAAAGACTGGGATTCTCATGAGTTCAATAAATATTCCGCGTTAAAAGTATTGAAATCGAAAAGCAATAGCGGAGATGGCGAACAAGGTGAGCCCATGTTTGACTTTTTTGTAAATATGGACAACGTATACCTTTCTTATGAAATAAAGGATAATATAAAAGAAAAGGAGCTTCTCGAGAGTCAGTATAAATATGGAATGCTTTTATTGGGCATTTCGCTGATATATGACAGCAAACAAAATTCAAATGAAAGTTCTGAGGTTTATGAAGGTGTCGAAGATAAAATCTTTGAATTCTCAAGAGCTATGAGCCCTATGATTATACCGATGATACAGGAATTTGGAGATTTGGATTTAAAAAGCGAATTAATCGACCAACTAGCTGATTAATTTGTGAAACAAAACAACCTCCTTGGAGCTAGAAGATTGTTTATTGTAATTAGCGTACCATTTGCGATTAGGAACATCTCTCCAAATTCTGTCACTCTCTATTAAAACTTCCTCAAAACCGGCTTCATTCATAGTTTTCAAATATTTTGGCAACTGCCATTCAATGTTAGAAAACGCCAATATCTGAGCTACTATGGTTTTTTCATCGCAGACCTTGGAAATTGATTTGAAAGATTCTTTAATGTTAAAGAAATAATCCTTTAAATCTTTTTGACTTCTGCTACCCATTGCATAGTAAGTCAACCCATGCCCATCTAAACTATTTGCTATCCAAAAAGGTGCAGGGGTTTCTTTACTGCCAAAAATTTGCCATCTGTGATAAACAACATGTACTCCAGGGTAGGGGGGGGAGGTGAGTACCAGTTTTGGACTATTTTCAAACAGCTTTTTAAATTTCCCAATTTCTTTTGCTGGAGCATTAATAGTTTTCGTCAACGTATTTGATTTGTTTTCGACAAACTCCAGGCTGCCTTTTGCCATTTTGGCAAAATTGGATAAGATTTTATCTTTAAATTGTTTTGCTGTGGGAATTTCTTTTCTAGAATCTAAAGCCCATTGACCAGTCTTTAAAATAACACATCTGACGAATTTTTTTTGGCCAGCTGTAAATTTTTCTTGTTCTAGATAGTATAGATACTGCTCAATCGTTTTCCTAATAGGCCATGTAGAAGGAGTGGACAAGTTTCTTTGGTATCCCTTTTCTATCCACTCGACAGGTCTTGGTATGCTGCTTGAGCAACTTATATTTTTACTTACAACTGTTAACCAGCGTCCTAAAGACTTTAGATTATTGGAAGATGGAGGATTAGTTTTTACAGAAGATAAAAACTCTGCTAAAGTACTTATATCAAATCCGATAGAATTTCTTCCTAGCAAATTTGCTTCAACTAAGGTAGTCCCGCCCCCCATAAAGGGGTCCAGAATCAAATCTCCCGGCTCGGTGAAATATTCTATAAATTCACGGGCCATTATTGGTGAGAATCTAGCTGGGTAATTGTAAAAGTCATGTGTATAACCGGACACTCTTTCTCTGCAATTTGCGGCCTTGGCCAGGCCTTGTTTATCAAATTCTGTATATATCATCATTCTGGGAATACCTCATTTAATTCATATTCTTTGTTGCTTCCACCCATCTCGTTGATGGCCAATAAGGCCTTATACTTGGTGACAGCTTTCCTTTTTTTGTGATAGTTGGGGTCTTTGCACAAGTAGTGAATAGTGGTCGGGTTTAAACCATTCCTTTCTGAAATTTCAGCCTTGGTAATTCCCTCTTTAATTAGGATTTCATTAAAAGTAGTCACCATTTAATATTTATTAAATTAAATATATTTTAATCAAAATTAATAAAATTTAATTTATTTTCAAAACCTTGAAAAAAGAGGCGGGATGAAGAAAATGCGGGCCGGCGAGAGGGTGAATTTGTGGCTTGACACAAAGAGCAATTGCCATGGGCTTTGTGTTGGGCGCATAGCGCCTAAATAGCAAAGCTATTAAGACACAAAGGGAGCATGGAAGCATATTTTCTTCTTGATTTTTTGTTTCTTTTTTATCAAAAAAAAAGAAAAGAAAGAACAACCATAAGTTTCAATCCTATTTGACATAATGTTATGGACACCACAAAAGAAAGCTAAATTGGAGGAGGATGTGAGCAAGTGCTTAGAAATTTATGCGCAGCTAAATTTTAAGCTTTTGCGACAGGCTGACGAAAAGCCCGTGAAATTTTTCTTCTCTAAATTTCCAAGTAAGCTAAAAGATTCAATAAGAACGAAAAGCTGAGCTTTTAAAGGCGCTGGCCAAGTGGCTGAGAATTGCGTATAAAAATAAATGCAAGGGCATTTACTTTTTATCAAAGCAATATGCTGTTGGCCGAGCGGCTATTTTACATAACGGCAAATTATAGATACAAATGAAAAGATGCGGCGCAGCCGACCGCTATGGAATGTTTCATGACCCTGTTCATAATTCTCATAGATGACGAAATGCAGAGGGATATTTGATATAATGTAATTATAGCTTACAAATGGATAAACAGCTGGAAAAGCAAAACAAGACATTTGTACTATAATTATGATTATGTCAAATAGAATATTTCAGAACCAATGAACCCCATAAATACTATCCCCTAGTTCCGTTCTATTGAATATTTGATAAAATTTAGGTTCTACGGCTTTTTGTCGACGGCATGCTCCTCAATATATGTGGATAACTTAGAGGGTTCCGGACCTATATAATGAAACCGTTCCGCCCATTCCAGTCCATAAGGCTTTCCAATTTCCTTATCTGAAGGAACGCCACGCATACGTTGCGAATCTATATCCAGTACAAAATGCTTGATGTAATTCGCGTTGGCCGTTTTATCATCATCACCCAAAATTGGTAGCCGTTTTCCTTTCTCGGACAAGCTTTTCTTGAGCCTTGCCCCTGCTTCACCACCAGGTCCTTGGGTAGTTATCACTGCGTTGGCATGCACTTTTGTGTCAATGTTCTGGGTGGTTTCCACAATCCTGTTCACCAACTGAGGCCCTCGGGCAAAATAGTAGCGTTCGGCAGCGGCATGCGGTTTCAACCCAGTTTCAAAGTGTTCAGGATAATCCAGCCGGCCGGCAGACATCCATCTGGCCGATTCTACTGCCATGGCGGTGATGTAATGATCAGGGTTCTCCTCATAATGTCCCCAGGGATCATAAGTGATTATGGTATCCACTTTCAGCAATCGAAACAGAAAAATAAGCCTCCCCCTCAACTCTTGGATGCTGATATTATCCATTCTATGGTTTCTATACCCCAAATCGTAAACTTTGGACAGTCCCAAAGCTTTGGCCACCCGTTCGTTGTCTTGTTCATTGTTATGGATTACCTCTCCTACCGTGGCTCCCCTCCCGGCATGGTCGTCGTTACTGGTGCGTATCAAGTAGCCTGTATATCCCTCCTGAATGAGTTTGGCCACTGTTCCCCCAGCAAACAGGGCAATATCGTCGTTATGTGGCTGGATGGCGGCCAAAACCTTGCCCTTGTGCGGTTGGCCGTTCACATGTTTTTCTACAGTGATCTTGTCGGTATTGTTGATTATTTGGGAATGCTCAAAAGATTTGGGGAATGAAGGTAGGAGTCCCATGGCAACACTTTTGCCTATAAATGATCTTCGTTCCATAATTGTTGGGTTGTGGTTCTCTCAAAGATACGCCATTATCCCGCTGTAAGAGAGCATCTTTCAAGACAGCTTATACAACTTGAAAATGGAAATACTTCATTCCTAAACACTAAAAAGGATATAATTATCCTAAATCTGATAATTGTCATATTATTTGGAACTACACCCCTCTAATTTTGTGCACATGAAAAGTTTGGTGACCCTTTTCGTTGCTTTATCCATGATGGTACGACCGCTTTGGCCCGTTGTGGAATACGTGGCCAATTACGATTACATAGTTACAGTGTTGTGCGAAAACAAGGAGAAACCACAACTACAATGTAATGGTAAATGTTACCTAGCAAAGCAATTGGAAAAAAGCGCAGAGCAAGATGAACAAAACCCATTTGGGGAACATAATCCAAACACAGAAATCCAACACCCTGTCTTCTTTCAGACGTTGTTGATTACTGGACTTGGAACCCAGTTCTCCAATACTTCCAAAGCTAAATTTACTGGAACTCCCCTACTGCTTTCCAATCTTTTTGTGGTGGAGATAAGCCAACCTCCAGAATTCGCCTGATGTTACTTGTTGTAGTTGTTTGATTGCTGGGGGCGCTACCCTACTCTACTGGAACAACTACCCTTTCCTAAGAATTCTTTAAATAACAATCAGGATGAAATTTATTAGTAATCTTGGGCAATGTTCCTTGGCAGGAATTATGCCCAACAGAAAAACTTTACTACGCTACCTACTTTGTCTTTTCCCGTTTTTTGGACAATTGCATGGGCAGGAGCTCCTACAGGATAATTTTACCCAGTCAATTTTGCCAGTTAGTTTGGAGGAGGTGATACTTATTTCTTCGTACAAAAAATACCTGGAACACGAATCGCATCACAAACCACTCTCCACATTGGATGAGTATTTGGAATCTTCCAAAAAAGTAAACTTGGTCAAACGGGGTGCGTATGCCTGGGAGCCCATTTTAAATGATATGGGCACCGAACGTTTGGCTGTGACCATTGATGGGATGCGCATTTTTGGAGCCTGCACGGACCGTATGGATCCGATAACCTCCTACGTGGATGTTTCCAATCTGTCCGATGTTCATGTATCCGGCGGACAGCAAGGAGCCAAACAGGGTGCAACCATTGGGGGCGCCATGGACCTACGTCTGGAGAAGAGCAATTTTAGACCTCTGGATTGGACCGCATCCATTGAAACAGGATTCGAAAGCAACAATATGGCCCAAATTGTGGGTGGAGAACTTAACTATTCCAATGAACAGTTTTATCTGGATACGGATATTATTTATCGCAAGGCGGACAATTATGTGGATGGCAATGGTGAGGAAATAGCCTATTCCCAATTTGAAAAGTATAATCTCTCTGCCAATGCCGGATATAAGGTTGCCGAAGGAAAACAGCTTTTGGCCAGTTTTATATTTGATGAGGCTCGTGATGTTGGGTATCCAGCCCTGCCTATGGATGTTTCTTTGGCGCGCGCTTTCATTGGTTCTGTCAGCTGGGAGCAATCCAATTTTATTGGGGATTTTGAGGAATGGGAAACCAAGCTCTATGCCAATTCCATTACCCATGTAATGGATGATAGCCAGCGGCCGGATGTTCCCATACGCATGGATATGCCAGGATGGAGCGATACCTATGGATTTTTCTCCCAGGCGCAATTAAAATTGGAAGAGCATTCGCTTTTGCTCAAAGTGGATGGGTTTTACAACCGTTCTTTGGCAGAGATGACCATGTATCCCAACGATCCCAATCAGCAAGAAATGTTTATGCTGACTTGGCCCGATGTAAGAACCTTGAATACCGGTTTTTATGGAGAGGATAATATTACGCTGCAAGGAGGCACCTTAAAATTGTCCGCTAGAGCAACATTTCAAGGGTTCAATATTGCCGATTCTTTTGGGCTTAACAGTCTTCGCATCTTTTATCCCGAAATGGAACAACGTCAAACCCGATTTTTAAAAAGTGTGGCTGCGCAGTATCACAAGAAGTTTAAGACAGTTCACTTTACGGGTGGCTTGTCTTACGGTGACAGAGCTCCTACGGTGTCCGAAGGCTTTGGATTTTATCTGTTCAACAGTTTTGACAACCATGACTACATTGGGAATCCAGACTTAAAGAACGAGAAAGCTCTTGAGGCCAAATTGAAGCTATCCGTGCCCTTGGAAAAACTCAGTCTGGGATTGGATGCCAATTACTTCCATACCATGGATTATATCATTGGGGAGGTAAGCCCCAACCTAGATGTTATGACCATTGGTGCGGAAGGTGTTAAGGTCTACAACAACCTGGATTATGCCACGCTTTATAATCTTGGTTTGGATGCTGGCTATGAGTTTAGCCCAGCCCTTGATCTTAGCGGTATGGTTACCTACCATCGAGGTAAGGATCAAGATGATAGGAACCTCCCCTTTATAAGCCCGCTTTCGTATTCAGCCCAATTGCAATATGGAAAAGGAAGTTTTTCAGGTTCGGTTAGCATGAAGGGTGCGGCTGATCAAGTAAACTTCAATCCAGAGTTTGGGGAAGACCGAACAACTGCCTATACGGTGTTTTCAGCATCACTGGGAAAGACCTTTTCAATTCAAAAAGACAAAATGCTTGTAAAAGCAGGAGTTGAGAATGTGTTTGACACTTTCTACTCCACCTATACCGATTGGAACAATATTCCAAGAATGGGGCGGAATTTTTATATGACCGTTTCCTACGCCATTAATTAAATCATTAAAAACAGAAATACATCAACTATGAAAACAATAAGACCTTTTTTTATAGCACTAACGCTGATATTGGGATTTTCATCCTGTTCTGATAGTGAAGACGACCCTATAATAATTGATGATAACCCCCTATCGGATTATGTAATGCTGACCGCTATTGAATCCAATACCCATAGCGTGGAGATTTATTCAGAAGCCCAGCAAGCATTTACCGTGGGTTACAATGAACTCTTTCTTCGAATTAAAGATGAGTCAAGCAATACGTATATCTCTAATGCCGAGATTTCCTGGAAGCCGATGATGCACATGACAGAAATGATGCATTCCTGCCCAAAATCCAATATTACCGTGACTGAGAATGCTTCGGTCTATAAGGGTTATGCCGTATTCCAAATGCCTGGGAATTCCGAGGAGTATTGGGAAATGGAAGTGGAATATACCGTGGATGGGGAAACTTTTACTGTTTCCAAACAAATTGAGGTCATTGCCCCTGCGGATGGAAATCAGAAAGTATCAGTATTCATGGGAGCTGACGAAACCCGTTATGTCCTAGCCATGATGCCTTTGGAACCGGAAGTTGCGGTAAACGACATTTCAGCTATGCTGTTTAAGATGGAGAACATGATGTCCTTCCCTTTGGTTGAAAATTACAAGGTAAATATAGATCCCCGAATGCCAGGTATGGGCAACCATAGTTCACCAAACAATGAACCTCTTGTTTACGATGCCGAATCCAAAAGCTATCAAGGAAAGCTATCCTTGACTATGACGGGATACTGGAAAATCAACATGATATTGGAAAACGCTAACAGCGAAATGATTAAGGGAGAGGAAGTTACGGACGACAACGAAAGTAGTAGTTTATATTTTGAATTGGAGTTTTAAGCGAATTCTTTAGGAACGAAAAAGACCACCTTAAACAGGTGGTCTTTTTATGATGTAACTATTCAGTTTTAAAGTTTGATTTCCTGAACCGTACCGTCGGGATAGGTTAGCGTCGCGTCATCATCGCACTCCCCTTCCCCAAAATTAACCAAGATGGTCAATCCATTTTTGCCAACGTTCATGCTTCCGCTGGTCAAGTATTCACACCCTAAGGCGCCCTGAAGGTCACTTACGGTAGAAACGGAATAGGTATCGCCATCGGCCTCCACCTGCCAGGTTCCTGATAAGCTGAAGGTGCTGTTTTCCAAAGAATCGCCAAAGGTGAAACCAAAAGTTTTGGTCCCGTTTTCAGAAATAATGCTTCCATCCGCCATTTCAATGGTCATATCACTCTCTACGGTAAATGATATGGCATTCTGCTCCGAGTTGGCAGAAAGAGCATAAGCCCTGGTACCATTGATTTTGATATCACCTACATAAAAATCTTCGTACACAGCTGTAAAAGCTGCAGTTTCATTTCCAACTTCATAGGTAACCGTCAAGGTACCGTTAACATTATCTGTTCCGTTCAGGACACAGTTATTAAAAGTGGCCACGAATCCCGTATCTGTGTATTCAGCAGAATAACAGTCATTGCTTCCCTTGGCAGACTTTGCCGCAGCGCTGTTGGCAAACAATTCGGCAAGCGCATTGTCCGCAGTACCTGCTATATCATCGGTGCTCAAAATAGTTTGAAGGTTAGCTTCCGTCAGTGTTTGATCTCCAGCGGGAACTGCATCCTCACTACAAGATTGGAAAACTGAAATTATCAATGTAAATAAGGCTAATGCTTTCCAAGTGCTATTACGTCTGTTCATGTTACGATAGTTTATGGGTTGTTGCACTAACGTAACAAGAATGGGCTTTAGTGTCATCCAAGGGAACAAATCGATAAAATGCGCGCTTCATTCCCAATATCAGTAAAAATCCAATGATTTGTCTTATTTTACGGTATGTTATTAGCTGTTTACAACGAAATTATTGCTTTACAGACCTTGAAAAAGGTATTGACTCTGGTATTCTGTTTTGTGGTAAGTCACCTATCTGCCCAAGTAGGCCCTGTAAAGGTTACAGAGACCAAAAGTAAGAGCCGAATCGCGTTTTTTGCTGAAAATAGAACCTTTACCGATTATGATGTGTTGTTTGAAGTAAAGGGAAGTAATTTTAGGCAGAGCGCCGCCAAACCTCGATGGATACGGGTTCCTGCAGCCTCCAGAGTTCATTTGAAGACCATTATTTTGATGCGGGACAAGCAGCCGGTGTATACCAAAACTTTAAAGACAAACGATAGTCTTTCCAAGCGGGCGTTGAAAAAGGAATTTCAGGAGTTGGACATTCCACCACCCAAAATCAAACCTAAAAAACAAATTACCGTTTACACCTCTTCTGGCTGCGCAAGCTGTGATAGTATTGTCAGTCAACTTAGTTCCAAAAATTACATTTTCAGGAGTGTTTCCTTGGATGAAAAACCTGAGGTAAAGGAACAATTGGGCAAGTTCTTGGCTAAATCCAGCGAGGAAATGGATTCATTATCCAATCCTATTATAAGTTTGGATGGAAAATTGTACAGTTGGATAACTTCTTTTGACCAAATGATGGAGGAAGTAGAAAAGGACTAAGGCTGTTTTTGGGCAATGATCACCCACATTTGCTTGCTGTCATCCCGTTCCCAATCCCCATGATCTTCAATTTCGGAAATTATTGTAAAGCCAGCTTGACGCAGTTCCCTTCGCACGTATTTTGGCCCCAAGGAATGGGCATTTACCTGATCTCTTCTGGATTTTCCCCTGACCCTGTCTTTCAATTTTTCCAAAAGTATCACCTTGCCTCCCATTTTTAAGGCATCCTTGACATGTCTAAGAATTTTCTCATGGGAATCCATTTCATGATAGGTGTCAATAATGAATATGGCATCGAGTTCATCCTCCGGAAGTTTTGGGTCATCATAATCCCCTCTAATGGTAATGATGTTTTTAAGGTTACGGTCAGCGGCATTTTCCCTCAAGGTTTCCAATCGGTCAGAACGCACGTCTACCGCATATACCCTACCCTCATCCTTAACCAAGCGTGCCAACCGAACGGACAAATATCCTTCATGACATCCTATATCCGCCACTTTATCGCCACTTCCAATCCCCGAAAGTTGTAGAAGATACTCCGTCTTCATCCATAAATCACGCTCTGGCCAATCTTCCTCGGTGTATTGTGCCTCACAGACAACTATACCCAGAAAGAAAAGCCAAAACGTGGAATGGTATTTTATCATTTTTGGAATCAATCCTCAATTAGGCCTTGCCCTTCAATCCATGGGGCGCCAGCAGCTTTCAGCTCTGCTTCAATGGACGGAATGGTACTTTTTATAAGGGCATTAAGCTCCTTTTTAACATCGCTTAACTGCTTACTAGCCCTTTGCAATGCAGCTTTGTGGTTACCGGTAGGCCCATACGTGTTACCCAATGCTACCTGCCCAATAAATGCTCCATCTCCGGGTGAAGGCGGGTTCTTCTCACCTACCTCATTTCTGGATGGGCTTCCAGTCATTGTTTTCTTGATGGCCTGCAATTGAGATCTAACATCATAAATTTTGGAGGACAATGCCACGGTTGGGTTTGAGGCTTGATCAAAGGCGCGCTTCATAGCATCTACCTTGGCAATGCTTCTATCCAAATTGGTATTCGTTGCGGTCATATTCTGCTGAAAAGCTTGGAACTGCTCCCTAAAGGCATCAATCTCGCTGGTAGGTTTCGCAGGTAACGCTCCTTTTCTAAGCGGTTTCACCTCAAAATTTTGAGGCGCGGAAAGCTCTTTTAACTCACCATTGACCCGCTGGTATAGCGTAACCGAATAATTCCCAGGAGTTGCCGTATACGGCGAACCTAAAAAGTCGTCATCACCACCTTTGGGCTTTTCAAGTTTGATGCCGGTTCTATCTGCATATTTTAAATCCCAGGATACTCTGTTGAATCCTTTTTTATTTGTTCCCTTTACCGAATTGACCACATTTCCTGCAGCATTCCTTACCAAAAGCACCAACTCAGGTTTTTCCTGATTGTTTTCTTTATCCAAGGCCTCCCAACCAGGGAAAGCAATACTTGACTTCTGCTTGTTCAATGCTTTCTCACGCTTGGCCCTTGCATCCTTCAGAGTTTTCAGTTTTTCTGGAAGGAAATAAGTAAAGACCGCTCCGTAAGGTGGATTTTTTGCCACATATTTCGTATTACCCTGACCGTAAACTCCATCTTTTTCGATGTACCAATAAGCCGGTTTTACTTTGTAAAGGGTAGCCTCTCCCATTTTGGAAGTGTCAAAGTCCCTTAAGGCCGAGATGTCGTCCAATACATAGAATCCACGTCCAAAGGAAGCGCAAACCAAGTCATCTTCCCTTCTTTGAATGGTTAAATCCCTAAAGGAAATGGTGGGTAATCCACCGTCCAACTGCATCCAGCTTGAACCACCGTTATTGGTGAAATAAATTCCGAACTCAGTTGCAGCAAACAAGAGGCTTTTTTTCTTGTGATCTTGTACAATCCTCCAAGTAACCAATCGATTTGGAAGGTTTCCATTGATGAAGGTCCAGCTGTTTCCTTTGTCCGTACTTTTTAGGATGTAAGGTTTGAAATCACCTTCCTTGTGATTGTCCAATACCAAATAGACCGTATTAGCGTCATATAGATCAGCTCTAACGTCGTTTACAAAAGCTCTGGAAGGCACTCCTTTAATGGTGCCTAGGTTTATTCTTCTCCAGCTAGTGCCCCCATTCTCTGTAACCTGAAGAATTCCATCGTCCGTTCCGGCATAGATCAAACCCTCTTGAATTGGCGACTCAGCAAGGGAAGTTATCGTGTTGTAATTGGACATGGCCAATACATCCCATGAGTTGTCCCAGCTTTGCTGACGTCCCATGATGGGTAAGTTCAAGCGCTCCTCATTTCTTGTCAAATCGCCTGAAATGGCAGTCCATTCATCTCCCCTATTTTCGGATTTCCAAACACGGTATGACGCAAAATACAAGCGAGTTGGTTTGTGTGGACTAACCAAAATAGGCGCATCCCAATTAAATCTTTCATGTGGTTCCCCAGCTGCAGGTTGTGGTTGAATGAACACCGTTTCTCCCGTGGTTTGATCTATTCGCCACAGCCAACCCTGCTGGAATTCACCGTAAGTGATATCTGGATTTCCAGGTTCGGTAGCAGACTGATGTCCGTCAGCACCCAACGTAATCCACCAGTCGGAATTTAAGATTCCCTCACTGCTTGCGGTTCTGGATGGTCCTCCATGGGAGCCATTGTCCTGTGTTCCACCATAGATATTGTAAAAAGGAGCAGAATCATCCACTGCTACCTTATAGTACTGGGTCAAAGGCAGATTTCCAAAATACCTCCAGGTTTTTGTTAAGTCGTAGGATTCATATAATCCACCATCTGTTCCAAAGAGAACATAGTTTGGATCGGATTTCTTAAAAGCCATGGCATGACTGTCCACGTGCTTTTTCTCCTCGTTCATGGATGTAAAGGTCTTTCCGTGATCATCCGACACTTGCACCACGTTGTTCATCAGAAACAATTTTCCCTCATGATGGGGAGATGCGTACAGCTCTTGGTAGTAGTGAGGCCCCGTGGCTCCAGATACCGCATCCGATTGCTTTGTCCATGAAGCTCCCCCATTTTTGGAAATGTAAACCCCTCCTTTTCTTCTATCCAACTCAATGGCAGCATATAAGGTTTCGTTATCAAAAGGTGATAGTGCAAGACCAATTTTGCCCATATTGGATTTGGGAAGTCCGTTGCTCAATTTGGTCCAAGTCTCACCTCCGTCCGTACTTTTATGAAGTCCGGAACCAGGTCCACCGCCCATAAGCGCGGCAACCGTTCTGTGTCTGTCCCAAGTGGCTGCATAAATTACATCCGGGTTGGTAGGGTCCATGGCAATATCCGTAACACCAGTCCACTCATTGTTACCCAATGTTTTACGCCACGTCTTTCCACCATCCGTGGACTTATAGAATCCACGTTGTCCGCCCTTGCTCCAAAGTGGCCCCTGGGATGCGACCATAATAACGTCAGAGTTCTCTGGATGGACAATTATTTTTGAAAGATGCTCGGAAGATTTCAGGCCCATGTTTTTCCATGTCTTTCCTTCATCATGACTCACATAAATACCGTCTCCAAAACCAACATGTCTACCTCCAACATTTTCTCCTGTACCTACCCAAATGGTGCTTGGGTTGTTTGGATCAATAGTAACACAGCCAATGGAATAGCTGGCCTGTTTGTCAAAAATCGGATTCCATGTAGTTCCATTATTGATGGTTTTCCATACTCCACCTGAACCAACGGCCACATACCAAACACTTTCATTTTTTGGATGGATGGCAATGTCTGCAATTCGACCCGAAGTAAGGGCTGGACCCAGACTTCTGAATTCGAGTCCTTTAAAGGTTGTTGAATCTGGTTTTTGGGCGGTTAAGTGAAGGGAAAAAACAAAAAGAGATAGGATTGCTGAATAAATTCTCAAGCGGTGTTTCATTTTAAAAAATTAGATTGAATTAGTCGCTGAAAGATAAGTAAATACATCAGCCTTAAATCTAAAAAAAATGTGAAAAAATGAGTTTATCTATCCTTTATTCGATAAACAAATTTTAAGCCGCTCCAATCCTCGTCCACAGCCGCTACTTTGGTGTCCACCAAACCTATAGCCAAAAGATGTTCCCTTATCGGGTCTCGTTTAAGATCTGTTGTTATTTTGGAACTTCCCTTGGGCCAACTCACCCATAACAAGCCAGTTTTTTTTAGAGCAGGTTTGTAGGTTTCAACGGCTTCTTCAAGCTCTGACCTGGTTGTACAGAATATATGAATGAAATCAACTGATTCTGACGGGGCCTGTTCCTTAAACGAAATTCCAGAAGGTAAATCAGAAAATAAATCCAAATAATACTCGGGTTGATTGACGAGCAGGATGGCAAATCCTTCCTTTATCCCCAATTTCTTGGCCAGAGGGGTTCCTGAATACCCTGAAGTTGTTTTCAAAATGTTCGTTTTTCACCAAGTTAAAACAAAGTTGTCAATCCTTTGCCCGCATAAATTGAAAAAGGTTGTTGATTGCTCCCCTAGCACTTTTTTCAACTGCCTTTTTGCCTAGAAAGAATCCTAAAATTCTTTTTATCAGGGACTTTGATTCCCAATAGAACTCAACTTTTAAGTGGCTGGATCCATCTGGGTTTGGTGAAAAAATATAGAATTGATAAAAGTCATCAAACAGAGGATGATTATGCGTCAGTTCGCCATAGATCAAATTTCCGGGATCGGTCTCCTTGGAAATGGTTATAAAATCCAGATGTTTACCGTTGATCACACAGGTATGTTCACTTCCCAGTCTGGTAACCTCATGTTCGTTGTATTCCAATTTATCCACCCCTTGCTGCCAGTTGTGCCGAAGCGCATAATTCGTAATGTTTTCCATGACTTCTTCTGCCGGAACCGGGAAATCCTGTTCCACTACAACTTGGGGAGGTTCATCAAATTTTAGCAATTTGGGTTGGACGAAACTTCGTAGTTTCAACTCCTGGGGATCGATCAAGGAATAGATATATTCCACTTCTTTCTCGTCATAGACGTCAGAGCCTTGTCTAAACCTGAACATCTTGCTGGAATAATATGGGGACAACATGATGTCCAGCGCCAATTTCCGACTTATCAGCGCATAGTTATCACTGTCCACAGAATTTTTTAGTAATCTATGGGCTTCAATGACTTGTTCTCCAAAGGGTTTTCGGGTACCCTGTACTTCAATATGCTGTAGATGTCCACTGTGGGCAATGATCTTGAGCTGTAGATTGGGAGCCGTGGCGCAAGCGTTGCAAGGGCAAACCCTATTTTTCTCCAACATCTTTAGGTGGCTATAAAAAGCCGTAAACATGGACTCTATTTGTGCCAGCAGATTTTCTTGGGAAGGCACTTCATTCTCCTTATAAAAGAAAAGGGCATCACCCTCGATTTCTGCCAGTTTTAAATCTTGGGTGTTGGCATTCACCAGCACTTCCAATAATTCCGATATTACATGTTGGCTATGTTCTATCTCGGTAGTCCGGATAAACTTGGTGTATCCAGAGATATCTGGAATGAACAAAAGGGATTTGGACATGTTTTTGATTGAATGTTACACTAAATAGTCTGGTCTGGAAATAGAAACTTACGTCAAACGGTTTACTCCACCAACTCTGTCAATAGTTGCTTGAAGCCAAGCGCCACCCCATTGGTCCAGCCAAAGCCATCTTGAGTCTCATACTCCCCTCCCCCTGATAACAGGCTTAAATCCTCCACATTGTACTTCTCCATCATTTTACCTGTATTCCTATACACCTTTTCGTTGAGCGCCAGCCACCTACGTATGATTTCGATAGCTTCTTCTTTAAAACCATAATTCAACAGGCCTTTAACCGCAATCCACTGTAGAGGTGCCCAGCCATTAGGGGCGTCCCATTGTTGTCCCGAATGCTCCAAGGTAGTTAACAAACCACCATCCTTTAAAAATTGGGTCATGATAACTTCCTTGACCAGGTTTGCCTGTTCTTGTGTAGCTATTTCAAAATAAAGTGGAAACATGGCTGCCAAAGTAGGGTTGGGTGTGCTGCCCTCCTTTTCAAAATTGTAGTCCAGATAGAATCCCTCTTCCTGATTCCAAAGGTATTCCTGAATCAATGCGCTTCTTTTTTCAGCTAGCTGATTATATTTTTCTGCCAGTTCGGGCTTCCCGTCAAGATTTGCTCCAGTTGCAATAAGTTGCTCCAAATAATACAATAGACAATTCAGGTCAATGGGTAAGATGGCGGTGGTTTCGGTCGTTTCAAATTTCCCTTTTTCACCGTACCAACGAGAACTAAAGTCCCATCCAGAAGCTGCTGCCGACCTTAAGTTCTTGTATAAAGCTTGTTTGGATGAATCTGTTGGCAATTCACTGGCCAAATGCAGGTCTTCCTTGTAAGCTTCCGGTCTAGGGCTTGTTCCCTTGTCCCAGTAGCGATTCAAAAAGCTGGATTGTCCCATGGGAACCACATGTTCGATAGGGTCCTCATTCATTCCATTGGCGGATCCGTGCATCCAAAACTCATATTCTTTAATTAGTTGGGGCAAGTACTTTACCATTATCTCTTGATCCTTTCGAGCTATAGCTCCCACCATTAGTGCATAAAAAGGAGGCTGCGACCTTGTTCTATAATAATTCCGTGTACCATTTGGTATAAAACCAATGGAATCAATCAAAAAACTAAAGTTATCCACCATATTGGTGGCCAAATCATCCCTGCCAGCAACTAAAAGCCCTTCCAACGTAAAATAACTATCCCAATAGTAGATTTCCTGAAATCTCCCTCCTGGTACAACATACTTGTAGGGTAGTGATATCCTTGAACCATGGGGCACAACAGCATCTGGTCCTCGCGTCAGCTTATCCCACATCAATGCAATGTGTTCATACATGGTTTTGGTGGTATCTGTCTCAAATTCCAAAGCTTTCATGGATTGGTCCTCAAAGTGATTTTCAACAAAAGCGGACAAATCAAAGCCCTCCTCCTGTTTGGCAAGAAGGTACTCCGTTTCCAGTTCTAAAAAGTGCTTTTTTGGAACAAGGTCCACAAAGGTTTTGGAGTCCTTGAACAATCCAGAAAGCTGGACATCCTTGAATAGCTCTGTTTGATATAAACTTTCGGGTTTAACGGAATCTTGCCGCTTACAGCAAATGATAAGCAAACAAAGAAGCGCAAATGGGATAAATCGTAGTTTCATTGGAAAGGGAATTGTATTGAAAAACAAAAAGGTTCAGAAAATTAGGGAATTAATCCCATTTTCTGAACCCCGTGGTGTGATTCTTCATTCAAGACAACTACAGTTCCGAGGAGAGAGACATTTGGAACGTGGGTGTGGTAGTTACTGAATCAATTGTTGACCCCACTAGAATTTTGAACTGCGCTCAAACTGTCGGCGACCATCTGGGCCCTAGCTTCCTCCTCATCCCTGGGAGGTTCGTAATCATCAGATTTACTACTACTGCAGGCCATCAAAAGCATCACTCCGAACAGCATTAAAAAGAGCGGGTATTTGATTGCATTTTTCATGACTAATCATTTTCATTTTTACCTAATGTAGCATTTTTAAAGCTGCTGACGCATGTTTATGTGTAAATCGTATACGATTCTGTATAATTCGCTGTATACAACCTAAGGAGACTTAAAACACCCGATTTAACCCCACTAGTTAAGCCAAGTCTAGAATGAAGAACTTTAAGTGAGAAAAATATAACCCTGGATTCTTGCCTCTATCTTAATCCATCGTGGAGGTACACTAATCCATTGAAATTGTTTCCTCAATAATATGCCCTTCCACGGAGAACCCCCGTATCAGAAACATTGGATTGGGCAAAGAGTTGTTGGAAATTTTGAACGTTACCCTACCCTTCTTGCCTGAAACAAGTTTAGGCTTCCAATCTATTTCCTTAATGGGTAAGGGCTGCCTATCGAATTCATATAAGGGGGTATAGTACTTTATGGATTTGTCATACCCTTTTTTAACAACATGCCCTTGAAACAATTCTTCGATTCCCTTTTTATAGTTGTCCGTAGTGAAAACTTGGTAGGATCTATGTCCTCTAACGGACGCAACAAACACATTTTCAACATCGGTCATACGCAAATTCAGGTGGCGCAGGTCATCAGACCTGGCCGGTTTTCCATCAACAACCAATTGAGCCTCGTTGCCGCCAGCAGTTAAATACCATTCCTCACCATTCCAAGTGTTCAACACCACTCCATCCCTATTTAAAAATTGAAATATGTTATAGTTTTTGGAACGATAGGTATCTGAAATGTCCATATTGTAGTACAACCCAATATGGGAGACCAGGGGTTTGTATTTTTTAATTAATCTTTTGCGCTCCAGACGTCTTTTGCTCAATTGTTTTGTGCTCACCTCGACTTCATCCAAACGAGTTATGTTGTCATTGTCCAATTCGTCAAAAAAATCAGAAAAAGCCTCGCTCTCCAAGGCAGGAACATGCGGTTTTCGTAATGCATGCCATTTTAGCGGAAGTGAGATGCGAGTGACGGTATCCACGAACAAAGTTTGTGGCTTAATGGCCTCTGAACCATTTTCTAAGAATGCTATTTTAATACTGTCCCCTTTATAAATGAGTAGTTTTTTAAAGTCAAACTCCTTTTTTCCTTGAAGCGATATTTTATCAATAATCTCATCTTTATTGGACAACAATACCAGACTGTCCGATGCTATTGGACCTACTTTTCCTTTTAAATGAAAACCAAGTTCAAAGTCGTTTGTGACCTTCGGGTGAAGTTCTTGGATTATCTGTTGATACTGCACCCAGCCTTGGGTCAAAAGTAGGAGGTCTAAGTGCTCCAATCTTTTCTTGTTGTTTTCGTTGAAATAATAGAATGGTTTGTCAACATGTCCGCGGATGTAGGGTAACAGCAAATATGCCCCAACCATACTTGCCCTATTGATGTATGCGTAGTCATCATTAACGGAAAGTACCGAAACACTAAGATTGGTGCGTATGGGATGTTTTGTAACCCTATCCAAGGTAGTCAGTTCGTACAAAATGGAATCTTGCTCCTTTTTTATGGGTTGAAGCCCAATATTGGACCTAGGGCTATCAGGTCTTTCAACAAAGAACTTTCTTCCTAGAACTGGTGTGTCCCCTTTAAAAATGGTAACCGAATTGACACCATTTTGAAAGAGCTTTTTTTCGGCTATAATTTCAATCTTGTTTGATTTAATGGAATCAATTGACAAATAATCTATCAGCTGGTTTTTTTGATGTAACAAAAGGGAATAGTTTCCTTCAAAAGACCTTAGGGTATTTTCATTGGTCAGCAGCTGAATCATGACGCTATCCTGGGTTCTATTTGAGATGGATAAGGCAAAACCTGTTCTTTTAGCCTTTGGTAGTGCTTTTCGTATAACGGTATCCCTAATTTGAATAACGGCTTCGTAATGTTCGCCTTCCGCATAACCAAAACTGCATTTGGCCATTCCCAAATGTTCTTCAGAAAAACTGACAATTTTTTCTCTATTGGAATTGACCACATATCCTTCAAAACCGGTATGCTCACCATTCACCAAAGCCTTAATACCCATAGTATTTTCAACTCCCTCTAAGAAGTTCCCGCCTTCTGGAAAAAATTGGACATCATAGAGTGTGTTTGACAAACCTTCTCTCCTATAGGTCTTATCCAGCAGATCAAGCCGATGATGATACACGTTTTCCTCACCAAAATTCTTCATGTAGTTGGTATACGCTTGGAGGTATACATCTTTTCCGGGCAAGTCTTCGCTTAAAAAGAATTGTCCAACGCCGACACCTTTATTGATCAAAACATTGTTTGTCTCGATTAAATTGCCATCTGAATCAAATAAATCTACGTAAACCAACGTAGTGGTCAAGGCGGGCATGTTGGTTTTGGTTGCCACATATACTTTAAACCAGACTATATCTGTTTTGGGATAGATTTCCTTATTGGTATGGACATAGATTTTTTCAAAATAGGGCTGCTGATTTTTTAAAGGGGTAAGGATATTGGTCTCAAAAGTACTTTGAGCCATTAAGACTGTTGGAAGTGCAATTATGCATACTAGGGAAAAAAGGAGTTTCATCAAGACTTCCGTATATATTGCTCAAATTAAATAAAATTGTCAGAAAATTAAGCAAGAGGCGCTTGGCACCTTTAAACATTCCAAATAAAACCTTACTGATGCTAAGTAGCATTCAATATATGTGTTTTTTACTAACGGATTGGTCCCTTGCCTTTGTTTTATTGTGCTTTACCGATGTTCAGGTAAAAATCGTATACGATTCTGTATATTTAGCGATATGCAAACTTTGATACTTAGAAACCAGGTAAAATCCCATTTGCTCAATCAAATCCAAAACGGAAAGCTCCAAGTAGGTAGAACCATTAATCTTGCCCTATTATCGCGTCAATTAGGAGTAAGTGTAACTCCAATTCGAGAAGCATTAAGCCAGCTGGAGCAGTCCAGGGTCATTTGTGCTGTTCCCAACAGGGGTTTTGTAGTGACCCAACTCAGTAGGCAGGAGGCAAAGAATATCTATGAGACGGTTGCACAATTGGAAATTATGGCTGTGGAAGGGTCACAATATACCGATTCGGATATTGAGGCGTTGAGGAGGCAGCAAATCAGGCTTCAGCAATCCCATACTCCTTTTAAAAGATTAGAGGCCAGGTTTGATTTCCATCATATTTTAGTTAGAAATTGTACTAACACTGTATTGCTGCAAATTCTCGAGGATTTGAAAACCCGTTTGTTATTTTACGAGCAAGGATATGGTAATGATGCCAGTTTTTATGAAAATGTGGACAATCAAAATGAAGCAATAATTCATGCCATTGCAGAAAATAACGTTCCAACGGCGGCCTTAATCCTTAAAATGAACTGGATGGTGGTGCTGGAATACGTGGAGAAACAGTTGACTGCGTGACTTTTAAATACTAAAAGCAATACAACGGCGTTAATCCATAAAAGTCTCACTTATGCAATTCTTAAATAAGGAAATTGAATCCCTGGTCAAACGTAAGACAGCCAATTCATTGATCAAAAAGCAGATTTCTTGCGGTATTTTCCAAGACTTGGGAAAGCAAGAATTGGAAAGCGAGCAAACCCAGAAATCCAAGTAGATTTAATCCTCGAACAAGGAAGTATCCACCCCGGGAATCAAGCTCACCGCATTTTTATAGTACACCTTTTTCAGGACTTCGTTTGGTAAGTCTAAGCCATACATAGCCCAGAATGCATGGTATTTTTTATAGTAGGGAAAGTACTCATCCGCCGTTTCCAAAACCCTAAAGTATGTTGGGAACTCCTCCGGTTTCCAGCTGTCCTTTCCAAATAAAATCCTGTCCTGGTATTTAATGAAAAATTGTTTGGCCTGCCTGGGTTGACGTCCTAGTTCGGCTATAATCGCACCAATGCCCACGTACATATTGGGCATTTCGTCCATCAACTCACCTAACCTACCCAAATTATTGGCATACCATCCCATGTGGGCATTGATGAATTTGGTTTTGGGGTGTTTTTTAAACATCCTATGCTGCTCATCAATAATTTGTTGCCAAGGAGCGGGGTTGGTCGCTGAACGCTTTCTTCTAGGTCTGGTTTTCAGTTCCAACCATCTCTCGTTACTGCTATCCATAGGATCCCAGAACGATTTTGGGTCTGCGGCATGAATCAAAACAGGGATTCCCAATTCAGCGCACTTTTCCCAGACGGGATCTAATCTTGGGTCATCTATGGCCACCCGATTGCCCTCGTTATCCTTGTATCTTAATCCTAGACTTTTATAGATTTTAAGGCCTTTTGCACCACTTTTAACATCCAATTCCAATTGGGCCGCGGCCAGTTCTCCCCAGTTGGTGGTGCCTACTCCACTAAAGTCTACGTTGGCAAAAACAACAAATCGGTTGGGATAATTTTCATTCACATTTTTGAGTTTTGCCCTTAGCCCAACTCCCGAACCCCCACTCAGATTCACCATCACCCCCATGTTCATCTGATCCATATCGCTGATCAATTCGGACAAATCCTGGGATTCCATATTAAACTGATGGCTATGTACGTCAATAAAAGTGAATTTTGCCCTCTTCACAGGATTTTCCGGTACGACCAAGGTTGATTTTGGGTTGTATTCCTCAAAACCCATTTCTTGACCAGCAACAGTTCCAAATAAGACAAAAAAGATTAAAGTAGAACTATATATTTTCATTATTAACCTTTTGTTTTTCAGTTATATAACTATAATCATTAATTGTGTCCACATCAAGAGCTTTATCCATGGACGGAATGGATATACAATCATTTTTGTATTTGGAAATCATCTTTCTAGCTCCAAATTTTTGATCTAATCCAGACAACTCTTCAAACAGCGAAAAATGAAAAATTGCGGGAACCCCAAGTCCGTTTTCATATTCGGTGGCAACAATTTTACTAGAAGTGTCTAAAAAATTCGTTTTAAGCTCGGTCAAAAAAGAAGAATCTATTAATGGCTGGTCTGCAAGCATAATCAAAACTCCCTGTGCAATTTCAGCAGATCTCATTACCTCATTTATACCAATAGCAATAGAACTTCCCATTCCTGTTTTCCAATCAGGGTTATGGACAACATTTGCCTTTATCTCCATGGATTCCGATATGTGCTTGGCGTTAGCCCCCAAAACCACATAAACTTGCGAAGAAACAGGTTTGGCCTGTTCAATGGCATTCCCCAATAAGGTGGTCTTCCCCCAAGCTAAGAGCTGTTTAACAGTTCCTTGCATACGAGTAGATGCCCCAGCAGCCAAAATAATCGTTGAAATTTCTTTGGTCATGACCTAAGTGTGAATCCGACCCATTTTATGCTTCAATAATGTAGGTTCCTTCCCCCTTACCACGGTGAGAATCTCCGAAACCACTGAAATGGCAATCTCCTGCGGGGTTTCCGCACCAATATCAATTCCAGCTGGACCATGGACACTTTCCAAAAATTCCTCAGAAACATCTGGACAACGCTCCATAAGCTCATCAAAGAGTTTTTCCCTTCTTCTAAATGGACCCAAAAGACCAATGTATATTCCCTTTTGCTCCCTTAGGGCCATCAAGAACTGTAAATCCTTAACATAGCTATGGGTCATAACAACCACAGCGGTTTGATTGTCCAAAGTAGGTTGATAGCGTTCTGGTTCCACACTTATCAATTGTTTAATGCCTGGAAAATCTTTTTCGGATTTTTCTTCCCTAGGATTAGCCACAACCGTGACCTCCCAGCCTGTGGTGGTGGCATATTTGCACAATTGCACGGCATCATGTTCGGCTCCAATAATCACCAGTTGAAAACATGGGTGCATCTCCTGTTCAAATTGCAGTAGACCTTTACTATCTGAAACTTCCGAATTATTTATTGGATTTGAACCATTCTGGAAGTGAAACAACGTACCGTAATCTGGATTTTCGCCTGGCTCTTTTTTAAAATACGAACTGATGGAAAAGCTTTGACGTGTTTTGATGGTGTCCCAAAACTGGTCAAGGAACGCAGCGTCAGGGTTAAATTCTTCCAAAAGGATATAAAGAATGCCTTCGCAACCCAACCTGTACCTCCCATCGTAAACCATGACTTTGCTAAGGGCGGTGGCAAATACAGATTCCGCCTGTCTCAAAACTTCTTTTTCCACACATCCGCCACTTACGGCCCCTACCATATCTCCATTATCAAAGATCAGCATTCGAACCCCCGGTCTGCGGTACGATGAACCGTCCAATGCGACGACGGTGGCCAAAACCGATTTTCTTCCCAGTTTCTTTTTTTCTTCGAATTCTTGTACGATGTGCTTTAGCTCGTGCGTCATGAAACCATGTTTCTTGCTGGAATAAACGGAACCAATTGCTCTTCTTCTACCTTTTCTTGTGGCTTTAGGTTAATAAACCCATCTGCTTTGGAGAGCGCCATCAAATCTCCAGAACCTGTGGTGGAGATTCTTGTGGCCATCAGTTTTCCGTTGACCCAATCTACCCTAACTCCAATAAAAAGGGTAAGATCCGTGGTGTTTTCCGTTGGTTCTTTTAAAAATACATCAAATTGGGCGGAAGCCATTCCCAAAGTTTTGTTAAGCCAAGGTTTAAAATATACATGATAGCTTACAAAAGTGGAAACAGGGTTTCCAGGAAAGGAAAAAATGGTCGTGTTGGACTTTTTATGTTGTCCAAACCAAAAAGGTTTACCTGGGCGTTGACGAACCTTGTGAAATACTTTTTTCACTCCCAAAGCATCAAAAGTTTGGGGCAAGAAATCAAATTTGCCCTTGGACACTCCTCCACTCAACAACATCACGTCATAATTTTTTAAGATTTCTCCCAATTTATCTTTCAGGATGGATGGATTATCAATAAAGTGGAAGCAATCTGATGGAATTTGTAACCTTTTAAGCAAAGCTTGAAGGGTATGCACATTTGACTTTCGGATTTGATGAGGCGCAGGCTTCTCCTCCACATCAACCAACTCATTCCCTGTAGAAATAACGGCGATTTTGGGTAATTTTTTAACCTTGATTTTAGACTTTCCCACCGATGCCAAAACACCTATCTCTGCTTCGTTTATCTGGATTCCTTCCGGAAGCAGCACCTCTCCTTGGGCCACATCGCTTGCCTTATAATGAATGTTCTGTCCTTTTTTGACCGATTCACGAAGTGAAAAACCGTTATGCTTCTCTTCAAGGTGCTCGTACATGATCACGGTATCCGCATTTTTGGGAACCATGGCCCCAGTCATAACCTCAATACAATGTGAGGTATCCAAAAGTTGTTGTTGGGGACTCCCAGCCTGCGCCATTCCAGAAATCGGGAAGTTCTGGTTTGTTGACTTAATTCCAGTAAAATTTATGGCAATACCATCCTTGGTTGCTCTATCAAACGGAGGGAAATCTCTATCTGCGTAGATTGGCTCTGCCAAAATTCTTCCTAGTGAATCCGAAAGACCAACCTCCTCGGTACCAAAATTAGAGGAAAGATTCAGTACCTCTTGTAACGCATTTTCGTGTGAAATCATTATGAATTGTGGCTTAATGCCATCATTTGGTTCATCCCGCCCAAAACAGAATAAAACTGAATGTCAGGATAATTAGATTGCAGTTGTTTTACGGCTTGGGCACTTCGTTTCCCAGACTGACAAATGACATAGATTGTATCATTCACGATGAAATCAAACTGCTTTGAATCCAGTTGGTTTAATGGGATGTTTATGGCTTTGGATAAATGGTTGGCTTCAAATTCGGCAACCGTTCTAACATCAATCAATACATGTTCTGTTTTCAAGCCTCGGAGCTTCCGATACGCATCCGCTGAGATTTCGGGAATTACTTCACAATCAGGTGTTTCATAAAACTCTTGGAGCGCTTTGATTTCTTTGTTGACGGGATTCGTCTTAAAGTTGAATTTGCTCATTTGCTGGCTTAAGCCATCGTATATCAGCAACTTTCCTGATAATACTTCTCCTATACCAGCTATCAACTTAACAGCTTCCAAGGCTTGGAGCGTTCCTATTACCCCTGGAATCACCCCCAAAACCCCATTGTCATTACAATCAGGTACTTCTTCGGCGGTTGGCATATTGGGATATAAGCAGCGGTACGTGGGACCTTCTTTATAATTGAACATGCTCACATGTCCTTCAAAACCATGTAAAGCCCCATAAACAAAAGGCTTATTCAAAATAACACAGGCATCATTGATAAGATAGCGTGTTGGGAAGTTATCCGTAGCGTCTACCACCACATCGTATTCCGATATAATCCCAAGCGCATTTTCCTTCGTCAAAAGCGTATCGTAAAGCTCGAAAATGGTTTGCGAATTCTGTGCTTGCAATTTGTCATGGGCCACCTCCAATTTGGATTGTCCCAAATCTTTTTCCGTATATAATATTTGCCGTTGAAGATTATGCAGTTCCACAACGTCTTGATCCATTAGACCCAGGGTTCCCACCCCCATTGCATTTAGATATTGTACTACAGGTAGCCCCAATCCACCCAAACCAATGACCAAAACCTTGGCCTTGGTAAGCTTGTCCTGGCCATTAGGGCCAAAACCTTTTAAACGGGTCTGTCTGTCGTACCTAAAATCCATGCTATCCCAATTTGGATTTGGCAAATTCGTAATCGGATAACGAATTGGCATTGTATAATACTTCATCCTGATTGGGATGTACCAATTGTATATCTGAATTGATCAAAAATTTCCTGGGACAGGTGCCTTCGGTACTTTCCAAATGTGCAATGGATTTTTTAAGCCCCTCAGGCTCCCAAATGGTCACCAAGGGTTCTGGAAGACCGCTTTCTTGAGTAGCATATGAAGTGGCCAACATATCTGGATTTCGCTTCGCGGCCAAATCTTTTATGGACTCCAAATCCAAAAGCGGAAGGTCGCACGCCAAGACCATCCAAGCTACATTGGGATGTGCTTTATGGGCACTTAAAATTCCATTAAAGGGCCCACGATATTCATTTTGATCCACAATAATATTAAACTCATTTGAAACGGACGCCTGTTGCTCATCCCTCATACTCAGATAAACTTCTGCACAAACTTCTTCCAAAAGATGGTATAGATATTCCTGCTGCGGACGACCATGGTAGTTTATAAGGCCTTTATCAGAGCCCATACGCGTACTCTTGCCACCGGCAAGCACCAAACCATATAATTGTGGGATTTCCTTTGACATAAATTGAATTGGATTTTTGAATTAACCGCCGATGGAGGTCATGGAATTATCAAATACGGTTCGGGAATGTTCTTTTTGTGCTTCAAATCCCGTTTTGGCTCGTGACCCCACAGCTTTTAGGATGGCGTTTTCAACTCCTTCCTTAGCAGCTTCTCCTCGGATAATATCCCTGATATTTGTTTTAGGTTTCCCATAAAGACAGGTAATCACATCTCCTGTAGCCGTTATCCTTAATCGATTACAACTCCCGCAGAATGTACGGCTAAAAGAAGGGATAATTCCAAATGTTCCAGCATGCCCCGGGATTTTATAATTCACCGAAGTAGACGTTTTGGGGGATTCCAACTTCTCAAAATTTGGATAAGTATGAGCCACATGTTCCAAAATGGCTTTGTGGTCCCATTTGATACCATCAAAGTTTTTAGAGCCACCATTAAAAGGCATTTCCTCCAAAAACCTAACCGAAACCTTGTGATGTTTCATAACCTCCAAAATGGGGATAATGTCTTGTTCGTTCTGCCCCTCCAACACAATAAAGTTGATTCTCACATTAAATCCTTCGGTAATCAAACGTATTAAGTTGTTGTGGACGGTATCAAACTGGTTCCGACGTGTAATCCGCTCAAAGGTTTCCCTGTTGATGGAATCCAGACTCACGTTGATATTTCTAATCCCGAGTTCTTTTAACTCATCAATATGGGGGCCTATTACCGTAGCATTGGTCGTTACCGAAATATCATTCAGTCCGGACATTTTGGTCAAAGCCCTTAATAAGCGCATTAAATCTTTGCGTACAAAAGGTTCACCGCCCGTAATCCGAATTTTATCTATCCCCTGCCCTATAAGAACCTCGCTCACTTGGATGAGTTCATCGATTGTAAGGAGCTTATTGTTTTCCGCAAAATCAATTCCTTCTGACGGCATGCAATAGTTGCATCGGAGATTGCACCGATCCGTAACCGCAAGTCTTAAATAATTGATTTGTCTGTTGTGATTGTCTATCAGCATAGTTCAGCTTCTCTACCTAAGTGCAAGATACTACTTTGCCCACAGTTAACCTCCGCTAACTGGCGGGATAAGTGCAATTTCGTCATAAGCGTCTATGGATGTTTCATCTTGGGCGTAGGCATTGTTTACAGCAACTGCCAAGGAAGAAAGCTTATTGAGTTCCGGATAGGTTTCCCCTAGGAACTCTTTAAGCTCTTTGACTGTTTTTGGAATTTTTCTGCCTGTAGCGCTAGCTGTGGGAACGGACAAGGTGGAGCTGCCCACTATGTCCTTGGTTATCCCGAACAACAGTATTGTCATAAAATCAACCTATTACTTCCTTTTCAGGTACTTTTAAAAGTTCTGGATTTTTGGTGAATGGTTGTTGATATAGCCTATTGCCCGTAGCTGCCTTGAATGCGTTGGCAATAGCCCCTCCAGCTGGTGGCAAAGTTGGTTCACCCAAACCTGTTGGAGAAAGCTCATTCATGATGAAATGGGTTTCCACTTCAGGAACCTCTCGCATTCTAATGAGTCTGTATTTATCAAAGTTCTGGGCATGTCCTTTTCCACCATCAAAGGTAAAATCACCGTACATGGAATGCCCTACCCCATCAATTACACCACCTTCTGCTTGATTGGCTGCTCCTGTCGGATTCACCACAATTCCGCAATCGACAACACAAGTTATTTTCTTGACCACGGGTTCACCATTTTCAATCTCTACATCGGCCACCTCCGCTACATGGGAGTTGTGGCAATAGTAATTCACAAATCCTTGGTAAACATGACTGGGTTTGGTACCCCAACCAGATTTTTCAACAGCAACCTTGATGACCTCTTTCATTCGTTCAGGAGAATACTGGATGCGTTCATCCGCTTCAGCATCTACTTTGTCCAACAAATCCAAGCGCATCTGAATCTTGTCCACTTCCATTAGTTCTGCAAGCTCATCAAAGAAGCTTTGCTCTGCCGATGCCAAGAAATTGGTATAAGGTGCTCTCCAAGCTCCGGTGGTAATGTTACTGTCATAAGCCGCGGAATCCACTTGGTAATTTTCAATGGCACCTGCCGGAAAGAAATTCGGAATCAATCCGTACATACCATCATTGATAGCAGCTTCTTTTAGATGATAAGCTGTGATTTTCCCATCTTTGATTCCTGCTTTGATTCGGTATTTGATAGCAGGTCTATAAACTCCGATTCCCATATCATCTTCCCGGGTGAATACCACTTTTACCGGTTTTCTTATGGCATCGGATACTTCGGCAGCCTCAATAACGAAATCCCCAAACAAACGTCTACCAAATCCGCCACCCATACGGGTCATTTCCAGAAGGATGTCTTTTTCTTCCCTTCCCAACATTTTGGCAACCAAACCAGCTTTCCAAGCAGGGGTTTGAATAGGCCCTACCAGATGCACTTTTTCATCCGTTACATCTGCATAGAAATTCATAGGTTCCAGACAGTTGTGTGGTAAGAAGGGTGATTCATAGGTACGTTCCAGAATCTCATCCGCCTCTGCAAAAGCCTTTTTTACATCCCCATCGGAACGCATGGTATTGAACTCGTTTCCGTCCAGGAGAGCGGTAAGTTTTTTATCGTGATCCTCCGTGCTTTCAACCGTAGTATCATCCTCCCAAACCGCTTCAATAGCTTCTTTGGCCTTAAAGGCTTGCCAAGTTGTCTCTGCTATCACCGCTATTTTATCACTTGAGGAAATCTTGCTTCCAAAACCTGGGTCTTCGGCCAACAGGTTTCTCACCTTTTCACCAATTTTGACCACATCAATCACTCCTGGCATGCCTTTCGCTTTGCTGTCGTCATAGGAAACCAACTTTTTCCCAAAGGCAGGAGGTCTAACCAAAGCGGCATAAACCATACCCTCAGCTTTATAGTCCAATCCAAAGAGCGGTTTGCCGGTTGTGATCTTATCTATATCCACGTTGGTGGCACTTTTCCCCATGATTTTATAATCCTTAGGGTCTTTTAAGGCCACTTCTTCCGGGACTTCCAGCAATGCAGCCTCGTTGACCACATCCCCGTATCCCAAAGTTTCTCCGGCCGCGTTGGCAATAACACCTTCACTTACGGTGCACTCGGCGGCATCCACGCCCCATCGTGCAGCTGCGGCATTGACCAACATTTGTTTTGCCGTTGCCCCGGTTTGCCTAAGTGCATCCCAACCAAAACGAATGGATTGGCTACCACCCGCTACTTGTCGCTGGTAATTTTCAGTATCCAATATGCCCTGTTCCACGTAGACATCCTTCCAGGACACATCCAGCTCTTCAGCTATGATCATGGGCATGGAGGTCTTTACGCCTTGTCCAATTTCAGGGTTTGGAGAATATATGGTTACCGCGCCATTATCTGCAATCTTGATAAAGGCGTTAAAGTCGTTGTAATTCAGAAGTGAAAGATCCACAGGCGGTTCGGCCTTGGGTTTACACGCCTGAAAAAGATTAAAGCCGATCAGCATTCCGCCCCCAGCCAAGGAGGAAGTACGCATAAAGGCCCTTCTACTAAATGTTATTGTTGAATTTGATGACATTTTGATGTTTTTAGAGGTGGTTTACGTTGTGTTGGAATCAGCCCATGTTCTCGGCAGCAGTCAAAACCGCTTTCTTGATTCGGGTGTAAGAAGCACATCTGCAAATGTTTCCGTGCATGGCATTTTTAACTTCCTCTTCCGTTGGATTTGGGTTGTTTTCCAAAAAGGCTGTTGCGGTCATGATCTGACCTGCTTGACAATAGCCACATTGTGGTACATCCACTTCTTTCCAGGCTTGCTGTACAGGATGCGATCCATCCTCGGATAGTCCTTCGATAGTGGTAATGGACTTTCCATCCACTTGGGCAAGGGTCAAGGAACAACTTCGCATGGCGGTTCCATCTACATGAACTGTACAAGCACCGCACTGCCCTATTCCACAACCATATTTTGTGCCCACTAGATCGAGATGATCCCTGAGCACCCACAATACTGGAGTGTCCTCGGCTACATCCACTGTTTTGGACTCCCCGTTTACTTTAATTTGATACGTTGGCATAGTTTAATTGTATTGATTGATATTAGAAAGATTCAGTTGAAGTTACCAAAAATTGAATGGACTGGTTTTTTTTTAACAGGAACGCACTTTTTTTAACTTTTCTTTAATGGTTATGAGCAATTTGAAAATAATTTTCATGCTATTTGTGCGTTAAGCAATCAGAACCTCAAACTTTTGAAAATGAAAATTCCTTTCAAGATTTTTCCTGTTTACCTTTTTGTTTTGTTGATCGCATCTTGCGGAAATGCCGATGACGATGTCAGTTTTGACATCAACCATCAAGAATTGGGGCTTGGCCAGGAGCCTGACAACTGCTTGGGTTTTGAAGACAATGAACTATTGTTGTCCATCCAGGATCAATTTACCACCTTACCTGGTAAGGTCTCTATATTATTTAGGGTATCCGATGTGCTTGGAAATCCCATTTCGGGATTGGAGGCCAATCAGTTTACCATCTATGAACAGGGGCGCAATGACGATTGCTTCAATACGATTTCATCTTCGGAGTCCTTGGCGCGTATCTCTCCAAATTCCCAAGTATTCAGCAACAACACCTTGTTGATTTTGGATTTGAGCAATAGTGTTCTTGAAAACAGTCTCGAGGAGCTTAAATCGGCTTCAACAAGTTTTATAAATAATGTAATGCCGAGCCCCGAAACAGATTCGTTTAAAATGGGAATCTATTGGTTTGATGGGGAGGATGAATTGCATTTGCTCAACGACCTTACCTCTTCATCCGCTGAATTGGTCACTGCCATTTCAGGCATTACCACTGATATCAGCAACGATCCTTCAACGGATTTATATGGAGCGGTCATAAAAGCTACAGGTAAAGCAGAAGAGTTGATTCAAGCCAACAACCAACAAAGTGTAATTGGAGCTGCGTCCGTGGTCATTTTTACGGATGGAACGGATCAGGCGTCCCGGTATACGGAGCAAGCAGCTTTAAAGGCAGTTACTGATGCGGATCGGAATATTTCTTTCTTTACCATTGGTCTTGGTGCTGAAATTGACACCGAAGTTTTAACGGATATTGGACGCACAGCTAGTGTTTTTGCAGGGAATAAGGAAGAATTGGAGGCCACTTTCACCCAAATTTCGCAGCGAGTATCAGAACAGGCCAATAGCTTTTATTTATTTGAATACTGCACCCCTAAGCGAGATGGAAGTGGAGATAACAATTTGGTAATTCAATTGACACATTCCGGGCTTCAAGGTGCCGTGCAAACCAAATTCAGTGCCACTGGGTTCACTGGAGGATGTGAATAGTTTTTTGAAAGACTTCGGACTTACGGATTCTGATTTATCTGTATCTTTCGCTTCACTAAAATTTTATATCATGATTTCTATCTCTAATCGATGGGCTGTCCTAAGTGTTGCCCTACTGCTCTCATCACTAACATTCGCCCAAAAAGCAAACCCCTTGGAAGGAAGATGGGATTTGGAAGTGGAGTTCAACGGTAAAACCGTTCCTTCTTGGTTGGAGATAAGAAAGTCTGGGGTGGCTACTTTGATAGGTAGGTATGTATCCTACAACGGAAGTGCCAGGCCTATTGCTGAAGTGGTTACCAAGGACAACGGATTTTCATTCGTGATTCCCCGTCAATGGGAACCCGAGGGGCAAGACATGAAAATTGAAGGGAAATTGGATGGAAACGCTTTAAGTGGAACAATGACCTATACGGATGGCTCTGTGCATTCATGGAAGGGAGTTAAATCTCCAAAACTACCCCATAACGCCAATCCAGAATGGGATGAACCCATAGCGTTGTTTAATGGTGAAAACTTGGATGGATGGCACACTGATGGTGAAAACCAATGGGTAATCAAAAATGGAATTCTTACCAGTCCACAAGCTGGCGCCAATTTGATAAGTGACCAGAAATTCGGCGATTTTAAATTACATGCAGAATTCCGTTTCCCTGAAGGAAGTAACAGCGGAATCTACCTTCGTGGTAGGTACGAAGTACAAATTGCCGACAATGCCGGATTGGAGCCTTCCGATATCTATTTTGGTGGAATCTATGGGTTTTTGGAACCCAATGAAAATGCGGCCAAACCTGCCAATGAATGGCAGACCTATGACATAACCTTAATTGGCAGACGGGTGACCATTGTGGCCAATGGTAAAACTATTATCAGTGATCAAACGATTCCCGGTATCACCGGTGGAGCCCTAGATAGTAGGGAATGGGAACCCGGGCCGATTATGATCCAGGGTGATCATGGCCCGGTTGAATTCCGCAGTTTTAAGGTGGCCCCTGTTAAGACTTTAGATTATTAATTAAATCTGAAGTTTTATTTTAATGCCTTAAGCTTAATATTTCTCCATTTTACTTTGATACCCCCACCGTCATGGATTTGAAGGGCTACCGCTCCTTCCCCCTGACCAATTTTTTCGTCGGAAATATGAACCATTTCAACTCCGTTGAGCCAGGAAGTAACGCTTGGGCCGTTAGCAACTATTTTTAAGGTATTCCATTCCCCCATTTTTAAGGCCTTTTCCTTTTCTGCATCCGGCTTAATCAACCAACCACGACCATAGGATTCATAAATACCTCCTGTATGTTTGTTTGGTGGCGCTACTTCTACCTGCCAACCAGAAACCTTGGTTCCTTCAAACGTAGAGCGAATAAAAACACCGCTGTTACCATCACTTTCTTGCTTGAACTCAAGCGTAAGCTCAAAATTCTTATAGTTTTGCTCCGTACTTAGATACCCATATTCAGCTTTTGGCCCACTTTCGCATACCAACAATCCATTTTCAACATACCATTTTTCGGATCCATGATTGACCCATCCATCCAGGTTTTCCCCATTGAAAAGGTCAATGGTTTGCTGCTGGGAATTTCCAATAAAGCAGGCAAACAGTAGGGCAAATAACAAAGTGTAATTTCTCATGATTTTGAATTCAGTTTATAGCATTGAAGGCTTGAAGGTAGGAATTTAGGCAAGCAATACGCTTTTGGGGGTAGGGTTTTTAGACCAACAGTTGTTCTATTTATACAGACAACAACTAATTGCATCCCAATAACTAAGAAGAAGTTTAACTCAAACAAAATGTCATGGATGTAGTAAAAGAAATAATCAGAAATAGCGCTATTGGCCCATTTTCCAAAAGATTTCAGGGAATGGTGCTCTCCTTGTTTGCTTCCATTGTTTGTACCCTGTTCATCATGCTTGTACTGCTATTGAGATACGGATCGGAAACCAATATCCAGTTTGGATACTAACGATACATTAAACCGTTTCCAAAATTCTGATGCTCCAAATCCTGGGATAAATCCAGCAAGAATCCATTGATCACGGCATGCGTGATGACACCTTCCTTTTCCAAGAAGAACGTCGGGTTTTGTCCCACCGCCAATTTAAAACTTGGCAATTGATATCCCAATTGAATTTGGTTGATGGGTTCACTTGTGAAGGCATTGGAACTTATTTTGTTGGACGACAGATATCCGATCCCCTGCTTTAACGCACCCAAAATACCCCCAAGATTTTTGGGTTCACCCTGAAAAACATTGGGCGGTACTATAGTATATCCGGATGCATCAAAAGTTTCGTACCCATAATAGGTGGAAAGGTCCCCTTGATCTACAATCATGCTTTTGTAGTAGAAGTCTTGATGTCCTTCCAAGTCCACTTCCCGTCGATGAATACCTAAATCCAAAATATAATCGTTGCCCATGAGCTTGTAGGTCACATTTTCCAACTTTAAGTCAAACAGTTTGCGGTCATTTCTTGGAATCTTTTCGTAATCTTCAATGGGGATGTCCACATAGCTTTCTTTGGCTATGGTGTACAAGGCCGACAAAATGGAAACATAGTTTAGTTTTCGGATTTCCTGTTTTTCCACATCATTGCGATAACCTCCGGATTCAATTAAAATTAAGCTGGTGCCCCATTTGGCGATATTGTCCCCAAATGCCCGTGGTTCAAAATCGTCGCTATAACGTCCAACTTGCCCAGGAGCATAGTTTTGGATGATGTTGTTCATATACACAATGACTTTCATGGCGTTGGAACGCACTTCATTGATGTCTTTTTCATAATTATAGGCCGTTGCCAAATAGGAAATGGTAGCTGGCTTGTCCGTTAGTTCTGCATTATAATAGGTGCTTTGATCATGCAAATTGAAACCAAACTTGGCATCCAAGCTATCCCTGATCCGTTTTAAGGTGCGTCCTTCGGGAGATTGCAATCGCAAGGCATCCCTATTGATATCGATTCCCAATGCATTGCGTCTTTGATAAACCTCCGCCCCATCTGGATTGAGCATGGGCAAAAAGTGAAGTTTCAGTTTCGATAAAATCTCTTGCTTTTCATCTTTAAAATCACGGGCGTCCAGAAAATTCAAAATATCAAAAATGGACTGGGTGGCCGTGGGCTCATCGCCGTGCATTTGGGACCATAAAAAAATGTTTTGATCGCCGCTTCCAATACTAATTAGCTTTAAATCCCGCCCTTCAATGGACTCCCCTACTTTTTGAACCTCAAATTTTGGATTGGCTTCAAACCTTTGAATCAGTGGCTGTAATTGATTATACTTAATTCGTCTCTTGTTAAGCGTGGGCTCTTTGTAGGTTTCGTAGGTTTCGTAAAGTTTGGAGGTGATAGTTTCTTGGGCTTGGCAATTGAAGCCTAGAAACCAAATTAAGACAACAGCAATAATTCTTAACATATTATTGTTTTGTGGGAACGGGTTTAAAATTAAATTTTTTTGTGGCCTTACGTACCTTTTCCATAAAATCAGTTCCAGGATCCGTTTTTTCGGTACGATAACCGTCATCCACTTCCAACCATAAGGGGTGATTTTCAAAAAGGGTGTATTCATAGTGACCAATGAGGTAATCAATGTTGTATTTGCCTGCCAAATACTCAACCAAATAAATATTGGACTTCAACTGTTCCTTGGTCAAAGGAGTTTCTGCAGTACCCCCTACATTTTCCACGCCAATGGCGCAATGGTTAAGTCCAATGACATGCCTGGCCATGGTGGTTTCATCCATCAATCTGTAAATGGTCCCATCCCTATCAATCAAAAACTGGGTGGAGACATTCAACCCGCTTACGCCTTTAATATCCGGTCTCCAGTTAGGTAAGGTCGGATTTTCAAATGCCTCAAAAGAGCCCTGTAATGTTGGGATGGCCGTCCAATGGAGCACAATCATTTTTGGGACAATTTCGGGTATGTCCTGCTCCAAATTATAGCGTTGTTTCAAATATTCTTTGGTGAGGGCTATCCGTTCCTCATTAAAAACAATTGGTTTATCCTTAATTTCCTTTGTAGCAGAGCAGGCATTGAATACCACTGCCAAAATCAATAGTCCAATTTTTTTACCCATTTGGTTCAATTTTAATTTTGATTGGATGAATCTGCACTAATGGCATAGCATATATTCAGGCGTTGTTTTCCCCATTGCCTTGCTTTTCCAATGTCGTTTCCCATGTAAATATCAATCCTGTTCTTCCACCTTCGGTGCATTTTATCTTTTACATAAAAAGTGTCCGGAAAAGTATCTATCAACACCATGGTGTTGTGTTTTAGTCCAATTTTAAGTAAATCCCTAGAAACCGCAATACACTTCATACCCGGTTTTAGGGTGTCACCCCAAGCTGCAATATTGGGATTGCCTTCGGTTTGCCAGGACACTGAATTGTAAGCGGAAACAACCACTTCATGACCATACCATTGATAGTTATCGACCACCTTTTCCTCCTTTACGGGTTGGGCACATCCATAGCATCCAACAACCACTAAAATACCTAATATGTATTGGAACTTATTCAATCAATTTGTTTTCCAGAACAAGCAGGTCAACGTTGTTTTCCTCCCATTGCTTGGACAAAATTTCCGGAACCGGGGTGAAAACATAGGTAAAGCTACTCAAAACAATATCCTCATCTCCGTCTTGATCCGTATCCAAGGCATCCATCAAGAACCAGCGACCTACGTTTGGTTCTTTAATGGTCTTAGTGGAAAAATCAAAAGTAGTTGCATCCAGGTTATCCAAATAAACAAAAGAGAGTTCAGGCGCATTTTCATAATCCGGAAAGCTACTGATCAATCCAAAATCCAAATCCCCATCCTGATCAAAGTCCCGGGCCAACACCCTGGTAGCGCCATATAAAGGATAAAAAAAGGCTTCAGAAAATGAGTTTGTTCCATCATTTAGGTGGATTCGCATACCATGATAGGGTTTGTGAACATAGGACTTGTCCGCATTGTCTCCGTTAACGGTGATAATATCGTTATAGCCATCCTTATTGTAATCCGCCAACTCAAACCAACTACTGCCGTATACTGGGCTGAACTCAAGCACCTTTTCTGCCCTAAACTGCAAGTTTTCCGTTTGATACAGTATGGTAATACTTTCGTTTCCTTGGGAAGTAAGGGTAATCAAATCCAATTTTCCGTCCTTGTCCATATCCTTGCAGAGGGTACGAATACAACCTGGCTGGTTAAGCAAGGTCTGTTTTTTGTATTTGCCCGATTCCTCTTGCATCAAGATGGACAGCTGTCCCGTTTCATCACCAAATTCACTGACCACCATTTCAACTGTGCCATCACCGTCCAAATCTTCCATTAGGGTATGCACAGGTCTATGCAACACATGATTGATGGATTTTACCTCTCCATTTTTTTTGGAAATGAGCTTGCCGTGTTCCTGCTCAGAGGGGTCAAGGATCCCAACTTCCGTAATGATTGCCAGGGAATCGCTCTGGTTATACCAGGTTACGGGCGTACTTCCATTAAATAAAGTGTCAATATTTTGACTTTGAAAGTCATACGCATTTAAGTGCCCTTGGATATCCCCGTAAAAAATCTGATTTCCACCTTCTGAGGCCTGCAAATAAGAAATCAATGCCCCATTTTGTCCATCCAAGGCAAGCGTTCTTGGTTCGAACGAATCCAGAAATTCCGAAGGTGGATTTTTAGTGGGCTCCAGCTCTTCGGGTGCCATTTCAACGATATATTTTTCCAATGAAATCCAATCCGCCAATTTGATTTTAGGGCGAAATCCTGACTGCACTTGGTTGGGACCTCGATGCATCTCTTCAATTTCCATTCTCGCAAGCATATCGGGGAGCACACCATTTTTCCATATATCCTTGGGTAAGTGTTCAATTTTGGGCAATATATGGCAACTGGCACAGTATTGCTGGTACAACACCTCCTCCCTTTTGGGTTTTTCAGGGGCGCAGGAATGAAATATAAAACAAACTGAAAACAAAATTGGTGTGAACTGGAGCGCTTTTCGAATGCTGGTCATTTACTATGCTTGATTTGCAATTTAGAACCCGTGCTTGGGCAAGGGTACATAGGTATTATCATTGGGCATCATGGGAAAGGTTCTGTTCGCCCAAGCCGATCTTGCGGCATTGATTTTTTCTTTACCGGAGGAAACAAAATTCCAATAGATATGTCTTTCCTCAGGAAAGGCTTGTCCACCAAACAACAACAAATGCGAATTCGGGGCTACGACAATATTACAGGTGTCTTCAACCTTGCTCACCAGAATGTTGCCTTTCCCCACTTGTTCTCCGCAGGCTTCAATGCTTCCCTTATCAATGCAAATTCCAATTTCTCCCTTAAGCTTTCCATTTACATTCAATTCAAATGCTTCTTTGGTCTTTATTTCCACCATAAACAAGGGGGAATAGGTGGGCACTGGCGACTTTCTGTTATAGCCCTCCCCTGCAACCAAAGTGAATTCTGCAGAGCCTTCCGTCCATTTGGGAAGTTCATTATTGGGAATATGATGAAAAACGGGATCCATATCCTCCAAATGTTGGGGCAAAGCCACCCAAATCTGATATCCTTGGGCCAAAAAAGTGTTTCCATTTCTAAGATGCGAAGGAGTACGCTCCGTGTGCGACACCCCGCTTCCTGCAGTCATCCAATTGACCGAACCTGGTTGAATCAGCTGTTCTGTACCTATACTATCCCGATGCATGACTTCCCCATCAAAAAGATAGGTCAAGGTGGAAAGCCCTATATGCGGATGCTGGTCCACATCCATATATTTGGTTGGTCCAAGCGTTGTAGGCCCCATATGATCAATAAAAATAAAGGGGCCAATCATTCTTTTCTTGCGAAATGGTATTAATCTCCCCACCAAAAAGTCGCCAATATCACGACTTCTTTCTTCAATGATCATCCCTATGTTGGACATATAGTAAATGTTTATATTTAGTTCCAGAAATTTACGATAAATCTCAATCATGAAACTACTTAAGCGCATTTTGATACTGCTACTCCTAATGATCGGCGTAGTTGTATACCTCAATTATCCCAAATTGAACATTATCTCTGGTTATGCATCCAAGAATATGGCATCCAGTGTGTTTGTGGCTGAAAGGTCTGCTGCCTCCATTACTCAAAACGACAACAATGTACCCCTGATCAAATTGGCCAATACGGAGGTGGACACGCAGGAAAAATCTGCCAGTTCTTCGGTATATGGGCTAATGGAGCGCAAATCTGTGTACAGGGAAGGCTTGGGCACAGTCTTGGTAAATGATGACTATGACCCGAACGCCTCCAACTTCAAACCCACCAGAACACAACCACAGGATACCATTCCTTATCCTTATGGGCAGGCAGCTCCGTTAGATTCAGTTTTTGCTGAAATTAACCAGGACCAGCTCAACCAAGCAATAGCGATGGCCTTTGGTGATCCCGAGGTTCAAAAAACAAGAACGTTGCTGATTCTCTACAAAGGGCATTTGATTGCCGAAAAGTATGTAGAGGGTTTTACAAAGGACACTCCAATTTTAGGATGGTCCATGACCAAGAGCGTGCTGGCCACTTGCTACGGAGTTTTAGAACATCAGGGGAAATTGGAAATGGCTTGGCCTGCTCCCATAACAGAATGGGAAAAGGACAATCGCAAAGAAATTACCTTAAACCATCTGATGCGGATGCAAAGTGGATTGGAATGGGACGAGGATTACTCCAAAATTTCTGACGTAACCAAAATGTTGTTCTTGGAAAGTGATATGACCTTGGCCCAACGAGAAAAACCTTTGGTTGCTCCACCTACAGAGGTTTGGAATTATTCTTCAGGGACTTCCAACCTACTCTCAGGGATTTTGCGCCAACAATTTAGAAGCCATCAAGAGTACCTGAACTTTCCCTACGAAGCCTTTATAGACAAAATTGGGATGCACTCCATGGTCTTGGAAGCTGATATTGCCGGGAACTACGTCGGTTCATCCTATTCCTGGGCCAATACCAGGGACTGGGGTCGGTTTGGCCAATTGTATTTGGACAGGGGGCATTGGAATGGTGAGCAAATTTTTGATGAAGGGTGGGTGGATTACATCACCAAACCCACTATACATTCTGAAGATCAGTACGGAGCGCATTTTTGGTTGAATGCTGGAGGGAAGTATCCCGATGTACCCAGGGATCTGTTTTCCTGTAATGGATATCAAGGGCAATATGTATTTATGATTCCATCCAAAGACCTTGTTGTTGTTCGCACTGGCCTGGCAGAAGAGCCAGAGTTTGATGTTAATGGTTTTCTTTCCGCTGTCGTAAAAAGCGTGCAGTAAATCGAGGAAATGTGCTAAAAAGACAGGCTAACCACAACAAAAGGGCACTTCACAACAATAATTTCCTTTACGGGAACACTGGTGGTACATTTACCATGTAATAATTACGTAAGTAAATTTTTTCATTTTCATATAGTGTTCTCGTAAAAGAGTCTTGACCCAAGTGGCAAGGCTCTTTTTAGTTTTATACACTACCTCCTTACACAACAGAATTTGCCTTACTCATAAGCTTTGCAAGCAAAACCATTGGATCTTTAAGGAAATACCGAATGGGCGTATGGTTCCAGATGTGTCTAAATGCCAAAACGGTCAAAGGCTTTTTCCTCATTTTGAACTTAAATCCCCGAAGATTATAGTAATTCATTTCGCTATATTGCTTTTCACCCAGATCATTGCCCAAGGCCGACTGAATTGCAAGGTTTGGAAAATTGACACCAGCGCGCAAAGACGCCAATAAGGTTGACCAATAGCGCCCATTGACCTCAATGACCAAGATTCTGTCGTTTGAAGTGTCATATCTCAAGTCTATTTGGGCAACCCCATTCCAATGCAATGATTTCATTAAACTTGAAACCACGGATAAAACTTCTGGGTCATGCATTATTTGTATCCCATTGGGCGGTGCAAAATTGCGTTTGTCCCCCAGAATATCTCTTTGAATGGTATGCGCAATTATTTCGCCCTCCTTGCATAGCACCCCACAGCCAATATCATATCCAGCTATGTACTCCTGAAACAAAAACTCCCCACTATCTTTGGTTTCTTGTTTACATAGCTTTTGCAGCGCTCCCTTTTCCTTTAAAAGCACAATCCCCTTCCCCATCCCGGTTTCTGTTACCTCATGTGGCTTAAACAAGAGTGGAAAACGCAAATTTTCATAATCGGGCAATTTACAATCTGAGGTTGCATAGGAAAGAGGTGCAGGTATGTTATGGTCCTCCAGATGCTTGGCAAAGGCAATTTTATTGGTGACCGTACTTATGGAGTTTGCTGGGGGTAAATCAACAATTTTTACATTCTTGGGCAAATGCTGTTCATTCGAGGATAAAAAGTGAATTAAACCTTCCTGTATGGGAAGAATGATATCAATTCCCAGCTTTTCACAAAGGTCATTTATTTTTTGCAGAAGCTCTTCTTTCGTTGTTTCTGAAGAACATATGGTTACGCTCTTGATGAAGCGGGAATGCTTATAAAACTGTTTTTTTTCATGGACTATAATATGGATTTCAATACCCTTGGATTGAGCTAGGCAATACAAGATTCTATCAAAGACCCCTGCTTCGGCATCAGGAATTAAAACCGCTGTCTTTTTCTTCATAAAGATTTTTGGGTAGTAGGTCTACGGAATCCAATTATTCTTACCAAATTTGGGCTTTCGTTTTTCCAAAAACGCGTTTCTACCCTCTTTGGCCTCTTCTGTCATATAGGCCAAACGAGTGGCTTCCCCAGCAAATACTTGTTGTCCAACCATGCCATCATCCGTTAGGTTCATGGCAAATTTGAGCATTTTAATAGATGTTGGGGACTTGGCCAAAACCTCCTGGGCCCACTCATAGGCAGTGGATTCCAATTCATCATGCGGAACAACTGCATTTACCATTCCCATTTCATAAGCTTCCTGTGCGGAATAGTTTCTTCCTAAAAAGAATATCTCACGGGCCTTTTTCTGGCCTACCATTTTGGCCAAATAAGCTGAACCATAACCTCCGTCAAAGCTGGTCACATCAGCATCGGTTTGTTTAAAAATGGCATGTTCCTTACTGGCCAAGCTCATATCGCAGACCACATGAAGACTGTGTCCCCCACCAACGGCCCAACCAGGTACCACTGCGATTACCACCTTGGGCATAAAACGAATAAGCCGTTGTACTTCCAAGATGTTCAATCTGTGATATCCATCTTCACCAACGTATCCTTGATGCCCCCGTGCTTTTTGATCACCACCGCTGCAAAATGCCCATTTTCCATCCTTGGTTGACGGACCTTCCGCAGAAAGTAGTACAACGCCAATGGAGGTGTCTTCTTGCGCATCATAAAATGCTTGGTACAGCTCACTAGTAGTCTTGGGCCTAAAGGCATTCCTAACATTGGGGCGGTTAAAGGCGATACGGGCCACGCCATCGCACTTTTTATAGGTTATATCTTCAAATTCAATGGCCGTCTGCCAATTAGGTGTATTCATCATTCAATAAAGATTTGCCCAAAGATAAATAGATTGGACATATTGATAGTGGTCGTCGCATTTCATCGAGATCTTTGGCTTCTTTAAAATATGAATTGATAGAATCCGTTGCTATAGGTAAAGGAACACTTATGAACACCCCAAAATCTTATTTCGCCTTTACCCTTTTCTTTATGCTTTCCGTTCTTGTTATTTCCTGTAGTACGGAGGAAGTGATGCCCGATACGGAAGCAGAAAATGAAATGACGGACACCTCTGGTGAGAACAATGAAAATACGGACGACCCAGATGATTCGGATAGCTCGGAAGAACCTGAGGCTCCATCTACCCTGACCTTGGAAGATGGTTTCACCATTGATGAAGCCTACCAATTCACTAATTTGATTCTTTCCGAAAGTGAATACAACAAATTTCTGGTGGATGAGGGCGATATGCGAATGGTGACCAATAAGGTTTATGAATATTTTAATGATGACTTTGATTTTATCATCATCCTTAATGTAGAGGACTCCCAGCCCAACAACCTGTACTATGGATTGTCAACACCCGCCCAAAACGATATTGAGGGATTGGGTAGGGACATTTGGGACAACACTGCTGCCTTTGGGTCTTCGGGAAAGTTAAAGACCGTTATTCACATGCCGCGAGCGGAATATATAAGAAATGGCCCATTCTTGCATGAAATCCAACATTATTGGACCAACCACGGGATCATTCCCACTGCTGCAGGAGGACATTGGGGATACTCCAATGTGGGTGGCCAATTGGGAGGTTTTGAAGAAATTGAGGACTTGGGCAACGGCAGATATCGCGGAAGTGTGGGAGGCGAAGTAGGCTTTGGCACGGTGGCCAACGGTGGAAATTCCGTACCCTATGCCAATTTGGAACTATATGCCATGGGGCTCATTGGTCCTGACGAATTGGAGTCCGTTATAGTAGCTGAAAATCCAGCTTCAACTGGGGAATTTGGGGTTTTTACCGCAGATGCCCTAACCACCTACACCGCTTCCAATATCATAGCTGAACATGGAGATCGTGTTCCGTCCTACGGTAATGCCCAAACCGAGTTTAAAGCGCTTGTGGTTGTACTGTCTACTGGAGCAGTGCCGCAAGATACCTGGGATACCTTGAATTCCAATTTGGAGAATTTTGCCAAGCAAGGGAATCCGGCTTCTTCATGGGGGAACCTTTATAACTTTTGGACCGCTACAGGAGGTAGGGCTTCCTTTAGTTTTGAGATAGTTGGTGGGAATATAAAATAATTGGGACCTAATCACTTTTAGAATGTTATTGGCTTTTGGATTGGTGTAAAATTTCTGATCTTAGCACACCATGAAAGCTATTGTTCAAACTTCTTATGGTCATCCAGAAAGAGTACTTCAACTACAGGAAGTGCAGACCCCGCTACCCAAAGCAAATGAGGTTCAAATCAACATAAAAGCCACCACCATCAATGACTATGATTGGGCCGTGGCCACGGGCAAACCCTATTTGTACCGTCTGATGTTCGGCCTGTTCAAACCCAAAAAGAGTATTCCAGGAATGGAATTGGCGGGTGTGGTTTCCAAAGTTGGAGAGCAAGTAAAAGACCTTAAAATTGGAGATAGGGTTTTTGGAGACATTTCAGAACATAATTTCGGGAGTTTTGCCGAATACATCTGCCTTTCTCCGGATGCAATCAGGAAAATGCCTATCAATATGGATTTTGGGCAAGCTTCTGCCCTCCCCCATGCCTCCTTGTTGGCCTTACAGGCCTTTGACAAGGTAAACTTAAAAGAACGTCAGAAAGTGTTAATCAATGGCGGTGGCGGTGGGGTTGGCACTCTTGGACTTCAATTGGCCAAACTTAAAAACTGCGAAGTTACGGGCGTGGATTCCAGCGATAAATTGGAAGCCATGCTACAACTAGGGTTTGATCATGTCTTGGATTACCAAAAAGAAAACTTTACCAAAACAGGAAGCCGTTACGATGTTATTCTAGACTGTAAAACACACCAGTCTGCATTCGCGTATAGAAGAGCGTTAAATCCCAACGGAAAATACATTTCCATTGGCGGCAAGTTGGGTCGTCTTGTTCACCTGCTAATTTTGGGAGGGGTTTTATCCAAACTAGGTCCAAAAAAATATCAGATATTGGCCCTCAAAGCCAATTTGGGATTGGAACGTATTGCAGAACTATATGTTCAAAACAAACTAAAACCAACCATTGATGGACCGTATTCCCTTGTGGACATCCCAAGGTTGGTCCAATATTTTGGCGAAGGAAAACATAAAGGGAAAATTGTGATCGATCTAGTTTAGCTGAGTCTCAAGTTTCGGTCAAGATTCAAAAATCTCCGAAGGATTTTTAAAACTTTTAAATTCAACCATAAAACCGTTGGGGTCAAGAACAAAAAAAGAAAGGTGTTCTCCCTTTTTTTCCTGCATAAAAGTAGCCTCTGTAGTTACCTCCAAATCCATTTGAAACAAGCGGGCATATAGTTTTCCCCATATATCAACGGAGACTATTACCCCAAAATGGAAAGAGGGCAAAACATAATCATCCAGTTTGTAGTTCTTAAAATCAAAATTAAAATCACCCGTTTGTGTAAAGGTCAGTTGATTCCCGAAAAGATTTATGTCCAACCAATTCTCGGTACTGCGTCCAATTTCGGCTCCAATGGTTTCAACATAAAAGGTCTTGGTCTCTTCTATACTTTTACATGGCAATGCGAGATGAAATTTTGTGTCCATATTTTACATGATTTTGAAAGTTATCCGCTACATTTTTAAAATAGGTCTTTACCGCCAATTGGTCCGATCTATCCATATGCTCCAAAGCTTTTTTCCAATTCAACCAGAGAACTTTTTTGAATTTTTCCTTTTCCTTGACATTTATTGCCATAGGCTCCATATGTATGTAGTAATAGTTCCGGTTAATAAATTCTTCGGTACTGCTTTTAACAAGGGATAGAAAAAATGTGCAATTCAAATCGACAATATCCAGTTCTATTTCCTCTTTGGTTTCTCTTATGAGCGCCTGTATTTCGGTTTCTGAATTTTTTTTGATTCCCCCGGGCAGGGTATATTTCCTTTTTTTTCCAACTTTTTGCAACACCATCACTTTTGACTGGTGAATCGCCAACAAACGCGATTTTACCACTTTGGACTTCTTCATGCAGTTCTTATTCTTCTTCAAACGCATTGGATTCGTCCACCCCTAAGGCATCTTCATTGGTTGTGTCCATTTCGAAATCCTCCATGGCCATGGTTAAACGTTGGCTTACTTTTACCAAATAGGTGGTATCCTCAGTTTGCACTTCAATGCATTCTACCCAATCGCCATTTGAATTTCGGAAACTTATAATGTCCCTGTCACCGTATCCGTCCGGATACTTTTCCACCAGTAAATTCAGTAGTGACTCATTTAATTTTTTATAATCTACAATTACTCTTTTCATCTTTTGGTCTGGTTTGTTGGTTTCTACATGTTCAATACATAAGCGAAAATCAATGGGGCCACTATGGTCGCATCGGATTCAATGATAAACTTTGGAGTATCTATACCCAATTTGCCCCATGTTATCTTCTCATTGGGCACTGCACCTGAATAGGAGCCGTAACTTGTTGTTGAATCACTTATTTGGCAGAAATAGCTCCAAAATGGTGTATCTTCCTCTTCCATATCCTGATATAGCATGGGCACCACACATATCGGAAAATCCCCTGCTATTCCGCCACCAATCTGAAAAAATCCAATTCCCTTTTTGCTATTATTTCGATACCAATCCGCCAAATAGGCCATGTACTCAATACCAGATTTAATGGTACTGGCTTTAAGCTCACCTTTCATGACATAGCTGGTGAATATATTCCCCATTGTACTATCCTCCCATCCCGGAACCACAATAGGCAGATTGGCCTGGGCCGCTGCATACATCCAAGAGTCCTTAACATCAATTTCATAATGGTTCTCCAAGACGCCCGACAGCAATAAACGATACATGAACTCATGAGGGAAAAGCCGTTCCCCGTTTTCGTCTGCCTGTTTCCATAATTGAAAAATGTGTTTTTGCAAGCGCCTAAACGCCTCCTCTTCCGGAATACAGGTATCGGTAACCCGATTAAGGCCTTTCTCAAGCAGGTTCCATTCATCTTGAGGGGTCAAATCCCGATAATTGGGCACTCTTTTGTAATGGGAATGGGCAACAAGATTCATGACATCCTCTTCCAAATTGGCGCCCGTACAGGATATAATGTCCACCTTTTCTGTGCGTATCATCTCCGAGAACGTTTTCCCCAACTCAGCGGTGCTCATTGCCCCTGCCAACGAAACCAGCATTTTGGCTTCCTTATTCAATTGTTCTTTATATCCTTTAGCGGCATCTACAAGGGCTGCCGCATTGAAATGCAAAAAGTATTTGTCCAAAAAACGGGATATTTCTCCCTGATCAGTATTCATAATCCTCCTCCTTTCTCTCCATTTCTTCAAAATTGCCCAATGGGCGATATTCCCTTTCCGTTAGGCCATGTTCATTCAGAAACTTGTAGCTCAGCATTTTATAGTAAAGTTTAGCCGCCAAAAAATCAGAAGAGCGTTCCTGTTTATTGGGACATAGTTCCACAATATCAAACCCTACTACTTCGGTTTCTTCAAAAACCCTTTTTAGAAAATCAAGCGTTTCATACCAAAACAATCCTCCTGGTTCCGGTGTTCCTGTAGATGGCAAAATGGATGGATCCAGCGCGTCCAGATCAAAAGTGATGTACACATGCTTGGTCAATGATTCCAAAACCTTGTCAACCCAAAACTCATCCGTTACCATGTCATGGGCAAAAAAGACATTCTCCTGGTTCATTACAGAAAGTTCCGAACTGTCCATGCTTCTAATACCCACCTGAATCAGATTAGTGGTTCTGGACGCTTCATACATGGCACATGCATGGTTATATCTGGAACCATTGTACTCCTTCCTTAAGTCGGCGTGGGCATCAATCTGGAGCACCGTTAGGTCATTGTAGGTTTCATTAAAGGCTTGGATAGCTCCAATAGAAATAGAATGTTCCCCACCAACCATGGTAACCATCTTTTTTCTAAAGAGAAAATCCTTGACCACACCGTGCACCCTTTTTACCATTTCATCCGGAGACTCAAAGTTTTCAAGTATTTCCGAAAGATAGATACCTTCCTTATAGACCTCGGTTTCCGTTTCTATATCGTACAATTCCATATTTTCTGAAGCTTCCAAAAAGGCTTCTGGCCCCTTATCTGCTCCTTTGCCCCATGTGCTTGTACCATCATAGGCCACTGGAATCAACACTACCTTGGACTTCTCCTGGGTAGCATAATTACTGGGAATTCCGGCATAGGTTCTTTTGTCCATCTTTTTAAGCATATTTGTAATTAGTGGCTCAATACCAGTTGTTCTTCATTTGACAGCCCATTTTCACTGACACCGTGCCGCTTGAATCCTAGGATGGTGAGAAAGTCGCCCGCCGTTTGCTCTTCATTAAATATTCGAGTTTCTATGTGGCCCTCAGAATTTTTATCTATCAGAATATGTTTGGGTTGGGGAATCAGGCAATGCTGAAGTCCACCAAATCCACCAATGCTTTCCTGATAAGCTCCAGTGTTGAAAAATGCTATATAAAGTGGTTTGTTCCTGTCATATCTGGGCAGGTAAATAGCGTTCATGTGCTGTTCCGAATTGTAATAATCGTCACTATCACAGGTAAGCCCACCCAATAACACTCTTTCATATTCGTCATTCCAACGGTTAACCGCCAGCATAATGAACCTTTTGCTAATGGCCCACGAATCTGGCAGGGTGGTGATAAATGAAGAGTTGATCATGTTCCACTTTTCCCGGTCATTTTGTTGCTTTTGATGTATGACCTCATAAATGGCACCTCCGCTTTCTCCAACAGTAAAGCTTCCAAACTCCGTGAAAATGTCAGGGACGTCCACTTGGGCTTCCTCACAGGCTTGTTTTATCTGAAGGACAATTTCATCCACCATATAGGCATAATCGTATTCAAAGGCCAAAGAGTTTTTAATGGGAAACCCTCCCCCAATATTTAAACTGTCCAAAGTGGGGCAGATTTTTTTAAGACTGATGTAAACCTTTAGGCATTTTAAGAGTTCATTCCAGTAATAGGCAGTATCCCTTATCCCAGTGTTGATAAAAAAGTGAAGCATCTTTAGTTCTACCCGTGGGTTGCCCTTGATGGATTGGTTATAAAATGGCACTATATTTTTATACCCAATACCAAGTCGAGAGGTATAGAACTCAAATTTGGGCTCTTCCTCAGAAGCTATTCTAAGACCCAACTTGAACTTGCCATCAATGGCTTTTTCCAGGAGCTGTAACTCTTCATAGTTGTCCAAAATTGGAATACAGTTGTCGTGACCATTATTAATAAGCCTCCCCATTTTTTGAACATATTGTCCCCTTTTGAATCCGTTGCAGAGTATAAAGGTAGAACTGGAAATTTTACCTTCACTTTTTAAATGTTCCACAATGTCAATGTCATAGGCAGAGGATGTCTCTATATGTACTTGATTTTTTAAAGCTTCATTAAGCACATGTTGAAAATGCGAGCTTTTGGTACAATAGGCATAATGGTAATTGCCTTTGTAGCCATATTTGGTCATGGCTTTGGCAAACCATTGTTTTGCTCGCCCAATATTTTCGGAAATTTTAGGGAGATAGGTAAATTTTAAAGGGGATCCATATCGCCTGGCAAGGGACATCAGGTCTACCCCTTGAAAAAATAAATTGTCATCCACAAGTTGGAATTCCTCTTGCGGAAAATCGTAAGTCTGTTCAATTAAGTCTAAATACTTCGTCTTCATTGGTAAATCGCATTAGTAAAAGGAAATCGGAAACAAAGTCCAATCCCTAAATGCGAATTACAAAATAACCTGTACCCCTTTGGCCGGCATTTCGCCAACTTAAAATTGAAGATGAAGAAAACATTTCAGAAGTCAGCCTAACTGTTCGGCGCCCTATCCCTAAGGCAGCTTTTTGGGTAGACTTCCTTATTCCCAAAAGCCCGAACTTGAAAAAAGTTTTCAAAACTCAAGGCAATGCGTCCTTAAATGGACTCATTAGTTCGGTAAACATAGAAAAAAAAATGATTACCAAATTATTTTTTGAACTATTTTCAGAAAAACTTGACTTCCATCAGGGAACGGGCGACCCCAACTTTTTCTTCTTCCATTTCATTCCAAATAACACACGCGTCAACATGGTATTTCGGATGATATAGTGGTACAATACCCATATGGCCCCCAAGCAAATCAGAATCAATAGTATTAGCTTAACGATTATAGGCAATTCCCATTGCAGAATATAATACCCGCTGGCAACTATCACGGCTTGGTGCATAATATAAAACGGATAGACCGCGGTGTTCAAATAGCTCAAATACTTGTTTTCAAAATTCAGGTATTTCATGGTATAGCCAATAGAAGCCAGAATAATGGTCCAGATATGAAAGCCATTCATCAACCCAAATGCATAAATCTGTTCTTGTTCTTGGGGTTTATTGTACTCCCAGTTCCAAAAATATTTCCAAATGAGAATTACGGCCAAAACTAAAGCGATTCGCACAAAAAACTTACGGTACTTTAAGCAGGTCTGCCAGAAGGTTTCCAAATTCCCCAAAACATATCCAAACAGGTAAAACGTGATGGATGAAACAAATACATACCAATCGTTAATGAGACTGCCCTGCTCTGGCCAATCTATATACAAGAGAAAAAAATACTGAACAAAAGGAAGCGCTAGTGCCAAATGGGCAATAGGGCTTTTAAAAAGTGCATTGAAAAAAGGTTTCAGGCGATCGAACCATTTTACCTTGGACATGGAAAAGATAGGCAGCAGCAGTATCGTAAAGACAAATAGATAGGCCACAAACCACATATGGCTCCAAGTAAAAGCCCCATCTGGATAGGGAACTATGTCATAGACGGTGGGGTAGAAATCCAGGAACCTCTCCTGAATCCTCCCTTTTTGCAACCACTCAAAGTAAACTTGAAAGGGAGTGATAAAAAAAATGGCAAAGGCCAACGGAATGAACAATCGAACAAAACGTTCTCCGATAAAAGCAGGGATTGACCTCTTTCGTAAAGAGAACCTTACACCTACTCCAGCTATAAAAAACAACAAAGGCAAACGCCATTGGTGCAGCCACCAAATAACACGGGTAATCCAAGGGGAAGTCTCTTTGTTATTGATTTCCCAAGTATAATGTTCCACAAAGGGTACGGCACAATGAAAAAGGATCAGTGTACCAAATGCCATGACCCGTAGCCAGTCTATGTAGTGCAGTCTTTTGACCATGTTGATTGGAATTGGTTCTATCTTGAAGACTGAAAAATCCGAGCTAAGGTTGCCTGAAGACATTAATATTGAGATAGATATACGCTTCCAATAAATTCAATTAGATTTGAATATGGGAAAACTCAAAGTCACCACCCACCCTGATTTTGAAAATAGAATCCAGAATTATCCTTTGGATATAAAGGAAAAAATGCAGGGGTTAAGAACCTTGGTAGTGGAAGCAGCAAGCGAGGTGGAAGGAATTACCCATTTGGAAGAAACCCTGAAGTGGGGCGAACCCAGTTTTGTGACGAAACAGGGAAGCACCCTTCGGATGGATTGGAAAACCAAGTCTCCGAATCAATATGCGTTTTACTTTCAATGTACCAGCAAATTGGTGCATACTTTCCGATTGGTTTTTGCCAATACCTTCGCATTTGAGGGCAATCGGGCTATTTTGTTGCCCATTGACGCCGCGCTACCTACCGAAGAATTAAAGGCTTGCATACAGGCTGCACTTAACTATCATAAAGTAAAGCATTTACCAACTCTAGGCCTTTAATCACCCAACTTAACGGGCTAAATATTAGTGTTTTGTCTACAAAATTTATTATCTTAGTAAGCAATCCCTTACAGTTCCCCTAGTTTTTAAACGTTTGGTCAGAATACCAGGCTTGTCGCTACTTCAGAGCACTTAAAAGGATGTCATGAAAAGGTTATTAAATGGCATGGGAACCCATAGGGCACTTTCATTATTGTTGGTGTACCTAGCCCTTTTTTGTCTGTCCTGTAAACCCGAGAAGAAAACATCTACCGATCCTGCAGAGATGGGAAAGGTGGTTGAGGTCATTACGGAGAACATGGATTTTCAAATGGCGGATACCATAAGCTCAGGATGGAACACTTTTCGGTATAAAAATTTATCCCCACAGACTCATTTTATCCTAGTGGACAAATATCCTCCAGGTAAAACAGCTGAGGATGCGGAAAAAGTGATAGGTCCCATATTTGATTCCGGGATGAAGCTTATCAATGAGGGCAAAACAGATGAGGCCATGGAGGCCTTTGGCCAATTACCGGAGTGGTTCAGTGAGGTTAAATTTCTTGGGGGCACGGGATTGTTATCACCTGGTAAAACTGCAGAGACAACACTCTATCTAGAGCCAGGCAATTACATTTTGGAGTGCTACGTAAAAATGGGCAACGGCATTTTCCATACCTCTATGGGCATGACCAAGGATTTGGTGGTCTCAGAGCAAAAATCGGGGAATCAGGAACTAAAGGCCAATATCAACTTAAGCATCTCCAGTACCACCGGTATTTTTACCAAGGATTCCATTGTGGGCGGACTCCAAACCTTTTCGGTACATTTTGTGGATCAGATTGTACATGAAAATTTTGTGGGTCACGACATTAATCTGGTTAAGCTTGGTGAAGATGCCAATATGGAAGAGCTGGAAAACTGGATGAACTGGGCCACTCCTACCGGACTCATGGAGCCAGCACCCAAGGGGCTCACTTTTATGGGCGGGGTAAACGATATGCCCGCTGGGCGTACGGGCTATTTTACCGTTCAATTAGACCCAGGTAGCTACGTACTTATCTCCGAAGTTCCCAATCCCACATCCAAGGGTTTGTTAAGAACTTTTGAAATCAAATAGACCTATTTTTAACGAGTACCAGATTCATTTTCTGCATAACATCTGATACTACTGCACCTGAGCGTGAACTTATTATATGTCCCCAATCCTGCTAGGAGCAATTTTTCAACCCTTTTATCTAATCCAAAGCACAAGTTTTTTTTTCGGAAAGCATCTAACTATACCTAAACAGTATAATCGATTTATTATGAAAAAAGAAAATTTAAAATGGGCTATGGCATCAGCAAATGGAAACAGGATAACTGCAATAAAAGTAAAATTTAGAGTTTCATTGGTTCTATTTATGGGAATGTTATTTTTTGCATGTAGTGACGATGATAATATTACATCGGCCGAAGAAGAGCAAGTAATAGATGATATGGAAGAGGTCGTGGACGATACAGATTTTGAAGCAACGGACTGGACAACTGAAACCCATAGTAATGATGTGGACCCCAATTTTGACGAGGTTTTTGAAGACCTTGCTGTAAAACGCATTGATATTGAAATAACGGAGGCTCGCTGGCAAAGCATGTTAGATGACATGGCGGAAACCTATGGTGCCTTTGGCTCAGGAGGGGTTGGCGGTGGATTGATAGATACTGACGAAGACCCAATTTTTGTGCCTGCAGAAGTATATTACAATGGAGTTGAATGGTATAGGGTAGGAGTTCGTTTTAAAGGAAATTCAAGTTTGCAATCCACTTGGCAACAAGGAAATTTAAAATTATCGTTTAAACTAGATTTTGATGAGTTTGAAGACGATTATCCTCAAATAGACAACCAACGTTTTTATGGATTTAAAAAATTGCATTTAAAGAATAATTTTGACGACAACTCAATGTTGAGGGAAAAAGTAGCAGGAGATGTGTTTAGAAATGCCGGATTGGCAGGTTCGCATACGGCATTTTTTACGGTTTACGTGGACTTTGGCGAAGGTCCAACATATTTTGGGGTATACACCATGGTAGAAGATGTAGAGGATACTGTTTTAGCAGCAAATTACTCTGATGATGACGGCAACCTTTATAAACCTGATGGCGATGCGGCCAGTTTCGCAGAAGGCACTTATGATGAAGATGAATACGTTAAGAAAAACAATGAAGATGAAGCCGATTTTTCAGATGTATCTGAATTACTTTCCATCTTGCATGACGATTCCAGAACAACAGATGCTGCAACTTGGCGGGAAAATCTGGAAGCCGTTTTTGATACCGATGTATTCCTTAAATATCTAGCAGTAAACACGGTAATTCAGAACTGGGACACCTATGGCCTCATGACTCATAATTACTACTTATATAACAGCCCAGACACCAATAAATTGACATGGATACCATGGGACAATAATGAGGCCTTGCAAACTGGTAAAATGGGTGGGGCACTATCTTTGGATTTTTCAGGATTAAATGCATCCGAATGGCCATTGATAGGATATTTATATCAAGATACTGTTTACAGAGAGAAATATGACACTTACGTTCAGGAAATAATCAATGACGCTTTTAGTATAAGCAACATACAGTCTCAATATGCAACTTATTCTGCATTGATAGAACCTTACGCCACATCAGAAATTGAGGGTTATACCTTTCTAAACAATAGTTCTGAATTTCAAGCGGCTGTTAGTGAGCTAAATTCACATGTTACCGAACGTGTTGCCGCAGCCAATGATTATTTGGATTGATTTAGATTCTTATTGAATCACAATGAAGTGACTCTAAGTGGCTTTCTTTTGATAATTGCCAGCAACAATAAAGGTTTCAAATTTTGCATTCTGATAAATATGGGCTAATATCACTTCCATGAGATTTAGTGTTCTTATTTATCTGGTTTTTGCATGGATGGTTTGTTCTTGTTCCCAAAAGGAAAACACCCCCACCCAACCCAACATTGTATTGATCAATATTGACGATATGGGATGGAAGGATGTGGGTTTTATGGGCTCGGAATATTACGAGACTCCCAATTTGGATGCTTTGGCCCAACTGGGCATGGCTTTTACCAATGGCTATGCAGCTGCAGCTAACTGTGCGCCCAGCCGCGCCTGTTTAATGACGGGGCAATGGACTCCCAGGCATGGTATTTATACCGTAGCAAGTTCAGAGAGGGGTAACACCAAGCAACGAAAACTTATTCCGACCAAAAACACAACTACCCTGGCGAACAATCACACCATTTTTCCACAGATTTTGCAACAAAACGGGTACACCACCTGCCATGCCGGTAAATGGCACTTAAGTGATGACCCCTTGGACTTTGGTTTTGACAAAAACATTGGTGGTGGGCACAATGGGCATCCCAGCAGTTATTATCCGCCCTACAAAAATGTAAAAATTGAAGCCGGGAAAAGTGAGCATCTTACGGACTTGGTCATGGAACAAACGGTAGCGTTTGTGGATTCAGTGAGTGGCCCCTTCTTTTTATACTATTCCCCTTATGCGGTTCATACCCCCATACAACCAATAACGGCATTATTGGAAAAATATCAAGACAAATTAGGAACGCACGGGCAAGACAATGCAGCCTATGCTACCATGGTGGAAAACTTGGATAGGAACATAGGTTTGCTCATTTCAAAGCTTAAAGAAAAGGAGCATTTGGAGAATACGCTTATAGTTTTTACTTCGGACAACGGAGGTTTGTATGGAATAACACAACAAAAGCCCTTGCGTGCAGGCAAAGGCAGTTACTATGAAGGAGGAATCCGGGAACCTTTCTTTTTTGTTTGGAAGGATAAGATTGAACCCAACGTTAAAAATGATGTGCCCATCACTAATTTGGACCTGTTCCCTACTCTTCTGGAGGCTGCTGGTATCGATTTCCAGGAGGAATCTCTAGACGGAACCAATCTATTGCCCATTTTATACGGTTCAGAAAGGCAACTGGAAAGGGCGTTATACTGGCACTTCCCCATTTATTTGCAGGCGTATGATGTTGACAATAATGAGAATCGAGATCCTCTGTTTCGAACACGTCCAGGTTCGGTGATTCGGGACGGGGATTGGAAACTACATTACTATTTTGAAGACAAGGAAATGGAGCTCTACAACCTAAAAGAGGATATTGGAGAACAGCATAATCTTGCATTGGAGTATCCTGAAAAAGCCGAAGAACTTCTGGAGCAACTTAAACTATGGTGGGCAAACACCGAAGCACCAATTCCTTCAACTTTAAACCCCGATTATGAAGAATAGTAAACTCTTTTCTTGTTGGATCTTGATATTGGTGACACTATTGAGTTCTTGTGAAACCCAAAAAACCAATCCCAACAGGGAAACCATTGAAGAATTCTACCATGTGTTCAACAAGCGCCAAGATTTTGAACGTTTTTTAGACTTTTATGATGATTCTGCGGTTTTGGAAGATATCATTAATGGCGACCGAATTGAGGGCAAAAAGGCTCTAAGGGATTTCTTTGATTGGTCCAATCCAGACTTTGAACTCTTGGAAGAAAGTAGTTTGGTGGTTAATGAGATAACGGTGGATGACAACAGAGTTACCGTTAGTGGTTACTTTACCCCATTTAAATGGAGCGATACAGAATTTGAAGCCATGCATTTTACCACGCTGCTTACCTTAAACGAGTCTGGTAAAATCATAAAGCAAGTGGATTGGATCAATTATCCATCAAATCTGGTCAATTACGATACCCGTAAAAATTCCAATACGTGGTTAAAGTAGAGCTTCGTCCCTACTTCTTGTTTTTCTCCTCGATCCATTTCCCCATATACTTGGTGGCGGCCAATCCCTGCTGTAGTAGCATTCTGCCAATGAAGTTTTCGCTACGGCGTTGTTCCAAATGCTTCTGTACTTTTTCCAAATCCTTCTTTAGCGAATTTTGGATGTTGGATTTTGGAAATTGATCTATGAGTATTTCCAATCCTTGGTTTTGGGCATCTTGCCATTTAGATGTGTCTGTATATAGCTCTATAGCCGATTGGGCAAAACTTTGCCAATCTGCGCAAATGGCCCCAGACCAGTCAAGATCACCATGCACCCCCTCAGCTCCCATGGGTGTGGTCACGGATGGTGTGCCATTCAACATGGCATCTACCAATTTTCCTTTGATGCCCGCTCCAAATTGAATGGGCGCCAAGAGCACCCGAGAACTCTGGAGTGTTGTATTTAAATCTTCTACCCAACCCTTTACAACAAAACCTTCTTTGGGATTGTGCATTTCCAATACCTGCTGTGGCAGATAGGCTCCATAAATGCAAAGTTTAGCTTCAGGTAAACGCTGTCGGATGATAGGCCAAATGGTCTTTTTCAATTTTTTAATGGCTTCCACATTTGGCGTATGCTTGCCATTGCCTACACATACAAAATCCCTTCGCTGGTCAAAGTTCGGCCAAGAAGCCAGTTGCTCCTCCCTGGGCGCATTCAACATGAAAGGGAGATATTTTAAGAGACTTTCAGGAAGATTGGCCTCGTGGGTCAATAGTTGCATTTCAAAGGAGGAAATCATAAGCGTTAAATCTGAGCGATAAATGCTAGCCATTTCCCTAATGGTCATGGGATGGTTTTTCCAGTGTCCCTCCTTGAATTCCTCCCCTTTTTTAAAGCATTCTTCGCGGGATTTACGTAATGAGTGAAGGTCTTCCGTGTTGAGTATCCGCACCGAATCAGGAGCGAACTCTGCTACCCGCCATCCAAATTGTTCTTCGGTCATGAAACGGTCAAAAACTACATAGCTGGGTTGTAAATCCTGGATAAAATCATCAAAACTGGCATGGTTCAGTTGAAGTGCCACCTGCCTAACTCCCATTGTTTCCAAATCCAAGCTATGTTCTGTCCTAGCAGCCACACAACCAAAAGTCACATCATATCCAAACTCCAAAAACGCGTTGATCAATTGCAACATCCGCTTCCCAGCTGCTGTGGTTGTGGGCTCTGGCCATACTTGTCCGATGATGAGGATTTTCTTCAACAATAATCAATTAACAATTGGTAATGTACAATAAAGCAAAGTTTAAAATTGAAAGTGGAAAGTTGAAAATGAGTTTTAATGCTCGTTGTTGGATGAACTATTATCAATTAACAATATACAGTCAACAATTGTCAGTGTTAAGGGAATCCAAGAATCCAACCCTCCATCAGTCTACATCAGAGCTGCAAATTTTTTGGAAATGCTGGAACGGAGTTTTCGTTCATAATCTTCTTCCAACCACTCTTTGTAGTTCTTGGTGTTGTTCATGATACAGTAGGAATATTGTCGTACCCTATACGCAATTTCCTCCTTGAGCTCCTTGGCCAAGATTCTGGCATCAAAGACATCCTCACTGTTTTCCACGCAGATGTTGGCATGCTGCTCAATACTCATTTCCAATACTTCCTTGGATTTTTTCCCTTGGGCAAAGACCTTTTTGTATTCCTCCTTAATGTTAAAGGTGATATTCTCGGATTTACTGAATTTGGCCTTTAGCTCCTCAGGCATTTCATAAACAAATTCCCGTTCAATGTCCTCATCATTCTTGATGTTTTCCAGATAGAAATCAGGAAAGTGGAAAATTTCCTGCCAATCCACAGGAGCATCCCATGGCCCGAAGCGGGCAATATTGTTCCCCAAATCAATTACAGAAAACTCATCCTTATTTTCCAGGATTCGCGAACCCCTACCAATCATTTGAAAATACAAGGTCAATGAACGGGTAGCCCTGTTTAGGATAATGGATTGCACCGAAGGTTCATCAAAACCGGTGGTCAATATACTAACCGAGGTTAAAATGGCTTCCGGGGTGTTGGCAAACCAATCCAGGATTTCGCGCCTTTCGTTAGCCGTGTTCTTGTTGTCCAGATGTCGGATTTTGTACCCCGCCTTTTTAAAGGTTTCATAAACATAAAGGGAAGTGCTGATACCGTTATTGAAAATCAAGGTCTTGGTTCCTTTGGCCACATCCTCGTAAGCTGTCAGCAACTTGCCAAGCATGCTATGATTGCCATAAAACTCATCGGAGGATTTTACGGTATAGTCCCCGTTAATACCCAGCTTTAGGGTACGAAGGCTTACATCGTAATTATAGAGATTGGCCTTAGCTAAAAACTGTTTTTCTATCAAAGATTTAATGGACTCCCCTATGATCAGATGTTTGTAATTATCCTTCATGGGAAGTTTAATGTTGGAACTCAAAGGTGTGGCCGTAACCCCCAAAATGGTAGATTCTTCAAAGTATTTAAAAAGTTTTCTGAAGGAGTTGTAGTGCGCCTCATCAATAATCACCAATCCAATATTGTTCAGCTTTACCTTTTCTTCCTGAAGTCTGTTATTTAGGGTCTCCACCATGGCCACAAAGCACATATACTCATCTTGATCGTAGAGCTCCTTTACGTCGCTATTGATAATTTTATTGGCCACACCAAAGCCGTGCAACATTTTGGAAGTTTGCCCGCTCAACTCGATTCTATGGGTGAGTACAATGACCTTTTTGCCCGTTTCTTGGGTATATTTTCGTGTAATTTCAGAAAAAACCACAGTTTTTCCTCCTCCTGTAGGTAATTGGTACAGGATATTGGTGCCTTGAGGCAGCTCATTGATGTGTTTGAAAATCTTTTTTAGATCTTCTTGTTGGTAATCGTATAAGTTTTTTTTGCTAACGGCTTTTTCTATTTCCAACGGAAAATATGGATTAAAGGTTCCAAAATATCAAACCTTACAAAATTAGGAGTTTTTTGCACTTGGGTTGGACAATGTGGTCGCATTTCTTTTAAAATACTATCAACAATTGCCTAGACCACTGATAATGAATCACTTTCCCACATGCTAATAACATTTTAATAACAATAACATTTGGCACTTGGAAAATTGTGTTATAAAGTGTATTATGAATGCTTAAATTCACTTCAATCCTAAACACACCCATGAGGCAGTTAAAAATCATAAAACAAGTAACCAACCGCGAATCAAAATCCCTTGACAAATATCTACAGGACATCAGTAAGATTGAACTGATTACTGCGCAAGAAGAAGTGGAATTGGCGCAGAGGATTCGTGAGGGTGATCAAGCGGCTTTGGAGAAGTTGACCAATGCCAATCTTCGGTTTGTGGTTTCTGTTGCCAAACAATATCAAAATCAGGGGTTGACCCTACCCGATTTAATCAATGAAGGGAATTTGGGTTTGGTTAAGGCAGCACAACGGTTTGATGAAACCCGTGGATTCAAATTTATCTCTTATGCCGTATGGTGGATCCGGCAGTCCATTCTTCAGGCTCTGGCCGAACAGTCCCGAGTGGTACGACTTCCATTGAACAAAATTGGTTCTATCAATAAAATCAAAAAGACTTTTTCCTATCTGGAGCAGGCTCACGAAAGACCGCCTTCTGCCGAAGAAATTGCCAAGGAACTGGATATGACCGTTTCCGAGGTGAAGCAATCCTTAAAGAATACCGGAAGGCACGTTTCCATGGATGCACCGTTGAAAGAAGGAGAAACGTCCAGCCTATATGATGTATTGAACTCAGGGGAGTCACCCAAGCCAGACAAGGAGTTGATGCATCAATCACTTTATACAGAAATCAACAGGGCACTTGAGACTCTATCTCCTCGAGAAGCAGATGTTGTTCGGCTGTACTACGGTATTGGAGATCAGCAGTCCATGACCTTGGAGGAAATAGGCAGTACGTTTGACTTGACTAGGGAACGCGTGCGTCAAATCAGGGAAAAGGCCATTCGGAAATTAAGACACACTTCCAAGAGCAAGATTTTGAAGTCTTATCTTGGTTGAGAACCAATGCTAGACCTAAAACGAAAAAGGGCTGCCGTATGGCAACCCTTTTTTAATGCTTTGTACCCAGGTCCAACTTATGGACGGCTTAATTGACTGATATTAAAATCTGTCAGCATTTGATTTAAATCTTGGATAAAACTCAAATAAGCGGTGTTTTCCTGGTTTTGATTTTTCATGAACTAAGGTTTTGGGGTGTTTGTTCTATAAATAATCCAACTCTGCGAGTTCGTTTAAGCTCAGTATTTCATTTAATTCTTGAAGAAATGCCAAATATTCTTCACCGTAGGTATCGTATAACATAATTATTAAGTGGTTTTTGTTTGGGGTTATACTTATAACGTGAACTTAAGACAAAGATTATGAAAGGCCAATAATTTGTGGTAAAACAAGTGAATTTAGTTGTGAAGCCTGTTAATGGGGTTTCTGGATTATGGCAATATTCGCCCTAACAGAAAGGAAATCAACAAGAAAACAAGAGTAATGGGACTTAACTAGCGTATTCATGTTCCAAACTACTCAGAATCCAGGATATCCAACGGAACACCAAAGTCCATATCAAGGTCTGGATCCACATCAGAGGGTTCTATATTGAACTCATCATAGATAAAGCACAAGTCCATGGGCAAACGTGTTTTTTCTGATGGATCGGCAATGCCCAATTTTTCCAGGAGCGCGCACCTAATTTCAAAAGCTTTGCTGCTGATTTTATGATTATCGTGGGTTTCCAGTTCTTCCAGTAAGGCCAAATCCTTTTTGTCTCCTATCTCCAACATTTGGTCAATGAGCATCAGTTTACAGTCCACATCCGTGGCATGTTCCAATAAAGGATAGAAGACACTTTGATGATATTCCGGAAGGTTTTTGACCATGTTGGTGTTTACATATTTCTGAGCGCATCAATTTCAAAATCGACCAACTCTTCTACTTTTGGGTATTCTACCAAGAACTGTTGGTATAGGAAATTTAAGTATTTTATGTCATTATCAGTCTTGCAGACCGTACTCATTTGTTCGGTAATCTCCAGTAAACTAACAGTTTTCATCATTTTAAGGCAGGCCTCAATCTTTTGACAGGCAAAACCCACACCTCGAAAATTTTCAGTTTGAAGATGCACTTTGATCTTCCCGATAAACTCCAAGACGTTCTGTTTGTAAATTCGAACCAGTTCCTCCAGAAGTTCCATTTGGCCCATGCATTCCTCCAAGACCGGTTTTAAATTGACCTTTGATGTGGTCATAAAGGACTCGAGGTTTTTTTCAATCAATTGTTGGTTATTCTGTACTGAGATATTGGATTGATCCAGTTCATCAGTTTTTAACCGTTCTCCTACTTTTTGCAGTGCCCATACAATCTCTCTTTGGCGTTGATCCAAGTTGGTCTTGTCCAACAGCGCTATCAAGGTCAACAACTGCGTTACCGAATTACCTTTGCTAAAACTCTCATGATTAATCGATGAAGACGACGATTGGATCCCTACTTGCTCGTAGATCACATCCAACTGTTTCATTTCTGGAACGCCAAAGACCTTGTCTTCCAGTCCTGTTCTAAAAATATCGAAAGAGCGCTTGAGTTTTCCAGCCTCTTCTGTTCCCAGTTCCTCATAAGAGAAGCTACTTAATCCAATTTCCAGTTTTTCCAAATACGTTAATAACTCCCTAGTTCCCAAACTATGTCAATTAATGATTCTTATATAGGTTGAATATGTATATTCTTTGCGCGGGCAACAACTAAATGTTCCATACCTCTTCCATTTTGTTGTCAAAATGCGTTATTTGTAGGTGTAAATTTTAGACCATGAGATATTTTCAAATTTTGTTCTGTTTTACTTTATTATTTTCATGCGCAGAAAAGAAATCCGAAAAACCAGAAAGCTTGGAGGAGAAAGCCCTAAGAATCCATCAAAAGGTCATTACCATAGATACCCATGACGACATCAATGTGAAGAATTTCACGGACAGCATCAACTACACACAGCGACTGGAAACCCAAATAAATCTGCCTAAAATGGAAGAAGGCGGATTGGATGTTGCTTGGTTAATCGTCTATACGGGACAGGATTCTTTGAATGCCGAAGGCTATGCAGCGGCCTCTGACAATGCCATTTCCAAATTTGAAGCTATCCATAGGCTATGCGAGGTATATGCACCAGACAGAATAGAACTGGCACTTTCCTCCGTGGATGTTAGACGAATTGCGGCTACCGGAAAAAAAGTGGCCATGATCGGAGTAGAAAACGCATATCCCATTGGTGAGGATCTTGCCAAGTTTGAGGACTATTATAACCGAGGTGCGAGATACATTTCACTATCCCATAATGGACATAGCCAGTTCTGTGATTCCAATACGGGTGAAGCAGATAATGAATGGCTGCATAATGGTTTAAGTGACTTGGGCAAACAAGCTGTAAGAGAGATGAATAGACTGGGAATCATGATTGATATCTCTCATCCCTCCGCCGAATCGATGAAACAGATGGTCCAACTTTCAGAAGCACCCATTATTGCTTCCCATTCCTCTGCAAGGGCGTTATGCGATCACAGCAGGAATTTGAGTGACGAACAATTGCTGCTTCTCAAGGAAAATGGTGGGGTGGTCCAGACGGTTGCCTTTAGCTCCTACTTAAATACGGAAAAGCATGAAGCAAGAGCTGCTTATATGAAAGAAGTGAACCAAAAGATTGCGGATTCACTGGAATTAAACTGGTACGATCGTTCCATGTTCTCGTCGTTGACCAAGGAACAGCAAAATGAGTTCATGGAGAACTACCCCAGAGTATCCAAACTTGGGAATGAGAAGGCTGCCAAGGATCCCAATGTACCAGAAGCTGTTGGCGTAACCGATTTAGTAGATCATATAGACTATATGGTAAAACTTATCGGGATAGATCACGTGGGAATTAGCTCCGATTTTGATGGTGGGGGTGGAATAGCTGGATGGTCTGATGCTTCCGAAACTTTTAATGTGACATTGGAACTGGTCAAAAGAGGTTATTCCGAAGAGGATATTGCCAAGTTGTGGGGCGAAAACTTGCTTCGGGTGTTGGATCAAGTTCAAAGTATTGCTGAAGCCAAGCAATCTTAAGCGTTTTCCAATGCTTCTTTGTCTTTTTTGGCCAACCTGTCCTTAACGTACTCAATCTTGGTTTTACCATGAGGCGTAGGATTTCCCTTGGCATCAAGGTTTACCATGATTATGTTGTCCACGGTAACGATGCTTTCATGGGTCATTTTGTTCCGTACTTCACAGTTCAATGAAATTGAAGTATGCCCAAATTTCGTTACTTCCATACCTATCTCAACAATATCACCTTCAACGGCCGTACTCATAAAATTGATTTCCGATATATATTTGGTCACCACCTTTTTACTTTCAAGTTGTATAATGCTATATAGCGCCGCTTCCTCATCTATCCACGCAAGTACTTTACCTCCGAACAGTGTTCCATTTGCATTAAGATCTTCAGGTTTTACCCATTTTCTGGTGTGAAATCTCATACTATAAGGGATTTATTTGACTTGTTTTATAACAAAATTAGATCAAAAAAGAGGTGTGCAATCCCAAAAGAATCCTAATACCCATCGAATTATGAAATCAGAATATCTGACGGGAGTAGATTTAGAAATTGGCAATTTTGACTTCCAATAATTGCCAAATAAAAACACGCTTTTTAGTCTTGAAACTAACCTAACAGACCTTTTTCCCTACTGATCAATGTTTGGGGAATGGTCAAATTGGAATCCAGATGGGCATTGAGTTTTTCAATAAAATGAGCGGACAACAAGGGAGATTCCCGTTCCAAATTTTGATGTACGAAGAAATGGATGTTGGTCAAACCTTTGTTCTTCCATTGCACCAATCGCTGTACCCAATCCTCAAGTCTCAAGTAATCCGATTCATGATTGGCCCCAACATATCGTATAAATGCTTCGTTGTTGCTTAAGCGCATATGCATCATGTCCCTACGGCCAGCAGTGTCCACCAAAACATTGGCAATATTGTTCTCTTTTAGTAGATGGTAAAGCTCCTGCGCTACCTTTTCATCTGTAAACCAATCGGTGTGTCTAAATTCCATGGCCAGAGGAAATTCTTTGGGCCAATATTCCACAAATTGCTGTACCCTATCCCAATTTTTAGGGCCAAAATTGTTGTGCATCTGCAGAAAAATGGTTCCCAGTTTTTCCTTTAGTTGGCAAGTGACCGCCAAATACCTGTCAGCAATTTCATATACCTTATCGTTGAGTCTTCTTAAATGGCTCACCTCATTGGTCATTTTAGGAAAGAATTTGAATCCTTCCGGGGTTTTGTCATACCATTTTTGATATTGTTCTTCCGGGAAAATTCTATAGAAAGTTGCGTTCAGTTCTATACTATTGAATTGGGAGGCATAGTAAACCAATTCGTCCTTGGTTCCCCTGGGATAGAAATTCTTTAGGTCGTGCCTATTCCATTTGGCACAGCCTACATAAATTTTCGGAGTACCATTATCTGAGGTGCTGGACAACACCACTTCCGTATCAGGATGGTCTTCAGGGATAGTGAAATCAACAAGTTCTGGATGGTCTACTTTACCAAATTTCATGCTTATATGGATTACGGTGAAACGAAGTTATGAATAAAAAAAACCTGTTCATAACATCGTTAAAAACTATTGAGGCCACTAAAAATGCGAGGTTCCCGATTATGTAATTTTAATGAAACTTTCAACCATGGATTCAAGATCCGAACAACTTCTGGACATGCGTCCAGAGATTGGGCAAGGTACCTTCCACAGTGATATGGGTTCCGATGAACGTTTTCAAAACCAAACTTTGCGCCCAATTATCAAGCTTCAAAACCACTTGATCATCGAAGTTTTTAAGAACTATATTAGAAAGCACAAAGGAGCTTTTTACGAGTTAACACTGGAAAAAAGAATGGAATTTATTGAAAATTCCATCCAAAAGGATATCAAATTCCGTAACTCGCTAAAAGGTATGATCATTGGTCATTTTACGGTTGATGAATACCAGAATTACATTCTAAACTCCTCTGCCCTGAACAAGCGCATGATGAATATGGTCATCAACAGATTGAAAGACCAGGTGCAGTTGTTGGAAAACCAAGTCTTAGTCTAGAAGGGATTCGCCGTTAAGATTAGTGGTAAGAATATCACTCATTAAATCAAAATAAGGCCGTATCGCCTTAAAGGATTCATTTACCTCGTTGATGAAATTTTGGGACAATACTTCTGCATCCGAAAAATTCCGCACAAAAATGAACTGTTTCTTCTTGATCAGGTCAATATCGGGATGCTCTTTGTCAAACCCTTTCGGCGCAGTTTTAACCCCCTCTCCCTGTAGTTCACCCCAAACCGATTTAAAGTTTTTCCCATTGATTACTTTTCGGAAATCCGTTGCATCCATTTCCAATTCCTTTCGGATCCTGAAAAGGTCTTCCTTATTGGGAGCCCAAAATCCAGTAGCTACAAAGCTCCCTCCCGGTTTGATATGAAGGTAATATCCTCCTCTTAACCGTGCTCCCAAACGGGAAAAAGAACCTGCAAAATGGGTTTTGTAAGGAGTTTTATCCTTGGAAAAGCGAACATCCCGATAAATCCGGAACATTTTCATTTTTTCTATTTCATCATGGGTGTCCAGCAATTCTTGAAGGCGCTTATAAAAAGACTTCACATCAGCCTCATGTTTCTTAAAGGTTGATTTGTGCTCCGAAAACCACTCTTTGTTATTGTTTTGGGCCAGCTCTTCTAGAAAATCAAATGCTTCTTTGGTAATTAAGGAATTATTCACAGTAGTGGTATCAGATGTTATTTTTAAGCTAAAGTTAGCCATTTCTGTTACGCGTGGTAATCATTTGGCTATTTTTAAACTTTATTTAAAAGCATGGACAAGCAAAAAATCATTGAAGAACTGAATAGGCATAAAAAATTACCCTATTTAGACTATAGACTTAAAGAAGAAACTGAGAGTTTTACCAACCTTCTGTTTCATACGCTATTCGATGTAAATACCCCTGTTGCTGAAAATTTAGAGGTGCTGGAAAAGCAATTCAGCAGACTTGTCGATTTAGCTTGCTGGGACTTGGAGCGACCTTGCGTGAAAGTCTGGGACAACTATGTGCAAACCTTGCCCAGCATTCTGGAGAAGTTGAATTTGGATGCCGAGGCGATTGTGAACGGAGATCCCGCTTCCCTTTCGCTTCAAGAAGTGTATATGGCCTATCCAGGATTTTATGCCATAGCTATTTATCGTTTGGCGCATGAACTCTATCAGCAAGGGTTTCCTTTGGTTCCCAGATTAATGACCGAATATGCGCACAGGCAAACCGGTGTGGATATCAACCCAGGAGCCCAAATTGGTAAATCGTTCTTTATTGATCACGCCACAGGTGTGGTAATTGGTGAAACTGCCATTATTCACGACAATGTAAAAATATATCAGGGAGTAACGCTGGGAGCACTATATGTAGCCAAGAATCTTCAGAAAACAAAAAGACATCCCACCATCATGTCCAATGTGACCATTTATGCCAATGCCACTATCCTAGGCGGTAACACGGTGATTGGTGAAAACTCCGTTATCGGTGGAAATGCGTGGTTAACAGCTTCCGTACCTCCAAATTCCACAGTTTTCCATACTTCGGAAGTTAAAATAAAGACGGTTACGGATGTCTAATCACATTTTAGACCTAATCGGGAACACCCCTCTTGTTGAGTCCAAGGTGTTGAACACCAATCCCAATGTTAAGCTCCTTTTTAAATTGGAAGGCCAAAATCCGGGTGGAAGCGTAAAAGACAGACCGGCCCTTAATATGATCAGGAGTGGTATGGAGCGGGGTGAGATTACCTCTGCGACCAAACTCATTGAGGCCACCAGTGGTAACACAGGTATTGCACTTGCTATGATTGCTGGAATATTTGGCTTGGATATTGAATTGGTAATGCCCGAAAATTCCACGAAAGAACGGGTACAAACCATGAGAGCTTATGGGGCCAAGGTTACTTTGACACCTTCGGACATTGGTATTGAAGGCGCCAGGGATTATGCGGAAGCCAAGGTGCACAACGATGGTTATAAAATGCTCAACCAGTTTGCCAACAACGACAACTGGATGGCTCATTACAAAACAACAGGGCCTGAAATTTGGAGGGACACCCAAGAAGGGATAACGCATTTTGTATCCAGTATGGGAACAACAGGAACCATCATGGGAACTTCCACTTTTCTTAAGGAGCAGAATCCTGAAATCCAGATTGTGGGAGTCCAACCGACAGATGAGTCGAGAATTCCGGGTATCCGAAAATGGCCCGAGGAATACCTTCCCAAAATCTTCGATCCCAAAAAAGTGGATACGATAATGGAGGTCAGTCAGGAAGAAGCAGAGTCCATGGCCAAGTTATTGGCCAAGGAAGAGGGGATATTTGCCGGAGTCAGTAGTGGCGGTGCTGCGGCAGTTGCGATTCGTCTGGCCAATACCCTGGAAACTGGCACCATTGTGTCCATTGTTTGCGACAGAGGGGATAGATATCTGTCTTCAGAACTGTTTGATTAGTCCATTAATTCAGATTTTAGCCCGTTTTTATAGATTTCAAATCCTTCCAAGTCGTTGTGCCGCCCTCCCGGAATGGTATACATCTTCTTATCCAAATTTGAAATGGAATTAAACAACTTCTTACCCGATTCATAGGGCACTACCCTGTCCTCAGTGCCGTGAAAAATACGGATGGGAGCTTCAACCGACTTTAAAAATTCAAAAGAGGGTAGTTTATATCGCATTATTTGACCAACGGGTAATATGGGAAACCTGCCCTTGGCCACATCTACCAAGCTGTAATATGGTGTTTCCAAAATCAACTTTTTGGGGCTATTGTTGGAGGCAAGGTGGGATGCAATACCAGTCCCCAGCGATCTTCCATACAGTATGATTTGGCTTTCATCATAAATTCCTTTTACGTGGTTATAAAACAGTTGGGCATCCGCATACAGCAACTCTTCACTGCGTTCCCCAGAACTTTTTCCGTAACCTCGGTAATCCATTACCACTATTTCATATCCTAATGCTGTAAAAGCAGTCCCAATATTTCCCCATCTGGATAAATCACCCGCATTTCCATGAAAATATAACACAAGTCCTTTGGGGTTGTCCACCGTAAAATGAAGGGCATTCAAATGGGCACCATCAGGTGCTTCCAAAAATAGTTCTTCAAAAGGCTGATCAAAGGAATATTCATAATCATTGGGCAATTGGGTGGGTAAAAAAATCAGCTTTTCCTGAAATGTATAAAACATAATCGTGATTAAAATAAGCAGGGATAAAAGAACAAGAAGAACACGCTTAAGCTTTTGCATTGGCTTTTTTTGACGCATGTTTGACATGAAAACTGGAGCCTTCCAAGTCCACTTTTTTGGGTTTCTGGGTTAAAATCTCTGTGAGCATCTTATGATAAGACTCAAAATTGTTTAAATTTTTATGTCCTCCTCCTATTACTGTATAAAGTTTGGTCAACTTTGGTTTTATTTTGGATAGCTTGACCCCGGTTTTATAGGGAATAAGCTTATCATCCGTTCCGTGAATGATATGAATTGGGCAATTTACGTACCGTAACCATTTATAGGTGGGCATGGGAAACTTGATTAAAATGGAGAGGGGCATAAAGGGAATGTACTTTTTGGCCACCTTGCTCAGACTGTAATAAGGTGCATCCAAAATCAGCATTCTTGGATTGTTCATGGATGCCAATTTTGCTGCAAAACCAGAGCCCATGGAACGCCCATAAAGGATTATATACTTTTCCGGCACCTTATCCTTGATTTTATTGTAAATGACCTGCATGTCCCTTTTTACCGCTTTTTGGGTGCGTCTGCCTGTACTTTTCCCAAATCCTCTGTAATCAACCATTATCACATCATAACCATGGCGCGTAAAATCCACTGCAAACTTGCCCCAGCCTTTGATACTTTTAGAGTTGCCTTTGAGGTAAAAAACAACTCCTTTGGGATTCTCGGTCTTAAAGCGAAGGCCATTGATGACGGCGCCATCCCGAGTTTCAATATTGTACTCGTCCGTTTCTTGGTTATTGTAGTAAAATTGAAAATCCTCGGGAAGTTTTTCGGGCTTAAATAGAAAATAGTCCTGTAGAAAATAGAGCAGCACACTGATCAGTGCGTATACCCCAAGGACTATGCATAAAATTAAAACCCAGTTTTGCATGAATCAAAGCCTTTGATCCAAAATACAAAAAAAAGCATTGGCACTACCCTAGCAATTTATAAATCAAATATTTAACTTCAAGTGTAACATTTCGGGAAAATTGCAGTCCAATCAACATCATCAATCATCCAAACATCATGAAAACTAACTCCAATACCCTTCCCCAAGAACGCATTCATATTGTGGATGCCCTTAGGGGATTTGCCCTTGCGGGCATTGTAATCGTCCATATGGTAGAAAACTATATAGGCGCGCCTTCCCCCACAAGTTTTAATGAGGCGGTACATCAAGGCCCCATGGACTATGTAGTTGACGGATTTATTGGGCTATTGCTACGCGGAAAATTCTTTGCCTTGTTCTCCTTTCTCTTCGGCCTTAGCTTTTTTATCCAAATGGATAAAGCACATCAAAAAGGAGAGAACTTTGCTGGGCGATTTCTCTGGCGCCTGCTGCTATTATTAGGCATTGGCTATGTTCATAGCTTGTTTTATGCGGGGGATATCCTTACTATCTATGCCTTACTGGGAATTTTTCTGATTCCTTTTTATAAAATCAAGAATAATTGGATTCTGGGCTTCGTGGCCCTGCTCTTTCTTGGAATGGGAAGGTATATCGTGTTTTTCTTTACCCAAGGGCAAAATATGTTTGGAGTTATGGAAATGTCCCCGGAAAGTGCTTCGGTACTGGAGTACTATAGCATTTTGAAGGAAGGAAGTTTAAGCGATGTTTTTTCAGCAAACGCATTCAATAGCCATCTAAACAAAATGGACTTCCAATTTGGAATATTCGGTCGTGGATACGCAACCTTTGGTTATTTTCTTTTGGGACTCTATATCGGTAGGACAGGTTTCTTCAAAAAATTCAGAGAACAGAAAAAATTGGTTAAGCGAACCTGGATTTGGTCATTGGTACTTTTTTTGGTGTCCGGGGGACTCATGGCAGTGACTTTTGGCAGTATGGGAGAAAATGTAACCTTTGATAATTGGACAGCCATGTTGGGCTTAACCGCAATGGATCTGAACAACGTAGCAGTTACTTTTATACTTATTAGTGTTTTTGTTATTCTCTATAAAAGGACGAAACCCCAAAAGTTCTTGGAAAAATTTATTCCCTACGGAAAAATGGCCTTGACCAATTACTGTGGGCAAAGTGTTATTGGAACATTTCTGCTGTTTGGTTGGGGGTTGGGCTATATTGGAGAGCTAAGGAATCTCTATACCTTCGGAATTGCACTCTTTGTCATTACGCTTCAAATGGTGTTGAGCAAATGGTGGCTATCCAAGTTCAAATATGGCCCCTTGGAGTGGCTTTGGAGGAGTGCCACCTTTTTCAAGTTTTTCCCGATAAAAAGGTAGCCTGCAAGGTCTATTCACAACATATTTACCGACTTACCCAACATTGCAGGCGGTTCATCGATTTGTTGGAAATAAAACGATTCGTTATCCCGTTCTTTGAGTAAAGAATTGAGGATCCCAAATCTCAAAACAGTATGAATCTACTAGATAACATCCTTACGTGGCGCAGAACCAACATTCTGATTTTCATTGTTTTGGTAATTCTGGCTGTGTCCAATTTTTATGGACTGTATACCAATAAGTTCTACTTTTTTAAGCTGGACAATTATATTTTCCCATTGCTTTCCATTGTACACTTTTTATACCTCTATGTGCTTTGGTTTAAAATTACCGAAGATGAATTGCCGGATCCAAAAATGAGAAATCTCGAATATATACTTTATGCCATCATGATTGTATATGCATTCAAGATCTATGATACTGCGGATATCCTAACTTCCTATTCAGAATTGCAGAGTTATGTAGTGCCATCCACCTTTAAGCCAATAGGCATCACCACATTGGTTTTGTATTGCATATTACCTTTGCTAACGTTGTTTTCTTTCTGGCAACGGAAAAGGCATGTTGGCAGTTATAATTTTGAAAATTATAACGACAATTTGAACATCTGGATGTAATCCGCTACAATCCGCGAATATAACTTCCGTACAAGTCCTTAAATTGATAACCTTGGGTAAAACGGTGTTTGCTCAGCTTTTTGTGAGCTACCAATCCCCATAGCAACAATTCCTTCATAAAATAGGAATCTTCCTTGGCCAAAGAGGGATGGTATTCCTCCAGAAGTGCATTTAGGGGAGAAATAGAATCCAATTTATTCCGATATTCCTGGTCGTTGTCCTCATCCAGCAAATCAAAACCTTCCCCTTCGAAGAACCAATGAATCAGCTCATCATAGACCGTTTCCGCATCTTTACGCTCCAACTTGGAAATTTTAGGAAAATACGAAGGAAAAAGGGATTTGATGGCATCTTCAATCAGTGTTTCCGCCACAGAACCTGCTCCCTCCTGCTCGCCTTCATAAACCAGTTCTATCTTTCCGGTTATGGATGGGATTATCCCCATAAAATCCATGAGCCTAACCGTTGTCTTTTCTTCTTTAGATCGGGCAATTCTGCGTTCAGCGGCGCTCAACAAATTCTCAAATGCGGTGATGCTCATTCGTGCGCTCACCCCACTTTTGGCATCCACATATTCACTTTTCCGTGCTTCAAAACTTATTTGTTCTAGGACGTCCAGAGCCAATTCGGGTACATGGATAATCTCCTTTTGCCGTTGATCCAATTGGGCTTCCTGAAGCGTGATTTTCTTGGCAATTTCCAAGTTTTCTGGATAGTGCGTTAGAATTTGAGACCCAATTCTGTCCTTCAGAGGGGTGACTATGCTACCTCTATTGGTATAGTCCTCTGGATTAGCGGTAAAAACAAATTGAAGATCTAATGACAAACGAAGTTTAAATCCTCGAATTTGAATATCGCCTTCCTGCAAAATGTTAAACAACGCTACCTGAATTCTGGCTTGTAGATCGGGTAATTCGTTAATGACAAAAATACTTCGATTGGCACGGGGTATCATCCCAAAATGGATAACCCGATCATCTGCATAGGACAATTTGAGATTGGCAGCCTTAATAGGGTCAATATCCCCAATTAAATCGGCAACAGTAACATCCGGGGTGGCCAGTTTTTCATAAAACCGCTCATCTCGATGAATCCAGGCAATTGGGGTTTTATCCCCTTTTTCCTTGATTAATTCCAAAGCATATCGTGAGATGGGCTCAAATGGATCATCATTGATTTCTGATCCTTCCACTACCGGAATCCACTCGTCCAACAATTGAACCATCAAACGCGCCAAGCGGGTTTTGGCTTGGCCCCTTAGTCCCAATAAATTGATATTATGACGGGATAAAATGGCACGTTCCAGCTCGGGAATCACAGAATTTTCATAACCCCAAACCCCATGGAAAGTTTCTTCGCCATTACTTATCTTTTCCAGGAGATTAACCCGTAATTCATCTTTGATGCTCTTATAAGAGTACCCCGCGGCCTTTAGTTCACCAAGGGTCTTAATGTTCTCATGCTTTAATTTTGACATGGTATCTTACTATCCTTTTATTCTTTTTCTTCTATTTTGTTCGTAATCCTCAAATATCATTTCACCCAACCCTTTTAAGCCTGTATAGAAGGCCTTGCCCTTGTTGGCCTTGGTAAACTCCCTAACAAATTGCATCAAATAGGGGTCTTCGGCAATCATAAAAGTGGTAATGGGTATATGGAGCTTGCGTGCCTGTTGGGCCATATTGTAGCATTTCTCAACAATATAATCATCAAGTCCCACACTGTTTTTATAGTAATCCCCATTGGGAAGTCTTAAACAAGACGGTTTCCCATCCGTGATCATAAAGATTTGCTTATTGGTATTCCGTTTTCTGCGGAGCATGTCCATGGCCAACTGTAAACCAGCTACGGTGTTTGTATGGTAAGGGCCAACTTTTAGATACGGAAGTTCCTTAATCGCAATGGGCCAGGCATCATTTCCAAAAACAAGAATGTCTAAGGTATCCTTGGGGTATCTGGTGGTAATCAACTCTGCCAATGCCATGGCCACTTTTTTGGCGGGGGTAATACGGTCCTCACCGTACAAAATCATACTGTGGGAGATATCAATCATCAACACTGTACTCATTTGGGCTTTATACTGGGTATCCTCCACCACCAAATCTTCCTCGTTCAACAAAAAGTTGTCCAATCCATGGTTGATTTGGGCATTTTTTAGACTCTCGGTCATGGAAATATGTTCCAAGGCATCCCCAAAACGGTACTCCCTGAATTCTCCGGTATGTTCATCTCCCCTGCCGGACTTCCCGGTTTTATGATTCCCGCTTCCACTACGTTTCAACTTTCCGAAAATTTGATCCAAGGCCCTCTGCCGAAGCATACGCTCCAACTTGGCAGTAATGGATAGGTTTCCTTCACTATCTCCTTCTTCCCCATCACCTTGCTCGCCATTGTCTTCGAATTCCTCACGGATAAAGCCCTTGGCTTTCAAGTCTTCAATAAAGTCATCTATGGTATAATCATCGTCGGTAAGCTCATATTCCTTGTCCAATTCCCGAAGCCAATCCAACGCCTCCTCCACATCACCGGAAGTATGCGTGATGAGTTCTTGAAAAATCTCAAAAAGTTTTTCAAATGGAGTTTGATGGGGCGCTTCGTAGGTAGTAAACCGAAAACCCTTTCTAGTATTCATAGCCATTACATAAAAATAAGGTATTTCCATGTAATCCCTATGGCTTTAGAGAAACCTTAACGCATTTGTTTATCTCTATTTATGGCGTTTCTGAAGGGTGTGTACAATATCACTTAGATGATAACCTTTGGCCTGTAAGAGTATCAGATAATGAAACAAGAGGTCGGCGCTTTCGTTCAGAAACAAATCGTCATCGTTGTCCTTTGCCTCGATAACGGTTTCTACCGCTTCCTCCCCAACTTTTTGTGCTATTTTATTGATTCCTTTTCGAAATAATGAGGCCACATAGCTATCCGGATTTTCTTGATCTACCTTTCGGGAGGCTATAATCTCCTCCAATTGTGAAAGAAAACCGTAGCTCTGCTCATTTGCTTCTCCCCAACAAGTGTCTGTTCCCTTATGACAGGTGGGGCCAACAGGATTAACCTGCACCAATAAGGTATCACGATCACAATCCAGTTTAATGCTAATCAGCTCCAAAAAATTGCCACTTTCCTCTCCCTTGGTCCAAAGCCGTTGTTTGGTCCTGCTAAAAAATGTGACTTTTTGGGTCTTTTGGGTCTTCTCTAGAGCCTCTTGGTTCATATACCCCAGCATCAGCACGTTTTTGGTCTGCGCATCCTGAATGATGGCTGGTATTAATCCATCTGGAATTTTATTGAAATCTACTTCCATTTCTAAGCGATTGATACGGTTATAATCGAACGGGAATGCCTTCTTCCCTAAGCACTGATTTTAATTCTTTAATACTTATTTCCTTAAAGTGAAAGATGCTGGCTGCCAAGGCCGCATCCGCTTTTCCCTCTGAAAACGTGTCCGTAAAGTGGGAAATTCTTCCTGCACCTCCTGAAGCTATCACCGGGATGTTAACCAATGCTGACAGTTCTGCCAAGGCTTCATTGGCAAATCCGTTTTTGGTGCCGTCATGATCCATGGAGGTGAACAGGATTTCCCCAGCGCCACGCTGTTCCACTTCTTTTGCCCATTGGAACAGGTCAATTTCAGTGGGTACCTTACCTCCTACCAAGTGCACTTTCCACTGATCATCAATTCGTTTGGCATCTATGGCCACCACAATACATTGGGATCCAAATTTGCTGACCAATTCATTGATCAACTCGGGCCTTTTGACCGCAGAGGAATTTATGGAAACCTTGTCCGCTCCATTTTTGAGCAGTATGTCCACATCCTCCACAGAAGAAATTCCACCACCTACGGTGAACGGAATATTTACTTTTTCACCCACATGATATACCAATTCGGCTAGCGTCTTTCTTTTCTCCTCCGTTGCGGAAATGTCCAGAAAAACCAGCTCATCAGCACCTTCTTGGGCATAAATGGCGGCCAATTCAACAGGGTCACCAGCATCTCTAAGGTCAACAAAGTTAACGCCTTTCACGGTGCGTCCGTCTTTAATATCCAGGCAGGGAATGATTCGTTTTGTAAGCATATTTTTTCGTTACCCTGAACTTGTTTCAGGGTCTCACTTTAGTAATCCAAAGTCTTTAGCTTCGGATTTGTTTTTTTAATCAAGTTTATCTTCTATTCATGATGCCAATTTTTCTATTGCTTCTCACGTGCTATCGCTTGTTCAATATCTGAGTAAGTTTCATAATAAATAAGTTCAGCCAGATTATATTTTTTGGTGAATTTTGAACCAAAACCCATCTGATGTTCCACGACTCTTTTGGACAAATTAGAGGTGATACCGATATAAAATGTGGTTCTGTACTTATTTGTCATGACATACACATAACTGTTCTCCATTTTATGCGACCCTGAACCAAGTTCAGGGTGACGTATCTTTTAGTTTTATCCTATTAGTTGTCCTCATTCTTCACATTCAAATCCACCCCATCATAGAATCCTAAATCTTTATTGTTCAATATCTTGGTCCACAACGCGATTTGTCCAGTATGGTATGAAAAGTGCTCCACCACATGGATGATATTTCCAACTCCTGAGAACTCAAATCCCTGAACGGATCGCTTTCGTATCAACTCACTTAGTGGTGCTTCCCTAAAGGCCATTTTGGCCTGTTCAACCGTATCCAAAAGCTTATGGTACAATTCGGTTTTGTTGTATCCCTCAAAAGCAGAGAATTCAGCATCCCTATCTCTATTGTCGACCAAACCTCTCAAAGACGCTATTCCGTATTGCGTGATGTTTCCGCATAAATGCAGAATCAAATTACCGATGCTATTGGCAGATGCATTGGGCTTTTTCCAAATCACTTCTTCTGAAAGCTTGTCCAAACATATTCTGACCATACGCAAGCTTTCATCCATACGATACATCGCATTTTGAATCACTTCATTTTGCAATTGATTAGTTGACTCCATGTTCCAAAATGTGTTTTTCCAGTTGTTTTAGACTGATTTTATTTTCATATATCGCCTTGCCTATAATGGTTCCTTCACAACCAAGGGCAGCCAATTTTTGAAGCTCTTCATAAGCCGAAATCCCCCCACTGGCAATCAGATGAATTCCAGGAATCTCAATATCCTCTACCCCGCTACCACTGATTTTGGTCTCTACCTTTTTGGTTTTGTCCAAAATCTTTCCGTACAAATCAAAAGCTGGGCCCTCCAACATGCCATCCTTGCTAATATCGGTACAGATGACGTATGCAATTCCCTTTTTCTGATAAGATTGGATAAACGGTATCAAGGATTGGTCGGATTCTTCCTGCCAACCGGATACGGCCACCTTCTCATCCTTGGCATCGGCACCCAAAATAATTTTGTCCGAGCCGTATTGAAGCAGCCAAGCTGTAAAGACTTCTTTGTCTTTGACCGCTATACTTCCTCCCGTTATCTGATCTGCCCCAGATTCAAAGGCAACATGTAAATCCTCGTCTGACTTTAGCCCTCCTCCAAAATCAATCTTTAAGCTGGTTTTTGAAGCAATGCTTTCCAAAACCTTATGATTGACAATGTGCTTGGATTTGGCGCCGTCCAAGTCCACCAAATGCAAATATTGGATTCCGTGATCCTCAAAAGCCTTGGCAACTTCCAAAGGATGTTCGTTATACACCTTTTTGGTATCGTAATCGCCTTTGGAGAGTCTCACACACTTTCCGTCAATGATATCTATAGCAGGAATAAGTCTCATTTTTCAATTGTATTTTGCCTTGTCCATGGCCATCCACATATCCGAATTCCCAACTTTCTGGAATCCAAAGGCATCATAGAGCTTATGGGCATCCTTTGTCTTTAAAGCTACTGTATGAACCTTGTTAATCTCAGGTTGATCTAGAATATGCTGAATCAATTTTTTACCCAATCCCTTTCCTTGATAAGGCTCAAATATGATCACATCCATAATGTAAGCAAAAACCACATGGTCGGTCAACACCCTTGCAAAACCAAGCTGTCCCTCCTTTTCAGAATACACCCCAAAGCAAATGGATTGTTCTATGGTCGTCTTGGTCATTTCCATGGACCGATAACTTCCCCAATAGGATGCCTTAATGGCCTGGTGCACTTTATCTATGTCCAATTGTTGCTTGTCTGACGATATATAATAGGTCATATCAGATGGTTTCTAAAAAATTTTCCAAGATCAAACTTCCAATATCACTGCTCTTCTCGGGGTGAAATTGCACTCCATAAAAATTATCTTTTTGCAGTGCAGCACTGTAGTTCAAAGCATATTCGCTGGTCGCAATGGTGTCAGTTCCGAGAGGGGCATAAAAACTATGCACTAAATAAATATGGGACTTTTCAGGGATCCCCTTAAATAGGTTAGACTGCAGACCTTTAATCTGATTCCATCCTATTTGTGGAACCTTAACCGTGTTCGGGAATCGAACTACATCCAGATCAAAAATGCCCAATCCATCCGTGTTGCCTTCTTCCGAAGAATTACACATCAATTGCATGCCAAGACAAATTCCCAAAACGGGTTGCTTCAGCTTTGGAATGATTTTATCCAATCCACTGAAACGTAATTTTTCCATAGCCGAACTAGCTTCTCCCACCCCAGGGAAAATAACCTTGTCCGCAGCTAGAATTTCATCTACCTTGTCCGTTAAAATGGCTTCATAGCCGAGGCGTCTGATGGCAAATTTTATGCTTTGGATATTTCCTGCTCCGTAATCGAGTATGACCAGTTTCATTTTTTTCTCTCAACTTCTTAATAGTTTGACACTAATTTCTTGAATGGGTCGTGCGAATAATCCCGTCAACCCCATCGAAAATCAGTCCTATAGCATTCCCTTGGTTGAAGGGAGCACCATTTTTTCGACATCTCTTTTCACCGCCATTTTTATGGCCTTGGCAAACGCTTTGTAAATGGCCTCAATCTTATGGTGTTCGTTGGTGCCTTCCGCCTTAATATTCAGATTGGCCTTGGCTCCATCCGTAAACGATTTAAAAAAGTGATGGAACATTTCTGTGGGCATATCCCCTACCATTTCGCGTTTAAACTCGGCTTCCCATACCAACCAATTTCGTCCTCCAAAATCAATGGCTACTTGGGCCAGGCAATCATCCATGGGCAAGCAAAAACCGTAGCGTTCTATACCCAGTTTGTTGCCCAAGGCATCGTAAAATACTTCCCCCAGTGCAATTCCAGTATCTTCAATGGTATGGTGCTCATCCACATGCAGATCACCATTAACCTTGATCTCCAGGTCCATTTGACCATGACGTGCCAATTGATCCAACATATGGTCAAAAAAGGAAAGTCCAGTACTGATGTTACTTTTGCCAGTTCCGTCCAAATTTAGATTTATCCTAATGTCCGTTTCATTGGTCTTACGGGATATTTGAGCCGTTCGATTGCTCAGTTTCAAGAACTCATAAATCTTCTCCCAATCATTGGTTTCCAAGGCGATAAAATCCTCAAGCTCTTCCTGTTTTACCGTAATTTCCGAAGTGCCCAATTGGGTATCGTCATTGATGAAAATTCCTCTGGCTCCCAGATTTTTGGCCAGCTCCACATCGGTCAGCCGATCCCCTATGACAAAAGAATTTTCCAAGTCATAATCTTTTTTAAAATACTGGGTCAACATGGCCGTTCCTGGCTTTCTGGTATCGGCATTATCTTGGGGAAAAGTACGGTCGATAAAGATTTCATCAAAAACTACCCCTTCGTTTTCGAAAGATTTCAGGATAAAATTATGCACTGGCCAAAAGGTGTCCTCGGGAAACACTTCTGTCCCCAACCCATCCTGATTGGTTATCATCACCAATTCATAGTCCAGTTCCTTGGCAATTTTACCCAAAAAAGTAAACGCCTTGGGGTAGAATATCATTTTCTCAAAAGCATCAATCTGCTCGTCCACGGTCTCTTTGATGATGGTTCCGTCCCGATCTATAAATAGCACTTTCTTTCCCATTATAGTAACTGTTTTAAGGTGGCTATCAACTTTTTGTTTTCCTCCGGAGTACCCACGGTCAACCGAAGTGTATTATTGCACAAGGGTTGGTTGCTCCTATTACGGACCACTACCCTATTTTGAATTAGCTCATCATATCTCTTATAGGCATCATCCACTTTTACCAATAAAAAATTTGCATCCGATGGGTATATCTTTTGTACAAAGTCAAATTCCCCCAATACCTTTTCGAGCGCATCCCGTTCTGTAAGAATCTGGTTTACCTCATTGGCAACAACGGAAGTGTCCGATACCCTGGCGAAGGCTTTTTCCTGGGTCAATTGATTGACATTGTAGGGAGGTTTGATTTTGTTCAGAATGGCAATAATTTCTTCCGAAGCATAACAGACCCCAAGCCTAATACCTGCCATACCGTAGGCCTTGGACAAGGTCTGGGTTACAATTAAATTGGGGTACTTCTGAAGTTGCCCCAACCAACTTTTAGTTTTTGAAAAATCGATATAGGCTTCATCGATAACCACAATGCCCTTAAAATTGTCAAGCAATTCCAAGATTGCTCCAGAATCAAATGCATTTCCCGTTGGGTTGTTGGGAGAACAAATGAATATCAACTTAGAGCGATCGTCCACCGTTCCCAATATTTGGTCAACAGCTGGTTGAAAATCAGAGGTAAGGAGTACTTCCCTATTTTCCACAGCGTTTATACCCGCCAAAACCTTATACATTCCATAAGTAGGCGGCAGGGTGATGATGTTGTCTTGACTGGGTTCACAAAAGGCCCTAAAAATCAAATCCAGGACTTCGTCACTACCATTCCCCAATAAAATACCTTGTTCTGAAACTCCCTTTTGGTTAGACAACAAAGCTTTTAGACTTCTTTGCTGTGGGTCGGGATATCTGTTGACCCCATTCTCGAACGGATTTTCATTGGCATCAAGAAACACCATGGCACTGCCATCAGAAACATATTCATCCCGAGCGGAGGAATACGGTTTAAGTCCTTTTACGGAGTCCCTTACCAAGTTTTCTATGTTGAACGTTTTAAGCATATTATTTAGGTCTCGACTGCGCTCGACCTGACATTAGATTTTCTTTAAACTATTTAGCCTAAGCGTTACTGCATTTTTGTGTGCCTGAAGCCCTTCAGCTTCTGCCATTAATTCAATGGCTCCGCCAATCCGTTGGATTCCCTCAGCTGAAATCTTTTGAAACGTCATACTCTTCATAAAACTATCCAAATTTACTCCGCTATACTGCTTTGCATAGCCATTGGTAGGCAGTGTATGATTAGTGCCTGAAGCATAATCGCCAGCACTTTCCGGCGTATAATTTCCGATAAAAACGGATCCGGCGTTGGAAACATTTTTGGTATAAAACTCCTCGTTTTCCGTACAAACTATAAAATGCTCGGGGCCATATTCATCAATAAGTTCCAAGGCCTCGTCATCATTCTTCAACAAAATCAGTTTGCTATTGGCCATTGATTTCTCAGCAATGCCTTTTCTGGGCAATGCTTGTAATTGTTCCGTGATTTCTGCCGAAACCTGGGTCAAGAGTTTGTCTGAAGTGGACACCAAAATTACTTGGCTATCCACACCATGCTCTGCCTGGCTCAACAAATCAGATGCTACAAAAGTCGCGTTTGCCGAATCATCCGCAACCACCAAAAGTTCACTGGGGCCAGCAGGCATATCAATGGCCACTCCATATTTGGTGGCTAACTGCTTGGCTACGGTCACATATTGGTTTCCAGGGCCAAATATTTTGTACACTTTGGGAATAGATACTGTTCCAAAGGTCATTCCAGCGATAGCCTGGATACCCCCAACCTTGAAAATCTTGGTGACCCCACACAATTGGGCCGAATACAGAATGGCAGGATTTATTTTTCCTTGCCTATCTGGCGGGGTACATAGTACAATTTCGTTGCATCCTGCCAGCTGCGCTGGAACGGCCAACATCAATATGGTGGAAAAAAGCGGAGCGGTTCCCCCCGGAATGTAAAGTCCAACTTTTTGAATAGGTCTTTTTTCTTGCCAACATTCCACTCCTGGCATGGTTTCCAAGCTAACCCTTTCCGTTTTTTGGGCAGTGTGAAATCTTTCAATATTAGTTTTGGCCAAGGAAATGGCATCTTGAAGCTGTTTCGGAACTTCTTTTATGGCTTTCTGGATTTCGTCCTGGGATACCAAAATGGACTCCAATTCCACTTGATCAAACTTTTTGGTGTAAGCTGCAATAGCTTCATCCCCTCTATTTCTGACTTCGCCAAAAACGGCATCCACCACGTCCTCAATATCGCCCACGGACTGGGTAGGTCGTTCCACAATGGCCTTCCAACTTTCCTTGTTCGGATAATCGATGCGTTCCATTAGATTACCATTTTTTCAATTGGGCAAACCAAAATGCCTTCGGCCCCAGCCAGTTTTAGCTCATCAATAACTTCCCAGAAAGTGTCCCTGTTGATTACCGTATGCACCGAGCTCCAACCTTCTTCCGCCAAGGGCAAAACCGTAGGACTTCGCATCCCTGGTAAAATGGAAATGATTTCATCCAACTTATCATTAGGGGCATTTAGCAGGACATATTTGTTCTGACGCGCCTGTAAAACCGATTTTATTCGAAACTGTAGCCTTTCCAATATCTCTTTCCGCTCTTCTGAAATCTCAGGTGAAACCGCAAGAACCGCCTCGCTCTTCAAAATAATTTCCACCTCTTTGAGATTGTTTTTGAATAGTGTACTACCACTGGAAACAATATCACAAATGCCATCGGCCAATCCAATATTGGGGGCAATTTCCACAGAACCGTTGATGATGTGCAAATCAGCGGACACTTCTTTGGACTCCAAGTACTTTTTAACCGTGTTGGGATAGGAAGTAGCAATTCGTTTCCCTTCAAAATCCTTGACGGTATTATATTCCATCCGTTTTGGAACTGCCAAGGACACCCTGCATTTGGAAAAATTCAGTTTTTCCACCACGGCAATATCCTCCCCTTTTTCTATCAGCACATTTTCCCCAATGATTGCAATATCAACAACCCCATCCCTAAGGTATTGGGGTATATCCCCATTCCGAAGATAAAACACTTCCAAAGGGAAATTTCTGGCTGTGGCTTTTAGCTGATCCTTGCCGTTGTCAATGGCAATTCCGCAATCTTTTAATATCTTGAGGGAATCGTCGTTCAACCTTCCACTCTTTTGCACTGCAATTCGAATCTTTGTCATTCTTGCTTTCGTTTTGTTTGGAACCAAAACAGGCTTAAAAACAAAACCCGTTTGATTTCTCAAACGGGTTAGAATATATTTTAACAACAACAATACATCTCTATCTCGCTTGAGGGCAAGTATAAAAATGATGATGTGTGTTTCTGTTTCTCATTATGTGTTCAAAAGTAGTATATATTTTTTTATCAAAAAAGGATGATTTAGTTATTTCCCAAAATCAACGGCAAACCATCCCCGCTGGATCCGACCACCACTACTTTGGAGTTTGGGGATTCCGATAGTTTCAAAGTTGCCTCAATTCCTTTGTCCTGCAAGATCTTGTCCGTAAGGGAGGCACTTAAAATCTTATTGGCATCTGCCTTACCTTGGGCCTCTATACGCTGGCGCTCCGCTTCCTTCTGCGCAGTGACCAGTCTAAATTCGTATTCCAAGGATTCTTGTTCTTGTTTCAGTTTTCGCTCAATAGCCTCTTTAATTGTAGGTGGCAAGGTAACATCACGAACCAAGATATCATCCAAAACGATATGCTGGGTTTCAACAATTTTTTTTGTTTCCTCAAATATTTCTGCTTGAATGGCATCTCTTTTACTGGAGTACAACTGTTCTGGGGTATATCGGCCAACCACACTACGCGCCGCAGATCTAATGGTTGGTAAGATAATCCGTTGCAGGTAATTTTCGCCAATCTCCTGGTGCAATTTCCCCAATTCGTTGTAGTTGGGCTGATACCAGGCGGAGGCATCCAATTGGATGTCCAAACCATTGGAGGACAGTACTTTCATTTTCTCGAAAATCTCCTGTCTCCGTACTTCATAGATATAAACTTTATTCCAGGGCGCCACAAGGTGAAACCCTTCACCCAAAGGCGGTTTGTCCGTTACAACACCATCACCAAAGGTTTTGTACAATACTCCTGCCTCACCGGAACCAATGGTCACGGCCGACTTGGATATCACAATGATGACAAAAATGATGACTGCAACAGCTGGCAGGGCAATCTTTGGTAATCTTTCCATTTCTAGTATGTATTTAAATTAATCCGTTGTATTTTCTGATGAACCATTCCAAAGCCAGTGTCATGGCCAAGATGCCCAAAAGCACTTTAAAATCTATTAAAGATACGACATTTTGAGTGCTCTTTTGGACAGGTGTGTATCGTTGGGAATTGGAAAGTTCTTGGGCCAATTCATCCATTTGGCCAGGTAGATAAGCCTTTCCACTATTATTTTCAGCCAAGCGTTGAAGCTTGCCGAAATTTGAAGAATATGTTTGTTTTTCAGGGTTAAAATCCAAGATTTTGAAACTTCCTGACCTTTTAAGATTTTCACTTTCTACGGTTATCGTAAAACTATATTCGCCCGCTTGAAGGTCACTTAAGTCTGTTTCGTAATACGAGCCTTTAAGCAATAGTGGCCCTTCGCGTGAAAAATCACTTTCCTTGCCTTGTATGCTGATTTTTAAACTGGCTGCAGAATCAAACGCATAGCTCTCATCATAGTAAGAGGCCCTAACCTTGGCCAGACTCGCATCATCAAAAACCCTGTCATAATCCAACTCCAACCTGTTTCTTCCACTGTTACTGGATAAATACACCATTAACTTGCTTATCAAAGCATCAAAATCCTCAAAATTTTGGTTGTCCCGATAGTTTTGTGCCCTCCACCTCCAGAGGTTTTCCCCAAACAAAATAGCTTCCCGCTGATTCCCTTCGGTAAGAATTGAAAATAAGGGAACATCCAAATTGACTCCGCGAATGCGTTGAAACAAAAGGGTCTCGGATTCTTTTTTGAGTTCTATATCCCCTAACTGCCCCTCTAATGGAGGATACCCTTGAACGGAAAAATTGCCCAATCCAAATAAGCCAAAGCCATTGTTCAAAACCGGGATTATCTCTTCGGTTTGATTCAGTCGTTCCTTAAAGAAGCTATTTTGGATTTGATTTAAAAAAAGCCAATCTGTTTTGGTTCCGGCAATCGTAAATTTGTTGGCTCCAAGTTGATCTATACGCTCGTAAACGTTTTTGAACCTTCGGGTGGGTTGATGCAAAATAAAAAGTCCCACATCATTGAATTTTTCTGCACTATCAGTAGGTTTCAATAATATCACCGTTCGCTGTTTATTGGTTTCAATTGACTTTTTAAGTGTACCAATATCAGGATGCAGTACCTCGGAAACAATGGCAATTTTAGTTTTCTCATCAATAACTTCAATGGCTGTCTCCCGCATGTTATTGAAGGGGTTCCTTTCGTTTTGAACGGATTCTACACGCACTTGCAACGACTTCACTCCTACACTTTGTGCCTCAATCAAGGTATTGATGGTTTGACTTCGTTTTGAGCTTGAAAACTGAATATTTTCCCGATGAACTATTTTCCCATCCATTAGAACGGAAACAGATTTGGTAACTTCCCTGTTTCCACTGTATACCAACTGTGCTTCCAAAGGAAACTTGTTTTTCAGAAAAGCGTAGGTGTTGGTATTGATCAACCTAACGGACAAATCCTCGTACTGGGTTGTATCTCCTATTACTACTGGGTGAACAGTACTATTGTTGTTAAGATTTAAATACTCATAATCCCTGCCCAGAGTTTGATTGCCATCAGTAAATAACAAGATGGACTTGGGTTGGTTCCCAAAAATTTCATTTACATCGGTAAGAGCCTTGTATACATCCGTGTTGTTCTGAGTAAATTGTATGGAGTCCAACGGATTGACCCCATTTCCAAAACCATATTCGTGAATCTCAAATCGTGTCTGCACCGCTTCATTCCCCGTCCAGGCATTTAAATGTTCCCGAATACTAACTTCATCTGTATGTATATCCATGGACGATGATTCATCCACCAATAACACCAACTTGGTTTTTTCTACAAAAAAATCACGCTTAACAAATTGCGGGTTGATCAATAGTAATAGGGCGCAAAAAAGAGTCAAAAATCGCAAGGAGGCCAAAATAATTCTTTGGGTTCCTTTCCTGGGATTTTTATGGAAGTATTGATAAAATACAACGGTAAGTGCGACAATGGCCGCTAAGAGTATAAGTAGTACCGTTTGTATTTCCATTCAATTTAGGTTAGCATACCCCCATCCACATTGAGTACTTGCCCTGTAACATATGCTGATAAATCCGAAGCCAAAAACAAGCAAGCGTTGGCAACATCCTCTGGATTACCACCACGTTTTAAGGGAATCGCATCTCTCCACTCTTGCACCATTTTATCATCCAACTTATCCGTCATTTCAGTTTCAATAAAACCTGGGGCTATAGCATTACAGCGGATATTTCGTGACCCAAGCTCCAAGGCAACGGATTTTGTAAAACCAATCATCCCTGCTTTTGAAGCGGCATAATTGGCCTGGCCCGCGTTACCTTTCACCCCAACAACGCTACTCATGTTGATTATGGACCCTTGCCGCTGCTTGAGCATTGTGCGTTGCACCGCCTTGGTCATATTGTAAACAGATTTCAAATTGATCTCTATCACCGTATCAAAATCCTCCTCGCCCATTCGCATTAAAAGCTTATCCTTGGTGATTCCTGCATTATTGATAAGTACATCAATTCCACCAAAATCTTCCAAGACCTTGGCCACCAATTCTTGGGACTCCTCAAAACTTGCTGCATTACTTTTATAGGCCTTGGCCTTTACTCCCATTGCAGATAATTCCTTTTCCAATTCCAATGCAGGAGCCTCACTGGAGCTATATGTAAAAGCCACATTGGCACCAGCTTTGCCAAATACCTCTGCTATTCCTTTACCTATTCCCCTACTTGCCCCGGTAATGATGACATTCTTGCCTTCCAATAGTTTCATAATATTCCAAGTTTGTTTGAATGGTTGATATTCAAATATAGTTTTTGTTTTAGGTTTTAGCGAAAAAAAATCCCGCTAGAAACGGGATTTACAATAGTTTTAACGGTTGTATTATCCAACTACTTCTTTGACCTTTACGCCAATCTCTGCAGGAGAGTCCACAACGTGGATACCACATTCCCGCATTATTCTTTTCTTGGCTTGCGCAGTATCATCACTACCCCCAACTATGGCTCCAGCATGACCCATGGTTCTACCGGCAGGAGCAGTTTCACCAGCAATGAAACCAACAATGGGTTTCGAGCTTCCGCTTTCCTTATACCATTGGGCAGCATCAGCTTCCAGCTGACCACCAATCTCTCCAATCATAACCACACATTCCGTTTCCGGATCATTGATCAAAAGCTCAACTGCTTCTTTGGTTGTGGTTCCAATGATAGGGTCTCCTCCAATACCAATGGCGGTTGTGATACCCAATCCCTGACGCACCACTTGATCAGCAGCCTCATAGGTTAATGTACCGGATTTGGAAACAATTCCAACGTTTCCTTTCTTGAACACAAAACCGGGCATGATACCAACTTTGGCTTCTTCAGGAGTAATGACCCCCGGGCAATTGGGACCCACTAAAGTGCAATCCAAATCTTTGATATAATCATTGGCTTTTACCATATCCGCTACCGGGATTCCTTCCGTGATGGTAATAATCACCTTTATTCCGGCACTGGCAGCTTCCATAATTGCATCAGCAGCAAATGCCGGCGGTACAAATATGATACTTGTGTCCGCACCCACTTCGGTCACCGCGTCTTCCACGGTATTAAAAACAGGCTTGCCCAAGTGCTCCTGACCACCTTTTCCTGGGGTAACCCCTCCAACTACTTTGGTTCCATACTCGATCATTTGACCTGCATGGAAAGTTCCCTCACTTCCCGTGAAGCCTTGAACAATAATTTTTGAATCTTTATTTACTAGGACACTCATATGTTGTATTTGTTAGCCTCGACAAAAGTATGTCATTGGTGCTAAAAGTTAAAGTATTTTATCAGCTATTTCCTGTTATCTTTTTTAGCAGCGATGGAAGGTTTTTTAAGGTGTTGATTTCCCTCATTTTGGTCCGGGCTTCTTCAGCCGGGCTGCCAAAATAGGCTTTGCCTCCTTCCAAGCTCTTGGCCACTCCGGATTGCGCATAGACCACAGCTCCTTTTCCGATGGTAATGGCAGAGATAACCCCTACCTGTCCCCAAAGAACAACTTCATCCTCTATCACCACACAACCAGCTATGCCTGTATGCGAAGCAATTTGACACTTTCTACCTATTACAGTATCATGTCCTATTTGAATTTGATTGTCCAACTTGGCCCATTCCTTAATGGTGGTATCTCCGGTCACTCCCCTATCAATGGTACAAGAAGCGCCAATATCTACGTTATCTTCCACTACTACCCTGCCACTAGATAACAATCGCTCAAACCCTTCTTCCCTTTTCTTATAATAAAAAGCATCCGAACCCAGGACCGAGCCACTGTGTATGATTACATTATCTCCAATAAGGCAATTATCATAGATGGAAACATTGGCGTGAATCAAACAATTTTTACCAATTTTTACATTGTTCCCTATAAATACGTTGGGTTGAATTACCGTGCCTTCTCCTATTTCTGCGGAATCGGCTATAGCAGAACTTGCACTTTTAAAAGGTGAAAAATGATGGGTAAGCTTGTTAAAATCACTGAACGGGTTATCCGAAATCAAGAGGGCTTTGCCCTCTGGGCATTCCACCTCCTTATTGATTAAAACCACCGAAGCTTTGCACGCCAATGCCTTGTCGTAGTACTTTGGGTGGTCCACAAACACAATGTCACCTTCCTCCACCACGTGAATTTCATTCATGCCCAAAACTGGAAAGTCCGCACTTCCCACATATTTGGCATCAATTAATTCTGATATTTCCTTTAGGCTATAGGTTCTAGGGAATTTCATTCCGCATTACTCTTTTACCCGCTCTTGGTAGTTGCCTTTCTCTGTATCCACTTTTATTTTATCCCCTTCGTTGATGAACAGAGGGACATTGATACGTGCTCCAGTCTCAACAGTGGCAGGTTTGGTGGCGTTCGTAGCAGTATTACCTTTCACTCCTGGTTCTGTGTGGGTCACTTCCAAAACAACACTGGCAGGCATTTCCACAGAAAGAGGCATATTATCCTCAGTGTTGAACAAAATGGTCACCACTTCGCCTTCTTTCAACAAATCTGGAGCATCCAGGGAACTTTTCTCCAATGAAATCTGGTTGTAGTCATCCGTATTCATAAAATGAAAAGTATCTCCCTCCGCATAAAGGTATTGGTACGAACGAGTTTCCACTCGTACATCTTCTATCTTATGTCCCGCAGAAAAAGTATTGTCTATTACCTTTCCTGTGGTTACACTTTTGAGTTTTGTTCTCACGAAAGCGGGCCCCTTTCCAGGTTTAACATGAAGAAACTCCACAATCTTATAGATATCATGATTGTATTTGATGCACAGTCCTTTTCGTATATCGGATGTATTTGCCATAATCTTAATTTGAACTAAAGTATCCTTTCATTATTCCTCGTTGGGAATCTCTTATAAATTGAAGTATTTCATCCCGTTCGGGAGTTGCCTCCATTTCTACCTCAATAATTGACGCGGCTTGGGTATTGTTGTAGTTTTTTTGATAGAGAATTCTATAAACATTTTGGATTTCCCTGATTTTTTCGGAAGTAAAACCCCTTCTACGCAGCCCAATGGAATTTATACCCACATAAGACAAGGGCTCCCTGGCCGCCTTTACATAAGGAGGAACATCCTTTCTAACCAAGGAACCTCCAGTTACAAAGGCATGGTTTCCTATGGAAACGAATTGATGTACGGCCACCATTCCCGCCAAAACCACATTGGTGCCAATGGTCACATGACCCGCCAAAGTAGAATTGTTGCTGAAAATGCAGTTGTCGCCAATAAAGCAATCATGGGCAATATGGCAATATGCCATAATCAGGCAATTGTTGCCAATGACCGTTTTCATTCGGTCTGCTGTACCCTTATTAATGGTAGCACATTCCCTAATGGTGGTATTATCGCCAATATGGACTGTGGTTTCCTCACCTTGATATTTTAAATCTTGCGGAGTGGCGGAAATTACGGCGCCAGGAAATATGTTACAGTTTTTTCCAATTCGGGCGCCTTCCATGATGGTCACGTTGGAACCGATCCATGTTCCTTCTCCAATAGTTACATTGTTATGTATGGTGGTGAAAGGTTCAATCACCACATTCTTGGCAATTTTTGCCCCTGGGTGGACGTAAGCCAGCGGTTGATTCATATTATTCTCCCTTTACTTTAGTGATTTGAGCCATGATTTCAGCTTCGGAAACCAACCTTCCGTTGGCATAAGCCCTACCTACCATCTGGCAAATACCCCTTCGGATTGGAGACAAAAGGTCCAACTTAAAGATAAGGGTATCCCCTGGCACAACTTGATGTTTGTATCGGACGTTATCAATTTTCAAGAGATAAGTAAGGTAATTTTCTGGATCAGGTACGGTACTCAACACCAAAATACCCCCAGTTTGGGCCATGGCCTCAATCTGTAAAACTCCTGGCATAACAGGTGCTCCAGGAAAGTGCCCAACAAAAAAGGGCTCGTTCATGGTAACGTTCTTTAATCCAATCACATGTTCCTCGGACAATTCCAAAATCTTGTCGACCAGTAAAAATGGGGGTCTGTGGGGGAGCATGTCCATTATCTGGTTCACATCTTTGACAGGTGGAGCATTCAAATCCACATCCGGAACATAGTTACGGCGCTCCTGCTTTATTATTTTCTGAAGTTTTTTCGCAAACTGGGTATTTACAAAATGGCCTGGTTTATTTGCAATAACCTTGCCTCTAATTCGGGTTCCGGCCAAAGCCAAATCCCCAACAACGTCCAACAGTTTATGCCTTGCGGCTTCGTTTGGATGATGTAAGGTTAAATTATCCAGTATTCCGTTCGGTTTAACCGAAAGCTTTTCCTTTTTGAACGCCTTTTCCAATTTTTTCATGGTGGATTCAGAAATCTCTTTGTCCACATAAACAATGGCATTATTCAAATCTCCTCCCTTGATCAAACCATGCTCCAAGAGCATTTCAAGTTCATGAAGAAAGCTAAAGGTACGGGCATCTGCAATTTCTTCCTTAAAATCACAAATGTGCTGCAAGGTGGCATTTTGGGTTCCCAATACTTTGGTCCCAAAGTCCACCATGGTCGTAATTTTGTATTCCTCTGCTGGAATTACGGTAATCTCGCTTCCAGTCGCCTCGTCCTTATAGGAAATGACATCTTTTACAATGTACTCCTCACGATTCTGTTCCTGCTCAACAATTCCAGCTTCTTCCAATGCTTCTACAAAGAACTTGGAAGAACCATCCATAATCGGGGGTTCCGGTGCATCCAGTTCTATGAGGACATTGTCTATGTCCAAACCTACCAAGGCTGCAAGAACATGTTCAGAAGTTTGGATTTTGACTCCATTTTTTTCCAGGTTGGTACCCCTTTGGGTGTTTACCACATAGTTGGCATCCGCCTCAATGATAGGCTCGCCTTCCAGGTCAACCCGTTTAAAGGCAAATCCATGGTTTTCCTTTGCGGGAACGAAGGTCATCGTAACATCTTCCCCGGTATGCAAGCCTACACCTTTTAGGGTAACCTTGTCTTTTATAGTGCGCTGCTTTACGCTAGTCTTGCTCACTGTCAATTCTTTTTTCTAAGTTGGAGATTTGATTTACCAGCTTCGGTAAATTCTTAAAGTGTACATAAGATTTGTTGTAATCGCCATAATTCAGGGCTGGGGATCCTTGTAGAACCTCGTCATCCTTTACGTTGCGCCCAATCCCGGATTGCGCTTGAATCTTTACGCGATCACCAATAGTAATATGGCCCACAATTCCCACCTGCCCTCCAATGAGGCAGTTCTTTCCAATTTTGGTGGAACCGGCAACCCCTGTTTGGGCGGCAATTGCGGTATTCTCACCAATTTCAACATTGTGTGCTATTTGTATTTGATTATCCAATTTTACTCCTTTACGAAGTATGGTAGAACCCAAAGTGGCTCGATCTATGGTAGTTCCGGCACCCACATCCACGTTATCTTCCAGAATAACATTTCCAGTCTGGGGAACCTTGCTGTATTCGCCATTGGAGTTAGGTGTAAACCCAAATCCATCGGCGCCAATTATGGCCCCACTATGAATTACACAATTGTTTCCGATAATGGACTCTGAATAAATCTTGGCCCCGGCAAAAACAAATACATTGTCTCCCATGGTTACATTGTCGCCAATGTATACATTAGGATATATTTTTACATCCTTTCCAATTTTCACATTGTTGCCCAAATAGGAAAAGGCCCCTAAATAAAAACCTTCCTCATAAGAGGCAGATTCTGAAATGAAACATGGATTTTCAATCCCAACCTTATTGTTCTTTACCTGATTATAGTATTCCAACAGCTTGGAAAAAGATTTATAGGCATCATCCACCTTGATCAAAGTGGTCGACAAATCCTGTTCAGGGATAAAATCCTTGTTTACAATAGTAATGGAAGCTTTGGTAGAGTATATATATGAGGTGTACTTTGGATTGGCCAAGAAGGTCAAAGAACCCTTTTCCCCCTCTTCTATTTTGGATAATTTGTGGACAGCAATTTGAGGATTACCCTCAACTTCTCCCTCTAAAATTCCGGCAATTTGGGTGGCTGTAAATTTCATTTCTGCAAAAGTAACAAAATTTGTTAAACGGCTTGTTTGGGATAGCAGCAGTAATATTTGGTCACTGTCTTGGACAGAGCCTTTAAGCTAAGTTGGTCCGACTCCTTTAATACATCAGTGACCTTGCCGTTCTTCTTCAAGATGCTTATGGCTTGGTGATTCCCGCTATATGCTTTGTTTGATATCTCACCAGTGAACACAAAACAGGATGCATCTGATGTTGACAAACCCCACTCGGTTTGTATCTGTTCCAATTTATCCTCCATCTTCTCCCGAAAAATAGGTCGATTCTTGATTTTCACATGCAACAGATTTCTGTTCAATACCATTTGGCAAAGTCTGGATAGCACAACATCCGAATGTTTTTGCCAAGATTTTATGGCGGATAGCACATCCACATCATCCAGTTGGGCAAATAGGTCTAATGTGGAAATTGGGATTGACGTTTCTGATACGCCTTTTAAGAAAAATAGAAACGCTTCGCTTCCCTGCAAAGTATTGCCTTCGTTGACCAACTTCCTGGCCCGTTGCATAATCCGAATCAACATCTGTTCTGCACAAAGTCCTGTTTTATGCAGGTACACCTGCCAATACATGAATCTTCTGGCCATAAGAAACTTCTCCACAGCATAGATTCCCTTTTCTTCAACCACCAAATGTCCATCCACCACATTCAACATGGAGATCAAACGCTCGGAATTGATGTTACCTTCTGTAACACCTGAATAGAAACTGTCGCGCTTCAAATAGTCCAAACGATCCATATCCAATTGACTGGATACCAACTGATTCAAAAATGGCCTGGGATATTCCCCTTTGAAAATGGAGATGCCTGTTTCCAATTGCCCATCAAATTCCTTGTTCAGAGCCGTCATGAATTCCAGGGACAACTGTTCATGATGGAAGTTCGGAATCACAAAACCCTCCAAAGCATGGGAAAAAGGGCCATGTCCTATATCGTGCAGCAAAATAGCACAGAGCAAACCCGTTTCCTCTTCCTCACTAATTTCAATATTTTTCCAACGTAAGGTCTGAATGGCTTTGGTCATCAAATGCATACTCCCCAAAGCATGGTGAAATCGGGTATGGTGCGCTCCGGGATAAACCAGATAGGACATCCCCATTTGGGAAATTCTACGTAATCGCTGAAAATATGGGTGGGCGATCAGCTTAAAAATAAGTTCATTGGGAGTTCCAATAAAACCGTAAATTGGATCGTTAAATACTTTGAGCTTATTGGTCTGTGCCAAGGGCTTTGTGTTTAATTCCGCAAAGATAACCACTATATGAACAAGATCACAATTCTGTGGGTCGATGATGAAATTGACCTATTAAAACCCCATATCCTTTTTCTTGAAAACAAAGGTTACAAAGTAGTGACCAGCCAAAGCGGACAAGATGCGCTGGAAGAAATACGAAGTACCTTTTTTGACATTGTTTTTTTGGACGAGAACATGCCGGGCATCTCTGGTCTGGAAACCCTGAACGAAATAAAAAAATACGACGCCACCATCCCCGTGGTCATGATTACCAAGAGCGAGGAGGAATATATTATGGATGAGGCCATCGGGTCAAAAATTGCAGATTATCTGATCAAGCCTGTTAATCCCAATCAAATTTTGCTTTCACTTAAAAAGAGCTTGGATAACTCCCGATTGGTTTCCGAAAAGACCACAGCAAATTACCAACAAGAATTTCGGAAAATTGCCATGGACTTGTCCATGGTGAACAGCTATGACGAATGGGTGGAGCTCTACAAAAAGCTTATATACTGGGAGCTTCAGTTAGAAGAAATTGAAGACTCTGGGATGTTCGAGATTTTGGAATCCCAGAAAGTGGAGGCCAACGCCCAGTTCAGTAAGTTCGTGGATAAAAACTACCAGGATTGGTTTAAGGATGGAGATGGCCCAACAATGTCGCACACCCTATTCCGAAAAAAGATTCAACCTGAGATTGAAAATCAGAAAACCTTATTGGTTGTTATTGACAACCTCCGATATGATCAATGGTTGGCCTTTGAGGAAACCTTGGCCGTTCATTATAAGAAAAAGCAGGAGAGTTCCTATTACAGTATCTTGCCCACCGCCACCCAATATGCCAGAAACGCCATCTTTTCGGGCCTAATGCCCTTGGATATGGAAAAAAGACATCCGGATTGGTGGAAAAATGATACGGATGAAGGAGGCAAAAATTTGTTTGAAGCTGAATTTTTGGGTGCCCAACTTAAAAGGCTGGGCATGGATATTAAATGGGAATACCATAAGATCAGCAACCTTAGACAAGGGAAGCAGTTGGCCCAGAATTTCAAATCCCAAAAGGACAATGACCTCACTGTAGTGGTTTACAATTTTGTGGACATGCTCTCCCATTCCAAAACAGAAATGGAGGTGATCAAGGAACTTGCTGCGAACGACAAAGCCTACCGCTCGCTGACCTTGAGTTGGTTTAAAAATTCACCCTTGTTGGAAATTGTGCAACAAGCCCAATCCCTGGGCATGAAGTTGATCCTGACCACCGATCACGGAACCATCAATGTTAAACAACCTTCCAAAGTTATTGGGGACAAAGCCACGAGTTTAAACCTTAGGTATAAAACCGGTAGAAGTCTTACCTATAATAATAAGGAAGTGCTGGCTTCAAGAAATCCGCAGGACATACATCTTCCCAATATAAACTTGAGCAGCTGTTTCATTTTTGCCAAAAACGATATGTTCTTTGCATATCCCAATAACTACAACCATTACGTAAGTTATTATCGGAACACTTATCAACATGGTGGAGTTTCCTTGGAGGAAATGATTGTTCCTTTTGTAGTTTTGGATCCAAAATAATTCAGTTTGAAACGTACCTTTCAATTATCGGAAATTGATCAAGTAGCCCAAACCATTTTGAACAATGTTCCACATAAGACACTCCTTTTTTATGGTGATATAGGAGCTGGTAAAACTACATTGATCAGGGCCTTGGTCAAAAATTTGGATGGCGTTGATGAGGCCAGTAGTCCAACTTTTGGTTTGGTAAATGAATATCATGATCAGCAGGGTCAACTATTGGGATACCATTTTGATTTTTATCGAATTGAAAATGAAGCCGAGGCTTTGGACTTGGGGCTCGAAGACTATCTGTCCACAGAAGCTTGGCTCTTTATGGAATGGCCAGAAAAGGTGAGTTCTTTGTTGCCTACCCAGGCTGTATCCATTTACTTACACTTTATCGATGAAAACACTCGTTCAATCGAGTTTAGTCTGGAGTAAAAATTAATTCATCTACCTTATTTCAACATTTCGATTAACGGTATCGAATTCGGTAAAAAGTTCCCTTTTTTGGATTAAATGCAATTTTTATCGATGAAATGCATTGTGGGTAAGTAATTTTTCCTACATTTGTTATTGAAATGAATTCATTTATTAACCAAAAACTCTTTTACGATGAACACTAAAAGATTATTTTTTGGATTACTTGCTATTGGATTTTTGGCGATGACGGCGGTTTCTACTGATGTTATTACTGTAGACCAAGATCAAACTGCAAGTATTGAAAAGGACAAAATTAAAAGACCTCGATAGGTTTATTTAATTTTATTCTAATCGAAAAGCCCTTCATTGAAGGGTTTTTTTATTACAATAAAATCAGGTATTTGCAGTTATGCATATACAATGGTAGAAAGAAAGCGTATAAAAAGTAAGCTGTTTTTTGAGGGAATACTGGCATTGATCATTGCTCTCACGCCCATAATATTCTATTCATACAAGTATGTTCCAATTGGCCAGCAAGAAATTAATGGTGGAATTTTTACATTGTCATCGAATGGTTTTGAGGATGCTGGGACGGCTTTATATTTTTACTTAACAAAATTGGTTCCGTTACTACTTTTGATTTTTTGGTTCGTGACCTGTAAAAACTGGTGGTATCATGCTATTTTAATACCTATTTCCATGTATGCCTTCCAATTGTATTCTACCTTTACATCAGACTCTAATCGAGTTGACGAAAACGAGGTTTTATACGTTATGGCCGTCACCATGGTTATAGTACCGATCGTTTACTTCATAAGGATTAAGCTATTTGACAAACACGTCCATGGAATTGATCTGGATTCTATGGATACCGAACTTCGCATTCTTAAAGAAAAGGAAGAGCTACGTAAAGAACGTGAGAAACTGGAACAGCGACAGCACACCCTTTCAAAAAAAATGTAAATTTGTTTTAAACCCGTTGCGGTTCTTTCAGATTTGCATTGTATGGACCAACCTTCCTCCCCTTTTAGTAAACAACAACTGTTACCCCAGGAAGAAACCCTTGAGATTCTCAAACAAAAAGGTGAGCTCTTTATTGGCATTCCCAAGGAAAACCAATATCAGGAAAAACGTATTTGTCTTACCCCGGATGCGGTCAACGCCATTTCAGCACATGGACATCGGGTACTTATTGAATCGGGAGCTGGAGAGGGCGCCAACTTTACGGATGCAGATTACACCGAAGCCGGCGCTGAAATAAGTCGGGACACCAAAAAGGTTTTTTCCTGTCCCATTATTCTAAAGGTGGAACCTCCTACCCTCTCAGAAATTGATTTGATCAATCCACAGACCATTGTTATTTCTGCCTTGCAAATTAAGACCCAGTCCAAGGAGTATTTTGAAACCTTGGCCAAGAAAAGATTAACAGCAATTGCTTTTGAATACATCCGGGATGACGATGGGAAGTATCCGGCTGTTAGATCACTTAGTGAGATTGCGGGCATCTCCTCCATCCTCATAGCAGCCGAGTTAATGGCCACCACCAACAAAGGCAATGGACTCATGTTTGGGAATATTAGTGGCGTACCCCCCGTGGAAGTGGTCATTATTGGGGCAGGCACGGTGGGTGAATTTGCAGCACGGTCAGCCTTGGGCTTAGGGGCCAACATCAAGGTGTTTGACAATTCCATTACCAAACTAAGAAACATACAGACCAATCTTAATCAAACGGTTTATACATCCACGATTCAGCCCAAGAATTTATTGAAGGCATTGAAACGTTGTGATGTGGCCATCGGGGCAGCCCGAGGGAAGGACCGTTCCCCCATTGTAGTTTCAAGTTCCATGGTAGAGAACATGAAAAAAGGAGCGGTAATTATTGATGTCAGCATTGACATGGGCGGCTGTTTTGAAACTTCGGAAGTGACCAGCCATGACAAACCCACCATAGAAAAGTTTGACGTTACCCATTACGGGGTTCCCAACATTCCGTCCCGTTACCCAAGGACCTCCAGTATTTCCATAAGTAATATCTTTACGCCCTATTTACTGAAGATTGGTGAAGATGGCGGTTTGGAACACTCGCTGCGTTTTGATAAAGGTCTGCGAAATGGTTTGTACATGTATCACGGCATCCTGACCAATAAATCTGTGGGAGACTGGTTTGGACTCACCTATAATGATATTAACTTTCTAATTTTTTAATACGGAATGGCATTTTTAAGGCGCTTGGGATGGTATCTGGTAGGACTGTCCATAGGGATTGTATTTCTTGTGTTCTTTCTCAAGAAAAAATCTGGGGAGAACGGAATTGATTTCTGCTATTTTCCCAACTGTAGGGTGCTCAAGGACATGCGCTCCAAGCCATTGTCTTTTGGCGAACAAGTCCCAGTGCAATTCCGAGACACAATCTTAATCCAATCTTTTTTGAAGGATGGGGATATCGATTTTGGGAACAGCGATACCAAATCCGAGCCTTGCAAAACTTATAAGGTATTGCTTTCTGATGGTAATCAACAGAAGGAGATGATCGCTAAAAATTGTCCAGATGGACTCATTGTTGAAGGAATACAATAGTTGGTATCATAAATCCAACTTCCTACGCTTCTTTTCTTTTTGCAACAGAGCCAATTCCCGCGTGGTCTGCCCTGCCACTGAAGTATTCTCCTCGGCCCTTCGTATCAAATATGGCATTACATCCTTCACTGGACCATAGGGTACATATTTGGCCACGTTGTAACCTGCTTCGGATAAGTTGAACGAGATATGATCGCTCATCCCATACAATTGTCCAAACCAAACATTGGGATTGTTTTTTTCAAGACCTTTTTGCTCCATTTGTTCCAAGAGTCTTAAGGAACTTGCTTCGTTATGGGTTCCTGCAAAAATGGAAATGGTATCTAAATTATTCATGATAAAGGACACGGCGCAATCAAAGTTTTCATCCGTGGCCTTTTTGGATATGCAAATGGGACTTTTATAGCCTAGTTCTTTGGCGCGATCATTTTCCTTCTCCATGTACGCTCCGCGAACAACCTTTAATCCAATTTTGAATCCTTCCTCTTCTGCCAATTGGTTCAATTGCTTCAAATAGTCCATTCGATCCCAACGATACATCTGCAACGTATTGAAAACAACAGCCTTTTCCTTGTTATACTTCCGCATCATGTCCAAAGCAATATCATCTGCAGCCTGTTGCATCCAGCTTTCTTCGGCATCAATCAATAGATTAACATCCAAATCATATGCCTTTTTGCACACCTGCTCATAACGATTCAGCAATCGTTCCCATGCTACCGTTTCTTGTTTATCCAGATTTTCCCCTGCGCTTACTTTTTCATACAACTCAAACTTCCCAAATCCTGTAGGTTTGAACACAGCAAAAGGGATGGCCTCTTTTTCTTTCACAAAGTCCAATACTTCCAACGTCTTTTGAAGCGCAAAATCGAATTGATCTTCATCTTCCTTGCCTTCCACAGAATAGTCCAAAATGGCACTTACTCCATTGGCAAACATTTTATCAATTATGGGGATGCAATCTTCCTCATTTACTCCACCGCAGAAATGATCAAATACCGTGGCCCGTATCAACCCTTCAATTGGCAAATGCGCTTTTATCGCAAAATTGGTAACCGCAGTTCCAATTCTGACCAAAGGTTCGTTCGCAATAAGTTTAAAAAGGAAATATGCACGTTCCAATTCGGAGTCGGTTTTCATTTGGAACGCTATTGCAGTATTCTCAAAATCTGGCTGCATTGTTGTGAATTTATTAAAGATTCAAATATAAGTAGCCATACTGGATCATTATCTATAAAAATAATCTTTATTTAGCGGTGCAATTACAATTTATGGATTCCATTAAATCGCACTCCTACGAGGTATATCTGGAAGAATTGGCGGAAGCCTCTCTGAGACAACATGTTGCCAAAAGCAACTACTCAAAAATCTTTGTTTTGGTGGATGAAAACACCAAAAAATATTGTCTTCCCCTACTTCAGGAGAAGATGAGAGATGAGGTTCCCGTGGATGGTATTTTTGAAATTGAATCCGGAGAGAAAAACAAACACATCCAGACCTGCATGCTGGTGTGGGAATGGTTATCCGATCAAGGCGCAGACCGAAAAAGTCTATTGATCAATCTTGGGGGAGGTGTACTCACCGACCTAGGTGGGTTTGTGGCTTCCACTTTTAAACGGGGAATTGATTTTATAAACATCCCCACTACCCTATTGTCCATGGTAGATGCCTCGGTGGGTGGTAAAACCGGAGTGGACTTGGGAGTTCTTAAAAATCAAATTGGGGTCATCAACCAACCGCAAATGGTCTTGGTCATTCCTGAATTTCTCCACACGCTGGATCAGAGACAACGGACCAGTGGATTTGCCGAAATGCTTAAACACGGTTTAATTAAGGATGAAGCCTATTGGAAGTCGCTAAGGGAAACCAAGGACTATGGGAATGCAGCCACCATTCAAAAATCCATCAGTATAAAAAATGAGGTGGTCACAGAGGATCCAACAGAACAGAATATTAGGAAAATCCTGAATTTTGGACACACCTTGGGGCATGCCATAGAATCCTACTTTTTGGAAAACCCAAACAAAAAGAGTTTGTTGCACGGGGAAGCCATTGCTGTGGGCATGATTTTGGAGGGCTACCTGTCCCATAAGTTAAAAGGGCTTTCGGGATTATCACTTCAAGAAATCAAGGAAACATTTCTGACCCATTTTGACAAAGTGGAATTTGACCCAGAGGACATAACCGCTATTGTGGAGCTTTTAAAATACGATAAGAAGAACTCGCATGGTGATATCAACTTTGTGTTGCTCCAGAGCATTGGAAAAGCTGTGACGGACGTCAAGGTTCCAGAAAATTTATTTGCAGAATCCTTTGCTTACTACAAAGAATCTTAGATACGTATACTAAAAATTGTCATTTACAACTCTTTAGCCTGGCCAGTTTCAAAAATTTATAGCTTAGGATAGGAAACCATAAACCTATCCATAATGAAACGTGTATTAATAGATTACAAAAAACTAGACCGCAAAGTGGCGGCGGTTTTAATCGACTCTTATCCCTACGGTTATGGGGATGAGGACATCATCACTCTGAAAAAACCCAACGGGGATATTATTGAAACCGTAGAAGTAAAAACGGAGGACACTATTTATTTAGTGAAAATCAGTAAGAGTCTCTCCAACTTCATATCCAATTTTGAGGAGAACATGGAAAAGGAGCTTGGCAATGCAGAAAAGCCCGAAGCTGTATTGGGTGAGAGTGAAGAATCCTTGAACCCTGATCCGGATCTCGATCAAGAACAAGAAAACGAAGGCCTATACTAAAAACTACTTTTTCAACTAGTTCAAATACCGTTCACGTATCACAGCCATGTGGTGGGCTTGGTGCCCACAAATGATAAAACCCATGGCCCTAGTGCTCATAGCTGAACCACTTGCCATACCCATACGTTTTAATGCTATGTCATCAAAGGAACGAAAAAGTGCTATAGTGGAATCCCGCACGGTTTTGTATTCCGTCATTATTTCCTCCTTGGCCTTATTGGTAGCATTGGATTCGGGAACATAAATATCCTGGTCAAATCCAGATAAGGGAGTGGCGTCGTTCCTGGCAAACCTCAGAGCACGGTATTGAAAAACCCTTTCCGCATCTATTATATGCATTAACACTTCTGCCAAGGTCCATTTTTCTGGACCATATGCAAACCCAAGTTTAGCGGTAGGGATATCTTTGAGAAAGGAAAGAAAAACATCTCTCCCATCCACCAACTGATCCAATAGTTTTACCTCTCCGCCCAACGCCTTTATATAGGTATGATAAAAAGGGTTGTATTCAGACGGGGAAAGTTCTGAACTTAGCATATCCGAAAAGTATTTAAGCTTAAAGCTCGTTAAAGATGGTATGCATCAAGCGCTTTTTGTCATTGATGCTCTCTTCCAAGGAAATCATGGTTTCTGTTCGACTGATACCGTCAATATCATCAATTTTAAAGATAATGTTCTTGGCATGGGTGGTATCCTTTGCCCGGATCTTACAGAAAATATTGAACTTTCCTGTGGTGATATGAGCAACAGTCACGTATGGGATTTGATTCAAACGTTCCAAGACAAATTTTGTTTGGTGTGTCTTCTCCAGAAAAATTCCGACGTAGGCGATAAAGGAATATCCTAATTTGACGTAATCCAAGGTCAATGAAGATCCTTTGATGATTCCGGATTCTTCCATTTTTTTTACCCTGACATGAACAGTACCAGCAGAGATCAGCAGCTTTTTGGCAATATCCGTAAAAGGTGTACGGGTATTGTCAATTAACATATCCAGTATCTGATGGTCGATTTCGTCTAACTTAACTTTGCTCATAGTGTGAATATTTTGATCAAAATTAGTTAATTAAGAAATTATATTTAAAAAAAATGGCTTTTTTTTAAACAAAATGTAACAAATACCTGATAATACCAAGATTAACTCTTGATATTCTGTATTAACGGAAGAAGATTCTTACGCTCGATCCGCTCCATATGGCCTGAAATGGAACAATCCAAATTGGAATGGCCAAAGCTTGCGGCCAGTTCTCCCACCTCTGCCACTTCAGGAACAAAGTCAATGGCCCCGTTTTTCAAAGTCTCCACAAATCGGATACCCACTTGGTGATTTACTGGCAAGGATTCGTTGATTAGATGCGCATTACGAATAAGGATATCAAAAAAGAGTTTTTCATTTTCAGGAATGTCGAAATATTCTTGATGCGAAAAATCAGTGATCCTATTTTTTGAAATTACCCCTAGAACTTCCAACAGAGCCATAAAAATATATTTTCTGGTATCCTCTCGCTGGTAGTCTTCTTGAAAATGACCAGCTTCGAACAAGATAGTGGGTACACCCAACATCTGAAAAGTGTCCCCTATACAGTTCTCATTAAACCCGTCATCATACCTTCCCACCTGCCCTGGAATTTGATCTTGCAGCATTCGATTCATTGCAACAATAAGCTGCATGGCTACTGTCCTGGTTTGATCAACGGTTCTTTCCGGATTGTTGGATGGGGACAGAAACGAAACCGTTGCGGGCTTATCCGCCTTACCTGCACTAAAAAGGGTGCGTTGGTCGTGCAGGTTAAAGCAGAAATCAGGTTGAAACCGTTCAAATAGTTCTCGAAGGACAACACTCTCGGGCTGCGTTCTATTTTTTGCATCTCGATTAAGATCCACTTCATTGGCATTCACACGGGTGTAGGCCGCTGCACCATCCGGATTAAGAATAGGAACTATGCAAAGGGTACAGTTTTCCAAAATTGATTCACCACAAGCTCCTCCTGCAACAAGGCAATTGACCAAATCCAATACCGCTTTTGTTGTGGTGGATTCATTCCCGTGCATCTGGGACCACATGAGCACTTTCTTTGGACCGCTCCCAAGATTTATGGAAAAAATAGCATTTCCTAGAACCGAGCTGCCAATGGTTTCAACTAAAGAAGAGTCCAGGGTGTTGAGCCATGTTTTTTGCAGGGACTTAAGAGTTACATAGCGTCCCTCAATAGTCTTTTCCTTATACCTTTCAAAGTGAATCATGTACCGCAATCCTAATGTAAGTTTACAAAAGTAATCCAAACATAATTTACAATTGTACACATATTTGTTAGCATTTGTTCACTCTTGTAATCAGTTGTCCTTTCTGGGAGGCACAATTGTAATTACAAAAATCAATTTTCTTTATAAATATTCATAATTCATTTATTAACAGATATTTATATATCATTACATAAACTTTAAATTTATATAAATAGCCGTTCTTATTCCAATTCTATGTTGACTTTGGCTATTCATATTATTAATTTAGCCATAGAAATTTATTTTTGTGAACAACGAGATTGCCATTCGGGTTAAATCGGTAATTGACCATTTTGGGCTTACGGTTTCTTCCTTTGCAGACTCCATTGGAGTGCAACGCTCCAGTATTTCCCATGTCCTGAGCGGAAGAAATAAACCCAGTCTGGATTTTGTGCTCAAGGTGGTAAAGACTTATCCAGAAGTCAACTTGTATTGGCTCCTGATTGGAAAGGGGAAATTTCCGGCTCCGCAAGAAAAGGAAACCTCCCCTACCCAGATTTCATCCCAGATGGGCCATGAGGCACCCACTAAAAATTCGGGAAACCCAAATTCCGATCCCGTGCGTATGGTGGTTTTTTATGCCGATGGCACCTTTGAATCTTTTGACGCAAAAAAAAACGGATAGGTTCAGGCGCATTCAGTTCTTTGCATTTACTTTGCATGCATGTTACAAAAACTGTTACCCCTTCTCCTTCTTTCCCTGATACTTTCATGCCAGCAGCCACCTGAGCGTAATTGCACCAACTTTAAGAACGGACGTTTTTCATTCACTACAGAAATCAATGGTGAAAACAAAACCACCACTTTCCTTAGAAAGGATGATTTGGAGGTGGATTATTTTGAAGGAAAACAGGATTCTTCATCCGTAAGATGGATCAATGATTGCGAATATGTCCTTAGAAACCTGAATCCGAAAAACAAGGCAGAGGAGAAATCTATTCACATAAAAATATTGACAACTTCAGATTCTTCTTATACATTTGAATACAACGCCATTGGCGATAAACGAAAATTTAAGGGTACCGCCCATAAAATACACTAACCATGTTTGAAATTTTTACGAGTCCGGATGCCTGGATGGCATTGCTTACCTTGACCTTTCTGGAAATAATCTTGGGGATTGACAACATCATCTTCATTTCCATAGCGGCTGGTAAATTGGAACAAAAAGACCGTCGCAAAGCCACTAACATTGGATTGGTCTTGGCCATGGGAATGCGAATTTTATTGTTGTTTGGAATTACCTGGTTGACCAATATGAAAAAACCGTTTTGGGTCTTGGACGAGTCATGGATTACCGGCGGGATTAGTTGGCAGGCACTCATCTTGTTTTTTGGAGGACTTTTCTTGCTCTATAAAAGTACCAAGGAAATTCACGAGAAAATTGAGGATCGCGGACATGATGAGAGAGAAGTGAAAAAATCGCGTTCCTCATCATTGACCAATGCCATTGTTCAAATCACGGTAATCAATATCGTTTTTTCATTTGATTCCATCCTTACGGCCATTGGGATGACCAACGGTATTTCTCCCAACCCAACCGATGCCCTGGTTTTAATGGTTACCGCGGTAGTAGTTTCGGTCGTGATCATGATGTTGTTCGCCAATCCTGTTGGTGAGTTTGTGAACAGACACCCTTCGGTTCAGGTACTGGGATTGTCCTTTCTTATCCTGATCGGATTTATGTTAATTGCCGAAGCGGCCCACCTTTCCCATTTGATTGTTTTTGATAATGAGGTTGGCGCAATTCCAAAAGGTTACTTGTACTTCGCCATAGCATTTTCACTAATGGTAGAATTCTTCGATCTTCGGATGAAGAAAAATAAGACTAAAAATAACAAGGAGACCGCAGAGCAATAAAGTGCTTTAGTTGGGCCTTTGGTACGCCAACTTGGGATTGAGTCTTTTGTACTCCTTGAACTTTGCCTGTTGCTGTTTCACGGTAAGCGTGCTGCCGTCATGGCTCCATCCGGGAGGGCCAAAGATGTACATCAACTTGTGGGATAATTTATTGGATTTTTTTACATCATTCCAGATATCCCTATACTCATGAGTCAAAATCACTACGGGGTTATAGGAATCCGGTGAATGAATAACGCCGTATTTAACATCGATATCATCGTCCAAGGCTTTCCATGTGCCAAATAGCTTATCAAAGATGTTCAAAAACCCACCGTGATTTTTATCCAGATATTCCACGTTTTGCGCATGATGCACCTGATGCATGGTATGCGTATTGAAGATTTTTTCCAAAAATCCAAGTTTTGGAACATAGACAGAATGCAATTGAAATTGCCATAACGCTTCGATTCCCAAGCAAACCACTACCATTTCAGGAGGAAATCCAATGGCCGGCATCCACATATAAAATAGAGGTTTGTAGACGATTGTGAACCATCCATTGCGTACCGCGGTTCCCAAATTGTAATTATCCGAAGAATGGTGGACGATATGGGCAGCCCAAAGGAAGCGAATTTCATGATTGGCCCTGTGGAACCAATAATAGGTAAAATCATCCGCAAGCTGACAAAGCAACCAAACATACCAGGCATAGCCAAAAGATTGGTACCCTAAAATGTTCTGACGAATACCGTTTATTTCCGGATTACATAGTTCGTATACCGATTGGAACAGCACAATAGCGAACGCCACCTTGAACAGTGGTCCCAAAATCGCGGATCCAACTCCCATGAACCCGCTGGCAGCCAGATCCTTCCAATTGTATAGCTCATGGTCTCCATGTGCCTTGCTGTACGCCAGCTCTGCCAAAATAAAAACAATAAATACAGGTACTCCGTATACTAAAGGGTTGGTGAAATCCATAAGGGGGTATTAAACTGTGGGGTTAGCCGCGTATCCAAGGTCACAAAATAGGTAGAATAACGCATTAAAACAAAGTAGTTTGCTCAGAACTTTCATCATTGTCCTTTTTCTCGTCATTTGAAAAACCGATTGGCTCTTCATCCACCACCTCTATTTCCTCTGGAATTGGATCCTTGGGCTCTTCAAATGGAAGCGGCTCCAAAGCATTGATGTTTTTCACTTTTTCCGTGGTCAATTGATTACCAATGGCTTTTATTCCCTTGACCGAAATGAAACTTTCTATATCCACTTGTTGGTTGGATTTGGCATCCTTGCCCCTTGGCTTTACAAACTCAAGCTCAATCACTGGCCTCCAATCTGTAGATACCAATTCCAAAACAGATTTGGGATGTTCAGAAATGACCAGTTCTTCCCTGGACGAATTTTCTATGAGGAATCTTTTGATGTAATAACGCTCTTTTTCACCCTCATAATGGACTACGGAAATTGGTTTGTTGGGATTCCATTTTTCCAGTACGATCATGTCATCGTTGAAGCGGGTTAGCAAATCAGGTGGAATGGTCTTTACCTTTCCCTTTTGGTCAATGATCAATAGCAGGTCATCGCCTTTAAATTCCCCTAAAAGCTCACCTCGTCCGTCCACATTGAGGCGGTTCACAATATCATCGAACCAAATCTTTCTAGGTTTCAAGGTGGATACTCCTTTTTCTTTAAGTTCTATGCGCTTCACAGGGTATTTGGTTACCAAATTTCCCTTGGATGCCCTTCCTTTTATCAGTAAATCGGCAAAATCCAAATCCCATTTCAGCTTCTTGATACTGCCCGATTGGCGCAGCAGCACCGTAATAATTTCAGCCTCACCATTGGGGTTTGCAGAGAAATACAATACCTCCGCCGAAGCTTTGTCCCCGGCCAGTTGATACATTTTGTCCCGAGTAACTCCTGTAACGTTAAATCTTTTGATGTAGCTGGGTCCACCCCTACCTTCTTTATAGATCATGTTGTAGGTGGTCCGTTTGTCCTTTTTCTTAAATACCGCAACATGTATAATTCCTTTGTCAACAAAGGTCTTGGAATCCACCTTGGTGACCATCATTTCCCCTTTTTTGGTGAAAACAATGACGTCATCAATATCGCTGCAGTCGGTTACATATTCATCCTTTCTAAGGGAGGTGCCAATAAAACCTTCTTCCCTATTCACATATAGCTTGGTGTTCCTGATGACCACCTTGGCCGCTTCAATGTCATCAAAAATCTTGATTTCCGATTTTCGCTCGCGACCCTTGCCATATTTCTTCTTTAAATCTTTGAAATAGTCAATCGCATAATCCACCAAATGCTCCAGATGATGTTTAGTCTGTGCAATACGTTCATCCAAACTCTCAATAAGCTGTTGTGCTTTCTCCAAATCAAACTTGGAAATCCGCTTAATTCGGATTTCGGTCAAGCGTACAATATCCTCTTCGGTTACAGCTCTTTTCAGATTTTTGGTATGGGGCTTTAGTCCTTTGTCAATAGCAGTAATAACACCTTCCCATGTTTCCTCTTCCTCAATATCCCTATAGATTCTGTTTTCGATAAAAATCCGTTCCAACGAAGCAAAGTGCCACTGTTCCTCCAACTCACCCAATTGGATTTCAAGTTCTGCTTTAAGCAGCTCAACCGTATAATCCGTAGAGCGCTCCAGCATTTCCTTAACACCGATGAACAAGGGCTTGTTATCCTCAATGATGCATCCCAAGGGCGAAATAGATGATTCACAGGCCGTAAAGGCGTAGAGTGCATCAATAGTCTTGTCAGGCGAAAGGCCGCTAGGCAGATGCACCAAAATTTCCACATCCGCCGCAGTGTTATCCTCAATCTTTTTAATCTTGATTTTCCCCTTATCGTTGGCTTTAAGGATGGAATCAATTAAAGAAGATGTGTTGGTGCCATAGGGTATTTCATTGATCACGAGGGTATTCTTGTCCAAGGTTGAAATCTTGGCACGTACCCTTACCTTTCCACCACGCATTCCCTCATTGTAGTTCGTCACATCAATGATTCCCGCTGTGGGAAAATCAGGATAAAGTTTAAATCGCTGTCCTTTCAAATGTTTGATGGACGCATCAATAAGTTCATTAAAGTTATGCGGGAGGATCTTGGTCGATAAGCCAACGGCAATCCCTTCGGCTCCTTGAGCCAATAGCAAAGGGAATTTGACGGGTAGGTTGACAGGTTCCTTTTTTCGTCCATCGTAAGACAACTGCCATTCCGTAATCTTGGGGCTGTACACTACATCCAACGCAAATTTGGAAAGGCGAGCTTCAATATACCTCGATGCCGCTGCACTATCACCGGTAAGGATATTTCCCCAGTTCCCTTGGGTATCGATAAGTAGGTCTTTTTGACCTATCTGAACCATGGCATCAGCAATACTGGCGTCCCCATGTGGGTGATATTGCATAGTATGCCCCACCACATTGGCAACTTTGTTATAGCGACCATCGTCCAATTCCTTAAGGGAATGCATGATCCTACGTTGCACGGGCTTAAAGCCATCCTCAATGGCGGGAACCGCACGTTCCAAGATTACATAGGAGGCATAGTCCAAGAACCAGTCCTTGTACATGCCCGTTACGCGGGTAAGACTGTCTTGGGGCTTTTCCTGGCTTTCTAAACCTTCATCATTCAGTGCTTCATTCTCTTCCATTTAGAAGGAGGTCATTTAATTGGTTTATAGTTGGTTTTCTTCTATTAAGTCAAGTTCTACTTTAAGATTGTTGATGATGAATTCCTGGCGATCTGGGGTGTTCTTTCCCATATAGAATTTCAGCAACGTATCTATGCTCATCGCCTTGTCCAGCATTACGGGCTCCAATCTAATATCATCTCCAATAAAATGTTGAAACTCATCTGGAGAAATCTCACCCAACCCCTTAAATCGGGTAATTTCCGGTTTCCCGGTCAGTTTCTGGATGGCATTCCGTTTTTCTTCCTCGCTGTAACAATAGATGGTTTCCTTTTTGTTTCGAACCCGGAACAAGGGAGTTTGCAAAATGTATAGATGCCCCTCCTTGATCAATTCCGGGAAAAATTGCAGAAAGAAGGTGATTAACAACAGTCGAATGTGCATTCCATCCACATCGGCATCCGTAGCAATGACAATGTTATTGTATCTCAAGTCCTCCATGGACTCCTCAATATTCAACGCTGCTTGCAACAAATTGAATTCCTCATTCTCATACACAATCTTTTTGGACATGCCATAGGAATTCAAGGGCTTACCACGAAGACTAAATACTGCTTGGGTATTCACATCCCTGGATTTGGTAATGGAACCCGAAGCGGAATCCCCCTCCGTGATAAAGAGGGTAGTTTCCAACCTACGGTCCTTTTTCATGTCTTGCAAGTGTACTCTGCAATCGCGAAGCTTTTTATTATGAAGACTGGCCTTTTTAGCTCGTTCCCTGGCCAGTTTACGGATTCCTGAAAGTTCTTTACGCTCTTTCTCGGCCTGCACAATTTTTCGCTGCAGGGCATCAGCCGTTTCTTGATTTTTATGCAGGTAGTTATCCAGATACTTTCCTATAAAATCATTTACATAAGTCCGAACAGTTGGCAGGTTCCCTCCCATGTCTGTAGAACCCAGTTTGGTCTTGGTCTGACTCTCAAAAACTGGCTCCATCACCTTTATGGACACTGCCGAGATAATCGACTTACGAATATCCGAAGCATCATAATTTTTACCGTAGTAATCCCTGACAGTCTTTACAATGGCTTCCCGAAACGCGGCCTGGTGGGTACCTCCCTGTGTTGTGTGCTGCCCATTTACAAAGGAGTGATATTCCTCACTGTATTGTGTTTTGCTATGGGTGATGGCTACTTCAATGTCATTCCCTTTCAGGTGAATGATGGGGTATAAGAAATCTTCTTGATTATTATTGTCCTCCAGTAAATCTTTAAGCCCATTTTCCGAATGGAATTTTTCCCCATTAAAGACAATGGTCAAGCCAGGATTCAGATAAACGTAGTTCTTGAGCATGCGTTCTACATACTCGTTACGGTATTTGTAGTTTTTGAAAATAGACTCGTCCGGGACGAAGCTAACTTTGGTTCCCCTTCTTCTCGAGGTTTCCTCCAGCATTTCCTCGTTAATGAGGTTTCCCGTCTCAAATTCGGCCGTCTTGGATTTTCCGTCCCTGGTGGACTCAACTTTGAAGGAAGTGGACAATGCATTTACCGCCTTGGTTCCTACCCCGTTCAATCCCACGGATTTTTTAAAGGCACGGGTGTCGTATTTTCCCCCGGTGTTCATTTTGGAAACCACATCCACCACTTTGCCCAGGGGAATACCACGACCGTAGTCGCGAACATGAACCGTGTTTTCCTTGATATTGATCTCGATGGTCTTGCCAGCTCCCATAACAAATTCGTCAATGCAGTTGTCTATCACCTCCTTAAGGAGAATATAGATGCCGTCATCAGCTGAGGAGCCATCACCAAGTTTACCAATATACATACCGGGACGCATACGGATATGCTCCTTCCAATCCAGTGAACGAATGTTATCCTCTGTATACTGGGTCTGTGCCATAAACTAGGGTTAATCCTTGCTAATATAAAATTTAGGCACAAAAATACTAGGGCAGCGGCTAGAAAGTAATCAACAAGGGGTGTTGATAGGGGATTTTATTGGGGTTTGGCATAAACCCGTACAGCTGGAGGCAGGTTAGATCAGTTGGTTACAACAGTTGGACACGAACCTGCCTGCCGGCAGGCAGGTGGCACTAAATTTCACGAATACAGATGGGTTGGATGTATTGTTGAAGTCCAAAACGTACCTGTGCGGGTTTTACCAAGTCATTTGGGTATTATTTTAACAACAACTTGGGTTGACACGAACCTGCCTGCCGGCAGGCAGGTTTCACGAATGACACTAATTGTTTTAAGCAACCCAAAAAAAAACACCGACCCAAGGGCCGGTGCTTCTCCCCATAAAAATTGATCTCAAAAAAATTGCTTCATCAAGTTTTTATAATCTTTTCCGAGGTTCAAATTTCCAGAAATCCGTACTAACTCCATTCTCGCTGCCAAGTCCCATATACCCTATACCATTTACAGCATGACTTATTGCCCCGCTTCTTGTTGCCACACCTTCAGGAGTAATCAAATCTGTCCAATCATTAGTTGTCGGATTATACACCATGAAATCTTGGCGATGGATTGCAGTATGCTGGTTTTGGTCATAATCACTCCCATAACCTATATAGACTTTACCATCCATTGCAAATCCAAAGGCACCTGACCTTTTTCCCGGAATAGAGGCTTTTTCTACCCAAGTGTCACCTGAGGGAGAATATTCCCAAAATTCGTTGGAACCATTACCATCCTCCTCTGTGCGCCCCAAATGCACATACGCTTTAGAATCAACAACAAAACTAAGTCCTCTTGTAAAGGCAGAACCAGGAAAATCCATCTTCTCCGTCCAACTGTCATTTGTTGGGTCGTACATCCACACTTCATCCACCTTTTGGGTAAATTCCCCGTTATCATAACCTCCACCAGCTATATAACCTTTGCCGTCAATACTAAATCCAACTGCCTGAACTTTACCTGTACCAGGGAAAGGGGTCTCCATCAAAGTCCACATGCCGCCCTCCCCACCAATAGTAGGGTCATACTCCCAAACTTCAGAAGAGTCTCCATTTTCCAAACTGCTTCCACCAACTATGTAGGCCTTATTTCCTATCACAAAAACAGCTGAGCTTGTAAGCTGATCATCTGCGTTAGGAAAATCAGTTTCTCGGAACCAATCATCCAATTCTGGAATGTAAGACCATAGTTGATGTTCTGTTAAATGATCAAAGGTACTTCCCAAACCATGATAGATTATATCGTTAATAACAAAACTTACCCCAGCAGACCTACCTTCTTCATTCGGATAGCTTTTTACCTGAGTCCATTTGGCAGGCTCATAAACTTCAAATTCATTGGTACTGATCACCGTTGTAGCACCTGTTGATACGCTAATAGTGCCTGAAGTGGCATTATCCGGTACAGTCACTGTTAATGAACCTGATGTGGCGTCAGTAACCTCTGCGTCAACTGTTCCAAATTTTACGGTGTTTTCACTTGCTGTTGTGCTAAAGTTGGTTCCGGTCAACTCAACGGTACTGCCACGTTCACCTTCTACAGGACTAAATGAGGTAAAGGTCATGGTTTTAGGGGTTGGGTCGTCATCCGAGCCTCCTGTACCATCATCTGTTTTGCCATCGTCTTTACTACAGGCAATGACCAGGCACATGGCCAAAATGGGCAAACCAAAAATCAGCCATTTTTTAACGGAATAAGATTTTAGGACTTTCATAGATTTTGTTTTTTAATTAGAAAGTCCTAAAGTCAGATTTTTAAAGGGGCAAACTACCTCCCATTTCACGAATGGGGCATTTGAATTGACGGATAAAAGGTTTGGGTTGATCTAGGAGTGGTTGAAGCTTGGGGTTTTGAATAAACCGGTACTGGAAGCAGGTTAGATGAATTGGCCACAACAGTTGGACACTAATTTGCACGAAAGCTTCATTCTTAATCTGCAGTTTTATCCATTCAACAACTTTTGGGCTTTGTCCACGTGATTACCTTCTGGGAAATACTCCAGGTATTTTTTAATATCCGTTTTGTTATATGTGTTGTTGAATTGGGTTTCACAGGTTTCCCAAACGTTATCGTCTATCAGGGCTGCGTCCATTCCGACTTGTTTGGCTTCCAGATAATAAGCTATAGCTTTGTCAAATTCCGTTAGAAAATAGTACCCAGCGCCTACTTGGCTCAGGTAAATTCCTTTGTTCCATGGATATTTGATGGCCAATTCCAAATAGCGCTGTACGGCTTCTTCAAATTCTCCGCTTGTTAAGGCATTGGAAGCTTGCCACTCCAAAGTTTCTTCCTCATCTGTGGCTCTAGTTCTTGAAAGGTATTCCCCACTTTTTTGGTAGGCCTCCTTTAGGGATACGCTCTGCTTTCCTTTAAACAAATTGCTGAAAAACCTCCTCATTTAATTCATTTTTAGCTTGTTATACTAAAGTGGGGATTCTACAGCTAGGAATTATGGGCCAATGGACGGATTGGGCTTTTGAGTTGACGGATACCTGATTTGGGTTGACATAAGGTACTTATGCATAGTACGTGACTCGAATTTCACAGATTTGCACGAATTATACTTAGGATGGTACTAATACAAAGAAAAACACCGACCCAAGGAGCCGGTGCTTTCACAACTGAAAAAATTACCTATAAATGAAATTAATTGCCGGGGTCAAATACCCAGAAATCTTTAAGCTCATCGTCATCAGAATTGCCCAGACCTACATAGGCTTTGCCATCAATCACGAAAACTGAGGCACCGGTTCTGGCATCACCTTTAAAATCCGCAATACCAACCCACTTATCATTGTCTGGGTCGTATTCCCAGAAATCTTTCAAACGATTCTCCGCTTCATCTATCCCCAAACCGATATAACCTTTGCCATTCAATTCAAAACCAACAGCATTGGAACGCAAGCTACCTTCTTCCCCTCCAACATTTGCTCTTTTCAACCATTTGTCTTCACTAATATCATACTCCCAAAAATCACTAAATCCACTATTTCCTCCATATCCTGTTCCTATGTATCCTTTTTCTCCAATTACAAATCCCGCAGCAGAAAATCTAGCCGCTCCACCAAAATCAGCCTTTTGTGTCCATAAATTGTCTAAGGGGTCGTATTCCCAGAAATCCTTAGACTCCATATTGTCCCCATTAAAGCCAGTCCCAACAAAACCTTTATTTCCATTAGAAAAACCAACAGCCCACCAACGATCTCCTTCCGGAAATGTATTGACAGTAGACCAAACACCTGATTTGAAATTCCAAAAGTCACCCCAATTTAGGTTGTTTCTCCTTCCAGAACCTACATAAGCTTCATCTTCAATTACAAATCCTACTGCCGAATAACGTGCTATACCGCCAAATTGATTTGGCTCTATTTCCCATTTGTTAGTCTCAGGGGTATAAGACCAAACATCGGTTGACGGTTCTTCCCCGGACATAACCACATAACCCTTTCCACTAATAGTGAATGCAACTGACAAAGAGGATTTTTCCCCACCAAAATCAGCAATTTGTGTCCATCTACCATGGAACACCGTAAAGTCATCCGCTGTTATGGCGCTTCTGTCATCGATTGGATCCCGGACCTCTATCTTTCCCGACCGCGAGTTCTCGGGAACCGTTACGGTAATCTGACTAGGGCTCTCCTGGAACACTTCGGCCATAACACCGTTAAACAGAACAACATTATTGGCAGGAGCAAAGTTGTTCCCTTCTATTACCACATATGTATCCCACTCCCCTTCCTTGGGATCATAATCCAAAATCTCCAATATTGGTTCCGGTACTACCACCTCAAAAGTGGAGGTACTTGTAACCTTGACGCCATTTGTTGTTACGCTTACTGTCCCCGAACTTGCGCCTTCCGGAACATTAAATTTCAGTTTGCCAGCCTCTGCCAAGTTAAGGGTTACAGGTGTTGTACCAAGGGTTACCGTATTCTCGCTGGAAACCGTGCTAAAACCAGTACCAATCACGGTAATCTCAGTACCAGCCTCACCTTGCGATGGGGAAAAACTTGTTATGGATAATGAATCTGGAATTATGGGGTTATCCTTTTTATCATCATCGCTGCAGGCAATAATCAAGCATAAAGCCAGTACGGGCAGCGCACAAAGTAGCCATTTGTTTGCGGAATAAGGGTTTAAGGATTTCATTTAGGACTTGATTTAAAGTTAGAAAGCCCTAAAGTCTAAATATTAAAGTCAGTGATGACCCTCCAATTTATGAATGGGGTGTTTCAATTGACGGATACAGGGTTTGGGTTGATGGAATAATTTTGGATGCTAGATGTTGAAGCAAGTGCAATTTTAAATTGTAAATTCTTAATGTTGAATGAACTTCAAACAGAACATTTAGCATTTAGCATTCAACATTTAAAACTTAAAATTAAACATTGAACCTAAAATGCATCACGTCCCCATCCTGTACCACGTACTCCTTGCCTTCTACACGCATACGACCCGCTTCTTTTACTTTGGCTTCGCTACCGTGTTGTACGTAATCTACATAGGAAATGACCTCTGCGCGAATAAAGCCTTTTTCAAAATCGGTATGGATTACCCCAGCGGCTTGCGGTGCGGTAGCACCTACTGGGATAGTCCAGGCACGTACCTCTTTTTGTCCTGCGGTGAAGTATGTTTCTAAATCAAGCAATCGGTAGGCTCCTCGTATGAGTTTGGCTGATCCAGGTTCCGTGAGTCCCAAATCTTCCAAGAACATCTGTCGCTCCTCATAGGTTTCCAGTTCGGTAATGTCAGCCTCGGTGCCAACGGCCAGGAAAATTACTTCGGCATTTTCATTGGCCACGGCTTCCTTTACTTTTTTCACATATTCATTCCCATCCACGGCTGCACCTTCGTCCACATTGCACACGTACATTACGGGTTTATCCGTGATCAGTTGCAAAGGTTTTACATAATCCCAATGATCATCTTCAGAAATTGAAATAGCCCTTACAGAGGTGCCGGCTTCCAAAGCTTCTTTTATCTTGTTTAACACTTCCGCTTCTTTCTGGGCGTCCTTGTTCCCGGTCTTGGCAGCACGCTTTACCTTATCCAATTTCTTTTCCACACTTTCCAAATCCCGAAGTTGCAGCTCCATATCAATGGTCTCTTTATCCCGAATGGGATCCACAGAACCATCCACGTGGACAATGTTATCGTTGTCAAAACATCTTAGCACATGCAAGATGGCATCAGTTTCCCTGATATTTCCCAAGAATTGGTTGCCTAGACCCTCACCTTTACTGGCTCCTTTTACCAGTCCGGCAATATCCACAATTTCCACAGTCGCGGGAATGACTTTTTCAGGATTCACCATATCCTCTAATTTCTCCAGACGTGGATCAGGTACATTGACCACGCCTATATTGGGTTCAATGGTGCAAAAAGGGAAATTGGCACTCTGGGCCTTGGCATTGGACAGGCAGTTGAACAAGGTTGATTTTCCTACGTTGGGCAATCCTACAATTCCGGCTTTCATCAGGTAGAAATTAGATTTTAGACGTTAGATTTAAGACAAATGACCATTGCTAATTGTTCATTGCAAATTGTCAATTGATTTAAGCGTGCAAATATAGTTTGAAGTTTTGGAAAGAAAGCAATCCTACATGGATTAGAAGCCTTTTACGAAAAGATAGATACCAAGCCCCATTACGGTAAGTATTCCAAGAATGACAATTACAGAAAGAATACAACCCAATTGTTTCCAAAAACCATTATAATCCTTTTCTTTTTGCTGCATTGTTGCTTCTGTTTTAGTCCTGCAAAAATAGCAAGAAATGCTTTTGATAAAAGCCGTTCAATGTTACTACCTTTAATCCATGACTCAGATTACACTGCAAGGAATTTTGTTTGATGCAAAGTCCTCTTTTCTAAAGGGCCCCGCATTGGCCCCACCATTGATCCGTAAGGCATACCACAGTCATTCCGCCAATTATTATGCTGAAGATGGCAAAAAAATTACTCCTGAAATTTTTGATGACAAAGGCGATTTTGAAATTGATTCCTACTTCGATATTGAAAAGACAACCGTCAAAAATCTAAAAAAAGGAACACCCTTGCTGACATTTGGCGGGGATCACTCCGTTACTTTTCCACTGATTAAGGCATTTCATTCGGTCTATGGAAAGCTGGATATACTGCATATTGATGCGCATGGCGATCTGTATTCCAGTTTTGAAGGGGATAAGTATTCCCATGCTTGTCCGTTCTACAATATCATGGAAAATGGTTTGGTAGAAAACCTGGTACAGGTAGGGATTCGAACCTTAAATGAGGAACAACGGCAGCATGCCCAACGGTTTGGGGTCAAAATCAATGAAATGAAGGATTTTGCCTCCTTTAGCATGCCCCAATTTACAAACCCGCTATACCTTTCAGTGGACATGGATGCGCTGGATCCAGCATTTGCACCAGGGGTTTCACACCATGAGCCAGGTGGGTTAAGCACACGGCAGGTTATACAATTGATTCAGGATATCCAAGTGCCTTTGGTGGGAGCGGATATTGTGGAGTACAATCCTACCAGGGACATAAATGATATGACCGCAATGGTCTGTGCTAAACTTTTTAGGGAAATTGTGGCTAAAATGATGTAGCCTATCCGTCGGGGTGCATAAATTTCTGCTTGCCCAAAAGAACATCTTCGGACTCTACCCGATCCTCATCAGGCACACAGCAGTCTACTGGACATACAGCGGCACATTGGGGTTCCTCGTGAAAGCCCATGCATTCGGTGCATTTGTCGGGAGCAATATAATAGATTTCGTCGCTGATAGGTTCTTGTACTTCATCAGCATTTACAGCCTTTCCGTCGGGCAACACCACATCGCCAACCAACGAAGTACCGTCACTATAGCGCCATTCATCAGCACCCTCATAAATTGCGGTGTTCGGGCATTCTGGCTCACAAGCCCCGCAGTTGATACATTCGTCTGTTATAATAATCGCCATAATTTTCTTTTTCCAATATGCTGAGTTTATTTCAGCATGCGTACTTTTGCGCAAAAATAAACCCTACCAATTTAGTGTACAAATATAATGACGGCCCATAACCCAATAGTGCAAGCTTTTGTTAAACTTGGTGGTTTTATCCAGGATTTTTGTGAATCCCACAATTCTGGAGCCAATAATGCTAACGCTGATTTTAAAGAAGTATTGGCAAGGGCCGAACAACAAAATGGTTGGTTTACCCAAGAAAACATCCTGCACAGCCTTGGACACTGGGCCCATCTGTTGACGGAGGAAAATATGGGCTCATGGTTGGCCCAATATGCATTTGAAAAAGGAAAAAATGCCAAAGTTATTGGGATTGTCATGGCCGGAAATATTCCTTTGGTTGGTTTTCACGATTTTATTTGCGTGTTGCTCTCCGGAAATAAGGTTCAGGCCAAATTATCTTCCAATGATACCGTGCTCCTGCCCTATCTTGCAGAACAATTGATTGGGTTTGAAGCTTCGCTCAAGGACTCCATCCAATTTGTTGATGGAAAGTTTGACCATTTTGATGCTGTGATAGCTACGGGCAGCAACAATACAAGTCGCTATTTTGAATACTACTTTGGGAAAAAGCCCAACATTATACGAAAAAATCGGAATGCTGTTGCCGTTCTTACAGGAAATGAAACCAAGCAAGAACTGATAGCACTGGGTGAAGATATTTTTAGGTACTATGGATTAGGCTGCCGAAACGTCTCCAAAATCTATGTGCCAAAGGATTACAATTTTGAACCCCTTTTCAACGCCTTATTTGAATATAAGGACATCATCCATCAACATAAATATGCCAACAATTACGACTACAACAAAGCGGTGTATTTGATGAGTGAGTTCAAAATACTGGACAATGGGTTCTTGGTTTTGAAGGAAGATGAAAGCTTTGCTTCTCCCATAGCTTCTTTATTTTATGAGCAATATGATTCCCTGGATGCAATCAAGAACCTTCTTGAAGATCGAAAGGAGGACATCCAATGTGTGGTGTCCAAAGGTTTGTTGGCTTCCGAGATAGGTTTTGGGGAAACCCAAAAACCAGGTCTCAAAGAGTATGCAGATGGGATTGACACCTTGGATTTTTTACAGCAGCTTTAGATAAGACCATCCGATTTTTAGATCCAAGTTTTTTTAAGACCTTTGACGCTTAATTAATCGGATTGCAACTAACCTCTATCAAATGAAAAAGCACAATTTTAGCGCAGGCCCATGTATTTTGCCACAGGAAGTAATGCAGAAAGCGGCAGAAGCCGTTGTGGAATTGGATGGCATTGGGTTATCCCTCATCGAAATTTCCCATAGAAGTAAAGAATTTGTGGCCATTATGGAAAAGGCCCGCTCCCTGGCTTTGGAGTTGTTGGGGTTGGAAGGCAAAGGTTACCAAGCACTTTTTTTGCAAGGCGGAGCCAGCACTCAATTTTTAATGTCCGCTTATAATCTTCTGGACAAAAAAGCAGGTTATATCAACACAGGGACATGGAGCTTAAAAGCCATTAAGGAAGCCCGCTTGATGGGTGAAATTGTGGAAGTTGCCTCTTCCCAAGATCAAAACTTCAATTATATCCCAAAAGGGTACAACGTCCCAAAAGACCTGGATTATTTACATTTGACTTCAAACAATACCATTTTCGGTACCCAAATCAAGGAGTTTCCCAAAACAGATGTTCCCTTGGTTTGTGATATGAGCTCGGATATATTTTCCCGACAATTGGATTTCTCCAAATTTGATTTGATCTATGCCGGGGCACAAAAGAACATGGGACCGGCCGGTACAACTTTGGTGATTGTTAAGGAAGATATTTTGGGCAAGGTATCCCGAAAAATCCCTTCTATGTTGGACTATTCGGTGCACGCCAGCAAGGATAGTATGTTCAATACTCCTCCTGTTTTTGCGGTTTATGTTTCCATGCTCACCCTACAATGGTTAAAAGATCTGGGAGGCATTGCTGCCATTGAGGAAATCAATGAGCGTAAGGCCAATCTAATCTATTCGGAAATAGAATTGAATCCCGTTTTCTCAGGATTTGCGGCCAAGGAGGATCGTTCCATTATGAACGCCACTTTCAATATCACCGATGAGACCCTGAAGGAAATCTTTGATCAAAAATGCCTGGAAGCAGGAATTAGCGGCATAAACGGCCACCGTTCCGTAGGCGGATATCGAGCATCCATGTACAACGCTATGCCCTTGGAAAGTGTTGGTGTTTTGGTGGATATTATGAGTGATTTGGAAAAAAGAGGATGATTTTGATTTTAAATGGAACAATGTTAAGTGTTAAGTATTGATTGAAGAGAGGAGTTTCAAATTTGCATTGTCCATTATTAAATTGGTTAAAGAACTCAGGAATGCAAAGGAGTTTGTTTTTGCCGACCAAATACTAAGATCTGCAACAAGTATCGGAGCCAATGTGGCCGAGGCGGGTGCAGGACAAAGTAAAAAAGATTTCATACATAAAATGGCAATTGCTTCCAAGGAAGCAAGAGAAACAAGGTATTGGCTCAAATTGTTAAATGAGAGTAAGTTGGTACTTGTGGATTTTTCAGATTATCTCGAAGAAATTGATCAAATTATAAAAATTCTAACCAAAATTGTCAAAACAAGTCAGCGGCAATTCAAAACTTAGCATTTAAAATTCAACACTTTTAATTTATGAAGGTGATACTAGCAAATGATGGACTTTCCCAGTCCGGAATAGAACTCCTGGAAAAAGAAGGCTTTAAAGTTCTAACAACCAAAGTCGCACAGGAACAATTATCCAATTTTATCAACGACAACCAAGTGCAGGCGTTATTGGTACGAAGCGCAACCCAGGTGGACAAATCCTTGATTGATGCCTGTCCCAATTTGGAACTGGTGGGCCGTGGAGGTGTTGGTATGGACAATATCGATATTCTTTATGCCAAATCGAAGGGAATCCATGTGATCAATACACCAGCTGCCTCATCAGCCTCTGTGGCCGAACTTGTTTTCGCCCATCTGTTCAGTGGCGCCAGATTTTTGCACGATTCCAATAGAAACATGCCATTGGAAGGAGATAGCAAATTCAAGCAATTGAAAAAAAGCTACACCAATGGAATGGAACTTAGGGGAAAGACCTTGGGCATTATCGGTTTTGGAAGAATTGGACAAGCTACGGCCCGTATTGGGCTTGCCATGGGAATGAAGGTACTCTATGCAGACCATAATGTGGAGGACTGCACCTTGAGCGTTTCTTTCTTTGATGGACAATCCCTTACCTTTTCCATGAAAGCAAATTCCTTCGAAGAAGTTTTGCAAGCGTCCGATTTCATTACGATTCATGTACCAGCGCAAAATGGATATATCTTGGGGAAAAAAGAGTTCGAAATGATGAAGACCGGTGCCGGAGTCGTCAATGCGGCCCGTGGGGGCGTTTTGGACGAGGTTGCACTGATCGATGCCCTTGAAAAAGAAAAACTGTCATTTGCTGGCTTGGATGTCTTTGAATCGGAGCCCACTCCCGAAATCAAAATCCTGATGCATCCCAAAATTTCCTTGACACCCCATATAGGGGCATCCACCAGGGCCGCCCAAGACCGGATAGGTTTGGAACTGGCCAATCAGGTGGTTAGCTTACTGGGCTAAGTTTTTTTGACCAAACCCAGAATCGATACCTTCAATTTTGTACATTGTGGATCTTAACTAAACACTAAAGGAATGTCTGGATTATTAGATTTATTAAACAGCCCAATGGGCAAACAATTAATTAGCGGAGTAGCTGGTCAAACAGGCCAGCCAGAAAACAAGACCGCAGATGTGCTCAGTATGGCCATGCCCTTGCTTATGGGTGCCATGAAAAGAAATGTCTCTACCCAAAGCGGTGCAGAAGGATTGATGAACGCGCTTTCTTCAAAGCACGACGGAAGTATTTTGGATGATCTTGGTGGACTCTTCGGCGGTGGTGTGGACCAAAGTGTAATGAATGATGGAGCAGGGATATTGGGACATATCTTCGGAGCAAAGCAACCTCAGGTGGAAAGTGCTTTGAGCAGCAAGTCAGGGATGGACGCTGGATCAATAGCTCAAATTTTAAAAATAGCAGCACCCATTCTATTGGGATTTTTGGGCAAACAGACCCGTCAGCAAAACGTAAGCAGACCTGATGCCCTTGGTGGCCTTTTGGGCGGTCTTATGGGTGGAGGAAGCTCTGCCAACAAGCAACAATCCCTTATTGAGACCTTCCTGGATTCGGATGGCGATGGTAGCGTTATTGACGATTTGGCCGGAATGGTACTTAGCGGAGGCAATCAAAAGAAAAGTGGACTTGGAGGGCTCTTGGGAGGCCTCTTCGGGAAATAATCCAAGAATTAACGTTATTTAACAAGGCCATTTGAAATTTCAAATGGCTTTTTCGTACCTTAATATTATGAAAAAGAACATTTTACAAAAGGTATTTGGGGCTGTAATGATGCTAGGATTGATTCTTTCCTGTACGGCCCAAAAAGAAACGGTGGCCATATCCGAAGAGGAAAAAGCGGTTTTTACCTCGGAAGATGATGCACAGGTTGAAATTAAGGATGAAGAAACAGAGTACGAAATCATTATCATTGAACCCGGTTTTTATCAATGGCTGCAAAGCATAGCCAGACCAGAAGGTTATTATTCCCAACACTTCCTTGAAAACCGGAATCAATTGTTGGTCATTAATTGGAATCAAAGGGTACTTCAGCCCCAAAGATTCAATCCCAATCTATATCAGCTCCAGATTGATTATGACCCGAATATAGACTATGGGTACGATGTAAACTACAAGCTCTACAACTATTTTATTTATTTCCAACGCAAATACAATCAGCGATTGGGTCCCTTCCTTCCCAGGATATAAAATGTTATTTTTGCCGTCGAAATTTATTCGATGAAAAAAATAAAAGAGCGCTGGGACATTACCCAAAACTGGCAATACCTTTTTCCTTTCCTGGGTGTAGCATCGCTATTGCTTACCGCCTATGTAATAGCTAGGAGGTTTTTGCACCTCTTTGAATTGAACAACAGCATTTGGGAATGGCCATTCACGCTTGGGATATCAGTCCTTTTGTATTATGTGATGCTGCGCTTTTTTTTATGGTGCTTCAAGAAATTATCCAATAAATGGATTGTGGAACAGCGTTGGGAAATGATAGCCATATTTATCGTTTTTGCCGTCACTGGTAGTCTCTCCGGTAAATTGGCGGGACCATTGACCGAAATCATCGGATTAAAAAGGGATTTGGTAAGCGGCTGGCTGTATTGGACTGCTAGAATCCTGCTTATTTTTCCCATATATCAGGTACTGTTGATTTGCTTCGGATGGCTTTTTGGCCAGTTTAAGTTCTTTTGGGACTTTGAAAAGAAGATGCTCAAGCGCATGGGACTAGGGTTCCTAATCCCCTAGTTTAAGGTTTTGTTAACATAATTCCTACCATTAAATTGGTTAGATTTGCCATCTAATGCAGGATTTAAAAAAGATTTCCGTATTTCTTTTGTTCGCCACCCTCATGTTGGTGAAGGTTTCTGCTTTGCATGTTTACTCCCATCAAGATGGAGAAACACATGACATGGAAAACTGTGATATCTGCGAAATTGCATTGGAATCACAGCAATCCAATTTTGAAATTACTGGAAATGTCACGATACCGGAAGTCAACACTTTCTTCATTCCCGAAGAGGTGGAATTCCAGTATCAGATAAATGTACCAATTCCCAGCTCCCATTTCTTCTTTTCGAGGCCTCCACCCTCTGCTCAGGCCTAATGGCTTGAATCCCGCAACTGGACTTGCATATGAGTCCTAAATGAACACTAATATTTTATTGATTTAAGTATGAAAGCATTGCTTTTCATCATGCTGATGATAGCAATCCCTTTTTGGGGTCTATCTCAGAATTGCACCCATACCATTACTGGTAAAGTAACAGATTACCATAGCAAATCACCTTTGGAAAATGCGACCCTCCTGATTGTAGGAACTGCCCATTCGGTAGAAACCGATGCGAATGGAAATTTTCTAATTTCCGCAGTTTGCGTTGGGAATTATGAATTGGAGGTGTCACATCCCGAATGCAACACCATTTTAATGAATGTAGCAGTCCAAGAGGATACCAAAATTGATATCAAGTTGGAACACCATTTGGAGGAATTGGATGAAGTGGATGTGGTTGGGGAAGCCATTAACGACAAGACCAACACAGCATCCGAGGAAAAATTGAAGCTTCCAACCTTGGAACTCTATAGTTCAGGAACTTTAGGTGATGCCTTGCGGGAGTTGGGGGGCGTTTCTTCCTTGAATACCGGCGCCAACATCGTAAAGCCAACTATTCATGGTTTAAACGGCAGCCGTGTTTTGATTCTAAACGATGGCGTGCGCATGCAAGATATGGAATGGGGAGATGAGCACGCGCCCAATATCGATATAAACACTGCTGGCGCTGTTTCCGTAATCAAGGGAGCTTCCGCACTACAGTATGGCGGTGATGCCATTGGGGGAACCATTGTGCTGGAACAGGCCAAAATTCCTGTTAAGGATACCATTTTTGGCAAAACGCTAATCAGCGGCAATACCAATGGAAGAGGAGGAACAATAACCTCTGAGTTGACAAAAGCTTTCGGTTCAGGCTGGTTTGCCAAGGCTCAAGGTTCCTACAAACGACTTGGGGATTTGGAAGCTCCAGATTACGTCCTTTCCAATACAGGAGTACAGGAATTTGGCACCTCCCTAAGGTTCGGAAAGCGCTTGTTCACCTGGGGATGGGACATTAGATATGCCTATTTTTCCTCTGAAATTGCAGTTTTGCGGGCTTCCCATATTGGTAATGTGGATGACCTAATCAGAAGCATAAACAACGGACAACCCGAGGTTATACGTGATTTCACCTATGATCTTCAAAACCCAAAACAAGAGGTAAAACATCATTTGGCCAAGCTCCATTTTTATAAACGATTTGAAGGACTTGGTAAATGGAATTTCCAATATGATTTTCAAAGCAATCGAAGATTCGAATTTGATGTTCGACGAGGAGAACTGGATGGTCGGGCTTCCATAGATTTGGAATTGACCACCCATACCCTATCCACTGATTTTAAATGGGATGCCAAGGAAGATCATCAAATGCATGTGGGGCTGTTGGGTCGCTATCAGGAAAATTTTCCCAATCCTGCGACTGGAGTTCGTAGGTTGATTCCTGATTATGAGAAGTTTGACCTGGGAGCTTTTGCATTGGGTGAGATCCAAATCACGGATCAATTCTTGCTGGAAGGTGGAGTTCGCTACGATTTCACTAGAATAGATGCGCAAAAATTTTATCAAACTTCCAGATGGAATGAACGCGGATATGACAGTGAATTCCAAGATTTAATTGTAGAGGATTTGGGAACCTCTTTATTGGTCAATCCGGTATTTGACTATCATAACATTTCGGCCACAGTTGGCGGAAAATATCAATGGGATACGGGAGAGACCTTAAAATTCAACTATGCCTTGGCCCAGAGAGCGCCAAATCCTTCCGAATTGTTTAGCGACGGCTTGCATCATTCCGCTGCGCGAATTGAACTAGGGGATTTAAGGGTGGATAGCGAGACTTCGCACAAGTTCACCGCTTCCTTTAACCAGGATTTTGATTCTTGGGGATATTCTGTGGAACCCTTTGCCAACTGGGTGCAAAACTTTTTACTTCTTGAGCCATCAGGAGTCGAGTTCACCATTAGAGGTGCTTTTCCCGTTTGGGAATACCGCCAGACCGACGCCAGGCTCCTTGGACTGGATTTCTCGGCCTACGCCAATTGGACAAACTCATGGAAAACGGACCATCGCTTTTCATTGGTCAAAGGGCAGGAAATGGACAACAATACAGCTCTAATCAATATTCCGGCAGCTAATTTGCGTAATCAAATCACGTACAGCATTCCCCAATGGAAAAATTTCAGTGTTTCCCTGGAAAGCCAATATGTGTTTAGACAAAATGAGACCCCGGACAACATAACAGTCTTTTCTCCGGAGCAGCAACAGGAAGTTCTGCTCGAAATAAATACAGCCCCAGATGCCTATCACCTGTTGGGCTTGCGCTCCCAAATGGAATTTCCATGGGGAGGAAATAAAAAAATAACAACCTCATTGGTGGTCAACAACCTATTGAACACCAATTATAGGGACTATCTAAATCGCCAAAGGTTTTTTGCAGATGATTTAGGGAGAAACATTTTGATTCAATTAAAACTTAATTATTAAATCCTTTATTACATGAAAACAATCAAATTTTTATCAATGGCAATCCTAGCGGGAAGTTTTTTGGCATCATGCTCCAGTGATGATAACTCCCCAGAGGAAATCAATGAAGAGGAAACCATCACTACCATGACGGTTACCCTTACCCCTGATGGCGGCGGAACTGCCATCGAGCTCCAATCCAGGGATTTGGATGGCGACGGTCCAAATGCGCCAGAAATCACCATTTCAGGAAATTTGGCGGAAAACACAACCTATAACGGATCTGTTGTTCTCCTCAATGAAACTGAAACTCCAGCTGAAGAAGTCAATGAGGAAATTGAAGGTGAAGCGGCAGAGCATCAGTTCTTCTATGTTGTTGCTGGCGGGTTAAATGCCACAATGGAATATGCTGATGAAGAATCTGACTATGTTTCTGACGAAACTGGTACCAATTTCACAACCAATAATCCAGTGGGCATAACTTTTACACTTACCACTACGGATGCAAGTTCGGGAACTCTTACGGTAACTTTGCGACATGAGCCTAAAAAGCCCAATGATGGGACTTTGGCTGATGCTGGTGGTGAAACCGATATCACACAAACCTTTAACCTAACTATAGAGTAACACCTGATTCCAAAATCAAGGTGCTGTAAATAGCATAATTATTTCATGAATAAAGAATTTAGACATACGGTCATAAGCACTTTAATGGTTGCTGTATTATCCATACAGCAGCTATTTGGTGCTTACCATATGTTTATTTTTCATGCTAATGATTTTGAACAGGACCTAACTCATAATCATGAATTGGTAAGCAGCAGCGAAGATTCATGTGACCTCTGCGCAAAATTGAACCCCACACCGGTGGTTTACACCGCAGAAACCCATTCCCTAGCCCACGGTTCCCTGTGCTTTTGGGTTCCAGAATCCAAAAGCCAACTCACTTCAATTGTTGGGCAATATACCCAGTATAGGCGAGGTCCCCCTATCCTGGATTCCACCCTAACTTAAATAGGCCTTTCCGCATCAGGGATATGGCCCTGATTCCTTACACTGCGAAGTCAAAAACGGCTTTGAGGGTGAGACTGCATATACACTTCAAATCAAAAAACAACTCAAAATGATTACAACCAACAATCTCTCCAAGATTTATGGTGATGCTACCGTACTGGATAGTCTCAACCTAAATATCAAAGCTGGTGATCTATACTGCTTGTTGGGAGCCAATGGTGCTGGCAAAACCACAACAATCAACCTGCTACTGGGTTTTATCAAGCCCTCTTCAGGAAGTTCTTTTATAAATGGTCTTGCCGTTTCTGAAGACCCAAAAAAGACTAAAAAACACCTTGCCTACATTCCAGAAAACCTAATGCTATACCCCAACCTATCTGCTGTTGAAAATCTGGATTACTTCTCCGGTATTGGAGGAAACCAACTTAATAAAGCCCAATTGGAGGCTTTTTTGGAAGAGGCTGGACTTCAAACCAGTGCCTTCCACCAACGAATTTCAACCTTTTCCAAAGGAATGCGACAAAAAGTGGGTATAGCCCTGGCTCTGGCCAAAAACGCCAGCGTGTTGTTGTTGGATGAGCCCACCTCTGGCTTAGACCCTAAAGCCAGTAACGAATTTGGTTTGTTGCTGCAAAAATTACGAAGTAAGGGCGTAGCCATTCTCATGGCCACCCATGACCTATTTAGGGCAAAAGAAATTGCCACACACATCGGTATTATGAAAAATGGTCAATTGAAACAAGAATTTGTTGCCGATGAGATATCCCTAAGTGATTTGGAACACGCATACTTGGAAACGATGGGTTACAAAGAGGCAACATTATGATACGCAGTACATTTCTAAAAGAACTTAAAGAGCTGTCCCGGGACGGAAGGGTTAGAATCTCTTTTCTGATCGTAGTCCTATTGATGGCAGTAGCCACTTGGATCAGTAAAAGTCAATACACAACGATCAACGAACAATATCAAGAAGCGGAAACTGCTGAACGCCACATTTGGGAAGGTCAAGGAGAAAAAAACCCACATTCCGCAGCCCATTATGGCACCTACGCCTTTAAACCCAAATATCCTCTTTCCCTTGTAGATCATGGGGTTGATAAATTTACCGGTACTTCCATTTTTCTGGAAGCCCATAAACGTAACGAAGCCCAATTTAGCAAAGCAGCAGATCAAACCGGATTGGCTCGATTTGGAGACTTAACCCCAGATTTTGTACTCTTGTTTATTCTGCCTTTGCTGATTGTATTTCTAGGATACAACGCCTTCACCAAAGAAAAGGAAATGGGGACCTTGGTCCTTTTGAAAAGTCAGGGAACTCCTGTCTGGAAACTGATTTTTGGCAAGTGGTTGGCTATTTTTGCCCCTATTTTCATCGCTGTAGCAGTACTTTTTGTGGTAGCTGGAGTCGTTCTGTCCAATCTTAAGGACTTCGGCGTTTTTAGTTGGGAATCTTTGGGAGTTATGTTCCTTGTTTACATGGCCTATTATGTGATATTCATCAATTTGGTCCTGTTCATTTCCTCAAAAATGAAGAAATCGGGAATTTCTCTTGTATTATCTCTAGGGGTCTGGATATTAGCTTGTTTGGCAGTTCCAAAAGCCGCTAGTAATATGGCAGAATCCCAATATCCCTACCCTACTAGACAAGAATTCGCAGCGAGCATAACCAAGGATCAAAAAAGTGGAATTGATGGCCATGATCCATGGAACAAACAGGCTAAAATGCTGGAAGATGAAGTGCTAAAGCAGCATAATGTGGATAGTTTGGAACAACTTCCATTCAATTTTGATGCCTATCGGATGCAGAAAGGAGAAGAACACACCGCTGAAATCTATTTTAGGCATTACAAACATCTAAAAACGCAATTTGAGCAACAGTCCAAATTGTACCGCAACCTTGCCGTGTTATCTCCTTTTTTACCTGCACGATTTATGAGCATGGCCGTTGCAAATACGGACTATGCCACCCACTGGGACTTCGCCGATGCGGCAGAAACATATAGAGTAGACCTACAGGCCTTCCTTAATGGCAATTTTGCCGAAAATTCTTCTTATGGGGAATGGAGCTATAGGGCAGATGAGTCCACTTGGAAAGAAATGCCTGCATTTGATTATGACCCGCCTGAACTTTCCGAAACCCTTTCAAGAAACTCTTCCAACTCGGCCATTTTATCCGCTTGGATATTGGGTTCATTTTCCCTTCTATTTCTCACCACTAAAAAATTATAGCGATGTACAAGTTTAACTTTATATACGAGCTAAAAGGACTTCTTAGAAATGGTTGGATCCAATTGTTGAGCCTCCTCCTTTTTGCACTCTTCTTTTTTGCCTTTTACAACGGTCATGAAAAAGTGGACAAAAGAAAATCGGATATTCTGGCGGCCCATCAGGAGGTACAGGAATCCGATCTGGAAATGCTAATATTATTGGACTCTATAGAACGTGGTATGGAGGTCTCTGCTTCGCCTTGGACCATACCATCCAAACCGATGGCGGTAGGTAACTATCATCCACGTGTAGCTGCTATGGATCCTTCCAATTTAGCTTATATCTCTACAGGGCAAAGTGATTTATTTACGCACTATGTAAAACCAAAAACCTCTGGTGACGATCTAGCCCTTAATTTCACAGAAATCACTAATCCTGTTCAGCAATTGTTTGGCAGTTTTGATCCAGCATTTGTCATTATTTTCTTGTTGCCCTTGATCATCATTGCATTTACCTATAATGTCCTTTCCTCTGAACGGGAAAGCGGTACGTTGAGGCTTTTGGCTTCCCAGCCCATTTCGTTGGCGTCATGGGTATTGCAAAAAATGGTCATACGACTGTTTTGGATCATTGTAATGATTGGTGTTATACTCACAATTGTATTCTATATCAATGGCAATGATGGCAGTATAGGGAGTCTTTTGCCTGTATTAGGTGTCACCGCGGGATACATTTTGTTTTGGTTTGCTCTGGCATTCGTAGTCAACCTTTGGGTTGGAAGCTCAGCGAAAAATGCTATAGCTCTTATAGGCTTATGGCTACTATTTGTACTGCTGATTCCATCCACACTGAATCAGATGGGCAGCACACTTTATCCTATGCCCTCCCGAACGCTGATGATCAATCAATTGAGAAACGCCAAGGCGGAGGCTACAAAGAAACAAGATGAAATCCTGGATAATTTTTTAAGGGATCATCCCGAATATGCGATCAACGACCCCAACCAGGGCCGAAGCTTCTATCATCGGTATATGGCATCCCAACAATTGGTTCGGGAAGAGTTGCAACCCGTAATTCAAAAGTTTGAAGGTCAATTACAGAATCAGCAGCAATGGATTTCCCAACTCAAATGGGTATCCCCTGCCATTATTGTGCAGCAGGAACTCAACGCGTTGGCTGGAACTTCTACAAGGGATTATGAAAATTATCGGAAGCAAGTAACGGCCTTTGCAGAAACTTGGCGCCAGCATTTATTGCCTTTCCTCTACAACAATCAACCCTTTTCCAGTGAGGATTACAAAAATCTACCCGCCTTTGAGTATGTATCCTTGGAATCCAATAGCACCACAAAAAGCATATTGGTCCTTGTAGTGATTGCATTGGGCTTGGTGGCTCTGGGGTTTGCAAAAGGAATGGGGTATCAGTCCAGTAAAAACATAATTACACCATAGCATGAGAGCATATTATTTTTTGATTTTTTCTTGGCTCCTATGTACAGATGGTGTTCTAGCCCAGGAAGAGAATGCAGAGAATTTTCCTCCACCGGAAGTGCCCTTGGAAATTTCAGTTTCGAGGGCTGCGTCGCCTATCCAGGTTGATGGTCGTTTGGATGAACCTGCATGGGATAAGGTTGAACTGGTGGATGATTTTTTTCGTATTGAACCCAGACAAGGAGGCAAGGTTACCTATAAGACCTTGGTGAAATTCCTTTATGACGACAAAAATCTTTATGTATCCGCATTTTGCAAGGATTCCTTGGGAATTCCAGGAATTCGGATTCAGGATTTGCGTCGGGATTTTAGCTGGGGCGAGAATGATATCTTTGGAGTTGCCTTGGATCCCCAAAACTTGAAACAATATGCCCAAGGGTTTCAGACCACACCTTATGGGAACCAAAGGGATTTCCAGAATTTCAATGGGAACAACTTTGATACGGGTTGGAATACCCTTTGGAGGGTACGCACCCAGCGATCTGACCAAGGATTTACGGTGGAAATGGCAATTCCGTTTAAATCTCTTCGTTACAACCTTCCTGAAAATGGGAATACCATCGAGTTGGGAATGACCATGGTTCGTTATGCCCGTAGAGAAGTGGAAGTATCCACTTTTCCAGCTATCCCGCAGTCATTCACCCCCTATAGAATGACCTATGCCGCTAAATTGACAGATATTGAAGTTCCACCTCCTTCGGCTAATATTAGGGTAGAGCCCTATACATTGTACCAGTATGATGAAAACAAGGAAGGAGACATCTTAACCTCAAAGGCCAGTGATCCCAAGTTGGGCTTTGATGTCAAATGGGCCATGAATCCCAAAACCGTATTGGATTTAACGGTAAATACCGATTTTGCCCAGGCCGATGTGGACAGAGCGGTAAACAACTTGGAACGTTTCAATATCTTTTTTCCAGAGCGACGACAGTTCTTTTTGGAAAATTCTGGAATCTGGGCTGGTGGATTGCAGCAATCCATAAGACCTTTTTTTAGCAGACGTATTGGACTTCAGGGCAACTTTAATGCCATCCCGGCACCAATTGATGTTGGCGCACGTTTTACCCAACGTACCGAAAAAAATGCTTTGGCTGGATTGTTTGTTCGTCAAAGGGAAACGGATGGGTCTGCAGGAGCAAATTTTGGAGTATTCCGCTATCTCAGGAATTACGGTAGGGAAAACAATGTTGGGGTTATGGTCACGCATCGCTTGGATAACGAGCATGATGATCTGAATTTGGATAGCAACAATAACACGACCATTACTATAGACGGGCAAATACGCCCCACAAGTCAATGGGATATTCAGTATATCCTATCCACTTCCATAGACGAGGAAACTGGGGAAACTGGCTTTGCAGGGCGTTTTTTTGCAGGCAATGACTCCAATAAATTCTACTATGGATGGGTTACAGAGTATACCGATGCCAATTACAATCCAAGAATGGGTTTTGTCCGTCAAACCAATGTGATCAGACATAATCCAGGCGGGTATTTAGTGGTGAGACCTAAAAAAATGGATTGGATCAGGCGGTGGGATCCAGGGATGTTTGTCAATTATTTGCATGATGCCTCAGACCCTACGCAGTTCCAACAGGCTAGTTTGTACATATTCCCAATTTTTACTTGGTTCAAGGACAATAGTTTTTTTGAGGTTTCGGCAACACCAACCTGGCAAAACATCAACTTTGATTTTGCTCCATTGGGTCTCCAGATTGCTCAGGACAACTATTATTACACCCGTTATTTGGTTCAATACAACACCGACCAATCCAAAAAATGGTCAGGTGATCTAGGTTATAATTTTGGCAGTTTTTATAATGGAACCCGAAATACCATTAATGCTGCTGCCCGCTTTGCCCCCATTCCTCATGCTGCACTGGCATTGGAATACGAGCATAATACCATCAAAGATGTGGGGATTGGTGACTCCAATTTAACCACGAATCTGTATTCCGCAAATTTAAGGCTGGCATTGAATCCCAGAGTACAACTCTCCACTTTTTACCAGTATAATAGTTTTAACGAGCAAGGAAGGTGGAACGCCCGTTTGAGCTGGGAATATATGCCACTTTCTTTTGTATACCTTGTGTTCAACGACACCCAAACGGACATTTTTGATCCTATGCAAAGCACTAGACAATTTATTGGCAAGATAACTTTACTAAAACAGTTTTAATGAGAAGTTTGAAAGCCGTTTACAGCGGCTTTTACTTTTTGAGCTTGGCAAAAACATAGGTATAGAGCCACATCAAGGTAAAGGAAGGAACAATATCCAAGCCTGGTATAAGTTCTTCGACAAATGTTACAACACCGGCCACCTGACCAATTTTTCCTTTGTACATGCGAGTCATAAGCCAACCTGCCACAGGTGCCCAAATGACATCCGAAAATTCGCCGATGCCCGGAATAGCAAAGGACAGCATTCCAATGCCGTCAAACAATAATCCCAAAAGCAAATGCTGATATTTTTGGTCTTCCACCTTTGCCATTGCGGAAAAATAGCAATTCCAAATGAAATGGGGAAATCCCCTAGGACAAATCCGAGCTGATGAGTTTCAAGAACTCATTGCGGGTCTCAATCTTTTCAAATTGTCCCCGGAATCCTGAAGTTGTGGTCACCGAATTCTGTTTTTGAACCCCTCGCATCATCATGCACATATGTGCTGCTTCTATAACTACAGCAACACCTTTTGGCTTTAAGGTGTTGTTCAGGCACTCCAATATATCATGGGTCAACCGTTCCTGTACCTGTAATCTGCGAGCAAAGACATCCACAACCCTGGGTATTTTGCTCAATCCCACTATATGCCCGTTGGGGATGTAAGCAACATGGGCTTTTCCAAAGAAAGGAAGCATGTGATGCTCACAAAGGGAATACACTTCAATATCCTTGATGATCACCATGTCGTCATAATCCTCCTCAAACATGGCGCTACGCAATATTTCAGCTGCATCCTGGCCATATCCCTGTGTTAAAAACAGCATGGCCTTGGCCGCTCGTTCAGGAGTTTTTTGAAGTCCGTCCCGTTGCACATCCTCCCCAATCTCGTCAATGATTTTGGCAAAACGATCCTTGACCTCATTGGTAATTTCAATATTGTATTCTTCCAGATTCTGATAGGGCGCCATAGGCTATGTTGCGGTATTTAGCTTGTTAGAAAAATGCTTGTTCAATTTCTTGATTTTTGGGTCAATGATAAACTGACAATACGGTTGATTGGAGTGATCATTGTAATAATTCTGATGCTCCTGTTCCGCAATATAAAAAGGTTTTGCTTCTGAAACGGCTGTTACAATAGGATTTGTGAACACTTTTTCCCTTTCCAAGAGTGTAATAAACTCTTCGGCTTCCTTCTTTTGATTCTGGGAAGTATAAAAGATTTCACTCCGGTATTGGCTGCCCACATCATTTCCCTGCCTATTTAATGTGGTGGGGTCATGGGTGGCAAAGAACACTTCCAATAGCTCAACAAAGGAGACTTTGGTTGAGTCATACTTGATTTGAATGGCCTCTGCATGCCCTGTTCTACCCGTACAAATTTCCCGATAGGCAGGATTCTTGATAGCTCCACCCGTGTAACCCGAGATTACCTCAATTACTCCATTCAATCTTTGAAAGACAGCTTCTGTGCACCAAAAACAACCTCCGGCAAAAATTGCCAATTCCAAATTTTTGTTCTCTTGTATGTCCATATTTGCCAAACCTTAAAATAAACTTATCCATTCCAGCATTCATCCCCAAATGAATCCGCATTTTATTGTCGTAAATCCTAACAAAACCTTTATTTAAAACTCCAATTTTTGTTCACTCATCTGTAATTGTTACTTTCACTCCCCGAAGCAAGGATTTTATGATCATAGCCACAAATATTAAAAAATCTTTTGGGCACCTGGAGGTTTTAAAAGGTGTTGACCTGACCATCAATAAGGGTGAAGTTGTCTCAATTGTAGGCGCTTCCGGGGCTGGTAAAACCACCCTTTTGCAAATATTGGGGACCTTGGATGAACCTTCAAACAAAACCGATAGTACTTTGCTGATCAATGACACCCCAGTGAATCAATTGAACGATAAAGGGCTGGCTCGATTTCGGAATGAGCACATCGGGTTCATATTTCAATTTCATCAACTTTTGCCCGAGTTTACGGCATTGGAAAATGTATGCATCCCAGCTTTTATTAAGAAAACACCTAGGGTCGAGGCAGAAAAGAGGGCCAAGGAGTTGTTGGACTTTCTTGGACTTTCTGACCGTTACGACCATAAGCCCAATGCGCTTTCGGGGGGCGAACAGCAAAGGGTTGCCGTAGCCCGTTCACTTATCAATAATCCGTCAGTAATCCTTGCGGATGAGCCTAGTGGAAACCTGGATTCTGAAAGCGCGGACAACCTCCATCAATTGTTTTTTAAACTACGTGATGAATTTGGTCAGACCTTCATTTTGGTAACCCATAACACGAAATTGGCCAATATGGCCGATAGAAAACTGACCATGGTAGATGGTGTGATTGTCTCTAGATAGCATGACAAAGGCTGAACTTAAGGAATTCTTGGATGCCAAAGTGGAGCAGTACAATCATCCCAGTTTTTTGGAAGATGACCCTCTTCAGATTCCCCATCGTTTCTCCAAGAAAGCAGATATTGAAATCAGCGGCTTCTTAACTGCGACCATTGCTTGGGGCAATCGGAAGAGCATCATAAAAAATGCTTCTTCCCTAATGGAATTGATGGACCGGTCGCCTTATGATTTTGTTTGCAACCATACTGTGGCGGAATTGCAAAAGCTTGGCACATTTGTGCACCGTACGTTTAACGCCTTGGATTTGACCTATTTTGTCAAAAGTCTTCAAAACATCTACACCAAACATGGGGGATTGGAAGCTGTGTTTACCCAATTTCAACAAAAGGAAACCCTGCAGCCTGCCATTTCTGAATTCAAGAAAGTGTTTTTTGAATTACCCCATCAGCAACGCACCACCAAACATGTTTCCGATCCAGCAAAGGGTTCGGCTGCTAAACGAATCAATATGTTTTTACGATGGATGGTGCGAGATAATGACACCGGAGTTGATTTTGGCTTCTGGAAACACTTAAACCCATCACAGCTTTCCTGCCCTTTGGATGTACACTCAGGAAATGTGGCCCGAAAACTAAAACTGCTCAAACGGAAGCAAAATGATGCCAAGGCTCTTGCCGAATTGGACAACAATCTAAGAAGGTTGGATGCATCGGATCCTGTTAAATACGATTTTGCGCTTTTTGGTTTAGGCGTTTTTGAAAAATTTTAGCACTATTTTGTTAGGCTATTGTATGTTATTTTTGGGTTCAATGTCTAACACCAAAATCCAAACAACCAATGAGCATAAATGACAGTTTTGGCATACATACCTATGTCGCTTCCGAAGATCGGTACGAGAAGATGAAATACCGTAGATGCGGAAACAGTGGACTCCTTTTGCCCATGATTTCCCTTGGGCTATGGCACAACTTTGGGCATACGGACGATTTTAACAAAGCACGACAGATTTTACGAACCGCCTTTGATCATGGGATCACCCATTTTGATTTGGCCAATAACTACGGCCCACCTTACGGTGCTGCCGAGGACAACTTTGGACGTATATTCCAAAAAGATTTCAAAGCTTATCGGGATGAGTTGATTATATCCAGCAAAGCCGGATGGGATATGTGGCCGGGGCCGTATGGAAATTTTGGGTCCAAAAAATATCTGATTGCAAGTTTAGATCAAAGCCTGCAGCGTATGGGTCTGGATTATGTTGACATATTTTACCACCACAGACCTGATCCGGATACCCCATTGGAAGAAACTATGGGCGCCCTGCATCAAATAGTCCAGCAAGGTAAAGCACTTTACGTTGGAATTTCCCAATACAATGCGGAGGACACGGCTAGAGCATACGATATACTTAGAGAGCTTGGAACTCCCTTACTTATCCATCAGCCGAGATACAATATGTTTGATCGCTGGATAGAGGATGGGCTTTTGGATGTCTTGGGTCAAAAGGGAATCGGTTCCATAGCTTTTTCCCCTTTGGAACAGGGTATACTGACCAACAAGTACCTCAAAGGACTTCCTGAGGATTCCAGAGCGGTTAAGGATGCCCGCTATTTAAAATCCGATCAGATTACATCGGAAGTTTTGGACAAAGTCGCAAAGCTTAATGCCATTGCCGAAGGCAGAAACCAAAGTTTGGCCCAAATGGCTTTGGCCTGGGTATTACGTGATGAGAAAATTACAACCGTGCTGGTCGGGGTTAGTAGGGCGAGTCAACTTTTGGATAATATCCAAGCCTTGAACAATGTAGATTTCAGTTCTGATGAATTACAACAGATTGAAACCATTTTAAAAGCATAAACGACCAGCTAATATCATAGACCGTAGCCTTTCGGAATATCAAGCTGGATTTTCTGGCCTCCCCGGGCAATGGATTTGTAAATGGCCTCCACAATGATCATGTCACGACGTCCCATTTCACCCGGAGCCACATTGGGTTCGCCAAACAGTATATGCTTGGCAAAGTCATCCATTTGCAATTTTTGCTGACTTTCCTGTGGAAAGTCCAAATCTCCGCGGGAAGTGCGTCCAGCCAAAGGAATGTAAGTGCTGGCAGGATCCAATTCATACCAACCTTGATCACAGGAGGCAAACAAGCGGTTGGCCCTGATGTTGTGTGAGGTCATGATGTTACCAACCGCTCCACTTTCAAACTCAAATTGGGCGGTAATGGTTTCATCTGTATCCTTGAAATAGTCGGGATTGGTGCTGAACTCTTGGGCGGAAACGGATAAGGGATTCTCCCCGGTTCCATAGATTACACTTTGAATGGCATAAACCCCCATGTTCATCAATGCTCCTCCACCAGATAAGGTTTTGTTCAATCGCCACTGTTCTGGGTTGGACCTGGAACGGTATCCAGCATCTACTGTTATGTAATGCACGTTACCAAAAGTTTTCTCCCTAACATATTTTTTGATTTCTTGGGTATAGGGCTCTGAATGAAGCCGATAACCCATACCCAGTTTAACGTCCGCATCCTTGCAAGCTTCTATTATGGCATCGCATTCCGCAACCGATACTGCCATGGGTTTTTCACAGATCACATGTTTACCTGCTTTCGCCGCCCTTATGCAAAAGTCGGCATGCATGCTATTGGGCAGGACCACATATACCACATCTATGGCGGGGTTGTTTTTGATGGTGTCAAAATTTTGATAATTGTATATATTCTCTTTAGGGATACTGTATTTGGATGCCCAAACTCCTTCTTTTTCAGGAGTTCCGGTAACAATTCCAGCTAGGTAACAATGTTCTGTGTCCAGCAGTGCAGGTGCCAGTTGGTATGTGCTATAACTTCCCAAACCCACCAGGGCAATTCCCAATTTCTTCTTTTTTTGTGATGCAGCGTTGGCAACGATAAAGGCTGACGAGCCCAATAGTGCTGTAGCTCCAATACCTTTGCCCAAAGTGGAATTAAAGGTTCTTCTGGAAATGGTTTTCATACCTCCTTGTTTTGAGTTCTTTAAAGTTAGAAATAAACAGGAAGAAAAGAGACTGGTTTGTGTTAATCTATACGAACTTATTTCTTTCAAATCCACTCAAAATCCCTACTTTTAGAACTAGACTAATTTTAACACAAAATGAAACAAAACTTCCTAGTTCTTTGCACAATTCTGTGCACTGTTTTAACCTTTGCCCAAAACCGGAAAATACCCATTGACACTACCATCACCACACAACATAGTGTTACTATCAATGGGGCCAATATTAGCTATACAGCAACTACTGGGACGCAACCTGTATGGGATGATATGGGAGAACCCATTGCATCCCTCCATTATACATATTACACAAGAAACAATGTACGAAACCGGGCAGAGCGCCCCTTGTTGATTTCCTTCAATGGAGGACCAGGTTCCGGATCTGTTTGGATGCACTTGGCGTACACTGGACCTAGGGTACTCAAGATTGATGATGAGGGATATCCTGTGCAGCCCTATGGAGTAAAACAAAATCCTTTTTCGGTTTTGGACGTTACCGATATTGTATATGTGAATCCAGCCAATACCGGATATTCCAGAACTATTCCCGAAACAGGCGACAAGGTGGATCGCGATAAGTTTTTTGGCATCAACGCGGACGTTACCTATTTGGCTGAATGGTTGAATACTTTTGTAACCCGTAATAACAGATGGCGTTCCCCTAAGTATATCATTGGTGAAAGTTATGGGGGAACCCGCGTTATGGGATTGTCCTTGGCCTTACAAAACCAGCAATGGATGTATCTCAACGGGGTGATCATGGTTTCCCCGGCGGATTATAAAGTCATCCGGGTTGGTGGGCCGGTCTCAAGCGCGTTGAACCTCCCCTATTATACGGCTGCAGCGTGGCATCATAAGGCGTTGCCATCAGAACTTCAAAACAAAGATTTGTTGGAGGTTTTACCAGAAGCAGAAAACTACACGGTAAACACCTTGATCCCAGCCATCGCCAAAGGAGGATTTATTTCCGACTCGGAACGAAATGCGGTTGCCAAAAAAATGGCCTTTTATTCGGGATTAAAAGAAAAGGATATCCTAGATCACAATTTGGATGTACCTACCCAATTCTTTTGGAAAAATCTATTGAAAGAAAATGGTGGTTATAACGTTGGAAGGTTGGACAGTCGCTATTTAGGAATTGACCGACAACTGTTCGGAGAAGGACCTGATTATTCTGCTGAGCTTACCTCTTGGCTGCATAGCTTTACCCCGGCAATCAACTATTATCTTCAGGAAGAACTTAAATTCAAAACGGATATCAAGTATAATATGTTTGGTCCCGTACACCCTTGGAACAATGAAGATGACAATACAAGGGATAATCTGAGACAGGCCATGGCGCAGAATCCATATTTGAACGTTTTGGTTCAATCCGGGTACTATGACGGTGCCACTACCTATTTCAATGCCAAGTACACCATGTGGCAGGTTGACCCAAGTGGGCGGATGAAAAATAGGTTTGAATTTAAAGGGTATCGATCAGGACATATGATGTATTTAAGAAGGGAAGATTTGAAAAAAGCCAATGATGACCTCAGAAACTTTATAGTAAGAACAACGGCCAATGGAAAAAGTGCCAAATATTAAAATCATGAGTAAAATAGCAATCTTGTCCGTGATATTCGGACTCACTGCCCAATGTATCATCTCCCAGGCCATACCTCCAAAGGAATGGCAAATCAAAACTGCCCTGATGGCCGTACCTGCGGATTATAAAGATGGGGCCAAAGTATATGGCTATGATGCTTCAGGGAATTTTGTTACGCTGCGCGAAGGAAGCAATGATTATATCGCATTGGCAGCTGACCCCAAAAAGGAGAAGTTCTCTACTGCCGCATATCATAAGGAACTGGAACCCTTTATGGCACGTGGACGGGAGTTGAAAACCCAAGGTAAAGATGGAAAGGAAATCTTTGATATTCGGGAAGAGGAAGTTAAGGCTGGAAAGTTGAAAATGCCTGACAAGACCACTTTATGTGTCTTTACGGGAGATGTAAACACGGAAACCCAGGAAATTGAAAATCCCTATGTGCGTTATGTTTTTTACATTCCCTTTGCCACAGGGGAATCCACAGGATTACCCACCACCCCAACTCCTCCTGGGCACGCATGGATCATGAACCCTGGAACCCATAGGGCCCACATTATGATTACACCACCTAAGAATTAGAAAGGTTCAATGAAAAAAATTGTCTTTGACAATCCCCATCGGAAAAAGCATTTTGCTTTTTTCAATCATATGAACCATCCGCATTTCAACATTACGGCCAATCTGGACGTTGGCTCATTTCTACCTTACGTGAAGTCAATGCAATTGCCCTTGACCTATAATCTGGTTTATTTGCTATCCAAAGCCGCTAATGACATCAATGAGTTTCGATGGAGAATTAGGGAAAATGAAGTGGTTGAGCATGAGAGTGTGCATCCCTCTTTTACTGTTCCTACCAACGAAGCGGACGTTTTTAGTTTTTGCACGGTTCCATTTAAAAAAAGAGCCCAGGATTTTATCGATGATGCCAAACGGATCAATGAAGCCATGAAAACAAACCCTTCCATTGAAGATGAACCTGGAAGGGATGATTACTTGTTTATGTCGGCTATCCCTTGGGTTAGTTTCACCAGTATTCAGCATGCGATGCACTATCATCCCCATGATTCGGTGCCCAGAATAAGCTGGGGGAAATTTTTCACTCAAAACAATACGCAGTTAATGCCTTTGTCCGTTCAAGCCCACCATGCTTTGGTGGATGGCAGACATATGGGACTGTATTTCGAGAATATGCAGGAATTACTCAACAATCCTGAATTATTATCAACTTAAATACTTATTTAATAAAATTATTGTAACAAATCATCGATTTTACCTACATATAATGAAAATACATCATTATGGGTTTCAGTTCTCATGCCAGCAAAGTAGTTAAAATCAATAGGGCCTTATTAAAGAAAAGAAAAATTAGGACCAAAGCGGATGTTTATGGCAATCCAGTTGAAACTACTTTAGAATTTAAACCAGAATCACCACATTCAAAGCGCCGGGTAAAAGAAATGATCCAGGACAATAGGAAAACTAATTTGGCTGCGGGTTTAATGGCATTCCTAATTGTACTACTATTTTTGATTTCGATAGTGCTTTACCTAAAATAAGCTAACAATTTTTATGAGAGAATTTGTTTATTTTTAGCAAACACCTTCAATCATGTCAAAACACAGAATCCTAGCTATTGCCTTGCTGTCCTTCCTTTCATTTTTTAAAAATACCCATGCCCAGGATTGGCCCAATCTAGCTAAATATCAAGATGCTAACCAAAAGTTATTAACCGCTCCAATGGATGAAAATCGCGTGGTTTTTATGGGTAATTCCATTACCGAGGGGTGGACCAATGGTATGCCTTCTTTTTTTGAAAACCCTTCTTATGTAAATCGGGGGATTAGTGGTCAGACCACGCCTCAAATGCTATTGCGATTTAGGCAGGATGTTATTGATCTAAAACCCAAGGTGGTCCTTATTTTGGCTGGCACCAATGATATTGCAGAGAATACTGGACCTATGACCCTGGAGCAGATAAGGGATAATATTCAATCCATGGTGGAATTGGCGCAGGCTAACAACATTACACCCATAATCTGTTCGGTACTCCCTGCTTTTGACTACCCATGGAAACCCAAAATGGCTCCAAACATAAAAATCCCCCAATTGAACAATATGCTACAGCGACTGGCCAGGGATAAGAATATATTTTATCTGGACTATTTTTCTGCCATGTCGGATAACAGGAATGGGCTTCCCAAGGAACTGGCGGATGACGGGGTTCACCCAACTACCAAAGGGTATGAAATCATGGCCGAGCTTGCCAACAAAACCATTCAAATGGCTATTAAGAATTGAATATGAAATTTTACATTCCGCTTTTGGCGTTATTTTTCGGATGGTATGTGAGTGCCCAAAACAACATTCAAGTTCAACCCCTTCTGGAAAATTTGCCCATGTTCGATAAAATCAGGGATTTTACCATGGATGTAAAAGGGAAAGAATCCTACTTCACTATTCAATCCCCTAACGAGGAGGTGTCCGTAATCGTGAAATCCGTTAATGGGGAAAATGGTTGGAATATGCCAACAATTGCCTCTTTTTCCGGAAAATATAAAGATTTGGAACCTTTTCTGTCCCCAGATGGGTTGCGCCTATATTTTGTATCCAATAGACCTGTGGACCAGGGGTCAACAACCCTAAAAGATTTTGATATTTGGTACGTGGAAAGGGCTAATTCGACTTCTGAATGGTCTACACCTATTAATATAGGTTCACCAATCAATACCGAACACAATGAGTTTTATCCTGCTGTGGCCCAAAACGGGAATTTATATTATACCTGTGATTGCCCTGGGGCGCTGGGAAGGGATGATATCTTTTTCAGTTCGTATAATGATGGGAGTTTTGCCGAACCTATTTCCTTGAGCGGGAACATTAACACGGAGGGCTTTGAATACAATAGTTACATTTCCCCTGATGATTCTTACTTGATTTTTGGAGGATACAATCGTGAGGATGGTCAAGGGAGTGGTGACCTCTACGTTAGTTTCAAAGTCGATTCCGGGAATTGGACCAAAGCCATACCCCTACCAGCACCCATTAATTCAAAATACATGGACTACTGCCCATTTGTGGACCCAGCAAACAATATTTTGTACTTCACCAGCCGTAGAAGCCAAGAACCTGGCTCCAACATGGTTTCCATGGATGATCTCTTGGATTATCTGAAAAGCTATCAAAATGGTGGTAGCCGATTGTACAAAACCCAGTTTGATATCTTATCACTAAAATGATTCAGGAATTTTTGGCAGTTTCATGCAAAATCCAACCGTTAGCCTTTTTATCCCATTTAAAAATACCCAGGAATATCTTCCCGTATGTTTGGATTCCATTCTAGATCAGACCTATCCTTATTGGGAAGTCCTGGCGGTTGATGATCGTTCTGAAGACAATAGCAGAAAAGTTCTGGAAGCTTACGCAAAGAAGGATAACCGAATAAAAGTTTATCCCAATTCTGGAAATGGAATTATTCCAGCTTTACAAACAGCCTATGCCTATAGTTCTGGAGATTTGGTTTCCCGTATGGATTCTGACGACATCATGAAACCCAATCGCTTGGAAGTTATGGCAGAATTGTTGGGTATTCATGGAAAAGGTAATGTGGCCGTGGGGCAAGTACAATATTTTTCCCATCGAGGTATAAGCGATGGATACGCAAGGTATGAAACATGGTTAAATGCACTGACCGCAAACGGGAACAACTATGATGAAATCTACAAGGAATGCGTAATCCCTTCCCCCTGTTGGATGGTGCACAGGGATGATTTTGAATTGAGCGGTGCTTTCCGTCCCGATCGGTATCCCGAGGACTACGACCTCACCTTTCGATTTTATGAAAATCAATTGAAAATAATTCCCTGTAATGAAGTGCTTCATTTATGGAGGGATTATGATACCCGGACATCCAGAACCCATGAACATTATGCACAGAATTATTTTTTGGACATCAAGCTCCATTACTTTTTAAAACTGGACCATGAGCCTACCCGACAGTTAGTGGTCTGGGGCGCAGGATTTAAAGGCAAGACCATCGCAAAAAATCTGGTAAATCAGGATTTAGACTTTGTGTGGTTATGCGACAATCCTGCAAAAATTGGCAAAAAAATATACGGACAGGAATTAGTGCATTTTCAAACGTTGAAACAACTGAAAAATCCCCAGAGCGTGGTAACAGTGGCCAATGAGAATGCCCAGAAGGAAATCCGTGAATTCTTCTCCACGCTGGGACAACAGACCATGAAAGACTATTTTTTCTTCTGCTAGGTTTTGCAATGAACAATGAGCAATGAGCAATGAGCAATGAGCAATAAAATTGAAAATTGATAACTGATAACTGATAATTGTTAATTGACAATCGAATCTAACAAACCCTTAACACCGCTATTAGCTTAGTATCACCTATATTTGCTTAATCAAAGTTGGGAATGCAGTTTAAACATCCGGAAATCCTTTGGGCCCTATTACTTCTCCTTATTCCCATTTTCATTCATCTTTTTCAATTACGAAGGTTTAAAAGAACCCCATTTACCAATGTAGCCATGCTACAAAAGGTAGTTTCGGAATCTAGAAAAAGTAACCAGCTCAAAAAATGGTTGCTCCTGATCACAAGATTGTTATTGATTGCTGCCCTTGTAGTCGCATTTGCCCAACCCTTTAGCGCCTCCCAAACCGCAACCACAACAAAGGAGACGGTTATTTACTTGGATAATTCCTTCAGCATGCAGGCCAAAGACAATGGACTTTCCATTTTGGAACAGGCTGTTCAGGATTTGATAAAAAATGTTGGAGAGGATAATGTGTTCACCCTGTTCACCAATGAAAATACCTTCAGAAAGGTCACCGTAAATGAAATAAAAAACGAACTGTTGTCCTTACCATATACCCACAAGCAACTGGACGTTGATGCCATTTCTTTGCGCGCCAACAGCCTTTTCTCAAATTCCGAGGATGCTATAAAACAATTGGTGTTGATTTCGGATTTTCAACAAAACATGGGACAATCGGTTGGAGCACAGGACACCACCCTACAAACCTATTTGGTGCCTTTACGTCCTTCGCTAGATAGAAATGTTTCCATAGATTCCATAAGCTTGGAAGAACATCCTGCCGATCAGTCAAAACTTACGGTGAGGCTTTCAGGCGGTATCCATGAGGAAAGTCTGCCGATATCCTTGCATAATGGAGATCAGTTGATCGCCAAAACTTCTGCAAACTTCACTTCAAACGGAAATGCAAAAGTGGAACTTTCCATTCCCGCAGATACCGAAATTCTTGGAACAATCAGTATTCAGGACAATGGACTTTCTTTTGACAATCAGTTTTACTTCAATATTGATAAAAAGGAGAAAATAAAAGTACTTGCAATTAGTGAATCGGACAACAACTATCTGCAACGTCTATTTCCGAAGGAAGAATTTCAGCTTCAGTTATTTGGTTTAAACCAGTTGGATTACAGTGCCCTGGGGAATCAACATGTGGTAGTGCTCAACGAATTGAAATCCATCCCCAACGGATTGCAGCAAGTGCTCCGAAGTTTCAAGGAAAATGGCGGAACGGTGATACTGGTACCTTCTGTGGATTGCGATTTGAACACGTACAACCCTTTGTTGTCCAATTTCTTTGCCACCAAATTTCTGGAAACCCAGGTTTTGGATAAAAACATTACAGAAATTTCTTTTGACCATCCCGTGTACCAAAACGTTTTTAATAAACGTGTACAAAACTTTCAATATCCAAAGGTAAACCAGTCCTATAAACTGGTGACCCAGGCTCCAAGCCTACTTACTTTTGAAGGAGGGGAGCCTTTCTTATCTGGAATCAATGGGTTCTATTTCTTTACGGCAGCTCTAAAATTGGAAAATTCCAATTTTAAGAACTCCCCATTAATTGTACCTACCTTTTATAATATGGCAGCCTTCAGTCTAAAAGCGCCTGTCATACAGCACATGCTGGGGCAACCCACACGGATAGACATTGCCGCTGAACTAGGAAACGATAAAATATTAAAGGTTGCCAAAATGGATTATGAATTCATTCCAAGGCAGCAATCATTTACCAACAGGGTACGTTTGGATTTTGATGAAAACCCGTCAGAAGATGGTATTTATAGGATTCAGAAATCCGAAGAAACAATCAAACGCATCAGTTTTAACTACCCCAGAACGGAAAGTTTGTTAAGATATACGGAAGTGGAAGGAACAGAGCATGTTAGCGTCCAAGATTCCGTAACTGGACTTTTTGAACATCTGAAAGCATCAAATACCATTACTGCTTATTGGAAATGGTTTGTTATTTTAGCACTGTTTTTGGCCCTCTTGGAAGTCCTCATTCAAAAATTTATTAGATGAACATTCTGCTGAAGTCCGCAAAAATAGTATGCCCACAAAACAAGGCACTTCATTTAAAAAAGCGGGATATCCTCATTAAGAAAGGAGTAATCGAAAAAATTGCGGCTTCCATTCCTTCGGTTACAAACATCAAGGAATTTACCGCCAAAAATCTTCATGTATCCTTAGGTTGGTTTGATAGCAGCGTAAGCTTTGGGGAACCCGGTTATGAAGAACGCGAAACCATATCCAACGGATTGAAGGTGGCAGCAGCCAGCGGATTTACCGATATTTTGTTGAATCCCAACACCAAACCCGTACCGGATACCAGCTCAGATATTGTTTTTTTGAAAGAACGAGGTAATGGCTCCGCCACCAATCTCTATCCTGTTGGAAGTTTAACAGCGAATGATGAAGGCAGGGATTTGGCGGAACTATTTGACATGAAAAATGCGGGAGCGATAGCTTTTTATGATTTTAAAAAGCAAATATCCAATCCCAATCTTTTGAAAATAGCCCTGCTCTACGCTCAAAATTTTGATGGATTGGTAATGTCTTTTCCCCAAGATGGACAAATTAAAGGGAATGGCATAGTACACGAAGGCGAAATCTCTACCACTTTAGGGCTCAAGGGAATTCCAGCCTTAGCGGAAGAACTACAGATTTCAAGAGACCTGTTTATTCTGGAATACACAGGAGGCAAATTGCATATTCCCACCATTTCCACGGCTAATTCCGTTAAACTTATCGCTAATGCCAAGCGTAAAGGTTTGGACGTAAGCTGTAGCGTTGCCGTGCACAATCTGGCCTTTACAGATGATTCGTTAACGGAGTTTGATACCAACTTCAAAGTTTCACCTCCCTTGCGTGAAAAATCGGATTGCAAAGCCTTGATCAAAGGAATCAAAGATGGGGTTATCGATTTTGTGACTTCAGATCATTTGCCTTTGGATATAGAGGAAAAAAGAGTGGAGTTTGACAATGCGGCCAATGGAACCATAGGATTGGAAACTGCCTTTGGCACACTGAACCCTATGTTTGAATTGGAAGAGACTATCTCCATTTTAACCCAGGGTCGCGAACGCTTTGGACTTCAAATCCCGAAACTGAAGGAGGGAGAAAACGCATGCTTGACACTGTTTGACCCAACCATCGAATGGGAGTTTAATGAAGATGTCATTCGGTCCACCTCGAAAAACAGCATGTTTTTAGGTACGCGTTTGAAGGGCAAGGCACTGGGAATCATCAACAACAACCAATTCACTGTTTAATATTTTGAGTAGTTCCAAACTAGGCAGGTCTACTGCCATCGTAAGCTATATTACCATTCTAGGCTGTTTGATTGCCATCACCATGAACATGGAGCCCAAGCACGCTTTTGCCAGATTTCATGCCAGACAGGCTTTTGGAACACATCTGATCTACCATTCCTTGGCGATCTATCTGAATTTGACAAACGTTGACAATGTCATGGTTTGGGGAGTTCTTTGGGTAGTCTATCTTGGAGCTATTTTATATGGTTTTGTTGGAGCATTCAACAACCGTGAAGGTCTGCTACCAGGGCTGGGCGCAAAGTTTCAAAAATGGTTTACCTTTATTCCTTAAACTAATTTCATGTCCCCCACCGCATTATCCCTTGAATACCTGCTGAGACCTTCCAGCCTTACTTCTGGCAAAATTCCTGCGATTTTTATGTTTCATGGTTACGGTAGCAATGAAGAAGACCTTTTCTCCTTTGCTTCGGAACTACCGGAAGAACCCATGGTAATTTCGGTGCAGGCTCCCTATTCGCTGGAACCCTTTGGTCATACGTGGTACGCTATAAATTTTGATGCCGAATACGGGAAGTGGAGCGATGATGAACAGGCAAAATCCAGTCGGGATAAAATTGTTGCCTTCATTGATGAAGCCTGCGAAGCTTACAACTTGGATACGGAAAAGATTACGCTTTTAGGATTCAGCCAGGGTACTATTCTCAGTTATTCCGTGGCTTTGTCTTATCCCGAGAAAATCAAAAATGTGGTGGCGCTTAGCGGCTATATCAACGAAAAAATCCTGCTGGACGGTTATGCGGACAAAGACCACAGTCAATTGAACATTTATGCATCCCATGGTCAGGTAGACCAGGTTATACCGCTGGAATGGGCCCAAAAAACCCCAGAATTTCTAACCCAAATGGGCATTGCCCACGTTTACGAGGAGTTTCCTGTGGGGCATGGTGTTAGTCAACAGAATTTCTATTCCTTTCGGGATTGGTTGACCAAGTATCTTTAGTGGCTACGCGTATAGAGCAGGTGGTCCAAGAGGGTGAAATCTACAGAGAGGTCATCCTTAAGTTCATATTTGATAACCAAATCCCCCCAATATTTACCATCAGAAAAATCGGCCAATAACCATTTATGGTTAAGTACCTTTATTTTATTGATTTTGAAATCGCTTTCCATACCATCATAGGGAACTAAGGGGTTATTTCCCTTCCTTTCATTGGTCTCCAAAAGTTTATCTTCTATATATCTTACTGGATCTTTCAAATCAAGGTGTTCATAATAAGCCAATGCATCGTCATTATTTTCCAAGGAGAAATATTGAATATCCAAAATCTTGAGTTGGGATTTTTGCAGGGAATCCTTCAATTCTGAAATTTCGCTTTGTAACCCATCCAAATCCGTATTCATAGCCTTTTGGTAATTGTTGGCACTTACAAATTGATAAAGAACAATCAAGGCGGCAAAAACAAATAGGTATAGGAAAATTTTACTCTTCATAGTTTTTAAATCTTCAATTTTAAATTATCGTAGGCCAAATGTACATGCTTTGGCAATTTTTTTTCCACTTCATCATGAAAGCCCAACATATGGCTTATGTGGGTAAGATAGGTTTCCTCCGCCCCCACTTCTTCTGCAAATGCCAAGGCCTCTTCCAGATTAAAATGGGAATGGTGGGCCTCTTCCCTTAGGGCGTTGACCACTAAAACTTTGGCTCCTTTCATTTTATCCACTTCGCTTGGTTCCACACGCTTAACATCCGTCAAATACACAAAATCCCCAAAGCGATAGCCAAAAACCTCCAGCCTATTGTGAAAGGCGCGAATGGGAAGTACCTTAATTCCACCTAAAGATATCGGCTTATTACTTTCAACTTCGGTCACACTCACCGCTGGAGCGCCCGGATATCTATTTTCATCTGCAAATATGTAATCGAACCTAATTTTTAGGGATTCCACCACTCTTTTGTGTGCATAAATGGGAATATCACCTTGTCTAAAGAAAAATGGGCGAATATCATCAATTCCAGCAGTATGGTCAGCATGCTCATGGGTAAAAAGGATACCATCCAGCTTAGTCACTGAATGTGTGAGCATTTGCTGTCTAAAATCCGGACCACAATCCACTACATAATTGAAATTGTTCCAAGAAACCAAGACAGAAACCCTTAAGCGCTTGTCCTTCGGATTTGGACTTAGGCATACTGGATGATTGCTGCCAATAACCGGAATACCCTGGGAGGTTCCCGTGCCCAAAAAAGTAATGGTCATCGCATCATCCATTAAATCCAAAATTATAACTTATTTATTTAATAGATTTGGGGAAGAGTGTAACTTTGTTTTCCATAAACCATTGGTTATGTCCACTGTCAAGAATTCTACAAACGCCTTTGAAAATATCCCTTCAATCAAGGCGAAAACACTGCGAATAAATTTGAATCCCAACATTTATGGAACCTTTGCTGAAATAGGTGCAGGTCAGGAAACTGCGCGGCAGTTTTTCCGGGCTGGAGGAGCGTCTGGAACCATAGCAAAGGCCATGAGTGCTTATGATAAGGCCTTTAGCGATGCCATTTATGGCGTGGAGAACGATGGGCGGTACGTCACCCAGTCCCGCTTAAAAAGGATGTTGGAACACGAAATGCGATTGGTGGAAGAGCGAATCAGTCGTGAGAACAACCCTGATTATTTGTTCTTTTCCTTTGCAAATACAGTGGCCACAATCGATTTTTCCAAACGTTACAAGGGACACGGATGGGTAGGTATCCGATTTCAATTGGATCCCAAGCAAAAGGAATATGATGAGATTGTTTTGCACATACGTTTTCAACAAAATGAAGCGAGACTGCAGCAAGAAACGCTAGGTACTCTTGGGGTTAATCTTATATATGGTGCCTTTTTTAAATACCACAAGCCCAAAAAATTGCTCAAGTACCTCTATGATCATATAGATAGGGATACCATAGAAATTGACATGGTCAACTTTACAGGACCACACTTTAAGGATGTAGATAACCGCTTGATGAGTCTTCAGCTGATCCGAAATGAAATGACAGATGCGGTCATGTTTGGTCCTGATGGCAATAACTTACTACCTGCCGCCGTGTTGTACAAAAAAAGCATTTTGGCCCTTCGAGGGAGTTTTAGACCGGTGACCAAGGTAAATATGGACATGTTCCAAAAATCCTATGATATTTTCATTCGTGAACAAACAGTTGAATACGAAAATACCATTGTGGTCTTTGAGATTACCCTCTCTAACCTGAAAGCATCCGGTGAAATTGATGAGCAGGATTTTATGGATCGGGCAGAATTGCTTTGTTCCCTTGGACATACCGTGTTGATTTCCAACTTTAAGGAATACTATAAATTAGTTGAATACTTTAACAACTACACCAAGGCCAAAATTGGTATTACCATGGGTGTCAACAACTTGGTGGATGTATTTGACGAAAAATATTACCGTCATCTAAGTGGTGGTATCTTGGAAGCCTTTGGAAAACTGTTCTTCAAGGATTTAAAGGTATATTTGTATCCGATGAAGGATCCCGAAACAGGTCAAATTATGACCAGCAACAACGTGAAGGTCCATCCTCGTATGAAAGAACTTTACAAATTCTTCAAGTACAATGGTAAGGTGATGGATATTATCGACTACGATCCAGATATCATGCATATCTTCTCCCGAGAAGTTTTGCGCCGTATTACCAGCGGGGAAGAAGGCTGGGAGGAAATGCTTCCTGAAGGTATTGCAGAGATAATTCAGGAAAAACAACTTTTTACCAGAAAGCTGATAGCTGAGGACAAAAGCTCCTAATTTGTAAGGTTGCTCATCGCTTTTTATACTTTAGAAATAGCCAGGTAGCTAGAATAACCGCCAATCCAATAATAGCATAAATCCAGAATGAGGTTTTGCTTTCGGGGTTTTCCATGATTAAAATGGAGGTGTTCGCTTTTTGGTTGGTAAGCTCCTGTTTTTTGCCCCCGGCCCAAGTCACCACAATCCTTTCTACCGTATTGGCCGTTCCCAGACCAAAATGGGCTATTGCGGAATTTTGGGACATGTGACTGGAATTACCTCCATCAATTTCCCGAATCATATGCTTCCCATCCGAGAACACCTCTACCCTTGCACCAATGCCATTGGCTTCAGATGCCGTACCCTTAAGGGCAACCTTAAACCAGTTCCCTTTAGCACCATCGTTCCGGAACAACTTGGTAACGGAAGGCACTCGGTAGTTATCATGGATAGGCTTTTGGTTGACCACCAAAATATCCAAATCCCCATCGTTGTCCATATCAAATACCACAGAACCTCTGCCCACCCCCGGGTCATTGATTCCCTTTAAACTGGCATTTTCCACAAAACTTCCATTTTGATTGTCGTAGTAAAAATTGGCCATGGGATTACAATTGGGATTTAAGTCCCCATTGGAAACGTAGATATCCAAGTCCGTGTCATGGTCAAAATCGGCAAAATTAGCTCCCCAGCTAATAGCAAAACTGTAGGCCCCCGTTTCCTTGGCCACATTCACAAAGGGTTTGTTGCCGCCTTGGTTTTGCATCAAATAGTTGAATTTGATGTTGGTCACAAAATAATCCAGTAGGCCATCCTCATTATAATCGCCTACGGCTGCTCCCATTGCATTGATCTTAAGATCCATTTCTTTGTCTTCGCTCACATCCTTGAAACCCTTCCAAGGTGATCTATTTTTATATAGGAAGTTGGGCACGGCCTTATAACCAAAATCGTTATGGACAAAAATGTCCTGGTCGCCATCATTGTCATAATCCGTGAAAATACTTCCAAAACCAAAGCCTTTATGGCCTAGATTGTATTCCTCATACTGGTTTTCGAAATGCTTTCCCTCTTTGTTGATGAACAGATAATCTTTTGAAGTCTGATGGGCGCTGGCGATAGTGGCATCCTTCAGTATTCCCAGTTTTCCCGTGAACTCCACAAAATAGTTGCCCACGTACAGGTCGGGATAGCCATCCGCATTTACATCCCCAAATGAAGCGCCCGTACTGAAGGAGTTAAACTCCTTTAAACCATAGGCCGTGGTGGCATCCGTGAAGGTCCCATCCCCATTATTGATAAAAAGCAGATTTTTTGCCCTAGGAATTACGGTAGTGTTATCCTCGGAATTTATGGTGGTTATAAACAGGTCGCGCCATCCATCTTTGTTAACATCTGCACTGGCCACTCCTTGCGTAACGTAATCCGCTGTCACTTCCAAACCAGATCCCTCAAATACGTTTTTGAACTTCCCTTCCCCCTGGTTCAGATATAATACGTCCGATGTTGTGCCGCCGGTAATATAGAGATCCTCCAGCCCATCGTTATTTATATCGAAAACTACTGCCCCACCTCCAAAGGTTCCCTCGTAGACCAGAAACTGATGATCAATTCCAGCATCCTCCGTAACATCGGTGAACATTTTCTGTGCTTGAAGAAGGAAAGGACATAAAAGAATCAAGCAGTTGGCCAGGGAAAGTTTGCGCATAATCAGTCTGATTTCCTCCAGTTTAAGTTGATTACATTTTTAGCAATTTTCACTCCTTCCTCTAAGCCCACATTATTGTCCTGGGGGGTGTGAATTCCCCCATAAAACCTAGAATCCGCAGTTTCTTGGGCCGCTTCCCAAAAGGAGTTGAAAGATCGTACCACAAAATCCGTATCCCTAACTTCGTCCCGTTCCCTCCCTTCATGGGCCCTGTCCGTAATCTGGACTTCCTTTCCAAACTCGTGTTCCAACACTGTGGCCATTGCACCAGCATTGATGGCATGACCCGATGGAAAAGCTGGAAAAGGAGGATCAGGCCAAAAGGACTCCCATTCTTGATCAATAAACTTGGGAATAAAGGTGTTCGGCCGTTCAGAGAAAAAGCGATACTTCCATTCCCAACAGTTGATAAAGGCATCTGCCACGGCAATGCTTGTTTTGGCATAAGCTTCCGTTGCCTCAATCATACTGGGAAGCTTCTTCTCTACGGCCAAGGTTACATAATAATAGGAATGACCTGGGGGTGTAAATGACACATCTGGATCATCTCCCCACCAAATGGCCGCTTCTTTCTCTTCTTGGGTGAGTGCCAAATCCTTTTTATAGACCTCCATAAATTCCTCATAGTAGGGAGAGCCAGGTATGGTGTCATACGGAATCATATAAGGTAGCTCCAGTGCTGAATTTTCCTTTAAAAACCTTCGGTTTTCACCCCAATGCGGATGCAAGGGATAATGACTGAAAGATTGTGCAAACAACGGAGGTTTCCAAGAACCTGGTCGCTCTGGGTGAACCATTTCCTTATCAAAATTATAAAGATACCCTCTGTGCCCTCCGTCAGATTTTGACCATTCGAAAATGGCATTTGCTACTTCCTTTCCGTAAGAAACAGATCGTTCCACAATTTCCGAATCGTTGATCTTATCCGAATAACTCTGGTATATATCATGTTCCAACAAATCTATACGGGCTTTGTTCTCATCTGAAGTTTGCAGATAAATCTGTCGTAAAATTTGAGCCTGTCCTGCATTCAGGGACAATTCCCAGCTGTAGATTTTATCATTTTCGGGTTGTGGAAGTTGATCCAAACCGTTGAGCTGACCTTGCAACGAATTATTGTTTTCAAAACCATGCACCACGGACTCATACATGGTCAGTCCAATGTAACCAAACCCACGGGAAGCAAAAGTTGGAGAATTTGCTGGAGTAAACTGGGTAATATACGTAGCCATTTTAGCCCATTCCAGGACTACGTCCTGTTCTGTGTAATCTCTAGGTTTGCTACAGGAATTTATGAAGACTGCACCGGCAATAATCCAGCATAATTTTCTAATCTCTTTTTTCATGTACACATTTAATTAGCCCCAAATTGATAGGCCTCCAGGGATTGACCCTGAATTCCCACAAGCAATAGGTCATCCAAAATCACGGCACTTTCCACAACTCCATCTATGCGCAATCCAGACGTGGTCTGTTCCGTATATGAAAAGTTTTCATTCCCATCTCCCAAGCATAGTGTTCCATAGTTGGCATCAAATTTTCCCTATCGTAATTTATAACGATGATTGTTGCCTAATAACAGAAGGTCTATGTGACCGTCCTGATTAAAATCCTGGGATACAATCTCGTTCACAGGAGAAAATTGAGCTTGTCCAGGAAGCCTCATTTCCTTGAATGTTCCATTTGCTGTTCCCATAAACAACATTGTTTCCATGTGATTCACGGAGAGCTTTTCAACTTTGGAAGTAATTTCGTTGTCAAAAATTTCAAATAAGTCGGCATCCGCATAGCTGCTATAGCTATTGAATTTGGGTCTTAAATGGGTCAATTGCCCCAACAGTTCATCCCTGGTTACATAAGGATAGCTTTTTCCTTGAATGTAAAAACAGAATATGGGGTCTACTGCGCCATTTTGGTCAAAATCGTCATAATAAAGTTCCAAAGGTTCCGTGGAGGAGGCTTGAAACTGCGTATTTGTTCCCATGTTTCCGGCAACAATGTCCAGCTTTCCATCTTTGTCCAAATCTTCAATATGCACCGTGTTCCACCATCCCTGATACGAACTCCCGAAAAATTGGGATGTTGATTCAGCCAGCTTACCCTTTTCTATAGAAAAGACAGTAATGGGCATCCATTCACCAACTACAACCAGTTCTTGTTTTCCGTTGGCATTCAAATCTGCCCAAGCAGCATCTGTAACCATTCCCAATTCGGAAACCTCAGGTGCCAGTTGTGCGGTCTCATCTTTAAAACTGCCCTTCCCATCATTCATCAGAATAAAACTTTCAGGGGTTTCAGGATATCGACCGGGAACCACCCTACCTCCCACAAACAAATCGGGGTATCCATCTCCGTTAACATCATGGGATGCTATGCAGCCTGTGCTAACCTGCATTACAGGGAGTGCATCTACTCTTCTCGAGAAATTACCTTTTCCATCACCTAAATACAGGCGATCTTGCAAAAGTTCGTCCCCAGCATTCAAATGGTGATAACCTCCGCTGGCTACATAAAGGTCAAGGTTGCCATCGGCATTGACATCCAAAAAAGATGCTGCGGAATCGTGAAATTCCTTGTCCACATTAAAATCTGGAATATTCAGTCTTTGAAATCCACTATTGGCATCTTGCACAAATAGTGCACCTGATTGGTTTTGGGCTCCCCCAATAAAAATATCTTCCCTACCATCATTGTTCACATCCCCTTTGCTTAGACATGGGCCGTTATGAGAAAACTCTTCGAGCAATAGTGATTGTCGTTTAAAATCATTGATCTGCACTTGTTGGTGGGCATAATCAATTGGCGAGGAAACTTCTTTAAAGAGTTGCCCTGAACTTTGAGCAATTTTATCAACTGAAGGAACCGCATTGGTCTCTTCGAGCTCTAGCACTTGATTGGACGAAACCTGGGTCAACGTCTGTACTTTACCACTGCTCCATATTATTTTTAGAGAATCCACGGAAGTCAAGTCGCCTAAACCAAAATGCATCACATCTGAAACAGACGATAGATAGCCCCTGGTGGTCATTTGTTCCTGAATTTGGATTCCGTTCTGGGAATACAAGCTTACTTTTGCGCCCAAGCCCCGCAAATTTCCTGGCTTCCCTTTTAACTTTACTTGAAGGTAATTGTATTTTTCATCGGACTCATTTTGATAAATAAACGCAGGCTTGTTGATATTGTTCACGATCAAATCCAAGTCGCCATCATTGTCCAAATCGGCATAAGCTGCACCATTACTGTTGGACACCTGATCCAATCCCAGGGTTTGGGTTTTATTTTCAAATTCCAGTCCGCCTTTGTTGATGAACATATAGTTCAACAAATCGGTTGAGGGCATTTGTTTGATAATTTCCAATACATCCTCCCTGACCAATCTACCTTTGGACTGGACATAGTCTTCCATATAATTAATGAAATCCAAGTTGGTATAGTCCCTAAAATAGCCGTTGGTTACGTACAGGTCCTTCCAGCCATCATTATCAAAATCCGCCAAAAGTGCGGCCCAACTCCAGTCGGTATTGGAAACTCCAGCAAGCTGTCCTATCTCACTGTAAGTGCCATTTCCGTTGTTGCGCTGCAACATATTACGCATGTATTGGTAGTGGAAACCGCTGCGTAAGTTTAAATCAAATTTTTCATAATTCTCAGGAGAAAGTAGCAGTTTTTGTCTGCGGTTATCCTCTGGTAGCATATCCAAGGTATAGATATCCATCCACCCATCGTTATCAATATCCGCAATGTTATTTCCCATGGAAAAATGGCTGGTATGGCCCATGCTGGTTTTCAGCTGGTCTGTAAAAGTACCGTTGCCATTATTTATATAGAGATAGTCTGGGATGGTATAATCATTGGAAACGTAAAAATCTTCCCAACCGTCATTGTTGACATCACTAATACATAATCCCAACCCGTAGCTCAAGGCCGAACCGCTTATGCCAGAATTTGGGGTTACGTCTTGAAAAAAGCCATTGGTTTGTTTGAACAGTCGAAGGCCGCGATGCGGGTCATCAATTTTTAATTGGTTCTTGGTACTGGTCTCATTCAATACGGGTAAGGATTTTGGGTTATGATTGAGCATCAAGACGTCCAAATCCCCATCATGGTCATAGTCAAAAAAATGGGCTTGATTGCTAAATCCGGGAGTATCCAATCCGTATTGCTTGGCACTTTCCTCAAAAATGGGAATTCCATTTTCATTGTTCCCTTTATTGATGAACAACTGATTCCTTCTTTTCTCATCAGGTAAGGCGCCCGAGTAGCAAAGGTAAATATCCAACTTACCATCACTATTGATGTCCACGGAGCTTACCCCTGTTTTCCAAGGTCCTTTTCTTCCAGAAGTCCCGGAAGCCAGGGTAACATCCTCAAACTGCATATCCCCCCTATTTAGGTACAGTTGATTGTCGCCCAAATTGGCTGAAAAATAGATGTCGATATTCCCATCCCCATTATAATCGCCTACCGCCACCCCTCCACCGTTATAGAGATATTCATACATCAAAACATTGATGTTCAGATTCTCTTGCAGCCGATTTTCAAAATGGATATTGGTCTGCTCAGGGGACAGTAGGGTAAATAACCTCTCCTCAGCTTGGAGCTCTTTGGAATTTGCCGGTTCATTGGATTCTTGTTTGCATCCAAAAAGTAACAGCAGGCAAAGCGCCCAAGCCGAAGTAATATTTCTGAGGTTATGTATCATATCTGGAATGGAAAAAATCCATCCTAATGAAAGGACGGATTTTCCACTAACTCAAACGAAATTAACTAATAAACCTAAACTTAATATTCAAATTAGTATCCGGGGTTTTGTTCCAACAATTCGTTACGATTGATTTCATCCCTACTGATTACCCTGTAATACATTTTGTCATCCCAAATACGGGTTTCATTGTCTGTATTATCAATGGGTACGTATAGATAATCGTATACATCCTTGTCATGTCTGTACGGTATGTGTGCTGTTTGACCACCTTTGAGGGTTGCCGATGTCTGCATTACCTTGATTCCCCTACCAATGGTCTCTGCAGGAATCATCCAGCGTCTTGCATCAAAATATCTGTGCTCCTCATAGGCCAACTCAATCCGTCTTTCATTTCTATAGCGGTCTCTGAGAGCATCTCCTGTATCAGCAATGGCAGGCATTCCAACTCTGTATCGGATTCGGTTCAGCCAAGTAATTGCTTCAGCTTCGTCTCCAGTTTCAATACAGGCCTCCACGTAATTCAGGGCAACTTCCGTGTACCTTATGAACGGCCATGGCACTACCTGTGCATTGGATCGGTTATCTACCAATCCTGGATCTGGATCAATGAACTTTCTTACATAATATCCGGTTCTACTTCCATTCCAATCCTCAATTGGGGACTGTCTGGTATCCACACCAGGAATTGTTCCTCCAGAGCCATCATCATAGGAACCTGTCTGGATTTGATCTACTGGATCTATACTTACAACGTCAGATGGGCGAGGTTTCCAATCGGCTCCATCGTAAAGTACCGTTGCGTAGAAACGCGGGTCCCTATTGGCAAATGGGTCTGCTGCATGAGTTGGATTGTTCCAATCAAACTGGGAACCATCCATCATTTCGTAGTCATCCACCAATTGTTGAATTGGGGTATTTCCTGCCCAGTTGTGATAACCGTTAGGCCCGTTGTTTACCCCAACATTGATTCCACCCAGTGGCCAATCATTTTCTTCGGTATACAAACCTGTATGGGTTCGCTCCCAAATCAATTCTACAGCCGCGGCGGCATCGCCCACGCTACTTCCACCTCCCATGGAAAGGGAAACATAGTTGGCCTCACCTTCTTCGGCAGATACTGGTGCATTTAAATCCAATTTATATCCTGATGACATATCCAAAACAGCTTTTGCCGCAGTTTTGGCCGCTTGCCAACGAGAAGCTTGATCACCGCCCGTATAGGCTACCAACGCTAGATTGGAAAATGAACTTAGGGTTCCGGAATTCCCGGAAGCTGTTGGGCCATGGTGCAGATCACTAGCCGCATATAACAGTACACGGGCCTTTAAGGCCAAAGCAGCCAATTGACTTGCCCTACCTTTTGTGATTTCCTTCCCAGTCAACATTCCGGCTGCAGCATCCAAATCGCTGATAATAAAATCTACAGTTTCAGCATAGGTATTACGGGCTATGCTAAAATCCTCACCAAGTTCATATGGTCTATCTATAAGTGGTACACCACCAAAGTGTCTTAATAATTGATGGTAGTAATATGCTCTAAGGAAATGGCTTTCACCCATTAATCTTTCCTTGAGGTCTGCATCATCAAAAGTTGCCTCAGGTAATTCCTGCAAGGCAATATTTGCGTTACGAATAGCGCCGTACAATTCCTCCCATGTTGGAAGAACCCTTGTGTTACCCAGGTTAGAAGGTGTGGAGGTTCCCTCCATTAATACATCTATACCCCTACCTGAGTGGGTAAACATAGCTTCATCTGTCAAGGCGGAAAGTCCTTCCTCTTCAAAGCCTGCGTTACCCAGTGCAGAATAAATTCCAAAAACAAAAGCTTGTGATAAAGCGCCATCTCCCCAAGTTGCATCCGAAGACACACTATCCTTGGGCTGTGTGTTCAAAAAGTCATCGTTGCACGAAATAAACAGCGCCGAGGCCATCAAAACAAATGCAACCCATTTTTTCATAATTTTCATAACCAATTTTATTAAAAAGTTAAACTAAATCCTGCGTTGATTACCCTAGATTGTGGATAAGCCCTTCCGTTTCCAGCATTGGATTCGGGGTCGAAAATCTTGTTTTCGGCAAAGGTTGCCAAGTTCAGACCACTCAAGTACACCCTTGCGGCGGATAGCCCAAAAGGTGCAATAACGTCCGTAGGAAAATTGTATCCCACGCTTACGTTCTTAATTCTAAGGTAATCCTTGCTGAATAACAAATAAGAGTTTTGACCAAAGGCTCCACCTGTATAATAGGTATCTCCCCTGCTGGCCAATCTTGGATGTACACTGCTAGGATTGTCTATACTCCATCGGTTGTCATAGCTATGCTTTAAATAGTTACCTATGTCACCGGATTCAGTGAAAATACGCAGGGAAGCTCCTGTTGCTCCCTGTAACAACACTGAAAGATCAAAATTCTTATACTGTGCATTAAAAGTTGCACCAAAGTTAAAGGTTGGGGTATCATTTTCGTCCAAACGAACTTGATCGTCCCCATCAATAACGCCATCATTATTGATATCCTTAAATTTCATGTCACCAGGTCTAAGCTGGGAAGTAACCCCACTGTAGTCCAAGGTATTGGCGGCTATATCGGCCTCATCCAAAAATGCTCCATCAGATTGGAACACAAAGTGGCTTCTAATTGGCTTTCCTTCCATTCTTTGATAGGAAGGTGCCCCTGGAACTTCATCCATAAAATCCACCGTGTTCTTCGCAACCCCACCATTAATTCCGGCATCCCAACTAAATCCGTCAGGGTCTCCACCAAAATAGTTTACTGCAAATTCAAATCCTTTGTTGGTCACTTCACCCGCATTAACAGGTGGTAATCTATCGGCAATACCAGAGGAACCAGGTGTGGAACCGGTTTGCTGAATCAGGATTTGATCCCTTTTGTTCAAGAAATACTCCAATACAAAGGCTATCTTGTTGTCCATGAGCCTACCATCCAAACCAATATTGAAGTTGTTGGCGCGCTCCCAAGTAAAGTTGTTGTTGGCCAATAGCGGCTCCAGTATGGTGGTCTGAACAGCTCCGTTAATCGGATATCTGTTAAAGTCATATATGGAAAGGTATGCATATTCCCTAAGCTCATCATTGGAAATTTGACCATCGCCATCGTCATCAAAAGCAACTTGGTCATTACCCATTTGCCCATAAGAAGCCCTGATTTTCAGGTTGTTGATGAAATCCACATTGAAGAATTCCTCATTGGAAATATTCCAACCTACCAAGAATCCAGGGAAGAATCCAAATCTATCGTTTTCAGGAAAAATGTAGGAACCATCATATCTCCAGATAAATTCCGCCAAGTATTTTTCCTTAAAATTGTATTGTACCCTTCCGTAATAACCTAATCTATTTCTGTTGAAGGCTACACCATCTGCAACCTGTCCATCTTCACCACCTACGGTAAGTTGGTCAATGGCATCAGAAAGGAAATTTAATCGACTACCAAACAGCTCTTCAATATTGATGGTCTCCCTGGTTACACCGGCCAAAGCGCCAATAGTGTGATCTCCAAAGGATTTCTCATAATTTAAAAGCGCGGTAAGGTTCACATTCAATTGGTTCCTGGACCATTGTTGCAATCTGGGATCCGTGAATGAGGAACGTTGAGCTCCATTAAGAATTACCTCGCCCGTATTTACATAGGTATCCCTATCCAAAAAGTAAAGATCCCATGGCGTCTCCCATAATTTTCGCTGGTCAAATCTTTGGTCAACACCGGCCAACAAGGTCAATTTTAAACCATCGATCCATGGGTTGGTAATATCTACAGATCCAGTGAATTGGAGATAATCCCTTTTCTCCCTATCATATCCTGTTTCGTTGGTGGCGATTACCACTGGTTGCTGTCCATTTTCAATATCCGGACCAGGTAAACCTCCAGGCCATACGGCCACATCTGTTGGCTTACCACGCATCAACATTCTAAAAATTGCATCAGAGCTTTCAGTGGGAAGAGATCTATCCTCTTTTCTATATCCCATGCTCATCTTTGCGGTAACATAGTCGTTAATGGTTGCTGTGGTGTTCAATCTAAAGTTATACTGTTGGTATCTGGTACTTGAATTTTCGTAGATACCGTCTTGATCGGAATACCCTAAAGAAGAGAAATATTTCATCTTTTCCGAACCTCCAGAAATGGATAGGTTATGTCTGCTCTGGCTTGTCCAATCCTTAAAAGTTGCATCAAACCAATCACTATCTGGGTAGAGATAAGGGTCTGACTGGTTCAGATAACCTTGCACATCCGCAGGACTGAAGACTGCGTTAACAACCCCTGTTCCCGGATCTATTGGCGTATAGCTTCCGTTGGTACGGATAGCTTGGGACGCTGCAGACCACTCACTGGCAGGTAAGTTGTAAATAGGCAATTCATTTCTTATATCCGCATACTCCACAGCATTTGCCATTTCAGGTACGAAAGTGGGCTGGCTCAAGCCAAAATCGGCCGTATAGGTAATCGTAGGCTTACCTTGCTGTCCTTGCTTGGTAGTTACGATAATTGCACCATTTGCCGCTCTTGCACCATAAATAGCTGCAGAAGCATCTTTTAGTACGGAAATGTTCTCAATATCATTGGGGTTTAAACGTCCAATTCCACCATCTCTATCTGGAATTCCATCAATAACCACCAATGGCTGATTGTTACCCAAAGTATTTGTACCCCTAATGGTGATGTTTGATTCATCGTTACCTGGCTCACCGCTGGTTTGGATGATTACCACCCCAGGCAAACGACCTGCAAGCGAGTTGGAAACACTAATGGCCGGGGAGGATTCCAATACAGCACCCTTTACTGCTGTAACGGCTCCCGTTACTGTGGCCTTCTTTTGTGTACCATATCCCACAACCACCACTTCATCCAACTGCGAAGCATCTTCTTGCATCTGGATTGTAAGGTTGGTCTGGCCATTAACCGGCACTTCCATGGTTCTATACCCCAAATAGCTCACGATCAAAACGGCATCTGGCGCGGCTTCCAAGGTAAACAGGCCATCAAAATCGGTGGCTGTACCATTGTTGGTGTTCTTTACAACAACCGAAGCTCCTGGGACGGCTATGTTTGTAGCCGCATCCACAACGGTTCCCGTAATGGTGTTCTGAAGGTGGTCAATCAAGACCTCATTAATTTTTTCCGGGCTGATACTTGCGCTAACCTTTTGCTCGTTCTCACGTAAAAGGTTCTCGATTTTTTCTTTGATCTCCGGCTGGTTTTTGGGAAAAAGGATGATTTGGTTTCTTACATAACTGTAATCAATCTCAGTTTCCAGAAACAGCACACTCAACGCGTCATCAATAACGGTATTGCTAACACTTAACGACCGTTTTTTATCAACGTTGACGATGCTACTGTTGTAAAAAAAGCTGTAATCGCTCTTTTTCTCAATTTCTTTAAGAATCGTTTTGAGTTTGGCATTTTTCATGTTCAAGGTAATGTTTTGAGCGTAAAGGTCTGATGCCAAGACTTTTACCATACTAAAACATACCAACAGAAAGTAAATCTTCATAATCCGAATAAAGGGGATTGACGAAAAAAAAAGTCTCTTTTTTTTCATAATTTTGAATGGTTTTAGTTACTTAATTAGCTACAATTGGGTAATTAGTCAAAGGGGGTGTTTGCGAGACGCCCTCTTTTTGTTTTTATTCTTTCGGTTTTATTTTTGTTTTTCCAGTACTACATAGTTTTGTTTTAGGGTACACTTTATGGGTGATGATAGTTCAAACAAGCTCAACACCTGATCTATACTGAGATTATCAAACACCCCTTTAAATTTATATTCAAGCAATTCTTCGGAATTGACCAAAAAGGTTACATCATACTCCCGCTCCAAATCCTTGATCACATCCTTTAGAGGGGCCTCGTCATAAATCAATTTGCCATCCTTCCAAGAAATAAGAGGTTCGGTTTGAACCTTGTCAATAATCAAACGGTCATCAGATTTGTTATAGGTTGCCCGTTGCGAAGGGTAGAGCAACACTGTTTTATTATCCTTTCGTTCCACAACCTGAACCTTCCCACTTACCAGGGTGGTCTCTACTTTTTTATCTTCCGGATAGGACTTTACGTTGAAAACAGTTCCCAGAACCTTGATATCCATACCTTCATTGGTATTGACAATAAATGGTTTTTCCTTGTTTTCAGTTACTTCAAAAAAGGCTTCTCCTTTTAGCATCACCTCTCTGGTGTTTCCAGTAAAATTTGCAGGATAGGATAAAACGCTATTGGCATTTACTATTACCTTCGTTCCATCAGACAGCACAACTTCTTCTTTTTCACCAATGGAAGTGGCAATCATTACCATGGCGTTTTCGGTTTCCACGGCTGTGCCCTTGGCAGAGTAGTTAATATAGAATGTAAGACCAAAAAGTAAAACAAGTACGGCAGCATACTTCAGCAGTGCCCTAGTTTTTCTTGGATGAACCGGTTTAACTTCCCCAGTGTCTTCCCGTAAGGACAGAGCGACTTGTTCTGCCTTGGCCTGATGGTATTTTTTTTGAGCTCTCTTGTTTTTAAGTAGCCATTCTATTACTTGCTTCTTTTTGTGAAAACCAAGTCGTTCTTCAATAAGATCGTAAATGTGCTTATTCCTCATTGCAGCGTGTGCCTTTTATATTAATGACGTATAAAAGACCACCTATCCCCTACTTGAGGTTCAATTTTTTTTATTCGAAAGTGAAATGTTCCCTTAATTGGGTCTTTAAAAGCCTGATTGCCTTGGAGATATGGTTCTCAACTGTTTTAGTGGAAATGTTGAGGTCTTTGGCAATTTCTTTGTGTTTCAGGCCTTCTTTTCTGCTTTTGACAAAGACTTGTCTGCATTTTTTTGGGAGCTGGTCAATGGCTTTATCAACTTGCTTGTGCAATTCATCCTCAATTATGGACGAAGCGCTTTCGTTGGAAAGTGCATGGAAGTTCAAAAGATTCTGACGCTGTTCAAGATTGGTCTCTATGGCCAGCACATTCTTTTTGCTTCTCAGAAAGTCGAGGCAAGCATTGCGGGTCATTCGAAACAGGTAGCCCGTTAGGTTGTCTATGCTATGGTTTTCTTCCTGCTTTTTCCACAATTTCACAAAAACATCCTGTACAATTTCCTCTGCATCCTGTTTGGAAGAAATGTATCCTCGGGCGATTAAAAAAAGCTTGTTGAAATATAAATCATGAATGACCTCAAAACTCTCATTACTATCATGAGAGACTGCTACAGGAGTCTGAATGAACAAATTTTCAGAGGCCATTGTTAGAGTTAGTTGAGTCGATTCCAATCCACAATAATTGGAAATCAATAGTAATATTACCCCAATTATTTAAATAATCAAAAGAATAGCCTTATTTTTTGAAGAAATCACAAAATTTTAGAATTGTCTTAAAAATCCAAAACTTACTCTAAAATCTGTGCTGCATGATTTTTGGCCTTTACTTTGTCAATGACCTTGGTAATAATTCCATCTTCATCCAAGACAAAGGTGATGCGGTGTATGCCATCAAAAACACGACCCATGAACTTCTTTGGACCCCAGACTCCAAAGGTTTCAATAACCTCATGGTCTGTATCTGCAAGTAAGGGATAGGGAAAATTAAACTTGTTTCTAAAATTGGTTTGTTTCTTTTCAGAATCCTCGCTAACCCCCAAGATTTCATAACCATTGTCCTGAAGCTCGGCATAATAGTCCCTCAAATTGCAGGCCTCTACCGTACAGGTTGGTGTATTGGCCCTGGGATAAAAAAAGACGGCCAATTTTTTACCTTTGTAATCACTCAATTTAATTGTGTTTCCATCTTGGTCTTTTGCTGAAAATTCTGGTACTTTATCTCCTACTTTTAAAGTATTCATATGTATTTACCTTTAAATCAATTGTTTAATTTATTTTATTCAAAGTTAAACAAAAATGACTAAACTAGAAAAAGTCAATTTTGCCGTCCGCACCTTGGATGAGCTATATCCAACTATTCCCATTCCGCTAGATCACAAAGATCCATATACCCTTCTTATAGCGGTGCTGATGTCCGCACAAAGTACTGATGTAAGAGTCAACCAAATTACACCATTGTTGTTTGCCAAGGCTGACAATCCTTATGATATGGTTAAATTGTCTGTGGATGAAATTAGGGAAATAATTAAACCTGTGGGGCTTTCTCCAATGAAATCCAAAGGTATACATGGATTGTCCCAAATCCTGATTGAAAAGTACAATGGGAAGGTACCTCGGGACATGGCCCTATTGGAGGAATTACCTGCCGTGGGACACAAAACGGCAAGCGTTGTGGTTTCCCAAGCCTTTGGGATTCCTGCGTTTCCAGTGGATACCCACATTCATAGATTAATGTACAGATGGGGGTTTAGCAATGGTAAAAATGTGGTGCAAACGGAACGGGATGCCAAACGGCTTTTTCCTAAAGAAATCTGGAATCGGTTGCATCTGCAGATCATTTGGTACGGAAGGGAGTACTCCCCTGCACGGGGTTGGGACTTGGAAAAAGATATAATTACCAAAACAATAGGAAGAAAATCCGTTCTGGACGAATACCATAAAACCAAAAAGAGCCGCTAATTGCGGCTCTTTTTGCGTTGTCTTTCAATCACTTAGTTCAAAGTAACTTCAAACTTGTGTTTTTTGTAATCAACTACTTTAATTGATTTTGAATAGCTCAATAAGAAATCAATGGTTTCTCGTCTAGCTTTTACCGATTTTACGGTTTCTTGTTCTTCAGAGTAAACGTTTTCCATATTCTAGCATTAATGTTACAATTAGATAACGCCGCTAGAATTGAAATATTGTCGTCTTCGATGGAATGCAGATTAATTCGTTAAAACGATATTGTTTCGTTCCACTATTTTTCTCAGGTTGATCAGTGCATATCGCATCCTACCAAGGGCGGTATTGATGCTTACACCAGTGTTTTCAGAGATTTCCTTAAAACTCATATCCTTATAGATGCGCATCATCAAAACCTCTTTCTGATCTTCAGGCAATTCCTCGATCAAAAGGGTAAGATCACTATCTATCTGATCCTTGATAATTTGTTTTTCAGCATTGAGCTTCTCATCCTTGATGACAGAAAAGATGTTGAAATCATCGCTCCCTTCAAACTTTGGCATCCTTTTGTTCTTTCTAAAGTGGTCTATGATCAGGTTATGGGCAATTCGCATAACCCATGGCAAAAATTTACCTTCCTCACTATAGGAACCTCTTTTAAGGGTCTTGATTACTTTAATGAACGTATCCTGGAAGATGTCCTCTGCAACATCCCTATCCAATACTTTAGAATAAATAAAACTGGAAATTCTTTGGTTATGCCTGTTGATTAAGGTCTCAAGAGCCTTTTCGTTTCCGGCAATGTAATCCTTGACTAATATCGAGTCATCAATCTGTAGTTCCATACAAATTACTTTTTTGGTTATAATCGCCAGCCTTCCTTTTCCTAAGAAGGGCTGAGAGTTATTAGCTTAATTTTAAAAAAGTAATTATTTCTGTATAGGCCTATCAGCGTTTTAATTACATACCAAATATAGAAAAACAGTATGCCCGCGAAAAAACAATGTTGTGATTTGGGCTTTTTCCGATGTTAACTCATGCAATATACGTATTAAGTACCTTGTACCGTATCTTTGGGTCTCAAATTTTAACATATGACAGCGGTTGACCATATAGATCCCAAGAAAAACATCATCATAAAAGGTGCCAAACTCCACAACCTTAAGAATATAGATGTTGTTATTCCCAGAAACAAACTGGTGGTCATCACAGGACTTTCGGGTTCTGGGAAATCCAGTTTGGCCTTTGATACCCTATATGCTGAAGGTCAAAGACGCTATGTGGAAAGCTTGTCATCCTATGCCAGACAATTTTTGGGCAAATTGGACAAACCGAAAGTGGATTATATTAAAGGTATAGCTCCTGCCATTGCCATTGAGCAAAAAGTGAATTCCACCAACCCTAGATCCACAGTTGGTACCACCACCGAAATCTATGACTACCTAAAACTGTTGTTTGCCCGTATCGGCAAGACCATTTCCCCCATTTCTGGTAAAGAGGTCAAGAAAAATACGGTAACCGATGTCATTGATTATATAAAGCCGTTGGCAGAAGGAACCAAGCTATTGTTATTGGCCCCTATAATAATTAAGGAAGATAGGGAACCGCTAAAATCCCTGGAGCTTTTTTCCAAACAAGGTTATGCCCGTATCAAATATCAAGGACAAGTACTTCGGATTGACCAGGTGCCAGAAGATATAGGCCGGGAATTTGATTTAGTTGTAGATCGGGTCATTGTTAAGGATGATGAGGATTTTTACAACCGTTTGGCCAATGCAGTGGACAATGCCTATTTTGAAGGTAAGGGACAATGCGCCGTAGAAAACTTGGAAAGTGGGGAAACCAAGATGTTCAGCAATCAATTTGAGCTGGATGGAATGAAATTCCTTGAACCCAACGTGCATTTGTTCAGTTTCAACAATCCCTATGGTGCATGCCCCAAATGTGAGGGCTATGGGGACGTTATTGGTATTGATGCCGATTTAGTGATTCCCAACACCGCTCTATCGGTTTATGAAAATGCCGTTTTTCCTTGGCGTGGCGAAAGTATGTCTTGGTACAGAGACCAATTGGTCAATTCCGCATACAAATTTGATTTCCCCATTCACAAACCTTGGTTTGAACTTTCCGAAGAACAAAAACAACTGGTGTGGGACGGGAACGAGCATTTTACCGGACTCCATGGTTTTTTCCAAATGCTGGAGGAGAAAAGCTATAAAATCCAGAACAGGGTAATGCTGTCTAGATATCGAGGAAAGACCAAATGTTCTGTTTGTAAGGGCAAAAGACTTCGGAAAGAGGCAGATTATGTAAAAGTTGGCGGGCATTCCATTTCAGATTTGATAGAACAACCCATTAAAAAGCTGGCTCCCTTTTTTGAACAGCTGCAAATATCCAAGCACGACAATAAAATTGCCCAGCGTTTACTAAAAGAAATCACTACGCGTCTGGATTTCTTAAGTAAAGTGGGCTTGAGTTATCTCACCTTAAATCGAAAGTCCAATAGCTTGTCCGGTGGAGAAAGTCAGCGCATCAATTTGGCAACCTCCCTGGGCAGTAGTTTGGTGGGTTCCATGTATATCTTGGACGAGCCCAGTATTGGCCTGCATCCCAAAGACACTGAAAATTTGATAGAAGTCTTGCTATCCCTTCGGGATTTGGGGAATACGGTAATCGTGGTGGAACATGATGAAGATATTATGAAGGCCGCCGACGAGGTTATCGATATTGGCCCCGAAGCGGGAACCTTGGGTGGTGAAGTGGTGGCCACCGGAAGTTTGGACCATATTCTTAAGGCCAATTCCCTCACCGCTGATTATTTAAATGGCACCAAAGAAATTGAAGTGCCAGCTGACCGCAGGAATTCCAAAAATTACATCCAAATTGTTGGAGCAAGGGAAAACAACCTAAAAAACATAGATGTTACCTTTCCTTTAAATATGCTCACGGTGGTCACTGGCGTTTCTGGAAGCGGAAAGAGTACCTTGGTAAAGAAAATCCTATACCCTTCTATATTGAAGGAGGTAGGTGGCTATGGTGAAAAAGCTGGGCAGTTTACCAAAATTGAGGGGAAATATTCACATATCAAACATGTGGAGTTTGTGGACCAAAACCCCATTGGGCGTTCTTCAAGATCCAATCCGGTGACCTATATAAAGGCTTATGATGATATCCGAAGTCTATTCGCCTCCCAAAAGCTGAGCAAGCTGCGAGGCTATCAGGCCAAGCATTTTTCTTTTAATGTGGATGGCGGTCGATGCGAAAAATGCAAGGGCGAAGGTGAGATTACTGTAGAAATGCAATTCATGGCCGATGTGCATTTGGAATGCGATGTGTGCGGTGGCAAACGATTCAAAAAAGAGATTCTGGAAGTCCAGTTTGAAGGAAAGAGCATTCATGATATTCTTAGTCTTACCATTGATGAGGCCATTGACCATTTTAAGGCCTTCAATCAAGATAAAATTGTAGGCAAACTACAGCCATTGCAGGATGTGGGATTGGGCTATGTGACTTTGGGGCAGTCTTCTTCTACCCTATCAGGGGGCGAGGCACAGCGTATTAAACTGGCATCCTTTCTAGTGAAGGGGAATACAAAGGAAAAAGCCTTGTTCATCTTTGATGAACCTACAACGGGACTCCATTTCCACGACATTAAAAAGTTGTTGAAGTCTTTTGATGAACTCATTCGTAAAGGCCATTCTGTTCTGGTGATAGAACATAACATTGAATTGATCAAATGTGCTGATTATATCATTGACCTTGGCCCAGAAGGTGGTGAAAATGGGGGTAACCTTGTTGCAGAAGGCACTCCAGAGGAATTGGCACAAAACAAAGAGTCTGTTACCGCGAAATATTTAAGGGAAAAGGTTTGATTCAAGTATAAAACTCAAGTTCAAGCTCAAGCGCAAATTCAAGACATCCTGATTTTGAATTTTCAATTTTGAATTCTTAATTCGATTTCATTCAACATTTCGAATTCACCATTTAACATTGATTACTGATTACTGATTACTGATTACTGATTACTGATTACTGATAACTGTTCACTGATAACTGATAACTGTTCACTGATAACTGATAACTGACATCTGACATCCAGCATCTAGCTTCCACCATCCTACTCCCAACCTAAAATTGAACATTGACCATTGCTAATTGTTCATTGTTAATTGCTTCCTGTTAACTGATAACTGTCGACCGTTAACTTACGAAAGAAGCAGTACTCAAGACCCAAGACATCTGGATTTTGAATTATCAATTTTGAATTTTGAATCCAATTCCATTTAGCATTTAGAATTTAGCATTTAGCATTGATCACTGATAACTGTTCACTGATAACTGTTCACTGACATCTGACATCCAACTCCTAGCCTCCAGCATCCTTCTCTCAATCAAATCCATTGCTAAAATAACCCCATCCGTCAATTCAAAAGGGCCATCCATCAATTTAGCCCCAATTTCAAGCATAGCCCATTCTACTTTTAGGTTGCGGATTAAAATATCCCAAATCCATTGATGAATCACTTGAAATATGCTTATGAAAAAAATTACTTTTTTGATTTTAATCTTGGTTTTTAACCTTACATACGGTTCAACCTCAACCAAACTTACCAATTCAATTGATACAATAGTTATCGAAATAACTGATAATGAGCTGGAGATAAATAATGACGGAAACCTCTTTTATTGCGATAAAAAATATGCTGCCCCAACAAAATTGATATTTCCCAATCTCAAGTCTATAACAAACCTCAATTTTTGCTACACATCAAATTTGGTAAGTATAGAGTTCCCGAATTTGGAAAAAATTGAAGGTGAACTGGCAATTTATAATAATGAAGATTTGATTGAGCCAATTTTTCCGAAACTGGCAATGACAGGTGACTATGTTGTAATGTCAGAAAACCCTCTTCTATCAGATGTTAAACTTCCTGAATTGTATTATATAGGAGCTCTCTTTGCATTTACGGATAATCCAAAATTGAAACATGTTGAGACACCTAAATTAAAAACAGTGTGCGAAAGGATTTCATTCCTTTTAAATCCGTCGTTGGTGGAAATTGACCTTCCCTCACTTACTAATATTGGACATTGCGGTACCAACGAAGAACATGGAGGGGGATTTGAATTTTCCAGCAATGAGCTATTAAGTAAGATCAATGCACCCCTTTTAGAAACAGCGGGAGATTTAAACCTTTATAACAACCCAAAATTGGAATCTATCGAAACTTCAAATCTGGTGGCTATAGAAACGGTTATTCATATACATAACAATGTGAATCTTAAAGAACTTAAACTCCAAAAGCTAAAATCGGTTGGTATCGACCTACACATATCCTCCAATGATTCGCTCAAAACAATTGACTTAAGAAATCTTGTCGAAGTAGGCATTTCATTCATTATCCATGCAAACCCGCTACTAGAATATTTAAACCTTTGCAGCTACGAACCTCCCATAATACAGTATGATGAAAACAACATCCCAATTCCAAGTTTTCCAGAATTCCACCTTTCTAATAACCCAGCAGTAGATCACCCCCCATTCTGCCCAGACCAAAAGGCCGAAGAAGAAGAGGATTCCGATGACGACATCCGAGAGGAAGAAGAAGAAGAAGAAGAACCTGTTCGAGTCTCTGTCCACCCCAACCCTGCAGAAGACATTGTTCTGATAGATTCAGAAATAGCATTTGATAAAGTTGAAATCTACGACCTATCAGGTAATCTGATCAAATCCTTTAGACCCAATGAATCAGGGTATGATGTAAGCGACGTTGCTGCTGGAATGTATGTTATGATCATTTACCACAAAGACTCCATCTATGGCACCATTAAAAAACTGGTCATAAGATAGCACCTTTAACAGCTCCTTCCTGCAATCCTGAGCGATTGCGAAGGAGCTTGGAAGGTGGGTTTTCCAGCATTGGAAAACTCGGAAGGGTGAAAACTCCATAACCCCTCAACCATTAAAGTTCATTACCATGTCCCAATCTATATCAAAAACCAGGTTTATTTTAGGTCTTATGGGTATTTTGACCCTTAGCCTGGTAGGTTTTAAAAACATAAAAACCTTGGAACCCTACAAAGGCGATTTATATGTGCCAAGTATTGGCGTTGTATTACAAGGCAAGACTTTCGATTTTTTTGGAGACGAAGAAGGCTGCGAATATGTTGGGTATCAAGTATACGTTCGGAATACAAGTGACAATGGGGAAGTTTTTGAAGATATAATCATAACCAATTCCGCTGACCCACTATTTACTGTGGATATGGGTTCTCTCAAAGGAGATGACAACCTCAATGGTTTCCTGGATCCAGGTGAGACATGGGAATATTTGGCATATAGACCAATTGATGAATCACTTTTCCCTTTGGGACAGATCCACTCACAGGTAACCGCTAGTGCCAATATAGTGGGACAGCCGCTACAAGTGTACACAGATGATTCCCATCCAAGCAGTTTTGCCGATGGCTCCGAAAATCAAACTGTGATACCCATTCCATGTATTTCTGGTGTAAATGTAATAACTACCGAACACAAAACTATGGACACTGGCGGTCAGGAAGGTGGGTGCGCTGCTATTGAATACACCATTGAAGTGACCCATGATGGTAACCCCGCTGATTCTTTTAGCATTCATTGGCTTAGGGATGAAAATGGTAATACTATTTCCAACTTGGTCAGTGGGGATGAAGGCATCTCAAGTGTATTGGAACCTGGTGAAACCTGGGTCTATAAAGTAACCCGTCCCATTACACATGACCAGATTATTGCCGGACAAGCAGAGGCCCAATTTCATTTTCAAATCGAACTAAATGGTTCTAGCCCTACGGTATGGGCTATGGACTTATCAGATCATACAAGTCCAGATGAAGATCGTCCAACAGTGACGGACCTTTCCCATTGTGTTCCAAAAATTGCACTTATTAAAGAGGCAGCACTCAATGCCAATTGCACCGAAATTGATTACACGTTCATCGTAACCAATGAGGGAGTCAAAGACCTGACCAATGTATTGGTTTCAGACAAGAACAATCCCGCTATGGTTATCACTGGCCCTAGTGGTGATACTGGAAATGATGGTGTCCTGGCCTTGGACGAGGTCTGGCAATACACTGCAACTTATGTCATTCCGGAAACCGAGCTGGAAAACGAAGAGATAACAAATATAGCATCTGTTCAGGGCGATGTAGTTGAATTTCCAACATTGACCATTGCAGATGAATCGCATCCAACAGAAAAAACATTGGATGGTCCCACGATAACAGACCTGACCAGTTGTGCGCCGGGAATTGGCATCACCAAGACAGGAGCTATCGATACCGATTGCCTGAACATCGACTATACCTTTGTCATTACCAATCAAGGCAACAAGGCTCTTGAAAATGTAGTGGTTGCAGAAATTGATATTCCAGGCCTCATAATCAACGGACCCAACGGAGACCTTGACCTTGATGGGGAATTGGATTTGGTCGAGGTATGGACGTATACCGCAACCTATGCCATACAACAAAGCGACCTTAATACCGGATCTGTATCAAATTCAGCTCAAGTAGATGCCAACGTAGCGGGCAATCCGGCTCAGACCGTGACCGACCTGTCCCACCCTGATGATGTGGCGCTAAACGCGCCAACGGTGATCGATATATCCTCTTGTGTTCCCGGCATATCCATCATCAAAACTGGAGCCGTGGATACCAATTGTACTAGTATTGAATACACTTTTGAAGTCACAAACATGGGGAGTCTCAATCTAGAAAATATCGTGGTAACCGACAACGATATCCCTGGACTGGTAATTAACGGACCAAGCGGCGACGATGACATGAACGGACAATTGAATGGTACCGAAACATGGAGCTATACGGCTACCTATATTTTACAACAGAACGACCTTAACAATGGACAAGTACAGAACCAGGCTCAGGTGGAAGCCAATGTAGTGGGCAATCCGGCTCAGACGGTGACCGACCAGTCCCACCCTGATGATGTGGGGCTAAACGCACCAACGGTGACCGATGTCTCCGCATGCGTCCCTAACATCTCCATCCTGAAGACGGGCACAGTGAGCGCCGACTGCCTCACCATCGGTTACGCCTTTACCGTGGCCAACCAGGGCAACCAGGACCTGGAGGCCGTGGCGGTGACCGATATTGACAATATGGGCCTTGTGATCAACGGGCCAACGGACGATGTCGGGCTCGATGGGATACTCAGCGTGGGAGAGTCTTGGAGCTATAACGCCACCTACGCCATACAGCAGGGCGATTTCAACGCAGGGTCCGTCTCCAACACCGCACAGGTGGATGCGCACGTGCTGGGGCTTCCGGCAGTGACGATCTCCGATCAGTCGCACCCTGATGACCCGACATTGGATGCCCCCACCATAACCGATGTCTCCCCTTGCGTGCCCAACATCTCAATCCTGAAGACGGGCACCGTGAGCGCTGACTGCCTGAGCATCGACTACAGCTTTACCGTTGCCAATCAGGGCAACCTAGATCTCACCGTGGACGAGGTCAAGGACAACGACCTTCCCGCGCTCGTGATCAACGGGCCAACGGACGACGTCGGACTTGACGGGATACTCAGCGTAGGCGAATCATGGAGCTATAACGCGACCTATGCCATCCAGCAGACGGACTTTGATGATGGGGAGGTACAGAACCAAGCGGAGGTCAACGCACATGTGGTGGGACAGCCCGCCCTCACCGTCACGGACCTATCCGATGACGACAGTGTTTTTGAGAACGACAAGACCATAACCAATCTTTCCGGATGTATCCCCAACATCTCCCTCATAAAGACGGGAACTGTCAGCGCCGACTGCCTCAGCATAGGTTATAACTTTACGGTGGAGAACCAGGGCAACCAGCCATTGGACAACGTTGTGGTTTCCGACCCGCTGTTGACCGTGCCCGCACTCCCGGATTCGGGGGACATCGACAACGACGGCCTGCTCGACCCGAACGAGACATGGATCTTTACGGCCAACTACCCAATCACCGCCACCGATCTCAACAACGGACAGGTACAGAACCAGGCACAGGTGGACGCCAATGTGGCGGGAGACGCACTGACAGTCTCCGATGATTCACACCCAACGGACACCTCGATGGACGGCCCCACCGTAACGGATATCTCATCCTGTGTTCCCAAAATAAGCCTTGTTAAAGAATCAATTATTGGAAGTTGCGCCCAAATTGGATACTTTTTTACCGTAAGGAACGAAAGTACTTCCCATACTTTTTCGAACATTCTGATACAAGATCTCAATTTGCCATTGACCATCGTGGGTCCAACTGAAGATGCCAATAATGATAATTTGCTTTCTCCAAATGAGACTTGGCTATTTACCTCAACATATGTTATTCAGCAATCTGACTTTGACAACGGTTCAATTACAAATACCGCAAGTGTAAATGCCAACGTACTAGGTTTTCAAGACTTTACCATCACTGATTTCTCACACCCTTCCGATACCACATTGGACGCACCGACCATAACAGATTTTTCAGTATGCCAAGATCCAAAAATTGGACTAATCAAAGAGGCCACCCTCGAAGATTTGGACCAAGATGGCTGCAACGAGAGTGTTTTTTATCGCTTTACAGTGGCAAACACAGGAAATGTTTCCCTAAGTAATCTGGTGTTGGAAGATCAACTCTTGTTCAATGGCACGGTTGCAGGTCCGATAAACGGGAGCGATGATGGCAATGACGGCATACTATCCCCAAATGAAACCTGGATCTATGAAGCCTATTATGGCATCACAGACCAGGACTTGGCCAATGGAGATGTGGTCAACCAAGCCACGGTAACTGGGTGGACCCAGAATAATGATCAGGTAACCGATGTTTCGGATGACAACAGCTTTGATGAAGATGATGCCACCTTAATTTTGGTGGGGGGATCTTGTGAGGTTGCGGCGCCAGGAATTGGATTGATCAAATTGGGATATCTGAGCGATACAGATGAAGATGAATGCCCAGAAGCCATTGATTATACCTTTTATGTATCCAATCGTGGTGGTGAACCACTTGCAAATGTGACCCTTTCGGATTCTTTTCTAGGCACAGGAACAAACATATCCATGGTTTCCGGGGATTCCAACTCCAATGGCCTTTTAGATCTTGGGGAAGAATGGGAATATTCAGCGTCTTACACCTTGACCAGTGCAGATATTGAAGCAGGAAAAGTGGAAAATCAAGCTGAAGTTACCGCTCTGTCCACAATCACTCAGCAAACGGTGATGGACCTATCCGATAACAACTCTTATGAAGAAAATGACCCAACCAGTACCGAAGTCATTGATGCTTGTGATCCTGAAGGGCCTGACCCCAACCCGATCAATGAGAACTTCGAAATCTATACCGGAATTACACCCAATGGGGATGGTATCAATGATTTTTTCAGAATAAATGGTATAGAGAACTATCCGGATAATGTTTTAAAAATATTCAACAGATGGGGTGTTTTGGTGTACGAAGCAGAGGGCTATGGTATTGGCAATAAGCTATTCTCAGGTATTTCGGAAGGTCGCGCAACAGTTTCACAACAAGAAACACTTCCAAGCGGCACTTATTTCTATACACTGAAATTTGAGAACCTCAATCCAGGACAAGAAACTTACTCGGGCTATCTATACATCAATCGTGATTAAAATTGATAATGAATCGCATCAAAATATCTCCCTTCACACGTATACAATTCAAAAGTCTCATATGCTTTATGTATATGAGTTTGGGCATGTTTCCTGTTGCGAATGCACAACAAGACCCACAATACACCCAATATATGTACAACACCCAAGTAGTGAATCCTGCTTACGCAGGCTCTAGTGAAACACTGAGTATTGGCATATTGGGCCGATCACAATGGGTTAGTTTGGAAGGTGCTCCAAGAACAGGAACCCTTACCGTAAATCTACCAGTGGGTTTATACGACAATATGGGGATCGGCATGTCTTTGGTCCATGATCAGATTGGCCCGGCAACAGAATCCAATTTAGTTTTGGACCTGGCCTATGCCTTGTACCTGTCCAGGAATGTACTTAGCAAGTTATCCTTTGGCATCAAAGCTGGCATGGATTATTTGGATGTCAACTATGAAAAACTCAATATCCAAGAACCCAATGATCCGTATTTTCAAACTGGGATTGATGGAAAACTTCAACCACAAGTTGGTGCTGGCATATATTACAACTCAGACCGATTTTACCTTGGGCTTTCTGTTCCCAATTTCCTAAACAACGAACATTTTGACAAAAACTCCCTCGAAAATCCAAATTTGGAGGGCGTTGCGGTTGAACGTCTGCATTATTTCTTGATTTCCGGATATGTTTTTGACCTCAATCCCAACCTTAAATTTAAACCCGCGACCTTATTAAAACTGGTAAGCGGTTCTCCTCTACAATGGGATATGTCGGCCAATTTTATGCTCAATAACAAGTTTGTTCTTGGAGCTTCGTATCGTTGGAACGCCTCCTTAAGCGGTCTTTTGGGATTCCAAATTTCGGATGCTGTTTTTGCAGGTGTTGGCTATGATTATCAATCCACAGATTTAAAAGATTACAGCAATGGTTCTTATGAAGCTTTTGTGCGTTTTGACATTTTTAATCGTGCTGAGCGGATTGTTGCACCACGATTTTTTTAACCCCGAGTCTTATGCAAACCCCAAAACTGATTCTATTTCTTTTGGTTTCTATAGCGGTTGGCCATATACATGGTCAGAAGAGCGTCATTAAAAAGGCCAATGAAGAATTTGACACCTACGATTATATTGACGCCCGTGAAATCTATCTCAAAGTAGTGGCCAACGGATATGAATCGGCCCAAATACTGAAGAAACTGGGAGACACCTATTATTTCAACAGTGAATACACTGAGGCCGTTAAATGGTACCAGCAATTGTTGAACAAATATCCCGAGGATATGGAGCCCATTTACTACCACAGAACCGCCCAAAGTTTAAAAAGTACAGGGGATTATCATGGCTCAAAAACAATAATGGGAACCTATGCCGGTATGTCGGCCTCCTCAAGATTGGCCTCTATTTTTATGGATAACTATCCTTCATTGGATAGTCTGGCCAAATTTCTATCAAAAGAATATGAGGTTTTAAACATTACCAAATCTATGACCAGTTCAGACTTTGGTCCAGCTTTTTATCAAGATAAATTGGTGTACGCCTCCTCTTCTTCCAAGACTGAGGGCAACAAAATTCATAAATGGTCCGGTCTCCCCTATTTGGATTTGTATCAAGCAGAGTTGGATGAAGACGGGAAATTGCTTAATCCACAACCCTTGAAAGGTGAAATAAACACACCGTACCATGAATCAACAGCGGCGTTTACCAAAGACGGAAACACGGTTTATTTCACCCGGAACAACTACATAGATGGCAAAAAAAGACACAGTAAAGAAAGATTGGTAAGTTTAAAAATCTACAAAGCTACCAAGGACAAGAATGGAAGCTGGATCAATGTACGTGAACTACCGTTCAATAGCGATTCCCATTCCGTTGCCCATCCGGCTCTTAGTCCGGATGAAAAGCGATTGTACTTTTCTTCGGACATGAATGGTACCCTTGGATTATCGGATTTATGGTATGTTGATATCCTTGGGGATTTCTCTTATGGACAGCCAGTTAACTTAGGTCCATCCATTAACACGGAGGCAAGGGAGACTTTTCCTTTCATCAGCACTAACAACAATCTATATTTCTCCAGCGATGGCCATCTGGGACTTGGTGGTCTGGACATTTTTACAATCTCCTTGAACCAGGATTCCAGCGCACAAGTGATGAATCTAAAACGGCCAATAAATACCGCGATGGATGATTTTGGGTTTATTATGGATGAAGAAAAACAAGTGGGGTACTTGTCCTCAAATCGGGATGGAAAACCAGGTAGTGTCTCAGATGATATTTATAGGGTTTGGGAATCTTGTGGTGAAATTACCATAGAAGGCTCGGTTAGCGATACTACAACCAAAAAGCCAATTTATGGAGCGGTGGTTACCCTGCTGGACGAAAGTAATAAGCCAAAAGAACAAACCAAAACTGGCTCCAACGGCAAATATATTTTTGAGCATCTATTGGATTGTGGCAAACAATATACCGTACGGGTAGAACATGAAAACTTGGATTATGAACCTACTGAAAAAGTAATTACCGTTCCCCGTGGCTCTGGAAATTTACAGGTGGACATACAGCTCTTACTTCCAGATTGTGCAGTGAATGACTTAGGATGCAGGCTTAAACTCCAACCTATTTATTTTGATTATGGTGCCCATATAATCAGAAAGGATGCCGAAGTGGAACTGGCCAAAATCCTGCATGCCCTTAAAACCTATCCCAATTTACGCATTCATATAGAATCCCATACAGATTCAAGGTCCAGTGATACGTTTAACATGAAATTGTCTCAACGAAGGGCAAATGCTACCATGCAATGGCTGGTTCTTAATGGAGTAGATGCTAACCGCCTAACTGCCAAAGGTTATGGTGAAACCCAACTGCTTAATCATTGCACCAATGAAGTGGAATGCCCAGAATCCGATCATCAGCTTAACCGAAGGTCGGTCTTCGTAATTCTGGAATAATAATTTTTATATCCCTGTTAATCAGTATCTTACAACTATTACGTGATTTTTGGCACGCTGTTTGGTTCATGCTATACAGAATGTAAATAGTTGCATTCAGAATTTAAAACCCTATAGTATGAAAAAGTTAGTACTCATTATAGCAACAGTGCTTTTGGGTGTTCCAAACATCCAGGCAGCCAAAGAGGATACAGCCTTTGTTACAAATGCGTATCGTTACGGGAACTCATTCATCTTTGTCGAAAATGGGGTGACTTTTTCAGTTTACCCAGATGGCGAGTTCGATTTCTATATCGACAATCAAGTAAATGTGGGTATAGGTGCCCGAATTGGAAATGTAGGTGTGACCTTCAATTCCGGATATAACTACAATCCATTTGTCCAATATGATGATTATGGTGCTGTAGTTCAGGTTGAGAACATTCCTATTTATTATGACTATTACGGTCGTGTATCACAAATTGGTGGTGTGGACGTATGGTATAGAAACGGTCGCGTAAGACGAGTCGGTGGATTGAACATCTTTTACAACGGCGGAGTTTTTAGTCACTATACTGGATATATCAATATCTATAACAGACACTATGTATATAGGCCTTTCCATAGGTATTTCATCAGACCCTCTGTTGGATTCTGTAATGTATACACAAATCCCTATAGAAGGTATTATAGACCTATTAGGTACACCTACTATAGACCTTACAGACATAACTATAGAAGAAGTTATGCCCATAGAGGAAAGGTATATAGATACGACCGATATAATGACAGAAACAATAAAAGAGGTAATATCTATAGAAATGACAAGCGCGTTACCAGACGTAACCATGTACGAAGAGATGGAGCCGACTATGGTAGAAGCAACCGATATACCGATAGAAACGATTATAGAAACAACGATTACAGAAAAAACAATACGGTAAGTCGTTCCAATAGAAGCGTTAAAAGAGGTACAGGTGTTGATCGCTCCATAAAGCAGGGCAACTATAGAAATAGTAATAGTGTTAGGAGAAACAATGAAGGAAGAACTGTAACCCAAAGAGAGGTGACCAAAAGGCCAAACAGCCGTACAGTCACTAAGAGAGAGGTCACTTCTACGCCAAAAAGTAGAACGGTTACACGTAGTACAAGCACTACCTATAGGAAGCCACAGACCAGAAATAACAACAGGTCTGTAACCAGTAGGAACAATGTTCAAAAGAGAACGGTTTCACGTAGCACAAATAATAGCTACAGACAGCCTCAGGCTAGAAAAAGTACTAGCAGGTCAGTGACAAGCAGAAGCAGTGCTCCCAAAAGAACCGTAAGCAAAAGTACCAAAACAACGGTACGCAAAAGTTCAGGGAATACCACTTCCAGAAGAAGTAACAATACAGGCACTAGGACAAGAAGCTCCAGAAGAGTGCAATAAAGATAGTTTTTAGGTTGGTTAGTTGTTACCCCGTAGTTGGATTTATCCGCTACGGGGTTTTTCGTTTCAACCACTTGGCCAAAACTCCGGACACATCCTCAGATATGTTAAAACGAAAAAGAATTCCTAAATACATGGCAATAACCAAAGCCGATTTCAATCCAATATTGACCAAAGGATGAAATGGGAACTGAAGAATTCCAAACAAAGCTCCAATCAACATAAGTGTGGCAAACACCTTAAAGGTGGCAGCCGTCATCGGTAGCATCCCAAATTTGAGTTTTACAAAAATCAACTTGGAGAGATTAAAAAGGAAAATAGCAATGAAACTCGCTATGGCCGCACCTTCAATTCCGTAAATGGGAATCAACCATAAATTGAGCAAGATGGTCGCCAATGCAAAGCAAATGCCCATGGTCAATACCCATTTATAGTATTCTGAATAATAGAGTATAGCAGTGATGTTGCCCAATAAAGAATCAAAAACCTTGGCCAGACCAATAAGAAAAACAATGAAAAATCCATCCCGGTATTCCTCTGGAATCATCAGGTACAAATCGTTCAGGTTGAGCAAAATCAAAACAAAGAGGATTCCAGAAGCGATAAAGGAAGTCAGGGAAGTCTTTTTATACAGGTTTTCCAGCTCAAAGGTATTCCCATTATTCAAATAACCGGCGGTCATCGGATAGGTTATTTGATGCATGGCCCTAGTAGGTACTATAATGCTGGTGGCAATATAAATGGCAACTCCATAATACGCCACCTGATCCAATGTTCTAAACTGATTGATCATGACCTTATCAATCTCGAGCAGAATTAAAGCAACAGACCCTCCCAAAACCATTAACAAACCATAGCTCAATATCTGTTTGGTCTCCTTCGGAAAACTGAAATTTAGAACTGGGCGTTGCAGGGAATAAGCATACAATTTCATCAAAAGCGTACGAAGCAAATAGACTCCAACCAGGGCTTGGTAAAACATGTCGAGGGAGATAATTTCCAGATATAACAACACTAACAAAACGGTGGCGCATACCCTGGCAAAAACTTCTTTTAAGAAATTTCCAAAAATGGACTTTAAATGAACCTTGCCCCAAGCATAAAATACCTCAAAATAGGCCAGCGACAATCCAACCAAAAATAAGTACCAGATATAATCCTTGACCAGGGAATTCTGCATGGAAAGAAAGTCCCCAATGTTGTCATAAAATAGCCAGACCAATAAGGTCAAGGGCAAAATGATCATTAAGGGCGCCAATAGAATTAGCGTCAGAAATCCATTTTTGCTCCTGTCATCCTGGGCACTATAAAATTTGACCATGGAATTATGCGCCCCTGCAGACATTATGGGCATTAGTATAGCACCAGAGGCCAAAATAAAGGTAACCAGCCCATAATAGGAAGGTTCAAGAATATTGGTGTAGAGAAAAAGGGTGTTTAGGGCCCCAAACCCAAACCCAATAAAGGTTGTGATGGTATTTGTTACTGTCTGTTTTAAGACGATTCCCATGCTATAAAGTTTACCAGCTCCTTGGTCAATTCCCGGCGGTGGAATTTTTCAATTCCTATGGAATTGGCTCTCAATGCACCTTTTTCAAATTGTTCAAACCAATCCAAAAGTACATTTTTTAATGCTGGGGCATCTGTAGCAGATAAAGAGATTCCCGCTTTTATTTCTTTTACTATCCTCCCCGCTTCCCAATCCGTGGGTCCCAAGGCCAAAATGGGCCGTTTTGCGTTCAGGTATTCAAATAATTTTCCTGGAATGATTCCTTTGGTCTCTTCGGAAGTTATTTCCAGTAACAACAGTATCTGTGACTTTTGCTGTACTTCCACTACTTGTTGATGGGGTAAATATCCCAATTGATTTGTATAGGACTGCAAGCCGTGTTGGCCAATGGATTCCCATACTTCCTCCCCCACTACGCCTGCTAACTGTATGCTCAATTGTTTTGCAAATTCCGGTCTTTCGTTAACCAGTTCTTGTAGCACTTCCCAGAGCACAATAGGGTTCCTTCCTGTTAGTAGCGAGCCCAAATGTGAGATAGTGAACTTGGAGTCCAATTCCAAAGGTCGTAACACTTCATCAAACCCGTTGGTGATCACCTTGATGGGTCGGTCGGTTATAGCTTCAAACTCCAATTGGGTAGTCCTGCTGGTGACCACAATCTTGTCCGAGTTTGTCAAAACTCTCTTTTCCAAATCTTTGTGTTTTTTCTGCGACTTTTTGGTCAACCTAAGCCTGTTGTGATACCCAATAGTGGTCCAAGGATCACGGAAATCCGATATCCATTGAATGTTCATCTTCTTTTTGAGTTCCAATCCAATTAAATGCAGACTGTGAGGGGGACCTGTAGTGATTATGGTTTCAATTCCTTCTTTTTCGATAATCCCTGAAAGAAATTTGACCGAGGGTTTTACCCAGTACTTTCGCGCATCCGGAATAAATAGGTTTCCCCGAATCCAAAGCAAGATTTTTTCAAGAGATGACGGCTTTTTCTCAGAGATAATTCCAGAACTAATGGTTTTGGTTTTCTTTTTGGACAATAGGGAAGCCCAGGCATAGGGTTCTTTGATGGGTCGCTTTGTAACCTTAACATCTTTCGGTACTTCCGAAAGTAAATTTTCATCCACCAAAGGATAATGGGGATTTTCAGGAACATAGACTACGGGGTCAAGGTTAAAATCTCGGAGGTACTTAACAAATTTCAGCCAACGCTGTACCCCTGGCCCACCCGCAGGTGGCCAATAATACGCTATGACCAAGACTTTGCGCATTATTCCTTTTTGGATTTTTTAGGTCTGAGTGAAAAACCAAGTCCACCAATGATAATCAATCCCAATAAAATATTGCTTGTTAATGCGATTTGGCTTCCCAACTGAACAACCGTCGGTTCAAACTTAAACTCTATGGTATGCTCCCCAGCAGGAACCTTTATCCCTCTTAGCGCATAATTTACTTTATAATGGGGTTCCAACTTGCCATCAACAAATGCATTCCAACCCTGGGGATAGTGCATTTCCGAAAAAACGGCAAACCCATCATTTGCATTATTTGTCTGATACTTGATCACATTGGGGCGATGATCCACGAGGGTTATTGAGGCCAGCGAATCCAATTCAAAATTCAGTTTGGTAACTGTAGGATAGGCATTGGTATTTACAATAGCCTCTTCTTTGGAATTAAAATCTGCCAACCCCTGAATCTCTTCATTGGCGGAACCAACCGGTTTTATTTTTCCAACAAACCAGGCATTTCCATTGGCATCATCGTTTATGGCTGGAAAACTGCCGCCTTCTTCGTCTTGCTGGATGATGTACTTCACATTGAGCATGTTCAGCACCTGCAGATTGTTTTGGTACAGATGGTGCTCAAACAAATCTTGCAATTGTCTGGGCTTGGCAGCGTGGTACCCACCAATGGAATTGTGAAAGTACGATGTTCTAGCCCCGTTCAATCCTTCTTGCGGATCAAACACCCGATAGACGGAATCATCTTGTTGGATCATTTGGTCAATCTGGCTGGCTTGGAATGGCGTTACCACACGACGTTGGCGCACAAAATCACCCTCATTGACATACCGTAAGTCCACCCCTATCAAATCAAATAAGATCAAGGCACCTAAAGCAATCGCCATCAAATTCTTTCCAATTTTATCTTTGATAAAGAACCATAACACGGTAGCCGCCAACAACACATAAATCAAAGAGCGAATGGTATCACTGATGTAAACGGCTTCACGGTCACGTTGTATCATGGTCATCAATTCATCTCCAAAATACCCGCGATACGTCTCGTCCCTTAATCCTTCAAAATCAAAGAAGCCCTTCAACAAGAAAATGAAGACTGTAAGTCCTAAGCTAATAAAGAAGGCCAATTTTAGGGAACGGAGTTTGTCCTTGGATTTCATTGAATTTCTGAACAACTCCCGAATACCCAGTATCCCCAGCACAGGCATGCACAGCTCCAACACCACCTGAATGGAAGAAACCGCCCTAAATTTGTTGTACAACGGGAAGTAATCGACCATAAACTGTGTCAAAGCCGGAAAGTTCTTGCCCCATGAAAGCAGCAAGGACAAAACAACCCCGGACAATAACCACCATTTCTTCTTGCCTTTAACCACAATCAAGCCCAATACAAAGAGAAAGAAAATTATGGCACCTACATAGGCTGGTGCAGCCACAATGGGTTGGTCACCCCAATACAACGGCATCCCACTGGAAAACTCCAATGCCTTGGTTGGAGAAAGACCTTGGTCGGTTAAATATTCAAAGGCTTTGGATTTGGAACCCAAATCCTCGTTTCCTGAACCTCCAAACAATCGCGGAGAAAACAGATTGAGAGATTCGGCAATACCATAACTGTACTGAGTTATGTAGTCGTAGTCCAATCCAGAGGTGGCCACTTTTGGGCTGCCATCAGGGTTAATGGTCAATTCCGATGTGCCCCTGGTACTCCAATCTGCGTACTCCTTGGTAGCCAAAAGTCCAGTGGCGTTAGTGGCGATGGAAAGTGCAACGGCGCCAATCAAAATCCCGACGGAGGCAAAGAAATGTTTTAGTTTTTTATCCTTGATGGCGTAAACCAACTGCACCAAGCCCAAAATCAAAACCAATAACATAAAATAATAGGTCATTTGGTAATGATTGGCATTTATCTCCAAGGCCATGGCCAGTGCCGTTAAAATAAAGCCCAATAAGTACTTCTTTCTAAATACGAGCACTATCCCGCCCAAAACCATGGGGATATATCCCAGCGCATGAGCTTTGGCATTATGCCCAACCCCCAGGATGATAATCAAATAGGTAGAAAAACCAAAAGCAAGTGCCCCCAATATGGCCAATCGATACTCGACTTTAAGGCAAAGCATCAAAATATAAAATCCAAAAAGGTATAGAAACAGATAGTCGGCAGGTCTCGGGAGAAAACGAATCAGCCGATCCAATTTTTTAATATAATCATGTGGATAGTTTGCCCCAAGTTGATAGGTTGGCATACCTCCAAACGCACTATTCGTCCAGTACGATTCCTCCCCCGTCAACGCTTTGTAATCATTGCGTTCCTTGGCCATGCCATTGTATTGGGCAATATCTGACTGGAAAATAGCCTTGCCCTGAAGCACCGGGTAAAAATAGACCAGGGATGCTAGGATAAAGAATGCTATGACACAAATATGGGTGCTTAGCGCTTTTACGGAAAGGTTCATGGATTGATTTTGAAAAGACAAATATTAGTCAATTTCTTCAAAATCTATGTATTCTCCAACTTTTTTTGAGGGATTGGATTTTGGGTTGGGTTGCTTATAAATACTTGTTTCTCCTTCTTTTTCCTTGGGTTCACTGTAATCCTGATACGAACCAAATTGTTGCCCAAATCGTTCTTCAGTTTTGCGTACCGCATAATTCAGCAATCGGGGTGCCAGCCATTTTAGCAGCAATTTGACCGCATAATATACTAATACAACCAGTAAAATCGTTTGTAATAAAACCATATAACAATAGCTATTGCATCAAAATTACATTGTTAGTACCGTAAACGCACTTTAAGTTTCATAAAAAAGTATTAAAATCAGTTATATGGATTCCCCTAGTTTGAGAAAAATCTCCTTACTTTTCTTTTTGGTTCCCTTTATTTCCTTGGCCCAATACACCGATGTTATCAATTCCAACAGGCCTGGTAGAGCCGTCAGCGCCTATGCCGTTGGAAGAAATGTGGTACAGTTGGAAATGGGATTGGTTTACGAGCAACGGGACGACGCCTCCTTAAATACGGATTCGAATATTTTTGGAACCGACCTTGCCCTAAGATATGGGCTGTTGTTTGAAACTTTGGAACTGGTTTATGAAGGGTCCTTTATTTCACAGAACATCACCTTTACTGATTTGGGAACGAAGGAAAGACGCACAGATTTCTCTAGAAATAGATTGGGTCTTAAATTTTTGATTTATGATCCATTCAAGAACCCGGAAAACAACAAACCCAATCTTTATAGCTGGAGGGCCAACAATGTTTTTCAATGGAAGAACCTGATTCCTGCAGTTTCCATCTATGGTGGAGCTACTTTTACCCTTGGGGACAATCCATTTTATCCAGGGGACGATGTTGCAACACCTCGGGTAGGGATCAATACCCAAAGTAGGTTATCCCCTAGATTTGTTCTCATTTCCAATGTGGCCTACGACCGTATAGGAACGGACTTTCCGGAATGGAGTTATGCGATGTCCGTTTCACATTCTTTTAGAGATCCCAAATGGAGTGTGTTTTTGGAAGGTCAAGGGTTCAGCAGCGACCGGTATTCCGATATCTTGTTGCGAACTGGGGCGGCCTATCTCATCAATCCCAATTTTCAGGCAGATTTTCATCTAGGTTCGGGTTTTAAGAACGACCCATCCCGCATATTCACAGTTTTAGGCTTCTCCTATAGATTGGACTACCACAAGGACAAATTGGTTTCCGTTAACCAAAAAGGCAGCGGAAGTGGGAAAATCAAGAAAAACGCTACCAAGAAAAAGCGTAAAAAAAGTAAAAAGAAGAAGAAAGATAAGTTGGATTTCTAAGATTTCCTGATATCATTTTTCATCTGGGAGATTATTCCTAATATTGACCCTACAAACTACTTTGTATGGTTCAAGTAAAACAGGTACAATCCAAGTCTGATTTAAAGAAATTTGTAAAATTCCCCTTTTCCATTTATAAAGATTCTCCCTATTGGGTTCCTCCCATCATTAACGATGAAATGGAAACTTTCAATACGGATAAAAACCCTGTGTTTCAAAACGCCGAGGCCTCCTTTTTTCTGGCCTACAAGGATGGGAAGCTAGTAGGAAGGGTGGCTGCGATCATCAATTGGCTGGAAGTCAAAGAACAAAATCTGAAGAAGATGCGCTTTGGCTGGTTTGATTTTATAGATGATTTGGATGTTTCCGCCGCCTTGTTGGAAAAGGTGGCTGAAATTGGACAAGAACATCAACTGGCCTATATGGAAGGGCCTGTTGGCTTTTCCAATCTGGACAAGGTAGGAGTGCTCATTGACGGATTTGACCATATCGGAACCATGATCACCTGGTATAATCATCCATACTATCAAAAGCACTACGAGCACCATGGTTTTGTGAAGGAAAAGGAATATCTGGAAAACAAGTTTTTGTTTGCCAATGCCGATCCAAAGATTTTTGAAAAGGCAAATCTCTTGATCAAGAAACGGTATTCACTACGGGAACTCAACTTTAGCAATAGCAAGGAAATCATGCCCTGGGTGGACAAAATGTTCGATTTGTTCAACAACAGCTATTCCAGTTTAGCCTCTTTTGTAAAAATTACCGATGTTCAGAAAGAGTATTTTAAAAAGAAGTACATCAGCTTTATAAATCCTGAATACATTAAATTTATTGTTGATTCCGATAATCAATTGGTCGCCTTTGCCATTGTAATGCCGTCTTTCTCCCAAGCCTTGCAAAAGGCCAATGGTAAACTTTTCCCAACAGGAGTGTTCCATTTGTTGAAGGCCAAGAAACACAGCAAGGATGTCATCTTTTATTTGATTGGAATCCGTCCAGATTATCAGAATAAAGGTGTTACCGCAATTATATTCAACGAATACTACAAAACTTTCAAAAAACGCGGGGTGGTCAACTGCATCCGTACCCCAGAATTGGAAGAAAACGTGGCAATCAGGCAAATGTGGAAGCATTTTGACCCTGTAACCCATAAACGAAGAAGAACATATAAAAAGTCTTTAAGCTAATTGGTTGACTAGATAGGATTCAGAGTTTGGTGCAGTGGAATTTAGGAATCACAATTTTAGCTAGCTTTAGCCGTTTTGTAGACTAATGAACAACCTTAAAACCTCAGCATGAAATTTTTACTTTCCGCCAAAAAGTACGCAATCCTTTGTATTTGTTTAATTGGGCTATCAGTCACTGCCCAAAATGAGACCTCAAACTACGAAAAAGCACTAGGGGAGCTTTTCGCTGTTAATGGGTCCCATGAAACTTTTGTAACGGTCATAGATCAAATGTTTGATATGATCAAGCAAAATTATACCTCGGTGGACACTGGTACTTGGGATGAACTACAGGCAGAATTCAAAAAAACCTCGGTTGATGAATTGGTGCAATTGCTGACACCTGTTTATCAAAAATACCTGACGGAAGAAGATTTGTCGCAGCTTGTGGCCTTCTATTTGACCCCTGTTGGGAAAAAATTCGCTAACAACACACCCCAAATCACAGCAGAATCAATGACTGTTGGACAACAATGGGGATTGAAGATCAGTGAAAAAATGATAAAAAGACTGGAAGAGAAAGGATATTAATCCAAAATGTTTTCCACCTATTCCCCCATGGCGGCGGCGACCGCTGCAGAAAGTCTTTTATAGGTTCCGTTTTGCAATCGCTCCCGAATGCCGGAAAAGGCATCCAGAGTCTCTTTGATATCTTCCAAAGTATGGGTTGCGGTCGGAATCAATCTCAATAAGATCAGTCCTTTGGGTATCACAGGATAAACCACAATGGAACAGAAGATTCCATAGTTTTCCCTAAGATCTTTTACCAAAGCCATGGCTTCTGGAATACTTCCGTTCAAGTATACTGGGGTTACACAGCTAGTTGTAGTTCCAATATCAAATCCACGCTCTTTTAGGCCATTTTGAAGGGCATTTACATTTTCCCAAAGTTTGGCCTTTAGCTCCGGTCTTGTACGCAACATATCCAGACGCTTTAAGGCTCCCTTGACATAGACCATGGGAAGGGACTTGGCGAACATTTGGGAACGTAGATTATATTTTAGGTATTCTATAATTTCTTTGTCAGCAGCTACAAAAGCTCCAATTCCTGCCATGGATTTGGCAAAGGTGGCCAAATACACATCTATTTCGTCCTGTACACCTTGCTCCTCTCCTGCTCCCGCTCCTGTTTTACCCAGTGTTCCGAAACCGTGGGCATCATCAACCAACAATCTGAACTTATATTTCTTTTTGAGGTCAACAATCTCCTTTAGGATTCCCTGCTCTCCGCGCATACCAAATACACCCTCGGAAATCACCAAAATACCACCACCGGTTTCTGAGGCCAGTTTGGTGGCACGCTCCAAGTTTTTTTCCAAACTCTCCGCATCGTTGTGCTTAAAGGTGAAACGCTTGCCCATATGCAATCGGACCCCATCAATAATACAGGCGTGGCAATCCACATCATAGACGATGATATCATCCTTGGAAACCAAGGCGTCTATTACAGACATGAACCCTTGATAACCAAAATTTAATAGGTAAGAAGCTTCTTTGTTAACAAAAGCAGCCAATTCCTGCTCCAATTGTTCGTGATAATCGGTGTGTCCGCTCATCATACGGGCACCCATGGGATAGGCAGAACCATGCTCATAAGCAGCATCCCCATCCACTTTTTTAATTTCAGGTAGGTTGGCCAATCCCAAATAGTCATTAATACTCCAGGTAATAACATCTTTTCCTTGGAATTTCATCCGGTTAGAGATAGGACCTTCCAATTTTGGGAATACAAAATATCCTTCTGCCTGCGACGCCCATTTTCCCAAAGGCCCTTTATTTTCAATAATCCTGTCAAATAAATCTCTCATCTACCCTAAAATTAATTCAAATGCAAAAATATATATTTTTGGCAAGCCCTCACAATGAAATGGGCACATAAAAAAACGGCAATGAAAACCATTGCCGTTCCATATTTTTAAAAGTCTCTCGTATTACTTGATATACTCCACTTTTTCAGGTGATTCAGCGTTCTGGATGTCGAAGAACCCTTGGTTTTCCATCCATTCATTACTGTACACCTTACTCATATACCTTGAACCATGGTCTGGGAATATGACCACTACATTGCTATCCTCTGAAAATTCACCTTCAGTGTTCAACTGATACAAGGCCTGCATGGCCGCTCCACTGGTATAGCCCACAAACATCCCTTCTGAGTGGGCAATTTTACGGGCCATATGGGCACTTTCACCATCAGTTACCTTAATATATCGGTCAATGCAATTGAAGTCCGTAGCAGCAGGAATCAAATTTTTACCCAATCCTTCTATGCGATATGGGTATACCTCATTATGGTCAAATTCCCCGGTTTCGTGAAATTTTTTCAATACCGAACCATAAGCGTCTACTCCCAATACCTTTACCTCAGGGTTTTGCTCTTTTAAATACCTGGCAATTCCGGAAATAGTACCTCCTGTTCCACTACAGGCTACCAAATGGGTGATTGTACCGTTGGTCTGGTTCCAAATTTCAGGACCGGTGGTATTGTAATGGGCCTCTATGTTAAGTTCGTTGAAATATTGGTTGATATAAATGGAATTCTTGGTCTCGCTGTGCAATCTTTTGGCCACCTCATAATATGATCGTGGATCATCCGCACTAACGTGAGCCGGGCATACATATACCTTAGCTCCCATGGACCTCAACATGTCTATCTTATCAGGCGATGATTTGGAACTTACCGCCAATACACATTTATAACCTTTAACAATGCTCACCATGGCCAAACTAAACCCTGTATTACCAGAGGTAGTTTCAATAATGGTGCTTCCAGGTTTCAAAATACCCTTGCGCTCCGCCTCCTCAATAATATAGGCTGCAATTCTATCCTTGGAGGAATGGCCTGGATTAAAGGCCTCTACCTTAGCATAGAAATTACCGGTAAGGGGTTCTGCGATTTTGTTTAGCTTAACAAGAGGGGTATTTCCAATTAAATCAAGAATACTGCTACACGCACTTATCTGTTTTTTCATAACTGGGTTTAGGTAAGGGGCAATTGCCGAACATGCCAACAATTAATCCGGGACAAAAATAGTATTTTTTATTTTAAGCGGCTTTTTACCCAAGAATTACCCCCATACACCTGATTTCCCCAAATTAGTCCAATGGCAACGCCTTATCCAACTTTTCCTTGGATTCCTTGATTGGCGGCATACTATGGTCAATCCTTTTGGATTTTGATAATATGGGTCGAATCACAAAACCATAATTGTATTCTTTGGAAGGCAGACGAAACTCTTCATGTGGCCTAGCATTGATGGTCCAGCTGTCATCTCCTCCCACGCCCATTTGTCGGTAATCCACATTAAGGGTTATGATATCCCTTTCCGGCAATTCCACAATATGTCCCTTGGGGTCCGAAAGATCCTCCATCGTATATGGCCATGCACTGACACTTAAAGGAACACTGCCCAAAATTTCAAGCCCCTTGCCGGATTTATCAGCAAGTCTTGCCCAATCCACCCCAGTATAATTATTGCTTTCCTGTGGCCGTACATAATGAAAAAAGTCATTTTTAACCGATTTGCTATACAGACCATAAGCGGAAGAGGTAGCTCTATCCACATAATTTTCGTGAGGGCCCTTCCCGAGCCACTCCATAGCATCAAAATCGTCATGCAAGGTCAATTGTAAACCAAATCGAGGTAGGTTAGGAAGGTCAACTACTGGGGTAAACGAGCTTTCCACAGCAATTTCACCATCGCCAAATACTGAATATCTGACTACTAAAGTTGGATGTTGTCCACCATCTTCGGAAGATACCTTTGGCAGATCATAAGTCGCCTGCAAAATCATACTTTTGGGGCCCTGGTAGACAACTTCAAAAGAAGTTAATGTTCTGTCCTTGGCTGCATTTTTCCAATACTTTTGCCGCTCCAGCATGTTAGATCCAACATCATTGTCAGTTGGAGGTCTCCAGAAGTTGGGCTGTATCGCTCCTTTTAACAATTCTGTTCCCTGTAAATCTATAGAAGTGAGTGCACCGGTTTTTTTGTCAAACTGAACTTTACCAGTTTTGGTAATGACAGTAATAGCATTGTCTGTTTCTTCTGCAGACAACTCCCTACTATCTTTTAGCTTTTGCTCGGGAGCCACTTCAAAAAATGGCAATTCAAACTGTTGCCAGGAGGTTTCATGACCTGCCTTTACCCAATTGTAATCCCTGTTCAATCTAAGACTCAAGGTAATATAGTAGCCAACTCCTGGTTTCACCTTGGGTTGTTTGTAATTGATTTGAATCGTTCCTGTCGCCTGGGCTCCTACATCAGGCACCTCAAATGTGCCTTCTTGCACTGTTTGCCCATCCGCTTCCAATTTCCAGAAGCCATCATATTGGGATAATGAAGTAAAATGATGTCTGTTTTTGAGTTTGAATATTCCATTCATCAGATCATCCGAGGTGATTTCAACAGGTTGTTGCACCTTTTTGGCTTCCCAAGTAGCCGGTTTGGGGGTTTGGTCGGGGCTAATAACCCCATTGTTGTTGAAATTTCCACTGTGAATGGTTTCTCCGTAGTCGCCTCCGTAGGCCCACATCTCTTTGCCATTATCCAATTTTTTGATGAGTGCACCATCTGTCCAATCCCAGATAAAAGCACCAATAAACCTCTTATTGGCCTTGATGGCATCCCAAAATTTGGTAAAATTCCCCAAAGAATTTCCCATAGCATGCGCATACTCACAATAAATTACCGCACGAGGGTCTTTTGGGGCATTGGCAAGATTCACCATGTACTCTATGGAATTATACATTCTACTACGGATATCCACATAAGGTGGATCGGTCAACCCGCTGTCCCAACTTCGGTACTGGGCTCCCTCATAGTGAATAAATCGGGTAGGGTCGTAATCCTTTATCCAACCCGACATAGCAGCATGATTTGGCCCCATTCCGCTCTCATTTCCCAAAGACCAAAAAATGATGGAAGGGTGGTTTTTATCCCTTTCCACCATCCGTTTTGCCCGATCTACATGGGCATGTGCCCAATCCGGGTTGTTAGTCAAGATTCCTGTTATACCGTGGGTTTCAAGGTTGGTTTCATCTATAACATACAATCCATATTCGTCACATAGTTCATACCAAAATGGGTTATTGGGATAGTGCGAAGTTCTCACAGCATTAAAGTTGAACTGCTTCATGAGCAGCGCATCTTTTCTCATTATCTCTTCGGATACCACTTTACCGGTATGCTGGCTATGGTCATGCCTGTTAACTCCATATAAGAGAACAGGCTGGCCATTCACGAAAAACTCCCCATCCCTGATTTCAATAGACCTAAACCCAACCTTGCTGCTCCTTGTTTCTACAATGGCTCCCGTAGCATCTTTTAAATACAGGACCAAGGTGTATAAATTTGGATGTTCTGCCGACCATTTTTTAGGGTTACTGACTTCAGCTTCCAGAAATGCAAAATCGATTGTGGCCCTTTGCGGATATTGTTCCCTTAAGAGCTCCGAAACGGATCTTGCAACCGCTTTGTCAAATACTGGATTGGAGTTTCCATCAAACAGCTGCATGGATAGTTCCCAATTGGAAACATCTACCCCCTCTTCCAATTGAAGCTTGGGCCGAACGCTGAGTTTGCCATCTTCAAAAGCATCATCCAATGAGGCGCGTACAAAGAAATCGTAGATATGCGTTTTGGGTAAAGCTTCCAGATAAACGTCCCTATGAATGCCGCTCAAACGCCAATGATCTTGGTCTTCCAAATATGAGCCATCACTCCATCTAAAAACTTGGGCTGCCAGAACGTTCTCCCCTTCTTGCAAGTAATCAGTGATGTCAAATTCCGCTGGCAATCGACTCCCCTGGCTATAGCCTACTTTTTTTCCATTGATCCACAGATAAAATGCAGAAGTGACACCTCCAAAATGGATAACTACTTTGTTATTATCCCAATTGGCTGGAATTGTAAAATTGGTTCGATAGAATCCGACAGGACTATCATCTTTTGGGACATAGGGTGGATCCACGGGCACAAAAGGATAGGTCACATTGGTGTAAATGGCCCTTCCATAGCCATGAAGTTCCCAATTGGCCGGAACAGGAATACCACTCCAAGTGGATACATCAAATGTTGTTTTATAAAAGTCTTGATGAACCTGTCCTTGCTCCACTGTCGGGGCAAAATTGAACTTCCAAGTACCGTTAAGGCTCTGATAACGGGGACTAGCCTTACGGTCTCCCTTGAGAGCCATGGCTTCATCGGGAAACGAAACGGAGGTAGCGCGAGCAGGAAGCTTGTTAATACTGGTCACTAACGGATTTTCCCAATCGTTGGGAGATTGCGAGAGTGCGGTCCAGGTTGCGAGAAGACACAAGACCGCCATGAAATTGTTTTTCATTTTGAGGTTTTGGTTTTAGATATGCTACAATTAAGTAGCCTCTAAATTACGCAATCAACGATGGATTCCATCATCCAAAACCACTTTTGTCAAATTGCTGTAAAGGTATTTAGGCTATTCCATTTTTCCCTCCAAATCCAGGATAAAAGCATATTCCTTGGCAGTTTCTTTTAAGGATTCAAACCTGCCCGAAGCACCACCATGACCTGCATCCATATTGGTATCCAAGAATAAAAGATTGTCATCGGTCTTCAACTCCCGTAATTTGGCCACCCATTTGGCCGGTTCCCAGTATTGCACCTGGGAATCATGCAATCCTGTAGAAACATAGAGGTTGGGATACTTCTTGGCTTCAACGTTGTCATAGGGAGAATAGGATTTCATATAATCATAGTATTCCTTTTCATTGGGATTGCCCCATTCATCATATTCGCCAGTGGTCAATGGAATGGAATCGTCCAGCATGGTAGTTACCACATCTACGAAGGGTACCGCAGCGATAACGCCATTATACAACTCCGGCGCCATATTGATAACGGCTCCCATCAAAAGTCCACCAGCAGAACCACCACTTGCATATAAATGTTCAGGGCTGGTGTAGTTTTCTGCTATCAGGTATTTGGAACAATCCACAAAGTCGGTAAAGGTGTTCTTCTTGTGGAGTAATTTTCCATTATCATACCATCCTCGGCCCAGATACTCGCCTCCCCTTACGTGGGCAATGGCATACACAACCCCGCGGTCCAATAAACTCAAGCGAATAGAGGAAAAATAGGGATCTATAGTACTTCCGTAGGAACCATAGGCATATTGCAACAGTGGACTGCTGCCGTCAAATTTGGCATCTTTGTGATAGACCATGGAAATTGGGATTTGTACTCCATCCCTTGCTGTGGCCCAAACCCGTTTGGTTCTATAGTTGGCCTTGTCAAACTTTCCGCCCAACACCTCTTGTTCCTTTAAAACTGTTTTGGATTGGGTCTCCATATCAAAATCGATAATGGCATAGGGTGCCCCCATTTCATTGTAATAGTATCGGAACATCTTGGAATCAAATTCCACATTGATGGAAGCTCCCGCCACATAAGTCTCGCTATCAAAGGGCAAATAGTAAGATGCTGAACCATCCCATCGGTTAATCTTTAACTGGTTAAGACCATTTTCCCTTTCCGAAAGCACATAATAATCTTTGAATATCTCCACATCTTCCAACAAGACCTCTTCCCTGTGCGGAATAAACTCCTCCCAGTATTCTGAAGAAGTTTTGGCATCCGTGGTCTTCATCAGTTTAAAATTCGTGGCCCCATCCTTATTGGTCAGGATAAAAAAGTTGCCGTTGTAGTGCGAAATGCTATATTCCACTCCCCGTTCCCTAGGGGAAAATATGGCGAATTCCCCTGCTGGGTCATTGGCATCCAAAATTTGATACTCCGATGTCAGCGTACTTACCGACCCTATGACCAGGTATTTCTTCGATTTGGTTTTATACACAAAAGTGTTATAGGTGGAATCCTTTTCATGGTGAACCAATACATCTTCTGCTTCCGAAGTACCTAATGTATGTCTATAAATCTTGTCGGCGCGAAGGGTTACTGGGTCCTTTTTGGTATAAAACAAGGTTTTTCCATCATTGGCCCAAACAGAACTTCCTGTTGTGTTTTCAATCTTGTCATCAAAAATTTGTCCAGATTCCAAATCCTTGATTTGGATAGTGTACTGTCTTCGCGATACGGTATCTGTGGCAAATGAAGCCAAGGCATTATCAGGACTCACGGAAATTCCTCTCAAATTGAAGAATTCGTGTTCTTTGGCCATTTCGTTGCAATTGAACAAGAGCTCATCTGGGGCTTCCATTTCCTCTTTCTTTCTAAAATACATGGGATATTCCCCTCCCTTTTCATAACGGGTTATGTACCAGTAGCCATTGTATTTATAGGGAACCGAATTGTCATCCTCCTTGATGCGGGATTTCATCTCTTGGAAAAGTTCCTCTTGAAAATCCTTGGTATGCTTGCTCATTTCTGCATAGTAGGCATTCTCAGCATTGAGGTAATCCAAAACCTTCTGATCTTCCCTATCGTTCATCCAATAGTAATCATCAATTCTAAGGTCCCCGTGTTTTTCAAGCTTCTTGGGGTGTTTTTTGGCTATTGGCGGAGTAATGCTCATGCGGTCTTCTGTTTTATTTTTACAAGCGGCTGCAAAAATAAGGCATATCAAACAACCTAAGTAGGTATAAAGTGATAGTTTCATCGCGACAGATTTTGCCCAAATTATTACTTTTGACCTGAATTTACACTATACTATATCATGTTTGGAGATTTTATGGGAATGATGGGTAAACTCAAGGAGACCCAAGAAAAGGTTAAGCAAACCAAGGAACGTTTGAATACCGTGTTGATTGATGAGGAATCCTCAGACGGGTTACTAAAAATCACTATTACCGCCAATAGGGAACTAAAATCAATTGCCATTGATGATAGTCTACTTGAAGACAAAGAGCAATTGGAAGATTATTTGGTGCTAACACTGAATAAAGCCATAGAACAGGCCACCAAGGTCAATGAGACGGAATTGGCCGCTGTGGCCAAAGAGGGTATGCCCAATATACCTGGAATGGATTCCCTTTTTAAATAGGCAATCAACCTATAGTTTTGAGGATTTTTATAAAATGATCGTGCATTGTCTGGGTGTAATCCAGATGTGTGACTATCCGCAATTTCCCTTGCCCCATTCCTATGATGGAAATCTGGTTTTCGGTCAGTTTTCCCAAAAAGGCATCAGAGGTCATTTTGGATTCATTCAATTCAAAAATAATGATGTTGGTTTCAATGGGTTCTACCTTTTGGACAAAATCCAATCTTTGGAGCACATTCCCAATTTCCTTGGCCTTTGCATGATCCTCGGACAAACGATCAATATGGTGATCCATGGCATAAATGGCGGCTGCCGCCAAAAATCCCGATTGCCGCATTCCACCTCCAAGAATTTTACGCACCCGAAGCGCTTTGTCCATGGCCTCCCTTGAGCCAACCAAGACCGAGCCCACTGGGCATCCCAACCCCTTACTAAAACACACGCTTATGGTCTCGAAGAGGTCGCCGTAGTCTTTGGGATTCTCGTTTTTGGCTACTAGTGCATTCCAAAGTCGGGCACCATCCAAATGATAATGCAACTGGTTTTGATCGCAAACCTGCCGTATTTTCTTTAATTCTTCAAAATTCCAGCACGCTCCACCTCCTTTGTTCGTCGTATTTTCTATACAAACCAAGGTAGACAAGGGACTGTGATAAAAGTCGGGTGGATTTATGGACTCCTCAACCTGAACAGCGGTCATCATTCCGCGATTTCCATCTACTAATCTGCAGGACACCCCACTATTAAAACTTGCCCCTCCTCCTTCATAATTAAACACATGGGCGTACTTATCACAAATAAGCTGTTCTCCAGGCTGCGTATGCAATTTAATGGCTGTTTGATTGGCCATGGAGCCACTGGGGAAAAACAGGGAAGCTTCCTTACCAAAGTATTCAGCAACTTTTTCTTCCAAAGCGTTCACGGTGGGGTCATTTTTAAACACATCATCCCCTACTTTGGCGGTCATCATGGCCTCCAACATCCCTGGGGTTGGGCGAGTGACTGTATCGCTTATAAGGTTAATTTCCATTTGCTGTTTTGGATTATTGGATTGTTAGATGATTGGAATTTGACAAACTCTAATGGAAACAATCCATCCCAATAGGAGAACCATCCGGAATTTTGGGCACTGCAATCAGTTTGAACTTGGCTGGGGCATTCATAAAGGCATCAATACGTCTCACTGTCTCTGCTGCAATCGTGCCTTTCCCTTTACTTAACAAAGAAGACCTCAAACTTCTTAGCGTTTCATTGGCAATGGCATTTACTTGCGGATGCACCTCTTTGTTGGCGGCCAAATTCATGATATGATATAATACCCTAAAGTTGATTGTTTGTTGTACTTCCTGCAGATAGGGATCACGATGTGATTCATCAAAGGTTTTTTGAATGGTATTTTCCAAAACAGCATTCAAGCCTAATTGGTCTTTATCAAGACTTTTTTGTTGGATGAGGCGCGAAGCCCTTTCAGGATGCAATACCAATCCCAAAGTCATATCTGCGGCAGTTTCGGCTGCGGATAGCGCATCAAAAGCCACTCCGCTTCTACCCTTAAAGGACTCCCTTGTTTTTCCATACCCAATGGCTCTCGGAGGGAACAGTGCCAGTTTGTCCTTAGGTAAAGCTATGTTTGCAGCATTCAAGGTAGAAAGGATGGTTTCCAACGCATTCTCTTGTCTGGCAGCGCTAATAGTGCGCACGGTGTGTTGTCCATCTCCCTTGGTGGCATAATTATAATCCAAACCGCCAATCAGCTTGGAAACAGCTTCGGTTTGATATCTATGGAAGAAATATAAGGGAGCAAAGACGTCCTCCAAAACTGAATTGGGTTCCCCCGTCCGAATGTTATCCATGGAAAAATTGGAGATTGCGGTTTTTCTTATTTCCATTACCCTTTCCAATTCTTGGGCGGCATTTTTGCCATTGTCCCAAAGATGTCCAAGAGCATGCGATCCACCCCTAGGTCGGGCATCTTGATCGGATATATACCGAAGTCCATCATCTTGGGCTTTTTTCAAAATGGCATTAAGTCCTGCGCGTTCATCCGTACCACCTGGGAAATCAGTATAGGAGTAGGCAACCGTTACCTTGTCCCAATCCCCTATGCCAGTATCGTAGGCATTTGAGAAGTCGATAGTTCCATCCTTCAACTCAAATTGTGGATGGGGATAGTCCATTACTGAAGCCCTGTTATTGGTACTGGCAGCAAAATTATGGGCAAATCCCAAGGTATGTCCAATTTCATGTGCAGATAACTGACGAATCCTGGCAAGTGCCATTTCCAACATGGGCTGATAGTTATCGTCCCGTTCTGCAAAGGGTTTGTTCATTAATGCTTGGGCTATTAAAAAGTCTTGGCGAATACGTAAACTGCCCAAGCTAACATGCCCTTTAATAATCTCTCCTGTTCTGGGATCCTTCACACTCATACCATAACTCCAGCCCCTTGTGGACCGGTGCACCCATTGTATCACATTGTATCTTACATCCATTGGATCCGCATCATCCGGTAAAATTTTAAGCTGAAAGGCATCTTTGTATCCTATGGCCTCAAAGGCTTGGTTCCACCATCGACCACCATCCAAAAGCGCAGAGCGAACAGGTTCCGGGGTTCCATTGTCAAGGTAATATACGATAGGTTCAACAGCTTCGCTCACCTCCTCATTGGGGTTTTTCTTCTTTAAGCGGTGTCTTGATATATACCTTTTTAGAATAGGTTCTTGCACGGGCGTTGAATAATCATAATACGAGAACAGGTTAGACCCTGAACGAGGATCGAACTCTCTTTTTTCATAATTGTCATCCGGTAATTCAATTAAGGAATGGTGTTGTGCAACTGTGACCAACGAAGGATCTGGAGTTACAGATCGTATCCAGTCCCCTTGTGCATTTCCCTTAAACGTAAGGGTAACATCAAATTCCACATTTTTTGGGAAGGCCTTTGTACGCTCAAAAGCCAAGGCACTTTTGGATTTATCCAAGCTATATGAACCTTGTTTGGTGTTTTTCAATCTTGCAGAAACCCCATGGGCATCACGCATCAAAAAGTCGGTCATGTCTATTAAATAACTCCCTTTTGATTCTTCCTCTATTTTAAATCCATGCAGCACAGATTTTGCAAAAGCCTGTACCACGGATTTGCGCTCCAGTTCATTCTCGGTAATCGCCCTAAAAGTCAAATTGGGTTGAATCAGCAACAGCTTGTTTCCCGTTTTTTTGAAATAAACTACCTGCTCATTTCCCAATTGTCCCCTGTCCAGACCTATATCGTTACTTCCAATTCCGCTACTCAGGGAATACACATAAAGAAATTCCTTTTCCAGATCATCCACTTGAAGAAAAATTTTGTCGGAAGCATCATCGTAATAAAAATTGAAATACCCATTGAACTTTTGGTAATCCTTGGCTTTTTCAAAATTTTGGGCAACTGAAAATTGGGAGTAAACGGCAATCGCGAGGAGAGCAGGAATGTATTTTTTCATATTCGAATTAGTTCTAGCTAAAATTATATAAATTTCGTTGTCTGACTGCATTGAAACCTTATTTTTGCCTGAAATAAATTCTATGATTACCACAGATCAGCAAAAAGATCTTATTGAACGCCTTGGCGCGTTAAGGAGGTATCTTTGACATTGATGCCAAACTCATCGAAATAGAAAACGAAGAGGAGAAAACTGCAGCTCCCGGATTCTGGGACAACCCGCAAGAAGCACAGCAACAAATGCAAGCCTTGAAATCCAAGAAAAAATGGGTGGAAGATTACAATTTCGCCACATCTTTGGTGGGTGATTTGGAAGTTTTGATGGAGTTTCTCCAAGCTGGGGAAGTTGAAGAAGAGGAGGTCAACTCTCAATATGACCAAGCCCTGTTATCCATAGAAAACCTGGAGTTCAAGAACATGCTTTCCGAGGAGGGAGATGAGCTTACAGCGGTACTTCAGATTACTGCTGGAGCGGGCGGTACGGAAAGTTGCGATTGGGCATCCATGCTGATGCGCATGTACTTGATGTGGAGTGAGAAAAATGGATACAAGGTCAAAGAACTCAACTATCAGGAAGGGGATGTGGCCGGAATCAAAACAGTGACCCTCCAAATTGAAGGTGAGTTTGCATTCGGCTGGTTGAAAGGGGAAAATGGGGTGCATCGCTTGGTACGTATATCCCCATTCGATAGCAATGCCAAAAGACATACTTCCTTTGCATCTGTGTATGTGTACCCTCTTGTGGATGACACGATTGAAATTGAGGTAAACCCAGCGGATATTGAAATAACAACGGCACGATCTAGTGGCGCTGGCGGACAAAATGTGAACAAGGTGGAAACCAAGGTTCAACTGGTGCACAAGCCTACTGGAATTCAAATTTCATGTTCAGACTCCAGATCACAGCACGATAACCGGGCTACGGCCATGAAAATGTTGAAATCCCAATTGTACGAAATTGAGCTTCGCAAAAAACAGGAAGCCCGAGCAGAGATTGAATCATCCAAAATGAAGATTGAATGGGGATCACAAATCCGAAATTACGTGATGCACCCCTATAAATTAGTCAAGGATGTACGTACCTCTGAGGAAACAGGTAATGTGGATGCGGTGATGGACGGGGAAATCAATCCTTTTTTGAAGGCCTTTTTAATGATGATGGGGCAGAAAGAGGAGTAGTGTTTGGTGTTTGGTGTTTGGTGCTTGGTGTTTGGTGTTTGGTGTTTGGTGTTTGGTGTTTGGTGTTTGGAACTTAAAACTATATTGATAATTGTACATTGTTAATTGTTAATTGAAAAAAAGATGATAAAAATATATCACAACCCTAGATGCAGAAAGTCGCGCGAAGGACTTGAGTTTTTGGAAAACAGCGGCGAATCTTTTGAAGTGGTACGGTATTTGGAAGAAATTCCCTCGAGAGAAGAGTTGGAAACCCTAATTGGTTATTTGGGCATTTCACCAGAGGCATTGGTTCGTAAAAATGAAGCTGTGTGGAAAGAACAATTCAAGGGTAAAAGTCTCACGGATTCTGAAATTATTGATGCTATGGTACAATATCCAAAATTGATTGAGCGACCTATTATTGTAAAAGATAATAAGGCGGTCATAGGAAGACCTGCAGATAAAATTAGTATCTTGTTGGGCTAGGGTAATCCATTGAAAAACAACGATAAACAATTCTGTTTTTGATTATGAAAAAAACACGAACCTTATATATATTGGCCACGCTATTGGGCTTGTTCTGTGTGAATGATTTGGTAGCGCAGTATGGCTACGGGAGTCCTTATGGCTATGGCTACGGTAGCAGATATGGTAGACAACGCAGTACTATCCCCCAGGCGGCAGATCCACCCAAAAAGGCCGATCCGCTTACCGCAGAAGAAATTGTGGACCTTGAAATGCCAAAGATTACCGAAGAACTTGGATTGGATCCTTTTGAAGTTGCTGTGGTAAGAACCACGCTGGTCAAATCCGTCCAACAGCGTATTGAACTTCAAATCTTGGAGCTGGAGCCTGAAAAAATGCGGGAAGAAGTGGAAAAAATAAAGGAACGCCAAGATTCGGAGATGAAGGCGGGCCTCCCGGAAGACAAATACTTGGCCTATATAGAACTGCAGAAAAATAAGTTCAAGGCCAAAAAGAAGAAAAAGAAGAAGAAGGATAAAAAGAAATCCAAAACATAAAAAAAGCCCCCGAAAATTTCGGGGGCTTTTTTTTATCTATTCGTTTCGTTTGGCGCGTTTGGCCTCACGTCTTTCCTGGTACATTTCCTTAAGGTTGCCGAACAACCAGTAAGGTACTACAAAAGTCAATAAGAAAATCATCAACCAAAAACCTATGGTCAAGATGGTTAAAAATGCTAGAAATCCTAAATATTGGTCAAATTCGAACATGTGGTTTGCTTTTGTTTGGCAAAGATACCTTCATTTCATCAAAAAAAACAAATCTGTATTCAAAAAATGTTGATTTGGACATATGTCATGTAAAATAAATGACTGAACCCCTAAATTTGCATATCCTTAAAAAAGCAAAAATGAGTTTCAGAATTGAAAAAGATACGATGGGCGAAGTCAAGGTCCCATCTGACAAATATTGGGGAGCCCAAACGGAACGTTCCCGTAATAATTTTAAAATTGGTGCCCCTGCCTCTATGCCCTTGGAGGTGGTATACGGTTTTGCCTATTTGAAAAAAGCCGCTGCCTATGCCAATCATGAACTGGGAGTTCTCGCTGAATCCAAAAGGGATTTGATTGGTCAAGTTTGTGATGAAATCCTCGCAGGGCAGCACGATGGACAATTCCCCTTGGTCATTTGGCAGACCGGTTCTGGAACCCAAAGCAACATGAATGTGAACGAGGTGATTGCCAACCGGGCACATGAGATTGCTGGTAAGAAAATTGGTGAAGGAGAAAAAACCATTCAGCCCAATGATGATGTCAACAAAAGTCAATCTTCCAACGATACCTTTCCTACGGGAATGCATATTGCCGCATACAAAAAAATTGTTGAGGTAACCATCCCTGGAGTTGAACAATTAAGGAATACTTTGGATAAAAAATCCAAGGAGTTCAAGGATGTGGTCAAAATTGGACGTACACACTTGATGGACGCCACTCCCCTAACCTTGGGTCAGGAATTTTCCGGTTATGTTTCACAATTGAACCATGGTCTGAAAGCTTTGAAGAATACACTGGAACATTTGAGTGAGCTTGCTCTGGGAGGAACCGCTGTTGGAACTGGATTGAATACGCCCAAGGGGTATGATGTTTTGGTAGCCAAATACATTGCAGAATTTACCGGACAACCTTTCAAAACGGCTGAGAATAAATTTGAGGCCCTAGCTGCGCACGATGCAATCGTTGAGAGCCATGGTGCTTTAAAACAGTTGGCCGTTTCCCTGAACAAAATTGCCAACGATATCCGTATGATGGCTTCGGGACCTAGATCCGGTATTGGAGAAATTATTATTCCCGCGAACGAACCCGGAAGCTCCATTATGCCCGGAAAGGTTAACCCTACCCAATGCGAGGCACTGACTATGGTTTGCGCCCAAGTAATGGGTAATGATGTTGCTGTGTCCGTAGGTGGTACGCAAGGCCATTATGAACTAAACGTCTTTAAGCCCATGATGGCAGCAAACATTTTGCAATCAGCCCAACTCATCGGAGATGGTTGTGTAAGTTTTGACGTGAACTGCGCAGTTGGAATTGAGCCGAATCATGAAGTCATTAAAACTTTGCTGAACAACTCATTGATGTTGGTGACGGCCTTGAATACCAAAATTGGATATTATAAGGCAGCAGAAATTGCCAATACAGCTCATAAAAATGGCACTACTTTAAGGGAGGAAGCCATTAATTTGGGATACGTTACCCCTGAAGAATACGATGCTTGGGTAAAACCTGAAGACATGGTGGGTAGTTTAAAGTAATTTAAATACCCCTCAAATAAAAAAGCCCGATCCATTACAGATCGGGCTTTTTTGTAAAATGTGGATAGTGTATACTATTTTAGAGCGAATTTGGAAGTTCCCAATAACTTCAATCCACCGTCATAAACATTTACCATGTAGTTTCCTTTTTGGAAATCGGAAGCAGGCTTATTGATGTAATCACATACATCCAAAGAGCTGTTCTCATAGTAAAAGTTGGTTCCTTTGCTATAGGTAATGGAAGCACCTTCTTCGCTAGATTTGGAGAAGCTGTCTCCCAATACATTTCCTTGGGGATCCAACACTTCAATAAAGAACTCACGGTCACCGGCTTCAGCAATTACGTTGTCAGCAACGGTAAAACAAACTTTAAACTTGTCAGTAGCCTTTGCTCTAGAAGTAGAAACCAATTTACCGCTGTTTCTTTCCCTTACGGCATCAACAGTAAAAGTAGAAAGGCTTAGTGCAGATCCTCTTTCAACGGCATCGGCCAATTGAGTGTTCTGTACAACCAAAGAATCGTTAAATACGGTTTGCTTTTCCAACTCTACAAAAGTGCTGTCCCTTTGCATAGCCAACAAGGTGTTGGAAGTAGTCAAAGAATCTACTTGCTTCAATAATTTTTCTCTTTCAGCCTTAAGTACACTTACTTGTCTTCTGTATCTTGAAAGAGAAGCGATATCAGCTTTCATTCCTTGTACAGAATCAATGTATTTAGCAATGTTGTCACGAGCGGCAACCAATTCCTCATTGGTAGCGTTGCTCTCCAAAATTGCTTTGTCGTACTCAGATTTTAGGTTGTTCAAATCCTCTACAACCAATTCCTTCTCCTGCGTAAGAGCAGTAGTGGTTTTTTTCTTATCCTGGTAAAGGCTAACCGTATAGATAATGGTCCCCAAAAGAACCACAGCCAACAAACCTGCGATTACCTTTAATCCGTTGTTACTTTTTGTTTCAGTCATAACTTTTAAATTAATTGATTCTTGCTATTAAGTGATTTGATCAATTGTGTTCTGAGTTATATACGCTATAGTTTTTGATTTGGATCATTTGCATGTAAACTATGTTAAAAAAATATGGACATATAGTCTGGATGTACTAATTTTAAAGGGCTTTCTAAAATTTTGTCTCATGAAAAAATTATTAACAATCCTATCTTTTTTCCTTTTTTTATGTGGGGCAGGCCCCAAATCCATGGGGCAAGCCGTCATGATTGTGGAAAAACCGAAAACGGAAGACGTCAAAATAATCCCTATTGAGCATGCAACGGCCGTCTTGGAATGGAACGAAATCACCATCTATATTGATCCAGTGGGTGGCAAAAAGGCCTTTGAGGGCCAAGAACTCCCCGATCTCATTCTCATCACAGATATTCATGGAGACCATTTTAGTTTGGAGACCATACAAGAACTGGATACGCACAAAGCCAAGATTATGGTACCGCAAGCAGTAGCTGATAAGATGCCCCAAGAATTTACCCCCCAAATCGATGTATTGCACAATGGGGATTCTAAAGAACGGTACGGAATTACGATAGAGGCAATACCCATGTATAATCTTCGCCAAGAAGCCCTTAAATTTCATACCAAAGGGAGAGGCAATGGCTATGTGCTTGATATGGAAGGGCAACGGCTCTATTTTTCTGGGGATACCGAAGATATCCCTGAAATGAGGGCTTTAAAAAATATTGATAAGGCCTTTGTATGTATGAACCTGCCGTACACCATGAACGTTTACAGCGCTGCAGATGCTGTTTTAGAGTTTCAGCCTAAAGAGATCTATCCATATCACTACAGGGGTAGACCCAACGTAAGCGACGTGAAAATGTTTAAGACCATTGTCAACAACGGAAATCCAAATATTGAGGTAGTGCAATTGGACTGGTATCCTAATGATGAATTTTAATCGCATAAAATATTGAAGCCCAAATTTCGTTAAGGTTAGAGTACCAACCCAAATCAGTACTTAACCATGATTAACAAACACTCTTCTTTGTTTGCCCTAGTGTGCCTTTTAATGGCGCATTTTTCCTTTTCCAATCAGTGTGATAATTTCTATGCCAAAATCACCTATGGACTAAGCCATACCAAAAAGGCCATGGGCGCAACCAATTTTGAACATCAAATGTATTATGCCGAAAGGGCTTTGATCGCCTTGGAAAAATCCGAGAGTTTTATGGCAGAATGCGCTTGTGCTAAATCCGAAGATAAGCGATTGGATGCCATAGAAGCCCTAAACAAGGCCATAGAACCTGTGGATTGGGATGCTGGACGCTTTTTTTCCAAGAAATCGATGGGATTGATCAATGAACTGATCACCATTCTGGATGAATGCACTCTTGGCGTTGTGCCCGAAACAGTGGTTGAGGATAGTGCCGATACAACCCTGGAGCATGAAGCTTATGCCGATTCCGAAGTAGACAAGAATTCCATGGAGCTGGAAATGCTCAAGGTTTTTGATAAACATGCCAATGATAAATTGACCAGAGCGGAGAAGGCTATTTCAGATTTAATCCAATTCAGAAATGGCTTCAAACAAAGCTCACCTGAAAAGGAAAACGACCCCAATAGCCTGGAGCACCATCAAAAAGCCTATATTGAAGATGCTAAAAGTCTACTGCAACGGGCACTTAAAAGCTTGGAATCAGAACAGTAAATCCGTTGGTTGATTCTAACGAATCAACTTTTTGTATTTGATACGCTTGGGCATGATATCCGCGCCCAAGCGTTTCTTTTTGTTCTCCTCGTAATCAGAGAAGGAACCTTCAAAGAAATACACTTGGGAATCTCCTTCAAAAGCAAGGATATGCGTACAAATTCTATCCAAGAACCATCGATCGTGGGAAATAATCACTGCACAGCCAGCAAAATTTTCCAATCCTTCTTCCAAAGCCCTTAATGTGTTAACATCCAAATCGTTGGTGGGCTCATCCAGCAACAACACATTTCCTTCTTCCTTGAGGGTCATTGCCAAATGGAGTCTGTTGCGTTCCCCACCGGAAAGCATGTTGACTTTTTTGTTCTGTTCGCTCCCTGAAAAATTAAATCGGCTTAAATAGGCTCGGGAATTGACTTGCTTCCCTCCCATCATCACCAATTCTTGTCCATCACTGAAATTTTCCCAAATGGTTTTGTCGGGGTCAATATTGGAATGGCTTTGATCCACATAGGCCAGTTTGGCCGTATCACCCACAGAAAATTCACCCTTATCTGGATTTTCTTCGCCCATGATCATTCTAAAAATGGTGGTCTTACCAGCACCATTAGGACCAATGATACCTACAATTCCAGCCTGGGGTAAATTGAAATTCAGATCTTCGTAAAGTAGTTTCTCGCCGTAAGCTTTGCTTACCCCTTTGGCTTCAATTACATTGGTACCCAACCTGGGGCCATTGGGGATATAGATCTCCAACTTTTCTTCCAGTTGTTTTTGATCTTGGCTCAAAAGCTTGTCGTAGTTCTTCAGACGGGCCTTTTGTTTGGTCTGTCTTCCCTTAGCTCCCTGACGCACCCACTCCAGCTCGCGCTCCAAGGTTTTTTGACGTTTGGATGCCTGCTTGCTCTCTTGGGCCAGACGCTTCGCCTTTTGATCCAACCAACCGGAATAATTTCCTTTCCATGGGATGCCTTCTCCCCTATCCAATTCCAAAATCCAGCCTGCAACATTGTCCAAGAAATAACGATCGTGGGTCACCGCTATAACGGTTCCCTTGTATTGGGCCAAATGGTGTTCCAACCAATGTACTGATTCCGCATCCAAGTGGTTGGTAGGCTCATCCAGCAGCAATACATCCGGTTCTTGCAACAACAATCGGCAAAGAGCAACCCTTCTGCGCTCCCCACCAGAAAGTACCCCAATCTTTTTGTCCGATTCAGGAGTACGCAATGCGTCCATGGCTATTTCCAGTTTGGTGTCCAGTTCCCATGCGTTGGAAGCATCAATTTTATCCTGGAGGGCAGCCTGTTTGTCCATCAACTTTTGCATCTTGTCCGCATCTTCGTAGACTTCAGGTAATGCAAACATATCGTTGATCTTGTTGTACTCGTCCAATATGGCAACCGTCTCGGCCACTCCCTCTTTCACGACTTCAAGAACGGTCTTCTCCTCATCCAATTGAGGTTCTTGTTCCAAGTACCCTACCGTATATCCCGGAGAGAAAACCACATCGCCTTGGTAGTTCTTGTCAACCCCAGCTATGATTTTCAGCAAGGTGGATTTTCCCGAACCGTTAAGTCCTAAGATTCCAATCTTGGCGCCGTAAAAAAAACTGAGATATATATTCTTTAAAACTGGGGTGTTGGCCGTTTTAAAAGTCTTGGTCACCCCGGACATTGAAAAAATGACCTTCTTATCGTCTGACATTAGGTTGTTATTAGAATTATGTAAAAAGGAAATTAAACTCGGCCTTTGAGCGCGTTAAAGACCCATGCAATAGCAAAGAATCCTATGCCAACGGAAGCAAATCCGTAACCCGCCACCTCATCATATTTAAAAGCCCCAAGTGCGATCATACCCAAACCTACCAAGATCATAATCCAAGTGGCCCAAGCCAGCACCGTATTTTTGTTCATTCCCATATCATTAGTTCAGTAGAAAATCAAATATCGTAAAAAATGTAAGAACCAAAAGTGACAGAGGCAAGTTTAAGCTTCAAAAGGAAACTTTATCCCCGCCTTTTGTCTGATGGTATCCAAAAGCTCCACCAAGTCCAAACTGTGCTGGTGCGACCATAAAGGACTCTCCAATAACTGCTTACGCAGGCAATGATGTACATGCTCAATTTCATAAACAAATCCAATGCCCTGGATAGGAAGTTCTACGGTTTCCTGCACTCCTTTTTTATCGATAGTGTAAGCAGAAGCCTCATGCCACCTAGGCTGAAGAAACAAGGTTCCTTCACTTCCCGATATCTCCGCCTCCATTTTAGAATTACTGCTAATTCCACTGTACAGCACAGCTTGGCTTTTGGGATATTGAAAAATTATTGAAGTCTGCACTTCGGTTCCATTTGGATGAAAATTGGAAACAGCATGAATTTCATCAGGTTTGCCCATAAGGAGATAGGCTAAAAAAATGGGATAAATTCCAATATCCAATAAAGAACCGGATGCCAAGTTTGGGTTCAATACCCGAGAATCAGCATCACGATCCAAACCATAAAAGGCAAAATCTGCATGCAGATAGCCCAGTTCCCCAATACTACCTTCATCCACCAGTTGTTTTACCTTTTGGATGGAGGGGTTAAAACGTGACCACAATCCTTCCATAAAATATACCTGGTTCTCCTTTGCCACTTCTATCATTTCCTCAACCTCTCCCCGATTGATTCCAGCTGGCTTTTCGCAGAGCACAGCCAAGCCATGACGCATGGCTTGAATGGACAAATCTTTGTGGAAGTTATGGGGTGTGGCTATATAAACAATGTCCACAGTTTTGGAGGTAAACAGTGCTTCGTAACTATCAAAGACGTGTTCCGCATTAAATTCAGTTGCAAATTTTTCCGCCTTTTCAAGACTTCTTGAGGCTACTGAACTTATTTGAGCATCTTCAATCAAGAGTAAATCCGACGCAAATTTTCTGGCAATGTTTCCTGGGCCAATAATGCCCCACTTAATCTTTGAATCCATAGAGATCAAAAGTAATGATTATAACTCCTTATCTTTAGCGGGACGATGAAATCATATTGAAATTATGGATATAAACTTCAATAAAAACGAAGATCACAATAAGCTTAAACTTTCCGAACTCCGTAACAAATTGGCCCAAACTAAGCTTGGTGGTGGCAAGAAAAGAATTGAAAAGCACCACGCTAAAGGAAAAATGACAGCACGGGAACGCATTGATTATCTGTTGGATGCAAATTCCGATCAGCTAGAAATTGGAGCGTTTGCTGGAGAAGGCATGTACGAGGAGCACGGTGGATGCCCCAGTGCAGGTGTGGTGGTCAAGATTGGGTATATCCAAGGGAAGCAATGCGTGGTGGTGGCCAACGATGCCACGGTAAAAGCGGGAGCTTGGTTCCCTATAACAGGAAAGAAAAATCTCAGGGCCCAAGAGATTTCCATTGAAAACAAACTACCTATCATTTACTTGGTGGATAGTGCTGGGGTGTATTTGCCCATGCAAGATGAGATATTCCCCGATAAGGAACATTTTGGACGGATTTTTAGAAACAACGCGGTCATGAGCAGTATGGGAATTACCCAAATCTCTGCCGTCATGGGAAGTTGTGTGGCTGGAGGTGCCTACTTGCCCATTATGAGTGACGAAGCCATGATCGTGGACAAAACCGGAAGTATTTTCCTTGCTGGAAGTTATTTGGTAAAGGCCGCTATTGGCGAAAGTATAGACAATGAGACTTTAGGCGGTGCCACTACCCATTCGGAAATCAGTGGAGTGACGGATTACAAAGCCAAGGATGACAAGGATGCCTTGAACAAAATCAGGAATATAGTTGGTAAGATAGGCTCGTTCGAAAAAGCGGGCTATAACCGAATTGAGGCTCAAAGTCCTGCAGAAAAAGAAGAGGACATTTATGGCATCCTTCCCAAATCCCGAAGTGATCAATACGATATGCTCGAAATCATCAAGCGTTTGGTGGACAATTCAGAATTTGAGCAATACAAGGAAGGTTATGGTAAAACCTTGCTTACCGGTTATGCCCGAATAGATGGCTGGGCCGTTGGAATTGTGGCCAACCAACGGAAGGTGGTCAAGACCAAAAAAGGCGAAATGCAATTTGGTGGGGTTATTTATTCCGATTCGGCTGATAAGGCTACGCGCTTCATCGCCAATTGCAACCAAAAGAAAATCCCGTTGGTCTTCTTACAAGATGTAACCGGATTTATGGTGGGGAGTAAAAGTGAACATGGCGGCATCATCAAGGATGGTGCAAAAATGGTCAATGCTGTTAGTAATTCCGTGGTTCCCAAGTTTACCGTGGTCATTGGTAACAGCTACGGAGCTGGAAATTATGCCATGTGTGGAAAGGCCTATGACCCAAGACTGATTGTGGCATGGCCCAGTGCAGAATTGGCGGTAATGAGTGGGAATTCTGCGGCCAAAGTACTTTTACAGATAGAAAAGGCGTCTTTGGAGAAAAATGGGGAAACCTTGGATGCCAAAAAGGAAAAGGCATTGTTCGACAACATTAAAAAACGCTATGACAACCAAATATCACCCTACTATGCCGCGGCCAGGTTGTGGACAGATGCCATTATAAATCCTTTGGAGACCCGAAAATGGATTTCAATGGGAATTGAGGCCGCCAATCACAGCCCCACGGATAAAAAATTCAACATGGGAGTATTGCAGGTCTAGTTATTGGACAGCGAATTTGGCCAATTGCTGCTCATCGCCATTTTCCTGTAGTCGTACCAGGAATTCCTCGCTGTACTGATTGGCCTTACCAAAATTGTATTGCACCGTGCACTTTAAAAAGGTTGGCATCTTATTGCCAGAAGTTCTATTGCCCATGTAGGTGACATTTAAAATCCAATCGCCCACGGTTTCAGGCCCCACAATTTCAAATTGTTCGCTGCCAAAACCATGTTGAATTTCATCCATGATCCGTTTTCTATCCGCAGCCACCGTATGCTCCCAGTTAAAAAAGCGTTTTTGCGGGTTTACAAATTGAACCACAAATTCAGCATCGGTATTGTTCCATTCCAAAACCAATCGGGCATTGTACGTGAGATTGTTTCGATATGAGGAGGACACCTTGGATATATCCAAGTGTTTTCGTTCCTGATTGACCAAATTCCTTAAATCTGCACCCACCAGTTTTTCCAAGCCTAGAAAATTTACCTTGGGATTGGCACTTCCATCCAAAATAGCATTGTAAAGGTTGGAGGCCATTTGATGGTTACCCAACTTTTCCTGCGCTTTGGCCACATCCAGATAAGGTTGAATCTTATTGGGGAAATCCGTAATCATTTTGTTGGCTGCCACCAAGGCCAATTCATGGTTCCCGATTTCCATGGATTTTAAATAGGTTCCCCTTAATTCCTCATAACCTGGCGTTGGTTTTTCCAAAGTGTTGGACAGTATACGGTTGCCCAAGCCCTTGTCGGAACTATAAAAGAAGGAAGCCACGTCCACAAGATATTCAGGGGTGTCCCAATATTTTCCTCTTTGATTTAAGTATAAATCATAGGCCTCCTGCACACTTTTTCCATTTTTCAATTCCTTAAGATAAGGCGTTACCAAGCTCTTTTTGTTCACCTTTAACTTTCCGTCGTAAACGTTGTTGGTCAATCGGGCCAAGTCTTTTTTCTGGCCCTTTGGGCCATCCACAATGGCAGTTTTTGTAGTGATCATGAGTACCCCATTGGCACCCATACTACCGTATCGATTAGTGGCTGCCAGTCCCTTTAATACGGTGACCTCTGCAATATTACGTGGATCAATAAAACCGGTACCAGCTATTTCTCCGGTAAAAGAATTGGAGCGTTCCATGGGTACTCCATCAATAACGATCAAGCTATAATTGTTGCCCAAAATGGAATTGCTGGGTCGCATTTTAGTTTGACTCAGGTCTTCATTTTGACCCAAACTAACTCCTGAGAATTTTCCTTGTACTGCAGTATTGGCAGTGGTGGCGGCATCAGGAATGGCATCTTCCTTGATAGATTGCACCGCATAACCAATTTTATCTTTGTTTTCTTTCCCATACGCGGTGGTGATTTCTTCCGGTTCATCATTCCCAACTTCCTCGGTCACAACCACTTCCTGAAGTTGAATTTCTCCATCACTTACGGAAAAATCCAAGTTTTTGACCTCATCCAAAACATGTTCTGTGATTCGATTCCTATAGGCTATGACAAGTGTGCTTCCCTCTGGTGCGTTAATTTGAAAAGAACCTTGGTTATCCGTGCTAACCTTATTAGCAGGTTCTTCTTTAATGTACACATCCACAGCAGCCAAACCAGCGGCCCCACCATAAACGGTTCCAGAGTAACTTACCTCATCCCCATCTGTATCCGTATTGGCTTTCTTTTCGGTTAGATTAATCAGATTACCATTGTTTACAATAGATAGCAAATTAAGACTGGCCCTATCAAAATCCTTTTTGCTATTGACAATATAAAGTTCGCCTTCAAAGCTGGGTGAAGATGAATCCAGGTTCTGCTTTCCATCTGTAAATAACAAGACATCGCCGCTTCCCACATAATCGCCCAAGGAGGCATAAGAAGTCGCTCCATCATATTTGAAAGTTTTGAGCTTATCTTTTACCGCCGACCAGTCTGCGTTCTTAACCGTGAATTGATTCTTGGAAACTATTTCATTGCTAAAAGGCAATAGGCTGACAGCTGCATTCTGAACGGTTTTGAAATAGGCATCCAAAAAGTAAAACTCCTTTTCCAAATCCCTGTCCTGCATGGAATGCGAAACATCCCAACAGATAGTCACATTCTTAATTTCTTGAGCGATTAAGCCGAAGGTCATTCCAAAGCATAACAAGAAAGTCCAAATCAGTTTAGTCTTCATAGTGGGTCCGTGATTTTTAATTAAGCGCAAACAATTGCTGATTTACATCTCTTGCCCGTAGCTTAAAAACTTTGATTTCCTTGGTTTGATTTTTCGTATTGAAATTATGGTACACAGTAGTTTTCAAATACGCAGGGGTAAGTTGTTTGTTGCCCAAATATTTAATATTCACCTTCCAAGTTCCATTAAGCGGTTTGTAAATGAGGTATTCCTCACTGGAAAAGCCTACTTGTTTCTCCTTTGTAATTCGATTTGGATCTGCATCCAGCGAATGGGCCCAGGTAAAGTACTGTCCGTTAGGGTCCACAAACTGAATTTCAAATTCCGCTTCCCCATCATTCCATTCAAAAACCAATCGGGTACCATCAAAATCGTCAGAGTCGCCAATGCCCTTTCCAGCCAACTTGGATAATTTTGAACCGTTGAGTACAAGCAGGTTACTGAAATCTTTGTCCATGACGGATTCAAATTCCTTGGATTCCCCCAAAATATCCTCTCCAATCAGGTAGTTATATCTAGCATATAACGCAGCCGCTTTTTCCACTTCGCCAATGCTCTTAAAACTATAGGCCAAATTTTTATAAGACTGCACGTAACCAGGTCGAAGTTTAAAAACCTTTATGTAGATTTCATGCGCCTTTTGATGCATTCCCTGGGCTTCCAGTTTATAGGCCAAGGCCTTTAGAACAGTAGGGTCTGTACCAAAACGCTCCTCCAATGTCTCTACCATCCGAAGTGCAAACTTGTCATCCCCCATCCGCTCCGAAAAATAGGTGAAGCAATCCAAATAAAAATAGGGAGAGTTGGCATACATTTTTTCCATGTCTTCATAACTGTCCCTTGCCTCTTTTTGATTCTTGGCTTCCGCAATCTTCTCTAGATAAATAGGAGTTTCCAGACTGGATTCCAGCACCACATCCTTGTCCTCAAAATAATTGTCCCGAAGTAAGGCTGGGTTCAGAGGCTCTCTCTCGGGAGTCCTGTTGGGGCTGAAGTTACCCGTTTTGGTATTGATAATGACCACTCCCCCTCCCCCCAGAGTACCATATTTTGCAAGACCTGCCAAGGATTCCAATACGGCGATTCGTTCTATTTCCGAAGTATGCAAAAAAGTAGGGGGAACGGTAGTCACAACGCCATCTATTTCATATAGTGCCGGAAGGGGTTTGGGATGCCTCAGCGCCCGTGGTAGGTACAAAACCGGAGCTGTGAGATCCGTCGGCCTCCCCTGTTTTCGTAATTGAGTCAAGGAGCCTTGGGCTGCAATACGGAATGCACTCGGTCTAAAAACCACCGAAGCCGGAATCCAAGATTCCAGGGCATCCACAAAATCCTGACCCGCAGGACTAAGGTCGTCCCCATCAATAATTTTTAAGGAATGACCCAAACTCTCTTTGTCCAATATGCCAAAAGAGGTCTTTATTAAATCTTTATTTGTACCGTACTCCTGAAAAAGTTCTTGTTGCGACTTTTTTCTTCGTTTGGATACCACCACCTCATCAAGTTCCTCAACCCAACTTTTAAGTGAAACGTTCAAGAACTCGGTTACATCTTCCACTACAATCTCAACCGTTTTCATTCCCATAAAACTGAAAGTCAAGGTTTCTCCTTCCTGCACTTCAATCTGATATTTTCCCTGACTATCTGTTTTTACACCAATATCCGTGTCCTTGATACTAACGGTGACGTTTTCTAGAAGTTCTTTTCCATCGGTAACGCTGCCCTGAACATTTTTTATCTGCCCTAAGGATACTTGCGCAAACACCAGGCTAATTACGAGTACAACTTTTTTTGATTTTACCATTTTGCAGTTCTTTATGATTGACGCTATACAAATTAGCAATTTTATTGCTTCGATGCCAGTAGAACCAACAATTGACCTACACCATCGGCTATTTTGCAACTTAATTCCCCTGATGTTCCTTTACTCGGGGAATTAGGAGCAACTCGGTTTGCCTACCATTTACATACCTGAATCCATCCTCTCCATAAAACCCTGCTTCTTCCAACATCACCCGAATATCCCTTTTCCATTCAGGGATGTTTACAGTAGTATTTAGTTCTATGGCGTAAACCGTGTTTGGATTAAGAGGATAATTATCCCCGTCATCCTTCATTACCCCACCTTGGGCGTCCCACATTCCAATAGTTGTCCCCGCAGAATGTCCATAGGATCCAAGAGGATGGGTATAAATAGCTGGGCGCAATCCTGTTGCTTTGGCATCGCTTAAGGCTTTGGCCAAGATTTCGTTGCCCGTCCTACCCTTGATCATGTTTTCCGTTAGAAAATCCTGTACTCGATTTCCATCATAGAGTGCATTTACCAAGTAGGAAGGAGCTGCAGTTTCCTTGGGTTTAAGTACATAAGCCAGTTCCTGGCAATCGGTATTCAAGCGCAAATAGGTAATACCAAAATCGCAATGCAATAAATCCCCCGGCTGAATGACCAAATCGTCAGGTCGCCCCGAAAAGGAATACAAATGGCTTACCAATTCCTCGCTAGTGCGCTGTACATCCACTGTGGGATGAAACCAAGTTTCAAGCCCCAAATCGGTCACTTTTTGGCGCATCCACCACTCTACCTCCGTGGTGGTGGTTATTCCTGGGGTAATCACTTTTTCGGAAAATGCTTCCGCTATAATATCGTGTGTAATATCCACCAACTGGTTATAGATGACCATTTCCCTTGGGGTTCTGGTTTCTATCCATCTAACCGCCAACTGTTCAGCCGATATAATCCGAGAATGAAACTTTTTGGGAAGGTTGGCCATAAATTCATCATAGTCCGTCTTGTCCAATCCATCCGCTATGTTGTGATCCTTGGAAAAATTAAGCCCAATACTTTTTGGATTACGCTCTTCAATAAGCTGAATCAAACGTTTCCACTGGTTGGGTTCCTTTTCCTTGTCCCAAGCGGATTGGATGCTCTTGCCTACATTGTACCGCGCCACTGCAAGTTTATCTATGGTGTCATTTGCTTTATCTCGATAAAATAGCAGGATGGTTCTCCTTCTGGCATTCAGCCAAGTGGCGGGTAGCATGGTTTTGAGAACAGGGTCTTCATTATACTCTCGGGAAATCAGAATCCACATATCCAGTCCTGTTTGATCCATTAAAGTGGGAAGCAAGGTATTGAAGCGCTCTTCCAGAATTTCATCCACCACCCTCGCTCTTTCCTGTTCGGGAAGGATTTGTTGGGAATTTAGCGTAAAGGGTAAAAGAAGAAGGGGTAAAAGGTAGAAGCGGCAGACAAGTTTTTGCATGTTGGAAATATTTCCCTTAAAATACGCCATTTCAAAAACATAAAAAAAGTGCCCGAAGGCACTTTGCTTACATACTGTCTGAATAGGATTTTACCAATCGGATAAATTCAGCCCGATACCCTTCCGAGTCGTTGACCATTCCTTTTCTGGCCAAGCTGACCACATCTTCCAAGGATGCGCCATTGGTAAATTGGGATTTACGTAAATGCAATCCAAAAAGGGCTACGGAAGCGGCAAAATTAAAGTCTGGAGAAACTTCAGAGTTTTTGTTTTCCAACACTTGGGTAATTTCTGTACTCACATCACCATCAGGTTTTTTGTACCTGAACTTAACCGTTAGCAGTTCGTTGGAGACTGTTGCCTCGGATTTTTGCGTATACTTCAAATCATGTACTGGTTTTAAATAATCGCTTTTGGAACCCTTTGGGATTACTTCGTACAAAGCAGTTACCGTATGCCCACTTCCCAGTTCTCCAGCATCTTTGGTGTCATCAATAAAATCTTCATCCGCCAACAATCTGTTTTCGTATCCAATGAGTCGATATGCCTGTACAAGTGCTGGATTAAATTCTACCTGGATTTTTACATCCTTGGCTATGGTGTACAAAGTTCCGCCAAACTCTTTGCCAAAGACTTTTTGTGCTTCTTGCATGGTATCAATATAAGCATGGTTCCCATTCCCTTTGTCGGCCAATTTTTCCATTTTGGAATCTTTGTAATTGCCCATTCCAAAACCCAATACGGATAAAAACACTCCTGTTTTTCTCTTTTCTTCGATGAGTTTTACCATGTCCTTATCGCTCGAGGGCCCTACATTGAAATCTCCATCTGTTGCCAAAATAACGCGGTTGTTACCATTCTTGATGAAATTTTTCTGCGCCAATTTATAGGCCAGTTTAATTCCTGCTCCTCCAGCTGTAGACCCACCAGCTTCTAAGTTCTCAATAGCGTTTCTAATTTTTTCTTTTTGACTCCCTCTTGTTGGAGGCAGTACCTCCCCTGCTGCACCAGCATAGACTACAATGGACACCTTGTCTTTTTCCCTTAGCTGATTTACCAACAACTTGAAAGCGGACTTTAGAAGGGGCAACTTGTTCTGGCTGGACATGGAACCTGAAACATCAATCAAGAAGGTAAGATTGGAAGGAGGCAATTCATCATCAGTATAAGACTTGCCTTGAAGCCCAATGCGAACCAGTTTAGTGTCAGGGTTCCAAGGGGTACCTGCAACCTCGGTGGTAATGGAAAATGGATGTTCTTTAGGTTGGGGATAGCTATAATTGAAGTAATTCACCATTTCCTCCACCTTGACCGCATCCACTGGAATTTGTTGGCCATTGTTGATCATCCGTCTTACATTGCTATAGGAAGCCTTATCCACATCGATAGAGAAGGTGGACAAGGGGCTTAAGGATACCCGTTCAAATTGATTCTCATGGATTTGGGCATATTTTTCATCATTTTCAATTTGATAGTTCCCTTTTTTTGTGGTGATGACCACACAGCCATTTTTGGCTGAGGAACCAAAGAGTTTTCTTGCTTTGGCACCATTGTACACATTTACCTTCTCAATTTCTTCTGAATTTATTTGGGAAACTACAGGGGTATTCTCCTTTTTGATGGGTACTCCATCCACAATATAAAGTGGGTCTTTGGCCCTTTTAATGGAACTCATTCCTCTTATTACTATCCGAGGACTATTACCAGCATTTCCTGAAGAATTTGAGATGTTTACTCCTGCGGCTTTCCCACTAAGTGCTTGAGCAATGGAATTGTGATAATCCTTTCTTTTTTGCCTCGCAATTTGAGCCGGGGAAGGCGCCACGCTTTTCACGGAATAAGATATGGCCTTGCTTTTTCTTTGAACGCCATATCCGACCACCACCACCTCTTCCAACATTTCGGAATCTTGTTCAAGGCTAACGTTGATAATGTTAGTTGTCCCAATTTTGACTTCTTTGACAACATAACCAATGTAAGCGAAAACCAAAGTTTCACCTTGGTTGGCTTCAAGACTATACTTACCATCAAAATCGGTTTGGGTTCCTTTAGAGGTTCCTTTAACAAGTACCGTAGCTCCCGGCAAGGGAAGATTTTGCTCGTCCGTAACAACCCCTGTGATGGTTTTAGCGCTTAGACTAAAACTGCAAAGGAATGTTATGATCAGAAATGTAATTTGATTTTTCATAATTGACACAGTTTTTAGGATTTGTATCAAACCTAGGGTCAATTACAACAGAAGGAAATTGGGAATGAGTAAGTAGGTCAAAATTAAAAGGGAAGCGTTTATTTGGGTTAGACTAGCTCAAAACAGCACCTTTTGTTTTGAGTCTATCTACTTTACCACTCGTCGTTTCGATGAACTTTGATAAACACAGGATGTCTTTAGGTACTTCATACTTATCCAAATCCTCCAACGATTTTATTTGCTGAAGCAATTCGGAGCTATCCTTTTCTTCTCCTTCGATTACCAAAACGAGCTTCTGGCCCAAAGTTTTATCCGGGATTCCGGCTACAAAAAAGCGTGAGGGAATCAACGACGCCAACTTTTTCTCTATCTGTTCAGGAATTAGCTTTACCCCTCCAGAATTGATGACGGAATCATATCGTCCCAACCATTGGAATTCAGTTTTGCTGATGAGTTCTACTATGTCATTGGTGACAACAAGCTCATCGGAGATTTTGGGGGCTTCGATAACCAAACAGCTTCGTGAGTCTTGGGAGAAGGTGATGTTGGGGAGGGCAGAGAAGTTGGATTGTTGGATGGTTCGATTATTGGATTGTTCGACTATTGGATTCCCAGAATTTTCAATTTTGAATTTTGAATTTTGAATTGCTTTTACTGCAACGTGAGAGATAGTTTCGGTCATTCCGTAAGTTTCATAGCAGGTCGTGGAAACCGTTTGCAGTTTCTCTTTTAATCCAAATGAAACAGAAGCACCTCCAATAATCAAGCTCTTAATTTGATTCAATTGAACCAAGGACTTTCCTACTTGTAGGGGCACCATGGCGGAAAAATCATAGGTCTTACGGATTCCTGATAAAGGCATGGACGAGGGTTCCACATAATCCAGTTCCAGCCCCAACACCATGGCTCTGACCAACATCATCTTGCCAGCAATGCTGGAACAGGGTAAACATAAAAGAGCGGAATTTCCAGGCTCAAGATTAAAATACGAACCCGTAGCCAAAGCGGAGTTGACCATGTGCTCCTTTTTCAAGGCAATGTCTTTTGGTGTTCCTGTGGAACCAGAGGTTTGAACAACCACAGTGGCAGTTTCCATCCCCCACTCCACCAAAAAATCGCCTATTGATTTCTCAAATGGGACACCTTCCTTAATCAAACTATAGCCTACCTCAGGCAGTTCATTACAAGCATAATGAATGCCATTAAGCTTAAAACTAGGATGTATTTTATGCCATGAGGGATTCCGCATCATTCGAAGCTACGAATTCTTCCTTGGTCAACACACGACCAAACAATTTATCCTTCCAATTGGTCCATTTGTATTTTTTGCCAAAGAACCACAACAGCAATGGAAAGACCACAAAAATAGGAACCAGCACATCATATCCCATAACGGGATCAGAAATATCTTTGTAGATGGAATTGGTTTGGAAGGCCGTCCAATCCGCGGTTACCAAAAGCGCGGTAATCAAATTATTGGCAGCATGGAACCCCAAGGCCAATTCCAAGCCTTCATCCATCAGGGTTAAAATACCAAGGAAAAGTCCAGTTCCAATGTAATACACCATAATCCCCATTCCCAATTTTTCCACTTCGGGATTGGCCGCATGCATCACTCCAAACAATGCAGAGGTAACCAACAACGGAATCCATCGTCTGCCCGTGGCAATCCCCAAACCCTGCATCATATGTCCTCGGAACAAATACTCCTCAAAACTCGTCTGCAATGGAATCAGTAAAATGGCAATTACTGCCAACGAGAGGAATTTTGCTATGTCAAAATTCAAGACATACTGATCTGGAGAAAAATAAATGTCAATGGCCGTAATCAAGATCGTTACCCCACCCCATAATCCGAAAGCAAAAAAGATACGCTTCCAATCTATCTTTTTACGAGAGGTGGTCAGGGAGGTAATGGATTGCTGGTGAATCAATTTGGTCCATCCCAATACCACAAAAAAGCCCACAGCCAATGGAACCAAGGCCAGGATCAAAACCAAATTAGAACCCCATTCGCTGATCATTTGCTGCATAGCATCCTCCACACTGATCGGAGAATTAATGGTCATCACATAATTAACGGCCATCAATCCAATAAAGCCGAGGGGCAAAAAAAGGTACTTCCAAAGTCCTATATCCCCATTATATCCTTGTGCTATGTACATAAATTATCAATTAAGTTCATATTCCATTTTTTGTCCGAGCGGTAAAACAGTTTTCCATCGGAAACTTCCAGTGGACTCTCTATATTGTTGGTGAACAAGCTACCTGTTCCCAAACCTTGGGGCATTTTGGTTCCCAACGTATAGGTCCATTGCGCTATGGCATTTAGTCCAATATTGCTTTCCAAGGCGCTGGTAATCCACCAACCTATATCTTGTTTTTGCGCCAAATCTATCCATTCCTGCCCACCTCCAAAACCGCCTATCAAGCTGGGTTTAATAATTATGTATTGCGGTTGAATGGTTTGTAGCATTTTTGTCTTTTCCGTTACATCAAAAACTCCTATCAGTTCTTCGTCCAAGGCAATGGGTATTGGAGTTGTTTCACAAAGCTTCGCCATCGCATCCCACTGTTTGGGCTTTATGGGCTGTTCAATGGAATGTAGCTGATATTCCGACAAACGCTGGATTTTGTCCAAAGCTTCGGATGCCTTGAAAGCGCCATTGGCATCTACACGAAGTTCAATCTCTTCGGGGCCAAAAACTTTTCTGATGGATTTTAAAATGGTCAATTCTTTTTTAAAATCTATGGCTCCAATTTTCATTTTGATGCAATGAAAGCCAGACCCCAGTTTCTCCTCCAATTGGGAAAGCATGAAGTTCTCATCGCCCATCCAAATTAAACCATTGATTGGAATGGGAGATTCTTTCTGAACAAAATCCGTGGTAAACAATTCCATTGGATGATTTGATTCCAAGGACAAATAGGCTTGTTCCAATCCAAATTGGATGGACGGGAATTCCAACAACTCCTCCAATAACGCTTTTTTGCCAAGGTGAATATTATCACAGGCCCAGGCCAATTTTTGCTCGTAATGCGGCACATCATCCACACTTAGGCCTCTAAGGATTCCGCATTCCCCAATTCCCTTTTTAGCTCCTTGCTGAAGACAGAGAAACCAGGTTTCCTTTTCAGTCATCACTCCTCGGGAGGTCCCGCTGGGTATTTTAAATTGTAGAATGTACTTTGAGTAGCTCGCTTTCATCCGATGGTTTCAAATTTAACCAATTTAGGATGCAATGAAAGGAAATAATTTAGCTGAAGTTGAACCAAAAACGTACCCCCTCGGTGGCCTTGTCAATATTGAGCTTGGACTGGAGTTGGTTCACCAATCTATTCATCAATCGGATGCCCATGGAGGAATGGGCACGTTCATCCGCATCTTCCGGTAGGCCTATTCCGTTGTCGGTATATTCAAAATAGCCCTGGTCCCCATTTTTGCGAAGGTGGATATAGATTTTTCCGTTTTCGTCATTTTCCGGAAAGGCATATTTAAACGAGTTGGAAACAAGTTCGTTCAGTATTAGCCCAAATGGAATGGCCCTGTCGATATCCAATTCGGTGCCCTCCGCGTCTATGGTGATACTAATATTATGACCACCTTTCTTATAAACAGACTGTACACTATTGATCAAGCTTTCGATATAGCCCTGCATTTCAATAACGGAAAGATCATCATTTTGATAGAGTTTTTGATGGATCAAGGCCATGGCCTTTACCCTACTCTTACCTTCTTCCAAGGCCTCAATAGCAGATTTGCTCCTGGTGTTTTTGGTCTGAAGGCTTAAAAGACTGGAAACCATTTGAAGGTTATTCTTTACCCTGTGATGAATTTCTTTCAACAAGGAATCCTTCTCTACCAGGGCATTTTCAATGATGTGCTTTTGTTCTGCAATCAGACGCTGATTCTTGATACTTTTCAGGTAAGCATACACCAATCCCGCAAAACCCAGCAGCGTAAAAATCAAGGAGATAAACACTAGGTTGATACGCTCGTCCTTGGCCTTCATTTCGCTTCGCGCCAATTCATTAATACGCTTTTGCTCATCAATCAAGCGTTGGGAATTTTCCAAATCCTCATTGGCCACAATGGTCACCAATTGTTGTTTAATAATGGATGATTGTTTTTGGGTAAGGGAATCCTTGATGCGTTCGTTGCGTTTATAATACAAAGCCGCACTTCTGAAGTTCTCCACTTTATCATAAAAGGCGGCCAACAAACTGTTGCGCTTAATATTTTGAAGTATGCTAATGTTTTCAAATTGAATGTCCAGACTACGCTTGGCAGCTACGTATCTTTCCAAATGTAAATTTGCATCGGCAAGGTTGAGGGTATTCTCTATCACCTCGCTTTTATGATCACTCCTAGAAGAGGTGTTCAAGACCTCAATGCTGTTTTCCAGCAGCGGAATAGCTTCCTCATATTCACTGAGCAACACATGGCATTTCCCTATGTTACCTTCAATTTCGGCCTTGAGCAATTCGCTTTCAAAAAGCTGTTCCTCTGTCTTTTCTTTGGAGATGTCGTTCAGGAATACGTCCAAATAGGCCTTTGCTTTTTTTAACTCGCTCAGGGCCGTTGGGGCCGAATTATCCAATCTGAGATAGTTCCCCACTTTGCTGTGGTACTTGGCCAGCCCGTAGGAGTCATTGTCGGCAATGGTAGGCTTAACCTCCATAATGTATTGGTTCCGGGCTTTTCGGTGCAGCCCAAGATTGCTATAGATATCGTAGAAAGCCACATTGTCCGTATACCCAAACTCTCGCTTTTGCTTTCGGATTTCTATCTGCTTGTCATAAAGTTGAAGGTTCGCATAGTTGTTGTCCAGCACATCCAGTATTACCTTTCTGGAACCCGCGTCCATGGTATCTTTTGCGGCATAGAGTTCCATGGCCAATGCGACGCTCTTATCGTACTCCCCCAGATCATTGTACAACTGTGCCTGCATTACCTTATATAACTGGGTGGCAACGCTATCATTTATTTTTTGGGCATTGGAAAGATATACTTTAACGGTATCCAACCAATCATAGGCTGAATTAACGTTGTATCGGTTTACGACATTAAAGAAAACATCAAACCTATCCTGGGAACCATTGGTATTCTGGAATTCCGTCAAAGCACTGATTTCTTCACTATCAACAGATTGTGCAGAGACATTCAAAAGCAGTACAAAAAATAGGACTGAAAATAATGGTTTGAGGTTATGCATCATTAATCTTACGGGTAGTGCTTAAGAAGATTTTAGTTTGTACGTTCTGTTTTTTGTTGTTTCCTAGGTCAGTGTCTCATCATTCCTGCTTCCAAATCAATGACGTCCTCCTTAATTTAACGTAGGATTTGAAACAAAATTAAATGCATTCGAAAAGACTTATCGGGTATTGTTGTGAAAGTGTCCATTTCTGTTGTGAAACCCTCTCTGCTGTATGCAAAAATGTATTTTGTCGGTGTTTTGTGCATTTCATGGAACTGAAGCTCTCCAAAACCTTTGTAAAACCAAAAAGGTCCTGCCGATTACGACAAGACCCTTTTACGAGAACACTATATGAAAATGAAAAAATTACTTTTCTGAACTAATAACACTGCTAAAGTATGGGCGTTCTTCCAGATGGAGAAACTAATGTTGTGAACCTTCCAAATCTTGTGGTTATTCCTATAATTGAGTGTGTGATATAAAAAAAGGTGCCCAAAGGCACCCTTAAATTTTCTTGTTCCATCCTATCTCTTTAGCTATTCATGGACGAGATGATAAACTCCTTGAAATCTTTGGAAATTGGAATGAGGTTGTTATTGATCATGATGTCCTTAGAGTTTATGGCATCAATATGATCCACATTTACAATGTAGGATTTATGCGCCCTGTAGAATTTGTTCTTTGGAAGTTTTTCCAAATAATCCTTCAAGGGCGATCTTACCAAGAATTTCTTATCCACCGTATTTACTTCCAAATAAACATTGTCTGCTTTGATGAATTGGATATCGCTAAATTGAATTCTGTAATACAGGTGTTGTTTTTTTACAAAAATGGAATCCTTCAACACGGAGTTGGACGTAAAAGTATCTCCTTCGTTCCCTGCAATCTCCTTGCTCTTTTCCTTTCTTGCGTAATCAAAATTGGAAAGTGCAATTTCTATGGAGGTATACAGGTCCTGCTGCTCAAAAGGTTTTACCAAGTAGCCATCGGGCTTAACCGTCTTGGCATTTTCAACGGTGGCTCTGTCCGAGTTGGAGGTAACAAAGATGAAAGGAATGTTGTAGACATCCCTGATATGTTTTCCAAGATCTATTCCTGTTTTGTCCGAAGCCAGTATGATATCAATAAGTACTAAGTCCACATGGTTGTTCTTCAGTACTTCCACAGCCTGTTCGTACACTATTACATTGTCCACAATCTCATAGCCGATTTCCTCCAGCATGGATTGCATATCATCTGCAATAATTACGTTGTCCTCTACAATCAATATTTTAATGGCGTGTTCCAAATTGTCTAATGTTTAGTGGGTTGTTAATCAAAATTACAAAAAAAACTTAACTGCCATGAAGAACAAAAGGGACAGTAAAAAGGTACTTAGCGCCAATTTTTTGAGCTCTCCATCCAGCAATATGGGCTCCTTGGTACGTACCACTTTGGCCAGGTGAACAAAAATGGGAATAAAGGCCAATAGGAAAAACCAATATTGAAATTCCTGGATACTTAAGATAGCGTACGTCAAAAAACAGAAAAAGGATAACACAATCAAGAACATATGGTAGTGCTTGCCATTTTCAAAACCCATTTTAACCACTAAGGTGTTTTTGCCGTGTTTTTTATCCGAAACCACATCCCTTAAATTGTTCAAATTGAGAACGCCCACACATAAGAGTCCAATGGAAATAGCAGGAAGTATGGAAATCCAATCCAAAGACTTGGTATACAAAAACATGCTTCCCAATACGCCCAATAAGCCAAAGAACAAAAACACAAAGACATCTCCCAAGCCCTTATAACCATAAGGATTGTCACCCATGGTATATCGGATTGCGGCCCAAATACTTAAGATACCCAATACAGAAAAGATGATGATATATTTGAGGTTTTCTTTACCAAAGGCAATGTAAACCAAGGTCAAGGCCAATATCAGACTTATGACAATAGCTATGATGATGCCTTTTTTCAAAGCCTTGCGTGACAAAATTCCGCTCTGTAGTGCTCTTGCCGGCCCAATGCGATCTTCATTATCGGTGCCTTTAACGCCATCCCCATAATCATTTGCAAAATTGGACGTGATTTGAAATCCTATGGTAGTCAGCAAGGCCAGGGTAAAAATGGTGGAATTGAATTGTCCTTGGTATACGGCCAATGCCGTTCCGACTATGATACCTGATAAGGATAGTGGTAATGTGCGTAACCTAGCAGCTTGGATCCAAGCCTTTAAACTCCCCAAGATTAATAAGGATCTTCAATTTTTACTCGCTTCCCGTCTTGATAAGAAGCTACAAAGGCATCCTTGAATCCCATATTGACCAACTGCTTCCTAAAGGATTGTGCCTCGCCCAAGGTTTCAAAGTTACCCAAGGAATAGGCATAGAAAGGATTGGTCTTCACGAAAAGGGTATTGGTCAATGCTTCGGAAGCCAAAGTTACGTTGTTGTCCACAAAGGATTTCACCTGCACTGAATAGATGGTCTCTTTTTCCAAAAAGGCCTTGGCCAAATAGAACTCCCTCACCAAACTCAATTCTTCGTTTTGAAGTTTTAAGTTGTCAATTCGGGCCTTGATAACATCCAAACTATCTATGGAAACCAATAAACTGTTCTGATTCTCGAACGAATTTTTACTGCTCAGTCCTGCGGTAAAAGAAGTAATGGCCAAAGTACCCACGATAAAAAGGGCCGTGAATCCCAGAAGTATATTGCGCTGCAGTTTAATCTTGCGCAAATCTTTGTTCTTATATTTAATCTGGTCTAAAAGTCTTTCATTGATAATCTGGGCTTTATCAATATCCTTATGCAGATCCAGTAAATCACTTTCTTCAATAAATGGCATATTAGGTAAGGCTAGTTTTCCTATCAGCATCCTAATCAAATAGCTGTCAAGGAGTTAATATACACTTATACAAATGTATAATTTTTGGGGAAAGAAAAAAACGGATTGGTATCAAATCCGTTAACAATTTCCAAACTATTTCAAGGAATATGCCCTACAGTAAATAGATACCATCGTCCTTAATTGCAATCTTTCGCTCCCTATACAAGGTGCCTATCGCCTTTTTAAAGGCTTTTTTACTTAAGTGCAATTGCGTTTGGATCTCCTCCGGGCTTGACTTGTCATGCAGCCCTAGAAATCCTTGGTTTTCCTTTAATTTATCCAATATCAAGTTGGCGGTTGGTTCCAACATTCTGGCTCCCAGGGGTTGCAGGGAAACATCTATCTTATTGTCCGGCCTTACAATTTTGATGTATCCTTTGAGCCTATCGCCAATAGCAATGGGTTTAAAGACATCACTTTCAAAAACAAGCCCTTTGTATTTGTCCTCAATCACAACTTCCCAGCCCAAAGGGGTTTTTCTAGCCACAAGAAGGTTGACTTCGGTGTTGGGCTTGAGGTCAAAACCTTCATTGGACAGAAATTTATTTATTCTACTGGAGCCGGTCAATCTGAAGGTAACCTCATCCAAATAGCAATGTACGATGTAGCTTTTCCCTTCCTCCATTCTAACCGCCTGTTCTCTAAATGGAACCAATAGGTGTTTTTCCAGGCCCCAATCTAAAAATGCTCCGTATGAACCCACCTGAACCACCTTCAAATAGGCAAATCTGTCCCGTATAATATAGGGTTCCAAAGTAGTGGCAATTGGTCTCTCTGAACTGTCCAGATAGCAGAAGACCTTCAATTCCATATCAATCTCAAAATCTTCGGGAACATATTTATTGGGCAACAAGACTTCCGTCCCCTCTCCATCTCCCAAGAAAAGACCTATTCTTGTGCTGCGTAAAACTTTAAGCGTGTTATAATTTCCCAAGGCTATCATGCGGCAAAGGTAGATTGAAATTATGGGTATAAAAAAGCTGGTCTCCCAAGAAACCAGCCAGATGATATTTTTTATTGCCGTCTAGTTATAGACCGACTCTTTTCCAAAGTGCTTACAGAGCATATAGTAGATTACTGCTCTGTACTTGTTCTTGTCTGCGCGACCATACTGATCAATGATACCGTTCACAGCTTGTATAAGCTCATCACTGTCCGCTAGCCCAAGTTTGTTAATGAGGTAATTGTTTTTCACGGTGTCCAGTTCTTTTTCATCAGACCCCGAAACCCTGGAGGCATCCAAATTATAAATGGACGGCCCCAAGCCCACCGTTACCTTGGTCAGTAAATCCATATCTGGATTTTCACCAAATTTTTCTTTGATATCGGCGACGTATTTCACAATTAATTCCTCCCTTTTGTTCATGGTTAAAGTATTGGTTTTTATGGTTATTATCTATAGCTTCTAAGATATAAAATCGAAGTAGTCGAGCAAAATTTTGTTATTGGCTTCCCTAGGCGTGAAGATTTCCAAAATCTTGGGCTTTTGAGAGGTTTCATAGAAATTTTTCAGGGCCTGCCCTACTTCTTTTTCGTTCCCCGCTTTTAGATATTCAAATTGAAACATTTGCGCCAAGTTTTCAGCATTAAGCTGATGACTGGTTTCAAAAAAAGTGGAAAACTCTTCCGTTTCTTCAAAGCCAGGTAAAATCCTAAAGATTCCTCCTCCTGAATTATTGATTAATATTATTCGAAAGTCAGGTCTTATATATTGGTTCCAAAGTCCGTTACTGTCATAGAAAAAGCTCAAATCCCCAGTAATCAACAAGGTGGGATTGTCGTAAAAAACGGACGCTCCAATTGCTGTTGACGTGCTCCCGTCAATCCCACTGGTTCCCCTATTACAATAAACATGCAATGAGGAATCCATAGGAAACAGTTGATTGTACCTTACCGTTGAGCTGTTGGCCAAATGCACCTGATAATCCTTGGGTATCCCACGCTGGATTTGATGGAAGACAGTGAAATCAGAAAACCCAATTTTTTCCAGATAGGCCTGTTTCTTCAGTTCATAGTTGTTCTTGCTTTGTAACCAACTATTTCTGTATGAGCTTTCAATTTTTTGAAAATTCCCAAGCCCATTTCCAAAAAAGGTGTTGGGATGGGTTGTTACATGTTCTGATAAACAATAAAAGGTGTCGTAAGCCTTTTTGGAATCTATATGCCAATGATGTTTTGGTTGGTACTTACGTAGGAAGGCTTTTATCTTTTTGGAAACAATCAGCCCACCAAGGGTAACCAACAAATCCGGTTGAAGTGCCTCGAAGAGGCTTTCCCGGTCTGAAGATTTTTCTATAGGGGCTATGATGCTGTCAATGCTTGGAAAAAAATTGGGATGGTGCACATTGGATGTTGTTTCGGTAAAAACCAATACACTCTCATCATTGGCCAACAACTCCACTATTGCTGCATCCAAGTCCTTGGGAGGGTTTACTCCGATCAACACCATTTTTCGTGGACTGGCATTCCAAATGGGGAGCAAATGTGACCAATCCGTTTCCTGGTAACCCCCATCATCCATGGTTTGAACCTTTGACAATTCAACAGCCGGATTTTCCACGAGGTCATACAAGGGTTCTTCAAAGGGGATATTAATGTGAACTGGGGAAGAGGTTTTAAAGGCAATATCAAGCGCCTTGCCAATTTCCAATTCATTGTAGGCCTGAGTGGTCTCTTGCCTGTCTTTGGATTTGACCGGTTCAAGACCATGGGTACTATCCTGCTTTAGGTTGGCGGAGTACCCAATGTGTTTTTCAAAAATATGCTCTTGTCGGATGGTTTGCCCATCCCCAATATCAATCTTATCAGTGGGTCTATCCGCCGAAACAACCACCAAAGGAATATCACTGTAAAATGCCTCGGCCACTGCTGGATAGAAATTCAACATCGCGCTCCCAGACGTGCATACCACCGCCACAGGTTCCTGCAACTGCTGGGCCATCCCAAGTGCAAAAAAAGCAGCGCAACGTTCATCCACAATGCTAAAACAGGAAAAAAATGGATTCTTGGTAAAACTCAGGGTCAAAGGGGCATTTCTGGAACCTGGGGAAATCACAATATTTTTGATTCCCCTAGATTGAAAATAAAGAACCAAGGTTTGGGCCGAGGGGATATTGGAATACATCATGGATTACAAAAATAAGCTCCAAAATGTTCTCCGCCTAAAATTAATGGCTTACAAATTGCAAGATGTTGAGCAATGTTTTGCTTTTATTCTGTGTCTCAGTCCATTCCTTTTCAGTATCGGATGCCGAGGTGATTCCCCCACCTACAAAAACGGAAGCTTTTCCAGTCTCGATTTCCATACATCTCAGATTCACAAACAGCGAAGCGGAAGCAGTTTCTTCCAGATTCAATTCCCCTAAAAATCCTGTGTAAAACGTACGGGGATAGCCCTCATTACCTTGAATAAAATCCTTGGCCTCTTTAGTGGGAATACCGCAGACCGCTGGTGTTGGATGCAAGGCGTTGACCACATCTTTTATCGAAGTACTGTTTTGTAGTTTGCCTTTGATCTCGGATTTCAAATGCCAAAGGTTTCCCGCCTTGGAGGACTTAACAGCTTCCATCTCCAAGCCATGGGCAATTTCAGAGAGCTGCTCCAGAATGTAACCCGAAACCATTTCCTGTTCCTCTACTTCCTTGGAACCCCACTGGGGTTGTACACCTTCCAAATAAGGTAGCGTTGCCGCCAAGGACATGGTCTTAAGTTCCTCTTTGGCAATATGTACTAATGTTTCTGGAGTGGCACCACACCAAATTCCCACCTTGGGATGATGAAACAAATAGCAAAAAGCTTTGGCATAATTTTCAAGAAGTCGTTGAAACACCTCCAATGGGGACTGATGGAATTCCAAGTCAATCTTTCTGGACAATACCACTTTCTTCAGATCTCCCTGCTTAATTTGGGTCACTCCTTTTTGAACCAATTCCAAAAAGGATTGTTTCCCACTTTCAGAAAGCTCATCAACTTCCCCAACAAGCCCACTACTAGCTTCGAACGAAGATGTAACAACTTTGTCAGCCTGAATCAGTATTGCATTGTCCTTCCAATCAAAAGGGACAAAAACAAAACCCTTCTCGTCAAAATCCAAGGCTAAATTGAGTGCGTTACTATCCTGAAAAACCGCCTTTACCCTAGTTTCATTGGGTTTGCGATAAACCGCAAATGGCTGTGTATTGGCAAGTGCAAAGGCCAAATCATCCAACACCTCCTGGAAATCTTTATTTTCTGGGTAAGGCAATAGTCGTCAATTTACAATTGGAAATTAGGTCGCCGTCCTCATTGGTAATCTTTATCTCCCACAATTGCGTAGTGCGCCCTTTATGAATGATGGAAGCTTTAGCGTATACAAAACCATCTTTAACGGATCTGACATGATTCGCGGAAATCTCGATTCCCCTCACAAAGAATTCCTGTCCATCCAAGAACACATAGGATGCGGCGCTTCCCACACTTTCCGCCAAAGCAACTGAGGCACCTCCATGCAAAACACCATCAGGTTGATGCACTTTCGGGGACACGGGCATTTTGGCTATCAAAAAATTCTCACCTACATCCACATAACTAATGTCCAAGGTTTCCATTAAGGTATCCTTGCAAATGTTATTGCACACCTCAAGTATTTTGGCTTTGTGTTCTTCCATACCCTTAATTTTTGTAAAATTACGCAAAGGTATCGCTTTAAAATATTAAGTTGGACGGTTTATGAAACTGACAGAAAAAAGGGTGGTTTACCAAACCCAAAATAGTTACGAGACGTTGAACACTTTGGGCGAAAAGACCAAAAACGTTTGGATGGTCTTTCACGGTATGGGTTATTTAAGCCGATTTTTTATTCGATATTTTTCAAAGTTGGATCCAGAGGAAAACTATATCATTGCCCCACAAGCACCTTCCAAATACTACCTCAAAGATGAATTCAAATATGTAGGCGCCAGTTGGCTCACCAAAGAGAATACCCAACTGGAAACGGAAAATGTGCTGAACTATATTGATGCGGTTTTTGAAGCAGAGAACATACCCTCCCACCTTAATTTGGTGCTTTTTGGTTTTTCACAAGGAGTGTCCATTGTTACCCGCTGGATGGTTCGCGGAAAAATCCAATGCCATTCTTTGGTGATGTATGCGGGTGGTATTCCGAAAGAATTGGTTCCGGTAGATTTTGATTTTTTGGATTGGAAATCCACAAAGATCACCCTGGTATATGGCAGTAACGATCATTATTTAACCCCAGAGCGCAGAAAGCTGGAAGAGGAAAAAATGGATATGCTTTTTTTTGGAAAAGCAGAGGTGATTCATTTTGAAGGAGGACATGAGGTAAAACCGGAATTATTGAACCAATTGATTTAGAATTATGACAAGCCCCAAACAGCATTTGACCCACGTTACCCTTGTGGTACGGGATTACGACGAGGCCATTTCGTACTACACGGACAAGCTGAATTTTGATTTGATCAAGGATATTGATTTGGGTGAGGGCAAAAGATGGGTCTTGGTTTCTCCCAAAAATTCGCAATGCCAACTGGTGTTAGGCAAAGCAGTAGGACCTGAACAAGAAGCTGCCATTGGCTATCAAACTGGTGGCAGGGTATTTATGTTTCTACACACCACGGATTTTTGGGCTACCTATGGACAAATGAAAACCAAAGATGTGGTTTTTAAGGAAGAACCAAGAGAAGAGCCTTATGGAACAGTAGTGGTTTTTGAGGATTTATATGGTAATCTGTGGGATTTGTTAGAGCTAAAATAATCAATTAGGCTCACCTTCTTCCCCAACTTCCGCTACTGGAAAATAGGTTATCCGTCTGGTTGAATAGGTATTGTCCGGGGTAATGATCTGTTTGATCCAATTTTTATCCGGATTGCTGTCAAATTGATGGATGTATTCCTTTACGGATTCCGAATTGGAGGTACGGGTAGTTACCTTTTCCAACATACCTTCCGCATCATATGTGTAGATAAGTTTCCTTTCAGATTCGAATTTCTTTTGGACCTCATTGAAATGAAAAAACTCTTCGGAATCCAACTTTCCATTAGCATTGAAAATTTCTTCTGTAGCCTTATTGGGTTCTCCGCCTATAAACTCCTTGGTCAGGACAATCCTTTGTGAACCCATAGCCATCTTCTTTTCCGAAGTTCTTATTGATTTTTCCAAAATACCGTTGCCAAAATAACTCGTGGTAAGTTCATTCTTATAAGGGACATATTCAACAGTGCATTCATCCACACCCTCGGCATTGGAAGTAATGATTTTCACAAGTCGTTCCTCCTCATCAAATAGGTACTCCTGCTGCTCCAAGAATTCCTTGTCGTAGGAAACAATCCGCTCAAACAATTTCCCAGGTTGCAAACTGTCCCTGGTATAAAAATTGACCATGGAGGTAGCCGCATCCAATATATTGTCTTTGTAGCTCTCCATTCGTTTTTCAACTAAATGTCCTTCTTCATATTTGTACAAGGTAATATCTTGGTCCGTTTCATTGTATTGGGTAATGGTTCGGATTAAGAACCCCTCTTCATCAAATTCAAATAGTTCCTTTCCGTAATCCGTAATTACCAAACAAGATTTAACCTTCCCCCTTAAATCAAAGTCCTGAACCTTGAGCATTTGAAGGTCTTGGGAAAACATCCCATAGTGTGCGGTCAAAAGAATAAAAACAATGAGGTATTTTTTAATCATATTGTAAAATTACTTCGAAATGATACAATTATGAAACAAAAAGAATGCCAGTTGTCGATTATCCTTAAAAGCTGGAAATCAAAACTTTCGTTCAGGCTGAAATGGATTGATGTCCATGGAAGGTTTTGACCCCGAAATCAATTCAGTGATCAATTTTCCGGTAGCTGGTCCAAGGCTCCATCCCATCATGGCATGGCCTGTTGCCAAATGAAGGTTTCTGTATTTGTTGGATGTACCTATGTAGGGTAATCCGTCAGGAGTTACCGGTCTTAACCCACATTGGGCGTTTAGTTTATCTTCTTCCGGAATTTGGAGTCCTTTGTAATAGCGACTTGCTCCTTTGGCAATGGCTTCCACTCTTTCTTTTCTAATCTTATTGTTGATTCCGGAAAATTCCATGGTTCCGGCAAAACGGGTAAAACCATCCATTGGTGTTACGGCCATTTTAGCTTCCATCAAAATGGCAGGCATGGAAATGTTGGTCGGGGTTTTCACATTTATCCTATACCCTTTTCCTGCCTGTAAGGGTAATTGGACTCCCAATTTTTTCGACAGTTTGTAAGTCCATGACCCAGCTGCAAATACAATTTCATCAGCCTGATAATCACGTTCATTGGTTCTTACGCCTGTAACCTTGTCAGTGCTAATGGTCACGTCCTGAACTTCTTCATGCTTTCGGATATCAACCCCATTTTTTTGGAGGTGGACCAACATACGCTCCATAATCTGAGGCGGAGTGGTATGCCAATCCGATTCATAATGAAAAGCTCCCTTTGCATTCAGCTCCACATGGGGTTCAAGAATTCGCAATCCATCCAAGTCCAGGTGATGAACGGTTAAACCAAGTTCTTTGGCATGTTCGGCAACTTCTAGCTCATGATCCCTTTCCTTATTAGTCTGGTACATCATCAACAACCCTTTGCGCTCCAATTGAAACTCTCCCAAATCCCCAGAATTCCAAATCTCCTCATATAGCGATCGGCTCAAAAGATTGATATCCATGATTACCGGCATTGCCTTCTGTACCTTCTCTGCGGTAGAAGATTTTTTAAAGTACCAGGCCCATTTAATAAAATCCGGATCTAAACGGGGTTTCATATAAAAGGGACTGGACGAATTGAACATGTATTTTATTCCTTTGGAGATCATTCCCGGTGAAGCCAAGGGAACAATATGGCTTGGGGTGATGTAACCCGCATTGACATAGGACGCCCCGGAATCCATGTTGGATTTATCCAAAACCGTTACTTGATGTCCTTCCTTTTGTAAAAAATAGGCTGTGGAAAGGCCAACAATGCCTCCACCAACTACGATAACACTCTTATTTTTTCCCATTTCAAATTACTTGGAATCCGTGGGCATAGGGATCATCATCCGTGTCAATGGTGATGGTATTTCTACCATAGACCTTGGCCCATCCCTGAATACTTGGAATAATGGCCACTTTGTTGTCCAAGGTAGTTTCCCTTTCCACTTTCCCTACAAATGTAGATCCTATGTAGCTTTCATGGATAAATTCCTCCCCTAATTTTAACTTTCCTCGGGTAAACAATTGAGCCATGCGGGCAGAAGTTCCTGTACCACAGGGCGATCGGTCAATAGCCTTATCCCCATAAAAAACTGCATTCCTACTGGAAGATGTTTCGTTCAATGGATTCCCTGTCCACAACATATGGGTAACTCCATTGATAGCAGGGTTCTCTGGATGGACAAAAGCATCTGGGTATTTCTCGTTGATTCGTTTTCGAAATTCTTGGGAAAACTGTATCAATTCCCCAGCAGAGAAATCCTGCACCCCGGAAAAATTGGATTGTGGATCCACAATTGCATAAAAATTCCCTCCAAAAGCAACATCAAATTTCAACGCTCCGAGAAAGGAAGATTCAACCGTCAAGTTTTGCGCAGCCAAATAGCTCTTCACATTGGTTATCCGTACCCATTCCACTTTATCCTGAGGTTGAGAGTAGGATATTTCAACCAATCCCGCAGGTGTTTCCAGGTTCACCTTTCCCTTTACTTTGGGTTGGATAAGTCCTTCCTCCAAGGCAATGGTCATGGTACCAATGGTTCCGTGACCACACATGGGCAAACAACCACTGGTCTCTATAAAGAGAATGGACCCATCATTTTTTGGGTCATGCGGTGGATACAGAATACTTCCGCTCATCATATCATGCCCTCTAGGTTCAAACATAAGCCCAGTTCTGACCCAATCGTATTTTTTTAGGAAGTGTTGGCGTTTTTCCTCCATGGTCTTTCCCTGGAGTTCGGGGCCTCCCTCTACCACAAGGCGTACAGGGTTTCCGCAGGTATGGGCATCAATGCACTTAAACGTATGTATCGGCATTAAAAATTTGGAATTTCGGGTCTTGTATTTACTCCTTCTTCTATAATGGCAAGAACTCTTTGGCGTTCTTCTCCATGCAAAGGTAACCTTGGTAATCTAACTTGTTCGCTTCCAATACCCGTGGCCACTTCCGCCAGCTTTATGTTCTGTACCAATTGTGGGCTGATATCCAACTCCAACAAAGGCATAAACCAGCTGTAAATCTTTGCAGCTTCCTCTATTCTCCCTGCTTTGACCAGCTCATAAATAGCTACCGTTTCCCTTGGGAAGGCACAGACCAAACCAGCCACCCAACCGTCCGCTCCCATAACCAGGCTTTCCATGGCAAGGGTATCAACACCACATAAAATGCCCAGTCTCTTACCAAATCGGTTTCTAATTCGGATAATATTGGTAATATCCCGCGTTGATTCCTTTACCGCCTGGATATTATCGTACTTTAAAAGTTCATCGAACATGTCCAAAGTTACCTCGATCTTATAATCTACAGGGTTATTGTAGATCATTATGGGAAGGGAAGTGCTCTCTGCTACAGCCTTAAAGTATTCCACGGTTTCGCGATCGGTAGATTTGTACCTCATGGGAGGCAACATCATAAGTCCAGACGCTCCTTGCTCCTGGGCAAGAGCCGCAGCCTTGACGGCCTGTCTTGTGGATTGCTCCGCAATGTTCATAATAACCGGAACCTTGCCGTCCACCAATTCAACTGTGTGTTGCACCAATACCTTCTTTTCCTCATCTTCCAAGGTACTGGCCTCACCCAGTGTCCCTCCTAAAATAATTCCATGGACCCCAGCCTCCAATTGGGCATTGATGTTCACGGAGAACATTTCAAGGTCCAGCTTATCATCTTGAGTAAATTTGGTGGTAACGGCAGGCATTACCCCTTTCCAGCTTATGTTTGTCATTTTCGATTAGTTTTCGCAAATGTAAAGGGAGTTCCTTGCATATAATTCCTGAAAATTAGCTAAATATTACGATATATTACCTTCATTTACTTACATTTATTCTTTTTAAGGTAATTTTTGAATAAATGAAGGTTTATTCCTTTAAGATTCCCAAAAAGCCCGGCGAGAACATCATAGTTCAAAAGGATCAAGGCCTTGAGTTCTATGACAAGCTCCATCAGCATGAGGAAATACAAATAAGCCTTATTGTTCAAGGTAATGGAAAGTTAATTGTGGGTGACAGTGTGCACTCTTTTACATCCGGAGATTGTTTTGTTGTTGGTAGCCATATTCCCCATTTGTTTAAAAGTGATCAAAGTACCCAACATGTACAGATGATTTCCATATTCTTTTCGCTGGATTCCTTTGGGGATTCTTTCTTCGAGCTTAGGGAAATGGAGGAACTCCAAACTTTTTTCAGCTATGCCGAAACAGGATATAAATTACAAAGTCAACGGGATGAAGTAGCACTCGCTATAAAGGGTATCCACACCAAAGGACACTTTGCGCGATTCATGGCTTTATTGAAACTCCTAAAAACGATAAGCAGTTCCCAAGGGCAACGGCTGTCAAGATTCGTCCACTCCAAAGAGATTTCACACGATCATGGCGAAAGACTAAGGGTGGTTTTTGACTTTGTGATGCGGAATTTTAATCAAAAAGTGGATTTGGAAACGGTGTCGAGACTGGCGCATATGACGCCAAATGCTTTTTGTAGATTTTTTAAACAGCGAACAAACAAGACCTTCTTCAAATTTTTGAGTGAAATCCGTATTGAACATGTTTGCCAATTATTGAACCAAAACAAAGACCTGTCCATTGTGGAAGCTGCCCTTGCCTCTGGCTTTAACTCTATATCCAATTTCAACAAAACTTTTAAGGATATCAAAGGAATCAACCCCACAAAATATAGGAAGGAAATAAGCTAATTGCATAAACCAATGATTTGATACAAATTGTTTGTTATTTTTGGCAGATTATTGAACAAATTCCTAGAAATGAGATTCATACTTCTTTTACTGCTCGGTTTTCAAATATCCTGCAATTCATCGCAAAAAACAGTGGAAACCAATACCGTGTCCAAAAGTGCTGTAGATCCGGTTACCTATGCCCAGACCATAACGGAAGAAGATTTGAAGGAACATCTTTATGTCTATGCTTCGGACGAGTTTGAGGGTCGGGAAACTGGACAACCAGGGCAAAAGAAGGCTGTGGAATATCTTAAGTCGTATTATGAATCTTTGGGAATCCCTGCGGCCAAAGCCAATGGCGATTATTTGCAAAAAGTACCCTTAGAAATTGCCCAGGTGCCCGAAGGTACGGCCTCCTTTAATGGTTCCACCTTTGAGTTGGGTGATGATATCCTTAGTTTTTCGCAAGCGAAAGGAAGTTACGAGGAGCTGGTTTACGTTGGTTATGGCATTGAGGAAGGTTCTTATTCTGATTATTCCAATGTGGATGTAACAGGAAAACTGGTCTTGATCAAAGCCGGGGAACCTGTAAATGAGGATGGCACATACACCCTCTCTGGAACCAAGGAAAAGTCCATGTGGAGCAATATGAGTGAAGGTGTGGGGAAAAAATCAGGTCTCGCCATGGAAAAAGGAGCCAAGGCCGTACTTTATTATGACACAACAAACTATCCCAGATTCAAAGGATATTTTGACTTCATGAAAAATAACAAGAGCGGTCAAATGACCTTAAAAGATCAATCTGATGCCAAGGTCTTAATACTTCTGAACAAGGGGTCGGTAAAAGCGCTAAAACCGGATATTGAATCAGATCATAATGCTGCCGCCTTTGCTGCGACTGTTCAATTGAACATAGAAAGTTCCAATGGACAAGTAGATTCTGAAAACGTGGCGGCTATTATAAAAGGAACCGAGAAACCCAATGAATATTTGATCGTCTCCTCCCATTTAGATCATATTGGTGTAACTGCAGATGGACAAATCAATAACGGTGCGGATGATGATGGTTCTGGCAGTGTGGCTTTACTTGAAATAGCGGAAGCATTCAAAAAGGCATCGGATTCGGGGCATGGTCCCAAACGTTCCATTGTTTTTCTTCATGTAACGGGTGAAGAAAAAGGGCTGTTGGGCTCCAAGTATTATACCGATGTTGACCCCATTTTTCCCTTGGAACAGACCGTTGCCAATTTAAACATTGATATGATAGGACGGATAGATCCCAAAAGAGGCGGGAACAGAAACTATCTCTATCTGATTGGTTCGGACAAGTTAAGTACGGAACTGCACAATTTATCCGAAGAAATCAATGCCAAATACACTCAAATAGAGTTTGATTACAAATACAATGATGAGAATGATCCAAATCGTTTTTACTACCGCAGTGATCATTACAACTTTGCCAAAAACAATATTCCCATCATTTTCTATTTTAATGGCACCCATGCAGATTACCACCGACCAGGGGACACTCCAGATAAAATAAATTATGATCTTCTGGAAAATAGGACCAGGCTTGTTTTTTATACCGCGTGGGAAGTAGCGAATAGGGAAAAAAGGGTGGTCGTGGACAAGTCGGCAAAATAGAGGCTTAGTAGCACAAAAAAAGCCCATCCTAGCGGAGGGCTTGTTGTTTGGGTGGAAGACCGGGTTCCCTTCGGCACAGCTCAGGACAAGCTTCTCACCCGTTCTTGCTTGATCGTACTGCACAAAAAAAGCCCATCCTTGCGGAGGGCTTTGCTATTTGGGTGGAAGACCGGGTTCCCTTCGGCACAGCTCAGGACAAGCTTCTCACCCGTTCTTCCTTGATCATGCTGCACAAAAAAAGCCCATCCTTGCGGAGGGCTTTGCTATTTGGGTGGAAGACCGGGTTCCCTTCGGCACAGCTCAGGACAAGCTTCTCACCCGTTCTTCCTTGATCATACTGCACAAAAAAAGCCCATCCTTGCGGAGGGCTTTGCTATTTGGGTGGAAGACCGGGTTCGAACCGGCGACCTCTGGAACCACAATCCAGCGCTCTAACCAGCTGAGCTACAACCACCATTTAAAGCGGAGGCAAAAATACTCCTTTTTATTTTTTCTGTCAAAAGAAATTCACCTTTCACAACCAATAAAATAAAAAAAGTTTTTAATGGGCTGTTCAACAGTATTCTTGTCCATCTTTTTGTCCCACATAAAAACTCCAACAGGCCGATTTTAGACCTACTAAATCTCTTATGGAATCCCCTACCAGACTAGCTAGTATTATTAAAACATCGATGAAATGCGCATTTTGTCAGACAAAACACACAATTTTTGCGTGTTCACAACATTTAGTTTCTAAAGCGGCCTCGCGCGGGTATTTTTAATCTCATTTAGTTTTAGGCCCCATGTCCCAAAAAAAGCATTGCTATCAGGAACTTTTTAAACCCGGTAAAGTAGTCGTTTGGCTCTTTTTGTTCATTATTACATTTTCATCCTATGCCCAAAGTAGTGAGCGGGATAGTCTAGCTTTTCGATTAAAGCGTTTGGAAATCACAAACAGGTTTAATCCGAAGGATACCACCCATATTAAACTGCTTATTAAACTTGCTGACTCCTATAGATTCTTCAATAACGATAGCCTGTATTCCATTAACAATCGGGCCATGGATTATAGCAAAGCAATTGGCCATTCACACGGAGAAATTAGGGCACTTGAAAATTTGGGGAGCTACTACTCCGATCAAGGGAATCGAAAAAAGTCTATGCCCATCCTTCAAAAAGCTTGGCAGTTATCAAAAAACACAGGGGATAAGGAGTGTGAGCTAAGTATCATCAATGCCCTCTCCAATGAATATTATTATGAGGGAAACGTGGCGGAGGCCCTTAATCTCTATTTGCAAGGGATTGATGTAGCCAAACAAGTTGGAAGTGATAGGATGTTGTCCATTTTAAACGAAAACATCGCAAGTCTGTATGCTGACCAAAAAGATTTTGCCAACGCCCTTGTTTACTATGATACGGTGCAAGCCATAAACCGGAAATTGGGTGATCAAATTTTCCATGCACAAACACAAAGTAATATGGCTTCGCTCTTCAAGGATGCGAAGAACTTTGATCATGCCATGTTCAACATCAACAAGAGTATTGCCAACTTTGAAGAACATGGGGTGTACGAATGGTTGGCTTATGCCTATCAGGTTAAGGGAAGTATTTATTTGGAACAGAAAAAGTACCAATGGGCCCTGTACTGGTACGACCAAAGTAGCTTGCTCCACAAAGACCTGGATGATGATCGGGAAAAAATCCAGCTCCTAAATGGGATGGCGAAGGTGTACTATGGTCTGGGAAAAGATAGTCTATCAATGGTCTATGCCAAGGAAGGATTGTTTCTATCCAAAAAAATCCAATCCTTGCAAGGTCAGATTGACTGCTCCGAAACTTTGTACAAATTGTACAAGGACAAGGAAAATACCCTTACGGCTTTGCTGCATTTGGAGAATTTCAAACAACTTTCCGATTCCTTATTCAGGGACAAAAACAGACAGAGCCTTTCCATGTTAAAGACCAAATTGCAGTATGAGCAGGAAAAGGAACAATTGATCAAGTCCAACAAATTGGCCTTGGCCAAGCAAAGGAGTTACATCTACTTTGCCATAATGATTCTAATCGTTCTCAGTGTGGTCACCTTTATGGTAAGGCGCAACGCCCATATCCAGAAAAAGTTAAACGTTGAACTACAGCAAAAATCGGAAGTGGTAAGCCAGCGGGAATCCGAACTTCATGAAATCAACAAAACAAAAACCAAATTGTTCTCCATTATCGGGCATGATCTAAGGGGACCTGTAGGAGCTATGCAAGGTATGTTGAAACTCTTTACAGATGGAGAAATAGGAAAAAATGAATTCATGTCGTTCATACCCAAGTTCAAATCCGATGTTGAAAATATCTCCTTTACCTTAAACAATTTACTTTCTTGGGGACAGACCCAATTAAATGGGGTAGCCACGAAACCCAAAAGGATTTCCTTGGACAAAATAGTAAATAGCAACATACAGCTGCTCTCGGAAGTGGCGTCCGGCAAATCGATAAAAATCATAAACCAATTACCGGAAAATCCTGTAGGTTGGGCCGATCAAAACCATATTGATATCGTTATCCGAAACTTGCTGAGCAATGCTATCAAATTTACTCCTGAGAATGGGCTTATTACCATTGAAGCCGAAGAAAAGAGAAATGATTGGCAGCTTATGATCAGGGATACGGGAATTGGAATGAACAAGGAAATCCAGAAAAAAATATTTACGGACACCACCAACATCACTACCTACGGAACCAACAATGAAAAAGGAACGGGTCTTGGACTATCACTTTGTAGGGAAATGATTCTAAAGAACAAAGGGGAAATATGGGTGGAAAGTGTTCTGCGAAAGGGATCCACTTTCTTCTTCACAGTTCCCAAAGCGGAGGACAAATATCAAAAAGCTAGTTAGATCAGCGCATCCAGATTGTCCACAGCAACAAAGCGTTCCACATTAAATCCTTCGGCGTATTCCACACCCACCAAGCGTCCCATATCCCTTGCCCTGTAGGTTACACTATCAATGAAGTTTTTACTGCTGATAGGTGTTTCGGGTTCATCGCTCTTGGGGTCAAAAAATTGGGAGCTATATGCTAAAATAGCTTCATTCTTTTTTTCAATAAAGCCGGATACATCCACCACAAAATCTGGTTCCAGGTTTTTCCATTGGATAAAATGATAAACCACTCTTGGTCTCCAGGGTTGCTGCCATTGGTCATCTCCGTCCATTTTGGTGTCTATTTTTACCAAACCACTCAAAAAGCAGGCGTCACTTACCAGTTGACTGCCCTTTGCATGATCAATATGTCTGTCATCAACGGCATTGCAAAGCACCACATCCGGGCGATATTTGCGAACCATTTTAATGATTTCCATTTGATGATGCTTATCATTCACAAAAAAACCATCTGCAAATTGCATGTTTTCCCTAACGGCCACTCCCAGGATCTCTGCAGCTTTGGCTGCCTCTTCATCCCTAATCTCAGGAGTTCCCCTGGTGCCAAGTTCTCCTCGGGTAAGGTCAATGATTCCAACTTTTTTACCTCTTGCCACTTCCTTGGCAATGGTTCCTCCTGCCCCCAGCTCTGCATCATCAGGATGGGCGCCAAAAACTAAAATATCTAATTTCATGAATGTTTGCTATGCATGCACCTGCATGGATTTTACCTCCGTTATCGCTTGTTCGATATCCCCAGTTAGGTCTTCAATATTCTCAATTCCTAACGAAAAACGAACCAAAGAATCTTTAATTCCCTGTTTTTGCCGGTCTTTCAGACTCATGAGCGCGTGGGAGGTGGTCACTGGAGATGAGACCGTACTTTCCAATCCAGCCAGACTCATGGAGGGTTTTATCAGTTTTAATTGCTTAAAGAATTGGGAAACATCCACCTCATCGCTCAACTCAAAGGAGAGCATTCCTCCAAAACCTTTCATCTGGGATTTTGCCAACAAATGATCAGGATGATCCTCCAATCCTGGATAATGAACATGTACAATATCTGGATTTTCCTCAAGGTAGGCTGCCATTTTAGCTGCATTGGCATTTTGCTCTTTCACCCTCAAGCCCATAGTCTTTAAACTGCGCTCCAGTAGCCAAACAGTATAATCGCTAAGACTACCTCCAAAACAAATGGCGGTTTGGTATACGCTTTCCATGTTTTCTTTGGATGATGCCACAACCCCGGCACAGATATCCGAGTGCCCACCCATGTATTTGGTGGCACTGTGGCACACTACATCAATACCAAAATCGATGGGGTTTTGGTTTATTGGGCTTGCAAAGGTATTGTCAATCATGGTCATGATGCCCTTGGACTTGGCAAACTTGGCCACTCCAGCTAAATCCGTAATGGTCAACAACGGATTTGATGGTGTCTCAATATAAATAAGCTTGGTGCTGTCCCTAAGTTCCCGTTCAAAGTCGTCCACTTGCCATCCTGTGGTAAAGGAATAGGAAATACCGAACCTTTCCAACTGGGTCACGGCTAGATTATAGGTTCCTCCATACAAGGTCTGCTGAAAAACAACATGATCCCCTGCTTGCAAAAACGTCAATAAAGCAGTGCTAATTGCGGCCATACCGCTTCCAAAGATCATGGCTTGCTCCGCATGTTCCAAGGCCGCCAGTTTTTTGCCCAATGCTTCTTGATTTGGCGTATTGAAATATCTCGGATAGCGTTTTACATCCACATCCTCAAAGGCGTAGGATGTGCTTGTGTAAATTGGAGAGGTGGCGCCTTTGAACAAAACATCCTCAACGCCACCCTCATGGGTACATATCGTATTGATTCCCTTTTTTTCTGGATTCATATCTGCAAATGTTTATGCTAAAGATACGAAACAGGTCATACTTGAACCTTCTTCCAATTTCCTTTTTTGAACCAGATTACCGCCATTACGGCGAGCAATACTTCTGCCGCAGTTATGGCTACAAAAACGCCAGTTGCACCCCAATCCAACACCAAGGCAGTAACGTACGCAATGGGCAATTGGAACATCCAAAAGGAAAAGAAATTAATCTTGGTAGGTGTCTTGGTATCCCCTGCTCCATTAAAAGCTTGGGTAACCACCATTCCATAGGCATAGAACACATACCCAATGGCAATGACCTGTAGGCAAAGGGCGCCGCTTTCCACCACACTTGGTGTATCATTGAACAGGGAAATAATGTTCTTGGCAAATATCAAATACACCAAGGACACCAAGCCCATAAAATAGGCATTGTACTTTCCTGTTTTCCAAACGGAAATTTCCGCTCTATCTGGTTGTTGCGCTCCCAGATTCTGGCCTACCAAGGTGGCCGCCGCGTTGCTCATACCCCAAGCAGGCATCAAGGTAAACATGATGACCCGGATGGCAATGGTATATCCGGCAAGTACCTCGCTTCCAAATTCGGACATGATCCGCATAAGAAAAACCCAGCTGGAAGTTCCTATCAGGAATTGGGCAATTCCACCCAGTGATACTTTGATCAGATTGATCATAACTTGGATATTGACCACCAAATCTTTCATGGCCAATTTGATCTTGCCCCATCCGAAGAACAGAATTCCCAGTTGAAATAAAACTGCAGAACCTCTTCCAATGTTCGTAGCAATAGCAGCTCCCATAACGCCATACTCAGGAATTGGACCCATTCCAAAAATGAAAATGGGGTCCAAGATTATGTTGAGTCCGTTGGACAATACCAGGGTCCACATGGCGATGGATGCATCCCCAGCTCCCCTAAAAATGGCATTGATCAAGAACAGCAACATGATGGTTATGTTCCCTCCTATCAAGAATCTGGTGTATCCGCTGCCTTCGGCAATAAGATCGGGCTCTCCTCCCATCAACTGTAGGATTTCCTCTGCCCACAAAATGCCCACAATTCCCAAAACAATGGAGACCAGCACACCCAAACCAATAGCCTGAACAGCAGCAATCCTAGCGCCTTGAACGTCTTTCTCCCCAATCCTACGGGCAACCACGGCTGTTGCGGCCATGCTCAATCCAATGGCCAGTGCATAAATCAGGGTAATCACGGATTCCGTTAGACCGATGGTAGCCACTGCATTAACGCTGACCTGTGATACATAGGCGATATCCACAATGGCAAAAATGGACTCCATCAGCATTTCCAAAATCATTGGAATGGAAAGCATGAAGATGGCCTTGCGAATACTTCCAGAAGTAAACTCAGTTTCTTTTCCAGATACAGCAATCCAGAAATAATTGAAAAATTTTCTAAGTGATAATTTATTTGAAGATGTCATTATAAAAAGAATTATGAGTAAAAAAAGAGGGTAAACGTCACTAAACCGAAACAAGATTTTCGGTTACATTTTCGGCCTAAAGGCCAATGTGACATCTATTGCGTACATAATTCTTATAACTTCATGATGGTGCAAAGATGCAATTTTTTTTGAAAGCACAAAGGGGACCCCCCAATTATTTGGCATAATTTACTTTATACCTCCACAGGCTGACAGCTCCCAAAATCAACACACCCAGTACCGTATACCAAATAAAACTTGGGGTAATAACCTGTTCTCCACTGGCATAGCTATGTAATCCCACCAAATAAAAATTCACCCCAAAATAGGTCATCATAATACTGGCAAAGGCAATTATACTTGCAAAATTAAAGGTCCATCTTCCTCTCAAACCAGGAACCAAACGCATATGGAGGACAAAAGCATATACCATTATGGAAACCAAGGCCCAGGTTTCCTTGGGGTCCCAGCCCCAATAGCGCCCCCAACTTTCATTGGCCCATTGACCTCCCAAAAAGTTTCCAATGGTCAACATTACAAGTCCAACGGTCAATACAATTTCATTAATAAGTGTCAGTTCCTTTAAATTCAGTTCCATCCGCTGTTTATTCTTTTTAGTGGTAAGAATAATCAATATCATGCAGACAACACCCAAAATCATACCTACTGTCAATGGGCCATAACTACCCACAATTACCGAGGTATGGATCATTAACCAATAACTATCCAAAACAGGCACTAAATTACCAATGGTAGGGTCTATCCAATTTTGGTGCGCAAAAAACAATAACATTGCACATACAAAAGCGGCGGCGGACAAGGTCAAAATACTTTTTCGTACAAAGAGCATTCCCATCCCCATGGTTGCCCAGGCCACAAAAAGCATGCTTTCATACGCATCACTCCATGGTGCGTGTCCCGAGATATACCACCTAAGAATTAAGCCCGCCGTATGCCAAATAAATAAAATGATTATAACTCCCTTGAGTGCATAAGCAGTTGCCTTCCAAATCTCCCTATCCTTAAAAATTTGACAAATGAGAATAACAAACAGCAACAGTCCAATCAGGCCATAATACCTGTATAATCGGTTGAATATGTCCAATTTGTTATAAATGACTTCGGTCTCTATCCTTTTTTCACTCGGAAGCACCTCCATGCCATGATTTCTCTGGTTTTGTTTAAAGGCCTCCAATAATTTGTCGGGTTGGGAATAATCTCCCATAGTAATTGCCGCCCTAAGCGTGCTTAAATAGTACGGCATTGAATTTTTTATGAAATTGGAATACAAGGAATCCGACACATGATGTTGCCCTCCCCTATATTCCACCGCAGAAATCCATTTGTTGTTTTCATCATTCAATAACGGAAATATCTTAATGATTTTACCGCTCAAAGCCTGATCTAAAAGACTCAATCGAATGTTGGCGTCTTTTAAATCCTGTTGAAATTTATTCGGACTAAGTGCCGTAGTTGCCTCATTTAAATAAGGCCCCAACTTGTATACACCCCTGTCATCAAAAAAGTCAGTTGCCTTGATAAATTCTTGAGTTTTGGGAATACCCAATACCTTGCGAATACTATCGTTCTTTCCTTTTTTATCCACTGCAATAAACTCTGCATTGTACCAAGCGGGGGGATTAAGCATCATTGATAAAAAGACCTGATCGGAATTCATATTCCCAAACTTGTCCTTTAGGCTCAATTTTCTTAGCAGCTCAGAAGAAAACGTATTGATAGGCTTCATCCGCCCGCCCTCATCTTGTATGACCAACTTTCCAAAAGCCTCTGCATGCTCTTCAGAAACAACAGTACTCTGTAATATGGAATCGATCTGAGCTTGTGTAGGCATCGTCCTATGGTCATGGCCGTCATCTGCGGTATGTTCTTGGGAAAATGCATTGAGGGTGCAAAGAATAGCAATAAGAGTAGCTAATGATTTCTTTTTCTCTGTTACCTTTTTTAAAGAAGCCGTTAAATCCCTAAATCGGGTTTTACCAAAGAACATGATGCCCATTAGACCCGCATAGAGAAGAAAGTACCCGACATAGGTTATCCAAGTACCCCAAAAATCATGATTGACCGAGAGTACGGTTCCTTTCTCATCGGGATGGAAACTGGCTTGGAAAAAACGGTATCCTTTGTGATCCAGAACATGATTCATAAACACGTCATAGTCAAAGGAACGTTGGTCATTTACGGTAATTTTGCTCATAAAGGAGGCATATCCTGTTTCGGTTCCTGGATATTTTTCCGCAATAAAGTCGTTTAGCCTAATGGAAAATGGAAGTTCATAGACCTTGGATCCATAGCTGAGGCTAAAATCCAATCCCCCGACTTTTATCTTATCTGAAAAATTGGAACTCCCCTTGCCTCCCAATAGCGTTTTTTCAACCGTTTCCCCGTTGGCCGTAATGGCAACCACCACAGCGTCCAAAGATTCCTTGGTGACCTCGTCCCTGGGCATCTCCACTATGCCATAACTTCCCCTGACCAAAGGTTCCGGTATTACAAATTGCATGCCTGCCATGGTATAAAGTGACCGCAGTTGCAATTGCTGCAAACTATCTTTTGCAACTTCGCCTTGGAATTGGTCTGCCATGCGCATAAATCGACCTTCAAATGGAGCATTTATTTGATAGGATTCCCCATCAGAATGAATATTAATAGCTCCATCTGTTGGCTTGTTCAAAGCAAACAGCACATTATGTATACTAGCTACTTTCCCGCTTTCCAAATAGTGTTCATGCCTTTGTCCATCTCCCGACTCAACAAGCTTCAAATATTGATTTCCATTCTCATCAGGAATCAGCCCTTCTTTGGCCCCATCAATGAAATTGACATAAGAAATGGTGAATGGCTGTCCATTGAAATCTGATTTCCACGGCAATCTTGACCGCATTCCTTCTGCAGTAACCAAAAGGTCGTCCTCCAAAATCCTGCGCTTTGTTTCTCCATTGATATCCCCATCTACATAAGCAGTCAGATAAGTCTTGTCCGAAAAAAAACGATTTTCCGTAGCTCCCTCACGTATGGGCATTACCCCTTCATAACTAATGTACCGAGTAACGAAAGCCCCAAGAATGATCAAAATCCATGAAAGGTGCAAAATCAAGACAGGCCATTTTTTCCAACTGAGGAGTTTGTAACGAAAAATATTCCCAATAAAATTGATCATAAAGAACACCATAATGGCTTCAAACCAGGTGGCGTTGTAGATGTAAATTCGCGCGGTTTCAGTACTATACCAGCTTTCCACAAAAGTGCCAATGCCCATAGCTGCTGCAAACAATAGAAAAAGTACAGCCATAAGTTTAGTGGAAAAGAGGGTCTTTTTAAGGAGGTCAATCATCTAACAGGACGTGATTTTAGCTTGCAAAATTAAGCTATTTTCCAATCAAAATATCCCAAGATTCCCATAAATCGAAATCCCTAAATCCGCTGAACATGTTAACAAATTTGGATTATTGTCAGCTTCGATATAATACATTCTTATTTTTGTGCCATGATTTCCGTTGTGATTTTGGGAACAGGTAATTTGGCCCAGCATTTGTGCCAAACTTTTAGCAAAACCGATTCCATTCAATTGATTCAGGTCTACGGTAGGAACCAGGGCAATCTGCAATGGTTTTCCAGCTATACCAAACTATGTTCGGAACCCAAAGACATTGCGAATGCGGATGTTTACCTTATTGCAGTGAGCGATCAAGCTATTGAAAAAGTTTCTGGTCACTTGCTGGACAAAAAAGGGATTGTGGCCCACACTTCTGGGGCTACCCCAATGAACGTATTATCTGCTGAAAATCGTGGTGTATTTTATCCCTTGCAGACCTTTACCAAAGGTAAATCCGTGGATTTTGATTCCATTCCCATTTGTCTGGAAGCTCAAAATGAAGAAGGTTTGGAGGTTTTACAGGACTTGGCTCAGGCCATATCCTCCAATGTCTATCTTATCAATACAGAACAACGCAGACAACTTCACCTTGCCGCAGTATTCACCAATAATTTTACCAATTACCTCTATGGTATTGGAGAAGCTATTTGTAAAAGGAACAAGATCTCATTTGATTTGCTAAAACCTCTGATTCAAGAAACGTCAAATAAAATTATGTCCCTACAGCCCAAAGAAGCCCAAACGGGCCCGGCGCGCAGAGGTGATGAAAAAAGTATGAACCAACATTTAAGTTTGATGAGCGATCACACCGAACAAGAAATCTATCGTTTGTTAAGCGAAGCCATAAAAACCGAATATGAAAAAGAACTATAAAGAACTGCTCCATCAGATTTCCACCTTTGTTTTTGATGTAGATGGAGTTCTAACGGATGGGTCGGTACTCGTGACCTCCAAAGGGGAAATGCTAAGAAAAATGAATGTCAAGGATGGTTATGCCCTTAAGACCGCATTGACCAAGGGATATAAAATATGTGTTATCTCGGGAGGTACTAATCCAGGCGTTAAAGAACGACTGAAAGGTCTGGGGGTGACCGACATTTATATGGGAGCTCATCACAAACAGGAACCTTTGGAAGAATTCCTCGACATTTATGGTATAGATCCAAATACAGTGCTATATATGGGGGATGATCTTCCGGATATCCCGCCCATGAAAATGGTTGCCTTGGCTACTTCTCCCCAAAATGCCGTAGTGGAGGTCAAAGCCATATCCGACTACGTGTCCCATAAAAATGGGGGCGACGGCTGTGTTCGGGATATCATTGAGCAGGTATTAAAGGTGCGTGGGGATTGGAACGACAATTACAGTGCCAGCAATGATTGAAAACCCGCTTAAGAAAAAACTCAAGGATCATAAATTGATATTGGGTTCAGGTTCCCCAAGACGCAAGAAATTCTTGGAAGACTTGGGGATGGACTTTGAGGTAAGGCCCAAATCAGTGGAGGAAATTTATCCAGAAGAACTGCAGGGCAGTCAGATTTCGGAATTTTTGGCCGTTTTGAAAGCGCAGCCTTTTCTGGATACTTTGGAGCCCAATGAAATTGTGCTCACTTCGGACACCGTAGTATGGCATAAGAAAAAGTCTTTGGCCAAGGCACCCAACCAGAGTGAAGCCCTACACATGCTGCAAACCATGTCTGGAGATTGGCATGAGGTGATTACTTCTGTATGCTTTACCACGGCAAAACAACAAAAGGTGGTTAGTGCTACCACCCATGTAAAGTTTATGGATTTTAGCGATGAAGAGCTCCAATATTACATAGAACAATGCCAGCCCTTTGACAAAGCGGGGGCTTATGGAATCCAAGAGTGGATTGGGATGGTTGGAATCTCGGAAATCAAGGGTTCCTATACCAATGTTGTGGGCCTACCTACCCATTTAGTTTACAAAACGTTAATGCAACTGGTTTCCTAAGCATACATTCGTAACTTTAAAGAAATTTACTGCCATGAAAAACGTGTACAAATTTGCTTTTTTGGGGATTTTGGGTGCTACATTCATCTATTCCTGTGTGGACACCACCAAAGCGTCCAACAAAGAAAATCCCGTGAATGCGGAAACCGCGGTCGTGAAACCCAAAAAACCTAAAAAGAAGTTATCCGAAGACTTTAAATCCTATTGGTATGCGGGCAATGCGGAAATTACTTCGTACAAACTAGAGCAAGCCCGATATGGGGAACTTAGGGACGGAACAGCGGTACTAATTTATGTAACCGAACCCTTTTTACCGGAAAAACAAGTTAAAGCAGACGGCAATAATCAAAGCAATGTTTCTGTTCTGAAGCTTAACGCTACCAAAAAATACCTTACAGGTATCTATCCCTATTCGGTGATGAGCAGCACTTTTTATCCTGTACATGATAATCAGCATGCGATCAAGACCAGTCTTTCCATGCAGGAATGGTGCGGGCATGTATATTCACAAATTAACAATAGGAATGACTTTGAGTTTACCTCACACTCTTATTTTGAGACCGAGGCCGATCAAAATCTCAACCTGGAGAAAAATATCCTGGAAAACGAGATTTGGAACAAGATCAGAATCAACCCCAAGGATTTACCTACCGGAGAATTAAAAATCATCCCTTCGTTGGAATTTGCCCGTCTGCGTCACAAACCCTTAAAGGCCTATGATGCAACTGCCGAAGTAAAACAAGTTGATGGCTTGAGCACCTATACCATTAACTATCCAGAATTGGAACGCAGCTTGGCCATAACGTTTACCACAGATTTTCCATATAGCGTTGAAAGTTGGACGGAAACCTTTAAAAGTGGTTTTGGTCCCAAGGCCAAACAGATGACCACCAAGGCCACCAAGTTAAAATCCATCAAAACAGCTTATTGGGGACAAAACAGTAATGATGACATGGTCTTGAGGGATAGTTTAGGTCTATAGATTTCCTCTTTTTATGCCGTTTATTGCTTGTTAAAGATGTTCTAAATTGCATTTAGGCTGGAGCTAATCTTTCTATATTTGGCGCAACCACCAAAATAATCAGGTATGCAAAAATATTGGGTTGGCTTTTTAAGCTTCATTTGCTTTTCCACAGCTTTATTTTCCCAAGCTCCGGATAAACCTTCTTCAACAGAAATTCATCATAAACTTCAGAAACTGAACTTTTTGGGAACTGCCCTCTATGTAGCGGCCCATCCCGATGATGAAAATACCCGATTGATTTCTTATTTGTCCAATCACGATAAAGCGCGCACTGTTTATTTGTCCCTGACTCGGGGAGATGGCGGTCAAAACCTTATTGGCTCCGAGCTTCGTGAATTATTGGGTGTTCTTAGAACCCAGGAACTGTTGGCAGCCAGACGGGTTGATGGAGGCGAACAGTGGTTTACCAGAGCCAATGATTTTGGATATTCCAAACACCCTAAAGAGACCCATAGAATTTGGGACAAAGACAAAGTGTTGGGCGATGTGGTCTGGGCCATTCGGAATATCAAGCCAGATGTAATCATCAATCGATTTGACCATAGAACTCCGGGAAGCACGCACGGGCACCACACCTCTTCAGCTATGCTGAGTGTGGAAGCTTTTGATTTGGCCAATGATGCCAATGCATATCCTGAACAATTGAGATTGACTTCTGCTTGGCAGCCCAAACGGGTATTTTTCAATACATCATGGTGGTTCTACGGGAGTCGGGAAAACTTTGAAAAGGCAGATAAGTCCAACATGTTGAGCCTGGATATAGGCGTATATTATCCAGAGTTGGGATTGTCCAACAACGAAATAGCATCCATTGCCAGTAGTCAGCATTTATGCCAGGGATTTGGTAGACTAACCACCAGAGGTTCCCAAGAAGAATATGTGGAACTACTGAAAGGCGACCTTCCCGCTTCCAACAATTTGTTTGATGGGATCAATACAACTTGGTCCAGGATTAAAGGTGGTAAAGCGATAGGGGATATTTTGTACAAGGTGGAGGAAAACTTCAACTATTCCAATCCCTCTGTTCATGTTCCAGACTTGGTACAGGCCTATACCTTATTGCAAGCTGTGGAAGACGAGCATTGGAAAAACTTAAAATCCGAAGCGCTACAAGAACTCATCCTCGATTGTGCTGGATTGTATATGGAAGTTAGTGCTGATTCAGGTTCAACAACCATTGGTGATCAAGCCAAGCTCAATATAGAGATAGTGAACCGAAGCGCCCAGCTAATCAAACTACAAGAAATTTCCGTTTTGGAATCCAAGGAAAAATTGGAGCCCAATCTTGATTTGGCCAACAACAAAAAAGAAACCTTGAGCTTGGATATATCGGTCGACAGTAACCTTGGAAATTCAAGCCCGTATTGGTTAACCACTCCTTGGAGCCTTGGCATGTACAAGGTTTCTGACCAAAATATGATTGGTAAAGCTGAAAATCCAAGTGCCTTTACTGCTAACTTTAGCTTGGATTTCTCTGGAACCACTATCGATTTCAATAAACCGATTATTCATAGATATTCCAAACCGGATAAGGGAGAATTATACGAGCCTTTTACCGTTCTTCCCCAAGTAACCTCCAAAATTTCTGAGGATGTATTGATCTTCTCGGACGCCCAACCCAGAGATGTCCTGGTCCACGTGAGAGCTGGAAAAAACAACGTATCAGGAACTTTGGAGCTTCAACATCCTGATGGATGGACGGTTTCTCCAAGAAATGCTTCCTTTTCCATAGAACAAAAAGGACAGGAACAAGCTATTATTTTTAAAGTAACCCCACCTGTTGATGATAATGAGGGAAAAATCAAGGCTGTGGCACATCTTGAAGGCCAGACATTCGATAAAGAACTGGTTGAAATTACCTATGACCATGTTCCTAAACAATCCATCCTTCTTCCCGCAGAAGCCAAAGTGGTCCGCATGAACATCCAGAAATCAGGTGAGCATATTGGATATATAATGGGTGCTGGTGACAAGGTACCCGAAAGCTTAAAGCAAATTGGCTATCAAGTCCATACCATAGACCCCAATGACATTCAAAGCGGGTCGTTGGATAAATATGATGCGGTAGTAGTTGGGATTAGGGCCTACAATGTTGTGGAATCCCTAAAGTTTAAGCAACCTGTTTTGTTTGAATATGTCCAAAATGGTGGTAACATGATTGTTCAATACAACACCGCGGGCAGATGGAGCAAGCAGTTTGAAAACATTGCCCCTTACGACCTCACCCTTTCCAGAGATCGGGTAACGGACGAAAACGCTGCCGTAAGTATTATTGCCAATGACCATTCCTTGGTCAATTTTCCAAATACCATTAAAGAAAGTGATTTTGATGGCTGGGTTCAGGAAAGAGGTCTCTACTTCCCAAAAGAGTGGAGTCCTGAGTTTACACCAGTGCTCTCCATGACGGACGAGGGCGAGGAGGCCAAAGAAGGAAGCCTCTTGGTTGCCCCCTACGGAGAAGGTCACTACATATACACAGGTTTGAGCTTTTTCCGGGAGCTCCCGGCAGGGGTTTCAGGTGCTTACAAACTTTTCGCCAACATGTTGTCCATAGGTAAGAGCGAAGTTAAAACAGATAGTAATGTCAAAGGATAGCATGGAAAATAAATGGGTTTGGAAACGGGAATACTCCATTGTATTGCTGCTCAACTTCATTTACATTTTGATTTTCTACTTCATCATGACCCTTAATACCTAAACCTTAATGGGGATATTAGATTGGATTGTTCTGGGCAGTACGCTGCTTTTTATTGTAGTCTATGGTGTATGGAAAACCCGTGGAAGTAAAAATGTGGAAGACTATGTTCTTGGCGGAAATGATGCCAAATGGTGGACCATCGGATTGTCCGTTATGGCAACCCAAGCAAGTGCAATTACCTTTTTATCCACTCCTGGACAAGCATTCCACGATGGGATGGGCTTTGTACAGTTCTATTTTGGATTGCCCTTGGCCATGATCGTCATCTGCTTGGTCTTTATTCCCATCTATAGAAAACTTAAGGTCTATACCGCCTACGAAATGCTGGAAGGCCGATTTGACCTAAAGACCAGGTCTTTGACCGCCATTTTGTTCTTGGTGCAAAGAGGTTTGGCAGCCGGAATTACCATTTTTGCTCCTTCCATCATCTTGTCCGCTGTATTGGGCTGGGATTTAAGGACCCTAAATATCATTATCGGTATTCTGGTCATTATCTATACCGTTACCGGAGGAACCAAAGCGGTAAGCGTTACGCAGAAGCAACAGATGTTTATCATTATGGTGGGCATGTTCTTCGCTTTCTTTTTTATTTTGGGTTCCCTCCCCAACGGGGTGTCCTTTGGTGAGGCCTTAAAAATTGCGGGCGCCAATAACAAACTCCAAATCTTGGATTTTAGCTTGGATACCAACAATAGATACACCTTTTGGAGTGGTATTACGGGGGGATTCTTTCTGGCTCTGGCCTATTTCGGAACGGATCAAAGCCAAGTACAGCGCTACCTATCCGGGGAGTCGGTTCGGGAAAGCCAATTAGGGCTGATTTTTAACGGTATTTTCAAGATTCCAATGCAATTTTTTATCCTGCTTGTAGGAGCCATGGTTTTTGTTTTTTATCAGTACAATGCCTCCCCGCTTAATTTCAATCCTGCGGCCACTGAGGCGGTAAAAGAGTCAAAATATGCAGCTGATTATGAACTATTGGAAGAGGGACATTTGGCCTTGGAGCAAGAAAAGAAAAAGGCCCAAGAAAGCTTCTCCTCTGCCCTAGCACTAAAGGAATACAATGCCATTCAGCAGGCCGAGTTGGATATCATGCAAATTAACCAACAGGAACGAGCCAATCGGGATGCAGCCAAAACCCTAATTGCCCAGGCCGATGATTCTGTTGAAACCAACGACAAAGACTACGTTTTTATCCACTTTATCCTGGATAATTTGCCCACGGGGCTTATTGGGCTATTGCTGGCGGTAATTCTTTCAGCGGCTATGTCTTCCACTGCTTCCGAATTGAATGCACTGGGCACCATTACGGCCTTGGACCTGTATAAACGAAACAAAAAGGAGGAAAAAGATGCCAAACATTACGTTTGGGCCACCAAAGGATTCACTTTGCTATGGGGGATAATGGCTATTATCATTGCCTGTGTGGCCAACCTTTTCGACAACCTAATCCAATTGGTAAACATTATCGGCTCTATTTTCTACGGGAACGTATTGGGTATATTCCTTTTGGCCTTCTTTGTGAAGTTTGTTAAGGGTAATTCTGTTTTTGTTGCCGCTATTGTAACACAAATCATAGTAATTATCGGTTGGTATATGGACTGGATGTCCTACCTATGGCTAAATGCCTTTGGTTGTGGTTTGGTCATTATCTTGGCCATGGTCATAGAGAGTTTTGACGGTTTATTGGGGAAACCTCCAGTCAAGACATAAAAAAACCCACGCAAGCGTGGGTTCAAAATCTTAAGGGCTAACTACTAAAGTGCTCCCCATTCCTTTAAGGAATCCTTGTTCATTTTGACATAATCATCATTTCCTGCCTCTTCAGACTTGGCCAATGATTTTTTGGCAGTTTCAATAGCTGCTTTTTTATCCCCAGCCTTGGCATAAATCAAGGACTGCTGACGTAATTGCCAGAATCTTGGTTCGTCAGTCATGGATATGGCTTTTTCCATCCACTCCTTGGCCTTATTGATATCTTTTCCCTCGCTATAGTAGTACACTGCAGAAATATAGTAATCACGAGCGCTTGGGCCGGCCAAAGTTGTCTCTATTGACTTCATAACAGTGGCATCTGCTGGAACTCCAAAAGGAACCGCTACATAGGTGTTTTCCCAAATAAAACCAAGGTTCGCACTTGTAGTTTTTAGATCATCAATACTGATGGTAAAGGTTTCAACAGCCATGGGCATTTTATATACCGGAGATGTTGTTTTTGCAACTACTTTGCTGTCATCCCAATCGCTTGGTACACCACCACCTTGGGTATCGGTATAAAAGAACACCTCCCAGTTTTCTGCCGTAGGCTTTGTAAAAATGGAATAGGTTCCCGCCTTTACATCCTGACCGGCGATAGTCACATCAGTACTAAAACTGATTTTGGTATAGTAGTTGGCCCCTGTTCTCCACAATTTATTGTAGGGCACCAAATCACCAAAAATGGTTCTACCACGCATGGAAGGTCTGGAATAGTCCACAGTAACATCTGTTAAGCCCACTTTTTGCTCAAGTACAGAACTTGGACTTGGCGCAGGAGTGTCTATCTGTGCTTCCATGGAAACCGTTAGGAGTGCTACAAATACAAATAATGCTAATTTTTTCATTTTTAAATAGTGTTTTAGATTCGTTAGTATAACAAAGCTAAATATTAAGGGAGGTTGGGATTGTTAAGAAATCCATAAAAGAAATCGGACTATTTTATGATAAAGGGTTTCGCAATTCTCCCACTCCTAAGATGGAAGGATATGAAGTAAATGGAGGGTTGCAAAAAAGAGGTATCAATAGAGCCTTGAGGTTTGGAATTAAAATCATGGACTAAAATCCTCTTTCCCCCAACATCAAATATGGCATACCCGAAGAGATCTGTTCCTTCATTCAAATTGTAGTCCAGGGTCAAAGTGCCCATGGGCTGATACAGGATAAGGTCTTGCTCCCCTTCACCCCCGGTAGGCGATTCAGGCTCGGGTTCGGGACTGGGGTCTGGATCTGGAGTTGGTGCTTCAGAAAAAGTCAATGAAAACAAACTGGACGGCACTGAAATAGGAGGAATGAGTCTTCTAATCTGCTCTGAACTTAGGTAATAGGTATTGTTGAATTGTGTCACCCCTTCAATCTGATTGATACCTAAATCCAGTGGCGTCTTGATTATTGTCCCTGAAAAGATCGCAGCTTCTTGGGGTTGTTCCACTTGTACCAAGAACGGCATCAATAGCTGTGAGTATCCAATCAAAACGAGCTGCTCGGTTTCGGCATCATAAGTAGCTCCTGTAATCAATCCATCCGCTTGATAGCTATCCAAACGGACTGCGTTGTGGGTTCCTGGGGTGTTGGGAATCCGATAAGCTACAGTACCCAAGTCTTTCCATTGTTTGGTGAAAACTATAAGATTGTCGTCGTACTTAACCATGGCTTCCGCATCCCAATTGCCAAAAGAATCCGAAGTAAAATTGGTTTGGTCTTCATAAGAAAAGTGTATTTCTTCGGCAAAAACCGTGTCTGAGGTAAGGTAATCTGATTTTGTAATTCTATAAATCTTCAAATCAGTTCGATCTCCCTTAATATTTCCAAAATCCCCTATATAGATGTAATTTGAATCCTGGGCTAAATCTTCCCAGTCTATGTTGGTAGCATTGGTCAAGGCCACCGTCCTAATAATCGAACCATCCGCAGGATCAAGTTCATAAAGCGCCGCATCGTTACCGGAATCATTATGGCTAATCAATTTGCCATCAAAGTAAATAAGTCCGGAAGTCTCGTTGATCGTCCCAGGCAAATCGGCAATCTTCTCAAAACTAATTTGTCCATGTGCAACAGACATCAGCAAGGACGATAAAAGTATTTGACAAAGACATTTCATAGCAATCAACCTGTAATTATAGGTTCCAAGTTACAATTTTGGTCTAATATGCTGTTAATCAATTGAGTTGTTATTTTGTTTAACTTTTCTACTATCATGTTAAACATTTTTAGTATCTTTGATATTATGCGACTACATAGGCTCCATACAAAACAGTATCTTCCCATCAACTTGATGGAGGCATGGGAATTTCTTTCCAATCCTGAAAATCTTAGTGCAATTACCCCAGCGCACATGGAATTCAAGATTCTTTCGGGCGCTGATAGACCCATGTTTCCAGGTCAAATTATTTCATACACCGTTAGGCCTTTTCCCTTTTTTAAAGTGCGATGGATAACTGAAATTACCCATATGGAACATGGCCATTATTTTGTGGATGAGCAACGCCATGGGCCCTATGCATTTTGGCATCACAAACATTTTATCAAAGAGCACGGGAATGGCGTGATCATGGAAGATATTGTGGATTACAGCCTGCCTTTTGGGCCTTTTGGAGAATTGTTGCATTTCCTATTTATCAAACGGCAACTGAACCAGATTTTTGAATATCGTAAACAAAAGCTGGAAAAATTATTCGGTGAACCCCAAACCGACGACCAATTCTTGGTTTTAAAAACTGTTTAGCACTTTAGCCCGAAAGTTTTATAGCTAAACCAACCAATTGTTAATTCGTAAAAATGAGTGAGTCCATTGCCATATTTTGGTTTAGGCGTGATTTGCGCCTTGCAGACAACACAGGCTTGTATCATGCGCTTGAAAGTGGTTTGGGTGTATTGCCCATTTTTATTTTTGACACAGAAATCTTGGATAGGTTGCCTAAGTCCGATGCCCGTGTGACCTTTATACACGACCAGTTGCGCCGACTGAATAGTGAGTTGAATGACCATCATAACCGCGCTATAGGCGTTTATCATGGTAAACCCATTGAAGTTTTTAGCGAACTACTCAAAAAATATTCGGTGAGCTCCGTATTCACCAACCACGACTACGAGCCATATGCCATAAAACGAGATCAAGAAATTAAGGACTTACTTAATCAGCATAAGGTAACATTCAAAACCTACAAGGATCAGGTCATTTTTGAAAAGGATGAAATCCTTAATGGGGGTGGACTTCCCTACAAAGTTTATACGCCTTATAAAAAACAATGGATGGCCCTTTTCAATCCATCTGTACATTTAAAAAAGTACGATTCAGACAATTTCCACAAGTTTTATGAATCGGAAGAACTGCCGTTCCTTGATTTGGATGCCCTTGGCTTTGAACGCTCCAAGGTGCAAGTAGCGGATTTTAATCTGGATGCAGGAATAATTAATCGCTATGAAGAAACCCGAAACATTCCATCCTTGGATAAAGGGACTTCCCGACTTGGACCCCATCTTAGATTTGGAACCATCTCCATTCGAGAGGTAGTTCAAAAAGCTATAAGTTCGGAAAACAAGACCTTTTTGAGTGAACTTATCTGGCGTGAGTTTTTTATGCAGATACTTTGGCACTTTCCGCATACCGTCACCCAAGCCTTTAAACCCAAATATGACAATATCTCATGGCGAAACAACGAAGCCGAATTTAATCTTTGGAAAACAGGAAAAACGGGGTTTGTTCTGGTTGATGCCGGTATGAGGCAACTGAACGCCACGGGATATATGCACAACAGGGTACGGATGGTTGTGGCCAGTTTTCTGTGCAAGCATCTCTTGATCGACTGGCGGTGGGGAGAGGCCTATTTTGCCCTTAAACTACTGGACTATGAATTGGCAAGTAACGTAGGTAATTGGCAATGGGCCGCTGGATCTGGGGTTGATGCTGCACCCTACTTCCGCATTTTCAATCCCACAAGTCAACTCAGTAAATTTGATGCCCAAGGGGAATATATAAATAAATGGGTGCCTGAATTTCAGGAACTTAGCTATCCTCCAGAAATGGTGAATCATCAAATGGCCAGGGAGCGTTGTCTAAAAGTGTATAAAGCAGCGGTGGGTTGACGCATTTTCAGTATTTTTAGTTTTCGTTTTATCAACAGGATTATTTACTCGTCCCAAGCTATTTCTGTTGATGAAATCCCGTGTCAAAGACTAATTCAAATATCTAGATAATGAAACAAATCTCAACCCTCCTACTCCTCGGATTATTCTCGATGAGCCTAGGCGCCCAAAAAATGAACTCCACCAAGAAGGCGATTGTCGCATCAGTGGAAAACCATAAGGAAAATCTTATCAAGCTTAGTGATTCCATTTGGGAATATGCAGAAACTGCTTTCAATGAATCAAAATCCGCAGAGGTACTTGCTTCCTATGCTGAAAAAAATGGATTGAAAGTCACTCGTGGGGTGGCGGATATCCCAACGGCCTTTACGGCCACCTATGGCTCAGGTAAGCCTATCATTAGTGTTTTAGGTGAGTTTGATGCCCTCCCAGGCCTTTCCCAAAAGACGGTTCCTACCAAAGATCCTAGAATTGATGGTGCTCCAGGCCACGGTTGTGGACACAATATGTTTGGTGCGGCCAGTTTGGGCGCTGCCATCGCTATAAAGGAACAAATTGAATCTGGTAAACTCCAAGGCACCGTTAAGTTTTTGGGCACCCCTGCCGAAGAAAAGTATTTTGCCAAGGTTTGGATGGTAGAAGCTGGACTTTGGGACGATGTGGACGTAAACGTGAGCTGGCATCCTGGAGCCAATATTGAAGCCGATGTACAAAGTGGTCTTTCCTTGATTGATTTTATTGTCGAGTTCTATGGGCAGGCGGCGCACGCCTCTGCAGACCCTTGGAACGGACGCAGTGCCTCGGATGCGCTTGAACTGTACACTACAGGGATGAATTACTACAGGGAACATATTAAACCTACCTCCCGAATCCATTACCATATTCAGGATGGCGGACAGGTGGTAAACGTGGTTCCTGATTATTCCAAGATTTGGGTACGTGTTCGCGACCCCAAAAGAAAGGTAATGCTCCCTACCTATGAGCGCGTGAAAAAAATGGCCGAAGGTGCTGCCATCATGGCCGATGTAGATTACAAGATTTCCTTGGTTTCTGGAATCTATGAGATGCTGGTTAATCGCACTGGAGGAGAAATCATGCAGAAAAATTTGGAGTTGCTAGGCCCTATCACCTATACCGAGGAAGAAATTGCCTTTGGCAAAGGAATCCAAAAGGCCACGGGCAAGCCCGAAGTGGGTATGGACAGCAAAATTGAACCCTTAAAGGAAACAGAAGAATTTCCTGGCGGTGGTTCCACAGATGTGGGAGATGTAAGCTGGAATGTTCCCAATATCAATCTAAGTGTTACCGTGGCTCCCAAAGACACTCCTTGGCATTCTTGGGCAGTGGTAGCCTGTGGTGGAATGAGTATTGGACACAAAGGAATGGTCTATGCTACCAAGGCTATGGCCATGACCATGGCAGATTTGTTCGAAAATCCTAAATTGGTGACCAAGGTCAAAGAAGAATTCAAGACCCGAAAAGGGGATGAAAAATATGAGGCCATGATAGATGGCCCTCCCCCTATCGGAAACAATTAAAATCAAATGAAGAAAATCACAATTTTAAGCCTGCTTTTTGCAGGCTTATTACACTTGCAAGCACAGGACAACCCCTTATCCATGTTTGACCCCTTAATTGGAAAAACTTGGAGTGCGGAAGGAAACTGGGGAGATGGCTCTGTCTTTAAACAGGACATCACCTATAGATACGATATAAACAACGTACTTGTAATTGCAGAGGCAGATGGGCATACCAACCAAGAACGGACTACCTATGGGCCTAGAAATCATGGCATCCGTAAATACGACAAAGGTTCTGGAACCATAAAGTTCTGGGAATTTGATGTTTTTGGAGGAGTAACCGAAGGAACGGTCATTGCCAAAGGCAAGGACATCATTTATACCTATGCCTATGGTGAATCCGCAGTAACTGATTATTGGGAATATGTGGATGATCACACCTATAATCTTACGGTGGGCAGTTATGAAGATGGGGAATGGAAACAGAAGTATCTAAAAACCCAGTTCAAGGCAGCTCCCAAAACGGGTTTTGACTTTAAGTTTGACCATAAGGCCATACCCGTAAAGGACATTGCGGTCATGGGCGATTATTACCGGGACGTTCTAAATCTGGAAGAAATTCCATTTCCTGGAAACAATCCCAATCGTCGTTGGTTTCGAATTGCCGGCCATACCCAATTACATTTGATTCAGGAAGATTTCAAGGATTTTGAAAGGGACAAGAGCTTGCACCTGTGCCTGTCTACTCAAAAATTGGAAGACCTCATAACGCATTTAAATGAAAAGGAAGTGTCCTTTTATGACTGGAAGGGAAAAGAGGGACGCATTAGCGATCATCGTACGGATGGCGTTCTTCAAATATACCTCCAAGACCCTGAGGGCTATTGGATTGAAATCAATGATGCAAAACATGATTAAATTTGGGTAAGAAATTGAATCAGATGTCAGTTCGAGCGGAGTCGAGAACTAATCCTAGCTGAGATCTTTCGCTCACGCTCAAGAAGACAATTGAACCAAAAAAATAATCTATGCCAGATCCTATATTACAAACATTCCCCTTGGGCTTCCCTTGGCAGACCCAAGACCCCTTTTTATTCTGTGTGTACCACTTGGATCATTACCCAACGGGTAACGGAGAATTGGGCCCAGATCCAAAACTGTTGGAAGGTAGAAATATCGGTAACGACTTTACCATTAAAGATGGCTGGCGCATGTACCACGGGCAAACCATTCCAGGTTTTCCGTACCACCCCCACCGCGGATTTGAGACCATCACCATAGTCAACAAAGGCTTCTGTGACCATTCCGATTCCTTGGGTGCAGCTGGCCGCTTTGGTCAAGGCGATGTGCAATGGATGACGGCAGGCCGTGGAGTACAACATTCCGAAATGTTCCCTTTGCTCAATACCGATAAGGACAACCCTTTGGAGCTGTTCCAAATTTGGTTGAACCTGCCCAAGGCCGATAAGTTTGTGGAACCCCATTTTAAGATGCTCTGGCACGAGGATATTCCCGTTATTGACGAGGGCAACGCCCAGATAAAAGTGATTGCAGGGAACTACAAGGGCACCCAAGCCAATGACCCCGCGCCCAATTCATGGGCGGCCAAAAGCGAGCATCAAGTGGCCATTTGGAACATTCATGTGGATGCCAAAACGGAATATACCTTGCCTAAAATTAGCTCCTTGGCCACACGGACACTCTATTTCTACGAAGGTTCGGAGATTTATATTGGTGACCGAAAGGTGAACCCAAATTTTGGAATTGCATTAGACCCCTTCCAAGAAGTGACCATCAAAATCGGTTCTGAGAAAGCTCATTTTTTAATGCTGCAAGGGCAACCTATAGATGAGCCCGTGGCCAAATATGGCCCTTTTGTAATGAACACTGAAGAGGAAATCCAGCAAGCTATGGAGGAATACCGTTTGACTCAGTTTGGTGGCTGGCCCTGGCCCTACCCCGATAATGTGCATGATCAGGATAAAGGACGGTTTGCCCAATACCCTGATGGGAGTTTGGTGGAGAAATAATCAATGTTCCAATGTGCTTAATAAGCTAATTTACTAACTGATTAATTTAACAATAAAACATTGATTTTAGGTTATGGCCTCTTTGGTCCAGATAATGGTTCTCATTTGTATCCAATCGGAAATGGGAGAAAAATTTGCGATGTTCTAGACTATGTGAAAAATCGACAGAACTACTTGAGTGAAGAATTCAAGGTTTCCAATTCTAGTTTTGATTTTTCGTTTACTTATGATTCAGCTTTGATTGTGAGTCAAAAATTTAGAGATTTTTGCCTACGTAATCAATATGATGGTTTAAGTTTTTATCCTGTTCCTTCACAAAAGGGTTTGTATCTATTTAAATCGTCCAATGAAGTATTGTTCGATACTGAAAAGAGACATACCAAGTTCATTGATTATCAAGAAAAATGTAAAAGGCATGACTCAGTAGTAGGTGCAACACCCATATTTATTAAGGACAATACACCGTTGCAAGAAGGCATATTTCGTACTGACGTTGAATTCGGAAGCGGATATGAACAAAGTCCACTTATATTAATTGGAGAGTTAACCCACCAAAAAATGAAAATGGAGAAGTTCAATTCTTTGGAATTCGAAATTATCCAATCCGAACTCAGATTTGATTTTTAATATATTCCGAACTCTACCTTTTCTCCTTCAACTCCAAAACCTCCTCCCGTAACTTTACATTGGTATGGTACAAGATTTCGTTTTGCTGTCTAAGGGATATAAAAAGCCCGTGCATCATACTTAGATTTTTCTGTTGTGCTTCAACAAGGGTCTCCAAGTCGGCCTTGGTCATTTTTTTGCTCATGATAATTGCTTTGGGACGAAGATTAATTTAATCGAAAATATAATAAATAATAATTTATTGCAAATAATATTATTTAAAAGCGAAATAAATTTACATAAAAAGGCAATTTTCAATACTGGCAATAAGTTTCAGAGGCTTTATATTTAGCATATCTTGCCATACTTATTCCAATGGATAAAATAAACTACAATCGCTTAAAAGCAGTTTTAGCTGAGAACAACGTCGCATCTAAAACTCTTGCGAAGCATCTTGACAAAACTGAATCCACGGTGTCACGTTGGTGCACCAATGATGTACAACCTTCGGTTGAAAATTTGTACCAGATTGCAAAATTCCTTGATGTGGATATTCGTGAGCTTTTAGTTTCTACTAAATCGAAGTAGAATGAATCTAGCACAAAAACTCGGTTTTCCAGCAAACACCAAACTTTTAATGATCCATGCCGATGATGCTGGACTCTCCCATTCAGAGAATATGGCCACCATGCAATCTTTGCAAAATGGTATTGTAAACTCCTGTAGCATAATGGTGCCCTGCCCTTGGTTTTACGAAATGGCGCGGTGGACAAAACAAAATCTTCAGTTTGACCATGGGGTGCACCTTACCCTCACTTGCGAATGGGAAAACTATAAGTTTGGCCCTGTATTGCCCGTTAAGGAAGTGCCCTCCTTGGTAGATTCCAATGGGCATTTCTATAAAAAACGGGAACAAGTTCGGGAACATGCCACGGCCAAAGATGTCCGCAAGGAACTCTCTGCCCAGATTGAAAAGTTCCTCGCCTATGGTCTCTCCCCTTCCCATTTGGATTCGCACATGTACAGTGTGGGAAGTCGCCCTGATTTGTTTGAAGTCTATAAGGAACTGGGACAACGTTACCAGCTTCCTGTGCAGCGTAGTCGAGAATTATCTGATATGGTGGGTCTAGATGAAAGTAGCCCGATAAAACCCGAGGCCATTCCAGTGGACAAAGTCCACATTGGGGATATTTCGTATTTTGAAAAGGGTCAGTTATGGGACTATTACGCGGGTGTGTTTGATGACTTGGTTGAGGGTTTCAATGTGATCTTGATTCATCCAGCTTTTGACGAACAGGAAATGCAGGGGGTTACGGTGAACCATCCCAACTTTGGTTCGGAATGGCGGCAGATAGATTTTGATTTCTTTACCAGCGATTTTGCCAAGGCTCAAATCACCAGGGGTGACATTCAATTGATCAATTGGACGGATATTAGAAATATTCTTTGACAGCTTATTTCTTGAAATTCGTCAGTTTGAGTGATTTTTTCAGTCTATTGCTGAAAAAATTGTATCGAAAACAAGAATTTTATATGCCAAAACCCTCATTCTCGATACTTTTCCTTTGGAAAAACTCGAATTGACGGGCTTGGTCAAATGAGTTCTCGATATGGTTTTCTATCGAAAACCTACTCGAACTGACGACAAATAAACACAACAAACATGAATCTGGAACAAAACAAACAAAACGCCATTGCCTTTTACAAAACGGCCTATATGGGCGACCCAAAAGGGGCAGTTGAAAAATATATTGGAAAGGAATACATCCAGCACAACCCAGATGTGGCCGATGGCACCCAAGGGTTTATCAATTATTTTGAACGGATGCAGGCTGAGTATCCTGAGAAATCCATTGAATTTGTGCGTTGCATAGCCGAAGGCAATTTAGTGGCCTTGCACACCCACCAAACCTGGCCAGGCAATGACCAATACGTGACCATGGACTTCTTCCGATTTGATGAAAATGGAAAAATCTGTGAGCATTGGGATGCCATCCAGCAAATTCCAAAAGAATCTGCCAACCCCAACACCATGTATTAATGAGCTGGATCAAAGTTATCGCCTACGAAGAGGCCAACAAGGAACTTAAACGAATTTATGACCGTGTCAAAGGCCCCAACAACAATGTGGACAACGTATTGCTCATCCACAGTTTACGGCCACACACCTTGGTGGGTCACATGGCGCTCTATAAAAATGTGCTCCATAATTCCAACAACACCTTGCCCAAATGGTATTTGGAAGCCTTAGGCACTTATGTGAGCCACCTCAACCAGTGCGATTATTGTTTTGAGCATCATTTTGAGGGTTTTAAAAGATTATTGGGCGATGATTCCAGAGCAGACACTTTCAAGGAAGCTGTCCTAAAGAACACCCTATCGGACTTCTTTTCAAGCAAATTTTATGGGGGTAGCAGGTATGCAAAAAAACTTACCCTGAACCATACAGATATCACCAAGGAAGACATTGAAGGCCTACGTGAAGTGGGCTTCACCGAAGGTGAAATCCTGGAAGTCAATCAAGTGGTCAGTTATTTCAATTATGTAAACCGAAGTGTGGTAGGCCTAGGGGTGGATACCCAGGGGGATATCTTGGGGCTGTCACCCAACGATAGCGATGACCCCAACAATTGGAGCCATAACTAATTCCATAAATCTTCGATTTCTTTTCGGATAAACTGGTTTATGTCCCATTGATCTCCCAACAAATCCCCTGTCTGAGGATGTTGCAAGGCATAGGGCAAGGGGCCATACTCGGGAGCTATGGTGACATAAGGTCTACCAGCCGCTTGAGCATTGTTCAGCATCGCTTTCCACCAGTTTTTAAATTGGGATAATTCTTCTTTATAGGTATCAACCCTAGGGTCAATCACCTGAGGACTTTGGGAGGATCCCACCCGAGCATGGATGTGATAGGTACGCTTTATGGCCAAATCCACTGCTTCTTGCTGGTTGTCTAATAGGGTTTCCGCCACACAGCACCAGTGGGAAAGGTCTGAGGTCAACTTTAATGATGGCACTTCATGCAAATATTGCTTACAAACATGTGCCGCAAAGGGAAATCGTGATCGGTGGGTTTCATGAGCAATGGGAACACCTGTATCTTCCTCAACCTCTTCTGAGAGTTTGATTAGCTCCAAATTCTGTTCAAAAGAAAAGAAATCCCGTCCCGTGTGGGAATTGATCAACAAAGGCTTTTCTTCGGCTAAATTGAGCAAATGACGTTTGTACTCCTCCTTGTGTTTTGCAAGATCTACTTCCTGGGTTTGCCAATGCTGCCCCACAAAGTCCAGCTCAAAATCGGTTAACATGGCCGCGATTTCTTTCCTTTCCTGACCAAACGGTAAATCTATTTCCACGCCGTGATAGCCATGTTCCTTGACTTTGCCCAAAAACGCTTTCCAATCCAAGTGGGCACTCCCCCACCTGGGATAAATCCATTTTATTTCCATAGACTATTTGTTCCGTACTTTTCGTTCCCCGGTATGATCCACACCTTGCTCCCGCTCCAACTGGATCATCGCCTTAGGCCTGAAATTAAGAATTAATGCGCGCCTATGCGAATCTGTGGTGTTGCCTTTACTAAAATGAAGAGTAAAGCCGTCATGAAAAGTACAGCCTCCAGGTTTTAAGGGAATACATTCGGCGTTCTTTCCGTCTGTTTCGCAATGCAAGGCACCACCTTCGGTATAATGCTTATGGGGTAAAATGGTATCTGCGTCTTTGGGAATGAACCACATACAGCCGTTTTCTTCGTAGACTTCATCCAAAGATATCCAACAACTGGCCGATCGTTTGTCAGGCATCTTGATCCAATAAGCGGCATCTTGATGCCAAGGTGTTGGAGTGTTGGTGTGAGGGGCTTTGTTGATGAGCATATCGAAATCGAGCTCCATATCCCCACCTAACATATCTTTTACATGATCCAAGGCCAGTTGATAGGAAATAGTTTCAGTGAGTTTGGGTTCAACCATACTGGGGCGCATAATCTGAGTGATTTTTTCCACTGTACCTCCTTCTCCCCCGCCCAAATCACTTCGTAATCCCAGGGTGCGCTCCTTATCCTGAAGCAGATCATCATACAAGCCCCTTAGATTCTCCACCTCTGAGTTTGGTATCAGACGGTCTAATTTGGCATAGCCTTGTTTTAAAAACAATTCTTTCATTGGTTTATGGTTTATACTTGACGATTCAAATTAAATGGGATTTCTGAAAAAAGTCTTCTAAATTCGTATGACCTTATTTTTTTGAACAAGTTCATGCAAAATCAAACAAATAAACGCAAAGTGTTTCATCTGCCGGATTTTGGCTATCCAAGGTTCATGGATTTGGGATATTACCATTACCGCAGCGTGGAACCTACTCTTGAAGCTCACCAGCACCAGGACGTTTTGGAAATTTGTTATTGCATTAGGGGTCAACAATATTATGAATTGGGGGATAACTTGCTAAAACTTCGAGGCAACGACATCTTGATTGTACCTCCCAACCAGGACCATAGTTCTGGGGTTTATCCTGAAGATATTGGGGAATTGTACTGGCTGCAAATCCATACAGATCACACCAAAGGCCGACTCTTTCATCTTCCAAAAGATCAGTCGGATTATCTCATTACATCACTGCATGAAAATACCGGACATGTTTTTAGAGGTGCTTTAAGCCAAAAGAATCTCCTGCAAAAACTTGTTGGTCAGCTTGAAATGGAACAGAACACCCTTGTACAACTCACCACCAACCAAATATTGGTTCAACTGCTGTTGGAAACTCTTGAATTGTCCCAGATGGCACAAATTGTGGTTCCTTCGGAAAGATCAAAGGTTATTCAAGAATTTATTGCCAAAAACATCCATCGGATTATCTATGTAGATGAGCTGGCGGAACTTGTGAATTTCTCCACCGCTTACTTTAAAAGTTGGTTCAAACAACATTTTGGGGCTCCACCCAAGGCCTACATCAACCGATTAAAAATTGAACGTGCTAAAGAAGAACTGCTAAAATCCAATTCAATAACTGACGTAGCCTATAACCTGGGATTCAGTACGTCCCAATATTTTGCCACCACTTTTAAAAAGTATACTGGAATGTCGCCCAAGGAGTTCAGGACACAGTCTGAAAAGGCTTAGACCCGAACAATCTTGGCACCTATGGCTCGTAAACGTTCGTCTATGTTCTCGTAACCACGGTCTATCTGCTCAATATTGTTGATAGTTGATGTACCCTTGGCGGACAAGGCCGCTATCAAGAGAGATACTCCCGCCCGAATATCTGGAGAAACCATATTGGTGGCCTTCAGGGTGGATTTAAAGTCATGTCCAATCACTGTGGCTCGGTGAGGATCACAAAGAATGATCTTGGCACCCATATCCAACAACCTATCCACAAAGAATAGTCGGCTTTCGAACATTTTTTGATGGATAACCACCTCGCCTTTGGCTTGGATGGCCACAACCAACAAAATACTCAACAAGTCAGGTGTCAATCCTGGCCAAGGTGCATCCGCAATCGTCAAAATAGACCCATCAATATAACTCTGTACTTCGTATCCGTTTTCGTGCTTGGGAATATAGATGTCATCTCCCCTGCGCTCCAACTGGATTCCCAGTTTTTGGAAGGCGTTTGGAATCTGACCCAAATCGTCCCAGCTCACATTCTTGATGGTCAATTCGCTACGGGTCATTGCGGCTAGGCCAATCCAGCTACCAATCTCGATCATATCTGGCAACATGGTGTGCTCGGTTCCTCCTAATTCATCAACTCCTTCAATAGTCAGTAAGTTGGAGCCAATCCCAGAGATTTTGGCACCCATACGGTTGAGCATCTTACACAATTGCTGAAGGTATGGTTCACAAGCTGCATTGTATATTGTGGTTGTTCCTTCTGCAAGTACCGCAGCCATTACAATATTGGCTGTTCCCGTAACGGAAGCTTCATCCAAAAGCATGTAGGTTCCTTTGAGCTTATCAGCCTCTACCCCATAGAAATACTCCTCGCGGTTGTATCGGAACTTAGCCCCCAGTTTAATAAATCCTTCAAAGTGGGTATCCAGTCGTCTACGTCCTATCTTATCCCCACCCGGTTTAGGAATATATCCTTTTCCAAAACGGGCCAAAAGTGGGCCAACCAGCATAATGGAACCTCTTAAACCACGTCCATCTTGCTTAAACTGATCGGTCTGAAGATAATCCAGATTAATATCGTCAGCCTTGAAAGTATAACTGCCCTTGCCCTTTTTTTGGATTTTGACACCCAGGTCTTCCAATAAGGCAATAAGCTTGTTGACATCTACAATGTCAGGAATGTTGTTAATGGTTATTTCTTCAGCCGAAAGCAAGACCGCACAAAGAATCTGCAGTGCTTCGTTCTTTGCCCCTTGGGGTGTAATTGCACCATGCAATTGGTGTCCACCCTCTATTCGAAATGTTCCCATGGATACCTAAGGAATTAATACCGTTTTTTGCCTCTGTTATTTCTCTGCCCTTTTTTGTTGCTACCGCCATTCCTATTGGACTTGGCCAAACGGTTCTTCAGGAATTGACCACTGTCCGTAAGGTTTTCACCATGCGGAGCCAAATCAATTTGACCGTCGCTCAATTCTTTTAAGTGAGCAAAGATGGCCGGATCTTCTACCGTATCCTTGTTCCAATTGAGATAACACTTTTTCATGTGGTTGGCAATGGCATATTCCAAACCTGAACGCATATCGCCTTTTTCCCATTTTATGGCCACATCAATCATACGCTTGATGTTGTTTCCATAAAAACGATACTTGGGATGGTTCTGTGGATACTCCAAAGGTTCCGGTCGTTGTTGCAAGGTTTCCTTGGAGGTAATCGGAAACGGGGAATCCACATCCAATTTAAAATCGGACATGATAAACAGCTGATCCCAAAGTTTGTGTTGAAAATCGGGAACATCCCGTAAATGGGGCTGCAGATTGCCCATAACACTTATAATGGCTTTGGCAATTTTGTTTCTCTCTTCTCGATCTTCAATGGAAACGGCATGATCCACCATTTTTTGAAAATGACGGCCATACTCGGGAATGTGAAGCTTTGGACGCTCCGTATTATATTCTAAGTTGTCTACTGAATTCAAATTAATAGGTTTATTGAAATTAACTAACGGGAAGTCTATCCTATAACGTCCGCAAAATACTAAAAATTATGGCAATGTGACTTAAAGCGATATTACCCCCTCTACTTGGGAAACTTCCTTGTACTTGGCAATCACGGCATCCGGACTTTCCAACTGTACCGTAATGGAGATACTGGTATAAGTTCCTTTTTTGGATTTCTTGGATTCAATCACCGCTCCTGTATTATCAAATATGGTATTGATCTGCTCTATTTTATCCTCGTCAGTGGGCACAATAAACTTATAGAGGTACTTGGATGGCCAACTGCTGTTTTCCAACAATTGTTCCTTTAGACGTGAATAAAACTCCTCGGATTTCTCCTTCTCCATGCTGCAAGTTTTTACAAAGATATGGCTTCGTGTGCAATTTTTTTTCCTTAGTCCGATTTCATTACTTTGTGTTGATAAAATTATCTGATTGAAGAACCATAAAGTTGTTATCACCGGAGCACCTGGCACCGGAAAAACGTCCATCATCAATGGCCTGGAAGACCAAGGTCATTACTGTTTTCATGAAATCATAAGGGATATGACCTCCAACGCCAAAATGGAAGGCGAACCCGATTCTTTTGTGTCCAACCCCTTGGTATTTGTGGACGATGCGTTGCAGTTCAACAAAGACTTACTTTATGGAAGAACCAAGCACTATATTGACTCTTTGGACATGAAAGTCCCCATTAGTTTTTTTGATCGTGGGATTCCAGATGTACTGGCCTACATGGACTTTTTTGACCAATCCTATGACAAGGAGTTCATAGATGCTTGCGAAAATCACCTCTACGATGCCATTTTTATAGTTCCGCCATGGAAGGAAATTTACGTTTCGGACAATGAGCGGTTGGAAACCTATGAGGAGGCTGAAAAAATCCACGATGCTTTAATGGATACCTACATAAGATTTGGGTATAACCCCATTCTGGTTCCAAAGGATCCCGTTAATGCCCGTGTTGATTTTATCTTGGACAACTTGAAATCCACTTAGTGCAAAAAGATGCGAAATCCGTTTTAAGGGAATATTGGGGGCACGAAGATTTTAGGGGTTCCCAAAGCCAAATCATTGAGAGCGTTCTGGCCAAAAAAGATGTACTGGCTTTGATGCCCACGGGAGGTGGCAAGTCCATCTGCTATCAGGTGCCCGCTTTGGCCATGGAAGGTATTTGCATTGTGGTGTCCCCTTTGGTCGCCCTTATTCAAGATCAAGTACAGCAACTCAGACAAAAAAATATCAAAGCCATTGCGCTAACAGGGGGAATCCCTTTTTCCGAACTCAATGACCTTTTGGACAATTGTGTTTATGGCAATTACAAGTTCCTTTATCTCTCCCCTGAACGATTGCAGCAATCCACGGTTCAAGAGCGGATTCGGGAAATGAACGTGAATCTTGTCGCTATTGATGAATCGCATTGTATATCACAATGGGGCAACGATTTTAGACCTGCCTATTTGGAATGTGCCGTTTTAAAGGATTTGACCCCCGAAACGCCAACAATTGCCTTAACGGCAACCGCAACCCCAAAAGTGGTGCAGGATATCTTGGAGAACCTACAATTGGAAAAGCCCCAAGTGTTCAAGGACTCTTTCTCCCGCTCCAACATTAGCTTTAGGGTAAAGCATACGGAAGACAAGAACTATCAACTTAAAAAGATTCTGACCCAATTTAGAGGGAGCTCCATTGTGTATGTGCGTTCGCGGAAAATGACCGTTTCCTTATCCGAATTCCTGAATAAAAATGGAGTAAAATCTACCTTTTTCCACGGAGGTATCTCCAAAGCTGATAAGGAAGAGAAGCTTCAGCAATGGCTCAAAGGAAATGTGAGCTGCATTGTGGCTACCAATGCCTTTGGAATGGGCGTGGACAAACCCGATGTACGATGGGTGATCCATTACCAAATCCCGGATAGTTTGGAAAGTTATTTTCAAGAGGCAGGAAGAGCTGGACGGGATGGGAATCCTTCATCGGCTTTAATCATAACTTCCCAGGAGGATGCCGACCGTGCAAAGCAACAATTTTTATCTTCCTTACCCGATGTGGGTTTTGTAAAACAACTTTACGTTCAACTCAACAATTTCTTTCAGATTTCCTACGGGGAATCGGTGTTGGATTCCTTGAGCTTCAAATTCAACACCTTTTGTAAGCGTTATGGATTCCCACCCAATATGGCTTATCATGCCCTGCGTATTTTGGATCAAAATTCAGTGATTTCCCTATCTGAGAATTTTACGGAAAAGACCACTTTGAAATTTGTGGCCTCCCGAAACGGAATTTTCCAATATTTACAAGACAATTCAAAAGTTGCCCATATTATTCAAACCGTGCTGCGTACCTACGGCGGAATTACAGAGCATGAAACTAAGATAAATCTTCACTTGCTCTCCAAAAAAGTAGGGGAAGGTGAAAAAACCATCAAAAAGGTATTGAAGCAATTGCAGGCCGATGGTGTTGCCGAATACCAGAGCTCCAACAACGATTTGGAAATCCAGTTTTTGGTGCCCCGGGAAGATGACAGAACGATTAATCCCTTCGCAAAAAAAATCAAGGATTTTAATTCAGTTAAACAGAAAAACATGGCCGCCATGTTGGACTATGTCCAAAATACAAGGGTTTGCAGAAGTGTTTTCATCCTAAATTATTTTGGGGAAAAGACCAGCGAAAAGTGTGGTACTTGCGATATTTGTACCCAAAAAGATACCGTTCCTTCCGAAGAATTAAAGAAAAGTATTTTTAAAATCCTCGTGACCGCACCACAAACATCCAGACAATTGGAACAGGTATTGGGCATTGAAGAAAAACTGATTTTAAAGGCCCTACAGGAGCTTCTGGAAGACGAACGGATTGGGTTGAATGCAAGAAATGAGTACGAAATTGAAAAATAACAGATTGCGAATTGTGTTTATGGGCACCCCTGACTTTGCCGTGGGTAGCCTAAAAGCTTTGTTGGAAGCCAATTTTAATGTGGCTGGAGTCATTACCGCTCCAGATAGGCCAGCAGGAAGGGGTCGGAAAATCCAGGAATCCGCTGTGAAACAATATGCAAAAGCGCACCATATTAAGGTGCTGCAGCCTACCAACCTAAAAAGTGAAGCGTTCTTGAAAGAACTAAAGGAACTTCAAGCCAACCTGCAGGTTGTTGTGGCCTTTAGAATGTTACCCGAAGTAGTTTGGCGCATGCCGCATCATGGAACCTTTAACCTTCATGCCTCACTCCTGCCCCAATATAGAGGGGCTGCGCCGATTAACTGGGCCATTATCAACGGGGAGACAGAAACTGGAGTGACCACCTTCTTTATTGACGATAAAATTGATACGGGAAGCATCATTCTCCAAAAAACGGCACCGATTTATCCAGAAGATGATGCCGGAGCTTTACACGACCGATTAATGGATTTGGGTGCAGGGTTGGTTGTGGAAACCTGTAAACAAATTGAAGATGGAACGGTCACCAGCATTCCCCAAAAAGAAGCCACGGATATTAAGACCGCGCATAAAATCCATAGAAACACCTGTCAAATCAACTGGGATCATTCCCTTCAGGATATTCACAATCATATTCGTGGACTTAGTCCTTACCCCGCTGCTTGGTGCTATTTGATGAACCAAGGCAAGGAAGACCCCATCAAAATCTTCAAGACGCGTATGGAGGTCGTAAATCATGACCATCCAACCGGAAAGTTGATCTTGGAAAAACGGACGTTAAAAGTGGCAGCATCAGGAGGTTATCTCCATCTTTTGGAAGTACAACTTCCTGGAAAAAGGAGGATGAAAATCGATGAAGTGCTTAATGGTCTAAATCTGGATGAAAATGCCCACCTTCGCTGAACCCTTGTTAACACTAGGCTCACAAAAGTCCCAATTTTAATTCGACTTTATCAACAAACGTTTCAAGTTATCAACAAAAAGCCCACTTTCCCTTGGTTTTACTTGCGTTTGAGGCAAATCCATATAAATTTGTTCAGCATTAAAATTATTTTAACAACAATTAATTTAATTCCATTATGAACAAAACAGAATTAATCGATGCTATGGCAGCCGATGCTGGCATCACTAAGGCAGCAGCCAAAAAAGCATTGGAATCTTTCTTGGGGAACGTAGAGGGATCACTTAAAAAAGGAAACAGAGTTTCTTTGGTAGGTTTCGGGTCTTGGTCTGTATCCAAGAGAAATGCAAGAGAAGGTAGAAATCCGCAAACTGGACAAACTATCCAAATTGCAGCAAAGAACGTTGTAAAGTTCAAAGCTGGAGCAGAATTGAGCAGCTCTGTAAACTAATTAGATAGGTTATACAATATAACGAAGCACTTCCCCACGGAAGTGCTTTTTTGTTTTAAGTCCCTATCCCAGGTTTTTGTAATTAACGGATATTATGTTACATTTAATTATGAGAACCTAGTAAAATGGTAAGCTTAAAGCCCATAAAAGGAAGGTTGCTGGTTGCTGAACCAGCTCTTACAGGAGATGTCTCCTTTAACCGATCTGTGGTGCTCTTGGCGGAACACAATCAAGAAGGTTCTGTGGGTTTTATCTTGAACAAACCCTTGGATTATAGTATCTGCGACCTTATTTCTGAAATCACCATTCCTTTTAAGGTATTCAATGGCGGGCCTGTGGAACAGGACAACCTTTATTTTATACACAAGGTGCCCCATTTGATTGATGATAGCATTGAAATCTCTGATGGTATTTTCTGGGGAGGGAACTTTGAAAAGACCGTAGAGCTCATCAATAACAAAACTATAGGGGAACAAGACATTCGATTCTTTCTGGGGTATTCCGGTTGGGGTTCCCATCAATTAGATCATGAGTTGGATTCCAAATCATGGGTGGTGGTCCAGAACGAATATGAAAGTAGTATCCTGGAGAAATCCTCCAATGCCTTTTGGAAGGAAAAAATGGTGGAATTGGGCGGTGATTATCTCCTCTGGTCCAATTCTCCCGAAAATCCCTCTTTAAATTAGGTTATCCCAGCCTTGCCTTGGTATTTAATTTTCCCAAAAGTGATTTTGCGATAGCATTTCCGTATTCTTTTTTGCGGTATTTGCCTATGGAAACTATTCCCTGGATGCTATTGGTAAGGAACAATTCATCCGCTTTTTGAAGTTCAAAGGGCGATATGGAATCCTCTATCAATTCCATTCCTTCCGTGGCAGCGATGATTTCATTGAGTTTCTTTCGGATAATGCCATCCAAGCAGCCATCACTCAAAGGCGGGGTTTTAACGGTATTGCCCTGTACCAAGAAAAGATTGCCATTAACGACCTCAACCACCTGTTTGTCGCCATTGATTAGAAGACAATTGTGGTATCCATTTTCCTGGGCAAAGACGCTGGCCACCACATTTAATATTTTATTGGTGGTCTTTAGGTTGGAAAGCATATCCTTGTTCACATAATAATCCTTGAACAATTCAACTTCATAGGGCCCATCGTTGATCAAATAGAATGGCGACTCCATGGGCGACACTTCAATTAAATAAGACACGTCATGGGTTTCAGGGCTATACAATCCACCATCATTTCTAAAAACGGTGAGTCGTACCCTGGCAGGGCTATCTTCCAAGCCATTTTTTTCCACGGTGCGTTTGATCTCCCCCTCAAGAAACTCCAAGGTAAACTCCATGGGAATTTCCATACGAAGTATTCGCATGGAGGACATTAGTCTGAAGTAATGGTCCTCCCAAAAAAAGATGGTTCCGTTTACGCAACGTACAGTTTCAAAAAGGGCATCCCCAAACTTAAGACCGCGATTGGAATGTGTAAGGATATTGGAATCCTTGGAAAGTAAAGCACCGTTGAAATTGACCATAAAAAAGTCCCGATTAAAATCGGGACCAAATATACGTTTTAGCAAGGAATACTGCTACTTGGAACCGAGTACTTGTTTTAAATCCGAAACTTGGTTTTCCCATAGCATTCTGGCTTCGTCCACTTCGTCTTCCTCGGCAAAATCTGTAATAAACAGGGAAACATCTTTGGTGATTTCATCTACGATGATGCGCATCTCAAAATAGCTGTCATCATCATTTTCTTCCCAAGTAAATTTCACAAACTCATCGCTTTTTCTTTTGAGCATTTTGGCATTCTCTTCGGCGCCATCCCAAATAAAAGTGAACCGTTCGCTACGGGAATTAACATTGTCGGCATACCATTCTGATAGTCCGGAAGGGGTGGATATATATTGGTAAAGCAACTGCGGTGAAGCCTGTATTACAAACTCAATTTCAAATTTGACCTTATCACTCATTCTAGTGTTCTATTTTTCCTTTTCAAGATTGATGTATAATTTGGGAAGATATAAAAATAAATATCAAATAATAAATTAAAATGAATTTTGATTCAGCGAAAATTAAACTTTATATTTGCACCCGCAAAACCGCAAAATGGCGAGGTAGCTCAGGTGGTTAGAGCGCAGGATTCATAACCCTGAGGTCGGGAGTTCAAGTCTCCCTCTCGCTACAATAAAAATAAGGCTTTCAAGAAATTGATAGCCTTTTTATTTTATTAGTACAACAGGTTTTGATTGATTGCTTATTTTCTTCTTATCCCTCTGTATTTTATTGATTTTCAAAAGGCAATAATCCATTCTTAAGCACGAGGATAGAACCTTATATTAGCATGAACAAATACATTTCATTTTGAAAAAGAACTAACCATAGTTTTCGGTTAGCCTCACTTCTGTTAGAAATTCAACCCATTAGATAAAGCAATTTGCATTCAACCATCTAGACTATTTTTTTGGGCCTTGATTTATAAGTCTTGCCTTTTGGGGAACATCGCAGTCTTATCCAACGTAAAAAAATAATATCTATAGCAAGAAAGAGATTGGATTAATTTTTTGATTAAGTTTACTATTAGTAAATGAGTCCGCTTAATTGGACGCATTGCCTCTCATTTTGAAAACTTGTTTCAAATTCGGGCTTATGGGGATAAGGAAATCTACCCAAAAAGCCGCCCTAGGGATAGGGCACCGAATAATAGGGCTGATTTCCGAAATGTATTCTTCTTACCATAGTTTGTATTTACAAAAGTTTGTTTCTGCTCCGAATGGCATTTTCGCATTCCGTGTTTAAATTTGGATTGTCTATCAATTCTTGGCCATTTTCATACATGTGAAATACAATTTAAAATTCAACCACTTCTCATAAGATGGTCAAAAAAATCAAGAACAAAAATTCAAAAGCAGAAAAAAACATTTAAACATAAAACCATGAAAGCATTGATTATCATTTTTATTGCATTGACAGCTACTATAAAATCACCTTCAGCCCAGGAAATCATCATTGAGGCAACCTATGTTGGCTCCGAAGAAGGGATTTACATGTTTGTTGACGATGATGAGTTGGAGTATGAATTCTCGGATATTGATGTAAGGGCAGCTGAAAGATATGATTTGGACTCCGATGAGTACGTTGGAAAGAAATTTAAGATAGGCTACGAAACGGATACCGAAATTGATGAGAATGACGAAGAATATCGAGTTTATTATATCGTTGATCTGGAGTTGATCAATTGATGTAAAACATGATTTGAAGTTCATTGTGGCCCATACAACCAAATTTAATAGGGATTGACATTTTATCGGTGAGGTTGGGGCCACATTTCTCTCATGGGGGCAAATAGAAAATAAACCAAATAAGATATTCCCGTAAGGGAGAATAAAGAGGCGAAAATTGACTGAATTAAGTGTTTTGGGAAGTGAGGAATGGTGCCAATTGGATGATTTGGGAATTCCGGCGGTTAAGGTGAGAGTGGATTCAGGGGCCAAGACCTCGTCCATTCAGGCCAATAAAATAAAAATTTTCAACAAGGACTTGGAAGAATGGGTCAGATTTGAGGTTAACCCGATACAGGATAATCGAAGCATATCCATATTATGTCAGGCCAAACTCATTGATGTCCGTTCGGTGAAAAGTTCAGTTGGCATTTCCGAAGAAAGGCCGGTAATCAAGACTAAGGTCAAAATTGGTGGCGACACGTTTGAAATTGAGGTTACGTTGGCGAATAGGGATTCTATGGAGTATCGCATGATTCTGGGAAGGGAAGCCCTGAATGGACGGTATCTAGTCGATTCATCAAGAGGGTTTTGCCAGGGCGAACTGTCCTCAGAGGAAATAAAAGAACTATATCAACCTTTTGGAAAGGAGAAAAATGGATTGACCCTCGGGTTATTGGCCAGTAATCCAAATTTGTACAGCAATAAGAGGATTATAGAAGCCGGTGAGGCACGTGGACATGAGGTGGTATTTTTAAATGTGGAGAACGCTTATATGAAATTGGACGCCGGTTCACCTGAGATCAGGTACAGGGGCGGTAACATTTTGGACAAGTTTGATGCTGTGATTCCCCGAATAAAGCCAAGCGTTACCTTTTATGGATGCGCACTTTTGCGTCAATTTGATAACCTAGGAGTCTATTGTTTGAACTCATCCGATGCGATCAGCAAATCCAGGGACAAACTATATGCTTCCCAGCTATTTTCTAAAAATGACATACAGATTCCAATAACGGGCTTTGCCAAATCCCCCATGGATACAAAAGACTTGATCCGCATGGTAAATGGGGCACCGCTCATTATAAAATTGCTGGAGAGCACCAAAGGTATGGGAGTAGTTTTGGCCGAGACCAACAAAGCGGCCGAAAGTGTCATCAATGCGTTCAAAAGTGTACAGACCAATATTTTGGTACAAGAGTTCATAAAAGAGGCCAATGGGCAAGATATAAGATGTCTTGTGGTCAATGGCAAGGTTGTAGCCTCCATGCAGCGACAGGCCCAAAAAGGTGAGTTTAGGGCCAATATTCATCAGGGAGGGAAGGCCTCCCTTATAAAGATTACATCTGAGGAACGAAAATTGGCGATAAAATCCGCTAAAATGTTGAATTTGGACGTTGCGGGAGTGGATATTATTAGATCTAACAGAGGACCGCTTTTACTTGAGGTGAACTCTTCCCCAGGACTGGAAGGTATTGAAAATGCCACCGGTTTGGATATAGCCAATGTGATAATCGAGACCATTGAGCGTAAACTGAATTATGCCTCAAGTAATAACAAAAATAAACTTCAAAGAAAGTATGTAGAATCTCAAAAATCTGCTTAAATGAGCTGGAATGCATCAGAGGATTATTCCAATTTTCAGCGTGAGATCAAAAGTTGGAAATCCACGTTAAAGCACTTGGACAATGAGTTGGTGTTTCTTGAAAGGCAATTGAGCCAAACCGACTCCGCAGCTGTCAGTGTGATATTGGCGATGAAGAAAAGAACAAAAAGTTTAAAGAATTCATTGCACAATCTCGGGTTGGAAATTATCTCTTATGGGCATTTGTTGGAGGGTAGTCCCAATGGCAGTCCGATGGTTCCAAGAGAATTGAATGAAGAACACCATATGGTTTTGCGAAAAAAAATTGAGGAATTCCAAAAAAGCTTCAAATTCCACAAGACCAGGGTCTTACGTTTTACTGGGAGATAATGTACTAATTGAAATTTGATCTAAATGATACATCCAGATACTGAGGTAAAATTCATTAACTCTGAAGTAGGCTATGGATTGGTGGCCCGAGCATTCATTCCAATGGGTACCATTACATGGGTTTTGGATGAATTTGACCAAATTTTTTCGCGGGCAACTTTTAATTCCCTGGAAATGAAATACAAGGGAATTCTCGACACCTATGCGTTTAGGGACCATCGCGGAAATTATGTCCTATGTTGGGATAATGCAAGATATGTCAATCACAGTTTTAAAGCCAATTGCTTGAGTACGGCATATGATTTTGAACTGGCAATAAGGGATATTTATCCAGGGGAAGAGTTGACGGATGACTACGGATACCTGAACATAAATGAACCATTCCGTGGGCGTGACGAAGGTACCAAACGAAAAATTGTATACCCTGATGATGTTTTAAAATATCATAAAGTTTGGGACAAGAAACTGGTTAGGGCATTCAAGAAAGTTTCCAAAGTTGACCAACCACTTCGAGCCATAATACCCCCGGCAAAATGGTTGGAAATAAACCAAATCGAAAAAGGGGAGAAAGAGATGGATTCCATTTTGAATTGTTATTTCAACGAGGGTTGAACCGCTGGCCAGTAGTTTAATTTTGGAGGGATTCAATGCATTTGCCCTAATCCGCGTATTCAAATAGATGAACAGACATGCTGAACTTAAGTTTAAGTTGCCAATTATTTAAGAATGATTGTTAGATAAATATCAATTTAAGAATTGAACAAGTATCATGATTTGCAGGATTGGCTCTCCTGGATGGATGAGCTTTCCGGTAATGATTTTGTAATCATTGATAATTTCCTGGATCAAGAATTATTCAAGACGATTAGATCCTTCTTCCTAGACCACTTAAATACTTTTAGAAAAGCCGGAGTAGGAGCATTGCATAATAATATGGTGCGTCAGGACATCCGTGGTGACCTTACGTATTGGCTCGACAGAAAACGTGACGATTGTCTACAAAATTTCTGGGAGTTGGTAGATGAGACCATTTATATATTTAACCGGTACTGCTTCCTAGGTTTATCAGGGTACGAATTTCATTTGGCCCATTATCCAAAAGGTGGCCATTATGACAAACATTTAGATCAATTCAACAATCGAAGTAATCGGACGATCTCAGTTGTCATCTATTTGAACAAGGGATGGCAAAAAGGAGATGGGGGTGAGTTGGAGCTTTTCCTTAAGGATGGCACATCATTAATAATTGAGCCAACAGGGGCAAAATGTGTGATGTTTAAAAGTGCAGAGATGCCGCATCGTGTCATTGCATCCAACAAACCTCGATTTAGCCTTACGGGATGGTTGCTGCAACAGCCTGCATCCCTTGGCCAGTTCTTGGGATAATCAAATACTTTGACTTACCATATTGGATAGGACTTGTTTATTAGGCTAAAATACATTCCTTTAAAAGTCCCATTCGTTGTCCCTTTTGGTATTTCCATTGACCCCATTTGACTCTCCCACCCTAGATGAGTTTAATTTTGGAACAGACTCTGCAATAAAAATATGGTTATCATCCCCCAGAACGTTCCTGTTGCCATGCTCAATACCGCGAGTAGAATGGCATGCGGCATCCACTTTTTTTCGTAGGCCGCCGTTACCGCGGGTGCGGTAGCAATTCCCCCAACATTGGCCATACTGGCAATAGGAACCCAAACCGCATTTATATTGAGGATTTTGGCCACAAAAAGCATAAAAAGGAAGTGGCTAACCAACCACACTATCAAAAACCAAAGCAGAGGTCCGTGGATTTGCACCAAATCAAACTTGAGTTTTAACCCTAATATGGCCATTACGGTTATGATTAAAATGGACCCAAATTTAAGTATGAAATTAAAAGGCCATTTTTTTATAAAGTTCCTGAGTATTAAACCCATACCGGACAATAAGATAATTTTGATTACCAAGCTATTTGTAAACATGTTAACTATAAGGACCAATAAGAGAAGTATAGGAACTACCGATACCGGGTGCAAAGTGTTTTTTTGGTCCATGTTCAATGATTCCGGCTTTTTGTTGTCGGATATGCGCAGTCTAGAATTCAACTGGTCGGTTCTTTTAATACCCTGAAACATAAGGATGGTCCAAACATTAACCAAGATATTGTCAAGAATCAGGATACTAAGAAAAATATTCTCTGGACATTCCACCAGTTCCTTTAATACCAATTGACTGGTACTTCCACCAATCCAGCCTCCTACCACAGGAGGTATGCCCTTCCAATAGTGTTGCTCTGCAAACAAACCCTGAACCAAGTCGCTATCAAAAGTAAGTCCAATATAAGCAACGGGGAATAGGGCTATCCAGAACGAACCAGCCACAAAAACGGCAATGGGTTTCCATCCCATAGCTTTCAATTGACTAATTGACAAACTGCTCATTACTGTGACTATGGCCAGTGGAATCATGTAATCCTTGCTTATTTCATGGATTACATGGCCCGAGAAATCAAAACCTCCAATTTTGGAAATCAAAGCTGGAATCACATAGGCGAAAAGTATGGCCGGAAACCAATCCAGAATGCTCTTAATATGCTTGTTCTCCCATTTATCTAGGAAAACAACCGCCAAGATGGTTGCGACACTGATCAACCATGGCAATAGTTCAGTTTCCAGATTCATCCAAAATTCCTAAGTGAATAATTCGACCTCCGTTCATGTTAATGGGATTGCTACTTTTCCCGATAACGATTCCATCTTCCGGACAATAATACTCATTGATGACTTCCCCAAAAGGGTTTCGTGTTATAGCAACAAGGTCTCCTTTGTCCAACTTTTGGTTTAAGGCCACCAAAACTTCCAGATAACCGCCTTCTTTCATATAAATCCAATACGACTTTTTGCAAAGTGTTGGCTTTGGAACGGTTAAAACTTCCTCATTCGTCATTTGTAGCCATGCCATGAGGTTTTGAATTCCTTTTTTTCCCCTTGATATCAACTCTGGTTGAAAAACTTGGGGATTCCCATATTCAATTGTAATTGTCGGAATTCCCTTTAACATGGCCTCGGCCCGCATGGTCCTGGTTGCAGCAATCTGTTCATTTGCACTGGGTCTGCCATTGCTGTTCAAAATAATATCCGCATCCTGGAGTCGTGCCATTTGGGCAATCTTTTCATCCTCCATGGCTGCCCTAACATACAGGGTGTTTACCCTACCAAAGCTCGCGGTGTGCATGTCCACCAAATAATCGATTTTGGAGAGTATTTTTTCTTTGATTTGCCAAACATATTGCTGTGACCTATTGCCTGTTTCCTTGCCTGGAAAATTCCGGTTCAGATCTTCTTGATCTATATACCTTCTTTGATGTTGCGTAATACTGATAGCATTGAGCCCTGGAATGGCGACTAGGGTTCCATTAAAGTTTCCAGGGTCTATATTGTCCACAACTTCCTGGATTACCCGTATTCCGTTAAGCTCATTTCCGTGTAGGGCGGCGGTTAAACAGAGTACCGGTCCATCTTTTTGTCCCTTGACCACAATTACAGGCACCTCTACCGGTCTTGACATGCCATTGTCGATTATTTTAAGCCAAAAATTCTGTTTGGTCTGAGGTGCAACTTTCTCTAGCTCCAACTCCGCTATGGATTCAATGGCAGTCTGTGTCCATGCAAGCCATGGGATAAACAGGAGAGCAAATAGTATATGAATGGTTCTCATTTGTCTATAATATTAATCTGTCTTTACAACGATGGAAAGGCCATCCCGCCTTGGGTCAGCTACCCCTATCCATTGGGACTTTTCCTTGGCAATGGCATGAATACCTCCGTAATACGAATTTAGCTGTTCATAAATAATGAGGCTTTCGTCCGGTACCCGAAACTCAAGATCATACTTTTGGACTAGTTGCCTATCTACATGTATTGTGTCCTCTTTTTCTTCAAGATAAGCCCTGTTCCGGTTTACATGAACCCTTGGTTTTTCAATAAGTTTGGCAATATCCTTCTCATGGATCCATTGGGAAGTCAACTGGGCCACAGAGGAGATTATACGACTGCTTCCAGGACTACCAATAACCAACGCGTTTTCCCCATTTTTTTGAACAATGGTAGGAGACATGGATGAATATGCCATTGCATTGGGCCGTAAAACAAAGGGATGCTCCGGATTACCAAAAACAAAATCGTCCATATAGGAATTATAAAGAAAACCTAAGCGTTCAGAAGCCGCTAGAGACCCAAAATAGGCATTAATACTGGATGTTACCGCTATTACAGTCCCTTCAGAATCCACTACTGAAAAATGGGTAGTTTCCCCAGAATTCGTCTTTATTTCCTCCGATGAATCCTCTGCCTCATTAGTAGACGCCAATAGTTTTTGAACGTAATCATCGGACAGTTTTTGGGCTACCTGGGTTTCGTAATCCACTAGATCCACAACGGGATTAAGTCTACGGTCATTTTGGCCCAGAAATAGTGCATCAATAATATCATCAGTGCTCGGTTGTTTACCTTGGGAATTGGCTTCCAATAATTTCATGATCAATAATGCCGTCCAGCCGCCGCATGGAGGTGGTTGGGAATATACTTGGTGACCTTGATATGTTATGGCCAATGGTTCCAATTCTTGGGGGTCTGGAAAATACTGGAGATCTTCCAAGCTTAACCATCCCTGATTTTCCATCATATCAATAGCAATACTTTGGGCAATTTCCCCCTTGTAAAAATCATCGGCACCAAATTTGGCGATCCTTTTCAAAGTCTTTGCCAATATGGGCTGTCTAAGTATTTCACCAATCCTGGGCACTTGTTCATCTATCAAAAACAAGTGGGTATTATGGGGGCTTGCCTTAAGTTTTTCAGCATATTTTTGATACACCTTAGCTCTGAACGGTCCAATCTCAAATCCATTTTCTGCATAACCAATGGCTGGTTGGACAAGCTCTTCCCACTTAACCTTTCCACTTCCATAATGACGATACAGATAGTCCAGGACCTTAACCGTTGACGGTATGGTACTACGCCTATGGAAACTTAGGGTGTCCCCGCTTTCGGACACGGTCGCTTCAGGAGAATAAGTGGTGCCATTAATAGCGATGGGTTTTTGGTTTTTAGTAGAAAGTAGTACCTGAGAACCCCCGCCCAAACCTGACATAGCCGGTTCCGTAACCGCTAGGGTAAAAGATACCGCTATGGCAGCGTCAACTGCGTTGCCACCCTTTTTCAAGATGACCTCTCCCGCTCGTGATGCTTCCGGAGAGGCTGATGAAACGACTCCCAAAAAATTCTTATTGTCATCTTCACATCCTATAAATGTCATAGCCATTATAGTTAAGGGGATGATTTTTTTTAAATAGCAGTAAGCCATGTGATAAGGTTTTGTACGCCCTGTTTCATCTTTGGGCAGTTATTTTGAACAAACAGGGGTCCCATGTCAGTTTCAGGGTTCTTCATCAAGAGGTCAAGCAATTGTTTACCATCAAAATCTACATAGGAGAGTCGCGCAGTTAGATGCTCAGGGAGGTGCCCAAATGCCATTCCAGGTAACAAGGCCACACCAGTTTCGTTCAACAATGTGCTACAAAGGTCCTCACTATTGTTGATACCTTTTGAGTTCAGTTGTTTTTTCCATTTTCCAAAATTCGGATACAGATAAAAGCCCCCTTCCGGTTTGGGCATTGTTACTCCTATTTTGGTAAGTTCTTCATAGACGTAAAAGCCTACTGCTTTTAATATTTGTCTTGAGCACCTCAAATAGGTTTGTAGGGACTGATTCTCTCTATAGGCTTCGATCGCAGCATACTGAATCGGGGCACTAACCGAAGTAAAGGTTTCGCTGGCCACTACGGCCATGGCTTTTCTAATGTGATCCAGGGTTTTGGGAAATACAAAAATTCCAAATCGCCATCCCCCCGCACCGGCCCATTTACTGAGTCCAGTACTTATAATGGTGCCTTCAGGATAGTAGGTTGCAATGGTATGGTGTTCCCCTTCATGATGTACCTCTCCATAAATTTCGTCCGCAATGACCACTATTTCCTCTTGTTTTAAAACCTCTGCCAAATCCTTTAGCTCTGATTCGCTATATGTGCTTCCCAATGGATTGGACGGATAGTTTAAAATAATGACCCGTTTCTTGCCAGGATTTTCACGGCAATAATCACTTAACAGCTTAGCGTCCAATTTATACCCATTGCCCTCTTGGGTGTCCAACCATACCACTTTATGACCACTTAGGAGGGCCTGTGGCTCATATGAGACCCAGCTTGGTGTTGGAAGCAGTAATTCATCAAGGTCAACGGCCACCTGAAAATTAAAAATAAGCTCTTTGGAACCCGGGCCAACTAAGACATTTTCTGGTCCCACGGCAAGCTGATATTCCCTTTGGAAAAACTGGGCCACAGCTTGGCGCAATGGCAAAAGTCCCTGGACGGGTAAATAGTCCTTTTGATGTGCCTGCCTCTTTAACTCCTCTACAATGATTTCCGGAACCGGAAATGGGGATTGACCAAACCCCAAACGGTAGACTTCCTTTCCCTCATTGATTAGTTTAGCGGAAAGCTCATTTATCGCCAAGGTAGCGGATGGCTTCACCATGGACATTTTAGAACTCAAATCAATCATATTGCATCATTTAAGAGCTTGTTGTTTTAAAAGCACACTTCCATTCAATTGGTCCGTGTACCGTCCTTTTTCTACCGACATCCGGCCATTAACTATACTATATTCGAGCCCTTTGGCATATAAAAAAGCATCTGTGTACCCCGCACGGTCCTCAAACTTGTCAGGGTCAAAAATGATAATGTCAGCGTAATATCCTTCCTTAATTGCCCCTCGCTGTGGTATTTTAAAGATTTCTGCTGTTTTATGGGTACTGCCATTGATGAACTTGGCAAGGCTTATAATACGGTCCTGTTTTACATATTTGGCATATTTTCTAGGGAAAGATCCATATTTTCTTGGATGTCCGGTATTCCCGTCGGAACCTGTGACTACCCAATCCTGCTGCATAAAATTATGGATGTCTTCCAAAGCCATGTTGAACGAAACGACTTTTGCATGCCCGATTTGCAACAATTCAAAGACAGCCTGTTGGGGTGTAACCTGCAAAAGTTGTGCAATTTCCTCAAGGTTCTTCCCAACATAGGTGGTATCTGGCAGTTTGACTATCAACAATTTTGATGGACCACCCCGCCTTTCCATATTTCGATTGGTTTCATCCAAAATACGTTTTTCAAGGTTGGGATTCCCCAATCGGATAAAAAGGGAGTCCAGACCACCGCTTTCTGCCCATCGAGGTACCACGGCCGCTTTTAGGCTGGTTGCTGAAGCTTCATAAGGGTATTGGTTGGCCGTTACACGCACACCCATGGTTGTGGCCTGTTCAATGAGGTCTATAACTTCTTGACTTTTGCCCCATACATCCTTCCCCAGACACTTAATATGGGAAATATGAATAGGTATTTGCGCTTTTTTCCCAATTTCCAAGGCTTCTTGTACCGCATTGACCAACCCAACCGTAAATGAACTCTCATCCCTAAGATGAGTGTCGTAAATACCATCGTTCATTGCAACGGTCTTTGCCAACTCAATCACTTCATTTGTATTTGAATAGCTTCCTGGGGCATAAAAGAGTCCTGTTGACATTCCAAAGGCGCCCTGATCCATTTCCTCCTGAACCAATGCCTTCATTTCCTTCAATTCCGAAGGCGTGGGCTTACGGTCACTTTTCCCCATGACTTGCTTGCGAACTGAACCGTGCCCAACAAGCTGGACCACATTGGTACCGATTCCGATGGAATCATACAATTGAGCATGTTTTTTTAAAGGAAGAAAGCTGTCACCATCACTACCGACCACAACGGTGGTAACCCCCTGCATTAGAAAAGGCATATTATGCGCAGTCTCTGGCTTTATCAAATCCCTATCAGCATGTGTGTGGGGGTCAATAAAGCCTGGGCTAACTATTTTGCCGGAAGCATCGATAAGGTGTTTTGGGTTAAGCTCCTGTTCATCCAACGTGCCCATGGAAGTTATCTTGCCATTTTGAATAGCAATATCCAACTGCGAAGGTACTTCTGAAATGCCATCATACACCGTTCCGTTCACAATTAGGATGTCTATTGAAGATTTTTCTTCAACACATGCGGACAATAGCAATAATAAGCCTAAAAAGAAGGAAGTTTTGAACATTTGAAGCTACTTTACATTGTCAAAAGGTCTTTTCCCAAGGAAGGCTGCCTATCCATCGCATAGGCAGCCTTCGGGAACTGAGCTAACTCAAACACTAATTGGTTGGTGATTGTTCCATGTTATTGGTTAACCGGTGTTGGAGTGAACAAATCTGGGATGGGATTGGGTAAATTACTGTTGTTATTTATCTCATCCTGAGCGTACAGAAACCTTTGGGGATTAACCGTTGTGCTCCCGTTGTTTAACGGAAAGGGCACCAGTAAATCCGTTTCGGTACGCAATCTCCTGGCATCATTGAAGGGCATGTAGGTACTAAACCCTGTTACGTAACGCTCTTCAATAATCTCCCTAAGCACAGCTCTATCCGTGGCAATATTATCCGTATTTTCCATACCGCCTGCTTCAAAATCCGCCAGTACATAGGCATCGTAGAGGAAAGTTTCATCTCCATTGATCAGGTTAAATGCCGCACCGGTGTTCAGATACGCCCTCAGCTCGTTCAATTTATCAATTGCACCTTGCACATCATCATTGGCTCGGATGAGGCATTCTGCCCAGATAAGGAGGTTTTCCTCATAGCTAACCAATTTCATTGGTGTGGTTGCATCGTCAATACCGCCAGCCTGTTCGCCATCCCCACTAATAAAAGAGTAGTTTCTACGTGCAGTTTCATCGGTCTTGGCATTGTTCCTGCTATTTACATTTGCTGGATCCATCAAATCCCTGTAAAAGGTACCTTCGCCGGTCATGTCCCCTGCTCTACTACTATTTACAAAATTGAACAAGATGTTACTGTTTCCCGGCACATCCCCTATGGGGTTGTAGTGCATGGTTCCAGCGGCACTGTTGATCCCATTCACCACATTGGCCAACGCCTGGGCGTACTGCTTAGTTTGCAAATAATAGCGTGCCTTAAGTGTATAGGCTGCAGTAATCCAGCTATCGGCGTCCCCACCAAAGTAATTGTCCTGGCTATTGGTAATACTGGTTGTAGAACCATTCTGCAATTTTGGAATGGCACTGTCCAAAAGCGTTTGTAGCGCAGCGTAAACATCTGCCTGTGCATCCAAAGTAGGATCCTCTGAAGCTATTCCTGGATTATCCGGAGTAGCTGTTGAATATGGAATATCGCCAAACAGGGATGCTGCCGTTCCAACTGCCAAAGCTTCATTGACATCTATAATTCCCTGCAGGCGGCCAACATCAGGAGAAAGTCTGCGAATCTCTTTGTTTTGAACCAAAATACCATTGTACAAATGTCCCCAAACCGCATTGGAATCTCCAGGAGTATAGTCATAATTATACAAAGTCTGCTGTACCAGTTGAAGTCCGATTAACCCACCAGTGTAATACATGCTTGTTCTGGCCAGTTGTCCTTGCTGTATCTGGGCATTGGCCAATAATGTTCCGGTGAGCATTAAATCTCCTGAAGGAACTTCCACCAATTGATTAGGATTTTCATTTACATCTAAGTAATCGTCACATGCTGTTGTCGATGTTAGAAAAATCAATGATAAGATTAATTTGTATCTAGATTTCATAGTTTCCTTCATTTAAAAATTAAAATTGATTCCAAAAGCATATGTTCTCGATCCAGGATTGGAGAAGTAATCCAATCCGCGTGCCCTACCAACACCAAACTGATTGATGTCTGGGTCTATTCCGACCACATCTGACCAAATGATCAAGTTACGACCTGAAGCGGTAAACTGTACAGAACTCAATCCTGTGGCCTTCTGAAAATTCTCCGAATTCAGGGTATAGGTCAGCGACAGTTCCCTTAGACGTGTCCAACTTCCGTCCTCTACTGCAAATTCATTTAACTTACCATCTCCAAATCCATATAGTGAGGTGTAATACGCTTCGTCAAGGAGTACATTTCCGGCGCCAAAATTTCCAATATTACCTCTTACCACGGAACCGGCAGGAATTACATCCCCATCAAAATTCACCAAGTCCTCATTAAGTGTAATAGTCTTTCCTACGTCCGCATGGGTTCCGAAAAATGACAGGATAAACCTGGTGCGCTGCGCGAGATCATTCCCTTGGCTCGTATCAAAAGATGCTGCCAAAGAAAGGTTTTTGTACGAAAGGTCAAACTGAAGGCCACCTCTCCAGTCTGGATTGGGGTCACCTACAATAAGGTTGCCGCCGGTGTCCACTTGTGGAAAGCCATTTGCATCCAAGGCTAAACTACCATCAGCATTTCTTAGGGCTCCCTGGGTGTACAGTACTCCTAAAGGCTCGCCATCAATAGCCACAGATTGTATGGAGGTCCCTTCAGAAAATTCTTGGATAAATTCTCCCTCACCATTTACTCCTCTAACAATATTGTCATTTGTACTATAGTTCAAGGCAATGCTACCTCTCCAATCCTCTTTTCTTAAGAAGTCATATCTAAACTCAATTTCAAGACCGTCATTTTCTATGGTCGCCCCATTGGCATAGATTTCATCAAAACCGAGTGAAGGTACCAAGGCAAGATCTAATAGCACATCTTCAGTTTTGTTGGTATAATAGGTGGTGGAAAGACCCAGTCTATTTCTTAAGAACCTTAGGTCAAGGCCCACTTCGTATTCGGTCTTGATTTCCGGCTTCAGGTTGGAATTTCCCAAACGCTCATCAAATTGAAATCCACCACCAAAGTTTTCCAAGGCAATCTCATCAGAAAAGGATGAAAAGGTTCCCACCTCAAAAACGGTTTGCTCTCTATGCGCTATGGGAACGTTTGCCACTTGCCCGTAGGCCAACCTTACTTTTCCAAACGATAAAGGGCCCGAATCTTTCAATGCTTTGGTAAAGGTCCAACCCAATTCCGCACTTGGATAAAAGAAACCATTATCAGATGATGGCAATACCGAGTGCTTTTCAAAGGCCCCTCCCAATTGTAATATCAACTGATCTGCAAAATCAAAATTGGCGGTACCGTAAAAACGAATGTTCCTTCTATTGGTTCTTGTTGTCTCCGATCCAATATTTTCCCTGGCAGATAGCTCAGAAGCATCCAAGGGACTTCTAAAGTTGGCAATAAAATTGTCTGCCTCTGTAAAGATTCTTTTTCTTCTTCTATCATTAATACCAAAACCAACCACAATATTCGAGTTTAACTTATCTGTGATTGCATAGTTGAAATTGGTCAATAAATCCCCATTATATTCCTCATTATTAATGGTCTCATCATTTAACAATCCATATCTTCTGGCGGCACCAGCGGTATAATATGGAAAGAAATAGACCCTGGTATCCACATAGAAATCAACACCACCTCTTACTATGGTGCTGATGTTGTCATTCCACTGGTAGGCCACTTCCCCGGTTCCGATCAATCGGTTAACCTTGGCCGTACTCTTTTGCTCCCTCACTGTCCATAGTGGATTGTTATAGATGACATTATCGCTGCTTCCCAATGATCTTCGGTAACCGCGGTGCCTATTGGGCGTAATAGAGCCTGTGCTACTGTGGTGGTTACCTATATAATCCGATTGGTCAAAATCTGGTGCAGTTCTTAAAAGACCTAAATACAATCCAGCTGTATTGGAACCTTGCTGGGTTCGGTTAGACCCTGTATGTACATAATTGGCCTTAAAATTGGTCCGTAGTTTATCTGTCAGGTTTTGGGTTAGATTAACAGTGAAATTCGTTTTCTTGTAAAAACTATTTTTAATTATCCCATCTTGGTTAACATGGGCCGCACTTATATAATAGGTGCCTTTTTCGTTTCCGCTGCTTACCGAAACCTTATTGTCATACGTAATACCAGATTGAAAAACTTGGTCAAAGTTTCTATCTGTGAAAATCTCCCTTGAGTTCTTTTGGGTAATGGGATAAATAATATTATCGGAAACCAAAGATTCAAAGAATTGGCCCGAGGTGTCTACCGCATCAGCGCCTCCTGCTCTTTCAGAAATCCTATCTCCCCAAGACCTTTGCGCATCGGCTACGAAACTACCACCATTTCCTTGTCCAAAAGTAGTTTGTAAGGGGTGCTTTATTGAAATTTGATCAATGGAAACACCTGTAGAATAATTAATATTGAATTTACCAGCCTTACCCTTTTTAGTGGTTATCACAATTACACCATTCAAAGCCCGGGAACCATACAATGCTCCTGCGGAAGCTCCTTTGAATACTTGGAAAGACTCAATATCCTCGGGGTTAATGTCGTTCAGCCTTGACTGTTGGGAAACTCCTGCGGATTGATCATCGTCCCCGGATCCCGCTAGATTGTCATTGTTCAAGGGTATCCCATCCACAACGATCAATGGTTGGCTCGATCCGCTCAAGGAACTTGTTCCACGAATTTGAATATTGGAACCAGCACCTGGATCACCTGAGGTAGCATTGATGCTTACACCGGCAGCTTTACCAGCTATTCCATCTATGATTTTGTTCTCTACCGGCTGTACTAGTTTATCCGCATCAATTTTGGAATAAGTGGAGGCCATTTTGTCCCGTTGTTCCACAAAACCGAGAGCCGTTACCACGACCTCATCAAGAGCCCGGGCATCTTCGGACAACACAACATCGATGGTGGTTGTTTGGTCCGTTACTGGCAATTCCTGTGTTGCAAAACCTACATAACTAAATACAAGGGTTTGGCCAACTTCCACTGAAATGGTATAGTTTCCATCAAAATCTGTGGTTGTACCATTGGTGGTTCCCTTTACCAAGACCGAAGCCCCTGGCAAGGGTACGTCCCCATCACTTACTGTTCCGGTGACGGTCTGTTGGGCACTGACTACTGACAGTCCCAAAAACAAAAAAATTAAAGATAAGAGGGTTTTTCTCATATGGTTTGAATTAAGTTAGTTCCTCAGTTGTTTATTGATTAATTAATAGTTTCATCATTTCCCGTGATGAGACAGTTCCAAACTTTTCTATTTGTTGTTTTGGAGTGGCGTCTCCAATCTCATAAGTAATTCCCACTGCATTATGTCCGTATAAAAACCAACCCTTGGATACTGGTTTTTTGCTATTTCCGGCCTGTTCATTCACCTTATAACCTTCTATGTTTTTCTCAAGCGCCCCGAACCAATCGTCCACAAATTGGGGCATTGTAGTCCCTTCCCTTTTTGTATTTGTGTAAAAAACATCGTACCAGGTAGAATGAAAGTCCAGTCCCAGAACCAATTCCAAATCTTCATTTTTCATAATACTGTGGATATGGTCCACAGTATGCCGCACTTCTGGTTGTCTATACTTGGACCAATCCCTGTTGGTGTCCACGCCACCTGCATTATGTCTCCAATGGCCAAGATCCACACCATCCGGATTCATAAGTGGAAATGCCAACACCCTATAGCGATCCAAAAATGCATTTGCCAATTCTGAATTATCCAAAATGGTCTCCAAAAAGGCCTGAAACGCATAAAAACCCGTAACCTCTGGTGGATGTTGCCTGGTCATAAGTACTACGAGCGCTTTCTTTTGGCTTGATGGTTTGTTGATATCCAGAACAACCAAATCCCTTCCCAAGGTGCTTTTCCCAAGAATGTTTTTCTGCACATAAGAAATATCTGTAACAAAGGGCATATACCAATCCGATACATCTTTTGAGGATTGGATTTCCTGTGCAGCCACGGTAATCGGCTCTTTGTCCAAATCCAATTTAATGGTAACTATAGAATCCTTCTTAAATACAGCTGAGGAATCAATAATTTGCCAATGGCCAGACCGGCCCAGTTTTGGAGTATAGCGGTGTTTAAACCCTTTAGGATATTCGAAGGTTAGGTAGAAGGGTCGTTTGTTATCTGACCAAATGGTAAATGCGTAATACGGACTATTATTGATCGGGGTATTTTCGGGTTTGATGACCACCTTGGCGGTGGAATCGTTCAATGCGGTAAAACCATTGAGCCGTGCACCATCAAACTCGTTACTGGCATATACCCCAATATTGGGAATGGAAAAAGTCCTCTTGATCTGTGGTTCTATGGCCTTGGAACTTGTATCCACAGGGGATTCAAAACGTACTTTAGGTACCCCTGCGCAGGAAATCGCAAAGAATAACAAGCATATTACCCAAACATATTTTGCGGGTATTTGAGTCAATGTTTTTTGGTTTGTTGTTAGCTACTTGAAATTATATTAAAGTTGTCTTAAATTACACCTACCAATTTTTTAGAATTAAGCATACCAATTTTGAGATACAACATTAAAAGCATCCTGAGGAAACATGGGTTCGATACCAATCTGCCCTATGACAACATTTATCAACAATTGTATCATGCGCTCCGTGGAGCCATTGTTTTTGGCACACTGAATGAAAATGATGCCCTACCACCTACTAGATTGATGGCCAAGGACCTGGGCGTCTCCAGGAGCACGGTAATCAAAGCTTATGACAAACTAGCTGGTGATGGGTTTGCGTGGTCCAAAACAGGGTCCGGTGTTTTTGTTGCACCAAAAAAAATGATGGGACAAGGAAGTATCTCGCCATTACCACCAGCCAATGTAAAACGCAAGTCGCATTTGTCCAAGCTAGGACTTAGGTTTGGCAAGAAAATGACCTTTACCGAGGAAGGCAAGGGCGTTCCATTTAGGCCCGGTTTACCGCCATTGGACCTATTTCCATTGGTAAAATGGCAGACCTTATCCAATGAATATTGGAAAAAGGTTACCAGTTCCGAGTTAACCTATTATGGCACCAGCGGAATTAAGTCATTACGGGAGAACATTGCCAACTACCTGAAATTCTACAGAAATATTGAATGCGACCCACATCAAATTGTGATTACAACGGGATCTCTGCATTCGTTATATCTCATTTTTAGTGTACTGGTTGATGATGGCGATCAGGTGGTAATAGAAAACCCGACCTACCCCAATGCTAGAAAAATACTGGAAGCACTTCAGGCCAAGATTTTTAACGCACCGGTGGACAAGGATGGTATAGACTTGGAATCCTTTAGAAGTAAAAAACCCAAATTAATCTATACAACTCCTTCCAACCAGTATCCAACTGGAATTAAAATGAGTATGGATAGGCGAATTAAATTAAGCGAATGGGTGCAAAATAATCAGTCGTTAATAATTGAGGACGACTATGATCATGAGTTCAGTAATTGGGAGAATCCATTACCCGCCATTTTTAGCTTAAACACGAATGGCAGGGTCGTGTACCTGGGAACATTCAACAAATTGCTACATCCTTCGCTTCGCGTTGGCTATATTATTGTTCCCAATTTTATGTTGGATTCTGTCCTGGCGCTTCACCAGCATTCCAGCAGATTTATTTCACCCTATTTGCAAAAAACCTTGAATGCCTTTATTGAAAGGGACTATCTTAACGACCATCTAAGAAATATTATGGAAGTTACGTCCAGGAGACGTAAAATATTCATTGACTTTTTTAAACAGAACCTCTCCAAGTATATTTCAATTGAAGAAAAAACCCAGGGATTACATCTAATCGGAAGATTAAAGGAGGACATTTTGGATAAAAATCTGTCGGAATACTTGGTTCAAAATGGGATTATTGCCCACCCATTGGGGAATTACTATAAGAATCCTTCGGAGGCCAATGGACTAGTTATGGGATATTGCTCTGTAAATGAAATAACGATGACCAAAAAGCTCAAAACCATGGCCCAGCTTGTTAAAAGTTTTGCCAATAGTTAAGTAAAGCTAAAGTACGATCGCCGGGTCGGTTATTTTATACTACGGCGTGGCGTCCAATTGTTTAGCTTATCGTAGCCAATTATAAAGTTTAGATTTCACCCCTCCGGTCGAAAGGATTTGATGTCCGTTTTAAAATTTTTAAACCCTTATCCCCTCTCCCTGGGTTTAATGATCATCCTAAAATACTGGTCTTTGTACAGATAATAACCAATCCAGTTATATAGGGTGCGTATCTTGTTCTTGAAGTTTACCAAGCCCATAATGTGAACAAAAATCCAGATGAGCCAGGCCAAAAAACCCTTTACAAAGAAGCGTTCCTTGGGCGGGTCCAAAACAGCCTTATTTCTTCCAATAATGGCCAAGGAGCCTTTATTTTTATATGCAAACGGTTTCCACTTGCCATTTTTGGCCAAAAAGTTGGTGGCCAAATTTTTAGCCTGTTGCAATGCGGGTTGCGCCAACTGCGGATGCCCATCAGGATATTCTTTGTCGCCCAAGATCAAAGCGCAGTCACCCAAGGCATAAATATTGTCGTAACCCTCCACCAAATTCTGCCTGTTGGTCTTCAATCTTTTGCCCCTACCAAAACTGGATTCTTCAAAACCCTTAAAGGTTCTTGCTGAGACGCCCGCTGCCCATATCAGATTTTTGGCGTCAATGGTATTTCCATTGGACAAATGGACAGTTTCTTCCACAAAATCGGTCACCAAGGTATTGAGCATAATTTTCACTCCAAGTTCCTTCAATTTCTTGTAGGTATATTTCTGGGATTTGGCGGACATGGCTGCCAAAACCGCATCTTGTCCGTCCAACAAATAGATATCTCCTAAATCCTTTTTGTCCAATTCAGGATAATCCTTTTGCAAGATATGATCACGCATCTCAGCAAAAATCCCAGAAAGTTCCACCCCCGTGGGTCCAGCTCCAGCAATCACAAAAGTGAGCAACTTTTTCCGTGCAGCGCTATCTGTAAGTCTGGTGGCCCTATCCAAGCGCGTGAAGATCACATTTCGGAGTGAAAGGGCGTCACTTATCGTCTTCATTGGAAGGCTGTACTTTTCGATGTTCTTGTTCCCAAAAAAATTGGTTTCCGTTCCCGTAGCCATGATCAGGGTGTCGTAAAAGAGTTCCCCATTGTCCAAGATAATCTTGTTCTCGGTAGGCACAACTTCTTTCAGTTCCCCAAGTCTAAACCGCGTGTTTTTCCTTCGCCTCAAAATCTTTCTAAAGGGATAACTTATGGCCGATGGCTCCATAAATCCAGTGGATACTTGGTAGATCAAGGGCGGGAAGAAATTGTAGTTGTTTGCGTCTACCAAAATGATATTAAACTCGGGCGAGTCCTGCATGCTTTTGATGAATTCCAATCCTGCAAAGCCCCCGCCAACAATGACAATCTGATGTTTATGTGTCAATCTAATCTTGTTTTAATAAAACCTAAAACAAAATTACCGCCTAGCAGTGAATTTTTGATTAAGCTGGCTTAAGAAAATGAAGGATTTAACCTCGTTTTAAGGTTTTAGAATGGGCAATAAATTTCTTTTCTGAATTACTGCTTATCGAAACGAAAGAAGCAACTGTTTTAACTGCTCCCAATACATTTTCAATAGTACCGCACAGCACAGAAAAACAATGACTGCCAAATAGAAGAGTAATCCGCCATCTCCCTGGACTTCGATACCCAAACTGGTCAAATGGAAAAAAATAGCACCTGAAATCACCCCAATTCCGATCAAGGCGCCCAAACCTACGGTTCTTGGCCAAAGTAGCAGAACACTAGCAATCAGCTCCACTACCCCACTACCGTAACGACCCCAGGGTTCCATGCCCACTTGCTCAAATATATAGATACTTTCAGGAGCTCCGGTAAACTTAAAGAATAGGGTTTGCAATAAAATTAGGGCCGCCGCTAAACGTAATATCCAGGAAACAATATTTTTCATGATGCAATGGTTTGTGATACTTTGTCTGTATCCCATAGCCTTGCCTTACACTCATGTGTTAACTTTTGGAATTTAGGTTGCTCCTGTAGATCTTAGTCAATTCGGAAAACGGTCAATACCCCGGCATGATCGGAAGGAAACATGATGGGGTGGTAATCCACTACCTTGGATTCAATGGCACTAAGATTTTCGCCTTGATAAAAGATATAGTCAATTCTGTCGCGCAATCCGTATTTGTCCGATGAAGTTGCGGCTCTGGGAGTCCATGTAAAACCAGGATCAAGCAATGGGTCAATGTGCAGTTCCCGATAACTATCAGTGAAGCCAGCGTTGGCCATTTCCAAAGTCACGGGCCATTTAATCTTTTTATTGTGATGGATTCCCTTAGTTTCCTCAATCCAATCCAGATGGGAGCCTACGTTAAAATCCCCAGACATAATTATGGGTGTTTCCGCGGACTCCTCCAGATATGGTGCTATTTCCTTAAGTATGGCCCGTACCTCTGCATGGCGTGTTTTTCCCTCCTCTGCAATCAACTGCTTGGCCGATTTCTTTCCTTCGATCACCCCTTGGCCATAGTCGGGAAGGTAATGCAGCCATGTATCGAAAAATATGAGATCCTTGCCCTTACCCAAACTAAGTTTTGCCCCACCAAAGTTAAAAGGTTTAAATGCCGTTATCGTTTCAGTGATTGGATACCTGCTCATAATGGACAGGTTGGAACTGATCAAATAAAAGTGATATCCCAAGGCATCCGCTATTATTTCACCTGAGCCATAGGTCTCAATCAAGCCAATAATATCGGCATCGGTTGCTTTTATTGTTTCTATTACCCGCTGTACGCCAACGGCCTCACCATATCGATGTCCTCCATGCCAGATATTCCAGGCCAAAACTCTAAGATGTTGGGGTTGAATCCGGTTCTTTTCCTGATGGGTACTTGGATAAAATCTAGCATACTGCTCCTGAATTTCTGCTGGACTTACCACCCTATCCCAAATCTTTACTTCATCCACAAAACCATTGAAGGAATTCCATTGCGCATTGGATCCATATTCCCATTTTTCATCGGACCCTCAAACAACGGTGGTCAATTCTGTTTGAAAATCACCAATACCAGGGGTGTTGTAGATGGCTACGTTTTTTCCATTCAGATACATCCATACCTCTTCCTTGTCTTGATTGACCGCAAAAGTGATTTGATGCCATTCCCCATTGTTGATTCGCTGCCGTTTGGCAGTTGGTCTATATTCAAATCTATTTTTGCCATCGTGCAACGTAAGCGCCCATGCGCCGTTCTCCTGGGTATAAAGCTGCCAACCCTTGGAATCGGGGTCATTTGACTTTTTATTTCCCATTATTGGGGTACCCATTATGGCATTTGGCAAGGTTTTTACCCAAATCTGTACCGAAAATGACTTTTTCTGGGAGTAGGGAAAGGTTTCTTTTTCCAACTTAACAGGTCTTCTAAGAGCGGAATTGGCAGAGAGATCCAATGCCCTTCCTGAAATTCCATCGGCAAACTCGGATTCCAATAGGTCAACCATATAGACAGCATCTTCCTTGGAAATTCTGGTCTCCTCAAATCCATGGGAGTCAAAGTCAAGTTGAAAAATAGGTTCTTGAGCTTGGCTATGGCCAACATTGTGGACAAAAACTACGGTAAGTGCCAATGTCCTCAAAATTTTCCCTTTAGAAGGGATTTTTTTAGAATTTTCAAGAAACAACAAGCGGGAAAACAACATCGGTTACAAAGCTTCCTCTATGATTTTTTCTACCACTTCTGGGTTTAACAAGGTGGAAATATCTCCAAGATTACTTGTGTCCTTTGAAGCAATTTTACGCAATATCCGACGCATGATCTTACCACTACGGGTTTTGGGCAAACCAGGTACAAACTGTATTTTATCCAGCTTGGCTATGGGCCCAATGTGTTCTGTGATCATTTGGTTGATTTCTTTTTTCAGATTATCACGATCACGAGATTCACCTGTTTCCTTTAGAATGACATATCCGTAGAGCGCATTCCCCTTAATATCATGTGGGAAGCCTACGATAGCGGACTCTGCCACCGCTGGGTGTTCGTTGATGGCATCTTCAATAGGAGCTGTACCCAAATTGTGTCCCGAAACAATGATTACATCATCCACCCTTCCGGTAATCCGATAGTAGCCAACCTCATCACGCAAAGCGCCATCTCCAGTAAAGTATTTGCCTTCGAAGGCAGAAAAATAGGTGTCTTTATAACGTTGGTGATCTCCCCAGATGGTTCTTGCAATGGAAGGCCACGGGAACTTGATACAAAGTCGACCGTCTACTTGGTTTCCTTTAATTTCTTTGCCATTCTCATCCATTAATGCAGGTTGCACCCCAGGCATGGGTAAGGTTGCGTAAGTGGGTTTGGTTGGTGTGGAAAATGGAATAGGAGAAATCAGAATCCCCCCTGTTTCGGTTTGCCACCAGGTATCTACGATAGGGCATTTTTTCTCTCCCACATGATCATTGTACCAATGCCAAGCTTCTTCGTTGATTGGTTCTCCAACCGTACCCAATACCTTAAGGCTTGATAGGTCATAATTGTCCACAAATTCCAAATTCTCCTTGGCCAAAGCCCTAATGGCTGTAGGTGCTGTATAGAACTGGGTTACCTTGTGTTTTTGTACAATTTCCCAAAATCGACCAAAATCCGGATAGGAAGGAACCCCTTCGAACATCACGGTGGTTGCTCCATTGGCCAGCGGTCCATAAACGATATAAGAATGTCCCGTAATCCATCCAACATCAGCGGTACACCAGTACACATCCTCCTCGCGGTATTGGAACACATTCTTAAAGGTGAAAGCGGTATACACCATATAACCTGCTGTGGTATGCATCATTCCTTTAGGTCTCCCTGTAGAACCCGAGGTATATAGAATGAACAAAGGGTCTTCTGCATCCATAATCTCCGCCGGGTAATCCGAGTAAGCTTTATCCAGCAACGGTTGCAGCCACTGATCTCGTCCTTTTTCCATATGGATTTTGGCACCAGTTCTTTTGGCCACCAATACAGATTCCACTCCTGGGCATTGCCCCAAAGCCTCGTCCACAATTCCCTTCAAATCAATGGTCTTTGCACCACGATAAGAACCATCAGAAGTCAAAACCATTTTGGCATCGCAATCGTTGATTCGTGTAGCCAAAGCTGTGGAGGAAAAACCAGCAAAAACAACAGAGTGAATAGCTCCAATCCGGGCACAGGCCAACACGGAAATGGCCAATTCCGGAATCATGGGGAGATAGATGACCACACGATCCCCTTTTTGAACTCCGTTATCCTTTAAAACATTCGCAAACTTACAAACGCGTTCGTGCAATTGCCTATAGGTGATATGCTCAGCTGGCTCCTTAGGATCGTTGGGTTCAAAAAGAATCGCCGTTTTATTGCCCCTAATATGCAAGTGTCGGTCAATACAATTTTCTGTGATATTGAGCTGCGCACCATCAAACCATTTAATCTCAGGCTTGGAGAAATCCCAATCCAAAACGGAGTCCCATTTCTTCCTCCAGACAAAATGCTCCTCTGCTACTTCTTCCCAAAATTCCTCAGGATTTCTGACTGATTTTCGATACACCTGAAAATACTCCTCTAGGTGTTTGATGTGGTAATTGCTCATGCGCTTGGTTTAGTTAATTCAGAACCTTAAAAATATAAAAAAACCAACCGTTTTAATAGCGATTGGTGTTTTATCGACGTAAGGGTTTTATGTAACTTCGACCTACTCATCAACTTAGACGAATGACAGAGATAAAAAGGTACGACCTTCATAAAAATGACCCTTCCAAGCTTCATTTTGAGGTAAATAATGCACGAAAGTACCTGGACAAAAACTTGAAACATGCTACCGTTCCGCACAGGCACAGCTTTTACCAAATTATCTGGTTCAAGGAAAAAGGAAGGCATTATGTGGATTTTGAAGTAATCGAGCATGAGCCACATTCAGTTTTCTTTATCAACAAAAACCAAATCCACTATTTCTGTCCGGATTCATCCAATAAGGGGTTTCTATTCCACTTTAACGATGAGTTCATCAACATCCATGGCCCAGGAAGGATGGAGCGATTCTCCACCACTATATTCAATGAGATTGGAAATCGTTTTCTGAAGATGCCAACAACGGAAATTCAAAAAATGGGATTGATCACCTCTTACATTGAGTCCGAAATCCTGGCCCAGGACCAAAACTACCGTGAGCAGGTCTATCACCATTTTCAAACCATCTTGTACTTGGTGGAACGTTTGCGAAGCAAAGCCAACAACCTAGACCCCAAGTCGCATCCAGAGTACAAAATGGCCTCGGACTTTAAAAAACTCATTTTCCAATGGTTGGATGCACCCAAAAGTATTGACGAGTATGCAAGTGCCCTTGGTACCAATGCCAAAAACTTGACTCGAATCTGCAAAACATACTTGATGGACACCCCAGCCCATATCATACGACAAAGTAAACTGCTGGAAGCCAAGCGAATGTTGTCCAACCAAAAAACATCTGTTAAGGAAATTGCATATTCCCTAGGTTTTGAAGATCCTACCTACTTTACCAAATACTTCAAAAAAGGTACGGGCACAACTCCAAAGGAATTTCAACGGAAGGTGCTCTAAACTACCAGAAACTGTCCCTGGATCACCATTTTTTCTTCTGCATTGTCAGGAATTTTACATCATCTAAAATGTAACATATGACAAAGCAAGCTTTAATAGTTGGTGGCACCACCGGAATGGGAAGGGCCACCGCAGAACTTTTGTTAAATGATGGTGTTGAAGTCATTATCATAGGAAGAAATGAACAGAATCTTGGTAAAGTAGCGGCGGAATTGGACTCCAAAGGAAGTGTAAAAACTGTGGAACTTGATCTAAACGATTTTGGTGCCATTACCCAATTTTGTCTAGAATTACCCATGGAGGCACCCCATTTGACTTATTTGGTAAATGCTGCTGGCTACTTTAGCCCTAAGCTTTTTTTGGAGCACGAAGAAGCTGATTATGATGCTTATCACAATTTCAACAAGGCTTTCTTCTTCATCACCCAGGCAGCTGGTACTATTTTGGTGAAAAACGGTGGTGGTTCCATTGTGAACATTGGTTCCATGTGGGCAAAACAGGCCATAAAAGCCACACCTTCCTCGGCCTATTCCATGGCAAAGGCCGGTCTACACTCATTTACCCAGCACTTGGCAATGGAGTTGGCAGAGCATAATATACGGGTAAACGCAGTTTCTCCGGCAGTTGTGGTCACTCCAATTTATGGTGCCTTTATTGAAAAGGATAAGATTGAGGAAACCCTGCAAGGTTTTAATGATTTCCACCCTATTGGTAGAGTGGGTCGAGCGGAGGACATTGCCAAAACGATCCACTTTTTGCTTACGGACAATAGCTCATGGGTAACAGGAGCCGTTTGGGATGTTGACGGAGGCGTTATGGCCGGAAGAAACTAAAATGGAGGCCCCATTAATGTCAATGACATTGATGGGGTTTAATGATCTAAAGCCTCTCCTGCTCCACTTGGTATTCTGATATCTTCCACGATTTGCTGCACATTTTCGGGAGGTGCCGCTGTAAATCTGGAAATCAATAAGGCAACTGCAAAATTGACCAACATACCCATGGTTCCAAAGCCTTCGGGAGAAATACCAAACCACCAATTATCAGCACCACTGGTTTCTGGATTTCCTACCCAGCCCAGTTTGAATCGTGCAATATAATAGGTAGTAATTCCCAATCCTGCCACCATTCCTGCAATTGCTCCTTCGCGGTTCATTCTTTTGCTAAAAATTCCCATGACAATAGCCGGGAAAAAGGAAGAAGCCGCCAGCCCAAAGGCCAGCGCCACCACCGAAGCTACAAAACCAGGTGGGTTAATTCCAAAATAACCCGCCACAATAACCGCCAACACGGCAGAAAGTCGAGCGATGAGCAATTCCTTCTTGTCTGAAATGTCTTTGGCAAATTGTTTTTTGATCAAATCATGGGAAATGGAGGTGGATATCACCAATAGCAATCCAGCAGCTGTAGACAATGCAGCTGCCAATCCCCCAGCCGCCACAAGGGCAATGATCCAGTTGGGAAGCCCTGCAATTTCAGGATTTGCAAGTACCGTGATGTCCCGATCAACATAGAGTTCATTTGGTGATGCGCTGGCATTGGAAATTAAACGCTGACCCGAGCTGCCTCTTTCGTCCACAAATAGTGGCTTTTTACCATCTATGGCCGTACCAGGTAGATATTGAATCTTGCCGTCTTCATTTTTATCGGTCCATGCAATCAGCCCGGTATCCTCCCATTTGGTAAACCAAGATGGAATTTCCGTATAAGGTGTATCCTCCACCGTTTCCATCAAATTGGTTCTGGCAAACACCGCAATGGCTGGTGCGGTGGTATATAAAATGGCAATGAACAGCAATGCGTATCCTGCCGATTTCCTAGCATCCTTCACTTTGGGAACCGTGAAAAATCGGATAATCACATGCGGCAGTCCAGCAGTTCCCAACATCAAGGCCGCAGTGATAAAAAAGACATCTGTCATGGATTTAGTACCGTCCGTATAGGCGGTAAAGCCCAAATCGGTCATCAAGCCATCCAATTTATCCAATAGATATACCCCATCCTCACCTGCAGAACCCAATCCCAACTGCGGAATTGGATTTCCCGTAGCCATTATCGAAATAAAAATAGCGGGAACCATAAAGGCGAAGATGAGTACGCAATATTGGGCCACCTGGGTATAGGTAATCCCCTTCATCCCACCTAAAAAGGCATAAAACAAAACAACGGTCATTCCAATATAAACCCCTGTATTCACCTCAACATCCAAAAATCTTGAAAATACAACGCCTACCCCGCGCATTTGTCCGGCCACATAGGTAAAGGAAACAAATAGAGCAGCTATGACCGCTACTGTTCTTGCTACGTTGCTGTAATAACGGTCTCCAATGAAATCCGGTACGGTAAACTTGCCAAATTTTCTCAAGTAAGGAGCCAACAAAAGAGCCAACAAAACATAGCCGCCAGTCCAACCCATTAGATACACGGAACCATCATAGCCTGAAAAAGCAATAAGCCCAGCCATTCCCAAAAAGGATGCTGCGGACATCCAATCTGCAGCTGTGGCCAGTCCATTGGCCAATGGTGATACACCTCCCCCGGCCACATAAAATTCCTTAGTGGAACCGGCTCGTGACCAAATGGCTATTCCTATATAAAGTGCAAAAGTGAGTCCTACAATGATAAACGTCCAAGTCTGAATTCCCATAGCTTATTCGTTTACCTTGTATTTTTTATCCAACTTGTTCATCAGGCGGACGTAAACAAAAATCAGGATCACAAAAACATAAATGGAGCCTTGCTGGGCAAACCAGAACCCCAGTTTAAATCCCCCTAAACGAATTATGTTCAATTCATCCACCAGGAGAATCCCAAATCCGTAGGAGACCAGAAACCAAATAAATAAAAGGATTGTTAGGTACCGGAGATTTTCCTTCCAGTACTTTTTGCGAAGTGATGTTTCCATTAACAGGTTGGTTTATTCTTGAAATATATGAAATCTCAAAAAACTACCTGCCTTTATTCACAGATACTCACAAAAAGTGGTCTAATTTTGATAACTAGGAAAGCTGACCTAAAAAGTCTGATACGTTGCCACCAATACGCTCCTGTATGTTGGTCACATCTGCCCTTTCAAAAGTTTCGCCCGTAATGCTTTCATACAATTCGATGTATCGTTCAGAAACAGAATCAATGTACGCATCACTCATTTCTGGCAGGGTTTGCCCTTCCAATCCTTGGAAACCATTACTGATCAGCCACTGTCGCACAAATTCCTTGGATAACTGTTTTTGTGCTTCACCTTTGGCCTGGCGTTCTTCATATCCTTCAGCATAAAAATAGCGGGAAGAGTCTGGAGTATGGATCTCATCAATCAATACAATTTGACCTTCTTTGGTTTTTCCGAATTCGTATTTGGTGTCTACCAAAATCAGTCCACGTTCCGCCGCCAATTCTGTTCCTCTTTGGAAAAGTGCCTTGGTATATTGTTCCAAGACCTCATAATCTTCTTGGGAGACAATGCCTCTCTCCAAAATTTCTTCCCGTGAAATATCCTCGTCATGATCCCCTTGCTCGGCTTTTGTTGCCGGAGTAATTATGGGTTCGGGAAATTTATCATTTTCCTTCATGCCCTCGGGCATAGGCATACCGCACAACATTCTTTTGCCAGCCTTGTACTCCCTAGCCGCATGGCCCGAAAGATAGCCCCTTATGACCATTTCAACTTTAAAAGGTTCGCAGGCCTTGCCCACCGCCACATTGGGGTCTGGAGTAGCCATTAGCCAGTTGGGAACAATATCCTCGGTGGCTTTCATCATTTTGGTGGCAATCTGGTTCAGGATTTGACCTTTAAAGGGAATTCCTTTGGGCATTACCACATCGAAGGCCGACAGGCGATCAGTAGCAATCATCACCAAAATATCATTTTCCAAAGTGTATACTTCCCTAACCTTTCCCTTGTAAACGTCTTTTTGTTTTGGAAACCTGAAGTTGGTCTCCATTATGGTATTGGACATGTGCGGTTAATTTTGATGCTCAATATTCTTGTAGGCGTCAATGACCTTTTTTACCAGTTTATGACGGATAACATCTTTATCATCCAGATAAATGATACTGATTCCTTCCACATTCTTAAGAATCAAGAGCGCTTCCTTCAGTCCAGATATCACCCTTCGTGGAAGGTCTATCTGGCCAGGGTCACCGGTCAACAAGAACTTGGCATTTTTACCCATACGGGTAAGGAACATTTTCATTTGGGCATGCGTAGTATTCTGGGCCTCGTCCAGAATAACAAAGGCATTGTCCAAAGTTCTTCCCCTCATAAAGGCCATGGGGGCTATTTGGATGGTACCGTCCTCGATGTATTTTTCCAACTTTTCAGGGGCAATCATGTCCCTCAGCGCGTCGTAAAGCGGTTGCATGTAGGGGTCCAGCTTCTCTTTGAGGTCGCCAGGTAAAAAGCCGAGGTTCTCCCCTGCTTCCACCGCAGGTCTGGTGAGAATTATTCTTCGGACCTGTTTTTCCTTTAAGGCCTTCACGGCCAATGCTACTCCAGTATAGGTTTTACCTGTTCCAGCAGGGCCTATGGCAAAGACCATGTCATCCTTTTTACAGGCATCCACCAATTTTCTTTGGTTTACGGTCTGCGCCTTTATCAATCTACCGCTTACCCCATGTACCAAAACTTCCCCACTGCTCTTGGATGAAGAAAGTTCTTCTTGGCCGTTACTGGTAAGTACCCGCTCAATCATGTTTTCATCCAGCTTGTTGTATTTGGCAAAATGGTTGGTCAGCATATCAAAGCGCTTGTCAAACTCTTCCAAGAGTTCTTCATCGCCATACACCTTTATTTTACTTCCGCGCGCAACAATCTTAAGTTTTGGGAAATATTTCTTCAGCAGTTCAATATTCTCATTCCTCTGCCCAAAAAAGTCTTGTGGGCTAATCTCCGTCAGTTCAATAATAAGTTCGTTCAAAAAAAGTGGGCTGTTTAAAGGTTATTTTTGAAGAAATTTTATTCTTTCTTTTTTAGTTAATTTTACTCCACAAACTTAACCAAAAATCAATTTGAGCACCGAAAAACATATCAACAGTATTGCATGGCAATCATAACCTTAACTACAGATTTTGGATATAAAGACCACTTTGTAGGTGCCATAAAAGGGACTATCCTCAACAACCTTCCGGATGTTAATGTTGTTGATATTTCACATGCCGTAAGCCCATTCAATATCCAGGAATGTGCCTATATCCTTAAAAATGCCTATCGCTCATTCCCTCCGGGAACGGTTCATATTGTGGGGGTCGATTCCGAACTTTCGCCGGAAAACCAGCATATAGTGGTTCAGGTGGAAGACCAGTATATCATCAGTGCCAACAACGGGGTTATTTCCTTGATAACGTCAGAATCCAATCCTGAAAAAGTCATGGAGATTGATATTCCGAATCTCAACCCCAGTTCCTTTCCTGTCTTGAATGTTTTTGTGGAAGTGGCCTGCCATATTGCAAGGGGTGGAAAATTGGAGGTCATTGGTAAGCCATTTACAGCATTGAAGGAGCTACGGGAGTTTGAACCCCGCATCACCAATGAAGGTAAAAGCATTGTTGGCAATGTAATTTACATTGATAATTACGGTAACGTGATCACCAATATCCAACGAAGCCTCTTTGAAGCTTATAGGAATGGACGTGACTTTGAAGTAATTGCGCGAACCAATAAAATCAAGACCATTCACAATAGTTATAATGGGATAATAAATTTTCAGTTGGATCGCGGGCAGCGTAAGGGCCCTGGGGATGCATTGGCGCTGTTCAATTCGGCAGGGTATGTAGAGCTTGCCATTTATAAAAGTGATTTGAAAACGGTTGGTGGGGCCTCTAGCCTACTTGGTCTGGGCTATAGGGATACCGTAACCATAAATTTTTTATAAATGTTGGTACGCATTGTAAAACTCACTTTTAAACCCGAAAATATTCCTAGTTTTGAGCGAATTTTTGAAGCCTCCCAATCCAAAATCCTGGAATTTGAAGGTTGCCTAAAGGTTGAAGGATATCAGGACATCAAAAATCCCTGTGTATTTTTCACCTACAGTCATTGGAACAAGGAGTCTGATTTGGAAAATTACCGTAAATCGGATTTTTTCAAGGAGGTTTGGGGAAAGACAAAAGCTTTGTTTGCGGATAAACCCGAAGCTTGGAGCGTTGAAAAAATTGATAATGGAAAATGAAAAATGCAAAGTGAAATAGAAAGCCAACTAGGTCAAATTGCCTTGCAGCAGCAGAACCATTGCACATTGACAATTGTTTATTGATAATTGAACAGCATGTTTGCCATTTTTAAAAGAGAAGTCCAGTCATTTTTTACCTCCCCCATCGGTTATTTGATCGTTGGGCTCTTTTTATTGCTCAATGGACTTTTCTTATGGGTATTTAAGGGAGCGTACAACATCTTTGATTATGGTTTTGCGGATTTGGGTAACTTCTTTCTGCTGGCACCCTGGATTTTCACTTTTTTGGTTCCCGCCGTAACCATGAAGAGTTTCTCGGAAGAGCGCAAGGCGGGTACGTTGGAGCTTCTCCTAATCAAGCCTATTTCCATTTGGAAGTTGGTTCTGGGAAAGTTTTGGGGCGCTTTTTTCCTTTGCGTTATAGCCATTTTACCCACCCTTGTTTATGTTTTCGCCATTTCCAAACTAGGCATTATTGAAGGTAACTTTGATTTTGGGGTGGTTTTGGGGTCTTACTTCGGACTGCTGTTTTTGATAGCTGCCTTTACTGCAATAGGTGTTTTTACCTCAACCTTGTCCGAGAGTCAGATTATTGCTTTTATCCTGGGAATTGTCCTGTGCTTTTTCCTTTTTAATGGGTTTGATGCCATGTCCTCCCTATTTTCCTCAGGTGAAACACAACAATTGGTCCAAGGTATTGGGGGCAACGCTCATTTCAACAGAATTTCAAAAGGGGTATTGGATACCAGGGATTTGATATACTTTATTTCCATTACCCTCCTATTCCTTTTCCTAACCCATCAACGTCTTAAAGAATTGACCAAATGAGTGGAAAGTTTTTGATTTCAGTGGGAAAGGCCTTGGCAGTGGTAGTCATCCTTAATTTGTTTGGGAGTTTTCTTTATGCCCGTTTTGATCTTACCGAGGACAAACGGTTCACGCTTTCAGAGCCGGCAATCGCTGTAGCCCAAAAATTTGATTCCCCAGTAGTCGTGGATGTTCTTTTGGACGGGAATATTCCTCCGGAATTTTCAAAATTAAAGGCTGAGACCATTCAGTTGTTGGAATCTTACACCTCTACAAACGAAAACATACAGTTTAATCTGGTGGATCCCTTGGAGGACGAAACCAACACCCAGCAGACCATTTCTGATTTACAGCGTATTGGTTTGGAACCTGCCCGGGTTACGGTGGAAGAAAACGGAAAAGTATCTCAGGAACTGGTCTTTCCATGGGCCATGGTCAACTATCAAAACCAGACCGTAAAAGTGCCATTGCTCAAGAACAAATTAGGGTCTACCATGGAGGATCGCGTCAACAATTCCGTTCAGCAGTTGGAATATGCATTTGCAGATGCCTTTACCAAACTGAGTATATCAGAAAAAAAACGCGTTGCCGTTATCAAAGGAAATGGGGAATTGGACGACCTCCATATTGCTGATTATCTCACCACCATTCGGGACTACTACAATATTGGTGCAATTACCTTGGATTCTGTAGCTACCAACCCCCAATCGGTTTTGGACCAACTCAAAGGTTTTGATCTGGCCTTGATAGCCAAGCCCACGGAGGCTTTTACTGATGAAGAAAAATACGTTTTGGACCAGTTTGTGATCAACGGTGGTGAATCCATATGGCTTATGGATCAGGTGGCCATTGAACTGGACAGTATATTTGCGGGAGGTGGCAATGCCATTGCCTTACCCAGGGAGCTTAACCTCAAGGACTTTTTCTTCAAATTTGGGGTTCGTATCAATCCAGTTCTAGTGAACGATATGTATTTCACCCAAATTGTTTTGGCTTCGGGAGATGGAAATGATTCCCAATACAATCCTGTACCTTGGTATTACAACCCCATGGTGTTCTCTCAGAATAACCACCCTATAAACACCAATATCGAGGCGGTCCGCTATCAATTTGCCAGTGCCATGGAAGTACTGGAAAACGACTATGATCATACCGTATTGCTCCGAAGTTCTCCCCTATCCAAGACAGAAGGAACACCTAAACCGATTGGTTTGGACATTTTGAATCAACCTCCCAATAGGGCATCATATACTGATGGCAATCAACCTTTGGCAGTCCTTGTTGAAGGTGACTTTGTTTCCATGTTCAAAAACCGGATCAAGCCTGTTGAATTGGAAAACACGCTTGAAGAGGGGCCATCCAACAAAATGATTGTAATTTCTGATGGGGATGTCATCAAAAACCAACTCCGCAATGGTGTTCCGCTGGAATTGGGTTATGATAAATGGACCAATAGCTCCTATGGAAACAAGGAATTTTTGGTGAATTGCATTAATTTTCTCCTGGAGGATACCGGACTTATAAACATTCGAAATAGAAGGGTTTCCATTCCTCTTTTGGATGTTGAGAAAATTGCAGCACAAAAAAGCAAATGGCAGATTGTAAACATAGCAATCCCAGTACTTTTAACCTTGGTATTCGGAATCCTATTTGGACTCTACAGAAAGCGGAAATTTGCTGTTTAGCTGTTGATAAGTTTGTTTCTTTGCTATGTCCTTTTAAGATATATTTGTTTTTATCCATTTTGAAAGCCTGTTTGACTTAACAAATCCAACAGGAAACCATGTTTAAAGAATTTCTTGAATGAAGTTTATTGTATCCAGCACATATTTATTAAAACAATTGCAAGTCTTGGGTGGTGTCATCAACAACAGCAACACTTTACCCATTTTGGACAACTTTCTTTTTGATTTAAAACAGAACAAGTTGACCGTATCGGCATCCGATTTGGAAACCACCATGAGTTCTGTACTTGAAGTGGATTCAGATGCGGAAGGAGCAATAGCGGTTCCAGCACGTTTGCTTTTGGATACTTTAAAGACTTTTCCAGAGCAACCTCTCACTTTTGTGGTAGAGGACAACAATACGGTTGAAATCAGTTCCAATCATGGTAAGTATGCCTTGGCCTACGCGGATGGAGCTGAGTTTCCGAAAGCTGTGGAAGTTTCCAACCCAAGTACCACAACTCTTTTGGGGGATATTCTGGCCACCGCAATCAACAAAACCATTTTTGCTGCAGGTAATGATGACCTAAGACCGGTGATGAGCGGGGTGTTCTTTCAGTTTTCCACAGAAAATCTAACTTTTGTGGCCACTGACGCGCATAAATTGGTCAAGTATCAGCGCCAAGACGTAACAGCTTCCCAGGTTGCAGAGTTCATCATGCCCAAAAAACCTTTGAATCTTTTGAAAGGGATTTTGGCGGGCTCTGAATCCGAGGTAACCATAGAGTACAATGACAGTAATGCCAAGTTTATATTTGACAATTCTGAATTGATTTGTAGGCTAATTGATGGTAAGTATCCCAATTATGAGGCCGTAATTCCAAAGGAAAATCCCAACAAACTGTCCATTTCAAGGAATCAGTTTCTTAGTTCTGTTCGAAGGGTTTCCATTTTCTCCAATAAGACCACGCATCAAATTCGATTGAAAATTGCGGGCGCCGAATTAAATATTTCCGCAGAAGATGTGGACTACAGCAACAAGGCAGAAGAGCGTTTGTCCTGCTCCTATCAAGGAGATGACATGCAAATTGGTTTCAACTCCAGATTTTTGCTGGAAATGCTGAACAATCTAAACTCTGAAGATGTTTCTTTGGAAATGAGTTTGCCCAACAGAGCGGGTATCTTGACTCCCATTGATGGATTGGACGAAGGAGAACACGTGACCATGCTGGTGATGCCAGTGATGCTAAATAGTTAAGGAATCGACCTATAGAATAGTAAGGCTGGAATTGAATTCCAGCCTTTTTTATACAAAGGGAATTGTTAAAAAGTAAGATGGAGATTCCCCATTGGACGCTTTTACTGCATTGACTATCGGTAATACAAAACCTAGTATTGCAACCCCTAGAAGGCCTATCAATCCCAAACCAACCAAAAGGATGGCCGGAATACTGACAATAATGTACAGTAATAGACTTAGTTGTAGGTTAATGATGGCTTTTCCATGTTCGTTCATCCCCTCAACGGTCTTCCTTGAAGACAGCCAAATAACAAGAGGGACAATAAATCCTCCAAACCCGGTAACATAATGTAGCAACTGGGTCAAGTGAGCTACGGACAACAGCGTGTTGTCCTTTCGTAATACATTTTGATTAATGACTTCCATTTTTGATTGATTTTAATGATGTACCTTATTAGTGGTGATTTGCGCCCAAATGTTACACCTATTGGGTATTTCGTACTTTTGCGCACATGTCATATTCCGATAACATTGTTGCCATGGCCACGCCTCCAGGTACTGGAGCCATTGCTATTATCCGAATTTCCGGGCCTGAAGCCATTGCCTTGGTTTCTAAACATTTTGAACCCATAAAACCCAAAGACCTCACCAAACAAAAGAGTCACACCATCCATTTGGGTCACATAGTAAGTCAGGAAAAAGTACTGGACAAAGTGCTGGTATCCATATTTAAGGGTCCAAATTCCTATACTGGAGAAAATGTAGTGGAAATTTCCTGTCATGGATCTCCCTATATACAGCAACAGCTACTTCAATTGTTTTTGAGAACGGGATGCCGCATGGCCACTGCTGGCGAATTTACCTTGCGAGCCTTTTTAAATGGTAAAATGGATTTGAGCCAGGCCGAAGCAGTTGCGGATTTGATTGCAAGCGATAGCGAGGCTTCGCACGAAATAGCTGTCCAGCAAATGAGGGGTGGATTTAGCAATGAAATTCAAAAATTACGGGAGGAACTTCTAAACTTCGCCTCTTTGATTGAACTGGAATTGGATTTTTCACAAGAAGATGTGGAGTTTGCAGATCGTACCCAATTCAATGCGCTGCTCAACCGAATAAGCGAAGTTTTAAAAAAACTCATTGATTCCTTTGCCATTGGTAACGTCATCAAAAATGGGATACCCATAGCCATTGTTGGCAAGCCTAATGTAGGTAAATCCACATTGCTCAACGCCCTGCTGAATGAGGAAAGAGCTATAGTGAGCAATATTCCTGGAACCACTCGGGACACTGTAGAAGACCAGATCAACCTCGGAGGAATCAATTTCCGATTTATTGACACCGCTGGAATCAGGGAAACCCAGGATATGGTAGAGAAAATTGGGATTGAAAAGACTTTCGACAAAATTGAAAACGCCAAGTTGATCTTGTTCCTTTTCGACGGTCCGGATTTTGATGTAGAGGAGTTGGATGTCCTTAAAAGCAAATACCCTAGCAAGGAGGTGCTTCCCATCTGCAACAAGGTGGATTTGTTAACTCAAGCCGAACAGGATCAAATACAGCGTTCCGTTTCGGATTTGTTGTTCCTGTCTGCCAAGGATAGGACTGGTGTTCCAGAGTTGGAGCAAAAACTGTCATCCCTAGTGGTGTCGGGAGCTTTAAGTGGGGACGCCACCATTGTTTCCAACAGTAGACATTACGATGCCTTGCTAAAGGCCTTAGAGGAAATTCAAAAGGTGAAAGAAGGTATGGACATGGGGCTCTCCAGTGATCTTATGGCCATAGACATTAGGCAAGCGCTCTATCATTTGGGCGAAATAACCGGAAGTGTCACTACCGATGATCTCTTGGGTAACATCTTCTCCAATTTCTGTATCGGAAAATAGATCTTTGTGTAGTCGAGATATCCATTATCTTTGGATTCCAAATTTTATGCATGTTCAACTTTTTTAATAGAAAAGTTTTTTTAGCGGATTATCTTCATGGGCTGGTAGATATTCACAACCATATTCTACCGGGTATTGATGATGGTGCAAAAACGGTGGATGAATCCTTATCGCTCATCAAGGCATTTGCGGCATACGGGGTGACCAATTTTGTGTTTACCCCGCATATCATGAACCACTACTATCCCAATACTCCCGACTCTATTAGAACTTCGTTTGAGCTACTTCAAAGTGAATTGGAGAAACAAGACGTTGAAAATGTCAAAATTGATTATGCCGCGGAACATATGATCGATGACGAATTTGAGCCTTTGTTGGAAAACAATGGGGTTGTACCCCTAAAAACCGAGCATCTTTTAGTAGAAATGTCATATTTACAGCCCGCCTTTGGCTTTGACAGCGCTGTCAAAAAAATCTTTGAGCAGAAGTATTTTCCAATTTTAGCACATCCAGAGCGATACAGCTACTTCCATCAACAACCCCAAATTTACTCTGAGCTTAAATCAAATGGAGTTCAACTGCAGCTAAACTTGCTGTCGGTTTCTGGATATTACGGTTCTGAAATACAAAGGATAGCCCTTAAATTGTTGGATGACGAGCTTTACGATTACTGTGCTTCAGATGCCCATCATATACGACATATCACCGCCTTAAAGGAAATCAATGTGTCCCAAAAAGTGCTGAGTAAAATACTACCTGTTATAGAAAATACGATTCAGACCTTTTATTGATCAATTAAAGTTCCACCACTTCTTGACCGTTCTTCCATAACCGTAACCATAGTTTCGGCCATATCCCAAATTGGTTTCCTTAACGCCATTAACCACAAAGGACAGGTTCTTGACCTTTTTCTCATCCACAAGCTTAATGGGGTACTCCAATACTTTACGGTCGGTGACACCGGCTTTGGTAACATATAAAATCTGATGTGCAAAATCGCTAATCAACAAGGTGTCCGTAACCACAAGCATTGGGGCAGAATCCACGACCACGTAGTCATATTTTTCAATGGCGTGGTCCATAAATTCCTTTAGTCTACCACTCATGAGCAACTCGGCCGGGTTTGGCGGAATCTTACCCGAAAACACAATATCTATCATGTTGTCGTTGATAACCGCGGGAGTAATTGTATCCTTGAACTGAAGATTGTCATCATGCAGAAATTCTGTCAAGCCCTTTTTGGATTTTCCATTAGCACCCAATTCCCCGTTCATCCTTAGTCCTAGATCGGAATAGAAGTTTTTCAGTTTAGGGTTTCTGATATCAGCTCCCACCAGCAGTACTCTCTTTTTTGTACTAGCAAATACCATTGCCAAATTGGAGGAGATAAACGTTTTTCCCTCCCCTGGAACGCTGGAGGTAACCAAAATCATATGACCACGTTCCTGACCATTCTTATTTTTAAGAACATAGTTCAGGTTGGTTCTCAATATTCGGAGGGATTCACCCAAGACGGAGCGATCCATTCCATTAATCAATTTGGTTGCCTTTTTACCAATTTTAGGCAATTCTGCAATGACAGGGGCTTTATTGAAAATTACCTTTTCCAACTCAATCTTATTGTGCACCTTGTTGTCCATCATATCTTTCAGATAGAAAAAACCAAAAGGAACCAAGAGACCAAGAATGAATGAAGCCAAATAGATAACCGGTTTCTTTGGAGAAACAGGATCTTTGCTCATCAGATAAGCCGAATCAATAATTTTTGATTTTGGGGAAGCAGAAGCAAAGGTAATCTGGGATTCTTCCCTTTTTTGCAACAAATACAGATATAAAGACTCCGTGGTTTGTTGCTGCCGCGTAATATCGCGGAGCGCCCTTTCATTTTTAGGAGCGGAATATATACGTGAGTTTATTCTGGATAATTGACTGCTAAGACTATTTACCTGAAGTGTCAGGTTGTTTTCCACACTATTTAAACTGGACTTCATGCTTCGCTTTAAACCATCCAGCTGCCTATCCAAGTTTACAATAATGGGGTTTTTTTCATTGGAACTTTCCAAGAGTCGTTTACGCTCCAAAGCCAGTTCATTATATCGAGCTGTTGTACCCGCAATGGTTTCGTCGTTAAGTCCTACGTTGGTCGGAAGTAACTCGTAGCCACTCTGTCCGTCCACAAGGTCTTTCATACTGGATGCAATATCCAATTGAACGGAAGCATTTTGAAGCTCCTGTTGGTTTGTTGCCCCGATGTTCAGGTTCACATTGGTTTGCGCACCTATATCGGTAATTCCCCTTCCGGATTTAAAATCCTCTGCACTTTGATCCACATTGGACAAATCCCCGTAAATATCAGCAATTCGGTCATTGATAAAACTGGAGGTTCGATCAGCAATTGCCTTTTTGTCGTCAACCGCATTTTGGTTATAGATGGAAATCAGGGTATTTATAACATCCTTGCCTCTTTTTTGTACCGCATCATTCAGGTTAATCGAAATAATATTGGAAAGCATGTCGGTGACTGTAATTAGAATATTCCTCTGATAATATTCCGCAACATTGGCAATAGGACTTACTTTGACCTTATATTTTTTTCCCTTTAGCTTCTCAATATCCAAAGTACTCTTTGGAGTTATGATCAAATCCCCCAAAGAAGAGGCAATTGGAGTTCCAAAGGATTCTTTGGAAAAAGGAGCATCCTCCTCATTGGCAAAATCAAACGAGGTTTGGGAGTCCAAAGTGACGAAAAATTCGTGCTCCGTTTTTTGTACTATGGAATCGGGGGCCAAGAAACTTACGTTAAAGGGTTGGTCGTCATACAAAACGGTATTTTTTATGCTTCCAAGAGCAATTACCTTTGTGTTCAGTCCCAACTCCTCTACCACCTTTATCAAATTCATCCTGGAATTAAGGGATTCGATTTCATCCTGTACGTTGTTTCGACCACCACCCAAAACCCCAAGGTCACTGAACGCTCCCAGCTCCGAAGTCGAGTTTTGATCTTCCAGAATCTTAATTTTTGCATGTATGCCATATTCCGGCACAGCATAGCGGATATATAAAAATGCAAGTAGAATTGCTACAAATATGGATGCAACAAACCATTTCCAATTCTTTAAAATTGGCTTAAGTAGGTCGCTGGTAGTCTCGTTTCTATGGAGAGCTTCCGAATTTTCAGTTTTCATTAAAATCCAATTTAACTTCTTGTAATCATCAATACTGTGGAAGTAATCACCAACGAGATAATAGAGACATAGATAGATGCCCTTTCATCCAACGAAGTTTCCTGAATACCAGATTTGTTGGGCTCCACGTATACCACATCATTTTGGGTTAAATAATAAACGGGGGACTTAATCATTTCCTTAGAGGTCAAATTAATACGGGTATATACCTTTGTCCCATTAAAATCCCTAACCACCAAAACGTTTTCCCTAACACCTCGTATCGTTAAATCTCCAGCAAGACCAAGTGCTTCCAAAATCGTTATTTGCTCTCCATTTACTGGGTATGTGCCTGGCCTGTTTACCGCTCCAAGTACCGTAATGGTAAAATTGCGGAGTCTTATGTTAATAATAGGGTCTTTCAGATAATCTGATAATCTATCACGTAAAACAGCCCTTAATTCCTCTGGGGACAAGCCCTCGATTTTCAGCTTTCCAATCACTGGAAAATCAATTTCTCCATCTTGATCAACCAAATAGTCTACCTGTTCCGGCCTAAACCCACTTTCCGAAGCTCCCCTGAACAGATTGAAAGGTGCACTGGCTTCAGGGTTTAAGGAAGATACGTGAATGGAAACCAAGTCATCCACTTTAAATTTGGATACGGAAGTATTGTTATTGACCAAAGTCTCGAAGTCCCCTGTATCCTGAAAGTAGACTACATCTTTTCTTGAGGCACATGAAGCGAGGACTAGAAACAATAAACAAAAGCTATAACTTTTGATCGGGCGGCTGTTAAATCTAAACATGTTGATTATCTAATTTTAATTTAAAAATTACGAACTAGTTGGTTTTACAAGGGTACTTTTTTCAAAACTAACCTTTTCATCTTTATCCAATTCGCAAAGTTTTGAATTTTTCGAAATATATTCGGGAACTATACTTTTCATAAGTTGAATGGTGTTTTCACTGAAAAACAAGTTGCTAATGCAAAGTTCATCAATTTTAGATCGTAAGTCTACATAATCCAAGTCTCTCGTCTTACTTATTTTTATTTTCTCGTGATAGGTCGGTAGTGTATTTTCACCATTTGCCAACAGTTCTTCATACAACTTCTCACCTGGCCTTAAGCCGGTTACCTTAATATCAATGTCCTCAGGGTAACTCAAGCCTGACAGCTTAATCATGTTCTTTGCCAAGTCGTAAATCTTCACAGATTCACCCATATCAAAAATAAAGATCTCCCCTCCTTTGCCCATAGCTCCAGCTTCCAAAACCAATTGGGAAGCTTCGGGAATTGTCATAAAGTAACGTGTGATCTCTTTATGGGTCAAGGTAATGGGGCCTCCATGTTCAATTTGCTTTCTGAACAAAGGAATCACAGAGCCATTGGAACCCAATACGTTGCCAAAACGGGTAGTGATAAACTTGGTCTTGCTTTCTTGCTGCTTGCAACTCACATAGATTTCCGCAATTCTTTTACTAGCTCCCATGACGTTGGTTGGGTTCACCGCCTTGTCTGTGGATACCAGTACAAATTTGTCAATATTGTACTGAATGGCCAGATCTACTATGGTCTTTGTAACGGCAATATTTATTTTGATTGCTTCATAGGAATTATACTCCATTAACGGTACATGTTTGTAAGCAGCTGCATGGAAAACCAAATCCGGTTTGTGCTCCTGGAAGATATAATTCATCCTATTTTTATCACTCACGTCTCCCACGATCGGAATAAAATTATGATATCCCTTCTGCTTCAATTCCTGTTGTAAGTCGTACAAAGCGGATTCCGCTTGATCAATTATTACTAGGGAACGGAAGTTATATCTGCATATTTGTCGTACGATTTCACTTCCGATGGATCCAGCACCACCCGTAACAAAAATCACCTTATCCCTTACTTCCTCGCTTATTTTGGAATTGGTAATGGCAATAGGTTTGCGGTTCAGTAAATCTTCAATTTGAACCGTTTTGATTTGCGATGCCTTCAATTCTCCATTGATCCAGTCTTCAACAGGAGGGATAATTTTAACCTGTACGGGAAAATCAACCAAGCCCTCAACCAATTGGTTGAGTTTTTTATGATCTATATTTTGGATACAAAAAATGACCTCGGAAATTCCCTTTTTGGAAATGAAATCCTTGGTCAGAATTTCTGGGCCATAAACATTGACACCGTTGATCAACTTGCCAATCTTTTTCTTGTCCTTATCAACATAACCCACCACCTTTACATTACTCTTGGAATGATTGGTCAGTGCTCCATGGGTTAAAATCCCCGAATTGCCTGCACCATAAATCACCACGTTTTTGGCAGAGTTGAATCCATTCTCTTTTATGAATCCATGAAAGAGTGTTTTAAAAACGTACCTGGACGCTACTAGGGTTACAAAAGAAATAAGGCTGTTTATGATAATGATGGACAATGGAATGGTAAAATTGTCCGCCAATTGAAATTTTCTGTTTGCCAGTACAAGGAAAATCGTAAAGATACTTGCCAAGCAAATGGCATTGAAGATGTTGTAAACATCCCGCATTCCTGTATGTCTCACAACGCCTTTGTAAGAGCCTATCATTAAAAAGGAAATCAAGGCAATGAACAAGACCCAAGGCAGTTGAACGAAAAGTTTATCTACATCAAAATTGAATGTCAGGTTGAAGCGTATAAAATACGACAGTACAAATGAAAATGCCACAATGACCACGTCAATTGCCAACACCAGCCATTTGGAGGCATATCTTTCTACCGTATTAGTTAGGTAGTTCTGTATCATGAAAGAGCAATTTTTATTGTTTTAATAATGCGCTCCAAGTCCTGTTCCAATAAATTGGAACCACTTGGTAAGCACAGGCCTCTGTTAAAGAGGTCTTCCGAAGTGCCATCGGAAAAGCTAACTTCATTTTCATAAACGGGTTGCAGGTGCATAGGCTTCCAGAGCGGTCTGGATTCAATGTTCTCATGCTCCAAAGCCACACGAATCTTTTCCCTTACCTCATAGGAAGGTGTGAGAATACAACTCAACCATCTATTGCTGAACATCCCATAAGGCTCGTCCAGAAAGGTTATCTCATCAAATTCACGAAGTTGTTCGGTATAGAATCTATAGTTATTCCTCCTTGCTACAACCCTATCATCCAAAACTTGCATCTGACCTCTTCCAATTCCGGCCAACACATTACTCATTCTATAGTTATGTCCAATCTCAGAATGTTGATAGTGAACAGCTTTGTCCCTAGCTTGGGTTGCTAGAAAAATTGCCTTGTCCCTGTATTCTTTTGTTTTGGATACCAAGGCGCCTCCTCCAGAAGTTGTAATGATCTTGTTTCCGTTGAAAGATAATATGGCTATATCACCAAAAGTACCACACGGCCTTGAACCATAGGTGCTACCCAGGGCTTCTGCACTATCTTCCAAAACAGGGATGCCATAATCGTTTGCTATGGCATGAATCTCTTCCACCTTATAGGGCATTCCATAAAGATGAACAGTTACAATAGCTTTTGGCTTATTTCCGGATGATATTCTTTGAATGATGGCCTCCTCAAGCAGTTTGGGCGACATGTTCCAGGTTTCCGACTCACTGTCAATGAAGACCGGTTTGGCACCAAGGTAAGTTATAGGGTTTGCTGATGCTGAAAACGTAAAACTTTGGCAAAGCACCTCATCCCCTTCAGATACTCCAAGTAACTTAAGGCCCAAATGTATGGCTCCGGTTCCCGAACTCAAAGCTGCCACATGTACATCATGTCCCAGATAGTTTTCAATATCCTCCTCAAATCCAGTAACGTTTGGCCCCAATGGTGCTACCCAATTGGTATCAAAGGCCTCATGGACAAAAGAAAGTTCTGTTCCTCCCATATGCGGCGAGGACAGCCAAATTTTAGATTGAATTTCGGTTTCCAAGTTCAGTGGTTTTTACTTTAGCTGTAACTAATAGATTGTTATCAAATCAGGTACTAAAAACTTTTAATTAAGGGGACTGCAATTCGTTGAAAATTAACTCAAGAGTCACATTAAAAACTAAAGTTACCAACTTAACATAGAGTTAGGATCAAAACCAGGTGATATTTCGCCGAACATGTAAAAAAAATCGATTGAATGCCATTACCATTTAGTTGACCCCATCATTTCCAAATAAAGAAGGCGGGGAATTACCGTTCATCCGTTTATCGGGTATTACAACTAACGGTACTATAAATAAGGTATACTTTCCCCGTAATTATTTAATTTGGCCGCTCAATAAAATCGCATTCATACATTAAATAGTATAACCTCAAAAAACAGAATTGAATGAAGGTATTGGTAACTGGGGCAGCTGGGTTTATTGGATTTCATACAGTGGCCCAGTTGATAGCACAAAATTGTCAAGTAGTAGGTCTTGACAACATTAATAGTTACTACGATGTCGGTCTCAAATATGCTCGGTTAAAGGAACTGGGAATAGATTCTTCCCAAGCTGAAAAATTCAATTCTGTTTCAGACAGCTCCATTCATTCTTCCCAGTTCAAATTTGTTAGAATGAATCTGGAAGATCGCACTGAATTGCCAAAATTGTTCGAGACCGAAAAATTTGATGTGGTATGCCACCTTGCCGCACAAGCTGGTGTACGATATAGTCTTGAAAATCCCGAAGCTTATGTGGATAGCAATGTGGTGGGTTTCTTGAACATATTGGAAGGCTGTAGGCATAATAAGGTAAAACATCTTGTGTACGCCAGTAGTTCAAGTGTGTACGGATTAAACAAAAAGATACCTTTTAATACTTCAGATAATGTGGACCACCCAATCAGCCTATATGCGGCCACAAAAAAGAGCAACGAGCTCATGGCACACACCTACAGTCACTTATATGGTTTCCTGACAACAGGTCTTCGGTTCTTTACAGTATACGGTCCATGGGGCCGACCAGATATGGCCATGTTCCTTTTTACGGATGCCATGCTAAAGGGCAAACCCATTAAGGTATTCAACAGCGGAGAAATGGAAAGGGATTTCACTTATATAGACGATATTGTAGAAGGTGTAGTGCGTGTTGTGGTCAAGGATGTTTCAGAAAGAAAGTCCTCTGACGAATTGTACAAGGTTTACAATATTGGCAACAACAAATCCGTTAAGCTAATGGCTTTTATCAGAGCAATTGAAAAAAGCTTGGGGATTGAAGCCAAAAAAGAAATGCTGCCCATGCAACCTGGTGATGTTAGTAAAACCTGGGCCAATGTGGATGAGCTTATCAAAGATTATGACTACCGCCCTGACACGCAGATAGAAAATGGGGTACAAGAATTTATAAACTGGTACAAACAATATTATAAAGTTTAAAAGTTATACTGACGTAAATTGCCATTCATTTGTAATTTTTTACTTTCATCCGACTCTCTCACCCCCCTGAAGCAACCTTAAAATTTAGAATTGTTCATGATAATCGATTTTTTTAAACGTACACCGTAAAAACGTGTCAAAAATTGTTATTGCTGACTGTATTTTTGAATTTTGTCATCATATGAAAAACAACACACTATCATTTACCGAACCTATTGAAATAGCCATCAAAGCCGCCATCTCCGGTGGTTCGGCTATTATGGAAATTTATAGAAAACCCGATTTCGAACTGGAAATAAAAGATGACCGTTCCCCTTTGACTGAGGCGGATACTGCGGCCAACACCCTTATCAACCAATATCTGGTTGAAACCGACATTCCTATTATCTCCGAGGAAAACAAAAACCTGGAATACGATGATAGAAAGCATTGGGATAAATGTTGGATTGTCGATCCACTGGATGGCACCAAGGAGTTTATAAAGCGAAATGGCGAATTTACCGTGAACATTGCCCTTTGTGAGAAGGGAAGACCTGTTCTAGGTGTGATCTATGTCCCTGTTAGCCGCGAACTTTACTACGCAGATGTTACCAAAAAGATTGCTTATAAAACCATCTTAGATGAAGAACTCAATCTTACAAATGAACTATTTGCGGCAGAGGATCGTATTTCTATGAGTAAAACAAGCAAAGCGTTGGCTCGCGTTGTAGGCAGTCGCTCCCATATGAACCAAGATACCCTTGATTTTATCTCATCCATTGAAAATGACTTTGATGAAATAGAAGTTGTTTCCAAAGGAAGTTCACTTAAATTCTGTCTGGTCGCCGAAGGTAAGGCTGATTTTTATCCTAGATTTGCTCCTACCATGGAGTGGGATACTGCAGCTGGCCATGCGATTTGCAATGCAGTTGGATTAAAGGTGATTTCCCAGCAGACCAATGAGGAATTACCTTATAATAAAGAAAATTTGTTGAACCCCTATTTTTTAGTAAGCCAATAAACTGTGGGTAAGATCTCTGGATTTATGGGTAGAATATCCCATAAAAGACATATTGCCAAAACCATCACCTGGAGGTTGGTAGGAACCCTGGACACCATAGTGTTGTCCTGGATTATTACAGGGAACCCTGCCACTGGACTTAAGATTGGTTTTTCGGAGGTTTTTACCAAAATGGTTTTGTATTACCTCCACGAAAGGGCTTGGGTCAGAATCAAGATGCCCGAAAGTAGAAAACGACATTTGTTCAAGACCGTTTCCTGGCGTGTGATCGGCACTCTTGATACAATTGTCATTTCTTGGATAATCTCTGGAAACCCGCTTACAGGATTGAAGATTGGAACTCTGGAAGTAATCACCAAAATGATATTGTATTATTACCATGAAAGGGCATGGTACCGTATCAACTTTGGACTTGACAAAATAGTTAGATCAAAAACATGGAAAAGAATATAATTGCCCATTCCTACAAGATCGATGTAGAAAAAAGGAGAAAACTGAATGGACACAATTCACTTCTAATTTTCTTCACGGGGCTTTCCGGTTCTGGAAAATCCACTTTGGCCAATGCCTTGGAAGAACGATTCTATAAGGATGGCGTTAAAACATATGTGTTGGATGGGGATAATGTTCGCAAGGGCATTAACAGCAATCTCACTTTTAACCCTGAAGACCGCTCGGAAAACCTTAGGCGTATTGCCGAAATCTCTAAACTCTTTATTGATGCTGGTGTTGTAACCCTTGCGGCCTTTATTGCCCCCTATGAAAAGGACAGGGAATTCATAAAGCAAACCGTAGGGGCCGACAACTATATTGAAGTGTTTGTGAACACCAGTTTGGAGGTATGTGAGCAAAGGGATGTGAAAGGCCTGTACGCAAAGGCACGCAAAGGAGAGATCAAAAACATGACCGGAATTTCAGCGCCATATGAAGCGCCTAAAAATCCAGACGTAGAGGTCTCAAATGAATATGGCATAGATGAATCTGTTGACATCATATATAATAAGATAAAGAACCAAATAAGACTCAAAAATGAGTAAGTACTATTTAAACTATTTAGACGAGTTAGAGTCCGAGGCCATCTTCGTATTACGGGAGGTTTGGGCACAATTTCAGAATCCTGTAATCCTCTTTTCAGGAGGAAAGGATTCCATTGTAGTGACCCACTTGGCAAAAAAAGCATTCTTTCCTTCCAAAATCCCATTCTCCTTGATGCATGTGGATACGGGTCATAATTTCCCGGAGACGATCCAATTCAGGGACAATATCCTAAAACAGCTTGGCGTGAATCTAATTGTAGGTTCTGTTCAGGAATCCATAGACCAAGGTAGAGTTGCCGAAGAGAAAGGTAAAAGTGCAACCCGTAATGCCCTGCAGATCACTACCCTTTTAGACGCCATTGAGGAGCACAAGGTAGACTGCGCCATTGGCGGTGGAAGACGAGATGAAGAAAAGGCAAGGGCAAAGGAACGATTCTTTTCCCACCGAGATGATTTTGGCCAGTGGGATCCCAAAAACCAGCGTCCAGAACTTTGGAACCTTTTCAACGGAAAACACTTTGAAGGAGAACATTTTAGAGCGTTCCCCATTAGTAATTGGACAGAAATGGACGTTTGGAACTACATCAAACGCGAACAAATCGAAATACCTTCATTGTACTATGCCCATGAAAGGGAAGTAGTTTGGAGAAGTGATGCATGGATTCCCAATTCGGAGTTTTTAAAGCTTGAGGATGGAGAAGAAATCGTAACCAAGAAAGTTCGATTTAGAACACTTGGTGATATCACCATCACCGGTGGTATAGAATCAGATGCGGATACATTGGAAAAAATTGCTGCGGAAGTTTCTGGTATGAGACAGACCGAAAGAGGTAATAGAACCGATGACAAACGCTCTGAAAGCGCAATGGAAGACAGAAAAAGACAAGGGTATTTTTAGAAAAATAGATATGGAATTAAACAATAGTCAACTATTAAGATTTACTACAGCCGGAAGTGTTGATGACGGAAAAAGCACCCTAATTGGAAGGCTTCTATATGACTCTAAATCAATCTTTGAAGATCAATTGGAGTCCATTGAAAATACCAGCTTAAAAAAAGGTCATGAAGGCTTGGATTTGGCATTGTTCACCGATGGTCTAAAAGACGAGCGTGAACAAGGTATTACCATTGACGTGGCCTACCGTTATTTCACCACTCCAAAGAGAAAATTCATTATAGCCGATACACCTGGACACATTCAGTATACCAGAAATATGGTCACAGGTGCATCTACCGCGAATGCCGCCATTATTCTGATTGATGCGAGACATGGGGTTATTGAACAAACAAAGAGACACTCCTTTATTGCTTCCCTGTTACAAATTCCCCATTTGGTGGTTTGTATCAACAAAATGGACCTTGTGGATTTCAAGGAGGAAGTATATAATGACATTATAAAGCAGTTTCAAGATTTTTCATCAAAGTTGTTGGTGAAGGACGTACGCTTTATTCCAATTAGTGCCCTGTTGGGGGATAATGTGGTGAACAGGTCGGAAAACATGCCTTGGTATAAAGGCGCACCTTTGTTGCATACCCTTGAAACCATTCATATCAGTAGTGATTTCAACAGCGTTGATGCACGGTTCCCAGTACAGACCGTATTACGTCCTCAGCGAGAAGGGTTCATTGACTATCGTGGATACGCCGGTAGAATAGCCAGTGGTATTTTCAGACCAGGTGAGGAAGTTACCGTAATGCCTTCTGGCTTTACCTCAAAAATCAAAACTATTGAAGGGCCAGATGGTGAGCTTGAAGAGGCCTACGCTCCCATGTCAATTTCCATGACTTTGGAAGACGATATCGATATTGGTCGTGGCGATATGATCGTAAGGTCCAACAACAAGCCGGAACCCGCTCAGGATTTGGAGGTGATGTTGTGCTGGATGAACAACGACCCTGCAAAGCCCAGGGCTAAATATACCTTAAAGCACACCAGCAATGAGCAAACGGCCATGATCAAAGAGGTGCTGTACAAAATTGATATTGAGACGCTTGGGCGTAATATGGAAGACAAGGAAATCGGTATGAACGATATATGTAAAGTACGCATACGTTCAACAAAACCCTTAATGATAGATTCCTATAGGGACAATAGAAGCACAGGGAATTTAATTCTGATTGACGAAAACACCAACGAAACAGTTGCCGCAGGTATGATTATTTAATCCTGGCTTTTCAATGTGCCAGCTTTTGACAATGACCGCCATTTAATTTTAATGGAAATTGTCCGCTGCACTTTAAAAGTTAGCATCTAGATGTAGTGTGTGTTATATGCTCAAATGAAAAAGCAAAATTTCCTAAACAAATTTATTCTCCTTAAATAATAATTTGATGGTTCTGTCATTATTATAATGACATTTACCTTGTTTAAAAAAATAACATAAAATGAATCTTACAATAATTGGTACCGGATATGTAGGTCTTGTGAGTGGAACTTGTTTCGCTGAAATGGGTAACAGAGTTACCTGTATAGATGTGGACGAAAAGAAAATCACAAATCTTAAAAACGGAATCATCCCAATATATGAGCCAGGCTTGGAGGCCATGGTCGAAAGAAATATTGCGAACAAAACACTGCACTTCAGTACCAAATTGGCTGAGAATCTTGATAAATGTGATATCGCGTTTATTGCTGTAGGTACTCCAATGGGCGAAGACGGTTCTGCCGATCTAAAGTATGTGCTGCAGGTGGCCAAAGAGATTGGACAGCACATGCAGCATTCCTTGGTCATTGTTGATAAATCAACTGTACCCGTAGGAACTGCAGACAAGGTAAGGGAAACAGTTCAAAAAGAACTGGATTCCAGAAATGCGGACATCGACTTTCATGTGGTTTCAAATCCTGAGTTTTTGAAGGAGGGTGATGCTATCAATGATTTCATGAAACCTGATCGTGTGGTGGTAGGTTCCGATCATGAAGAATCCACCAAAAAGATGCGCAACCTGTACAGCCCGTTTTTTAGAAGTAGTACGGATCGTTTGATCACTATGGATGTTCGCTCTGCAGAAATGACCAAATATGTGGCCAATGCCATGTTGGCTACCAAAATTTCGTTTATGAACGAAATTTCCAACATTTGCGAATTGGTAGGTGCGGATGTTAACAAAGTACGCGTAGGAATTGGTTCGGATAGCAGAATTGGATATAGTTTCATCTATCCTGGAAGTGGATACGGGGGATCCTGTTTTCCAAAAGACGTGAAGGCCTTGAAAAAAACAGCGCAGGAACATGGGTATTCCGCTAGAATAATTGGTGCGGTCGAAGATGTTAACGATGACCAGAAGTTTGTAATAGCAAAAAAAGTAGTGAATCGTTTTGGAGAGGACCTAAAAGGAAAAACCTTTGCCGTCTGGGGATTGGCCTTTAAGCCACAAACAGATGATATGCGGGAAGCACCTGCAATCTATATTATCAAGGATTTGGTTGAAAGAGGGGCCAGTATCCAAGCGTATGACCCAAAAGCAATGGGTGAAGCGCAGGAGTTTTACCTCAAGGACGTTCCAAATGTTTCCTATTGTAATTCCAAATATGAAACCTTACATGGGGCAGATGCCATGATTCTGCTCACGGAATGGAAAGAGTTTAGGGCACCAGATTTTGAAGAGCTCAAACAGCAGCTCAACGAACCCATCATCTTTGATGGACGAAATCAGTACGATGACCAAACGTTGGAAGAGCTTGGCTTTGAGTATTTCCAAATTGGGAAAAAGTGACACGCTTCAAACAAGTGTATTAATCGAAAGTAAAAAGGGCTGGATTTTAACATCCAGCCCTTTTTTGTCTTATCCAAGTCCTAGTCCTAAATTGAAAATACCGATCTTTCTATATATTTTATTGGAGCTTCATTGCTGCGCTTACGACCAGTTAGGATAAACTGCGTCTTAGTTCAAAAATGAGGAAATAACCTAGTTTGTCCAATAGGTTGTTCTTTTTTTGAATTCTTTCCAAATCCTTTTCCATTGAAGCCGTTAGGTAATTCTTATAATCCCCAATTTCACCTTTTCTAAAAAACCATTTGCGCGGAGAATTCTCCCTTACCTTCTTAATACTGTTGGTTTCAATGATGTCCTCAATTTGCTTCTGGTCTAGGGTAACACCAAGAAATTCCGCAAACCGTTTCAATTCTCCTGGAGTGTCCTTTTTTAAGGATTCAAAGGTTGAATGAAAGACATTGTTTTGAAATGATGCCCAATTCTTATTGTACTTTGCGAGCTGTATGGCCTTATAGCGTCCAACCAACCAATAATACGTCTTAAATGATGGTTTAAAGGAGCGCACATTAATGAAGTGGTTATAATGTGAAACTATGGCATCCCGAATATCCCGCTGAATCATGAATACTTTTACATCATCCACATTGCTGGCAAGCAATTCTATATGGTCTTTTTTGTAAATATGTCCTTTTGCCAAATAGTTGTTCGATTTAATCTCCGAGGATTTAACAATATCTGCCAAACGATCAATACCAACAAAACTATCATGCTTCTTGCTTTGAAAATTTTCCGGTAGTGGCTGAAAATCCATCAAACCTTTTAACAAATTTCGCTGCCAGGTAGAACCAGACTTGAACGCACCATTTGCAATTACTATCATATCTATGTTTTATTCCCGTTTAGTTCAAAAAATTGAGACGCCAATTTATTGAATTTAAAACTCATAACGCCAATACCCGGAAAGTATTTGTTGAAGCGACAATTATTTCAGATGTTCTCAACCATTTGTATAAATAAGGGGTTAAATCCGTATAAATAAATAACGGGGAATGGGCTGAAATAGCTATGGAAAGCTTGCACAGTTCACCTGTTTTAATGGTGTCCAAAAATGGGAAACTTTAAGTCATTTTCAGTTTCCCGAGTATTTATTCCTTTAAACGTGTTTGCACATCATCCAACTATTTTTTCAGTAGTTTTGATTCGGAAAAACCAATTTTAATTTCTTGATGAAATACATATACATTACAGGCCGAGGACGCAGTGGCAGTACCGTGATTGATGCCATGCTTGGAAATTCCAAATCAATTGAAAGCGTCGGTGAATTGGTTTCCGGACTTGGAAGGTTCAATGCTATGTGTAGTTGTGGCAAGGGAATGAATGATTGCGGTTATTGGACAATTGTTCGTCAGAATTACGAGTCAAAGACCGAACAGAGTTGGGACAAGTTTGCCAAAGACACTGTGAAATCAGGACATGTCAAGGAATTTATGGACACCTTATTTGGCAATTCCAAATTCAATAGGGAATTGGTGAAAGATACAGAGCAATTTACCCAAGGATTGTTAGAGGTAGCTGGTAAAAAAGCCATACTTGATTCATCAAAAAATCCCAACAGGGCTTTATGGCTTGCCAAATTTTATGATGACTCCAAAATCATACACTTAGTCAAACACCCAGATGGGGTTGCAGCAAGTAAATATAAATTCATAGGAAGGGGCAAAGGCTATAAGTTTCTTCGAAAAACCTATCTCAATCCAAAACTGGCCCCTTTGTATATGACGATTGAAGCCATATCCTGGATGGTAGGTAATACCATGATAGGGTTGATCAAATTAATAAGGCCAAAAAAGGTGATGCTCGTCAAATATGAAGATTTTGGTGCAAAGCCAGAGGTTATTTTCGAAAAACTCTCCAAGTTTTTGGAAATAGATCTTAGCGAGGTTCGTGATGCCGTGATCAATGGCCACCCCTTAACTTTTGGGCATACCATAGGAGGCAATGGGGTACGAAATAGCGAAACCTTTGTTTTCAGCACAAAGAAAGGAAAGAAAAGGCCGATGCCTATTTTTTACAAATTTCTTATCCGCATTTTCTGTTGGCCTCTTATGTTGATTTACGGCTACAGATTCATATGATCCGCCCACAAGTAGGTTAAATTCAATTACCGAAGTACATTCCAATTTGTCCAAAGGTCGCAGTAGTACTTATTCTCCGTCACAGAAATGACGGCACACAGCAATGCTCACGCTTTTATAATATTGAAGGGTATCCCACTATTAAACCACTGATTAGGGTCCAAGATTAACAATGTGGTACCTGTTGTAAATTGAGATTAATTGTTGGGGCTAAGACCTCCTGGACTAACATTTTCGTAAGTCCCTGCTCCTTTCCACACCTTATATTCATCAAAGTAAACATCTCCTTGAGGAGTATTTTGCGAAGACCAATAGACCCCAATGGTGTGCTTGATTTCACCAGTGTAGGGAATTCCACTTACGTTGGCGTATTTGTAGGTTGTGGTTCCAGTTTCGTCAACAATCTTATCCCCGTTTACCCAGATTTCCAAAAATCCATCAACAGGGTCCAACTCCCAATGGATCACAATATCAATCCATTCATCAAGATTATAGTTGAAGTGTGTGTTTTCCGTTCCTGTACTTGCACCACTGTCTTGAATTACATTAACCATTCGTTCATCTGTTGAAGTGGCGAAGAACATTTTCCCATTGGAACCTTGTCGTAAGGTAACAGGATTGATCCCTCCATGATCGGGAGCACCTTCTGGCCTCATGTTTCTGAACTGGGCATAAACCCTGGAGCTTTGTGCCGCTTTCTTGACTTTCATGGAGAAACCTATCCAATGCTCTCCCCAATCGGACAATCTATTTCTATGGATTTCATTTCTTGTAACATGATTATTGTAATCACCTAAATGAACAGCTTTGGAACCAGCTCTTGAATCTGTGGTGGTATGTGGTTCTCCCCTACTTGCTTCGTATTCCCAAGTATTGTCACCAGAACCACTAAGATTCCACTGATTTGATTCAAAATCTGAATACCAAATTAAGGAGCCTTGTCCTTTGGATTGGTCATCTGTATTGTCTTCTCCGTTGTCCGTATTATCTTCCTCTGCAGTGTTGTCTTCTTCGGAAGTATCTTCTCCACCGGTTGACGCATTTTCATCTTCATTGTTCCTTTCCTCTATCTCCTTGTTCGTTTCTGTTTCCTCTTGGATAACATCATAGAACAAGTCCGAGTCCTTGGCACAAGAAAGATTAAAAATTAGAATGTAAATAAGTAAAGAAAACACTTTGAGTGGGGTATTAGTGTTCAGCATGGCAATATAATTAGGTTAAGTAAATGTCGAGTAATTCGATTCAGGGTTGATAAATGGATTACTGCTAAATTTTTTCGATGAAATGCCCATTAATTTGGTTAAAGTGCAATATTGGGTTCCAGTTCGTTTTCAAATTACGGTAATTTACATGGGTTTGGATGTTTGTCGATTTTTTATTCGATGAACTACATATTTATTTAACATTTCATAAAGATTTGGATCGTTGAAATTCAGGCTGTTCCGAGATAAAACAATAAGACACCATCGAATATTAAACGGGGGTTTACAACCGTTTAGCGGTACTCCAAACGACTTTGATTCCAAGCTTGCCTGCACAAAAAACCAAATGGCTTTGTCTTTTATCGCCTTAAACATTTCAACAACATTTCCTTCTTCTTAACGTTCAGAATAAATCATAAATATAGTGGGGCCAGTAATCCTTAAACTAGTATTTTAGCAGCGCACTTATGTGAGGTTCAAATTGAAGCGGTAAAACGCCAACACATTAACTATATTTCAAAGATCGTTTATCAATGAAGATTCTCCACCTCAATGCATATTATATAGATAACCACCTCTATTCCCAATTGTATTCTACTTTGGATGCTGATTTGGAACAACGGGTCTATATTCCCATCAAGACGGACCGGAAACCGGAAAACGAAGTGGACTTAAATCAAGGGGAGCTGATTTTTGAGAAGGTCATAAAACCCAACCATAAGTACAACTATTTCCGAAAGATCAAGGAGATCACCAATGCCCTGATCCAAAAAAAAGCGCATCAGAACGTCGACTTTATACATGCGCATAATCTATTTACGGATGGTGTGGTGGCCTATAATCTTAAGAAGAAATTTGGTCTAAAGTATATTGTGGCCGTCCGCACTACGGACATCGCCTTGCAATATAAGTATATGTACCACCGAAGGTTCAAGGCAAAAAAGGTGTTGGAAGAAGCGGAACAGGTTATTTTCATTTCACCTACCTATCGGGATAAACTTTTCCAGATGATGCCGGGAGGTTTTATATCCAAGATTTCCCCAAAAGTCAAAATCATGCCCAATGGAATAAACGATTTTTGGTTGGAAAATCTTCAAAATCCATCTGGGAAATCATTGGACAAAAGAGTCAACTTGCTATACGTGGGACAGATTATGCAAAGGAAAAATGTGCTCCCTTTGATTCAGGCCCTTGAAAAATTAAATGAAACCACGGATAAGAAGTACCACCTGACCGTTGTTGGAGGAGAAAACCAATACGAAAAGGAATTCTACAACAGCTTTTTAAATGAGATCAAATCATACGATTGGGTAGATTACAAAGGAAAAATCAAGGACAAGGAAAAACTTCTGCAAGCATATAGACATGCTGATATTTTTGCCATGCCGGCCAAAGGAGAATTGTTTGGTTTGGTTTACATAGAAGCCTTATCCCAAGGGAAACCTGTTCTTTATGCCTCAGGTGAAGGGATAGACGGCTTTTTGGAAGGAAAAGGCGTTGGGGTATCCGTGAACCCGGATAATTTGGAAGAAATCTGCAATGGAATAACACAGATGGTCAATAGTTATGAAACCTATAGGGATTTTACCCAGCTTGTAAAACCTTTTAATTGGAACAGCATAGCAAATCTTTATAAAACAATGTACCAGTACAATGAACAAGATTGAAAAACTAGTTTACGATACCGTAAAAGGCAATCCCAAAATCAAGATTGCTATCCGAAACTTATACCAATCTTTTTTTGATATCCTCCCCAATAAAAAAGACTATTCTATAAATGAGATAGATGCCAAGGAAAACCATTTCTTTGGATTTCATGACGTTTCCCCTTTTTCCCATGACAGTTCCAAAGTGTTGGCGAATAAACTGACGATTCCCTTGCATATGCCCACGCGTGGTGATATTCTGGAAATAGGGTATTTTCCCTTTGACGGTAAGATGGGGGATTTTGTCAAAGTTGGTGAAACCCTTGCTTGGAATTACCATAAGGGAAGTCGTTTGCAATGGTTGGGGAAGAACAGCCTCATATACAATAATGCAAGTGGGGACAAGCTAATTTCCACGGTTTACGATTTAAGTACCAACACCGAGAAATCCCTGTCCTTTCCTATGGATTCTGTTTCCGCTTGTGGGAACTATGCCGCTACTTTCAGTTATGGCAGGTTGGAACGATTAATGCCGGGCTACGGCTATGCTGTTTACGATGACGACAGTTTTAACGATATTAAAATCCCGGATAACACCGGATTGTTTCTTGGGGATGTAAATACAGATACCAAGGAAATGCTGGTTAGCCTCAAGGAACTAACGGAAATTGGTACGCTTACCCCGGAGTATGAGGACTGCCACCATTTTGTAACCCATACTTTGTTCTCTCCTGACGGCAGATATATCTCCTTCTTGCATCGATGGGCAGATGTGTCCTACACCAACAAAAGGCACTCCAGGTTACTGACCATTGATTTGGAAACGAGAAAATGTCATGTTGCGCCAACTAATGACATGGTTTCGCATTACGTATGGAACCATAAAAATCAAATAATCGCGTATTGTAGAACTGGCAACATTGATAGCCATGTACTTTTTGAAGAGCCTACTTTACAAAAACACAAAAGAGTGGCCTACCCTAGATTGAATTCAGATGGGCATCAAAGTTTTATTACCGATGATTCCTTTGTAACGGATACCTATCCTGACAAATACAGAATGGCCAATTTGTACAGCGTGGATTGCAACACAGATGAAGTTGTGCTTTTGGCCAGATTGAACTCTTTTAAACGATTTCAATCCCAAAACTTCAAGCACTGGTGCTGTGACCTGCACCCCAGAATGGATCCAAGCGGGGAGTATATCTGTTTTGATTCAGTGCATACTGGGAAAAGGGCCCTTTGCGTGATGAAAATCAGCAAATAACTACCTCATCTTCCCATACACTTTGCCGTTTCAACTAATTGTTATTGGGTTTGGGCGGGTGCTATTTTATCATTGTGGTACAGAACAATCTATCGTCCTGGTTTTCTGAAGGCTTACCATAAGATTCCAAGTACCATTTATTAAAGTAGCCTCCATATTGGTTGGCCAGGTCCAATATCATATCGTGATACATATCCTTGAGTAAAGCCAAAACTGCCGGAGGGCAATCCAATTCTATGGATTTATTTACCACTTTTTTGGTTGCGGCTTCATCTGCATTCCATGACTTGTTCAAGGCTTCCTCAGCATCATTGCTGGTTGAAATAAACTGAATTACCTCCTCCAGTAATTGCTCTGGAGCTTCAACTATGGCATCAAAGAACCCAATCAACAGTTGTTCCTTCGGAAATATGCTGGTAAAATTTTCGATGGTACGAACATAATCCGATCGTAGCACCTGTCCATCACTTTTCATAAAGGCCAAGATTTCACTTTCCTCAAAATTGTCAAGGGTAAAACCTTCAATACGTTTTTTGGTATGTCTGAAATGAGACCAAGCCCGATCAATTGGGTTTCTAAGCATCAGGACCAACTTTGCATTGGGGGCCATGGCATACATTCTGGAAATATCCTCTTTGCTCAGCATGGAATAACTAGGGGTAATCTCCCCCTTAAGCCCTTTAAAGGGAGCAAATATGGACTTATACCACTCATCACTATAATCCGAAAAGAACCATTTGAATGAGAAGGCCACATGCTTCATTTTCCCTTTCACGAGTGAGGAGCCTATGGACCTGGCAGCCTTTTTCAAATACGCCGCGCTCCCAATCCTATCCTTTACCTTGGTCTTGGAAAGGAAGTTGGGCGAGGGGTATTTGGTATCCCGGTCAAAATAGTGGAATTCTTTAACAGGAGGTATCGCAAAACCAGGGGTTTTGGATAGATTGTAGTATAACCATGAGGTCCCAGCTTTTTGTGCCCCTATTCCCCAGAAGTTGATTGGTTCCTGACTTTTCATAATTGAAGTAACATTTAAAATGTATAATCTTTTTAAGTAATCAAAATATCTTTGCCACGTTCAACACTATGAACGTTTTCAAATCTTTTTTATGGTGTTGTTGATCGCCTCTTTTAGATAATATCCAAACAGGGAGGGTCTAAATCTAGCTATGCCAACAGCTATTACCATTAAGCCCACCACGAATACAATAAACATGGTCACATCTGTCTCTCCCCATAAATTGAACAGTAATTTATATCCAACGATCAACATTCCAAGGTATAGTCCCAGTTTCAACCCTGCTAGAAAGGGCTGAAAGAAGTACTCGCGAAAAGTTCCCTTGAAAACATTTTTCACGAGAACGATCATCATTAAATAATTTATAAAATGGCTGATCACAATTCCTACAGCAGCTCCATTGATTCCGAAAAAATATCCCAACGTCCCGGAAAGGACGATGATAATTGCCGTAAAAATGTACTTGCGGGTCACATTCTTGTAAATAAGTCCTTTGGACCGAATGACCGCGTCGGTCATTTTTCCAGAATTGCTAAAAGTTAGCACCAACAACATTATCTGTAAAGGCAGCACTGCTTCTGTCCAATTAGATCCCATAAGAATCTGTACAATTTCGGAGGAGAAAAACACCAACAATACGGTGGTAGGAATCATTAGTGAATTACTCAATCCCAGCCCAAACTTGTAAATTTTGACCAGTTTTTCATTTTCGTCCTGAATTTCCGACATGACCGGAAACATTACCTTATTGATAATATTGGCAAGAAATTGACTTGGAAGATTCTTCACCCTTGCAGTCCTTTCATAGATACCCAGAATATCTTGAGTGAAAATCTTTCCAAAAACCAGATTCAATCCCTTGTTCGACAAAAAGTTACTAAAGGACAATAACATCATACCTGAACCAAAGCCGAACAATTCACGGGCTTCGCGATAGTGAATTTTAAAACTGATTTTTATTGGGGCAAAGTAAAACAATACTATGGTACTGATAAAAGAGGCGAGCAGTGTTGCAATGATGAGTGACCAAACACCATACCCATTAAATGCCAAATATACCCCAAGTCCATAGCCGATGATATTGGAGGTTATGTTGACCAGCGATACATGCTTGAAATCGAAATTTTTTAATAGCAAGTTGCCCGAAATATTGCTCAGGGAAAGCAATATTAGGTTTAAGGATGCAACCTTGATCAGTTCATCCAATCGGGCATCATTATACACAGAAGATATAAATGGGGCCGCTAAATAGAAAAGGGCATAAAGGACAAACCCTATTAGAAGGCTGGTTTGCAGCGCTCCATTTATGTGCTTGTTATTTACATTCTGGCGTTGAATCAAGGCCGAGCCCATACCACCTTGAATAAAAATATTGCCTATTCCTATAATTCCGTTTACCACCGCCATTAGACCATAATCTGTTTTTAGCAGTAGCCTGGTCATTATAGCTATATAACCTAGCTGTAAAATGTTCAAGGAGATAACAGACAATGACTGCCATTTACCAGCCTTCTTTATTTTTTTGGTGAGGCTCATCCTAGTTTATTAAGTATATACCCCAGCCCGTTAAAAAGTGGATGCTTTTTGGCTACGTTATGCCATCGGTCATCATATTGAATTTTGGTCTTTTTAAAACGGTTGGGGGTACCGGCAATGGTATGGTCATCATTAAGTTCCATGTATTCTGGGACCTCGTATCTATCGAAACCGAAGAATTCCGACATTTCGTCCAAGGTCTGCTGGGGGTTTTTAAAAAACTCCTCGTATTTTAAGTGAAAAACATCTTCTTTCTTCACGTTCCTCAGCATAGACCTACACGTTAACCTGTGTAGGTAGTTGGATGCAAGCAACTTGAGAAGGCTCATGTCTTTTTTGTTGTATTTTTTTCGCCATTTATCCCTTGAAATGGATACGGCACGTAAATCCCTTTTTAAATAGATAAACTTAAAATTAAAAGGAGATTTTTGGTAAAGGGAAGTTCCGTAAAAGGCCTCTTTGGAAGAGTCCACCAGTACGTCACAATTGGTAATTTCAAATACGGCTTTGTACACCTTATTCATCAAAGATCGCGCCTCCTCGTTCATTTCTATTTGGTGCGCCGCTTCCTTTCCCTTGGGAGCATCTATCTGTGTATTTTTAATTTGCTTGGGGTCCGTAACACCAAGCTTTTGATATACTTTGTTCCAAAATTCGCAGGTTTCCATACTGGAACCACAGGAACAATTCCAATCCCAAGCCCCGCCGGGGCCTGTCTTCTGAATATGGCCGCCCAAAAGATAGGATTCCCCAATGGAGACCATTTGGGAAGATTTCGACAGAATGTTCTCGATGAGTGTGGATCCCGATCGTTGGTTGGATAATATATATATGATGGTTTGTTTTTCTTTCATAAACTTTGCTTGGCGAAGTGACCGCTTATCCTATGCCTCTATCCTACCCTTTATAAAATTCAGAATACTACTTGCCCTCTCCCCTATCTCAAAATTCTTGGAATACTCCAAGGCGTTACTCGACATTTCAATCCTTCGTTCTTCATTGGATAGAATAGTATCTATCGCTTTTTCCAAGCCTTCTACATCCAAAGGATCCACCAAAATGGAAAAAGAGGGGGTGCATTGATCTCGTACTTCCGGAATATCTGAGGATACAACAGGTAATCCACAGGCGAGGGCTTCTGCAATAGCATTGCACGACCCCTCTTTTTGTGTGGGCAGTACAAAGAGATCAGAGGCAGAAAGCAATTCAGGTATTTGATAGGAAGGCACACTGCCTTTAAAGATAACGGAATCGCCTTCAGGGTCTTGAGGCCCACTACCCATGAAAAGCACACCAACATTGGCTAAATTTTTAACCGCTTCCAATACCCGTAAAGGCCCTTTATGTTGCATAAACCTGCCTACAAAGGCTACCAGTTTAAGATCTGTGGGCAGATTGTATTTCTGCCGCATTTCTTCCTTGTTCCTTTTATAGAATTTAGTTAGGTCCACAGCATTGGGTTTCATGTAAATACGATCGGGAGAAATCCCAAAAACCACCAACTGGTCTTTTAATTTATTTGAAACAGCTATATAACCATGAATTCCATGACTGCTCTTTTTAAAATAATCCTTCGGGTACCATTTTGTAAAACCTAGGAGATTGCTTTCCCCTATGGCACAGAATACGGGTTTATTATATTTTTTGAGCGCGTTTACGGCAATTATCCCATTCATCATAAAATGTGCGTAAACAAAATCAAACTCCAAATTGTGCTTTCTTACTGTCCTCTGAACCGCTTTTACCTGACCCCAATTGGTAATCATGTAAGTATATAGGGGGCCTATTTTTCTGGCGGATGCCGAGATAAACTTAGGGCGGTAAACGGTACAGTTCTCTTCACCATAGGATTCAACCTTTTTGCGGCGGGAAGCCATTATGTTTTTAGGGGAAATTACCGTTACCTCATGTCCCAATTTGCAAAATTGCTGTATAAGGTTGTAGACAAATACACCTCTTGTTGGATACTCTAACGATGGATAATTATTAGATACTACCAATATTTTCATTAAGCCAGCTTTTTTTGTTTAACCCTGGATAAGACGTGGGCAGTGGAACCCATCAACACCGCAAAAAAGAACCAAAACAGTGTTTTTCCTATACTACCACCTTGTTTGGACATATTGAACACAACGATCACGAACATAACCAGGTTCAACGAATCTCCATACCTTTTGTAGTGCAGAAACAATAATTTAACCAAACGGGCCAAAAAGGTAACAAACAAGATTATTCCAGGGAGGCCGCTGGCTATATAAACATAGAGCAAAATGTTATGGGGATTCATAAAAACACCCGAATGCTCATACATGCGGGGTTTTACACCTTCAAAACCGGCGCCAATAAAAATATTGTCCTTTATAACTTCAATGGCAGCTGCCCAAAGTACATTTCTTCCAATATCCCCCCTTTCCACCGTAGCGGCAAAACGTTCTGCCATTACGGGATTTGTTTCCAACAAATAGGTAATCAGCATGGCCGAGGCAAGTACTCCAAAAATGATCAGCGCCATTTTATTTAGAATATCCGTCTTTCTATACAGCAGCAGTACCGTAAGCCCTAAAAACATGGAAACAAAGGCTCCCCTTGAACCGGACATTGCAATTATGCTTATAAATGGAATGCAAATGATAAGGATAACAACAGCCCTTTTAATGGTGAACTTGTTTATTAACCTTGAAATGGTAATTAAGAAAGCCAAGGCAGATTTGGCCCCAATAATGTTCGGATTCTCCCCAAATAGCAACAGCCTGCCATTTTCATACGTAACACCTTTGCCAGCCGTTATCAGCAAAAAGGCCAAGAGCACACTGGCCAAATAGCAATTCAAAACCAGGGGCAACATTTTTGGTTTGGAGTATATATGGGAGGCGATAAATGTCATCAGCACTATTAAAAGAAGTGCTCTATAATGGTATGCAAATTTCAATTCGTGGACATACTCCGAGTGTATGGCAGAACATATAAACCCCACCACAATAAAGAGCAGTAAGGGTATCACAATTTTTTTAAAGGGGGTAAATTGAAAATTCCTGGCAATCAACGGAACCCAGGTTCCCAAATACATGATGGTTGCAAAATAGGTGACCGAATAGCCTACCAAATTAAAGGGATCCCAGTTCTCAAAAGTAACGGAAAACACCAGAAGGTACAGACAATAGTCGTTTATCCTATTTAATAAGCTTATCATTTAGACACTTTGAAATCTGAGGGCAAATTAAATTAAAAAAAGAGTGGATGCACCAACTTACTAGTCAAAATACTAGTTTTATCGAATAATTGAATCCAATGTTCCAAATACCACATCGGAATTCATCCAACAAATAAAAAACAAGGGGATTTTTAAGATTGTTCTTCGAGCGAATAAAATTTTTGAATCTCGCTAATTGGTCGCACAGATTATCCTGAAAATCCTATTTTTGCGCTTTCCTCCAAGTCTTACATAAATGTATCGGCCAGTAAGTAATCCTTGCCATGCTTGCCTTCAATTTTTTTATGGCAATTAAGCTTGTGGCAAGTAATATGTAATGCATGGCAACGTTAAGGTTAAAGATTTGGTCTTTATTTTAAACCAGAGAATTTCCAAATGCCCATAAAAGTGCAATCCGATTATTGAATAACCATTAATGAAAATACTTTACATACACCAATACTTCGCAACACCAAAAGAACCCGGAGGCACCCGATCGTATTGGATAAGTCGTAAACTTATAGAAGAGGGTCATCAAGTTACCATGTTGGCCACCTCCAGTAAAATAGATTCAAAAATCAAAAGGGTCAACATTGATGGGATAGATGTCATCTATTTAAAGGTACCCTATAGCCAGTACATGAGCATTTTTAAACGATTGCTCTCCTTTGTCAGCTTTATGCTCAAATCGGCTAGAATGGCCCTTAAAGAAAAAAATGTGGATTTGGTCATTGCTACCTCCACTCCCCTAACCATAGGTTTTCCAGCCCTAGTGGTCAAAAAATTCAAAAAAACCCCATTCCTTTTTGAAGTAAGGGATCTGTGGCCCGAAGTTCCAATACAAATGGGCGGATTGAACAACAAGCTTCTGATCAAGTTGGCGTTGTGGTTCGAAAAGACCATTTATGTAAATGCAGAACATGTGGTTGCCCTTTCTCCCGGCATGGAAGATGGGGTGATAAAAAGAGGGATCGCCCCAGAAAAAGTATCCATGATTCCCAATATGTCCAAGATAGATGTCTATTGGAATCGGGAAAAGAACGATGCTTTTTGCAAGGAACTGGGATTAAACCCGAATGCGTTCAAAACGGTTTATTTCGGATCCATGGGATTGGCCAATGGCATGGACTTCATTATTGAGGGAATCAAACATTTAAAAGACAATCCAGAGATAGAATTTGTTTTTATGGGAGGTGGGGCTACAGAACCCATACTCAAAGCAAAATGTGAAAACCTGGGAATACGAAATGCACATTTCCTTGGTGGATTTGGCTTAAAGGAACTATCGGAAATCGTGAATTTATGTGATGTTTCCATGGTAACCTTTGCAGATATTCCAATCTTGGCCACCAATTCCCCAAACAAACTATTTGATTCTTTATCTGCTGGAAAGCCCATAATTGTCAACTCTCCCGGTTGGACCAAGGACATGGTGGAGAAATATGAGTGCGGTGTTTTTGTAAATCCAAAAAATCCAGAGGATTTGGCAAACCAAATCACTTTTTTAAAGGATAATCCAGAGGTTTGCAAAAACATGGGATTGAATGCCCGAAATCTGGCGGAAACCAAATATGATAAATCTATTTTGTGCAAAGAATTTGCCGAAGTAGTCAATTCAGTTTCAGAAAACATTCAAGCCAAGCATTCCAAATGAACTTAAAAAGTTCCACTACTATGTTCATGTGCATCCATAAGCAGAAAACGGCTTTTTCCAATCAATACTAAAAGAACCTAACATGAATAAGGCAAATTTTCATCATATCCATCTAAACGTCACGGATATCAATAAGAGTTTAGCATTCTACGAGAAATATTTTGGCGCCAAAAGGATTCGATACCGGGGGAAATCGGATGCCTTGTTTACCGAAAAGTCATTTCTGTTGCTGGACGAGGTCAAGGAAGCCCCAGAAACACATGATGGATCCAGTTTATGGCATATTGGGTGGTCCGGGGTAGATGGGCCTTCGGAGTTTGATTGGCGGGTAAAGGAGGGCATAGAAGTGCATACGCCCATAAATCCATTGAACAATAGCCATTGGATGTACTTTTTTGGTCCCGACAAGGAGGTTGTGGAGGTGTTTACCGGCAATAGAAACCATACTTTTGAACATATTCATCTATTGGCTACGAATGTAGATGAAACCATGCAATGGTTTGAATCCCATTTGGGCCTGGCCCCGGAATACGAAAGTGCACAGACCTGGGCAACCGGTTTGTTCAAATGGAATAGGCTGTATGTGGGCAATATCAATATTACCGTGAACGGTAAGCCTGTGGAGGAAAGAACGTGGTTTCCGTCAGAGTTCAAGCTTACAGATGGAACCTCGCTTGACCATCTTGCATTTTCTTTTGAAAACATTGAACCCGTCTTAGAACAAATGCAGTCTGCCAAGGTTGAAATAGTGCAGGGAATTAAGACCGATCAGGTGCACGGACTGAAGAGTTTCTTTGTTCGCGGGCCCAACCAACTGCTTATAGAGGTGGTTGAAGAGAAACCTATTCCGGAAGGCATTTGGCTCTAGTTCACAAGTGGCTGTAAATGAATATTTTACAGGACTTGTACCTAAATTAGGCTTTCAACGTTAAATAAATAAGGAATTAGGAGAAATTCCATGGGCAATAGCGAAAAAAATGTCATTTTTCGAAATTAGCCTTCGTTCATCCAAAGGATTTAGCATTTTGGCTAATATTTGGTTTGGTTGGTACATGAACAACTTTTTTACTTTTTCTTTGTGCCTGAAAAAACCAATTTTTAAGACTTTAAAATCCAAAATCTTGGAAGTATTATAAAGAGATATTACTAAAAAGATTCATTCATTATGTACAGAAAGTTTTTTAAAAGAGTACTAGACTTTTCAATATCACTTGTGGCATTGATCGTGTTTTCGCCAGTCATAATTATCTTGATCATTTTATTGGTGTTTGCCAATAAAGGCAAGCCTTTCTTTTTTCAGCAGAGACCAGGTAAGAACGAGAAAATATTTACCATTATAAAGTTCAAGACGCTAAGAGACCCAAAAGATAAGGACAGCGAATTGGAAGATCAGGCAGATCGGGTAACGAAAGTGGGTGCTTTTGTCCGAAACCATTCTTTGGATGAATTGATGCAATTGGTAAACGTATTAAAGGGAGACATGTCCATAGTAGGCCCAAGACCCCTATTGACCATTTACCTTCCCCTTTATAATGAAGAACAGGCACGACGACACCAGGTAAAACCTGGAATAACAGGTTGGGCACAAGTAAATGGCCGAAACATGTTGTCTTGGGAAGAAAAGTTTGAGCATGATGTGTGGTATGTGGACAACCTTAGTTTTGGCACTGATGTGAAAATTCTGTTTAAAACGGTTCAGAAGGTATTCCAATCCGACGATGTGTATACCGAAAAACAAGAAGATGCTTGGGCCGCATGGGGTGGAAACGCAAGTTAATGCCCTATACCCTATATGAATGCATGAAATTAGGCTTTGACTTTAAAAAATGGGCTGATAAAATGGGAACATGGACTAATGAATTTTGTTGTCAAAGTTTGTATGGAATATCAAACCAATACCTTAACTAGGGACCAAACTTAATACCAATCGAAAGACCAAATTCTTAGGATGATTGAAATCGTAAAGGAGAAGAAAAAATGGGATGCTCTTGTAAAAGGATGTGATTCCGCTGATTTTTATCACACCTATGACTACCACCATGCATCCAAAGTGAATGGAGAGGAACCAGTTTTGATTCATTATCATGATAAGAACAGAACCATTCTTTTGCCATTGCTCTTTCGAGATATCGAATATTCCCTGTACAAAGATGCGACCTCGGTATACGGGTATCCTGGACCCATCACCCAAAATGTAACTTCGAAATGTGATTTCAGTGATTTTCGGAAAGAGATTCAGGATTTGTTCGAACAACAAAATATTGTTTCCATTTTTTCCAGACTAAACTCCTTTATTCCCAATCAAGAACACTGTTTGTTCCATTTGGGACAAACGGAAACCTTGGGAAGGGTGGTTTACATTGATCTCACCAAAAGCTTGGAAGAGCAGTGGGGAAATTATTTTAAAAGATTAAGGACCTACATTAACAAATCCAGGTCCATTTATACCATAAGGCATGCCGAAACGGATTCGGACATTGACACCTTTATCTCATTGTACCATGAAAACATGGTCCGGGTAAATGCCAACAAAGAATACCTTTTTGATAAGAAGTATTTTCTCGATTTACTGGAGAGCCCCCACTTTGATACGGAATTGCTATTGGCCATACAGAACAAAACAGGCAAAATAGCTGGTGGAGCACTTTTCACGAAGAAGGATGCCTACATTCAATACCATCTCTCTGGAACTAGTGAGCAATATCTAGATCTAAACCCTGTGAAGTTATTGATAGACGAAATGAGGATCAGGGGAACCCATGAAAAATATCGCTATTTCAATCTTGGTGGCGGCGTTGGCAGCAAGGAAGATTCTTTGTTCTATTTTAAATCAGGATTCTCCAAAGATACGTTCCCTTTTAGGGTTTGGAAGTATACGGTAAACAAGGAAATCTATCAGGAATTGGTTGAGCAAAAAAACGGCCTTATGTATTGTGACAATTTGGATCTGAGATTCTTCCCTCAGTACAGGGCTAGCGTAGTGCATAAATAATGTTGCCATAAAAGTTGCCCCACATTAAAAGGAATTCAAATTGAAAGCAGGGTTTAATGGGAACAGGCAGTACTGAAGCGAATCTTTAAAATGACTATATCAATACATTAAATTCAACAAATAGGGCAAATTTGATTCATAGAAAATACATAATTTCGCTATGAGCATTAAAACACCCCCGCTTAAATCAAATAATACAAAAGGTCTAGTCCGACCAAATAATACGGAGACAATGAGAAACATTATCATTTTAGGAACTGGGGGTTGCGCCTCGGAAGTTACATTCTACATAGAAGATCACAATACTAAAGTCCCAGAAGAGGAAAAAATCAATATCCTAGGTTATATAGATTATGCGGAGCACGTAAAAGACCATTACGAAAAATACAACTTTTCCGCTCCGGTCCTATGCGACATAGATTCCTATGAACCCAAGGAAGATGAGGAAGTTTTGATCGCTGTGATGAGTATTCCCTTTAGGGAAAAAATGATCAAGGCTTTAAAAGAAAAGAACGCCAAGATTGGAAGCTTTATCCACCATAGTGTGGTAATGGCCAAGGAATTGACCATTGGAGAGGGAAACATTGTGTTTCCGTTCTGTATCCTTGAAAAATATGCTACCATAGGAAGTTACAATCTTCTTACCTCCTATTGTTTTATTAGCCATGATTGTGTGGTGGGAGACAATAACTTCTTTTCAGTTGCCGGTGTAGCTGGATCTGTGAAAGTGGGCAATAACAATCAATTTGGGCTACGTTCTTTGGTGATTCCAGGTATTGAGGTGGGCAACAACAATGTGATCCAGGCGGGTATGATCGTGGACAAAAATGTAAAGGATGATACGACCGTTTTCTATCGCTTTAAGGAAAAAGTGATGGCCATACCAAAGGTGGGCTAGATTTAAACCAAGGTCTAGTTTCAACTATCCGAACTAAGCTTGGCTTCTTGACATGTTGGAATAGGATTTCCGTGGGTTGGTTTTGCTTAAATTCAGTTGGATGTTGATTTGGTTCAACAAGAAACCTATTGATCATTTACGATTTCTTTAAGATGTAATCCAATGAAACAAAGGTTATTCCCATTGAATACCCAAATATGGAGGGATTCTTTTCAACTCCAAAATCTGCACATCATTCCGGTTGGATTTCAAAAATAATTTGGGCGTTTGTCATTTTGGGAGGATGGTCGATACTTTTAAGGCTTTCAACTGAAAAAAATTCGGTTGTCAGGAAGATGTATTTTTTTTGTAATGGTTTGGGAACCAAATCAAGGACCCTAAAACGTGATTTCAAAAGCAAAAAGAGGAAACTCGTTTATTTAAGTCCTCTGAATAAATTCCTACAAGCAGACCTATCAAGGTTTACAAAAACATGACTGGTTTGTAAGAACAATGAAATAACAATAATAATAGTAGACAAATCGTTCTAGCTGTTTAATTTTTTTAAAATAAATATTATATAACCCAAAACAACATTTCTATTATGAAAGAAGAATATCTGAAAAGTGTACAGACGATGGATGACATCATAAAAACCTCCTACGCATGTATAGGCGGGGAGCCAGGAGAGCCCAGAGATTGGGATTTCTACAGGTTCTTATTCCATCCTGAGGGCAAATTAATCAGTTATGAAAACGATTCAAACGGTAATATGAGGCCTCAGTTCTTGTCTTGTAATGAATATATTGAGCGAATTGGGAAGTGGATGGAAACCACTAGAAAAACCGGTTTTTATGAAAGAGAAATTGGACGGGTAGAAGAAACTTACGGTAACATCGCGCACGTAGTGAGTACTTGTGAGTCTTTCCACAGCAAAGAGGACATGGCCGCTGGTAAGTCTTACGTGAGAAACGTACACAGTATTCAGTTGGCCTACTATCAGGAAAGATGGTGGATTCTAAGTATGTACTGGCAAAGAGCTACTCCAGAATTCCCAATTCCAGAAAGGTACTTGAAGTTCTAAAGCACAATTACTGACTGTTTTAACTAGCTGTTCAAAGACACCGCTTCGGTGTCTTTGAATGGTCAAGTTTCCAAATACATTTTGTCACCCCCAAATTTGTTAATCAGCAGAAAAGTAAGCAATCGGATTTCAACTGAGTTCGGCAACAAGTACACAGATCATCCTCCTAGCAATCGTAATCAGCTATGGAATGGTTTTCTTGTCGTCACAGATTTCAACCTTTTTATGTGTTTAGCGTACCATTATGATAAAAATTAACCTAATTGAATATTTCGAAAGTACCGTTGATAAATTCCCGGATAAATTAGCCGTTGTAGACGGTACTTCCCAATTAACTTTCAAGGAGTTAACCCAACGCGCAAAACTTATAGCAACCCAAATAGCTAAGAAAAGTGATGCCATTAACAGCCCTGTTGCCATCTATTTGCCAAAAACCAATGATGCCATCGCTTCGTTTTTGGGTACCATGTACAGTGGCAACTGCTATACCCCGTTGGACACAAAAAATCCAGTTCCGAGAATTGAGGCCATTCTAAAAGCTTTAAAGCCCTCATGCATCATCACAAACAACAAATTCTTGGCCAACCTTCAGAAATGTGATCTGGACGTTGACATTATCAATTTGGACGAGCTCGATGTCAATGAGAAGGTAGACGAAAGTTTCAATTACAAAAAATGTGTGGATACCGATCCTGCCTATATTCTACATACCTCAGGATCTACAGGAGTACCTAAGGGTGTCGTTATCTCACATCTATCCATAATCGATTATATCAACTGGGTCGCCGACACTTTTGACATAACCGAAAACGAAAAAATCGGGAATCAGACCCCATTTATCTTTGATATGTCCACTTTGGATATTTATCTCATGATATTCAGGGGCGCGACACTTTATATCATTCCCGAACAAAAATTTATTTTCCCCGCCACCTTGTTGGATTACATCAACGAACATGAAATCAATTTCATTTTCTGGGTGCCGGCGGTCTTGGTCAATATTGCCAATCTTAAACTCCTGGATTCAAACAAGATCCCTACCGTACAAAAGGTATTGTTTGGTGGAGAGGTAATGCCTCCCAAGCACTTGAACTATTGGATCAAAAGCTTGGAAAGGGAGATTGTTTATGGCAATATGTACGGCCCAACAGAAATAACGGGAACCTGTGTCTACCATATTGTAGATGATTCTTTTAATGAGGACGAGTCCTTGCCTATTGGCATACCCTGTAGAAATACGGATATCCTTGTATTGAACGATAAGGACGAGCTTTGCGAGGTAGGTGAACAAGGGGAATTATGTGTTAGGGGCTCATCCCTGGCCCTGGGCTATTGGAATAATTTTGAGAAAACCAATACGGTTTTTGTGCAAAATCCGTTAAATAAGTCAGTACCTGAAAGAATCTACAGGACTGGTGATATTGTCTTTTTAAACGAAAAAGGAGAATATATCTATATCGGAAGAAAGGATTTTCAAATTAAGCTTTCTGGATATAGGATCGATCTAGGGGAAATAGAACATTATATTTTAAGTGTATTCGATACCATAAACGCCGGCGTGTTTTTTGATAAGGCGAATGAGGAAATCGTTTTGGTGTACGAATCGGAAACCGAAATACCTGTAAAGGATTTCAGGATAAAGCTAAGGGAGGTATTGTCCAAGCATATGATACCTACCAAATACATTAAGATGGATGTATTGCCCAAGTCAACCACGGGAAAAATTGACAGGGCCTTGTTAAATAAACAAATTAATAATATATAGGGTATCTCAAAAGATGCACATAACTAACAATACGGTTCAATTTGAAAGATAAAATTTTAACATTCTTGACGGAGATCAGACCAGAATTTGATTTTTCTGAAAGCAGTAATTTCATTGAAGAAGGCATGTTGGACTCATTTGATATAGTGAGTTTGGTTGCTTCCCTGGATGAAGAATTCGGAATATCCATTGACGGTACTGAAATTTTACCTGAAAACTTTTCAAGTGTTGAAGGTATTATTCAATTGCTTAACAAAAACGGAGTTACGGAATGAACCTAAAATTTCGAAATAAGAAAATTACGGGGATTCTTACGGTTTTGCCTGAGAATGAGGTCAATTTTGATGATGAAATTGACAACTATGACTTCTCGCGGGCACAATCCATGAAGCTTAAGCTGATTATGGGTTATGGAAAGCGTAGGGTCGTAAAAGAGGGTACTGCAGTATCCGATTTATGCATTTATGGCATGAATTACCTTTTTGACAAAGGTCTTTTAAAGAAGGAAGACGTTGATGGTATCGTGTTGGTAACCCAATCCCCGGACCATTTTGTTCCAGCTACAAGCCACATTATCCAAGGAAAGCTTGGATTAAAACAGGATATGATGTTGTTGGACATTAACCAAGCGTGTTCTGGATATCCCGTTGGTCTTAACCAGGCCTTTATGCTGTTAGATCAGGAAGAGGTGAACAAAGTAGTCCTCCTGAATGCCGATATGATGAGTTGCAAAGTTTCTGCCAAGGATAGGGGTAGCCGTCCATTGACGGGAGATGCAGCTTCCATTACCATCGTAGAAAAAGATTCCAATGACAGCACCATTTATGGTACCATTAACGTGGACGGAACAGGTGCGGAGTCGTTGATCATACCCGCAGGTGGATTTAAAATGCCCTCTACACCAGAGACAGCAGAACTACAGACGGATAAGAATGGAAATTCCAGAGCATTGGATCATTTGGTCATGAAGGGTGATGACGTTTTTAATTTTGTGCAAAAACAGGTGCCTCCCATGATTGATAATTTACTGTCAAAGGCGAATTGCGACAAGGAGGATGTGGACTATTACCTATTCCATCAGCCCAATAAGTTTATGCTAAAGAAGCTTGCTGATAAAATGGGGGTGCCACATGATAAAATGCCGCACAATGTTGTTGAGAACTTTGGAAACGCCAGCGGTGTTAGTGTTCCTACCGCCATTACTTTCAATTTAGCGGATAAACTACTGACAGAGTCATTTTTGGTTTGCATCGCAGGTTTTGGTGCCGGTTTGAGCTGGGCCTCCCTGCTAATGAAATTGGAAAAGCTCGATTTTTGTGAAATGATTGACTATAAATAACAACGAATGGAAAATTTTGAAACTTCAATTGCTGAATTGCTGGAAGAAGAGGCTGTAGGTCTAAGCGATGAACTTCAATCTTTTGAAGCTTGGGACTCATTGACTGTTTTGTCCATTATTGCCTTTTGTGATTCAGAATATAGTGTACCGTTATCTGCCGAAGAAATTGAAGGCTCAGGTACGGTTTCTGGATTAAAAGAGTTGATAGAAAGCAAAATGTGATCCTGTTTCAGCTATGAGAAAGAGGTCGCAAATCCACTTGGCCCAAAAAACATTTACCAGTGGAAAATTGCATGGATAGATGATTTAATCCAGTGGTTGTGGCGGATAGCCCCCATATATTGATTTTGGTAGTTACCTTTTGTTAGTTACGTAAAGTCATTTTCCCCAAAGAAATGTACAACTGCTATGTTTGGTACCTGGTTAAATAACCCAGGAATAAGTGCAATCAATGGAGAAATGAAATAACAAAAAAGGTGTACAGCACATTATTTCTAAAATGATGCGCAACGCAATACTACAAAATGATCAATACCAACCCCTTCAATTCAACCACTTTTCTATCTTTCTGGTCCAAGCATTTCTTGGGGGACAAGAAGGCCAGCACTTTCAATTTTGCCAAAAACCTTTCATTTTACGAGTCCAAGATTCCCGGTCTGCACATCAATGCAGGTAAAAATTTGACCAAAGGGGTACACTACGAGTTCGACCCAAATTGCGGAAAAGAAGAAAAGGGTAAGACCTTTCTTATTTATGATGTTATTGATTTCGACACAATAAATGAGGACATCAAGAATTGTCCATTAGGTCTATATCCGGTTAAACAATATCCAGGGTTCCTTATAGAGCTTGGTGACTTTAGTTCCTTGGATGACTATATGTCCAAGACCTTCAAAAAAAGTAGCCGCTATAAGTTGAGGAAATACAAAAAAAGGCTTGAGGAGTCTTTCCATGTTTCCTTCAAAGCCCATTGCGGTGAAATATCAAAAGAGGAGTATGATGCTATTTTTGATAGTTTCCGAAACCTTTTGGAGAAACGCTTCGGGGAAAAACAAATTTCCAACAATAACCTAGATCCCGAAGAATGGAACTTTTATAAAGACGTGGCATATCCCATGATTTTGGAGAAAAAGGCCGTACTCTTTGTCCTGTACAACAACAACGAGCCTATTAGCGTAACCTTGGGCTACCTATCGGACAAAAGAATATTTGATGCCATTACGGTTTTTGACATAGATTATGCAAAGTTTCATTTGGGAAGCATCAAAATCATGAACTTGATAGACTGGTGCACCAAAAATGGTTGGGATATCCTTGACTTTTCCAAAGGATATTTCGATTATAAAACCCGCTGGGCCAATAAAAAGTTCGATTTCCACTATCACATTGTATACGATAAAAGCTCTTTTAAATCTCGAGTTTTGGCCTATACACTTAAAAGCTTGTTTTCCTTGAAACAATACTTAAGGGAGAAAAAACTCAATGAAACCTTGCATCGATTTACATATGCCTTAAAAAACAATAAAAAGGAAAGTTTGGATTACCAATTTTTGGAGGTGGATGATAGACAAACCCAAAAAGAATTGGCCCCTTTAGATCTTAGTTTATCGGAACATAGTTCGCTAAAAGGGATTTGCTATGAGTTTTTATATCTCCATCAAGAACATTTGGAAAATCTGAATGTATTTAAGATGGATGAAACGGACAAGACCTTCCTTTTGGTTGGCCAAGACAAGAAAATGGGTGTAAAACTAAACGTATAGCAAAAAGGTATGGGAATTGTCAAAATCTCCAATTACAATTTTACCTTTTGTCTGTTTAAAGAACAGCATGTTCCACCTATTTACCATACGATTCGTAATACCCGAACAGGGAAAAATTATGTAAACCCCGATTCAACCCTATCAAAAGCCTGGTTATCCAGAATTACGGAAATACGATGCATTCCCGAGTATCTAAAACCTGTGTCACACACTCTTGATAATCAACTTAAAGAATTAAAAATTAGTAGAATAAAAGGTTTTCATATTGATCTTACCGGGTTTTCATGCGTCACGGACTATATGAACTCCAAAATGGGCTCCAAGCAACGAAGTCGATTAAAAAGTAGGATGAAAAGGCTTGAGTCCTGTTTTGATATCCGCTACGAGGTATACTTTGGAGAGATAGAAAAAGACAGGTATGAGGAGTTGTTCCACAACATGCAGGAACTTATTAAGCGTCGATTTGATCAAATAGGCAGGGAATTCAATCAAGCTGGAAAACTAAAAGCACTTAAAAAAAGAGCATTTGACTTGATCTTGGATAAAAAAGCTTCTTTTCATATCATCTATGCGGACTCCCGCCCCATCGACATCTGTCTGAATTTTCATTTTCAGGACATCCTAAATGGTGCCATTAGATCCTACGATATTGATTACGCCAAATTTGGGCTTGGGCATATAGACATTACCAAGCATGTGGAATGGTGTTTGGAACACAACTATGGGATTCTTGACTTTATGTGGGGGGACCAGTCTTACAAATACGACTGGTGCAACAATGTTGCCTTTCTTGGTCATCACATTTACTATAATCCCAACTCTTTGGTGCATCGATTGATCGTCCCATTGAGAGTTTTGACCTATCGATTTAAGGATTACAAGGAGGCTAAAAAGGCGGAAAAGCAAAAAAAAGCAGCTCTAAGCCGCACGGCCAACAAAGCCAAGCCTACGGAAAGACCCGAAATTCAGGAAATAGACTTACAGAACAAGACTGACGCATTCCTGAGCGAACCCTATAAAGAGGTTAGCATTCATACAGCTACCTATTTTTGGCTTAAGCCCCTGGTTTTCAATTTTCAATATCAATATCGGGATCATTCCACGGACATCACTGTGAGGGAGTTGACCAATCTTTCAAATACGTACCTTGTGTTGGGAAAAAATAAAGGTATCAAAGTCCTAAGGTCAAGCATATAAGCGTAACCAACTGTTTTATGAAAAAAGAAAGTGTATCGCTATTTACTGACCTATACATAAAACAAGGGCCTATTTCCCAAGTGTATTCCCATATTCGGCTCTCGGACGGGCAAGACAACCTCATTGATCATTCAAATACCTCGGATAAAGACAAAAAAATCTATTCCTTTTCGCATGTACCGGACCATCTTAAAATCAATGTTTTTGATTCAGAAGGTATGACAAAAAGAATGTTCCCCACAGTCAAGGGTCATGCAATCCGATTGGATGGTTATTCCAGTGCGGACGATTATTTACGCCATCAAAACAAAAAGCAACGCGAAAACATTAACCGCGCGCGCCGCAGACTGGAAAGCTGTTTTGATATACAATACAAGCTGTTCCACCACCAAATAGAGGAATCGGATTACCAATTTTTAATGGAACGCTTAAGATCCATGATAGTCCAAAGATTTAAGCAGCGTGGACAGAAAAGTAGCACCCTGGCCATCTGGGATAAAGTATATGCCACTTCCTTTGATCTTATAAATCAGGGAAAAGCCTCATTGTTTGTGGTTTATGACAAGGATTTGCCCATAGCCTTTTCCTTTAATTATGTCTATGATCGGCTGTTGTTTGGCTACATTTCCTCCTATGATTTGGATTATGGCAAGTTTAGTCTTGGTCAAATCGTAATCTACAAATTATTGGAATGGTGTATGGATAATGGATTTATCCAATATGATATGGGCTGGGGCGATTTGGATTATAAAAAGTGGTGGTGCAATACCAGCTACCGCTTCAATCATCATTTTTATTACCCAAAGTACTCCATAAAAGGATTTTTACATGCCCAATTCAAGGGCAACAGATCTAGGATTTTGGCGTTTCTAATAGCTAAGGGAGTCAATACCAAAGTGAACAGAATCAAGAGAAAATTGAAGGGACAGCCTATGAAACCAAATTTGGGTCCACAGTACAGGTTTATGGATGTGGATTCCTCCCAAACAGGGCCATTGGAAGAAATAAAAGTGGATTATGAAGAATTACCCTTTAGCAAAAAAGTGATTAACGATTTTCTTTTTGCGACCCAGGAACATTCGGATCATGTGACTCTCTATTATTCCGCTAACAAGGACCACTATATTTTAAAAGGCCAAAAAAAAACAAAATCAATCCTATTCAATCCAACAAACCAATAATACATGTTATTTAATTCCATTGAGTATCTGCTATTTCTCCCTGCAGTTTTTTCCCTGTATTGGTTTGTGTTCAAAAAAAATGTTGTTGTACAGAACATTTTCCTCATTGGCGCCAGTTACCTCTTTTACGGTTGGTGGGATTGGCGGTTTCTGTTGTTGATTTTCCTCAGTACGGTTGTCGACTTTTTCGTTGGACAAAAGATTTACCAAAATATAGATGTTAAAAGGAAGGCCAGGTATTGGTTATGGGTCAGTATGGCATTTAACATTGGTATGCTAGGTTTTTTTAAGTACAGTAATTTCTTTGTGGATTCCTTTATTGACCTGTTCCACACCTTGGGTTATGACATAAAGAGCACTTGGACGCTCCAAGTTATTCTACCAGTGGGTATCTCCTTCTATACCTTCCAAACCATGTCCTACTCCTTTGACATTTACTATAAGAAACTAGTCCCCACCAAAAACTTTATTGCGTTTACGGCCTTTGTATCCTTCTTTCCGCAATTGGTTGCCGGCCCAATTGAAAGGGCTTCCAATCTATTGTCTCAAATAACGAATAGTCGGGTTTTTAATTATGCACAGGCCAGTAGTGGTTTAAAGCTCATTTTGTGGGGCCTTTTCAAGAAAATGGTCATAGCCGACTCATTGGCCCCGCTTGTGGATGATATTTTTGCCAATTATGGTACCTATTCTGCCTCTACCTTGATTATGGGGGTCTGTTTTTTTAGTTTTCAGGTTTATGGGGATTTTAGTGGATACTCTGATATCGCAATCGGAACTGCCAAACTCTTCGGGATTGAGCTCATGTCCAACTTTAAGTTTCCCAATTTCTCCAGAAATGTGGCGGAGTATTGGCAGCGATGGCACGTCTCGCTATCCACTTGGTTCAGGCATTATCTGTATATACCCATGGGTGGGTCAAGGGTCAGCAAGCTTAAGTCTGTAAGGAACATCATCGTCATTTTTGTGATCAGTGGTTTTTGGCATGGGGCCAACTGGACCTTTATATTTTGGGGAGCGTTACATGCTCTATTCTACATCCCCGTTTTCTTAATGGGCAGAAACCGAATGTATGCACATAATGTGGTAGGTGAAAACAGGATCTTCCCTACCCCATTTGAAATTTTCCAGGTGCTTTTGACCTTTGCTTTGGTCACTTTTTCCCGCATTTTCTTTAGATCCCCCACTTTGACGGATTCATTTCAATACATAGACCAAATCATCAACAACTTTACCTATGAATGCTATATTAACCCTATGGGGTATAGGATGATGGACTATTATGTGTTGCTGGCATTTTTTGTAATTTATGAATATCTGATTCGAAAAGACGAACGCAGTCCGTTCAAATTCAAATCCAAGACGGTGCGGTTTTTAATGTATACCATTATTGTCCTGGCCATGCTCCTATTCTATGATGATGGGGTGAACCGTTCATTTATCTATTTCCAATTCTAGCCGTATGAAGAAGTTAGTGTTAAAATTATTGTTATACATATTTCTGATTCTTCTACTATTGGAGATAATGGTAAGAGCCTTTCATTTGTATGCCGAAGACCCACCACGATTTATAGATGATTTGGGTGTGGAAAAGCGTGTGCCCGGGTATCGGGGCTATTCCGTTACCGGAAATCGCAATCAAAATTTTTCCGAGTTCAACATCAACAAGGCTGGGTTTAACTCCCATAGAGAATTTACCCCCTCAAAGGATAAATATGAAATTGCATTGATTGGGGATTCCTTTATAGAGGGATTCCATCAGGATTTTGACAACTCCATAGCCGTTAAGATAGAAGCGCAACTGGATGATACCGAAGTTTATCAATATGGCTATGCAGGTTATGATCTGGCTAACCAAATGCATCTCATCCACGCTTATAAACAGCAGTTTGACCTGACGGATGAAATTATCCTGTATCTCAACTATCAAAGTGATCTTTACCGTGGTTCGTATGAACCCAACGTGGGGCGAATTAAAAAGTTATCCTCCACCATTTTTAAGGTAAGAGACAATATAAAGCTGCTTTCCTATGGTTCCAAAATTGGTGTTATTGAGCCTATCAAGAATTTGTTGACAGGACGATCTCTGGATGACAACCCCGACCAACGATTCCAGGAGCATTTGGAGAAACTGGAGCATCAAGAAACCCCTGAAACCCAAAAGCAGTTTTTGGACAACTTTAAAAGTCTTGTGGAGCTGTACGGTTATGATAAATGCAAGACTACCCTTTTGCTGGACTCCAGAAAAACCAGCGATTCGTTTTTAAAGTATTGCCGAGAAAACAATTTTAAGTACATCGATTTTGCGCCTACTTTTGAGCTCTCTGAAAAACCAGTTACACTTATTTATGATCGGCATTGGAACAATCACGGAAGGGATTTGATCGCCAAGGTTGTTTCGGAATATTTTAAAACCTTGGACAGAGCCCAAGAATGCGAGTAGCGGTGTGATGGATTCCTTGAACGCTACCTTCAAACTCCTAAAAGGTATATTAAGCTTTTAGTTATAAAGATGGGTTAAAAAGGAATGCAATCAAGTTTGCCATAATAAATAAAGACCAAAGCGTAAGAGCTTCCACTATAGGTCATCTCTAAATCGCAATGGTCAAATCAATATCAAGCGGTAAAAGAAAGAGCCTTGTTGGGAGTAGTTTTCCCCCAACAAAGCCGAGAGTCCGTTTCTAATAAAAACGGCCGCTTACGTTTCTTCTATTAATTCTATTGATAAAGTCATATCTCAGAAAAACTTCGAATGACCCATCATTGAATTGTGTACTTCCCAAAGTAGATGTTTCCACATCATAGGCAAGCCCCACTAGGAACTTTTCAGCAAACTTAACTCCAAAAAGAGCGCTTACTGCGGAATCCAATCGATATGCTGCTCCTACCGAGAACTTATCGTTAAAGGTCATATTGGCGGTCAAATCCACCTGAACAGGACCTCCACTTACAGCTCTAACCAAAAATCCTGGTTGCAAAACAAGGCTAGGATTAATTTCATATCTGTATCCAGAGATCAAGTAATAGGTCATTCTATCCTTGGCCAGGAAGGAAGTCCCATCGGAGGAATTATCAAAATGCTCAGTTTCCAACAAACTTGGCACAGAAACACCGGCAAAGAACTTTTCTTGATAGTAATACACCCCTAGTCCCACGTTTGGCGAGAACTTGCTATCTATATTGGGTAGATTGGGTTCTACGCCATAGTTTACAAGTTGGGTGAAATCCACATTCAGCAGTTCTCCACCAACATTTAGCCCAAAGGCCAAACTGCCCTCGCGGGAAGCTGGAATGGTATAGGAAAACGCGAAATTGAAATCGGTTTGCTGCACGGTTCCATCCCCAATATTGTCATTGATTACGGTCAATCCTCCCCCAAGTCTTTCAGATAAGGGGCTTTCTATGCTCACTGTTTGTGTTTTTGGTGCTCCATCCAGGCCAATCCACTGTGACCTGTGCAATGCCGTAACACTTAGGACGTTTCCTGCACCTGCAAAAGCTGGATTAACCACAATTGTGTTCAGCATATATTGCGTATACTGCGGATCCTGCTGGGCATTGGTCATATTGACAATTCCCAAAGCTGTGATTAACGTAATTATAATGGACTTTTTCATTGTAAGTTTTTCTTAAGTTTTTTATTGGTTAATGTACAAGTATCCAGAGGCATTTCTAGATCGACCTTCATCTACATAATTGATTATATAGAAGTATACTCCAGCCGGTAGTACATTTCCTTTATTAAGTGAAGCCCCGGTATTCGCAATTCCTGCAAAAGCGTTGGAACTGTTGTCATAATTATCCGTTCTGAAAACCGTGGCTCCCCATCGGTTAACAATTTCCACACTATTGTTGGCATACAATTCAATGTTCTCAATTCTGAATATATCGTTGATACCATCTCCATCAGGAGTCAAAATGGAATTCCCGATTTCAACACCACAAATGGTTCCTTGAGGCGGTGTTCCACCTTCCGAATCACATGGATCCAATGGATCGGTCTCATCAGCTACTTCCTGACCATCTTCAATGGTATCGCCATCGGTATCAGGGTTATCAGGATCAGTCCCCAAAGTAACTTCCTCATCGTCGCTTAGTCCGTCATTATCCCTATCACAGAACGTTTCGGGTAGCGGAGTACCTCCTATGGAGTCACAATCATCAAAAGGGTTGGTTCCATCAGTAACTTCTTGACCGTCATTGATGGTATCACCATCCGTGTCGGCATTGTAAATTTCTGTTCCAAGGGTAAGTTCCTCACTATTGGTTAGACCATCACCATCACAATCAGCTGCTGCCCAAATAGCATTTGCGGAATCATATCCTGTATAGCCTTGAGCTTGGGCTGGATCACAAGGGTCATTGGGATCAGTGCCGTCATTTACCTCTGCATCGTCAAGAATTCCATCTCCATCAGTATCGTTGGACGCCTCATAGGGGTCAGTACCGTTGGTAACCTCGTCCCCGTTGGTTACGCCATCACCATCACAATCTGCGGCCGCCCAAGTTGCGTTAGCAGCATCATATCCTGTATAACCTGGAGCTTGAACCGGGTCACAAGGATCCGCTGCATCCGTTCCATCATTAACTTCGTTATCATCATCTATTCCGTCACCATCCGTATCAATCATCTGGTAGGGATCTGTGCCGTTGGTAACTTCCAAACTGTTCACCAAGCCATCACCGTCGCAGTCTGCAGCTGCCCAAATGGCGTTGGTGGCATCATATCCGGTATACCCCGCAGCCTGGACCGGTAAACAAGGATCTAAGGCTTCAGCAGGTGTTGCCTCGGCGCCATCTCCAGTACCGTCACCATCTGTATCAGTATTATAGGGATCAGTTCCGTTAGTGTCCTCATCTCCATTGAGCACGGTATCACCATCACAATCCCCGGCAGCCCATAAGGCATTGGTGGCAACATAGCCTGTGTAGCCAGCTGCCTGGACAGGAAGACATGGGTCAACTGCTTCTGCTGGAGTAGCCTCGGCATCGTCCGTGGTACCGTCACCATCCGTATCGGTATTATAAGGGTCAGTACCGTTAGTATCTTCATCTCCATTTAGAATAGTGTCGCCATCACAATCCGCAGCTGCCCAAATGGCATTGGCGGCATCGTAACCAGCGTAGCCTGCTGCCCTGACCGGTAAACAAGGGTCAAGAGCCTCAGCTGGTGTAGCCTCAGCACCATCTCCCGTACCATCGCCATCTGTATCGGCATCATAAGGGTCGGTACCGTTGGTGTCCTCATCCCCATTCAAAACCGTATCGCCATCACAGTCGCCAGCTGCCCAAATGGCATTGGTAGCATCGTAACCTGTATAACCTGCCGCTTGGACAGGAAGACAAGGATCAACTGCTTCTGCAGGAGATGCCTCAGCGTCATCCGTGGTACCGTCACCGTCTGTATCCGCATTATAGGGATCGGTGCCATTAGTGTCCTCATCGCCATTCAAAATGGTATCTCCATCACAGTCCCCTGCAGCCCATATGGCATTGGTGGCATCATAGCCGGTATAGCCAGCTGCCTGGACAGGAAGACAAGGGTTTAGGGAGTTTGCACCATCCGTGACGTTATTCACTCCATCTCCATCGTCATCACATTCATCCGAAGTAACGGCGGCGTTGGTACTGCTTACATCAGCCTGACCAGCACCAGCAATGGTTGGAATACCATTTAAATCAACCGTATCACCTAAACTATCAGCTGCGTCAATATCGGCCAAAGTAAATCCACCATCTCCTTCCAAGGCGTCGACACAAGTATCGTTATCACTATCCGTATCAAAATGATCTGCAATCGTATCACTGTCGAAATCCCTATAGGCACAGTCCCAAGTCATGTTTGAAATGAGAATTGCCATTCCACCAGGAGTAGCAGCAGTTGTTGTGGGATCCACATTCATGAATTCTACAAAAACATCGTCCACCGGATAACTCAAAGAATACACAACATCACCTATATCTGGGGTTCCGTTAACCCAGGCATTACCCCTAAAAAAGCCTCCTCCTACATCAGTCACGGAAGATCCTACGGTATAATCCGTGGTTGGGGTGGGGGTAATTTCTTGGCCCTGGTTTGATATGGTAACTTTTACCTGTCCAATATAAGGATCTCCATCTACTACATCCCTCATATCCACATCCACAATCCTAAAAGAAAGTCCCACTACAGGTCTGTCAAAACTTACCCGATATCTCAGAATGTTTACACTGTCCAAAAACTGGGCTGTACCTGCTTGCAACAGCAGTCCTTCAACGCCATTAAATGTAGTGCCACTGGTGGCAAATCCGCCGTTTAGCAATTCTGGGAAATCCGTCTCCGTATTACTCGCGGTAATACCGGTTCCATCACTTGCAGTGGAAGTTGCAGTTGATGCAAAATCATCACCTGGATCACCTCCCGCCCAAGTTAGGGATCCCCAAGCCATATCAAGTGGATCCACATTGCAATCGTGCTCGTCGGAATCCAAAATCCCGTCATTATCATCATCAAAATCCGCACCGTTCAGGACTCCATCCCCGTCAAAATCCTCATCGTTTGCCGTCTGGGCAAATGCACTTGAGCTTATCAAAAACATTAGAAAGGTCAGTAAAGTAATCCCTTTCCCTTTTAAAATTGAATGAATCATCTGGTTATCTATTTATCATTTTTTCGTTAGTTCTTATTGTGTGTCCTATCATCTTTTAATGACCTTATAATGGGTCAGTGAATTTATTGTGGTCACTGTCAAAAAGTAAACTCCTTGGGACAGTGACGAAATATTCGTCTTGACAAATCCGTTTGCATCTGTTTCCAGGTTGTGAACGGCCACCAAAGCTCCGTTGGTGTCAAAAACGCTTAATTGTACTTTTTCAAAACCTTCAATCCCCACATACACATTCAAATCAGATTCATCTACGGGATTGGGGTATACATAACCTTCTGATCCAACAATGATCAGCTTTTCATAAATACCTTGGCAATCTTCCTCTGTACTGATTCTTATTTCGTTCTCATTCTTGTCAAGGTTCAATGTGATATCACTCTCGGATGTTTTAAAGATTTCCCCATTGAGCTCCACCGTATACAAGTCCGATCCTGAAAGTTTCAATTCCACCTGATTCTCTGCTGTGACTGCACTGAGATTAACACTCAATGGCTCAACACCCGGTACTTGAAGGGTATAACACTGTTCAAAATTGAAAGCACCGGTTATGGTAATACACAATCCATATGTTCCAGAGGGAAGATTCCCAAACTCCAAATTTTGTGTGAACTGCTCGCTTTCGAGCTCTGTTCCCGCATCATTTGTTAGTACCGCAGAATAATTTAAAATGGCTTTGGCGCTTACCGAAATACTCCCATTTCCGCTTCCAATACAGGACTCACCGGTTACCATGACCTCGAAATTATCGGCATCCAAGGGAATGGTACATCCATTTTCATCTACTACAGCACCCGGAGCGGTGTCATCACAGTCATCTTCCAAATTGGGTATCCCATCGTTATCCATATCATCATCACAACTATCCCCTATTCCATCAAGATCAAAATCTTCTTGCCCCGGATTGGGAGTTGCGGGGCAATTATCATCTTCATTGGCAATTCCGTCATTGTCCATATCATTGTTCGAAGAAAAATCATATGGGTCAGTTCCGTTGGTCACTTCATCTCCGTTGCTTGAACCGTCTCCGTCACAGTCCGCAGCGCTCCATATACCATTTGAAGCATTGTAACCTGTGTATCCGGCACTTTGTACGGGATCACAGGGATTGTTCAAATCTGTTCCATTGTTGGTCTCGTTGTCATCATCAATGCCATCGCCATCGGTATCACCGGAAATCTGATAGGGGTCGGTCCCGTTGGAATCCTCGTCCCCGTTGCTCACCCCATCGCCGTCACAGTCTGCGACACTCCAGACGCCATTGGAGGCATTGTAACCTGTATATCCGGCACTCTGTACGGGATCACAGGGATTGTTCAAATCTGTTCCATCGTTGGTCTCGTTATCATCATCAATGCCGTCGCCATCGATATCACCGGAAATCTGATAGGGATCCGTCCCGTTGGAATCCTCGTCCCCATTGCTTACCCCATCACCGTCACAGTCCGCGGCACTCCAAATGCCATTGGAAGCATTATAACCTGTGTATCCGACGCTCTGAACAGGATCACAAGGGTTGTTCAAATCCGTTCCGTCATTGGTCTCGTTATCATCATCAACACCGTCGCCATCGGCATCACCGGAAACTTGGTAGGGGTCCGTCCCGTTGGAATCCTCGTTCCCATTGCTCACCCCATCGCCGTCACAGTCTGCGGTACTCCAGATGCCATTGGAGGCATTATATCCCGTGTATCCAGCTGCCTGAACCGGGAGGCAAGGATCAAGCGCCGCTGCCGGATTAGCTTCAAGATTGTCCGTTATGCCATCTCCGTCTGTGTCATCGTTTACCGTGATTGTTGCAGTATCAGTGTAGCCTCCGTCATCCGTAGTAACTGTAATTATTGCAGTCCCTGACGAAAGAGTATTTACCAGCCCATTGGTTACTGTTGCAACCGCTAAATTATCACTGCTCCACATTACCGTTTGATTGGTTGCATTGTTTGGAATTACCGTCGCAACCAAGGTCACGGATTCTCCAGTAGTCAGGCTTTCTGCGTTTGAAGACAGACTTACCCCTGTTACCGCAATATTTGAAGTTAGAGGATCTGGCACTGCTCCACCATTAACCCAGTAAGAAGCTCTGCCACTCATAAAATCAGATAGAAGTGTGCGTCCCGCTACTGAAGGGTGAATACCATCAAAACCTGGTCCTCCAATATCAAAATAGGTGGTATAATTTTGATGGGTGAAATTGTAAAGGTCGACAATCGGATTCCCATCAATATTAATCTGTGAAGGGGTATTGGCCAGTATCTTCGGAATCAAAATTTCCCGATTGTAAGGCAAGCTACCCAATTCTTGATTATTTGCAATATCCTCTGCGATGGAATAGGTTCTAAAAGTAATGGGCATAAGAATTACATCCTCTTTCCGTGTTTGTCCAATAGCCGTGATAAGCGCATCGTAATCATCGCTAATACTTTGAAGCTCTGCTGGGGTGGCCGTACTGTAAGGTCTTGTGGTACTTACATTATTACCCCCAATATGAATCATGAACAAGGTATTGGTGGTATAGGTGCTCATTGCAGTTTGCACCTCTGTAATTATATCATTGATTTCATAGCCACTAAAACCGTAGCCATATACATCGACATTCACTCCATTAGCCTGCCATTCTGCTGTCCTGGTAGCGTTGGGATTATTTAGGTCCTGGCCAAAAGTCTGTTCAACAATAGAGGCACCAATAATAACAACCTTGTCATATTGGCCAAAGACCGATGATGAGATAATAAAGGCAAGTAGTAGTAAAAATTTACCAAATACTTTCTTTTTCATGTCTTAATTAGTGTTCTTGTAGGCCAACCAAATGGGGTAAAAATACCAATTGCAATCATTCCATCGGCAACCTTCTAATTTAGCTTCTTTTTTTTAAAGATTCATTACATATTTTAAGTTGCAATCTTCTTTAACTATTAGCTTTTATCTTGCATTTCTAAACAAAATCCCTTTGCTTCAAACCACGATCAGGATTCCCATTAATCCAATGCTTGGATAATAAACTCTGACCTTCTATTTTTAGAATGCTTTTCCTCTGAACAAGGTGTATTGTCATCGCATTCATTTTTCAATCTGCTTTCTCCAAACCCCTCATTCAGCACCTTGTCTTCAGATACTCCCTTGCCCACTATATACTCCCATGTGCGTTTGGCCCTTCGTTCCGATAACCATTGGTTATAATGGTCGCTTCCCCTAGAATCCGTATGCCCTTCAATTTTAATTATCAAAGATGGATTGTCCGTTAAAATCTGTGCTAGCTGGTCCAGTACTTGCTTATCCCTTCGAGTCAGATAGGAAGAATTCAAGCTAAAGAACACATTGCCCAGGCTTTCAATATCACTTCTTATCTTGGCTCTGCGTGCTTCTTGGGCTTCTTTTTTGGCTTTCTCAGCGGCTGCCAATTCAGCTGCCTCCTTTTCTCTTTTTAATCGTTCTGCCAACAGGCGTGCTTCTTCCTCTGCTCTTTGTTGTTCCGCTATGGAATCTTGGATGCGCTGTTGCTCTTTTTCAATTTCGTCCAACAATGCCTTCTTTTCCTCACCTTTTCTGGAAAGTCCTTTTTCGGTTGCAAAGCGATAAGCCAACCCAACTGCATGCTGAATGTGATTGGAAGAGTTTTCGGTATTCATGGTCCATTTACCTGTGGAGCTAAAATCCAGTCCCCAATGCTCCGAAAACCAGGTCCTAAAGCCCAAAATGGCATTGTATGTTCCCCTACCTTGATTATTGGCATCTGCGTACCCTGCTCCAACGCCCACATACGGATCAAAGAAACCCGTTTCGCCCAAAATCATATTAAGATCATAGCTGAGTCTAAAATCCAGCCCAAGATAGTCTATATCCTCAGTGTTGATTTGATTATCCACAACTTTGCCTTCTTTGTACTTGTTATAAGTGGCAATTGCTTCCAAACCAATTCCATTTTTAAGATACCTCCCTATGCTAATCCGAGATGGGTAAGGAACCGTATTCCAGCTATCCTCAATATCAAAAAGGCTTCCAAATTCGTCACCGGAATCGTCAACGAAATTGGTTCCCACTGTAAAAATCCAAGAACTTTTTACGATACTGTCCTTTGCAGTCAATTCTGGCTGCTCCTGTGCATTCAAATGAAGAGAAATCAAGCACATAGCCAAAATGAGCAGCGTTCTCAAAGTTTTCATAGCTGTGATTTGAGGTTATCTATGACAAAACTAAATTAAAGAGGGCAATTTACCAGTTTTGTACTTTCAAGTACCTCAATTTTTCGATAATAAGATGAAAGGCAAAAAGTATCGATAAGCTACCTCGCAACTTTCTGAATATCTACCTTTTTGGTAGTCAGAGGCATCTTAAATACGTAGAAGGGATTTGAGATTACGGTGGTTTGAATTTCTTCTTTGGAAGCGCTGCCCAATTCCAAAGCCAAAGACACGTCCGTATCCGTTTCGGCCACCCGTGCAATTACTGGTTTTGGTTGACCTTGATAATCGCCCAAACAAACCACAATAACCATTTCTTGGGAAAAATCCACCACAGGTACGGGAAGGCCAGGCTTTCGTGTTCTGTTGATTCGTGAATAGAACTTGTTAAGGGACTTGGTATCCTTAATGGCCCCTGCTTCATATTCCTGTATGCCGCTAAAACCATCCTGGGCTATCAGCACAATGTCTGGGTCGCCTTGGGACTGACCCTCTTTCTGTGCTTTACAGGAAGCCATGCAAACAAGTATAATCAACAGCGCGTACTTCATACATCAATAGGTGTTCTTAAATCTGTACTTATAGGCTTTTTCATAAACCTCCTCATACAAGGGCAAAATATTCAAAATATCGAACTTAGACGCCACTTTGAAAGCGTTTTCCTTGAATTTTTCCAAAACTTCGTCATTACGAAGGATTTCCAATGCTTTTGCTGCCATGGTATCCACATCCCCAACATCTGCCAAATAACCTGATATTCCTTCCTTGTTCACCTCTGGAATACCACCGGTATTACTGGATACGACCGCTACCCTATTGATCATGGCTTCCAAGGCCGCCAAACCAAAGCTTTCTGATTCCGAAGGCAATAAAAACAAATCACTAAAACAGAGAATCCTATCAATTTCCGTGCTATTCCCCAGGAAAACCACTTTTTCCTTGATTCCCAAATCGTCGCACTGCTGCTCAGCGTATTCTTTTTCGGGTCCTTCGCCAACCATGATCAACTTGGCAGGAATTTCCTTCTGGACCTTATAAAAAATGTTGATGACATCCGGGATGCGTTTTACCTTTCTAAAATTACTGATGTGCGTGATGATCCGCTCATCATCATTGGCCATTAACGATCGTTGGCAGTCCGTGTAATCCTGACTGTATTTGGAGCTGTCTATAAAGTTAGGGATGACCTCTATTTCCTTTTCAATTGTAAAGGTGTCCAAAGTGCTCTGCTTCAACGCTTCGGAGACAGAAGTTACGACATCGGATTTATTGATGCTAAAGGTAACCGCCGGTTTATAAAAAGGATGTTTACCTACTAAGGTAATATCTGTGCCGTGCAGGGTGGTGATCATTGGGATAAAAACCCCTTCTTCCTGTAGCATCTTTTTAGCCATAAATCCAGCGTAGGCATGCGGAATGGCATAATGTACATGCAAGAGCTCAATCCCGTAGAATTTAACCGTATCCACCAATTTGCTGGATAAAGCCAATTCATATGGCTGATAATGGAACAAGGGATATTCTGGCACATGCACCTCATGAAAATGGATGTTGTTGCCCAACAACTCCAAGCGAACTGGCTGTTTATAGGTTATAAAATGTATCTCGTGTCCGCGTTCGGCCAGGGCGATTCCCAATTCGGTAGCTACAACACCACTACCACCAAAAGTGGGATAACAAACTATTGCAATTTTCATAGGAACAAATCTAAAGCAATATTTACATTCTAATTTATAATGGAATCATAAATAGCTTGCTGAATTCGGGTACGCAGTCCTGATTTTACCAAAAGTGTGTTGGATGCCGAAGGGTAAGTTCTATTGGATAAAAACACATAAACCAACTCCTCATCCGGGTCTGCCCAAGTATAGGTTCCTGTAAATCCGCTATGTCCGAAGCTCTTTCTGGACACACAGCCACAGGTTGGTCCTTTTTCTTTCAGTTGGGGCTTGTCAAAACCTACTCCCCTTCTAACATCCTTATGACAGAAGTAACAGGTGTTGAATTTTTTAATGGTACGCTCATTCAAGAAACGAACACCACCATAGACCCCACCTTGGAGATACATTTGCATGATTTTGGCCACGTCATTGGCATTGCTGAACAAGCCTGCATGGCCCCCAACACCCCCCTGCATGGCCGCTCCCATATCATGCACATACCCTTGAATGGTCTGGTGTCGGTAATAGTTGTCCTCTTCTGAAGGAACTATTTCCTCTTTGGAAAACCTATCCAAAGGATTAAACGTGGTTCTTCGCAATCCCATGGGAACATACAAAAAGTCATTGACCAACTTATCTATGGATTCTCCATAAGTTTCTTCTATGTACTTTTTAAATACATAGTAGGCAACATCGCTATAACGGTATCTGTTGGACTTTAACTCTTGGCGCCCAATCCTATTGTATATGGAATCCTTATAGGCATCGGTTAAATAAAGGTTGTCCGCCACTTTATACGAAAATCCTTCTGTAGGTGTGTTTCTATAAAAATCAGGGGAAGGTTTCCTATTTTTGGTCAAAGTCTGGATATAAAATGCAATCCAGGCTGGAAGTCGACCGTAATGCGACAAGGCTTTTAGTACAGTTACATCCTTTAATTCGGTTTCCTCATACTCTGGCACCAATTCCTTGAAGGTATTGTTCAATGCTATTTTTCCTTCCTCTTCCATCTTCATTATCATGGGCAACGTGGATAGGATTTTAGTCAAGGAAGCCAAATCATAGATATGGGATTCTTCGATTATCTCTTCCGAGTTGTAGGTAGGTTTTCCGAAGTTCTTATGATAAACCACCTTTCCCTTTTTTGCAATCAACACCTGCGCGCCAGGGTACATCAAAGAATCCAGTCCTTGTCTTACCAAACTGTCCACAGCAGCCAGTTTTCCAGAACTCATTCCCACCCTTTCCGGGATGGTATACCCCAATCGTTGCAGTGGTTGGAGTTGAATCCCTGTATTTACCGGAAAATCTGGATGGGCAGATACTGGTAGCTTTCCATTGGCCCCGACAGCCCCAAAAATGACCTCAGCGACACTTTCTTGGGCAATCTTGCTATTTTGATATCCTACCACCAAGGCATCGATGGTATCAAATTTGGCTACGTCCAATAGTGCGTACGGCTTTGCAAAAAGTGCCAGTATCGTGTTGCTGGTTCGCAATCTTGAAATTTCCTGCAGCCAGAACAATTCGTTTTTGGAAAATTTATAGGATTTCCAAGGGCTCGAATTGTTTTTATGGAACCCTATGATCACCAAATTAAATAGGGTCAATTGATTTCGATAGCCCGCTGCATCCTTGGCCTTTATCTCTGTCACCTCTGCATATTGATTCAAGGTTTGGAGAAATGTATCGCCCGAATCATCGCCAAAATGGACATAAGCAATTTTTTTGTTCTCCAATTTCTTGATGGGCAGCAATGAAAAATTGTTTTTAGCCACCGTTATGGCGTTTTCCAAGGCCTCTTCGTGGAGCACATCATTATCCACAGTATTTAAATCTTCATAAAGCCCATCCAGCTTAATGGGTCTGTATTCATGAAGACCGGCCTTATACTTGGCCATCAAAATCTTTTTGACGGATGTTGATAATCTCAATTCGGTAACAATCCCTCGATTGTAGGCTTCCACAAGCTTATCCTTGGCCTGAAGTACATTTTTGGGCATCAAGAGCATATCATTCCCAGCCAGAAAGGCGTTGAGTTCCACTTCCCCCTCTGGTGCAAATTCTGCAACCGCATTCATGTTTAGGGCATCCGTAATCACCAGCCCCTTAAATCCCAATTCATTTTGTAAAAGCTCTGTTATCACCTGATCGGAAAGAGAAGAAGGCAGTCCCGCCCTCAAAAATTCCACCTGGGGCACCTCCAAATGCGCCACCATTACAGAACTAAGCCCGTTATCAATCAATGATTTAAATGGAAACAGTTCCACAGTATCCAACCGCTGCTTGGTCGACTCAATTATAGGAAGGGATTTATGGGAGTCCGTTGCCGTGTCGCCATGACCGGGAAAGTGTTTTCCACAGGATAAAACCCCTGCCCTTTCCATACCGTCCATAAAAGCAATACCTTTCTGCGCAACACTTTTGGGATCTTCTCCAAAGGAACGATTCCCTATAATGGGATTCTGTGGGTTGTTATTTACGTCGATATCCGGCGCAAAATTGATGTGAACTCCTAATCTTTTGGCGTGTTTTCCAATTTGAAAACCTATTTTTTCAATAATACAGCTATCCTTGATGGCTCCCAGGGTCATATTCCAAGGGAAAGCATGGGTAGAGTCCAAACGCATGGCAAGTCCCCATTCGGCATCCAGGCCTACCAGCAGTGGTGTTTTGGAAGCTTCTTGAAATTCATTGGTTAGTTTAGCTTGACGAACTGGACCTCCCCTTGAAAAGACCACCCCACCAATATGATGCTCGGTAATCAACTGCTTGATTTTGTCACTGGCCTCCCTATCCTGGTTGGATGTGGCCATGACCATAAACAACTGCCCAATCCGCTCTTCCAACGTCATGGCATTGTACTGGGCATCTACCCAGTTCTGTTGTGCCAAAGTATCGTTGGCCACCAACGGATTCTGTTGGGCCTGCATACTAATTAGAACAAAGAAAAAGAGGGGAAGGTAAAAGTTTATCCGCATAAGTAACATTCTAGGGCATATACTTATTGCTGATAAAAATATTGCATTTCATCGAACAATGCACTGAAATTGGGATAATTTACAGATATCATCTATAAAAAACGGGAATGCCAGCTTTCTTCGGCAGGAACTTCCCAATGTTCCATATACTCCAATTTGTTGGCCACAAGGTTGTTAAAAACAATGGTGTTTTTGGAAATGGACTTGGCTTTTGCCATTTTTTTGAAGTCTTTCAAAGATTTATATGCAATGAACTCTCCTTGCTTGAAAGAGACATTCATTCGATCCATGAGTTCCACACCATGTTTTTGTTCCAAGCTCTGTATAAAATGGACAGATGCATCTATGGAACAGCCTGAAGCACTTGACTGGGACTGATCCAAACCAATGATGATAAAACGTTTGTACCGAATCTCGAAACCTGCTTGTAAATCGCTTCCGTGAGCTGTCCATTCCTGTAAGAAACCGGATAGTCCAGCTTCAATTTCCTTCAGTTCGTGCTCTGTAAAGCTTCGGTTGGACTGATAAATCCATATTCTTGAATTATCCGCAAGGGATTCAAAGTCAATTAGCATGTTTAAATAGAATTTGCAATAAGTTCGGCCACATCCAAAACAGTAACACTTTCCTCTTTTTCATGGGCCTTAATTCCGTCCGTCATCATGGTATTGCAATACGGGCATCCCGTGGCAATGATATGGGGCTTGGTTTCCAAGGCGTCCTTGGTTCTCATTACATTAATGTCCATATCCCCTTTTTCCGGTTCCTTGAACATCTGTGCCCCACCGGCTCCGCAACACAGTGCAGTTTTCTTATGGCGTTTCATTTCCACTATATCCGCGTTGGTTTTCTGGAGCACCTCTCTTGGTGCCTCATAGACCGAGTTGGCCCTTCCCAAATAGCAAGGGTCGTGAAAAGTGATGCGTTTTTCTTTGTAGACTTGGCCTTCCAAGGACAGACGTCCATCATCCAATAATTCCTTGATGTACTGTGTATGATGGACAACTTGGTAGTTCCCTCCCAGACCAGGGTACTCATTTTTTAGGGTATTGAAGGAATGGGGGTCACAGGTTACAATTCGCTTTATTTCGTAGCCATTTAGAATTTCAATGTTCATCATGGCCTGCATTTGGAACAGAAATTCGTTACCCGCACGCTTGGCCACATCCCCAGTACAACTTTCCTCTGGCCCCAAAACTGCAAAGTCCACATTGGCTTGGTTCAATATTTTCACAAAAGCCCTGGAAATCTTTTTGGCCCTATCATCATAACTGCCAGCAGAACCCACCCAAAACAATATTTCGGGCTGTTTGCCTTCAGCCATAAACTCTTCCATGGTCTTCACCGTAAGTACTTCACTCATAGGACTTCATTTATTCGTTTACCCAGTTCAATCGGTCCATTTGATTATAAGGCCAAGGCGCCCCGTTGTTTTCAATATTGGACATCATATTGTTCAATTCTGTTGGCGCAGCGGACTGCTCCATGACCAAATACCTTCTCATCTCTACAATTATTGAAAGAGGATCTATGCTAACGGGACAGGCTTCCACACAGGCATTGCATGTGGTACAGGCCCAGAGTTCCTCTCTGGTAATATAGTCATCCAATAATTGTTTTCCATCCGATACAAACTCGCCTTTGTTGGCATCCATAATCTTGCCCACTTCCTCCAATCGGTCACGGGTATCCATCATAATCTTTCTGGGTGAAAGCTTTTTTCCGGTTTGGTTGGCCGGACATTCCGAGGTACATCTACCGCATTCCGTACAGGTATAGGCGTTCATCAACTGTACCCAGCTCAAATCCATAACATCCGAAGCTCCAAATTTCTCGGGTTCGGGGGCGTCATCAGCTGGAGCAGCATAAGGATCAGCCGATGGATCCATCATCAACTTAACTTCATTGGTCACCGCTTCCAAATTATTGAATTGCCCTTGTGGACTCAACTTTCCATAGAACGTATTGGGAAAGGCCAAAATGATATGGAGGTGCTTGGAGTAATAGAGGTAATTCAAAAAAGCAAGAATGCCCAAAATATGAATCCACCAGGCACTCCGTTCAATCAAAATCAAAGTGGAAATAGAAAAATCCTGGAACAGGCCAGCTATATATTGACTGACAGGAAAAGCTCCCGCCTTAACATAATGCGGAGCATCCAGCTGCTGCAATTGAAAATCAGCCGCATTCATGGTAAGGAACAGGCACATAAGCACCGTTTCTATATATAGGATAATATTCCCGTCCTTTTTGGGCCAACCTTCCATTTCTGGCTTGATAAAACGCTGTAGTTTGATCGTATTTCTTCGAATCCAAAAAACTACTACCGAAACAATGACCAATACGGCCAAAATTTCAAAAGAACCAATCAAGAAGTCATAAACAGCTCCCATTGGCGCAAATATGCGATGCGTTCCCAAGATGCCATCCAAGATAATTTCCAGCACCTCAATATTGATGATCAGGAAACCTGCATACACAATAATATGTAAGAGTCCAGCAATAGGTCTGACCACCATTTTGGTTTGACCCAAGGCAATGCGAAGCATGTTTTTCCAACGTTGGGGCTTATGGTCACTTACATCCACGTCCTTTCCCAAGTTGATGTTCCTGGTAAGCTTTTTTACATTTTTGATGAAAAATCCGATTCCAAAAATCAGGGCCAGGGTGAATAAAATATTGGGTAAGTACTCCATCTATTATTCCTGTTTTTGAGCTGCGGGGTCGTTTTCCGGAAGTTCGTAATCCTTCTGTTTTTTCCCAAATACCGAAACATTGACATAACGCTTTGGATTCAATCGGAAATCCTGCAGCAATAAATCGAGTTCCCTAGAAGCGGCCGCTAAGTTGTCATATAATTTGTCGTCTTGGGCCAATTTGCCCAATGACCCCTCCCCTTTCTCTATCTTTTCCAGAACGGCGTTCAACTTTTCAACGGTGGTCTTAAAATTGGATACCGTTCCTGCCAAACCAGCGTTGGCCAAGGAATCTGATAGTTTGGAGAAGTTGGTCGTTATTTTGTCCACATTCTTCAAGGAATTGTCCAGTTGTTCCTTGTTGTTCTCCAACAAGATACTGAACTTGTCCGCGCTTACTTTAAACGATGCTATAAGCTCATTGAGGCCTGCAATGCTCTGTCTTAATTCCATTCGGGTTTGGTCATCAAGCACCTTATTTACATTCATCAATAGGGTGTCAGCGTGGGACACGGCTCCCTCCACCTTCATTTGTAAGGGGGTCAATTTTTGCTGAACCAATTCGGTTAATCCAGGTTTGGTGTTGGTAATTAAGGTATCCCCAGACCTGGCGCTCGGTGCACCATCAAACACTGGGTTGATTTGAATGCCTTTCCCTCCAATGATTCCCGTATCATACAACTCTGCTTTGCTGTTTTTGGAAAATTCAAAGTCATCATTGATGGAAAAAGTGACCAACAATTTACCCGATCCGTCCTTGAATTTGATGCTGTTCACATTGCCAACAGCCAAGCCATTAATGGTTACTTGGGTGCCGGGCTGCAACCCTCCCACATGATCGTAGATGGCATACAGCGTTTTGCTGTCTTCAAATAAGGAGGAGGATTTAAGATAACTAAGGCCAAAAATGAATGCCAGGATTCCAGTAAGTACAATAATCCCAGTTTTAATTTCCCTGGATAGTTTCACAAGGTTCGGTTTACGGTTCTAAACAAAATTAGGAATAATTTTGACAAAGCTACCACGGTTTTAATCACCTCTTATAACACGGTCTTAATAGGTACCCTAACCCCATTTTTGTAAGCCACAATGTAGGAAGTAGTATATCCTTTTGCGTCCGCTTGGGATTTGAGTTTTTTGGCCTGATCAAATGTTGTAGCCTCCCCGTACATATATCGGTACAAGTTCTTGAAAGGTTCTTTGGAAAGCATATCCAATCCCCTAAAGTTCTCTCCTCTCAAGGGAATATTTTTTCCACTGGCCATCAACTGGACTTTAAAAACCACATCACTTTTGGGTGCTGTTTTTATTTCCTCTTTTTTAACCGCGACTGTTTCTTTTTCCTTTGAGGTATTTGTATTTGTACCAACAACTTCTTGTTTGGACTGTCCTTCGTCCTGTGTGGTCATATGTACCGCTCCTGATGAATCTTCGATGACCACTGGAGCGGACGAAGTGTCCGTTACGGTTGATATGTCGTTCTTGTAGCCCAAAATGGCATCGGCTATGGCCTTTCCCATTTCTGCTTGGCCTTTGGACGAATTTAGGTACCCCCCCTCACTCTTATTGGTAAGGAATCCTGCCTCTACCAATACACTGGGCATAAAAGTTTGGTGCAGCACAATGAATCCTGCTTGTTTCACCTTGCGATCCTTCCGCTTCAATCTTTTGGTGAAGTTATCCTGCAACTTCTTACCCAACATAATGCTTTGCTCCAAAAACTCCTCTTGCATAATGGTTAATCCAATTACGGACTCTGGAGAATTGATATCATATTCGGCATAACGCTGCTCATAGTTGTCCTCTAAATAAATCACGGAGTTTTCCTTTTTGGCCACTTCAAAATTTTGACGATTGGCGTGGAGACCAAGAACGAAGGTGCCAGCTCCATAGGCATCCGAGTTATGGGAATCGCAATGCACGGATACAAATAAATCCGCATTGGCCTGATTGGCTACTTCCCCGCGAACAAAAAGATCCACAAAACTGTCATCCTTACGGGTATACACCACCTTAATATCAGGGTGTTTTTCCAACTCCGCTCCTGCTTTGAGGACAATCCCCAATGCGATGTTCTTTTCGAGGTACCCATTACCCAAATTGCCTGGATCATGTCCACCGTGACCAGCATCCAAAACAACCACAAACTTATCTTTAGGAGGTACTTCGGTATCATTATTGGTGAACGAAGTCAGGGGGATAACAATTAAAAGGACTATAAGAAAAGATAACCAACTTTTATTCATAAGAACTATACAATAAAGGTGTTCCGCTAAGGTTAAAAATATTGTAATCCCCAATCAACAGAACAAAAAATATATGTAAGTTTGATCCCAAAAACTGAGCCAAACTAGCACAAAAATAGGATTTATAGCGTTGCAATCAAATAAACATTTTCTAGTTCTCCTATTTGTTCTTCTCGGTAACTTACTAATCCTAAGAGCTCAGGAAGATCCTATTATCCCTTTGCCCATTAAGCCATTGCAGGATAGTATTACGGCGCCTTTAATGCCCGCCAACATACTGAATGATTCTATTACCGTTGATTCCGTGGCCGCTGATAGTGTTCGAGGTAAAAAACCTTTGCTCCTGGACAAAATCAAATATAAGGCCAAGGACTACGTGAAGTTGAGCCAGAAAGATAATAAAATTTACTTATACGACGAGGCTGAAATTTATTACCAGGACACCGAATTAAAGGCCGGTGTCATTGTAATGGACTACGTTAAAAACGAAGTATATGCCGGCCGCTTAAAAGACTCCACCGGTACCTACTCCCAGTTGCCTTTTTTTAAACAAGGAACCAATGAAGTAAGACCGGATTCCATTCGTTTTAATTTTGACACGCAAAAGGCCCTTATCTGGAATTCCCGCTCGGAGCAGCAAGCTGGTTTGGGAAAACTGGGTAGTGATGCCATGAAGGTGTATGCGGAAGTGACCAAAAAGGAAAACGACTCTGTTTACTTCTTAAGTGAAGGAAAATTGACAACGTCCAAGGATACGGTTGACCCGGATTACTACATCAGAATTCGGAAAGCCAAGTTTGTTCCCAAACAGAAAATTATAGCTGGGTACAGTAATCTTTATATTGTTGACGTCCCAACCCCTATAGCGTTGCCTTTTGCGTATTTCCCATTAAGTCAGGGACGGGAAGGGGGGCTTATTTTTCCAACGTTCGGAAACGACCCGCAGCGGGGGTATTTTATCCAAAATGGGGGGTATTATATCCCCATTGGCGATGTCGCGGACATTGCAATTACGGGGGATTATTACACCAACGGCAGTTACGGTTTCCGATCGGCAACCCGTTATCGTAAAAGGTATAAGTTCAATGGGGGCATCAATATTAGTTATGAAAACCTGATCAGAAGCCAGAAAGGATTTGATGATTTTAGCCGTACCAGCAACTACAACATCCGAATACAACATACCCAGGATCCCAAGGCAAGTCCGTACTCAAGATTCTCGGCATCGGTAAACTTGGGTAGTAGCCAGTTCTTTACCAACTCGCTTAATCAGGTAAACAGATCCAATACACAGACCAACACTTTTGCGTCTTCCATTAGTTATTCCAAGACGTTTCCGGCCTATCCTTCAGTCAACACTAGTTTGACCCTGACGCACTCGCAAAACTCCAGAACCCAAGCCATAAGCATGTCCTTACCGACATTTCAGGCCAGTATGGAACGTATTTTTCCTTTGGCCAAACGAGATGGAATTAAAAAAGGAATCCTTCAAAATATCAACTTTCAGTATGACGTTAATGCTCAAAACAGCATAACCACAACGGAGGAGGACTTTTTTACAAGTAAGATGTTCGAGGATGCCCGTGTTGGGGCCAGACACCGCATCCCTATCGGGACCAACTTCAAAGTGGCCAAATACCTCAGCGTAAGCTTGAATGGTAATTATGAGGACGTATGGACTTTGGAGACCATAAACCGTAGGTTTGATGAAGAAGAGCAAACCGTGGTAACCGATACCATCGCGGGGTTTGACCGATTTAACCGCTATAGCATGGGAGCCAGTATTGGAACCGTGCTGTACGGAACCTTTAATCGTGGAGAGGACAAAAAGATCCAGGCCATAAGACATACCATCAGACCTTCCATAAGCTATAACTATTCGCCCTCCTTTGAAAAATTCTATGAGACCTATACGGATGGTGATAACAACGAAGTGCAATACACTCCTTTTGAAACCAGTATTTATGGTAGACCTTCCCTAAGTAGAGGAAATTCCATTGGCTTTGCCATTCAGAATACCTTGGAGGCCAAGGTACGGGATAAAGACTCCACGGTTCTGGAACCCAAGAAAGTGCAGATATTGAGCAACCTCAGCTTCTCTACCAATTATAATTTTGAAGCGGATTCCCTTAAGTTAAGTCCGGTGAATGTTAGTGGGGCCACCCAAATAATCAAAAATGTCCCCATCAACTTCTCGGCCACCTTGGATCCTTATGCCATAGATAATAATGGGAGACGTATAAACACCTTTAATATTAAAAATGGCGGTGGTCTCTTTAGGCTAACCTCGGCTAGATTGAACACCGGTTTTAGGTTGGACAGCGAAATGTTCAAGAAAGGAGGAAAGAAAAGTGAGGATGATTCCAAGGACAGAGATCCTGATTACAGTGCCAACCCCTTTGAATTAAAGGGAGCCAGGGATGGGGAATTCCAATTTGATCGGGATGAACGGGAAACCGACGATGATGTAAATAATCCATTATATGCCAATGAAATTCCGTGGGATATGCGGATTACCTACGTGGCCACATATAATAACAGCAACAGGCAAAACGAAATTACCAACCATTCCATCATGTTCAATGGAAATGTGAAGCTAACCCCAAAATGGGAGGTTGGTGTCACTTCTGGTTACGATATTAAGAACAAAGGATTTGCCGATACCCGATTTGCATTTAAACGGGATTTGGACAGTTTTAGGTTGAGCTTTGATTGGACACCTTTTGGGCGCTTTGAGCGTTGGTACTTTTTCATTGGTATAAAAGCCAATATTTTGAGTGACCTGAAATGGGAAAACCGAAGTCAACCTTTTAGAAGCGTGAGGTAAATTCGCTAACTTGTTAACATTAGCCGTACTAAAATTACATCTCCATGAAAAAAATAATCAACACTCCCCATGCCCCAGCTCCAATTGGCCCCTACAATCAGGCTGTATTGATCAAGGACACCCTTTATATTTCTGGGCAAATTCCCATTGACCCCAAAACGGGCAATTTGGTAGAAGGAGATATTCAAAAGGAGACCCAACAATCCATGGAGAATTTAAAGGCCATTCTACTAGAAGCAGGAATGACTTTTGAGCATGTGATAAAAACCTCCATTTTTATCAAGGATATGCACCAATTTGCGCAAATCAATGAGGTGTACGGTTCCTATTTTGATGCGGATACGGCACCAGCCAGGGAAACCGTGGAAGTAGCCAACCTGCCAAAGTTTGTAAATGTGGAAATTTCTATGATTGCGGTTAAATAGTTTCCTTGTGGAACTCCATTAGGCCTTCTATAGGTCTACGCCGAATTACTCCCAAAATTAAATCGTTGCGCTCCAATACGGTAGCCAATTCATCTTTGAGGAAATGCGCAATACTACCCACAAAGTTGATGGGTACCTTGGTGGCCAATTCGAACTGCATGATGTAGTTGTTCACAAACTGTTGCAATCCTTTATCTATAACACCACGGCAGTAGGGGTGTTCCTTATTTTCGATGATAAAACGGGCAAATGTTGCCAAATAAGTATTTGGATTGGGCTGTTTGTACAAGTTTTCCTTGATTACATCAGCTTCCAAATTGTACTCTTTGCTAAACTTGATACCCAAATCTTGTGGCATTTTATGGAAGTAGTAATCCCGAAGTAATTTTCTACCGAAAAAATTCCCACTACCATCATCCATAAGAATGTATCCGAGGGAGGTCACTTTTTGAAAGAGTTGGTGACCATCGTAGTAGCTACAATTGGATCCCGTGCCCAGAATACAAACTATACCTTGATGCCCAATCTTGGTTGTGGAATATATGGCTGCAAAGGTATCTTCCCGAACTTCTGCCTTGGCATTGGGGAAAAAATCCTTAAAGATCTCCTTAAGGAAATTCTTCATTCTATCGGTTCCGCAACCCGCCCCATAGAAATATAACTGACTTACGACTTCCTTGTTTTTGGACAATTCAAAATTGTTGGCCAATCGATCCTCGATTACCTCGCGGGTGAGCACTTCTGGACTAAGTCCCAAGGTTTGGGTCATAAATAATTGTTCCCCTTTCTCATCCAAGGCAATCCAATCCGATTTGGTTGCTCCACTGTCAACAATCAATATCATAGGTCGGTTTTTAGTTAGGTTTCGGGAAGCAGCTAGCCACTTCCCGAAATTCTATATTAAGATAGTAAATTAAAGGCTTGCCACGTGCTCGGCCAAATCCACCAATTTGTTGGAATATCCGGATTCGTTATCGTACCAAGAAACTACTTTAAAGAAGGAAGAGTTCAATTCCATCCCTGCTCCTGCATCAAAAATGCTGGTTCTTGGATCCGCAACAAAATCCTGGGATACCACTGCTTCTTCGGTATAACCCAAAATTCCAGCCAAATCGCCTTCAGAAGCTTCTTTGAAAGCTGCTTTAATTTCATCGTATGAGGTCTCTTTGCCCAACTTAACGGTTAAATCCACAACAGAAACATCTGCGGTGGGAACTCTAAAGGCCATCCCTGTAAGCTTACCTACAAGTTCTGGAATTACCTTGGTCACCGCTTTAGCAGCTCCGGTAGATGCAGGTATAATATTCAACAATGCACTTCTTCCGCCTCTATAATCTTTTCTGGAAGGCCCATCCACAGTCATTTGGGTAGCTGTGGTGGCATGAACGGTTGTCATTAAACCTTCAACAATACCAAACTTGTCGTTCAATACTTTGGCCATAGGCGCCAAACAGTTGGTAGTACAGGAAGCATTGGATACAATGTTATCGGAAGCTTTCACGTCTTGGTGGTTTACTCCCATCACAAACATGGGCGCATCCTTTGACGGCGCAGAAATAACCACTTTTTTGGCACCACCATCAATATGGTATTGGGCAGTTTCCAAAGTGGTAAAGATACCCGTACATTCAGCAACGATATCGGCACCAACCTCATCCCACTTCAAGTTCTTTGGGTCTCTTTCTGCAGTAATCCTGATTGTTTTTCCATTTACAACCAAGTTTCCATCCTTAATTTCCACTGTTCCATCGAACCTTCCATGTACAGAATCGTACTCCAACAAATATGCAAGATGCTCTACATCCAACAAATCGTTAATGGCCACAACATCAACGTTGTCCCTTTTCACGGTAGCCCTAAAGACCAATCTTCCAATTCTCCCGAATCCGTTGATTCCTATTTTCAAATTTGACATTTTTACTTTATTTGGTTTTAATTATGTAGTCATTATATCGGAGACGCGGATGAGTTCTTCATCAATCTCCGTATGTGCCTTAATTGCTTCTGCAATCGGGGTCAAAATCAGATTATTATCCCGTATTCCCACCATATAGTTGGATTTACCTTCCAAGAGGCTTTCCACGGCCTTTACTCCCATTCTACTGGCCAGTACCCGATCAAAACAAGTGGGATTTCCGCCTCGTTGCATGTGTCCCAAAACCGAGACCCTTACATCGTATATCGGAAGATGTTCCTCCACATATTCTTTAAGCTCAAAAACGTTCTTTCCAATTTTATCCCCTTCGGCGACAATAACAATACTGGAAGATTTTCCCGATTTCTTACTTCGTTTCAAGGATTCCACCAAGCGCTCCAGTCCCAAGTTCTGTTCAGGAATCAAAATTTCCTCGGCTCCTGCACCAACACCTGCGTTCAAAGCAATATGCCCTACATCACGCCCCATCACTTCCACAAAGAACAGACGGTTATGCGAACTTGCCGTATCCCGAATCTTATCTATGGCCTCTACCACGGTATTGATGGCCGTGTCAAAACCAATAGTATATGTAGAACCTAAAATATCGTTATCTATGGTACCTGGAATTCCCATTACCGGAAAGTTGTACTCTTCATTAAAAACCAAAGCACCACCAAAACTTCCATTGCCTCCAATGACCACAAATGCATCAATACCTTCCTTGACCAGCTGATCGTGGGCTTTCTTACGTCCCTCTGGGGTGCGGAACTCCTCGCAACGAGCAGATTTAAGAATGGTTCCCCCCTTGTTGATTATGTTGTTGACACTACGGGCGTCCAAAGTTTTAAAATCACCTTCTATCATTCCCTGATATCCCCGATAAATCCCCACACATTCAATTTCCAAATATGCGCAAGTTCGCACAACAGAACGAATAGCGGCATTCATTCCCGGAGAATCACCTCCCGACGTGAACACGCCTATTTTCTTAATTTCTAAAGCCATTAAATGATTTAAAAAGCCAAAACTAGGAAACTTTATTTAATTTACGAATGACATACTAACTAATTTGATTTCAGTAAAATTCTCAAACGTTTTCGTGAAAATTTTATTGAATAATCAAAAAAAATAGCCCTATTTGAATGACTTTTTGGTAACGCGGTTTTTTGGGGTAAAGCGAATCAAACTATCCTTACCCATAATTTCTGTGGATTGCTCGGGTTGTGTCGTCGGGGCAGGTTGTTCTTCCTGTTTCTTGAAAATTCGCTGCATCAGCTCTTTGAAACTGTTGAAATCCACCTGGTAAGATAAACCCACACCTTGAGTATACCCTTGACGTTCTGCCCATTGCCTGATTTGATTTTCCCTATTGAAAATCTTGGCACTCAACGTGCCCTCCTCATTCAAAAGTACTTGAACTTCCACATCACCTGCAACAACAGATTCCGATACTCCGGCACCACCTACAGGAACCCCTACCCTTCCATTGACCAAGATTCGGTCTGATATCTGGGTAGAAACGGTAACCCCAATTCTATTCTCCGTCCGAATATCTGCCTCGGTATTGAACTGCCCTTGCTCATAGGAAAGTCCCAAATTAAATTTATCATTTTCTCCTCCCAGCAGCTGGTTGAGTAATCCGGATGCCGTCTGAATTAGGTTTCCTGTTACTGCTTGCTGGCTAATTCCAGCTTCTTCATCAACAAAGGTTCCTTGAGCCAAAAGGAAAAATGCATTTCGTTCCTTTACCGTAGGGTCTTGGAGTCTGTATTCCAGTTCGGATTGCACCACAGAATTGGTTCCTGGAAAATCAATGTCAAAAGCAATGTTAGGGCTCTCCAGTTCTCCATCCAACCGTACCACCACTTCGGTAGGAATTCTGGACTGGTACGCCTGTCCGTCCAGCAAGGGAGCGGGATTGGCATTGAGCCTGTATACAGCTTCCAAATCCAATTGGGCCTCCAAGGGATCTCGCTCCCATAGAATGGTTCCCCCCGGTCGTACCTGGAATTTTTTATCTATTACCCCACCATACTTAAAGTTGTATTCTCCGGTAACTGCCACAAATTCCCCATACATATTGAACTTACCGTTGGTATTGATCTCAATCAACAGAATTCCTTCCCCTGTTCCCTTAAGCGAGCTACCCGTGTTTTGATCCACCACAATCTCTACCTCTGCATCCGGTGTCACAGCCAGGTCAAAGGCCATTTCCAAACCTTGATAATCTTCCAGGGTCCGCTCTTCCTTAAAAGCTTCCGCGCTACCCTTTTCCACAAAGTTGATAAAGGAGTAATCCCCTACCGTGGTTACGTCGCTCAATGGTATTTTTAATGAGGTTCCTCTTGCCGTTGTAGCGTCCACGGCAATGGTCAATGCATCCGTGGAACCATAAATACTTCCCGTTCCATTTATAAAACCGGTTCCGTAGTATAGCGCCTCTTCATCAAAATCCGTATTGAGAATCATGAAACGATCGTTATTGGTATCCACATCCAAATCCAAGGACCAATCCCCAAAAGCTGTATGGTTTATGGTGCCGTCCAAAGTAGCTTCGGTGCCTTCCACCACGTCTGAAAGTCTTACCTGTTCAAAGTAAAAGGTTTGGTCAAAAAGGCGGACGCGCGAATAGGGTGCAAAATTGTAATCCACATTTAGATAGGGTATCCCCAAGCCTGCATCATTCAAACTGAGAATCCCATTAATGGAAGGATTGTCCAAATTCCCCACAATTCTGGTATTGCCATCCAATCTTCCCCGAATGTTGGAAATAACCCCATCTCCCAATGGGCTAAACGGTTCCAATTGGAAGCCCGTGAAATTGGCAAATAGGTTAAGCTCTTGTTGATTATTGCGATTGAACACCTTCCCGTTTACGCTCATCACTTCCTTGCCGTTATCAATCAGCCAGGAATTCACCCCAAACTGGGTAAGGTCATTGTTACCGAAAATACCTATCTCCAAGTCTCCCATGCGCATATCGTTCACGCTAAAATCTCTCACATTAAGACTGGAAGTGGGCAAATAGTTCCCATCTTTCTGAAGTATATTCAGGAATCCGTCAACGGAGCCATCCAACTTTAAACTATCAATGTCTGGGGTAATCTTGTTCAAGGAAACAATTTTAAACTGAAGATCCAGGTCTTTATAGGTGGAATCTGCCAGTTCACCCCTTAACCTGATCTGTTCCCTGTTGTTATTGTCCATCACCACATCCTCAATACGGATACTGTCCAGGGTTTTATTCAGGATGACCTTGTTCTTGTTATCCCCGTCCTTATTTAAAACCCAAGTATTGCCCTTAAAGTTAATGTCCGATGTCTTCAATCCTATAACAGATTTGTTCTGCTGATTAAAGGTGTGGTAAAAGTTGAGCTTGTAACTGTCATCATAACCCCTCCCCCCCTTGAACTCGGTTCTAAAGAATAAGGTGTCCTTAAGGGTGGTGTTGATCAGATTAAAATCCTTGACGTCATAGTAAATGGTAGACATGTCGGCGACAGAAACAAAGGTGTTGAACAAGGGGTTCTTATTGTCTATCTTCAGCTCAATATCATCCAGTTCATTTCCGTAGGCCTTTATGCTGGGGGATTTAAAAGTGAGCTTAAAGTCCCCTTCATCAGAAACTATATTGCCCCGTATAAAGGTATTGGGGTCAAAGGCCACCTCAGGGAAAAAGACATCCACAATCTTATTGTAGATCTTAAAATTGAAACTGAGATGTTGTCCTTCTGATATTTCAAAGGGTTTATAGTTGGTATAGATACTCCCGATGGAATTCTGCACCAATCTGCCCAGTTCCTCCACCTTAAATTTCCCTTTTACATAGCCTGTAATGATGTCCGGGGAATTAATTTCCACCGTTCGTATGGTATCTGCATCAAAAGAAGAGGTAACCGCAAAATCGTCAAAGTAGTAGGTTTCATTCTTGTTCTGATATACGGTGTTGGAGAAACGAACCTGTCCAACAATATTATCCAAAGTGCTTCCGGCAACGTTCATATTAAGGTCCCCCTTAAATACAGATACGCTGTCCTGAATAAAATTCATTTTCTTGAGGTCTGCGTGGTCTACCGAGGCTATGAAGTTGAATTGGTTTTCGTCTTCCGCAAAATCGGCCAAACCCTCAAAGGTAAATTTCACATTTTGGTCGTTACTGACCAGAGATCCATCAAAAAGTTGCTCCTTCAAAATTCCGGAAACCCTTATGTTGGTATACATATAGTCATTGTAATCCAACTTGTATACCTGCCCAATGATTTCGGTATTCAGGTATTCGGAAATCAAACCTTTACCCTCCACATTTACGTCCATGGAAGTCAAGCCCAATTGCTCTTCCTCCACAAAATTTCCCAGATCAAAATCAATCAAGGAAATAAACCCAATATAGGATGCATTTTCATTGGTCTGTATGTTGGTCATTTGAAGGTCGGCATAACTGCTTCCTATAGCCGTATTCAGATTCACCTGAACATCTAAGGAGGTTTCGGTGACCTCAGCATCTCCCCGAATGGTAAACTGACCCAATTTTCGCAAGGGTGGAGGTATGGTCTTTCCCAAAATATTGGGCAAAATAGCCCTTAATTGATAGTAACTCGAGGTCAAATTTTTCATCTCCGCCTGCATCACGAAAGGTGCATCCTTGCTGAACATATTGTTGAATTGAAAATCGCCCCTGATTCCCGTTCGACCGGATTCCAGAAAGAGATTGTTCACGGACAGGGCATTCAATACCCCGCCAAAGTCACCAGAAAATGTAACAGATCTATCCTTTCCAAATTCGTTATAAAAGCTATTGACGTCATTCAGCGATACAGTGGACTCTGTAAACTGGGCCTTTATGTTGACTTTGTCCAAGAATTCCTTAAAATCTTCACGGTCGTATTCAAAAACCAGCTGTCCTTTCAGTTCTGATTCTTTAGTGCGAATGTTGAGCGATTCAAAGCGCATATATTCCTTGGTATAGGTAAATTCCGTTGCCAAATTTTCCAAACGCACTCCTCTTTTACTCAGTAAAGACAACTCTTCGATATGCAAGGTCACATCAGGTCCAAGAATTTGAAAGTCCTTTGCTTTGACTTCCAAGTCCACAAAATCCAGGACCACTTGTTTTTCTACATTTTCATCAGTCAACCTGAATCTCCCCTCGGCAATTTCTATTTCATCCGAAGCCATAAAGAATGGCGGTGTACCGGGCGCCCGTGGCTGTCCGTCATCCAGTTTTGCTACAAAAACATCTAGATTGGTATCCCTTTCCCCTTCATACGTCTTTAGATTGAAGAACAATCCATCAACAGCAATGTCACCAAATTCCATTTTGCCATTCGCCATGTTCCTAAGATTCAGAATGGAGGTGGTGAGTTTTTCAATGTAGGCCAAAGTATCTTTCTTGTAATCTTCCACATAGATGCCCTTAATTCCCGTATTGAGACTAAAAAGTGAAAGACTTACCCGATCAATGTTGATGTTGGTACCAAACTCAGCGTTGAGGGATTCCGTGGCATATTTGGCCATGCGGGTCTGTACTGCGGGAATGGACAAAACCAAGGAGCCCAAAACCATGATCAGCAGAATTGCCAATACCAAGCGCAACAGTATTTTCCTTAATTTTTTGATAGGGCTTTATGTTTTACCTTTGCTCGACCAATTTTTGTTCCAAAATTCGTGACTACAGAAAAAAAATACATCCTTGCCATAGAATCTTCTTGTGACGATACTTCGGCGGCCGTACTTTGCAATACCGAGGTGCTCAGTAATGTGGTGGCAACGCAAGAGATCCACAGGCAATATGGAGGTGTTGTCCCAGAATTGGCTTCCAGGGCACACCAGCAAAATATTGTTCCTGTGGTCCATCAGGCCTTGGCCAAGGCAAATATCGACAAAAAACAACTATCCGCCATAGCATTTACCCGCGGACCAGGACTTATGGGATCCCTATTGGTGGGCACTTCCTTTGCCAAATCATTGGCTCTGGGACTGGATATTCCCTTGATCGAGGTCAACCACATGGAAGCCCATATTTTGGCGCATTTTATTGACGATGAGGACACCCAAAGACCAGAATTTCCGTTTTTGGGAATGACCATTAGCGGTGGACACACCCAAATTGTTCAGGTCAACGATTATTTTGATATGAAAGTTTTGGGCGAAACCCTGGATGATGCCGTTGGGGAGGCTTTTGACAAAAGTGCCAAGCTCATGGGACTGCCCTACCCTGGAGGCCCCTTAGTGGATAAATATTCTCGTGAAGGAAATCCCATGGCATATCCCTTCCCAAAACCCAAGGTGGACGGTCTCAACTTCAGCTTTAGTGGATTAAAAACGAGTATTCTCTACTTCTTGCAACGGGAAACACAGAAAAATCCAGACTTTGTCAAGGAAAACATAAAAGACATTTGTGCATCCGTTCAGCATACCATCTTGGAAATCTTGATGGACAAACTAAAACTGGCTGTAAAACAAACCGGGATAAAACAGGTTGCCATTGGAGGTGGGGTTGCCGCTAATTCAGGTATTAGGGCTCGATTGAAGGAAGCGGAAGCAACCATGGGCTGGCAAACCTATATTCCCAAATTTGCCTACTGTACGGATAACGCGGCCATGATCGGGATTGTGGGCTATCTTAAATTCTTAGAGGGTAAGTGCACAGACCTAAGTGTAGCAGCCAAGGCGCGTTACGCAATCGGAAGCTAATGTTCAATTTTAAGTTTTAAATGTTGAATTGGAAATCCATTGAGCATTTAAAATTTAGAACTTAACATTGGACATCCGACATTCAACTTTCCACACATAACCATTAACTTTAACCCATGGCTTATAATGAAGAACTTGCTGAGCGGATTAGAGCAGCAGTAAAATTGTTTCCAGAACCCTTTACCGAAAAGAAAATGTTTGGGGGCATCGCATTTTTATATGGAGGAAAGATGACCGTTGGGCCCGTTAAGGATGATTTGATGGTTCGGGTAATCTCCGAAAAAATGGAGGCGGTGTTGCAGCAAGATTTTGTACGACCCATGGACTTTACAGGTAAACCCATGAAGGAATTTATCTTTGTTTCCCCAGAAGGATTCAAAACAGAGGAACAACTTCAAGGTTGGATCGAGCTAGGATTGGAACACGCCAAAGGTAAATTGTAATTTATGCAGCTCTTCTACAATCCTTCGTTGGACAATAGTTTTAAACAGTTCTTTTTTAACCCCGAAGAGAGCAAGCACATCGCCAAAGTACTTCGGAAGAAAGAGGGAGACATTCTTCATATCACCAATGGGATGGGCTATTTGTTCGAAGCTGAAATCTTGATTGCAGATCCCAGAAAGTGTAAAGCACAGATCGTATCGGAAAAGAAGAGCATTCCCAAGCGCTATCATTTGCATCTGGCTGTAGCCCCCACCAAAATGAACGACCGCTATGAATGGTTTTTGGAAAAGGCCACTGAAATTGGAGTGGACGAGATTACTCCAATCATATGCGAACGGTCCGAGCGCAAGATTATTAAACAAGATCGGATGGAGCGGGTGCTGCAATCGGCCATGAAACAATCCTTGCAGACCTTTTTACCTAAGCTAAATCCTCCCATTTCATACAAACAGTTTATGGAGCAGCAAGTGGAAGGGCTAAAATTTATTGCCCATTGCGATGAAGGGGAAAAAATGGAGTTAAAGAGAATGGCAGCCGCAGATAAGGATGTAACTATTCTTATTGGACCCGAAGGGGATTTTTCAACAGCGGAGATTCAATTGTCGTTGAAAAAAGGTTTTGTTCCAGTTTCTCTTGGGAACAATAGGCTACGAACGGAAACTGCAGCAATAGTCGCTTGCACCACCGTTGTTATGATCAATAGTTAGCGTAAGGCCTTTTTGGTCGCCCCAACAATATCCAAATTCTCCGTTTCCACCAGGGCCATCACTGTAATATTATCATTTGGGGAAACCAAACTTGGGATGGGTAGGTAAGCGTTCCCATTTCTCTCAGGTGAAATGATGTACTTTTCGGCAACCACAATATTGCTGTTCTTGAGTGATCTGTTTCGGTTTTCTCCCCGTTTGACTTGGGTTGTGCGCTCATCCAAGACCAAAACAAACCTTACTTGTCTCCCTTCCAAATTCCCAAATAAAGTATAATCAAACTTTACTTCGGAAGATGTACGCTGAACATTGCTAAGTTGAATTGTATTTGCTGGGTTTTCTGTGGTATAGGTGTTGATGCTTGCATATAATTTTGAGGAATTGGATCCCACAAAGTGGTCTTTTCCATTAACTACAAGCTGCGGCGTATAGTTGCTACGGTTTCTGAACTTCAAATTGTATTGTCCCTGCTTTTTGCTGTATCCCGATTTACTAAAAGGGTCTTCCCAACCAATGTAATTCCAATAATCCACATGATACGAAAGTGCAAAAACCTCATCGGGGAATTGGTTTTTCACCTTGTCCAAAAGCCGGTCGGCGGGTGGGCAACTGGAACATCCCTGGGAGGTAAACAGTTCCAAGACCACAATGGGTTCATTGGCCATGTTTTCAACCTCCATAGGTGGACTGGGCAGAACCTCAGTCTTATCCGCCTTGTATAAGATGGCCAAAGACATCCCAAAAAGTGCCATGGAAGAAATTATGATTTTTTTAATCATGAATACTGTACATTTGATTCATTGGTTAATCGGAGGTTCATGAAACTACTTACGACACGCTTGCTCTTTTTAACTTTTTTTGTGATGACCTTGGGTCATGCACAAGAAGTAGCCGTACTCAAATACGGAGGTGGAGGGGATTGGTATTCCAACCCCACGGCACTACCCAATCTGATAGCCTTTTGCAATGCCAATATCGGAACGAAAATCAATCCCGAACCACAAACCGTGGAGGCTGGTAGTATATCCATTTTTAGATATCCATATTTACACATGACTGGCCACGGGAATGTTTTTTTCACTGATGAAGAAGCGCTAAACCTAAGAACGTATCTACTTGCTGGCGGTTTCCTTCATGTGGATGACAACTACGGCATGGAGCCTTATCTGGTAAGTCAACTGGAAAAAGTCTTTCCCGAAAAACAACTGGAGGAATTGGGGGCGGACCATCCCATTTTCAATCAACAATACAAATTTCCCAATGGTTTGCCCAAGATTCATGAGCATGATGGCAAACGGCCCCAGGCGCTGGGAATTTTTGACCAAGGTCGCCTACTCCTGCTATTCACTTTTGAAAGTGATCTAGGGGATGGATGGGAAGACCCTTCCGTGCATAACGATCCAGAAGAAGTTAGATTGAAAGCCCTGCAAATGGGAGCCAATATTGTGGAATACGCATTTAAAAGTTAAACCATGAGATCCAAAACCATTGCCAACGGAATTTTGAGGGCGGTAGCCATCATAGTAGGTGTAGTGCTTATTGGCTATTTGCTGTATAAAATCCAGTCTGTTCTGGCGTACTTGGCCATAGCCGCAGTTATTGCCTTGTTGGGAAGACCCATTGTTCTGTTCCTCAGAAGAAAACTCAAATTCCCAAATACCCTGGCCGTGATTGCAACCATGGTATTTATGTTGGCTATTTTTTTGGGCATTCTGGCCTTGTTTATCCCACTGATCAACGAGCAGAGTAGAAATCTTTCCCTATTGGATATTGATTCGTTAAAAGCAGACGTCAATACCCTATACCTTCAGATTCTGGAATATTTTGGGGCAACTACAGACAGTGTAAGCCATTTGATAGAGGACTCTGATTTGGAGAAGAATGTTCTGGAGGGATTGGATCTTGGCTTTATTCCCAACTTTCTTAACTCCTTCATGAATGCCTTGAGCAGTTTTAGTATTGGTCTTTTCTCGGTGCTGTTCATCTCTTTTTTCTTTTTGAAGGACAGCAAACTTTTTCAAAATGGGATGCTCACTTTTGTCCCCGATGACAAGGAAAACAACTTGGTAAAGTCCGTTGACAAAATCAATAATTTGTTGTCCAGATACTTTGCGGGAATCTTGTTACAATTGTTCATCCTCTTTGTAATTTATACCATAGCCTTGTTAATTGTAGGGGTGGAAAATGCCATCGTGATTGCATTTCTTTGTGCCCTTTTCAACATCATTCCATACATCGGTCCAATCATTGGCGGTGCCATCATGATCACCCTGACCATGACCAGTTTTTTGGGTGCAGATTTCAGCACTGTAATTCTTCCCAAAGCCATGTACGTTTTGATTGGTTTGGTGATCGGTCAATTGATCGATAATTTCTTTTCCCAGCCCTTTATTTTTTCCACCAGCGTGAAGTCCCATCCTTTAGAAATCTTCTTGGTGATCATCATTGCCGGTTTACTTTTTGGAGTCGTTGGAATGGTGGTTGCCGTACCCGGATATACCGCAATTAAGGTGATTTTAAAGGAGTTTTTAGCAGAAAACGAGGTCGTGAAAAAGCTAACAAAAAATTTATAGTATCAGTTTGAATAAATTGATATTAAATACTGGTGTTCAAAACTTTATAGAAAATAATTGGAATACTGACATCATGTCAGTTTTGCTTAAGAAACCGCTTTTTGAGGGCATTTCGCAAAAAGAGCTCGTAATCCAGATGGAAGCCAAAAAAAAATGTAGCGAAAAACTACCAACCTGGTTCCAAACACCAACCATTTACTACCCTCCCAAACTGCATATTGAACAAACAAGTTCTGAGCAGACCGCAGGTTACAAAGCAAGTTTGATACAAGGAAAAAAACTGTTGGATCTTACTGGAGGATTTGGCGTGGACAGCTACTTTTTTTCATCCCATTTTGAGGCGGTTTTTTATTGTGAAATGGACTCAAATTTGAGTCAAATTACGGAGCATAATTTTAAGGTTTTAGATAGAAAAAACATCACCTGCATTCCTGGTGATGGATTGGAATTTCTGAAAACAACCGAACATACTTTTGATTGGATTTTTGTAGACCCCTCCAGAAGGAATGACAAAAAAGGAAAGGTGTTTTTGCTTGAGGATTGTTTGCCCAATTTACCAAAACATCTTCCATCACTTTTTGAAAAAGCATCCCGAATCTTGATCAAAACCTCTCCCCTTTTGGATATAAAACAGGGCATCCAAGAACTCAATTTCGTAAAAGAGATCCACGTAGTTGCAGTTCAAAATGAGGTAAAGGAACTTTTATATGTTTTGGAACACGGCTATGTTGGAGAAGTCAGGATAAAAACAGCCAACCTATTTCAAGACCAACAAGTTTGTTTCGATTTTGACCTACAGGACGAACAACGGATAAGCGTTCAATTGGACAAACCCCAAAACTATCTTTATGAACCCAATGCTGCCATTTTAAAATCAGGCGGATTCAAATCCATTGGCAAATCCTTTGGGGTTCAGAAACTGCATCAACATTCCCATTTGTACACTTCGGAAAAGCGCTTGAATTTTCCGGGTAGAGCTTTTAAAACTGTAGAAGTCCTACCCTATTCCAAAAATGGAATGAAATCCTTATTAAACTCCAAAGCCAACGTAAGTACCCGCAACTTTCCCCTCTCCGTTTCCGAACTGCGTAAAAAGCACAAGATCAAGGATGGCGGGGAAACTTATCTGTTCTTTACCACGGATAAGGACAACAAGCGAATTGTTATCGTGTCAAAAAAGTGTAATTGAATGCAATTTTAAAAGCGTAAGGCGAAAGCTGATACCTAATCCATAGAAGCCAACCATTCAAAAAATCTATTGAGCCAACCGTTCAATAAAGTATGGTTCAGTCCCAGCGCAAAACCATGTCCGCCTGAAGGATAAATATGCATGGTTACCGGCACCTTATGGTCCTTGAGGGAGCTATAAAACCTAAGACTATTTTCAACCACTACGGCCTCATCATCCGTAGCATGCAATAAAAATGTTGGCGGAGTATCGGCGTTCACATGCAGCTCGTTGGAAAAACGCTTCATAAGTTCATCTGACCCTTGGTCGCCTAACAAAGCTTCTCTAGACCCTCGATGGGTTATCTTATCGTCCATAGTGATCACTGGGTAAATCAATGCCATAAAATTGGGTCTAGCCCCAAGATCGTCCGCCTCATCCTGTTTTTCATAGACCTTCTCATCATAATGAACGCTCAAGGTTGAGGCTAAATGGCCGCCAGCAGAAAAGCCCATGATTACAATCTTGTTGGGGTCAAGGTTCCATTTTGGTGCCATCTTTCTTACCAATCTAATGGCCCTTTGGGCATCTTGCAAGGGCACTTCGTGCCTGTTTTTAACTATGGTTTTGGAATTGGGCAAACGATACTTAACTACAATACCCGCAATTCCCTGCGCATTAAATGCCTTGGCAAAATCCACTCCTTCCCAGTTGTACGCCAATCCTTGGTAACCTCCACCCGGAAATAACAAAATGGCTTTCCCTGTATTGTTTGGAAGACTTGGCAGATACACCTCTATGGATGGTTGTTGTACATAGCGTATCCAACGAATATTTTCCAAAGTATCCACCTCCTTTTCCCCTATGTCTAGCTGATTGGGTACACTTTTAGGCCACAGATTCATAATTGTATCTTGCCCAAATAGGCCATGCATAAACAGTAGCATGAAAACAAGAAAGAGGTGGTATCTATTCATATTCTTTTTGGTTTTAATCACAATCCCATTTAAAGTTAGCCACCTTATCATTTGAACCTGCAGATAGGTTATAGTGCCACCACTCTGTTCGGATGGACCAAAAACCATGGGCCTCCATAGTCTCCTTCAACAATTTCCTGTTGTCCAAGATGTTTTGGGGTAAATCCATATTATCGTGGTAAGCGCGTTTCCCAAAAAAATCGAAATCGGTTCCCATATCCAATTCTTCCCCCTCCATATCCACCAAGGTGATATCCACGGCACCTCCTTTATTATGGATGGATCCTTTCACCGGATCAGCAACATATTGCGGATTGGGCACAATTTCCCACATTTTATACTGGACACTATTGGGACGGTAGCAATCAAAAAACTTGATTTTTACTCCTTTTGCCAGGAAATCCTTATTTGCTGTAATAAGCGCTTTAGCTGTCTTTACTCGTGTGTAACATTCCGCGCAGTCGTACACCTTGGCCTTTAAAAAGTTGTTCTCCGTTGCATACCTCATATCATATGCAAAATCATCACTAAAATCGGCCAATCGTACAAAGGTGGTATCCGCCAACCCCTCAAAAGATTTAAAAACACGTTTTGGAACCTGAATTATCGTGTCCTTTATTTCCTGTTGGACAGTTTGTGCATTAGTGGTGTTAGCTTCCTCTGGTTTTTCTTTGACCTCTTTACAGGCGGCGAGCAAAACCAAGGTTATAAGCAAAAGTTTTTTCATCTTATTCGTTTTTGATTGGCAAACCAGGTATATAAGGAATCTGTGGTATAGGCCCGTTCCCATGAATTATGTCCAACATTTCCATATCGGGTATATCTCACCTTGTAATTCATTTTCCGCAGCTTTTCCACCATTTTATCGGATTCTTCCACGGATATCACCTTGTCATCCTCGCCATGGAAGACCCAAATAGGCATGTTCTTATCTATCCAATGCGCGTAGGGCAATGGGGTCATTCCACAGACCACGGCCATGGCTGCAAAAGTGTTTGGATATTGGGTTGCCAATTCCCAGGCTGCGCTTCCACCACGACTCAAACCTGTTAGGTAGATTTTGTTCACATCTACATTGTTGGTGGCCACTACGGAATCCAAAAGTTGTTTGACAGCCTCGGCGTTCCACCATTTCTTTTTATGAGGATTTTGGGGAGCCAAGACCAAAAATGGAAACTGCTTGCCTTCAACCAAAAGTTTGGGCGGGCCATTTTCCTTGACTTCCTCCAAATTACCTCCTGCTTCTCCTCCCCCATGCAAAAACAGCAATAAACCGAAACTCTTATCACCATCGGTTTCATAATCTTGGGGATAGTACAGATAGTAGCTAAGGTTCTCTCGAGTAACCGTTTCCACATTATCCTCAATAATCTGTGTCTGTGCGGAACAGGCTTGAAGCAGAAAGAAACTGCACATAGCAAGAAGCTTGCACCAAAGTCTAGGCATTTGCATGCCCCAAGTTACAAAAGTTTGGCTGCGATTTCCTCCCAATTGTTTGCTCTTTCAAAACCATTGGTATTTATATTATGGGGAGAGCTAAACATAATGGAGCGTCCCTCGAAGTTCTCCAAATTATAAGCCCTATCATCAATGAGAATGTCTCCCTTTAGAATGTACTTGTGTCCGCACAATATTCTTCGTTGCCATGGGATAAAGGGGAAGAACTCATCCAACCAATCCGATTTCTCTTTTAGGGATTCAGGAAATTGCATGGCTGCGGAAGCTATATAGAGCTCGTATTTCTTGTCCAGTTCGGACATGACTTTCTGGCTTCCCTCGATAAGCTTCAAATCCCTGAAAAAGCCCTTTTCCCAGGCATGTCCTTTCATGTATGCGGAATGCTCCTTTGGAACACTCTCCCAAGCCTCCTTACCTTGATAATCTTCAGGGTTTAGTTTTATTCCATAATCCTGTTCGTACAATTCCAAATGGGCCAAATAGGTGTCGGCCAACACCTCATCCATATCAACAAAAAGTGTCATCTCGATTAAATTAGTCCCGAAGGAAATAAAAAATGGTCAGCTTACCAATAGACTTGGGTTTTATAATGATTATTTAACCCAAACACATCCCAAAGTTCCAGATAAGACCATTTTATGGTCAAGAATGGTCTATCCCAACTGTACTGGATTTGGCTCCCAGTTTTTTGGTAGATTCCCGCTCAATAAGCGTGGTTTTCACAAGCTTGGTAGTAAAAGGCATTTCTCCCTTGTATTCAATTCTATCAATCAGAATGTTTGCGGCCAATTCACCAATGTATTTTCCATGTTGACTCACCATACTAAGTGCAGGGGAAACGTATTTGGACAAACGTCCATTGGTGAACCCTACAATCGATATTTGATCAGGTACGTCCACACCTTTCATTTTAAGAATATTCAAAGTGTCCACCGCGGTCATTTCATCCAAGGCTATGATGCCATCAATTTCCTTATCCGCAATGAGCAGGGAGATGAGAAGTTCCAAATCATCGTTCCTTCCCACTTTTACTACACATTTTTCATCGAAGTCCTTTCCATTTTCCTGAAGCGCCTTTTTATAGCCTTCCACCCGTAGCTTCCCAACGCTGGAATTATAGATGGAAGAGACAATGGCTATTTTTTGGCACCCCGTCCCCAGTAAATGTTGAGTTGTCTTGTATCCCGCTTCAAAATCATCAACTACGATTTTATCACAATCCAAATCATCTGAAACCCTATCGAACATGACCATGGGAATTTGATTTTCAATGAGGTCTTGAAGATGTTCCACATTGCCTTTTGCTTGTGTTTCTTCAGAAAGTGACATAATGATACCATCAGCCGTTCCCGAACTTAGCAAATCCACTGTCTGACATTCTTTCAGGTACGATTCATCCGAAATACAACTAATGATGCCATACCCGCGGGCATTGGCCGTTTGCTCAATCCCATAAAAGACCTGGGTGAAAAAATAATTCAAAATATTGGGAACAATGACCCCAATGGTCTTGGTGCTCTTTTTTAAAAGGCTCAATGCTACATGGTTGGGTCTGTAATGGTGTTCCTTGGCAAATTCCTGGATTCTTTGTTTAAGGTCGTTGCTTATTTCATGGCTATCATTAATAGCCTTGGAAACCGTGGAAACGGAAACCCCAAAATGGGCTGCTATATCTTTTAAGGTTATTTTTTTCATAGGCTCATTCCAAAATGATAAACCGTATCCTCAAAAATCGAATTATCCCCAACAAGCAAGGGTTATATCATTTAACCCACAAAATAGGACAAAACGCTTATCACCACAACGATCAAAAGTACCGAAAGTACGATGTCAATGGTGGAAATACTTTCTTTGTTCAGCCTTCTATCCTCCTCAGTTAAAGTCCCCAACGATAGTCCACTAATGGTTGCGTAGTTGGGCGGATTGGTCCCAAGGCTGACCGCAATGCATACCACCACGGAAAAAATGAACATAAAAATGGCCATATGGGCAAAGTTTATGGTAGCAAAAGTGAGCAAAGCTCCAGATAAATCAGCTTGATAGATTTCTGCCATGATACGCAAGGCGGCTATGACCAACCCACTAAAAAGGGTAACTATGGCCGCTTGTGAATTCACCCTTTTCCAAATAATTCCCAATAGAAAAACCGCTGTTATGGGTGGTGCTATGTACGACTGAACACTCTGGAGGTACTGATATAGAACACCTCCGCCTATTTTGTCCATGATGGGAATCCAAATGATACCCAATATCACCACAATGGATGTTGCTATTTTTCCAATACGGAGTAGCTTTTTCTCCTCGGTCAGGGGTTTTAGTTTTTTATAGATATCTATTGTGAAGATCGTTGAGCAAGAGTTAAAGACGGATGCCAGTGAACTCATCAAAGCCGCCATAAGACCTCCCGCTACCAAACCTTTTAACCCTACTGGCAACAAAGTCTTGACCAGTACCGGAAATACCTCATCACTTTTTTCATAGGTCAATACACCCTGCTGGGCCAGTGCAAAAGCTATAATACCAGGAATCAAGAAAATGAAAATAGGAAGTAGCTTCAAATAGGCGCCAAAGATGGCTCCCCGTCGACCAATTTTAATATTGTTGGCCGCTAGGGTACGCTGAACAATGTATTGATCTGTACACCAATACCATACCCCAACAATGGTTCCTCCAATCAGCATCCCAGTCCATGGAAAATCAGGGTCAGATATAGGTCGCCACATATTAAAATGTTGACTGCCTGCTGCTTCACGGAGTTGTTCCCATCCTCCAACTTGTTGAAGGCCCAAATAAGTGATGATCAAGGAACCTGCAATCAAAATTACCGTTTGGAGCGTTTCCGTATATATTACGGCCTTCATTCCACCAATAATGGTATAGGCTCCTGTAAAAATCACAATGCCAATGGCTCCGTACCAAAATGGGATTCCCAATAATTCGGAAACAACGATTCCCCCCGCATAAATAGTCACCGACACCTTGGTAATCACGTATCCCACCAAGGAAAAAACTGATAAAAACCAACGGGAACGGCTATCAAATCGCTTTTCGAGGAATTCAGGCATGGTAAAGGCCCTGCTTCTAAAATAGAACGGAAGGAATAGCCAACCTAGTAACAACACAATCCATGCATGCAGCTCGTAGTGTGCCATGGGCATCCCGGACTCAGCTCCTGTTCCCGCCAAACCCACAACATGTTCAGAACCAATATTGGATGCAAAAATTGAGGCTCCGATTACAAACCAGCCCACATTTCTACCGGCTAAAAAGTAATCCTCAGTGTTTTTGTTCTTTTGAAGTACGACCCAAACGGCCACTGCAATCAAGGCCGCGAGGTATCCTCCAAGGACCCACCAGTCCGCTGTTTCCAATATTGATTCCATATAGTTGTTTTTTTTAGCTGTATTGGTTCAAAATGTTTTCATATAATTCCTGCTTGCCACTAATTTGTTCGGGTTCACCCTTGGTACCAGCATAGTCATATAGATCGCTCAAGGATAGTTTTCCAGCCACATAATCTGCACCCTTGCCCGATTGGAAAGAGCTGTAGCGCTTATCCAACAAGGATTCGTAAGGAGATTTTTGCAGTACTTCATCGGCTAACAACAAGGCTCTGGCAAAGGTATCTGCACCACCAATATGTGCTAGGAAGATGTCTTCCAGATCCGTGGAGTTTCTTCGGGTCTTGGCATCAAAGTTGATTCCTCCTCCTTGCAGTCCGCCAGATTTTAGGAAGACCAACATAGCCTCCGTGGTTTCCAAAACGTTATTTGGAAATTGGTCGGTGTCCCATCCGTTTTGATAATCACCACGATTGGCATCAATACTACCCAACATTCCGGCATTGGCCGCCACTTGCAATTCATGTTGGAAGGTGTGCTGTGCCAAGGTAGCGTGGTTTACCTCTATGTTCAATTTAAAATCGTTCTCCAGCCCATATTCCCGTATGGTGTTGATGGAGGTAGCGGCATCAAAATCGTATTGATGTTTGGTAGGCTCCATAGGCTTTGGTTCAATGAAAAACGTTCCTTTGAACCCTTGGCTTCGTGCATAATCCCTGGCCAAATTCAAGAACCTCCCGATGTTGTCCTGTTCCAACTTCATGTTGGTATTCAACAAGGACATATAACCTTCCCTGCCTCCCCAGAATACATAGTTTTCACCTTCCAACGCCATAGTGGCATCCAAGGCAATCTTTACTTGGGCACCTGCCCTGGCCACCACATCAAAATTGGGATTGGAGGCTGCCCCGTTCATATATCTTGGATTGGAAAAACAGTTGGAGGTTCCCCATAAGAGCTTGGCACCCGAGGCGTCCTGCTTTTGCTTCAAGTAGTCCACAATTGCTTGGATCCTTTTTTCCGATTCGGCCAAAGTAGAAGCCTCATCCACCAAATCAAAATCGTGGAAGCAGTAGTAATCAAAGCCCATTTTGGTTATAAACTCAAATGCGGCATCTGCTTTTTCCTTTGCAGCTTGCACTGCGTCAGAACTTGTAGCCCATGGAAACTGTTTGGTACCTGGACCAAATGGGTCTCCTCCCGTTCCACAGAGGGTATGCCAATACGCCATGGCGAACTTAAAGTGTTTCCGCATGGTCTTGCCTGCAACTACCTGCTCCGGATTATAAAATTTGAAGGCCAAAGGGTTGTCCGATTCCTTGCCTTCATATGTAATCTCGCCAATTCCTTTAAAGTATTCTTTGTCTCCTATAAGTCCCATTTTATCTTATTTTTTAATGATTAGTTCCAATTCTTTTTTCCAGTTATGATATGCGGTTTGATACGATTCCCTATCCTCGAAGGGCATGTAGGTCATTACGTGATCGTTTCGCATAAAGGCCGAAAAACCATCATACCCTTGTTCTGCAATCGCACAGGCCCTGGCCGCCCCAATGGCTCCTGTGGTATTGTATATTTCTATTTCTTGTTGAATTAATGTTGCAATGGTATTTGAAAAGATATCCGATCGGAAAAGGTTGTCGTTACCCGCTTTGATTACCTTGGGGTCAATGCCATCAGATTTCATGATTTCCATACCATACACAAAGGAAAAAGCAATCCCTTCCAAGGCTGCTCGACACATATGTGCTTTGGTGTGACGGTTGAGATCCAAGTTCAGGATGCGGGTTCCCACATCTTGGTTCATCAGCATGCGTTCGGCCCCATTGCCAAAGGGAACAATACAAAGTCCATCTGAACCTATTTCCACTCCGGCTGCCAAATTGTTCATTTCCTCATAGGACGAAACCGCCAAGTTGTTGAGCAACCAACGGTACTGGATTCCAGCTCCATTGATGCAGAGTAGTTTGCCTATATTTTGGACTTCACCTTTTTTGTAATTTACATGGGCAAAGTTGTTGACCCTGGAGCTTTCCTTAACAGAAAGATTGTCGGTTACCGCGTATACCACCCCAGAAGTTCCTCCAGTTGCCGCTACTTCCCCCGGGTGAAACACATTTAATGACAATGCGTTGTTTGGCTGATCCCCAGCTCTGTACATGATAGGAGTTCCTTCCAATAACCCGCTTTCCTCAGCTCCTTTTGCAGATACTTTGCTTTGAACGCCAAAAGTTTCCACTATTTCCGGGACAAGGGCTTGGGAGAAATTATGATAATCCAAAATGTCCTGTGAGATTTCATCTTGTTTGAAATCCCAAAAAATACCTTCGGATAATCCGGAAATGGTTGTATTTATTTCGTTGGAAAACCGATAGGCCAAATAATCTCCCGGCAACATGAACTTATCTATGTTATCATAGATCTCCTTCTCGTTGTCTTGGACCCATCGCAATTTGGAAGAGGTAAAATTTGCTGGGGAATTCAACAGATGCGTATCACACTTTTCCATTCCAATGGCTTCATAGGTTTGGTTGCCAATTTCCACAGCTCTACTATCGCACCATATAATGGATTTACGAAGGGGAATACCTTCCTTATCCAACACTACCAGACCATGCATTTGGTACGATATGCCAATGCCTATTATCTCCTTTTTGGAAACATTGTGGCTTTTCTTTATTCGACGAATGCCCTCACACACATGAAACCACCAGTCCTCTGGTTTCTGTTCTGCCCATCCCTTTTGGGCGGCATGCATGGACATCTCTTCTTCGGGTTGCTGAACCACCCCAACGCTCTTTCCTTTGGAGCTATCCACTAAAGCAACTTTGATGGAAGAACTTCCTAAATCAATTCCTAAGTAATACATGTAACAAGTGGCTTGGGTTTAACCAAATGTAGAAATTGCCATGGGTAAATGGAGGTGTTTTTGTGTAAAATGGTTCCATTTGAATACAAGTCAAGCTTTATTCTAAATGGAATTCTGTTCTTACTTAATTGATTATGAGATATTTATAGCGATGCGATTTTTACGAAACTTTTTCGAAAACCTTTTCGTAAATTTTCGTGGAACACGAAGGAAAACGGAAATGGATTCCTCATTTTCAGGAAAATAGCAATTGCTCTCAAAGATGGAAGCAGGATTTCAAAGAGACCCGGAAACAAATCCTATTTGAGTTCCAGTGGCTCAATATTCATGTTTTCGCCCCTAATCCTTTCGAATACCGCAATCAATTCTTGAAGTTTTTCCGGATTGGATTTCGCCAAATTTTGGGTTTCCCCAATATCCTCTTTTAAGTTGTAGAGTTGGAATTCATCCGAGTTGCCCAATTCTATTTGTACGTTGGGGCTCACTTTTTGTCCTCCATAGGGCGGAATCATTACCCAATCTCCTTTGCGGAGGGCAGTTCGGGTTGAAGCTTCAATGACCAGCTCCTCCCTACCTTGTGAGCTCTCTCCCAAAAATGCAGCCAATAAATCCTCACTATCTTCAAGTTCAACATCACTACCCACAAGTGTGGCCAAAGAAGAGAGCAAATCCATTTGGCATACCAACGCACTTGAGGTTCCCGGCTTAATGGTTCCTTTCCAATAGGTGAAAAATGGCACGTGCGTACCCGCCTCAAACAAGCTATACTTCCCTCCTCTAAAGGGTCCCCATGGCGTGTGACTCCCATTTTTTTCTACCGCATCATCATAATAGCCATCATTGAGTACAGGTCCATTGTCACTGGTAAAAACAATCATGGTGTTTTCCAATATTCCCTCTGCTTCCAGGGTCTTTACCAACTCCCCTATGCACCAATCCGCTTCAAAAATGACATCACCTCTAGGTCCCAGTCCTGTTTTCCCTACAAAACGTTCATGTGGGGTTCTTGGTACGTGGGGCTGCTGCAGCGCATAATACAGGAAAAAAGGAGCATCCTTTTGTGCTTTGATATAATCTTGGGCTTCTTTTAAAAATACATCGGCCATATCCTCATCGCGCCACTGCGCCTTTTTACCCCCTTTCATAAACCCAATTCTAGGAATTCCATTGACCACACTATTATTATGACCGTGATGCCATCTCATTTTTAGCTCTTCCGGATTGTCCAATCCAGTGGGTTCCCCTTCAAAATTTTCCGCATAATTAATTTCTATGGGGTCATCCGGGTCAAGGCCTTCCACGGTACCATTTTCAATATAAACGGTTGGAACCCGGTCCTGGGTTGCCGCCATTATATAGGAGTGGTCAAAGCCAACCTCATTGGGTCCAGGCGATACTGTAGTGTTCCAATCTACCTGTCCGCTTCCCAAACCTAAGTGCCATTTCCCAACTATTCCGGTATGGTATCCAACACCCTTGAGCATTTTGGGCAAGGTCATCTGTTCAGTTCCAATAATCAAGGGGGCTGTGCCGGGCAAAATTTTCGCGTTCTTCTCACGCCAAGGGTATACCCCAGTTAGCAGCGCATATCTGCTTGGTGTACAAGTTGCTGATGAGGCATATCCATTGGTAAACACCAAACCTCCAGAAGCCAGCTTGTCCATATTGGGCGTTTGTAATTCTGTAGACCCATTGAATCCTACGTCTCCATATCCTAAATCATCCAAGTAAATAACAATGATGTTGGGTTTCTGCGCAGTTTGTTCTTTTGGTGCTGGCTTTTCGTGTTTACAGCTACCAAAAGACAGAAGTAGCATGGTGCATAAGGCAAATGATGAGATTGGTTTAATGGAGTTCATGGATTGTTGTTTAATTGGACTTCTGGCTTCGCTCTTTTTAACTGAAATATTCCCATTTCAGTTTGAGCAAACAATATACTTCATCATAGGTATAGGAATCAATCACCTTGAGCCATTTATTTGTTATAAATACATTGTAAACTGTTCGCGAATTCAAAGGACACGGTTATCAATTTGGTTAATGAACTATCAACGGGTTGGAAAGTTTTAGGGCGAACTGGGACAAATAGTCTTCCCATTCTTTTTGGGATTGGAACTGACCACTTTTTTTCCATCCAAAACCAGCATAGTAGATTACTTTGCCATTCTCCATTTGTAGATGTGCATAGGCGTTGCTCAAATCCGTTTGGTCTGTTTCATACGATTCCATATCCTTGAAAACAGAAGTAGGTGCTACAATCGCCATACCCAATGCAGAATCACCATGGGGTTGCCAATAGCTTAGCCACCCCTGCGCTTTGTTTCCATTGACTACTCCGTCTTTTTCATGTAAGGTAATCCCAGCAGCAATGTATTCCGCTCCATCAAGACTTACCTCATATTTGGATAGGTTGCTTCCCTTATCCAAACTAATAATCTTGGATTCCTTGATTAAAACACCCTTGGCATCCCAATTCTCGTACTCCAAATAAAAACTAGTTCTGATAGGTCCAGATGCAATGTGTTTCCAGTTGGTGAAATTCTTGGAAAAATGATATGTACTGTCCCTTTTTACAGCCAATCCTCCTACCCCTCTGCTTGGTCCTACATGAAAATTGTCCAAACCCTCACCATCATCCTCATGATAACTTCCTTCGGTGTTCAATTCTTTGCGATACCATTTGTTGATGATGGGACGTTCCACCCTTTTTAACCAAGCATCCACTCCGCTGGATAGCGTACCCCCCTCTTGATTCTCTTCAGCCAGTTTCTGTGCCTTTGGACCAAAAACCCGGAAAGCCACCTTGTCGTTTTCCCAGGCATAATCGTCCATCCGTTCAGGAACAAAACGTGAAAAACATACCGATTTGGACTTGGGTCTTTTTGAATGATGAATTTCAATCAATTCAAATTTTCTTTTGGAATTTGCATCAATCTTAGGCTGGAACAAAAGCACGTCAGCATACTGATCTTTATCCGTATCAACTCCCTGGGTTACCAAAATTTCTTTCGTTTCAAAATCCTGGATGCCGTAGTTGTTCAGATTGTCAACCTTTAAAAAGGCGTTGGTAAGCTCAACCGTTTCAAATGCTCTATCCATATCCAAGTCATTTTCAACAACAAAGGTGAAACCAGAATCCTTGGGAGCGCAAGCATTTAGAAAAGCGACACTTAAAAGGGTAATTAGAATTTTATTCATGGTCAACGGATTGATTCAACGAAGTTCGGTAATCGGAGCCACATCCATATCGGAATAGTCCAAATTTTCCCCAGCCATACCCCAAATAAAAGAATAGTTTGAAGTCCCCGAGCCGCAATGTATGGACCAGGGTGGAGATATCACCGCTTGATGATTATGCACCCAGATATGTCTTGTTTCTTCAGGCTGGCCCATAAAATGACATACAGCTTGTTCTGCCGGAACATCCAAGTAAAAATAGATTTCCATACGCCTATCATGTACATGGGCGGGCATTGTGTTCCAGACGCTTCCAGATTTCAAAGTGGTCATTCCCATTTGCATTTGGCATGTATCCACCACCCCTCCTATGATCATCTGATGTACTATTCTGTGGTTGGCGGTTTCCATGCTTCCGAGTTCCAATGCATTGGCCTCTTGCAAGTTGACCTTTTTAGTTGGATATGAAGTATGAGCCGGTGCCGAATTGAAATAGAACATAGCCGGTTGCACAGGGTCATCGCTCTTAAACACAATTTGCTTGTTTCCTTGCCCTATGTAGAGTGCATCTTTGTGTGCCAAATGGTAAGGGGCACCATCCACTTCAACCGTTCCTGCCCCTCCAACATTAATAATCCCCAATTCCCTGCGTTCCAAAAAATAATCCGCCTTTAATGGAGCTATGGGTTCCAATTGTAAACTTTTTCCGGGAACCGCAGAACCCACAATGTAGCGATCATAGTGGGAATACGTCATGACGATTTTATCTTTTTGCATCAGGTTGTCCACGAGAAACTCCGCCCTGAGCTTGGTAGTATCATATTGCTTTACCGTTTCTGGATTAGAGGCATATCGGCTTTCATATTGGGTATTCATGCTGTTATATTTTTATGGAAATCAATCAAACAAAGTTATGTAAAAAAATAAAATACAATCGATTGTATTATTTTCATATATTTAGACCTCAGTGTTGATTACACTACCCCTATGCATGCCAACAATGTTACCATACACGATATAGCAGCTGCGCTCAAGATTGATAGTTCCACGGTATCCCGTGCCCTCAACAACAGTCCCAGAGTCACCCAAAAGACCAAGCAACGTATCTTGGCCAAGGCGGAAGAAATGGGCTATCAACGGAATGTTCTGGCATCCAATCTTCGCAAGAACAAAACCAATACCATAGGGGTTATCATTCCTCGGATTTCCAGGTTTTTCTTCTCCTCTGCCATTGAAGGTATTGAAGAAACTGCCTTTGAAAATGGCTACAACGTGATCATGTGCCAATCCTTGGAAAAGTTGGAAAGGGAAACCAATCTGGTACAAACCTTGGTCGCTAACAGAGTGGATGGTATGATTGTATCCATTTCCATGGAAACACTGGACTATGAGCATATGGAATTGGCTCGAAAGAACGGTATCCCGACGGTTTTTTTTGATAGACATTGCGACATCCCTGGAAACAACAATGTGCTATTAAACGATTATCAGGGCAGTTTTGATGCCACAGACCACCTTATTTCACAAGGATGCAGAAACATTGCGCATCTTGCTGGGCCCAGAGACTTAAAACTCTATCAAAACCGATTCAATGGATACAAGGAAGCTTTGGAAAAAAATGGCCTTCTATTTCAACCCGATTTAGTCATCGATTCCAATTTGATGGAAGAGGATGGGGCAAATGCAGCCCAGAAAATATTGGAGTCTCTGCCTCAAGTGGACGGCATTTTTTCTGCCAATGATGTAGCTGCGGTGGGTGCCATGCAGTTCCTAAAAAGAAAAAAGGTCAAAATCCCAGATGAAATAGCCATCGTCGGTTTTAGTAATGGACCAACTTCCTCAGTTATTGATCCGTCTTTGACCACGGTGGATCAATCGGGTAAAAAAATGGGGAGATTGGCTACGGAACTGCTGATCAAGCAAATCCATGCAAAACCCAATCCGCTTGACCCTGAGACCATAATTCTGGAACCTACTTTGATTAAACGGGGTTCTACCCAAAAAAAACCAATCATACTCCCAAAGACATGAAGTATTTCAAACTTATAACAATATCCCTGCTATGTTTGGTGCTGTTTTTTTGCACCAAAAAAGAGACAGTCCCCAATGCTGAACAATTGTTGGGGAAGGCCGAAACACAATTGAACCATCTACTTCAAGCGGCCGAAAAAGCCAACGACATTCCGAGAACTTTAAATGCCAAAAAGGAAATCCATTGGATCAATAAGGGGTTTGATTGGACGGAAGGATTTTTTCCTGGGAGCTGCTGGTATCTATATGAGCATACAGGTGATGAAAAATGGAGAAAGGCCGCAGAAAAGTTTCAAGCTCCTTATGAATCCCACAAATACAACATTGACAATCACGATTTAGGCTTCATCTTCAACTGTTCTTACGGAAACGGGTACAGGATTACCCAAAACCCAGCCTTCAAAGAAGTAATGGTAACCGCTGCGGATTCACTGATTACAAGATTCAACCCTAAAGTTGGCTGTATTCAGAGTTGGAATGTGGATAAAGGATGGCAATCAGAAAGGGGATGGAAATTCCCTGTGATTGTGGACAATATGATGAACCTTGAGCTACTATTCGAGGTTTCAAAACTGACAAACAATCCAAAATATGCCAATATCGCCATTACCCATGCCAATACCACGCTTCAAAATCATTTTCGACCAGACCATAGTTCCTATCATGTAGTGGATTATGATCCAGAAACTGGGGAAGTCCGAAGCAAGGAAACCGCCCAAGGGTATGCCCATGAAAGTTCTTGGGCCCGGGGACAAGCATGGGGTTTGTACGGATATACCTTGTGTTACCGCTTTACCCAGAACACCGAATATTTAAAACTTGCCGAAAATATTGCAAGTTTTTACCTGCAGCATGAAAACCTTCCTGCGGACCTAATTCCCTATTGGGATTTCAACGCTCCCAACATTCCGGAAGAACCCCGTGATGTTTCGGCTGCGGCCATAGTAGTATCGGCCTTGATAGAATTGGACGCTTTCACTAGCACCTCCTATCGACCCGTCATTGATAAGATACTTTCGTCGCTAGCATCTGAAACCTACTCAGCTGCTCTTGGAGAAAACAAAGGATTTGTCCTGGATCATTCCGTGGGCAGTATTCCCCATGGGGCAGAAATAGATGTGCCTTTAAACTATGCGGATTATTATTATTTAGAGGCCTTGACTCGTAATAAACAACAATTTTAACCACATGACACAGTTCATTCGATTCCATAAAAAAATCTCACGCCATATCTTCCCGATATTGGCGGTAATCTTACTTCTAGGTTGTAATACAACTGGTGGCATACGTACCTTAAAATTAGCCCATGGACTGGATGTGAAGCACTCTGTACATTTAGCTATGGTGCAAATGAGTAAGGATCTTGACAGTATTTCCAAGGGTCAAATGCAATTGGAAATTTATCCGAACCAACAATTGGGTACAGAGCGACAATGTCTGGAACTCTTGCAACTGGGAGCCTTGGATATGACCAAGGTATCTGTTGGGGTGTTGGAAAACTTTGCACCAAAAATGAAAGTTTTGGGTCTTCCCTTTGTCTTCAGGGACAGAGAACATTCCTTCCAAGTTCTTGACGGACCTATTGGGCAGCATCTATTGGATGAGGGAGAAAAATACTGGTTAAAAGGATTGGGATACTATGATGCAGGATCCAGAAGCTTTTACACCAAAGACCGCCCTGTTCACAAACCCGAAGATCTGGATGGCCTTAAAATCAGGGTTATGGAAAGTGTTACGGCCATGGACATGGTGAACGGACTTGGTGGTGCAGCCACACCCATTTCTTGGGGCGAACTGTATACTTCATTACAACAAGGAGTGGTGGACGGTGCTGAAAACAACCCTCCAAGCTTTTATTTATCCAGACACTATGAAGTCTGCAAATACTATTCCCTAGATGAACATACAGTTTTGCCCGATGTGGTTCTCTCCAGCACACATACTTGGAAGAAACTTAACGAACAGGAGCGACAATGGTTAAAACAGGCCGTGGACCTTTCGGTAGTACATCAGAGGAAGCTCTGGGCGATATCCGAACAAGAAGCATTGGATGCAGTTCAAGAGGCAGGGGTTGAGATCATTAGACCGGATAAAACACTTTTTGCGGAGAAGCTCAAATCCAATTTGGATAAATACAAAGAGGATAAAGCATTTTACGAATTAATTAAAGCAATACAGGAAACCAAATAATTATGGGATTACGCAACAAAATAGACCTAATAGTAGGTAAAGCTTTGATTGTCATTATGGCAATCATGGTCATTAACGTATTATGGCAGGTTTTTAGTCGATATATACTAAGCTCACCCAGTTCCTTTACGGATGAGCTGGCACGGTATTTAATGATTTGGCTTGGTGTTTTGGGTGCAGCCTATGTTTCTGGCAAGAATGGCCATGTTGCCATTGATCTTATCCCATCCAAAATGAGTGGTAAGGCTCAAAAGCGATTCAAGAAAGTCGTAGGCATCATGATTATACTATTCAGTTTGGCAGCATTGGTTATTGGGGGTTCCAGATTGGTATATATTACCTATGTTTTGGAACAATACTCCCCTGCCCTACAGCTGCCTTTGGCTATAGTGTATTTGATTCTGCCCATAAGCGGTATCCTCATTATTTATTACAAACTCCTTGATCTTAAAAAATTATAAACATGGACTACATCCCTATTCTAACCTTGATATTGAGTTTTATCGTGCTTTTGGGCATGGGCACACCTGTAGCATGGAGTATTGCCATTTCATCATTGTTGACCATGTTAGTGAGTATTCCCGCTTTGCCAGCTTTTACGGCTGTATCGCAACGAATTGGTGCAGGACTTGACAGCTTTGCGCTTTTGGCCATCCCGTTCTTTGTTTTATCGGGCGAGTTAATGAACAAAGGGGGTATTGCACATAGACTGATAGCTTTTGCCAAAACACTGGTGGGAGCCCTTCCCGGAGGTTTGGCTTTGATCAACATTATTTCCGCCATGCTCATGGGGGCTATTGCCGGTTCTGCCATGGCATCGGCCTCTGCGATGGGAAGTATTTTGGGTCCTGAAATGGAAAAGGATGGATACTCCAAAGAATTTGGGGCAGCCGTGAACATTACCTCAGCTACTACGGGCCTGCTGATTCCTCCCAGCAACATTCTCATTGTGTATTCCTTGGCCAGTGGTGGTGCATCCATTGCAGCTCTGTTCCTAGCTGGTTATATTCCAGGAATTTTGACCGGTGCCTTCTTAATGATCGTGGCTTCTATCTGGGCCAAAAGAAAAGGCTATAAACTTGGAAACAGAAGCTCCATTAAGGAAGTAGTAAAGACTTTTTTCACAGCACTCCCTAGCTTATTTATGTTGATAGTTGTTATTGGAGGGATTGTCTCGGGAATCTTTACCGCCACTGAAGCATCCGCTATAGCTGTGCTTTACAGCCTTATTCTGGGTTTTATTTATAAGGAAATCAACTTTAAAAAACTTCCTCAAATTCTGTTGGATTCCTCGGCAACCACAGCTGTGGTGATGTTATTGATTGGAGCTTCCATGAGTATGTCCTGGGCTTTGTCCTATGAAAATATTCCACAAGACATAAGCACCGCTTTATTGGCCTTAAGCGACAATAAAATCATGGTCTTGATTATCATTAATTTGTTGTTACTGTTTGTTGGGATTTTTATGGATATGACGCCAGCCGTATTGATTTTCACCCCCATATTTCTTCCGATAGTGACCAAACTTGGAATTGATCCGGTTCACTTTGGAATTATTATGATTTTGAATCTTTGTATTGGGTTATGTACCCCTCCAGTGGGTTCCGTGCTGTTTGTAGGGGTAGGTATTGCCAAAACTACCATTGAGAAGGTGGTAAAGCCCTTACTCCCACTCTTTGTGGCCATGATTATTGCGTTGTTCCTGATTACCTATTTCCCACAATTAAGCCTCTGGTTGCCGAAATTGTTTGAACTGCTATAGTCCTATTTGGGTTAACAGGCTTTAGGATTGGGGTAATTATCGGATTGATCCTCGGTGGTATTGTCCAAGCACGCAAAATCCTTTTCCAATAGAAGGAAAAGCTCACTTTTGTTGTCCAATAGCATCGTGTTTTCAAAGCCGACCTTGTCGTTTTCAAACCAGTTTGCAGTAAATTTTTTGGGAACCAACAAAGTTATGGTGTCCTCCTCAAATTCGGCTCCCAAGTTATCCGCATCCACCGCTTTCAATGCATAGGTCAAAGTCTTGGTATTGAATGCTGTTTGTTCCCCAAAATATCCGGTCTTGCAAAAGGTTTCTACCTCTGTCTTGGTCAATCTATATCGAACCGAATTGCCTTTAATTCTAATTTTCATGCTTTACTTAAAGATTTTACTCCATTTTTTCATCCTTATTGGGAACCTTTCTTTTTGTACCGAAGTTTTCCTGTTTCAATTTTGATTGCCGTTTTGGCCAAGATGGTAAAGATTAACGGTAATAATACAAACGCCAGTTCAACTTAATCAATTCTGTTTCAAACCAAATAGCAACAATCAAGACTATATAGCAAAAATAATATACCTTAAAACTATTTCTACGCTTTCAAGCTCTATAAAGTTTAACAAGTTTCTTCAACCTTGTAAGAATTTGAAGTGGATTTGCATCTTCACATCCATTTGAATAACAACGTTCTATGCCCATAAGCCACCCATTTATAGAGAAAATAGCGTTTTGATTGGTTGGGCATCAAACTTTGGATTCGACCAGCAAAGCCTCCCTTTTTAATTCGTCTGTGTACCGTAGAAATCACTTTAAGCTGTACTTTTAGAGGGTAAATTGGTTTGGTGCACTCACTCAAAAAACACAGCGTTCTTGCCTTGGGCTATTTTCTTTTGATTGCTCTTTTAGGACTTGCATTACGCTTGTTCCCAGTTGTTGAGCTTTCCTTTGATTACCGTTATATGGTGCATACCCATTCCCATGTGGCTTTGTTGGGCTGGACCTACACTGCCTTGACCACCATGATCTATAAGGCGTACCTGGGCAAAGCATCCATACAAAGTAAGTATAGAGTCTTGTTTTGGTGCACCCAAGTGACCATTATTGGAATGTTGTTGACCTTTCCATTTACGGGATATGCTTTATTTTCAATCATTTTTTCGACGCTTTTCCTTTTTGCTTCCTATGTCTTTATGTGGGTTTTTGTAAGACACACTTCAAAGGAACAAAAGAAAACCCCCGCCTATAAATGCATATATGTCTCCCTCTGGTATATGGTGCTATCCAGTTTGGGTCCATGGGCGTTGGGAGCAATAATGAATACCGCCGGAAGTGGTTCGGATTTGTACCGGAATGCCATTTATTTCTATTTGCATTTTCAATACAATGGATGGTTTATAATGGCGCTCCTTGGGCTTTTGCTATATTTTTTGGAACAAAAAGAAATAGCATTGCCCCGCTTTGCTTTCACCCAATTCTTTTGGACCATGAACCTTGGTGTCGTGACAACCTTTTGCATCTCTTTGTTATGGATGAATCCTATCAACTCCATCTATGTCATTTCCATCTTAGGGTCAGTATTGCAGCTGTTTGCTTTTTCTATTTTGGTCAAACATGTATTGCCTTTCCAAAAAGAGATTAAAAGGATGTCCAAGCTGTTCCATCTTTCACTAAAAATTGCAGCTATCTTCTTTTTGGTCAAATTGCTTATGCAACTATTGGGGTCCATTCCCTATTTTGCTTCCAGGATTTCTAGCAACATTGACCTGGTCATTGGGTATTTGCATTGGATTTTTTTGGGTGTTGTTAGCGTGACTGTCCTTTCTTTTTTATTCCATTCCAAAATAATCCGGCTCACATCAAGGTCCATGGTATTGTACTTTCTAGGTTTTATGCTAACGGAAGGACTTATTTTCTATAAAGGCACAATGGTTTGGTTCAAAGAACCTGTGATTCAGCATTATCCATGGCTGTTGGTGTTGGCTACAGGTATTTTGGCATTTGCCATCGGTAATATTTTGGTTCTTCAATTAAGACGAAAAGACATTTCAGAAAGTGCGTTTTGAATGATTACAAAACATTTTCCTGCTGGATAACCTTTGTAAGAATTCCAGCGATTCTATTTCGGACTAAAACATCTTTCTATACATTTGAACAAAGCAAAAGTTTATGTTATCCAACGCATGTAAATATGCTATCCGATCCATTCTTTATTTGGCAATGTACGTCAAGGAAGAGGAAAAAGTGGGGGTTAAGAAAATTGCCGAAGCCTTGGAAACCCCCCAACCTTTTTTGGCCAAATTGTTGCAACAGTTAGCCAAAAACAAGCTGGTCTCTTCCCATAAAGGGCCCACAGGAGGTTTTTTCTTGGATGAACACAATCTAGAAAACTCCATTTGGGATGTTGTCAAGTGTATTGATGGCACGTCAAAATTTGATAGCTGCTTTTTGGGCTTGCCATCTTGCGGAGATGAAAATCCATGCCCCGTACATTTCACCGTGGCTCCGTTCAAGAAAAAAATCTATGCCGATTTCAAAGACAAAACCATAAAGGAGTTTGTGGAAGAAATTAAACAAAAGGGCAGGTTTATATCATTAAAGGACTTTGAAGTCGTCCAAGAGAATTAGGACTGATGTTTAATTCTTTCATAAAGTTTTACCAAGGATTGCAATAACTCCACAGGTGTGGTCAAAATTTGATAGTGGTTTTGTCCGAACATTTGGGGTAGGTAATATTTAGCTTGGGCTTCAATAGCCAAGGCATAGGAGTTGATTCCAATTTCGTTGAGTTCCCGTAAGGCTTGCTTGATATCATTTATTCCATATTTTCCTTCGTACCTATCATAATCATTGGGTTTTCCGTCAGAAACAAGAATGACCCATTTGTTTTTGGTATCCCTTTGGTCCAGCAAGGCTCCCGAATGTCGCACGGCAGGTCCAATTCTCGTATAACCGCTGGGTTCTATTGCCCCGATTTTGAATTTCGCTCGATTCCAATCCTCATCAAAGCCCTTCATGGTGATATAGGAAGAGTGATTCCTGGTTTTCGAATAAAAACTATTGATGGAGAAATCAATATTGAATTCCTCCAATATTTCACCAAAAAGAATGGACACTTGCTTTTCAACATCTATCACCCTGTTCCCAGCAGCATAGCCATCGCTGGACAAGCTACTATCCAGCAGTAAAAGGATAGAAAGATCCTTTTCCTTTTTACGTTTGGACAGGTATACTTTTTCAGAAGGGGTATGACCCTTATTCACATCAACAAAAAGGTCTGTTATGGCATCCAAATCAAACTCCTCCCCTTGGGTCTGTCTTCGTTGCTGCTGATATTTGTTATTTACCGTTGTCAACATTTTTCGCAGCCCCAATAAAGTCGACCTGTTTTTGGCAATTGCTTCCTTATAATAATCTGGGTCGATTCTTTCAATCGTTTTGGGGTACACCTTGCAAAAATCTTCTTTGTAGCTACGTTTGGATTGATCCCATTCATCATAGCGGACAAAATAGCCGCCGCTGTCCCTATCTGCACTTTCCGCAATGGTAGTATTCTCCACAAAATCTGCTTGGTAAACGGAATGTGCTGTATCGTCAACCCTAACGGTAAATTTCATGTTTAAATCCTCAAGGGCATTGGCATGATCTTCCAAGTCATCATCTCCATCCATGTTCCTGAAATTACCTCCGAACTCATCGGCAGTTTCCACTTTTTCAAACTGGTGTTGTAATACCGCATCCTCCACTTGTTTTTCATCTACCTGAACGGAAACAATTTCTTCTACGGCATTGGCTTTTAAGGTTGTTTTGGGCTGGTCTTGGGTTGTCTTTTTTACTTTCTGGGAAAAATTTTCCAAAGTGTCTCCCATTTCTTCCACAGCAGTGTCCCGCATCCATTTGCCATATATAAAAGAGAAGTCCGGTAACACTTTCGGTTTTGTCTGAACCGAATAATGGGATATCAACCTTTGATAATACTCCTGGGTAACAGGAAATTCCCGGAACAATTGTTCCAACACCAACGAAGAGGTTTTTTGGGCTTGTTCCTGGGAAGTTATCAACTCATGTTCGTTACCGTCTTTCCAGTTTAAGCCCAAGTTTTTTTGAACGGATAAGTATAGGATTCTGAACAAGTAAAAAGAGAGGTTTTCCTTGACAGTGGCAAATTGGGCATATTTTGGAGGTAGAAAGAAATTGTTGTTTTTGTAGCCCCCTTCCCTTTCGGCTGCATAGAGTTCAATAGGTTTTCCTGTAACTGCCCGAGCAAAGATGGTGAGTCGAGGTTTTATATCGGAAAGGTGAACCGCATGGGATAAGTTGGCCTCTCTATTCTTTTTTCGTTTTTTGAAATAGTGGGCAAACTTGGTAAAGATGTATTCATCCGGCTCAAACTCAAACATGCTTTTGGCTTTTAGTAATGAGAGTATCAAGATTCAAGACCCAAGAATCAATCTTGGTCTTTAGATCATTAAATCACATAGATCGTTCAGTGCACTAATAACATCCAAATCATCTGTGAGGGGTTCCACAACAGCGGCATGTACCGCCAATCTTTTAGGCAAACCTGAACGAATCAATTTAGCGGCATCCACCAATAATCTGGTAGAAACCGATTCCGTAAGTCCCAACTCCGTCAGATTTCTGATTTTATTTGCAATGTTGACCAGTTTCTTGGCATCAGCCTCCAAAATGTTGGTTTCTTGTACCAAAATTTCCGCCTCAGCTTTGGCCTCCGGATAGCTAAAGGAAATAGCGACAAAACGTTGCCGGGTTGAAGGCTTTAGTTCTTTAAATCCTCTTTGGTAGCCAGGGTTAAAGGAAGCAACCAACATAAAATTGGGATGCGCTTTTACCGTAGTTCCCAATTTATCGATAAACAGCTCCCTACGGTGATCGGTCAACGAATGTATGGCCACGATCACATCGGGCCTAGCCTCGGCAATTTCATCCAAATACAATACGGCTCCAGTTTTAACGGCAATGGTCAGGGGGCCATCCATCCAAACCGTTTCAGCTCCTTTGATAATATATCGTCCGATCAAATCCGTGGAAGAGGTTTCCTCATGACAACTAACCGTAATCAAGTGTTGGTCCAGTTCATGGGCCATGTATTCGATAAATCGGGACTTACCAGTACCTGTGGGACCTTTTAACAAAAATGGAATCCTACTACTATACGCATGCTTAAAAATGTCTACCTCCTTCCCTACGGATTTGTAAAAAGGCTTGGACTTGGAATTTATTTCCATTTGGGTACTTTTTGTTTCCACTGAATTGATCATGGCTTATAATTTAAGGTCTAAAAAGCAATCATGATTGAAGCAATCCTTGAAGAGTCAGGTATGAGTAAATTGAATGCTTCACCACTGGCTAAGATTGCTTAATAGACCTATTTATCGATTGTTTCCAAAATTTTCCCAGGGATTTCTCATGCTCTTAATCCTCCATGATATTATGGGTGTCGTCGATGGAAAATCCCCTTTTAAGCCTTGTTATTCTCTTCGCTCTTGGATTCACCTTTGTAGTTCCAAAGCCTGATCAGTTGGTTTACCGTGTTTGACAAAGTCGATAATGTACAAGGCAATTCCCAAGGTTAAAATGGTTGCGCAGATCAATAACACCCAAAAGTGTATGCTAATTTCATTCTGCACTGCCATAAACTCCATTTTAAACTTTCGTTCCAGGTACACCTGGGCAACACCTGCAACTCCAAAGGCCACGGTCATTCCAATCATACCAATATTTGAAAGCCAAAATGCGGCCCTGCCCCTTGCACTCAAATACAGTTTCCTTCCTGTCATGTTGGGCATACTATAGCATATAATGGCCAACACAATCATTGCATAAGCGCCCCAAAATGCCAGGTGTCCGTGCATGGCGGTCACCAAAGTTCCGTGGGTATACAGGTTGGTTTGTGGTAACGTATGGGCAAAACCTAGCAACCCCGCGCCCAAAAAGGACACGATGGCTGCACCCAAAGTCCAGAACAATGCCAGCTTGTTGGGGTGTCTTTTTTCTCCTTTGCGGTACATGTTCACCGCAAACAAGGCCATGGCCAAGAAAGCCAAGGGTTCCAAGGCGGAAAATATCCCTCCAACAACCAACCAAATCTTGTTCACCCCTATATAATAGTAATGGTGACCCGTTCCCAATACACCTGAAAGGAATGTAAGTCCTACAATAACGTAAAGCCATTTTTCTATGACTTCCCGATCCACTCCTGTTAGCTTTATCAGCAAAAAGGAAAGGATACCTCCCATAATCAGTTCCCAAACGCCTTCAACCCAAAGGTGGACTACCCACCAACGGAAGAAAGAGTCCATTACCTGACTATCAAAGGGCAACATTCCAGGTAAATACAGAAGTGCTGCAAACAAAAGTCCCATGGAGAGTACCAAGGCTGTGGTGGTCCTTCGTTTTCCTTTAAACAGGGTGACCAAAATCAAGCCTAAAAACAAGAGTACATTGGCTACCACCAAAAAGTCCAATTGTCTTGGAATTTCCAGGAATTTTCGTCCTTCCCACCAGTTAAAATGATAGCCCACTATGGCCGCAACACCTACCAAAGCAAGTGAAATCAATTGCACATAGGCCAATTTCACGTTGACCAATTCGCGCTGTGCTTCCTCCGGGATAATGTAATAAGCTGCCCCCATAAACCCTGAAAGCAGCCAAACCACCAACAAATTGGTGTGCACCGCCCGAGCGGTATTAAAGGGTATAAAATCATGAAGCCCATCCAGTCCCACACGGGCAAAGCCCATGATAAAACCGTAGACCAATTGTAAAACTAATAGCAGCATGGAAAGTGCAAAAAACCAATAGGCTACTTTTTGTGATTTGTATTTCATAACGTTGGGTTTAGTTGTTGGTTTTATCTTTTGCCAATGGCGATACCACGGTATCAAAGCCATTGAGATCAATGTCGTCTATCCAATCAAAAAAGGCGATTAAGTCTGCCGCTTCTTCGTCTGAAAATCCATAGGCCACCATTTTTCTTCCATTGGGTGCCCAGGCATTAGGAGTGGTAAGTACGGCCTTGATGTAACCTTCCCCTCTTCGATCTATGACCTTGGTGAGTTCTGGCGCATAATAGGCGCCCTCACCTAGAATGGTGTGACACCCCATACAATTGTTGGCTTCCCACAATTGTTTTCCCCGAACAACCTGCTCGGTAATGTTCTCATAGTTGGATTGATCCTGTTCCTTGCTAAAGGAATAAATCGTAAGTCCGATAAAGACAAGAAATGTCACTACCGTTCCTCCAAGAAAAAAAGTACGTGCTTGTTTTTTTGATAACATGGTAAATTGATTAGTATTTGATAATAAAAGACTATTTTATCCTTTATTATGTAAAAATAGAAAGGTGTCGTAGTTGAACACATGATATTTATCATATTTACATGATTTGGTCAGCTCCCAATAACACAAGAATTGTAAAAAATGGCTATTTTGTAGTTGAATCCTTTTGATCCAACTAACTCATGTACACCCGAAGAATATTTCCAGTTAAAGGCGTAATCCGATGGACCCGTAGACATATTTTACTCTTTCTTCTGTTAGCCACCGTCCCTGTTATTCTTTTTGATGTTTTACGCTGGAAGTGGCTCCATATACCGTGGTTACCTCTAGGAGTGTTGGGAACCGCCGTGGCCTTTATTGTGAGTTTTAAGAACAACGCGTCCTACGATAGACTCTGGGAAGCGCGAAAGATTTGGGGAGGAATCGTTAACACCTCTAGGTCTTGGACTATCATGGTCAAGGATTTTATCACCAATAAACACGCTAAAAATCCGATTGCCGATGAAGAGCTCAAAACCATAAAAAGAGAATTGGTACATCGGCATGTTGCCTGGCTCACTGCCCTGCGATATCAATTAAGGAAGGACAAACCCTGGGAATCGCACCTTAAAAATCAGAAGTCCAACAAGGAATTCCGCGAAACCCAATATACCGTGTTGGAAGACACCGTTCCTATAGAAGAGGCCATCGCTCCCTATATTTCCAAAGCTGAATTTGATACCATTTTCAAAAAAGGAAATCAGGCGTCGCAACTGTTGGGAATTCAATCCAAAAGGTTGGGAGAACTTATGGACCAAGGTTTGATTGAGGATTTTCGCCATATGGAAATGATGGCAATGCTCACCGAACTACATACCCTCCAAGGGAAAAGTGAGCGAATCAAGAATTTTCCGTACCCCAGACAGTTTGCCACCTTGAACTATGTATTTGTCTGGGTGTTTATCCTATTGGTCCCCTTTGGTATAATGGAAGGGTTTGAAGTGATAGGAGATCGTATTGTTTCGGACTTAAATGAGAATCCGGCCTATTTTGAGGTAACGCAAAATCTTCAACTCTTTATAGGAAAGCATTTCGCATGGTTTTCCATTCCATTCAGTGCTTTGATAGCTTGGGTCTTTCACACCATGGAAGCCATTGGGGAGAACACGGAAAATCCGTTTGAAGGGGGGCCCAATGACGTTCCCATTACTGATTTGAGTCGAGGAATTGAAATAGATATCCGACAGCTCATAGACGATACGGATATCCCCGAACCTTATCAATGGATTAATGACATTGTGATGTAACTTCTCAATCACTGGATGATTGCAGCTTAGTCGGCACCTCTCAGTTTTTTAAACTGGGCAAAAGCCTTGTCCACATCTTGTTGTGATGCCTTTTCAAATTCCTTTTGGGTTACTCCATATTGCGCTTGGAGACTGTCCAATTTTTTATGCAACTCTTCAATCTCTTCTGCGTAACTGGGGTCGTTGATGGCATTGTACAGTTCACTGGGGTCTTCTTTGAGGTCATAAAACTCCCATGCATCAATGTCATCATAGAAATGTATGAGTTTGTATCTTTTGGTTCGTACGCCATATTGTTTTTTGACCATGTGGAAGGCCGGGTAGTCATAATAATGGTAGTAAATGGCTTCTTTAAAATCAGTTTGGGAACCTTCCAAAACTCCTGTAAACGATTCGCCCTGCATCTCGGAAGCATATTGGCTTCCACCTGCCAAGTCCAAAAAGGTGGGTGCAAAATCCAGATTCTGTACCATCGCATCCACTGAGGAACCCGGCTCAATAACACCTGGAAGTTGCATCAATAAGGGCATTCTCAGGGATTCTTCATACATAAACCGCTTATCAAACCATCCTTTCTCGCCTAAATAGAATCCTTGGTCCGAAGTGTACACCACCAAAGTGTTTTCATCCAGTCCTGTTTCCCCCAGGTAATCTAGGATTTGCCCTACCCCTTCATCCACTGCGGCTACCGTGGCCAAATAATCCTGCAGATAACGTTGTCCTTTCCAAATGTCCAATTCCTTACCAGAAAGCTTGGCTTCATGAAAAGCATCATTCTTGGCATTATAGGCTTTGTCCCATGCATTCCGTTGTTCGGATGTCATTCTTTCAAAATCCGTTGTCCAAGGATTATGGGCCAACCTTGGGTCTCCCAGTGTTGCCGTCATTTTTAGATCATGCCCTTCGTACATATCCGTATAAATGGTCTGTTGCTGCTGTTGTGCCGCCAGTTGACCCTTGTGCTTGTTGAAATAAGTATCGGGCAACGGAAAAGTAACCGAATCATATTTGTTTGTATGTCTCAAAGCCGGCATCCAGTTCCTGTGGGGGGCTTTATGGTGGACCATCATAAAAAAAGGTCTCTTATCATCCCTTTTGTCCTGTAACCAATCCAAGCTTTTCCGGGTAATGATATCTGTAGCATACCCTTCAACTATAGTGGTATCCTTTCCTTGAATAAACTCTGGATTATAGTAATTCCCCTGATCATTCAAAATTTCCCAATGGTCGAATCCTGTTGGTTGCCCATGTAGGTGCCATTTTCCAATGACCGCTGTTTGGTAGTCCAGTTTTTGAAGGTATTTGGGCAAGGTAGCCTGATTGTTATCAAACCTTTCCCCGTTCATTCTAAATCCGTTGAGATGGCTGTGTTTTCCCGTTAGAATTACAGCCCTACTAGGGCCGCAAATGGAATTAGTACAAAAACTATTCTGAAAAATTGCTCCGTTGGCAGCGATGCGGTCAATATTGGGAGTGGGTGCCAATTGAGACAATTCATGACCATATGCGCTGATTGCCTGGAACGCATGGTCATCTGCCATGATAAAAATAATATTGGGTGGTGCAATATTGGTCTCCTGCTTCTGACCTTTACAAGCCACAAGCAATAAAATGCCTATGTATGTAATCACTTTTTGCATCCGTCTATTATTGCCTATTTGATTCTATTTTAAAGTGAAAGTTGTCCTCAGATCGGCATTGGAATCTGTCCCAACAAAAACTTCAAAGGCTCCTTGTTCAGAAAGAAATTCCAAGTTCCCGTTGTAAAACTTCAAATCATCAGGTTCCAATGTCAAGTGCACCATTTTGCGTTCACCTTTTTTGACAAAAACCTTTTTAAATCCCTTTAGTTCCCTCTTGGGCGGGGTTATGGAGCGGACTACATCCCGCAGGTAGAGCTGAACCACTTCTTCCCCATCATAATTTCCGGTATTCTCAACTTCCACCTGTATCTCCAATGATTCATTCTGATGGATTTCCTGTTTATCCAATTTTAAGTTCGAATATTCAAAGGTGGTATAACTCAATCCATACCCAAAGGGAAACAATGGTGTATTGGGAGCATCTAAATAATTGGAGGTGAACTTTTGAAATTTTTCGTCTGGAGCCGGTCTTCCTGTATTTTTTACACTGTGGTAAATGGGAATCTGTCCTACATTTCTTGGCCATGTAGCGGTAAGCTTACCCGATGGATTGTAATCCCCGAAGACAACATCGGCTACCGCATTTCCTGCTTCAACTCCGGGATGCCAAACTTGCAACAAGGCAATCGGCAAATCAAATTCTTCCCGAATGGTCAAGGGTCTTCCACTCATTAATACCACCGCCACAGGTTGCCCCGTATCTACCAAGGTTTTGATCAGTTTCTTTTGACTTTCAGGAATTGAAATATCGGTGCGGCTTGCGGCTTCCCCGCTCATTTCCGTGGCTTCACCGACAACCACAACTACAACATCCGCTTTTTTTGCAGTTTCTATGGCTTCGGTCAGCAATAGGTTTGCAGGCCTTTTATCAATTTGAATCCGAGGGCCAAATACATTAACTTTTTTGGCAAAATCCTTATCATTGGAAATATTGGCACCTTTAGCATATTGGATATCTGCACCTGGAGCTACATGTTTAAACCCTTCCAGGATGGTAACCGCCAAATCTGGATTTCCCGTAGGTGCCCAAGTACCCAACATATTGTTTCTGCTATCCGCCAAAGGGCCGATCAAGGCAATTTTCGCACTTTTTTGCAACGGGAGGATTTGATCATGATTTTTGAGAAGAACAAAAGAACGGGTCGCCAGTTTTCTAGCCAATGCCCTATTTTCAGCAGTCAGTATATCCCGTTTGGGGCGATTTGGGTCAAGATATCTGAAGGGGTCATCAAACAGACCTGCTTTGTATTTGGCCACCAAAACTCTTCTACAAGCTTGTGTAACATCAGCTTCGGTCACTTTGCCTTCTTCAACAGATTGTTTCAAGGTGGTGAGAAATCCTTCTCCCACCATATCCATATCCAAACCGGCCTTTAAGGCCAAACTGCTAACGGCTTGCAAATCGCCTAGACCGTGTGCTACCATTTCATTGACCGATGTATAATCCGAAACTGCGAATCCAACGAACCCCCAACGTTTACGCAACAATTCTGTAAGCAACCATTTATTGCCCGATGCGGGAATGCCATCGATGTCATTAAAGGAACTCATCACGCTGGCAACACCTGCATCCACAGCAGCTTTGTACGGAGGCAAGTACTGATTGAACATCTTGATCTTGCTCATATCCACGGAATGATAATCCCTCCCAGCTTCGGAAGCTCCATAAAGCGCCAAGTGTTTTACACAGGCCAACATGGTATTCGGAGCGGTTAAATCCTGTCCCTGATATCCTTTAACCATAGCTCTGGCAATAGCTGAACCCAAAAAAGGATCCTCCCCTGCTCCTTCCGCTATTCGTCCCCATCTGGGATCGCGGGCAATATCCACCATCGGAGAAAAATTCCACATAATCCCATCTGCCGTGGCTTCTTTTGCGGCCATCTTCGCAGCCTCTTCCATCAAGTCCATATCCCAACTACAGGACATCCCCAATGGAATGGGGTAGGTGGTTTGGTAACCATGAATAACATCAGCTCCTATGAGCAACGGAATTTTAAGCCGCGTATGGTTTACAGCCATTTCTTGTGCCATCCGGACCTTGTCCGGGCCAGAAACCCCAAACAGTCCCCCAACCTGACCTGCCTTGATTTTGGCTTCCACATTTTTGCTTACCACTGCGCCCGTTACCACCCCACCTCCTGGAGTAAGTAAATTTAATTGTCCTATTTTTTCTTCCAAGGTCATTTTCTCCAGCAAGATCTCCACTTCTGGAATGTGCGAATTAATCTGACCCAAGGAATGTCTTGTGATTAAAATTCCTATCAGGAAAAAAAAGTAATATTGGATTTTGGTCATGTTGAATTGTTAGAAAGAGATTGTCCCACTAAATTGTTAAGGGTTTATTTGTTGTATTGGAATCCCAACAGATCAAGTCCGTTCTGAACATCTTCATTCTGCATGAAAAGATTCCAGAGCAGTGCCGTTCTATAATTTTCTATCATGAGTATTTGAGGCCCCTGATCAATGGCCAAATAAGCTTCTGCCACCCAAAAATCATTTTCAGGACTAAAGGCATCATAGAATCCAGCCGGGCCGAGTAACTTATCCTTGTTCCGATGGAAATAATGCATGGCCTCCAGTGCTTTTTCGGGAGCATAGGGAATCGAAGAAATAGCAGCAGTGGGCGAAATCACCCCAGTATCATTGGCGGGATGATGGGCATTATAGCCCAGGTTTCCATCACTGTTTCTGGTATAACTAGCAGTAAGACCCCAACAATCAGGTCCGTAATCCTCAAAGTTTTTGGGATTTTCAACGCAATAATTGTAGTTGATGTTGGTATGATTAAGGTTTACGCTCCAATAGTTTGCGAATTCATCGGAAAGCCCTTTTGGGTTCAGTCCCAAATAGGAATAATGCGCCCAAAATAACGGCCCTCCATACTGTTGGGCTCCTGGATGCCTTACAATTAGAGGAATGTCGTACTGGGTATTGGAAGATCTGATTCCGCCATTTGAAGCCCAACCATTGGTGTAGACCTCCTTAGTAATCCCATAATCAGGAGATGCGGCTGCCAAAACATAGGTTATTAGCACCTCATTATATCCTTTTAGTTCCAGGTTGATATCGAATCCAAAATTGGGGCTCCAATGCCAATACAAAGCATTTTTTTCTTGGGTGTACCAATTCCATTCCACTTCTTTCCACAACGTATCCGCCTGTCCTGACAGCTCTTTTTCGACATCCGTTCCATTTTTGAAATACTCTTTTACACAGATTAGTCCCTGGACAAGAAATGCGGTTTCCACCAAATCCCCCCCATTGTCCATTGGGCTAAAAGGTATAACGTTGCCCGTACTTCCATTTATCCAATGGGACCAAGCCCCGTGGAATCTATCTGCGTTTTCCAAAAAGTCCAACAGTTGGGAAAGACGTTGTACCCCTTGTTCTCTTGTAATATATCCCCTTTCAATCCCCACCAAAATAGCCATCAGTCCAAAGCCTGTTCCTCCAGAAGTGACCACATGCGAGTCCCTGCCAGGGTCATTGGGGTGATACCGTTCTTTCGCCCCACCCGAATTGGTCTCTGCAAAATCCCAGAAATATCTGAAGGTCTCCCTTTGAGTCAAATCCAAAAGTTCCTCATCGCTTATTGAGGGTTCTGGAACCACAGGCTCGTCATCGTCTGGAAATGCGATTGGGGTATAGGTATAATCATCTTCTCCACAGGCGCCAAAAAGACAGAGCAAACAGAGAAAAAAGCAAGAAACCTTACCCATCATTTTCGGTTTTGGAATGTTGAAAACCTAGTTTATCAAGACCATTTTGCACTTCCTGGTTAGACATGAACAGTTTCCATAGCAACCCACTTCGATAGTTTTCAATCATTACAGGAATGGGACCTTGGTCGATGGCCAAGTACCTAGGTAAATACCATTTTTTGTCCAAGCTGAATGCATCATACGGTCCATATTTGCCTACCAGACTATCCTGTTCTGTGTACATATATCGAAGGAAACGCATGCTTTCTTTAGGGGTGTACGGCATGGACGAGAGGGCTGCCGTGGGTGAAATTACACCAATGTCCCTATCTGGTCGGTGGCTAGCGTAACCTTTGGGAGAATAACTGGAAGTCAGACCCCAACATTTCTCTCCGTATCCCTTAAAGCCTTTTGGGTTTTCCATACTGTGGTTGTAATGGATCCGAGCATGGTTTACGTTCAATTTCCAATAATCTGCATAAGTATCCGTAAGCCCTTTGGGGTTTAACCCCAAATAAGAATAATGTGCCCAAAACAAAGGCCCAACTGGCGAACTATCGTGTTCATAATGATCCAGTTCTGTTTCCAAGCCATAATAAATCGTATCCTTGGTGATGTTACCGCTTTTGGCCCAACCCTTTTCATACACACTTTTTTCAATAGGGTGGGTAGGAGAACTGGCCGCTAAAATGTACATGATCAAGGCTTCATTGTATCCACCCACTGGAAAATTCATTTCCCATTGGTATTCCGGGCTCCAATGCCAGTAGAGTACCTCTTCCCCATTTTTGGTATACCAATCCCACTCCACCTCTTCCCAGAGTTTTTGAATGCGCTCACAGAGCTGCTGTTCCTGTTCATTTCCGTTTCCAAAGTATGATTTTACCGCAAGCAGCCCTTGGATAAGGAAGGCGGTTTCCACAAGGTCTCCCCCATTGTCTTTTGGACTAAAAGGTGCCGTTTTGCCGCTTGGTTGCAGCCAATGGGGCCAAGCCCCGTGAAATCGGTCGGCTTTTTCCAAAAAGGATACTGCTTTTTCATAGTGAAGCAATGCTTGTTCCCTGCTTATAAAACCACGTTCCACACCAACCAAAATGGCCATCAAGCCAAAGCCGGAACCTCCAATGGTGATCACGTCCTTGTCATGACTGGGATAGATGTTATCCAAGTGGATGCGCTCACGGGCGAGTCCTGAAATTGGTTCTGCTCCTTCCCAAAAATAATTGAAGGTCTGTTCTTGAACCAGGTTCAACAAATCTTCATCTGAATATGTTTTAGCCGAAGTATTTTGAGCTATGGCTTTTTTGTTGGTCCCTTGGCCATTGCATCCCGCTACTATGGATGCAACGACCAAAAGAACTGAAATTAAAAATAACCTCATTGAAAACTAACTAACTCTAATAATTGCTACTAATTTATAATGTCTTGAATCTCGGTCTGTGTCAAAGCTTTGTTGAACAATCTAAGCTCATCAATATAGCTCAAATCCGATTTGTGATTCCACTGGGTGAATCTCGGAGCACCCGATCCAATGGACAATACATCACATCCGCTCCAATCGATTCCGTCAAATGCACCTTGCGCCACAACATCACCATTGATGTAGACCACGCATTCTGTTCCTGAAATGGTGAAGGCCAAATGAACCCAATCTGTCGTGTCGCTTGGTATTGAAGCGGTTGCTCCGCCGTCAAACCAGCTATCTGCTGTGCCGTTACCAGCATTGAGCTTGAATACCTGTCCATCTCCCCCTGCTTCCCTGAAGAATCGGAAACCATTGGTTCTCAAATTCTGTACATCAGGATATTCTGCATTTTCTGTATCTGGTGGTCCCATGACCAAAATTCCAGCCCTATCAGGGTCAGCGTTAATCTTGTACCACATGGTGGCACTAAATTCATCGCCTGTCAGGTTTGTGGTTGGAAAGGTTAAATAGGAATCCGTAGCGCCAGCATAGGCCTCATCCCCACTGACTCCTTCGCCTGCCGTTCCAGGTGTTCCCACCGTAGTGGCATCAGCTCCACTCACCAAATCGGTATTGTTACCATTGAATGGAAGGTATAATGTTTCTCCATCAAGTGGTTGATATCCTCCCCCATAGACTTCTTGTACTTCCTCAAAACTCAATGCTTTGGTAAAGAAACGAAGCTCGTCCATGGCACTTAGGTCGGACAAATGGTTCCAATAATCAAAGGTGGGGCCACCCGAACCAATATTAAAGGTCTCACAACCTGTCCAATCTATAGGTGCCGACATATCCGAAGAGCGAGCTTCCACTCCATTAAAGTAGATGGTGTTCTTATCATTGGCTATGGTAAAGGTAATATGAACCCATTCTCCTGCAGCCACATCAATCACATCTCCATCGTTCCAGCTTTCACCTGCACCTGTTCCTACATTTAGTTTGATACGCTGCTCGTCCGCACTACCTTCCCTGAACAATCTAAATCCTTGGAAACGGTCATCCGCATCGTCCCCAATCACAATGATTCCAGCACGATCTGGATCTGCATTGACCTTGTACCAAAACGCACCACTAAACTCATTGGTTAAAAGTCCTTCAGCGGGGTAATTGATATAGGAATCCGTAGCTCCCATAAAGGCTTGATCTCCTTCCTGGCTATCATTGGTAAATCCAGTGGATCCCACTTGTTGGGCCACTTTGCTTCCCACCAAATCAATGTAATCTCCTTCAAACGGCATGTACAATGACTCACCAGGGAACTTAGGGATATACGGATTCACCGCATTCAGCATGATTTGAATATCGGTTTGCGAAAGCGCCTTGTTGAAAATACGCAGCTCATCCATGTCACTGGAATCAGACTTGTGATTCCAATAGTCAAAAGTTGGACCCCCTGCGCCAATGGTCATCACCTCACAATTGGTCCAATCAATGGGTGCCGCCAAATCGGCTGAAAGCGTTTCCATGCCGTTGAAGTAGATCGTACTTTTTGTTCCGGAAATAGAAATGGCAATATGCACCCACTCCCCGGCATTAACATCTATAACACCTCCATCGTTCCAGCTTTCGCCATCTCCTGTGCCCACGTTCAACTTGATTCGCTGCTCATCAGCACTTCCTTCCCTAAACAATCTAAATCCTTGACGGCGATCATCCGCATCATCGCCAACCACCAAAATACCTGCGCGGTCCGGGGTAGAATTGACTTTATACCAAAATGCAGCACTAAATTCATTGCTTTTTAAATTATCCATGGGAAACTCCAAATAAGCATCGGTGGTACCTCTATAGGCATCCGATCCCACAAAGCCACCCCCTGCAAAGCCAGGCGCTCCAACTTCAGTAGCCTGTTGAAATCCAATCAAGTCCCTGTAATCACCATCAAAAGGCATGTAGAACACTTCCCCATCAAACATGGAAACATAGGGAGGGGCTTTGGCGAAATTCACCTCTTCCGTTGTTGTTTTCCCCTCTATATCCGAAGCCGTGACCGTTAGTTTGTGGTCTCCGTCCTTCAGCCCATCATAGGTGAATTCTTCCAAAACAATTCTGTAGTCCTTAAATGTATTGAAGGACGCTATTTGGTTTCCATCCAAAAGTACCTTGATGTCCTTGACCTCAATGTCATCTGTAACCCTAATGTCGATATCCAAGGTGGTCTCATCCTCAAAAACCTTGATTTCTGTCCCTTCTGTGGGGTAATTGATGGTGACCTGTGGGGCAGATTCATCCGCACCTGCACCGACTTCGGTTATAGGATCTATACCTTGATCACATGCGGTAAAAAATACCACCGTAACTAAGGCTGCTAGTATTTTATATGTTTTTTTCATCGTTTAGTTCTTTTCGGTTATTTCTGTTAGTTGCCCAGGATTGGAAACTGATCTACTTGTGCCTGTGGATAGGGCAAGAACGCCTTGTCGGCACTAAAAGTTCGCCCATCATAACTTAGTTCACTGGTTCTATTGAGTCGGACCATATCGTAATATCTCTTTCCCCATTCCATTCCCAACTCGGCAAACTTTTCATCCAAAATTTGATCTAAGGTAGCGCCTGAAACAGCTGGCATATTGGCTCTGGCCCGAACCAAATTCACGGCTTGATCCGCGGACATTCCCGATGTGGTTGCACCTTGGGCCAAAGCTTCGGCATACATGAGCAAAATCTCTGCATACCTTATAATGTTGAAGTTTTTATTGCTTCCATATGCTGTTCTTCCAGATATCAGTTGATTGGAAGGTAAATAGTGTTTTCCACTGGCAAACAGGGCTCGGGCATAATCCTCAATAACATCCCCATCTCTTGTAGTGTTGCTTACGAAAGCAGGTAATGTGGCGTAATTAGGGTCAGTTTGGAGTTCTGCGATTCCCCTGTCGGTGAACAATACGCTGGTTTCCAAGCGCACGGTTTCTCCACGATCCAACATAAACTTGATGAATTTCATACTGGGCTCAAAAAAGCCCCAACCGCTGGAAGCTCCGTCCACAGCTGGCGTCCATCCCTGTGGTCCGTAAGGTGCATACAAGTGACCCTCACGATCTCCTTCGCCTTGTCCAAAATCTGAGTATTGCATGTCTAGAATGCTCTCATCACTTAATTTCCCAGGGGTTTTAAATAGCTCGTAGAAATCTGGGAACAAACTAAACTTGTTGGAGCTGATAATCTCAGAGCAAGCATCAGCCACTACTTGATAATTTCCTAATTCTTGATTAGCTAAAGCCTTTATGGCCAAGGCCGTATATTCGGTTACCCCACCTGGTAGGTCCAGTCTCTCATTTGGACGTACATCGGGTAAAAATGGCAGAGCTTCATCCATTTGATCCGAAATGTGCTGCATAACCTCGGCTTGGGTTGGCACCGTCTCTACATCAAAAAGTTCAGATGTTTCTGAAGAAGTAGGAATAAATACGTCCCCCCAAACTTGTGAAATATGGAATAACATGATAGCCCTCAACACTTTCGCCTCTGCAATGTATTGATCTCCCAGAGCCTGCCCCGCCGCATCCGCGACTTCTTGGTACCTGGCTATTTGCTCCATACCCGTGTGGGCCGTAATCACATCCACATAGATGTTTTCCCAAAGGGAATTATACATCCAATAATCTTTGTTGTAGTTGAACAGATCAGTTTCCGCAAAATCCTGCTGATCTCCCAATCCACCGGCATTGACATCATCTCCACGTACTGCTATCAGCAAAGGTTGTTCCCAACCTCGGGATTGAAAGGCTTCGTACACTCCAATGATGGAGAGTATCATGTCATCGGTATTTGTAAAGTCCGTACCCCCAGCAAAATTGTTATTCAATTGTGGCTCATCCAGTTTGTCCGAGCAACCAACTGCGGCAAAAAGAAGGAGTGCCGTTAGGGTTATGTTCTTGATTTTCTTGATTAGCTTCATTTTCTTTTTTTTAGATTTTTACGTTTACTCCAATGGTATAAACTGCAGGTATTGGATAGGTTTCGTTATCCACCCCATTCGGCACCTCAGGATTGAATCCATTGTAATTGAACAAGGTCAATGGCTTTTCTGCTGTAGCATAGATTCTTACCTGTGGTATTCCTTGTTGACTCCCACCTTTATTGATGGTATATCCCAGGGTTATGTTTTGAATTCTAAAGAAATCGCCGTCTTCTATGAAAAAGTCGTTCAGCCTTTGGTTCCATCCCTTTCTAATTCCTGCCGAAGAGGGATAGCTGTTAGAAGTACCTTCACCATGCCATCTGTTTACGGCAAAGTCACGGTCCCAATTGGTATCGTTTGTAAAGATGACCTCACCGCGCTTTCGGTTGAGAATGGAATTCCCTCCTTGACCAATGGCACTAGTGCTGAAATCCCAATTTTTATAATTGAACCCAATGTTGATTCCGTAGGTATATGAGGGAAGGAAAGATCCTAAAACAGTTCGGTCGTCATCGTTAATGTCGCCGTCGCCATTGATATCCCTATAAATAAAGTCCCCAGGTTCCAAATCATTGGCAACCGCCACCGGATCAGCTTGTATTTGGGCTTCATTTTGGTACACCCCGACAATCTCCCTGCCATAGAAAGCAAATATGGATTCACCTACAATGGATCGCTGACGGAATTCGGCAGTACCGGCATCCAAAAATTCCGCTCCGCCCAGACCCAGTACCTCGTTATCCAAGGAAGCAAAGTTGGCCCCTATGGAATAGCTGAAGTCATTAGAAACTCTTTTGTCCCAGTTCAGGGCGATTTCCAACCCGCTATTTCTGATTTCACCCACATTTTGTCTAGTAGAACCAGGAATAAGAGGGCGCAGAACAGGAATGACAGCATCCTTGGTGTCCCTTATATAATAGTCGGCTTCAATAGAAAGATTGTCGTTGAACATTCTTGCCGAAAGTCCAGCGTTGATTTCTTCGGTTACTTCCCATTTAAGGGCAGTGAAATCGCTACTGGTATTTAAACCACTAAAAAGAATGTCACCCAATGCGGTAGTCACCACTTCCGAGGTAATGGAACCCTCACTGGAAGGAACCCTGTCGTTCCCCAATTCACCCCAGCTTCCTCTTAGCTTTAGATAGTTAAGTGTCTTGTTTTCTGGGAAAAAGCTCTCTTCTGATACTACCCAGCCTGCACCAACAGTGGGGAAATAACCCCATTTTTCCTGATATTTATTGGTACCATCCGCACGGAACGTTCCGTATAACAGGTAGCGGTTGTCAAAGTTGTAGGACACCCTTCCGAAATAGGAAAAACCAAATTCCCTAGCACCTCCATCAAAGGTATCTTCTTCCACAATGGTTTGCGCAAGATTGATAAAATAAGCTTCTTCACCCGTAAGTGGAAAGTTTAAGCCTCTTGCCTGAATCAAATCGATAGCTTCATCCCTAAATGAGGAACCCGCCAATACTGTGAAATTGTGCTTGCCGAAATCATCCGTATAGGTAAGGGTATTATCCCAAATCTGGTTGGAGGTGGTCGTACTTCTTTTTAAGAGCGATGCATCCACTCTTTGGAAATTATCGCCTATGAAATAGGGTAGTCGTACTTCCCTTCTGTCAATGGTCTCAAAGTTGTGGTTGTAGGCCGTCCTAAATTTCAATTTCTCCGGTACGAGGTCAACCTCTGCGTAGAAATTGGCTACAATGTTTCTGATTTTGGAACGGTTCTCGCTGAAGTCCATAATAGGAAATGGATTTTGTCCTCCACGGTAACCCAAATCCTGGGCGTTGGCATATGGCGTTGGAAAAACACTGGGATCCTCTGCCAAAAGTGGATCAAAAACTGGAAGTATGGGAACCGCAAAATATGCTCTTCGCCATGCGGAAGCCTCCGCATCAAACCGAGTTGAATTACTGAATACAACACTTCCACCCACTTTAAGCCAATCATTGGCTTTATAATCTATTTTACTTCTTAAGTTAAAGCGTTCATATTCGTTCTTCATTTTTAGAATACCTCCTTGCTCAAAATAGTTGGCTCCAATGGCATAGGTGGCATTTTCACTTCCTCCAGAGATTCCAATGCTGTGATTTTGAATCAAGGCCAATCGCATTACCTCATCATACCAATCCGTGTTTACATCTGGTACGTTGGGATTAATTCTACTACGTCCATATCGTTGCATCGCATTTAGAATAAATTCTGCATCAGGATCGGAACCTGATTCCAAAGCCAAAGTTGTAAACTGTTCGGCATTGGCCATTTTCAATACATTCTGTGGTACCTGATAACCGGAATAACCATCATAGGTGATTTGTGGTTTTTGATTGAATTTTCCCGATTTGGTTTCAATAAGAACAACCCCATTAGCCGCACGTACCCCATAAATGGCCGCGGCCGAAGCATCCTTTAAAATGGAAACCGATGCGATATCCGTTGGATTTAGGAAGGTGATATCCCCAAAGAATGCACCATCCACCACATAAAGCGGTTGACTTGGATCAAAGTTGTCGTTTAGATTGGTGTCATAGGATCCAATACCCCGAACTCGCACGGTGGGCGACTGCCCTGGACCTCCATTGTTCACAATTTGAAGTCCTGCTACCCGTCCTTGCAAGGCTTGCATGGGTTGACCCACTGGGGCAAGCTCCAACACCTCGGAATCAACTGTGGTGATGGCAGATGTGAGGTCCTTTACCTTTAATTCACCATATCCTACCACAACCACCTCGTCCAGGAATTGGGTGTCTTCCTGTAGCGTTACATTTATAGTGGTTTGGCCATTTATAGCTATTTCTTGGGTACTATAGCCAATATAGCTGAAAACCAAGGTGCCGTTAGGGTCAATGTTGGAAATGGAGTAATTTCCATCAAAATCAGTCTGTACCCCAATTGTAGTACCCTGTAAGATTACTGAAGCTCCGGGCAAAGGTTCTCCCAGCTCATCATTCACGGTTCCTGAAACCGTAATATCATTTTGCCCAAATGCAACGATTTGGCAGCACAAAAGTGATATTACCAATAATACGTTTCCAAATTTCATAATTGTTTAATAGTTGAGTTATGTTTTTGCTAATTTAATAATGGAACTCCCCCTCCATAGTTAAAAGGGGTACATAAAAAATACATCACTTTGGAACCGTCTGGAAAGCTCTATTTTCATAGGCTTTGCAGTAGTAAATATGTTCAAATGAGAAAGATTTTTTTAATAATGATGTAGTAATGATGTATTGCTGTTTTGCAGTGAATTGTAGGAAAACTTCAGTTTTCCAAGGTTCTTAGAAGGTTATTAAAAAGTTAGATAAACTTTTAGAGCTATCTATTTCCAACTTTTTCCGTAATCTGTACCGATGTATTTCCACACCCCTTACCGAAATGGCCATCAGAGGGGCAATTTCCTTAGTGGACAAATTCATTTTAAGATAGGCACATAGTTTAAGGTCTTTTGGAGTGAGTTTGGGATAGGCTTTGAGCAAACGCTCAAAAAAGTCCTCATGAAGCTCCTTAAAATTGACCTCAAAACGCTTCCAGTCATCCGTGTCTTGTATGGAACTGTTCAATTTTTTAATAAATGAACGGTAGCGCTGCGAATTGGAAAACTTGTCTTTATTGACCAACAGCATGTTTTTAAGCTCAAGAATCATTTCATTCTTTTTGGCTATGTTGAGCGTTGTACTGGCCAACTCATTCTGTTTGAGCTTAATCTCCCTGGCCAGTTTTTCCTTTTCCATGGCCGCCATTTGCTCTTCTTGTTCCTTCTTCATTTGCAACTCCAGTTCCTTTTGCTTTCTCCTTAACTTTCGTCTGTTATAATAGCGAACTACAAATACGGTAGCAATCCCTAACAATACGTAGAGTGCTATACTAACGCCTGATAAAAACCAAGGCGGTGCAATTTCGAATGCAAAAGTTTGAGCTTCAGAAATTTTATTGTCATGACCTACATTGGAGACCTTGAAAAGGTATTCTCCATGGGACAAGTTTTGGAATTGAATAGTTCCGCTTTCCACAAACTCAGCGTAACTTTTTGGTCCCAAGAGTTCATAGTGATATCTGGATTGCAAAAGCTCGGGCGAAGAAACCTCAAAAGTCAAGATCTGTGAGTTTTTATACGGTACACGAACAGGGTCCTGTATACCGGAATAGGCTGAACGCTCATCCCGAACAAGATTTATATGTGGAATGGGAAGACTTAATCCATGTAACCAATCCTTTAAGGTGTTTTCATGAATCATAGCAAACCCATCACTTAGGGTGATGTAAGAAGTGGAATCGTTAACCTTGATCAAGTTTTGGGAATCAGGCGCCAAACGTTCATTCAGCGAAAAATCTGATATGGCCAGGCTGTCCTGCTTTAAATCCGTATGTATTATTTCTTTTTTACCATCCCTGTTGACAAACCAAAATTGATCTTCCTCATAGAACAACAATTCCTGGCTATTAAATTTTTGAAATTCCTCAAAAACACTAATACGGTCAAGAATGGGGTCGTATTTATACCAAGATTTCTCCCCTCGAAAAACAATTTGGTTTTTGATTTGATAAATTTTGATGTTATAAGCACTGGGGGTCTGTGACCCTAGGTATTCTTTTATGTCCACCACTTTTGAATAGGTGTCATCCAGTTGGATTCTGTAAAATCCTTTATAAGAATGAGCGGCCCAGAGCACATGAGGTGTTTCAAAACACAAATATTTGATGGGTACGTTAATTCCCTCAATTTTGGAAACCTCCCAGTCTCCTACCCCATCTTTTTCATATTTAACCAGACCATTATAAAAGCCTTGTATATAACCCGAACGGCGTTCCGGTATTCTTACTAAACCATAACCTCCAGAAAAAGAAGAAATTTGCTCAAAGTTATCTAGTTCCACTTTATATGTGCCTGTATTATGGCCGCATAGCAAATCCCCTTCCACAACTTCCAAATCCCAGACATGACCCTGTGACCCTTCTACGAACTTAAGCTCGTTTTCATCAAAATAAAATACCCCGGTATTACTGCCCAAATACAGTTTATCGTTGTGAAGGGCCATATCATAGACCATTCCCAAGGTCCCCGAAAAATCCGTGTAGTAGGTAATGGGGTTGTGAAGTTCAGCTCTAGCAATTCCATTATCCAGACCAAGCCATAATTGATCCCGAAACCGTGCCATGGATAAGACCGTATTGTTCTGAAGACCCGCCTCCCGATTCAACACCTTGGACTTATCAGTATTTTGATTGTACAGATATATTCCATTTTTAATGGTGCCAAACGCAATCTGTTCGCCATCAAATCTTAAGATTTTGTTCAGTTGGTGTTGCTTGAGTTCCTGGTTCAGTGCCGCCTCCCAGGGCCTTATCCCATTTTCATTCAAGACGTAGCAGCCGTTGAGCTTGGTTCCAACTAGAATACCATCCCCATAAGGAATCATATCCGTTACCGCCTTACCCATCAAAATTTCCTGATTTTCCAAAGGAACCAGTTCATCTTCACCCAACTCAAACAGACCTTCCGAGCTGCCGCCAACAATCAGCTTGCCATCAAGTGCCAAAATATCCGAAATAACCTGGGTTGGATCCAAGACCGCAATTGTATCACCATTATAGGTATAAATGGCAGAAAAAGATCTAAATACGACTTGGTCTTTCACGGATCGAATCTCCCAGAACTCCTCGCTGGTAAATTCATGGTCTTTAATAAGATGGGTAAGTGAGGTATATTGCAACGAGCCCAAATCATCCTTTAACCAAAACCCAAACTCCTCATAAGATCCAGTAAAAATTTTATCTCCTATCACGGCCACAGACCGAACTATGGTGTTGTTTGGTAGTTTGTACAAAACCCATTTTTCACCATTGTAGTGTAACAATCCTTTATTGTTGGCCACAAAGAGTTCACCATCCGGGTTGACCGCTACTCCCCAGTTTTTACTTGCCCCTTTATATTCTGACAGTTTGTAGTTATAAATAGGGGGCAGTAAGTTTTGCGAGTGAATGGAAACCGTGCAAAAGAAAAAGACAACAATGATTCGGTAAGCGGTGAGCATTCTTTTTTAGGTTAAACCCATTAAAATTTTATTCTGGTGGTTTGGCCTTTTGAATTCCAGAAGTACAACTTATACAGACAATTGCAAGAAATGACCCCTAAGATAGTCAAAGTCCCCAAAAATACTTGCAATCAAGGATGGAATCTTTGACCATTGCAAAGGGAGTTAAATCCACTGGCCAAAGCATCGATTTAAATGTCACCAGAGTTATCTTTTAACGGAACAACTCCCCAATCGGCTTGTTGGAAGCATGGGAAGGGAGGGGTATATTCAATAGCATGGAAAGAGTTGGTGCAATTTGGTCAATACTTTTGGGGCTAACCGTCTCCCCCGTCGGGACATTCCATCCAAACCATAGGCAAGGCACGTGCTTGTCATTATTGTAGAAAGCACCATGGGTGGTCCCCGCCAACCGTTTTGGTATCCAACCGGATTTGAAATGCAACAAAATATCACCCGAATTATCCGAGTGGAAACTTCTTCTAAAAACCGAATCCATGTCCTGATTCCTGTTGGAATGGAATTCAGGAACATACAGTTCTTTAATTCCTTCTATCTTGCTTAAAAAATCTATGGCCGCTTTGAGTATTTCTTTTTTTGGTGTTTTTACCGGATTAAGATAAACCTGCGTTTTGTCCATGAATGCAACATAATTTTCCATTCCAAAAAGCTTGGACAGTTCCTCATTCAAGTGTTGTTTGATGGATTCCACTCCGAAGTAATTCCCAGGTAAATTTGAGGTTTTAAGAAAATCTGGATGATCACTGGCAGCATGGTCTGCGGTAAGAAACACAAGATAGTTGCCTTTTCCCACTTTGGAATCCAAGAAGGACAACAGATTGGCTATTTCCCCATCCATTCGAATGTAGGTATCCTCCAATTCCTTGGATCTAATGCCATAACTATGCCCTATATAGTCGGTACTGGAGTAGCTTATGGTCAAAAAATCGGTTTCATTTCGTTGTCCTAGACCTTCTCCTTTAACAACCGTTTTAGCCAGGGCTGTCAGCAATGAATTCCCAAAGGGAACATAAGGCATCATGGCAAAGTTTCCATTGGCTTTGTGAAGCCGTTTTAGACCATATGGAAATGTGGCATCCGTCCTTCCTTTGAATACCTTTTCCATAGCAGCAGCATCAGGTCCGCTATTTTGATATTTCTCCGAGGGTTTCAACATATTCCAAGTCAAATTGAGCAAGGAATCCGCTAGTTGTCTTCTATTGAATTCCATCAACCAATGGGGAAGTTTGTCTGAATAATATGAGCTAGTTATGAATTTGCCAGTCTGCTCATGATACCAAAAGGCGTGGTTGGCCAAATGTCCCGCAGGAAATATGGCTCCTCTGTCCTTGAGGGAAATCCCAATCACTTTGGAACGACCATTGGTAAATAGTTTCAATTCATCTGTAATGGTAGAGGCCAGTAAGTTTTTGGGAGATCGGGAATATCTGCTGATTTCCTTTTTTACATTGGAGGTTCCATCTGTTAAAAAAACACGCTCATCTTGGGCACAATACATATTTCTATTCGCAGTTTTGTCATACCAATCATTGGCGACTATTCCATGGTTTGCCGGTGTAGTACCTGTATAGATAGATGCATGTCCAGGGCCTGTGGCCGTTGGCACATAGTTGTAGTGCATGTTCTTGACATTAAAGCCCTCCCGCATCAATCTTTTAAAACCATCCTCTCCGTAGTTCTCCTGAAAGCGATACAAATATTCGGCTCGCATTTGGTCAACCACAACTCCAACAACCAGCTTAGGTTTGGCTTCCTGTTGTGCTAGAGCCAATTGCGTAAAAAGTACAATTACTGCGTAAATTCCAATCTTCATTTTATTTGCTTTGATAAGGACCATATTCTTCTTTAATCTTGAGGGTGGGTTCGTCCAAAATATAGACTTGATAGGTTGAGCCATTTGGGGCTACCCGAACAACAATGTGTCCTTGCAGGCTTTTGTAATTATCTTTAAACCACGGGCCATAGGTAACCAAGGTCTCTGGGTGCATATTGGTGGAGAAAATATGTCTGGAACTTGTTTCGTCATCTTGATAAATAAGCCGTTGGTAAACTTCTTGGCCTGGATGGTCTGAGCACCACAACTGCTGAACCACAACTTGGGGGTCAAGCGTTTCCACAAAAAAAGCATTGGTGGCATCCCTATTTCCATGATGATTAAGGGTCGTGACCTCCACAGGCCCTACCACTTTAGCCATAGGGGTCTCCACATCAAACCATGGTGGTAGTCCATAACCTTGAAGCCCTGTATTGTCACCCCCAGTGAAATAATCAAAGGGGCCATACGATATTTTAATTGCCAGACTTAATGGGTTCTCATTATACCCTCCGTTGTAAAAAGCAGTCATGTCCTCAGCAGTAAAAAGTTTGCGGGTTTCTTCTTGATTTCCTGTCCAAAGCGTTGCGTTGGTTTTGATGTTTCTTATAGAAAAACCTGGATATTTAGCCTGTCTATTTCTTAAGTGAATCTGGGATTGACTACCAACTTTCAAGGCTTCAGTCGGTACTTTTTCTTCGGAAATAAAAGACAGGTAATCCTGAAAAATTTTATCATCCTTCAGATAGCTTGTAAGATCAACGGGGAAACTTAGAGATGGGGAATCTCGATCTATAATTTTCCCAAAGGGAATTTCCCTACCCAATTCCACCAAACTTCCATAGTGGTCGGAATGAAAATGGGAAACCAGCGCATAGTCAATGGAATCTTGATGAACTCTTGGGGTAACCCGTCTTATATAGTCGGAAATCCACTCCCAAGTGGGTTTACTATCATCAGGTACCGGCGAAGTTGCCTTTAAAGGGGCGTACTTTTTCTCAAACCCTTCCTTGTCCATACTTCCCGCATCAAATAGCATGGTGGTGCCATCAGGCAGCACAAAAAAGGTAGTGTTGCCGCTACCTGTGTTGATATGGTGGATGTCCAAATAGCCTTCTTCCCACATTGGAAAACTCCTATTGGATTTCTCAGGTTCTGAATCCGTTTGACAGGCTTTATACGCCTCGGGTTTGGGTGCAAAGCCCATCCCCAATATTAGGGTCAAGCCAATACATATTCCGGTTCTCTTAAGCATCATCCGTGGTAATTTTGTATAAAACATAGCTTATAAGTTCTTTTACATTGTCCCGATAATTCTGATTGGCTTCCTTATTCAACCTATTGGCAATAATCAAGCAAATGGCAATGGCTTCGTGCCCCAACATTTTGGCGAGACCATAAAGCGCGGAGCTTTCCATTTCGTAGTTGGTGATTTTGTATCCGTGATATTCAAAGTCGGAAAGTTTGTTATTGATATCATCCAACTTTTTGGAAAGGCGCAGTTCCCGTCCTTGCGGAACATAAAATCCTGGTGCCGTTATGGTGATTCCTGTAAACGTGTCCTTGCTTTTTAACATTTTCAGGAGTTTTGGGGAGGCATCCACCACATATGGGTTCAGAAAGATGGAATGTCCTCCTACCAATATCCGAAGCAATCTTCGGAACTCCTCATTTACTACTTCTGCCTCATCATCATAGAAATATAAGAGATTATCAAAACCAACTGATTTTTCGGAAATCACATAGGAGTTGACAGGGATATCTTTTTGAAGGCTCCCCGAGGTACCAATTCTTATAAATTGGAGCTTTCTTTTTGCTTTTTTGATTTCCCTTGAGCCAAAATCAATATTGACCAAGGCGTCCAGCTCATTCATGACTATGTCAATATTTCCAATGCCAACGCCTGTTGAAACCACGGTAATCCGCTTCCCATTGAATTGGCCTGTCATGCTAACATATTCCCTATTGGCTATCTTGAACTCGATCTCCGTAAACAAGGATTCAAATACGCTCACTCTTTTAGGATCTCCCACAAGAATTACTTTATCTGCAATCTGGCCCGGCTTCAGATGCAAATGGAAAATACTCCCGTCAGGGTTGACAATTAATTCAGAATCCAAAATCATATCACCCTTACTTATGCAGATTCTTGCTTCTTAAAAATTCCAACAACAACTTTGGCCTATCCGTTTGGATGATATCTATATTATTGTCAATATACCATTGATAGGTATTGATATCCATAGCGGCTTTTTCATCGTCATGTCCCGCGCTTAATCGGGGCCATAGGGAATTGACCCATACCCCTGCTCCTTCGTTCCGAATTTGGCTGAAATAGGAATCCAAGCCAAGCGTATCCTTGGTAACAATAAATTCGAATGCAACAGGTTTCTGATGCTTTAAATAATCAGATACAATTTGGTCGCTTCCTTTTTTTAACCGAATTATGGGCATGAAGTAAACCTGGTCTAGATAAGCTCCAAATTCTTGTTCCACTTCCGCTCTAGTCTTAGTTCCTTTTATGATGACCTGATCCAAGGTTCCTGTCATCTTTACAATTTGAAAACACTTATCAAAAATGGGGTAGCTCTTATCCAAGTTTACCAAAATTTTGTCCTTGGTCGTTCTAAGTGCTTCCTCCAAGGTTGGGATTACATGGGGAGTGGGAACGCCCAAACCGTCTTTCAACCTCAAGGTTCTCAGGGAGTCCAAAGTCCATTCCTTAACTGCACCTTTTCCCGTGGTTGTGCGATCGATAGTGTCATCGTGCATAAGCACCAAATGTCCATCCTTGGTTTCCCTGATGTCTATCTCAATCATATCTACCCCCATATCTATGCAGTTTTGAATTGCTTGTATGGAGTTTTCAGGGGCATTTCGCCAATCGCCACGATGGGCCACTACCATCACTTCCTTGTTTTGCGAATCCTTTAGATTGGCAATTTTATCTGCAATCGAGCTTACATTTGGTATTGCTTCAGAAGCAATATGCTCCTGGATTTCCTTTTGTTCCTTGCAACCAACCCATATTAGGAGAGCGGTCAAAAAATATAATCGTTTCATACTGTGTGCTTCGTTAGTTAGAAAGTAAAAAGAAGTAAAGGGGGGACATAGTCCCCCCAATTGAATTAAAAAAACTAACTCAAACTAACTATCTCTCTACTAGTTACAAGAATTCATCTTGTGTGTGTTTAGCCCTTGGATCAATATCCCGGGTTTTGTGTAATGGATGCGTCGGTATCCAATTGACTTTGCGGTATGGGAAGGATCAACTTAGTGGCGTCAATGGTAACATTGGCTCCCGTACTGCTGAAGAAAGCATTCATGACCTCCACCGCATTGCCGTACCGCTTAAGATCCAGCCAGCGATGTCCTTCCCCGATAAACTCGAAACGTCTTTCTTGCTTAATAGCATCCCTAACGTCTACTTGCGTGGTCGCCGTTGTACCAGCCAGTCCAGCTCTGGCGCGTATGGCATCCAACTGCACTATGGCCTCTGCGGTTTGACCGTTTTCGTTCAACGCCTCCGCATATTTAAGAATGACATCTGCATAACGGATAATGAGATGATCACTGCCACCATCGTCAGCACCAGTAGCAGATACCTCGTACTTAGTGGAAAAGTAAAAGGGGTTGGCGCCCACGTCAACTGCCACATAGTCGTTTAGCCTGGTGTCCCCTGCCTCAAAGGAATCTATAAAGGCCTGTGTAGTTAAATTATGGCCTTTGGCGTTTGCCGTGGTTCCAGATGGGCGAAACTGGGATCCAGCGGGACTACCCTCGAATTCTCCATCCACCAAAAATCCACTTGCAAATTGTACTTCAAACAAAATTTCGGAATTCCCTTCGTTGGCTACCCCAAAAATATCGGCTGTTGTTGGCTCCAAGTCATATACCCCTGAGTTAACAACGGCTTCATAATTGGTCAGCGCTCCACTAAAATTACCTTGCGTCAAAAGCACATCGCCCAATAGGGCCTGGGCCGCACCCCTGGCTGGTTTTCCGGAGGATTTCTCTACAGGTAAATCTTGGATGGCATCGTTGAGATCTGCCTGAATTTGGGCATAGACCTCGGAGGAGGCGGTACGACCCTGTCCAAAGAAATCAAAAGGACTTTCGGTTTCTATCACAACCAAGGGAACATCCCCATACAAACGCACCAAGTTGAAGTATAATAGGGCCCGAACAAACTTCATCTCCCCTATCCTATTGGTTTTTAAGGCACTGGATTCATATTCGATATCCGTTATTCGGTTCAGCACCGTATTGGCCCGTTGGATTCCCTTATAAGATTCTCTCCAAATATCCCCTACCAAATCATTTCCTGCATTGGTGGAAAAGTCGTCCAATTGTCCAAAACGACCACCGTCATTGGCAGCTATTTCTTCAAAGGAGTCTTCTCCAGAAATCTCGCCAACACCAATTAAATCAAGCCCGTAAAGCCCTCCATTCTGAAGCTGGGCATAAACTCCCGCCACAGCACTTTCCAACTCCTGTTCGTTGGTGTAAAAATTGTTGGAAGCCTTTTCGGTAATAGGTACGATGTCCAATTCCTTTTCGCAGGACGTCAACCCTACCAAGACACCAACCATTAGAAATATATATTTATTGAAATTCATTTGTCTTAAGTTTTTGGTTTAAAATTTAACGTTTAATCCAAGCGCTATAAAGCGTGTCAACGGACTAGCAGACTGGATCCAGCCCCTTGTCAAGGTCTGTTGGTTATTGCTGTCTCTGGTATCCAAGGCATCAGGGTTATATCCCCTGAATTTGGTACTGTTGAAAATGTTGTTTCCAGTCAGGTAAAGTCGAAGGAAATCGATGCCCAAATACTCCGTGGCACTTTCTGGGAAGTTGTATCCCACTTGCATGCTTCTTAAACGGAAGTAGTCCGCATCGTATACCGAAAGACTTGAGGCCCGGGTCAACCTACCTGCGGAAGAAAAACTGGAAAAATCCGGTCTTCTGAAGAAACCATTTGGATTTCTATCCGAATAGTAATTGTCAAAATAGTGTTGGGTAGGTACAAAAAACCCTTCCCCACTTTCGGCAAAATAGACCATCCGGTCCGAGACCTTCCGTCCCTCAACTCCTGCAAATTGGGCGGTAAAGTCAAAGTTTTTGTAGTTCAGGTTAAAACCAAAACCATAGGTAAAATCAGGATTGTAATCACCAAGGGTCACCCTGTCATCTGGGGTTATTTGCCCATCTCCATCAGCATCCCTTACGATATAATCCCCAACCTCGGTACCGGCCAATGGGGTGATGGTAGCTGCATCTATCTCTGCTTGGGTCCTGAATACTCCTTGGATATCGTATGCATAAAATTCTGCAATGCTTCCACCCACCTTGGTGAGAAAGCCCATACCTCCATTGTTCTGGATAATCTGTTCCTGCCCTTCTCCCAACGCCAAAACTTCGTTTTGACTACTGGTAATATTGGCGTTAAACGAGAGGGCCAAGTCGCCAATCTCAAAGTTATTCCCACGGATTTCGAATTCAAATCCTCTATTCTCCAATTCACCAATGTTCTGCAATGATTGGGAGAAACCAGATTGCTGTGGTACAGGTACCTCCAACAATAAATCCGTAGTGTTGGATTTATAGTACTCCGCAGTGAACAGTAGTTTGTTGTCCAAGATACCTAGGTCCAATCCAACGTTCAGTGCGGTGTTGGTTTCCCATGACAAATCTGGATTAGGTGACGTTGCGGTATATGAACCTGGTACCAATTGTCCGTCAACAACATAATTATCCGGTTCTATCAAGGCTATGGAACCAAAATCCCCTATTTGGTTATTTCCCGTTTGTCCCCAACTTGCCCTTAACTTGGTAAAGCTCACCAATGCATCTTCTGGGAAAAATGATTCATTGCTCAGCGTCCAACCCGCAGAAACGGAAGCAAAATTTCCGTATTTGGTATTGGCTCCAAAGCGGGATGAACCGTCCCTTCTGAAGGAACCTGAAAGGGCATATCTGCTGTCGTAATCGTACTGCAAACGGGTAAAATAGGATTCAAGTGCCCATTTGCTTCTTCTTACCTCAGCCGAAGGATTGGTTGCTCCCGAAATATTGCGAAGGTTGTCATCCGCAAAGTTGTTGCTCTCCAACCTGGTGTTGAAAACACTCTCTTCTTGGTAACTGAAACCCAACAAAACATCAAAATTGTGTTTGTCCAAGGATTTGTTATAGGTCAAGAGGTTCTCTGTGATGAAGTTTTCCCTTCTTGCATTGTTTTCCATTGCCTGGGTACGATTGTTGGCCACAGGGGTTCTGTAATTCCCAATGTTTGAAGGGGCAAAAAACTCGGTAAATATGGAATTGTAGTCACCACCCAAGGAAGTTTTAAACTTCAATCCTTCCAAGGGCTCCACTTCAAGGTAAGCGTTTCCAAAAACCCGTAGCCTTCTTTCAAAAAAGTCGGTCAATGCAGTTTGGGCCACAGTGTTTTCTGAAATGGGTCCGTCCCAATTGTCATTGTTGTCATGCAATTGGTTTGCAATGGCAAAGGTTCCATCTTGGTTACGGATGGGATAATAGGGTTGCATCAAAATAATGGAAAAACTGGGATCTGGCTGAGCCCTATTCCCTAACCCATAGTTAGACCAACCGGCCTCACCTGTAGGATTGGAATTCACTAAAGAGACATTGGATGTAACCCCAAAGCGAATACGATCACTAATCTGTGAATTGAGTTGCACATTGGCTGTATAGCGCTTGTAATCAGAATCCATGATAATGTTTTCTTGATCCAAGTAGCCAAAGGATATGGAGTAATCGGTGTTTTCAGAACCACCACTTAGGTTTAGGTAATGATTTTGCTGGGAAGCGGTACGAAAAACGGCGTCCGTCCAGTTGGTATTGGTCAGTCCAGCTTGTCCGTCCAGGTACCCTTGAAGATATCCAGGGATTCTACTTCGTTTTCCTCCTCCATTGGCATCTCGGGTGGCATTATCATCAGAAACACTTCGTCCTGGGCCTCCCGAAACATATCCAAAATTTCTGGAATCTGAATCAAACAGCGCCGCATCATAGGCATCTACCAATTCAAAATTGTCAATTCGGTCTTGGAATCCATAGTAGGTATCATAGGTAACTTTTAAGCTTCCCTTTTTTCCTTTTTTGGTGGTAATCAGAATAACTCCATTGGATGCCCTAGATCCATAAATGGCCGCCGATGCGGCATCCTTCAGAATGTTAACGGATTCGATGTCCTGGGTGTTGATGGAACTAAAGGAAGAACCTTCGGACAATGGGTTCCCATCTATCACAATCAAGGGGTTTGTTCCAGCGGTAAGCGTGTTGAGACCCCTAATTTGAACTACGGAATTCTCCCCTGGGTTTTTCCCATTTCCCAGAATTTGTATCCCCGAAACGTTACCGGCCAAAGCCTGCTCAAAATTAGCGGTTGAGAAATTGTTCAATGCTTCGCTATCCACTTTGGAGACAGCTCCGTTAAATTTCTCCTTGGTAGTGGAACCATAACCTATGATCACCACCTCGGCCAATTTCCCAGCATCGGGTTGCAATTGCACATTCACCGTGGATTGACCACTAACGGCAATTTGTTGGGTGGAAAATCCTAGATAGGAGACCTCCAAAACAGCATCTTGTGAGGATACATCAATAGTATAGTTGCCATCAAAATCAGAACTGACCCCATTGGTTGTTCCTTGCTCAATGATACTGGCTCCGGGCAGAGGTTGCCCATCCACATCCGTTACCGTTCCGCTCACAGAAAACTGCAGGTTGGGTTGTACATTGGCCCCTTGCGGTTGGGAAGTCGGTTCCGGTTCGCTGCGTTTTACCAAATAAATCCGCCTATCGTTAAGGTTGAAGGTTGTATTGGTATTTTGAAAAATCTGGTTAAGCACCTTGCTTATGCGCTCTCGATCCACTTTAATCGATACAATCCGGTCTATGTTTACGTCTTTGATCTTGTAAACAAACTCAAACTCGGTTTTACTTTCAATTTCATCTATTAATTGTCCAACGGAAACGTTGTCCAAATCCAGCGTCACCTTTGCACGTTGCCCGTAGGCGTCATTGGCCTGCATTGAAAAGAAAGCGGCCAAGATGAACAACGTACTGAGTTTCATTTTTAGGTCATATTTAAATACTGGAAATAGGCTTCTTTTAGGTGTAAGAAGTTTTTTCATACTTTTATAGTGTTAATTGTGGTTAATCTTTTAAGTTTAATCACTTCGACCAATCGGAAGATGTTCCTAGCATTTTCCGATTTTTTTATGGCCTATTTTGACCATAACAAGAAGTAATCATTCGTAATTGGTTACATCTTTTTTGAATTTTATCCCATAGGCAGTTTTGTGTTTTAAGTTTAGCTGTTTGTTAGTTATTCTATGACTATTTTTTCATCCAGGATTTGATAATCAATGCCATAATTGGCCTTTAGTTCCATAAGTACATTTTCTATGGGCTCTTTACCAAAGTTGGCATTGAACAGATCATGTGTCAAATCCTTGTTGTTGTTTACAATGGTGACATCATAATGTCTTTCCAACTTCTTCATGATGTTGCTAAAGGTCATATTTCGGAACACCAGTTTGCCATTTACCCATGACGTATACAGACTGGTAATGACCTTGGAGGTGTCAATATGGTTGCTGGCTTTATCAAAACTCCCTTTAAACCCAGGTTCCAATTTTACATTTTTATCCGAACCGTATCCATCATCTTCCGTATATAGACTTACTGCACCCTCCACAAGGACTACCTCTGTGGTTTCATCCTCCGGATAGGCAGAAACATTAAATTGTGTTCCCAAAACCCGAACATTCAGGCCATTGGTATTCACTACAAATGGATGATTGGAATCCTTGGCAACATCCAAAAAAGCTTCCCCTTCCACAAAAATCTGTCGCTGCAAGCCTTCCATGAATTGAACCGGGTACTTTATGGAAGATCCCGCGTTAAGGTGCGCAATTGTACCATCGGAGAGTTGAAGTTGAAAGGTTTTTCCATGGGGAACAGTCAAGGTGTTATATGCTAATTCCCTGTTGGAACTCACTACCGAATATTTTAAGCTTTTACCATCTTGTTTCCCTATTATGTTACCATCCTTGTCCAGTACTTCCACTTCGCCATCCTCGCTGATTACCTGAATATCCCCGTTTTCAAGTTGCAGGGTAATTGCGTTTTCAGGTATGATAACATCTGTTCCTAGGGCAGTATTTTGCATAAGAAGATAAGCCGTAGCAAGCAGGGCCAGGAAAGTAGCCGCTATTGCGGATACCTTCCAAATAGAAGATTTTTTTCTGGAATCATTTTGGGTTTGCGACTGGATTGAACTCCACAAAGCCTCTTTGATGTCTTTTTTGTGTGCCTCGGATTTAAAGTGGGGTTCTAAATTGGCTAGATTGACATCATCCTTAAACTTTTCCAACAGTTCCAATTCTTGCTCGGAAATGGTACCATCCAAGTATTTATCCAATAACTTTCTGAATTCGTTCTCTTGCATAATTGGTGCGCTATACTATGATGAACCAGAAAAGGCTTGCAACTCACATTGAAAAATGCACTTTAACATTTCTTTAACATAATGGGATGGCCATAGCCAGCGCTACCTTAAGACTGAAAAAAATTAAAGATTTGCAATCAAAGTGATAAGTGCGGTAAGGGAGGATTGTGCCAATCCCAGATTCTGACGAATGGATTTAAGCGCTATAGACATTTGATTTTCCACAGACCTTTTTGAAATACCCAATTTTTTGGCGATTTCTTCATTGGAAGCTGCCTCCATTCTACTAAGTCGGAAAATTTGTTGGCACCTTGGGGATAATTCCGTTAAGGATTTCTCTATAATGAACTGGGTCTGTTCCAGGTTATGCTGGTTTTCCACTTTTGCCGCCCCACTCAGTTCCAGGGAATCCAGTACTTGCAGATGCACTGCATTGAGTTTGTTATCCCTCAAATATTTAAAACAACCATATTTGACCGAACGGAAGATGTACGCCTCAAAATGAACGATGTCCAAATTTGCTCTTTTTTGCCACAAATTGATCCATATTTCCTGGACAATATCTTTGGCTGCATCTTCATTTAAAACGATGGACTTGGCACGAACAAACATGGGTTCCCAAAAAAGTTCAAATAGCTTATGATAAGCTTTTTTGTTCCCTTTTTTGAATTCCGCTAAGAGTAGTTCGTTAGTTTTCCTTTTAGTGCCTGACATTTCAATCTAATACTTGATTAAATGAAATTTCCATGCAATAAATGTATAAAAAATGTCATTATCATTGAAAAATGACAATTATTATAATCGATTCATAAGGATAATTTAATATTTGGAAAAACACTAAAGAACCCAACTTTAAAGGCTTCGGTAAAGTATTTGTGGGCAAACAGTGTTTCGGTTTAGTCAACTTCGTTAAGGTTGTAAATATTTCCCATCAGTAAATAACTTTTAATGGAACTACATGACATTTTTCAGGTAAACAGAAAACAAAAAACCCCAGTAATACTGGGGTTTCTAGAGTGTGATCGCGGAAGGATTCGAACCTTCGACCGTCTGCTTAGAAGGCAGATGCTCTATCCAGCTGAGCTACGCGACCTTGCTATTTCCTGTCGCGTGGCGAAGCTGCCAGTCCCGATTTATTTATCGGGAAGCTACACGACCTATTTTGCGGGTGCAAATATACAATTAACCTCAGTTAATTTCCAACATTTTCCAGCCAAATGCAAAATAGATCTAAAAACCTTTGTTCTCCGGCTATTTTACGAACACTCGAGAACAACTTACTGTTAGCAAATTAGCTTGGTTCAATCCATAACCTTCTCATAATTTCTAATCTTGTGGGCGTGAACTCACATAAACTTTTTCTAGAGCAGGTCATAGTTAAGTGAACCTTGCTAGAAATAATCGGTCAAAGCCAAAATTCCATTGTAAGAAATAATAAGGGAAAAGAATAATGCAGCAATTAGGCTTATATTGATCCACCTACTTGTCTTGTTTCCCTTCATCAATTTGGTGTTATTGATCAGAAGCATAATCCCGATGATCACCAGCGGCAGTACAAAAACATTAAAAATTTGGGAGAGAATCTGCATCTCAACCGGGTTTGACCCAAATATGGGAACTATCAGTGCAAATAGACAGGCGAAGGCCGTAATTCGCTTAAACTGTTTGGAACTGGTATCCAATTCGCCGGATTGGAAGTCTGCTATTAAAATGGGAACAATGAGTAAAATGGGGAAAATTGAAGAAAGTCCAGCACTTAGGGTACCAAAAAAGAATAGCGTCAATGCGAATTTCCCAGCTATGGGTTCCAAGGTGTTGACCATATCAAGTACTTTGGTCACTGGTTTCCCATCATAAAAAAGTGCCCCGGTTGCAACGGCCATAATAGCCGCACTAATAGCAAATACTAAGATGGCCGCTAAAATGGCATCTTTTTTCTGTTCCTTAAGGTTATTCACTGTCCAGCCCTTGCCCTTTACAAAGAGTGGGCGCGATAAAAATGTTGCCGCTGCCATGGTGGTTCCCACAAATGCGGCCACCAGCATTTTACCTCCAGATACTTCGGGAATGCTGGGAACAAGTCCGCGTACCACATCAACTGGCAATGGATAGACCATACACAGGGAAATCAGAAAAGAGAATCCCATGATGGTAACAAAAATGACAAGGATCTTTTCAAAGAAAGAGTATTTGCCAACCAAAAGAAGGGCATACAAAATAGATGTTACCGACACGGCGATAACGATCACCACTTCATATTTGTTTTCGGAAATCTGTGGGAAGTAAATTGCGAATATCTCATAAATGATGTTGGCGGAAATACCCATGATTCCCATCAAAGAATTCCACTGCCCCAAGGCAATTCCCAGAATGACGAGAATTGCCATGACCCTACCCCATTTAAGGTGTTTTTTAAACGCAAAGAGGGCAGTTTCCCCTGTGATCAAGGTAAAATTGCCATACACATGAATTAGAATTCCAGAAAAAAAACAACTGAGCAACAGTACCCATAAAAGTTGCATCCCATAGGTACTACCTGCCACAATCATGGAGGTAACACTTCCCGTACCAATGGTATAGCCAATGGCAAAAATACCAGGGCCGAAAGCCAGCACAAGAGCAATTAGTTTCTTAAATAGGTTTTGCTTTTCAGCCATCTCACAATTTGATACTTACATTTAAACTGCTATCACTTAAAGTTATTCAAGTGTCTCGAGCTAATCAAAAACCAACCGCTCAATTTTCCAGATTTGCTCTTTTTTCTCAGCTAAATGCCAAGCCACCGTTAATATCAATGTTGTTCCCAGTGATAAAAGAGGCTTCATCAGAGGCCAGATAAGCTGTTAAATCAGCAACTTCCTGGGCACTACCTTCCCTCCGTAAAGGAGTCCCGGCCGCTACTTTGGACCGAACTTCATCTTTTGTAAAGTCATCATGGAACTTGGTTCCTATTAAGCCAGGACAAAGGGCGTTTACCCGAATTCCTTTGGGTCCGAGTTCTTTGGCCATAGCCCTGGTGAATGTACTAACCGCCCCTTTGGAAGAACTGTACAAAGCCGAGCCACCCCCTCCGCCATCTCTTGCTGCCAAGGATGATAGATTTATTATGGAGCCGCCTTGGCCCATTAAAGGTTCAAACGCTTGGGACACGAACACTGTGGATTTAAAATTTACGTTCAAAACCAGATTGTAAAAACTTTCGTCAAATTCTTCCAACGTTCTTCTGGCAAAAAGCCCTCCAGCATTGTTCACTAGAATATCAACTTTATCACCATAGGCTTCAACCACCTTTTTCTTTAGGTTCTCAATGTCTCCAAGATTTGAAACATCTGCTTTTACAGCGATGGCTTCCTGTCCCAGGGACCTAATTTCTTCCACGGTTTCCATGGCGGCCGATTCAGAGTTGTAGTAATTCACAACCACTTTTGCGCCTTCTTTGGCAAGTTTTACCGAAATAGCCCTCCCAATATCCCTAGAGCCTCCAGTGACGACCGCTATTTTACCTTCTAATCTCTTCATTTTCAATTTATATTCCTAAACCTTGTCCACCACCAACTTGGATGGTTTCGGCTGTTAAAAATGCCGCATCATTGCCCACCAAAAAGGAAATAACGGAGGCAACTTCCTCGGGTTCACCCAATCGCCCTAACAAGATGTTATTTTTCCAAGAAGCAAATACTTCAGGTTTGGTCGATTTAATCTGCGTATGAAATGGCGTATCAATTGTTCCAGGGGATACCGCATTAACACGAATACCATATTCCGCCAAATCCTTTGCCAGCGCTCGTGTCATGGCATGTACCGCTGCTTTTGATGTGCCATAAATGCCTGCGCCAGGACCTCCTGCATTCCATCCTGCAATGGAAGTATAGTTAATTATTGATGGGTTTTCTCCTTTTTTAAGATACGGTATGGCCGCCCGGGAAACAAAAAATGTTGAATCAAGATTTAAAGCCATTACCCCTCTATAGAATTCTGTGGACATCTCTTCAAATCTAGACCTTCCCCCCAGGCCTCCGGCGTTGTTTATCAATGCGTCAATTTTTCCGTATTTCGAACCAATGGCATTGATGTTGGAATTCACCGCTTCTTCGTTCGTTACGTCAAAACCAAAATATTCTGCCGTGATGCCCTCTGCTGCAAGCTCTTCTACCCGTTGTGCTCCTACTTCATCCTCTATTCCATTCAAGATCACAGTATATCCATCCTTTCCGAGTCTTTTTGCAACTTGAAAGCCAATTCCGCCGGTTGCACCTGTTACAACGGCTACTTTTTCTTTTGATATCATTTGTTGTTTTTTTATTTGATGTGCGTTATATCGAATCGAGTTCGACTGGTTTTATTTTTCGTATTAAAATGTATATTGATAGTACTGCCAGTGGGGCCAGTACGGCAATTATTATAAATGCAGGGGTATACGAGACCGTGGTTATCTTTGGTATAAGCCAGTTCATGATAATAACCGAAATAGCAGCTACGGTACCTGCCAGACCTGCCAATGTTCCCACGGAAGGACCTTTTAAAAGGTCACTTGAAAGTGTCTGGATATTGCCAATGGAAAATTGGAAACCAAATAGTACCAACGCCACTATATAAATGAAGGTCATCGGATTATTGCCTTTCACGAAGAATATGATTCCCAAGAGTCCCAAGAAAATCAAGACACCTCCTATAAGAATGGACATCTTTCTTGAATAATCAACCGAATGCTTTTCCATCAGTTTCCCGCAGAACCATCCACCTAAAATACTTCCTGCCATTCCGCCTAGGTAGGAAATCCATATGGTTGACCCTATTTCTTCAATGCTAAAACCAAATTTTGAGTTTAGATATAAAGGCATCCATCCTACAAACAGCCACCAAATGGGCTCTATGAAAAATCGGGAAACCAGAACACCCCAAGATTCTCTGTAGCTCAGAATTTTTGCCAAGGAAGATCCTTTTTCTTTTTGGGTTTCCTCAACAGGGGCAATTTGGTCAGAGAGAATCATGTTCCTTTCCTCTTCGGTGATCCATGGATGTTTCTCTGGTTTTGCCTTGTTGACGATTAGCCAAGGGAAAATCCAAACAAAACCGGCCAGACCTAAAATGATAAAGGTAGTACGCCATCCAAATTGTGCATACAAGTATGCGATCAAGGCTGGTGCTATTACGCTGCCTAAAGAGGCTCCAGCGTTAAAAATACCTTGGGCAATGGCCCGTTCTTTAACTGGAAACCATTCACCGTTGCTTTTTACGGCTCCCGGCCAATTACCCGCTTCACCCAGACCTAACATGGCACGCACTATGGATAGTGATACCAAACCCCTGGCAAATGCGTGAAGTACGGCGGCGGCAGACCATAAGGCAATGGAGAACACAAAACCAAATCGCGTACCGATCTGATCGTAGAGTTTTCCTGACAGGAATTTGCCCAGTGCATAGGTAATCATAAAGACATTCAACATAACTGCATAATCCGCCTCATCCATGCCCAAATCCTTACCCATCTCGGGCCACATTACGCCAAATGCCGTTCTATCTATGTAGTTTATAACGGTAGCAATGCATATTAATGCTATTACCCACCAACGTAAGCCTTTTAATTTCATCTTTTTAAAGTTTTAAGGAAGTACGACAAGAGTTTTCCCTGTAGGCAAAATGGTTCCAATCCAAACCAGCCCTATTTATCAAACACTTTTGATTCTTAAACATGATAAGTAATTCCTACAGATAGGTAGGAACAGCTATCGTATTCTGTTTAGTTTTCTTCCCTCCAAATTTTTTAACCAGCAAAAACAAAAGCGTGCATTTTTGTTTTTACCCTAATTACAATGACCGTTAAATGTTATAGCAATATTGATACAAGATTTTAAAATGTGCCTTCATTTTCTCCTTGGCCATTTTTGGGTCCTGATTTTTTATTGCTTCGTAAATATCTTCGTGTTCCTGAATTCCCTGAAAGGAGAGGTTGGCATCACATACATGGTACTTTTCAAAATTTGTGATAATCTCCGGGGTAATAATCAACATGAACGTATTCATGGTGCCATTTTTACTTGCCTGTGCAATGGCCAAGTGAAACAACAGATCTTCCTGAACCGCATCTTGTCCGTTTAATACTTTTTCCTTGTAAGCATCCAACGCCTGTCTCATTTTGCCCAAATCTTCATCCGTTCTCCTCAAGGACGCCAAGCGCACTGTTTTGAGCTCCAACAGAATTCGCGTTTCAACCAGGGATTTAAAATCAGGATCCTCCAGTCTTAAAATATCGGCCATCATGCCACTCATGGCTATTTGACCAATATCCGCAATAAAAGTTCCGCTCTGAGGCCTTGATTTTAGAATCCCAAAAAACTCCAGTTTTTGGATTACCTCCCTGACATTACTCCTGCTCACCCCAAATTTTTCCGAAAGCATTCTTTCCGAAGGCAATTTATCGCCTGGTTCGAGATTCTTATAACTTATCAAATCACGCAACTTGGAGATTATTTCCTTTTGCACCTCTCGGTTCTCACTCTTTGTAAGAATGTCAACTCTCATAAATTATCTCAAATAAAATTGGTTAACCAGATTGGTTTGTTAAATTTAATCAATTTGTCCTAATCAGGAAAACATAGTTTATAGTAATACCAACTCCCAAATTTTCATGCTGTTTGATTAACTATTGGCCAATATAATTGGCCAATAGCTACCAAAACCTAACTAACTCAATGTTCAACCTCTAATTCATAATATTTTACTGTAGCAGATGTACCTTCATCTTTGCTAATTAAATAATTGCCTGCCTTAAAATAGTTTTCAAAGATTCCCCACTTTTCTAGATCTTCATTTTCCTTAATGAATGATTCTTCACCATTTAATATCACCTCGATGCGTCCTTCTGTTGCGATAACCTCCAATGAGAATTTTTCTGTACCCACAGGATTCGGAAAAGAATAGGGTTCATCATCCTCCCATGCCGAAGTAGTCAATAATTCCTCATCCGACACATTCAAATCTTTCAATTTTTTAGTGTGTACCCTAACTTTACCATCATTCCAATAGATCTTTAAAACTGGCGGCGCATTATTATCATCCTCTCCAATTAAATCCCGTTGTTCGTTGGTCAATCTGCCATGAATCTGCATGATAATGGTCCGATATTTATTCCCATTTTCGTCTTCCGAAATAAAAGGAACCGAAAGGGTTCCTCTCATTCTCCCTCCTTCGGAAAACGTCCAATTGGTGTTGTTGCTCCCTGGCACCATTTGCTCCCTCAATTCTGTTCTGGAATAAGTGGAATTAGGAGTGGATGACCCTGGAAAAGTGTAAAAAACCAACGAGCCATCTGTGGAATCGTTGTACATATATGGAAGCAACGCCTCATTAGTGGCATAATCCAGAATCTCTGGCGGTTTCACCTCATCCGGCCCTCCAATTGGCAAGGTTACTTTCCAATGACTCAAATCAATTTCTGGAAGCAAATAGTCTAGTTCCCCATTTTCCGAAACCGTATCATCAACCACATCCTCCGTTGGGTCGTCCTCTACTTGAGTGTTTATTGGCACCTCCTCTGAAGATGGTTCGCAATTGAATAGGATCAAACCCATAAAGAGTACAAGTGGCAAGCCTAATATGTGTGTATAGTTGCTCATTAAACCTATTACTAATGCGTTACTGATAGTTCGTAAAACTTGACTTTTGCATATGCTCCTTCATCCCGGGATTGGAAATAGTTCCCTGCCTTAAAATAGTTTTCAAAGATTCCCCAGCGCTTAATACTTGGATTGTCGTAAACAAAAAACTCATTTTTATTGAGCGAGACCACCATTTTCCCGTCTGAAACCTTGACCTCCAAATTGAACTTCCCGAAACCTACTTCTTCTTGGAAATTCTTTCCTTTGTCATCTTTCCAAGCCTCTTTATATAAAATTCCTTTGGAAGAAACCGCTGGATTAACCAATTGTTTGGTCTTCACCCTAATTTTCCCATTATCCCAATATATTTTTAGGATGGGCGGGGCATTGTTATCTTTTTGTCCAATAAGTTCTTTTTGCTCATTGGTCAATCTTCCATGTATTTGTGCAATAATCACCCGGTGATACTTCCCATTTCTATCCCGGGATACCTCGTCCATGGCCAATTTAGCCTTTAGGGTACCACCTTGTGGAAAGGTCCAGTTCACGTTGTCGTTGCCAGGTACCATTTGTTCCCGTAGCTCAGATCTGGAATATTTGGTATTCGCGGTAGTGGCCGTGGTTGGAAATGCATAAAACACCAAGGCACCAGATGTGGAATCATTGTACATATAAGGTTTTAAGGTCTCATTGGTTGCATATTGCAAAATCTCCGGGGGGGCTACACTTATGGCTCCTCCCTTGCCTTTACCTTCCGGGATGGTCACCTTCCAATGACTCAAATCAATGCTCGGAAGTTTTACCTTTTTCTTCTTCTTTTGTTTCTTCTTTGCTGGCTTAACATCTGATGCTGCAACACTATTGGTATCTGTTTGAGCCGTGACAGCAACAACGGTAAGGACCATGATAAAAAGTGCCAGATATTTCTTTTGGAAAACTTTCATTTAAGAGTTTTTGTTTGCAACATTCGTTTGGATGTCTACCGCTGTGTTGTTCATTTCTTTTTTAGTAACCATCCGAACCTAAAATGTCAGTCCGGATGGTTTTTATCCTAAACAATGGTTTGTGTGTTACTAATTTGTGATTTCAACGTTATCAAAGAAGGCCTCTGCTGAACCATCCACCACATCTATGTTCCTTACATATATAACAATTTCATTGGTTGACGCCGTGAATTGAAATGTATGCGTAGCATAAGCGTCACCATCTGTGTCGAAAATATTAGGGATTGCAAAATACGCATCAACATCTGCGTCCGCCCCAAGATTGGCATTGATACCGGTTTCATCGGCAATCTCAGTATTCAATATAAACACCTCGGATGTAATTCCAGCTGCTGTGGTCCTTGCATCAATGGAGAAAGTATAGGTCTCTCCTACCTGAACGGGTACTACCTGATACAATCTACGTCCTCTCTCATCCAGTTTTCCACCTCTTGTACCATTATTTCCATCACTGGTGGAGCCGGCCTGTTCACTGTCATCCCCATATACTGTTTCGAGCCAGGAATCCAAAGCTCCGTTATCCCAAAGTGGATCGTACGGGCTAGGAACGGTGTTGCCGTCATTATCAACTACTGTGCTATTTGGAGTCATGTCCCAGGCATCTGCATTATCACCGGTGTTGACTGTAAACTCATCAAATGTTCCGTTGAGGACTTGAACAACAAATCCGTCAGATACTACAAGGTCCTCAGTGGCCACATGCGTATTTCCTGTAATACTGGTTGCGGTCAGAGTCACTGTATAAATACCATCTTCAGTATAGGTGTGTGAAGGATCCATTCCAGTAAACTGGAATCCATCACCAAATTCCCATAACAACATTTCAGCTCCTTCAGAAGCATCGGTGAACGTATACGTTCTATAATCGTCTGGATCTACCTGAAAAGTAAAATCTGCTGTAACCGGTGCAAGTATGTTAATGTTCTGTGCCAGTGAATTTGAAAGGTTTGATTCGTTCGTAGCTACGAGCGTAACCGTGTACTCTGCAGCTGAGGCATAAACATGGGTTGGGGACTCTTCAGTTGATGTGTTTCCATCTCCAAAATCCCATTCGTAGCTCGTTGCCCCTGTTGACGAATTTGCAAACGTATATTCCAAAAAGTCGACTTCACTCTGAGAAGCGGTAAAACCAACCGAAGGTGGCACTGCTCCAGCTGCTCCTATATCAATGGTGAAATCATCCAATCTAGCTTCAACATCTCCATTGGTAAAAAAGATAGCAACCGTATTATTACCACCGGAATTAAAAGATAGCTTCGCCTGCACATAAACATCAGGCTCAGAGTCATCAGTGACCGTTATTGACCCAATGGTTCCGTCAGCGACTTCTTCCAATGTGGTAAACGTACCCCCATTTTCCGTAACTCCCAGAACGGAGACAATTAGCCTAGGGTCTGAAGAACCGCTCAACATTGTATACCAAAAACTCAAATCGTAATTGGTATCAGGATCAACGGTAATTTCTTGATAACCAGCGCGATCTCCGGCCGGTAATGGCAATTTTCCTCCTTGATCTCCAAAAGTTACCGGGCTACCCGTAATCTGAATTACGCCACCCAAATCGCTGTTCCTCCAAGAGTCACGACCATCACCACCACCGTCAGGCAGAGTGTCATCTTCAAAACCAGCTTCAAGGATGATAGGCTGAAATGGGCCCTCAACCACAATAACATCTATTGTTACCGAACCTGATTCACCATTGCCATCAGTTGCTGTTAACGTTACGGGATATGTACCTTCCCCATCTTCAAATGTGAATGTAGGATCCTGATCCGTAGAAGTATTACCTCCTCCAAAATCCCAAGCGAACGCAGTTGCTTCTGAAGAAAGATTGTTAAATCTAATGGTTCTAAAATCTTCCGAGGTGGAAGCATATGCAAAATTTGCATCTGGAAAAATGGTGTCTGCCTTGGAATTTGAATCTGGCAACTCATCTCGAAAAAGTTCGTCCCCAACGCAGCTCACCATAAAACTTGCTGTGACCAAAGCTAAGAGTGCTAGTCTCGTCGTGTTAAATATTTTTACGTTATATCTCATTGTCTTTTGAATAATAATTAATAGCCTGGGTTCTGCGTCAACAGACCTTTACTTATGTTTATTTCCCTTGCCGGGATTGGTAACAACAAGGCTCTGGAATTATAGATATATCCCATTTCGGCTGCATGAGCCGTCAAAACCTCATCCGCCACACCAAATCGCAGCAAATCGAACCAACGCTGATTCTCAAATGCCAACTCCACTCGTCTTTCAACCAATAGTTCTTGTTTGGATACACTGGATATTATATTGGGTGCCGTTTCTGGAAACGCCCTATCCCTGATCATTTGAAATGACACCAAGGCCCCAGCATCAGAGGTGGTGGTTCCTGAACCTATGGCCGCTTCCACGTGCATCAAAAGCACATCCGCATAACGTATAGCTATATAATCATTACCCGCATTCCGTGCATTCGGTCCGTATGGATCTGGTTCCGCCGTGGAATCAAATCCATCTGGGAAGAATTTGGCCACTTCATTGGAACCATTTACCGTAGTGTATGAAATAGCGGTTCTTGCGCCGCCAAAGGCCACAAAATCAGTAATTAGATTGTCATTGACTATGTTCTGCCCATCTTCCCTACCGGCGCGAATGGCGGAGGTAAATTCTGATGAAAAGCTTTGACTTTCCAGTGCATTTCCGGATTCGTATTGAATAGCGAAAATGATCTCATCATTCAATTCGGAATAGAACACATCATAAAAGTTAGGTTCCAAAGCAAAGTTCCCACTACTGATAATGGCTTCACATAATTGCTCAGCACCAGTATAATTAGGGCTAGGCTGTGTTAAATATACCTTTGCCAAGAGGGCTTGTGCTGATGCTCTTGAGGCTCTTGATTTGAAGGAGTTATCCAATACATCCACAGCTTCCTGCAAATCGGTCACAATTTGAGTGTAAATCTGTTCCTCTGGAATTCTTGTAAACAGGGCTTCTTCATCTGTTGGTCCTACCACTTCTGTTACCAAGGGAACATCACTATATAATCTTACCAATTTGAAGTAGGCATACGCTCTTAAAAACTTGGCTTCTGCCGTATACCTTGCTCGGTTACCGGCATCTGCAACATCAATAAAGTTCAAGATATTGTTCGCTCTGAAAATCACTTCATACATAGAAGCGTAGTAATCTTCGGATTCCACGTTGTTGGCGTTGACCACATATCTATGGAAATCCGACTTGGAACCTTCGAGGGTCGCATTTCTTGTATTGTCCGTTCTATGCTCGGTCAATAAGTGTTCAAATTGCACACCTCTATTTGCGGTACCAATATTGGTCACTGTATTTTCATTTACCCCTTGAAGGGCGTCGTAAATCCCAATAACACCGGCCAACACATCCTCATCGGATTGGAAAAAAGCATCCACGGCTACCGAAGTGTCCGGTAAAGGGTTCAAAAACTCATCACTGCAGGAAGTAAGCACAAATGCCGTGATGGCAAAGACTAAATATTTTATATGTTTCATAGTTTGTTTTTTAGTAATTAAAAATCAATGTTCAAACCTAAAGTCATGGTTCTGAATATTGGCGTTCCTGCTCTTTGGGAGCCATAGGCCCTGGGATTTCCATTATCATCGTGTTCTGGATTAAAACCGTGATAATCATCCGCAGTGACGTAAATCAGATTTTGACCGGTCACATAAATTCTTAAATTGCTTAAGCCCAATTTAGATGTCAAATCATCCGAAAAATTATATCCGAGGTTTACATTTCGCAATGAAAAGTAATCCGCACTCGCAATAACTTCACTTGTCAATACTTTTTCCTGGATGAATGAGGTATGGGGCACTAGTCCATCTGCCACTGCCTGTAATTCTCCTCCACTTCGAGTTCGGTTTCCGAACCAGTTGTAGAAATATTGATCCCCTATATTATTCACTTGCGCTCCTAAACTTCCCTGAACCTGAAATGAAAAATCAAAAGCCCCAAATTGAAAGTCGTTCGTAAAACTGTACAACAAATCTGGGTAAGGGTCTCCCAAAATCGTTTTGTCCTCCTCTGTTATGATTCCGTCGCCGTTAAGGTCCTTTACTATGGTATCATCGGCTTGACCATTAATTCGATTCCAAGGATTGTCTACATAAGTAGTTCTAAACTGGGTATCGTCATAGACATCCGTATCCACAACATAGCCCCAAAAAGATGATATAGGCTCGCCTATTCTGTTGATCCATTGGGAGTTTCTACCATAGGTATCTTCAATGAGTGCGTTGTTCGAATCTCCAAAACTTAATAATTCATTTTGGTTTGTGGATGCAATTAAAGTAGAGCTCCATCGAAACTTCTCGCTCACAATATTTCTCGTTCTAAGTTCAAGTTCCAACCCTTTGTTTTGGACTTCACCTAAGTTCACGATACCATTGTTAAAGCCAGTGATATATGAAACAGGATTATTTAATAGTAATTCATCACTGTTTCTTTGGTAATAATCCAAAGAACCTGATATTCTGTTGTTAAAAAATCCGTAATCTACACCAACGGTGAATTCTTCAGATGCTTCCCATTGTAACAATGCGTTTGCAATGTTAAGCGGCGAAACACCGGCGGCCACACTTCCATCAACAATGGCATTGGAGTTTTGCAATAGTGCCAAATATGGCCATACATTTACCGTTTGGTCTCCCACATTAAAATTCTCGGAACCGGTAAGACCGTAACTGGCCCTAAACTTTAAATTGTTTACTATATCGCTACTGCTCAAGAAATCTTCTCTGGCTACATTCCAACCTACTGATACCGCCGGGAAATTTCCGTATTTGGAATTTACCCCAAAAACTGAACTTCCATCCCGTCTAAAGGAAGCATTGAATAGATACTTGTCTTTGTAGGCATAATTGACCCTGGCAAAGTAACCTACCTTTCTAAGTTCGGTATTCACCTCGGAAAAACTGGCTATTGCGGTTGCTCCTTGCAGATTTTTAAGCAAATCATTGGAATATCCGTTTCCAGTAGTAATGCTTTCCTCGGATTTTCGCTGCTGAATTGTCATCCCAGCAAGCAAACCAAGATCATGATCACCAAATGTTTTGCTATAGTTTAGCGTATTATCCGAAATCAGTCTTGTACGGAATCTATTCTGCAAATTATATTGCGCCCTGCTATTACCGGCTGCATGATGTTTTGTTCCGTCCCATCTTCTTCGGGTTCTTTGTTCTAAGGTAATCCCCAGAGATGTTTTTGCGGTAAGTCCATCCAAGATTTCGTAACTAAAGTATGTGGAGCCGAACAACTTTGTATTGTCCTCGTAGTGCTCTCTCTCCACATATTGTGCAAATGGGTTGGAATCACCTGATGTACGAGGTCTTTCCGTATTGCCATCATTATCATAATCCCTGTTTTCCAAATGGTTTTCAAAGAAGTAATCTCCAACACCAACATCTGGATAATTGCTCCTATTTATAAATTCAAGAGTTTCCTCTGTGTGATAAATAGGCAACCATGGTGATTGACGTGTAGGATTATGTATTGATGTGGGCAATCTTCTTTGCTCCGTGAAGGATGGAGAGGCTCTAAGCCCAAATTTTAATTTATCGGTCAATTTGGTATCCAACTTCACATTGGCGATGTAGGCCGTGTAGTCATCAGTAATCACAACTCCCTCATCATTAAGGGCTCTTAAAGAAGCACTGAACTTAGTGTTCTCTGACCCTCCCCTAGCAGAAAAAGAATGGCTTGTGACGTTTCCTCCGTCAAAAAATACATCTTGCCAGTCTCTGTCAATTCCGGTGATTCTAACAAGATCCTGAGCGTACAGGGTTTCACCTGAAAGTGTTCCGGTAGCGGCTTGCTCAATCCTGGCCCAATCTGCAACGCTCTTCCTGTAATCGTCACTGCCATGAGCTTCTTTAAAGCCTATGTAGGTTTGATAGCTAAATTGGGTCTTACCTGCTTTTCCACTCTTCGTGGTAATCATAATAACCCCGTTTGACCCCTCACTACCGTAAATAGCTGCTGAGGCTGCATCTTTTAAGACTTCAAACGACTCAACGTCGTTCATATCAATATTAGCCAAAAATTCAGAGCTAACAACAATACCATCAACCACCAAAGCAGGGCCGGAGTCGGCTGTTATAGATCCAAAGCCCCTAATGGTAATGGTAGGTGCCCCCCCAGCTTCGGCATTAGTGGCCTGAATGTTCACCCCCGATACCTGACCGATCAGGGCCTCATCAACCCTGGATACGGCAATTTGATCAAGATCATCATTGACAACTTTGGATATTGATCCTGTCAAGGTTGATTTTTTCTGGGTACCATAACCTACCACAACTACTTCATCCAACTCACTGGTATCTTCTTGAAGTGTAATGTTGATAGTTGCCTGCCCGGAAATAATTACCGTTTGTGTGGCATAACCGATGTATGAAAATTGGATTACCTCATTATCAGAGACAGAAAGTGCATAATTACCGTCAAAATCGGTTTGAGTACCGCGTGTAGTGTTGAGTACGATAACGTTTACCCCTGGAATGGGGACATTATCTGCATCTTGTACGATTCCAGAGACGCTATAAGAGTCCTGGGCAAATGATTGTATACCGACCAGCAATATCGCAATCAATAATAGTTTCGATTTAAAATTCATTTGTTTTAGTTAGTTTCAATAATTCATGTTGATTAGTAAAATTCTATTCACATTGTGCATTGTGATCTTTGTGCTCGCTGATTGCCAACCACAACTGGTCTCCTTAAATCAAATGAATTCCGTAGTTTTGTGTTGACAAGTAACTGTAAAGTGTATTTGTTTATGTATTACTTCCCTCCAAAGAAGTGATATCTATAAAAGGATAGGCGTGCACCTATCCTTTTTTGTTGCCTTATGTTTTCATAGTGAGTTGTTTTTAATTGGTATCCCAAACTGGTTAACCAATTTGGTTTACCAAATATATGTTATTTTTTCGTTAAAAAAAGTAAAATCTTGATTTTAACACTATTAGCTCATGAAATCTTCGCGAATGGGACTAAAGACGTCTATTAAGACCCCTGCCTCCGTGCAAATCGCTCCGTGCATGGCATGTGGTGGAATGTAAAAAGAGTCACCCCCTTTTAGCGTCTGCGTTTTACCATCTATGGTCACGTCAAAACTTCCACTCTCCACGTAGGTAACTTGGGAATGATAATGTTCGTGCATCTGCCCCACGGCGCCCACTTCAAAGTGCACCTTTACTAGCATGATCTTGTCATCATAACCCATAATTTTTCGTTTTAGGCCTTCTCCAACCACTTCCCAATCCAAGTCTTCTCCTTTTATAAATTCTTTGCTTGCTCCAAATGTTTCCATATACTAGTATTCTTATTTTATTAATAAAGTCTTTAGGTTATACGCTCTATTATTTAGGTGGCCGCCCCGGCCCTACTGTCGCTTCCCTAAACCACACTTCCGTATAACAGCCGTTTTCATATTGTTTCTGGATATCCCCTCCGTATGTTTCCGCCCCTGCACACCAAACCATATTGGTTTCTGGGCTTTTACCATTGGTTTGATTATATGCGCCTTGCTTAAAATAACCCAGCTCACCTTTATAGGCAGTTATCCGTTCTGTCCCGTCCTGTCCAATAGGGACAAACAATTTTCTCACCTGGTCTGGCAGGTCTGATTTATTGACATACTCGGATGCTATAAGATTCTTGGTAAATGTTTTTGTCTCATGCCCCTCACTTTTGAATGTCAGGTACATAATACCATCGTAAACATTCACTTCGTAACTAAATTCTTCACCTAATTCTATTCCGCCCTCGGGTTCATCGGGATAATCATTTTTGCTTGTTCCAATGACAGACATATCGTACCCCCAAACCGCGGTAGAAAAATCCCATCTTCCCGAATTATCATCGCCTGCGGTATTGATTTCATAATTCCAAAAGACCGAACCTTTGGTGTGGCCAGGAAATTTTTTATAAAAAATTTTAAGTGGTTCGTTCTCATGCCCTTCCCCACCATGAATTTGACCAACAACAACGGAATAGGAAGCAGCCACTCTGGCATCACCTGAAGTGGAGACCTGCATCACTTTACATGTCCCAGTTAAATTGCCTCCCTGTTCGGGAGTCCATTCTCTTTTTTCATGTAATTCTGTTCTTGTATTACTGGAGTTTTTTGAGGTAACACCTGAATTTGGTGTCTTGTATACTACCCAACGCCTTGTACCATCAATTACCGTGTAGAAAAAATCTTTATGCTCAAATTCAGTGAGATCGTCCACATTTGTCCCATCACCCAGTAATATTTTGAATTTATCCATAAAGGGAATGACTTCATGGGGGTAAACCGTTTTTTTACTTAAGCCGTCGTTGGCTTGGAAATACCCAGCATTCGAAATGGCATCGTCACTGATATCGATACTTGCCGATTCAAACCAAACTTCAGCGTAGTTCCCATCTGCATATTGTTTTTGAATATCACCTCCATGGGTTTCAGCCCCAGAACACCATACTTTGTTCACCTTAGGATCTTTCCCATTGGTTTGGTTGTAGCATCCCAATTTGAAAAAGAGTCCTTCGCCAGTGTAAGCATTTTCACGTTCAACACCATCCTGACCTACAGGGACAAATAAATTCTCAACTTGTTCAGGTAAGTCCAAACGTTTTGCATATTCGGATGATATAAGGTTCTTGGTAAATGTTTTGGTTTCATGGCCTTCACTTGTGAATTTGAGATGCATAACGCCCTCATTTATTTTCACTTCGTAACTAAATGCTTCGCCCAAAGCTATCCCATCTTTAGGTTCGGGAGGATAGCTGTCTTTATCGGTTCCGACAACGGAAAAATCGTAACCCCAAATGGGATAGGAATAATCCCATCTTTTTGAATTATCATCACCTGCCGTATTGATTTCGTAATTCCAAAAGACAGAACCTTTGGTATGACCTGGAAATTTTTTATAAAATATTTTTAGCGGTTCGTTCTCATGCCCATCCGCACTATGAATCTGACCAACCACCACAGAGTAGGTTGATGCAACGCGGGCATCCCCGGTGGTTGACACATTCATCACCTTTAGGGTAGCATTCATTTTAGCCTCGGTCATGGGAGACCACTTTTTCAATTGTGCCAGCTCGGTTCTTGTATTGTTGGAAGTGCCATGGGTATTGCCAGCATTTGGGGTTTTAAATACCACCCAGTCCTTCTCATCATCTTTGGCTGTATAAAAGAAATCCTCATGTTCATAGTTGGTTGCTTGGCCCACATTGGAACCATCACCCAAGATCAAATTCCAGTGCTGGAAAAACGGTATAACTTCATTTGCGCTTGTGCCCATAGCCATCTCTTCTGAATGCTCACTGGATTTTTGCGCTTTGCGTTCTACACAGCCGCTCAGTAACAATATGACACTTATCACTGATACATTAAGGCAAAAAGCTAATCTTGATGTTTTGAAGTTCATATGGGAAGAAATTGTCAGTTAATTTAAATTGGTTAACCAGATTGGTTTACCAAATATATGTATATTTGTCTTATTACCAAAAAATTGCAGAAAAAAATACCAAAACACCAATATTACATACCATGGTCACGGATAAATCATCAGCAATAATCAACAAACTTAGAAAGGTAAGTACAGCCACTATTGCAACCTGTTTATTTAAAAAAGGGCTGAAAAATCAATTCATTCAAGGAGTGCAACCTCTAAAAAAAGGGAAGTCAACCATGGCCGGTACAGCCTATACTCTAAGGTACATTCCCGCACGAGAGGATTTAAATCCAATTGAGGTATTCAAAAATCCTGAACACCCACAACGGGTTGCAGTTGAGGAGTGCCCCAAGGGTTCTGTACTCGTCATTGACAGTCGCAAGGATGCGCGTGCTGCTTCGGCAGGCTCCATTTTGGTAACCCGGCTCATGCAAAGAGGTGCTGAAGGTATTGTTACCGATGGTGGGTTTCGGGACTCGGCCGAAATAGCGGCCTTGGATTTCCCAGCCTTCCACAAAACTCCTTCTGCGCCCACCAATTTAACACTTCACCAAGCCATTGCCATCAATGAACCTATTGGTTGTGGAGACGTGGCCGTATTCCCGGGTGATTTCATTGTTGGGGATGATGATGGTGTCATCGTTATTCCGTACAACATTGCGGGAACAGTAGCAGAGGAATGCCTGCAAATGACCCTCTACGAAGAATTTGTAATGGAGAAGGTCAATCAGGGAAGCCCAATAATCGGACTTTATCCCCTAACTGATGAAAATCTTAAGATGGAATACGAGCAGTGGAAAAATAGGAATTAGTAAAATTTGCCGCAATAGATTTACCAAATAAGTTATTGAACAAAGGGGGACAACATCGTTTTGAAGTCTAAAAATTGTTTTGACGCAATACCATATAAAATTATGTTGCTACCTTGTAACCGATGAATCTTGCAAAACCCTTATCCTTTTTGGTTGTGGCGCTCTGCATGGGCTGCGCGAAAGAAAACAAAGTCAAAAATGAAGTTGAAAAACCCAACATAATTGTCATTTTAACCGATGACCAAGGCTGGGGGGATTTGAGCATTCATGGCAACACCAATCTTTCCACTCCCCATATAGATTCCCTAGCAATTGCAGGGGCGGTTTTTGATAATTTTTATGTGCAACCTGTCTGTTCCCCTACTCGCGCAGAGCTTTTAACGGGCATGTACTTTCCAAGATTGGGAGTGTATTCTACTTCTGCCGGGGGCGAGCGAATGGACACATCTTTCCCCACTGTTGCAGACTTTTTTCGAAAATCTGGATATGCTACTGCCGCCTATGGTAAATGGCACAATGGAATGCAGCCACCTTATCATCCCAATAGTAGGGGTTTTGAGGACTTTTATGGTTTTTGTTCCGGTCATTGGGGGAATTATTTTAGCCCCATGTTGGAACACAATGGGGAGATTGTAAAAGGTGAGGTGTTCCTTGTGGACGACTTTGTAAACCAAGGTATAGACTTTATTTCTAAGCATCAAGAACAACCTTTTCTGCTGTATCTCCCGCTGAACACTCCCCATAGTCCAATGCAGGTTCCAGATGTCTTTTGGAACAAATTCGCCGATCGGGAATTGCAAAAGAGATACCAAAATGAAAGCGAGGAAGATCTACAATTTACCAAAGCAGCTTTGGCCATGGTAGAGAACATTGATTGGAACGTAGGTAGACTGACCTCTTATCTAAAACAAAAAGGATTGGATAAAAACACCATTGTTGTCTTTATGTCTGATAATGGACCCAACGGATGGCGATGGAATGGTGGGCTGAGAGGCAAAAAGGGTTCCACGGATGAAGGCGGTGTGAAATCCCCCTTCTTTATCAAATGGCCAGCTGCCATTGACCCAGGACAACATTTTGAACAACTTATGGGGTCGGTGGATTTACTTCCTACCTTGCTTGGGTTGGCTTCTTTGGAATCACCGATAGACCTGGGCTTTGATGGTCAGGATTTCAGCAGTCTTATTAGAGGACAAGGACAGCAGGTAAAGGATAGGGCCATCTTTAACCATTGGAACAATAAAACTAGCGTGCGCACCCAAAGCTATCGCTTGGATTCTGAGAATAGGTTGTACAACATCGTCACTGATCCAGGGCAGACAACGGATGTATCCCTTTCTCAATCCAATCTAAGAGACTCCTTGATAACCCTAAAAAACAAGTGGATTGAAGAGGTGGCAAGCACAGAAAGGGGTAATCAACCTTTTACCTTAGGGCATCCTGATTTTAAACTGACCCAACTACCTGCAAGGGATGGCGATGCCCATGGAAACATCAAACGAAGCAACAGATGGCCCAATGACTCCTTTTTCACCAATTGGAAAAGTATTCAGGATTCCATAACCTGGGATATTGAGGTATTAGAGAAAGGTACTTTTGAGGCTATCCTGTATTACACCTGTGAGGAACAAAACATTGGAGCGGAATTGGAATTGGGATTTAAAGACGCTGCTATCAAAAAAAGCGTGGATAAACCGAATTCACCTCCTCTGATTGGAGCCGAAAATGACCGTTACCCCAGAATGGAATCGTATGTTAAAGACTTCGTACCTATTTCACTAGGTGAAATTCATCTGGAACAAGGAAAAGGTACTCTTGTATTGAAGGCGACCGATATTCCAGGAGATGAGGTTATAGATTTCAGGTTGCTCCAATTTATAAGACTAGATGAGTAACGGTACTGTTTTGAGGTATTTCCAAAAACAACAAAACCCCTAGAAAAACTAGAGGTTTTAGTGGTCGGGGTGGCAGACTGAGATAACACATCTTACCACGTTGACCTTCAATATTTTAACCTGCTAATTCCAAACTGTACACCGTATTGCAAATTTTAACACAAATAGATGTAAATTGGTATAATCTTTAATGGATTAAATATACTAAAATTAATTGGGCTTTTCTCTTTTGAACACTTAACTCATATAATCTTTCCAAGTGACCAAAACGAATAAAATGTACACCCATGTAGCAACAAATACTTTTAAAACCACTAAAAATCCATTAGATTAGAGGTGTTAACAAAATATAAACAAACAAATTAGTTTGTTCATCCTTAATTTAGCAGTCAGGTAAAACCAATCAACATTTTCCATTTTTTACATCTTGAATGCCTTCAATAAGCATTTTCTTAACTCGCTTGAATTGTTTGATTTTAGAGTCAATTTCAATGATTTTAACTTGCAAAGCTTGAATTTTCTTTTCTTCTGATAATTGATTGTTAAACCATTCTTCCAATAAATTCTTTATTTCCGATAAGGTAAAGCCAATTTCCTTCGCTTCCTTAATTAATTGAATCTTTTCAATCAGACTTTCATCGTATTGTTTGTAATTATTTGTCTTAACTGTTTTATCAGTTTCACCCTTAAACAACCCATAATTTTCATAGTACCGCAGAGTATGAACTGATACACCTGTCCGTTTCGCTAACTCACTTATTAACATATCCTGATGATTTGTGGAAAAAAATTTTAAGCATAGACCATACTCTATACTTGTAGGTTTCAAATTTAAGACAGATATTTGGATTTTCAACAAAAAATATTCATATGAACAGATTAACAGACTTAAAATTTCTATTTACAGCTGTCGCCATATTGGAGTTTTTCTACTTCGCAGCCGCTATGCTACCGCCTTCATTAATTCCATTAGCAACAGGTTGGAATTTATCCCCAGACGGACATTGGATTGCCAAATTAATCGGATTGTCTCTTGGAACAATGGGATATATGGCTTGGATTTTCAGAAAAAAGCCTCATTTAGGCGTTGCAAAGGGACTTGCGTTTTACCAAATGGCGAGTGCAACTATGGATTGGGTTATGTGGTTGGTAATGAAAGATGAAGGCATTTTCAATAACTCATTGGCTGAAACAACAGTAATTGCAGCAATTGTTTCTCATTACTTTTTCGGTATTCTACTTATTGTCGCCATAAAAAAAGTAAAAACGGATGGATAGTATCGCAACTTACTTCAACGGTGAAAAATTTCAATGCACGATTGGTGCTATTGCTTCGATGATATTAATTGCTTCATCAATCTTTTTTCTTTTTCAGCAAAAGGCCTTTCTAAAAGGGATGGCTTATGCTATAATCCCTTTATCAATTCTGTTATCTATCATTTGCATTGGAGTGATTTTGAGAGCTTCAACAGACATTGAACGAGTTACTACTTTTTATAGAAATACGCCTCAAAATATCCAAGTTGAAGAAATACCAAGAATGGAGAAGGTAATGAAGAGCTTCAAAATTATAAAAAAAGTTGAAATAGCATTTTTTATAATTGGCTTGGCTTTGACTATTATCTTTTTGCGTAATGAACTAATTAAAGGTGTTGCAGTCGGGCTAATAATAATGAGCGTTTCTCTTTACACCTTTGACTATATAGCAGAATCAAGGGGAGAAGCTTATATTAAATTCTTAAAATCCTTGCGAATTGAGGCTGAAAAGACAGAAATCTGAACCGCTAACAATTTATATAAAAAATAGGCGAAACAGTACTAAGTTCAAACGTTTTGGCTCGCATCGAACTTTGTGCCTAACCGAAAGTTTCGTGCTTCGAAATCGCCTACTTTTCATATACTAACCTCAGTACATCTCCATCGACCAGCTTCGAGCCAAAACGACAATACATCGAAAGCTAAAAGCAATTCGGCTATGTAATTTACATTCCCAATAACACAAAATACAACAAGGGTACGTCCGCTAAGCGGACACCTTGACCAACTATTGAGAAATCTATAAGGATGTCAGATATCCGCACAATAGTTGAAGGATTTTGCTATATTTCCGTAGAAATCACAGCACTACGTTTAGCGCTGTAGATGCATTGCATTCGCGTATGAGACGAAAAGACATGATACATTTTTATGAATTTGTAGATGGCAATCCACTCTTCAAGCAGTTTAAAGTAGACGATTTATTATTTACGGCCTACGACTGCCCTATAGAAGGTTCGCCCGTTGATTACTGGATAAAAACCAATTATTTCTGTTATGTCTTTGTGGGTGGCGGCCGTTGGAAAACACCACACGAAGAGTACATTATTAAAGCTGGTGATGCTGCATTTCTTAAAAAAGGAGCACATAGAGTCTATAAAATTCTTAACGGTGATTTCTGCGCATTACTCATTATGGTGCCCGACGAATTTATCGCTTCGGTTATGAAAAACGAATGCGGAATGAACCATAGCACAAATATTGCTGGGCATACCGATTCAGTAATTCCTCTAAACCTGGACAAGACATTAAAAGACTATTTTGATACCATACTAGGCTATTTTTCGTTAGAGTCAGCACCCTCTAAAAGTCTTTTGACCATAAAGTTTAAAGAACTCATTGTAAACATTGCCACAAGTGGACATAATCCTTTGGCCACAAGCTACTTTAGAGATTTAAATACAAACGGAAAGAGAAGTTTAAAATCTATTATGGAAGAACATTTCATGTTCAATCTAAAACTAAAAGAACTTGCCAAAATCAGCGGGCGCAGCCTAGCGACATTTAACCGTGACTTCTTTAAGATATATAAAATGACACCAGCAAAATGGCTAAAGAAAAAGAGAGTCGAATACGGAAAGTTTTTATTGGAAACTTCGGATAAAAACATCAACGAAATTGCTTTGGATATTGGTTTTGAAAACACCTCCCATTTCATCAAATGTTTTAGAGAACATTACAAACATCCACCATTACGATATAAAAGATTGTTGGAAGAAAAGGCAGTCATAGCGTGACGTTTTTAGAACATTTTTTGAGTTTTTTAGAATATAATTTCAATATGAAGCAAGCTAACTTGTTGTAAACTTTAAAAATATCACATCATGAAGTTTACATATTTTACCCTAATTGGTTTGTTGGCAATGCTTACATTTCAAAACTGTAAATCTCAAGAAGTAAAAATTGAAGATTACAATGCCAGCTTAGCATCAGACTTTAACAAACAAATAATTGAAACAGCAATAGCCGAGGACAATTTACTTACTATGAAGGGTGTACGTTCGGCTTCAATGGCACATGTGGCCATGCATGACGCACTTAACAGCATTGTGCCCAAATATCGACATTATGCATACCGCACTCAATCGCCAGATGCAAATCCAATATCTGCCGCGGCGTATGCAGCCTATTCGGTAGCCATAAATCAATATCCAGATAAAAAAGAAACCTTCAAAAAAATTCTGGAAAAACATATTTCAAATATTCAAGATTCCGAAAGCAAAATCAAGGGCAAAACATTGGGTGAAGCCGCAGCAGATGCCATCTTACAAAAACGAGAGGGCGATAAATGGAACGGCCAGGCAGATTATACATTTCATCCAATGGCACCTGGTGTCTATGCTGAATTTAACGAACACAGTGGCACACCAGAAGGTTTTATTTTCGGTGCAGGACTTGCCGCTATAAAGCCATTCTTGTTGACCAATTATGACCATTTTAAAGCACCACCACCACCGAAAATCAATAGTGAAGCCTACACCAAGGCCTTTAATGAGGTGAAGGAATTAGGTAGATTTGATAGTAAAACCAGAACAAAAGACCAATCCCATTTGGCGATGTGGTGGAAAGAATTTGGCGAAAGCTCGCACAACAACCTGTTACGCGACTTAATAAAAAAGGAAAACCCAAACCTTTGGGATGCTACACGCAGTTTTGCTTTGATGAATATGGTAATATTCGATGGATATGTTAATGTGTTTTACAATAAGTTCCATTATAACCATTGGCGACCATATACTGCTATTCGCTGGGCAGCCAATGATGGAAATGATAGCACAGAACCAGACGAAGAATGGAACAATCTGCACAAACACACCTATCCTTTTCCATCTTATCCATCGGCTCATGGAACAGCAAGTACGGCTGCCATGACAGTTTTAGCCAATACGTTTGGAAAAGGTGATAACTACAAATTTACGATGGTTCAAAAAGAAGTAGACAGCGCCGGGTTTTTCTCTGGACGCATGAAAATGGACCCTCCGACACGAAGCTTCAGTAGTTTTTCCGAGGCGGGTCTAGAAGCATCCATGTCTAGAGTTTATCTAGGTATTCATTTTAGATATGATTCCGAAGAGGGTAACAAGTTGGGTGCTCAAATTGGAAATTATGCTTCTGATAATTTTTTGAAGCCTCTTTAATTGCACGGTGTTATTTGTGAATTTTAAAGATACTCGACAGGCTGCTTTTTCATAGATGCTAAAAATAATTGCTTGGTCTGTGCTTACTCGGAAAATCCGAAGGGTTTTCTTCTTGCTAGGTTTTGTTTGCTAAATTAGTCTCTTAACTACGCAACTATTCTTATACTAGACCGAATTGGAAAAACACTAACTTCAGTACATCACCATCTAAGGGCTTCGAGCCAAAACGAAAACACATTTAGGGCTAAAAGCAATTTTGAAAAAGAATTACCATCTCTGTCACTTTTCATAAAATTCACAGTCATTAAACAAAAAATTTAAAACTGATAGATATGAAAACCTTCTTTTGTTTACTTATTAATTTATTAATCCTTACTAGTTGCTCTAGTCAATCCGGAAAAGATAAAAAGTTTTTGGAGGAAAGAATCTCTAGAATCGAAAATGGTCTTCAATCTAATCTACAAATACAATATGGTGATAGCATAAGTATGCAATATTACAATATCGAAGAACGAATGAAAGAATTAGGTATTTCTGGAGCAAGTATTGCTGTGCTAAATAATGGAGTTATTGAATGGGCTAAAGGTTACGGAGTAGCTGATAGTTTAGAAAATCGAAAAGTAACCACTAAAACATTATTCCAAGCAGGTTCAATTAGTAAGCCAGTTGCAGCAACTAGGGCACTTCAATTGGCGGAACAGGATTTGATTGATTTAGATCTGAGCGTAAACACGTATTTATCTAGTTGGAAATTGCCAGATAACAAGTTTACAGAAAAAGAAGAAGTGACTACTCGAAGAATCTTAAATCACACAGCAGGGTTAAATATTGGAGGGTTTCTAGGCTATAAAAAAGGTGAAACAATACCTAGCACCCCTGAAATTTTAGATGGAAAAGGAAATACAGATTCGGTTCGTGTATATAAAGAACCTGGTACAAGCTGGAGGTACTCAGGTGGAGGATATACTATTATGCAACATATGATTACTGATATTGATCAAAAGCAATTTTCGGAAGTCATGATGAAAAATGTGCTAAAGCCTTTAGGAATGCAGTCCAGCACATTTGAAAATCCACTACCAGAAGAATATCATAGTATCGCTGCAACGGGTTACAATTTTGATGGAACTCAAGTAGAAGGTAAATGGTGGATCTATCCAGAGATGGCAGCCGCTGGACTTTGGACAACGCCATCTGAATTATTGTTATGGGGAAAAGAAATTCAGCAAACATTACAAACGCAAAAAGATGGATTGTTACAGGCAAAAACAGTAAATGAAATGCTTACTGCTAATGACGACGATCAAGGACTTGGTCCTTATGTACTGAAACATACTTTTGGACATGGTGGAGCTGACGAAGGATTTCGCGCTGATTTTACAGCTTGGAAAAAGACTCCCAATGCGGTTGTGATTATGGTTAATTCTCAAAGAGGGAATATCATCATAAAAGAAATTTTATTGAGTATAGCTCAAGAATACAACTTACAAGGAATTCAACCTAGAACCAGAGTATTTGAAGAGCAATCAAAGAAGGAACTTGAGCGTTATACAGGTAAATATCGCTTCCCTGAGAATGGCGATGCTAAAATTGTAGTTAAGGGAAATGGGTTAGAATTTACAGGAGAAATATTCTCTACACCCATATTCTTATTACCAGAAACTGATAGTACTTTCTTTAATAAAGATTCAGGAACGCGTTATACATTTCAATTTGAAGGGAATTCAGTAGTTAGTGTGAAATTTTCACGATTTAAAGCCAAAAAAATTCAATAAATGTTAATTTATAGATAACAAAGGCTAAAATGAATTGCAGAAAACTAAACTCAGTACATTACCATCGACGGGCATCGAGCCAAAACTGACAAGAACGGCGTGCTACCTGCCGGCAGGCAGGAAAGTAATATGGCACTGTGGTTGTGTGTAATTAAACCTTTCTGGAATAGATAAGTCTAAAGTAAAAAAAGCTTATGTCAAAAATCCTGAAATTTACAATCGCATCCTTGTTAATTGTTTCATCCTGTCAAAAAGACGACAGTGTTACAGTTATAGAAACAACTATTTCAAACAACAAATATTCAGGTATAATCTGCCTGGCGGAAAATGCTCAGGCATCACCTTCAATAGCATTTAATATGCCTTATATAGATGGTGTCAAACTACGCCTTGGTTGGAGAAATGTAGAACCTGTAAATAATCAATTTGATTGGACTTTGATAGATGCTTACGTTGCAGAAGCTCAAACGTTAAACAAACAGCTAAGTATCAGTATAGCAGGAGGGGTCGCATCACCTCAATGGCTTATTGATTTGCTAGATTCTAACGATTTCGTAGAAGTACGAGGAAATATAGTGCCCAATCTTTGGAACGAAACCTATCTAACTGAATATATGGAACTTATTGAAGCATTTGGAAATAGATATGCAAATGATGAAGCTGTATCTCATATAACCATATCTGGAATTGGTTTTTCAAATGAACCCGTAATTCCTCCACCATATGGAACAGAAGTTTTAGAAGTCTGGTCTTTAGCCGCCAACCAAATTATTGAAACATACATCAATAGTTTTGATAACAAACCACTTACACTACCTATACATACGCAAATTCCAAATCAGGATACTTGGCTTTTCTTTAAAGAAAACGTTTTAGAATTAATGTATCAAAAGTCTGAAACTATTGGTTTAGAATATCACGGACTTGATGCTACTGCATCCCCAACTGAAGGAACTATTGCGGATAATTATTACAATGAAATAAAACAAATTTCTCATTCACGTCATACAGGTTATCAATTTGTATGTTCCACTATATCGAATCCGGTATGTGACCCTTCTTGGGTAAGCGGTTCTTCAAACAATACCGATAATTTATTACAAAAAACTTTAGAAGCTGGAATAGCTAATGGTGCAGATTTTATTGAAGTCTATGCCAATGATTGTTCAGATCCAATAAACTTAGATCTATTTAAATCAATATCAGAAATTTTAAAAGAGTAATAACTACAAACAAAATTGGCTACAATCCATTGCGGTATTTTTGGTTAACTTGAACCTTGGAACAATCAATCGGCTATATTCCGAACGGACAATTTCCTCACAGAAATGTCCACAATGGAATCGTAGCCAAGACCGTTCTGAGCAATTAAAAGAAAATATATTGAGCTACAAATACATCAGTTTTAACGAATTTGGAGGCCCTGAGGTATTGCGCGTAGAAACAGAGGAAAGACTTCCAGAACCCAATCAAGATGAGGTAAGGATTAAAGTGCAAGCGACTAGCATCAACTTTACTGACACGTTAATCCGCAGAGGTATTTATCCTGATGTAAAAAAGAAGCCTCCCATTACGCCAGGTTATGACATGGTTGGAGTTGTAGACAAACTAGGTGCTACAGTTACTGATTTTAAATTAGGCCAAAAAGTGGCAGAACTGACCGTAATCGGTGCTTACTCAGAATATATTGTTCTACCTGCCAAGCAACTAGTTGCCGTACCAGAAAATGTGAATTCGGCAGAGGCAGTCTCAATGATTCTTTCATATGTGACGGCTTACCAAATGCTAACTCGGTCAGTTAAACTTAAAGAAGGAAGCAAAATTCTTATTCACGGAGCTGGAGGAGCAGTTGGTAGTGCCTTACTACAAATTGGCTCTATCTTAAAGCTGAAAATGTACGGAACTGCATCAGTGAACCAGCATGACATCTTAAAAGAGTTAGGCTGTAAACCAATTGACTATAAGTCTGAAGATTTTGTTCAGGTAGTCACGGATTTGGAACCAAATGGCCTTGATGCAGTATTTGACCCATTTGGTGGAGACCACTTTAAACGTTCTATCAAAACACTTGACAAAAAGGGGAAACTAGTAGCTTTTGGTGCGTACAATGCAAAAACAAAAATGGACTTGATAAAGAGTTTTTTACGTGTTCAAATTTGGAATTTCACGCCTTGGATGCCTTCTACCAATTTCTACTCTATTGGTTCATGGCATAAAAAGCATCATGATTGGTTTGAAAGTGACTTAAAAAAGCTTTTTAAACTTCTTTCGGAAAAGAAACTAAAGCCCCTTGTCTCCAAAACCATCAAATTAGAGGATGCAAAAGAAGCACACGAACTAATTGAAAAAAGAGGATTGAAGGGGAAACTAATTATACAAATGGAAAATTAAAAAAACTGCTTACTATAATGGCTGTATAAAATAGGTCGGATAGCGGTTTTTGCAAATTTCAGGTTCTCAGCGAACTTTCTCTCGGTGGACAAAGTTGTAGCCTTAAAATAATCTACTTATTATAGCCGGAACGTTAAAGTCAATTAGCTAGCCCACTTTGTGGTCGTCGTATGTTCGCTTCGTTGGGAACACCTGCGGTTAACCTTAATCTGCGCAACTGCGTTGCAACGCATCTTAAAGTAAATCGACTCGAACTACAGCGCTAAACCAAATTACAAAACATCACATTTCCCTAAAAACAATCACCTTTAGGCAGGCATCGAGCCAAAACTTACAAGAACGGCATGCTAAAAGTTATTTGGCACTGTAATTTATACTCCCAATAACGCTAAATCCAACAAGGGTACGTGCGCCATGCGGACTCCTTGACGAACTATTGAGCGAATCTATAAGGATGTCCCATATCCGCTCAATAGTTAATGGATTTTGCTATATTTCCGTAAAAATCACAGCACTTCGTTTAGCGCTGTAGTAGTATAACATTGAATCATGACTAATCTACAAATTCTTCAAACTGCTTTAAAAGATTTCGCAGGTATGTCGGAAGAAGCTTTTAGCTTGTCTTCAAACTACTGGCATGAAAAATCCTTTAAAAAAGGGGAGCTCTTCAACGACTATAAGAATGTTTGCAAAGAACTTGGATTTGTAATAAGTGGCATATTTCGCTCGTACATTATTGATTATAAATCAGGGGAAGAAAAGAATGTATTCTTCTTTTCTCAAAAGGGAATAGTAACAGCCTATAAAAGCTTTATAAAGCAAATTCCCTGTGAATACTATACTGAAGCCTTAACAGATGCCCATATTGTTTGTATTAACATTTTTGATCTCCAAAATCTCTACAGAAAATCACACGAATGGGAACGATTTGGACGATTAACTGCAGAGATGGCAGCAAATATTGTCATTGAGCGAACAGAAAGCTTCTTGCTGAAATCTCCCGAAGAGCGTTATCTAGAACTTATCAAAACACATCCTGAACTCAACAAAAATGTTCCTTTATTTCATATCTCCTCTTATTTGGGCATTCAAGGCCCATCCTTGAGCAGAATAAGAAAAAGAATCGCAGGCAAATAGCGATTTTAACTTGGGTTAAAGAAATCCTCTATCTCGTTTTTGAACTTTGCCTTGTAATCAAAAAAAGGCAATATGAAAAAAGTAGGTCTTTTATTTCTGATTGGTCTATTGACCGCCTTAACAACCTTTTCACAAACAAAAACAGATAGTACAATGAAAGAATCAATTAATTCAAAGACAATCGTGTTCATACACGGACTATTCCTAAACAATAAAAGCTGGACTGAATGGGAAACTTTCTTTAAAGAAAAAGGATATACCACTTATACACCTGCTTATCCAGGTCATGAGGGAACCCCTTCAGAACTAAGAAAAAATGCGCCAGATAGTTTAGGGAATGTCTCCTTTACTGATGTAGTCAAAAAAATGGAAGCATTTATAAAAACCTTACCCGAGAAACCTACCGTTATAGGTCACTCTATGGGAGGTTTAGTAGCTCAGAAGCTAATCGAAAAGGATTTAGCAGAAGCAGCAATAATCATTAGTAGTGCACCTCCTAAAGGAGTAATTACCTTAAGGTTCAGCTTTGCTAAGTCAAATCTGGGTTTACTCAATCCCTTCAGAGGCAACTCCATACATTACCCTACCAAAAAATGGTTTCATTACGCATTTACCAACACATTATCTAGAGAAGAATCGGATAGCATCTTCGACAGATACGTAGTACCTGAGAGTAGAAATATTCCTCGAGAAACGTTGAAAAAAGCTGGAAAAATCCATTTTAAAAAACCGCATGTACCAATGCTGTTTGTATCCGGAAAAGAAGACCATATCATTCCTGCATCTTTAAACAAGAAAAACTTCAAGCGATACAAAGATGAAAACAGTCTAAAAGAACATAAAATTTTTGAAGGACGTGATCATTTTATTGCCGGAGAAGATGGATGGGAAGAAGTTGCTAACTATATTTATAACTGGTTAGAATAAACGATATACAAATTTTATAGTGCATACCCTTCGGGATACTCACCATACACAAACCGTTGAATTTCATAACCTGTGGGGCGGGGTTTTTGAGCATCAAAAACAGAGCAATGCAGGTCGGCATAGCCGAATGAAATTCAACGGCGTGCTAAAAGTAATTTAGCACTGTAGTTAGCAAATATATTTTGCTGTTTAAAAGCTTTTAGTCAAATAAGAATTTTCTTTATCTCTGAGCGAGCGAAACTTCGTTTCGTGCTGCAAGCCCCAAAGCTTACCAAACTTCATCCTATCTTTTTGCGAGGTAAATCATAGTTCTTGTTTAAGTGATTCCTTCAAACTTTCCAAATCACTTTGCTCCATATCCAGTTTAAAGTATGCTTTACCAAATCTTGGTTTTTCCAACTTCACTTGGTACAAAATCTTTAATATCCTGGTTCGTTCATTTTTCCAGTTCTCTTTGAGGATATAGTTGTCATACTGGGTTATTCTATTTTGTTTTAAGGATTGCTCAAACATTCTCTTTTCAAACTCCAAACTCTCCTTTCTGTCCTTTTCTTCATTCTCAGCGTATTCAAACAATTTCTTGAGCTTATTATGAGTTGGTTTTAATTGTTCCCGCTCCATTCTTCGTAGCAGTTCTTCTATATAATCAAATCGTTTGTTCAATCGATGCTCAAATCCCATATGGTCCATCAAATATTTGTTCTTTGGGGAGATATTCGCCCCCTCAAAGAAGTCCATCATCAGTTCCAAGGTAAGGGTATGCGACTTGGATATCTTCTTTGAAAACTCCCGATATCTTCCAGCTGTTATCCGATTGATGCTTATCGCCGAGAAATCACTTTTTTTCTTCTTTCCCTCTTCCATTACAGTAATGTTTTTGAGGTTTTATAGGGTCCCACAGGTTTTTTACTGTGTTTTTGTTGCAAAAAATATTTGCATACTATTTTCAATTCATTGAAAATCAATGGTTTGAACAACGTAACATCGCTTTAGCGTGTTACCCTCTTGCTTTACAAACTTTATCCGCTGCGCTACTAAATTTTGTAAACTTTGTTCAGTGCCTTTCATTGAAAAAGTAGGTCGCGCCCTATCCGATTTTTTCTTCACGCTTATCTTTCCGAACACTAAAAAAGTCGGACAGGGACCATGCGTTTTTAGTTTTGGTAAGATTTGGGGGCTGCGCTTCTTTCTAGCTTATTCTTGTTCTTTAATTTCTCCATCAACTCTTGCATATCCTCCCCTACTTTCTTCTGTACCACTCTTGCATAGATTTGGGTCGTGGATAGCTTTGTATGTCCTAAAAGCTTTGAAACTGTCTCTATGGGCACGCCATTGGACAACGTTACCGTTGTGGCGAATGTATGCCGTGCGACGTGAAAGGTTATATTCTTATGGATATCACAAGTTTTGGCGATTTCCTTAAGATTCTTATTTGTCTTTTGGTTACTTAACACTGGAAGTAATTCTCCTGTCAGTTGCATTCCTTCCTTGTACTTCTCCAAGATTTCTTTGGCTTTTGGCAATAATGGAATTTTGACCGTTTCATTTGTTTTAGCTCTTTTGGTAGATATCCACTGATGGCCATCTATCCCTATCAAAACTTGGTCGGGCTTTAGTTCTTTGATATCAATGTATGAGAGTCCTGTATAACAACTGAACAAGAAGACATCCTTTACGGTTTCCAGACCTCTGGTCATAAAAGAAGTGTCTTCCAATCGCTGAAGTTCTCTTTCTGTTAGATAATCCCTCTCGTTTTTAATGAATCGGAGCTTATAGTTTCTAAATGGGTCTTTTTCCAGCCATTCCATTCTTAGGGAAAGATTGATGATTTTTCGCAACCGTTCCATATGTTTCATTACACCGTTATTGGTACAGGTCTTTCTTGTCCTCTTGGGCTTATAGGTCCTGATATAGTTTTCAAAGTTCACGATGAACTTATAGTTCAGCTGTACCAAATAAATATTATTGGTCTTTAGTTTTTCCTGTAGATACTCTTTTAAGTACTTCTCCGTGGAAAAGTAATTTTTTAACGTTCCTGGTTTAAGCTCGTTGTTGATATTCTTGTTGTGATATGCTACTGCCTGCATCAGACCCATTCGTTCTTCGTCTTCCCCGAAGTACCTTAGCTTGATTCCTTTGGCCGTGATAAGCTTCCTTTCCGAGTGCAATTGCTTGTGGGCATTGAGGACTTCGGCATATACGTCATCCAGATAACTGTTGAACAAAATCAGGTTTTCACTGGTTTCTTTGGCCCTGCACCTGAAAATGTCCCAATTGCACACCGCAATGTCACGTTTGATACTGAATTCCGCGCGTTCTTTGTTGACCGTGATCCGAACATAGATGTCCAATCTTTCGGGGTTGCTTCTTTTTTTTCTAGTGAAGAAAATCACTCCTAATGTGCTGTCCGTACGCATATCTTAAAGTCTTTTAGTTAAACAATTATTGTTCAAAGACTACATCTAAATTGCTCTAAATGGTACTTAAAGTTAGCACATATTGTATACAGTTTTGTACACCGAATTGCACACCTAAAAGGTGGTTTTAAACGATATCAAATGATTGCAGAAAAAATGAAAAACCCTGCTAATCAATAAATTAGCAGGGTAATGAAGACCGCCAAAAGGCGGTTCGTCGGGGTGGCAGGATTCGAACCTGCGACCTCCTGCTCCCAAAGCAGGCGCGATAACCGGGCTACGCTACACCCCGAAAAACGACATAAATGTCAAAGTCCTAAATTTCAATTTCCAGAATCCAAACAGCCTTAAAAATAGACCGGGAACCGGGCGGAGTTTATACCGTGCTTGACACGGCAATACACTCCGAGATGTTTATGAATAAGAAAAAGCGGAGAGACTGGGACTCGAACCCAGGCGACAGTTACCCGCCGACAGATTAGCAATCTGCTCCGTTACCACTCCGGCACCTCTCCTAACATTTTATTATGAACATGCACTCTGAAAATGCGGACCTGCCCGACATAGCGAACCATGTCATTCAGGCGGGTGCAAATGTACCCTTTCATCCGTAAGATCGCAACTATTTTTTTATTTTTTTAAAGCCAACTTATTAGATTACTATTTTACTCGGGATACTCCACCCGTAGATGATAAATATTGGTCAATTTTTGCTTCAAAACTTTCTTCACCATCTCAATCTCCTTAAGAGTGATGTTTGCATTCAAAAACTGGTTGGCTTGCATTTGTCCCCGTACTATTTTCTCCACAAAATCATCAATCATCATAAAAGTGGGGTTCTTTAGACTTTTGGAAGCGGCTTCCACAGCATCCGACATCATCAAAATAGCTGTTTCCTTGGAGAAGGGAATAGGTCCAGGGTACCTAAAATTGACTTCATCTACCTCTTCTTCCAATTCTTGTTGTTTTTTGAAGAAATAGAACACCAATGTGGTTCCGTGATGGGTTCTTAGAAAGTCTATCACCCGGTCTGGCAACTTGTTTTTTCTAGCGATCTCAATACCCTTGATTACATGATCAATGATAATTTTTGCGCTTTCTTTTGGTGGTAAATCATCATGTGGGTTAACATTGGTAATCTGATTTTCGGTAAAATAGGTCGGGTTTTCCATTTTGCCTATATCATGATACAAGGCTCCTACCCTAACCAACATGGCATTGGCCCCAATCTCGTTTGCAGCTGCTTCGGCCAAATTTGCTACCTGCAAGGAATGATGGAAAGTACCAGGCGCTTTATTCGAAAGTTCCTTTAGTAATTTGGAGTTGGTATCGGAAAGTTCCAAAAGGGAGACATCCGAGATCAATCCAAAGATTTTTTCGTAGATATAAATTAAGGGTTGGGCAAAAAGTGTCAACAATCCGTTCAAGATAAATATCCCAAACAACGTCCATTCGATATTCTCTAAATTACCCTCGTGAATGGTATGGAATGCAAAATACCCAATGATGTAAATCAAGGTAATCTGTCCCACTGAAATAAAAAGATTGGCCCGCTTGTAAAGTTCCGATGCAGTAAGTATGGTGACAATACCAGCGATGGTCTGTAAAAAGATGTATTCAAAGCTGTTTGGTACCACAAAACCCAAAATTAGAACCGTAAGTACATGGACAAACAGCCCCAATCGTGCATCAAAAAAGTTCTTAAGTACCAAGGGGAGGATACAAAGCGGCACCACGAACACATAGCTTTCGTTGTTCTTGACCATCAAGGTTGTAGCCAGCACCATCAACAAGATGTTCACGAAAATGAAGGTAACCTTGTTGTTATTCTTAAAAATCTCAACCCTATACCTTTTTAAGAACAGGAAAAGCATTATCAGCACTAGGGCCACCAAAATGGTATACCCCAAGAGAATGAAATAAAAATTGGTACCCCTCCAAAGTTCCGACTCATATTCCGCTTTCAAAGAATCCAGAATTTTGAAGTTTTCAGCTTCAACCACCTCACCTTTGGCAATGATCAACCTTCCTTCCGAAACCTCCCCTCTGGTAAACGAAATTTTGGAAAGTTCATCCTCCAATGCCCTATCGGTAAGAGCTTCGTCATACGCAACGTTGGCTTCCAACGCATTGTTTATGACCTCCATCAGATTATCATCTCCTGCCAACTGCAATTGGGAAAGTAGCCTCGATATCAAATTCCGGGCCTTAGTAATATCCAGGTGGTTGTTGCTCATTACTGTACGAGCCTCGTTGTTTTTAACCACTCGAACGGTACTGGACTCTGGTAATTCTTGGAAAATGCCTAGGTCATAAACGCTGTCAATAATTTGGGAAGCCCAATTCTGGAGGGCGTTTTGCTGTCTAACGGAAAAGGTAGTCCCGTTAAAGGATTCTTGTAGTTGCTGTGCTACTTTATCCTTGATTCCCTCTGGAATAACAGCATCATAGGAATAATAATCCGTTTTATGGTCTCGTAGGGATTGCTGCTCCTGAGCAATTTCTTCAGTAGTTTTTTTTATTGAAAAATCAATGGGGGCATAAAGGTTTTCGTACTGCCAAGGTTTTCCCTTTTGAAATTCATACTTGAACTTACCTCCCTTAGGAAAGAAAAATACGATCAAGGCCACGGAGACCAGATAAAGAAAGTACTTGTAAGCAAGTGATTGATGCTTGTAAACGTTGTCCAAAGTTTTTCCCATTCTCCTTGCTCTTGCCTCAAAAATAGAAAATAATAATAAGAAGTTGGATCATGCTTTGCGCATAGACCTTTGCATTTAATTTTAGTATTTTCGCATCAATAAAAATACGTTTATGAATAAAGTTGTCATTGTTGCCGCTGCCCGAACACCCATTGGAAGTTTTATGGGAGCACTTTCCACTATTCCTGCTCCTAAATTAGGTGCGGTTGCCATTAAAGGAGCTCTGGGTAAAATAGGTCTGAAACCCGAAATGGTCGAGGAAGTTTTGATGGGAAATGTGGTGCAAGCGGGAACGGGACAAGCACCTGCCCGACAAGCCGCTATATACGCTGGCATTCCGGATTCCGTACCCTGTACCACCGTAAATAAAGTGTGTGCTTCAGGTATGAAGGCCATTATGCAGGGAGCCCAGTCCATTGCGTTGGGTGAAAATTCCATTGTAGTGGCAGGTGGCATGGAAAATATGAGTTTGATTCCACATTATGCGTATATGCGGACAGGCCAGAAATTTGGGCCTGCAAGTTTTGTTGATGGGATGCAAAAGGATGGATTGGTTGATGCGTATGACCAGAATGCCATGGGAGTCTGCGCTGATGCCTGCGCAGTGGAACATGATTTTAGCCGTGAAGACCAGGATGCTTTTGCGATTCAATCTTATGAACGCTCCGCTGCCGCATGGAAGGCCGGTAAGTTTGATGATGAAGTAGTACCCGTTGAAGTGCCTCAACGAAGGGGAGAACCTATTGTGGTGCAGGAGGATGAGGAGTACAAGAACGTAAAAATGGAAAAGATTCCTGCCCTGAGACCTGCTTTTACCAAGGAAGGTACCGTAACAGCAGCCAATGCATCCACCATAAATGATGGGGCAGCCGCGGTGGTTCTTATGAGTGCGGAGAAGGCTGCAGAATTAAATTTGACGCCTCTTGCTACAATCAAGGCCTATGCGGATGCGGCACAGGAACCGGAATGGTTCACAACTGCTCCCGCAAAGGCATTGCCCAAAGCTCTTGCCCGTGCTGGAGTAGGTATCGAGGATATTGACTTTTTTGAGGTAAACGAGGCCTTCTCTGTGGTAGGCTTGGCCAATATGAAACTCTTGGGTCTTGACGATTCCAAAGTAAATGTCAATGGGGGTGCGGTTTCGCTCGGTCATCCCTTGGGTTGTTCCGGTGCAAGAATCACCATTACCTTGCTGAACGTTCTGAAACAAAACAACGCCCAGCTCGGAGCAGCGGGTATTTGCAATGGTGGTGGTGGCGCCTCTGCCATTATATTGGAAAGAGCATAACATCCTCAAGAAGGCCTGCACATGCAATATGGAATCTGCCACCTCAGTATTGTTCCCATTAGGGTGAACCCTGAAGATAGCACTGAAATGGTATCCCAACTACTTTATGGGGAGCATTTCAAGGTTTTGGAAAGCAGGAAAAGGTGGTGTAAAATCCGTGTAGCTTACGATAAATACGAAGGTTGGATTGCCAACAACCAATTCACCTTAATTTCTGAAGAGGATTATAAGGGATTGGATAATAGTTCCCAAAATCTAGCGGCAGACATTGTTTCCCATATATGTACCTCAGAGGGAATGCTGCTGCCCATTGTAATGGGTTCGGTTATTTCTGTGGCAAATGTATTGGGGCACACTTTTGAGGGCCATGCCATCGAAAGTCAACAAGCAAAATCGAATTTGGTGGACACTGCGCTGCTTTATTTGAACACCCCCTATTTATGGGGAGGTAAAACTCCTTTTGGAATTGACTGTTCCGGTTTTACACAAATGGTCTACAAAATCAACGGATATAGTCTAAAACGGAATGCTGAGCAGCAATCCCAACAAGGAGAGGCTCTCAGCTTTATTGAAGAAAGTGAGCCCGGGGATTTGGCCTTTTTTGACAACAATGAAGGTGTTATAGATCATGTGGGAATCATACTCAAGGACAACTACATCATTCACACGCATGGGCATGTGCGAATAGATCGTTTGGATCATACTGGTATTTTTAACACTGATGAAAAAATCTATACCCATAAACTCAGGGTCATAAAGAAAATCATATAAAAAAAAGCCCCGACAATGTCAGGGCTTTTTTCATGGAAGAACTAAATAAAATTACTCTCCCAATAGTTTTTTAACGCGCATAAAGTTTTCGGTATCACCCAATGCACCATAGATATTTTTCAATTGTGTCAACACACTTTGGTTATCTGGATTGGACTTTAGGGCATCCTCCAAAATTTGTGCGCCTTCCAAAAACAAATCATCCTTTTGCTTCTTAAGCTCATCGTATCTGGCTATATCAGCTCTTGAGCTTCCCAAAGCATTCATTTCATCAATAAGACCGTTACCTTCATTTACATAGGTAGTTGAAAGGTTCAATAGGGCATTGATATAACCTGGATCTACAGCCAAAGCCTTTTGATAGGCAGCTCTCGCGTCTTCCAGATTTCCTTGCTCCATATTGATAACCCCAATGTTATAAAGCAAATCAGCATTGTCAGGAGCCATTGCAGAAGCCTCGGCCATCAATTCCTTAAACTTGTCCTTGTCACCCATAGCGTAGTATAGATTGGCTTCACCAAGCACAAGGTTCACGTCATTGGCATCAACAGCCCTTGCATCCGAATAAGCGGCCAAAGCTTTGTCATTATCACCCAACTGCTGATAGATAAGTGCAACGTTCTTTACAATTTCCGCCTTTTTGGATTCAGTTCTTTCTTCCTTTGGGTCTTTGTGGGTCCCCGCTTTAACGTACAGGTTACGGGTAGTTTCATCCATAGTTTCTACCTCACCTGTCTGTACATTGACCGCAGTGTAATTAACTCCACTTCCATCATACCCAATTTCCTTAAGTTCATTGTAGTAGCTAAGTGCTTTTTCATAATGCTGTCCGTTTACGGCACTACTCGCCGCGTAGTACAGGTAAAGTGTATCGGTTGGGCTCAACTTGTAGCTCATGTACAATTTCTCTGCAGCTGCTTCGAAATTTTTGTTTCCGTTATCTTCTACAGCGGCATTTACCAAATCAGCCGTGATTTGGGCCAAGCTTTGCGCAGCAACGGTTGTATATTTTTCCTTTCCACTGGCTTCTTCAACAGAAATTACTTTGTTGAAGGCATCAATTGCAGTTTGAAACGCGTCGGCATCGCCTTTGTTGGCCAAATCCAAATATACGTTACCCTTAACTGCATAATATTGGGCCTGCAATCTAGCATCAGCTCCATCAATTAAGGACGAAGCACTTTCCAAAGCGGCTTTAGCAGCTGGTGTATCTCCACCTTTTAGCGCTTTTTCAGCTGCTTTGATTTCGTTTTTCTGGGAAAAACCTATCGCTGAAACCGCAAGGGCCATTACTATTAAAATTTTAGTCTTCATTTTAATTTAATTATTAGTGTTTACTGATTATTCTTTTTGATCCTCCGTATTATTATCAATTGCTGTGCCATCTTCTCCATTTACCTCAATATCAAGGATATCCGTCTCATCCATGGCATCTTCATCCTTCATAACCTTGGCCACAGCGGCAATGGAATCATTTCCTTTGAGGTTGATGAGTCTGACCCCTTGCGTGGCCCTTCCCATAACCCTTAAATCCTCCACACTCATTCGGATGGCAATACCTGATTTGTTGATGATCATCAAATCATCGGTATCCGACACATTTTTTATGGCAACCAAACCTCCGGTTTTGTCGGTTATGGAAATCGTTTTGACTCCCTTACCTCCACGATTGGTGGTTCTATAGTCATCTATAGTTGATCGCTTTCCATATCCATTTTCAGAAACTACCAGAATGTCGTCCTCAAAATTGTGTACGGACACCATTCCGATAACCTCATCATCTTGACTGGCCAGGGTAATACCTCTTACTCCGGAGGCATTACGCCCCATAGGTCTGGTCTTGCTTTCTTCAAAACGGATGGCTTTACCAGATTTCAGTCCAAGGAATATCTGACTTGTACCTGTGGTCAATTTAGCTTCAAGCAATTCATCTTCATCCCTAATGGTAATGGCGTTAATACCATTTTGACGGGGCCTTGAATACTGCTCCAGGGAAGTCTTTTTAACCGTACCCTTCTTGGTAGCCATGATTACGTAATGCGAATTTACATAATCTTCATCCTTTAGGTCTTGGGTACAGATAAAGGCCTTCACCTTGTCTTCGGATTCGATATTGATCAAATTCTGAATAGCCCTACCCTTGGATGTTCTACTTCCTTCCGGGATTTCGTAGACACGCATCCAGAAACATTTTCCTTTTTGTGTAAAGAACAACATGTATTGGTGGTTGGTACCCACAAAAAGGTGCTCCAAAAAGTCTTCATTTCGGGTAGAGGATGCTTTTTGTCCCACTCCACCTCTATTTTGGGTCTTGTACTCCGTAAGCGGAGTCCTTTTGATATATCCTGCATGGGAAATGGTAATGACCACTTGCTCATCTGGAATCATATCCTCAATGCTCAGGTCACCTCCTGCAAAATTGATTTCGGACCTTCTCTCATCACCATACTTCTCCTTTACTTCCAGAAGTTCATCTTTGATGATCTGCATTCTTCGCTCTTTCTTGTCCAGAATGTCCTTCAAATCCTCAATGGTCTTCAACAATTCGTCGTATTCCTCTCGAAGTTTATCCTGTTCCAGACCTGTAAGTTGGCGTAAGCGCATCTCAACAATGGCCTTCGCCTGAACTTCGGTAAGCTTGAAGCGTTCCATCAGCCTTTCCCGTGCCTCATCCACATTGGAAGATCCACGAATAATGGCAATCACCTCATCGATATTGTCCGATGCAATGATCAATCCTTCAAGAATATGCGCCCTGTCTTCTGCTTTTTTAAGCTCAAACTTGGTCCTACGGACAACTACTTCATGCCTATGGTCCACAAAATGACCAATGATTTCCTTTAGGTTCAACAATTTTGGCCGTCCCTTGACCAAGGCAATGTTGTTCACACTAAAAGAGGACTGAAGCGCTGTATACTTGTACAGCATGTTAAGCACGATATTGGGAATGGCGTCGCGTTTTAGAATGTACACGATACGCATCCCTTTTCTATCGGACTCGTCCCTGATGGCAGAAATCCCTTCAATTTTCTTATCGTTGACAAGGTCCGCGGTCTTCTTGATCATATCAGCCTTATTGACCTGATATGGAATTTCGGTTACAATAATGCATTCCCGACCTTGAACTTCTTCAAAACTGGCCTTGGCCCTCATTACAACACGTCCACGTCCTGTATGGAAGGCTTCTTTTACCCCATCGTATCCATAAATGATTCCCCCCGTTGGAAAATCAGGGGCCTTGATGTGGGTAATCAGCTCATCAATCTCAATATCCTTGTTGTCTATGTAAGCAACTGTACCATCTACCACTTCCGATAGGTTATGGGGTGGCATGTTGGTAGCCATACCCACGGCAATACCGGAAGCTCCATTGACCAATAGATTTGGGATTCGGGCCGGTAAAACTGTAGGCTCCTTTAAGGAATCGTCAAAATTAAGTTGATGGTCAACCGTATCTTTGTCAATATCTGCCAACATATCGTCGGCAATTTTGCGCATTCGGGCCTCGGTATAACGCATGGCCGCTGGGCTATCCCCATCTACGGAACCAAAGTTACCCTGCCCATCAATCAACATATATCTCAAACTCCATTCCTGGGCCATCCGCACCATGGTATCATAAACCGATGTATCGCCATGCGGGTGGTATTTACCCAGAACCTCACCCACAATACGGGCCGATTTTTTATGCGCACTTGTAGATCTAACCCCTAGCTCGTGCATTCCAAAAAGTACTCTTCTATGAACAGGCTTAAGTCCGTCCCTGACATCTGGCAGGGCACGTGACACAATGACCGACATTGAGTAATCAATGTAGGCAGATTTCATCTCATCCTCAATGTTGATAGGAATTAACTTTTCTCCTTCCGCCATGCTAAAATCTTGTTGTTTTTTGTGGTTAAAATATCATGCCAATATACGCAAAATCGCACCTTTCAAAACACTTGCGGCTTACTTTATTAAAAAAATTATCAACAGCATATTTGTAGGCCCCAACAAGATGATAAACCTATGTTAAAGCGTTAAAAAAATGCACTTTATTTCGACTTTTACTACTAGTTTATCGAATATGGGTACGGTATTTGACTACTGTAATGATACTTTTATTAATTTTAATTGCTGAAAAGGAAGTGTATGGATGATAATTTTTCCCCAAGAGTAAAAGACGTTATAGCATATAGCAAAGAGGAAGCCCTAAGATTAGGGCATGATTTTATAGGTACAGAACACTTAATGCTAGGTCTTTTGCGCGATGGAAATGGCAAAGCCATTAACATTTTAGACGCCTTGGATGTTGACTTGGACCACTTGAGAAGAAAAGTGGAGATTCTAAGTCCGGCGAATCCCAATACCGGAACAACCCAAAAGGACAAGAAGAACCTACATTTGACAAGACAGGCAGAAAGAGCGCTTAAGACGACTTTTTTGGAAGCCAAGCTCTTCCAGAGTTCTTCCATCAATACAGCGCACTTGTTGCTGTGTATACTTCGCAACGAAAATGACCCAACCACCAAATTGCTTCACAAGCTTAAAGTGGATTACGATAACGTAAAGGAACAGTTCAAGTCCATGATCACAAGTGATGATGACTACATGGACTCTCCGCAGGCCGAGTCATTCCCAAGCGATCCTGAAGAAACTGGGGATTCCAAGGAAAGTAGCTTTGGTTCCAGTTCTTCCCAAAAGGGTAGCAAGAAATCCAAAACTCCAGTGTTGGATAATTTTGGACGTGACCTTACCCGACTTGCCGAAGAGAACAAACTGGATCCAGTTGTGGGAAGGGAAAAGGAAATTGAACGGGTATCCCAAATATTAAGCCGTAGAAAGAAAAACAATCCGTTGTTGATTGGGGAGCCCGGTGTAGGTAAAAGTGCCATTGCCGAAGGTTTGGCCTTACGGATCATCAACAAAAAGGTTTCCAGAATTCTTTATAACAAAAGGGTGGTTACCCTGGATTTGGCATCCTTGGTGGCCGGCACAAAATACCGTGGACAGTTCGAGGAACGCATGAAGGCGGTGATGAACGAACTCGAGAAGAACGACGACATCATTCTCTTTATTGATGAGATTCATACCATAGTTGGTGCTGGTGGGGCCACTGGAAGCTTGGATGCTTCCAATATGTTCAAACCGGCATTGGCCCGAGGCGAAATTCAATGTATTGGAGCTACCACTTTGGACGAATACCGTCAGTATATAGAAAAAGATGGAGCCTTGGAACGACGTTTTCAAAAGGTAATGGTAGAACCTACTTCGGTAGAGGAAACCATAGAAATCCTGATGAACATCAAGAGCAAGTACGAGGACCATCACAACGTCAATTATACAGATGACGCCATTGTGGCCTGTGTAAAATTGACCAATAGATATATGACAGACCGCTTTTTACCGGACAAGGCCATTGATGCTTTGGACGAAGCGGGTTCTCGTGTGCATATCGTGAATATGGATGTTCCCAAACAAATTTTGGAGCTGGAAAACCAGCTGGAAGATGTAAGGGAGTTGAAGAACAGTGTGGTCAAAAAACAGAAGTACGAGGAAGCCGCCAAACTTCGCGATGATGAAAAGCGCTTGGAAAAAGAACTTGCTTCTGCCCAAGAGCGCTGGGAAGAAGAAAGCAAATTGCATAGAGAGACGGTTTCTGAGGACAACGTAGCCGATGTGGTTTCCATGATGAGCGGAATCCCTGTCAATAGAATTGCACAGACCGAAAGCAATAAGTTGGCAGAATTACCGGACTTGATCAAAGGTTTTGTAATTGGTCAGGATGAGGCTGTGGCCAAAGTGGCCAAGGCCATTCAACGTAACCGAGCGGGTCTTAAGGATCCCAACAAGCCTATTGGTTCGTTTATCTTTTTAGGTCAAACCGGGGTTGGTAAGACACAGTTGGCTAAAATTTTAGCCAAGGAGCTTTTTGACTCTGAAGATGCTTTGATTCGAATCGATATGAGCGAATACATGGAAAAATTCGCCATTTCAAGATTGGTGGGAGCACCTCCCGGATATGTAGGTTATGAAGAAGGTGGTCAGTTGACCGAAAAGGTTAGAAGAAAGCCCTACTCCGTTATCTTGTTGGACGAGGTGGAAAAAGCACACCCAGATGTCTTCAACATGTTGCTCCAAGTACTTGATGACGGCTACTTGACAGATAGCCTTGGACGAAAAATTGACTTCAGGAATACCATCATTATAATGACCTCCAATATTGGCGCACGTCAGTTGAAGGACTTTGGTCAAGGCGTTGGATTTGGAACCGCTGCCAAAAAGGCGCAGGCGGATAGTCATCAAAAAAGTGTTATCGAAAATGCACTTAAAAAGGCTTTTGCACCTGAATTTTTGAACAGAATTGACGACGTGATTGTGTTTAATCCGTTGGAAAGAGAGGATATCCACAAGATTATTGACATTGAGTTGGATAAACTTTTCAACCGAATCAAGGATATTGGCTATGATTTGAAGCTTTCCAAGAAAGCCAAGGATTATATTGCCGAAAAAGGTTTTGATAAGCAATATGGTGCACGTCCATTGAAGCGGGCCATTCAAAAGTATATTGAAGATGCCCTGGCAGAAGAAATTGTCAATTCCAAACTAGAGGAAGGGGACAGCATTTTTATGGATTTGGATGAGAAAAAAGAAGAACTCACCATCAAAATCAAAAAGCAGGAAAAGTCTCCTGAAGCAGAACAATAAATTAATACAAACTTAGTGAAGGAGCTCCGCTGTGCGGGGCTCTTTTTATTTCAAATTTACCGTACACACGATATTTACGCTTTTAATCTAAATTTTTTCTAGCCATTGGGTGTTCCCCATACCTTCGTTATGAGAGACACTATAATTTTGGGGAATGAGAATTGCTTCTAATAAGAAGGCTATAATTGTACGGGAATACCAGTTGGACATTGGAACCGTGCAAGTTTTTGACAACTACATGGTCGCCACGTTAGAAGAAGGGGCCACAATGACACTGGAACGAGCCTATCAGATCATCGGGATTTCGGAAATTCATTTTAGGGATAAGGATTTTGGCTATATCAGTCTAAGGAAAAATTCGTATGCCGTAGACCCTACCATCTATAACTATTTACGTGGCATGCAAAACCTAAAGGCTTTCGCCATTGTTTCCAAAAAGGAAATTGATATGCATAATTTTAAGATAGAGAAGCTTTTCTATAAGAAGAATATGGAGTTCTTTATCGAATATGACAATGCCTTGGCCTGGGTGAAAAAAAGACTTAACAGAACCAAGAAAACGGATACTGCCTAAGTTCCTTTTTCCTCTTGAGACTCCGGTCTTTTAAAAAGTTCCAAATACGCTTTTCCAATATTTTCAATGATTCCTGAAGCCTTAAGGGCATCGTAACTCACCAAGGAAGCACCAATATCACCTGCCAACCCATGCAGGTAAACTCCTAGTACTGTAGCTGGGAGCGGATTATACCCCATGGCCACCAAACCGGTTATCATCCCTGTTAGCACATCCCCGCTACCAGCAGTGGCCATTCCAGGATTTCCAGTACTGTTCACATACCCTTTTCCACCATAAAGTGTGATGGTATGTGCCCCTTTGATTACCATTACAATGTCATGTTTGGAGGCAAAAGTCTTGGCTTTGTTCAATTTGTCAAAATCATCCTTCCACTCCCCTATCAAACGCTCCAATTCTTTGGGGTGAGGGGTTAAAATGGACTGCTTGGGAAGGTCTTTCAATAATTTGGGGTTTCGGGACAAGATATTCAAACCATCAGCGTCTATTACCAATGGAAAGTCAACTTCTTTCAAGAATTTCCCAAAGGCTTGTAGCGTCTCTTCCTTGGTTCCCATCCCCATTCCAATGCCTATAGCATTGGGCGTGAATGGGATTTTGATTTCAGAAATGTAATCGTCCTCGGCATCTGTAAGTACCATGGCCTCTGGCAGTGCCGTTTGCAAAGAATGATACCCACATTCAGGAACAAATGCAGTTGCCAGACCAGCTCCAATGCTCAAGCAAGCATTTGCTGCCATCTGAACCGCTCCAATTTTACCATAACCCCCTCCTACAATCACAGCGTGACCATAGGTTCCCTTATGGGAAAATTTTAACCGCGGCCGGTAAATGGGTTGTACATCAAACTGGGTCATGAACTCATAGTCCACCTCTTCCCTGACCAAAAATTCAGCATCGAGACCTATATCCAACAGCTCCCATTGATTTTGGTAGACACCGGTTTCCGGTAAAAAGAAAACCAGTTTGGGTACTTGAAAACTGAGTACGTAACTGGCCCGTATCACATGATCGGTATTCCAAGGGATCCTGTCACTGGGCAATCCCGAAGGAATATCCACAGAAAGCACAAAAGCCTGGGAGGCATTGATATGCTCAATAAGTTTACCTACCCATTCACTGGGCGCCCTGTTTAAACCAATCCCAAAAATGGCATCAACGATAATATCGTTGGGTGATATTTCAGGCATCACGCAATCGTCGTTAAGAAATTCAGGCCAAATTTTGCGGTCTTTCAATCGTTCCAAATTCAACAGAAAATCCTTGGAGCGCTTTTCACTATAGTTGACCACATGTACTTGTATATTATAGTCCGCCTCCTTGAGCAGCCTCGCCAAGGCTATTCCATCCCCTCCATTATTGCCAATACCGCAAAACAATTGAATAGTGACTTCAGCGCCCTGCAATCGGGAATGAATCCACTCAAAAAGTTGGGTGGCAGCCCTTTCCATTAAGGAATCACTGGGAATTTGCTGCTTTTCAATTGTGAATTTGTCAGCCTTATAGATTTGGTTCGCGGTAAAAATTTTCATTCAACAAGAAAAATTAACAATTGCTATGGATTTCGTAAAAATTTTAGAATCATTTGAGGAAGCTACCAAAAGTACTACTTTTGAACCTGATTACTGTACAATGCAATTTAAACAAACGGATATTGAACCCTTCAAGATGAACACTTCTTCATCCATCTTCGCTTTGACTACCATCACCCCTTTGGGGTAGTCTGTATATTATTTCCGTCCGTCCTTAAATTAATTTCAACATTTTACAACCACATTAATCATGAAAGTCCTAAAATTTGGTGGTACTTCAGTCGCCAATCCAGAAAATATAAACAAGGTAAAATCCATTGTCCAAAACAGTTCCAATGAAAAACTGGCGGTGGTGGTCTCCGCACTTGGAGGTATTACCGATGTGTTACTGAACGCACTGCAGCAAGCATCCGAACAGAATGATGCATACAAATCGGGTTTGGAAGAAATTGAGCAACGCCATATTGAAGTCATCAAGGCGTTGATTCCCGTGCAAAACCAAAGTGCCATCCTCAGCAAGGTTAAAAGTGACTTGAACATTCTGGAAACGCTCTTGGAGGGCTCCTTTCTCATAGGCGAGATAACGCCCAAACTATCCGATAAGATCGTGAGCTACGGGGAGTTGCTCTCTTCCTATATCATTAGCGAATTTTTCAAAGCCGAAGGTCTAGACGCTACTTTTAAAGATAGCAGGGAGTTGATCATCACAGATAACTCCTACGGAAAAGCCGTGGTCAATTTTGAAAAGACCGATGCCAACTGCAAGGAATACTTCATAAATGACAAACATCAAATCCATATACTGCCCGGTTTTGTAGCTTCAAGCACTGATGGAAATTCCACCACCTTGGGTCGTGGGGGTTCTGACTACACAGCTGCGATTGTGGCAGCGGCAGTAGATGCTTCCTTTTTAGAGATTTGGACAGATGTCAGTGGGATGTACACGGCCAACCCCAGATTGGTAAAACAAGCTAAATGTGTGGCCCATATTAGCTATGAAGAGGCCATGGAGCTCTCCCATTTTGGAGCAAAAGTGTTGTACCCTCCCACTATACAACCTGTGTTGGGTAAGGAAATCCCTATTGTAATCAAGAATACCTTTAGCCCTGATGATGCGGGCACCATGATTACCAAAAACACCAATGGAGGTGGAAAAACCGTTCGCGGAATAAGCCATGTGGGGAACATCAGTTTGTTGTCCCTGGAAGGCCCTGGCATGATAGGAATTCCTGGAATTTCCAAACGATTTTTTGAGACGCTCTCCCTCGAGAATATAAGTGTGGTATTGATTACCCAAGCCTCTTCGGAACATAGCATCTGTGTTGGAATTGCCGATGAAGATGTGGAACGTGCTGTAGCAGCAGTCAATGAAGCTTTCGAGTTTGAAATGGCCCGAAAAAAAATCAAACCGGTCATCGTGGAAAAGGATTTGACCATTGTTGCTCTGGTTGGCGACAATATGAAAAGTCACCAAGGATTGAGTGGGAAGATGTTCAGTACCTTGGGAAAAAACAATGTGAACATCCGCGCTATTGCGCAAGGGGCTTCGGAACGTAACATTTCTGCGGTCATTAAGAAGGCTGATGTGAAAAAAGCCCTCAACTCTTTACATGAAGAATTCTTTGAGGAGAACGTCAAACAACTCAACCTCTTTGTAATGGGTGTAGGCAACGTGGGCTCCAAATTCCTTAACCAAATCCGTCAGCAGAAGAAATATTTAAAAGAGGAATTAATGCTGAATGTCCGGGTCATCGGTATCAGTAATTCCAGGACCATGGCCTTTGATGAGAATGGCATCGACCTAAAAGAATGGGAATCTGTACTGGCCGATGGCCAAAAGGCGGACAAGGAAAAATTCTTTGACAGGGTTACCGAGCTCAACTTCCGAAACAGTGTATTCGTGGATAACACGGCGAGCGATGAAGTGGCCAACAGCTATCCGAAATACCTAAAAAACAGCATCTCCGTGGTAACCTGCAACAAGATTGCCTGTTCTTCTGACTATACGTTTTATAAGGAATTGAAACAGTTGGCCAAAAAATACAATGCGCCATTTTTGTTTGAGACCAATGTAGGGGCCGGACTCCCTATTATAGACACCTTAAAGAACCTGATTGCCTCTGGTGACAAGGTAAACAAGATACAAGCCGTGCTTTCGGGGAGTTTGAATTTTGTCTTCAACAATTTCAATGACGAAGTCACTTTCCATGATATCGTAAAGCAGGCCCAAGAGGAAGGCTACACCGAACCCGACCCCACCATAGACCTTAGCGGAATTGATGTAATGCGGAAAATATTGATTTTGGCTCGTGAAAGTGGCAATCAGTTGGATATTGAACAAATTGAGAACGAAGCTTTTTTGCCCCAAGAAAGCTTGGACACCGATTCCAACGAGGCCTTCTTTGCATCTTTGAAGAAGCACGAAGATAGGTTCCAGCAACTTTTCAAGGAAGCCAAAGATGTTGGCAGCAAGCTTAAATACGTAGCCCAGTTTGAAGATGGGAAAGCCAAGGTGGGATTGCAAAAAATCCCAAAGGGTCATGATTTCTATAATTTGGAAGGAAGCGACAATATTGTGCTTTTCTTTACGGAACGCTATCCCAACCAACCCATGATCATTAAAGGAGCGGGTGCGGGAGCAGATGTCACTGCTTCCGGTATCTTTGCGGATATTATCAGAATTGGAAACTTTTAGGATGGAAGAGATCAAAGTTTTTTGCCCGGCCACTATCGCCAATGTTTCCTGTGGATTTGATGTGTTGGGACTGGCCTTGGATTCTGTTGGGGACGAGATGGTTGTCCGCAAGACTCCTGAAAAAGGTATCAAAATCACCAAGATAGAAGGTCAGGACTTGCCCTTGGAAACGGAAAAGAATGTTTCGGGCGTAGCAGGTTTGGCCTTGCTAAGTAAAAGCGATTATGAGGGCGGTTTTGAAATAGAAATTGACAAGCGAATCAAGCCTGGAAGTGGTATTGGCAGTAGCGCTGCAAGCTCAGCAGGGGCGGTTTGGGCCATGAACGAATTGTTGGGGAAGCCATTTTCCAATTTGGAGTTGACCCAATTTGCCATGCAGGGAGAAAAATTGGCAAGTAGTGTGGCCCATGCGGATAATGTGGCTCCCGCCATTTATGGTGGCTTTACTTTGGTTCGTAGTTATGAACCCTTGGATATCGTTTCCATTCCCACTCCTGATGAATTGTTTGCTACGGTCATCCATCCGCAAATAGAAATTAAAACATCCGATTCCCGAAAAATTTTAAAGACCAAGCTCACCTTAGAAACCGGCATTCGCCAATGGGGCAATTTAGGTGGACTGGTTGCCGGACTGTTCCAAAGCGATTACGACCTGATTGGTCGTTCCTTGGAAGATCATGTGGTAGAGCCTATTCGTTCCATTTTGATTCCTGGTTTTGAAGCCATCCGGTCCAAAGCTTTGGAAGCTGGGGCTCTAGGTTGTGGGATTTCAGGTTCGGGCCCATCCATTTTCGCTTTGAGCAAGGGAGAAACCACTGCCCAAAAAGTAGCCGAAGCCATGCATGAAACCTATGGCTCCATCGGCATCGATTTTGACATTCATGTTTCCAAAGTAAATACCCAAGGGGTGAAACCACTCTAATATTCCATGAAGTTTTACAGTCTAAACAACCCAGAAAATCAAGCAAGCTTCAAAGAAGCCGTTATAGCTGGAATTGCTCCGGACAAAGGCCTTTATTTTCCTGAGAAGATAGAAGCGCTACCTGCTGATTTTTTCAATGAAATAGAAACCCTGTCCAATCACGAAATTGCATTCCAAGCCATTCATCAGTTTGTAAAGGATGACATTGAGGATGAAGCCTTACGAGAAATTATTGCCAATGTGCTGGACTTTGACTTTCCTGTTGTGGAAATCGAGGAAAACGTGGCCACCTTGGAACTTTTTCATGGACCTACCATGGCCTTTAAGGATGTGGGTGCCCGATTCATGGCAAATTGCTTGGGCCATTTCTCCAAAGGAGAAAAAACGGAGGTAACCGTTTTGGTGGCCACTTCTGGGGATACGGGAGGTGCTGTCGCCAATGGATTTTTGGGAGTTGATGGTGTGAATGTGGTCATCCTGTACCCTAGCGGAAAGGTATCGGACATCCAAGAACGGCAACTGACCACCTTAGGCCAGAACATCGTGGCCATGGAAGTGAACGGGGTGTTTGATGATTGCCAACGGATGGTAAAAACCGCTTTTCTGGATACCGAAATCACCAATCAGAAAAAATTAACCTCGGCCAATAGTATCAATATTGCCCGTTGGTTGCCTCAGCTTTTTTATTTTCTGTTTGCCTTTAAACAGGCTAAATCCCAAGGAAAGGAAATTGTTTTTTCCGTGCCCTCCGGAAATTTTGGGAATATTTGTGCCGGAATGGTCGCCCAAAAATTGGGCATGCCCGTAAAGCATTTTGTGGCTGCAACCAATGCCAATAAAGTGGTGCCCAATTTCCTTCAAAATGGGGTATACGAGCCTTTGCCTTCAATTGCTACCATTTCCAATGCCATGGATGTGGGCGACCCCAGTAATTTTGTTCGTATAAGACATTTGTATCAGAATAAATTGAACAATTTGCAGGATAATCTTTCCTCCTATTCCTTTTCTGATGATGCTACCAGGGAAACCATGAAGGCTATCCATGATAATTCAGGATATGTGGCAGACCCGCATGGTGCCGTGGGATACTTGGGACTAAAAGCATATCAAAAAATCAATCCAGATACCTACGGTATCTTCTTGGAAACCGCCCATCCTGTCAAATTTTTGGATGTAGTAGAGGAAACCTTGGGTATAAGTCCTGATATTCCGACCCAAATTCAAAAGGTGATGGACAAGGAGAAAAAATCTATCAAAATAGACAATTACGAAGGGCTAAAATCCTATTTATTGGGCACCTAACCGACCCATCTTCCAGTTAACACCATATTGTTTAAAAGATTCGGAATTTTTAGGTGTTTCTTTCCCGAATTCGAATAAATTTACCCCATAAACTGGACTAAATGAAATCAACAGCATTAACTGAAACCCATACTGCTCTTGGTGCCAAGATGGTTGCTTTTGCAGGGTATAATATGCCCGTTTCCTACGAAGGGGTAAACGTGGAACATGAAACCGTGCGCAAGTCCGTTGGAGTCTTCGATGTTTCGCACATGGGTGAATTTTTGATAGAGGGCCCGAAGGCCCTGGAGCTTATCCAAAAGGTAAGTTCCAACGATGCCACTAAGCTTACCGTGGGCAAGGCGCAATATAGTTGCATGCCCAACGAGACCGGAGGAGTTGTGGATGATCTTATCATCTATCGGGTAAAGGAGGAAACCTATTTACTTGTCGTCAATGCTTCCAATATTGAAAAAGATTGGAACCACATTTCAAAATATAATGAGTCCATTGGGGCAGGGATGAAAAATATCTCTGATGACTATTCCCTCTTGGCCATTCAAGGACCAAAGGCGGTGGAGGCCATGCAATCGCTATCTTCCATTGACCTATCGGAAATCAAGTTCTACAACTTTGTTGTAGGGGATTTTGCGGGGATTGACCATGTAATTATTTCCGCTACGGGTTATACAGGTTCTGGCGGATTCGAAATCTATTGCAAGAACTCCGAAGTACAGCAGGTCTGGGACAAAGTCCTGGAGGCCGGAGCAGATTTTGGCATCAAACCCATCGGCCTGGCCGCTCGGGATACGCTCCGATTGGAAATGGGGTATTGCCTGTACGGAAATGATATTGATGACACCACTTCTCCCCTAGAAGCTGGTTTGGGCTGGATTACCAAATTCACCAAGGATTTTGTGAACAGCGAGGCTTTGGCCGCCCAAAAAGAAGCAGGGATCGCTCGCAAACTGATTGCTTTTGAACTTCAGGAGCGAGGCATTCCTAGACAGGGTTATTCCATTGTGGATGCAGACGGCAACGAGATTGGAAAAGTGACCTCTGGAACCATGTCTCCTTCCCTTTCCAAAGGGATAGGATTGGGGTATGTGCCCAAAGAATTTTCGCAAGTAGATACAGAAATCTTTATCCAAATTCGAAAGGCTCAAGTAAAGGCAACCATTGTAAAACTTCCATTTTATAAGGGATAATGATAGATTTTCAGCCCATTTTAGACCAAATCCATACGAACATTCAACAATGTTCCGATAAGGGTCGGGTGGCTGACTATATCCCCGAACTTTCCAAAGTGGACGCCAACAAATTTGGCATTTCCATTTTAGACAGTAATGCCCAACAATTTTCAGTGGGTGATGCGCAGGAGCGATTTTCCATTCAGAGTGTATCCAAGGTACTTTTGCTCTCCATGGCCTTTGCCAAGGTGGGTGATGCACTTTGGAAACGGGTTGATGTGGAACCTTCGGGAGATCCCTTCAACCATCTGTCGCTTTTGGAAATGGAAAACGGAATCCCCAGAAACCCCCTGATCAATGCCGGCGCTATAGTTATCTGTGATGTATTGTTGTCCCAGCTCAAAAATCCGAAGCAAGAATTTATACAATACATCCGCGATATTGCTGGTGATGCTTCCATTGATTATGATTTGGAAGTGGCGGAGTCAGAAAAAAGAACGGGGTTTAGAAACTATGCTGCTGCCAACCTGATTAAATCCTTTGGGAATTTGGAGCATGATGTGGAGGAAGTTCTGGATTTCTATTTCCATTCCTGCGCCATTGCCATGAGCTGTGAGCAGCTGGTGAAGGTGTTCTATATTTTTATGAACCGGGGCAATTGCCTGCAAAACAACAACTACCTAAACCTGTCCCAAGTAAAGCGAATAAATGCCATTATGCTCACCTGTGGTTTTTATGACGAGGCCGGGGAATTTGCCTTTGAAGTGGGTTTACCTGGCAAGAGTGGCGTAGGTGGCGGTATCGTGGCCTTATTGCCCAACCATTTTTGCGTGGCCACCTGGTCGCCTGGACTCAATGAAAAAGGAAATTCCAAGCTGGGGATGCTGGCGTTGGAGCAATTAACAACCGAGACCGGTTTGTCAATTTTTTAGTGTTTGGATAAAAAGAAGATACTCATATTGGGAGCCAGCGGCTTTATTGGCAATGCCATTTATAAAGAGCTCTGCAACTATTTCAACACCTTTGGCACCTATTGCCACACCACCATCTATAGCGATAATGGACAATTTCTCCGTTATGACATGCGTGAGGATGATATTGTAAGATTACTGGATGATGTTAGCCCGGATTTTATCATCTCCGCCCTTCGAGGTGAGTTTGCTGCCCAAATACAGGCTCATGAACATATGATGGAATACCTCATCAAAAATGAGGCGAAGCTCTACTTCATTTCTTCGGCCAATGTGTTTGATGCGTATAGCAAGTTCCCATCCTACGAGTACGACAAAACCTTGTCTGAGAGTGTGTACGGTAGGCTTAAAATAAAGATTGAGAACATGATGATGCGGTTACCCAAAGAAAAGACGGCTATCCTCAGGGTGCCCATGGTCTTTGGAAATACCTCTCCACGAGTCAAGGAAATCAAAATGCATTTGGAGGCCCATGAACCCATCGAAGTATTTCCCAACCTCATTGTCAACGTCACCAACGATGACCGGCTGACCCAGCAAATCCACTACCTCATCAACAGGGACAAAACGGGCATTTTTCATTTGGGAAGCAAGGATTTGATTCAGCATGAAGAGTTTATCAAAGAAATCATTCAGAAAATGGGAAACTTCCATCCTATTTTAAAGCGGGTGTTCACGACCAACGAAGATCGTTATCTGGCCGCACTACCAAAGCATAACAAACTCCCTAAAAACCTTCGGGTCAAATACCAAGAAATCATAGACCATCATATTCCCGTTGATTAGTTTTAATTGTTGAGTTTTTAGTTTTAAGTTGAAATCAATTCAACATTAAAAACTTAGAATTCAAAATTGGAAATCAGAGATCAGACCTTTTGCCCAAAAAAGTTCAAGTTCAAGCTCAACACCCAAGACCCAAGACCCAAGACCCAAGACCAAAATTCCAAATTCCAAATTCCAAATTCCAAAAATCAAATAATCCAACAATCGAAATAATCCTTAATTTGTAAGCGTGAACAAAGACCTACACCACCTGCCCAAGTCCAAGCAAGAAGAACTGGAGCTGTTATCCCAATTGCTATCTGGTTATAAAGAGGTGGAAATGGTAATCCTGTTTGGTAGTTATGCCCGTGGCAACTGGGTGGAGGACGAATATATTGAAAAAGGCACCCGCTACGAATACCGGAGCGACTATGACATCCTGGTGGTCCTTACCCATGACGATATTAAACAGAAATTCCGGATTGAAAACAAGGTAAACGCCGAGCTTAGGGACACCGGAAAGGTAAAAACTACCATTAGCCTTATTTTCCATAGTATAAAACACCTGAACAAGGCCCTGACCATGGGCAACTACTTTTTTAAGGACATCAAAGTAGAGGGTATTGTTCTATACGATTCCGAAAAGTTTAAGCTGGCCACGCCCAAAAAAATGACCCCGGAGCAGTACCAACAAAAAGCGCAGGAGTATTATGATCAGTGGTTTGAAACTGCAAACAAATTCTATAAAGGCTTCAACTTTTATTTGTCCGAAGGAGATTTACATCTAGCAGCGTTCAACTTGCACCAAACCGTTGAACGTTACTACACCACTATTCTTTTAGTCTTTACGGATTATCGCCCCAAGGACCACAATCTGGAAACCCTGGGCATAAAAGTAGAGATGTGCGACTCTCGTTTTGCCGTTTTCCCGAAATCCACCAAGGAAGATGAACGCCTATTTGAACTTCTTAAAAAAGCCTATATAGATGCCCGATATAAAATGGACGAGTACTCCATTACCCAAAAGGAGTTGGACTATCTGGCGGAAAAAGTACGGCAGCTAAAACAGTTAACGAAGGAGATTTGTAGAGAGAAAATTGGGGAGATTGGGGGAGAAACACAAGTTTAATTAGAAGATGAAAAACGTTTTACAGATAGAGAGGCTACCATATGAAGAACCATATCACATAAATTTGATAGTCAAGGCTTCTTCCAATGGTCACAGTGGGCAGCTAGAGATATATGACGATGCTAATTTTTTGAAAGAACTTGCTGGATCACTCGAGCAGTTTCCTAAAAATCCAACAGATGAAATCAAATGGGAACTCGGCTCGGAAAAACCAGAAGACCGATATGCGTTCTATTTTTTATTCAAGGTACTTAATCAAGTGACGCATGGTTGGACCAGTGCAATTCATATCCGTTTCAACAATAATGAAATAGTTCCTTTTAGAACGATTTCCGAATTCTGTATTCCATGCGAACCTGCCGGATTAAACAGACTTGGAAAACTTTTTAGGGAATTCGCAAAGCTAAAATCCAGAAAATTGATTTGGGATGGAGTTGATGGGGAAATAGTTGAGTGAACATTTAAAAATAATAGCTATTCCACCTTCTTGCAGGTGCTTTTATAATAAATATGAAACTTAAGTACAACGAATGCTTGGACCAATCGTCTTTATTATCATAGGAATTTCATTTGTATATGCTGGTCTTTGGCTTAGCATAGCCAACAGGACAATTCGAAACACCGGAATTAAAACCAAAGCAAAAATCGTGGATTATATAGAAGAGAAGCGGGTAGATGCCGACGGGGATGGCCATATCTATCATTTTCCAGTGGTGAATTTTACCAACCAACAAGGAGATGAAATCACCCAACAACTCACATTGAGTGAAAAGCCAAAAAGAACCAATCAGTGGATTGAAATAGTATACTTGAAAAAAGAAAACGAATACCATATAATAAAAAACGATGACTGGTGGGAAATCAACCTTCCCACTATTTTTCTGATTTTTGGAGGTTTGTTCCTTGCCATTGGAATTTATGGGATAACTAGTGAAATTTAAGAATTTCTCGCGCCCATCATCCTTCTGTGAATGGAGTTGTATTATTAAATTTTCAGAATAACCTAAAGAATGACATATTCAAAGTCTTTGGAACAATTAGAAAACGATTATTGGGAAGAACCAGGAGATTTTCCCTCAGGACTTGTCCAGAATTGTTATAAGTACAGAAAAATTCCATTAAATGAATTAACCATTGAGCAATTACGGCTGCTAATCGGCCAGAACATAGGGCTTACTTATTCAGTTCCACTTGCAATGGAAAAACTAAAAACCAATGTTTTAGAAGAAGGGGATTTTTATGAAGGAGACTTGTTGGTTGCGGTTTCAAAAGTACAGGTTGAATTTTGGAAGGAAAATCAAACTGAGTTCGAAACTTTCAAAAAAGTTATAGAAACAAATTCTGAAATCATCGCAAATGAACTTGGTCCAAAAGATTTAGATCTAATAATTGAAAGACTAAAGGCCGTTTGATAAAAACAGGTATTATCCACCTGATGGTGGGTGTAATCTTTACCCAAATTCTATATTAATTCAAATGAAGAAAATCATATTTATTCTTTTTATGCCACTAATGTCATGTCATACAGATAGTATCGATGGAATCTGGATAGGACACTATATTCAGTTAGATTTGGACGGAAAAAAATCCAGTCACCATCTCAACACTATTATGGAAATTGATGAGAACATGGTTTATCACTGGACCATAATAGGTCACGAAGTAAAGGAGGAAACTTTTGAATTTGTAAGAAGTGGTAATGTAGTTATACCTAAAAGCAGGTCACATGTAGGATTTTATATTATTTCAGCTACTAATGACAGCTTGGTAACAACCATGCCCCAGATGGAAGATTTTACGCTTGTTTATAGGAAACATCAGGCCCCTGACACAAATGTAGTTCCATCTTTAGCAGGAAAAAGTTATAAAAATCAGGAAACCAATACCAACTATATCTTTAAACAAGACTCAACATTTTTAAAGAATTCCAATATCAGCGGGAAATGGGGAATCAAGTCAGTTCACTCCCTGGATTTACTCACACTAAAAATTGGAGAAGGCATGGATATAATGCTACTTGATTCCATCAAAGCCAATAAAATCTACCTCACCGAGTTTTCAAAGGAGTTAAAACATATAGTTTTAAACGAGTACTAAAAGTTATCTTAATCGCCTACTGGTTGGTTGGGTTAATCAACAAATCATAAAATGAAACAATTAACACTAATTATCAGCCTTTTCCTAACAATAAATTTAAGCATCGGACAAACCTACCAAGACTCCATAGTTGAATATCAAAACGAGCTAAATGATTATTACAGTGACGAAGAAAAATCGCCCCTTACCCAAAAAGACCTTAAAAAATTTAAAGGGCATGACTTTTTTCCCATAGATGAGAATTTTAGAGTAGAGGCTACATTTGAAAGAGCTATCAACGCCGTTCCCTTTTTAATGAAAACAACTACGGACAGGTTGCCTACCTACGAAGTTTATGGAGTAGCTACTTTTCAGTTAAATGGGCAAACACTAAAATTGAACATTTACCAAAACCACAAGCTTCGGGCAACCGAGAAATATAAAAATCACTTGTTCTTGCCCTTCACAGACCTCACCAATGGCAACGAAACCTATGGCGGCGGCAGGTTTATAGATATGGAAATCCCGGAAGGAGACATTATCGTCATTGATTTCAACAAGGCCTACAATCCCTACTGTGCCTACAATAAAAAATACTCCTGCCCTATTCCACCCAAAGAGAATGATCTGCCAGTTCATATAAATGCTGGGATTAAAATTTGAGATATTCAACACCCGCATAAAATCATGACCAAAGAAGAATTAATCGACTATGTCTATTTCGACATCGCTGGGGAATATCTAAATCAGCGGATGGAGGACTGGAGTCAAACTCAAAAATGGTACAATACAGTTTTTGAGCTCTCCGTGCCGGTAAGATATACCTATTGCATTGGAATTCTGAACACGCAAGTCATGAATGGCGGGTTTGAACAGTATTATGATAACTATTATGGAATTTTTGCAGAAGAAACCTTAAAAGGCTTAAAAGAAATTGGAGCTAGTTTGACCCATCAACTAGTTCTTACTTCTACTGAAATTCTAAAAAAACATATGAGTCCTGGTGTAGATTTGTTTACATTCATAACAAGTAATGAACACTGGGACAACAAGGAAATTGTGGATGCATTTAATCGGTTAAGTAACGAATACTTCGATTTGGAAGACAAAGAGGATTTAACCGAATTACTTGGGACTTACCTTCAGAATTGTGAAATAAGTTAATACTCCAAGTGAATACCATGAACAAAGAAGAACTCATCAAATTCGGAATTGAAAACATTGTTTGTAAAGGAGAAACCGATCATATTGCAACCGTGTTTGCTAAAGATTATGTAGCCCATGCTGGGAACAAAACCTATGAGGGCCACGATTTTCTTCATCGCTGGACAAAACAGATGCTGGCCTCCATTGACAACATAAAAGCTGCAAAAATCCAGATACTTGCCCAAGATGAGAATACCCTTACTTGGCAACGCACCTTAACCGGAGTTCATAAAAAAGCACTACGGGGTATCCCTGCCTCCAATAAAAAAATAACCTGGACGGAAATGGTTGTCAGCCGTTTTGAGGATGGCAAAATTGCGGAGGAATGGCTGGTCTCGGAGTTGGCAGCAGCTCTTCTGTTGAAGCAGCCCAAAAAGCCATAAGGCTATTCAATATAAAAGCCCGTGAGCGGTTCTGACCTATTTCGATAAATCAATATGTAAACGTTAAAATTTACTTTTAATTAATTTTGTAAACATATTTATTTACATTTTTATATATTTGTAATCTAATAAGTTTACAAAATGAGAAATAGGCAGCAGCTCTTAGTGGAACAACTAGACCAAAAACTAAGGGTTTTTCAGCAGGCGGTAACGGTTTCCGCTCCTGAAAGAGGTTGGGTGCATGCCATCCGTACCACCTTGAACATGACCATGGCCCAACTGGGCACCAAGCTCAACATTACCCGGCAAGGCGTAAAAAGAATTGAAAATAGTGAGGCTGTCGGTGCCATTACCCTCAATTCTTTACAAGATGTGGCCCATGCCCTAGATCTGCAATTGGTATACGGTTTTGTACCCAAAGATGGTTCATTGGATCAGCTCATTAAACGCAAGGCCGAAGAGCTAGCCCAAAAAATAGTGCTACGTACCCACCAAAATATGCGGTTAGAGGACCAAGGTATAGAGGGCGGTAAAGTTGATAAGGCCATAAAGGATCTGGCCGAGGAGCTTAGCAGGGAAGTGAGAAGGTCGATATGGGATTAGATCTGCACTATGCCCCTGGACAAACCCCAATAAACGAGGAGGAAAAAGAAGGTTTAAAAATCAAGTCGATAGCCACCCAGGGTGAGTTGGATGAACTTGAACAATTGAACATTGAAAAGGCAGTTGAATGGACCATCCGTACCAGGCTCAAGCCCGAACGGGTATTGACCGAAAAGTTCATCAAGGACCTTCATAAAAGAATGTACGGAGATGTTTGGAAATGGGCTGGGGAATTCCGAAAATCGGAAAAGAACTTAGGGATTCCCTGGCCCCAGATTGGGATTGCACTAAAGACATTGCTGGATGACACCCAATACTGGATACAAAACGATACCTATGTCCCGGAGGAGGTTGCCATACGGTTCAAACATCGGATTGTGAGCATTCATTGTTTCCCCAACGGCAATGGTAGACATTCACGATTAATGGCCGATGTGATCATGGAATCTGTTTTTGGCAAGGAAATCTTTTCATGGCATCAAGGGAAAATGACCAAGCCAGATGCGGTAAGAAAGTCTTATATAAATGCCTTGAAAAAAGCGGATCAAGGAGACATAAAACCACTTTTGGACTTTTCACTAAGGTAGAAGGCGTTAAGCCTTTATCACCATATCAAAATCAGCAGCAGTGGCAATGACCTTCCCAATGATTTCTGGTGCTACAGAGTTTTCTTGAGACTTTTCCTGTTGTGCAGGTAAGCCCATTTGCTCAAAAAATTCCCGGAATCCCTTGGGACTGTGAATGTTGATCCATTTGCAAGGGGCATCGCTTTTGTTCCCAAAGGTATGCAAGGTCTTGGGTGGAATATCCACAGATTCCCCAGCCTTTACGTTTCTAACTTCCCCGTTTATCATAAACTCCATTTCCCCTTCCAAGATTAAAAAAGATTCTTTGTACGAATTGTGTAAGTGCGGCGGTGGCCCAGGTACATGGGGAGGTGTTTCGGCATACATTAGATCATAATCCCCTGAGGTGTCATGAACGGTTACCTTATGCCCTAATACCCATCTAGTGTTCGAATTTTCCATTTTATAAGACGTTTGTCTCACAAACATAAAGGATCTTTTTGGTTTTTCAAAAACTTATAAGATATTTGTCTCATGAATAAGAATTACATCCAAACAGGACGCACCAATCAAAAACTTGAAACTCGAGATAAAATCTTGAAGAGTGCCCAGTACTTCTTAAAAAAGGGCAAGGCTTTCAACCTGGAAGATGTGGCCAAAAAATCAGGGGTGTCACGGGCAACCATATATCGCTATTATTCCAACGTGGAAATCTTGACAACAGAGGCCAGTTTGGACATCAATACCCTGGATTCTGAAACTATTTTGGAAAAATATCAGGACAAAGGTCTAGAAGAAAAGGTATTGGGCATCCAGGATTACTTCAATACCCTGGCTCTGGACAATGAGCATTTATTTCGTAAATATTTAAGCGCAGTACTGGTTCCCAATTCCAAAGAAACGAAAAGAGGGGCCAGGCGGGTAAAAGCGCTACAATTGGCCCTTAAAAATGAAGATATTTCTCCCAAGGAAAAAAAGGACTTGATCAATCTGCTCACCTTACTAATGGGTATAGAGCCTTTGATTGTAACCAAGGATGTAGCAAATTTGGATGATCAAGAATCCAGAAGATTGCTAAAATGGGGATTGGAATTGGTTCTAAAAGGCTACCTTACCTCATGAATGCTATAACGTTACAGCGGTCACTGTATTAAAATCAAAGCCGAAGTCATGCAACAAAACATTCAAGTAAAAACTGGAAAATTAATCTTCGATTGCCTTGTTGATGGCAATAAAGAAGGCGAATTGATTTTGTTTTTACATGGCTTCCCCGAGTCTTCCTATATGTGGAGAAAACTCATGTCGCACCTTGCACAAAATGGATTCTATTGCGTTGCACCTGACCAAAGGGGATTTAGCAAAGGTGCCTGCCCTAGTGGCAAAAAGAATTACAGGTTAGATAAACTGGCGCAAGACGTTTTGGACATTTCCAAAGTTCTGGGCAAGTCAAAATTTCACCTGGTAGGGCATGATTGGGGAGCTGCCGTGGGTTGGAAAGTAGTTCACGACCATAAGGATGTCATTTTAAGTTGGGCGGGGATTTCTGTCCCCCACCCTCAAGCTTTTGGCAAAGCCATTGTGGTTAATGACGAACAGCGTAAAATGAGCCAATACATCAAAAACTTTCAATGGCCCTATCTTCCGGAACGGGGAATCCGAAAAAACAATTTTAAGGCATTCCGAAGACTGTGGAAATACAGTGAACCAGATGAAGTAGAGGCCTATCTAAAGATTTTTAGCAATCCCAAACAATTGACCGCCACCCTGAATTACTACCGAAGTAATTACAAACTATTGAAAATGGCTGCAAACAGAAAGATGTTTGGGGATATCCATGTTCCTACCCTGTTTATTTGGGGAAAAAAGGACCTTGCCATTGGATCCTATTCCGTGGGAGAGGGGCACCGATATATGAAAAACGATTACGAATACCTGGAATTGGATGGAGGTCATTGGTTGATCCAGACCAATTACCAAGATTTGGAAAAGGCCATATCCAACCACATCGATAGAAACAATAGGGAACCGCAACTCTAAAGGCAGTGTCCTGAATCACAAGAACAAAGTTTATTCTATTTCCCTCTATCATATCCAAACGCCCTGCTCGCAAAGGTAGCGTTCAACCCCATTCCCATGGCAGCTTGTTTCAATGGCTCCGGAACATTTCCGCAGAAAAGAAAAGGCCCAGGTTCTGCAATTTGCAACAATGATGGAAAATGTCCAGCTGCTGTGGTTCCCAAATGTTGACCTAGAGCATCACCATCTTTGAAAAGGTCATGAACAAGGAGTACACCTGTTGCTCCATCAAAGAAACAATCCACTTTAAGTGCTCCTGGTTCTGTTTCCTTCATTTGCTTTTCCACATCTTCGTATATTTTCTTTAATTCTTCTCCTTTTCCAGCTTTGGCGGTCCACTTATAAACCACCATTATTTCGTCTGTTTTCATTGATATTGTTTTTGATTAATACTCGCTTTCTACAAACCTATGTCTATAATTACATATTTATGGATGTCTTTTTCGACATTTTAAAGGGTTGATTTAGACACATTTGTTTTTTACCTTTACATCCAAAGTCTTGATTATGAAACATATCAGTGTTATTGTTCCTTCAGGAAACAGCATTGTGGATACCATTATAGCGCCCTTTAATTTGCTTAAAATGGCCAATTCCCATCTTAGAAAGCTGCGTGGACTACAAGAAAATCCATTTCAAATAGACTTGATGGGTTTATCAATGGAACCTATCATCTATCAAGATTTGTTCAGTATTCAACCTACAGCTACCCTTTCCGATGTTCCAAAAACAGATTTAATCATTGTTTCACCAATCAGTGGAGATTTGGAGCGGGAAATTGAAAACAACAGGGCCTTCATTGATTGGATTAAAATGCAGCGCATTTCCAACGGTTCCGAAATAGCTAGTTTGTGCAAAGGGGCCTTTTTGCTTGCAGAGACCGGTTTGTTGCATGGAAAATCATGTGCCACCCATTGGACTGCCCATGACCTATTCCGACAAAAATATCCCAGCATTAAACTCATTCCCGAAAAAATCATCTGTGAGGATAACGGCATTTATTCCTCGGGTGGGGCATACTCCATTCTCAACTTTACCCTCTATCTGATCGAGCGTATTTTTGGGAGGGAAACTGCGATTTGGTGCTCCAAGCTTTCAGAAATCGATTTTGACCGAATTGGCCAAAACGAATTTATCATTTTCAACGGTCAGAAAGACCATACGGATGAACCCATAAAAAGGGCCCAGCTTTTTATAGAAGATAATTATCAACATAAATTGAACATCCAGAAGATTGCGGACATGGTTAATTTAAATGGCCGAAGTTTTCTACGTAGGTTTAAAAAAGCCACATCCAACACTCCATTGGAATATATTCAACGCGTGAAGATTGAAGCTGCCAAAAAGAAACTGGAATCCACCACCACAACCATATTGGAAGTGATGTACGACATTGGATATAATGATGAAAAAGCCTTCCGAACCGCTTTTAGAAAATACTCTGGTTTATCTCCCAAAGCTTATCGAGCAAAGTACAATAGAGAAATGGTCTATTCCTAGGGCTACCCCATTTCAGCATAATCCGAGGGTGAATGCCCGAACTCCTGCTTGAAGACTGTTGAAAAATAGGCCGGTTGGTTAAATCCTGTGGCATAGGCCACCTCTGCAATGCTACTATGTCCTTCTTCCAACAGCCGAGCCGCAAGCTTCAATCGTTGGCTCCTAATAAATTCCGTCGTGGAAAGTCCGGTAAGTGCCTTTAACTTGCGATGCAGATGCATGCGACTCAATCCAACCTGTTCCGCAAAAGTTTGGGCGTTAAACTCCGGATTGGTCAACTCCGTATCCAATATAATCTGAATTCTGTTCAAAAGCTCGGTATCCACACTGGTAAGCTCAACATTCTTGGCTTTAAAAAAAGGTTGGTTGCCAAACTTTTCCTGAATGGCTGTTCTAGTGGCAATCAACCTGTCTATAACCACTCTTAGTTTCTCTTCCTTAAACGGCTTTACCATATAGGCATCAGCCCCTGTTTTAAGTCCTTCCAACTCGTTTTCCTCCCCAGATTTTGCAGTCAACAATATGATTGGAATATGTGAGGTCCTTTCATCGGTTTTAAGGGTATTGCTTAATTCGATTCCATTCTTTACCGGCATCATCACATCGGAAATAATCAGGTCAGGAATTGTTTCCAAGGCAATTTTCTCCCCTATTTCACCATTTTCCGCCTCCAATATGTTATATTCCTTTTTGAACAGGGTTTTGATAAAAAGCCTAATTTCTGAATTGTCATCCACTACCAGCAGTACGGGTAGGGAGCTTTCTTCAACGTATTCGTCGTCCGTATCAGGCTCGATGCCCATATCAGCATTCTCCCTTTTCAGACTTGACAGAATTTCTTGCTCAGCCACTATCTCTCCTTTGGAAAAGGCACTTTTTGTGACGGGCAATGTTACCTCAAATGCCACGGTTGCTTCATTGGGTTTGTATGCGCGTACTGTTCCTTTTGCAAGATTTGCCAATTCCTGAACCAGGGAAAGGCCAATACCAAAACCTTGGTTCATCGTATTGGTTTGATAAAAACGGTCAAACAGCAGCGGCAGTTCCTTTTCTGACAGATCATTGTTTTGGTTGACCGTAGTGATGCTCAATTGTTGACCAAGTTGAACAGCCTTAAACTCTATTTGACCTTGCTGTTGATTGTACTTAACGGCATTGGACAGAAGATTTGTAACAATTTTTTCCACTACATCCCTGTCAAACCACAACTTGCCAGAAACATCAATCTGGCTATTGAGGATTATTCCGGCTTGTTGGGCCCTATACTGAAAAGGTTCAATCAAATGGGTCAGTAAAAGTTCAATATTTCCTTTGGAAACCCGAAGTTTTCTGCTCCCGCCCTCAATTTTGGAAAGATCCAATATCTGATTCACAAGTTTTAGCAAACGATCGGCATTTCGTTGGATCAAACCCAAATCCGTTTTATCATCAACAGACAGTCCTTTTTTGGATAACTGATGGGCAACGGGGCCAGAAATCAAGGTCAAGGGCGTTCTGAATTCATGGGAAATATTGGCAAAGAACCTGGATTTGGCGGCCTCCAGTTCCTTAAGTCTTTGATTGGTTTTTTGTTTGTTCCTAAAAAGAAAGAACAAGGTGATAAACGCCAGCCCCAAAATGGAAATGCCCCCCAGAAACAAATTCCGCTGATTTTTGGATTTTTGTTCTGCCAACTCCGATTGGGAAGTCAACAGTTCTATTTCTTGCTGTTGTTTGTCTGTCTGATATTTTTTGTTGAGTTCCTCAACTTCCAATTCGTTTTGGGATTCTTGTACAACGGCTTCCAATTCCATTTGGTTTTCAAGTGCCATCAACGCATTCTTGTAATCCTTACTGTCTTTGTAAGCACCATACAGTCCTCGATAGACGTTGAGAAGCTGCATGCGCATGGACTCCTCATTGCCATCCGCTTCAATGAATTCCAAAGCTTTTTTGAAATGGACAATGGCTTTTTGATACTGCTTTTTATGCCAATAAAGGTCTCCCAAGTTAGTTTGATCCAAGACAACGGATACCTGATTCGTTGATCTTTCAGGAATTTTGGAGGCCTTTAAAAGATAGTTTTCAGCATTTGTAAAGTCATTGATTTCCAAGTAGGTTTCACCCAATCTTCCATAAATACTTCCCAGGATTCTAAAATCCCCGTAAGATTCATAATACTTCTCGGCATTAAGTAAGTGTTCAATGGCTTTTTCATTCTCCTGTACTAGGTCGTAATATGTGCCTAGGGCCAATTCACCATAGTTAACACCCTCTTCCAATCCCAGGTTCTCATAGATTTCAATACTTTTTTCAATATAGGGTACTGCTGCGGAATTTCTAAGTTCGGAATAGATCATACCTATATTGGTATAGGCGGCGGCCAATGATTTGTCCATTTCATTCCGGGATGTATAAATAGAATCCAGTTTTAAATAATACGTAAGAGCTTCTGGGTATTCCGTAAGCTCAAAGTGCTGATTTCCCAGCAAAATATAAATGGAGGAAAGCGTTCTCCAATCGTCAGTTTGTTTCGCATTGAACAAGGCCAACTGCGCATACTTCTTGGATAAGGAGTCGTTTCTTCGGATATTATAAATCACCCCTATCTTCTTATAACAGTCCGCCAAATAGGATTTATTTTGAAGTTTTTCAGCTATTTTCGAGGCTTTTTCGATATGGTAAAAAGCACTATCAATGTCAGATTTGGCAAATTGATAACGCCCACTAAGCGATTGATATAGATACTTCCCCTCGGTGTAGTTGTTCTTGGAAGCAATTGTTCTAATGTTTTTTCGATAGCGGTCCGCGGAATCAGGAGAAGTGTAGAGATAGGCCACAAACAGCTGCTCGTTTATTTCTACTGATTCCTCAACATTGGTATTTCCCTTGAGCAACTGTTTCAAGGAATCAATTTCCTTTTCGGTTTGACCCCACGATACGGAAAAACAGAGAAATAGGAGGGTTATGGAAACTACATGCTTCATTTTAAGGTTGAATCATAAAAAGGTACAAAAACCATATAAATGGAAGTTTGTTGAATTTCGAGCTTATCGATAATAGGTCATATATCCAGAAGAGGGAAATTCAGGAGGACAAGTACCTGAAGTTTCCCTGACAACCCGCAAAGTTCCATCCGTCTGTAACTGAAAATAGAAATATCCGCCTGATTCCATTTCATAGCAGTGTTCCGTAGTCACTTCTTCAGGATCGGCATGGGTAGCAGCTCCCAAAAGGGTTCTGTAAACATTGGATTCCGTACCCCGCACAATCTTGACCGTTCCGTTTAATGTGGTAGCTACCAGCAGTGGTGAAAATTCGGTTTGCCCATGATAAGGTGTTGAAAAAACTTCTTCCGTATCAAACCATGGCCCGGCAATGGTGCCCGCCCTCCCACGTGGGCCTCTACAACTTAAGGGCTGTGCAATGGGTTTGGGGCCAAAAAGGTCGTACATCTGATTTCGCAAGTCGGTTGAGAAATAATCATATGGGCAAGTGGTATGCCGAAAAGTCTCAACAGGATGGAAACGATCATTGTTGAGAAAAGTTAGGGAGCGCTCCGAGTGATACACACCAAAATCGAAGCTCTTCGCTTGAACGGTGCCAGATGTGGTTCCTATCCGTTCTCCAGCTGAAAAACTAGCCAAGGTTGGAGCCTGGGCATCAAACAAAGGTATACCTTGGGTCACCACTGCATCCCGAATTGTAGAAACTGGATTGGTAATATGCCCAAAACGTATCACCACCTCACAACTGGCTCGGAACGTAGGCTGATAGTCCGTGCCATTAAAAGTAACGTTCACCAAATCCATATCAACTGGAGCATAAACCGGTACTTCCGTCACTTCGGGCTTGATAAAAACGTAGGTGTGCGCCGAAAAGTTATGGAACGCCTGCAATTCTCCAAGAGGCTCGATATGTGCTATATCATCAAGATCCGTAAATGAATTCGTAAAGGTCACGTTGGGATTGGAACCTGTTTCACAGACCGAAGACGGAGGCGGTTCACTACCATCATCACTGCCGCAAGCAAGAATCATGAAAACCAAGGAGGTTTTCAAAAGATGCTTAGCCCAAATTTTAGCTTCATAATATTTCACAAGGCATCTCATCGTTGGGCCACAAAAGATCTGTTCTTATCTGTAAAGCGGTGCAAACGGGTATCGTTGGAACCCCGTTCGTAATAGGTCTCTTTACTAAATCCCTTAAAGGCTTCAATTTTCAGTGAATTCATGTTCCAGTTATCGCCCCCTACTCCTCCTCTAAAAGTAGTCTGCAAAACCACTTTGGAAATGTCTGAAGCGGCATAAATCTTTTTGTTCAAGGTTACATCAACAGAAGTAGTGGCATGGTCTTTCCATCGAGTACTTTTGTTCACATTCCCTATCGTCTGTGTTCCCCCATTTCTATAATGCACTACAATATTCAGATTGTCGTTTCCTCCTCTCAGGTCATCATCCCCTGTTCTAATCCAGAATCGCAACCCATCAATTGGTTTTCTTGATGGCACAGTCCTAGCCTTTACAGGGCCTGAGGTCGATGTACTGGTAGCCGTTCTTGCCTGGGGTGGGTTATTATGGATCATTGCCATAAAGGTTTTGTCCTGACCAGTAAAGCGTTTGAGTGGGGCACCTCGCCTTTCATAGACTTTCCTATTCTTATTATAACCCTTTACATAAATGCGCAGCAAGTCCAGATTGAAATTGTCATTTCCTGAAATAGTATTCAGTTGTACCGATTTTATCGTAGTTACAAGAACAGGAGTACGCAATTGCACCGTGATATGTTGCGAATAATCATCTATCCATTTGTTCCCCCTGTTTACATTGTACACTCTTTGAGGGGCGGCGTTATGATATAAAATAGTCAAATTTAAATTGTCATTTCCTCCCCTTAGGTCGTCCTTACCCACTCCAAATTCGAAAACCAGTTCGTGTATTTTCCCATCATTTGGATAATCTCTCAACGAAGTTCTCAAAGGTGTTTTTTTTCGGTAATTCTTGTCCACAAAATAGGTTCTCCATCTCATATGTGGTTCTTCCTGGTAATAAAAAACCTCATCTTTGAAATTGGGTCGGAGGGTCATAATCCTATTGGGGTAGTTGGGGTCATAGGTGTAAATCTTCATTTTGTGTTTGTATGTCCCATTTGCCAAATCTTGGGCAGTTCCAAAATCATAGCCAATAGCCACCACTTGATGGTTCCCTGGGTCGGTATCTTTCTCCCCAACACTTTGAAGGCCCAAAGGCACGGGTTGCCCCCTGTTAATAAAAGGACGAAGTTCATTGATCCGGCTGCCACTCTTGTTTTCCACCCCCCAATTGAAAAATTCACTGTTTCGGACTCCCTCTATATTGATTCCGATTTCTCCCCATTTGTCCAGATTGGATGTTATGGAAGTTACCTGACGGTCATAAAGGTATTTCTGTAAGGGACTCCCTTCCGTGGGACGAAGCGCAGTTTTAGGTGTGGAAATGCTTGTAGCGTGATAATAATCCAAAGAGGCGTAGGACATCCCCCCACAAAGTCCTCCCGTTCTCCAATCTATCGCATCAATAAAGATGTTCTTAAAACTGTTGTTGAATTTAAATCCATGCTGAACTGGATTAAAGCGTGTCATTTTTTTGGTCTGACCCCAAATAGGGCTTACCAAAGTGCAAAAAAGAATGAATCCTATTATTTTTTTCATTGTTACTGATTTGAAAGGTTTAATCTGGAAGGTTGTAAAAAGATTTTATTGCCTCATAGTTGGAATAGTCCAATTTGCCCGATTGGGCGCTTTCTGGAATCAACACATATCGAAACCTGTTTCCTCTGGAGCCTGAGTACTGAAATTCTGTTAAATCAACCCCGTTGGTACTTACTAGCGTTACGGTTATACCATTTAAGGTTATCCCATTATTTCCAAATGTATAGGAGTACAGGGTGTTTGACCAACGACCAGCATTGGGCATGGGATAAATACTTGAAGTTCCCCATTGTTGTAGATATACAAACACCAAGCTTCTATTCCTAAGCTCAATATTGTCTATCTCTGTAATCAATATGTTCATTGACTTTGCCCTGGGGTCGTCCTGTACATTCCAATCCGCATCAAGCCAATTGGAAAAAATTACATTGGCGTTGCCATCTTGCCCATCAGTTCCGTCCTGACCATCTGTTCCATCTAGCCCATCCTGTCCGTCAATTCCGGGGATTCCTTGTGGTCCCGGAGGTCCTGTCTCACCATCCTCCGCAGAACAAGCAATCAAAACCGTGCATGCCATTGCAACAACGGCCAAAAAAATGAAGTGTACTTTTTTCATGATTTTAGATTTAATGTTAACCTTGTTTTTAGGGGGAAGTTTTCTTAGATATTCCCATCCATTATGGCATGGAGGTCATCTTTGTTTCAAAATTAGAAGCGACTTCTTTTGGGGGATTCTCCATATGTAACAAATGCTTTTGGAAATGTAACAAGGGAGCCTAAAAGTGAATGGGAAAGAGGACTGGGATTGTATTTATTCACTATATTAAATCAAAAAAATGGACAAACTGACTGCGGCCGAGATAAAAGCCCGCTTAAAGAACCTGGATGGATGGACATATGATAACGGAAGTATTTGTAAGTCTTTTGTTTTTAAGGATTTTAAGGAGGCATTTTCAATGATGACCCATATTGCTTTTGTAGCCGAACAGCAGAACCATCACCCCAATTGGGAAAACGTTTACAATCAACTTACCATAAAGTTGAATACCCATGATGTGGGCGGCATCACCCAAAATGATTTTGACCTGGCCAACGCTATTGAACAAATCGTGGCCAAAGGGTAGAACTTCAACTTGACAAGGAGGCATTTTTTGCTAAATTTGTCGCTGTCCAAAATCAAGATTTATGGGAAGAGCATTTGAATTTAGGAAGGCACGGAAGATGAAGCGTTGGGCGGCCATGTCCAAGGCATTTACCCGAATTGGCAAGGATATCGTTATAGCGGTAAAAGAGGGTGGTCCAGACCCGGACTCCAATGCCAGATTGCGTGCTGTGATTCAAAATGCCAAGGCAGTAAATATGCCCAAGGACAACATTGAAAGGGCCATTAAAAGAGCGTCGGATAAAAGTCAAGGTGATTTCAAGGAAGTTCTCTTTGAAGGTTACGCGCCCCATGGTATTGCCATTTTAATTGAGACTGCAACGGACAACAATACCCGAACCGTGGCAAACATTCGTAGTTACTTCAATAAGTGCAATGGAAGCCTGGGCACCTCTGGCTCCGTTGAATTTATGTTTGACCATACGTGTAACTTCGCCATTAATGGAGAAGGTCTTGATCCTGAAGAACTGGAACTGGAATTCATTGATTTTGGTGCCGAAGAGGTATTCGTGGATGAAGATGGCATTCATATCTATGCATCCTTTGAAAGTTTTGGCGCTATCCAAAAAGAATTGGAATCCCGTGAAATAGAAATCATCTCCTCTGGTTTTGAACGAATTCCCCAAGTGACCAAGGAACTTTCCGAAGAACAGGTGGTGGACGTAGAAAAACTCTTGGAAAAGATTGAGGAAGACGATGACGTTCAGAACGTGTACCACACAATGAAGGAATAATTGTCCGGATAAGGGGGTCGATAAATTTAACTTTAAGATTTATCTTACTATCGATATAGTTCGTAACTTATTACTCATCAACGAATTATATCAATTATGAAAGTATTCACCAGATTTTTTGGATGCGCCTTGCTTCTCATATGTTTTTATGCATGTGGAGAAGACGAAGGACTTGACCTTGACGGATCGGAAATTTCCATCAGCGATATTGCAGGCAGTTGGAATGCTACCCGAGCGGTATTTGATATTGCAGGAAGCGGGGCTTCCATGGCAATTGATGTGGTGGAACAGGGCGGCACGGTAACCCTAGTCATTCAATCCAACGGAAGATTTACATTGACCATTACTGAAATGGGGGAGGATCCCGATGTTAGCACTGGGCAAATGTCTTTTGATGAAGACCTGTTAGTGGTTGAATTTGACGACTCACCAGGAGATGATGAATTCTTTAGCATACAAAGCACAGCCAATACGCTTTCCATTAGCGGTCCTGCAGAGTTTGATTTGGATGGGGATGGTACCGATGACCCTGCAAGGGCAGAACTGGATTTTGAAAGGACTTAGCCAAGTTGCAGCATCCAAAGTTCAACACTATTCAATGACCACAGTTCCCCCTTTGACCAATTCAGAATGCCTAATCTCATAACCAGGAAATTCCACATTGTTAAACTTCAATTTGGAAATAGTGTCCACTTTTCTATCCTCGACCTTAATAATAAGCTCTTTTCCTGGATAATAGTTCTGATCTAGTTGGATGGTAAGCCGGTCAAAAATTGGCTTGGTAACAATATATTCCGACTCGGCTTCCACACCTGCTGTCATTTGAAACAAGCCCATTTTAACAAGAACGGCCAGAGATCCCATCAATCCTTGGTCTTCATCCCCATTGTACCCAGTTTCCGGACACAGCCCACTATAAACACTATTAACTACATTTCGAACCCAAAACTGGGTTAAATCAGGCCTGTCCAAACAATGGAACACATGTGCAGTCTGCATGGATGGTTGATTACCATAATTGATAGGAATACGCTTATATTCAGGATGTGTCTCCACTGCATGGGAAGTACCGGAAGTAAATCCCATTTTTTCGGCTTCCTTAAATTGATCTTGCAACCTGGTCACCGCGGCTTGCTTACCGCCCATCAATCGGGCCAACCCTTCCAAATCATGTGGGACAAACCACGTTGCTTGGGAACCATTGGCTTCTACAAAACCATTTTGATATTCGTATGGGTCAAAATCAGATTTCCATTCTCCTTCTACATTTTTAGGTCTAATCCAATGGGTCTGGGAATCAAATACGTTCTTGTAGTTGATTGATCGTTCCATAAAGTATTTATGGTCTTCGTTTTTATCCAAGGATTCGGCCAATTGCGCCAAAGCATAATCTTGAAATGCATATTCCAAGGTCATACTTGCCCCATCCTGGTGGCCTCCAAAATCACCTTCAGGGTTGGGATAAGGAACATAGCCCATGTTGATATAATATTCCAACCCCCCACCTCTTGCAGTCTGATGCTCATAACCCGATCTAGCCATTATTCCTCCAGGCATATGATTCTTTCTAAGTCCCTCAAATAAAAGTTCAGGGTCATAGCTACGAATTCCTTTTTGATAGGCCCCCACCATAAATGGTGTTGCCGAGGCTCCCGTCATCACATAGGTATAATTGCCTCCAGAGGGGCCACGAGGGACCATCCCTCCATCTTGATAATACTGCAATAGCGATTGGACAAACTCATCGGCTATTTCGGGATACACCAGCTGCCAAAGCACAGCAATAGTCCATTGGGCACCCCAAAAAGAATCGGAATTGTAATGGTTGAACTTGGGATTGCCCTCTTCATTAAGTGGTATCTGCCCTATCCGAAAGTGTTCTTTTGTGTTATCCGGATATGCTCCATTTACATCGCTAACAATTCTCCTTCCTTGCAAGGCATGCCATAAATCGGTGTAAAAACGTTTCCGTTGTTCTTGAGTATTTCCCTCGACTTTTATCCTCCCCAACATTTGGTTCCATTGGGAGCGGGAATCCTGCACGATTTCATCAAAATCCCAATGGGGTAGTTCGGCCTCCATGTTTTCTTTTGCATTGGCTACAGATGTGTAGGATATGGCCAGTTTCATCTTAGCCTTTTTTCCCTTGTCTTCCAGTTTAACCAGAAACTTTCCCTCCTTGTTTTCCACAGCTGCAATGTCAGCATCCATAAGTGCATAAAAGTAAACGGCTATAGGCTTTGGTCTTCTCCTTGTTGGTACATTTACTACCTTTCCGGTAATGGCTCTTTGCCCTACAATTTCCAATTCCGAATCCACCATTTTAGAAGGTCCATTTTGCCCTTCCAAATTGAACAAAACAGCTTTGTCTTGAATTGAAGGAAAAGTATATCGGTGGAATCCGACTCGCGTAGTACTGGTCAACTCCACCTCTATGTTATGTTTTTCCAATTCGACATAATGATACCCAGGATGAACCTTTTCCGTATCGTGGGTGAAGTCAGAATCAAAACTGGTATAATCCTTATCCGGCCCTGCTGAAATCAATGGCATAACTGAGGGTCCAGACATCTGCCAGGCATGCACATGGGAGAACCCTTTAATATTAGTAGTGTTATATCGGTAGCCACTCCCCCACGCCCCTTCGGTCTCTGTATCAGGGCTCAGATTGACCATCCCGAATGGCCGACTGGCAGACGAGAAGAAAAACCATCTTGAATTGGCCGTGTCCAAAAAAGGATATACCTGATCTACATAGTCCTCATTTATTGTAACCTGGGTTTCCTTTACCTGGGAACAGGACAATATCAATACAGAAATGAACAGAATTAAACGGCTTTCTTGCATTTTAAAAATTATAAAAATGGGAAGTTAGTCAATCTTTAGGGAAGACCATAAGCTCATAAATGTTTAAATTAAGGCCTGTAAGAGGTGAGATTTGTGAAGGGCTTATGGTTTATCCTTCTTAAGTTGCCTGTAAAGTAACCTGTATTCTCACGACCAAAAGGAAAAATCATCCCATGCGAAATTCTATCCTGGTACTTTTCATGATTCTTGGTATTGGAGTGTTACCTGCACAAGAAATGACCCCTACCAAGCTCTATGAAATAATTGAAAAAGAGGCCGATACTGTCAAGGTAAATGGGAATCAATACCAGTTTTTGTTTAATGAGGCCATGTTGATCTGCGTTTTTGATGAAAATGCGAATCGCATGCGAATCATTTCACCCATTGTGGAACGGGACAAGCTTGGTGAGGAAGAATTATTGAACGCCTTAGTCGCCAACTTTCATTCCGCTTTGGATGTAAAATACGCCCTTAGTGATGAGATTATTTGGTCCGTATATACCCATCCGCTGAAGGAACTTTCAGAACATCAAGTGGTTGATGCCATTCAGCAAGTATATGCCGCGGCGCTGACCTTTGGCAGCAGCTATTCAAGCACCAATTTGGTATTTCCGGGAAACAAGAAAAAAGTGGAAAAACCCAAAGCCAAACCGCTTAAAAAGACCTAGTAGCTATATTCGGGAATCCGCCCTTGGACTCCCTTGAAAAAGGCACGGATTTTTTTGAAATCCTGTTGAATGTCCTCTGTTGGTAAAAATGGCTCCGCTATCTTTACCTGTTTATTTCCAAAGTCAAACGCAACCATAACGATGGGAACTTGGGCTTTTTTGGCAATGTGATAGAACCCTGTTTTCAGAGCGGTTACTTTTTTTCGGGTTCCTTCAGGTGCCAATGCAAAGCGGAATGTTTTCCTTTCCTTAAAAATTTCCGCTACACTGTCCACGGTATTGGAGCTCTTGCTCCGATCAATGGGAGCGCCGCCCGTCCATCTAAAAAACCAGCCAAAAGGAGGCTTGAAAAGGCTCTTTTTTCCAATATAGTTCATCTCCTTATTGATCACCTTCCGCACCAAAAGTCCTAAAAAGAAATCCAACCAATGGGTATGGGGAACTACAATTATAACGCATTTATCCAAATCGGGAAAGGCCCCTACCAGCTTCCACCGCAAAACCTTGAAATATAAAAATTTGGCGAGCTGGTGCATCATATCAATACTATTTTAAACAAAAGGAAATGCTTCCTAGATTCGGGAGTAGAGCTCTTGGAGTCGCTCAGGGGTCATAATGCTTTTCCAATCCTTCCCCAGTGCATTTTCCCACAATGCGCACATTCCCAATGACACCTCTACCATGGTATCAAAATCACTTTGTGAAAGGTTTGAACATATACCTTTGGGCATTTGAATATTATGTTTTGAAAGCATCTGGTTAAAGAGCTTCACTCCCTCTGGATAAAACTCCTCCAAGTGTTGAAACACCAAACAGTTTCCAATACCATGCTTGATTCCCAAAAGGTAGGACAGACCATAACTCATGGCGTGTGCTATCCCCACCTGGGAATACGCAATGCTCATCCCCCCATGCCAAGAGGCCATCATAAGCATATCCCTTGCGGCCTCCTCTGGATGATCCCCCAAGAAAACTTCCTTGCACAAATCCAACGCCTTTTCGCCATAGCTTTGACTAAAAGCGTTCAAATAGGTTCCTTCCAAAGATTCTATGCAATGGATAAAACAGTCCATTCCCGTGTAGAACCACTGTTCTTTGGGTACGGTTTGTGTTAAATCTGGATCCAGGATTACCTGGTCAAAGGTGGTATGGTCAGAGTTGATGCCCAGTTTTTTCTCAGGTCCCAATAGTACCGTGGTGCGCGAAACTTCTGCTCCTGTTCCGCTTATGGTTGGAATCCCGACATGGTATATGGCGGGACGCTGAACCAAATCCCACCCTTGATAATCCTGTGCCAAGCCATCATTGTTCAAAAGTATGGATACCGCTTTGGCCAAATCCAGTAGGGTTCCCCCTCCTATTCCAACAATTCCTGAAGGAAGTTCATCAAAATTCTCCCGAATCCTTGTAACCAAGGCATCCACCTGTGCAGTTTTTGGCTCTTCATCTGCCGAAATAAAGATCAGCTCATCGTTGAACATCAAAGGAATTTCATTGGCCAAACTCCTGTTTTCAAAAAAGTCATCCAATAAAAAGATAAAGGGAGCGTCAGAATTTCGTCTTTGGGGCAGTAGTATTTCACCCAATTGGGAAAAACTTCCTTTTCCAAAAATCACCCTGGGAACCATGGGGAAGTTCCGGTACGAGGTATTTTTTGATATGGTCTCCTTGCTTTCCAAGTTATAGTTCGTCTTCATTAATTTTCCAAGTACTTTAGAACATCCTTGAGATTGTTCAATTTCAGATGATTGTTTATCTGTTCATCTTCAGCAACCATTTCATGCGCCCAAGTGGTATGAAAGGGTACATGAATGGCTTTGGCCCCGATATTCAAAATGGGTAGGACATCCGATTTAAGGGAGTTGCCAATCATCAGGAACTCCGAGACATCTATCTCCAAATGCTCCAATAGATTGCGGTAATTGTTCTCTTTTTTATCACTTAAGACTTCTACGTGATGAAAATATTTAGAAATTCCGGACTTCTGCAACTTTCGTTCCTGATCCAATAAATCGCCTTTGGTAAGCACAATAAGCCTGTACTTATGCTCCAATTTGGACAATACTTCCTCTACCCCATCCAATAATTCTACGGGGTGGGAAATCATTTTTTTGCCCAATTCCAAAATCTCGGTTAAGGTTTGCTGGGATATTCGGTTGTTGGATAAATCCAATGCAGTCTCGATCATGGACAGCACAAAACCCTTTACTCCATATCCATAAAGTTCCAGGTTTTGCATTTCAACCTTGAAAAGTTCCTGGTCAATCTTGTTTTTGGTTTCATATCCTTCCAACAACTCTGCGAAACGTTCCTCGGTCTCCCTAAAATAGGTTTCGTTTACCCAGAGTGTGTCGTCGGCATCAAAACCAATGACCTTTATGTCTTTAAAATCTATATCCATGCTTTTTTGGCTCGTTCTAGGTCTTCGGGGGTATCAATTTCAATGCCGGTCACGTGAGTTTCCACCATTTTTATTTTTTTTCCATATTCCAAAAATCGGATGGCCTCAATTTTTTCCTTGGCCTCCAAAGAGCGCATGGGCAGTCTTTGAAAATCCATTAGGGCCCTTTTTCTAAAGGCATATATGCCCTTGTGTTTGTAATAGATGGCTTCTACCTCTTCATCTCTTGGATAAGGTATTGGTGACCTTGAAAAATACAGGGCAAAATCCTCCTTGTCCACAATGACTTTTACCGTGTTCGGATTTGCAATTTCGTCCCAATCTGTAATCGGGGTCATCAAAGAAGCCAAGTCAATCTCTTCGGTATCATCGCTTTTGAACACCTCAATTACCTTTGTTAGACTTTCCTTGTCTATAAAGGGCTCATCACCTTGCACATTGATTACGATGTCCACATCCATGCTTTCCACGGCCTCTGCAATTCTATCACTTCCACTTTCATGCTGGTGCTTACTGCGAAGCGCCTTTCCTCCTATGGAAGTGATTACGTCATAAATAACATCATTGTCCGTGACCACAAACACTTCATCAAACAAACCTGTTTGGACCGCTGCCTCATAGGTACGAACAATAACCGGTTTGCCTTTTAAATCCTGCATTAGTTTAGCCGGAAATCTAGAGGCCTGGTACCTGGCCGGTATCATGGAAATAATCTTCACCTAACTTGCTTAAAGGTTTATCTAACTACTTTTTGGCCGCAATTTGCGATAAATTCTAAAAATGACGACCAAAATAATGATTACTAGAATAGCGGCAATGGGTGGCACCAAAATAGAGGCTGTGGATACGACCACGGCCGTACCTGTCTCTACGGTGGATACCACAGGGTTCGCCACACCGCCGGTAGTTGCTGTTGAGGTTAGTCTTCCTGCTGCATTGGCCCCTTTTATGGCGGTTGCCGTACCACCTCCTGCTATAATGGCAAGAGACCAGGTTACCACGGGATCAAGGTTGGCCACTGTGGATACCACCACTGCAGTTCCGGCAATAGCTGCCAAGGGAACGGCCAAACTGTCCAGGGCATTGTCTACCCATGGGATGAAATAAGCGAATATTTCAACCAAGGTGGCCACACCCAAGGTAATCAAGGCGGCCAAACTGCCAATCCATTCCCAATTATCATTGAGATCCCAAACTCCAAGATACGCAGCCAAACTCAGCGCGAATAGGGGCAGAAAAACCCTAAATCCAACTGAGGCGGCCAGGCCAATGCCCAAAAAAATGCTTATTATGGTATCTGGTGTCATGCCCATGGCTTTGTCTAAAATAGAATATTCCTAGTCAAGAAAAAAATCATCCTTGAATCCTATCAAAAATAGTTTTTCCTTGGCCCGGGTTACCGCAGTGTACAACCATCTCAGATAATCTTTGTCCACCCCATTGGGTAGATAGGGTTGTTCCACAAAGACATTATTCCACTGCCCACCTTGTGACTTATGACAGGTTATTGCATAGGAAAACTTCACCTGCAGAGCGTTAAAGAACTTGTTGTTCTTCACACCCAAAAACTTTTTGTACTTGGATTTTTCATGATCGTAATCCTTCATCACCTCTTGATACAGCCTATTGCCATCTTCATAAGAAAGTGAAGGGGTCTCAGCCTTGATCGTATCCAAAAGTAAAACAGTTTCAAAGGGTCTTTGATTAGGGTAATCCACCATTTTAACCTTGACCTCTGCAAACGAAAACCCATACAATTCCTTGATAGCAAAGAGCTCCAGGATTTCCAAAATATCTCCGTTGGCAATAAAGCCTGCTTCAGAATTGGGCCGAAGCCAGAAATAATTGTTCTTGACTACCATCATATAATCCCCAACAGCAATTTCGTTGTCCAGAAAAAGAATGCGCTCCCTAATATTTTGATTGTACAAGTTTGCCCTTTTATTGGATCGCACCACGATTGCCGTTTCCTCCTTACCATCATTTGAATAAGAGGAATCAATGGCCTCTTGGATTTCGGTACCGTCCACCAATCGGACTACATCCTTAAAGGAGCCCAATTCAAATTGAAAGGCATCATAGAATTGGGTCTGTAACTGTTCCCTTAAGTGTGTTGCATTATAAAGGATACCCGAATCATGGGTTTGCCGCATTACTTCATCCAACTCCAGACTCTCCACCTCCTTATTGTAATTCAGTGCTATCCTATCCTCTTCCAAAGCAGGACTTAAATCCAGTTTAACCGGGGGCAACTGTGCGGTATCACCAATCAGTAACAATTTGCAGTTATGGCCAGAATATACATAATACATCAAGTCATCTAAGAGAGACCCATTTTCAAATAATTTGGAATCTGCAGGGGTATCTGGAATCATGGAAGCCTCATCCACTATAAATAGGGTATTGCGGTGCTTGTTGGGAGCCAATACAAACTGAATACCTCCCCCAGATTGTTTTTTGGGAAAGTATATCTTTTTATGAATGGTGAACGCCTTTGTTCCAGAGTACACGGACATTACCTTAGCGGCCCTTCCCGTAGGGGCCAATAAAACGGAACCCATTCTTATTTTCCACAAGCTATTGACCACTGTTCCCACCAAGGTTGTTTTACCCGTTCCCGCAAACCCTTTTAAAAGGAAAACCCGCTCTTCCTTCTTGGCAAAAACAAAGTTGGAAAGCTTCTCCAATGCAATGTTCTGTTTAAGGGTGGGCTCATGCGGAAATTTCTGGTATAGAATCTCTAAAAATCCAGAAGGTGTAGGGTCTGTCATAGGCTGGTTTGGATGGTATGGATTTTTAAAGCAAAAAGTTTCGTGATTAAAAAAAAATTGTAGATTTGTCAGTAACCGCTAAATTAACTAAGAAAGACAATATTCGCATGTTAAACTTAATTCTTATTGTTGTTGTTATTTGCCTTGTGACCATAGGCCTTGTATTCCTAATTGACAGATTTTTGCCTCAAAAAATCAAGCCTGTTTTGGTAATTGCCTTTGGCCTTTTGAGCATTTTTCTTGGCTACAAAATCTATCAATCCATCAATGCCCCCATTGAGTTCAAAAAGGTAAGAAAAGAAAGGTTTTCCCGTGTTATCGCCAAGCTAAAGGATATCAGGGATTCCCAAGAAGCCTATAAAGCAGTAAACGGACGATTTGCCAGCAATTTCAATAGCTTGGTTCAGTTTGTAGATACTGGAAGTTATACCATTACCAGCCAGAAGGATTCTTCCTTCATGCGTTATGATAAGGTATACCAAATTGATTTGCAAGTTGATACTGTGATCATAGATACTTTAGGGTTTATCAAGGTAAAGGACTCCCTTTTCAAAAATGATGATCGCTATAAGACCATGATGGACATTCCCTATGCCCAGGGTGGAGAAAAATTTGAAATGAAAGCTGATATCATTGACAAGCAAGGATATAAAGCTCCCGTTTTCGAAGCCAAAGCAAAGAAGGATTTGGTGTTATACGACCAACCTACGGATCTATTGGCTAGAGAAAATGCCCATCAAAGTGTGGAAGAGGTAAATGGAACAGAAATTAAGGTTGGTTCGCTTACCGATGTGAGTACCAATGGAAACTGGCCTCCAATCTATGACAGAAAAGACCAATAATATCTCGGAGCAAAATTCCGAAAACACTTTTAAGAAATTGTCCATTCAAGTTGGTTTGAATGGACTTTCTTTTTGTGTGCTGGATACCATTTCCAATGAGATTCTGGCATTTGAAAAGGTAAGTTTCAAAACGGCTTCCACCCCCTATTTACTCCTTAAAGAGCTCAAAGCAGTGCTCAACAAGAATAGCACGGTGGGCACCAACTTTTCAGAAGTGGTGGTCATTCATAAAAATGGCCTGTTTAGTCTTGTGCCCAAAGCTTTGTTCAAAAAAGAGGAGCTTGCCAACTATTTAAAGTTCAATGCCAAAATAATGGCCAATGATCATATTGCCCATGATGAAATTGCCAACCACGACCTTGTCAATGTTTATGTTCCGTTTGCCAATGTGAACAACCATATATTTGATCTTTTCGGAGCCTTCGAGTTTAAACATACAGGTACCGTCTTAATTTCCACATTATTGAACCAGACACGGGCTACATCCCAACCTGTGTGTTATGTTCATGTGGCGGAAAAGGAAATGGAAATTGTGGTCATATCGGATAAAAAGCTGCTCTTTTACAACCATTTTGAATACAAGACCAAGGAGGATTTCCTTTATTTTTTGCTCTTTAGCTTGGAACAACTGCAGATTGATTTGGAGCAAGTGCAACTCAAGTTGTTTGGCCTTGTGGAGGAAGGGGATGCCATTTTTGAACTTTGCTATTCGTATATCCAATCTGTTTCAGTTTTCGTTCCCGTGGATTCCAACTATCCTTTAGATCAATTGGAGAGTCAAGCCATTGATTTTACTTCTTTAAGCAAGTTGTAATGCGAATTATTTCCGGCAAGTACAAGGGCAAAAGGCTTACCGCACCAAAAAAACTTCCCGTCAGACCAACGACGGATATGGCCAAAGAAGGACTTTTCAACATTCTGAACAATCGATATTTCCTGGATGATGTCAAGGTTGTGGATTTGTTTGCAGGCACGGGTAACATCAGTTTTGAATTCGGTTCCAGAGGAAGCAAGGAAATTATTGCTGTTGACAGCTTTTCTGGTTGCGCCCAGTTTATTTCCAAAACAGCAAAGGAACTGGATTTTCCCATTGTTGCCATTAAATCGGATGTGTTCCGTTTTTTGGAGCGTACCAAGGAACAAGCCAACATCATCTTTGCCGACCCTCCTTATAATTTTGATACAGACCAATTTCTTAAAATCGTAGATCTGGTCTTTGAAAGTAACCTATTACTGGATGAGGGACTCCTGATTGTGGAACACGCGGCCCAAACCAATCTCTCCCAGCATCATCAATTTTCCGAAAAAAGGAAGTACGGGGGAAGTGTTTTCAGCTTTTTTGAAGTTGGAGAGTCGGAATAACCGAATGCCATAGTTAATCGAAAAAAAGCAGGCCATAAGCCGGATTCTGTATGTCCTTATCATTTATCTAGGCATTTGGTTGCCCAAAAGCTCTAACCGCCTACCCTCCAATTTGGGCGTGCAGCCCTCAAACACTGGTATACGTGGCGTTTCACCGCATAGAGTTTACCTGATTTCACTACAGCCTAACTGTACTTGCTTTCTGTTGCACTGGTCCTCGTTTTTCAACGGACGGGCGTTACCCGCTATGCCGCACTATGGTGTCCGGACTTTCCTCCCCAATCCCAAAGGGATTGCGGCGATAAGGTGGCCTGCTGGCGGCAAAGGTAAACCAATTGTTAATAAAAAAAAGCGATGAAGTTCCTCCCCCTATTTCTTTGCCGCTTCCTATTTTTATATTTGTAGTAAAGCAAAACCTTACCCTTTGGAACCGTTTATTGTATCGGCACGAAAATACAGACCCCAAACCTTTAAAGATGTTGTGGGACAAGGTGCCATTACCAATACTCTGGACAATGCCATTGAAAACAATCATTTGGCCCAAGCCTTGCTTTTCTGCGGCCCTCGTGGAGTAGGTAAAACCACCTGTGCACGAATCTTGGCCAAAAAAATCAATCAGGACGGTACGGAACGGGAAGATGAGGATTTTGCCTTCAATATTTTTGAGCTTGATGCGGCTTCAAATAACTCTGTGGATGACATTCGAAGTCTTATAGACCAAGTTCGTATACCCCCACAGGTCGGTAAGTACAAAGTCTATATTATAGACGAGGTACATATGCTCTCCCAGTCTGCTTTCAATGCGTTTTTAAAGACCTTGGAAGAGCCACCCAAGCATGCCATTTTTATCCTAGCCACCACCGAAAAGCACAAGATTATCCCAACCATTTTATCCCGCTGTCAGATTTTCGATTTCAAGCGGATTACGGTCAAGGATGCTGCGGATTACCTAAAATATATAGCAGAAGAACAAGGGATTAAGGCTGAGGAAAGTGCGCTTCATATCATTGCGCAGAAGGCGGATGGTGCCATGAGGGATGCCTTGTCCATTTTTGATAGGGTAGTAAGTTTCTCGGGGAAAGAGTTGACTCGTAAGGCGGTCACCGAAAATTTGAATGTACTGGATTACGATACCTACTTCTCCACCACCGATTTAATCTTGGACAATAACATCCCCGATTTATTGATTCTGCTCAATAAAACCTTATCCTTGGGATTTGATGGGCATCATTTCATCACAGGCCTGGCCTCCCATTTTAGGGATTTGATGGTTTGCCAGCATCAAGATACCCATGCCCTATTGGAAGTTGGTGAGGATGTAAAACAGCAGTATAAAGACCAGGCGAAGAAGGTAGATCAGCAGTTTTTATTGAAAGCTTTGGAAATTGCCAATGATTGCGACCTCAAGTACAAGACCAGCAAAAACCAACGCCTTTTAGTTGAACTCACCTTGATGAAATTGGCCTCCATTACGTTTAATGGAGAAAAAAAAAACCTTGATTTCATAGTTCCCGCCTCTTTCTTTAAGACCACGGAGGAAAGAATAGACGCCCCAGCTCCAAAACAAGAATCCGAAGCAAAGGAAATAGATGTATCTGAACCTGTTGCCGTTCCAACAGAGGCACCAGAGGTTGAAGACAAGGTTGAGATAACTCCTCCAACCCCTACTCCAAAAATCCATATAAAGTCTGCTGAAAGGAGAGTTTCGGGATTATCACTGCGCAGTATTAAAACCAAGAAAGCGCATGAAAATGTGAAGGTACCTGCCATAAATCAGGAAGATTTACCCAAAGAAAAGTTCAGTGAAGCGGACATGCAATCCCATTGGAACGATTTTGTACAACATTTAGAGGATAAGGGTCGTAAAATCTTGGCCAGTAATCTTCAAACCGATGTTCCCAAGCTAAAGGACGAACAAACCATTTGGATTGAACTTCCCAACAGTACCATGAAAAAGGAGGTGGAGCGGGAACAAAGTCTTATGATGGATTTCCTGAAGCAAAAACTGAACAACCATTCCATCAGTTTGTATATCACAGTCAATGAGGAAGTAGCCAAGAAATTTGCGTTTACCCCTGAGGAGAAATATGAAAAGCTCCGGGAAAAAAATCCGGCCATTGACATGCTTCGCCAAGAGTTTGACCTCGACTTTTAAGCCCGCCCTATTGGTCGAATACGCTTATCTTTACCCCCTAAAACAAAATCAAGAACAATGCTGGGATTAAAACTGCCAACAGACCCGAGATGGGTGAATATTGTGGAGAAGAACATTGAAGAAATTCTTACCGATCATGCGTATTGCGAGCAAAAGGCAGCCAGTATGGCCATCTCCCTGATAATAGGGTTTCCCGAAAAATCTGATTTGGTCAAGGAAATGACCGCTTTGGCAAGAGAGGAAATGGGCCATTTTAATATGGTACATGACAAAATACTAAAAAGAGGCTGGGTACTTGGTAGGGAACGCAAGGATGAGTATGTGATTGAACTTATGAAGTTCTTCCCTAAGGGAGGCAGCAGGGAAACCCACCTTATACACAAATTACTCTACGCCGCCATGATTGAAGCCAGAAGTTGTGAGCGATTTAGATTGCTTTCCGAAGAAATCAACGATGCGGAACTATCTGAATTCTATAGAAGTCTGATGGCCAGTGAAGCCAATCATTATACCATGTTCCTAAAATTTGCACGTAAATACGGAAATCGTGAGGAAGTGGATGAAAAATGGCAGCAATTATTGGAATATGAGGCGGAACTCATGAAAAATCTGGGCAAAAGGGAAACCATGCACGGTTAATCCTCCTGGTAATATAATGTCTTGATCATTCCATCTGCCAAACCAATCTTGGGTACATGAATTTTTTTGGCACCACTCCATTTGGCCGCGGAGAGAAAAATTTTGGCTGCCGGAATGATTACATCCGCCCTATCCTGATTTAATCCCAGCTCAGAAATCCTATCCTCATAATCCATACTGTTCAAGAAATGATATTGGGCATTTAGCCAAATGTAGGACAAAGGCTGGCCCATTTTCCTTCCAGACATCTTGTGTAATTTATTGATGTTTCCTCCGGAACCGATAATCTCAACTTTGGTCTCCCCCTTCAAATTTGTTTGAATCCAATCTTGGACAACATCCCACAACCCGTTATCTACCAAGCCTTTAAGAATTCTAACCGTACCTATCTTAAAGGATTTTGAAACCTTGAGCTCTCCCCTGATGAAAATGGTGAACTCTGTACTTCCCCCTCCCACATCCACATAGAGGTAAGCTCTATCTTTTTTGATAAGCTCCTTCAAGTCGGTCGAGGCAATGATTGCCGCTTCTTTTTTACCATCAATAATCTCTATCCCAATCCCCGATTCCTGGAGTACTTTGGCAACCACCTCGTCACCGTTTCGGGCTTCCCTTAATGCAGAAGTCGCAGTGGCCATATATTTTTCCACCCCATAAATTTCCATCAACAAATCGAAGGATTTCATGGTTTTGATCAAGCGTTGCAAGCTGTGTTCCGAAATTTCCCCTTTGGTAAAGGAATCTTCCCCCAACCTGACGGGTACACGGATAAGGGCACTTTTTTTAAACGAAGGAAGTTTGTCTTCATGCTCAATAACATTGTGCACCAACAACCTAACGGCATTGGAACCAATATCAATTGCTGCCAACTTGCGAATTATCAATTTGGAAGAATTAGGATTCTAATTTCAGTTTGTAATAGTCATACAGGGCGAACTGGGATCTCGTTTCAGCGTCTTCTGCTGTTTTCTCCCGATATGCATTGTCCTGATTAGCGGAAAAAATCCTGGCTTTTTGGTTGTCCTTCCATGAAATATCGAAAGTATCCAGTAGTTCCTGTTTGATATCTGGGTCGTAAATTGGGCAACCTACCTCTACCCTAAAGTCAAGATTTCGTGTCATCCAGTCTGCGGAAGAAATATAGATTTTGGGCTCACCTTCATTTCCAAAAATGAAAAGTCTTGGATGTTCCAAAAACTTGTCCACCACACTGATGGCCTCAATATTCTCACTCATACCGGCTACCCCAGGAATCAAGCAACATACGCCCCTAATAATAAGCTGCACCTTTACTCCTGCCCTACTTGCCTCGTAGAGCTTGTCCACCATCTTGTATGAGGTAAGACTATTCATCTTAATCTTGACAAAGGCTTCCTTTCCCACCAAGGCATTGGCAATCTCATTGTCTATGAGTTTCATAAAGGTAGACTTGGTATAGTGAGGAGAAACTACAAGATGTTTGTATTTATGAATCTTGTAGTTGGTTTCAAAAAAGTCAAATACCCTGGCCATTTCTTTGAGGATTCCCTCATGGGAGGTAAACAGGGTATAATCCGTATAGATTTTGGCTGTGGATTCATTGAAATTCCCCGTACTTATGAATCCATATCTGGTTATGCCTTCGGACTCTTCCCGCTCCACCAAGCAAATCTTACTATGCACTTTAAGCCCAGGGACACCAAATATCAGTCGGATGCCCTCTGCCTGAAGTTGGTTGGCATATTTGATATTGGCTTGTTCGTCAAATCTGGCCTGCAATTCAATTTGCACTGTGACCTGCTTTCCATTTTTGACCGCATTGATCAATGCCGAGGCTATTTGGCTATCATTGGCGAGTCTGTAAATAGTGATTTTGATAGCCCTAACCTTTGGATCCAACGCTGCCTCCCTTAAAAATTTGGTGACATAGGAAAAGGTATGATAAGGCGTATAGATCATGTAGTCCTTTTGGGCTATCAGTTCCAACAGACTACCGTTCATACTAAATCCCTTTACAGGTAGCGGCTCTATCTTTTTGTACATGAGATCGTGGCGTCCCAAACTAGGGAATCCCATATAATCACGTCGGTTGTGATAACGTCCTCCAGGAATAACACTGTCAGTGTCCACTATGTTCATTTTCTCTTTCAGGAACTGGAGTGTATCCTTGTCTATACTTTTGTCATAAACAAAACGTACGGGATCACTGATCTTTCTATGCTCCACACTGGAAGAGATCTTTTGGATAAAACTCTTGGTTAAATCATTGTCAATATCCAACTCGGCGTCTCGGGTAATCTTGATCATATGAGCGGAAATGGACTCAAATTCGAACATGGTAAACACGCTGTCCAAACAAAAGCGAATGAGGTCATCCAAAACAATGATATAGTTTTTATCCCCTTCCTTTGGCAGCACAATAAAGCGGTCTATCCCTTTCGGTATCTCAATCAGTGCATATCTGTTGTTATTGGGGGTGCCATTTTCATTTTTCATGACCATTTTCACCGCCAAATAAGCAGCCGTATCCTTTAATAAGGGGAATTCCGTCAGGTCGTTTAGGATAATGGTCATCAACTCCTGGTTCACCTTCTTGAAAAAGTATTCCCGAATGAACTCAGCCTGGTTTTCATTGATTTCATCCTCGTTGATGATAAAAATGTTCTCCTCCTTAAGCTCTTCCTCTATACTTTCCAGAATTTCTTGGCTACGTGCTTGTTGTTCAATAACTATCTTGGTGATTTCCTCCAACAAATCCTTGGCCTTTTCACCCCCTAAAACACTCTTTCCTTTTTTTCCAGCATCCACAATGCGTTTGACTGTTGCATACCGTACTTTGAAAAACTCATCCAGATTATTGCTGAATATTCCCAAGAACCTTAACCGGTCTATCAGCGGAACTTTTTTATCCACACTTTCCTGGAGTACCCTTGCATTAAAATGCAACCAACTGATTTCCCTGTTTACGTATTCGTTCTTTACTTTAATCATGAATTATTTAAGGTGTTTTGGAAAAATTACCGTTTCTGAAGTTCCTTTTGCCACTTTATCCCAACGATCCACGTTGAATTTGATGTGAACCAGTCCCGACGTGGGAACGTTATCAATATACTGATCTCCCCAAGTATTTGCAAGCGTTGTGAAGGCATAATTATGTCCAAAGATCATAACGGTTTGGTGACTATTATCCAGACCATGAACGAAGTTTGCAACGCTATTACCAGAAAAGTCATAAAGTGCTTCCTTGACCTGAAAATTGTCCAGATCAAAGCCGATATTCCTAAGAACGATCATACTGGTGTGAAGTGCCCTGTTGGCTGGACTTGAAAACGCAAAATCAATCGAAGGCTTATTTTCAGCAAATTTTTTGGACACTAGGCCCGCATCCCTTATCCCCCGTTCCTTTAATGGTCTGTCTTTGTCAGAAACATCGTATTCCCAGGACGATTTCCCATGTCTGACCAGAATTATTTGTTTCATTGTAATCGCTTTATGGTGCCAATCGTTCTATCTTCCAATTCAAATCCTCCTGAAGTTCATATCTAATTCTGTCATGAAGCCGGTTCGGCCTTCCCTGCCAAAATTCAATGGATACCGGTCGTACCAGATAACCACCCCAATGCTTGGGTCTTTCAATTTCCTTTCCCTCCAGTTCTTTCTCTAATTCAGCAAGCTTCTTTTCCAATACCTCCCGTGAACCAATAACTTCACTCTGATCTGACACCACAGCACCCAGCTGACTGCCCACAGGTCTTGATTCGAAATAGCCATCGGACAGGTTCTCAGCAATTTTTTCAGCCTTTCCCTTTATGATCACCTGACGCTCCAAATTGGGCCAAAAAAAGGAAAGACATACAGCAGGATTCGCCAAAATGGCCTTGCCTTTTTCGCTATTGTAATTGGTATAAAAAATAAACCCCTCGTGTGTGTATTTTTTCATCAGCACCACCCGGTTCTTTGGATAGCCATCCAAACCCATGGTGGAAATGGTCATGGCGTTGGGTTCATCAGGTCCACCAGCAGCCTCAATCTCATAAAACCACTTTTGAAACTGCTCCAGTGGATTTTCCTTGATGGAACCTTCCACCAAGCTACTTTTTTCGTATGATTTGCGATAACTGCTTAAGTCTTCTTGCATATTCCCAAATAGGTTCTACACAAATTTCAACAAAAGAAGGCAGAATAGAAAGGCAGAAAGGACTAGATATCAAAAGATTTTCCGTCATCGGCCAAGGCCACCCTGGGAAATACCTCCAAGGCTTCCTCTTTGAATAGGTCGATGGACTTGTACCTCGTAGAATAATGTCCCAAAATCAAACTCCCCACATTTGCCTTTTGCGCAATCTGGGCAGCTTGTTTGGCTGTTGCATGCTTTGTTTTTCGACACAATCGGGACTCAGCCTCCAAAAAAGTGGACTCGTGGTACAAGACATCCACATTTTCAATTAGCGGTAAGATGGTTTCGTTATAGGCTGTATCACTACAAAAAGCATAACTTCTGGGATTTGGCGGGTCCAATGTAAGTTTTTGATTGGCAACTTCAACTCCGTTGGCTGTTTTCCCATTGGCCCCATTCTTTATGTTGTTGAATTGACTGCGGTCAATATCATGTTCCGCAACCGCACTTACATCCAGCTTTCTTGGTGCTGGCTTTTCTTTAAATAAAAAGCCATTGGTGTACACTCTATGATCAAGGGGGATGGTCTGCACGCTTACAGCATCATCCTCAAACACCAACTCCGTATCCTTGGATTCAAGTTCGTGAAAAATCAATGGGTAGTTGGTCCAAGAATCCCCTAGTTTTAAAAACAAGGTTACTGCTTCTTTAATCCCTTTTGGGCCGTAAATATGTAATTCAGATTCCCGACCCAGTAACCTAAAGGTGGAAATAAGGCCTGGAAGTCCAAAAAAATGATCCCCATGCAAATGGGAAATAAAAATATGTTTGATTCGGGAAAACTTAACCTTGTATTTTCTTAACTGTACTTGGGTACCTTCTCCGCAGTCAATTAAAAAAATATGATTTCTAACCTCCAGGACTTGGGAGGTAGGGTTGGTAAAGGTTCGCGGGGTGGCCGAATAGCAGCCAAGAATAGTGAGTTTCATTTAATTGAAAATGGAAAGTGGAAAACTAACAATGGAAAGTGGATAATTAAAAGTGGAAAATTGATATTCTCTAAACATCAGGAGTTCAATTTGGAGGTTTTTACAATAGCCGCTAATAATTTTATTAGCTGCGTTACTTCGTCATTTAACTTCTCAAATTCCCTTTTTTCCATATAATCGGAATTCATTAACAAATCCAACCAATATCTTGTTTCATTCGCCTCTTTTAAGGAAATGGACATTTTATGAATAAATTCTTTTTTACTTTCTGCATGTTCCGCTTCCCTCACTAATGCCCCAATAGAGGTTCCCGATCTAAGAATTTGTTTTGATAGCACAAATTCCTTTTTTTCATTTACAAGTTTTTTAGCTAAACCTACTATTCCTAAAGCAAATCGAAAACTCTTCTCCTCAATAACATTCTTCCTCCTCGTTTCCAATCACTTTCAATTTTTCATTTTTGATTTTCCATTCAAATCCCGAGGTCGCGCTCAATTTCTTCCATTTCTATAAGATCCTTAGCCTCTTGAATGGTTGGCACCACATTTATTTCATCAGGAATTTCATCATAGGAAACCTTATTGGTCACTAGAATGAATGATTTGTTGGTGCTTCTATGTGTCGTTGAGATATCCAAAAATTCCAATACATCTCCAGCTGATAATTTACTGAACGAGAACAAGTTCACAATAATGTTATCGTGCTTGATTTTGGGATACCCTTTTCTCAAGTTATCCAGGAAGGTTTTAAGGGAGGTTTTTTCCTGGAAAACAATGGTTGTTGTTCCTTCCTTATCAAAAATCATGATTTTATTTTTTAGCCGCCAGCAAGTAAATTACCGCCATGCGGATGGCTACTCCATTTTCAACTTGCTCTAAGATAATGGATTGATTTGAATCTGCCACATCACTGGTGATTTCCACTCCGCGATTGATGGGGCCTGGGTGCATGATCACAATCTGTTTGTCCAGACTATTAAGTAATGCTTTGTTCACCCCAAATTGTTGGGTGTATTCCCTGGTGGATGGGAAATAGCTAATGTCCATCCGTTCATTTTGAACGCGAAGCATATTGGCCACATCGCACCATTCCAGCGCTTTTCTAAGGTTGGTCTCTACCTTCACCCCCAAAGATTCAATATGCTTTGGAATCAGCGTTTTTGGGCCACATACCTTTACGTTGGCTCCTTGTAGATTTAGTGCAAAAATGTTGGAGAGTGCTACTCGGGAGTGCAAGATATCCCCGACAATCACTACATTTTTTCCGCCCACATCTCCTAATTTCTCACGAATGGAATAGGAATCCAGCAAAGCTTGCGTAGGATGTTCATGGGCACCGTCCCCAGCATTAACGATGGATGCATCCACATGCTTTGATAAAAAGATTCCCGCTCCCGGATTTGGATGGCGCATGACCACCATATCCACTTTCATGGAGAGAATATTATTTACAGTATCAATTAAGGTCTCCCCCTTTTTTACCGAAGACTGGGAAGCTGAGAAGTTGATCACATCTGCAGACAGCCTTTTTTCGGCCAATTCAAAAGAAAGTTTGGTGCGGGTACTGTTTTCAAAGAAAATATTGGCTATGGTAGTATCCCTAAGCGTGGGCACCTTTCTAATAGAACGGTTTATGACTTCCTTAAAATGGTCGGCAGTTTCAAAAATGAGCTCTATATCCTTCTTGTTCAGATACTTAATTCCTAATAAGTGGTCTACACTTAGTTCGCTCATTTTCTATTATTTGTTTACTAAATACACAACATCTTTCCCATCGTTCTCCTCCCACATAACCTTGACCTTTTCCTCATTGATGGCATCTACCTGTCGGCCTCTATAATTGGGCTGGATCGGCAAGTGCCTACTAAATCTTCTGTCTATCAGGGTCAAAAGTTCAATATCTGAAGGTCTACCAAAGGATTGGATTGCAGTGAGGGCTGCTCTGATACTTCTCCCGGTGTAGAGCACATCATCAATAAAAACCACATTTTTGTCCTCCACCAAAAAGTCAATCTTGGTAGTATTGGCTTTCAAGGTCTTATCGCCACGCCCAAAATCATCCCTATAAAAAGTGATGTCCAAAAAACCCAGTTCAATGTCCTTCACCTTGTACTCTTCCCTTAAAATCTTGGTCAATCGCTCCGCTAAAAAGACGCCTCTGGGTTGTATTCCGATTAAGGCCGTGTTTGAAAAATCGAGATGATTTTCTAAAAGTTGACAGGCCAAACGGTGCAGTATGATGTTTATCTCTTTGGAGGTAAGAAGTACTTTTTGACTCATTTGCTAGGCTACCAACTGGGTTGCATGCAAAAGTAAACATTTCTGCCATAGATAACGGTACAAAAAAAGCCCCAACTGTTACCAGCGGGGCTTTTGTTTTGGTAATAAAACCGGATTACTTCTTCTTGGAATCCGCTTCCATTTTATCCTTTAACGCCTGTAATTGTGCATTGGCATCACCAAAAGTAGTTTTGGTCTCCTCTGCAGATGCTGCAGCTTTTCTTCTGGCAGCACTGATATTGCGTTCTTCTTGCTCTCTAAAGATGGCTGTGTGACTTGCCACAACTCTCTTGAAGTCCTTGTTAAATTCAATGATCTTGAAATCAACCTCTTCTCCTTTTCCAAGCTTTTTACCATCTTCTTTTTCCATGTGTCTTGAAGGAACGAATCCTACAATATCCTCATTGAAATTGATGGTTGCTCCTTTGTCAACAACCTCTGAGATAGCTGCCTTGTGAATAGTTCCTTCAGCAAACTCATCGGCATATTTGTCCCATGGGTTTTCGGTAGTCTGCTTGTGACCCAAGCTCAACTTACGTCCTTCCACGTCCAATTCCAATACTTCCACTTCCAAAGTGTCACCAACGGTAACAAACTCAGATGGGTGCTTGATTTTCTTGGTCCAAGATAGGTCGGAGATATAGATCAATCCATCAATACCTTCTTCCATTTCTACAAAGACACCGAAATTGGTAAAGTTTCTAACAATTCCTTTGTGTCTTGATCCAACAGGATACTTGGAAGTGATATCGGTCCATGGGTCTGGTGTCAATTGCTTGATGCCCAAGGACATTTTGCGATCTTCACGATCCAAGGTCAATACAACCGCTTCAACCTCGTCCCCTACTTTTACGAAATCCTGTGCAGATCTCAAGTGGGTAGACCAAGACATTTCAGAAACGTGGATCAATCCTTCAACTCCTTCAGCAACTTCAATAAAGGCACCGTAGTCAGCAATAACAACAACCTTACCTTTTACCTTGTCACCAATTTTGATCTCATCGCCCAAGGCATCCCATGGGTGTTTCTCCAATTGCTTAAGGCCTAGCTGGATTCTGGATTTATTGTCATCAAAATCAAGGATTACAACGTTCAATTTCTGATCCAACTCAACAACCTCGTTCGGGTGGTTGATACGACTCCAGGAAAGATCGGTAATGTGAATCAATCCGTCTACGCCACCAAGGTCGATGAATACTCCGTAAGATGTAACGTTTTTGACCACACCTTCCAATACTTGACCTTTTTCAAGCTGACCGATGATCTCCTTCTTCTGCTCTTCAATATCGGCCTCGATAAGTGCTTTATGGGAAACCACAACGTTCTTGAACTCGTGGTTGATCTTCACCACCTTGAACTCCATGGTCTTTCCTACATACTGATCGTAATCGCGGATTGGCTTCACATCAATTTGAGATCCAGGCAGGAACGCCTCAATTCCAAATACGTCCACGATCATACCACCTTTGGTCCTGCACTTTACAAAACCTTGAACAATTTCCTCTTTGTCATGGGCAGCATTTACGCGATCCCATGCCATGATGGTTCTTGCTTTTCTGTGCGACAATACCAACTGACCGGTTTTGTCTTCACGTATATCAATAAGAACCTCAACTTTGTCCCCTACCTTAAGATCAGGGTTGTAACGGAATTCATTGAGGGAGATAACTCCTTCGGATTTTGCGTTGATGTCGATAATGGCCTCACGATCCGTCATGTGCACCACTTTTCCTTCAACTACCTCCTCATCGGCGGTATCCACAAAATTCTCCTCTACGAGCTTTTCAAACTCGCTCAATTTACTGTCTTCGACCTTTTCAATACCTTCTTCGTACTTGTCCCAGTCGAAGTTTTCCAAAAATTCCTGGGGATCTTGTTGGGTTTGTACTTCTTCTTTAACTTCTACAGCTGCGGCAGTTTCTTCTGCCTCAACTTTTGCTTTTTCTTCAGCCATGTGCTGATATAAATTTGTATTCCACAGTTTTCAAGAGCTTGGCGATGCTGCGGAAGCGATTAATATTATTAACTTTTTTATTGTTCCCTTTTTTCTCTTGCCAATCGCCAAAAAAGGAGTGCAAAAATACAATTAATTCCTTGTTTTACAAACCCTTATTGACACTATTTCAAATCCATGGATTATTAATGATAAATTAAGCCAAAATGTGACTTTTATTGATATCTTGTTTCTTAGTATTAACCATTAAAACATTAAAGAACATTATGAGTGTAAAAGCAAAATATCAAGCAGTTTTGGATTTGGGCCAAGAATTGGCAATAAAGGGAGGTGACGTATCTGAAGAAGGTGGAGTTTTAAAAATCAAAGGTGAGGCCGCTACCCCTTATGAAAAGAACGTTCTTTGGGATAAAATCAAGGAAATAGGTGGACAAAGTCCTTCAGATATCAAAGCCAACATTACTGTGGGCGATGATTCTGTATATCACAGACACACTGTAAAAAGTGGGGAATCATTAAGCAAGATTGCCAAGCATTACTACGGAGATGCCATGAAATACAAACAAATTTTTGAGGCCAATACCAACATCTTGAAGAATCCAGATTTGATTCATCCCGATCAAGAATTGGTGATACCGAATCTGTAAAAACAGTTTTTGGCACAATGCAAGGCGGTCAGGTAATATTACTTGGCCGTTTTTTTGTGTCTAATGGTTTGACATGAACCTGCCTGCCGGCAGGCAGGTTTCACAAATTTTCACTAATAACAAACGATAATTTCCAAGGTTTTCTGCCAACAAGTCCGTCAATCCATAAACTACATCCGTCAAATCAAAAGGGGCATAGGTTAAGTTCTATTTTCATTTTTTCGCTGAAATTCCCGAACTTCACTTATAGCATGCAAAAAATGAATCATTAGAGCATTTTTCAGCTTGCTGTCGGCAACCCTTCGAATGAAAGCGCAACTAATCAAGTCCATTTCAAAACACGTTAAACTAAATTCTGAAGAAGAAAATTTAATTGATGTGTTTTGGAAGGAGAAAATGCTTGAAAAAGGAGATTATCTGTTGAGAAACGGAGAAATTTGCCGCACTGATAATTTTGTGGTTGATGGAACACTAAAGGCTTTTTACATCAACCCCGAAACAGGAAAGGAGGAAATCCTCTATTTTGCCGTGGAAAATTGGTGGGCAACGGATATTGAAAGTTTTCAAAAACAAAAAGCTTCGATTTACAACATTCAAACCATCGAAAAAACTACACTGTTACAGATCCACCACGACGCCTTTCAGGAAATGCTAAAGCAAATTCCAAAACTTGAGCGTTTTTTTAGAGTCATCCTTGAAAATTACCTTGGGAGTTTACAGCGCAGAATAATCTTAAATAACACTCTTGACGCCGAACACCGATATTTGGACTTTTTGAAAAATTACCCAAAGATCGCCGAAAAAGTACCCAACTATCTAATTGCTTCCTATTTGGGAATTACCCCTGAATTTTTGAGTAGAATGCGAAAAAAAATCCAAGCATCTTAACCTACATCAATTTTTTGCAATTGCCTAATTCGGAACTTTGTTTCACAATCAAAATTTAAGAATATGAACAAAGTATTGATCATCAACGCAAGTGTTAGAAGGGAAAAATCGCACAGTAGAAAACTAACACAACTTTTTGAGGACAACTGGAAAAAGAAAAATCCGAACGACCAATTTACCTATCGAGAAGTTGGATTGGAAGAAATACCGCCAATAAACGAAAAATGGATTGCAAGTGCGTTTATCAAACCAAGTGAAAGAACAAGCGAAAACCAGTTGGGTGTTAGGTTTAGCAACGAATTGGTTGAAGAGTTTAAGGGACATAACATTTATGTTTTGGGTACGCCAATGTACAACTGGTCAATTCCGAGCGGTTTAAAATCTTACATCGACCAACTTATGAGGATCAACGAAACTTGGAAATTCCGATCAGGTGAACCAGACGGAGATTATGTTGGACTTCTTGAAAATAAAAAAATGTTTGTTCTGTCAAGTCGTGGGGACACAGGTTATGGAGAAAACGAAAAAAACGAGCATATGAATTTCCAAACCACCTACTTAAAGTTCGTTTTCGGGATAATGGGAATAAAGGACATTTCAATAATTTCATTGGACAACGAAGAGTTTGGTGGAGAAATTTTTGAGAACTCTAAAAAGGAAATCTACCAAAAGATTGAACAGATTTGAAAAACGGCTGCGAACAAAATGTACAAGCCACAGCGGTTTGAGTTTCCACTTGAACCGTTTTTCCATTCATAGAGGTGTGGCACAAAATAGTTAGGGTGTAAACCGGTACAGTTCGGATATGTTGCCATAAGTGGGTTTCAGGAAAACGCTTTCAACCCATACTTTCTACGCGTTTTCGGAAATTACTCTTTGGGCAAAGTCATAAACCCGCCCAAACTGTTCCTCAAGCCCCATATCGCTATTGTCAAAGGCAATGGCATCTTCAGCTTTGCGCAGTGGTGAAACTTCGCGAGTAGAATCTATAAAATCCCTTTTCTGAACGTTTTCCAGCACCTCTTCATAAGATACAATCTCTCCGCGGTCCAAAAGTTCCTTATAGCGTCGTGTAGCCCTGGCTTTTGGAGAGGCAGTCATATAGATTTTCAGTTCTGCATCGGGAAAAACTACGGTGCCAATGTCCCTGCCATCCATGACCAAACCTTTTTCCTTGCCCATTTGTTGTTGCATCTCCACCAGCTTATGCCTCACCTCCGGTATAGTGGCCACTTTGCTTACATGTCGCGAAACCTCCATTGCCCTAATCTCTTTTTCCACATTGTTTCCATTCAAGAACATTTCGGACTTGCCCAATGCTGGGTTGGGAACAAATTTTAAATCAATGTTGGGTAAATCGGCAATCAAAGCAGGTAGGTCTTCTTCACTACCCACATAATTGTTGTTCAAAGCATGTAGCGTAACCGCCCTGTACATAGCCCCAGTATCCACATAAATGTAATGAAGGGCGTTAGCAAGTTTTTTGGCTATCGTGCTTTTGCCCGTGGAAGAATAGCCATCAATGGCTATGGTTATTTTTCCCATATCCCAAAAATAGATAGAATTGGAAGAAATTCCTTTACCTTAAATTGAATTAAAGCGTTTTTGCGTTCTTTACTTTTCGGTTGGTCACGGCAATCTCAATGACCTCGCTCATATCGGAAACATAATGGAATGTAAGGCCCTTCAGGTAATCCTCCTTAATTTCCTCAATGTCCTTCCTATTGTCCTCACAAAGGATGATTTCCTTGATTCTAGCTCTTTTTGCAGCTAGGATTTTTTCTTTGATTCCTCCTACAGGAAGCACCTTACCACGCAAGGTTATCTCTCCAGTCATGGCCAAACTTTTCTTCACCTTTCGTTGGGTAAAGAGAGATACCAAAGACGTCAACATGGTGATTCCGGCACTAGGCCCATCTTTTGGCGTTGCCCCTTCAGGCACGTGGATGTGCACGTTGTACTTATCAAAAACATCAGGGTTAATTCCAAACAAATCAGCATTGGATTTAATGTACTCCATGGCAATCGTAGCCGATTCCTTCATCACTTTGCCGAGGTTTCCGGTAATGTTCAAGGTTCCCTTTCCTTTGGAAAGAATGGATTCGATAAATAGAATATCCCCTCCAACACTGGTCCAGGCCAATCCAGTCACCACACCTGCAACATCGTTGTTTTCGTATTTATCCCGTTCCAAACGCGCAGGGCCCAACACTTTTTCCACATCCTCATTGGTCACCTTGACATTGTATTCTTCTTCAATCGCGATGGATTTGGCTGCATAGCGCACCATTTTAGCCAATTGTTTCTCCAGATTTCTAACTCCGGATTCCCTTGTGTAACCTTCAACAATTTTTTCCAATTGGGGTTTCCCAATTTTCAAATCTTTGGTAGAAAGCCCGTGTTCCTTTAGTTGCTTTGGAAGCAAATGTTTTTTGGCAATCTCCACCTTTTCCTCAATGGTGTATCCCGTTACGTTGATAATTTCCATTCTATCGCGCAGTGCAGGCTGAATGGTACCAAGATTGTTGGCCGTTGCAATGAACATCACTTTGGACAGATCATAACCCATCTCCAAGAAATTATCGTAGAATTCACTGTTCTGCTCTGGATCCAAAACCTCCAACATAGCAGAAGAGGGGTCTCCTTGGTGACTATTGGATAGCTTGTCTATCTCATCCAGTATAAACACCGGATTGGAAGTGCCTGCCTTTTTCAAACTTTGCACAATTCGTCCAGGCATAGCACCTATATATGTTTTTCGGTGTCCTCGGATTTCGGCTTCATCCCTTAATCCGCCCAAAGACATACGCACATATTCCCTGCCCAAGGCCTCCGCCACGGACTTCCCAAGGGATGTTTTACCCACACCAGGAGGGCCATATAGGCACAGAATGGGTGATTTCATATCGTTGCGCAGCTTCAAGACTGCTAAATACTCGATAATCCTTCGTTTTACATCCTCCAAGCCATAATGATCTCTATCAAGGATTTGTTGGGCACGTTTTAAATCGAACTTATCCTTGGAAAACTCGTTCCACGGCAGGTCCAAAAACAGGTCTAAATAGTTTCTTTGGATGGAGTACTCCGCCACCTGAGGATTCATGCGCTGCATTTTGGCAAGCTCGCGCTCAAAGTGTTCCTTTACTTTTTTATCCCATTTTTTCTTTTTGGCCTTCACCCGCATCTCATCTACCTCCTCTTCATAGGAAATACCCCCCAACTCTTCTTGGATGGTCTTCATCTGTTGGTGAAGGAAATACTCGCGCTGTTGCTGATCCATATCGTTGCGCACCTTGGACTGGATATCATTCTTAAGCTCCAGTTTTTGAAGTTCCATGTTCATGTACTTCAATGTGGTCAAGGCCCGATCTTGCAGATTGGGGATTTCCAACAAATTTTGTTTCTCAGCAACCGTCAAATTAAGGTTGGAAGAGACAAAATTGATCAAAAAGGAATTGCTCTGAATGTTCTTGATCGCGAAAGTAGCTTCGCTGGGTATGTTGGGGTTGTCCTTTATGATTTTAAACGCCAGTTCTTTTATGGAATCAATGATAGCGGCAAATTCCTCACTAGATTCATCCGGGCGTACTTCCAAAGCTTCTTTAACGGTGGCTGTGAAATACGGTTTCTCGGTAATTACCTCAGCAATTTCAAATCGCTTCTTACCTTGAATGATCACCGTGGTATTACCATCGGGCATTTGCAACACCCTTAAAATTCGGGCAACCGTACCCAAAGTATTTATGTCCTTAACTCCTGGATTTTCGGTTTCCTCATCTTTCTGCGATACCACTCCAATGGTCTTGGAGCCATTATTGGCATCCTTGATCAAATTAATGGACTTGTCCCTACCTGCCGTAATGGGTATAACAACTCCAGGAAAAAGAACGGTATTGCGTAAAGGAAGCACTGGAAGGGTTTCGGGCAGCATCTCCCGATTCATCTCCTCCTCATCTTCCGGGGTTAGTAGGGGTATCAATTCGGCATCTTCGTCTATTCCCTGCATGGATATATTGTCAAAACTTGAAATTTTTATCTCTCCCATATCTAATTTTCGGTCATTTTGTCACCAATGACATAAATCTTCTGTCCATTTTATGGCTTCCAACCCACCAATCCTTCCAAAAGTCAGTGATATCAAGGTGTTTGAATCCATATTCTATCCTATAAAGGCAATTCCTGTGCCAAGGTGGTTATAGGTTTTGGTTCATGGTTTTGGTGAAATGAGATTAAACTGATTACTCATTAGTAATTAATAATTAGTGATTAGTCATTAGTCATTACCCTAAACTCCTCATTTGCCAGGGATTCCATGATTTATTGCAAACAATTTCGTCCAAAACTGTAACAATCAATAAATTCATACCTCTATAAGACAAACCATTCATTTTTTGAGCCACCAAAATGAACATATAGATGCACTGCTTCAATCGTGCTTAAAAGGCAAATCTAGTGCACAGATGGAGGTTTACAACCGCTATTACAAGGCCATGTACAACACAGCCTTTAGGATTGTAAAAGACTCCGCCGAAGCCGAAGATGTGATGCAGGAATCGTTTTTGAATGCGTTTACGAAACTGAACACTTTTAAAGGAGACGTCACTTTTGGAGCTTGGTTGAAACGTATTGTGATAAACAATAGCATCTATCATTACAAAAAACAGCAAAAAACAAGAGCTGTTGATTTGGATGATGTAATGTACAAGGTCGAAGATAATGACGGAGTTGATCTTGATCACAATGGTTATACAGAACTGAAGGCTCAAAAAGTGATGGAGACCATGAAAAGTTTGAAAGACAATTACAGAGTTTCTTTGACCTTACATTTAATTGAAGGTTACGATTATGAAGAAATCAGTGACATCATGAACATTAGCTATGCTAATTGCAGAACCACAATTTCCAGGGCAAAAGAAAGCCTCAGAAAAAAATTGACAATAAACGTTTGATTATGGAAAAGGATAATCTAGAAGAGTTGTTCGGAAGACTTCAGGGGAAATTGGATCTTGAGGAGCCCCAAATGGGCCACCAAGATCGATTTTTGGAGAAATTGAATCAATCCAAAGGTGTAACCCACTTGAATTCCAAGAAGTCCAATTGGTGGAAACCGCTTTCCATTGCAGCATCCATAGCATTTCTCTGCTTACTGGGCATTCAAGTAATCAATACCAAGCCCAGTATAAAAGAACAGGTAGTGGAAATTGCCCCGGAGGTATCCCAGACTGAGTTTTACTTTGTAAATGTCATAGAAGAACAAATACAGCAGTTGAAGAATGAAAAATCTCCAGAGACCGCCAAACTAGTAGACGACACCCTAATACAGTTGGAAAAGCTGGAAAAGAATTATGAAACCCTTGAACAAGAGTTGGTAAACGGAGGCAACAGTAAAATTATCCTGAATGCCATGATAACCAACTTCCAAACACGGATAGATCTGTTGAAAGAAGTACTGTCCAATATTGAAAATATAAAGAATATAAAATCCCATTATGATGAAAACATTACGATATAAATATGTCTTTTTGACATTGGCGCTACTTCCGCTGATGCTGGTGGCCAATAATGGTAAACTAAAAGGTAGATACACCAAGGAAAAGACCATTAAAAAGGAGTTCAATGTCAATTCCGATGCCCTTTTCAAAGTGCGCAACAGCTATGGGAATCTGAACATTACTTCCTGGAACGAAGACAGGGTTGTGGTGGAAGTGCATATCAAGACCAACGGCAACAACGAGGAAAAGGTCCAGGACAGATTGGATGAAATTGATGTGGATTTTGAAAACAGTAATAGCCTTGTATCGGCCAGGACCATGTTTGGTGACCGCGGCAATAGCTGGGGCTGGAAATGGGGCAGACGAAACAACGTAAGCGTGCAGGTAAATTATACCGTCAAAATTCCGGTAAAAAACAGTGTTAGCCTTAGCAACGATTACGGGAACATTTATTTGGACCGTGTGGACGGCCATGCCAAGATCCATTGCGATTATGGCAAAATAGATGTTGGGGAGTTACGGGGACGCAACAACGAACTTAGATTCGATTATACTTCACGATCCAACTTTGAATATATCAATAGCGCAGAGATCATAGCGGATTACTCTGGATTTACCGTAGAAAAAGCAGGTAACCTAATTATCAAGGCCGACTATACCAATAGTGTGGTACGAGAAATGGAAAACCTTGAATATGCCAGTGATTATGGTTCCTTAGAGGTGAACAAAGTGAACAACGTATCAGGAAACGGGGATTATGTTGGGGTAAAGTTGGGTACTGTGCATGGCGATGTGAGCATTACTTCGGACTACGGTTCCCTAAAAATTGACCAAATGGCGCCTGATGCGGGAGATATCAACATTAAAACAGACTACACGGGAATGAAGATTGGCTACCATCCCGATTATCACTTTGATTTTGAGATTTCAGCTGAATATGCTGGAGTAAGCGGGAAGGATGCTTTTGAAATCAATATCAGCAAGGAAAAATCCAGCGAAAAATACTATAAGGGTTATTACGGTTCTGAAAATTCGGGAAACACCGTTCTTATCACAACCGATTACGGGGGTATCACTTTTTATCAAAACTGAAAATCAAAAAACAAAAATTAAAACACAATCATGAAAAAACTAATCACATTAACACTTGCACTGTCCGTGGTGGCAGTAACCAATGCCCAGTGGGGCAAAAGGGTAAAGGGAAATGGAAATATCGTGACCATTGAACGTTCTGTTGGCGACTATGATGCCGTGGCGCTTGCCGGCTGGTTCGATTTGGAACTGGTTGCAGGCCAAGAGGGAGAAATCACCCTAAAAGGAGAATCCAACCTTTTGGAATACGTCAAGACCGAGGTTAAAAATGGCAAATTGGTCGTAAAACAAGAGCGTAGGGTCAATCTAAGACCATCCAGCTGGAATTCTGGTATTATTGTAACGGTACCTATCGAAGATATTAACTCCGTTTCCTTATCAGGTTCTGGGGATGTGGTAAGCCGTACTACTATCAAAGCTGATGACTTCCATGCGGGGATGTCAGGCTCGGGAGATGTTTCCCTGACTATTGAGGCCGAAAGTGTCAATGCATCCTTGTCCGGTTCCGGTGATATCAATTTAGAAGGTAAGACCACCGACCTAAGCGTTCAGGTTTCAGGTTCTGGAGATGTAAAAGCCTATGCTTTGGAAGCTGAATTTGTGACCGCCCAGGTTTCAGGTTCTGCCGACATTAAGGTTACGGCCAACCAATCCTTGGATGCACGGGTATCTGGTTCTGGTGACATCAGTTACCGAGGGAATCCCAAGAAAATCAATAGCAAATCATCAGGCTCAGGAGATATTTCCAAAGGATAGATGGGCGTCACATCGAGCACCGTATCCGCTGACAGGCAGGTAGTGGAAATGTAACTTAAGTTCTCGACTGCGCTCGAACTGACATTAGGAGTTTATTGCCAATCAAAGAACAAATCAACAACAATCAGAAAACGGAAAAGGCCGGAATCAAATGATTCCGGCCTTTTTACTGCCTTATTATCTGTCTATTTTCTACGAATGCGATAGATTTCATCCGATTCATACATATCCATCAAATCTGCCTTGTGAACCGCATACTTCTCAGAGTCATAGTTTTCATCCTTTTCTATTTTATACACCTGACTTATCTTATCTATTTCATAGGCATTAAGTTCCAAAATAATGCTATCCCTGTCCAGTTCAGTCACTCGCATGGTTGTATAATGGCCATTATCCAATTTTTGATAGTAAACATCGCCCCTTTGTGGTGCATTTAGATAGGCCTGTTCGTTTTGCTCATCTTGTTTGTTCTGAAAGAATCCAAAAACAACCAATACCCCTACCAGCAACAGGCCAGAGAATTGCCAAATGCGACCTTTGGCTTCAGACTTGAATTTATCATACTCCAGTCGAATTCTTTCAGGCATTTGCTTTTTTTCCATTACATGTTTGCAATGACTGCATTGGGTGACCCCTTTTTTACTATAGGGAAACATGGGAATCCAAAAAATATGGGCGTGCTTCCGAAAAATACTGAGGTTTAACGTGCCTTGTTGCCCACAGCTGGGGCAGGTGGAATTTTTCAAGGATTTTGTGCCTACGTGGGCTGCTCTACTTCCAAAAATAATCATGGGATGGGTTTAATTGGTTGGGGTTGACCTTTATAAACTAAAATCCCAGAGGCTTATTGCCTTATTTTTTCACTTTGTTGACCCTTAGCAAAAGAAATACGCCAATTAAAAAGAAAAGCCCCAAAAAGATTGTGCTGTTCCGCATGCTTCCCGTAAGTTGGGCCACGGCACCATACAAAAAAGTACCAATAACGATTCCTATTTTCTCCGCTACATCGTAAAAACTAAAGAAGGAAGTGGTGTCTGTAGTCTCTGGCAGAAATTTTGAGTAAGTAGAACGGGATAACGCCTGGATTCCACCCATTACCACCCCTACTAGCCCGGCGGCTATGTAAAAATCCATGGGGGTTTGCAGAAAATAGGCATACACACAAAGGAGTATCCAAATAACATTGATTACGATCAAGGTTCTCACATTCCCATACAGCTTCGACGCATAGGCCGTAAGCGTAGCACCTGCAATGGCCACAATCTGAATCACCAGTATGCTTATGATCAATCCCGTAGTTCGTTCGGAATCCGTTCCCCAGGCAATTTCCTCTTCACCAAAATAAGTGGCAATCAGCATAATGGTCTGAACCGCCATACTGTAGACGAAGAAAGCGCCCAAATAACGTTTCAATCTGGTTTCACCACCCAATTGCTTCCAAACGCTCTTCAATTCCCTAAATCCATTAAGGACAATATTGGTTCTTTCCCCTTCCCTTTTGTATCCCTTGGGCAAGTGATAGAAAGTATACTGACTAAATAAAATCCACCATACACCCACTGAAATAAAGGAGTATTTCATGGCTTTGATTTCGGCCACTTCACCTCCACCATCGGTAATCCCAAAAACAGCGGGCTGCATTACCATGGCCAAATTAAAAACGAGCAGAATTACACTTCCCACATATCCGAGGGAAAAACCTTTGGCACTTACGCCGTCTTGTTGCTCTGGAAAAGCGATATCAGGTAAATAGGAATTGTTGATAGCAAAACTCACCCAAAAACCTACCAATCCAAAGAAATAGCAGACCAATCCGAAATAGATATTCTCAAGGGAAAACCAATACAGCCCTATGCAAGAAACGGCTCCCAAATAGCAGAAAAACTTCAGGAATATGCGTTTGTTGCCCAAATAATCAGCTATTCCCGAGACTAAGGGAGTCACTATGGCAATAAACACAAAGGCCAAAGAGGTTACATAACTGATCAAGGGAGCTCGGGCTATTTCGCCACCAAAAATGGTCACTTTTTCTATCTCTGCCACTCTAAACAGAGCCCCGTAAAAAATGGGGAATATGGCGGAGGAAATGACCAGGCTATACACCGAATTTGCCCAGTCATAGAAGGCCCAAGCGTTCAACAATTTCTTGCTTCCTTTAAGTGCGAATGCTCGTGCCATAACTTTTAAAATAAAAATGCCATTTATAGCAGCAGATGAAGACTTTTACATCTTCTTTGCACTATAAATGACATTAAATGTTGGTTTATCAATTGGTTATTTAAATGTTGTTACCCCAAACTTGGCCGCTTCCTGTTTTGCAATAGGCGCCCAAGCCGTAAGATTGTTGATTCTTGTATCGTTGGATGGATGCGTACTCAAAAACTCGGGCGGGGCTTGACCACCGGCCTTGGCCTTCATTCGCTTCCACAATTCCGCTGCCTCATAAGGATTGTAACCTGCAATAGCCATAATCTGAAGACCTATTCTATCTGCTTCCGTTTCATGACCTCTGCTAAATGGTAACATAACCCCAACAGTGGAGCCCAATCCATACGCCTGGTTGAAGGTATTTCTTTTTTCAGGGTCCTTGATCGCCACATTGCCGGCCACTGCGCCAATTTGCTGCAACATACCGGCACTCATACGTTGTGCGCCATGATCGGCCAGAGCATGGGCCACTTCGTGACCCATAACAACGGCAACTCCTGTTTCAGTCTGTGTTATGGGCAATATACCTGTATAGAAAACGATTTTACCTCCTGGCATGCACCAAGCATTTACCGTTTCATCGTTGACCAAATTATATTCCCATTTATAATCTTTTAAATATCCAGGATACCCATTGGCATCCAACCATCGTTCTGCTGCGGTTGCAATTCGCTGCCCTACCTTGGTAATCATTTGGGCATCCGAAGTACCCGTTATTACCTTGTTTTCGTTCAGAAATTGATCATACTGGGCAAAAGCCATGGGGAAAATCTGGCTATTGGGGTAAAAATTGAGCGTACTTTTCCCTGTGAACGGATTCACCTTACAGGCCGTAATTGCCAAAAAAACCGCTACGGTTAGAATAAACTTTTTCATATGTGTTAATAGTGTTTAGTAAAGGAAAATTACTAAAAAATTATTTTCCAACCAGATGCAGTTCCGTAAAATCCTTACTGACCTCAATACTGTTATTTCCATTCAGTTTGATGTCCTTGGGATCCACTTGTTCATTATCCAATTCCACTACTCCAATTTGGAAGGGGAGGCCGTGAAAAGTGAGTTTGATTTTCTCATAAGGGGTAATGAAATTACCGTCCTTAAACTGTTGAATGATCAGTTCGTTTTCTTTACCCCGTAACCTAAACCGTCTTAGGCTGTATCTTCCTTTTTTGTAGTCGTAACCGTCTTGTTGATCTTCATATACTTCGGAAATTTCTATTCCTTCCTTGTAATACACATCAATGGCCAACTCGGTAATTTCCTTTTCCCCAACATATTGCTGAACGGGATACTTCGGAATCATTGCGCCTTCCTTTATAAACATAGGGATTTTCTTGATATCCGCAGCAACCCATTTCTCAACTCCACCTTCTACAACTTCCTCGGTCCAATAATTATACCATTTCCCTCGCGGAACATACATCCGTCTACCTTGTGCATTGGGTTCTTGGACTGGACAAACCAAAATCTGTTCTCCAAAAAGAAACTCATCTGTCCTAAAATGCGTCTGGGTATCCTCTTGATCATAAAACACCAAAGATTGCAGCATGGGCATACCGCTTTTGATGTACTTATAGAACATGGTATACAAATAAGGCAAAAGTTGATATCGCAACTCAATATAATTCCTTGTGATATCCGTTATCTCATCGCCAAACGACCAAGGTTCCTGGTCCCCATGGTCCCCACTGGAGTGTACACGACAGAACGGGTGGAACACGGCCAACTGTATCCATCGGGCAAAAAGTTCCCCGTTGGGCTGCTCCGCAAAACCTCCAATATCAGAGCCAACAAAAGAATAACCGCTCATACACATGCGTTGCATCTGCACATTGGCAATCCACAAATGCTCCCAGGTAGCTACGTTGTCCCCTGTCCAAGTGGCACAATATCTCTGCGTTCCTGCATAGGCGGCCCTTGTCAACACAAAAGGTCTTTTTGGGAACATGAACTTTTTGACCCCATTATAGGTGGCACGCACCATTTGCATCCCGTACACATTGTGTGCCTTTCGATGACTGCAGGGGTGCCCGTCATAATCATGTCTAACATCCAAATTGGCCGTTTTTGTAGGAACTTCCATCACGGCTGGTTCGTTCATATCGTTCCAAACCCCATGGACGCCCAAATCGGCGATCATTTCTTTATAGAGTCCTGCCCACCATTTTCTTACCTCGGGATTCGTGAAATCTGGGAATTTGCACTCCCCAGGCCATACTTTTCCCTTAAAGTGGGGGCCATCAGCCCTTCTACAGAAAAAGCCATTGTCCATGGCCTGCTGGTAAACCCAATAATCACGATCGATCTTGATTCCTGGATCAATCATGGTAATGGTCTTGAAACCATCCTCTTCCAGCTCCTCAATCATCTTTTTGGGATTGGGAAAACGCTTGTTGTCCCAGGTAAAACAACGGAATCCCTCCATATAATCGATGTCCAAATAAATGGCATCACAAGGAATCTTCATTTTTCTGAAGGTAGATGCTATGTTTTTCACCTTTTTCTCTGGAAAATAACTCCATTTGGACTGGTGAAAACCCAGGGCCCAAAGCGGTGGAAGCTCTGGCACCCCGGTTAAATCGGTATAGGCCTCTACCACCTGGTTCATTTTGGGTCCATAGAAGAAATAGTAGTTCATCTCCCCCCCATCGGCCCAAAAACTGGTCACATTTCGCTTCTCCTGGGCAAAATCAAAATAGGTACTGAATGAATTGTCAAAGAAAATTCCGTAAGCAATACTCTCTTTTAATCCCACGTAAAAAGGAATGGACTTGTACAAAGGTTCCTGATCCTTTCCATACGCATAGGAATCAGTGACCCAATTGTTTACCCGTTTTCCCTTCAAATTGGTATGGGATGCCTTGTCTCCCATACCGTAATAGCTTTCTCCGGAATGGCTCACCTTGCCCATTTTAACTATGTTTCCGCCGTAATCGTAGTTTTCTTCCCAATGGAATCCAAGCTCATCTTCCAAAATCATAGTTCCTTCCAAATCCTCAATTTGGACATTTAAATCCGCCTTGCGTATATAAACCTTCACTTTGGATGTGGTAATCACATACTCTGGAATTTCTTCTTTTACCTCCAATTCGTTGTATCCCAAACTCACATCGTCACTAAGGGCATATGAAAAGTCGGGCTCAAAAACATGTTCTGTGGCAAATCTAAATCGGATGGCACTATCCCGTAAAATGGTCAACTCTAGGATAACCCCATTGTGGGTGGTAAAATAAAGCTTATCGTTCTCCTGCTTAAAATCAACTATATGATTGGGAAATTGATTTCCCCTTTTTTCTATTTCGGTGTTGGTAATCATCGATGATGGGTTATGTAACCCACAAAAGAAAGACTTTAGCGCGAGAAATTAAAAAGATGTTGTGAACACCAGTGAACTACAACGTTTGCGCCCTGTATCTATTTGTAAACAAGCACTCCAAGAGGCGGTAAGGTCATGGTTACCGATTGTTTTCGCCCGTTCCATTCCTTTGCGGTGGGTTTTAGTGTTTTCTTGGCCACTCCACTACCCGAATATTTTTTGTCATCGCTGTTAAATAGGAGCTTCAACTGACTGGCTTTAGGAACGCCAACTCGGTAATCTTCCCTGGGAACAGGTGTAAAATTGCATGCTATGATCAAATCATCTTTGGGTTCCTTCCCTTTTCTAATATAGGTCAAAACCGTGTTTTCCTGATCGTTGTGCTCTATCCATTCAAAACCTTCCGGGCTGAACTGTTTTTCGTACAGTGCGGGATTATTTTTGTAGAGTTTGTTCAGATCCTTGATAACCTCTTGGATTCCTGAGTGATAATCATATTGGGTCAGATGCCAATCCAGGCTTTCCTGGAAGTTCCATTCCGAAGATTGTCCAAACTCTCCTCCCATAAACAGTAAATTACCTCCCGGGTGTGTAAACATATAACCATACAATAGCCTCAAATTGGCAAACCGTTGCCATTCATCGCCTGGCATGCGGTAGAGCAGGGAGTTTTTCCCATATACTACCTCATCATGTGAAAAAGGCAACATAAAATTCTCCGTAAAGGCATAGGTCATGCTAAAAGTAATCTTATTTAGATCATAGGATCTATGTACGGGCTCCTTTTTGAAAAATTCCAGGGTGTCGTGCATCCAGCCCATCATCCATTTCATTCCAAAGCCCAAGCCACCTAAATCCACTGGTTTGGAAACCCCGTTAAAGGCCGTGGATTCCTCTGCTATGGTCTGTACCCCTTTAAAACTGGCATAGATTTCAGTGTTCATTTCACGTAGAAATGACATGGCCTCAAGATTTTCGTTGTTTCCGTACATATTAGGTTCCCATTCCCCGTCTTCCCGGGAATAATCCAAGTATAACATAGAGGCTACGGCATCCACACGAAGGCCATCCACATGAAACTGATCGAGCCAAAACACAGCATTACTGATCAAAAATGCTCGAACTTCATTTCTCCCATAATTAAAAATCAAACTTTTCCAGTCCGGATGATATCCTCGTCTTCTATCTGGGTGTTCGTAGAGATGGGATCCGTCAAAAAAACCAAGTCCATGGGCATCTTCTGGGAAATGGGAAGGCACCCAATCCAAGATTACCCCAATGCCTTTCTCGTGGAATTTGTCCACCAGTATTTTGAATTCTTCCGGAGTGCCAAATCTGGAAGTAGGTGCAAAATATCCCGTAAGTTGATAGCCCCAGCTGGGATCAAAAGGATATTCCATCACCGGCATAAACTCCACATGGGTAAAACCCATTTCGCTTACATAGTTGACCAATTCATCGGCCATTTCTGAATAGGATAAAAATTCCCAGCCGTTTTTTTTCTTCCAAGAGCCCAAATGCACCTCGTAAACCGAGTATGGTTTGTCCAAGGCATTATGTTGTTCCCGGGTTTCCATCCATTTCTTGTCCTTCCAAGTATAGGGAGCATCCCATACCACAGAGGCAGTTTTTGGAGGTTGTTCGCAATAGCGGGCAAAAGGATCGGCCTTTTCTGTCCAAATATCATTGTTGTGGGAATGAATCTTGTACTTATACTTAACACCCTTTTCCACTCCAGGGATGAATCCTTCCCAGATACCACTAGCGTCCCAACGAACATTAAGTTCGTGCTCCTTTCCGTCCCAAAAATTAAAATCCCCGATTACGGAAACCGATTGTGCTGAGGGAGCCCAAACGGCAAAATAGGTGCCTTTTACCCCATCAACTTCCGTAAGATGGGAACCCAATTTATCGTAGAGCCTAAAATGCTTTCCCGATTTAAAAAGATTGATGTCAAACTCAGTAAAAAAACTATGGGCAACTACTTTGGACATAGGTGGTGGTTTAGTAATTACAATATTACACATCTTTGGCAAAGTATCCGATTTTAAGGCCTTCACATCACAAAATAGCTTAGATTTTAAAAAATGGAATGCTTTTTGATTTTCATCCCCCAAGAAGATAAATGAACACAAATCTAAAATCAAAAATCATGACAAAATTCAATACAATACTTGGAGTATTTCTTATCCTACTAATATCCGCTTGTGAAGGCCCGGCAGGCCCTCCCGGATTTGACGGACTTGATGGAAGGGATGGCCTTGACGGACTTGACGGCCAAGATGGAATCCAGGGACAAGTGGTAGAGGTTGATGGAGTTAACTTTAACTATGATGTGGCTGGAAACATCTATAGCACCATCATCACTTTTAGTGATGTTACCGATTTCGAGGTCTTTGAATCCGATGCTGTTTTAATATACAGGTTTGATGGCACCATTGACCTTGACGATGGGAGTACCGCAGATGCCTGGAGCCAGATTCCCCAGAGCTTTTTCCTTCCAGAAGGAACGATTCAATATGTTGCCGCCCACACTTTTGTGGATGTAGAACTTTTTATTGACGGAAATTTTGACCTTTCCGCCTTGGATACCAGTTTTACCGATAATCAATCCTTCAGGATTGTATTTGTACCCAGCGTATTTGCCAATTCCTCCAAAATGGACACTTCCAAACTCTCCAATGTGATGTCCGCCTTGGGAATCCAGGAAGATGGTGTAAAGAAAATAGAGCTACAATAGTCCTTCAAAAATGCTAACTTAAGGTCCCGTTGTAACCAGCGGGACTTTTTTTATTTTAGGATTGAAAGGATTTTAACAAATGCGCGTCTACCTATAAAAAGAAATGGGAAAAAAGTTGTTATTAGCGATGTTTTTGGTTCTTGTAGGATGCAAGGGCGTATCCCAGGAAGAACCAAAAAACAAGGAAAAAGAAAAGGTATATAAGGTCACCAAGACCGATGAAGAATGGCGTGCGGAGCTAACGGAAATGGAATATTACGTGCTCCGCAAAGCTGCTACCGAAAGTCCATTTACGAGCGAGTTATTGGAAAATAAGGAAAAGGGTACCTATGTTTGTGCAGGTTGCGGCACTCCTTTGTTTCGAAGCGAACATAAATACCGCTCTGGAACCGGATGGCCAAGCTTTGATCGGGAAATCGAGGGTAATGTGGCCTATGACGTTGATTACAAAATAGGGTATAAGCGCACGGAGGAACATTGTGCCACTTGCGGCGGACATTTAGGCCATGTATTCAATGATGGCCCAAGAAGAACAACTGGCGAGAGACATTGCATCAACGGTGTGGCACTGGATTTCATCCCGGATTCCAAATAATTCCATTTTTTATAAATTCTTAGGAATGCGCTTAAATGTTAGGCGGTTTCTTTTTATGTCCTTTAGAACAAACACACTCTTTGTACTTTATTAATTGATAATTGTAAATTGACGTATGGAAAACAAATTCACTTTAAACAAGTCGGAGGAAGAGTGGAAAAAGGAACTCACCCCAGAAGAGTATTATGTGCTTCGCCAAAAAGGCACCGAAAGACCATTTACCGGGAAGTACAATTTGCATTTTGAAAATGGGGATTATCACTGCAAAGCGTGCAATGCCAAATTGTTCAAGAGTGATAACAAGTTTGAAAGCGGCTGTGGTTGGCCCTCCTTTGACCAGGCGGTTGAAGGAGCCATCGAGTACATTCGGGATACTTCACATGGAATGATCAGAACGGAAACGGTCTGTGCCAACTGCGGGAGCCATTTGGGACATGTCTTTAACGACGGACCCCAGGAAACCACAGGACAACGTTATTGCATCAACTCGGTAAGTATCGGCTTTAATCCAGAAGAAGAAAAATGAATTTCCAGGAAAACTATTTAAAAAGTGTCCGCTCCGAATTTCTTCGTTACAAATCCCTTGGGGAAAAAACTTTTGACCAATTATCGGAGGAGGAAATCCATTGGAAATATGTGGATTCTGACAATTCCGTCGCTATTATTGTAAAGCATATTGTGGGAAATATGCTGAGTCGCTGGACCAATTTCCTTACCGAGGATGGCGAGAAAACATGGCGAAACCGCGATACGGAATTTGAGGGGCCATACGCCTCCAAATCCGAAATGCTGCAGGCCTGGGAGAAAGGATGGAACTGTCTTTTTACCGCATTGGATAGCATTGATGATACCAACTTTGATTCCAAGGTCAAAATAAGAAATGAGGATCACTCCATAATCGAGGCCGTAAACCGTCAATTGGCCCACTATCCCAGTCATGTGGGGCAGATTTTGTTCTTGGGAAAAATGATAAAGCAACAGGATTGGGTACCCCTGTCCATTCCTAAAGGGCAGTCCGCAGCATTCAATAAAAAAATGTTTGGGTAGACGTCCCATTACCATTTCACATTTATAACAATTCTACAAAACCAAAGCTTGGTATTTGGCACCCGAATTGCGTATTTTTGCACCTGCCTTTCAAAAGGCGGGTTTCTAATTTTTATTCAACTAAAATCAAAATCTGATGAGCAACTTCGATGTAATTGTTTTGGGTAGTGGTCCTGGCGGATATGTAACGGCGATACGAGCGTCACAACTAGGGTTCAAAACAGCCATTGTGGAAAAGGAAAGTTTGGGCGGTGTATGTCTTAATTGGGGCTGTATCCCAACCAAGGCCTTGTTGAAGTCCGCTCAAGTTTTTGAGTACCTAAAACATGCTGAAGACTACGGATTGAACGCTAAAAAGGTAGAGCACGACTTTGGAGCCGTGGTAGGAAGAAGTAGAGGTGTTGCCGAAAGCATGAGCAAAGGGGTTCAGTTTTTGATGAAAAAAAACAAAATTGAGGTACTCAATGGTTTTGGTAAGGTTCAGCCTGGAAAAAAGGTCTTGGTAAAAGGTGAGCATGGAGATACTGCCGAGTACAGTGCGGATCATATCATTATCGCCACTGGAGCCAGAAGTAGGGAATTGCCAAGTTTGCCTCAGGATGGCAAAAAAGTAATCGGCTACCGCGAGGCTATGTCCCTCGAGACTCAACCCAAGAAGATGATTGTGGTGGGAAGTGGTGCCATTGGAGTGGAATTTGCCTATTTCTACAATTCCATGGGAACCGAGGTAACCATTGTGGAATATCTTCCCAATATTGTGCCCGTTGAAGATCAGGATGTGTCCAAGCAATTGGAGCGTACGTTCAAGAAAAATGGAATTAAAATAAAGACCTCAGCAGAAGTAACCCAAGTGGACACCTCTGGTGATGGTGTTAAAGCTACTGTAAAGACAGCCAAAGGAGAGGAAGTCCTGGAAGCAGATGTGGTGCTTTCCGCAGTTGGAATTAAAACCAATATTGAAAACATTGGCTTGGAAGATGTTGGAATTGCCGTGGATCGAGATAAAATTTTGGTCAACGATTACTACCAGACCAATATCCCAGGATACTATGCCATTGGGGATGTAACCCCAGGGCAAGCATTGGCCCACGTGGCCTCTGCGGAAGGTATCCTCTGTGTGGAAAAAATAGCAGGAATGCACGTGGAAGCCTTGGATTATGGGAATATTCCAGGATGTACCTACTGTATTCCAGAGGTAGCTTCCGTTGGTTTGACCGAGCAGCAAGCCAAAGAACAAGGATACGACCTTAAGATTGGGAAGTTTCCTTTCTCTGCCAGTGGAAAGGCCAAAGCATCTGGAACCCCTGATGGTTTTGTGAAAGTGATATTTGATGCAAAATACGGCGAGTGGCTGGGCTGCCATATGATTGGAGTTGGAGTGACCGACATGATTGCTGAGGCCGTTGTGGCCCGTAAATTGGAAACCACGGGCCATGAGGTACTAAAAGCCGTTCACCCGCACCCAACCATGAGTGAAGCTGTTATGGAAGCTGTTGCGGATGCTTATGATGAAGTAATTCATTTATAAGGATGCTCAAGGCTTTTCGGCTTACCGCAATTCTAGAAGGTATATCTTATCTCCTCTTATTTGGCATTACCATGCCATTGAAGCACTGGGCTCAAATATTGGAACCCAATTTGGTTGTGGGTTATGCCCATGGTGGATTGTTTATCCTGTACGTAGTGTTGGCGGTGGTTCTAAGTTGGGAACGCAAATGGGGCTTAAAACGGTTTGTGATTTTGTTTATAGCCTCCCTACTACCCTTTGGAACATTTTATGTGGATAAAAAATACCTAAAAGTAGCGGATTAATCAATCCCTGGATATAATCTGGTTTGTTGAGTTCTGGTAAACAGGGATGCTCCTGTTATAGGAAGCTTTGAATCGCAAGATCATAGCTTTGCAGCCCAAATCCCAAAATCACACCTTTGGCACCAGAGGATATATAGGAGACATGTCTAAAATCCTCCCGCTTGTGCGTGTTGGAAATATGAACTTCGACCACAGGGGCAGAAACCGCCTTAACAGCATCGCCGATACCTACGGAAGTATGAGTATATGAAGCAGCATTTAGCACGATTCCATCATAGGTAAATCCAACCTCCTGTATTTTGTCAATTAACTCCCCTTCAATATTGGATTGATAATAGTCCAATTCCACATCGGGAAATTTATCCTGCAATTGGCTAAAATAAGTTTCAAAAGTTGTGCTCCCATAGACTTCGGGCTCTCTTTTGCCAAGGAGGTTCAGGTTGGGGCCGTTGATGATCATTAGTTTCATGAAGGTAAAAGTACAATATCTGTTAAAAAGAAAAAGCAGGCAATAGCCTGCTTTTATGTCAATTTGATTTTATAAGTTATTTTATGGCAAACTGAAGCCCAAAACCAAAGGACGCCGCTGCGCTATCCCCTGTCTCACTCAATACCAAGGCTGGTCTCCAATCAAAATTCACCACAAAGGGTACTCCTTTGGGTTTAAAATCCAGTCCTAAATGAGGCCGTAGCGAAAAAATATTGTCAAAATCATCAACCAAGATGATACTAGGACCAACCCCAGCATACCAACGGAGTTGATTTCTGGATCCGACAATCGCTTTGTGGTAGGAATACAAAATTGTAATTATGGTTCCACCATCTTCAAAACCCAAGTCGGCCTGTCCCACATGATGGTCTGAAAAGAAATATTTTCCGGTTGCTCCAAAGAAAGTAGCTTCATCATAGGCATCAACACCAAGGCCCAAGGCTGCCCTATAACTGGTTTGCGCGATGCCAATGGAAGTGAATAAAATGGTTAAGGTGAAAACAATACATGCTTTTTTCATTTTAAGTGTATTTACGGTTATTAATTATGGTTTTATGGCTTTTGAACCTTCCAAAAGCCAGATTCGGGGTTTCATATCCCCGTACCATAAACCGTTTTCACCCTAGGTTGAAGTTTCCTTTTTAAAAGAGAAACAAAATTCCAACGGTTGCAATGGCAAAAGTTCCGTCGTTTTCCACTGCAGTATATGAGACGTTCAATTCGGTATTGCCCGTAATGTTGTACCCTACAACAGGCCTGTAAAACAATCCTCCATCATTGCCCTCATTAATTCCCACTGCATAACCTGCATCTACACCAAATTTAAAATGGTAGGTAGGGTAAATTCTAACAGAACCGGCTACAGGAATAAACTGAATGTCCTCAAACTCCGTCTGGTTTTCCAAGGTTTCACCAAAGGCATTGATAAAACCAGTGGCGACACCAGCATCCAGTAACTCCGAAACACCCCAGTGATAGTTTACGTCCAAGCCAATACTAAAACTTGAAATATTCTCAGCATCACCAACTGGGATCCCGGCGCTAAATCCAGCTTTAAAATTGCTCCTATCCTGGGCTGACATAGAAAAAACAAAAGCAAACAGTGCAATTGCAACTAGGTAAGTTCTTCTCATAATTGTTAAAACTTTGTGAATACCTAGAACGCACTCTTAATAAATCTAGTATGGAACCTCACTAAAATTCCAGAAGAATTTATCTACTTTACTTCTGACAGAACTTGGTTCGAAAATACAGTCAATGAACAACCTTTAGGCCCCTGAATTGATCAATGGCCCTTTTGAATTGACCAATGGGGCAAGTGGTCTAATATGAATTGTGATTATCTTTAAAACATGAACTGGAAACAAGGCTTGCAGGACTACCAACATTATATGAAAATTGAACGCGGCTTATCAGACAATAGCATCTTTGCCTATACGCGGGACCTGCAAAAACTGGTGGATTACCTGCATCAGTATGAGATTAAAGCCTCTCCCTTGGATATTGGTCAGGAGACCATTCAGCAGTTCATTTATGAACTGGCCAAAATCATCAATCCTCGTTCCCAGGCCCGTATTATATCAGGATTAAAAGGCTTTTTTACCTACCTCATTTTTGAGGACTACCGAACCGATAACCCCATGGATCTCATAGAATCACCAAAAATCGGTCGGAAATTACCGGATACCCTCTCCTCTTCAGAAATTGATGAGTTAATTGGGAATATAGACTTGAGCAAAGCTGAAGGTGAGCGAAATAGAGCCATGTTGGAAACCTTGTATGGCTGTGGACTTCGTGTTTCGGAATTAATCAATCTAAAATTGTCCGATCTTTATTTTGAGGAGGATTTTATAAAAGTGACCGGAAAAGGCGACAAGCAGCGTTTTGTACCCATTGGTCAAGTTGCCAAAAAATATGTCAACCTCTATAGAAATGAGGTCAGAAACCATTTGAAAATCCAGAATGGGCATGAGGATTACCTCTTCCTGAACCGCAGGGGAAAACAACTGACCCGAGCCATGATTTTTACCATTATTAAACGTTTGGCGGAAAAAATTGGTCTGCAAAAAAACATTAGTCCCCACACTTTTCGTCACTCTTTTGCCACGCATCTGCTAGAAGGTGGAGCTGACCTCCGAGCCATTCAACAAATGCTGGGTCATGAGAGCATTACCACCACAGAAGTCTACATGCATGTAAATCGGAAACACTTGCATGAGGTGCTTGTTGAACATCATCCCAGAAACAAGAAAGAGGACGAGATCACTCAGTCAGAAGTTGAGGAGAAATCTTGATATCTTTTTTTGAAAGGCCTTATAATCAGTCGAGCCTCCCGGTCAAAACGAATATAATTGTATACCCAATTGATGAAAACTACGACCCTGTTTCGGAAACCTATCAAGAAAAACAGGTGTACAAACATCCAGACAAACCAAGCAAACACCCCTTGGAACCTGAATCGCTTTAAATCGGCAACTGCCTTGTTTCTCCCTACCGTGGCCATACTACCTTTATCCTTATAGGTAAATGGTTTCATAGGCTTGTTTTCCAGCAATCGAATCAAATTGCCTCCAAGATTTTGTCCTTGTTGTATGGCGGGCTGAGCCATCATGGGATGCCCATTGGGAAAAGCCTCGGTTTCCATATGGGCCACATCGCCAATGGCGAAAATTTCATTGTGTCCAAGCACTTGGTTAAATTCATTCACCACTAAGCGATTCCCGCGTGAAAGCAGTTCCTTGGCATCCAATCCTTTAATACTCAACGCTTTTACCCCAGCGGCCCAAACCAAGGTTGCGGCCTCAAAGGTGATATCGGTGTTCGTAGTAATGAAGTTCCCATCATAATCGGTCACTCGGATGTTTTTCCAAACATTGACACCCAGTTTTTCAAGAAATTTTTCTGCCTTTTGGGAAGCAATTTCACTCATGGCCGGCAAAATCCGATTACCTCCTTGCACCAAATTGATTTGTGCCCTACGGGTATCCAAATCAGGATAATCCTTAGGCAAAATCCCTTTTTTGATTTCAGCCAATGCGCCTGCCAATTCCACCCCTGTGGGTCCACCACCCACAATAACAAAATTCATAAGGGCATCCCTTTCATGAAGGTCATCTGTGAGCAAGGCCTGTTCAAAATTCTCGAGGATCAAGCTTCTTAAATTCAAGGATTGCGGGATGGTCTTCATGGCCATTGCTTTTTCCTCAATGTTCTTGTTCCCGAAAAAATTGGTCTCGGAACCTGTGGCCACCACCAAATAGTCGTAATGGATAGGGCCAATGTTGGTGTGAATCCTACGATTTTCAGTATCGATTTGAACTACTTCGGCCAAGCGAAAATAAAAATTGGGGTATCCCTGCAACACTTTCCGAATTGGGTAAGCAATGGAATCTGGCTCCAGTCCTCCAGTAGAAACCTGATATAGAAGCGGTTGGAAATTGTGATAATTGTGTTTGTCCAACAGCACCACCTGGACATCTTTTTTCGCTAGTTTTTTGGCCAAGGCTATACCGCCAAAACCACCCCCTATTATAATAATCCTCGGGAGATTGGACTGTGGAATATTCATGCTGGACATAGCCGCAAATTTACATAATACCCTATGGCTAAAATCATGTTTGGAAAGGTTTTTTGCTATCTTTAAATCTTGACTAACGAAACAGCTATCCTAATGAAAAAATCAATCCTGTTTGCTATTGCGGGCATCTTGTGCATACATACCGCCCTATCCCAAAAAAATGAAGAATCCGTCGTTAAATCCTTGGATTCCAAATCCAAAAAATATGGGGAAATTGCCCAAGAAATCTGGCAATTGGCCGAAATGGGCTATTTGGAATATAAAAGTTCTGCCTTATTACAAGAGACCTTGGAGGATGAAGGCTTTTCCATTACCAAGGGCGTAGCGGGAATTCCTACTGCTTTTGTTGCCGAATATGGTTCCGGCTATCCCGTTATAGCTATTTTGGGCGAATATGATGCACTACCCGGTCTGTCGCAACAGGCGGTTGCAGAAAAAAAATCGGCCAACGCTGCTGCAGGACATGCTTGCGGACACCATTTGTTTGGTACGGCGTCTACCGCAGCGGCCATTGAAGCCAAAAATTGGCTGAAAAAATCCAAAAAACAAGGAACCATCCGCTTCTATGGCTGTCCAGCGGAAGAAGGAGGTTCTGGTAAGGTATATATGGTTCGCGAAGGGCTTTTTAATGACGTGGATGTAGCACTTCATTGGCATCCCGGTTCCCAGAATGCCGCCAGTGCAGGCGCAGCATTGGCCAATAAATCTGCCAAATTCAGATTTTACGGAACCTCGGCCCACGCAGCTGGTGCCCCTGAAAGAGGACGCTCTGCTTTGGATGGGGTTGAAGCCATGAATATTATGGTGAACATGATGCGGGAACACATTCCGCAGGAAGCCCGAATCCACTACGTAATTACGGATGGAGGCAAGGCTCCCAATGTGGTGCCCAATTTTGCCGAAGTCTATTACTATGCCCGTCACAATAGTCGAGATGTGGTCATCGATATCTTTGACCGAATTGTGAAGGCTGCCGAAGGAGCTGCCTTGGGAACAGGAACCACCATGGATTACGAAATGATAGGGGGAACCCACGAACTGCTACCCAACCTGACACTTCAAAAGTTGATGCATGAAAATCTTTCCAAAATTGGAGGCATCCGTTATACGGATGAGGAAAAGGTGTTTGCCGAGAAAATCTCCAAAAGTCTTGGATTTGATCAATTGGATGAGGCTCGAGCGTTTGATGTACAGGCCTATAAAGAAGAGGCTCGCGCATACGGATCCACAGATGTTGGTGATGTAAGTTTTACCGTTCCCACAGTGGGTATGAGTGCCGCCACCTGGGTTCCTGGAACACCTGCACATAGCTGGCAGGCTGTAGCTGCGGGTGGGACATCTATAGGAAATAAGGGAATGATGGTCGCTGCCAAAGCACTATCGCTCACAGCCATAGATCTTCTGGAAAACCCGGATACCGTAGCCAAAGCCAAAGCTGAATTGGAAGAAAGAAGAGGAAAGGACTTCAAATATATTCCACTTTTGGGAGACCGTCCGCCTGCCCTGGATTATCGGAAATGAACAAATCCAGAAAAAGATCGTAACAAAAGTGATCTAACGCCTACCAATTAGTCAAACAACCAACCTGAGTGAACAAAGAACTGGAACATCGTTTTGTGACGGAGCTTGAGAACAATCAAAATATTGTTCATAAAGTATGTAGTCTCTATACCAATGATAGGGATTCCCACAACGATCTTTTCCAGGAGATTACCATACAATTGTGGAAGGCTTATCCAAAGTTTCGAGGTGATGCCAAGTTCAGTACTTGGATGTACCGTGTAGCCCTGAACACCGCCATCACCTTGTATCGGAAATCCAAAAAGAAAGTGCAAACGCAGGACTACGATTCGGTAATTTTTAAGATTAAGGCCGACGAATATGACGATACCCAGGAGCAGCAGCTCAAATTAATGTACAAGGCAGTTAAACAGTTGGGAGATATTGACAAGGCCCTGGTATTTCTTTATTTAGAAGACAAGGACTACGCCGAGATTTCTGAAACACTGGGAATTACCGAAGTGAACGCAAGGGTTAAAATGAACCGGGTCAAAAATAAGCTAAGAACCATATTAAATCCCTAACCTATGATGGATGAATTGGAACTCTTAAAAAAAGACTGGCAGAAAAAGGATGAACATCTTCCTAAACTGTCCTACGATGAAATACATACCATGATCTGGAAGAAATCCTCTTCCATTGTCAAATGGATATTTTATATCAGCATCATTGAATTTATAATCCCCCACCTACTCTATCTCGCACCATCTATGCGGAATAGTTCTTTGGATATGTATTCCAATTTAGGGCTCTCCAAAGTGGTTTTGGTGGTTAGCATAGTCCAATATTTGGTCGTTTTCTATTTTATCTACCAATTTTACAAGCGATACCGCGAAATCTCGGTTTTGGACAGTGCCAAAAAATTGACTTCCAAAATTCTGCGAACCCGAAAAACCGTGAAGCACTATGTGATCTTCTCTTTATCCATGGTACTATTGACCTTTGCTATCATGGTAGTGGGCATTTACTTTAGTGACAATGTTGTTGAAGCATTGAACCTTGATGGCAATATTGAAGATATGTCAATGGAGCGGATGAAATTTATGATCATGGCCGTATTCGCTGTGGTCGGAATTGTGGTCACGGCCCTGTTTGGCGGAATATATTTCCTTTTGTATGGCCTTCTTACCCGAAAATTGCGGAAAAACTTTAGGGAATTGCAAAAACTGGAGGTCTAATCCCCTCGATAACTGTATCTGCGCTTTTGATGGTCGGCCTCATAAGCCGCCAACTCCTCTTTGGAAATCACCTTTAAAAAAGATGGATGTTGCTCAATGGCATATTCCAATTTTTCCAAAATGGAATCAATGGATTCATTATCGTAGTCTATTTCCAAAGGAGCTTTGATTTGCATAGACTGCAAAATGCCCTTTTTCTTTACCCGCAATCCTTTTTTATCAAAAGACCTTCGAAATCCATCAATTACAACAGGAACCACAACAGGCTTGTACCTTTTTATGATATGCGCTGTTCCTTTTCTTAAGGGCTTCCAGGGTGTGGTGGTCCCTTGCGGAAAGGTAATCACCCAGCCGTCATCCAACGCACGGGCAATATTGCTGATATCGCTGAACTTTACATGACGGTTCACATCTTGTCCATCTGCCCGCCAGGTACGCTCAATACTGATAGATCCTGCATAGGCCAATATTTTGGTGAGCAGACTTTTTTTCATGGTTTCCTTGGCCGCCACATAGTAAATGTTCAACTTCGGATTCCAGAGGTAACCCAAATTTTTGATGGAATCATCCCTCCCCTTTAGACTGGCATTAAATACGTGGAACATGGCCACAACATCCGCAAAATAGGTTTGATGATTGCTTACAAACAGCACATTGGTATCCGGTAAATCCCTGATGATTTGGGAACCCTCAATTTCCAATGTGTTAAATCCTTTATATCGCTGATGGGTCATCATTCCGGCAACACGGATCAACCAACGTTTTAAGAATAAAATGTGACCAAAAGGATTTTTCTTGAAGAGACCCATGCGCTTACTGTTGGGGGCTAATTTACAAAATAGCCGTTAAAGCACTTCCTCCAGTAGCTGCTGAATCTCACTAAGCATCATGGCTGTAGCGCCCCAAACGGTATAACCATTTAATTTATAAGCAGGTACATTGATGCTTTTGGCGTACGAAGTACTCAAGGTTTCTTCAATCCGATTTTTCTTGTCCAGAAAATCGTACAGATTTACCTCCACCAGCGCCTCAACCTCGCTTTGCTGGATTATAAATGGACTTGGTTTGGTATAAAAACCCAGAAACGGTCTCACCATAAAATTGCTAGGTGGAATATATAATTCACTCAACTCCTTTATCACCTCCACAGATTCAGGAGGCACGCCTACTTCCTCAAAAGTCTCGCGAAGGGCCGTTTCCTTCAAATTAGCATCCCCATCCTCTACCTTGCCTCCTGGAAATCCAATCTGATTGGAGTGAACACCCTCATATGCTTTTCTAAGAATCAGCAACATGTTGGTGCTTTGCTTGGCATCTGGATAAAACAAGGCCATTACCGCTGCTTGCTTGGGATTCCTTTTTTTGATGTCATTGGACTTCAACCACTGGACACGCATCAATGGAGACATTTTATGATGTGATTCCTCTCCGGGAAGTGGTAGATTCTTTATTTTTAAAGCTTGATGATAAAATTCGTTAAAATCCATGTTGACCAAACCCTCAAAGTTCATTGCAATTATACCACTATTTTTTCTCGTCGCTTGTGGTGATGCTCCAAAAAAAGAAGCTTCAAAGACCGAGGAAAATGTGGTGAAAACGGATTCAATTCCGGCAGAACCCATTCCTGAAACTTCAGGGGAAAAGGAAGAAGAGGCCTTTGTACTTGACGAGGAAAATGCCATTGATTTCTTTTTCAATTACGCCAAGGAACTTAAGGAAGATAAGGTGCGATTGACCACAAGCATGGGCAGTTTTACCATTCAACTGTACGACAATGTACCCTACCACAAAGCCAACTTCATCTATCTGAGCAAGAAAGGCTATTTTGACAATACCCAATTCCATAGGGTTGTCAAGGATTTTATTATTCAAGGTGGGAATTCTGATGATACGAAAACTGCCAAGAAAAGAAGATTGATTGGCAGATATTTGCTTCCCCCTGACACCAGAAAAGGACACAAGCATCACCGAGGCACCATTTCAATGCCCAGTAGTGAACGACACAATCCGCATAAGTTGGCCTCACCCTATGAGTTTTTTATTGTGGTCACCAAACCAGGTAGCTACCATTTGGATGGCTCGTATACACCCTTCGGAAAGGTCATAGATGGGATGGATGTAGTGGACGCCATTAACAACGTTCCAGTGGGTGATGGCGATTGGCCTTGGCAAAATGTCTATATCCTAAAGGCCGAGGTACTATAATCCCTAGGTCTTTTTGTAAATATTGGGAAGACTTATCCCAAAGCGGACAGCCAATAAACGTAAACTGATCACCACCACTATTGCCGCTATATAAGCGTAATTTTCTTTGATGGGAAATTGGGTAAACAAGAAGTAGCTGGCGCCTCCTAAAATGCAGGCCGTGGCATAGATTTCTTTCCTAAAGATTACTGGAATTTCGTTGCAAAGCATATCCCTAATTACCCCTCCAAAGCTAGCGGTCATGGTTCCCAGGGCAACGCACATTACAGGGGAAAGCTCAGCTTGTAACCCCTTCTCCACCCCAATCATGGTAAAAAGTCCAATCCCAATGGTATCAAACAAAAATAGGGAGCGTCGTAAGTATTTTAGTTGGTTTACAAATAGTATCCCAAACACCACACTGATGAAAATTGTTGTAACATAGGTTAGATCACGCATCCAGACCACAGGTGTATTTCCAATGAGCAAATCCCGAAGGGTTCCTCCGCCAATGGCCGTTACAAAAGCAATGATCAATACCCCAAACAAGTCCAATTTCTTGTCCATGGCCACCAAAACTCCAGAAATGGCAAAAGCAACGGTACCTAAAATATCTATGGTCTGATAAAACACGATTACATTTTTTGAGTGTAGTAATTGTAATCCTTGATGACCTCATCCACAAATTGGATGGGGTGCAAAGTGGTCTGAATCCCTGTGACCTCCTTAATCTTCTTATCCAAGGAAACAATAACGTTATGATCTCCGTTAAGCTTGGATTTATCGTACAGTTCTTTAATGGTCTGTATCTCGGAATCCTTAAAAACGGTAACCTGTGGAAATTGGGGTTTATAGTCCTTTGGCAGCTCGCGCAGCAAGGTATCTTTTAGGGATACTTTCTTTTTTTCACTGATGACCGTAGTACCTGCCGCAATATCTCCCAATCGTTGTCCTTTGCCTCGAATCAGTATGGTCAGCACAGCTCCTCCACCAGAAGTCAGCACCACATCGATAATTCGTAATACCCAACGTACAAAATAGTTGGCAAAACTAGGTTTGGAACCATCCAGTTTTACCACGCGTAGGGACATCAATCCTTTTCCTATGGTCTTGCCGTCGGAGAAAGTCTCAAACAAAAGATAGTACAAAAAAGCAGGAATACTCATCACTAAATAGTAAGCCCATTGGTCAAACAAATCCATGTCCAGGGATCCTAAAAGAATAAAGACCAAAATGGTATAGACACCAATCACAAAGCTGTCTATTATATAGGCCAGCATGCGCTCCCCAAGGTTGGAAGTGTTTTGGGTGATACTTATATTTTGGGCCGTTTCTATTTGAAATTGATCCATATTTTAGTTTCTTTACTTACAAACCAAATTTAATGCGAGAGGCTGCTTTTGTTAAGCAAAATAAGGACAAATGGATCGCTTTTGAAAATGTCTTGAACAATCAAGATCGGCTGACTCCAGATAAGCTATCCGACCTCTACATTGAAATCACAGATCATCTTAGCTACGCCAAAACTTTTTATCCCAAGAGCAATACCGAGTTGTACCTCAATGCTCTGGCCTCACAGGCACATCAGAAAATATATAAGACCAAACGGGAATCCAAGAACCGTATTGTGGGCTTTTGGAAAACTGAATTTCCATCCATGTTTTACCAGCATCACCGAGAATTGTTGATTTCTTTTTTGGTTTTTGCTTTTTTCTCCTTCGTAGGAGCCTTTTCATCGGCCAATGAAGGGGATTTTGTCCGCTCCATTTTGGGGGATGGCTATGTGAACATGACCTTGGAAAATATTGAGAAGGGTGATCCCATGGCAGTCTACAAAGAACAAGGAGAGTTCAATATGTTTTTGGGGATTACCATCAATAATATAAAAGTAGCGGTCTACGCCTTCGCCTTGGGAATTTTGTTGGGCATCGGCACCTTGATCATCATGTTGCAAAACGGAATCATGTTGGGCAGCTTCCAGTACTTTTTTTACGAAAAGGGCCTCTTATGGGAGTCCGTTCGCACCATTTGGATTCATGGTACCATCGAGATTTCCGTGATTATTATAGCAGGATGTGCAGGTTTGGTCATGGGCAACGGGATGCTTTTTCCAGGTACCTATACCCGCATGGAATCCTTTAAACGAGGCGTGAAAAATGGATTAAAAATTATGATCAGCACAGTACCGTTCTTTATTCTAGCGGGTTTTTTGGAGGGCTATGTAACCCGCCATACCGAAATGCCCGACTGGTTGGCCATTTTGATCATTGCAAGTTCTTTATTCCTTATCGTATTTTACTATATCATATATCCTAACCAATTCAAACGAAAAGCAAAGCATGCAACAGTACATTGAGTTTAAAAAACAACGGGAACTGGGGGAAATCTTATCGGATACCTTCGGTTTTATCCGAAACCAATTCCAACCTTTTTTTGGTACCATTTTAAAGATTGTTGGCCCCTATCTATTGGTGATGTTGATCTCCCTAGGATTCTACTATTACTTTATCGGGGATATGTTCTCCTTTAGCGTGGAGACCTCCAACGATTTTTTCAATCCCATCATGATGGTGTTGGTATTTTTTATCTTTTTTCTGGCCATTATTGCGGCCTATGTGATGGCGCAGGCCACTGTGCTGTTCTATATCAAATCCTATGCTAACAACAAAGGGGTCATCAACTTTGAGGAAATCAAGAAAAATGTATACACACACTTCTGGAGTTTTATAGGTCTGGGACTTTTGGTTGGATTGTCCATAATGGTAGGATTTGTTTTTTGTATCATCCCTGGCATTTACCTCTATCCTATTCTTGCACTGTCCTTTAGTGTTATGGTCTTTAACCAGAAAGGGGTAAGCGAAGCCTACGGATACAGTTTTACCTTGATCAAGGACAACTGGTGGATTACGTTCATCACCTTTTTTGTTATCGGAATCATAGTTGGAATCGCCAGTTATGCTTTTAGCATTCCCGCCTATATCTATATGATGGTGAAAATGGGCACTATGGCCGGGGAGACAGATCCAGTTGCCTTAACCGGCGGTATTTTTGATCCAATTTATATTCTGTTGAATTTGCTGTCCGTTTCCGTGCAGTTCTTGTTGAATATCATCACTTTGGTTGCAGGAGTACTTATTTACTTTAACCTTAACGAAAAGAAAAACTTTACGGGAACCTATGAGCGCATAGATAATTTGGGAAAATCAGCTGAGGGATAAATGCAGAAGTGGATAGTTTTTGTGGTGTTTTTGTCGATTTGCATCCTAACGTTTGGGCAAAACGATACGTTGGTAAAACATGACGATGCCAACATTGTTCCACTTGAAATTTCAGAAGAGCATCTGAAACCTTTCTTGGAGGACGAAGCCTTCAATTATGAAATTATCAAAACCGATAACAGCGGGTGGGACAATTTCAAAGATTGGATGTACAACATCCTACTTCAAATTTTTGAATGGCTTTTTGGAGTGGAGGCAGCCGTAGGTGCCGTGGCTTCCTTCCTTCAGATACTTCCCTACATTTTACTTGGGATTCTATTGTTTCTGATCATTGGATTTTTTGTTAAGGCGAATACCCGTTCGTTGATATATACCCAGAAAAACCCAAATATTGTTTCCCTTTCCGAAGAAGAACGCATTATCAAAACAGAGGATATCCAACAACTAATCAGGGATGCCCTTGCCCAGAATAATTATCGTTTGGCCATTCGCTATTATTACCTCTTTATCCTGAAACTGTTGACAGAAAGGGAACTCATTGAATGGCAGTTGCAAAAAACCAACGACGACTATATTGCAGAGCTTTCCAATAGCCAGTTGAAGACCCCTTTTAGTAGGGCCACCTTGCTCTACGATTATATTTGGTATGGAGAGTTCAACATAGATCAAGACCGATATACCAAGGCTGAACAAGTATTTGTAACCTTAAAAAATGCCATTGCCACAGATGTTTAAGAAGGGAAGGGCATATATCATCATCAGTATTATCACAGTAGGGCTTCTGCTACTTTTGGAGTATAACAAACCAAAAAAGGTGAATTGGTTTCCGTCTTACGTAACCCATCATAAAATACCCTATGGGACTTATGTGCTCAACGAACTCATGGAGGGTTTTTATCCGGAGCGCATACTGCAAGTGACCAGACCCCCATTTGAATTCTTGCAAAACAGGGCAGATGTGGCAGGAGCATATTTTTTTGTAAATGAGTCTGTGTATTTTGGAGATTCTGAACTGAACACGCTGTTGGATTGGGTGGATCAAGGAAATACCTTGTTTGTGGCCTCCAAAGGATTTGATGAGAAGCTTTTGGATACCTTGCACCTGGAAGAGGAATACCTCTATAGCACCGAAGACCTGGAGCCGGAGTTTCACTATAAATTGGTGAACCCCAAGCTTGCAGCCAAAGAGATATCGTTTAGCAAGAACTACAACGCACGAACTTTTGGTAAAATAGATACCTTAAATACCGTGGTGTTGGGGGAGGTTCGAAAAAATGCGGACAGTGTCCAAACCACTTCCAAGGGAATCAACGCCATAAAACAGCCATTTGGCCAGGGTACTATAGTGCTTTCCACCTTTCCAGAAGCATTCACCAACTATTTCATCCTAAAGGATGAACATAGAGATTATACCGCAGGGCTGTTGTCCTATCTGCCAACAAGCGGCACTATTTTAATGGACAACCATTACAAATCAGGGAAGTCTTTTTATACCTCTCCCATGTACCTGTTCCTAAATACCAAGGAATTCAAATGGGCCTATTATTTAGTCCTTATTGGGGCCTTGGTTTATGTCATTTTTGAAGGAAAGAGAAAACAACGGGCCATCCCCATTGTTACCCCTTTAAAAAATCAAACCTTGGCATTTACGCGAACCATTGCCGACATGTACTTTGAAAATGGAGAACAAAAACAAATAACAACACATAAAATTGCCTACTTTTTGGACTATATCCGTACGCGATTGCATATCTCCACGCAAAACCAGGACGAGGCATTTCTCAATCGATTGGCCATACGTAGCAACAACGACCCAGCGGATGTTCAAAAATTGTTTAAGCTGATAGAAAAGCTGCAGGGCAAAGCCCAAATATCGGATACAGAACTTGAAGAACTGAATAAAAAAATAGAAGCATTTAAAGCAAAAGTTGATGGAAAATAACGATTTGAACTTTGACAGCCGGGTTCCATTAGAGGAGCTAAAAAATACGGTTTCACATATTAAGGAAGAGCTCTCCCAAGTCATTGTGGGCCAACAAAATTTTATGGACCTCCTTATTGTATCCCTTTTGGTAGACGGGCATGCCTTGATTGAAGGGGTGCCTGGCATTGCGAAGACCATCACGGCCAAATTGTTTGCAAAGACTTTAAAGACCGGTTTTAGCAGGATACAATTTACCCCGGATTTAATGCCGAGTGATATCTTGGGAACCTCGGTATTCAATGTCCAAAATTCAGAGTTTGAATTTAAAAAGGGGCCTATCTTCTCCAATATCATCTTAATTGATGAAATCAATAGGGCACCCGCCAAAACCCAGGCAGCCCTTTTTGAAACCATGGAGGAACGCCAAGCCACGGTTGATGGCACCACCTATAAAATGGCCGAACCCTTTATGGTGCTGGCCACGCAAAACCCCATTGAGCAAGAGGGCACCTATGCACTCCCTGAAGCCCAATTGGATCGTTTTTTATTTAAGATCAAGATTGATTACCCTTCCGTTGAAGAGGAGGTGCAAATCATCCTAGGGCATCATGAACGCAAGGGAGAAAAGCCCCAGGATCAGGTAAATGCGGTATTGGCGGCAAAAAAATTGGCAGAGTTCAAAAAGAACATCCATGGTGTAATCGTTGAGGAAAAAATCATCAACTACATTGCCAACATCATTACCAATACAAGAAACCATCCGCATCTTTATTTAGGTGCCTCACCTAGGGCATCCATAGCCACCTTGGCGGCATCCAAGGCTTTTGCGGCTATATCCGGCAGAGATTTTGTGATTCCCGAAGATGTCAAAAAAGCGCTTGTTCCCGTACTGAACCATAGGGTCATTCTCACTCCTGAAAGGGAAATGGAAGGAATGACCACTGAAAATGTGATCAATATGATCATGGAATCCGTTGAAATCCCAAGATAGACATGCGTATTCTTAGGTCGTTTTACATTCATAACCGATTTTTTTGGTACATCGCAATTTTGGCGGCCTGTTTTGTGATTTCCTATTGGGTACCCAGTGTATACCCTATTGCCTGGTTGTTGGTATATGGGTTGTTGGCTTTGTTCTTTCTGGATTGTTATTTGTTGTTTGCCACGGGCGATGCCATAAGGGCGCAAAGAGAACTTCCCCAAAAACTTTCCAACAGCGATGAAAATCTGCTCGCAGTTCAGTTGACCTCCAAATATCCGTTTAAGACCGGTATAGTGGTCATTGACGAACTTCCTGTCCAGTTCCAAAAACGGGATTTTGCATACGAAGCATTTCTGAATAAGAATGAAAACCACACCTTTGATTACTCAGTGCGACCCGTGGAACGTGGAGAATATGTCTTTGGGAACCTTAATGTATATGCTTCTTCCCCGCTGCAAATGGTAAAAAGGCGTTTTGTGTTCCAAAAAGACCAGATGGTTCCAGTATACCCTTCCATCATTCAAATGCAGCAATATGATTTTTTGGCCATCAATAATCGCCTGTCTGAAATTGGATTGAAAAAGATTAGGAGAATAGGACATACCCAGGAATTTGAACAGATCAAAGAGTACATCAAAGGTGATGATATCAGAACCATAAACTGGAAGGCGACCGCCAAGAAAAACCAGTTGATGGTGAACCAATACCAGGACGAAAAGTCCCAACCCATTTACTCCATTATCGATACGGGCAGGGTTATGAAAATGCCCTTTGATGGTCTTAAACTATTGGATTATGCCATCAATTCAACCCTTGCATTTTCAAATGTGGCCCTAAAACGGAACGATAAAACAGGGATGCTCACGTTTTCCAAAAACATAGAAACCTTTGTTCCCGCCGTGCAAAAAATATCGCACTTGAACACCATTCTGGAAAAGCTTTATAACATTACCACCGAGTTTACAGATTCCGATTTTGGTCTGCTTTATGCGCATATCAAAAGAAAAGTCAACCAGCGAAGTTTGTTGCTGCTTTACACCAACTTTGAGCATATATCAGCCTTAAAAAGACAACTGCCCTTCCTTTTGGCCATAGCCAAAAAACATGTGCTTGTGGTCATCTTCTTTGAAAACACGGAGCTGGAAGCCCTAATCTCCACAGATGCCGAAGATCTGCAGACCATTTACCACAAGACCATTGCGGAAAAGTTCTCTTTGGAAAAAAGGTTAATGCAAAAAGAATTGCAGCAGTATGGTATCCAAACCATATTGACCAAGCCTGAAAGTTTGACCATCAACACAATCAACAAATATTTGGAGATAAAAGCTCGAGGGTTACTCTAGATAAATCTCCCCTGGTGCATTAAACCCAAGGGCATTAATGGTTGGTAACGGGGAATCCGAGTCAACGTACTGGTAAGCTTTAGTGTTCACCTGGAAATCTTCGGGATCAAAAGTTTGGGTGGTCAAACTTCCCATGGGCCGTCTTTTATTTCGCTTCTTTGAGAACAGTTCAATGGACACCCCAACCGTCACACCTCCCAAAACCGTTGCCAATAAATCCTCATTGTCCCAAGCGTTGTCTTGTTGACCGGAATCTATGGCTTCCTTCGCCACACCAACCAAGGCACTACCAGCCACCGCTCCAACGAACGTCCAAACCCGATTTCCATCTGATGCATGTTTAGCTATACCTGCGCCAGCTAGGCCAAAAAGCCCGCCACCTACAAAATGAAGTACTTTGTCCCGCTCCAGTTGTGCATGCATTTGTGATGCAAAAAGGAACACGACTAATGTGGGGATTAGTGTTCTCATTACCCAGTAAAAGTAGGGAAAATTATCGATTTGATGGCCCTAAAGTCCCTTGACATCTTGGATGGCAGCCCCGTATTCCTCCATCATATTCTTGATTATGACTTCCGCCGGTAGAATCTCATGAATTAGCCCGGATACCTGACCAATTTCCAATTCGCCTTCTTCCATATCCCCTTCAAACATTCCCTTTTTGGCCCTGGCACGACCCAGGAGTTGTTTTAATTCTTCAGCGGTAGCTCCATTGGCGTAAGCTTGTTGAACATCATTGTAAAACTTGTTCTTCAACAAGCGAACCGGAGCCAATTCCTTTAAGGTAAGTTGGGTATCGCCTTCTTTAGCATTTACAATATAATCCTTGAACATGGCATGGGCAGATCCCTCATCGCTAGCTGCGAAACGGCTTCCAACTTGCACTCCATCTGCACCCAAAACCATAGCTGCCAACATGGACTTGCCTGTGGCTATCCCTCCTGCAGCAATTAATGGAATCTCCACTTTTTCCCTTACTGACGGAATGAGCACCATGGTAGTGGTCTCATCCCTTCCATTGTGCCCCCCTGCTTCAAAGCCTTCGGCCACTATGGCATCTACACCGGCCTCTTGTGCTTTTAAGGCGAACTTCACACTACTGACCACATGCACAACGGTGATCCCATTTCCTTTCAAAAAGGTGGTCCAGGTCTTTGGGTTTCCCGCGGAGGTAAAAACAATTTTGACCCCGGATTGAACAATGATGTCCATGATTTCCTCAATGTTGGGGTAAAGCATAGGAACATTTACACCAAACGGCTTGTCCGTAGCCTGTTGGTATTTGGCAATATGTTCCTTGAGTACTTCGGGATACATGCTACCTGCCCCTAACAGTCCCAACCCACCGGCATTGGACACTGCGGATGCCAATCGCCAGCCGCTGGTCCAAATCATGCCACCTTGAACAATGGGATATTTAACACCAAAAAGTTGGGTGATTCTGCTGGGATCCATAATCATGAGATAACTCCTGAACCCACAAGTTCGTCTTTTATATACCAAGCAACAAACTGCCCTTCGGTTATTGCGGATTGTTTGTCCTTGAAATCAACGTAAAGACCGTTATCCGTTTTATAAAGCGTGGCTTGTTGTAAAGGCTGTCTATAACGGATTCTTGCCATGACCTCCATGGTTTCATCCACCTTCAATGCCAAATCTAGGCGTACCCAGTGCAACTCATCGTTCTTGACGAACAAGGTGCTTCTGTATAACCCTGGATGGGATTTTCCTTGTCCCGTAAAAATGACATTCGCGTCCACATCCGTTTCTATTACGAACAAAGGCTCCTTGGTTCCACCCACATTGAGTCCCTTGCGTTGTCCTATAGTAAAATAATGTGCTCCCTGGTGTTCACCCACTACCTTGCCATCCGTCACGGAATAAGATGGTTTTTCCGCTTGAAAAGCCAACTCTTCTCTTTTGTTATTGAACGATGGGGTTCCATGGCTATATTGGTCTGCATCATCCGGAACTTCAACGATGACTCCCTTTTTGGGTTTCAACTTCTGTTGCAAAAACTCAGGTAGATGCACCTTCCCGATAAAGCAAAGTCCTTGAGAATCTTTTTTGTCCGCCGTGATCAAATTGTTTTCCGAAGCGATCTGTCTTACCTCTGGTTTGGTAAGTTCCCCAATCGGAAACAAGGTTTTAGCCAATTGATCTTGGGAAAGTTGGCACAAAAAATAAGACTGATCCTTGTTATTGTCCACACCAGCTAACAATTGATATGTTTTGGTACCATCTTCATTTTCTATAATCCCTTTGCGACAATAATGTCCGGTAGCCACATAGTCGGCACCCAGCTGTAATGCGATTTTTAGGAAAACATCAAACTTGATCTCCCTATTGCAAAGTACATCTGGATTAGGAGTACGCCCTCGTTCATATTCATTGAACATATAATCCACGATACGCTCCTTGTATTCCGCACTTAAATCAACAGTTTGGAACGGTATTCCCAGCTTCTCCGCAACAATCAGGGCATCATTGCTATCCTCCAACCATGGGCATTCCTCGGAAATGGTAACACTATCGTCGTGCCAATTCTTCATGAACAGGCCAATAACATCATACCCCTGTTCCTTTAGAAGATAGGCTGTAACGCTGGAATCCACTCCACCAGAAAGTCCTACTACAACTTTTTTCATCCTATTGAATTACGTGTGCAAAAATACAAAATGAGAAACATTGACGCTAGGTCGTTACAATTCGGTAATAGTTACAAATTGCACTTTAGTGGTAGTATCAAGTTGCGACAAATCATAACGCCATTTCAATTGTATACTTGGCCAAATTAATTTGTTCATTGCATAATTTGACTAAGTTTTTAACCTCTATTATTAAACATAATTACAATTGTTGTTTCACTAAGAAATGCCAATTTTTCAAAAATAGGTCTAAAGAAGGTTCCCTAACTAAAAAAGGGAAATCTCTATAAATAGGTTCCAAATATTTCCTTTTTAGGTCGATTCACCCTTTTTTATTGGTGATTTTGTAAGAAAAATGGTGAAATCCATATACCCAAGAATATTTTTTGTTAAACTTTTAATAAAAAACATTAAACATTTTATATATTTACAATGTTTAATTAAATCTTTGTTTTATTAAACAAAATGTATAATCAAAAATTTTACCCATGAAAGCACTAATTAATTTTTCAAAATTGACCTTGTTAATTTTCGTATTGATCTTTACTTCCTGTGAGGAAGATGACAACGGAGTCATGAATCCACCACCTGAAGAGACCACCAACATTGTTGAAGCTGCTCAGGCCACTGCAGATTTAAGCAGCTTGGTAAGTGCCATACAAAAAGCCGATGAAAGTGCCAATAATGATCTAATTAGTGCTTTAAGTGGTGATGGGCCTTTCACGGTCTTCGCACCTACCAATGCTGCCTTTGCAGATCTTTTGGCCCAATTGGACGGATTTGATTCCTTGGATGATTTCAACTCTGAACAACTGCAAGATCTGTTGGCTACGATTCTCACCTATCATGTTATTTCTGGAACTGCAGCTATGTCCACAGATTTATCGGATGGACAAACCTTAACCACTCTGCAAGGTTCCAACCTAACGGTCTCCACCGATGGAGGTGTTTTTATTGGTGACGATACCGACGCAGATGCCCAGGTGACAACCGCCAATGTGGAAACTTCCAATGGAGTGGTACACATCATCAATAAGGTGTTGCTCCCACAAACCATTTTGGACGAATTGGCCGATATTTTACTGGTTCCCATTACCGATTTGGCCATTGGAAATGAAAACCTGGAGAACTTAGTTGCAGCCTTGGTCGCTGCTAACGGAGACCTACCTACAGTTTTAAGAGGTGCAGGCCCATTCACGGTTTTGGCTCCTAGCGATGCAGCCTTTGAAACCTTCTTGGATGGAGCTGCCTTGGGTGATATTCCGGTAGACGTGCTCACAAATGTTTTATTGAATCATGTTCTGGAAGGGGAGTTGTACCAAGCTGATTTGGAAGGATTGGGTTCAGGATATAGCAATACCTTAGCTACAGGGGCTGGAGATCAGCAAATGAGCATTTTCTTTGACACCTCGGATGGTGTATCCTTCAATGGGGTTTCCTCAGTTGAAGCCGCCGATGTAAAAGCACTTAACGGAGTTGTACATATTGTTGACGCCGTTATAGGATTGCCCAACATTGTAGATCACGCCGTAGCTAATCCAAATTTAACTTCTTTGGTTGCTGCCCTTACAGATGGAGGTAACACCACATTTACTGATTTGTTATCCAATGAAATGGAAGTGTTCACCGTATTTGCTCCAGTCAATACAGGTTTTGATGCCTTCATGAATCCAAATGGCAACGATATCAATGATATCCTTTCCAACCATGTTGTGGTAGGCGCGGCCGCATTCTCATCAGGATTGTCCAATTCCTATGTGAATACTGCAGCAGCTTTCGACACTGATGAGCCATTGAGCTTGTATATCAATACAGATGACGGTGTTACCTTGAACGGAATGAGCCAAGTGGCTATAGCGGATATTGTGGCCACTAATGGGGTTATCCATGCTGTGGATATGGTTATTGACCTTCCTACCGTGGTTACCTTTGCAACCGCAGATCCAAATTTCTCAACTTTGGTAACCGCGTTAACAGATTTGACCCCTAGCACTGATTTTGTTTCGGTTTTATCCGCTCAAGATGGAAATGGCTCCGATCCATTTACCGTGTTTGCACCAACAAATGCAGCCTTTGATGCATTGGCAGCCATTCCTGAGGAAGCCGATTTGATTCCTGTCCTTCAGCACCATGTAATTGCTGGAGCCAATATCCGCTCTGGGGACTTAACTCCAAATGGAGACACAGTAACGCCGGCCACCTTGGAAGGTGATACGTTCACCATTACCCTGCCCGGCACAAATGGCAACATTGCAGATGTAACTGATGGAGCTGGAAATATGGGCATAGGAATTGATGCTGTGGACGTGCAGGCCATAAATGGAGTAATCCATGTTTTGGATGCCGTCTTGATTCCAGACACTATGAACTAAATATCTTTTGATGTAGATTTTGTAGGTCAAATATTACAAAAGAACTCCCTTAATTTACCTTAAGGGAGTTCCTTTATCTATAAGGGTTTACCGTTCGTCGATGACACATCAAAACAGGTCTCTTTTACCATACAAAATACCTGCTTTGACAACTATTAATTTTTTGGGCAGCTTTTATGTGCCATCTTTGGAGTCCCAAATCTTTCCAAACTATACCTATCAATGGTGAAAGCTCCCCCAAGAACCTTGGGGGAGTTTTTGTTTTTTTGTGAAGGATTATCTTCTTCCTGTTTTCTTTTGCTCTTCGGCCTGTTCCATCATCTCCCGCATTTTTTTCTGGAATTTGTTTTCCTTTTTCGGCTTCTTTTTGTTCTCCTGGATCTGTGCATGGATCTTATCCTCATCCAAGATATAGTTCTTGATGGCCAACATAATGAAGATGGTAATCAAGTTGGAGATGAAATAGTACAAACTCAATCCACTCGCATAATTGTTGAAGAAAATCAACATGATCAGTGGAGAGAGATACATGATAAATTTCATGTTGGGCATGCCAGGCTGTTGTTGCATCTGCATCGTCTGACCCGTGGTCAAAGTCATATAGAAGAAAATAGCAATGGACGCCAATATGGGAAACAGACTCACATGATTTCCATAGAAGCTGGAAATTACGGGAATGTTTGTGGACCATTCAAAAATAGAATCGTAAGACGCCAAATCCTCTGCCCACAAAAACGATTTCTGTCGCAACTCAAAAGAAGTTGGGAAGAACATGAACAGTGCATAGAATATCGGCAACTGCAGCAAAGCGGGTATACAGCCACTCATCGGACTTACCCCAGCCTTATTGTAAAGCTTCATGGTTTCCTGCTGCTTCTTCATGGCATTGTCCTTGTACTTGTCGTTGATCTCGGTGATTTCAGGCTTCAAGACTTTCATCTTGGCCTGGGAGAGATAGGACTTATAAGTTACCGGCGACAAAGCCAATCGAACCAAAATGGTCATCACAATAATTGCGATACCATAAGGCAAGAAAGAACTCAGGAAATTATAAAAGGGTGTGAACACATATCTATTGATCCAACCAAAAATCCCCCAGCCATAGGGAATGGTATCCGTCAATCCCAAATCCTCATATTTGTCCAGTACTTTAACATCCGTTGGGCCATAGTACCAGTGCATATTCATGGATAATTCCCCGCCTTGGAGTTCCAAAGGAGCCTTGGTCTTATAGATCTTGGTGAATTCAGTTTCTTTGCTCTCCTCTTCCACCAAGTTTTGTGAACTCAATTCAGCCGTTTTAAAATGAGTATCTGTGGCCAAGATGGTGCTAAAGAAATGCTGTCTGTAAGACAACCATTTTATGTCTTCCTCCGTTTCCTCATCAAATTCACTACCCTCAGAAAGCTTACTGATTTTTCCTTCGTCATGATTATAGGTCAAACGGGTGTAACGGTTTTCATACTTGACACTTTTCCCGTGACGTATCCCTTTTAAATCCCATTCCAGGTCAATCGGTCTTCCAGAATTGATTACCCCATTCAACCCTTGGGTTCTTATGGTAAAGCCCAACAAATAATCATTGGGTTTCATTTCGTATCTGTATTCCAAAAATTGGTTATCGGACACCTTGGCTTTCATGGAAAGCACTTGGTTATCCCCATTGTTGGAAAGTGTAGGTTCAAAATAAAGGTCCGAAGTGTTTAAAACACGATTGTCCGCAGACGTAAAATTCAGGGCAAATTTTGCATTGCCGTCTTTTACCAGGTATACAGGTACAGAATCATAGGTGACGAAATTCTTCATCCGTGCTTCTACAATCTGTGCTCCCTTATTGGAAACCTCCAAATACAAAACTTCATTTTCCAATTTGGTTGTTCCCTCTTGGGTAGAAGTGAATCCAAATGCCCCAACCGAATTCTTGTAGTTGGCCACTGCCGTAGAATCTTGTGTATTGATTGGTGCGGGAGTCTCTATCTGGGGTTCTTGGGCAACTTCCTCTTGTTGGGCAGCCGCCTCAATCTTTTCCTGTTCCGCTTTTTGGGCCTCCAATTCTTCAGGGGTAGGCTGATTTTGGTAAAACATAAAGATGAGTATTCCAAAAATCAACACAAATCCAATAATGGAATTGGGGTCCAGTTTCTTTTCTTCCATGAAAGTTATTTAGTGAAAATCTTTATCTGCGCTTTTCAGGTCGCAAATATATGTCCAAAACCGCAGTTTATGCCAAACTGGCATTAGTTTGTTGCTGTTTTTGCGCCAAAACCGCCTTTACAAATCCAACAAACAATGGATGGGGATTGGCTACGGTACTTTTGTATTCAGGGTGGTACTGCACTCCAATAAACCACGGATGTGCCGGAATTTCAATCACCTCAACCAACCCGGTCTTTGGGTTAAAACCGGTGGCTTTCAATCCAGCCTCCTCCAACCGACTTTTGTAATCGTTGTTGAATTCAAATCGATGTCGGTGTCGTTCAGCTATTTCGGTTTCTCCATAAACTTCGTGTACCAAGCTACCTTCTTGCAAATCGCAATCCCAAGCTCCCAATCGCATGGTACCTCCCATATTGGTCACCTTTTTCTGTTCTTCCATTAAGTTGATGACAGGGTCTGGCGACTCCGGGTTCATCTCGGTAGAATTGGCTTCGGTATAACCCAATACATTTCTGGCAAATTCTATAACCGCCATTTGCATCCCCAAACAAATGCCCATGAAGGGTATGTCGTTTTCACGGGCATATTGGACAGCTTTGATCTTGCCCTCAATTCCTCTTTCACCAAAACCTGGAGCTACCAAAATCCCATCGAGTCCCATTAATTTCTTATCCACATTAGTTGCGGACAAATATTCTGAATGTATGGAACGGACCACCACCTTGACCTCATTGGCCGCCCCGGCATGGATAAAGGATTCGAGAATGGATTTATAGGAGTCTTGAAGTTCAACATATTTCCCTATCAGTCCAATGGTCACCTGATGCTTAGGGTTTTTGTGTCTTTGCAGAAACTGTTCCCATTGGCCCAATTCGGGTTCCACATCATTGGGCAGGGCCAATTTCTCAAGGGCCACTTTGTCCAGTCCCTCTTCCTGCATCAGCATGGGTACGTCATAAATGGTGGACGCATCTATGGATTGAATCACGGCTTCTTGTTTCACATTGCAAAAAAGAGCCAGTTTTCTTTTAATATCATCTGAAATGTGATGTTCGGTTCGGCAGACCAGGATATCAGCCTTGATACCACTTTCCATCAAAGTTTTAACTGAGTGCTGGGTAGGTTTGGTCTTCAACTCTCCAGCAGCCGACAAGAAGGGCACCAACGTCAAATGGACTACAATCCCGTTGTTTTCCCCAAGCTCCCAAAGCAACTGCCTAACAGCTTCTATATAAGGTAGTGACTCAATATCACCAACAGTTCCACCTATCTCCGTAATTACAATATCATAATCACCGCTTTTCCCAAGGATTTGGATACGTTCCTTGATTTCATTGGTAATATGCGGGACCACCTGAACCGTTTTGCCCAAAAATTCCCCTTTACGTTCCTTTTCAATAACACTTTGGTAAATTCTACCTGTGGTCACATTGTTGGCCTGTGAGGTCTTAACGTTCAAAAAGCGTTCGTAATGGCCTAAATCCAAATCGGTCTCCGCACCATCATCGGTCACGTAACATTCCCCGTGTTCATACGGATTTAAGGTACCTGGATCAACATTGATATAGGGGTCCAATTTCTGGATGGTGGTTCGGTAACCTCTGGCCTGTAGTAGTTTGGCCAATGATGCGGCAATAATTCCTTTTCCCAAGGATGAAGTTACCCCTCCCGTAACGAAAATGTACTTTGTCTGTGACATATTTGGATACTCTATTACGGGGTGTAAAGGTACGAATTGCTAGTAGAAAACTAACTCAATCGACCGGAAATTCTTTTTGGATTTTCCGAATGATGGGTTCCAAACCATTTTCCTTGATATCCAAAGTGGTGCTAAGGTACTCTCCCAATTTCCCGTTTGGAAAGCCTTTCTGCCTGAACCACACCAAATAAGCCAAAGGCAAATCGATTAAATATCGCTCTTTATACTTGCCAAATGGCATTTTGTAATGGGCCAGTTCCAACAGCTTTTGTTTGTCTGGGCTTATTTCCATATCAATCTCTAAAGTACTATCTTAACCACAATAATCCATCCATCATGAAGAGAAGAAATTTTATTGCAACCACGGCTGTAGGAGCTGCGGGTATTGCAACAACCAAAGTTAACGCACAAAACATGGAAACCACCAAAGACTTCAAACTAAAAAACAATATTAACCACAGTGTTTGCCAATGGTGTTTTGGCGATATTCCCCTGGAGGATTTTCTGAAGACTTTGAATGGATTGGGCATTAAGGCCATTGATTTAATAGGCCCAAAGGACTGGCACCTTCTAAAAAAATATGATATCCACTGTTCCATGTGCAATGGAGCAGAAATTAGTTTGGAAGAGGGTTGGAACGACCCCAAAAACCATGAAGTGCTCATTAAGAATTACACGGAAATGATTCCGAAAGTTGCTGAGGCCGGTTACACGAATCTTATATGTTTCAGTGGAAACCGAAATGGCATGAACGATTATGTGGGATTACATAATTGCGTGGATGGACTTTCGCAGATTATTCCTTTGGCAGAAAAACATGGGGTCATCATTCAAATGGAACTATTCAACCAGGTAAACCATCCAGATTATATGTGCGATAGTTCGCTTTGGGGGGTAGAGCTATGCAAGCACTTGGGAAGTGACAATTTTAAATTGTTGTATGATATTTACCATATGCAGATACAGGAAGGTGATATCATAAGGAGCATTCAGAACTACCACCCGTATTTTGGACATTACCATACCGCTGGGGTTCCGGGAAGACATGAAATTGATGATTCACAAGAACTGTATTACCCGGCTATCATGAAGGCTATTTTGGACACGGGATATACAGGTTATGTGGCCCAAGAGTTCATCCCCACCTGGAGTGATAAAATTGAAGCGCTCAAGGATGGATTTCTACGGTGCGATGTGTAATGACCCTACAACCTTATAACAACCAACCAAATACACCCATCATTAAATGAAAAAACAGCCATATTTTTTGCTAGTTATAGTATCCTTCCTTTTGTTTTCCTGTAATCGCAAGGAGCAGCTATTCAATGAAAATGTGAACGATTGGTTTGAAAAGGGTGATGCCACATGGTCCTTTGATAAAGGCGAACTAGTTGGAACCAGTGCGGAGGGGTCTGGGTTTGTTATGACCAATAATTCTTATAAGGATTTCAGTTTGGAGTTGGAATTTTATCCAGATAGCACCATCAATTCAGGAGTATTTCTGAGGTGCAAGGAGCACAACATTGACGCAGCTGATTGTCATGAAATCAATATCTGGGATTTACATCCCAACCAGGATTTTAGAACCGGTGCAGTAGTGACTAAAGCCGTACCACTGGCCAAAGTGACTACCTTGAACCAATGGAACACTTACAAAATCAAAAACCAAGACGATCGCGTACAGGTTTGGGTCAACGATACATTAACCGTGGATCTGCGCGATGATAGCCTGGTTGAAGGATTTATAGGCCTTCAAGCAGCTGGAAAGGGAAAGATTAAATTTAGGAATGTCACTGTGGAAAGTCTGGATTGACATCCTTGACCCAAAATGTCAGCTATGAAAAGCTATAATACATATCTTTTGATTCTATGGATTCTGGTATCCTGCAACGAACGACCAAAATCTGAACCTGACTTGCATGCGCAACAGCAATCTGCAGAAAAGGCAATTATTGATCTTTCCCATGCTTACTCCGACGAAACGGTTTATTGGGTTACCGCCAAGGAATTTGAAATGGATACCGTTTTTGAAGGTCAAACAGAAAAGGGCTACTACTATTCCGCCTATAACTTCAGTACCGCCGAACATGGCGGCACCCATATTGATGCCCCAATCCATTTTTCAGAAAGCGGCAAGACGGTGGATCAAATACCATTGGACAAGCTCATTGGGGATGCGATCAAAATTGATGTTTCATCCAACGCATTGAATAATCCCGACTATTTGATTTCCGTGGAAGATTTAAAAGATTGGGAGCGCCAACAGGGAATTACCATTCCAGATGGAAGTATTGTCCTGTTGCAAACCGGTTTTTCCCAATATTACCCCAACAAAGTCGAGTACCTTGGCACCAATGAACGTGGGGAGCATGCCATTAAATTGCTTCATTTTCCTGGACTCTCTCCAGAAGCAGCAGAATGGCTTGTACAAAATCGGAATATCAGTTCCATCGGAATTGATACGCCGAGCATAGATTATGGACAATCCCAATACTTCAAAAGTCACGTGATTCTGTTGGGAGAAAATATCCCAGCCTTTGAAAATCTGACCAACCTAGATCAACTACCCGCAAAAGGTTTTGAAATTGTAGCCCTTCCCATGAAGATACAAGGTGGCAGTGGGGCTCCTCTCAGGATTGTTGCCCTACTACCTTAAAAAGTTTTTTTGGTGATAAATTACAAATCACTACATTTGTGATGTATATACAACGTAAAATGAATTATACATTCGAATCTTGTTTGGGTTCTCGGGTGAGGAGTTTATCCAGAAAGCTGGATGGAATCTATAGAAAACATCTTGGAAATTCCGACATTACCGAAAACCAGTTAAGTATTATGATGGCGCTATATAAGACTGGTACTATAGAGCAAAATCAAATTGCACAGCTTCTGACCTTGGAAAGGTCCTCGCTCAGTAGAAACCTCGTCAGATTGGTGAACTCTGGATATGTTAGCAAATCAGGGGCTTCCAACCGACCCAAACTAAATCTCACCAAGGAAGGAAAAACGAGGGTGGAGCAACTACGTCCGGTTTGGGAAGCCGCCATGGATGAAATCCATGCCGTACTTAGTTGGTATGACCTTAAGGGTTTCCAGCAATTTGAATCCAAAATTAACAATATCTAAAAATTTTATTATTCATGTTGTATATACATTTTAATTTATTAATCATTAAATCTTTTTTTATGCAAATTTTAGCTATTGACAAAATGAAAAGAGCAGTTAGCGAATCAGAATTGAATCAGCACCTGCCCGAAGAGCTGGCAGCGACCGTTAAGCTCTATCTCGATGAGAAAATCCGTAGTTTTTATTTTAGAAAGGACCGACCTGGTGTAATATTCTTCATGGAAACAGCTTCCTTGGATGAAGCTAGGTCCATTTTGGAACAACTTCCATTGGTAGAAGAAGGGATTCTCGATTTTGACTTGATTCCGGTTGGAGCCCTAACCCCTTTGGCTACGCTGCTGAACTGAGAATTAGTTTTGATAGTTGTCCATAAATCAAATATTTTTAACGGATGGTTGTGGAATAAAGCAAGTTCCATAACCATCCCAAAAAATACAGTCCAATGGATTCTTTTGATTTGGATAATGTTCAAATGAATGTGGTGCAAACCGCTCCAAATGGTGTAGTGAACCATGAAACCATCTTTGCCTTTTCGCAACAGAACAATCAAGTGCAAGCCGCATACTCTGGCGGAAAGGTTGCCAAGGGGTTTCTAATTGGTGTTCTGGAAAAGGAAATTCTCAACTTCAGCTACTGCCAGCTTCAAACAGATGGTATATTGGATAATGGGATTTCCAAAGCACAACTTTCGGTCACTGCAGAAGGTAAACTGCGTCTGACGGAGCATTTTGAATGGAAATCCAGAACGGGAGCAAGAGGTACCAATATATTTGAACAATTATAAAACCATGAACTCCTTCAAAAGCATACTATTTGTATTAGCCCTTGGTCTCTTCCTAAACTGTTCGCCCAAACCAAAATCCGAGGAAACCTCCGAGGCATCCAAAGAAAAACTCTTGGTGGCTTTGCAAAAATTCAACACTGCCTTCCAACATGGAGATATCCAAACCCTGGATTCCATGATAACCGATTCTTATGTGCACACCAATGGAACCTCCCAAGCGATTCACAAATCAAACTGGTTGGGCTACTTGGAAAAAAGAAACGAACGCCTAACTTCAGGGGAGTTGGAAGTGCTGCATTATGAAATGGATGACCTGGGATTCGTCCACTACAGGGATTTTACGATAGTTACCGGGAGGGTATTGGTCACCAATAGAATTTCCCAAGACACCATAGAAAATCAGTATAGGGTTACGCATTTATGGGTAAATGAAAATGGCAATTGGAAACGAGCGGGATTCCACGATGGGAAAATCAAGTGAATTGATAGGAAGCTATTCCTCGCTTAGTGCTTTGGCAATTTTACGGTTCCACTCCAACTGTTTTTTTGCATTTCTGGAATATCCGGTTTCCCAATCGTATTGATCCTGAAAATCCTGAAGCTCCTGTAAAATATCCTGATAAATATCCCGGATTTCCTGTTTTACATTATCCGAAAAGGAGGTTCGTCGTAATTTGTTACGCATTTTTCTGGCGAAGAGCTCAGCAATGTCAAAATGGAGTTGTTCATGACTTAGGATAAGCTCGTCGCAAACCTCTGGTTTGTACCACGATTCATTGGGATAGAAATAGGCATTTACTTCAAAATCCAACTTTACCTCATGGTGAATCAGGTTTGCGGAGTAGCGATAACTGATGCCACTGGCTGTGGTAGCTGCGGGTTCGGCTGCTGGAGGTACTTTCCCTTTAAAATCCGACCAGGATAAACGCTTATTGGCATCCCATAACACTCCTTCCTCAATTTCCTGGCCCCAACCCAAAAAACCAAAAAGAAGTAAGCATATTATGGTATTTATTTTACCCAATTAAATTCAATTATCTTTTCAATGTCAGGGTGTAAACTGTAGTGTACAGGGCAGGTGTTCGCCGTATTTTCAAGAATTTTCCGATGTTTATCGGAAACATGGGCAGGAAATTCCATTTTCACCTCAATCTTACTGATACGTCTGGGGTTTGCCGCCATATGCTTGGTTACTTCAGCGGTGGAACCGGCCAAATCCACTTCCAAATCACGGGCCTTAATCCCCATCATAGTCAACATGCAACTGGCCAACCCTGTTGCCACCGTATCCGTAGGGGAAAAAGCCTGTCCCAAACCATTATTGTCCACAGGGGCATCGGTAACAAATTCATTGTTTGATCTAAGGTGCAGACAAGTGGTTCGTAGTTCGCCCTTATAAGTTACTTTTGAGGTCATCCAGTTGTATTTCCTTGATTTGTAAACTATCGTATTCCATCAGATAAGCCGCCCTGTTGTAGAACCCTGATGCATATTCATTGAAGTAGTTGAAACTGTTTCCAGTGTATTCGGTCAACCCAACTATTTTGGAGGTTTCGAATAGATTGTTCTTATGGGCCAGCTTCAACAAAAGATCAAAAGTGACATCAAAGCCTCTCACTGCATATCTGTCGGGCTGCAACCCCCCATATTTTTGTCTATAGGCCCTGGTAAAGGAATCATTGCCCGCCTTTCTGTAAAAACTTGGGTATGCAAATTTTAGGTTGGACAAATGCGAGACAGAGACTGCGTCATTCTCAAAGGCACTGTTGAAATTGGTGGTGAACATTCGCACGGAAACCTCCTCTGTATTGGCCGAGTTCAATATGGAACTTACACTGGATACCATATTGGCCTGATCGGTTTCCAAGAAAACCCAATTTTCCTTCTCCTCGGACAATTGAATCAAAAACTCATCCAAATGAAGGGATTTGTTGTCTATGACCTTGGCAATCTGTGCTGCCGGAAACTTGGACAAAATGGAGTCGTACGCAACTTGATGTGTGGAATCTGCAATGATAACGACATTTTGGTCGGTATGTACCTTGGCCAGATAATCCAACATCTTTTTTCTTAGCACCTCATCCTTGGGTACCGAGTAATACACATTTCCATGGCTCAGTTCGCTATCCGAGGCCGTTGGAGAGATTACTGGAATGTTCTTGCTTGCCGCTTGCACGGCAACTTCATCCAAAGCCTTGGTTGATACCGGGCCAATTATTGCACTCACATCCCAAATACTTTCGCGGAAAAGAATCTCCTTTACTTTAGCTTGGCTCAACTCGGTGTCGTAGGTATCCACTTCTACCGAAACGCCCATTTTTTTAATGGAATCCAAGGCCACCAAGGCCCCAGAGTAAAAACCGAGACTAAGCTCCAAATCCCTGCGGGTTTTTATTTGGTTGGAAGTTTTCGTGCGATCGTTCAAGTTGATACGATCCAATCTAAAGGGCAACATAAATACCAATTTGGGCCTGTTTTCCAAATTGATACTGTCAGCCAAGTTGATTTTGTCAATGACCAAGGCATTTTTAACCACCAATTCCCTGGAATTTGCTTTGGGCAACTTTAGCACCATTCCTGCTTTAAGCCCATTTTCCAAAGTAGGGTTCAAGGCAAAAAGAGTGTCCCTTGAGATTTTCAAGTTTTGGGTGAGCCTAAAAATGTTTTGCTTGGGTTTTACTTCGTAAAAAATAAAATTGTCCGTGTTGACTTCCCCAGAAGTATTTTTCTTTTTGGGCAAACGCAGCACCATTCCCTCTTTCAAGCCTCCTCGCTCCATGATTTCGGGATTAAGCTTCACAATGGAATCCGAAGGAATCCCATATTCCTTTCCTAGGCTATACAGCGTCTGTTTGGGAGGTACAGTAAACGAAGTAAAAAGATTTATTTCTTGTTCCAAGCTATCCCCTTTGGGCCTTGGTAGGGTAAGTTCCTGCCCAATCGCCAAATAATCGGAAGTACCGTCCAATTCAGGGTTAAGCTTTGCCAAGCTATCCACGGAGATACCATACTTATGTGCAATACTCCAGCGGGTTTCCTTGGGTTGTACCGTGTAAGTCTCAAAATCCAGGGCTCTTTCCTCTTCTTCCGTAAGTTCTGGATAGACAGGAATTTGCAAAATCATGCCCTTTTTTAAAGGTTCTGCATACAACTGCCTATTATGGCGCTTCAACTGCTCCTCCGTTATTTCGTAGCGTTGGGTAAGTCCAAATAGAGTTTCGCGTTTCCTTACCCTATGCCTAATAAAACTTTTGGGTTTGCGCTCCTCCGCAACCTTTTCCTCTTTGGGCTCGGTTTTGGGAGTGATGACACTGCCATCCAATGGAATGACCAAAAGGGTATTGACCTTTACGTCTGCAGCGGATTTTATCTCTTTATTGGATTGGATAATGGTATAGGGCGTAACCCTGTATTTTTGGGAAATGCTCTGTAGGGTCTCTCCCTCCTTTACGGCATGTGTTGTAAACTTTTGCGCAGAAAGCTGCGCTGTGGCCAAGAAAAACGCCACAAAACCCAATAATACAAGATGTTTTTTCATTCCCATTCTATTGTTGCTGGAGGCTTGGAGCTTATGTCATACACTACTCTATTAACGCCCTTCACCTTATTTATTATATCATTGGAGGTCTTTTGTAAAAATTCGTAGGGCAAATTCACCCAATCTGCCGTCATTCCGTCCGTGCTTTCCACTGCTCTGAGCGTAACGCATTTTTCATAAGTGCGTTCATCTCCCATAACCCCCACACTATTTACGGGCAAAAGCATGGCTCCGGCCTGCCAAACCTTGTCATAAAGTCCCCATTTTTTGAGTCCATCGATAAAAATAGCATCGACTTCCTGTAATATGGACACCTTTTCGGCAGTAATGTCACCCAAAATCCGAATTCCCAAACCTGGGCCTGGAAATGGGTGTCTTCCCAAAATTGCAGGATCCATCCCCAAATTCTTACCTACTCTTCGGACCTCATCCTTAAATAGCAAATGCAATGGTTCCACAATTTTCAATTTCATATAGTCCGGAAGTCCACCAACATTGTGGTGACTTTTAATGGTGGCCGATGGCCCGCCGCTTGCCGAAACGGACTCTATCCGATCGGGATAGATGGTTCCTTGGGCCAACCACTTTGCATTTTCCACCTTATGGGCTTCATCATCAAAAACTTCAATAAAGACTCTTCCGATGATCTTTCTTTTCTTCTCCGGTTCGGATTCTCCTTTCAAGGCTTCCAAAAAACGTGCCGAAGCATCCACGCCCTTAACATTGAGCCCCATGTGTTGATACTGGTCCAAAACACTTTCAAACTCATTTTTCCGCAGCAATCCATTGTTTACAAAGATGCAGTGCAGGTGCTTACCAATGGCCTTGTGCAACAACATGGCCGCCACGCTGGAATCCACTCCACCTGAAAGTCCTAAAATTACCTTCTCATCCCCTATTTTTTCCTTAAGCTCAGCCACTGTGGTCTCTATAAAGGCATCCGGTGTCCAATCCTGCTTTAAACCGGCAATCTTTATCAGGAAATTCTCCAGTAGCTGCTTTCCATCCTTGGTATGATAAACTTCTGGGTGAAATTGAATACCAAAGGTTTGTTCGCCTTCAATGCGAAAGGCCGCATTTTCAACATCATGGGTACTGGCCAAACGCACTGCCCCAGTGGGAAGTTCCTTGATGGTATCGCTATGGCTCATCCATACTTGGCTTCCTATTTCCAGGCCTTCCAAAAAGGTTTCACCCTCTTTTACAGTAGACAGATTGGCGCGACCATATTCCCTGGTCGCTGACGGAGCCACGCTACCTCCGTTGAAATGGGAGAGATATTGTGCTCCATAACAAATCCCCAATAATGGGATTTTTCCCTTGATTTCCGTAAGATCCGGATGCGGGGCATCTTCACTTCTAACGGAATAGGGAGATCCTGAAAGGATAACGGCTTTGTAAGCCGATAAATCTTCAGGTGGGTTATTAAAAGGTTTTATTTCTGAGTAAATGTTCAGCTCACGGACCCTTCTTGCAATCAACTGGGTGTACTGGGAGCCAAAGTCTAGGATAAGTACGTTGTTTTGCATGGGCAAAAATAGCAATTTGCCGGAGTTGGAAAAGTATCTTTTCGGGGATATTTTTTATAAGTTTTCAAAAGAGTTATTTAATAACGCTTGCCCTTATTTTTTGTTGATTTGGAGAGCTTCAAGGGTATCCTCAACTTCTATTTTATTGCGAAATATCGCACTTAAATATAACGTCAATTCGTTTTTTTCTTTACATTTTTCATCATTTCTTTGCTGTCCTAAACACGCCAAACTATGATTAAGGGATTCATCTTTGACCTGGATGGGGTTATCACTGACACCGCAGAGCTGCACTATAAGGCATGGAAAAACCTAGCCGATGAAATGGGCTGGGACTTTGATTACGAGATAAACGATAAACTACGGGGTATCTCAAGAATGGACTCCATAAAAGTGATTCTGGACCATAACCAAGCTTCTTTGAATGAGGAAACCCTTGCTGAACTGGCCACAAAGAAAAATGATATATATGTAGCCAGCTTGGATGAAATGACATCCGAAGATTATCTTCCCGGAGCCAAGGAGTTATTGACTCATTTAAGAACCGAAGGCTTTAACGTGGCATTGGGTAGCGCAAGCAAGAATGCCATCAAGGTATTGCAACAGCTCAATGCCAATATGTATTTTGATGTGATTGGGGATGGAAATAGTGTATCAAAAAGTAAGCCTGAACCCGACATCTTCCTATATGGTTCTGAAAAAATGAAGCTTCAGCCGGATGAATGTATCGTTTTTGAAGATGCCGAAAGTGGAATTGATGCCGCCAAGGCCGGTGGTTTTTACAGCGTGGGAATAGGTCCCAAGGAAAGGGTTGGCCACGCAGATTTAAGGTTTGATTCCATGGCCGAGGCCACTCTTTTCGAAATCAAGTCCCATTTTAAAGAGCTATTTAGCTAACATATTCTTTTTCAAAAGGTTGGTGTAAAATTGCCTATTTTTAGTTCGTAATCCACCCACCATGAAAATAATCCTGTATTACAGTTGTATCAGCTTCCTACTTTTGGCAACCTGCCTTAATGCTCAACAACCTAAAAATATTGACAGCATTATACAGGTAACTCGTAAAATGCCAGATGACACTTTAAAAGTGGCCTATTACGGCATCATCTATGAGAATTTGATGTTCAAGGACCCCAAAAAAGCCTTTGAGTTTGCAAAGAAGGAATTTGAGTTATCGAAAAAAATAGGGTATCAAACAGGGCTTGGAAGTGGTCAACTGCATCTTGCAGATTCCTACAAAAATTCTGGGCAGATTGATTCAGCCAAATATTATTTTGACCGATCTTACCAGATTTTCAAGAAGCAAGACCATACTCTTGGTTTGTTGTTCATCAATCACTCTCAGGCCTCCTTCGAGAAGAGTCAGGGCAATTATGAAAAGGCATTAGAGTATGCCAACAGGAATATTGAACTATACCGAAACAGGGATTCAATCAAAACAACCTACAATGCGGATTTCAATCTGATTGGAGCCGAGTATGAGTTAATCGGGAGCATTCATATAGAACTGGGCAACTATAACATCGCACTTAAGGAAACCCACAAAGCGCTAAAGTTCTATGAACAAATCAAGGACACGATAAGGGCTGGCGATGCACTCATGGCCTTGGGCAATATTGAAACCTTGCTGGGAAACCATGAAAAAGCAACCCCTTATTATAAAAAATCCTACTCCATTTACGATTACTTTAACGATCAGCAATACAAGGCCTTTTCGGCCAATAACATAGGTGACAACTATATGGTCCTGGGCCAATTCTCCAATGCCCAGAAGTATTTCAACGAAAGTTTGGAAATCGCTACGGAAATTGGAAACGAAGAGATAAAAGGAAATGCCTTGATTGCCATGGCGGGCGTATTCAGAGAATCTGAGGATCTCAATAAAGCGAAAGATTTTGCGGAAAGGGCCTTGGAAATCCACTCAAAACTGGAATACAAAAAAAATATTGCTGCTGATTTAATAGAGCTTGCCAAAATCAGTATACGCAGCAACAATTTCTCAGTAGCCCTGGATCATTTGGAACAGGCCATACGGATTTCTTCCGAGATTGGTGCAAAAGACAATTTAAGGGAATCATTACAGTTAAGGTACACGGTTTATAAAAAACAGGGGGATTTTACATTGGCTCTCTCCGATCATGAAATGTTCAAATCTGTTAACGATTCCATTTTTGACAAAACCAAATCCCAACAAATAGAGGAACTCCGAACCATTTACGACACTGAAAAAAAAGAACAACAGATTGCGCTACAAGACAAAGAGATAACTGTTTTGGAGCAACAGGCAGAAATCAGCACCCTGCAAAAAATGCTTTTAGGGGGGCTTTTGGTATTATCTTTAATTGGTTTTTATGGCATCCGTCAAAAACTGAAGCGTAACAAACTCGAAAAGGAGAAAGTGGATACCGAGCTGGCCTTTAAAAAGAAAGAACTTACCACCCATGCCCTGCACTTGGCCAAAAAGAACGAGGTCCTGGAAAGCCTAAAACAAAAGGCACAAGAGCTCAAGGAGAATGAAACCTCGAATAAAGGGTATCAACAGCTTATCCGGACCATTAATTTTGATTTGCAGGACGACAACAATTGGGAAAATTTCTCACGTTATTTTGAAGAGGTGCACAAAGATTTCAATAGCAACGTAAAAACCAAATATCCACAGGTCACTTCCAATGAGCTACGTCTTCTAGCTCTCTTAAAGATGAATCTTTCCTCAAAAGAGATCGCCAACATCCTTAATATTTCACCCGAAGGGATAAAAAAAGCCCGATACCGACTTCGCAAAAAGCTGGACATCACCACGGAAGATTCGTTACAAGACCTTGTGCTAAGCCTTTAAATATAGGGGCTTACAGTACCGTCCACCCTTTGTCCCCATTTTAATTTCAAGGTGTCCACCAATTGTCCACCTTAGTTTTTTCATTGCTCAAAATCAGCGCTTTAGGTTTGCCGTGTCATTAAGTTGACAAACCAGTTTTGTGGTCTTGCTCGGTTAAGGGCTGCAGACCGTTCGCCGGGCAGGTCACACAAAATTGCAATCAAATTTAACCCACAAAACAATAGGTGATGAAAACAACAAAAAAGTCAATCGTAAAAATTTTGGTTCCTTTATTGGTGATTATGCTCATAGGGTGTAGCACGGATACTGATGAAATGGGACCTGACCCAGACCCAACCACCAATCCCGACCCAGATTCTGGGGCAGATCTAACATTTGCCCAAGTAGTGGCCAAGGGAGGCGAGTTTGAAAGTTTTCCAGAAAGCAGGACCACCACAGAACTTTCAGAGTCTGAGCCTCAAAGTGAGGATTATGTAACCACGGACGAAGAAGGCGATGACATAGAGCAGCGATTTGTCTGTGTTACCAAACGGGTAAGTGTAACCGATGGCAACGGAACATTTCCTTTGTTCAATACCAGTGCGGATGTTATTTATCCTGGCAGTCTGCTTCAAGGAAAAACATTGAATAATGCCACCCCTTCCCCTATTGTGGTAGAAAGGGCTGGGGGAACCGTTTCTTATGACTTAAACAATGGCAATCTTCAATCAAGTTTCACCGTAGATCAAGTATCTAAAAGCAGCATCCAAAATGCGATGAACAATATCATTGCCGGAGCCGGGGATGTAGTACCCGCCAACTTCACTTTGGATATTTTACAGATTGAATCTGAAAGTCAATTGGCCCTTGAAATGGGATTGGATGTTCAGACTTTCACAACCAAGGTTTCGTCCGACCTGTCTTTCAGCACAGAGAAAACATTTAATCGCACCTTGGTCAAATTGACCCAGCGCTATTACACCATGAGTTTTGACCTCCCCACTAGCCTAAATGCCATTTTCTCGGACAATGCCACTCCAGAGCAATTGGATGCTTACATTCAGGCAGACAATCCTGCTACCTTTATTTCTTCTGTTACTTATGGAAGAATATTCTATATGCTGGTGGAATCCACTTCCAGTCGCCAAGAAATGGAAGCCAAATTGGATGTTGCCTATGGTGCTTTTAGAAATAAAGTGGAAGGCGAATTAGGGGTAAGCGCTATGGAAGAACTCAATGACCTCAAAATCAAGGTTGTTGCCTATGGAGGCGATGCCGCCGGAACTTTTGAGCTTGCGGGAGAGACCAACATTTCCGATATAGCCAGCAAGTTGGCTGAGAGTACCGACATTAGGGCGGGTCTACCTTTATCCTATGTGGTACGCAGTGTGGAGCGCCCCGACACTATTGTGGGCACATCTCTGGCAACAGAATACGACGTGGTCAATTGCGAATTAAAAGGAGTATTGCCTCCAGGAGCTTATACCGATCTAGTGGAACTTTTTGAAGATGGCATAGGAGCTATGGGGCATGTAGGTAACAGCGATGTGGTCATCTTTAATAAGGCGGGTACCCAATATGCCTGGTATAACGGAAACACTCCTGGTATCTTGGAAGATGGTGATAGAAAAATATTTGATATTACCGATGAAAATGGCCCCTTAGGTGGTCTAGAACTTGAAAATGTTGGAGCCATGGTGAAGTTTGCGGACAATCTTGCCGAACGACTCTACATCTTTAGCGGGGATGGTTTTAGCTTGCAAATTTATATTTTGAATAATTACACGGAAACCAATCAGTTACCTGCCGGTCCCGTGGGAGCCGCCGGTAGCGTGCTTTTAGTAAATTCTATTTTCGGAGATAGCGGTAATTTCTTTCTAGGAAGTGAAGGCATTGGTGCCGCGGTGCGGGTTGGTGCCACAAAAATGGCCTTTTTCGGGACCAGTGGAGATGATTATCAGATATACGATTCAAGCGGCTCGGGTTCTTGGTCGCCATTAACTCCTTCCAACGAATGGTTTGGTGATGCTGAGAGTTTCAAAAACGGCCGATTATTTGATAAAGTTGGGGCAGCCACAGAATTTTCAATAGGTGGGAGCAGTAGTCGATTCCTGTTCATAGAGGATACTGGCGATGAGCTTAATGAATGGTTCTCGTCGGCTACTATTGGTGAAGATAGATTCGAAGGACCCTGGGTCATTGACTAAGGTTGATTTGATATAGTGAAAAAAAAAAGCCCCAGGAACCACTCCGGGGCTTTAAAATAAAATCAAAACCAACCTAAACATATGAGTTTACCAACTCATTTTGTTAAAAAATTTCATAGCAATTTTCACTAGTAAAACAACTAGGTGGTAAAATACCCTACTTTATTTTCGATTTTTTTTGAAAAAAACACCTAAAAAAAGCCATTTACAGTCGTAATGAACTGAAATACAAATGGTTAAAATAGATAAAATTAATCCTTTAGAATCAAGAATTTTCCTGCCAGCGGGTCTAAAGACTCCATAAGATTGGGAATTAGGCGCTCCCCAATTTCCAAATATACCTCGGAAAAGTTAAGTTGCCTTTCTTGCAAGGACTGGTTTGGAAAAAGTGCATTTTGGATATCCGTCATGCGGATAACATGATCTCGGAGTTTTCGTTTTTGCGCCTGAAGCAATCTTTTTTCAAGGGCATCCAAACCTTTTTTCTGCTTCACTTCTTGGGCTTTTACAGCACCAATAAAACTTTTATCTGTTTCTTCGACCAATTTGTACATGGCCTCAAATTGTTCCTCTAGATGTTTCTTCTGCGGAGAAAAATCAATATCGATATTGGAAATTTCCCTAATTTTCTTGTTGATGAAACTGTTCTGTTTTAAGAAGAGATCAGGAATCTTCAATCCCAACTTCTCCACTTTTCCGTTTTGTTTTTCGGTCATAATTAGGGCCGAATTACGAAGTAATAACATGGGAAAGGTTACCTCCAAAGCATTAAAATACGCCTTGAGTTCCAACCAATAAGCCAGTTCCCCTCCTCCTCCTATGTAACACAGATTTGGCAATACGACCTCTTGATACAAGGGGCGTGCTATCACATTGGGTGAAAAGCGCTCGGGAAATTGCTCCAGTTCCTTTTCAAGCTCTTGCTTTGTGAATTTGATATCCGTATTGGACACCTCAAAATTTCCATCCTTGCCAACAATCCGCTCACGAATTCCATCTTTGTGATAGAAATAATTAATCTCCCGCGGGTTTACTTGAATCTTATAATCCGTTGATACTTTAGAGAGTCCATTGATTGAAGTCGTAACCAAATCAAACGGGATATTCTCAAAGATGTCCTGTTTGGCATACGGCACCAGCTCCTTTTTGAGGTTGGAATCATCTCCGTCCACAATAACCAAACCGAATTCGCCAAACAATGCATTGGCCAAAAATCTAGTGGCTTCGGTAAGCGTATTGTGCTCCAAATAAGCGGTTTGAAACAAGTTTTTAAGATGCTCAGCACTTGTTGAATTTCCAAGACCGGCGGAAAAAGTTTGGAACACTGCCTCCAACCCTTCGGTATTCAACGCGCCAACCGCGCCTGAAGCCTCCTTGTTCCACTGCACTTTTTGACCTTTGAAATTGAAGTAGTTGATCTCATCAAAATCATGATCTTCCGTGGCCATCCAATAGATGGGAACAAAATTGTAATCCGGATAGGTCTCCTTAAGTTTTTTGGTAAGGTTGATGGTGGAAACAATTTTGTACAAAAAGTAAAGTGGACCCGTATACAGATTCAGCTGGTGCCCAGTTACCACGGTAAAGGTTTTGGTATCACCTAATAGGGAAATGTTCTCTTGCGTAAGTTCTGAAACCTTTAGTCCCTTATACTGTTCCTCAACGGCTTCCACCAAAGTGCCTCTACGGTGCGAAGGAAAGTTGGCTTCTTTTTCCTTTATCTGGTCTTGAAAATTTTCTATTTGGGGGAATCTGTTGTAAAAAGGTTTTAGGTCTTCCTTTTGATCCAAATAATCACAAATAAGTCTAGAAAAATAACCAGTTTCCTTAAAAGGTATACACGCTACGTCCATCAAAGTTCAAAATGAAGTGCTAAAGATACTTCTCTTCTTTTTTTCTCATCCTAAAAATAAGTTAATTAGATAAGGTCCAATATTGTTTTAAAAATGGTGATTCTCTAATTTATTGTTAGATTTGATTTCTACTAACATCCGCACATATGACAAGATTTTTATTTTCTCTGTTGGCCCTTACAAGCTGTTTCCTTACTGCACAAAATCTAAAATCCCCTTCTGAGTTTTTGGGGTATGAATTGGGAACGGAATTTACCCGTCACCACGAAGTGGTGGATTACTACCAATACTTGGCGGAGCAAGCTCCGGATATGGTCAAATTAACCACTTACGGGCAAACCAATGAAAGACGCCCGCTGCTATTGGCCTATGTATCCTCTGCCACCAATATGGCCAATCTGGAAAACATTAGGCAAGAGCATTTAAAGGATACGGAAGGTTCTGGAAACAGCTCCGCAGCAATTGTGTGGTTGAGTTACAATGTTCACGGAAATGAAAGCGTAAGTACGGAAGCCTCCATGCAGACCATTTATGAGCTCCTTACCAGCAAACGTTCCTATTTGGATAACACTGTCGTAATTATGGACCCCTGTATCAATCCAGATGGAAGGGACCGTTATAGCAATTGGTACAATCAGTATAAAAACACGCCCCATCAGTTAGACCCCAACAGCAAGGAACACAACGAAGGCTGGTGGAGCGGGCGAAGCAACCACTATATGTTTGACCTCAACAGGGATTGGGCTTGGTTGACCCAGGTGGAGAGTCAACAGAGAATTAAAGTGTACAACGAGTGGCTTCCCCACGTGCATGTGGATTTTCATGAACAAGGCGTCAATGAGCCCTATTATTTTGCCCCTGCCGCGGAACCCTACCACGAAGTGATTACGGATTTCCAACGCGATTTTCAAGTTACTTTAGGAAAGAACCACGCCAAATATTTTGATGCCGAGGGCTGGTTCTATTTTACCAAGGAAATATTTGACCTTTTCTACCCGAGCTATGGAGATACCTACCCCACCTATAATGGCGCTATTGGCATGACCTATGAGCAAGGTGGCAGTGGACACGCTGGACTTGGAGTAATCACCGGTATTGGTGACACTCTTACTCTTAAGGACCGTATTGCCCATCACCATACCACGGGACTTTCCACTATTGAGGTTTCCCACCAAAATGCGGAGCGGTTGAACCAAGAATTCAAGAAGTTCTACCAAAATAAAAACTTCAAATACAAAAGCTATGTATTGAACGGGGATTCCGATAAAATTGAAGCATTGAAGCAACTTCTTTCCAAGCATAAAATCAAATACGGAAGTCCAACAGTTTCATCGGTTAAGGGCTATAATTACCAAACAGGTGGCAGTGGAAGCATGGCTATTTCCCAAAACAGTTTGGTGGTCTCCACAAACCAGTCCAAAGGTACTTTGGTCAAGGTATTGTTTGAGCCGAATGCAAAACTGAGTGATTCACTTACCTATGACATTACAGCCTGGTCTTTGCCATATGCATATGGCTTGAATGGTATAGCCTCAACTTCGTTGGTTACCAGTCAAGCGCAAAATCCAGCGGTAAACTCAGGTGCTTTGGATGCCAATAGCTACGCCTATATCTCCAATTGGAACAGCATGAAAGATGCCAAATTCTTGGCTGCATTGCTGAAAGCCGGTATTCGCGTACGCAAAGCTGATCATCCATTTTCCGTTGAAGGCAAGTCCTTTGCAAGGGGGAGTTTGATCATCACTAAGGGCGATAATCAAAATAATGCGGACTTCTTTTCCCAATTGACGAAAATTAGCAGGGAATTCAGTCAAGAATTGACGGCCTCCAGTACGGGTTATGTTGATTCTGGAAAGGATTTTGGTTCTGCTTATGTTCAAATGATTTCCAAACCCAAAATCGCGGTTTTATCCGGGGAACCTACCTCCACCCTTCGGTTTGGAGAAATCTGGCATTTCTTTGAGCAGCAATTGGAGTATCCCATTACGGTTATTGATAGCGAATATGCCGATCAGGTAGATCTAAAAGACTACGATATTCTGATACTTCCCAGCGGAGGTTATGGAAATCATTTTAATGAGGCCCAGTTGACCAAACTCAAGGACTGGGTGTCTGCCGGAGGTAAGCTCATTGCCATGGGCGGTGCCATTGATGGTATTGATGGTGAAAAAGGATTCGGCATCAAGAAAAAGGAAGCTGCCAAAGATTCAACAAAAAATAAACCAAAACCCCATAAGAACGCACAACGGGAACAAATCAAAAATGCCATTACCGGAGCCATCTTTAAAGCAAGAGTGGATAATTCGCATCCTTTGGCCTATGGCTATGGAACGGAATACTTTACCCTAAAACTTGGAAGTGCAGGATATGATTACTTAAAATACGGCAACGCCGCTTATTTAGAAGGTGAAAGTCCCAAACAAGTGTCCGGTTTTGCTGGGAGTGAAGCACTCAAAAAAGTAGCCAATTCACTGATTTTTGGTGTGGAGAACCGCGGTGAAGGTGCGGTGGTTTACATGGTTGACAATCCGTTGTTCCGAGGCTTTTGGGAAAATGGAAAACTGTTCTTTGCAAACGCCTTGTTTATGGTAGATTAAGTACAAGGCTGTGGCAAATTTAAAGGGTTGGGACGGGTATCCAGCCCTAGCTTCGCATTTTAAAAATTTGTATCTTTATAGTTAGGATTATTTATAAAATCATAGGCTATGAATTTATTTGCCAACACTTTATACAAAGGGATTCGATTGGTCCCCACATGTCTTCTCTTACTTGTTTGGATGCTTTCCCCTTTGGATTCCATGGCATTTCAGGATGTTCAGGATGGAGACAGTGCTTTTAATCAATACAAGGGAGAAATAAGCGATGCTTCCTCCAAAAAGCCCTTGGTTTTTGCTACCCTTTCGGTAGAAGGCACCAACATAAGTACGATTACCAATACGGAGGGTAATTTTTTGCTTAAGATACCCAAGGAAATGACGGATGGCACAGTGGTGGTTTCCTTTTTGGGGTATAAGAGCAAGAACATTCCGCTGGCCGATTTAAAGCCCAATAAAAACAAGATTACCCTTGTAGTTTCGGTTACAGAGCTATCGGAGGTGAATATCAACGCCCCAAAAGATGCAGCAGCCTTGGTTAGGGAGACTTTGGCCCGAAAAGGGGACAATTACTTTGACGATCCCACGTTGATGACCGCGTTTTACAGGGAAACCATCAAAAAGCGAAGAAAAAATGTATCCCTGTCCGAAGCTGTGGTAAACATTTATAAGACTCCCTATAGCTCACTCCGAAAGGATGCAGTTGAACTCTATAGGGCACGCAAAAGCACAGACTACAGTAAATTGGATACCGTAGCCCTGAAACTTCAAGGTGGGCCTTTCAACACCCTTTATGTGGATATTATGAAGTATCCAGAGTATATTTTCGCTGAAGGCTCCATTCAAGATTACCAGTTCACCTTTAGTCGTTCCACCAGAATTAATGACCAGCTGATTTATGTTATCAAGTTTAATCAATGGGAGAGTATTAAAGAGCCCTTATACCAAGGAGAGCTTTTTATCGATGTGGAGAACAGAACCTTGACCAGTGCCATTTACACCCTCAACATCACAGATAAGTACAAGGCGGCCCGGCTCTTTGTCAGGAAAAAACCCGCCAAGGTGGATGTATGGCCCACGGAGGTGGCCTACCGAGTGGACTACCGTGAAAAAGGAGGCAAGTGGTATTATGGGTACAGCAATGTCCTTTTGGAATTTAAAGTGGATTGGCAAGACAAACTGTTCAACTCCGTGTATAGTATGACAGCCGAAATGGCGGTAACAGATTGGGAGAAAAACTTGGACGGACAATTACCAAAAGTCAGGGAACGTCTTAAAAAGTCCATTATTTTGAGTGATGAGGCATTGGGATTCTCCGACCCGGATTTCTGGGGTGAATATAACATCATTGAGCCAGAGAAGTCCATTGAGTCCGCTATTAAAAAAATACAGAGGCAATTGCGTAGGGCAAGGTCAAAGGGTGGATCAGCAGCTCCTTAAACATGCCTCCATACCGTTCTGTGGTAGATACAAATCATAAAGTCAAAAATAGTCACCATATTTAGGGTGGCTATTTTATTTTGTGACCATGTAAAACCTAAACCCAATGCTTAAAAGAAGGCAATTTATCAATCTATCCGCACTGCTGTCCGCTTCCACCTTGGTCTCCCAGGTAAGACCCAACATTGAAGGTTTTGCGAAGGACACCAACAAATTGTTGCCCAAAAGACTAAAGAAAGGAGACACCATTGGGCTGATTGCCCCAGGGTATGCGGTTAAACCTGAGGTTTTAGAAGAAATGAAGTCCACCTTGGTTGATATGGGCTTTGTTCCCTACCATACAGATCGTATTCATGGAAATCACGGATATTTTAGCGACACGGATAAAGAACGGGCAGATGATCTTAATGAAATGTTCACCAATCCGGATATAGATGCCATTCTCTGCGCCCGTGGTGGTTACGGCTGCACCCGAATCATGCAAATGATCAATTACGACAACATAAAATCAAATCCAAAAATATTGGTAGGGTTTAGTGATGTTACCGCCCTTCTGAATGGCATCAACCAAGAAACTGGATTGGTCACCTTCCATGGTCCCGTGGGTAGTACAATTGATGACGACTACAGCAAGCAACAGTTGCTGACAAAGTTGGAATCCCCCAATTACCCACAAACCATAGAAAATGTGGTTTTGGAGGACAAGGAAATGCTTGAAAACCCGGAATATGAGCGATACACCATAACTGCAGGTTCCGCATCGGGTAAATTAGTGGGTGGTAGTTTAAGTTTGATTGTGGCATTAGTAGGCACCCCTCATGAAATTGATTTTACCGATGCCATAGTTTGTATTGAAGATGTGGAGGAAGCGCCCTATAGAATGGACAGAATGTTAACACAGTTGATCGAAGGATCCACATTTAAAAAAGCCAAGGGAATCGTTTTTGGGGTTTGCGCCGGATGCGATAAAGAACCAAGTCCCAGCGGTTTCACCCTAAAGGAAGTCCTCATGGACCGAATTGCTCCCTTGAACATTCCGTCAGCGTATGGAATGAGCTTTGGCCATGTCCCGAACAACTTTACTTTTCCAATTGGTATCCATGCCCATTGGGATGCCGATAAAATGACTTTGGAGCTTTTGGAAAATGCAGTTTTATAACCCTCAGATTTAATAACATGCATAAAAAAAGGCCCGGATAACCGAGCCTTTGTTCCAAGAAGCTTTTTTTATTTTTCAAACTCCAAAAGCGTTTGCTTGATAATGGAAATGCAATCCATCAATTGTTCATGGTTCATGACCAATGGCGGTGCAAATCGAATTATATTGCCATGGGTGGGCTTGGCCAACAATCCATTGTCGCGCAACGCCATACAGATATCCCACGCGGTGGAACTATCTTCTGTGTCATTGATCACGATGGCATTCAAAAGGCCTTTTCCTCGTACTTTTAAAACCAAATCGCAGCTTGGAATGAACTTGTTGAGTTCTTCTCTAAAAATTTCACCCAATTCCATGGCGTTTTCTGCCAGTTGCTCCTCCTTGACCACCTCAAGTGCAGCTATTCCAACGGCAGCTGCAACAGGATTACCACCAAAAGTGCTTCCATGGCTTCCAGGGGTAATCACATCCATGATTTCATCATTGGCCAAAACCGCCGAAACTGGATAAGCTCCTCCAGACAAGGCTTTACCCAAAATCAAAATATCCGGTTTTACGTCCTCATGATCAACTGCCAATAGTTTTCCCGTACGGGCTATTCCCGTTTGTACCTCATCTGCAATAAAGAGAACGTTGTGTTGCTCACAAAGTGCCCTAGCCGCTGTCAAGTAGCCTTCCGAGGGCACATAGACCCCTGCTTCACCCTGAATAGGCTCAACAAGGAATCCTGCCACATCTGGATTAGCGATCAAGGCATTTTCCAAAGCCTGCAGATTATCGTATTCAATCTTAACAAAACCCTCGGTATAGGGTCCATAGTTCTCCCTTGCAACGGGATCGTTGGAGAAAGAGATGATCGTTGTTGTTCTTCCGTGGAAGTTATTTTCACACACAATGATCTTCGCCTGATTCTCAGGAATCCCTTTTTTCTGATACGCCCATCTACGGCAAATCTTCAAAGCCGTTTCAACCGCTTCCGCTCCAGTGTTCATGGGCAGCAATTTGTCAAACCCAAAGGTGGAGGTCACATACTTTTCATAAATACCCAACATGTCGTTGTAGAATGCTCGGGAAGTCAATGTCAGGGTTCTTGCCTGATCTACCATGGCCCCAACAATCTTTGGATGGCAGTGACCTTGGTTCACGGCCGAGTAGGCCGACAAAAAATCGTAATACTTTTTTCCTTCAGCATCCCAAACATATACCCCTTCTCCCCTGCTCAGTACAACGGGTAGTGGATGATAATTGTGGGCTCCGTACTTGTTCTCTAAATCAATCGCTTGCTGCGACGTTAAATGTTCTAAAACAGCCATTTTAGTAATTTTTAAATTGATAAAACAACCATTCCTTCTGTACCTTTATTCTTTCGAGGACTCGAAAAAGCAGCGTGGGAGAGAAATCATCCCTAGTAGTGTCGCAAAAATATCAAATTTTTATCCAATTAAAAGTGAATTGTACGTCACTTTTTATGGGAAAGCGCAGAGATTTGCAGCTCCAATCGTTTTAATTCCCGAAGCACATCGTTTTTGTCCATTTGCATCCAAAAATAGACTTTGAGCATGCTCATGATCAAACTGGAAACAAATATGCCCATGCCCCATTTAATAAGGTCATTGGTAGCTTCCGAATCCAAAAACTGGATGGAGCAGTAAATTAAGAGTCCAAAAAATATCAGAACCATGATGTTCATGATAACGGCCAACCAGCCCATTTTACCCTTAAAAATTCCCCCAAACTTCTCCAAGACATTCTGTTCTCCCAGTTCATCGTAAAATTTGGCTTCCTCCTGGGTAAGCGCTTCCTTGATCAACTTGTCTATTTCTTCCATCTCTTTTTTCATCTTATTTATTTTTTAAAATTTTCTTCAACTTTTCTCTTGCATGGTACAATCGTGATTTTGTTGTTCCCACGGATATGTCCAAAATTTCGGCAATCTCTTTCAGGGAGTATTCTTCCGTGTAAAATAACTTCAATACCATTTGCTGGTTTTCAGGCAACTCCTTTATGGCACTCAACAGCCGGGTTACCTTTCCCGTGTCATCATTTCCCTTTGGCGTTTGCTCTGGATTGTTTTCCGCATAACTTTTCAGATTCCTTTGACTGCTTTTAAGTTTGTTTAGGTAATCCAAACTTTTGTGCGTTACAATCTTGGTGGACCAACTGCTAAAACTGTTGGGATCCTTTAGCGTGTTCAACTTTTTTATGATCACCCGCCATGAATCTTGGACAATGTCCTTCGAGGCCTCAACATCATTGGTGTATCTATAGGAATGCCTGCACAATCGATTATGATGCCGATTGACCAGTACGGACAAAGACTTTACGTTCCCAGACTGGTATTCCAATACCATTAAGCCATCAAATACAAAACGGGTTGTTTTCATATCTACTTTCAATACAAGGACGCCTTGTCATGGAAAAGGTTCAAAAGTTTGAAGAATTTTTTGGGATACATTTATACAAGTTAGTTGTTCTGAATAAAAACCTATGCCTACTTTTGCGCCATGCGAAGAAAAAAGAGCCGACAGACCTTTGAACATGTTGAAGTTGTGGACGCCGGAGCCAAGGGAAAATCCGTTGGAAAAGCTCCGGACGGAAGGGTAATCTTTCTTTCCAATGCTGTTCCTGGTGATGTAGTGGATGTGATGACAACCAGGAAACGTAAGGCCTATTTTGAAGGAGTTGCCACCAATTTTCATCAACGCTCAGCCAAACGAACAGATCCCCAATGTGAACATTTTGGGGTTTGCGGGGGATGCAAATGGCAACACATGGCTTATGAACACCAGCTGTTCTATAAGCAGAAGGAAGTGGAAAATAATCTTCAGCGAATTGGCGGGGTGGAGCTACCAGAGACCATGCCCATCCTAGGTTCCGAGAAGCAATATTTCTATCGGAATAAAATGGAGTTTTCATTTTCGAGCAGTAGATGGCTTACTGAACAGGAAATCAACTCGCAGGAGGAAATCACAGATCGCAATGCGCTGGGTTTTCACATCCCTGGTATGTGGGACAAAATTCTGGACATCAACAAATGCCATTTACAAGAAAATCCTTCCAACGCCATTAGAACGGCCATTAGACAATTTGCTGTAGAAAACGGGCTTCCCTTTTTCAATCCAAGGACCCAGGAAGGCTTACTTCGAACCTTGATGTTACGGACAAGTAGTATTGGGGAGGTCATGGTTCTGATTCAATTTTTTGAGGATAACAAAGAACAAAGGGAACTATTGCTGAATTTTTTGATGGAAGAATTCCCCGAAATCACCTCCTTGCTTTACGTTATAAATCAAAAGCCGAACGACACCATCTATGATCAGGACGTGGTCTGCTTTTCAGGTCGGGACCATATTTTTGAGGAGATGGAAGGCCTAAAATTCAAGATAAACGCAAAATCCTTTTACCAGACCAACTCTGAGCAAGCATACGAACTGTACAAAGTCACTAGAGATTTCGCTGGACTTACAGGTAAGGAATTGGTGTATGACCTGTATACGGGAACCGGCACCATAGCCCAATTTGTTTCCAAAAAAGCCAAAAAGGTCATTGGGGTTGAATCTGTTCCAGAAGCCATTGAAGATGCCAAAAACAATGCCCTTGGAAATGACATATCCAATGTGGAGTTTTACGTAGGGGATATGAAGAATGTATTCACTACGGAATTTATTGAACAACATGGTCAACCCGACGTTATCATCACCGATCCGCCCAGGGACGGTATGCACAAACAAGTTGTGGAGCAACTGTTGCAGGTAGCTGCCCAAAGAATTGTTTATGTGAGTTGCAACAGCGCAACCCAAGCCAGGGATTTGGCTCTATTGGATGAAAAATACCAAGTAATCAAGGTGCAACCGGTGGATATGTTTCCCCAAACACATCACGTTGAAAATGTTGTACTTCTTTCATTACGTGATACCTACAAGGGTAGTTAATCTTAGTTTTGCGGATTAATTGCAGAATTTTGATTAATTTGGTTAGGAAATGAAACAAAATTTAATCGAGTATTTTGAAAATAATTGGCAGCCTAAAGAGCTAGTGGATGGTGAATCATTTAGTTATGGGATTTGTTATGTTCTGTACAATAGATCTTCAAAGAGGTACAAGATAGGGGTAACTGAAAATTTAAATCAAAGAGTAAACAAAATAACAACAGAATCCGGTTGTATAATCGATGTTGTCATGACTATATTATCTGAAGGAGGTCGATGTCCTATTTATCCTGTAATAGAAGAACTATTGCATAAGTATTACAAATCAAAGCGATTCCTAGGAGAATGGTTTGAATTAGATAAAAAAGAGGCACCTATATACAATATGGGACAGGAATGAATAATATTTCTAGGATATACTGGGAAAGTATTTTTTTCGGGAATC
>NZ_JBODQE010000003.1:0-617127 GCF_050617915.1 Flagellimonas flava
CTATGCTCACTTTGGTCCGCCGCGGGTGGCTCACTTTGACCCGCCGAAGGTGGTATACTATGCCCGTTTTTTGCACTTAATAGGATAAGTGCCGAAAGAATAAATACTAACAACCATTTGGGAATTAGCTTTGCCCGTTTTAGCTTTTTATCGATTTCTCTCAATATTAGTTGACTTTCTGAATGGATTATTTCCTGCTTTTTCAGATTCTCTTTCAAGTGCCACTCCATATTTGAGGTGTCCGCTTTCACTTTTATCTCATTTAGGCTTTTTGATAAAACTTCTAACTTTTCGATTGACTTTTGGAACCCGTTTATTTCGTCCATAAACAGCTCCATGATATCGTCCATTTTTTTCATAATGTTCCTAGTTTAAATTCCCATCCCTTGATCAATGGTTCTTTTGATAGCCTTCTTTATTATTCGTTTCGCTATAGCTGTTACCATATTGGAGCTCAGTTCTACAGCCTTTCCTGCGAGCTTTACCGTAGGTGTTTTTTGTTGTGCTATTCCCTTGTTCATATTGTCCGTGATTTGAGAGATTAGCTTTCCTCCGGACATTGAGCGGTGTACTTCACTTCCCTTCAAATTCTGTCCTTTGTACTCAAATCGAAAGCCTTGAAGTTTATTCTGTTTGTTAATGCTTGGTATTACCCTGATGCCCTTGTCCTTCATCAGCTTGATATAGGTGTCCAAACTTTTTGGTCTTTCGATTTTCATGATGTTCTCATGAATCTTTTTCACTTCATTCCTGATTTCTTTGATTCGTTCAAGTCTTTGGTTTTGGATATCCCTTGCATTGGTAAGCCCCATTTCCTTTGCTACCTCATAGGCCCTCTGTTGGCTTTTCTTTCCGATAAAACTGTCATTGTATGCCTTTCCATCAAATCCTATCCTATTTACATACAAATGGATATGGGTATGTTCTTTATCTCTATGAACAAAGGCAATGGCCTGTCTTTCTTTTAAGTCCATTGCTTTAAGGAACTTTTTAGTGAGTTCCTTTAGTTCTTGTTTGGACAGTTTTTTTCCATCATCGATACTAGGGCTCAGCACAAAACTTAAAGTATTCTTTTGTGTTCTTTGGTTTTGTGACTGAATGATTTTGAACTCTTCGGTTATCTCTTTTGGGTTCTCCCCGGCCAGATGTTGGCTATGGATAATCTCCGCATCTTTTTCTTGGTTCCACCCATAGGAGATGGAAGCCTGGGTATGTGATATGGATTTACCCTTTCCTATCATTTATTGAAGTTGTATAGATGTTTTCTAATCTCATCAGCTAACTGTTCCACTTCTTTGGAAAGCCTTGGGTCCCTTTTCTTGAACATATTGCTTATGCGTTTAAAGTTGTTCTTGTATTTGACAAGCAGGGAATAATGTTCCAACTGTTCTGGGGTCAATCGTTCGATGATGTTATGGCCAAATGCTGAACTACGGCAATATTCGGATAGGGAGAGTCCTGCCCTTTTGGCTTTGAGCTTGAGCATTTTCTTTTCATAGATGCTACACCGGAACTGGATGAACTCCCTTTTCATTTTCCTTTTTTTCTTTTGCGACCTTCGGGAGAAAAAGCAAGATTGTCATGACAATGACACATCTTGAATTGCCTGCCCGTTTGAATCCTTCTGATTGTCAATTAGCCATTCGTTCATATCCTTAAACCCCTTGTACAGTACTGATTTGTCCTTACAGTTTTTTGATTGCTCCAACAGCTTTTGAGCGGTTCTTCTTCCGTTTCCATCGTTGTCCAAATAAAGGTCAATGTTGACATAATCGGATATGGTTTTCATAGCCTTTTGAATAAAGGCCGTGGAGTTCAATACCAAAAAATCATATTCTATTGCTAGGTTAGTATCGTTTTCCAAAAGGGATAATAGGTCGAACATCCCTTCGGTAATAATGAGCTTTTCATTTCCATTTTTGATATGGGTGATGTCCTTTGGTGAACTGGAATTCTTTACATACTTATTCCGCAGTTCCCAGCCTCCTGAGACATTCTTTAACCCTACGGCAAAATACGTTTTGCCCTTGAATCGATAATGGACTTCCTTGATGATGTCCCTAGCTGTCGGTATTGAAATCTTCCGCGATTTCAGATATGCTTTTAGAGCAAAGTGGGTCAATGGTTTAATCTCCCCTACTGCTATTCTTTCATCGTTTTCTTCTTTTTCATGGACCGGTAGCTGATGAAAAGAAAAAGCCATCTGCTCATCTTCGATTACCTTTAAAGCTTCCTTTACAGTTGATTTGGTGATTTGGCAAATAAGATCAATAACATTGCCCCCTTTGCCCGCTCCGTGGTCGTACCATCTATTAAGTTTCTTGGATACCTTGAAAGAGGCTTGGGTTTCTGAGCGGAACGGACTCAGGAACCAAGCTTCTTTTTCGTTTATCCTGGTCGGAAAGTGCCCGAGTTTTGCCAGTGCCCTTTCGATGGGAAAGGCTCGGGCTCTTTCACACGATAATCCTTTTGTTCTTTCTTTTTTCATAAGCCAAATAGTTTTGGGCAATTTTTTGATGATTTGATGATAATCTCTTCTATCGTCAATGTTTACTTAGGTTTCTTCATCATCAAATTCTTCATCGTTTCATCGTTTTCATATTTTTTCTCCAGTTCCCTGTCATCGTTTTTTATTTTGATGAACAAATGATGCTATAATGATGACAGCCTAAGCATCGACTGGCATTGGTAAAAGTTCAATCCGTCATCGTTTCATCAAAATTTTCCGTTAAAAAGGATTTTTCCACCGTAAAGTAGCGTCCCTTGGCGTCCAATAACTGCATGGAGGCATCCTGCCAGATGACCAGTTTTTGATAACTGTGGGAGTTGTCCTTGTTCTCTAGTTTCCAATCTCTTTTCAGTAACCTTCTAAGCTGTGTCAAATCTGTTTTTATTCGTGTCCTATTCAAAAGCTGTAATGCATCCAGAGGGCAAAGGTGTATTTCTGATATATCAAACTGTTCCATGGCACCCAAGAGGATTGTGGCAAGTTCCTTTTCCACCCGGTTCCGGTTGTTCTGCACCAGCCTTGCCAAAGCAGGGGTTCTAATCTGTTTAGGCGAGAACCACATCCTAGTGGTGTGTGCCGTATATAGCTTGCGCTGCTTTAGATAGAACATAAAGGCAGGTATTTCGGATACGAGTTGTTGAAGGAAATCCGTTTTCTCTTTAGTGAGCACTGGTATCTTCAGTACCCAAAAACGGGTCTCGTTCCCATCTATTTTGATAAAGTTGTCCTCATTGTTGCTGCACAGGATAAACTTACCAAAGAACTCCACCTCACGCTTGTCCTTTCCCTTTGCCTCCAGTTTATTGATATTAGTGGTACTCAGATATTTGATGCGCTCGGTAAGTTCTTCCTTGTTGAATAGTACTTCGTCGATGCAGATGAGCAGCTTGTTCGCCCAATCCGCATTGAACTGGCTGCTGAAACTGTCATTGGTCAAATAGGTCAGGTTGTTTTCGAAGATGGCCTTCAACCATTTTAAAAAAGTGCTCTTGCCCGTGGAACGTTCCTTGGAGACCAGGCAGAGAATGGGCAGTACCTGTACGGGTTTTGTATACAGTAATTGCAGGTAGTCCAATCCCAGTTCATAGTGCTTCCCGAATATGTGTTCGACGAAACCCAATGAGGTTTGGTATTCCCCTTCTTTGGGGATTGCCGGTAATGGGGAATAGGTATTGTAGAACCCTTTGTATTCCTGTTTGAAGTCGATATGGCTCGGGATACAGGTAAAGCCATCGTACTTGGGCACCTTACTCAGGTAATCCTTCCCATGGTCCTGGCGAATGGTCTCGATGTTCCAGTGTACCAGGATTTCATTAAAATGCCCCGCGATTGTCGGCGCTTGTACCAGTTTGTAATACGAAGTGCCCACCCTTAAATAAGGAATTGATTTCATATGATAAGGTTTTAGAAGCCAAAGGTGATTCCAGAGGCATACTGTGAATGGACAAAAATCCAGGGTTGGTATTGCCTAACGAACTGGTTCCGCTATAGTTTCGATTTCAGGAATAGGTTTCCTTTCGTTTTGGAGCAGCCAATCGACAATTTTCTTCCTTTCGAAAAAAATTAGTTTCCCGTTGGGTTTGGAGTGCGGGATATGCCCCGCGGCGGTAAGTTTGTACAGATAACTTCTGGATATACCGGTATACTCACAGGTTTCCTCAAAGGTGAGTACCTCTTTATTGGCAATCAACAGTCTTTCCAAACGGTCGAACCGTTCGAGTATTAAAAAATTGTCCATTTTGTTTCTTTTTTAGATTAAAAAATGAACAAAAGCGCTTTTGTTTTCTTTCTATAAAGTGATATTATAAATGTATGATAAAAAGCAAATGAAGTAATAAACGATAACAAATAGTTATTCACAAATAATTGATAAACAGTAAGTTATGTTATATTGGTTTAAATTTAATAGAGTTGAAGAGCTCTTGATTTTATTTGGTTTCATTTGATACTAAACGGAACTGTTCTTAATATAGCCAAATTCCTGATTTGCTCTAAAAAAACAGGGTTATCAACAACTAAAACTGAAGAAATGTGAAAATAGGCAATTTAAAAAGGTAGATTTTCATGTTTTCATGTTTCTAGTTTTAATACCTCTGGCAGTAAGCTAAACATTTTTTTAGAAAAATACTGTCTTGAAAATCGTTCGTTTTACCAGGCAACTGGTATTATAGAGAATAAAGATAAACATTATACAATTTTGACTAAGTTTATAAGGAGTAACTTTCACATATGACCTCAAAAAACATCATTTTTTTTATTCTTCTAGTATCGTTGGTTTTTTCTTGTAAGAAAAGTGAAAAGGACAACACCATTCGTATTGCTTTTTCACAATGTTTGAGTGACCATCCTTGGCGTGATGCTATGAACGAATCAATGAAGATAAAAGCTTCTCTTTATCCTGAAGTACAATTGACAATTTATGAGGCCAAAAATGATATTCAGCAGCAAATTAGTCATGTTGAATTAATGATTAAAAATGGCGTAGACGCAATTATAATTTCTCCGTTAGATCCAAATGCAATAGCTGCTTCTATCGAAAAAGCGTACGATAAAGGAATTCCGATAATTGTTTTAGATCGTAAAGTCAATACTGGAAAATACACAGCTTTTATTGGGGCCGATAACTTAGAGGTAGGAAGAAATGCTGGTAGGTATATAGCTTCAACAACTCAAGAAAATAGCAATGTCATTGAATTAAGAGGTTCAGATGTATCGTCACCAGTTAACGAGAGAAGTCAAGGCTTCAGGCAAATTATTGATACCCTTAGAAGGGTCACACTATTAGCCAGAATGAAGGGTATTGATCGTGGTGTACACAAAGAAAAATTTAAGGAACTACTTGATTCTCTTAAAAAAGAAAAAGTTGATTATGTGTACGCTTTTAATGATGAAATGGCTTTACAAGCTTGGGAAGTCGCGAGGGACATAGGTCGTGAAAAGGAAATAAAATTTATTGGTGTAGATGGTTTGGCAGGTGGAGATGGCGGCATTGAATCAGTCCTTAGGGGTATTTTGGAGGCCACAATACTCTATCCGACGGGCGGTGCTGAGGCCATTGAAGTTGCTGTAAAAGCGATAAACGGTGAAAATGTTCAAAAAAACAATAAGTTGAACACTACGGTAATAGACCGCTTCAATGCGGACATCATGAAGAACCAATTTGATAAGATAAACGACCAACAGAAAGATCTTGAAAATCAGATTGCGGCCATAACATATCAAGAAGAACGCTATGCTGCCCAAAATAATCTGCTTAGACTCATGATGGTACTTTCTGCAGTTATTCTTAGTCTGACTGCTTATAGTATATATTCAATGGTTACTATAAGGAAAAAGAAAAGAGAACTAGAACTAACCAACGAACAGGTAACAATCCAAAAAAACCAAATCTCAAAGTTCGCAAAAGAATTAGAGGTTAGCAATGAGGCCAAAGTAAATTTCTTTACAGGATTATCACACGAATTCAAAACTCCCATCACCTTGATTTTAAGCTCAATAGAATCAATAGGTGAGAATGCCAAGGTAAAAGGAATACAGATTTTGAGCGAGGTAGAGCTTATTTACAACAATTCTAATAGGCTGCTTCGCTTGATTAATAATCTTTTGGATTTCAGAAAAGTTGAGGATCGAAAATTTAATCTAAGAGCTTCAAAAACAAATTTGCTCGCTTTTTCTAACAGTATTTTCAATGATTTCAAAAGAGAAGCCAAGCGAAGGAATATTTCTTTTGGTTTGAGTACCAATAATGATGACTTGGATATATACATCGACCGTAATTTGATAGATAAGGTTTATTTCAATATTCTTTCCAACGCCTTTAAGTTCACACCTGACAATGGTAAGATTCATATTACTATTAATGACCATCAAGAAAGCAACAAGGTATCTATCCATTTTAAAGACTCCGGAATCGGGATACCACAGAACGAAATAAAAAATGTTTTTCAGCCATTTTTTAAAGGTTCCAATAACCGAAAGAATAGTTCAGGTATTGGCCTTCATTTATGTAAAGAATTTGTTACCCTGCACAAAGGGGAAATAAAGGTGTCTTCAATTCATGGTACGGAATTTATTGTTACCCTATATAAAGGCAGTGCTCATTTTAGCGATGATGAAATAACCGTTGAACCAGATTTGATAGGTGCAGACCATATGGATTTTATGTTAAATTCCATGGAAAAGGAAGATTATTTGATCGAGCAATCCCAAGAAGGGGAAGAAAAATATAGTGTGCTAATAATAGAAGACAACAGGGAACTCTCTGCCTTTTTAGGAAATAAATTAAGACAAGAATATAAGATTTACATATCAGATGGAACAGATGCCATAGATAAAGCCCTAGAAACCATACCGGATATTATCATCTGTGATATTATGCTGCCAGATAAAAGCGGTTTTGAAATTTGTGAAATTTTGAAGCAAGATTTACGCACATCACATATTCCAATTATTGTATTGACTGCTTTAGGTAATAAAGAATCCTATATGAAAGGGTTAAAATCGGGAGCTGATCTGTACTTAACTAAACCGTTTAGCTATTCAATTTTGGTGCAATCGATTAAAACACTTTTATATAACAGGGAAAAACTACGTGTGTATTTTACACATAACATTCACAAAATTGACCATTTTGAAACCTTTGGTAATTTAGAGCAAGAATTTGTACAAGGTTTGAATAAGCAAATACATGACAATTTAGATAATAATGATTTCTCCGTTGAACAATTGGCTGAAAGCCTTAATCTTTCACGTGTTCAGCTTTATAGAAAGGTAAAAGCTATGTTGGGAATAAGTGTAAGCGACTATATCAACAACTTCAAATTAGAAAAAGCCAAGGGACTGCTTGATAATACCTCGTTAAGTATTTCAGAAATTGCGTATAGTATTGGTTTCTCTACGCCCAATTATTTTTCAACTGCCTTCAAAAATAAATATGGGGTTTCCCCAATGGCACATCGAAAATCGCTGTAGATTCCGTCAGTAGTATTTATTCCTTAAATAGGTATCAATTTTAGAGATTGATGTAACCATTTTATATCTACTAACTTTTCAGTTTAATAGATATTTTATTTAAGACACTGATATTTAGGTATTTAAATTGTAAATCCTTTTCTCTTAACGAAACCATAACATATTGCAACATCATCAGTATTAAGTCCATTATTTTGAGAATATCTTAGCACTTAGACGACTTAATTACGAAAATGAAAAAAATATTAGTTTGGTCAATCACGGCAGCACTGGCCGGGTTTCTGTTTGGCTTCGATACTGTAGTTATCTCTGGAGCTGAGAAAAAACTGCAATCATTATGGGAATCTTCAGATGTATTTCATGGTACGGTTGTTATTGGAATGGCATTATGGGGAACTGTAGTTGGTGCCATGCTGGGAGGTATCCCTACCAATAAACTGGGCCGAAAAAAAACATTGATTTGGATTGGAATTCTTTACACCATTTCTGCAGTGGGTTCAGCCATGGCAAATGATCCCTACACTTTTGCGGCATTCAGATTTATTGGTGGATTGGGAGTGGGAGCTTCAACCATTGCCGCACCAGCCTACATATCCGAAATAGCTCCACCAAAAGACCGCGGAAGATTGGTAGGTCTTTACCAATTTAATATAGTACTTGGAATCCTGGTAGCTTTTCTTTCAAACTACTTATTGAGTGGTATTGGTGAAAGTGCATGGCGTTGGATGGTTGGGGTTGAAGCCATACCCGCGTTTATCTACACAATATTCGCACTCAGCCTTCCTAAGAGTCCCAGATGGCTTTTGACCAAATCAAGAAATGACGAAGCGGGCAAAGTGCTTAAACTTATAGACCCTGAAAAAGATGTCGAAAAACTGATGCTTGAAATTCAAGAAGAAAGTAAAGGGGCATCTTCAGGAGAAAATATTTTTATAAAAAAATATCGCTTTCCACTGCTACTTGCCTTTTTAATTGCTTTTTTTAATCAATTATCCGGCATAAATGCATTTCTCTACTATGCACCTAGAATCCTTATTGAATCGGGTCTTGAAGAAAGTTCAGCGCTTATAGGTAGTATTGGTGTAGGCTTGGCAAACCTAATTTTCACGCTGATCGGAATCAATCTTATCGATAGACTGGGTAGAAAACAACTTATGTACTATGGCTCAATAGGCTATATAGTTTCGCTTACCTTGGTTTCATGTGCCTTCTTTTTTAACTGGGGAGGGTTGACCATGCCAATATTACTTTTCATGTTCATTGGCGCACATGCCATCGGTCAAGGCACTGTTATATGGGTTTTTATTTCTGAGATTTTTCCAAACCATTTAAGAAGTTCAGGCCAGTCATTTGGTTGTTCTGTTCATTGGATTCTAGCAGCAGTGGTACCTTCTTTGGTCCCGGTTCTTTTTACTGCCATTGGCCCAGGGACAGTTTTCGCCTTCTTTGCTTTTATGATGGTATTGCAATTGCTGTTCGTCGCATTTATGATGCCTGAAACTAAGGGAATTTCATTGGAAGAACTCAGCAAAAAACTAGTAAAATCCAAAAAACCAAAGGTCGCAGGATTATAAAAACGATTCAAACGGGAAAACATATTGTCCGCCATAAAAAATAAAAAGATGCAAACACAAAAAATAAAATCAATGCTCCTACAAATTGGAAAATATGCTCTGCCTATCATCGTGTTTTGCGTGGTAACGGCTTGCAAGAACAAGAACACTTACTCTGAATCTGACCAAAAAATTGCGGATGAATCCACTGAAGAAGAATTGTATCGGCCCAACTTTCATTTTACTCCTAAAGAAAACTGGATAAACGACCCCAATGGTATGTTTTTCTACAATGGGTATTACCACCTGTACTTTCAATATCACCCTGAAGGAAATAAATGGGGGCCAATGCATTGGGGACATGCCATCAGCACTGATATGATTACATGGCGTGAGCAACCGATTGCTCTTTATCCTGACGAATTGGGCTATATTTTCTCAGGAAGTGCCGTAGTGGACGTGAACAATACTTCAGGATTTGGAAAAGAAGGCCAATCACCAGTGGTTGCAATTTATACAAGCCATGACCCCCAGAAGGCAAAGAACGAAAGAATCGATGTGGAGACACAGAGTATTGCCTATTCCTTTGATGAGGGATTAACTTGGAATAAGTATGAAGTCAATCCGGTTATCGAAAACCCTAATCTTCGAGATTTTAGGGACCCCAAAGTTATTTGGGATGTCGACAATAATCAATGGGTTTTAACCCTAGCCGCTGGACAAAAAACGATGTTCTATACCTCAAATAATCTAAAAGAATGGAATCTGGCGTCAGAGTTTGGTGATGGATTAGGAAACCATGAAGGTGTTTGGGAGTGTCCTGATCTTTTTCCAATGCAGGTCGAGGATTCTGATGAGATCAAATGGGTTCATATTGTAAGTATTGGCTCAGGTGGCCCCAACGGTGGTAGCGCAACACAGTATTTCGTTGGCGATTTTGATGGGCAAAACTTTATCGTTGACCCCGAATTTGCCATGGCAATGAATAAAGAGCATGATTTCTGGGTTGATTTTGGAAAGGATAACTACGCGGGGGTCACATGGTCGAATATTCCTGATAGTGATGGAAGAAGACTTTTCATAAGCTGGATGTCGAACTGGCAATACGCAAATGAGGTTCCTACAGAGAAATGGCGAGGTAGCATGACTATAGCCAGAGAGTTAAAATTGACCAAAGAAGACACCTACCGGCTAAAAGTTCTTCCAGTACGGGAAGCGCAAAACTACAGAACAGTCAAATTCAAAGATGAAAGTGTTCATGTTGCTAATAGTACCAAACTGATTGATTCTAAAAAAATTGACTTAACAAAATCTGAGGTCAACTTAGAAATTTCCGATGTTAACGGAAAATCGTTCTCGCTGATATTAAGAAATAACAAAAATGAGAAGCTCCTCTTTGGATATGATGCAAGTAAAAAGGCTTTTTACATTGATAGAGGTCAATCCGGAAAAGTAGGATTTTCAGAAGACTTTGGTGATAAAACCTCATGGGCACCGAGAATTTCTGAAGAAGAAAAACTGACCTTAAAAATACTATTGGACAAAACCTCCATCGAGCTATTTTTTGATGAAGGAAGAACGGTAATGACGGAGATATTTTTTCCCTCTGAACCTTTTAATTCGTTGACAATAGAAACTGAAAATCAAGATTTAATGCTTGACTCAATTGAAATACATGAACTAAAAAATTAACTAAAACTCTCTATCATGAAATTGAAACTTTTATTATTTCTATTAATGATGGTTCCGACCAGTTTCTTACTGGCACAAGGAACTGTCACTGGTACGGTTACATCGCAAGACGATGGCATGCCGTTGCCCGGTGCATCGGTAATTGTTGTGGGGACCACCAATGGCACCCAAACTGATTTTGATGGCAACTACACACTTGATAATGTACCCTCAGACGCTACCTTAAGATTTAGCTATGTCGGTTTTTTAGCGACGGATGTTGCCGTTAACGGTCAGAGTACTATTAGCGTAGTGCTTCAGGTTGATGCGCAACAACTAGATGAAGTTGTAATCACGGGTTATACCGCAGAGCGTAAAGTAGACCTGACAGGGGCAATTACAGTAGTTGATATTGCACCCATAGAAGGTCAGAGTTTAAGCTCAGGTAGTCCGATTCAAGCATTGCAAGGTAGGGTTCCAGGACTTTTCATTGAAAAATCAGGCGACCCAACAGGTACCGCTAGCAGAATCCTTATTCGCGGTGCAACAACATTGGGCAACAATGATCCTTTATATGTTATAGATGGTGTTCCGACCGTAAGGCCAGAAGTATTAGCCAGCATCAACCCCAGCACTATCTCATCAGTTCAAGTCTTAAAAGATGCATCAGCTTCTTCTTTGTATGGAGCGCGAGCAGGTAATGGTGTCATCATTGTAACCACAAAGAACAGGGCTAATGCTGCTGGTGGTGAAAAATTTAGTGTAAGCATCAATTCAAATGTTTCCGTTCTTTCTGAAAAACAACAGCGATATGATATGTTGAACGCTGTACAACGGGGGGAGGCATTGTGGCAAGCTTCGGTAAACGATGGTGCTGATCCAACTGGAGGGTATGGAGAAATCTATAATTTTGATTGGAACAATGATTTTAATAATCCTGTTCTAAATAGTGTCACCATTCAACCTTTCGTTGGCGGAGATTCCAACGTACCTGCTGGCGATACCGATTGGCAAGATGAAACCTATGAAACCGGTTATGTATTCAATAACGAATTAACGGTCTCGGGTGGTACCGATAACTCTTTTCACCTTATTAATATTGGGCATTTAAAGAATACGGGGATATTGAAGTTTACTGACTATGAAAGGTATACAGCAAAACTAAATTCAAATTTCAACCTTTTTGATAACAAGGTTAGATTTGGAATAAACACTCAAATCTCCACTTCAGATGAGACTTTGGCATCTCCGGATGTCGGTAGTGCTCCAGTACCCAGCTTGGCCATTACATTGGCCCCTACGCTGCCCGTTTTTGACGCCAATGGTGAATTTGCCGGTCCGTTGGGAGCAGGTTATTCCGATAGGAACAACCCCGTACTGATGCAGTCAATTAATAGTGATGACAATACTGATCGTACTACTATTTTTGGGAATGTTTATGCCGAAGTAGATATTATCGATAATCTAACCTTTAGAACAAGTATTGGTTTGGACTATGGTGATTTCAAAAGAAGGGATATCGAGCGTAGAGTAAGTAATGGTTTCATTACAAGAAGTAACAACCGCTTAATTGAGGATACCAACAAATTCACAAGTGTTGCCTTTACCAATACATTGAAATATGATCTGGAATTGGGCGACCATCGCTTTGGTTTTTTAGTAGGCACTGAGTCTATAAAGGATGATTTTTCAAGTGTTCTTGCACAGGCTGATGGCTTTGCGGTAGAAAACGAATCGTTCTTTCAGTTGGATGCAGCAACAGGCGCAAGAACAAATACGGGTTCATCAACAGGTAGTAGATTGCTTTCGCAATTTGGCAAAATCAATTATGCGTTTAGTGATCGGTACTTAGCGTCTTTTACATTACGCCGTGATGGTTCTTCCAGATTTGGCCCCGATAATAGGTATGGTGTTTTTCCTGCAGGAACCCTAGGTTGGAGAATCAGTAATGAAGATTTTTGGAAAGAAAACGATGTTGTCAACAGCTTAAAATTCAGAGCAGGTTATGGTGAGGTAGGTAACCAGTCTATTGGTGATGTTGCTAGGTTTGGATTGTTTGAATCAAGATATGGACCAAACCAAGTACAGGCAACTGGAGATACCTTTTTCTTTAATACTTTTTATAATGTGGGTACCGCTTATGACTTGAATGGTGCCGATACAGGTAATCTACCCTCAGGTTTTGTTTCTATACAAGCTGCGAACTCAGAATTAAAATGGGAGACCACAAAGGAGCTGAACTTAGGGGTTGATTTCGCAATGTTCAATAACTCTTTGATAGGTTCCTTCGATTATTTTACAAGAGAAACCAGCGATATTTTGACAACGCCTCCAATTGCCTCGGTTATAGGCGAAGGTCAGTTGAGAACACTTAATGGTGCAACTACAGAAACAAAAGGTTGGGAGCTGTATTTGCAGTATTCAAAATCATTTGACAATGGTCTTTCTTTTACAGTTGCCACCAATTTTGGGGCTTTTAAGGATGAAATTACGGAACTGCCTGATGAGGTTGTTTCCTCATTTCCTGGTACGGTGGACAATTCGATTATTGGAAAGTCGCAATTTTCAATTTTTGGTTATAGAACAGATGGCTTGTTTCAAAGTCAAGCAGATGTCGATGCCAGTGCTTCTCAGGTTGGGGCAAGACCCGGAGGTCTTAAATTTCAAGATTTAAATAATGACGGGGTAATCGATGCAGATGATAGAGATTTCATAGGTACTACACTTCCTGATTTGGAATATGGTATTCGATTGAATGTCAATTATAAAAATTGGGATTTTTCAGCATTCGGTTCGGGAGTTGCTGGAAGAATCGGTCAGGATCCTTACATTTTTTGGAACAATTTTGTTCAGGGTAGAGAAAATGCAGGATTGGGAGTTTTAAACGCTTGGACACCAACAAACACAAATACAGACATTCCTTCATTATCATTGGCATTCAATGATTTAAGGACTTCAGATTATCTTTTTAGAAAGAACTCTTATTTTAAGTTGAGAAATCTTCAAATAGGATATTCCCTTCCCGATAATTTGATTAGCAAATTGGGGCCAATGACTGGTTTTCGGGTATATCTGCAGGGTGAAAATTTGTTTTGGATAACACCAGATGACTATATAGGCTCAGACCCTGAGCGTACCGATGTGAACAGAATTCCAGTACCAACGGTATATTCTGTGGGACTTAACTTAAACTTTTAAAAATTGCAAATCATGAAAAATAATAAATTATTCTTTTTAGGAATTTTTGCCTCTTTACTTTTTGTGGCTTGTTCCGAAGACTTTTTAGATTACGAACCTGAAGGGGTTTTGTCCAATGAAAATGTGGCAACTGCCGAAAATGCAGAAGCCTTGGTTGTAGCAGCTTACGCTGGTATTGCAAATGATGATATGGTTGGGCCATTGACCCATATGTGGGCCTTTGGCAGTGTTAGATCTGATGACTCTTACAAAGGAGGTGGTGGTAGAGGTGATGTTGATATTGTTGACCGTTATGAACAATACAATCTTACCGTGGCAGATGATCCATTGGATTGGTTTGGTCCTAGAACGTGGACCAATTACTATGCAGCCATTTCAAGAGCCAATTTCGCCTTATCTGTTATAAACGAAATTCCGGATGCAGAATATGCCGAAAAAACCCTTAGACAAGCAGAATTAAGGTTTTTGAGGGCACATTCACATTTTGTGCTGAAATTGTTGTTTAAGAAAATTCCTTATATCACAGAAGAATTGTCACAAGAGGAAGCTGCCCAGGTAAGTAATGAGGTTGACAATGATGCCCTTTGGAATACAATTGCTGAAGATTTCCTATTTGCATACAACAACCTACCTCAGGCACAAGACCAAGTGGGTAGAGCTGATAGAAATGCTGCTGCTGCGTATTTAGCCAAACTTAGATTGTTTCAGGCATATGAGCAAAATGACCAACATCAGGTTACTAACATAAATACATCGAGACTAGAAGAGGTGATAACTTTTGCCGATGAAGTAACAGGAAGTCTGCAGCCCGATTTTGGAGAGAATTTCCTTGACGGATTTGACAACGGCCCAGAGTCTATTTGGGCAGCACAATTTTCAATTAACGATGGAACTACGGTAAGTAGGGTCAGTTTTGTTACAGGACTCAATTCGCCGCACGGTACTGGTCTTTATGGTTGCTGTGGCTTTCACCTTGCTAGTCAAAATATGGTGAATGCTTTCAAAACGGATGCCAGTGGATTGCCATTATTGGATACATTCAACGATGCTGATATATTTACCAATGTTGATGCCAATGGTGAAACTCCACCTGATGCAGGTTTGACGGTCGACCCCAGATTGGATCACACTGTAGGTATTCCAGGTCGTCCTTTTAAATACAGAAATACTGTTAATAGCCCTGGTGATATGGTCTATAATTTTAGCTGGGCAAGAGACCCTGGCGTTTATGGTTATTTTGGAAACATGAAGGAGCAACAAGCTCCCGATTGCTCATGTTATGTAAAAGAAGGTCCATTTGTGGGCACGTCAAAGAATGTTGATTTTATAAGATATGCCGATGTCTTATTAATGAAGGCAGAGGCATTGATACAATTGGATAGGCAAGATGAGGCATTACCTATTATAAACCAAATAAGGGCCAGAGCTGCAGCAAGTACCCAGAGACCGATTGATGCTGGTGCCCAGGATATCTACAATGTTGGGCAATATGCATCTTTTCCAGATCAGGCTTTTGCTTTAAAGGCATTACAGTTTGAGCGAAGATTGGAATTCGGAATGGAAGGGCATAGATGGTTTGATTTGGTACGATGGGGTATCGCTGCTGAAACTTTGAATGCGTATTTAGCAGAAGAAAGTACAAAGCGTGATTTTCTGGCCAATGCACAGTTTACCGCTGGAAGAGATGAATATTATCCAATCCCACAGAGAGAAATTGATTTTACTGGCGGGGTTTATGCACAGAATCCAGGATATTAACATGCCATTTCTATAAAAAATAGGTTAGTAGCGTAATCTATAGTTTGAGTTAGTTTAGTTAAGTGGACACGGGTTTAATAGCCCGTGTTCTTTTTAGGAGAAATTATGCAATACAAAATTCTAGGAATTGATATTGGTGGATCGGGCATCAAGGGAGCAGTTGTGAATGTCAAAACAGCTGAATTGGTATCCGAACGACTAAGAATTCCAACACCTCAACTCCCAACACCCTATGCGGTTGCCAATACGGTTCGCGATTTGATTGACAAGTTGGAATGGAAAGGTGTAGTTGGGTGTAGCTTTCCCATGGTTGTTGAAAAAGGCGAGTGTATGACCGCAGGTAACATGTCAGATGATTGGATAGGTATTCAAATAGATACTTTATTTGAATCAAAATGTCCTGATAGTAAGTTTTATTTAGGCAATGATGCTGACCTAGCAGGAATGGCCGAAGTTCAATTGGGTGCAGGCAAGGGCTTGAACGGAAAGGTTATTATGGTTACTATTGGTACAGGACTGGGGTCGGGCGTATTTTATAATGGCGTTTTGATTCCAAATATTGAATTGGGGAGGGTACTTTACAAAGATGGAAGACCTATAGAATTTTATGCCTCTGGCCGTGTAAGAAAATTAGAAAATCTTGAATTAAAAGATTGGGCTGCAAGGTTTGATTTCTTTCTAACCCATGTCAAAAGGGTGATGTCTCCTGATCATTTCGTAATTGGAGGTGGTTTAAGCAAAAAGTTTGAATTGTTCAAAGAAAATCTTTCGGTCAATATACCATTGCATCTCGCGCAATTCGGAAATAACGCAGGTATTATTGGGGCTGCCCTTCATGCCAAATCTTGTTTGGATATGACACAATAACCATTGATCGTAAAATCCATTCTTTTAAAAATGACGTTTGAATTTTCAGTTATTGAAAATGAAATACAAAATTCTATGTACAGATTTAGATGGCACATTGTTGTCAACTAAAAGTGATGTTTCAGATGTTACGATTTCTGAAATTTCACAGATAAAGCAATATCTAAAAGTAATCTTGGTATCAGCGAGAATGCCAAAAGCAATGAGATATCTACAAGAGCGATTAGGTATTCTAGATAACCCGATTATTTGTTACAATGGTGCTTTGATTTTAGATAGATTGAACTGTATTTTTTCAATAGAGTTGCCAATAGACATTGTCCAATCCGTAAATCAACTCGCCATAGCGAATGGGGTAAAACTTGGGCTTTATCATAGGGATGAATGGTATACCTCTCATAACACCGAGTGTATCCAAAAAGAAATAGAATATACTCGAATTACTCCCGTATTCAGGCCAATCAAAGAAACCATTAGTGAATGGAAAATGAGGGACATTGGAGCACACAAACTGATGCTCATGGGAGAAAAAGAAGCCTTGGACTCAATGGCTATTTCTTTCAGTGAACAATTTGATTCAAGGCTTGTTTGGTACCGCTCAAATAATACGATTCTTGAGGTGGCTCCCATAGGCACATCTAAACTCTTGGGTATTAAAAAACTATTAAAAAAAAACCAAACTCTTGATGATGTTATTTCCTTTGGAGATAATTTTAATGATATTGAAATGTTGCAAAAAGCCGGTTGTGGGGTAGCTGTTGGGAATGCTAGGCCTGAGGTAAAGACCAGTGCAGACAAAATTACTTTGAAGAATACTGATGACGGGGTTGCTCACTTTATTAGGCAACATCTTATAACTCAGAAATAAAATTAGTTTTGCTATATGGAAACATCGAAAATTGTGTTTGTGTTTTAAATTGGCCGATTTTTAAGACGCTTTTATCTAAACATAATAACTATACTTAAGAGTGTCCTTTTTTTGGTCTTTTTTAATATTCTCGTTAATTGACCTTTTATAGGACTTAGATTCCTCAATCTAATATTGAAGTTAAAGAATACTATAGATGTTATACTTTTCAAAAAAACTATACTGCGAAGGGTGAAAAAACATCAAAATAGACTAATCTGTATCAAATATTACCAAGCTTAATTTAAAACCCGTTTTGCGTGCAAATTGCGTGCAAATGAAAAAAGCTTCAAAAGTCAAAAACTCTTGAAGCCCTATAAAACTTAGTGGAGAATACCGGATTCGAACCGGTGACCTCTTGCCTGCCAGGCAAGCGCTCTAGCCAACTGAGCTAATCCCCCAGAGAGCGCAAAGGAAAGACTTTTTATGAAAGTTTCAAAATAGGAATGCCTAAGCCTACACTTTTTTAACGCTTAGGACCAAAACAGGAATGGGAACAAAAAATTCTGATTTGGGAATGGTGTTCTTTTCCCACAATTTCTTGAAGAACCCACGCTTTCTTCGGAACACACAAAGCATATCAGGCTGCTCTTTTTGAAAATACTCCAAAACACCCAAATAGGTAGATGCTTGCTCGGTAATGCTCAATTTTTGACTAAGGTCCAGCAAGGCGGTATTGACTTGCAAATCTTCTTCGGAATACCCAGGCCTTTTTACCAAAAGTAGGCTTATGTTGGCCCTGAACTTATCCTTTATGGCCACCAATGGATTCAAAACACGATTCCTTTTTAGAATCCCAGAACCAAAGGCGGTCATTATACTTTTTATGGGTTTGAATTTGGTTCCCTTGGGCACCAATAGTGCAGGGATGTCGGTCTGTTTCACTATTCTGCCAGAGGTGTTCCCCAAATAAAGTTCTTCTTTGATATCATTGCTTCTCGGAGCCATAATAATCAAGTCTATGCCCAATTCCTTATGAATGCTTTTCACTCCATCCACAATATCCCCATTGTAAGTTGCTATTTTAATGTCCACCTTACCAGTGTTCACCGTGTCAATGATCTCCTTTATTTGCTCTTTGCTGCTTTGGGCCACTTTTTGTTCCACGTTGGCTAGACTTCCTGCTGCGGAAATTACAGTGATCACATCCATGACATAGACCTGCGCCCCAAACTTGGCGGCAAAGTCAATGGCATATTGAAGTGTGTCGGCGGAATTAGGGGATGTTCCAATGGGTACAAGAATATTGTTCATGCGTTGGCGGTTATGATTATAGCTTAAATTTACAATTAAATTGAAACCAATCCATGATAAGGCTCGCAAAGATCTCAGATATTGATGGTATTCTTGAAATTACGCGCGCTTGCGCGGCTAAAATGGAGAGCGAGGGAATTTATCAATGGAATGAACACTACCCCTCAAAACAAGCCTTTCTAAAAGATTTGGAAAGAGATGAGCTCTATATAACGGAAGTTGAGGGCAAGCTAGTTGGAGCAATAGTAGTTTCCACTTTTATGGATCAAGAGTATGTCCCTATTGAATGGTTGACTCCCAACGGTAACAGCACCTATATTCATCGAATTTGTGTGGACCCCAATCTTCAGGGCAAAGGATATGCCCAAAAACTAATGGATTTTGCAGAAGAACTATCCAAACATAAAGGGTTTACTTCCGTAAGGCTGGACACCTTCTCCCAGAACAAAAGAAACCAACGGTTTTATGAACAAAGAGGATATCAAAAACTGGGGGATATCTTCTTTCCCAAACAAAGTAGCCATCCTTTTCATTGTTACGAACTAGTGCTGTAACTTGCACCGACTTTGGCAACTGCAGTTAACTTAAAAAGCATCAACCAGCTGGCAATTCCGGCCACCATTTCAGGGATTGCGGAGCCTATTCTGTCCATAACGGATACGGCAATAGTGGGCAACATTCCCGTTGATGGACTTGAATCCCTTGCCGCTGCGGGCATCGTAGGTTCGTTTTTATCCATGCTCATATGGGTTTTGGGCCAAACACGAAGTTCTATTTCGGCCATTATCTCGCAATATTTGGGTGCTGGAAAATTGGAGGAGGTAAAAAACCTACCGGCCCAAGCTATTTTTTTCAACATTCTGTTAAGCATTGTGGTTCTCCTTTCAACGATTTTCATTATCGAGGAAATCTTTAGTTTGTTCGAAGCCTCGGGCAAAATCTTGGAATATTGTATCTCGTACTATTCCATACGGGTCTGGGGATTTCCGCTAACGCTGTTCACCTTTGCGGTCTTTGGCATTTTTAGGGGACTGCAGAATACTTTTTATCCTATGATCATTGCTTTGATCGGGGCTGCCCTAAATATTGTTTTGGACTTTGCATTTGTATATGGCATAGAGGGAATTATCCCGGCCATGTATTTGGACGGCGCAGCATGGGCCAGCCTTATTTCCCAAGCCGTAATGGCCTTGATGGTTTTTGTGCTGCTCATCAAAAAAACTGAAATAAGTTTAAAGCTGGTCTTCCCATTGAACAAGGAACTAAAGCGATTGATTTTTATGAGCCTCAATTTATTTGTTAGGGCGCTGGCGCTGAATGCGGCATTGATCATAGCGGTTAGGGAAGCCACTGCCTTGGGGGATCGTTTCATCGGGGCGCATACCATCGCCATCAACCTATGGTTGTTTGCCGCCTTTTTTATCGATGGGTATGGCGCTGCGGGCAATAGCATGGGCGGAAAATTATTGGGGTCCGAGGATTACAAAGGACTTTGGAGATTGGCAACAAAAATCATGAAGTACGGAATGGTCGTGAGCCTAATCCTGATGCTTCTTGGCTTTATATTTTATTACTCCGTGGGAGAGATTTTCTCAAATGACCTGATTGTTTTGAACACCTTCTATAGCATTTTCTTCATAGTAATTCTTGGCTTACCCATGAACACCATGGCTTTTGTTTTTGATGGCCTTTTTAAAGGACTTGGGGAAATGAAGTACTTAAGGAACGTTCTGCTTTCAGCTACATTTCTTGGGTTTGTTCCCGCATTGTATTTGGGCAAATACATGGGTTGGGGATTTTATGCCATTTGGATTGCCTTTGTGGTTTGGATGATGATCAGGGGACTGGCATTGGTCTGGAAATTCAGAAGAAAATTTAAGCCGTTGGTGCAAAACCGTTAATTTAGTAATCTTATATTCTGAGTTCTGACAACTGATTGCTGAAAAATATATGTCAACCAAGAGAATAAACGGAAGCCTCTACACAAAAATTGAAAACAATATTGCTTGGGTCGAATTTGGACATCCGGCAAGTAATTCGTTTGTTTCCGAATTGCTGGCCAGACTGGCTTCCGAATTTGATAAGATTTCCCAAAACAAGGAAGTTTCCTTAATTGTTTTAAAATCCGAAGGGGACAGGGCTTTCTGCGCAGGCGCCTCTTTTGACGAATTGGTGGCCATTTCCAATCTGGCGGAAGGCAAGGCGTTCTTTGCGGGTTTTGCCAACGTGATCAACGCCATGAGAAAATGTAGCCAACCTATTTTTGGACGGGTTCAGGGTAAAACCGTTGGTGGAGGGGTAGGTCTTGCCTCGGCCTGCGACTATGTGTATGCCACTGAAGCGGCCTCTGTAAAGCTTTCAGAAATTTCTATTGGAATAGCACCCATGGTCATTGCCCCTGCAGTGGAGCGCAAAATTGGGAAATCCGGTCTGGCAGAACTTTCCTATGCACCCACCGAGTGGAAAAATGCATATTGGGCCAAGGAAAAAGGACTATACTCCAAGGTTTTTGACTCCATTGCCAAACTGGACAAGGAGTTGGAGTTTCACGTTCAAAAAATGGCAACATATAACGCCGAATCACTTGCAGAAATGAAACGTGTACTTTGGGAAGGCACCTCGCACTGGGATCAATTGCTTATGGACAGGGCAGAGGCATCTGGAAAGCTGGCGTTATCACCGAACACTAAAGCAGCATTGGAAAAGTTCAAAAAATAACAGCATGGACATTCTTTCATACTTAAATAGCGATCTTGTTTTTCCCATTTTGGCCTTATTGGTCATCGTGGTTTATATTGTAACACGGGTTCGGAACAAAAAAAGGTATAAACGATAGCCGAAATGGCAGCAAAAAGGTACACCATGTGGATTTTGTTGTATGGATTCTTCTTTGTTCTAGGCTTGATTCTGGCATCGGTTGCAGCGCAACAATATCAGAAGACCCAAAAATTGTTGGAAGAAGGCATTAGAACAACAGCTGTAGTCACCACTCTTTTGACTAACAGCGACAGTGATGGCAATACCTATACCCCAGTTTTTGAGTTCAAGGACCGATCCAACACCACTCAAACCTATAAAAGCCCAATTAGCTCCAGTCCGCCAGCGTATAGAGTGGGAGATAAGGTGAAAATAGTCTATGACCGAAGGGATAGCGACCATGTAAAAACGGTCACCTTTTGGGGGCTTTATCGCGTCAGCGTCATTCTTTTCATGATTGCATCACCCCTATTGGTCATAGGAGGCAGCTATTTGCTTTACACCTACAGATAAGTTTCCGCTCAGTTATTGGTTATCTTTAACCCCAATGAAAGACCTAACACTACCAGAAGGAAAGAAAGTCTATTTTGCAAGTGACAATCACTTGGGTGCACCCACCAACGAAGACAGCATGCCCAGGGAAAAAAAATTTGTGGCTTGGTTGGACTCCATTAAGCAGGACGCGACGGCCATTTTTTTAATGGGGGACCTCTTTGATTTTTGGTTTGAATATAAGACCGTAATCCCAAAGGGATTTACCAGAACACTGGGCAAGCTGGCGGAACTTTCGGATATGGGTATCCAAATCACTTATTTTGTGGGTAACCATGACCTCTGGATGAATGGGTATTTTGAAGAAGAGCTAAACATTCCTGTCTACCATAAACCGCAGCAATTTTTAATCAACAACACCTCTTTTTTTATTGGCCATGGAGATGGTTTGGGCCCGGACGACAAGGGCTTTAAACGGATGAAAAAGGTTTTTACCAATCCCTTTGCGAAGTGGTTGTTCAGATGGCTTCATCCAGATTTGGGCGTGAAGCTGGGAAGGCATTTGTCCGTCAACAATAAAATCATTTCCGGGGATGCGGATGCGAAGTTTTTAGGGGAGGACAAAGAGTGGTTGGTGCTCTATGCCAAGAGAAAATTGGAAACCCAACACTATGATCATTTCATATTTGGGCACAGACATTTGCCCATGGAAATCAAGCTCAATGAAAAATCCACTTATACCAATCTTGGGGACTGGATTTCCTACTTTACGTATGCTGTTTTTGATGGGGAACAATTGACATTAGAAAAGTTAGAATCCTAATTACTCTTTTCCGTGCTCTTCCACATCTTTTGAAAGGTCCAATCGTCTAAAGCTTGGGGAAACAATGGCAGTTGTTCCCGTGGTCAAGATGGTCATCACACCCCCAAAGACCACTGCGGTTACGGTGCCTAATAGTTTGGCCGCCAATCCACTTTCAAAAGCGCCTAACTCGTTAGAGGAACCAACAAAAATTGAATTGACCGAAGCGACACGCCCGCGCATATTATCAGGGGTTTTTAATTGTAATATGGTCTGTCTGATGATCATGGAAACACCATCCACAGCGCCGCTTAAAAACAAGGCTGCAACCGATAGCCAAAAAGAGGTGGAAACCCCAAAAACGATAATACAGACACCAAAGGCAAACACGGCCCACAACAATTTACTCCCAGCATTTTTGTGCAGCGGAAATCGGGTGAATCCCAGCATAGTCAATGCAGCCCCAACGGCGGGCGCGGCCCTCAAAATACCAAAGCCTTCCGACCCTACATGCAAGATATCCTGGGCATAAATGGGCAAAAGAGCCACTGCGCCACCAAACAGTACCGCAATCATATCCAAAGTGAGCGCACCAAAAATGGCCTTGCTGCTAAAAACAAATCGTAATCCATCTTTTAAGCTTTCAATTACTGGCTCTCCTATTTTAGGATTCAAGATGGGTTTTCTGGAAATCCGTAGGAGGAAAATGAGCGCTACCAATGAAAATCCAAAAATCAAACACATGGACCAATGCACCCCGATCCAACCAATACTGAATCCCGCTAAAGCGGGACCCATAACCGAAGCCACTTGCCAAGTGGAGCTACTCCATGTAGCTGCATTTGGGTATATCTTTTTGGGGACAATCAATGCAATCAAAGAAAATACCGTGGGTCCAATAAACGCTCGGACCAGCCCTCCAAGAAACACCAGGGAATAAATGGTGTACAAAATGGTATTAGGGGCCAATTGGGTTTCCAAATCGGGATCACTTATAAAGAAAAGCCCAAGACTAACTACGGAAAACCCCAAAATGCACTTGACCAACAAATTCCGTTTTTCCTTTTGATCAACAACATGACCCGCAAAAAGGGCCATGCCAACAGCTGGAATAACTTCCATCAACCCAATGATACCTAGGGAAAGGGGATCTTTGGTCAACGTATACACTTGCCATTCAATAACTATGAATTGCATTGACCATGCAAAAACCATGGCAAAGCGAACCATCAAGAATATGTTGAATTCCTTATATCGTAAGGCTGCGTATGGATCCATAGCAATTTAGCGAAGGTCCCTGAGCTTCAATTGAAGGTTAATAGTTCCGTTCCATTCATTTTCTTCCAAAGAAAATACCGTATTAAAAATACCTTTGTTTTTAACCTTGTCCAATCGGGAGCCCAAGTTAAATCCTATAGCGCTATATGCCTTTTCAATACCACTCAGCTGGTTGGCCGACTTAACCCTAAGTTTCAAGTGCTTTTCATCTTCGCCCACCCCTTTGGCATATCCAGTGTCCATTAGTTTTTCAGCCATAAAGACAGGTGTCATGTTTCCAGGGCCAAAGGGAGCAAATTGTTTGAGGATACGCATTAATCTTGGACTTATTTGATCCAGGCCAATCTGGGCATCTATGGAAAGTTCGGGTTCCAGCAGCTTTGGGTTAATGGTTTTCGACACCACTTTTTCAAAATGCGCTTTGAAGTTTTTGTACTGCTCTTCCGAGAGGGTCAATCCCGCGGCATATTTGTGTCCTCCAAATTGTTCCAAATATTCCGAACAGGCTTCCAGGGCATCGTACACATCAAACCCTTTTACGGAACGCGCAGAAGCTGCTAGTTTGCCTCCACTTTTGGTAAAAACCAAGGTGGGTCGGTAGTAGGTTTCCATAAGTCGTGATGCCACAATACCAATGACTCCTTTGTGCCAGCTTTCATGGAAAACTACCGTGGTAAATTGATCTTCTTCCCCATGGTCTCGAATTTGCTCCAGAGCCTCTTCTGTAATCTTTTTATCCAGATTTTTCCTGTCGGCATTGTATTCCTCAATTTCCGAAGCAAACTGTCTGGCGGCCTCCAAATTGGTCTCCACCAGTAAGTTTACGGCATGCTGCCCATGCTTCATTCGGCCTGCAGCATTGATTCTTGGGGCAATGATAAAAACCACATCTGTAATGGTTAAGGATTTTTTATTAATGTTTTTAATTATCGCTTTGAAGCCCGTTCTCGGATTGTTGTTAATGACCTGAAGTCCAAAGAAAGCCAGCACTCTGTTTTCCCCTGTGATGGGAACAATATCAGCACCAATGGCAGTGGCCACCAAGTCCAGATAGGGAAGCAAATCTTCGGTGTTCAATCCTTGTTTGGAAGCCAAAGCCTGGATCAGCTTAAATCCAATTCCGCAACCACAGAGTTCTTTATAAGGGTACTTACAATCTTCCCGCTTTGGATCCAAAACTGCTACTGCATCTGGTAGATGATTTCCAGGTCTGTGGTGATCACAAATGATAAAGTCCACCCCTTTCTCCTTGGCATAAGCCACCTGATTTAAAGCTTTTACGCCGCAATCCAAAGCAATAATCAAGGAAATATCATTGTCCGCTGCAAAATCTATCCCCTTTATGGATACGCCATATCCTTCAGAATACCGATCGGGGATATAGGTGGCAACGTTGGGATAATAGCTCAGAAGATAAGATGATACCAAGGCCACCGCAGTCGTTCCATCCACATCATAATCGCCATAAACCAAGATATTCTCATTGTTTTCAATGGCAGATTCAATGCGCTCCACTGCCTTGTCCATATCCTTTATGAGAAATGGATCATGTAAATGGGTCAGTTCCGGACGAAAAAACATTTTAGCCTCCTCATAGGTGGTTATTCCTCTTTGAGCCAACAAATGGGCCACCAGTGGTTCCACCTTTAGTTCTTTGGAAAGGTGATCGATGGTGTCAGGGTCAGGTGTAGGTTTTATGGTCCAGCGCATAATGAATTTGGATTTTGATCAACGTCAGTTCGAGTTTTTCGAGCTGGACTGAGGAAGAAGGCCAGATTGAAAAGTATCGAGAACAAGTTATTGAAATTTCTTTTTAGCAAGATTTGGCAAGAGATGATAATTTTCTTCGATTAACGCTTCTTTCTTTGCCCTTGACCATTTCTTGATCTGTTTTTCTTTTTCAATAGCAATTTTGATACATGTAAATTCTGAATAAAAGACCAAAACAACGGGTCGTCTCCAAAAAGTATAACTCGATGGGTATTTTCCTTCAGCATGTTCTTGAATGCGGTTTCCAAGATTAGACGTGACACCTGTATAATACGTGCCGTCTGAACATTTAAGGATATATAGATATGATTTTTTCATTTTCTACCTCATTGACTTCTCGATACATCCCGAAACAGGTTCGGGACACTCGAAGTGACGTTACACAAATCTTGGAATGATTTATTTATGAGGTCGACTTATGAACTTAAATGTAGTTCAATTTTTTGAACTTGAAACTTGAGTTTGAACTTGAACTCATTTATGATGAAAAACCGTTTTGATATCCAATTCGGCAAACCTTCGGAACATTTCCATTACACCACAGTATTTCTCAACGGACAGATCAATGGCTTTTTGCAACTTTTTTTCGTTCAAGTTGCTCCCATGAAAATGGTACTCAATAACCACCTTGTCATAGTACTTGGGATGTTCATCCGTAAGGTTGGCAATGGTCTCAATTTGGAAATCATCCACCTCCAATTTCATTTTCTTGATCAAGGAGGCAACGTCCAATCCAGAGCATCCCGCGAGAGAGGAAAGCATTAGCGCTTTGGGTCTAAAACCTTCTCCTTTTCCCCCATCATCGGGGCCTGCATCAATTTTAAAAGTATGGCCCGATGGGTTGTTACTTTCAAAGGCCATTTCGCCCAACCATTTGGTAGTGATATGATTTGTCATGAAGTCAAATTTTTGTTTCTTGTAGCTTTCAAAAATACGATTAAAAACCGCACTTATGGCATTAGTAAACCCCCTTGACCCGAACCACGACGCAGAGACCAAAAAGCTCGCCGAATTCTTTAATGAAACCCTGGGCTTCTGCCCCAACTCGGTTTTGACCATGCAGCACCGACCTGCAATTTCCAAGGCATTTATCAACTTGAACAAGGCGGTTATGGCCAATGAGGGAAGGGTGACTTCGGCCTTAAAACGAATGATAGCCTGGGTAAGCAGCAATGCCACAGGTTGTAGATATTGTCAAGCCCACGCTATTCGTGCTGCTGAGCGTTATGGTGCGGAGCAAGAACAGTTGGACAATATTTGGGAATACCGTACCCATCCCGCTTTTTCTGAAGCTGAGCGTGCGGCATTGGATTTTTCCTTAGCTGCTTCCCAGATTCCCAATACGGTGAACGGGGACATCAAAGCGCGTTTGTACGAACACTGGAACGAAGGTGAAATTGTGGAAATGCTCGGCGTGATTTCCTTGTTTGGATACCTCAACCGTTGGAACGACTCCATGGGAACCTCTATTGAGGACGGCGCCGTGGAAAGTGCGGAGCAATATTTGGGTGAGATTGGTTGGGAAAAAGGGAAGCACGACGGGTCGCGATATTAGATGTTAGATTTTAGAGACAAGACCGCTTCGCTTATAGATATTACAGCTCTGGTGTAGTTTGATGAAATTCGTCAGTTCGAAAGCCCCGAACGGATGCTGAGCGAAGTCGAAGCATGTTCCAGGATGTATCGAAAACAAGAATTTCAGCGTAACATTGGTTCTCGATAGTTCTGCTGAGCTTGCCGAAGTAAGATTTTTTTGACTTCGACTTCGCTCAGCCAACAAAAAATCACTTGAACTGACGTTTTGGGTTGGAATGCTATACAGGTATTGAAATCTGAGGTCAGATTTCTGAAAACCCTATTTCTTGATTTGCATCAACATTTATTGGCCCAACTTGCCTGAACTTTGTTGGTATCAAAAAACGAACAGTTATGGCAAGCTTACTCATCACTTCCGAAAACCAGATTCAGCGTTTAAACCAGATTGTAAACAAGGTAAAAGAGCTCCAAGCGTTGGATGTTTCCCAACTGACCACCGCTCCCCACTCAAAATCATGGAATGTAGTTGAGGTCATTGAACATTTGAACATTGCTTATGGGATCTATATGCCCAAACTGGATGAAGCTTTTTCCAAAATGCCAAGCCTTGAAGCTGCCCCAAACGAATTCAAGGCCAGAACCTGGCAAAAAATTGTGATTGCGGGCCAACGACCCAAAAATGGGAAGCGAAAATGGAAAATGAAGACCCTAAAACGTTTTGAGCCATTGTTGGACAACCCATTGGCCCCAGAAAAAATAGATGCTGTTTTTGAGACCTTTTTTACCCGTCATGCCCACCTTAAAGAGGCTATCCTAAAAAGTAGAAACAAGGATGTGACCCAAGTAAAGATTACCTCCGCCATTGGACCCATTGTGAATTTTTATTTACCAGAATGTTTTGAGTTTTTGCTCTGCCATTTGGAACGGCATATGGTGCAGATTGATGAGGTTTTGGGTAGTACAAATTATATTCTATGATTCATGAAAATACTCATAAGCATAACCTTCAATTTCCCCGCTTAACTGATTTCCATTTTCATCTTTCAGGTCATACATTTCTTGGATTCCACCAATTGATGCACAACCATCCAAACCTAATAAGATGGAATAAAAAATATCCGTAAAAGAAGTATCCAACACTTTTTTCATTATTTCGTTCTGTTGGTCATTCAGATTCAGTGATTTAATTAAATGCCCAACCTCAGTTTCAGTTTCTTCAGAAATGTACTCCTCTACTAAGCCCTGTTTTTCGGTATAAAACGCATTTACAAATTCTTCCGTTGTCATTTTTATGTATTGGGTTTAATTTCAAAATTGCTGTTCAGGTGATATTTCCAATCATCGGTGAATTCGAGATGCTTTGATCCATCTATGGTAGTTAAGATCATTCCTTGGACACTCGCAGCGTAGAATACTTCCCAATTTTCAATGAAATCCTTTGTCTTTATTTTTATAATTGGATCATCCCAATCAAGCCAAGTGTATAAGAATTCAGATTTGGATAAGTCACTTTTATTTAGCCAATCTCTTATTTCAGATTCGTTGTTTTCATAGTCAAAAAAGAACTGATGATGATTTTCAGTTTTACACCAATCGATGGTTGAGTGGTCAATGTCCCAATTTTTCCCACTATTACTTATTCCCAATCCGGAAAGGAACTTGTTGAGCCCGCCGCTCTTTCCATCAATTCCAATAGATTCGATAAAAGTTAAGTGCTCATGCAAAAAATGCTTCTTGTTCTTAAAAATTCCCATTTAGTTTTTGTCAACTTGTGCGATATTTATTCAACCAATTTAGCCCTTTTACACGATTCTCCCTTGCTTGTTTAAAGACAAATCCCACCATTTTATTTTAAGCTGTATCTTTGGGTTGCTACACTTATTGTTTCAAGGTACCTATGAACATGGTCGAACTAGATATGGTATAGGTAAATGGGTACAAACCCCTGGAATATACAAGGCATTACCTTGATACATTCTATAATTCCATTTCCTTTTTGTTTAACTTTTTAATCACCTTATTATGAGAAATGGTGAAGATGACCAGCGGTGTCCAAAATGCAATTCGCCCATGGCCAAGGGCAACGTACCCAAACTTACCCCCGCACAAGTAAAACTATTGCAGTATGTAGATGCCCTGGATGGGCCCAATAGGGTAAAAGCCCTAAAATGGCTGCACGATGTAGTGGTCTACGATTCCAACGAACCCTTGTACTGTGAGGAAAAAGAGGCCCTGTACCAAGTAAAGGTGCTTTGGCAGCTAATCGAAGAAACTCTAAACAATGAGCAATAAACAATGTTCAATGAACAATGAGTGAAGGGAAGGCGGTCAAAAGGCAACTGAAAACGTCATTCTGAATTCATTTCAGAATCTCATTAGTTAGGAACTATTGTTTGTGGAGAACTGAAATAAATTCAGCACAAGCAAGTTCAGTTTTACGCAAACCATGCTTTTTGGACTGCCTAGTGCAAGCTTGCTCAGGCGGTCATCTCGAAGTGACATTCGGGACAGGAGTATTTTGGTTTATTTTTGAGAAAAATATCCTTCCTCAATGGATGATGCTTCATTTACCCAACTAAAAGCGTTCTATCCCCAAGTACAATTTACAACTGAGGAGGAGAATCACTTTAGGTCTTTGTGGTCGGTAAAAACCTTTAACCAATACGACCTCATCACCGAAGCGGGGAATATTGAACGCTATTTCTATTTTGTTTTGGAAGGGGTGCAAGCTATCTACATTCTTAACGAAAAAGGGGAGAAAGTGGTGCTGGGCTTTTCGTATTCGGGAAGTCCTTCCGGAGCGTTTGATTCGTTTATCAAAAAACAAGCTTCGGACACTTTTTTGGAAGCACTGAAACCTTCAAAAATGTTGGCGATTTCCTATGAAGATTATCAAAGCTTGTTTGAAAAACACCAAGAGTTTTATGTGTGGGGGCACCAATTTTTTCAAAATATTCTGTTCGGGCGACTGCATCGGGAAGTGGAGCTTTTGACCCTCTCCGCAGAGCAACGGTATAAAACCTTTATGCAACGTTGCCCAGATGAGCTTAAGGTGATTCCCCAGAAATATTTGGCTTCCTACCTCAACATGAAACCGGAGACTTTTAGTAGGTTGCGGTCATGTGCTTCCTATTGAAAGTTGGCGTCAATTCGAGTGAATTTCATTCATGAAATTTGTATCGAGAATTTATCGCATCATAACTCGTTCTCGATACAAAATTCTTATTACTTCGGCTTCGCTCAGCAACCAAGAATTTTACTCGAACTGACGTATTCAGTAAAAGGACTTCTCGATGCTCCTTCGACGGCCTGCCCTCCTTAAAAGACTTCTCGACTGCCTGCCCGTTCCGGTCAAGGCGGGCGCTCCAAGTGACGGCTTATGAATTTAGCTGCTTGGCTATCTGTTCCTGAAACTCTGGAATCACCTCTGTTTCAAACCAAGGGTTCTTGCTCAACCAAAATCGGTTTCTAGGAGAGGGATGGGGTAACACAAAATATTCAGGAGCGTAGTTGCCAAAATTCCGAACCGTTTCCGTCAAGTTTTTTTCCATTCGATTTCCCAAATAATGTCGTTGTGAATATTGTCCAATCAAAATCGTCAGTTTTAGATTGGGCAGGTTATCCAAAAGCTGTTGGTGCCATTGGGGCGCACATTCGGGTCGTGGGGGCAGATCCCCAGATTTTCCTTTCCCTGGATAACAAAAGCCCATGGGCATTTGGGCTATTTGGGTTTCATCATAAAAAGTTTCATCCGAAACACCCATCCATTTTCGGAGTTGTTTGCCACTTGGATCATCCCAGGGAATTCCTGTTGCATGCACTTTGGTTCCGGGGGCATGACCAATAATCAATATTTTGGCATTGGGATGCGCCGCAACAATGGGCCTAGGCCCCAAAGGAAGGTGGGCCTTGCAAATTTCACACTTGCGGATATTAATAAGTAGTTCTTTCATAAGGTTACATTGAATATACCTAAAAAGAGGAATGCCCCAACTAAATGTCAAGGCAATCCTTCATCACACAACCCATCACAAATACTCCAATGTATTTGAATTTCAAGACGGTTTAATTACTCACTTCAGGCTTGTGCAGGCTCACCACAATTAACACGGCAACCCCATTGATCCAATAATAATATCCATCCAACCCTTCAAAGGACAGCACAAAAGGAGCCAGGATAAACACCACGGCAACCAAAAAGTCTACCAGTAGGTGATACTTATATGGAATTACGCGAAATACTCCCAAATGATGATCTGTCAGCAAAGTCAAGGCCAAGGCCGCAACGCCAACCACAACGGAGAGTTGCAATGCCAAGGGATTGGAGCTCCCCAAGCCCAGTAAAAAGGGTAACGCCATAAGGGCAAATGCCACTGGATAGTCCAAAAATGCATGTATTCTTTTTGTCACGAATTTCATACCATTAAATTTTAGTTGAACTCTTTATCTATTTACACTAGTTATAGGTTTTACTCAGCTTTTCCCAGTTGGTGTCCGCGGCGCTCTTTAACTTACCATGGTTGTTTTCTGCCAGCCATAATTGTTTGGCATCCAATTCCACATTGTTCAAAAACAAGTAATATTTACCATCCTTCACCATAAATTTGTTGGGATCCACCCTAAACTTTGCTCCTGCATACACCCCAAAGGCACAGTATCCGCCGTACTGTGGCATGTATCTTTCTGGGTTCTTGTCAAACGTCTTCTTTTGATCTTCTGAGGTGAAATAATACGCCACCTTTTTGTGTTCGGATTTGAAGGCTTTGTTCCCTATCTGTGCCAATCCTAAATCCAAGTAGGACACGGGGCTGTAGCCTGCAAGTGCAATATTGCTGTTGTCAATGTTGTTCGCTTTCTTGTCTTGTCCAAATGCGATGGATCCCATTGCGAAAGCAAAAATTAGTACTGTTGTTTTAATTGTATTTTTCATCTTTTTGTTTTTGATAATTGTCTTAATTGTTTTTTAATTCTGATTAATCGAGGCAAGCATTGGCATTGCCTATTTAAGGTGCCTTTAAGCTTGGGTTTCCAAAACAGTTGGTGCCTTCACGATCCACCTGTGATGAACTTGATCTTATCCATTGCGCTCGCGTAAAAAGAGCCCCAAAATGAAACCTTTTCTGGTTTAACAATCGGTCACGGCGTGTAGTGTTGGTGGAATACATCTGAACTTCATTATTGTGCATTAAAGTATTCTTCCTGAACCACTTCTCCGTTCTCGTCCCAGATACGTCGTATGATTTCATGCCAGTAAATTTTACTGTCGTCTTTCATGTTGAAATCGAAAGTGAATTCAGAAGCTGATACATTTCCATCCACAATAGTGTGGTGGTGCGTAATGCCGTTCACTTGGGCAATTGCTCCTGCAAAGCCCTCCATTTTTTCGACCATTTGTTGTTTGTTGGTCGTTGCAACACCATTGTAATCCGATGTGGTGGCATCCTCCGAAAAGTATTGCTTTACCGCATCTACAATAGCACCTTTGGCAACAACACTGTCCATTTCTGTGGCTAATGATTTAATATCCATTGCTTTTATTTTTAATGATTAAACAAATTTTAGTTTGTAATTACATTGCAAATTTCAGCATGGAATGGTCCTAAAGACCTACAAAAAAGACGCTAAGAATTGTACTTTTTGATCCGGAAATCGGAGGGAGTTGTACCCGTATAATTTTTAAAGAAGTGCGAAAAGTGGTTGGCTTCCTCAAAGCCCAATGTGAAGGCCACCTCATTTATGGGTGCATCTTGGGCCAGCATTTTTTTTGAGGTGGAAATCAGCTCGTTTCTTATGAGCTGACCTAGGGAAATGTTCATTTTTGCCCTTGTTTTTTTGGAAAGTGCTTTGACCGAAAGGTGCATCTTGTCTGCGTAGAATCCTAGCGATCGTTCCTCTTTGTGGTGTTGTTGCAAAAGATGGGTAAGGTCTTCTATGAAGGGGTCTTTTCGATTAAAATCAAAGTGTTCCCTAAAATCGGAGGGGTTTTGACCAGTGCTCTTTTTGAAAACACGATTAAAGTAAGCTGGATCCTTGAATCCCATATCATAAGAAACCTCCTGAATGCTTTTTTCGGTAAAAGCAATGTCCTTTTTGCTCTCTGTAAGCCTTTTGTTGGCCAACATGGTCTTTATGGTGATTCCCAGTTTGTCCTTGACAAGAGCTTGGGCATTGAACCCATTATCTTGAATTAAGGCCACCAAATCCCTATTGGTCAAATGGTTCTGAAATTCTTGGTCCACCACTTCCTTAATGTCAAAAATAACCTGGTATTCGTTCTGACTGGCGTTAAAGGGATTTTGCCAGTACCATTGTTTTAGTGATACGTCTATGATTCCCTTGGTGTTTTCTGCAAAAACAGTGCTGGATAGATACTTTTGGCATTCATCGCATTCATCAAAGTTGATGTATCCCAGAGAGATGAGGTGCTTGAACAGCACCCTGACCTCTTGGTTTTCAAAAATCTCTTGATTGGGAAATTCGATGGTTCTCACCACAAAGTCCCCAGACAGGAATTTGATGTATTGCCCTTTTTCCAGATAGATGGCCTTGTCTTGCCAATTATTGTAATTTTTAAAGTCCACCTGGATGCTCCCAGAACCCGATAAAATATGGAAGAGGGTATACTGGTTGATGAAGTATACCTTGTTTATTTCAGGAATTAGTTTTTGAACCATAGTTGGGCGGCTGTCCTATTTTGGTCGGAAATGGGGTTGCTAACTAACGATGTTGCACCAATTTCAGCCGTAGCCCGATCAGGACACATTAAGCTCATCCACCAAGGAAATAAACAACTCCCCTGCACTTTTGTGGCTAAGAATTTCGGTAGGTTGTCCTGCCCAAAATGCCATTAAATCCATTTTTCCGTTTTCCGCATACTTTTTACGAAGGGGAGCCAAAAAAGAACTCTGTAGTGGATAGGGTGCAACTTTGGTGTTCACATTATCCTCAACAAAAGGAGATTTAATTACCCTACCATACCTCCCTGTAAAGACCCTGGTCAATGTGGTTTCATATCCAGTTTTGGAAAAAAGCTGATTCTTATGAACGCCACTGGCGCCAGATTCCTCGGTGGCCAAAAACACCGTTCCCAGCTGTACCCCAGAGGCACCTAGGGCAAACATTTTTTTGATGTCCGTGGATGTCGTGATTCCTCCCGCAGCGATCACGGGGATTTTTACTTTTTCAAGTGCTTTTGGGAGCAAATCTTGGGTTTCCAAAAAGGATGTTACTTCTGGATTCAGGAACGCAGCCCTATGTCCGCCGGCTGCATTTCCCGTGGCCACAACCAAATCTGCCCCCCTTTCTTCAATGTATTGCGCTTCCTCTACAGTAGTGGCCGTACCAATGATTTTGCTTCCCCCTTTTTTGAGCTCCTTGATTACATCGCTATCGGGCATTCCAAAAATAAAGCTGGCCACGGGGGGTTTGGATTGGATAACAGCTTCGATTTGCCAATCATAATCAGGCCCGCTTGAGGAGACTGTGTCTGGCTCTTCCATGTTTTCAGCATTAAATAAAGGCAAAAACTGTTTTTTTACCTCCTCAAAATCTTCATTGGTGAAGGTTTTAACAGGGTCGTTTTTTAGGGGCACCCATAAATTCAGGGCATATGGTTTATCCGTTCGTTTTTTGATTTCCTTGTTGACCTCCAAAATTTCTTCGGGTTGATAGGCATTCAAACCAAATGAACCCATACCCCCAAAATTAGAAACCGTTGAAACCAGTTTGGCAGTAGAAAATCTACCGCCAAATGGTCCCTGAATTATGGGATATTCAATGTTTAAAAGTTCCGATACTTTGGTTTTATTCCACATGGGAGAACAATTTGTTTACAATGGACCATTTTCCATCGCTATAATATAGGGATAGAAAATCGTAGTAGTTGTAACCGAGCATGGGTAAATGTGCTTTAACCATGGCCAGCCTTCCCATAACTTCCACACCCACAATCGCCATGTTAAAATCCTCCTTTAGGTCTTTTGGACTCTTTCTTTGCTTCACAGACTCCAAATAGGGATCCAACTCCTTTGCATAGGGTTCTCCTTTGATATCTCCATAGAGAATCGCGTTTTTGCTGAACGCGCTTTTCAAAAGTTCAACATCGCCTTGGTAAACTCCCTTGAAATAATCAGATACGACCGCTTCTATTTCTTTGATACTATTTCCAAACATAAGCGCTGGTTTAAATGGCGTGCCCAACCGTGTGACCCCCGGCCACATTTATGGTCTCGCCAGTTACAAATTCTGCTTGGGCCAGGTAATAAGCGGTTTCAGCAATTTCATCCGCTTCCCCAATTCGGTTTAACAAATGCAATCCCGCCAAGCTGTCTGCATCTTCCACTCCAATTTTACCTTGCAAGGGACTTCTTATGATTCCGGGTGAAATGGTGTTGATCTTGATGTTGTCCTTCCCATATTCTGCAGCCAACTGCCGTGTAAAGGTGTGAATGGCACCCTTACTTGAAACCGCCGCACTAGCTGGGAACCCGGAAATGGCATGATCTACCAAAACGGTTCCAATATTGATTATACTGCCACCTTCTTGTTTCAACATTTCTGGAATTACAGCCTGACTGGTATAGTAGGTTCCTTTAAAGTTGGTGGTCAGGTAGCGGTCCAAGTCACTTTCTTCTACCTCCAAAAATGGCTTTGGATGGAACACACCTGCGTTATTGATCAGTACGTCCACAGAGCCAAAATTGCTCAAGGCAACCCGCACCAAATCCTGTCCTGTTGTTTTTTGGCCTACATCGCCACTAACGGGAATTGCATTGGAAGGACTACCCAAACCCTGATATGCCTTTTCCAATCGTTCTGGATTGTTGGCATTCATGATTACGTTGCTTCCTTTTTCAATAAATAGCTTCGCAATGGCATATCCAATGCCTGTGGAAGCTCCTGTTACAATTACTGTTTTTCCTTTCATTTTAGTTGTGCTTTTTTAATTCTCCATATTGTTCTCCCCGCACACCCCAGTTGTTTACATGTACTTCATCTATAACTATATGTGTGGTTTCTGGGTCTTTGTCCAAGACATTGACCAATAGTTCTGTTACTCCCTGAATGAGTTTCCTTTTTTGTGTTGTGGTGACGCCCTCATCGGTCACCTTAATGTTTACATAAGGCATTTTGTTTGTTTTAATAACAAGGCAAAGTTGGGGACAACAGATTCCGTGTGAAATGAGCTATCTCACAAATTTGAAGTGACGTAAGTCACAAAACTGATACTTGGATTTGCTAGTATAGCCGGCTGAGGGTTTCTCTGGACACACCCAAGTAGGACGCAATCATTTTCTTGGAGACTCTTTGTATGATATTGGGGTATTGGGCAGACATCAATTCGTAGCGTTCCTTGGCCGTATTTTTTAGCAAGGAAAGCACCCTATTTTGGGAGGCGATGTATCCAAATTTGGTTTTTCTGGCCCAGAACCGTTCCATCTTGTGAAATTCTTGGCTAAGTTTTTCTCGATCACTTTTGGTGATGTAAAGCAATTCGCAGTCTTCCAGGCAATCGATATAGATTTGGGATTTTACCTGTTTTTCAAAGGCCTGGTAGTCGGTAACCCACCAGTCTTCCAAAGCAAACTGAATGATATGTTCCCGTCCTGATTCGTCCAGCACATAAGCCCGAAGACATCCTTTGATTACCCAATATTCCTTATCAATTAACTCCCCTTCTTGAATGAGGTACTGATGTTTGCGTTTTTTTATGGGAGTGAAATGGCTAAGAACATGGTCGAACTCAGCATCTTCCAAGGAAATGACTTCCTCTATATGTCTTCGTAAAGGATGCATCCTAAAATTTACGAAGATTTCTTTCCGCCCACAACCAGGACCAGCTCACCTTTTGGCGGCTTGGCGGTGAAATGCTCCAACACCTCTGCTAAACTGCCCCTTATGGTTTCCTCGTATAGCTTGGTCAATTCACGGGAAACCGAAGCGGGCCGTTCTGCACCAAAGTACTCCACAAAGTGGGTCAAGGTCTTTACCAGTTTGTGCGGGGATTCATAAAACACCATGGTTCTTGATTCTTTAGCCAAGAGTTTCAATCGCGTTTGTCTGCCTTTTTTTACGGGAAGAAAGCCTTCAAAAACAAATCTGTCGTTGGGCAAACCGCTGTTGACCAAGGCAGGGACAAAAGCTGTAGCCCCAGGCAAACACTCCACCTCAATGCCATTTTCAACACAAGCACGGGTCAATAAAAAGCCAGGATCGGATATGGCAGGGGTTCCCGCATCTGAAATCAACGCCATTTGGGTGCCACCCTTCAACTTTTGCACTAAGGACTCCACCTGTCTATGCTCGTTGTGCATATGGTGACTTTGCAAAGGGGTGTCAATTTCAAAATGCTTGAGCAGTTTCCCACTGGTACGGGTATCCTCTGCCAAAACCACGTCCACCTCCTTTAGCACCTTAATGGCTCTAAGGGTGATATCCTCCAGATTTCCGATAGGAGTTGGAACCAAAAATAATTTTCCCATAGGCCAAAGTTAAGGCCTTACTTGCTTTCCTGTGAAATAAGAGATCAAAACAAAAACAAGACCCATTCCAGCTCCCCATTGACTGCCATCACTGATCATGTAATGGGCAAAGAAGGCAAGGAGCGTATTAAAGAAAAATCCGGCGTAAGCCCATTCCTTCAGCCATTTGGAGAAGTTGCCCCAGATAGCCAATAGACCCAATAGCTTTGCTATGGCCAATGGATAAATAAGATATGTAGGATAGCCCATGGCCTCAAAAAAGCCTCTAATAGCTTCATGGTTGAAAAAGTAATTGAAGACGGAAAAACACATTAGGGCTGTAAGCAAACCCGTGGACAACCAAAAGGCAATCTTTTTGAATTTCATAGGAGAATTTTTAGGATTGAAGTCTTCCTAAAAATAAAAAAAGTAAATGGAAAAAAGATTTTATGCGAACCGGCGTTCAATCAAGGCCATAAATCGGGCTTCATAATCTTCTTTGCCCTCCCAGTTACTGTATTCCGGTTTCACCATATTTTCGATAAAGGCAATGGACCGTTCTTCCGTATTGATGGTATTCAATTGGGAAAGTACCCGTTTGTACTCCTCGATATTATCGTTGAACAAATGTTTAACGAAAGCAAGCTTGTCATTCAAGCCTATTTTTAAATCCCTTACCAAAGCATCATTTAGAGATTTGGCCCCGCTAGCTTCGTTTTCCGGAGCGGATAGGATTTCCTTCTCATTTTTTAGGGTTTCGGGCTTGGCCACAAACTCGGTAAAAACATGTTCCACAGCCGTATCTGATGGCATTTCGGAAACCATGTCCTTAATGGTGTCCATTCCGGGAATGATGATGTCTTCCTCATGGGGATTGGTCTCGGGCACAGCTATATTGCCACTTAAAACGGCATTGGCCATTTTCTCGAACCGCTTTGCTATCACATTTTTGGATACATCCACCTCAACATCGGCCAATTTTTCATCTATAAACTTCAAGACGGCCAATTTTTCGTAGATGTCCTTGGCCTTATCATATAGTTCCGTAAGCTCTTTATCTTCTCTTGCTGTTATAATGTCCGTGGACAGTTTAATCAACTCCTCCCTTAATTTCCGTATCATCGCCATTATTCTTTACTATAAATTTAGTTGGATTTTGCTTACAAGCTTACGAACAAAAGGTTAAATTTTATTCAAAAGCCTTGGCATATTTTTTTAGTAGTTTTGTGTTTCTTATAATCAAACGAAAAAACTACCCAATTTCGTTTAAAAGTACGGTATGTTTCTCGAAAATACGGTTAACCCTAAAGAACAGTTTGGATGGATAGAAGTTATCTGTGGCTCCATGTTTTCGGGTAAGACCGAAGAGCTTATCCGTCGCTTGAGACGTGCCCAATTTGCCAAGCAAAAAGTAGAGATTTTCAAACCTATTGTGGATACCCGTTATCATGAGGATAGGGTAGTTTCCCACGATTCCAACGAGATACGGTCTACGCCCGTTCCTGCTGCTGCCAATATCCGACTGCTGGCAGACGATTGTGATGTGGTTGGGATTGATGAAGCGCAATTCTTTGATGATGAGATAGTTACGGTATGCAATGATTTGGCCAATAGAGGGGTGCGTGTGGTTGTTGCCGGCCTGGACATGGACTTTAAGGGTAATCCTTTTGGCCCCATGCCCGCCCTAATGGCAACCGCAGAATACGTGACCAAGGTGCATGCAGTGTGCACAAGAACCGGAAATTTGGCCAACTATAGTTTTAGAAAAACCAATGATGAAAATTTGGTGTTACTGGGAGAGACTGGAGAGTACGAACCTCTAAGCAGGGGTGCTTTTTACAAGGCCATGTTGAAGGAAAAAGTGAGCCAAATGGAAGTTGAAGCCGAAGAAGTGGATGCCAAAAAGAAAACGGCCAATGGGTAAGATTGGTGAGACCACCCTGGAGATAGATCTGGCTGCGCTGGAACACAATTTCAGGTTTTTAAAGTCAAAGATTGGCCCAGAAACCAAGTTTTTGGCCGTAGTAAAGGCATTTGCATACGGCAGCGACATGCTTGCCATTGCCCAAAAAATGGAAAATTTTGGGGTCGATTATTTGGCTGTTGCTTACACCAAGGAGGGAGCTTTGCTGCGGGAAGGAGGTATAAAATGCCGCATTTTGGTACTGCATCCGCAACCAGCCAACTTTGAAGAACTCTTTCAACATCATCTGGAACCAAGCATTTATTCCCCAAATCTTTTAAAGTCTTTTCTTCAATTTATTGAAGGGCAGCAGTCGGCATATCCAATCCATATAAAATTTAATACAGGACTAAATCGGTTGGGGTTCTGGGAAAACGATGTGGACTATATAGTGGAACAGCTTAAAGATCGAACCGAAATAAAAGTGGTCTCGGTGTTTTCGCATTTGGCCGCCTCGGAGGATCCGAAGGAAAAAGAGTTCAGCCAAAGACAAATCCAATCATTCCAAAAAATTTGCGAGCACCTTAATGGCAAACTGGGTTATACCCCTTTTAGACATATGCTCAACACTTCAGGAATAATCAACTATCCCGAAGCCCAATTTGAGATGGTCAGAAGCGGTATCGGTCTTTATGGTTATGGCAATGAGGAAAAAGTGGATAAATACCTAAAGCCTGTTGCTAGTTTAAAGACCGTAATTTCCCAAATACATCGAATCGAACCCAACGAAAGTGTAGGCTACAATCGAGCGTTTAAATCCGAAGGATTTAGAACAACAGCTACCTTGCCTTTAGGCCATGCAGATGGCATTGGCAGGCACTACGGAAATGGCAAGGCCCATGTATTGATCAAGGGCAAAAAAGCTCCGATCATTGGCAATGTGTGCATGGATATGATCATGGTTGACATTTCTGGGATTGACTGCAAGGAAGGTGATGAGGTTTTGGTTTTTGGCCCTGACCGTTCTGCAGAGGCATTTGCTTCCTCCGCCCAAACCATTTCTTATGAAATATTAACGGCCATTTCCCCTAGGGTTAAACGGGTGATAATCAACCCCTAAATCTTGCCACACTAAATTGGCAGAAACCCTCTTTTTGGTTACATTGTAGCTCAATTAACCTCTTAAACTATAAAATTATGTTGAAAGAATTCAAGGATTTCGCAATGAAAGGAAACCTGGTGGACATCGCCGTAGGTTTCGTTATGGGTGCCGCATTTAATAAAGTGGTGGCCTCTTTCACCGGTGGAATTGTTTCCCCATTGATTGGTCTGCTATTTAATGCGGACTTTAAGGATGTAAAATGGATTATCCAAGAAGGTACAGCTAATGATGCTGGTGAAGTTGTCGGTGAGGTTGCAGTTCTTATTGGAGAGTTTGCTACCAATGTAATCGACTTTATCATTGTTGCCTTCGTTATGTTCATGATTGTAAAGGGTGTCAACAAGATGAAGAAAAAAGAAGAGCCTGCTCCTGAAGCTCCAAAAGGACCAACCACAGAAGAATTGCTGGTTGAGATTCGGGATGCACTGAAGAAATAAACCTATACTTCCTCGGAAGTATTTATATGATTCAACCTCAATTTACGAGGATGGCGTAAGTCATCAATTAAGTTCAACTCCTTGATTATCTGTCAGATAACCAAGGGGTTGGACATTACAATTGTTGGTTAAATAAACATAAATGCTTCCAGAAGAATATAATTGCATTGAACGCTTTCGAAACTTCGTCCACGGATGCTTCCACAACCATCCAGATTTAAAAAATTGCGAGGGAGCCAAGGAAAAACATATCAATGTTATTAAAAAACTGGCCGGGCAATACCAGCTACCATCGCTATATCTAGGATATCTAGCCCACTACGGAGCCAACGATGGCCCGATCGAGCTAGGTGAAGACTGCGCCTGTTCCGCGCTTGCCGTTATAAAATATATCAATAAGAATAGGCGAGGGGAATGGCCATTAACTACTGATAATGGAGTACTTATCAGCAATCACTCCCTTAGCTTTGCCGGATCCTTGATTTATTTGGATAAAAGGAAAGAACCCTATGTGGCCATTACAGAGGGTGATTTTATTTCCGAAATAATTGCTGATAGCTTTGGCACCTTTTTATATCGCCAGGTATGGCTGCATCGGTATTTCTTTGGCCACAAAGAGCAGAGTAGCCATTTACATGGCCATAGGTCAATCAGCTTTGATAAAATTGAACACGCAGTAGAGACCATTGGTTTTTCAACTACCTTTTTTTCTGATGATTACCGATTTACTGCAGAATATGGAGAATTGAAGCTTTTTGCCTGGAAAAATGTTGATTCACTATGCGTCTCCATTGTAGCCAGCGAACTTTGGCTCTCACATTTATATGCCGACAAGCTTGCCAAGCTGCTGCAGATGAAATAACCAGTATGTTTTATTTATAACATTTTGTTATTTTTTGCTTAATACTTGCTTAAATGCTTGTTTAGAACCTATTCTGTTCTAAATTTGTTCCCTCTAAATAAGATAAAATGAAAGTAGCCGTTGTTGGAGCCACTGGAATGGTAGGCGAAGTAATGTTGAATGTATTGGCGGAGCGTAATTTCCCCATAACGGAATTGTTGTTGGTAGCCTCTGAACGTTCGGTTGGGAAGAAATTGCTGTATAAAGGCGAAGAGCATACGGTAATAGGCCTTGCAGATGCGGTAGCCGCGCAGCCAGAGATTGCCATTTTCTCAGCAGGCGGGGGCACTTCCTTGGAATGGGCTCCAAAGTTTGCCGAAGTGGGCACTACTGTTATAGACAATTCATCCGCATGGCGAATGGATCCTGACAAAAAGTTGGTGGTTCCTGAAATCAATGCCGATCAGTTGACTACTGAAGATAAAATTATAGCCAACCCAAATTGCTCTACCATTCAGATGGTTTTGGCTTTGGATCCCTTGCACAAAAAATACCAGATGAAAAGGGTGGTGGTTTCCACCTATCAATCTGTTTCAGGAACCGGGGTAAAAGCGGTTCAACAATTGGAAAATGAAATTGCCGGGGTGGAAGGCGAAATGGCTTATCCCTATCCCATTGGCAAAAATGCATTGCCCCACTGCGATGTGTTCTTAGAAAATGGTTACACTAAGGAAGAAATGAAACTGGCCCGGGAGCCACAAAAAATTCTGGATGACCGTACCTTTTCAGTATCTGCAACCGCAGTGCGAATCCCAACAGCAGGAGGTCACTCTGAATCGGTGAATGTGGAATTCCACAAGGATTTTGATCTCAATGAGGTGAGACAACTGCTCGGCGAAACTCCAGGGATTATCGTACAGGACAATCCAGAAACCAACACCTACCCCATGCCTATTTATGCGCATGGCAAGGACGAGGTATTTGTGGGGAGAATCCGTAGGGATGAAACCCAGCGCAATACCCTGAACATGTGGATTGTAGCGGATAACCTAAGAAAAGGGGCCGCTACCAATGCCGTGCAGATAGCGGAATATTTGGTGGCAAACAATTTGGTAGCGAATGCTTCTGAAGCTGTTTCATAACCTAAACATATTAGAACCATGGTTTACGCATAAACCAGCATTAAATCCGTTTCAATAGAGACGGATTTTTATTTTCAACCTTATGCTCAACGTTCAGATTGATGCTTTTTCCTATCAAAACGAAGCCACTTTGAAGGATATTTCCTTTCAAGTGGACAAAGGGGAGCATATGGCCTTAATGGGAGAAAGCGGTTCAGGGAAAAGTACCCTGCTCAAAATAATCTATGGGCTTTTGCATATAGAAAATGGGCATGTGCTATGGGGCGACAAACAAGCTTTGGGCCCCAATTTTAATCTTGTGCCAGGTGAATCCTATATGAAGTATCTGGCCCAAGATTTTGATTTGATGCCGTTCACTACCGTGGCTGAGAACATTGGCCAACATTTATCAGTTTTTGATCGGGAAAACCATGCGGCGCGCATTCAAGAACTTTTACTGCTCATTGAACTCGAGGATTTTGCCAAGACCAAAGTAAAAAACCTTAGCGGCGGACAACAACAACGAGTGGCACTGGCAAGGGTTTTGGCCCAAGAACCGGAGCTTTTATTGCTCGATGAACCCTTTGGGCACATAGACAACTTTAAACGGAATTCGCTGCGAAGAAATCTGTTTGCCTATTTAAAAGAAAAGGGGATTACGGTACTTACCGCCAGTCACGACCCCAACGATGTTTTGCCCTATGCAGACCGGACGATAGTGTTGGAAAACGGGAAAATTATTGCCAACCAAAAAACAAAGAAGCTATACCAAAACCCTCCAAACTACTATACGGCCTCGTTATTTGGCGAGGTCAACGATGTTCCTATCAGGATGCTAAAATCCTATGCGGCAATCGACAAATCCGTTTTGATTTACCCCCATGAATTCCAGGTATCCGAAACTTCAGGACTAAAAGTGGTTGTGACCAACTCCTTTTTTAAGGGAAGCCATTACCTTAATGAATGTGAAGAAGGGGAAGGCATTGTTTTATATTTCAATTCTCCCAAGAAAATAAAACCAGGAGAAGCAGTTTTCCTTAACGTATCTTTGGAAACCATCAATAGCCGACTCCAAGTTGAACAAGGAACAGATTCAGAAAGAACTTCAATTTAAGGCCGTACGAAGCAGTGGTGCCGGAGGGCAGCATGTGAACAAGGTCTCTTCCAAAGTTGAACTTAGTTTTGACATTCACCAATCCTTGGGTCTTTCAGATCGGGAAAAAGAAAGGCTATTATTAAAACTGGATTCCAAATTGACCAAGGAAGGGATCTTGAGATTGCAATGTGATGAAGCCCGAAGCCAACATCAAAACAAGAATCTGGTTATTAAACGCTTTTACGGCTTATTGCAAACTGCGCTTAAGGAAGCAAAAAAAAGGAAAGCCACAAGACCTACTAAGTCCTCAGTGGAAAAAAGGCTGAAATCCAAAAAAATAGCCTCTAACAAAAAAGTCAACCGAAAACCACCAGAATTGGAATAGGGCAATACTGCTATCTTAGGTCAGTTCCAGGATTTTATGGTTTTTTCCATTAAATATAAAGGAGTCACCAACTTCTTTGCCCAGCAACAATTTTGCAATAGGGGTGCTTGGTGAAATACAAAAGATGGGTTTTCCGTTTTCTTCTTTAAAAGCGCCTACGGAAATCGAAATGAAGTAATGGGCAGTTGAGGTTCGCACCAGATTGCCCAATCCTATTTTTTGGGTTGAGGTACCTAGGTTTACCAATTTTAAGACTTGGGCCATTTTTTCAATTTCTTGTAGCTGCTGTCCCAGCTTTTCCTGTTCCAACTGCACCATGGCCCGCCCTGTTTCATGCTTGTCTCCAGCACTGCTTTTAGTTTCCGAATTCAAGGACTCCTGCAGAGAAGCGCCTCTTTTTTTGAGCACTTCCTTTTTTTGACGCACATATTCTTGGCAGAAATGCAATAAGGCTTCCTTGATTTCCATGATGGCTTTTAAGCAAAAGTTAATTTGAACACCGTCTCTTGATGGGGAATGGAATGCACTTTCAATGTTCCGCCGTGCAACTGCACTACCCTTCTGGAAAGACTTAGGCCAATTCCCGTACCTTCCGTCTTGGTGGTAAAAAAGGGCACAAAAATTTCATCAATAAGGTCAGCGGGAATCCCAGGTCCATTGTCCACCACTTGAATAAATTTGTTCCCATCGCCATCTTCCCCAGCCAGCAATCGCACCTTTCCATTTTCTGTTTCCTTTACAGACTGAAGTGCATTTTTGCTCAAATTGATAAGTACCTGTGAGATTTGCTTTTCGTCAATAAAGAATTCCAAATGCTCTGGATGACAGTTAACCTGAAAGTCTGTTTCTTGCTCCAGTTTGGGGGACATAAGCACCTGGATTTTCTCCAAAAGTTTACTTCCTTTAACGATGGCTTTGTTGGGTTCGGGTACATTGAGCATACTTCTATAGGACTGCACAAAATCCATAAGATTACTGCCTTGTTCCTTAATGACCTCCAATCCTTTTAAAGTATTCTTGATCTGGGTTTGATCCAAATCTTCCAAAGCCACTTGCTTGCCCTGCTTTCGATAGTATTTGATGATGGAATCCGAAATAGAGGCAATCGGGGTTATGGTATTCATAATCTCATGGGTAAGCACCCTGATCAACCGCACCCAGGATTCTGTTTCTTTTTCATCCAACTCTTCATGAATATCCTGCACCACAACCAACAACAGGGATTGACCATCCAGCTCCAAAGGAGTCGACTTTAGTGCCAGTTGATTTTGTTCCCGTTCATTGGTCAACTGAAACAAACGTCTTTCAAAAGGCTTGAACGATTTGAAAACTTCATACAACCCCTCATCAACTTGGGCCAATTGTTTGATGTGGTTCAAAGGGGAATAATTCAGCAGTTTTTCCAAGGTGGGATTGGAGAACAAGATATGCCCCTTTTCATTAAAGGACATGATTCCGATACTAGCTTGTTTCAGAATCTCTTGGTAATATTGCTCCCGAATTTGCAACTGCAAATGCACTTCTTGGATCAGTCCGTTGACCCGATTAAGGCTTTGGTTAAGTTCCTTGAATGATTTTATGGTAACCCTTTCAGGGAATCGGAGCGTAAAATCCTCATTGCGGATGGCATCAAAAAAATAGGCGATTTTACGGTTGGTTCTATTGATGAACCGGATCAAGGCATGCACTTGGGCTACCATCAAAATAATGGCCAGTCCCAAAGTAAAATACCAGCCCTCAACAACAGACCAAGCTAGAAGCAAAGCCGTAAGTGTAATCAAGATAACACTAAAAATAAGCTGCAAATAAAAATTCCGACTGGCCATTACCTATTCTTTTTTTTCATTTTGTTGTACAGGGTCTGTCTGGAAATTCCCAGCTGATCGGCGGCGGCACTATAGTTTCCGTCATGCTGTTCCAAGGCTTTGGAAATCATTTGTTGCTCCATTTCATCCAAAGTGGCCGGGCCGGCATCAAAAGATTGTGAGGGTTTGGAGTGCAGCAAGAAATCCGTGGGCTTTAAAACATTTCCTTCGGAAAGAATTACCGCACGCTCCATGGTGTGCTGGAGTTCTCTTACATTGCCGGGCCAAGGATATTCCATTAGCTTTTCCTGGGCCAAATTGTTGATTCGCAATCCAGGTTTGTCATATTTACTGGCGAATTTTTTCAGGAAAAAATCGGCTAAAATCAAAATATCCCCTTCCCGCTCCCTTAAGGGAGGAACTTCTATATTGATGGTGTTGATCCTATAGAGTAGATCTTCCCTGAATAATCCATCAGCGACCATCTGTGGCAAATTGCAATTGGTAGCACAAATGAGGCGTATATCAACATCAATGGGTTTGTTGGAACCTACCCTGACCACAGATTTATTTTGTATGGCTGACAATAATTTGGCCTGCATTTGCAAGGAGAGGTTTCCCATTTCATCCATGAACAGGGTGCCTTTATGGGCGGCTTCAAATTTACCGGCGCGGTCATCCTTGGCATCGGTAAATGCTCCCTTCATATGCCCAAACAGCTCGCTTTCAAACAGGTTTTCTGCAATGGAGCCCATGTCCACTCCAATGAAAAGCTCATCTTTTCTTATGGATAGGCGATGCAATTCCCGAGCAATAAGTTCTTTTCCCGTGCCATTTTCACCGGTTATCAAAACATTGACATCGGTCTTGGCCACCTTCCGAACTAAGTTTAACACGGAAGTCAATGCCTGGGAATTTCCTATGATGAAATTTTTGTCCTCATTAATGACCTGCTTGAGTTCGTTTTCCTTTTTCTTGAGCTGATGAATTTCTTGTTTGGATTTCCTGAGCTCAAATGCGGATTTAACCGTGGTCAGCAAACGCTCATTGTTCCACGGTTTTAGCACAAAATCTGATGCGCCTTGCTTCAAAGCCTTAACGGCCAAATCCACCGCTCCGTAGGCAGTCATCATAATTACAGAGGTATGGGGGGATTTTTTCTTGATTTCATTCAACCAGTACAATCCTTCATTGCCCGTATTGACCCCAGCCGAAAAATTCATGTCCAAGAGCACAATATCTATTTGGTCCATGTGCGCAAAGGAGGAAATTTGGTTGGGGTTGAAAAGCGTTTCCACACTTTTATACTCAAATTGCAATAGAATTTCCAGAGCACTCAACACGCTCTTGTTATCGTCTATCACTAAGATTTTGGCGTCCGTCATGGAATATCTATTTCAACTTTGGATCTAAATCTACAAATTGACCCACATAGTTTTGCAAATGTGTCAAATTATTTGACATTTTTTGTATAAATATTTTACACTTTGATACAACGATGAATTAGGACAACTCTCTTAGGTGCTGAAATTCAACAAGTTGAGTATTTGGCACAGGAATAGTAATAAGTTTGGCACAGTAAATAAAAAATGACTTTAAAACATCATATTTTCTTCTTTGCCTTGCTGATTTCAACAGCAGCCCTGAGTCAAAAAACGTGGTCATTGGATGATTGTGTGGCATACGCTATTGCCCATAACCTTCAAGTGAAGAACACTTCCTATACGGAGGACTCCAATCAGGAAAGCTACAGGCAATCGGTACGGAATCTTTTGCCCAGTGTTACCGGTTACTCGGATTATAGAATACAGTTTGGTAGATCTGAAGATCCAAACACCAATGATTTTGTCAACACCGAATTTTTTAGAAATAATTACTCGCTTGGAGCCAATTTAGATGTATTCAGAGGGTTTCAAAAAATCAATTCGATTAAAGCTTCCAAGTTTATTTATAAGGCGGCCCAGGAAGATGTGACCCAGCAAAAGTTTCTTTTGGCCTTTAGGGTAATGAGTGCTTTTTATGACATCAAATTTTTTGAAGGTGTGGTGGCCAATTCTTTGGAGCAACAAGAAATTTCCCAATCCAACTACGATTTAGTTCAAAAACAAGTGGAGTTGGGGATGATGGCGGGAGCTGATCTTTACGAAGCCGAATCCAATTTGCTGGGAGATAAATTACTGGTGACCCAAAACCAGAATTTGTTGGCCAATGCCAAACTGGTGCTTTTTCAGGAAATGAACTATACCGAAAATGAGGAAATCACATTGCAAACTGCTATTGAATCGGTTGGAGATGCCAACACCGAAGATGTGTCTTTGGATTCGCTCTACCAAACAGCCAGAGGTTTTGTTCCCTTGGTAAAATCACAGGAATTCAGGCTTAAAGCGGCCAAAAAACAATTGCAGGCTACAAGAGGAAACCTGTACCCCTCCCTTGCTTTCATTGCGGGAATTGGAACCAGTTACTTTGAGACCAATGTGGACGCTGATGGCAACCTCATTCCCTTTAGGACTCAGATCAAGGACAACACCTCCAAGTTTATAGGAGCCGAGCTCAACATACCCATAAGCCTGGGTTGGTCCAATCGCTCTCAGGTAAAGCAACAGAAGATCGCTTATTTGCAGGCCAAGAACAATTTGGAAATTCAGGAACAAGAGCTGTTTCAGCTGTTACAGCAATTGGTTCAGACGCAAAGGGCGTTGGTGGCTGAATATGAGCAGAGCAATAAAAGGGTACAGGCGCAAGAGTTGGCCTTTACCATTGCACAGAAAAGATATGAGAAAGGGCTGATCAATGCGCTGGACCTTTTCCAAGCCAAGAATTTATACGGGGTTGCCCAGAATGAAAACTTACAGGTAGGACTGCGTTTGAAAATAAACAAGAGCACGATCGATTTTTACAATGGACTACCAATTTTTAATATCAACTAAAAAGTAAAATGGATATACAACTCGAAAAAAAGAAAGGACTGCGTCCAAAACACTATGGCTACATTGCCCTAGGGCTATTGCTTTTGTTTGTGGGATGGAAGTTGCTTTTCTCCACTTCGGTATCAACTTATAGAACCCAAAAGGAACGACTTTCCATTGCGCAGGTCAGTGAAGGGAAGTTTGACGACTTCATTACCATCAATGGCAATGTGGCACCTATAGCTACCATTTATATGGATGCCTACGAAGGAGGTCGTGTTGCTGAAAAACTGATTGAGGAAGGCACCATGGTGAAGAAAGGGGACATTATCCTGAAACTGGAGAATATTGGACTTTATGAGCAGATTCTTGCCAGTGAAAGCAACTTGGCCCTAAAGCAAAATGACCTTCGTTCCACCAAACTCACTTTTGATTCAAGACAGGTAGAAGGGCGACGAAATTTGGCCACGGCGGAATACGACCTTCAGCGGTTGAAACGAAATTATGAGCAGAATGAAGCGCTCTTTAATGATGAATTGATTTCGAAAGAAGCCTATTTGTTGTCCAAAGAAAATTATGAGCTTTCCAAAAGACAATTTGATATTGTAAAACTGCAAACTGAGCAAGATGATGAGTTGCGCAAAACCTCCTTGACCAGCTTGGATGTGGACTTACAGCGCATGCGACAAACCCTGTCCATGGTCTACGAACGTTTGGACCACCTAAATGTACGCGCACCCGCGGATGGACAGTTGGGATTTTTGGATGCTGAAATAGGACAGAACATCACACAAGGGCAACGTATAGGACAAGTCAACGTCTTGACAGATTTCAAGATTGAAGCTGAAATTGACGAACATTATATTGATAGAGTGAAACGGGAATTGTCCGCCACCTTGGAACGCAATGGAAACGAATATGGGCTTAGAGTCCGTAAAGTTTATCCAGAGGTAAGAAATGGAAGGTTCCAAGTGGACTTGGTCTTTACTGGTGAAAAGCCGGAAACCATTAGAACCGGGCAAAGCTATAATATCCGATTGCAATTGGGCGCATCCAATGAGGCCTTGCTTTTGCCCAAAGGCGGATTTTTCCAGAGTACTGGAGGACAGTGGGTTTTTGTGGTCAATGAAAATGAAAACGAAGCTTTAAAGCGTAATATCAGAATAGGAAAACAAAACTCGAGATACTTTGAAGTGCTGGAAGGACTGCAGCCCGGTGAAAGGGTCATCACCTCCAATTACGACAGTTTTGGGACCGCAGAAAGAATTGTATTAAAATAAAATGGAAGTGTCACATCGAGCGTAGTCGAGATGTCTTTACATACAGAAGTCAAATTAGATAACAATCAAAAAATGATACAAATACAAAAACTAAAAAAGAGCTTTAGAACCGAAGAAGTAGAGACCTTGGCCCTAAACGGGGTAGACCTCAACGTTGCCCAAGGGGAATTCGTTGCCATTATGGGCCCTTCCGGATGCGGAAAATCAACTTTGCTCAACATCATTGGTATGTTGGACAATCCCACCGAGGGGAGCTATGAATTTGCCGGTCATCAGGTAGGTGGGCTCAAGGAAAGTCAGCGCACCCAATTGCGGAAGGGGAACTTAGGTTTTGTTTTTCAAAGCTTTAACCTGATTGACGAGCTTACCGTCTATGAAAATGTGGAATTACCACTCATCTACCTAAAGATGAACAAAAGCGAGCGCAGGGAGAAGGTGAAAAAGGTTTTGGAGCGAATGAAAATTGCGCACCGCGAAAAACATTTTCCACAGCAGCTCTCTGGTGGACAACAACAAAGAGTCGCTATTGCCCGTGCCGTTGTGACCAATCCAAAATTGATCTTGGCGGATGAGCCCACGGGTAATTTGGACTCCAAAAATGGGATAGAGGTCATGAACCTGTTAACAGAATTGAATCAGGAAGGGACCACCATCGTAATGGTGACACACTCCGATCGTGATTCGCATTATGCGCACAGGGTCATCAACCTCTTTGATGGGCAAATTGTAACCCAAAGTCAAAACAAACCAATGGGAGCTATGGTTTAAAAGTGCTCCCGAGTTTATTCATCAATCTATGCTGAACTTGATTCAGTATCAAAAATCAGCCTGTGTTAAACCACAGGTACAATCAAAAAAACGAGAACCATGTTTAAGAACCATTTCCGAATTGCCTGGAGAAATTTAATCAAGAGAAAGGTATTTACCGCAATCAATATTCTTGGACTTGCGGTAGGATTTGGCAGTAGCATCCTGATCTACCTGTTCTTAAACTATCATCTGTCATTTGACAATTTTCATGCAAATTCGGATCGGATCTACAGGATGGTCACCGAGGAACACAGGGATGATATTGAATATGACCCCAGTGTTCCACCCGCTTTTGCCAAGACTTTTTTGAATGAATATGACTATGCAGAAAAGGTGGCAAAAATTGTCAACTATGATGGGCTGGTGGTCGATACGGAAATCAATGGGGGGGAAAGCAAGTTTAAGGAAGACATTGTTTTTGCCGAGGAAGATTTCTTCAAAATCTTCAATTTCCCGCTGGTAGACGGAAGCAATAATATCTCCTTGGCAGCACCCAACACTGCCGTGTTAACGGAAACTGCTGCAAACAGACTATTTGGGAAAACCGATATTGTAGGTGAAACCTTTATACTGGAAAATGACAGAACAATCCAAATCACAGGGATTTTAAAAGATCTTCCAAAAACAACCTTCCTTAAAAGTGAGCTGTTTGTTTCCTTCGACAATGTCAAGGATTTCTTTGAGTTTGCGGGATCGGAAAGCTGGGGTGGGATCACTACCAATCTTCAGTGCTACTCCCTGCTTAGGCCCAATCAGGATATAAGTACAATTGAAACAGCGCTTTTGGAACTCCCAAAAAAGCATAGGGCAAAAAGTAAAAACAAACATATTTATAGGTTGCAACCTTTAGCGGAAGCTCATTTAGATCCAGCCTATGGAGGTTTGGATCCAACCCTTCTTTGGGTGTTTGGGATTATCGGGCTTTTCTTGATCATCATTGCCTCCATCAATTTCATCAACATATCAACGGCACAGGCTTTCTATCGATCAAAGGAAATTGGTGTGCGCAAGGTCTTGGGAAGCTTTAAACAACATCTGTTTTGGCAGTTTCTTTCTGAGACTTTTGTAATTGGGCTGTTTGCACTCCTTATCGGTATAGGATTGGCCATTCTGTTTCTACCCGCCTTTAATGCATTATTTCAGATTGAGTTATCCGCGTATAATCTTTTGAACACACAATTTATTGTCTTTTTGACCTTGGTATTATTGATAGTTTCCTTCCTTTCCGGAAGTTATCCCGGCATTCTCATGTCGCGCATTGTTCCCGTCCTTGCCCTAAAAGGAAAACTGGATCACAATGATACGGGGGGAGCAACAACCCGAAAAATATTGGTAGTTGCCCAGTTTGCCATTTCCATCACCTTGATTGCGGCCACTTTGATCATCTCCAGACAAATTGACTATGCTGTAAACACCGATTTAGGGTTTGACAAAGATTTTGTTGTCATGGTGGACATTCCCAGCGAGTTGGATCGGGTTCAGCTGAATGGGTTAAAGGAACGTCTTGGTCAAATTGCAGGAGTTGAAAATGTTTCGGCTTGTTTAAGCAGCCCAGGGGGATCCAACAGCAATTGGGGTACCAGCATAAGATATCATAACAAAGCAGAGCCAGAGGAATTCAGTATTGAGATTAAGGCGGGAGACACCAACTACCTGAACACATTTGATATTCCTTTAATTGCTGGACGCAACTTCTTTGAAAACGATTCCCTTGCAGAAGTTTTGGTCAATGAGAGATTGGGAGAGAAACTGGGCTTGAATTCACCCGAGGAGATGTTGGGCAAAAAATTTGAAGCTAGTGGAGGAAGTGTAAAAGCTACCATTGTTGGTGTGGTCAAGGATTTTCACGACACCGATTTTACCCATGCGATCAATCCAGTTTTTATTGGTGCCAAAAACTCCTGGTTTTCTGAATTGGCCGTCAAGATAAATAATACCAATACCGCGCTTACCTTGGAGCAAATAGGAGAAGAATGGTCCAACGCTTTTTCGGGATATATCTACGAGTATCGCTTTTTGGATGAGAGAGTGGCAGAACAATACGAAACGGAACAACGTTACCTATCATTGTCCAAAGTCTTTTCGGCATTGGCTATTTTAATAGGTTGTTTGGGCCTATATGGTCTCATCCTATTCTATGTGGGGCAACGTACCAAGGAAATCGGGATTCGAAAAGTTTTGGGAAGCAATGTAGCCAATATACTGGCACTTTTTTCCATGGACTTCTTTAAGCTTATCCTTATTGCGGGCTTGTTTGCAACCCCAATAGCCTGGTATTTAATGGAACAGTGGCTACAAGGGTACACGTATAGAACAGAGATTCATTGGTGGGTTTTTGCCTTGGCCATTTTCTCCATCATGGTGATTACCCTGCTTACAATAAGTTACCAAACGTTGAAGGCGGCCATAGCCAACCCGATTAAAAGTTTAAGAACGGAATAAACAACTAGCCCTGAGCAAAGTCGACGGGCCAAATAGAAAAACGAACAGTCATGTTTAAAAATCATATAAAAATCGCATGGAGAAGTCTAAAAAAGCAGCCCTTTTTTACTTTTCTGAATTTATTTGGATTGGCTATTGGGATTGCAGGTGCGCTCCTGATTGCCCTTTACATTCAAGATGAACTGAGCTATGATACCATGTTTGCCGATGCCAATCGCATTCATCGGATAAATGCAGACATCAAATTTGGAGGGGAGGACCGCAAGTTTGCTGTAGCCCCGGCACCCTTGGCGGAGGCTTTGGACAACGATTTTGCTGAGGTGGAACTGACCACAAGGTTTCGCACCCGGGGAAGTGTCCTAATCAAACGCACAGGGACCGAAGTGAACGTAAAAGAGCAGCAATCTACTTTTGTGGATTCTACTTTTCTAAAAATGTTTGGGTTAAAACTACTGGCAGGAGACCCCAACACAGCTCTAAAATTGCCAAACACACTTTTGCTCACCAAAACTGCTGCAGAAAAGCACTTTAATGTTAACGAGGCAGTGGGCCAGACCTTGGAACTGAACAACACCCAGACCTTTACCGTGGCTGGGGTAGTTGAAGATATGCCAAAAAACTCGTTCTTAAGAGACCACTCTGTTTTTATGGCAATGTCCGGGTATGAGGATTCTCGAGTAGTAAATTGGGGCAGCAACAATTACCAAACATTTTTTAAGCTGATTCCTTCCGCCAAAGCTGCGGATTTGGAGGATCCGCTCCGCGCATTTTTAGGGAAATATGTTATTCCGGGAGTTCAACAATTTATGCCTGGAATTACTGAAGAACAATTCTTGGCCGCTGGAAATCATTTGTTCTATCATTCCATTCCACTTACGGATATTCACTTGAATTCGGATCGGGTTGCGGAAATAAGTCCAAACAACAATATCCAGAGTATTTATATTCTATCCTTTATTGCCATTTTCCTCTTGGTGTTGGCCTGTGTAAATTTCATGAATCTTTCTACGGCCCAATCGTTAAAAAGAGCCAAGGAAGTTGGAGTGCGAAAAACATTGGGGTCCAACAAAGTTGATCTGATCCGTCAATTCTTGGTTGAGTCGGGACTGGTATCTTTTGGAGCCTTGCTCTTGGCCGTTTTGGTGGCCGTTATTGCTTTGCCATTTTTCAATGATTTGGCGGACAAGGCGATTGTATTCCCGTACGCGAGTCCTGCTTTTTGGTTTAGTCTTGTGGCTGCTGGGATCCTCCTAGGTGTTTTCTCAGGAAGTTATCCGGCATTCTTTATGTCAAAGTTTATTCCTGTAAAAGTATTGAAAGGCTCCAACAGCAATAGCCTCGGCGGTAGTAAGGTGCGCAACGGATTGGTTATTTTCCAGTTTGCCATATCTGTCTTCCTGATCATTGGCACCCTTGTGGTCTATCAACAGTTGGAGTACATTCAAAACAAAGATTTGGGCTTCTCCAAAGAACAGGTACTCGTTGTGAATGATGTATATACCGTAGGTGATCAGGCAGAGTCCTTTAAGGAGGAGGTCAAAAAATTGGGCTTTGTAAAAAATGCGACCTTAACAAGCTTTTTCCCTACCCCTTCCTCTAGGGGCGATAGCACTTTTGCTCCGGAAGATGGAGTGACCGATCAAGAACGCGCCGTAAGCATGCAGACGTGGCATGTGGACCAAGACTATGTCAATACCATGGGATTTGATCTAATTGCTGGGCGTGACTTTGACAGACGGTTCAAAAATGATTCCACCAGCATCATTATCAACGAATCCGCTTTGGCCACTATGGGTTTTTCCCCAGAAGAAGTGCTTGGTAAACGTTTTACTAGCGATTGGGGATTGGAAAATCCAAAGTTTTATTCTGTAATAGGGGTGGTTAAGGATTTCCATTTCTCTCCTTTCCGTGAGGATATTGAAGCGCTTAGCCTTTTTCTGGGCGACGATACAGGCTCTATGGCCATTAAGCTGGAAACCGCAGATTTTCAAGCTGCTTTGACCAGCGTACAGGACATCTGGAGGAGATTGGCCCCGGGCCAGCCATTTGATTACTACTTTATGGAAGATTCCTTTAACAAGACCTATAAGGCAGAGCAACGCCTGGGCAGAATCTTTTTCATCTTTACAACCCTTTCCATATTAATTGCCTGTCTCGGCTTGTTTGGCCTGGCGGCCTTCAACGCTGAAAAACGTACCAAGGAGATTGGGGTACGCAAAGTTTTAGGTGCCAGTGTAGGTCAAATTACGTACAAGCTTTCTGCTGATTTCTTGAAATTGGTCGCGGTAGCCATTGTGATTTCGTTACCCGTAGGATGGTATGCCATGAACCAATGGTTGGCGGATTTCTCCTATCGTATAGAAGTTAAATGGTGGGTTTTGGTACTTGCTGCAGTCTTGGCAGTGGTTATCTCACTGCTCACCGTGAGCTACCAAAGTATAAAAGCGGCTATTGTTAATCCTGTAAACAGTTTAAGAACAGAATAAAAGATAGATGCAACCAAAAAGCGATAAACATGTTTAGGAACTACATTAAAATAGCCTGGAGAAACATCATTAAAAATAAGGTGTATTCCCTTATCAATATTGGTGGGCTAGCGATAGGGCTAAGTTGTTTTTTGCTTATCACGATTTATATTACAAAGGAGGTTTCCTACGATTCCTATCATGAAAAGGGCGATAAGATCTATCGGGTTGCACATCATAGCAATCCAGATGATGAAACTGCGGCATGGATTTGGGGAAATGCTCCAGTGGGTCCCGCATTGAAGTCGGATTTTCCGGAAGTAGTTGAAAAAGTTCAATTTTCGGGGCGTTCAGCAATCCTCCTAAAATATGGAGACAATGCCTTCCAAGAGAACGATTGTTTTTATGCGGATGCCTCGGCATTGCAAGTGTTCAGTTGGCCTTTAATTTCTGGAGACCCTATAACTGCATTGGAAGCCCCTTATTCCATAGTGCTAACGGAAACCACCGCCAAGAAATATTTTGGGAACCAGGACCCTTTAGGAAAGATCATCGAGGGCGTAGGAGGTAGGGCCAACGATGGGAACTACACCGTAACGGGAGTAATGAAGGATGTTCCCGAGAATTCCCATTTTTCATTTGATGTGCTCATGTCCATGGGGAGTTTTTATCAGTCCCGACCTGAAATTTTTGACATGTGGGGATATGTTGACTTTTACACTTACCTCTTGGTAGCCAACAATTTTGACCAAAAAGCTTTTGAATCCAAAATCCCAGGGTTTCTGGGCAAACACTTGGAAGTGGTTGCCAACGATGAGTACTATTACAATATTTCTTTGGAGCCTCTAAAAGATATATACTTATACTCCAAAGCGGATCGCCAACCTGGGTTGGTGGGAAGTCTGTCCAATATTTACATTTTTGCCATTATAGGTCTCTTCATTTTGGTTATTGCCTGCATTAACTTCATGAACTTGTCCACGGCAAGATCCTTGGAACGGGCCAAAGAAGTGGGGGTGAGAAAGGTTATTGGAGCCAAGAGAAATGGATTGATCTATCAGTTTTTTGGAGAATCGCTGGTCTTGGTATTTCTATCCTCCATAGTAGGGTTGTTGTTGGTATTCTTGGCGCTGCCCTGGATGGCCAATCTAACAGGAATTGCATTTTACGCCAAAGATGTCCTTCAATTGCCATTGCTCTTGTTCTTCTTTGGAACAGCTTTGATAACAGCACTTTTCTCCGGAAGTTACCCGGCACTGATCTTGTCTGGGTTTAAACCCATTAACATCCTAAGGGGAACCTATAGAAAGTCTCCACAGGGGGCCAACTTAAGAAAGGGCTTGGTGATTTTTCAGTTTAGCCTCTCCATTGCCTTGATTGCGAGTACCATCATTGTTTATGATCAACTGGGATTTATGTTCAGCAAGGACATGGGCTTTGATAAGGAGCAGCAATTGGTTCTCGATTTCAATTGGGACCAACAGGTCATTGCCAATATGGAAACCATTAAAAACGAGTTTAGGGCTATGCCCAGTGTTAGCTCGGTTTCCATGTCCAGAACTGTTCCAGGGAGCCACTTTCCTGCAGCTGGAACAATGGTGGAATTGGCTTCTGGAGAGATGAAAAACTTTGGCCCCTATATTTATGAGGTAGACAATGATTTTATACCCCATTACAATATTGAAGTGGTTGCGGGGAGGGCCTTTTCCAGAGATTTCCCAACGGACAGTGTTTCGGCCTTAATCGTAAACGAAGCCGCAGCGAAGAACTTTGGATATACGGACCCTAGTGATATCGTTGGCAAAAAATTTGACCAATGGGGAAGACAAGGCACCATCATTGGCGTAGTAAAGGACTTTAATTATCTATCCCTTCATGAAGAGATAGCCCCATTGACACTGCGCCAAGTGAGCTATGGGCAGTATTTTTCACTTAAGCTTAGCTCCAACGACTACTATAGAACAATTTCAGAAATTCGACAAAAATGGGCTGCTCTAGCGCCACATAGGCCCTTCCTTTACAATTTTCTGAATACCTCCTTCAATGAACAATACAAGGCGGAGGTGAGGTTTAGAAAACTGTTTACCATTTTCTCGTTTTTGGCCATTTCCATAGCCTGTTTGGGCCTCTTTGGATTGGTAACTTATAGTGCTATGCAGCGCACCAAGGAAATTGGAATTAGAAAAGTGTTGGGCGCCCAGGTTACCAACATAATTGCATTGATGTCCAAAGATTTTATCAGATTGGTGGGGTTGTCTCTCCTAATCGCGGTGCCCTTTTCTTGGTATGCCATGGATCAATGGCTCAACGACTTTGCTTACCGCATCCATATACAATGGTGGGTTTTTGTGCTGGCTGGAATTTTGGCATTGCTCATTACCTTTTTTACCATCAGTTTTCAGGCCGTAAAGGCTGCTCTTGTTAATCCTGTTAAAAGTTTACGCAACGAATGAAATAAAAAATTTATCATCAATCAACCCTGAGCGTAGTCTAAGGGCTTAAAAATGGACAATCATGTTTAAAAATCATATCAAAATTGCTTGGAGAAGCCTTAAAAATCAGCCTTTTTTTACATTTCTGAACACCTTTGGCCTTGCTATTGGGATGGCTGGAAGCTTGCTGATTGCATTGTACATATATGATGAATTAAGCTATGACACCATGTTTACCGATGCCGATCGGATCTATCGTATAAATGCGGATGTTAAATTTGGTGGTTTGGCGGAAGAACTTGCAGAGGTTTCGGAACCCATGGCCGCCACCTTAAAGCGGGATTGTCCCCAAATAGAAGAAGTAACCCGACTGGTAAACAACGGAAATCTACTGCTCCGGAAAAGCAATGTTACCACAAACATTAAGGAGTTGCATACCGCATATGCGGATTCCACACTTTTTAAATTGTTTGACCTCAACATGCTGGTAGGGAACCCCAACAATGCGCTCAGCAACCCTAATACTTTGGTAATGACCAGGACTGCTGCTGAAAAGCACTTTGGCATAAACAATGCCGTGGGTCAAAAAATGGTCGTCAATAATTCACTAACCTATACAGTGACAGGGGTAATTGAGGATTTTCCCAAAAACTCCTTACTGCGCGACCATTCCATCTTCATGAATATGTCCGGCTATCCAAACATACAATTGGGGCATTGGGGGAGCCACAATTATTACACCTTTATCAAACTGGTTCCATCTGCTCGTATCTCGGACCTTGAAGCACCATTAAGATCTGTTATCGGGAAATATCTAATACCGTGGATTCAGGTATATTATCCAGGCATGACCGAGGACTCCTTTGCCGCATCTGGCAACTATCTAAGGTATAGTACCATGCCTTTAAAGGACATTCATTTGCACTCTTCCAAGAAAACAGAACTCAGCGCAAATGGAACCATGCAAAACATATACATCCTTTCATTTATTGCCCTCTTTCTTGTTGTTTTGGCCTGTGTCAATTTTATGAACCTTTCAACCTCCTATTCCTTAAAAAGAGCAAAAGAGGTAGGCGTAAGAAAGACATTGGGATCTCAAAAAGCAGATTTGGTGAGGCAGTTTTTGATTGAATCGGGGCTGGTCTCCTTTTTATCTCTCCTCTTGGCCTTTGGGATTGCCTTGTTGGCAATGCCTTACTTCAACGAATTGGCCGGGAAAGACATCGCTATCCCATTTTCCAACCCATTTTTTTGGTTGGTTTTGGTGGGAGCAGCAATAATATTAGGCTTGTTTTCCGGAACCTACCCTGCCTTTTTTATGTCTAGGTTCATTCCTGTGAAAGTCTTGAAATCTGGAGGACAAAATAGTGTGGGCGGCGGAAAGGTCAGGAATGCGTTGGTGGTTTTTCAATTTGCCATTTCGGTCTTCTTAATTGTGGGTACCCTGACCATATTCCAACAACTGCGCTTCATTCAGAACAAGGAACTGGGATTTGAAAAAAGTCAGGTTTTGGTCATCAACGATGTTCGAAATGCGGGCAATCAGGTGCAATCCTTTAAGGAGGAAGTTACCCAACTTGCACAAGTAACCAATGCCACCTTAAGTGGTTATTTGCCAACTCCGTCCGTTCGGAGCAGCAGCACCTATTTTAAGGAAGGCGCAAGAGACCAGGAAAATGCCATAAACATGGAGAATTGGAGAGTGGATCATGATTATGTCTCAACCTTAGATCTTGAAATTATAGCGGGAAGGGATTTTGATGTGAGGATTCCAACGGACTCTTCCGCAAGTATTGTGAATGAATCTGCTTTAAAGGTGCTTGGAATTGCGCCCAATGAGGCCATCGGCACAAGAATTTCCACAGACTTGGGTTCAGAGAACCCATCGTTTACAACAATCGTGGGGGTGGTAAAGGATTTCCATTTTGAATCGCTAAGAGAACCCATTGAGGCTCTGGCCTTGACCATTGGCACTTTTTCAAATGCCTTGGTTGTAAAGTTGAATACTGAAAATCTATCCCAAAGCATCTCCAGTATTGAACAGCTATGGAACCAAGTGGCCCCAGGTCAACCTTTTGACTACTATTTTATGGACGAGTCTTTTAACAACACCTATCAAGCTGAGCAAAGACTGGGACGGATTTTTATGATTTTTACGGTTCTTTCCATTTTGATCGCCTGTCTTGGACTATTGGGCTTAGCTGCGTTCAACGCGCAAAAAAGGACTAAGGAAATTGGAGTCCGCAAGGTCCTGGGCGCTACAGTGAGTCAGATTACCTACCGATTGACGGTGGACTTTCTGAGGCTGGTTGGAATAGGAATCCTTATTGCGTTACCTGTGGGGTGGTTTTCCATGGACCAATGGCTGCAAGATTTCTCATATCGAATTTCAATAAGCTGGGAGGTATTTGTACTTGCCGCCATGCTGGCTGTAGGGACTGCGGTTCTCACGGTAAGCTATCAGAGTATAAAAGCCGCTATTGTGAATCCAGTCAAAAGCTTGAGAACTGAATGATAAAAACTTGCCTGGAAGCTGAAGTGCAGAGGGCTCAAAAAACGGACAATCATGTTTAAGAATTATTTAAAAACTGCCTGGAGGAACCTTTTAAAGAACAAGGTTTATTTCTTAATCAACACGGTTGGATTATCCATCGCCATCGCCGTTTCCGTGCTCATGCTGCTTTGGGTTTTTGACGAATACAGCATGAACAAATATCACGAAAAGGATGATCAGCTTTATCTCGTGAAGCGAACCATTCCTTTGGAAGATGGCATCTTGGATGTGTATGCAGGTATTTCCTATCCGTTGCTAAACGCTGCCAAAGAAAAGTTTCCAGAGGTAGAGGACTATATTACCTTGGGTGCCACCTTTGAAGACAACCTTAGAATAGGGGATACCGATTTTAGGGCTCCAGGTGCATTTACCAATGCTGCATTTTTTAAACATTTTACAGTTCCAATCCTTTTGGGAAACGCGGATGATTTGGATAACAAACCGGAATCCATAGCTATTTCTGAAAGTTTGGCCAAACGGTTTTGGGGTGAGGACTGGGCAACCAAAGCGTTGGGAAGTCCAGTGCATATTTATGACAATGGCGATTATGCGGTGGCCATGGTCTATGAAGATTTTCCAAGCCAATCTTCCATCCAAAACGATTTCTACTACGGATTCAACCGCCACCTTAGTCAAAACGATTGGTTATTGGAATGGGGCAACAATGGCATGCAGGGCGCATTTTTGTTGCGTGAAGGTTCAGATATTGCACAGGTCGTTCCCAAAGTGGAGGCCTTATTCAAGGAAAATATTTCAGGGGAGTTTAAAGAGGGGATTTTGCTTCAAAAATTTTCAGACAACTACCTACACAACCAATTTGATGAGCGAGCACAAGTCTCAGGAGGGCGCATTGAATATGTTCGAATCTTCACTTGGGCAGCTATTTTTCTTTTGGTGATTTCCTGTATTAATTTTATAAACCTTTCCACGGCTTACGCCACCAAGAGAGCCAGCGAAATTGGGGTCAGAAAAGCCATTGGTGCCAAAAAGAACATGCTGATTGGGCAGTTTTTTACAGAAACCTCATTGATAACTGCAACATCTTTTTTGATGGGCATAGTGATTACCTTGCTGCTGTTGCCCTTTGTAAATGTACTGACCAATAAGAATCTTGGCTTTGATATTTCCGAGCCACAGCTTTGGCTCACTCTGCTTGGTGTTTTTCTCTTGACCACATTTTTGTCCGCGGTGTACCCTTCATTCATTATTTCCTCTTTTAAACCGGTGGCCGCACTAAAGGGATTGGGCAAAGAGCAAAAGAGTACCACTTCATTCCGAAAAGGATTGGTGGTGCTGCAGTTCTCCCTGGCCCTGTTGCTCATTATTTCGGCACTGGTCATCCAAAAGCAGGTGGATTTTGTCAATCAGAAGGATTTGGGAATTGCAAAGAACCATATCATATCCATTCATCAAGATGAGGTGCTTACCCAAAAATATGAAGCTTTAAAAAATGAACTCATGGCTTCGGAAGGTATAGCGGATGTAACCTTGGTAGGGCCATCCCCGTTATCAACCCCAGCCTCTAGTAGTGGGGTAAGTTGGCCAGGGAAAACCCAGGAACAGGAAAATATTGAATTCGCTTTACTATGGACGGCCCACAATTTTCCAGAAGCTTTTGAAATTCCCATAAAACATGGAGCCTATTATCGGGAAGGAACACAGGACACGCTTAATTTGGTTGTCAACCACACCGCAGCCCAGCTAATGAATCTGGGTGAGAATCCGATTGGAAAAACGGTACAGTTATGGGGTAGCCAAAGGCACATTATTGGAGTTGTGGAAGATTTTCATAACCGCTCGCTGTTTGAACCCATTCAGCCTACCGTATTTCTTTTGGATCCCAATGATGCAGGGGAGATGATGATAAAATTGGATGGAAACCAAACCAAGGCGGCTTTAGCATCGGTGCATGCAGTTTTTGACAAGGTACTCCCCGATAATCCGTTGCATTACGGTTTTCTGGATGAGGAATATGCCGCCAATTACAATGCGGAAATCTTAACGGGAACCCTGGCACGATATTTTGCGCTGATTTCTGTCCTGCTATCTTGTTTAGGACTGTTTGGGTTGGCAGCATTCACGGCCAAGGAACGTACCAAGGAAATTGGGATTCGGAAAGTTCTTGGGGCCAGTGTACAAAATATAACCTTGTTGGTCTCCAAAGACTTTTTCAAACTAATTGCCATCGCCATTCTAATTGCCTCGCCACTGGCGTACTATTTTATGAGCAACTGGTTAAATGGTTTTGCCTATAGCATAAACATTCCAATGTTTGCCTTTGTACTAGCTGGCGGACTAACCTTGTTGGTAGCATTGCTTACTATAAGTTTTCAGGCGATTAAATCAGCTACCGCCAACCCTGTAAATAGTATACGAACCGAATAAATCAATCAATCAAAACCAGTCAGTCATGTTAAAGAATTATCTCAAAATTGCTTGGAGAAACCTTTTAAAGAACAAGGCTTATACCATCATAAATATTGGAGGATTGGCCTTGGGGATGGCAGTTACACTGATCATTGGCCTTTGGATGGAAGATGAACTTACATACAACAGTTATTTTTCAAACAGGGAGGAAATTGCACAGATCTACCAATCGGAAAATTTCAACGGCACTATCGGCACTGGGCCAGCAATTCCTCGTCCTTTGGAAAAAGCCTTACGGGAAGAGTACGGAGCTAATTTCAAGCATATTGTGATGTCTTCCTGGAGCACTTCCCAGTATTTGGAATACATGGAAACCAGTATTTCCAGGGATGGAAATTTCATGCAAAGTGGGGCTCCTCAAATGCTGGATCTAAATATTCTAAAGGGCGAAAAGGATGGATTGAGGGATATAAATTCCATTATGTTAAACCAATCCACTGCGCATGTTTTGTTTGGAAATGAGGACCCCATAGGTAAAATCATCACCGTTAATAGCGAGTCTCCAATGACCGTGACCGCTGTGTATGAAGATATTCCTGTCAACAATTCGTTCAAACACCTAAGCTATATTGTTCCCTGGGACAAGTATGTGGCCTCCATGGAATGGGTGAAGAATTCTGAGGATAATTGGGGGAACAATTCTTTTCAAATGTTTGTCCAGATAGCGGAAAATACGACAATGTCATCCATTAGTGCCGCCATCAAGGACGTAAAGAAAGAAAGTGGCGAAGACATTGCCGAGTTTGACCCCCAGCTTTTTCTCTTTCCCATGCAAGAATGGTATTTGCGCGGGAATTTTGAAAACGGCAAGCAGGTTGGTGGAAGAATAAAATATGTTTGGCTTTTTGGCATTATCGGCGTTTTTGTTTTACTATTGGCCTGCATCAACTTCATGAATCTGAGCACGGCCCGATCCGAGAAACGCGCCAAGGAAGTAGGTGTTCGTAAATCCATTGGCTCCCAAAGAGGACAGCTTATTTCCCAGTTTTTAAGCGAATCCTTTTTGGTGGTTATGTTGGCCTTTTTCATGGCTGTTTTTATTGTCTTGATTTCCTTGGACGGATTCAATGACCTATCCCGAAAGAGCATTGAATTTCCTTGGGGCAGCATTAATTTCTGGGGCATCTCCCTAATTTTTGTGCTTTTGACAGCTCTTTTGGCTGGAAGTTATCCTGCCTTGTACCTTTCTTCATTTAAGCCTGTTCGGGTATTGAAGGGAACATTTAGGGCCGGAAAATATGCCAGTATGCCCAGAAAAATTCTTGTGGTATTGCAGTTTACGGTTTCCGTTGCCTTTATCATCGGAACGGTGATTGTAATGCAGCAAATCAACTTTGCCAAGAACAGACCGGTAGGATATGACAAGGAAGGATTGATCCAAGTCCCAACTTTCAGTGAAGATTTTACGGGCAAATACGATTTAATGCGAAGTGAGTTTTTAGCATCGGGCGCAGCAATTGAAATGTCAGCCTCCAGCTCTCCCACTACAAGAGTATGGTCCAACCGAAACGGTTTTGATTGGGAAGGCAAACCTGAAGGGTTTCAAGAAGATTTGGCGTGGACGGATGTCTCGCCTGAGTATGCCAAGTCGCTTAATCTAAAGATTATCAAGGGCAGGGATTTTTCCCGTGAATTTGCTTCTGACTCTGCAGCAATTCTCATCAATGAAACTGCAATGAATTATATGGGACTCACCAATCCTATTGGAGTGCTTTTGAAGGACAATGCACCTACAGACCCAGACCCTCCAGTAAAGATCATAGGGGTGGTGGAAGATATGGTTGCCCAATCTCCATACGAGCCGGTCAAACAAGCGGTATATGCTTTTAATAGAGAGGATTACACCAATTTTTATAACCTTCGACTTAATCCCAAACAAAGCACAAGTCAAAACCTGGCAATTATCGAGCAGGTATTCAATCAGCATTTTCCGGGGCTACCTTTTCAATATCAGTTTATAGACGAGGAATATGGCAAAAAGTTTGCCGCGGAGGAGCGCGTGGGGCGGCTATCAGGAATTTTTACCGCTCTGGCCATTTTGATCAGCTGTCTAGGGCTTTTTGGCCTTACCTCCTTTGTGGCCGAACAGCGCACCAAGGAGATTGGAGTAAGAAAAGTACTGGGGGCCACAGTTTTTAATGTATGGAACATGCTGTCCAAAGACTTTTTAAAGTTGGTGATCATCTCCTGTTTTATTGCGGTCCCCATAGCATATTATGTAATGAACGGATGGCTGCAAGAGTACCCATATAGGGTTATTCTTAAGTGGTGGATTTTTGCTTTGGCCATGATGGGGGCTATGCTGGTCACGGTGGTCACAGTCAGCTTTCAAGCTATTAGAGCGGCAAAATCCAATCCGATAAAGAGTCTTAGAACAGAGTAAGTGTATCAGTATGATCAAGAACTATCTAAAAATCGCTTGGAGAAGTCTCCTTAAGAACAAAGTCTTCACCTTATTGAACATCTTAGGTTTGTCCGTTGCATTCGGAGTGGCAATTTTGCTGTCCATGGCCGGGTTTTTTGATCTCTCTTTTGATAAATTCCATGAGAACGGCGATGCTATTTACAAAGTGTACTCTATATGGCAAAATCCAAAAGGGCAACAGGTTAGTGAAAGCCATGGGGTACCGCTAATGCCAACCTTAAAACAAGAAGTTCCGGGAATTGAAAAAGCGACTCGCCACTTAGAGGAAGAGGTTATTATCTCCTATGGAGAGAAAGAAATCAATATGGAGGTTAGTTGGGTGGATGCCGATTTCTTTTCAATGTTCACATTTCCTGTTGTCAAGGGGAAAAGGGAAAATCCATTGGAAAAACGTTCAGATATTGTTCTCACCGAAGAAATGGCCCATGTGTTGTTCGGTGGGGAAAATGCCGTGGGAAAAACAGTGCAGGTACTTGTTGATGGCAAGGACAAACCCTTCAATGTTAGTGCCGTGGTTGCCAATATCCCTGAAAACAGCAGCATTGCTTTTGAAGTGGCAATGCGATTTGAAGAAGAGGCCTCCTACCAAGAAAATATTGATGCATGGGATTCCAGATACCATAGCGTTTATCTACAACTATCCAAGAACATGGCTCCCGGGCAATTTGACCCTGCCACGCGTTCACTCATAGACATCAATTTTGCACAGCGGATAGCCAATGCCAAACGCGACGGTGCATTACCGGATGCAGATGGTAGGTTTTACCGCTTTGAACTTTTACCATTGGAAGATGAAAATTTTGTAAGATTCAAAAATGGAGCCTTGGAAGTGGTTCGAAGTGGCCCCTTCTTGGTTTTGGGGATTGCTCTTTTGATTCTTTTCATTGCCTGTGTCAATTTTATAAACATGAGTGTCGCCCAAAGTGGGCAACGACTCAAGGAGATAGGCATGCGAAAAACGCTGGGAGCCAAACGAAAGCAACTTTTCTTTCAATTCTGGAATGAGAGTCTTCTTGTCTTTTTGGTTTCTCTAGGTATTGGAGTATTCTTAAGTGTCCTTTTTCTAGAACAGTTCAAAACCATTTTTGATACAAAAATGTCATTTGATGTCATCATGACCCCGACCATTATCTTGATTTTTACTGGGGCAGTTGTATTGATCACATTACTTGTTGGAGGTTATCCCGCAGTGCTGTTGAGCAAGTTGGGAACCCTACAGTCCCTAAAAGGCAAAATTGAAATCTCAGGAGAAAACCGGGTTCGTGACACCCTTATGGTAGTTCAGTTTAGCATTGCCATCCTACTGATTACGGGGACCTTGGTGCTAAGGAGCCAGCTTGATTTCATGCGAAATAAGGATTTGGGCTTCAACAAGGAACAGGTAGTTTCCTTTCCCATGGATGGAAAGAAAAATAGCTATGATGCCCTTGATCTTCTTCGTAATGAATTGGCGGGCAATCCAGACATATTGGAAATATCAGGGGCGGATAACAATCTGGGTTATGGAAAAGACGGCAGTGTTTCTAAAAGTGTGTTTGGCTTTGAATACAAGAACAGGGTAATAAATACCCACTACCTGACCGTAGACTATGATTATGTGGAAACTTTGGATTTGGAGATCGTTGCGGGGCGAAATTTTAGTAGGGACTATTCAAGTGACCGCTCAGGAGTAGTCATCAACGAAGCCATGGCCAAAGAGTTTGGTGAAAAAAACCCGTTAACGGCCTACATAAGTTTTAATGATTCGATACGATTTCCAGTGATCGGGGTGGTCAAGGACTACCATTTTGAAGAATTGGACAAAAACATTCAACCCATATCCATGATGATGAGCACGGACTATCCTTTATTCTATGCTTACGTCAAGGTCGCTCCAAAAAACATAGCCAAATCCTTTGACGCCATTAAGAACGCCTGGGCTAAAATAGAGCCAAACGCTGAATTTTTAGGGTCTTTCTTGGACGAAAATGTTAATCGCACCTTTAGAAAGGAAGAGAAAATAAACACGATGATTACCTCGGGTTCAATCATAGCTATAATACTAAGCTGTATTGGGCTTTTTGCCATTTCATTGTTGATCGTTACGCAACGTACCAAGGAAATAGGTGTGAGAAAGGTTATTGGGGCGAGCGTAGCCAACATTACATTTTTATTGACCAAGGACTTTTTGAAGCTGGTGTTTATTGCATTTTTAATTGCCTCCCCCATAGCCTGGTGGTTTATGGACGAATGGTTACAAAACTATCCGTTCAAAATAGATTTAAGCATCGGGTTTTTTCTGGCATCGGGATTATTGGCCACGCTTATTGCGCTATTGACAATTAGTGCAAAGACCATTAAAGCCGCTTCGCAAAACCCGGTTAAAAGTTTACGAACCGAATAAAATCTAAACGATGGAGATAAAATCTTATATAAGACATTTATTGAAGAACAAATTGTATGGTTTGGTTACCGTACTTGGATTTGCCATTTCCATGACCTTTGTATTGCTTCTGAGCATTTATATCCAGGAGGAGTTGGCCGTGGATGAATTTCATGTCCATAAAGACCGCATCTATAGAATGGAGAATGAAGCAGTTGATTTTTCACCGCCCATTGCCCAAGACCTGAAAAACAGTGTCCCAGAAATTGAAAGTTTTACACGGGTTCTTGACAGTGATGCCAGAATTTCCACTGCAGATAGTCAAAAAATGAAGTTTGATTATTTGGGTGTTGATGATTCCTTTTTTGAGATGTTTTCCTTTCCCTTGATAAAAGGAAGACCCAAAGAGGTGTTGCAGACCCCCAATAGCATTGTCTTGTCCAAGTCTTTGGCATTGCGACTTTTTGGTACCCTTGATGTTGTTGATAAACAGGTTTCGATTAATACCGAGCACAAGTTTATGGTTACAGGAATCATGGACGACTTTCCAAAGAACACACACTTTAAACCCCAAGATGCCATTGTTAACTTCAAGGCCTTCAAAACGTTGTGGGGATTTGAAACCATTTTGGAGGAATACGGATTTGCTTCCGTGAGCATGTATTTTTTGGCAAAACCCAACACCAACCTTCCGGCTAAAGCGCCAGAAATCTTGGAACGATTCAAAAAAGAGTATTGGCTTTATAAGGATGGTTGGGCCCACTCCCTGGTTTTTACCCCACTACAAGAGCTTTATTTTAGCCCTAAAGAAGGCAACGGGACCCAAAGCAACAGCAAGACCTTGGTAGTTGTTTTGTCCATTATTGTTTTGCTCATCCTGATATTGGCCATCGGGAACTACATCAACCTTACCATAGCCCAGGCAACGTTTAGAGGGAAGGAAGTGGCCATAAAAAAACTGCTGGGGAGCTCTAAAGGAAGCTTGCTGCTTCAATTTGTTAGGGAATCTATGCTCCTGACGGGCGTTGCTCTAATACTTTCTTTGTTTTTATTGAAGTTGGTGGAACCCGTTTTCAATTCCCTATTAAACACCCAAATTGACCTGGATGCCAAAATTGGTTTTTGGAATCTGCTCAAAATCGTATCCGTTTTTGGCCTTATTGGGGCGTTTTCCGGGATTATCCCCGCACTCAAAATATCAAGTTTTAGACCCATTGAAGTTGTACGGGGCCAACTAAGGAAAAAAGCCAAAACGGTTTACGGAAAAGTGTTCATCACTTTTCAATATACCGTTACCATTGGTTTGCTGATCTGTAGTTGGATCATCGTCAAGCAAACCAACTTTTTGCGTAGCAAGGAGTTGGGATTCTCAAAAGACAACATTGTACAAATTGAATATCTAGGAGCGATGAACGAAAAGGCTACCATCAAAAATGCCCTGCTCAACATTCCAGGTGTTGAAGATGTTTCACTCACCTGGCAAAGCCCACTTGATGGAGGCAGTAATCAGACTTTTGATTATAATGGAAAGCCCATGAGTTTTCAAGAATTCGCCATTGATTCCTCCTTTTTCAATGTTTTCAATATTAAGATGACCCCTACACAGGCCGCTAAAGCGGAAAACGGAGTGTATCTGAATGAGGCCGCTATCAGCGCACTGGAAATTACGGATGATCCAGTGTCCTTTAAGATGGAGCAATTTACTGTCCCCATTATTGGTATTACCAACAACTTTAATTTCAACCATTTGCGCGAGAATATTGGGCCTTTAATGCTTAGACATTTGGGGGAATCCTTTTACCCCCAAAACATCTTTGTTCGGATTAATGGGAAGGGAATGTTTAAAACTTTGGATGAGATAAAGTCCACTTACGCTGGTCTGTTGGACAAAACCCCATTTGAAGTCAAGTTTGTGGATGAAACCATTAACAGTTGGTACATCAAAGAAGAAAGAACAGGGAAGATCATTGGATATTTTACCCTATTATCGTTTATTATTTCCGTAATGGGGATTGTGGCAATGTCTGTTTTCTATATGCAGCAACGAAGAAAAGAAGTGGGAATCAGGAAAGTGAATGGCGCATCAATTACGCAAATTCTGTCCATGTTGAACAAGGATTATATCAAATGGGTGGGAGTGGCTTTTGTTTTAGCTGTGCCCATATCGTGGTACGCGCTGCAAAGTTGGCTGCAAGGGTTTGCATACAAAACAACACTCAGCTGGTGGGTTTTTGCCCTGAGTGGTTTAACAGCGCTGTGCATAGCCTTATTGACTGTTAGCTGGCAAAGTATAAAAACAGCGGCTGCTAACCCTGTTGAGGCGCTTAGGGATGAATAAGAATTACTAAAGATAAAATCATGCTATTACAACTAAACAACATATTCAAATGGGTCAACTCTGGAGGCCAACGTATCTTTTTATTGAAGGACATTAACCTTGAAGTCCAGGAAGGGGAATTTATTTCTGTGATGGGCCCCTCTGGCTCTGGGAAGTCCACTTTGCTAAACGTTATTGGAATGCTGGACGGGTTTCAAGAAGGGGAGTACCAATTTTTGGACGAGTCGGTGCACAACCTTAAGGAGAAGCACAGGGCCAACCTGTACAAGGAATATATTGGGTTCGTTTTCCAACAATACCATTTGTTGGATGATTTAACCGTTCAGGAAAATCTGGAAATGCCCTTACTATATAAAAAACTAAAGGGGGCCGAACGCAAGGCCAAGGTTGCCGATATGTTGGATAGATTCAATATTGTTGGTAAAAAGGATTTGTTTCCTGCCCAACTGAGTGGAGGCCAGCAACAATTGGTGGGGATAGCCAGGGCATTGATTTCCAATCCCAAATTGATTCTGGCAGATGAGCCCACCGGAAACCTGAATTCCAAACAAGGGGAAGAAATCATGGATTTGTTCAAACAGTTGAATGAGGAAGGGGTTACCATCATTCAGGTGACACATTCCGAGAAAAATGCGGCCTATGGCTCCAGAATTATCAATTTGTTGGATGGAAGAATGATTTGAAAGTAGAAGGTGGCAGAATACTCTTATTTAGGCTGGAATTCAAGGAAAAAGCAACTTCTTTGTTTTGATGTCTTCGGACGAATTAGTGTAATTCGTATCCAACCGCGGCTTTTAAATGAACCTTGGTAAAAGCAAGAGATCTAAGCCAGTTCCGCAAGCTCTTTGCCTACCAAACTTCCCAATGCAACCCCCATTCCACCCAAACGAACACCGCAACTTATGTTGTTGGAGAGTTGCTTGACTATGGGCGATTTCTGTTTTCCAACGCCCATGATTCCGCTCCATCTTTGGGCGATTTCAACTTGTTGTTGGGGCAGTATAACGGTATCCAATAATTTTTCAAGATGGTCTTGAATCAATTTGGTTTGACCAAAATTGGAGGTTTCCTCAGTTTGCAAATCCAAGTTTCTGCCACCACCAAACAAAATTCGGTCATCTATATTTCTGAAGTAATAGTATCCCTGATCAAAATGGAAGGTACCTTTGATCTTCAGGTTTTTGATGGGGGCCGTGATCAATACTTGGGCACGGGCAGGAACCACATTTTCGGTTGGAAGCAGTTTTGAGGCAAACCCATTGGTGGCCACAAACACTTTTTTGCTTTTAAATTCAAATTGACTTGTTCCCACCACCGCGGAATTTCCCAAGTCGGATAACTCTTCAACAGTGATTCCGTTAAGAATATGAATGCTCTTTTTTAGGCATTTTTGAAGTAAGGTATTCATCATTTGACCCGTGTCCAGCTGTCCTTCAAATTGCTGTGTAATGTAATTGGATTGAATCTGTCCAAATCCAAAAAGATTGCCATTTGTCGCAAAGGGATCTTGTCCAAAAATGGGCTTAAGCAGCTTGTTCAAGTTCTCCATTGCTTCCAGGCATTGTTCAAACAACGCAGAGTCGCTGTCCAGAAAGAGTTCATGCCCTCCTTGCTGTTGAAAACCTATATTGTCATCCCCTAAAAGCTTTCGCATTAATTGGATACCTTGATGACGCCTTTGTACCAGTGCAAATACTTCCTCCTCTGCATGTGATTTTAAGTCTGACAGGATTTCGGAGATGCTTCCAAAACAGGCAAATCCGGCATTCTTGGTGCTGGCTCCTTGTGGAAGGCTCCCTTTTTCCAACACCAAAATTTTACTTTGCGGATATTTTTCCCTCAAATGCAAGGCACAGTTAAGGCCTACTATACCACTACCCACAATGGTAAAATCTACTTTAGAAAACCAAGATTTATATTCCCAATAACTAAGTTGCACGCCTATTACTGTTTGACACGAATTTCACAAATTTTCTCGAATCAATTCTATTTGCTTCCCAGAGTTAATCTAAAAAACACCATCCCTTGATATTAATAAAAAACCCCGATGTAAATCGGGGTTGGGTTTAATCTTGATATTTTGGATCCATTTCAAAGTCTTCCATGAACTTGGTGGTATAATTGCCCGCCAAGTAATCTGGATGTTCCATAAGCTGTCTATGGAATGGAATGGTGGTTTTTATTCCTTCGATTACAAACTCGTCCAAAGCTCTTCGCATTTTGTTGATGGCCTCCTCCCTGGTCTGGGCAGTAGTAATCAACTTGGCGATCATGGAATCGTAGTTCGGCGGAATCATGTACCCGCTATATACGTGTGTATCCAAACGTATTCCGTGACCTCCTGGGGTATGCAAAGTGGTTATTTTACCTGGAGATGGTCTAAAGTCGTTATAAGGGTCTTCCGCATTGATTCTGCACTCAATGGAATGCAATTTTGGCAGGTAGTTCTTTCCGGAGATTGGAACACCTCCAGCGACTAAAATCTGCTCTCGAATCAAATCGTAATCCACCACTTGTTCCGTAATGGGATGCTCCACTTGAATACGGGTGTTCATCTCCATGAAATAGAAATTTCGGTGTTTGTCCACCAAAAATTCCACAGTTCCCGCACCTTCATATTTGATAAATTCAGCGGCCTTGACAGCAGCCGCTCCCATAGCTTCCCGAAGGGAATCTGTCATAAATGGCGATGGGGTTTCCTCCGTCAACTTCTGGTGTCTACGCTGTACGGAACAGTCACGCTCCGATAGGTGACAGGCTTTTCCAAACTGGTCACCCACAATCTGAATTTCAATATGTCGAGGCTCTTCAATAAGTTTTTCCATGTACATGCCCCCATTGCCAAAAGCAGCAGTGGCTTCTTGAACCGCACTCTCGAAGTTGCTTTCCATCTCATCCTCGGACCAAATGGCGCGCATACCTTTACCTCCACCGCCGGCAGTGGCCTTGATCATAACGGGATAACCCATTTTCTTGGCCGTCTTTTTGGCATCATCCACATCCTTCAACAAACCATCAGACCCTGGGACGCAAGGTACACCTGCCTTTTTCATTGTCTCTTTGGCGGTTGCCTTATCTCCCATTTTGTCAATTTGTTCCCCAGACGCCCCAATGAACTTAATCTCGTGCTCTGCACAAATCTTTGAGAATTTGGAGTTTTCAGAAAGAAAACCATATCCTGGGTGGATGGCGTCGGCATTGGTGATTTCCGCAGCCGCTATAATATTGGGAATTTTCAGATATGATTCATGACTGGGCGCTGGTCCTATACAAACAGCTTCGTCCGCAAATCTAACGTGAAGACTTTCCTCATCCGCCTTGGAATAAACCGCTACGGTCTTGATTCCCATTTCTTTGCAAGTTCGAATAATTCGAAGGGCAATTTCTCCCCTATTTGCAATCAATACCTTTTTAAACATAATACCTTGAATTTTCAATGCTCAAATTCCAAATTCCAAAACGTTTATTGGTATTTGGAGCTTGGGTATTGTGATTTAAATTAAGATGGGTCAACCAAAAACAAAGGCTGATCAAATTCAACTGGCGAGGAATCTTCCACCAATACCTTTACAATTTTACCAGAGACTTCGGATTCAATATCGTTGAAGAGCTTCATGGCTTCAATAACACAAAGAACATCTCCCTGGCTAATGGAGCTACCCACCTCAACAAATGCCGGTTTATCCGGAGCAGGTTTTCTGTAAAAGGTTCCTATGATAGGAGATTTGATGGTGATGTATTTTGAATCATCCGCTGCAGGTTCCGGAGAACTGGCTGCAGGAGCGGGTGCTTCAGACGCTGCGGGTGCAGGAGCAACAGGTACCGCTGGAGCCTGAGCCATTGGAATTTGTTGAACAATAGTGGTCTCTGGAGTAGCGGTTGTGCTACCCGTTCGGATGGTGATTTTTACGTCTTCCATCTCCAGCTTTACCTCGCTGGCACCAGATTTGGCTACGAACTTGATTAAACTTTGAATTTCCTTAATGTCCATGGAATATGATTTAGTTAGTTGTGCAATTTATGGATTGTACGCCCATTTTAGATAAATGGCCCCCCAGGTAAAACCACCCCCGAAAGCAGCGAAAATTAAATTGTCGCCTTTCTTAAGTTGCTTTTCATAATCGTGCAACAACAAGGGCAGCGTTGCCGAAGTGGTATTTCCGTATTTATGTATGTTGATCATTACTTTATCGTGCTCCAAGCCCATTCGTTTGGCCGTGGCATCTATAATTCTTTTGTTGGCTTGATGTGGCACCAACCAGTTTACATCCTCATGAGTAAGTCCGTTGCGCTCCATAACCAAGGCAGAAACGTCGGCCATGTTGGACACAGCAAACTTAAAAACAGACTTCCCATCTTGATTGACAAAGTGCTGTTTGTTCCTCACCGTTTCTTCGGAAGCCGGAAGAATAGATCCACCTGCTTCGATTTTCAAAAACTGACGCCCTACACCATCGGTACGCAAATGTTCATCTTGCAGCCCCAAACCTTCATCATTGGCCTCAAAAAGTACGGCCCCTGCACCATCACCAAAAATGATACATGTGGTACGGTCCGTATAATCTATAATGGAGGACATTTTATCTGCCCCGATCAATAGTACTTTCCTATATTTGCCAGACTCTATATAACTAGAGGCGGTAGACATACCATATAAAAAACTGGAGCATGCAGCTTGTAGGTCATAGGAGAATGCATTGGTAGCCCCAATTTCGGATGCTACATAAGCGGCGGTTGCTGCAACGGGGAGGTCAGGGGTGGCTGTAGCCACTAACACAAAATCAATTTCCAATGGATCCAGCCCACGTTTTGCAATTAAATCTTCAGCGGCCTTGATGGCCATGAAGGATGTGCCTTGGTTCTCCTCTTTTAAGATTCTACGTTCTTTGATTCCTGTTCTGGTAGTAATCCATTCGTCGTTGGTATCCACCATGGTTTCCAACACCTTGTTGGATAATACAAACTCCGGAACATACGCCCCCACAGCTGTAATAGCTGCCGTAGTTTTCTTCATATTAGTGTCTTTTTTTGTCAAAAACGTCCAAATTTGACCCAAAAGCTGTGAAAAATAGTCATTTTATATGACTTTTTAGGCAAAAAAGGGTTTTTTTGGATTTAAGTATGATCCATAAAAAAACTCCCGTTGTAAATCAACGGGAGTCGTAATTTCTTTGTAAGAAATCCGCCATTAGGCAGCAGTTTCCTCTTCGGTTTTGTCGATCAACACTTGACCACGGTAATACAATTTACCTTCATGCCAGTGCGCTCTGTGGTACAGGTGCATTTCTCCTGTTACAGAATCTTTTGCAATGGTAGGGGCAGTGGCCTTATAGTGGGTTCTTCTCTTGTCCCTTCTGGTTTTTGATATTTTTCTTTTAGGATGTGCCATTATATAACCTATTTATCCGTTAATAACTTCTTTAAGTCGTCCCATCTGGGATCTGTTTTATCTGATTCTTCCTTGATTTCTTTTGGCTGAAGTTCTTCCAGCTTGTCCAAGATTTCTGATTTTAATGATCCGTCCTCAACCCCAGGATGAACCCGTTTGGGAGGCACCGCCAAGGCCAACATTTCATACACGTATTGAGCTATGTTGATACGGTACTCGCCGTGGGGAATAATCAATATTTCATCGTTCTCATTATTGTACTCCTCCCCAAATTTGATGACCAGTTTTAAGTGCGATGCAATGGGCAAATCAAAAGGTTCACCTGTTAAATCACAATCCACATTAACCGTTCCTTCCGCTTCCAGCTCCAACTCCATCATATTGTTCATCTTGTCCAATATGGCGGTAAGTGCTATTGCGGCATCATTAAATTCTTGGTATTCAAAAGATTCAAAGAACGTATTGTCAATTTTGTACTCAAACGTGTGCTTCCCCAACTTCAATCCTGAAAAAGGAATAAAAAACTCCTTTAGCTCCATCATATATACACTTAAGGTTTGTGTACCAGCCCCATAAAGGCGGGGGCAAAGATACTACTTATTTATAAATCTACAATTCCAAAACCATATTTATGGCCTTGTTCTGTAAATTTTAACTCGCCTTTTTTGTCTTTTGTTTTTGCAGGGGATTTTTATTGAGCTTTATATACTCTTCCCTGTTCCGGAAAACCTGTATGGCGGCAAACACAGCTTCCTTGAACGAACTCTCATCTGCCTCTCCCTTCCCTGAAATCTCATAGGCGGTTCCATGATCTGGCGAGGTCCGCACCTTGGACAGTCCGGCCGTGTAATTCACCCCTTTGCCAAAGGAGAGTGTTTTGAACGGGATAAGTCCTTGATCGTGGTAAGCGGCCAACACGGCATCAAAACTTTCGTGGGTGTTGGAGCCAAAAAAACTGTCTGCCGAATAAGGACCGTAAGCCAAGATCCCTTTGTTGAACAGATCTTGCACCACAGGTTTAAGAATTTTATCGTCTTCCTCCCCTATAGTGCCGTTGTCCCCACTATGCGGATTGATTCCCAGCAAGGCAATTTTAGGTTTTCTGATTCCGAAATCCATTTTGAGGGAATTGACCATGGTAGAAACCTTGTCCCTGATCAACTTTGGGGTTATTGCCTCGGCAACATCCTTAACGGCAATATGATCCGTTAATAATCCAACGCGCAGTGAATCGGCCACCATGAACATCAGGCTCTCTCCATTTAGTTCTTGGGCCAGAAAATCGGTATGGCCGGGAAACTTAAAATCTTCAGCTTGAATATTGTTTTTGTTGATGGGAGCTGTGACCAAGACATCAATTTTATCGGTCTTTAGGGCTTGCACCGCAGCCCGAAGGGACTTGATCGCATATTTGCCCCCTTCTTCAGTTGCCTTTCCAAACTCAATTTTGGGAACTTCCTTCCACACATTTACGATATTGATTTTTCCCTCAATTACTTGGGAAGCATCCCTGACCCCGTTGAAACCGACATTCAATCCCAATTCATTCTTTTGTTGGGAAATGGTCTTGTTGGAGGCAAAGATTACAGGGGTGCAAAAATCCATCATACGGAGATCCAAAAATGTCTTTAGGGCTACCTCACAGCCAATCCCGTTTAAATCCCCTATGGAGATTCCAAGTTTTATTTTTCCCTTTTCCTTCATATAATTTATGCCGTTATGGCTACATTTACGCTACAAAACTACTCAATTAAAAAGATTCATGTTTACAGGTATTATTGAGACCTTGGGAAGGGTAGAAAAGTTGGAAAATGAGGGTGATAATTTGAATATTACCATATCCTCCAAAATAACTCCAGAACTAAAAATTGACCAAAGTGTGGCCCATAATGGAGTGTGTCTCACCGTGGTCAAAAAAGAGGGGAATGCCTATACGGTAACCGCCATTGAGGAAACCTTGAACAAGACCAATTTGGGGGAGCTAAAGGTTGGGGATTGGGTGAATCTTGAAAGGGCCATGGTTTTGGGCGCCCGATTGGATGGACATATTGTTCAAGGCCATGTGGATCAAACCGCTACTTGCTCGGCATACGAAGAAAAAGACGGAAGCTGGGTATTTACCTTTCAATACGATTCCGGTTTAAATAATGTAACCATTGAAAAAGGATCTATTACAGTTGATGGGGTGAGTTTGACCGTTGTTGATTCAAAAAAGGACAGCTTTAGCGTGGCCATTATTCCCTATACCCACGAGCATACCAGATTTAATACCTATAAACAAGGAACTACCGTTAACCTGGAATTTGATGTGATTGGAAAGTATGTGGCTCGGCTGTTGGATGTGAGAGGCTAGACTCAAGACCAAAGACGAAATAGCAAGCCCGTATCCTACAAGCTCTACCGTTCAACATTTCGATTCTTAAATCTAGACCTTAATAAAGATTTTCCTTTTGTACATCACATAGGCCAATAGGCAGTAAAACGAGACCACAGCAAGACCGTACAGCATAGATGAGAATTTCATGGACATGAAATCATGTACAAAGACAGTGTTGAACAACCACTCATGAATGGAGTTTTCGCCATCCACCTTTATCAAATAAAACAACTTGGTGATAAAACTGGACAAAAAGTAAACCACAATTGCGTTTGCGCCTGCATATCTGAAAATACTTCCAAACTGAATTTTCTTTACATCGGTCAGGAAATAAATCAAAGCCAAAAATATATTGGCCCATCCTGCCGTTACCAGCACAAAACTACTTGTCCAAAGGGCTTTGTTGATGGGAAATGCCAAATCCCAAAGGTGTCCCAAAACCACTAGTGCGGCACCCAAAATCAACATGAGTTTGGTTTTGTCCTCCCTTTTTGAAGTCAAGATCAAACCCGTAAAAATTCCCAATAACGAACTTACAATGGCAGGAATGGTACTCAATAATCCCTCAGGGTCGTAGTCTGGTTTGTAGTTATGGGTGCCAAAGATTTGCACATCCAAATAATTGGCAAAATTGTTGGGTGCTCTTTCCAGAGTAGAAGCCACACCTTCAACAGGAACAAGCGTCATCAGGGCCCAGTATCCCAGCAGTAGGGCAACCGAAAGCCCAATAAGTTTTTTCCAATCAAGATTTAGAAACAGGATTGCTGCAAAAAAGAAAACGACCCCAATGCGTTGCAAAACGCCAGGAAAACGAATAGCTTCAAATTCTTTGATAAAAGGAAAACTTATGGTAAAAGCGCCAAGAAACAATCCCAGCCCGATAAGCTTAAGACTTCTGATGGTAATCTTTTTGTACGTGGAGGCCTCTGCCTTTTTATTTTTATAGGCGAACACAATTGAGGTTCCCACAATGAACAGGAAAAATGGAAATACCAAATCCGTTGGGGTATATCCATGCCATTGGGCGTGCAAAAGAGGGGCATATACATTGGACCAAGTTCCAGGGGTGTTTACCAAAATCATCAAGACAATGGTCAAACCCCTAAAAATATCTACTGCCAGAATCCTGTTCTTCATATCGTGTTATAATATGTTATCTTTCATTTTATTCCAGACTCGAATAAGCAAGAGTCCAGAAACCAATGCGATGACGGACATGATCATTGCGGAAGTGGTTTTGCCATAAATCCAATGTCCTGTAGAGAACATTAGGGAGTAAATCAATACTACCCCAAGTAGCATGGCTCCGATTCCTGAAGGCACGGTCCACTTTTCTCCTTTGTCAATCTCAATTCCAGAATCTTTGGCTTCATCAACCACCTTACTCCAACCAGGGCCTCCTGGTTGTATTTTTTTGTAGAAGGATTGCAAGACTTCTTTGGATTCCGGTTGTGTTACAAAGGTGGCCGTTAACCAGATAATACTGGTAACGATCATCACAAATGGAATTTCTCCCCAATCTGGAAAAACACCACCATCTGTGGCGAACAACATTGGGCCCAACGGCGTCGCCTTCAAAAGGATGGACAAGATTCCTGATGCGAACATAGCCGAAATCTCCGTCCAGGCATTAATTCGCCACCAGAACCAACGAAGGATAAAAATGAGCCCTGTTCCTGCCCCAAAAAGCAAAAGCATATCAAAAATCTGCATGGCGTTTTGCATGGCCAAGGCCAAAAAAGCACTTAACACCATCAATATTACGGTGGACAAACGGCCTACGTTTACCATTTGTTTTTCGGTAGCATCTGGATTGATCTGTTTCTTGTAAAAATCAAAAACGATATAGGATGATCCCCAATTCAATTGGGTGGAGATTGTACTCATATAAGCGGCTACCAAAGAGGCCAAAACCAGACCTAAAAGCCCGCTGGGCAACTTGGTTAGCATAGCTGAATACGCCAAATCATGACCCAGTTTATCTTCACTCACGTTTGGAAAGGCCTCCGCAATACTGGCGATGTCTGGATATACTACCAGGGAAGCCAGAGCTACCAAAATCCACGGCCAAGGTCTTAGCGCGTAATGCATGATATTGAAAAAGAAGGTGGCACCAATGGCATGATTTTCATTTTTTGCCGCCAACATACGTTGCGCAATATATCCACCCCCACCGGGTTCCCCGCCAGGATACCAGGAACTCCACCATTGCACGGCCAGTGGAATAACCAACAAGGTAATTACCATTTTGGTATCGCTGAGTTCAGGCAGGATATCCATTTTGGACTTTACCAAGTCATTAGACATCATGGCACTGACCCCTCCCACTTCTGGAAGGTTCACAAGATAGAAGGCCGCCCCAATAGCACCAACCATGGCAACAAAAAACAGGAGGAAATCGCTATAAACAACGCCCTTAAATCCACCAAGCGCACTAAAAACAACCGTAATCAATCCTGCACCAACTACCGTTACCCAAGGCTCCAAATCCAACATAACCCCACCAATCTTTATGGCTGCTAGGGTTACCGCCGACATGGTGATCACATTGAAGATCAATCCGAGATAAATGGCTCTAAATTTTCGCAAAAAGCTAGCAGGCTTTCCTCCATATCGCAGCTCATAAAACTCAAGATCCGTTTTGACATTTGATTTACGCCATAGTTTGGCATAAACAAAAACGGTCAACATACCTGTAAGCAAAAAACACCACCAACCCCAGTTGCCGGAAACCCCTGTGTCACGGACAAAATCGGTCACCAAGTTGGGCGTGTCCGTTGAAAAGGTAGTGGCCACCATTGACATTCCCAGGAGCCACCAAGGCATGCTCCGACCTGATAAAAAGTATTCTGATGAGTTTTTTCCAGATTTTTTGGAAACGTACACACCTATGAAAAGTACAATTGCGAAAAATCCGAAGATTATGAAATAATCTAATGTTTGTATGTCCATTTGGTTAAAGTTGGTTAACCACTAAAGGTATGATTTTTTGGGATACCTTTGCCCATTGTTCGCTAAACATCAACTTTGACCCTATCGACAACATTGGAGCCTTCTTTAATAGCTTGGACCCTTGCTTTTAGTGCTACTTTCCTTATGGGGACATCCAAAGCAGGGCTCAAGGGACTTGCTACTTTTAATGTGACTTTGTTGGCACTGGCGTTTGGTGCCCGTATGTCCACGGGATTGATTATCCCCTTGCTGATTGTGGGAGATATTTTTGCCGTCATTTATTACAATAGGCACACCCAATGGAAGTACATTGTAAAGTTCTTACCATGGATGCTTTCCGGAATTTTGATTGGGGTCGTGCTTGGGAAGGACTTACCGGAACAGGAGTTTAAATTGGGGATGGTCATCGTCATTTTTATCAGTTTGGGACTCTTGATTTGGTGGGACAAACGTAAATCAAGCCAAATACCCACCCATTGGTTGTTTGCTGGACCTATAGGAATTATGGCTGGAATTTGTACCATGATCGGGAATTTGGCAGGGGCCTTTACCAACATATTTTTTCTAGCTATGCGGCTTCCAAAAAACGAATTTGTAGGAACAGCTGCCTGGCTGTTTTTTATTACCAATCTCTTTAAACTTCCCTTTCACATTTTTGTTTGGAAAACCATCACTTGGGAAACCTTGCTTATAAACATCAAGTTGTTGCCTGCAATTGCACTAGGGCTCATTACAGGGGTTTTGGTGGTAAAAAGGATCAATGATAAAAACTACAAACGTTTTATTTTGATTGTTACTGGGATTGGTGCTGTAGTTATGCTGATCAGATAGGGCTATCCGTTGTTCAATTCTTCAGAAAGCTTTTCCAAATCTGCTTTGGTCAAAGGTTTGGTTATGTATCCCTTGATAAAGTCGTACTGTTTGGAAAGATTCAGGTCCTCAGGGGCGATTGAGGATGTAAGGATATGGATTTGTACTCCTGTTTTGATTGCGGCGGGACCATCTTTTAATTCTTCCAATAATTCCCAGCCGTTCATTACGGGCATATTGATATCCAATAAAACCAACTCGGGTAAATTGGAGGGAATTTCTGCTAATTGTATCAGTTCTTGGTATACTTGAAGCCCATTCTCAAAATGCGAAATCTCATCGGTCAATCCAGAGCTTTTGATCAACACCTCCGCCACTTCACGAAATACAAAGTCGTCATCTACTACAAATACTCTGGGTTTTGTCATTGCTTGTTGCATTTGGGATGTGGGAAAGTTAGTGTAAAGGTAGCTCCTTGACCTTCCTGGCTCTGGGCAGATATTTGGGCATTCATTGCATCCATTTGATTTTTGGAAATAAACAACCCCACTCCCTTTGCATCCTTGTTGCCATGAAAGGTTTTGTACATACCAAATAAGTTTGATCCATGTTTTTCCAAATTGATTCCCTTGCCGTTATCTTGGAAGGAAATGACGGTCTGATGGATTTCGGCCTGGGCTTTTATTTTTATAACCAGTTTCTTTTTGGAATCCCGATACTTCAAGCTATTGGTCAATAGGTTTAAGAAAATACTGGTGATATACGCACTTATTCCATAAACCTTGAGGTCATTTGGCACTTCTATTTCAATGTTGGGTTGGATTTCATCAATATGGGCATTTATACTTTGCAACACGCTGTCCAAAGTTGTTTTGATGGAAACCCATTGGGATTTTTGGTTGTGATCTGTTTGAATTTTGATCACCTCGTTCAATTGTACCACGGTTTCATCCAACCGCTCCGAAGATATCCGAATCATTTCCAGAAAGCGTTGTTGTTTATCTGGTGCTATATCATCTAACAACATTCCCGTAAGCATGGATAGATTACTGGAATTTGACCGAAGGTTGTGTGAAACTATATGGGCAAAGTTCAGCAAGCTTTTGTTTTGTTTTTCAGTGGTATTCAGTAGCTGTCTTAGGCGATCATCCGCTTTTTTAATTCGTGAAACATCGGTGTTGGCACCTATCATCCGTAATGCCGTTCCATCTTCATCCCTAAAAACTTTTCCGCGACCATGGATATGTCTAATGGCCCCATCTGCAGTGATTATCCGAAATTCCGTATTGAATTCCTTTTTACCTGCAATGGCAAGCTCCACCTCTTTTAGGCTTTTCTCTTTGTCATCTGGGTGAATGGTCTGTTCCCAAGCGGCCACTTCCCCGCTGAACTCATTTCTATCTATTTGATATAGGTCATACATATTATCATCCCAAACCAAAATATTGTTTACAATGTCGTAATCCCAAATACCAATATTGGAACTTTCAACAGCAACCCTCATTCGATCTGTAAGCACTTTGATTTTGTCGCTCCCTCTTTTGGATTTATCAATATCCATGAATACACCAAACATACGGGCCGCCTTTCCATTGATTGTTTCCGTTTTACCAATTGCCCTGACCCATTTCTCATTCCCCTTAGCGGTTACTATGATGAGTTCAACGTCGTAAGGGGTTCCATTTTCAATAGCTTCGGAAACCACCTCAATTATTTTATCACGATGCTCCCCTTCCTTATAAAAGTTGATTCCCGTCTCCAAGTCGGGAACAAAACCGGAAGGAACCTCATGAATTTCCTTGGTCATCTCGGACCAAAAAATCTTGTTGTTTACCAAATCCACTTCCCAGCTTCCTATTCTTGCTGTCTTTTCTGCCTGTAATGACAGATCTAAGGCGATTTTCTTTTTGGTAACATCATCAAAATAAATGTAATAATTAGCCGATTCGGAAGATGGGTGTAGCACCATCTTGTACCATTTCAATTCGTTTTTTCTTGTGATATGGGTTATGAACTCGTTAACCTGTGTTTTTTGAAAACGCTTGCTCTTTTTGATTTTATGAAGAGATGATGGGAGTTCACCAATTACAGTTTCCAATTCCAAAAAGCCCTCCTTGGGGCCTTCCATTCCAAAAAATTCATAGAAGCTATGGGAACAATCTTGAACGTTCATATGCAGGTCAACCATTACAATGGGGAAAGGCAGGTTTTGAATGGTGGATAAGGGCTGTTTTGTGATTTTCATTGAGCTTGGAAAAAGCATTAAAAATCAAACGTAAGAAAATTCCTAATATTGTATTTTGAGATTGATGTAGCCTGACCATATTCTTTAAAATGATATTGCCAGTGGAATTTAGAGGGCCATTGTTTTTCAAACTTGCCCACTTAGCCTAATTTTAAGGTTGAAATAAAAGATTATGGATTTACAGGGTAAAGTGGCCTACATTACAGGTGGAACCAAAGGGATAGGACTTGGTGTTGCCAAATGTCTATTGGATGAAGGAATGAAGGTAGCTATCAGCGGAAGAAGCCAAGAAGGGGTTAAAAAGGCCGTTGAGGTATTGGGAGATAATGAAAATGTTCTGGGAGTTCAATCTGACGTAACCAAGCTGCTGGATGAGCGGCAGGCGGTAGAACAGATTCTGGAACATTGGGGCCGAATGGATTTGGTCTTGGCGAATGCCGGGGTCGGTCATTTTGCACCAGTGGATGAACTTTCTGAAAAAGCGTGGGAGCAGATGATCAACACGAATCTCAATGGTGTTTTTTATACCTTAAAGGCTTCTGTGGAAGCATTAAAAAAGTCCGAAGGTTATTATATGACCCTGGCCAGTTTGGCAGGGACCAACTTTTTTCCCCAAGGAGCTGGCTATAATGCCACAAAATTTGGCGTAGTGGGCTTTACCCAGGCTGCCATGTTGGATCTTAGAAAATATAATGTCAAAGTAACCACCATTATGCCTGGCTCAGTAGCCACCTATTTTAATGGAAATGAGCCTTCTGAAAAAGACGCATGGAAGATTCAGGCTGAAGACATTGGAAAATTGGTGGTTGACCTGCTTCAAATGCATCCGAGAACCTTGCCAAGTAAAATTGAGGTAAGACCAACTCGCCCTGACCTAAAATAATCAGGATTCCTTTTCGGCAAAGGCCACTTTTGGATCACAGATTTCAAGAATAATCTGATGGAGGTAATTTTCAAAGGTGCTCATGGTCTCTCTATTGATTAATGTACCTGAAGTAGAAAATGGGAGAAATCCATGCTTTAAATTTTTGAAGGAATACAACCCGGCAATAAGAGATTCTGTACCGTGTTTGCTATGGTACAAATAGGCATAACATAGCAGTTGAAAAGCTTTGCTTTTGTCATAATTGGAAATTAGGCTGTCCCAATCTTTGATTTTTACATGGGACGGTTCAACCCTTCCAGTTTTGTAATCCACAATCCGAATGGTGCCATCCACCTGGTCTACTCTGTCCAATGTCCCCTTTAGTTTGACTGGAAAATCAAGAGCAGGGATGTGCAGGGGTGATTCGTATTTTTCTTCCAACGCCAAGATTTTAACCTCATGTTTTTGAAGCTGTGCCATTTCCATATCCACGAAATTCTGAAGGTACTTTAGAATCACATGGTAAACTAGCAGGTATCTTCCTTTGTTGATATCCACCCCAGGGAGTGTTGCTGCAAATTGGGAAGACACCACTTTTGGAATTTGGGTTTGGAGTGATTCCATGTCTGCTTTTTCAAGCACCTTATTGATCAAGGGGTTGTACAGCACCTCCAAACTATCATGAATTATGGTACCAAAGGTGTTGGCCGCAATGGATTGTTCTACCTCCTCGGCATCATAGATCTTAAGAATGTTCTTCTTGTAGAAATCCATGGGATTTCTAATGTAATTGGTAATTGAGGTGGGAGAAAAACCGTTGCCCGCAAAGGTTCGGATGTCCTCCACCAATAAGTTACTTTTTTTAATTTGTGGGTTGGGAGAAGCATCGATTTTCAATTCTGGCGAGGCAATGGAGTGCGTTATATAGCGCGAAATATTCTTATCCGTTAAGAGCTGGGAAATCAATCGGCTTTTTTCTCCGCCCTCCAATACATCGGGCTCTGTGTTATAGATAAGGTGCACATGTTTGGCCCTCTGGATCAGTCGGTAAAAGTGGTAGGTATATATGGCATCTTTTTCCTTGTAGGTGGGTAATCCAAACTCCTGTTTGACATCAAAAGGAAAAAAGGAGTTGCCAGACTTTCCTGCTGGTAGAATTCCTTCGTTGACAGAGGTAATGATGACCGTTTCAAAATCCAAATTCCTGCTTTCCAACATTCCCATAATCTGTAAACCAGAAAGCGGTTCCCCTATAAAATCTGTGGTTTCCAAAGCTGCCAATTGCTTAAAAAAGCTTTTAACCGATTTTAACTGTTTGATAAAGTTTACAGATTCCACATGCTGTTTGAGTTGATTGAACAACTTATGGAATCGATATAGATACTCCAGTTCCATAGGGTCGTTTTGTTCTTGGCCAATGGTCTTTAACTTTTGGATGAGTTGGAGACATCGATTTATCCAATCCAAGGGAGTTGCAGGATTGGCGGGAAACAGCAAACCCAACAGCTCTGACTGGCTCGAATACTTCTCAAGATATTGGTGATTGAGATAAAGCCTGTTGTGTTGTTTGATATCCTTGCCGATTGACGAAATGGCATCCACCTTTTCGGAAGAAGAAAGTGAAAGACAAAATGGATTGGAGAAAAAGCGGAGGACATCTTCAAAAAACCACCCTTTTTCGGATTGGGCCAATTGTAGGTCCAAAAAAGACAAAAAGAAGGAATACAGAACCGTTTTGTTCAATGGGAAACCCATGGTAATGTTCACCTTGGAAACTGAAGACGGAAGAGCCTGGAGCATTGGATTGAGCAACGATTCGTCTGCCAGAACCAAGGCGGTATCGTGAATACCATCTGGGGTGGCACGCTGTATTTCCGCCAAAAGATTTCCTACATATTGGGCTTGGCTTATACTTTTTGGTACGCCGGTTATAGATATGTTCTTCTGGGATAAAAAGTTTTGATGGACGCCTTCCAGTTCATTTCGTTGATAATAGGGCCAAGCTTGCTTGTAGTTCCTAATAAATAGTCCGGCATCGTGGATAGAGCTGTCCAGGAAATAGGCGTCTATGTCCCAATAAATGTGATTGGCGGGACTATCCAAATAGTGTTGAATGATTAAAGCTTCGGCTGTATTGAGGGCGTTGAACCCGATGAAAACAATTGGTTCTTCCTGAAAGATGGAATCACCGGTATCTATATGCTTTGCGGCCCATCGGTACAAAAGGCCCTGATAGCCCTTTTGTTGAGCTATAAGAGTTTTGGTAAAGGCCTCGTAAATGGTGCTCAGATTGTTCCAAAGTGCGAGATAGTTCTTCACCAAATCAGATTTGTCCTTTTGCATGGACCAATGATTGAGTTCCTTTATGGCCGAGAGATAATTAAGAATTTCGTTTGGCGGAATAAGGTACCGGTCTATTTCATTAAAATCTTGTAGCAGGGTTTGTCCCCATTTCAGAAAAGTGTCAAAGTCATCGTGTTCTTTAATTTCGGTCTTTTTGTAGACCGAATAAAGCTCGAGAATAAGATCTACATTGGAAGCTTGGGTCAGCCCCGAGATTTGGGTCACAAAATCTTCAATGGAGAGCACAGTTGGGCTAAAAATGTTCTTTCCAATAATCTGCGCCATATGTTTTTTAAGGAAGGTTCCTGATCGCTTACTTGGAAGTATATAGGTGCATTCGGTGAGGGACACACCTTTTTGCTGAAGATCATGGAGTACGTATGCGAGGAAGCTTTGTTGCATGGACCAAAAATAAAAAAGGCTCCCGACATTGTCGGGAGCCTTTTTATGAAGGAAATCTAAATTCCTTGTATTATTTGATCAAGTTGATTTCAACTCGTCTGTTTTGCGTTCTACCAGCTCTTGTGTTGTTGGTAGCGATTGGCTTGTCTTCACCGTATCCGATGGCAGTCAATCTACCAGCGTCAATTCCTTTGTCAATCAAGAAATCACGTACAGAGTTAGCTCTCTTCTCAGAAAGAGACTGGTTCAATTTAGCGCTACCTACGCTGTCAGTGTGACCTTCAACAGTAAACTTAGCGTTAGGATACTCGTTCAAAATTTGGATGATGTCAACCATTACAGAAGTAGACTCAGCTTTGATTGAAGATTTACCAGTATCGAACAAGATAGTTCTAGCGTAGTCGTTCAATTGCTTTTGAACTTCCTCAGTTACTTCTGGGCATCCGTTGTTGGCTACTGTACCAGCTACGTCAGGACACTGATCGTCTTTGTCAAGAACGCTGTCACCATCTCTGTCTGGCCAAGGGCATCCGTTGTTTTCAGCAGGACCAGCTTCGTTAACACACTGATCGTCTCCATCTCTTACACCGTCACCGTCAGCATCAGGACAACCTGCCAATGCAGCAAGACCAGCTTCGTTAGGACAAGCATCGTCTTTGTCAGCGATTCCGTCACCATCGGTATCAGGGCAACCGTTCATTTCTTTGGAACCAGCTTCGTTAGGACAGCTATCCTTGCTATCTTCGATTCCATCGCCATCAGCATCAGGACAACCGTTGAAAGCTTCCAAACCAGCAACCTCTGGACAAGCATCGTCCTTGTCATAGATTCCGTCACCGTCAGTATCAGTTCCACCAAATTTGATACTAATACCTCCCATGTGTTGGAAATGTCTTACCAAGAAATCTTCGAAAGCGTGCTTGTATTGGGTTTGTAGGGTAAGGCCAACATTTTCGGAGAACCAAATGTTAACACCAATACCACCATTAACTGTACCAGCACCAATTTCATCAATCCAAGTATAACCACCACCGATTTCAGCAAAAGGATCGATAGTTGTGTTTTTTAGGAAGTTGTATTTGATGGTACCGTCTACAGCATAGTGTGAAAGATCGTCTATGGATTGGTCACCATTTTTTTCAAGTCTGTTCAAAGAACCTCTTGCTCCAATAGAGAAACCATCCCCTATATATTTAGAAACAGCCACATAAGAAACGGAAGGCAAAATATTCCAGTGATCAGATACATTGAAATACTCATCAAACAAAGTAGTACTTGAGAACGGGTTGTCCTCGTCGTTAGTAGGGTAAGTGTCAATGGCGTTTACCCCAAAACTGATCTGCCATGGATTATTCTCGTCTTGCGCTTGTACGTTGTTAAAGCCCAAAAAGACTAGGGCAACAACTAATAATTTGCTAAGATGTTTCATGCTCAAAATTTTAAGTTTAAGTGTTTATCAGCAGCAAATGTAAGTTGTTAAGACTTATTAACAAAATCAAATTTTCTTTTTTTTTGGTGCATTACATAGAAGTTTTAGTGCAGTTCAACGATTTTTAAAGCTTTTCCAACTTCGGTGAAGGCAGCTATGGCTTTGTCCAAGTGATGCTTCTCATGGGCAGCGGACAACTGAACCCTTATCCTTGCCTTTCCTTTGGGAACCACGGGATAAAAGAACCCAATTACGTAAATGCCCTTTTCCAAGAGCATGTCTGCCATTTCTTGGGATAACTTGGCATCATAGAGCATCACGGGAACGATGGCAGAATCCCCATCAATGATGTCGAATCCGGCCTCTTTCATGCCTTTTTTGAAGTATTCCGTATTCTTTTGAAGCTTATCGCGTAAGCTGGTGTCTTTATCCAGCATCTCAAACACCTTAATGGAAGCACCTACTATGGCAGGAGCCAGGGAATTGGAGAAAAGATAAGGGCGAGATCGCTGGCGCAGCATTTCTATGATTTCCTTTTTACCAGTAGTATAACCCCCCATGGCACCTCCTAAGGCTTTGCCAAGGGTTCCGGTAATAATATCTATTCGGTCCATTACGCCTTTTTCTTCCAAGGTGCCCCTGCCGGTTTCCCCAATAAATCCAGCAGAATGGCATTCGTCAATCATCACCAGGGCATCATATTTGTCCGCCAAATCGCATATTTGGTCCAATGGGGCCAATAATCCGTCCATGGAGAACACCCCGTCGGTAACTATAATCCTGAAACGGGAACCGTCGTCATGGCTCTGCTTAAGTTGGGTCTCAAGATCAGCCATATCGTTGTTGGCATACCTATAGCGTTTGGCTTTGCACAAACGAACCCCATCAATAATGGAGGCATGGTTAAGGGAATCGGAGATAATGGCATCCTCCGCAGTCAACAAGGGTTCAAACACCCCGCCATTGGCATCAAAGGCAGCAGCATATAATATGGTATCCTCCGTACCGTAAAAATTGGCAATCTTTTGCTCCAGGTTTTTATGGATATCCTGGGTGCCACAAATAAATCGAACGGAGGACATTCCAAAACCATGGGTGTCCAAGGTATCTTTGGCCGCTTGGATTACCTCGGGATGGGAGGAAAGTCCCAAATAATTGTTGGCGCAAAAGTTGATTACCTCCTCTCCAGTGGATATTTTGATGACAGCATCTTGTGGGGAGGTGATAATGCGTTCCTTCTTAAAAAGGCCTGCTTCCCTAATGTTGTCCAGTTCTTGGGTCAAATGTTGTTTTATAGTTCCGTACATAGTTTTTTGTTTAAAGGAAAAGGGGTTTTATTTCGTGATCAATATATACAATAATAAGATGTCCGAGGGTAAAATCCATGGCTTTTAAAGCATCGGCATATTCCATGATTTGTTCGTGGTGTGAAGGGGCGGGTTTACCTGTTTTGTAATCAATAATAGTTGCCTTTCCATCTTTTATGGCGATTCGATCGGGCCTTAGGGTTTTACCATTGCCCAGAAGGATTTCCTGCTCGTTTAATATTTGGTGGGCCAGGGTAAAGTATTCCCTGAGTTGGGGATGTTCAACCACCGCAATAATTTTTTCTTTGACATATCCCGAATCGGCCGCCGTAAGCTGGCCTGATACCTGAAGGTCATTTAAAACTGAAGGAACATCATCCGCAGTCTTAATTTTGCTCAAGGCATGGTGAACCAAATTTCCAAGTTCTATAGCCTCCCTGCGTTCATCATCCCACAGATGAACAGATCCGGTGGAAATGGCAAATCCAGTATTCCTTTCATCCTTATCTACAAATGGAATACTGCTGCTCGGCATGGTCGGTTTCCCTTGTTCTTCATCCCTGTGGGTCAATTCCCCAAAAATGAACTTTCCCGTTGAGCCCTCTTCCAATCCTTGTTGATCAAGGAAATATTGGAACAAGTTGGAATAGGAGTTGCATTGATCCAAGCTGTTTACAGCTTTGTCAGTTTCGGAGAGTACAAAAAGTCCTTTTTCAGCCCTCGTCAAGGCTACGTAGAGGACATTAAGGGCATCCAGTTCGGTTTTTTCCATTTCCTCCAAATAGTTCTTGGAAGTGATCTCGTTATACTGGAGCATTTCCTTTTTTGTGTTGATGAGGAATTCATCGAGTCCCAGTTCTTTTTCTTTCGGGGAAACACCCACCCAAGATTTCTTTTGCTTTCTGGGATCATGGATCAAGGCATTGGCAAAGGGAAAAATCACTATTGGAAATTCAAGTCCTTTGGACTTATGAATGGTCATAATTTTAACCGCATCAATATGCTCCGGTGCTGCAATGGAAAGCTTGTCCTTCTTCTGCTCCCAATACTTAAGGAAGGCATGGATTCCCGGACCTTCCCTCTTTTCAACAACCAGCACTTCGTCCAGAAGAAAAACCAGATAGGCTTGGGATTCATCCGTAAGCTCAAAATGTCGAATGGCCCTTTCCAAAATGGTGATCACAGGTTGGGTTTGGAGCTCGGTTATGGAAAACCCGTAGGACTCCAACAGCAAATCCGTTAAGTTGTCCAGATGACTGGAAATAAAATGATGCGGATCAGAGGCGGTTTTGGACAGATAAAACAAAAGCGCGTAGTTGGCCTCCTGATCGGTTGGATTTTCCATGACTTTCAACAGAGAAATCAGAAACCCCACTGTGGAATTATTTTTTAACAAAAGCGATTCCGAGGAAACAACGGGAATTTGATTTTCGGATAGAAAGTTGGCCAAGAGCATGCCATGGTCATTTTTCCGCACCAAAATGCAGATGTCGGAATACACATAATCCTTGGATTGTATATTCTTAATGGTCTTTAGCACCTGTTTACAATGTTCCTCCGCCTTATCATCAACTTCCTTGTCCACAAAGGAAAATTCAATATAACCCCCTTGTTTGTTGTTGGTCTTCTGCTGGCATCCTTCCAAGAAAAGATTGCGATATTCCGTATTCCTTAATAAAGGTGCAACGGTACTGAAAAATTGGTTGTTGAACTGAACTATTTCACTGTAGCTCCTCCAATTGGTATCCAAAGCAAATGTGGTAGGGCCAACAGAAAAGGGTCTGGATTTGCCGCTGATCAGGTTTAGAAACTGCTCCGCTTTGCCCCCTCGCCATCTGTAAATGGCCTGCTTAACATCCCCTACCAGAAAAAGGGTGCCCTGTTCGTTTTTCTCGTTCACACTTTCCAGGGCATTCCCGATCAAAGGAACCAGATTTTCCCACTGCACTTTGGAAGTATCTTGAAACTCATCCAAAAAGTAGTGTCTGTACTTTTCACCCATCCGCTCGTAGATAAAGGGAACGGGTTGGTTCTTGACTTCTTTGGATAAAAGCGAGTTTAGGGCAGAAATGGGAATGATTTCGCGATCCAGTTCAATGTTCTTGATTTCCTTGGCGATTTCGCTCAGCAAGGTCAGGGGAACAATGTTGCCATAAATGTTACGCAGATAATGGCGTTGGTACAATGTTTTCTTTATGGCCTGGTAAAGCCCAAGAATAACGGTGGCCAAATGGGAACCGTCTCGTTTGTCCGAAGCTTTTAAAAGTCTGCCAGCTTCAAGGGACTCTTCCAGTTTGTTGGCGTAAAGTACTTTGATGTTGAATTCCTTCTCACAGATTTTCTTGAAGTGGTTGGGGAGCGTCTGTCTGGGGAAATCTTCAGGAGCAAATCCTTGCTTTTCAATTTCCTGTAAGACCAAAGTGGCCTGTTGGATTACGTGGGATTCCAAAGCAGCAATTTGTGTGGAAATCTTTTGTTGGACTTTCTTAAAATCCTGAAGGGTTTTGGTTTCCAAGGATGCAATATGATCGGCATGATCCTCTTGAAAAAGCAGCTTGCCAATTTCCATCAGATCATAAGAAACGTCCCAACTTTTGTCCTCTTCAATTTTTTCCAGGGAAAATGCAATGAGGGTTTGGGTCAAGGCTTCGTCACTGCCCGCTCGTTCCAATAATCGGCCTATGGCCTCGTGCAATAATAGATCGGTGTCCAGCTCCACTTCAAAGTTTTGCGAAAGCTGTAGGTCGCGGGCAAAGGTTTTGATGATTTTATGGTTGAACTTGTCTATGGTGGAAATCTCAAAAAAGGAGTAGTTGTGCAAAATCCGTTGTAACACCGTTTGGGAACGTTGCTGTAATTGTAGTGGACTCAACGAAAGTTCCTCCCGAATTTCATTGAAAAGTGAACTTCGCTTCTCAGGGGGAATGTCCAACCCAAAAGTATACAGGCTTTCCAAAATCCGCGACTTCATTTCACCCACCGCTTTGTTGGTAAAGGTGATGGCCAATAGCTGCCTGAATTTGGAAGGGGAACCATCCTTTAGCAACAGCAAAAGGTATTCCTTGGTCAAGGAATAGGTCTTGCCGGATCCGGCTGATGCGCTGTATATTTTAAATTGGGGAGACTCCAAAACCATTTTCCTGCAAATTACGGATTACCCGCCTTAAGTTAATCTCCGAGAGCATGAAATATATCCCATAAAGCCGTATTTTTACAGGAATCAATAATAACTTAAAAACAGTACAATTATGGCTTTTGAATTACCAAAATTACCCTATGCATACGATGCTTTGGAGCCACATATAGATGCCAGGACCATGGAGATACACCATACCAAGCACCACAACGGCTACACCACCAAATTGAACGGCGCCATTGCCGGAACCGCCTTGGAGGGACAGTCCATAGACGACATCCTTTCCAACTTGGATATGTCCAATGGTGCGGTTAGAAACAATGGTGGAGGATTTTACAACCATTGCCTTTTCTGGGAAGTAATGTCCCCCGATGGTGGAGGTGCCCCAAGTGGGGATTTGGCCGCTGCCATTGATGAGGCATTTGGTTCTTTTGATGCGTTCAAGGAGCAGTTCAGTGCTGCTGCCGGAACCCGATTTGGTTCTGGATGGGCATGGCTTTGTGTGCACAAAGGAGGGAAGCTGGAAATCTGCTCTACACCCAACCAGGATAATCCGTTGATGCCGGATACAGGTTGTGCAGGACACCCCATTTTAGGATTGGATGTTTGGGAGCATGCCTATTACCTAAACTACCAAAACCGCAGACCCGATTATGTTGCTGCATTCTTTAATGTGATCAATTGGGACAAGGTAGCGGAAGGATATGCTTCCAATAAATAATAACTAGAAATTCAAGCGTCACTTCGAGCGTCCCGAAAGAATTTTGGGGCGTATCGAGAAGTGAAGTCCGGATAAAAGTACTTGATTAAGAGGGCCGCACTAGCGGCCTTTTTTTTGCGTCAGTTCGAGTGTCCCGAATTTAATTCGGGATGTATCGAGAACAAAATGAGGCATTGCAAACACATCCCTGATTTCAGCATGCTGAAATCTTCCCTTCTCAAGAAGGGAGCATATACTAAAAAGCGACAGCAACCAATTCCCCTCTCAAGAGGGGTTCGGTGTGTTAACTCAAAACCTCCATCCGTCAATTGAAAAGGGGCATTCGTCAATTGGGAGACTCTTGGCCAAGCACGTTCCGCTTCTTTTATGGTCTAAACCACATGAATGAGGAGCAGAAAGACTTTCAACCTGTTATTTGCAATACTTATTTTCTCTTGCGGTAATGACGATAGCCTAAATGGTCTCAAAGGGAAGCAGACCCAAATTGAAAGCGTGGAACCGATGAGCGGCGCAATAGGCGAAATTGTGGTTATTGAAGGAAAAGGTTTTGGGGATATGATGGAAGAAAATAGGGTGAAATTTAATGGCCATACAGCCTCTATCATAACTGCGAGTATAACAAGATTGGTAGTAACTGTTCCGAATGGAGCAGAGAGCGGTCCTGTAACAGTAAAGGTAGGAGGTAAGACAGCAAAAAGTAATACTGACTTTGTCGTTAAGCCCTAAGAGATCAATTGGCCTAGTGGACAAAAGCAATGATGTATTTGTAAAATATTTTTTTGGGGTAATTGGATTTTTTTTCAATTGGGGGCGCCTTTGGCGTCCCTTTTTTGTTTTTAAATACCCCAAATAGAAAAGGGCGAGGAAGCCCTCACCCTTTTCGTCCCAAATCTTACCATAAACTTAACCTACTTATGCTATGGCGAAACTAAATTACTGGTATTGTGAGAAATAACAAAAGTTTTTGCAGAATTTTTTGAATTGGAACCAAAAATGGAAGGGAAGATTTAAGCAACATTTTTGGTAAATCGTTGGGGTTCAAACATAAAGAAGGCGGACATTGTCCGCCTTCTTTCCCCAAATCTTACCATGAACTTAACCTACTTATGCTATGGTAGCCCCAAAAGTAAGGCAAGGGGTTGTTTTGGGAACAAGCTTTTAGATGAAACTCCTGTTAATTGGGTGAACGGATCTGGAAGGGGTGTGAACGTACGGGAATTCAGGAAAAGGACTACGGGGAATTATGGCAACTCCTAAAAAATAAAGCGACCGGAGTATTCTCCGGTCGCTTTCCCCAAATCTTACCATGAACTTAACCTACTTATGCTATGGTCCTCCAAATGTAAGGCAGAGCGCCGCTTTGGGAGCAAGCTTTTAGATGAAAGCCCAGTTGTTCGGGTGAAATACAATTGTCGTTGAAAAGGACTACGAAATTTGTTGGGGAAAGCGGGATGTAAAATAAAAAAGGTGGAATAGCTTCCACCTTTTTTGCCCCAAATCTTACCATGAACTTAACCTACTTATGCTATGGCAATACTAAAGTAGGTTTGTAGGTTGCCCAGTGGGCATAAATCCGTTCATCTGCACGTTTCATCGATGAAATGCACAGCTAATCCCGATAATGGGAAAACTAGTACGCCCTCTGGTTTTTTCCCTCGTAAAAATTAATGAATGCCCTGTTTACAACACGGTTGCCTCCTGGTGTAGGATAGTTGCCTGTAAAGTACCAGTCCCCCAAATTTTTGGGACAGGCTTGGTGCAAGCCTTCAATGCTCTGATAGATGATATCCACTTCAGCATTGATCCCTTTCGGACTTAGGATTTCGGCAATTTTCTTCGAAATCTGGTCTGCAGTGAATGGAGCGTAGAATTCCTTTACATAGTTCACCACCTCTTTGTCCTTAGACTCAGTTTGGGTGAGGCACTTTTCATAAATCTCTCGGATCTTGTCTGTGGTGCCATGATCTTCGTGCAGTGCTTGGGCCGCTTTAAAGGCCACAAAATCCTCCAGCTTGGCCATGTCTATTCCGTAACAATCCGGATAACGGATTTGCGGAGCCGAGGAAACCACTACAATCTTTTTAGGAGATAAACGATCCAAGATTTTTAGGATACTCTTCTTTAAGGTTGTCCCTCTAACAATACTATCGTCAATGATAACAAGGTTGTCCCCTTTTTTTACAGAACCATAGGAGACATCATAAACGTGGGCCACCAAGTCGTCTCTACTACTATCTTGGGTTATAAAGGTCCGTAGCTTGGCATCTTTGATGGCCACTTTTTCTATCCGCGGGCGAACGTCCAAAATTCTGTGTAGTTCCTCTCCGGAAATGTTCGGTCCAAGGGCAAGGATTTGCTCCTCCTTGAGTTTGTTAAGGTAGTTCTGCGCCTCTTTGACCATTCCAAAAAAAGAAGTTTCCGCCGTATTGGGGATATAGGAAAAGACAGTGTTGGCCAAATCATTATCAATGGACTGAAGAATTTGTGGGAATACCAATTTCCCCAGCATCTTTCTTTCCTGATAGATTTCCTTGTCACTTCCCCTAGAGAAATAAATTCGTTCAAAAGAACAAGCCTTTCTTTCTGTAGGTTCTTGGATTTGCTCCAAATGAACATCACCTTTTTTCTTGATGATCAAGGCATGTCCTGGATCCAGTTCTTTAACTGAATCGTAGGGCACATTGAATACGGTTTGTATGGCAGGGCGTTCCGAAGCCACTACCACTACTTCATCATCTTGGTAATAATAGGCAGGTCTGATTCCCGCGGGATCACGTACCACAAATCCATCACCATGTCCCAATAGACCGCCCATGGTATAACCCCCGTCCCAATTTTTGGAGGCCTTTCTCAATATTTTGGCAACATTTAGGCGTTCTGCAATTAGGGGCGAAGCTTCCCTTTTGTTGTATCCTTCCTTTTTGATTTGTTTGTACAGTTTGGCTACGGCATCATCCAGAAAATGTCCAATCTTTTCCATCACGGTTACCGTATCTGCCATTTCCTTTGGATGCTGACCCAGGGTAACAAGGTTCTCGAACAACTCGTTTACATTGGTCATATTAAAGTTACCTGCAACAATGAGGTTCCGATGCATCCAGTTGTTCTGCCTTAAAAAGGGGTGAACGCTTTCTATGCTGTTCTTCCCAAAAGTGCCATACCTTACATGCCCCATCAACAACTCCCCTATATAAGGAATGTTGCTTTTCTGCAGCTCCACATCATTTTCCAAGCCTGGATTTTGTTCCAGCGCCGTGTTGATGCGGTCATTGATTTGGGCAAAGATGTCTTGGATCGGCTGTTGCTGGGCGGAACGTACCCGACTCATATAGCGCTCCCCGGGCTTCATGTCCAATTTAATACTGGCAAAACCGGCTCCGTCCTGACCTCTGTTGTGCTGTTTTTCCATCATGAGGTACATTTTGTTGACCCCATAAAAAGCAGTACCGTATTTTTCCTTGTAGTACTCCAGTGGTTTAAGCAATCGGATCATGGACAATCCGCACTCGTGCTTAATAGCATCACTCATAACAAACCAAAATAAAAAAGCCCCGAAACGTGTCAGGGCAGTTATTTATGTTAACTCAATATTGAATTGCGTCAATTCTTTAAATTGCATAAGGCGGCGCTCCACCTGCTGCTTCTCCAGTTCCAGCATTCGTTCCGTACCAAATCGTTCTACACAGAACGAGGCCAGGTTAGATCCATGGATAATGGCATTCTTCAAACTTTCAAACGAGATATTTTTGGACTCGGCCAAATAACCGGCAAATCCACCAGCAAAGGTATCTCCAGCTCCAGTGGGGTCAAAAACCTCTTCCAATGGTAGGGCGGGTGCAAAGAAAACATGTTCTTTATGAAACAAAAGTGCCCCGTGCTCCCCTTTTTTGATCACCACATATTTAGGACCCATCTCCTGAATTTTGGCCGCAGCCTTTACCAGGGAATATTCGTTGGTCATCTGTCTTGCCTCTTCATCGTTGATGGTAATCACATCAATCTTTGCAATGACCTCCATCAACTCATCCCAAGTATTGTCCATCCAGAAGTTCATGGTATCCGCTATAATAAGTTTTGGTCGTTCTTTCATCTGTGCAATTACACCCAACTGGATGTTTGGATGAAGATTACCAAGCATAACAACATCTGCGTTTTTGAAGTTGTCCGGGACAACGGGGTTAAAATCGGCCATGGTGTTCAACTCCGTGACCAAGGTGTCCCTGGAATTTAGGTCATTGTGGTACTTGCCTTTCCAGTAGAAGGTCTTACCTCCTTTTACAACCTCAATTCCGGAAATGTCAATATTATGTGCTGTGAAAATATCCAGATATTCTTGAGGAAAATCTTCTCCTACCACAGAAACTACGGCTGACTCTACCTTAAATTGTGAAGCAGCCAAACCTATAAAGGTGCCTGCGCCACCAAGAATTTTATCACTCTTCCCAAATGGCGTTTCAATATCATCAAAAGCCACACTGCCTACAATAAGCAATTTGCCCATGCGCTAAAATTTGCTGCAAATATACGTTTAGATATTCCATTTTCCACCACTTGACATTTAATTAAGAAAATGGTGGGAAATCTATTGGATATGACCCTACTTTCTTCCAAAATCTGCAGGAATTTCACCCCAGGCTTTCGTCTCCCATTTTACAATTGGCGTGTTGTACCTATTTTTTTTCAACCAATTTTCTGCGCGTTCTATCAGTTCAAAGAGCTGGGCATTTTTGGCGTTTTTTTTCAGTTTGGTGCCGCACTTTTTCTTTCGCACCCAGCCAATGGCTATCCTGGAATCGGAATAGATCACACGCTCACTTTTTCTTTCCTTTAAAAAGGCCAGGCCATGCACCAAGGCCAAAAACTCCCCTATATTATTGGTTCCTTGCTCAAACGGCCCCTGCTTGAACAACACTTTTTTGGATTTGGTATCCACCCCTTGATATTCCATTTTGCCAGGATTCCCGCTGGATGCCGCATCCACCGAAATGGAATTGTAGTTGGGGTCGCCGATTCGCAACAACTCTTCCGGGGATAGTTCCTTTTTTCCTTTGGAAGTCCCTTTGTACTCCAAGTAATTGCCATTGTACGCTTTTTTGGCCTCTTCAAAAGATGAAAAGGACTTGTATTGTGCACCCTTGAAGCCTGTTATTTGAGCTTTGCAGTCGTCCCAGCTCTCAAATATTCCGGGTCGTTTCCCCTTCCAGACCACATAGAATTTTTTCTTATTCGCCATGTTAGGTTAAGAGTTTTTCAATCACTTTGGGAAAGTGCTCGTATTCCAGTTCGTGCACTTTTTTGGCAATGGATTCAGGGGTATCCTCTGGTGTCAATTCCGTTTTGGCTTGAAAAATAACGGCGCCCTCATCATAATTCTCGTTCACATAATGAATAGTGATACCCGTTTCCGTTTCCCCGCTTTCTTTTACAGCCTCATGGACTTTGGATCCATACATGCCTTTTCCACCATACTTGGGTAATAGCGCAGGATGTATGTTGATGATTTGGTTTGGAAATGCACGAATGAAACTTTCAGGAATCTTCCATAGGAATCCTGCAAGAACAATAAGGTCTGGCTCAAGACTTTGGATTATCCTCAAAAGCTGGTCCGTTCCAACAAACGATTCCCTATTAAAGTAGTAGGCGGGAACCTTTAGCCTTTTGCTGCGTTCCAGTACTTGGGCAGTATTTTTATTGGTGAAAACCGCTGCGACTTTGGCCGTTTGTTGTTCCTTAAAATGGGTTATGATTTTTTCGGCATTGGAACCGCTGCCGGATGCCAGAATAACTATCTGTTTTACGTTGGGTTTCTCCTGCAAATCGTTGTACATGTTTAAAAGGCTAAATTACTGCACGCGTACCTAATATGTTTAATTTGAGGCACATTTTATCGACAAATGGTGTATTTAATCCAAAGTTTTATATTTTTGCCCCGATTAAATTTTTAAAACCGATATAATTATGTCAGACATTGCATCAAGAGTAAAGGCTATCATCGTTGATAAACTAGGTGTTGATGAAAATGAAGTAGTAGCTGAGGCTAGCTTTACCAACGACTTGGGCGCGGATTCCTTGGACACTGTTGAACTTATCATGGAGTTTGAAAAAGAATTTGACATTCAAATCCCTGATGATCAGGCAGAAAACATTGCAACTGTTGGTCAAGCCATTAGCTATATAGAAGAAGCCAAGTAATTTTATGATATTTTACTAAAGATTTTAAATTATCCATGTGGTGAGGATCACATGGATAATTTTTTTTTAATTTAGGTTCATAAGGGTAAATAATAGTTCAATGCAGTTAAAGCGAGTTGTGGTTACTGGAATGGGTGCGTTAACACCTATAGGTAACAATTTGGAGGCTTATTGGGAAGGACTAAAAACAGGGAAAAGCGGTTGCGCTCCCATCACGTATTTTGATACGGAAAAGTTCAAAACCAAGTTTGCCTGCGAACTTAAAGGCTATAAACCTGAAGATTATTTCGATCGAAAGGAAGCCAGAAAACTAGATAGGTTTGCCCAATATGCATTGGTTTCTTCCGATGAAGCCATTGCAGACTCCGGTATCAATTTGGATACAGTCGACAAATTTAGGGTAGGTGTAGTTTGGGGTGCTGGAATAGGCGGTCTGGAAACTTTCCAAAATGAAGTGATCGGGTATGCCGGCGGAGATGGAACTCCAAGGTTCAATCCTTTCTTCATCCCTAAAATGATTGCCGATATTGCCCCCGGAAATATTTCCATCAAGCACGGTTTTATGGGGCCTAATTATACCACGGTATCTGCCTGTGCCTCTTCTGCCAATGCCATGATAGATGCGCTCAATTATATTAGATTGGGCCACTGTGATGTTATTGTAACAGGTGGTAGTGAGGCGGCGGTTACCATTGCCGGAATGGGAGGATTCAATGCTATGCATGCCCTATCCACGAGAAATGACAGCCCAGAGTCGGCTTCCAGACCTTTTGATGCCACTAGGGATGGTTTTGTTTTGGGAGAAGGTGCAGGAGCCTTGATTTTGGAAGAGTATGAACATGCCAAGGCAAGAGGCGCCAAGATTTACGCAGAGGTTTTAGGTGGCGGACTTTCCAGTGACGCCCACCACATGACAGCCCCTCATCCAGAGGGAATTGGAGTGGTTAAGGTTATGGAAAATTGCCTTCAGAATGCCGGACTAAACCCAGAAGATGTAGATGCCATCAATACGCACGGAACATCTACGCCTTTGGGAGATGTGGCCGAATTGAAAGCCATCTCCAAAGTGTTTGGGAAACATGCTCCCAACATTAATATCAATTCCACAAAATCCATGACAGGGCACTTATTGGGTGCGGCCGGAGCCATAGAAGCTATTGCTTCCATCTTGGCCATGGAACACAGTATGGTTCCTCCCACGATCAACCATAGTGTGGTGGATGAGAACATTGACCCTTCATTGAACCTGACCCTTAACAAGGCACAGGAAAGGGAGGTAAATGTGGCCATGAGCAACACCTTTGGGTTTGGCGGACACAACGCTTGTGTTCTGTTCAAAAAAATAGGGTAGTTTTGTAGTGTAATGAAATTCCCCTCCAAAATATTCAATTCCCATCCGAAATCGGATGGGGATTTTTTTTTAGGTATTAAGTCAATTCTGGGATTTAAACCCAAAGATCTTGATATTTATAAAAAGGCATTTCTGCATCGATCCGTAAACAAAAGGGATAAAGACGGTAACCCCATGAATTACGAGCGCTTGGAATTTCTTGGGGATGCCATGCTGGGAACCATAATTTCCAAACACCTATATAATAAGGTGCCTGGGGGAGATGAGGGATACTTAACCAAAATGCGCTCCAAAATAGTCAGTAGAAAACACCTCAACGAGCTTGGAAAGGATTTAAAACTGCTTAAATATGTAGAGAGCAGAATTCCCAAATCCCACTTTGGGGAAAACATTCACGGCAATGTTTTTGAGGCCTTGGTCGGAGCTATTTATCTGGATAGAGGGTATACCTACTGCGAAAAATTCATCAATTCCAGGGTCATTATGCCGTATGTGGATATTGAGCAATTGGAAGGAAAGGTAATCAGTTACAAGAGCTTGCTCATAGAATGGTGCCAGAAACAGAAAAAGACTTTTCACTACGATGTTTACGAAGATACAGGCAATGACGAGCTAAAGCATTTTGCGGTTAAATTGACCATCAACGAAAGAGTTATGGCCAAAGCACGGGCCACATCCAAAAAGAAGGCAGAGGAAAAAGCCTCCAAAAGAGCCTATTTTGCCCTTCAGAGTAGAATAGAAAATAGTTGACTTTAAATTACGGTAAACTCAAACGTTTTCGTTGTGTTAAAATGGGTATTGTCCCTATTAAGCTAGGCTGTCAAAGGGAATAGGAGTATATTTGGGGTTCGTGTAAAAGAGATGTGGACGACCCATAAGATATCTGAGGATTTTTATGACGACAACTTTCAGCTTATTGCAATTCATAGTGGGCTGGAAGATTTTGCGATGGGCTATGCCGTTAATTTAGCCTGTGGACTTCAATTAAGTAGAAGGAAAAACGACCTGCAATTTGACCAAGACCTCACTTTTTCAGTCTTTGATTGGGACGATGAATTGAGTGACACTTTTTGGACGCTCATGTCCAACAAATGTGCTGTTGAAGAGACCATTACGTCCATTGGACTTTTTCAGGACAGAACTTCTTCCAGAGCAGATTATTTGATCAAAGAACGCAAGGAAGTAGATTACTTTTTGAAGGTTGATGGCGTGGACGGGCCTACCCTGGTTCAAAAAATAAAGGCCATTAACACTATTCCAAAGGTGGTTACTGCGTACCCACTAGAAACACAAACTTTAAAATCAAAAAGAAACCTAATCTTTTAACAATGCCAACCGTTAAAAAAACAAAAATAGTAGCCACCCTTGGACCTGCCACCAGCAAGAAGGAAGTTCTTCAGCAAATGATGGAAGCTGGGGTGGATGTTTTCAGAATAAATTTTTCCCATGCTTCACATGATGACGTAGCTGAGCGAATAAGGCTCATTAGGGAATTGAATTACGAACTTGATACCAACACTGCGATTCTTGCCGATTTGCAAGGACCAAAATTGAGAGTTGGGGTTATGGGAGGTGAAGCTGTGGTGGCACCCGGGGATGAGATTACCTTTGCCACTGGAGAACCCTTTGAAGGAAGCGCCAAAAGGGTTTATATGAACTATGCCAGCTTTCCCCAGGATGTGAAACCAGGCGAGCGCATTTTGTTGGATGATGGAAAGCTGATCTTCGAGGTGAAGTCAACCAATGGGAAGGATGAGGTGAAGGCTGTTGTGGTACAAGGAGGCCCTTTGAAATCCAAAAAAGGTGTTAATCTCCCCAATACAGATATCTCGCTGCCAGCCTTGACTGAAAAGGATATTAAGGACGCCGAATTTGCCATTTCCCAAGAAGTGGATTGGATTGCACTGTCCTTTGTTCGGCATAGCCAGGACCTTATGGACCTGCAAAATTTGATCAACAAACATTCCGAGCACAAGATTCCAATTATCGCCAAAATTGAAAAACCTGAGGCGGTTGAAAACATAGACAAGATTGTTGCCTATTGTGATGGTCTTATGGTTGCTCGTGGGGATTTGGGTGTGGAAATACCTGCACATGAAGTACCTCTGATTCAAAAACAGTTGGTATTGCGGGCTAAAAAAGCCAGGATTCCCGTGATCATTGCAACACAGATGATGGAAACTATGATCACCAGTCTTACCCCAACCCGAGCCGAAGTCAATGACGTGGCCAACTCTGTCATGGATGGGGCGGATGCCGTAATGTTGTCTGGAGAAACCTCAGTCGGAAATTACCCGGTTCAGGTTATCGAAAAAATGTCCAGTATTTTGATGAGCGTGGAAGGTTCCAATCTGATCAGTGTTCCACAGACACCCCCGCATATTCGTACGAAAAGATATATTACCAAATCCGTTTGTTATCATGCCGCCATTATGGCCAACGAAATAGAGGCCAAAGCCATATCAACCTTGACCAATAGTGGTTATACGGCTTTCCAGATTTCCGCTTGGAGACCCAGTGCCCACATTTTGGTGTTTACCTCTAACAAAAGAATCCTGACCCAACTAAACTTGTTATGGGGAGTAAAAGCGTTCATGTACGATAAGTATGTTTCCACGGATGAAACCATAGAGGATGTAAACCAAATTGCCTGCAAAAAAGGCTATTTGGATGTTGGGGACATGCTGATAAGCTTGGCAGCCATGCCCATCAAGGACAAGGGAATGGTTAATACCCTTAGGGTAACAGAAATAGAAAGCTGTAGTTTCTAGGCTACTTTTTCAAAAGCAATAAAATTGACCAACTTGCCAGCCTTGTCAAATACAGGGCTGCTTTTGATATGGCATTCGTAAGTGGTGCCATCTTTCCTGTAATTGGTCAAAACCACTTCAAAGGGTCGTTGGTCCTTAATGGCCTGGGAAACTTGACTTGTGGTTTCCCTACAGGTGGCCTCCCCTTGGAACATTCTAGGTTGTTTACCTAAAACCTCATGCGGTTGATAGCCATTCATTTCAACCATATTCTGAGTGGCATAAACAATATTCAACTGGGCATCCGTAACAACTACTACCTGATCCTTTTTAAGAATCTCAGTGCCAAAATTGGCCATTTTACGCCATTTTCCGGATAATGCCATGCTCTCCAAACTTTTTACATCGGCAAGGTTGCCAGACAGTCGATCAAAAGACTGGGCAAACAAATCCATGGAGTGGAGAGGGTAGCCATGCACATCCAATTTATTGTAAAAAGTATGTGCAGCTTCGTCGTAAAATCGCATCTTTTCCATACCCAATACTATAAAAAGGAATATGGACCAGAAAATCTACGCATAACATTAACACTCTTGTTTAAGAATTTACGTGTTATAGATGGAAATTGGGCTGTAAGTATCAACAGTATTTAAGGACTAAAGTCCAGAAAAACCATCATCCGGGCTTGGAATAGGGCAGGCTAGTATATCATGAAATACGAATATTCAGATCCAAAACTGGGGGCCATATTAGGTCTTACCAATGACATTAGAAAAGACAAGGATTACTTTTCATCAACGGCCAACACCATTAAATTTTTATGGAACCGAAACCCTGAACCCATAAGTCTTGAGGTAGATGGATTTGATTTAATGCTGGAACCCAATCAAATTGTAACGGTAACTTATCTGCAACAAGTGTCTTTTGTGAAGACCAGACTGCCGTTGTCCTCGGTGTTTTTTAACAGGGAATTCTATTGTATCTCAGATCATGATGCCGAGGTGTCCTGTAATGGCATCTTGTTTTTTGGCACCCAAGATTTACCCATCATTTCCATACCTACTGATCAACAGCGGAAATTCAATCTATGGTATGAAGTCTTTGTGGAAGAGTTTTCCACTCCTGACAATATTCAAGGGGATATGTTGCAAATGCTGCTGAAGAGATTGATCATCATGAGCACCCGATTGGCCAAAGAGCAGCTGATTGTGAAGAGTTTGGACAACACCCAAATTGATACCATCCGTAAGTTCAATTATCTGGTGGACATCCATTACAAAACCAAAAGAAAGGTAAGCGACTATGCGGACATGCTCTTTAAGTCGCCAAAGACCCTTTCCAATTTGTTTTCCATTTATAATCAGAAAACACCACAACAGATCATATTGGATAGACTCATGTTGGAGGCCAAACGCCTGATCCATTTTACTGAAAAACAAAATCAGGAAATTGCCTACGATTTAGGGTTCAACGATCCGGCCCATTTTAGTCGTTTCTTCAAAAAAATGACGGATATGAGCCCCTCGGAGTATAGAGAAAACCTGCTTATTGCTCCCTAAGGGAAATTTTGGCAAGCGTTCGGGAAATCCCTCCTAACACCTCCCCTCTTTTTCGTCACATCTTTGCTCAGTAATTAAAAGAAAGGTAAAGATGAAATCACTGGAAAAATCTGTTTTCAATCTCATTGAGATTTTCAGGTCTACACGAAGACCAGAAACAAAATCGATTATTTCTGCCGCGCATTGTGAGCAGAAATACCATCACGATTTTTATTGTGATGCAGAAAAACCATTTGTAAAGAATTTTTAACCCATATAACAATTAATAGAATTTATAATCATGAGCAATTTTAATGTACCAAAAAGAGAAGAAGTAAGTAGTGCCAATCAGGCCATTTTTGACAACTTGGAAAAAGCAGTTGGTTTTGTACCCAACCTTTATGCAACCTATGCATATTCAGAAAATGCCCTAGGGAATTACCTGACTTTTGCCAACGCCAAAACATCCCTTAAAGCAAAAGAAAAAGAAGCAGTGAACCTTGCAGTTAGTGAAGTAAATGGATGTGAATACTGTTTGTCTGCCCATACCGCCATTGGTAAAATGAATGGATACACAGACGAGCAAATTTTGGAATTGAGAACTGGAAGGGCCTCTTTTGACAACAAATTGGACGCTTTAGCCAGATTGGCCAAAAACATCACTGAAAATAGGGGTGTAACGGATGCTGCTGTTCTTGAAAATTTCTTCGATGCCGGATGGACGAAGGAAAATTTGATAGACACCATCGTTTTGGTTGGTGACAAAACCATCTCCAATTATATCAACAACACAACACAAATCCCTGTGGATTTTCCAGTGGCACAACCCTTGGAAGCAACAGTTTAATTAAATACAAGAAAACAACAAGTAATTATGAAAAAGACAATTTCAATTTTAATAGTAGCACTAGTAACTGCATTTTCTGTTCAAGCGCAGGACAAGATGGGCAAAAATGAAGCAGTGAAAACTATTGCCTTGGAGCAAACTTCCGGTGAGTTTACACAAAAGCAAATTACTGTTTCTGAAGGAACCTATGTTTTTGACATTGCCAATAACGGTGTAGGACATGATGTAGGGTTTGTTTTGGTGAAAAAAGGACAGGATTTGAGCAAGCCTGAAAACCATATTCAAACGGCTTATGTGACCAAACCGGTTGCAACTGGAGCTTCCCAGACCTCCAAGCCCACTAAACTAACAAAAGGCGAATATGTATATTTCTGCCCTTTGAATCCAACATCAACAGACAATATTTTGACGGTGAAGTAGATGGATTGATGTATGGTTGTAGAAGCCTCTTCTGAAAAGAAGGGGCTTTTATTTTACCTCAGAATTGGCAAAAAGGGAAGGAGCCATGTTTTTTGCCATGTAAATGGGCCAATCATTTTTGAACAGATAACTTTCAGTGATGGCACTTTCGTACAAAAGATAAATTCCACCTGATATTTTCTCGATTTCCGCTTTGGAGACATTGATGATGTTTTCTCCAACAACTTCCCCCAAATAAAGCAAAAGCTCCTTCTTGTGCTTTTGGATTACGGCAATAATCTTTTTTTGCTTTGGCGAAAGCTCCCCGAACGTCTTGAGGCCCCAGCAACCGTGAAAATTCTCTTCACGATACAAATCCCTAAGAAAGTCGAAGATGGCCAAAAGCTGGTTTTTTCCAGTCTTTCGCTTGGATACAAAACTCCTTAATGAATCCAGGAGTCCATCATGTCGCTGCTGCAGATAGGCAATGCAAATCTCTTCTTTGGACTTAAAATGACTGTACAGGGTAGCTTTGGCAATACCACACTTTTCCACGATCTCATTGATTCCCGTGGAGTTGTAACCGTTAAGATAAAAGAGGTTACCCGCAGTGGTTATGATATGTTCATGTAATTCAGGACGTTGCACTGACACAAATTAAGTAAGAAATGGGGTATGCGTCAAATTTAAAAATCAAATTTTAATTGTACAATAAAAGATTCCTTGGGAGTTTCCTCGTTTTTCTTTTCCGTATTAAGGTTGGCCAAGGAGATTCCCAGCAACCTCACCGAATTTTCCAATTTGGATTGGTACAACAGTTCCTTCGCCGTCTCCAGGATGAGTTCTTTTTTGGAGACAAAATAAGGCAGGGTCTTGCTTCGCGTCTGAAGCGTAAAATCACTGTATTTGATTTTTAAGGTAATGGTTTTACCTGCAATTTTCGATTTTTCCAACCGCCGCTCCAATTCAGTGGCAATATGATCTAGCTTTTCCAGCATAAATACCTCACTGCTTAGGTTTTCACTAAATGTACGTTCAGCACCCACGGACTTTGGAATACGATGCGGTTTTACCTCACTTGTGTGAACCCCACGGACCACATAATAATAGTAACGGCCGCTCTTTCCGAAGTGCTGATCCAAAAATTCCAAGGATTTTTCCTTAAGGTCGATTCCGGTGAAAATACCTAGCTTGTACATTTTTTCCGCAGTGACTTTTCCCACCCCATAGAACTTTCGAATATCCAATTTTTCCAAGAATGCAATAACCTCTTCGGGGTTTACCGTTTTTTGTCCGTTGGGTTTGTTGTAATCACTGGCCACCTTGGCAATAAATTTATTGATGGAGATACCTGCAGAAGCGGTCAATCCGGTTTTATCCAGGATTTTCTTTCTAATTTCCTTGGCAATTAAGGTGGCCGAAGGGTTCCCTTTTTTGTTTTCGGTGACATCAAGGTAGGCCTCGTCCAAGGATAGGGGCTCCACCAAATCGGTGTATTCAAAAAAAATATCCCGTATTTGACGGGAAACTTCCTGGTAACGGTCGTAGCGGGGTCGAACAAAAATGAGGTCAGGGCAATTTCGCTTCGCGATATAACCGGCCATGGCACTCCTTACCCCGAATTTTCGAGCTTCATAACTGGCAGCGGAAACCACCCCGCGTTTGGAGCCTCCACCCACCGCAATGGGCTTGCCTAGGAGTTCAGGATTATCGCGCTGCTCCACAGATGCGTAGAAGGCATCCATGTCCACATGAATAATTTTTCGCAAAGGAAGATCCAACTCCATACCCAAATTTAGGCTATATTTAGTTTGATGGAACACTTGGAAATTGAACGGAAATTTTTGGTCAAATCAGAGGACTACAAGCATCAGGCAAATGAGCAGATTCGGATTGTCCAGGGGTTTTTGAATACGGCACCGGAACGCACGGTTCGGGTAAGGATCAAAGGAGACAAAGGGTTTTTGACCGTGAAGGGAGCTAGTAACGTTTCTGGAACTACCCGATTTGAATGGGAAACCGAAATCAACATAGCTGAGGCGACCAACTTAATTGATCTGTGCGAAGCGGTTATCCTGGAAAAAAACCGATTCAAAGTTCCATTTGGCAATCATGTTTTTGAGGTGGATGAGTTTCTTGGGGAGAATAGGGGACTTGTTGTGGCGGAAGTGGAACTGCAACATGAAGATGAGGTTTTTGATAAACCAGATTGGTTGGGGGAGGAAGTAACAGGAGATGTTAGGTACTACAATTCCCAACTCAGCAGAAAACCATTTCAAAATTGGTGATGGGAAAGTTTAGCCGTCGTTCGTGGATAAATTTGCTGATTTTTTGCTCGGCGTGCGCTGCTATTTTCGCAGATTATATGAGCTGGGAAATGCTTTATCGCATCCTTAAACCATTGACCACTGTTTTAGTGATTTCCCTTTTATTTTTTGCAAAAAACCCAAGCTTGATCAAGTTTAAGAACATTATGGTTGCCGCCTTGATCTTCTGCTTGCTTGGAGATATCCTATTGCTTAAGGATGAATTCTTCGTATTTGGTTTGGGCTCATTCCTGATAGCCCATCTGCTTTTGACTTACGGATTTGTGGTGTTGGAGGGCTTTCATTTTCGTTTGACTTCAGGGCTACTTTTTCTGGGATTGGGTTTGTCCATATTCTTTTGGCTGAAGCCCGATTTAGGGAATCTGGAATTCCCTGTGGCCATCTACATTTTGGCCATCTGTTGCATGGCTTGGCAGGGCTTTGGACTTTGGTTTAAAAAAAGGATAATGGCATATACCCTTATCGCCATTGCTGTATTCTTATTTATGTTTTCGGATACGATGATTGCTGTAAATAAGTTTAAATCCCCATTCCCTCTTTCAGGAGTTGTCATTCTGAGCACCTATTGGATGAGTATTGCTTTGATTGCCAACGCAACATTTCTAAAGCTCAAGGAGCAAGATAGATAAGGGTCAATCCAACTTTTCGTCAAGGGAGAGTATGGTCTGAAGTAAGACGTTCGTTCCGTTGGCCATGTCCTCCGCGGATGTAAATTCTTTTGGTGAGTGGCTAATTCCACCTTTGCTGGGAACGAATATCATTCCCGTAGGAGCAATATGGGCCATATCCTGAGCATCGTGTCCCGCTCCACTGGGCATATATTTAAAGGAAAGACCTAAGTTTTTGGAGACAGCTTCAATTTCCTTTTGCACTGCTGGATCGGTCAACGCTGGATCGGCGGTGGTGTCCAGGGGAACAAACTCAATCTGTACGTTGGAGGCGTTGCTTATTTCCTGGGCTTTAGCTTTAATGGCGTTAAAAACCTGCTCTATTACCTGGGAAGATAGGTCCCTAATTTCCAAACTGGCCACCACTTTTCCAGGAATCACATTGGGTGCCCCAGGCTCCGCTTTTATTCGGCCTACGGTACCTACCTGTGCACCTTCAAAACTATTGGTGACCTCATTGACGGCAACTACAAATTTGGCTGCGGCCAGAAGTGCATCTTGCCTGGCATTCATTGGGGTGGTACCTGCGTGGTTGGCAAATCCAGTGAAAACCACATCCCACCATTTTAGTCCAACTATACCCTCCACGATGCCGATATCCAAATTTTCTTTTTCCAAGATTGCGCCTTGTTCAATATGTAATTCCAAAAAGGCTGCCATGGAGTTTTTCTTTCGAATGACTTTTTTGATTTGGGTCGTATCCCCACCCAAACGCATAATACCCTCTCCCATGGTATAGCCCGTGGAATTTGCCACGGTAAAGGCCTTATGGCTTAAATGACCTGACATGGCTCGACTTCCCATTACACCACCTTCCTCGTTCGAAAAAATAATCACCTCCAAAGGATGTTTCGTCTTAATGTTGTTTTCGTTCAGGGTTTCAATGATTTCCAAAGCAGCCATAGAGCCCAAACACCCATCATAATTTCCTCCATTGGGAACGCGGTCTATATGTGAACCAAAGGAAATGGTTTTGGCTTCTTTGTTTCTACCCTTTCTAAGTCCGATAATATTTCCCGCATAGTCAATGGATACGGCCAAGCCCATATTTTCCAGGGTTTGAACCACCCATTTCCTTGCTTCAATGTCCGCATCACTGAAAGCCACCCGCTCCGTTTCTCCATTTTCTTGTAACCCAATTTTGGCTAATTCCATAATTCGGGATTCCAATCGATTTTGATTAACGCGAACTTCATTTTTCTGACCCAAAATGGAAAAGTGGACCAAACAAAGCAAGATAAAAAGAAGACGAATTCCCATGATTAAAAGTGTTCTGAAATTAATCCAAATTGAGTTCGATGCTATAATGCACCTTTATAAATATAGGGATAAAACCAGCTAAGCGTTAGTTATCAGCTAAATGGAATTTTAAGAGGCTTACTTTTCTTTAATCGGAATCCAGATTTCCTCTTCGGAATTGGGGTCGTTGTTTCTGTATTTACTGCCCAAAACCTCAAAATGTGGTCTGTCGTCCAAAAGGTATTTGGAATTGGGGAGCCAAACCGTAAAAATATATTGGAAAATGGAAGTGTCAGCACTGGAACCTTTATAATGAAAAACAGCATAGAGCCCACTTTTTAAGGTAAAACTGTCCATTCCATCAGGGATATTTTCATGGTCTGCGACTTCAACACTGGCCCATTTTACAAAATTGTTGGTGGGGCTGAAATTTGCAAAATAGGAAGGGTCGTATACTTGCATCGAAATAAAATCAGAAGAAAGCCTGTTCTCTATTTCATGGATTCTTGACCTAAATTTTCCCCATAGCTCGAAGGTTTTATTGTGAACCAAGCTCATGGAGGTATGCATACCCACAAGTTGTTTCTCCTTAAGTACGTTGATTTGGGGTTCCATTTACCTTTTAAAGGGAGCTTTTAAATTGCTCCAAAAACCGAATGTCATTTTCACTTAACAATCGGATGTCTGAAATTTGGTGAAGTAGCAACGCAATACGATCAATACCCATACCAAATGCAAATCCTGAATACACCCCAGGGTCAATATTACAATTTTTCAGTACATTGGGATCTACCATCCCGCATCCCATGATTTCCAACCATCCTGTACCCTTGGTCATACGATAATCGGTTTCGGTTTCCAATCCCCAATACACATCCACCTCTGCGCTAGGCTCCGTAAACGGGAAATAGGATGGGCGTAATCTAATTTTTGACTTGCCGAACATTTCCGAGGTGAAATACTGCAAGGTTTGTTTCAAATCCGCGAAAGAGACGTTTTTGTCCACGTACAATCCTTCCACCTGATGAAAGAAACAATGGGAGCGCGCTGAAATGGCCTCGTTCCGATATACCCTACCAGGGGAAATGGTTCTTATGGGGGGTTGGTTGTTTTCCATATACCGCACCTGGACACTGGAGGTGTGCGTGCGCAAAAGAATGTCAGGATCGGTCTGGATAAAGAACGTATCCTGCATATCCCTTGCCGGATGATATTCAGGAAGGTTCAGAGCTGTAAAGTTATGCCAATCGTCTTCAATTTCCGGGCCTTCGGAAACATTGAAACCAATTCTTGAAAATATATCTATGATTTGGTTCTTTACAATGGAAATAGGGTGCCTGGCTCCCAGAGGGATAGGTTCACCAGGTCGTGTTAAATCCCCAAATTTGCCGGAAGTCTCCGCTTGGTTTTCCAAAGCCTCTTTCAGGGAGTTAACCTTATCGGTGGCTGAGGTTTTCAATTGGTTGACCACCTGCCCAAATTCTTTTTTCTGTTCGTTAGGAACATTCTTGAATTCGGCAAAGAAGGAATTCAGCAACCCTTTTTTCCCCAAGTACTTAATTCGAAAAGCCTCAATTTCATCTTTGGATACAGAAGTAAAGTTCTCAACTTCAATCAAATGCTCCTTTATGGTCTCAATCATCTTTGTTGGCTGTATTGGCCGACAAATTTAGCAAATTGTCCTTGAATATATAGGCTATGAGAAAATGAACTGCCACCCCACCAAAGAAATGCCATAACCAATGGGTGCCCATTGGAAAAAATGTCTGGGTAAGATCAATACTTCTAAAGTAAATGGCAAGGGCAAAAACCAAAAAGGCCAAACTAGCCAGCCCCGCATTTTTCCATTGGGTTTTGTACAGGTGCCAGCCCAAGGGCAATAGAATGGTAAGTGCTGTAATCACATAGCCCAAAGAGATTCGCAGTCCTGATGGGATGGGGAGGGTCCGCAGCAAAAAGGAAGCTCCCAAAACAGCCACAATCAAGAGCAATCGAGACCACCATGTTTGAGCCAGTTTGAAAATAAAATAGATGACCAAGGCCAAACAGAGAAACATGATGGGCATCCAATCCAATCGAAGCCAAAACTCGTGGCTACGCGTGGCGTGAAACATAGTACCACCAACATAGCTGATTGCGATTATAGGGAGCACCCATGCCAAAAACTGATGTTGTTTTGGGTTTTTGTACACCTTCAATCCCCAATAGACCACCAGTACTACAAAAATGAGATTGCTATAGGTGTTGAAAGGTTCCACAGGAAATCTTCCTTCCAATGTTTCCAGATAAATGGGCCCTGTATCGTTCGGGAATTTGGTCAATGGAATCAAAAGAAAATCTTTAAGCAGACCCTATTAGACGTCCAAATCCTTTACATTTTCCTTTATCCATTCCAAACAGGAATCGAAGTCTTCAAAGATATTTTCTCTCGGAATCAAATCGGGAATAATATCAATACGTTCCATCATATACTTGGGTTGATCTAGGATCCCCACCAACATAACGTGAATATCCTTTTTCCTAAGATCCTGTAGTACATCTTCCATGGCATACAAACCGGATTGATCCATGTATTGCATCCGATCCATTCGGATGACAACATTGGATGCCGTAGGAGGTATTTGTTCGGCCAATTGTTGGAAATCACTGGTGGAACCAAAGAAAAGCGGCCCTTTAATGTGCTTGATGAACACTTCTTCCTTAAGTTTCTGTGGAAAATTCTTTTCATCCGCCCAAGGTTGCTCCTTTAAAGGTTTAACAACGGAGCGCGTAGCGGTAAGATCTCCAATTTTCTTCATGAACATAAGAGAAGCGATTACCAATCCAATGCCTACGGCATACACTAAGTTCCAAATGGAAGAAAGTACCAGAACAACAAGCATCACTATAACCTCAGAACTGAGTTTTAACGGACCAACTTTCATATCTTTTGGCAAGTACGGAATGGCTTTTAGACCTTTATAATCCATCACCCCAATCCCAACGGTAACCAAAATACCAGCTAAAACCGCAGCAGGAATTTGGGATGCAACAGGACCCAATGCCAAAAGAATGACCAAGAGCAAAAGACCTGCGATCATTCCTGAAAGACGAGTTTTACCTCCTGAATTGATATTCACCACCGTTCTAATGGTAGCACCTGCACCAGGAATCCCTCCAAAAACTGCTGCAATACTGTTACCAATTCCTTGCCCCACCAATTCCTTATTGGGTTTGTGTTTGGTTTGTGTCATGTTGTCGGCGACAACAGACGTCAACAAAGAATCTATCGCTCCTAAGAGTGAGAGGGTAAGTGCAGTAAAAATGTAAGGAGTGAGCGAAGACAGTTTAAACTGGGTAAAAATGTCCATTTGAAGAATTGGAAGCCCTTCTGGGATTTTTTCAATGGGTCTGTAATCCCATCCAAGCCCATAGGCAAGTCCAGAGACCACAATAAGTGCCACAAGGGTACTGGGTACCGCGGTAGTGATCCTTTTAAATCCGTAAATGATGAAGATGGTGGCCAAGGCCAGCCCCAATTCCAACCAATTAATGTTTTGTAGGGCACGCGGGAGTACTTTGATGGTCCCAACAACCCCAGAAGCATCTTTGGCGGCCAAAGTCTTGGCCTCTTTTTGCATGTCCTCAGGGGTGATCTGGCTTGCCCTTCTGATGGTTTCCTCAAAATCCTCGAGTACCAGAATTCCTTCGCCAGCCTCTTCCTTTAGGATGTTTTCCAGAATCTCCTCTTCAGCGGCAGCCTTAAACTGATTCACATATTCGGCATCCTCTTTTGGATAGTAACCTACCGCAGGTAGAATTTGGGTAACCAGAATAATCACGCCAATGGCTGTCATGAATCCAGAAACCACTGGGTAAGGAATATACTTGATATACTTACCAAGGCCAATAAGCCCCAGTCCTATTTGCATTAGACCAGACAATAGGAATACCGCCAAAATAATGGGCAAGGCCTTATTGACATCCCCATCATGAACGGCAAGAATTCCACCTATAATAACCATACTCACGGCCGTCATAGGTGCGGTAGGCCCAGAAATCTGCGTGTTGGTTCCTCCAAAGAGGGCTGCAAAAAAACTAATGAAAATTGCACCGTACAATCCGGCACTTGGGCCCAATCCGGAGCTTACCCCGAAAGCAAGAGCCAGGGGCAAAGCCACAATACCTGCGGTGATTCCCCCAAATAAATCCCCTCTAAAATGCTTGAACATACCTTACAGTTGGTTATAAGTTGTAATGTAAGATAGTGATTTTAGAAAATTAAAAAAGGCCAATGAAATGTTAAACACTGGCCTTTTCGAAATTGTTGGGGAAAGGGTCTTTACATATAACTCACCTTTCCGTTGGAGATGTCGTACATGCCTCCAACAATCAGAATTTCCCCATTGTCCTCCATTTCTTTTAAAACAGGGCTTTGGGTTCTAATGTTATCCATGGTCAATTGCACATTCTTCTCTGCAACGGTATTTACAAAACCCAAATTCTTGGAAGTTCGTTCCGAAGCTTCGGAAGGTTCTGAAACGGCATTGACAGCGGGCTTAATTTTACTGAGCAATTCTGTAAGATTTCCCATTTTCGCATCGTCACAAGCACCTTTAACCGCTCCACAAGCGGTGTGGCCAAGCACAACAATGATCTTGGTGCCAGCAAGCTTGCAAGCAAACTCCATGCTGCCCAAGATATCCTCGTTTACAATGTTACCGGCTACCCTAGCGCTAAAGATGTCTCCAACCCCTTGGTCAAAAATCAATTCTGCTGACACCCTTGAATCGATACAGCTTAGGATGGTGGCAAAGGGAAATTGCCCTGATGCTGTTTGGGCCACTTGAGCCAAAAGATCGCGATCGGCCTGGTTCGTTTCTACAAAACGACTATTGCCTTCTTTCAATAGATCCCAGGCAGCCTGGGGCGTCAAGGCGGCTTGGGTTTCTTTCGTTTGTGTTATCATAATTTCTTCGGTTGTCTTTAATTTAAAGCGTTAGCAAATTTTGTGTTGCGCTTTCCAGCTAAAAGGAAAGGCACATTAAATTTACCAATTACATTTTTAACATTGATATTGGCATTGGATGCATCTTCCAAATCCACGTACAGCAAGTCAACATTTGTTCTGGAGAGGTAGGTTGCCATGTTGTTTATGGCATTGTCCTGCGGCTCAAAAACATATTCCACCATTTTTGGACCCTCCTGATCTTGAACACTTTGATCCTCACGATTCGCAATTTTGAATGATTTTAGAGGCTGGGAACTTTGAGATATCAACTTCTCCATCAAATCCATGTTCCCAAAATCTTTTTTGCCATTCACTACCCCCAAAGAGAGTTCTTTGTTGTTGGAGATAACTTGTTCGTGGGACGCAATCATAACCAAACCATCAAATGTTGACATGACATGTTTAGTGATTCCATCTCCCAAAAATTTGATTGGGATGGATTTTCTTTGGCCCAAAATGATAACATCAGGACGCATTTCCTGGATTTGTCTGTTTATTTCTTCCTTAACGTTACCCACCTTAAACGTGGTGTCGATTTTTAACCCAAAATCCTCTTCAATGGGCTTAACCAACTGTTTAATGTGTTTTTTAGAGGTTGTATAGGTATCATTGATCGATCGTACCGCAGATAACTGATTGTCTTGTTTTACAACAACCAGAGGTTGCTTTACATGTAAAAGGGAAATTTCCCCTCCAATCATTTTCGCCAGGCCGGCGGTGTTTTTCAAAATAGTATCGGTCTTTTTCTTTAGATCCGCAAGGATCAATATTTTATAATTCTTATTTTTCATAATAAATTAATTTAAGCTTAAACTTGATTTTGGGCGAGTTCTAAAGAACTCAATAAAACTGGCGGGGTTTTCTTCAATCCCGCGCTTTGACACCAATTTTATATCGATATTCCTTTCTTTGGCCTTAAAGGCAAAATCTTCGAGAATTTCGATGATATCATTGTCAAGGTATCTGGTATTCAAAAGACTGAGCTCCAAATAGGTGTCATTGGGAAGACTGTCCAATTCTTTTAGAATGGCTCCTTTGTTAAAGAAGGTCACCTCCTCGGCCAATGTCATTTTAATTTTATGCTTGCCGTTGCTCTTGTCCTCAATATGAAGGAAGTGCGAGTTTTGGTAGCTCTTCAATAAAATGACCACAATCCCGACCATCAGACCCAATCCAATCCCGATGAGTAAATCGGTGAAAACAATACCGAACACGGTAACCACAAAGGGGACAAATTGTTTCCAGCCCAGTTCATACATTTTTTTGAACAATGCCGGTTTTGCCAACTTGTATCCAACGATGAACAATATGGCTGCCAACACTGACAGGGGAATCATATTCAACAGTCTTGGAATCAAAATAATGGATATCAACAGGAAGAATCCATGAATAATTGCAGAAGCCTTGGTTCTACCTCCAGATTGGATATTGGCAGAACTTCTAACAATAACCTGTGTTACAGGTAATCCTCCCAACAAACCAGAAATACTATTTCCCACGCCTTGGGCAAAAAGTTCCTTGTTGGTAGGGGTAGTTCGTTTATGGGGATCTAGCTTATCGGTCGCCTCCACACATAAAAGGGTTTCTAAACTGGCCACTAAGGCTATGGTGAAAGCCGTTATCCAAATTTCAGAATTACCTATCACGCTAAAGTTGGGAAAGCTAAGTAAGGTACCCAAGGTGTCAATGCTTTCCGGGATTGGTACACTTACCAAAAGTTTATCGGAAATACCAAAGGTGGAATCATCTTTTGTGAATACATAAAACAAAATTCCCAAAACCACGGCAACCAACGGGCCTTGTACCAATTGGAAAAATTTGGACTTTTTGCTAAGTACCTTATCCCAAAGCAATAGAATTGCCAGCGCCACAATAGCGACAATCGTCGCTCCTGGACTGATATAGTTTAAGGAGTTTATAATTTCCGTGAAAGTGTTTTCCCCATCTACCTGGAAAAAGGCAAAATTTCCCTCGGTGTTTTCGCTATATCCGAAGAAATGCGGAATCTGCTTTAAGATGATAATAATACCGATTCCGGTAAGCATTCCTTTAATTACGGAAGATGGAAAGTAATAGGCTATAACCCCAGCTTTTAGGATACTGAAGAGAATTTGAATTAGGCCACCCAAAACAACGGCAACCAAAAAGTTTTCAAAACCACCTAAAGTTCCAATAGCGGTCAATACAATGGCAGCCAAACCTGCGGCAGGACCACTTACTCCAATTTGGGAGCCACTTAGGGCACCCACTACGATTCCCCCGATGATACCGGCAATAAGCCCCGAAAACAAGGGTGCTCCACTGGCAAGTGCAATACCTAAACATAGTGGTAATGCAACAAAAAATACTACGATACTTGCAGGCAAGTCGCTTTTAATATGCTTGAACATGAAATAAAAAGTTGTTGCCTCCGCTATAGTTTTTAGGTTGGAGGCGGTTAAAAATTGATAAAAAGTCTTGGGTTATACCAATTCTTCTGGAGGGGGGAGCAAAATCTCTGCTGTTACATCCAATAAAAGAGATGGGTCTTCTGTATTTTCAACCTTTGCATTTTGGTCAAAAAAGTTATTGTCAGAAGAGAATGGACTTAGAAACAAATCCTTTTCGCCAAATTTTTTCTCAGATTCCTTTTCCGATTTTTTTTCTTCATCGCCGGAATCCATGTGTATAGCAATAGAGCAATCCCTATCCACCAAAGGTGCTATTGATGGTGCCAATATGGAGAATATCAGCATTAAACAAATAAAAGGATGCGCTATGGCCTTCAGCATTTGGGAAATTTTAGACAAAAATAAACTTATGAGTGTTTATTACTGTTAAATAAATTTTAAAAATCTTTCAACAGCCTTATGCTTTCCTTTGGCAACCAACCCGTTTGCCCATCAGCCAATTGAATCTTTTTCCAGTCGTCCAATTGATCTAACACCTTAACCTTGGTTCCTTCGTGAAGGGTAAATACAACTTCACTATTGGAGTTGGGCTCTGAACTGATTTTTACTTCCTGACTAAAAATTATGGCAGGATTATCATTTTTAAATTCTTGATATTGCAAATAGGCCAACAGTACACATAGCACACCGACAATCAGGGCAAATACACTGGAAATAAAAGCAATACGTTTTTGTGTGGCTGGACGCAAAAAGAAGTAGGCCAAATAGGCCAAAACAAACAACAGAATAAGTGCTACAGCCAAATACGCCCATTGATCAAATGAGAAAAAGTTGACCAATGCGTAATAGAATTGCGCAATTTCCGTCTTGGGCATTTCCTCCACGGCATCCAATCGCATGTTCTGTGCGTACCCTAAATTATTTAGAATTTCCTTGTCGTTTGGCTTTAACAATAAGGCTTTTTCATAATACAGAATACTGGGCCCGATAGCATTTAATTTGTAGTGGCAATTCCCCAGATTGAAGTACAATTCTGCAGAATGCTCTCCATTTTCCAGGATTTTCCCATAGTTTTCAATGGCCTTGGTGTATTCTCCTTTATTGTAAAATTCTGTGGCCTGTTTAAACAAGGCACTATTTTGGGCGGTTCCCAAAACGACAGATAAACAGAGGGTCAAGGTCAAGAGGAACTGTCTCATAATTGTTTATCCAGTTTAGAGATTACTTCACTTGCCTTTGCATAGTCATTTTGCATTTGCACATCAGAGAAAGGGCTGTACCTAGCCATCTCACAATTTTGCAAGAGGCTTATAAAACCTTCAATATCGGAACTGTCTACATTTTTGTCGGATAAAATCTGTGTGATTTTTTCCTTGCTGAATTCCGAGGTCTCAATCTTCAACTTGGCCTTAAGGTAATTGTGCAATCCTTTTTCCAGAGCTACATAAAACGCCTCTTTGTTCCCAAGCTCCTTTTTGGCGGTGGAGAGATACTTTCTTGCCAACCTATTGGCTTTCTTGATCTTATTGCCTACCACGTCGCTTGCAATGGCTTCCCTTTTCTTAAAGGAGAACACCGCAATGGGAATTAGGATAAGTGGTGCAAACAACAAGAGATAGAAGGTATTGGAACCAAAGAAATAATTGGTGCCGATCTTGGTCAAATTGGGATTCAACTTTATAAAATGGAACTGCTTACCTGTGGGAACTACAAATTGCTTATTGGTCGTTACTGCACTTTCAGTGCCAGAAGAACTTAAAGGACCTTCCAGAACCTCAATATTGATTTCTTCAGAATCAATGGTTACATATTTTGAGGTTTTGGGATTGAAATAGCTAAATGAGATACTTGGAATAGGATATTTGCCCCTGTAAGAAGGAACAATGGTATAATTGTTGGCCACGCGGCCCTCCATACCCGTGCTAATGGTACGTACTTTCTCGTCAAATTCAGGTTCATATACTTCCAAGGCGCTGGGCAGTTCAGGCTCGGGAAGTTGGAAAAGCTTTAGATTCCCTTTGCCTGAAACCTCCACTTTTGCCTGTAGGGATTCCGAAGCATTGAGTGTTTGCTTGCTCGTGGTCACCTTAAAATCGAAGTCTCCAACGGCCCCTCCAAAGTTGGCTGGTTTACCAGCCTCTGGTAACCCCTTTACGCTCAAGGTTCTTCTTCCGGCGGAGACCGTTTTGGTGGTTTGGGTGTAAATTCTACCTCCAAAGAAATCCCTTCTGTTGGTAGGTACATCCACATAAATTTCCAAAGCAAGTGGCTCAATATCCAATTTTCCGGATTTCTGGGGATACAGTACTACTTTTTTCAGCACAACGGATAAATAGGGCTTACCGTTATAAGTTGTATTTATGGGTTTGGGTTTGGAAACGTCAATTTCCTGACTCCAAAAGTTATTGTAGGTAGGATTGTCGAGTGACCTGTAATTGGTCACCCGAATGGAGTGGCCTACATAAAGTTTATAGGTAACGGTTACCGCCTCATTCAAATAAGGGCTTCCATTGGATACTTCTGCTACCAAATGAAGACTTTCATCCGCAACATCGTCCACCGTTTTTTGGTCATTGGGTTTGTCCACGGCAGCCGTGACTTCTACCGTCTTTGGTAAAGTTTTATAGGTTTCGCCACTGATTTCTATGGTAGCCTGCTTAATGTTGAATCTCCCTCTGGCCGTAGGAACCAAAATATAGGAGTAAGTTTTGGAAAAGCTTCGCTTCCCGTTGACCCATGAAGAGCTAATGGATTGGGATGGCCCCATGACCACTTTGAACCCATCGAAGGAAGGTGGATTGAAATTGTCTCCATCCTTGTTCATGGTAAACTCCACCCTTAGGCGCTCATTTATTCCCAGTTTTTCCTTGCTGAGGTTCATTTCAAAAGTAACCTCTTCTTCCTGTTTTTCTTGGGCATACAAAGGATTGCCCAAAAAGATTGGGGAACAAATCAACACCCATAAAATGGACCATTTGATTTTCATTACCAATCCTTCTCGTTTTTGATTTTTTTGCCTTTCACTTTTTTCGCCTCCATCTTCTCCTGTACTTTTTTCTCCTCGTTCTGCATGGCTTCTAGCAGATTTTGTATCTGCTGCTTTGAAAGTTGGTTGGGGCGGGGTTGCTGTTGCTTCTCATCTGGCTGATCTCCTTCGCTGGGTTTTTGCTCTTGCTCCTTCTTTTCATCACCGTCCCCCTCAGTATTTTCCTCAGGTTTGTTTTCTCCATTTTCCCCATCATCGCCTTGATCTTTGTTCTCATCCTGATCTTGTTCCCCCTCTTGATCTTTGTCGTTTTCCCCGTCGTTGTTTTGGTCTTGGTTCTTGTCTTTTTGATCTTGTTGATCCTGCTGATCTTGGTTATCGTCGTTTTGGTCGTTGTTCTGCTCGTCTTGCTGATTTTCCATCATTTTTTTGGCTAAAGCAAGATTGTATCGGGTCTCTTCATCCGTTGGATTATTGCGCAAGGCCTCCTTATAAGCTTCAACTGCTTTTTGGTATTCCTTATTTTTCATGAACACATTGCCCATGTTGTGGAAAGCTTTATGCTTACCTGGTTTTTCCTTGGATTTTTCCCCGGCCTGTTTGAATCGGCCAAAGGCCTCCTCAAAACTTTCTCTGTTGTAATAGGCAGTTCCCAAATTAAAGGGCGCAACGGTATTGTCCGAACTCTTTGAAATAGCTTTTCTGTATTCGCCTTCTGCGGCGATAAAATCATTGGTGGTCAATTCCTTGTTGGCATCCCAGGTTAGATTCGTGGACGCCTGCAGTGCCTTCTCTGCCTCTTTGGCTGCTTCACCTTCTTGTCCATAAGCCCAAACGGTACAGAACAAGAGACCCAAAATCAATCTTAGCTTATGCATCATCGTGTTCATTAAAAAGGTTTAGTTTTTTCAACCACTTGGTTTTTCTATCCAGCAAGAAAACGTCCAAAAATAAAAAGAAAAGACCTATGCCCAAGAACCACTGAAATTGGTCTTTGTATTCGGCAAATTGCTTGGCCTCGAATTCTTTTTTGTCCATTTGGTTCAACTGTTCCTTGATATATTCCACAGCATTTTCGGTGTTGGAACCATCAATATATTCCCCGTTACCCTCTTGGGCAATTTCGGAAAGTACGGCCTCATTAAGCTTTGTGATTACAACTTCCCCTTGGTTGTCCTTCTTTAGGCCCTCAACAATGCCATTTCTTTTGAGAGGAATGGGTGCTCCTTTGGGTTTTCCAACTCCAATGGTAAAAATGCGAATACCATTTTGAATGGCTTTGTCCACTGCTTCAATGGTAGAACGTACTGAATGATCCTCACCATCAGACACAATGAACAAAACCCGATTGGTCTGTTCTGCATCATTGTAATAGGTGCTTGCCAAATCTATGGCCGCATTGATTGCCGTTCCTTGGGAGGACAACATATTGGTGTTCATGCTTTGAAGGAACATCTTGGCCGCACCATAATCCGTGGTAATGGGCAGTTGTGGATATGCTTGGCCTGCATAGGCAATAATTCCAATCCGATCACTCGCCAATTGATTGATAATCTCTGAGACCAGGCGTTTGGATTTCTCCAGTCGGTTGGGTGCAATATCCTCTGCCAGCATACTTTTGGAAACATCCACTGCAAAAACAATATCGACCCCTTCTCGTTTAACCGTCTCCAACTTGGTTCCAATTTTGGGGTTGACCAAGCCCAAAATCAAAAAACTTAGACCCAATAAAAGAAATATGAGTTTAAGTGCAGATTTAAAACTTGAACGATTGGGCGCCAACTTGCGCAAAAGCCCAACTTCTGCAAACTGCCGTTGGGTTCTCTTCTTCCAAACTTGAAGAAAAAAGAAAGCCACCACCATTACGGGGATAATGGCCAAAAGATAGAAATATGCTTTTTCGTCAAGCTGAATCATTGTGCTATATAAAACTTTTAAAAACAGAGTTGCGCAAGGCCCACTCCAACAACAATAAAATTCCCGCAAGGAAAATCAAGGGTCGGTACTTTTCGTCGTATTTGTAATATTTAAATTCCTCTATCTCGGTTTTTTCTAGTTTGTTGATCTCATCATAAATCTCCTCCAACTTTTCGTTGTCGGTTGCCCTGAAATATTTTCCGCCTGTTACTTTGGCGATGTCTTTTAGCAAGGCCTCGTCTATTTCCACCTGTCGCATACCATATCTAAAGGTGCCGTCCCTATTGTAAGCCACGGGAGATAAAGCATTTCCGTTCGTTCCCAAACCAATGGTATAGGTTTTTATTCCAAATTCCACAGCTAGATCTGCTGCAGTTTTGGGCTCTATAAACCCAGAATTGTTGACTCCGTCCGTCAACAAAATGATCACCTTGCTGATGGCCTTGCTTTCCTTTAGTCTATTGACTGAGGTTGCCAATCCCATTCCAATGGCGGTTCCATCTTCCAAATCGCCATAAGAGATTTCCCGAAGCGCGTTCAGTACGATGGACTTGTCACTTGTAATAGGAGTTTTGGTATAGCTTTCCCCTGCATATCCCACCAAACCAATCCGATCATTTGGGCGTTTTTTGATGAATTCACCCGCTACATTTCTTAAGGCAGTAAGTCTGTTGGGCTTTAGGTCACGTGCCAACATACTTGAGGAAACATCAATGGCCATGACAATATCGATTCCTTTTGTGGTTTTGGTCCTAGTGGAAATATCCTCAATCTGTGGGCGGGCCAAAGCGGTAATTATGGAGGCCAAGGCCAGCAATCGCAGCGCAAAAAGAACTGGTCTTAGTTTTGAGGCCAAACTACTAACGGTAAAACCTTTGATGCTTGAGATTTTTAACGAAGCCACTTCTTCCCGATGCTTGAAAAGATACCATAGCAAAGCCATTGGCAGCAGAAGGAACAGCCAAAAAAATTGTGGGTTTGCAAATTCGATATTATCAAACATTTATACCTGTGTTTTTACGTCAAGTGTTTCCAGCATACGCTTCACTATTTGTTCTGCATAGGCATCGCCCCTTTCATGATAGATGATTACCTGCTGTACAAATCCTTTACCTCCAAAGCACAAAATCATATATTCAATTTTGGCCGATTTCTTGGTCAACGGATGTTCGAACGAACCAGAACCATAGGTTTTTAAACCAGCCACTCCAGATTTTGTATTGAACTCATCGGTCTTGGTCAGCATATTTCTTACCCCCATGCTTTCAAATTGGGCCAGATTGGCCTCAACCACCGCTTCAAAATTGGGATCTACAGCTTCTTTATAAGTGGTAGAGTTGGTCGAAACAGAAAATAGACCGTCCACTTTTCCATTCATAAAAGTCTGATGCGATTTGATTACCTCTGCCGCTTCCGTGGGCAATTCCACTTCTTGTCGAATCAACACTTGAGGGGTTTCAATTTCTATTGGGGGATATCCATAGGAACTGGACACCCATTCCCCTTCCAACAAATCTTTGGTAGGATGACCAAAAACGGTATCCTTGACTTCTTTGAATCCAAAATAGACTATGGAAGATGCTCCTCCAATCACAATTAGTCCAGCAAAAATGGCAGCCGCCAAAATAATACGTTTCCGTTGTTTTTTCTTGGCCAATTCCAGCTGGTATTCTTCTGTAAGCATGAGTTCTTCTTCCGTGGGTTCCGGAAGGGCATCATGGGTCTTAACCACAATTTGTTCTACCATTTTCCGATCTTCCTCTGCTACGGAGGTGGATGGCCTTGACTTGGCAAATTTGACCAAATCAGCTGTTTGGAGAATTTTTTGGAATTGGACAATGGTATCATGGTCTAGGTCCAGCTGACCTGCATCTTTGAGCATTTCCAATTTGGAAATAAGCTGGTCCGTAGTACTTTCCAAAGCAGAAACGTGAACATCTTCTTCCAAATAAGAACGCACGATGTCCGTTAGTTCGGAATAATACTTTTTGTATTCGTCCTGAATGAGATATCTCGAATTTTCAAGCTTTTTTAGTTCTAATAAGGCACGGTCATAAGGCGGTAACAAGGCTTCTTTTTCTTCCTCGGTCAATGGCTTTTTTCGCAAAAAGAACCAATAGACCAATCCACCTATAATCAATAACGCCAACAGCACCCAAAGCACGATCATCCATATTTTGGCGTAACTTTTATCCACTTCGATTAGCGGCTTAATGTCGTACATCTTCTGTTTGGTGGTGTCCACCACAACATCAGCCACTTTAATGTTAAAAGAGTCAGTGAAAAAGGGTTGTTCGTTAATAGCAATACGCTGAGGTGGAATGGTATACGATCCACTGTCAAACTGTGTTAATGCATATATCTGCTGTAGAATTACCCTATTGTTGTTTTTGACCGTATCCTGCATTATGGCCTCCACGGACTCCAAGGGGGAAAAGGTTTGACCTTCCGGAAAATGGACAACATTCAGAGAATCGGTTTCCACTGTAATGGTATACTTGATTTGCTCCCCTATTTTGATGCCTGTAGTATCAATTTCCGCAGTGACTTTGGAAGCTTGTGAAAACCCGATGGAAGGAAGTAAAAAGAGACATAGTAAAACCACACCCCAAAGCAGTGGGGCTTTTCTTGGAACTTCCAATATGGGGGAACTTATCTGCTGCATTATCCTCTTCGTTTAAAGTAGCCCAACAATTTTTTCACATAACTTTCATCCACACGGCAATTAATTACCCCGCAACCTGATTTGGTGAAGGAATCCATGAAGTACTCCACTTTTTCCTTATGGAAAGTGCCATAGGCGTTCCTCACTTTTCTGGATCTTGTGTTCACCAGTTGGAGCGTTCCAGTTTCAGCATCAAGCATTTGAACCATACCCAAATTGGGGATGGACTCTTCCCTGGCATCATACACCCTAATCCCTGTCACGTCGTGTTTGTTGCCTACAATACGCAAGGTGTTGTCATAATCATCAGTAATGAAGTCCGACAGCACAAATACGATGGCCTTTTTCTTCATCACATTGGTCAAAAATTTAAGGGCTTCGGCAATATTGGTCTCGCTACTTTGCGGTTTAAATTCCAACAATTCCCGAATGATGCGCAAAACATGGCTTTTCCCTTTTTTAGGTGGGATAAAGAGCTCAACCTCATCCGAAAACAAGATTAAGCCGACTTTGTCGTTATTTTGAAGTGCCGAGAAAGCCAGCGTGGCTGAAATCTCAGTAATCACCTCTTTCTTGAATTGGTTGGTGGTTCCAAACAACTCGGAGCCACTTACATCAACCATCAGCATCATGGTAAGTTCCCGCTCTTCCTCAAAAACCTTTACGTAAGGTTCATTATACCTTGCAGTGACATTCCAATCAATGGTTCTTACATCATCCCCAAATTGATACTGCCTTACCTCACTGAAAGTCATCCCCCTACCTTTAAAGGTAGAATGGTATTCCCCACCAAAGATATGGTCGGAAAGACGCCGGGTCTTTATTTCAATTTTACGTACTTTTTTAAGTAACTCTTTCGTATCCATCAGTAAGCAAACCGTATTTAGGTTTCAGTTTTAGGTGATGGTAGGTTGTTGTTGGGAGATCACCTGTAAGACAAAAGTTCCTGCTAAGGAACTTCTACCTCATTGACAATCTTGTTGATGATCTCTTCGGAAGTGATGTTCTCAGCTTCGGCTTCATAGGTAATCCCAATACGGTGCCTTAGTACGTCATGTACAACAGCTCTTACATCTTCCGGGATAACATATCCTCTTCGTTTAATGAATGCATAGCATTTAGAGGCACTGGCCAAATTGATACTTCCCCGGGGAGAGGCACCAAAACTGATAAGGGGTTTTAAATTCTCTAGATTGTATTTTTCGGGATAACGGGTGGCGAACACCAAATCCAAAATGTACTTTTCAATTTTTTCGTCCATGTAGACTTCCCGTACCGCCTGTTGCGCGCTCAAAATTTGTTTTAGGGTAACTACAGGTTTCACTTCCTCTGTGGCGCCCTTGAGGTTTTGCCTAATAATTAGCTGTTCCTCGTTCAATTTGGGATAATCTATTACGGTTTTCAGCATAAAACGGTCTACCTGGGCTTCAGGAAGCGGATAGGTTCCTTCCTGTTCCACTGGGTTTTGCGTGGCCATTACCAAGAATGGCGCATCCAGTTTAAAGGTTTCATCCCCAATGGTCACCTGCTTCTCCTGCATGGCTTCCAAAAGTGCCGATTGTACTTTGGCAGGTGCCCTATTGATCTCATCCGCCAAGACGAAGTTGGCAAAAATAGGCCCCTTTTTTATCGAAAAATCGTTCTCTTTGATATTGTAGATCAATGTACCCACCACATCGGCAGGCAAAAGATCGGGAGTGAACTGAATTCTACTAAAACTTCCCTTAACCGCTTTGGAAAGGGTGTTGATGGCTAAGGTTTTAGCCAGTCCGGGAACACCTTCCAAAAGTATATGCCCTTGGCCTAAAAGTCCAATTAGCAGTCGTTCCACCATATGTTTTTGCCCAACAATGGCTTTGTTCATTTCCTGGGTGAGCAGGTCAATAAAAGCACTTTCCTGGGCAATTTTCTCATTCACAGCACTAATATCTATAGTAGTGTTTTCTTCCATATAACCTTTTATTCTTTAGGTATTTCTGTCAATTTTTTTCTAGATGTGCAAAATGAAAATTAATTTAAAATCCATCTGTTAATTAATGGTTAAAAAAATCCCCGGAAGCCCAGTTTTATGAAGGTTTTAAGGGTTTAATTTTATACTTTCATCCCGGATGCAAAATACAGATAAATTTTCCAAAGTTATTGCCGGAACCATGACATGGGGGAGTTGGGGGAAACAACTTTCCAAACATGGGATGATTGAATTAATGGAACATTGCCTGGAAAATGGACTTACCACCTTTGATCATGCCGATATTTATGGGGACTATACTACCGAAGCGGACTTTGGGAAAGCCTTTGCTGATAGCGGGATAGATCGATCACAAATTCAGATGGTGACCAAGTGCGGCATTCAGATGACATCTGGCAGGGACAACCGCCTGAAGCATTATAACTACGGAAAGGACTACATAATTTGGTCTGCCGAGGAGTCTTTGCGGAAACTGAAGACGGAGTACTTGGATTTGTTCCTGTTGCATCGCCCCAGTCCGTTAATGCATCCTTCGGAAATTGGAGAGGCCGTCAACCATTTGTTGGAGAGTGGAAAAATCAAGCAATTTGGGGTGTCCAATTTTACACCTTCACAGATAGCAATGTTGGAAAATGTGGTGGAAGTTGAGGCCAACCAAGTTGAGTTTTCCTTAACGCATACGGCGCCAATGTACGACGGAACTTTTGACGATTGCATAGCCAATAAAAGGCTGGCCATGTCATGGAGTCCTCTTGGGCTGGTTTTTAGAGAGGAAAATGCACAAACCGTGCGAATCAACCAAACCCTGTCCCAACTTGGAAAGAAATATGGCGTGGAGGAAAGCGAAGTTCTTTTGGCTTGGATGCTAAAACATCCTGCCGTTCCCAGACCTGTTATTGGAACCACCACCAAGGAAAGAATAGCTTCATCTGCCAAGGCCGTGCAATTGGATCTGGAATTACAGGATTGGTTTGCACTTCTGGAAGCAAGCCAAGGGCAGGAAGTACCTTAAACTTTATGTATGGAATTGAAGACTGCATTGATAACGGGAGCCACCAGTGGAATTGGTAAAGCAACCGCCGAGCTTTTGGCGAAAAATGGATTTAATTTGGTGCTATGTGGCCGACGAACAGATCGTTTAGACCAACTTCGGAACACATTGGGTGAACAAACCGAAGTTCATACCCTAACTTTTGATGTTAGAAATCGAGAGGAGGTTTTTAAGGCTTTGGAAAGTTTACCCCAAAACTTTTCCCAGATAGATGTGTTGATCAACAATGCCGGCAATGCCCATGGGATGGATTTTATTGATTCAGGAAGTATGGACGATTGGGATGCCATGCTTGACATTAATGTTAGGGGGCTGCTCCATGTTTCCAAGGCCATTATGCCACAAATGGTGGAAAGAAAGGCAGGGCATATTATCAATATCGGATCTCTGGCAGGGAAGGAAGTATACCCCAAAGGAAATGTGTATTGTGCCAGTAAATTTGCTGTTGACGCCATTAGTCAAGGGATGCGAATTGATCTTAATGAGCACGGTATTAGGGTTGGAGCGGTAAATCCAGGTCTGGTGGAAACGGAATTCAGTGATGTTCGATTTAAAGGGGATGCCAATCGGGCAAAAACCGTTTATCAAGGCTATCAAGCACTAAAGGCGGAAGATATTGCCGACATAATTCACTTCGTCATTACAAGACCATATCATGTAAATATCGCCGATTTGTTGGTGTTACCAACTGCACAGGCGGGTAGCACCATTGTGAATAAAAAATCATGATCAACAAACGCCTTCTGGTTAAAAACCTGCTTGCCCATAATGATGAAAATAGTTTTTACGACAAAAAACGATTTATTGCCATTGGGGAAAAGGAGGGGAAGGCGAAATTCTTAAAACATGTTTGTGCTCTTGCCAACAGCAATCCTTTGAATAATTCCTTTATTGTGGTTGGGGTGGAGGACGAGGACAATAAAATTGTTGGGGTTGATTTTTTTGACGATAGCAAAATCCAAAACCTGGTCAACGCCTACCTGGACAACCCGCCTATAATTTCATATGAGAACATTCCCTTTCCGCACCTTCCGGAAGGCAAAGTAGTGGGTCTGGTAACCATTCGTTCCAATGGTAAGGTATGCGCCCTTCGAAAAAATATCTGGAAGTATTACGGAGGAGCTGTTTTTTTTAGGGAAGGAAGTATAAGTCTTCCCAAAGCTTTTGATATTGAGCTCAAGGACATCAATTCAGAAGCGGTGGCCACCATAGAACAGCATGCCCGCAATAATATAGAATTGACCTTGGATGCCGTCATCAATTTTATAAACAACAGACACGCAGACCTCACTAGCGATTACAAAGTATTTAAGGAACAGTTTGTGGTTTGCTGGGCAGGAAACAAGAAAATCGTTAAGAACAAAACGTACTTTTCCAGGGTGGATATTGAACTGATCAACGAGCAGGTCAAATTATTTTATTCGGCCTTGGATGAAATCACGATAGACTATACCGAAGATTCCTTTACCATGCTGGAGTTTGTGCAATTGGGATTGGGAGCCGAACAAAAATATTATCCCTTGGAAGAAATGGTGATTACTTTTTCTGAGAATGGGAAATACACCATCAACAGCAAATTGGTATTTGAACCACCCCAATATGACAAGAAAACGCTGCACCATGTCTTGAATACCAACAATACATTATTGCAAAAATTGAAAAAGAACATTGGGCTCAACAAAGTTGAGATTGCGGATTTGATGCATTTACCTGCCACCTACCTCATTTGTTATCTGAACGGATTTGAAGAGGCCAAGGAGCAAATGGAACAGGCCCGGCCACTCATAAAACGACAGGACGCCAATATATATCAATCTCTGAAAGAATCGTTGCGAATACTCCGGAAGGTGAGGTACAATTAGGATTTTTTAAGCCAGATCATTTGATAGGGTTGGAGTTCCAACAGCCCACTTTTCACATCAATTTTTTTATCAGTTACCAGATCTTTTGGATTTCCTTTGGTGAAATAACCCAATTTCATCAACCAACCAGAATCTATGACTTGTGGATTTTCATCAAAATTGCAGATCACGATAATCCCTTTCTTGGCATCTTGGGTTCTTTCAAAAACCAGCATATGGCTATTTCCACTCTGATGCAGGACTAGATTGTTGGTGTCGGCCAAAACAGGGTTGGCCTTACGGACAGAGATTAGGTGTTTAAGGGTGTGATATACTTTGCTTTGGGGCAAATCCCCATTCCCAAGTTTTTTAACCACGCTCCAATCTTGTTGGGGGCGATTCACCCATCGGCTATCACCACTTTTGCTGGAATCCTTGGAATAGGAGTAATCGTTTAAGGTGGCAATTTCATCCCCGGCATAAATCATGGGAATTCCCCCAAACGATAGGATGATTCCGTGCAGCAAATTTATTTTGGAAATGGCATTTTCAAGCAGGTCTTTATGCCCGCTTTCCAAAGCTGATTCCAACCCTAATAAAGAGGCCGCACTGCCCGTGATTCTTCCGTCGCCCGTTTTGGGATTGTACATAAATAGCAAGCCTTTGGCGGGAGACCAATCCAATCTTTGACAATAATAATCCAATAAGAATTTCCGGTGCTGTTGTGGATTCCATCCCATCTCTCGGATAAAGGAATCATCGTACCCAAGACCTATGTCATCATGACAACGGATATAATTGATCCAGGTGCATTCCTTTGGTTTTGCAGGAACTTCGGTAAGGCTTTTGTAAAGCAGCCCTGTTTTTTTGGTGGCAATGGAGTTCCACAAAAGCGCCATAAGCGATGCGTTATAGGCTACTTCGCACTCATTGCCCAGTTTTGGTCCTTCGCCAAAATATTTGATGATGTCCTTGGGAGCCACAATGGCCTCCGCCAAAAAAATAGTGCCGGGAGCAACCACTTGTAGACACATGCGGAATAAGGACACCAAATTATGGGCTTCGGGCAAATTTTGGGAAATGGTCCCTATTTTCTTCCACAAGAATGCCAGGGCGTCAAACCGAACCACATCAACACCCAAATTCACCATTTTGACCAAGTTGGTCAGCATCGCCATAAAAACTTCTGGGTTGGTATAGTTCAGATCCCATTGATAGCTGTTGAAAACGGTCATCACCCAGCGATCCATTTCTGGGATATATGTGAAGTTGCCGGGTGAGGTTTCAGGGAATACTTCCGGAAGCACCTTCTCAAAGGCGTCTGGGATGGTCCTGTCTTCAAAGGTGTAGTAGTAATCCAGATATTTTTGCTCCCCTTTTTTCGCCTTTTTTGCCCATGGATACTCATCTGAAGTGTGGTTCACAACAAAATCCAGCATCAGTAAAATACCGTGTTTCCTAAAGGCGGAGGTTAACTTCAACAAGTCTTCTTGGGAGCCGTATTTTTTATCGACCTTCAGATAGCTGTTAACCGCATATCCGCCATCGCTTTCTCCCTTAGGTCGCGTGGTAATGGGCATTATATGAATAAAATTTACCCCAAGATCTTTGAAATAAGATATTTTTTTATGTAATCCCTTCAGGTCTTTGTTGAAGTTTTCCACATACAATTGCATCCCTACAATATTCTCGTTTTGGTACCAAGATTCGGCCTCCAAGCGTTCCAGATCTTGACGCTGAAGTTCATCTGGCCGAAGGGCATATAGCTTGGGTAAAAGTTTTAGTAGTTTATCAAAATCCTTGCTGTGCTTATCTACGGGATATAGTGAAAAGAAGAGCTGTTGGATCAAGCTAAGGTTGGTGCTTAGCCTTAAATCAAAAAGTGCCTTGGGAGTTTTGACATTTAGCCGATTTGAAACGAGCTTATGTAAAGCAGCTTGGTTCATCAGGCTTCCAATTGTGATCTAGAGGGGAGCGAGGGGATGGCTCCGTAGTTAGTAGTGGTGATGGCACCGGCCTTATTGGCCAAGGCCACCATGGGAATAAGGGAATCAAAGTCGTCCACGAGATGTTCAAAATTGTCCATATCTGCAATTTGTTTCAACAGACAACCAATAAAAGCATCTCCGGCACCTGTGGTGTCAACGGGCTTGACCTTAATGCTGGGGACGACTTGTTTGTTTTTGTCCATGCTTACCAAAGTCCCTTCCTTGCCCAGGGTTACCGCGATAATTTTTGTTCCAACGTGATGGAGAAAATCGCACGCCTCATTTAGGTCTTCCTTTCCAGATAGTAGTTGGGCTTCCTCCAAACTGAATTTGCACAAATGGGACTTTTCTACAAATGGCATACATTTTTTAATGAACCGTTGTTCGTTGTCCTTCCAAAGATCTCCCCTGAAATTTGGGTCAAAGCTGATAAACATTTCTTTGGTGAGCGCATCAAAAAGGTATTTACCATATGCCTTCTCTAGTTCTCCTCCCAGTAATGCGGTAGCGGCTCCCAAATGCATAATATTGCCATGAAAATCTTTCCTAAGAGATGGGTCATAGGTCAATTCCCGATCGGCACCCCTGCTGAAAACAAAGTCACGTTCGCCATCTTCAGCAAGTGAGACGAATGCAAGTGTTGTGAAAGTTTTTGAAATTTGGGCAAGGGATACATCGACCCCTTCTTTTTTTATGACATCCAGCAAGAACTTCCCGAAGGGATCTTCGCCAACCGCACCAATAAATACACCTTTACCTCCCAATTTGGAAATAGCACAGGCCACATTGGCCGGAGCGCCTCCTGCTTTTTTGGTAAAGATGGTGGCTTGGGTGAGGTCACTGCCCTGCTTTTCAGCAACAAAATCGATTAGCAACTCACCTACGCAGAATACTTTCTTCATTTTATCCGATACAATATCCCAATGTACATAGAAAATGGGACCACATCCAAAAATAGGGCAGGATTTATAGAAGTGTTCGGAACAACTTTACCCCAGTTTTTCATGATTCAATGTATTTGTGCGTATAATTGCCCAAAAATTTGGTTCATGAGAACTTTGGTAATTGGTGATGTTCATTCCGGCTTTAAAGCACTGGAGCAATTACTTCAGCGAGCAAAGGTGACGACGGATGATCACCTCATTTTTTTGGGGGATTATGTGGATGCCTGGAGTACTGCTGTGGAAACAGTTGATTTTTTGATGGAACTGAACAAGCATTACCAATGTACTTTCATAAGGGGCAACCATGACGAGCTATGCCGCGAGTGGTTGATTACCCAAAAAGAAAACCCGCAGTGGCTGGCCCATGGAGGCGCGGCAACAAGGGACTCTTATTTGGCTGCAAGCAAGAAAAAATGGGAAAAGCACTTGGATTTTTATGCAGGGCTGCAAAACTATTTTTTGGACAAGGACAATAGACTGTACCTGCATGCTGGATATACCAATTTAAAGGGTGTGGAATATGAGTATTTTGACCAGCTTTTTTACTGGGACCGAACCCTTTGGGAACTGGCCAAAGCCTTGGACCCCAACATGTCTCCCGATCATCCTAACTTCCCACAAAGGTTAACCCATTATAAGGAGGTGTTCATTGGGCACACCCCATTATCCAAAATAGGGGAAGCCGTACCCCAAAAGGGCGCCAACATTTGGAATGTGGACACAGGAGCTGCTTTTAAGGGAGCCTTGACCATGATGGATGTGGAGACCAAGGAGTATTGGCAAAGCGATCCCGTTCACACCTTTTATCCGGGAGAACGTGGGAGAAACTAACTTAGAATTTACCCGATTTGTGCTTGTCTTGCCATTTGGCCAACTCAACCCATTGCCCTTTATAGGCCATTTTGGCCTGCATGGGCCAGGAAGCCGGGTCGTGAATTCGGTAGCGATCCCCTCCTGAATTAAGTACTTCTTGACATTTTACAGTGGATATTTCCGAGAGGTCTTTCCAGGTCTTGATTCCAAAATTATGGAACAGCCCTTCTATTTTTGGCCCGATACCCTCTACTATCTTGAGGTCATTTTCCTTTACTCGTTTTTTCAAGGCAGCTTTGGCGGCATCGGCATCAAATCCTTTGGATTTACTTGATGAAGGAGTAGCAAGGGAGTTGGAAATGGATTCTGTTTTTTCCGTTGCGGCTTCATCAACCAGCTTTTTGTAGCACGCTTCCAGTTCAGCTTTCAATCGGGCATTCTCTGATTCCAGAGTTGCCAGTTCTGCAGAGGAATCAACAACTGCGGCATCCTTGCCTTTTCCAATTAAATAACCCAAGATGCCAGCAATTAGGCCTACCAAAGCTGGAATAATCCAACACCAAATATTAATATTTTCAGCACTCATAATTAGTGGTTTAAGGTTTTTCTTCTTCCTTCTTCTGAATCAATGCATACGACACAGCTCCCAAATAAACATTGCCTTCCTTTTCCATTTCCTCATCCAGTTTTCCCAACACTTTGATTTGACCGGAAGGAATTCCCGAAATGATAAAATGGTTTTTAACGGATTGTGCCCGTGCCAAACCAAGATTGGGATACGGGGTATTGTTTTCTTCTTTAGGTGTAAAATGTCCAATGATATTGACAACGGAAGAGTCGTTGGCAATCAAATAGTTCCGTAAGGTCTCAACCCCATCTTTCAATTCCTTCGAAATGGGCATTAGAAAGGTAGGGTTGGAAGGATGGAAATCAAAATTGTCCTTGATGTTGAGTGCAAAGCTCCCGTCACTAAGGGCAAAAGGGTAGGTCAGTTCTTTACTTGACTGTTTCAGAACTACCGAATTTTCCAATTGACGGGGTTCCTGATTTGCTTCGTTAAGACACCCACTGCAGAGATTGAGATACATCCAAGTTCCAATGGCAATAACTGCCACTATCCCTAGCAGGTATAAATTCTTGTTGGACATCGGAACAAAAGTTAGTGTTCGTACCTACAAAATATTAAAAAAATGCTAAAGAATCAGGGTTTAACCGATAGAATCCTAGGGACTTATGTCAATTATTCGATTCTGAAAAGATATCATTTCAACTAACGAAGTATCAAAAAAGACCAATCATACAGTTTTCATGACCAATGGTAACTTTCCGATGGAACCTCAAGCGGAATAATGGGAAATTTGTACCATATATATTAGGTAAGGAACCCTATTTCTCCCGACCAAGTTCCGGCATTGAAATAGGGTTTAATTTAAGTTTGAGTTAGTTAAGTTGGTTTAAAGAAAGCCGATGCTGCGTTTGTACAGCAACGGCTTCTTTATTTTTAAAGATCAAATTTGATGCCTTGGGCCAACGGAAGTTCTGTAGTATAGTTGATTGTGTTTGTTTGCCTACGCATATACACTTTCCATGCGTCAGAACCACTTTCACGACCACCTCCGGTTTCTTTCTCACCTCCAAATGCACCGCCAATCTCAGCTCCGGATGTACCAATGTTTACATTGGCAATTCCGCAATCACTTCCAGAAGCGGACAAGAATCGTTCCGCCTCCCTTAGGTTATTGGTCATAATTGCGGACGATAAACCTTGAACAACACCGTTCTGTTGCGCAATGGCGTCCTCAACGTTTCCTGAGTATTTTAAAAGATAAAGAATGGGTGCAAAAGTTTCTTCCTGTACAATCTGAAAACTGTTTTTGGCCTCCACAATAGCAGGTTTTACATAGCAGCCACTTTCATAGCCCTCACCAGTTAGAACACCACCCTCTACCAAAATGGAACCACCTTCCTTCTCGGCTTCTTCCAAGGCTTTTTGATACATGGCAACCGCATCGGTATCGATCAGCGGTCCTACATGATTGTTCTCATCCAGTGGATTTCCAATACGAAGTTGTTGGTAGGCATCGGTTACTGCTTCCTTTACTTGATCGTAAATAGATTCGTGGATAATCAATCTACGGGTTGAGGTACAGCGTTGTCCTGCGGTACCCACAGCTCCAAAGACCGCCCCAATCACCGTCATTTTGATGTCGGCATCAGGTGTAACAATGATAGCGTTGTTTCCGCCGAGCTCCAATAAGGATTTACCCAATCTGGCAGCAACCGCTTGCGCCACTATTTTGCCCATTCGGATAGAGCCCGTTGCTGATACCAAGGGAACCCTTTTATCCGTGGTCATCATTTCTCCCACTTTGTAATCGCCATTGATCAAGCAGGAGATACCTTCGGGAAGGTTATTTTCTTTTAAAACTTCGGCAATGATATTTTGACAAGCCACACCACACATTGGTGTTTTTTCAGAGGGCTTCCAAACACAAACATCTCCGCATACCCAGGCCAAAGCCGTATTCCAGGCCCAAACGGCCACAGGGAAGTTAAAGGCCGAAATGATTCCGACAATTCCCAGAGGATGGTACTGCTCATACATGCGATGCCCTGGTCGTTCCGAGTGCATTGTCAATCCATGCAATTGACGGGAAAGACCAACAGCAAAATCACAGATATCTATCATTTCCTGAACTTCTCCTAAACCTTCCTGGTAGGATTTTCCCATTTCATAGGAAACCAATTTTCCAAGGGGTTCTTTAAGCTCACGAAGTTTCTCACCAAATTGACGAACCATCTCACCTCTTTGGGGAGCAGGAACCAATCGCCATTCCTTGAAAGCCGATGTGGCGGCTTGCATTACTTTTTCGTAATCTTCGGATGTGGTGCTCTTTACCTTTCCGATCAACGCTCCATCCACAGGGGAATAAGAAGCTATGGTATCTCCTGAACCGAAGTTGTTTGAACCGGTGGAAGTACCTTCGTTTATTTGGTTTAAGCCCAATTTTTGAAGAGCTTCATCTATTCCAAATGATACTGCAGTTTCTGACATTTATAACTTTTTATAGGTGTATTGTTATATTTCGCAAAAATACGAATATTCCCGATGAACATAGCGAAGATTTCCTAAAGGAAAAAATGGATGATCAATAATCCCAATCCAATCAAAGCAGGAAGGGCTTGGACGGTAAAAATCTTTTTGGAGGCCGTGAGCGCACCGTAGATTCCTGCCACAGAAACACAGCCCAAAAAGAACATGGCAACATATACTTGCCATTCTGGATTTTTAATGAGTAAGGACCAGATCAGTCCTGCTGACAAAAAACCATTGTATAGTCCCTGATTGGCCGCTAGGGTTTTGGTAGGTTCAAACAATTCCTCCGGAAACTTTCGGAACACTTTCTTGGCCTTGGTGGTCCAGGCAAACATTTCCAACCACAAAAAATATAGGTGCAAAATGGCAACTAAAACAATAAATATTTTGGCGATTATCAGCATGATCAATCTTTTGCGGTAAAACGTTCGTCAACAGGCATCACCGTTCCACAATTATCACAGGTTCTTAGTTCTTCGGAACCATAAAAATGCTCAAAATGAGATAAAAAATCCTTTTCAATATCATGTAAGGTAAAATACGCCTCGTAAAGTTTATGGTTGCAATTGTCACAGAACCACAAAAGTCCGTCATCAACGTTCATGTGGTCCCGTTTACGTTCCACCACCAAACCTATGGAGTCTTTATGTCGCACGGGTGAGTGGGGTACTTTGGCCGGATGGAGGTACATATCTCCCGGGCCCAACTTCATTGTTTTCTTCTGTCCTTCCTCTTGAATATGAACCTCAATGTTGCCTTCTAATTGATAGAACAATTCTTCCGTTTCATTGTAGTGATAGTCCTTACGTGCATTGGGTCCTGCCACGATCATTACAATATAATCACCAGCGTCTTTATACAGATTCCTATTGCCCACGGGAGGTTTAAGGGTATCCCTATTTTCCGCTATCCACTGATTTAGGTTGAAAGGAGCTTGTGCTGCCATGTCCAAGATTTTTTGAAAGGTATAAAAAACCTTTTTGCCAGCATAGGCTTTAACAAAAAGACCCATGCTATGCATGGGCCCTAATAATATGTTGACATGTAAATAATGTTTATTGCGCCTCTACCTTCATAAATATTTGGGTAAAGTATGGCCTACCTTCTTTATCCACTTGTACACTTAAAGTGGTATGGGTAAAATCTCCTTCCAAAGTGGTTTTATGGGAGCTGCTATTTAACCATCCCTCCAATGTCTTTTCGGCGGTGGAATAGTAGCGGGCCACATTTTCACTCACCTGCACGGCATTTATTTCCGATGCAATCTTGGAGGCTCGGGATTCAAAATTATCATGGCTCAACTCGTTCTTGGAAATCATGTAGTTGTTATGGTCCTTGGCATGCACATAGGAGGAGGGGCTGTTTTGAAGTGTTGTTGCGCCAATGGACGTTCGGTGCTCGTTTACCAGATTCACCAATTCAGCTTCCATCTCCTCGGGATCCACGGTCATCTTTTCATTCTGAAGAAAGGATTCAGCAATAGCTTTTTCCTCTTCAATTGTGGACGACTTGCTGCACATAGTGAGGCCTACAACGGCGGCCGTCAACCATAGGGTGTAAAATACTCTTTTCATTTTCAGGGCTATGCTTTGGGGTGGTTCTGGCACCCCATATGTTCTAGTAGCTAAACTAGCTGAGAAGCTTGCCCGAGCCATAAATTTTCCATGGGAACACAAAATTATCCGTTAAGAGGTCAAAAAGCCTCATTTATCAATCGGAACTGGATGAATCCCAGTTCCTTTCGTCGATAAAAATTACCGTTTAAATGATGATGTTTTGGTCTGAAGCCGTTGGATTCTCTTCAGGATTTGGATTGGGTTGCTCAGCTTCCAAAACCCAAGCAAATACCAGAGCACCTATTTCTTTCACCGGATGGTAAAAAAGGGATTCTTTTTTTGTGTCCTCATTAATAAAATTTAATGGAGCCGTAAGTCGTTCAAAGAAGATAAGTAAGGCACCGACTATAATGGCAACTTTGAGCATCCCAAAAATGCCTCCAGCCACCTTGTTTAAAAGACCAAGCATTGCAAAATCGGCAATTTTGGTCAGGAACTTGCCAGCAAAGTGAACCAATAGAACGATACCAAAAAAAGTGATGAGAAAGGCAGTGATTTTTAAATACTGTCCATTCCAACCCATGTTTACAGACAAATGGTCTGCTGTGAGGTATGAAAAATGAATGGCGCCATATATTCCAGCAATAAGGGCCACAAGGGAAGCAATTTCTACGAAAAGCCCATTTTTAAGGCCTTTATACAGTCCCCATATCAAAAGAACACCAATAACAATATCCAGAAAGTTCATTGCTTCGATTTTAACAAATATAGGATATTGATTACTACCTTTGGTGACCGTCAAACAAAGGGATATGGCAAGGGACGAGGAACTTAAGGAACGATGGGATCAATTGGTTGTAAAGCTGTCCGAACAATTTTCGGATGGGGATCCCTTGGACATAGACGGAATGGTCTATTTGGTAGGTGTACAAGAACTGGGAAACTACCATAGAACTTTTAAGAAGGATGAAAAGGTCAATCTTATGCATATTGCCATTTGTAGATTGTTGGAGCCTTATGGGTATTACGACTTTGATTTTTATGACGATGATGGTTGGCCCCATTACACGGTCAAAGAACAACTACCTCCCTTAAAACCAGGAGAGCAATCCATTTTGATGAAGGAGGCCTTGGTGAACTATTTCCTGGAAAAAGAGTACATTAAATAATAAGAAATCCAAAAAATGGAAACACCCTTAAGTTTTACCAACCTTGAAAGGAAAAAAAAGATTGACAAGGCCATAAAAACAGACTTTGACCTAGTGGTGATTGGCGGTGGAATAACTGGCGGGGGTATTGCCTTGGACGCAGCTTCAAGAGGGCTAAAAGTTCTCCTGTTGGAAAAAGGGGATTTTGCTTCCGGTACCAGTAGTAAGTCCACCAAATTGATTCATGGGGGTCTGCGATATCTCAAACAATTCGATTTTTGGTTGGTGAAGGAAGTGGGTTCCGAAAGGGCCATTGTGCACAAGTTGGCTCCCCATTTGGTGTTACCGGAAAAGATGCTTCTCCCCTTAATTGAAGGAGGTTCTTACGGGAAATGGTTAACCTCCATTGGGCTTAAGGTGTATGATATCCTTGCCCAAGTGACCGGAGAGGATAAGCGGCAAATGCTGGAGAAAAAGCAAGCGTTGAAACTGGAGCCTCTCTTGCCCAAAAAGATATTGAACGGGGCGGGATATTATGCGGAGTATAGAACAGATGATGCCCGTTTGACCCTAGAGAATATCAAGACCAGTCTTCAATATGGGGCAGACGCCCTGAACTACATGAGGGTGACCGGATTTGTTTACGAGAATGAAAAGGTGTCAGGAGTCAAGGTGAGGGATGAGGTCTCTGGAACGGAACACCAAATCAATGCGAAATATGTAGTGAGTGCCGCTGGCCCTTGGGTAGATGAATTACGCATCATCAACAACTCCAAAAAGGGTAAGCGCTTGCATTTGACGAAAGGGGTCCATTTGGTATTCCCTAGAGAAAAATTGCCCGTAAAACAGTCCGTCTATTTCGATGTGCCTGATGGACGTATGATGTTCGCGATTCCACGGGGCAAAATAACCTATGTGGGAACTACCGACACCAACTTTAACTTGGACAAGGATCATGTTCGAACCGATTTGGCAGACGCTATCTACCTTATTTCTGCAGTGAACAATATGTTTCCTGAGATCCATTTGGAAATGGAGGACATCATCTCTTCTTGGGCTGGCTTGAGGCCTTTGATTCATGAGGAGGGAAAATCGGCTTCAGAACTGTCCAGAAAAGATGAGATTTTTACTTCGGATACGGGACTGATCAGCATCGCTGGAGGTAAACTCACAGGGTATCGCAAGATGGCGGAGCGAACCGTAAATCGGATTGCCCAAAAAATGCAGGAAGACCATGGGATGGAGCTTCCATCCAGTCAAACGGAAAACATTCCACTCTGCGGAAGCAATTTTAAGAAATTCAAACAGGTCAAGAAATACATTGCAGAAGTACATGAGCGCATCCAAGCGGATGGGTTATCCGAGTATGATGCATGGTACCTCGTCACCACCTACGGAAAGCAAACGGAGCTGATATTGGAACTTTACGAAGTTCAGAAACAGCAGGATGCTTATGAACGGATGATTCGAGCAGAGACCAAGTTTTCCATTGCTCATGAAATGGTGTTGAACCCCATGGATTTCTTTATCCGAAGAACAGGGAGACTTTATTTTGACATTGAGAGCGTTAAATTGTTCATGGAACCGGTATTGGATGAATTCCAACAGGCGTTTGGGTACACCAAGGAGGAAACACAATCCTTTAAGGAGTCATTGTTGCATGAACTTGATTCGCATTCCAATTTTTCCTTGGATAGGGTTTAGGCTCCATCCTTTGCCAACCAGTGCAGCTACAGGAATTCCCTATATTTGGTTAAACTAAACTTCCGCGTTTCCCATGGACGCCAACCTTTACTTTTTCTATGGCTGGTGGCAGTTTGCTGTCTGTCTTTTCGCATTTTTAGCGTTGATCGCAATTTGGTGGCAGATTGGAAAAAAGCAAAATGATTTCGGACAGGTCTGGCTGGCCTTGTCCATACTTGCTTGGGCTTTTTCAGGTTTGCTGGAAGTTTATTTTACTGGAGTTTCACAGACTAATACCCTATATCTTGACAGCGGGCGGAGCATATTCTCCTTGTTTAACAGTTTGTTCATCCTGCTGGCCTTACCATGGTTTAGATACCTTCCCAAACCCCTTGCACCAGTTATCAAGGGAGGTTTTTGGAGATATATTGTTGGCGTTCCATTTTTGTTTTGCTTGGCCTTTACCGTTCACAAACTGGTGGTAGGAAGGGAATATGGATATATCCAAGAACTTGACGTGTATTATGCGGTTTTTACCCTTATTTTTTTGGGAGGAGTACTTTGGGAATCCTTCGCAAAAAGAAGATTAAAAGTGCTGTCTTGGCTTTCGCTGGTATGCATTCTGATTATTCTAGTTGCCCAGTTTTTTAAGCTATCGGAATCTGAGCATATATTGTTGCTTTTTTCAGCCATTTTCAAAACGAGCTTGATCATGCTATTTTTTGCACTGGCACTCAGCTGGGTCAAGGAGCTTGCAGAGAACATCATACCCAAATCGGCTCATTTGAGTTTGGTTTTTTCCAAGGAGAAAGATATATCAGGAAAATGGATGTCCACCGTGGTGTTAAACGGTTTTCCTGGAACCAAGGAGCGAAAAATTGTACTTACTCCCAAGTTGCATTCGTTGCTTTTGGAGTTTGCCCAGCGATGCAAAAGAGGCGAGAAATCCTGGCTCGAGATCAAGCCGAAAAACTTTACAGCAGGAGAAAAAAACTACGATATTGGGGATTACAATCAAATAAAGCGATTACTGAATGCACTTCTGGATGGACTTTTTGGCAAGGGGAATTGGAGCAGGGAACAGCATTTAATACCCCTAAAAAACACCTTGTTCGAAATGTCGGAAAGTAGAAATCGAAAGATTCGGATGATTCTTCCACCAGAAAACATATTCCTGTAAAACAGCAACTTACAAAATATTTGTCGGTTCACAGACTTACCGACATGGCATAAGCTTTTCCGACAACGGCTTCTATTCATAGCGTCTTTTTTCAATTTCCCGAAAATTTGAAAATCGGATCTATGAAATTCAAGCATCTCTTTTTGTTGCCCCTACTTATTTTTTTGCCTCAGCTTTCATCCGCCCAGGGCTTGGATCAGCAGATTAATGACTCCTTCATGCCCTTTGCCATTTGGTGGGAGGCTTTTATACTGGGCACGGTACCCATTGGTGGTGCCAATATCCCCATAGTTTTGATTCTCCTCATTATGGGTGCTCTCTTCTTTACCATCTACTTTAAGGGAATCAATGTGCGACTTTTTCCAGTAGCAATCAATGTGGTCAGGGGGAAGTATGATGAAGTGGAAGCTGCAGCATCAGAAGGAGAGCAGGGAGAGGTCAATCATTTTCAAGCTTTGGCAACAGCTGTATCGGGTACGGTTGGATTGGGAAATATCTCCATGGTGGCGGTAGCCATCTCCATTGGTGGCCCAGGCGCTACCTTTTGGATGATCTTGGCGGGGCTTCTGGGTATGTCCACCAAGTTTGTGGAATGTACTTTGGGAGTAGCATATCGGGATATTGATGAAAATGGGAAAGTGTTTGGTGGCCCTATGTATTATTTGTCCAGGGGGCTAAAGGGGCAAGGATTTAAAAGTTTTGGGAAACTATTGGCGGGTGTATTTGCCATCCTATGCGTTGGCGCATCCTTGGGTGGAGGGAATGCCTTTCAGACCAACCAAGCAGCAGCACAAATAATAGGTCAATTTCAGATAGAACACGAAGCTTCAGGAACCATTATTGGGATGATATTTGCCATTTTTGTGGGAATTGTGATTATTGGAGGGATCAAACGCATCGCCAATGTTACTGGTAAAGTTGTCCCGTTTATGGCCTTGCTCTATGTGTTGGCCGCGATATTTATCATTTGTTCCAATATATCATTGGTGGATGATGCACTATCCTTGATCGTTAGCGAAGCATTTAGTCCCAAAGCTACCGTAACGGGCGGTTTTATTGGGGTGATGATTCAGGGTTTCCGAAGGGCGGCCTTTTCCAATGAGGCTGGAGCAGGATCATCTGCCATTGCACATTCTGCCGTGAACACCCCTTTTGCTGCATCGGAAGGTTTGGTTGGACTGCTGGAACCTTTTATTGACACGGTCTTGATTTGCACTATGACGGCCATAGTGATCATCCTCTTTAATATGGAGGGCATGTTTGTTTATGGTGACGTGGTCAACGGCAAAGCTCTGATGCTTGACGGATCTAGGATTGGGGGAATCAATCTTACCTCCCAGGCTTTTGAACATGCCATTCAGGGATCATCATTTGTGTTGGTTATAGCGGTGATTCTCTTTGCATTTTCTACCATTCTTTCCTGGTCTTACTACGGCCTCCAGGCTTGGAAATACCTTTTTGGAAGAAGTAAGTGGACGGATCTTAGCTATAAGGTTTTATTCCTGATGTTTACCATACTTGGTGCAGCCATCACTTTGGATGCTGTGATAAAATTCTCTGATGCCATGATTCTTGCCATGGTTTTCCCCAACATGATCGGACTGCTCTTTTTGTTCCCAAAGGCCAAAAAGGAGCTCGGGAAGTACTTACATGCTATTAAAGTTGGGACTTCAAAATTTTAGTGTTATGGTGATACCGTGGGAGCTAGACCCACTATTTCCCGAGCCCAATTAACAATAAGGTTGATGGTTCCCTCGTCCCATTTCCCAGGCTTTCCTTCAAAAGAGTTTTTGGGGTTTTCGTGAATGGTGTTCCAATGATCCAATCCGGGATACTCATATAAAATATGGTCTTTATGTCCATTCCTTTTTAGGACATCGATAATCATTTGGTTGTCAAATGAGGACATGATCCAATCGTTGGAACCCCTTAAAATCCTAACAGGAACTTTGACTTTTTCCCATTGTCCGGCAAGATCAAAATCCTGTAGCTGTTGGTAATAAGCAACTGGACGGCCATACATGTGGGCGGCTGAATGGTAATTGTAATTTGCAAGGGCAGGTTGCTCATCCACCACTTCTTGATAGGTTTTCTTTTGAATCAACATTCCATAATAAAGTGGGATATAGTATTTGTTCATTTTATCCACAATCTCGGATTCTGAATTGCCCTTAAATTGAAGAAGACGCCGCTCGATTTCCAACATATGTTCAAACCAGGTCTTAAAAAAAGTTCCATCAGAAATAACGCCTGCCAAATCAAACTCATTGGCCAATAGCGGAGCTAACGCACTGCCCATACTGGAGCCATATACCACAATTTTTGAAGGATTCACATAAGGCTTGGTCTTGAAATGTTTTATAGCAGCTCGGTATCCGGCTAGATCAGTTACAAAATCCGATTGGCTACAATCTCCATCACTATCACCTACCCCGGGCTTTTCTATGCGCATAACCACCATTCCCGATTTTTCTACTAGGTCTTTAATGGTCTGCACCCAATTCCCCTTTCGTCCTGGATAGGTTTCAATACTGGAACAACTTAGACCCCCAATGAGTACCACAGCAGGTTGTTTCCCCTGTTTTTTGGGTTTGGTGATAATGATGCGTTGGGTGATACCGTGGGAACTGGTCACTTCTTCATAATAGGTGTCCAAATTTTTATGGATTTCCCGTTCCATGGGATTGAAAGTCACCTCTTTTTCAATCAATTTCTGATTTCTAATCGCCTTGATTTGAGTTGGCACCTTGGCTCTAAGACCATAGGATATCTCCGTCCACTTTTCATCAGAGTTGGCAGCAATTCCATCGACTTCAATAATCAAATCATTGACCAAGAATCCCGATTTGGCCAACGGGCCGTCGTCTTCAATTTCTAGGATTTTAGCTCCTGGATTGTCCGTTTGCGGCCCTTGAATTTTAGCCTCCCAAGAGCTTCTTCTGCCCAGTTGTTGTGCTTGGATGGAATTGGATATGGATAACAATAATAAAGTGATAAATAAGGAACAGTATTTCATGACTGATGTTTTATGATTTCCTTAAAAGTAGATTGCCTAATTTTAGACAAGGGACAATTTATGCCTACGGCCTTGTTTTTTATACGTAAGCCACTTTGGTAATGATATAGGAAAAGCTTGTTCATGAAATCGAATACCAACTTTTATCTATTTGGATCAAGGATTGCCACCCATTGTATATTCTGGGTACTGTACTATATATTATTTGGATTGATATGGGTGAGCGAGGAAGGTTATTTAGCCTCCTTTTATTTGGAGTTTGTATTGCTGCCCATCCGAATTTTGGCAGTTTATATTACTCTATATTATCTATTGCCGCAATTTTTGCTCCAAAGAAAGTACAAGGAGTTTCTCCTGGGCTATGGTTTAACGCTGCTGCTGGGAGGGGTGTTGCAAAGGGTATTTATCCATCTTTTTTATGAGGAGTTGTTGTTGAACGATTCCTCAGCTGGACTTTTTAGCATAATGATGTTGGTGCGTGCCATTGTGTTGATCAATACCACGGTGCTGTTTGTACTAGGCGCAAAACTTTTTCAACTGTGGGCCTTGGAGCAGGAAAAGAACAAAAGGTTGGAAAGTGAGATTTTGGAAATCCGCTCCAATAGAAAAACACACCGAGTTCCCGTGGATAGCATTCTCTTTGTGGAGGGATTGGGAAACTACGTCACTTTTCATCTAGAGGACAAATCCAAGATAACAAGCTATGGAAGTATTAAAAAAACACTGGAACAGCTTCCCTCAAATTTTAGGCGGGTTCACAAGTCCTTTATCGTAAACAAAGAACATATTAAATCCTATGATGCCCTGACGATCGACATTCAGGATAACTCCATACCCAGGGGCAAAAGTATTGCGGACGATGTTTTGCTGAACTAGTTCAGCTTTTCCGTCAACTTTTTGAAGACTTTTTTCGGATTTTTCTTCTCATACAGCACTTGAAATACTGCATTGATGATTGGGGTTTTGGTTTTTTTGATTCTGTTTTGATTGATGAGGTGTGCACTTTTGGTGGCATAGTAACCTTCCGCTACCATGTTCATCTCCATCATGGCACTCTTTACGGTATACCCCTTCCCGATCATGTTCCCGAACATTCTGTTTCGGCTAAAGGTAGAATATCCCGTGACCAGCAAGTCACCCAAATAGGCCGAATTGTTGATGTTCCGTTTCATTTTATAGACTTTGTCTATAAACCGTTTCATCTCCCTAATGGCATTGCTCATCAGTACACTTTGAAAGTTATCGCCATAGCCAAGGCCATGGGCGATTCCAGCCGCGATCGCATAAATGTTTTTCAGCATGGCAGCGTATTCGGTGCCAATAATATCATCTGAAATTTTGGTTCGGATATAATGACTTTGAAGGGCATTGGCCACCCAGTGGGCTTTTTGCTCATCCGCGCAGGCGATGGTAAGGTAAGAAAGACGTTCTAGCGCAACTTCCTCCGCATGGCATGGCCCGGTAATTACCCCAATATTTTTGAATGGAATTTGATAGACATCATGAAAATGTTCCCCAACGATCAATCCACTTTCAGGAACTATACCTTTAATGGCAGAGAAAATGATTTTGCCTTCCAAAGAGGAAAACAGTTTTTTGAGTTCGCTCTCCAAAAATGCGGAAGGAATAGCAAAAATGAGCACGTCGGAACCGTTAACCACGGTGTTCATGTTATTGCTTAGTTGAAGCTTGGAAATATCAAACTCGACAGAACTCAGGTAGTTGGGATTGTGCTTTTCCTTTAGAATATGATCAATAGCTGATTCACTGCGCATATACCAAGCCACTTGATCTTGGGTTTCCACCAACATTTTTACAATGGCAGTTCCCCAACTACCACCTCCAATGACTCCAAAACGAAGTTTTTTGTCCATCCATCTAATTTGGAAGCAAAGCTAAAAAATATATTGAACCACCTATTAACTCTTGATTATCAGAAGGTTATGGTTTTGGCATGGTGCTTGGTTTATACCAATTGAATCAAAACGTCCAGATTATGAAAATGGGAAAACTACTTTTTGGAAGCTTAATTATAAGCCTTTTGGCCAGCTCTTGCTATACAGATGTTGTCTTTGAAGATGACTTTATCGAAGAATCACCAGTTAATACAGCCTTGGTTCTGGAATCTTATGATTTATGGTATGTGGATATCAATGCAACCAAAGGAAGCGGGGAAGTTCCTTTTTTGCAACGGGCCTTTACCATATCGTTTGATTATGGAACCATTAGGGCCAATAATAACCTAGTAGGCATAGGAAAAACTGGGAATGGATTGGGAATAGATGTTGGTAACTACGGAACCTTGTTTGGCGCTGTCGAAATTGACCATGATATAGACGGGGTTTGGGTGCTGGACGTTTTTGCGGTCAATAACAACACCTTGGAATTGTACGATTCCCGTTCGGATACTTCATATATCATTAGAGGGTATCAGCGAAACAGTTTTGATTATGACCAAATATTCTACGACAACCTTCATTACTTTTTACAGGAATATGAGGCATGGGAAAAGACCTACACCAGTGAAGTTGGGGCAATCAATGATTTTGATGATGAGAACTTCCTTCAATTTTTATCTGGAACGGATGGAGACTTTTTTAGATCCTCTGTGGATGGTTCAGGAACCTCAGTATCAAATCTGCAATGGGATTTTGAAGGGGATTATGAAATATTTGATGTGGCAAACGATCCCACCCTCAAAACTTTAACACTGGATTATGACTTTTTGGGCAATGACTATTTTGAGCTATACGTTATAGATGATAGTACCATAGAGTTGTACCATGTGGACAGCGAAACGGTTTATGAGTTTCAAGGTAGAGGATATATCGAGTTTTTGAAGTCTGGAGACAAAGTGGGAAAAAAGCGTTCAAAAGTTAAATCTTCCTTAATGAACGTAACAAGGCAAAGAAAAATGTAAGGAGAAAATATAGTGTTCGACTATTTAGACAAGTTTTTTGGTTGGTTATTTAGTTAAGAATCGCCTCAAGTTCTCAGCTTGGGGCGGTTCTTCTTTTATACCTATAGTAAAAAGTTAAACCTTCCTTTTAAGATTGACCAAATATTGTCTTTTAAAATCGGATGGATTTTCCCCACTTATTTTTTTAAAAGTCCTGTTGAAGTATGAAAGACTTTCAAATCCACATTCGTAACAAGTTTCGCTCACATTCTTCCCTATAAGTAGTAACCTTTTGGCCTGACTGATACGGTACTGGTTTAAAAAATTGGTAAAGGTATTTCCGGTACTCTTTTTAAAATATCTGCAAAAGGCCTCTTTGCCCAGATTGCATAGTTCTGCCACCTCGGCTGTTTCAATTTTTCGTTGATAGTTCTTATCCACAAAAGCATGTAAGTCCCTTAATCGTGCCTGCTCTTTTTTTCGATAGCGATTCACGAACGGATAATCGTGCAATAAAAAATAGTCGTTGCTACTGGCAAGTTCCTTTAAAATATGGATGGATTCCATAAACAAGTCAAAAGGGGAAAGCAAATGCAGTTCTTTCAATCGTTCCCCAATTCGCTTTTTGGTATCCCCAGTGAACACTATTCCATATTTGGATTTTTCAAAGAGCTCATTGATGGATTCCAGTTCTGGAATGTTGGTCAACAGCTCTTCCTTAAAGCTGGGCTTAATGTGTAGTACTTCCTTAATGTAATCCGTTTGCACCCCGTAATCAAAATTCAAGTGGGGAATGTTGGAGCCAATAAAGACCAGGTCACTGTCCTCAAAATTGGAAATACTGTCCCCTACATGTCGGGTGGCGCTGGCGCCTTCAATATAGACCAACTCGTACTCCGGATGAAAATGCCAATAGAACAAATGGTTCAAACGTGGGAGGTGCAAAAGTCGGAATGGACTTTTGGTATTGGGTGCTATGGTCTCTAATTGAATTTTCAATTTTCACTTTTATACCCATTAAAATATGGATTTTACTTTAAATTATCAATATAGTTCAAATTTATATCAATATGAAGGTTGAGAAACCCTAAGGTGCTATCTAGTTTTATCCCATAGAATTTAGAAACGGAAAAAATAGAAAACATGGAAAAAGAAGCAAAAATGGAGATGGCCAATAAGGCTCACGAGGAAATTCCAGGAAATCCATCCACAGCAACCAGCAGTAAGATCAGACTAAATGACCGATCTAATGGAAAGTCACTTCGGGTACTTTCAGAAGAAGATTGGGACTTTTGGATTCACAACGGCTATATCGTAATAAAAAATGCCATTCCGAAGGAGCAAGCAAAGGCCACGGCCGATTTTATATGGGAATTTGATGAAAAAGATCCCAACGACCCCAATACTTGGTACGCACCCGCGAGGGCAGAAATGAAAATGAAGGAACTCACCGGAACGGGAATGGTAGAGGTGTATAACCATCAGCATTTATGGAACAACAGACAAATGCCAAGAGTGTATGATGCCTTTGTTGATGTTTGGGGCACAGAAAAACTTTGGGTAACCATTGACCGTGCCAATTTGAATTTCCCATTACCACCTGGTGTGGAGAAAAAAGGATTCATCCATTGGGATTATGATCCGGAGACCCGACCACAAAATGTTCAAGGGGTTTTGGCCCTGGCAGACCAGACGGATGAGAACATGGGAGGTTTCCAATGTATTCCTTGGCTGTACCGAAATTATGATACCTGGAAATTGAAACAGCCCGAAGATCGTGATCACTTTCAGCCGGACTTGGAAGGATTGGAAGATAAAATTGTTAAAGTAAAGATGGAGGCAGGGGATTTGTTGATATTCAACAGTACGGAACCCCATGGTATCAGGCCCAATAAATCCAAGAACAAAGTTAGGATTGCCCAATACATTTCCATGATGCCGGCAGAGGAGGAAAACGAGGAATTGAGACAATGGCGCATCAATTCGTGGAAGAACCGTGTGGCTCCCGAAGGATATGCTTTTCCAGGTGATCCACGGAATTGGGAAAGGGATAAATATGGAACCGCAGAACTTACCGATCTGGGACAAAAGTTATTGGGTTTAAAAAACTGGTAACTTTAAGCATTGACCAAACCAAACCTCTATGTTAACCAATATTAGTAGTTGGGATATACTTATTATCCTTGTTTATTTTGGAATTATTTTATGGATTGCCAAATGGGCATCAAAAGGCAAAGGTGGCTCTGGCGCCGCGGCGGATTATTTCTTGGCAGGACGTGACCAAGGATGGCTGGTGGTGGGAGCATCTCTTTTTGCATCCAATATTGGTTCCGAAATTATTTTGGGAGTCTCTGGAGCTGGGGCAAGAGCGAACATGCCCATGGCCAATTTTGAAATTTTGGCAGCCCTGGTGCTTATCCTTTTGGGATGGGTCTTTGTTCCCTTTTATCTTAGAACGGGAGTATATACCATGCCGGAGTTTTTGGAGAAAAGATACTCCAAAGCCTGTCGTAATTACCTCTCCATAGTCTCTATTTTGGCCTATGTGATCACCAAAATTTCCCTGATCATATTTGCTGGTGCGCTGGTCTTTGAAACCATAGGAGTGCCCTTTTGGACTGGGGCTATTGTTACCGTATTGGCTACAGGATTTTACACCGTTTTAGGTGGATTGAAGGCGGTTATATATACCGATATGGTTCAGGCTGTGATTCTATTGTTGGGAACCATTGCGGTTACCTTGTTCGGGATTCACCAGTTAGGGGGATGGGAAGGTCTTATAAGTACTTTGGATTTGGCCGCAAACACTGAGGGCAATCCTCCAACGGAACGTTTTTTTAATTTATGGCGGCCCATGACGGATACAGAATACCCTTGGACAGGAATGCTCTTTGGAGCACCCATACTTGGTATTTGGTATTGGTGTACGGACCAATATATTGTGCAACGTACCCTCTCCGCAAAGGATGTATCCAATGCCAGAAAGGGCGCATTATTTGCCGGATATTTAAAACTGTTGCCGGTATTTATCTTTTTTATTCCTGGGGTGATCGCATACGCATTGATGCAAAAAGGGGAGATCAATTTTGCCTTGGAAAATGCAGACCAAGCCCTACCGGCCATGATCACCAATTTTTTGCCATTGGGATTAAAAGGCTTGGCCATTGCAGGACTTTTGGCCGCTTTGATGAGCTCTTTGTCTTCAGCGTTTAATTCAAGTTCCACGCTCTTGACCATGGATTTTTACAAGCAGTACAGACCACAAGCTTCAGATAAAAACTTGGTCAGGTTTGGTCAGTTGGCTACCGTGGTTTTGGTCATTGTAAGCCTAGGGTGGATTCCCTTCATGAAAACCTTGATGGGTGGGGGAATATTCCATTATCTGCAAAGTGTGCAGGCCTACATTTCACCTCCAATAGCAGCAGTATTTTTATTCGGACTCTTTTACAAGTGGATCAATGCCAAGGGCGCCATCGTGGCGCTTTGGTCTGGCTTCTTTTTGGGGATACTTCGCTTGGTAACGGAATTTATGGCCAAAGAAGGAATCTTGATGGTGGGCGAAGGCTCCATCTTAGCTTTCTTTCTGGACATCAACTTTCTACATTTTGCTCTTTTCCTATTTGTGTTTTGTGCCTTGGTATTGGCCTTGGTCAGCAAAACAGGTTTGCCCAAATCGGATGAGGCATTGAGGCTGGTTACCTTTCAGAAAAAGGACAAACTTCCTTCCAAGGAACGCTCAAGAGATATGGTATTGACCATAGTGTTGATTGTTTTGGTCTTGATTTTATGGGCTGTCTTTAGTCCATTGGGATTAGCAGGTTAATTATGGATTTACAGTTAAAAGGCAAAAAAGCATTTATTTCAGGATCAACTGCGGGGATTGGTTTTGCCTTGGCCAAAAGCATGTTGGCAGAAGGAGCTGAGGTCACCCTAAATGGTAGATCATCAAAGTCGCTGGAGAAGGCCATGGAAAATTTACAAAAAGAAATCCCCCATGGTAAAGTGAATGGCATTGCAGCAGATTTTGAAAATCGAGATGATATAGAGCAACTCCTGGATCAACTACCCGAGGTAGACATTCTAATTAACAATATTGGAATTTATAAGGCAGAATCCTTTTTCCAAATGAAGGACGAGGATTGGTATCGGCAGTTTGAGGTCAACGTGATGAGTGGGGTACGTTTGTCCAGATTGCTTCTGCCCAAAATGTTGGAACGCAATTGGGGCCGCATACTATTCGTCTCCAGCGAATGTGCTTCCTTGGTGCCTCCAGATATGTTGGCCTATAGCACTACAAAAACAGCTATGCTGGCCATTTCCAAAGGACTGGCTCAATTGACCAAGGGTACAGGAGTCACCATTAACTCGGTTTTACCTGGATCCACCCTCTCCGAAGGAGCAGAGCGATTTTTGGAAACTGAGGCAGAAAAAATGGGAAAAACCAAAGCGGAGGTAGAAGCGGATTTTTTTAAGGATGTACGGACGTCATCGCTTTTACAGCGTTTTGCATCCGTGGATGAAGTAGCCCATACCATTACGTATTTGTCAAGCCCCCTTGCCGCAGCCACCAATGGAGCGGCCATTAAAATTGATGGTGGTAGCACAAGCGGAATTTTTTAGAAATCAGCATATTATCTTCCGAAATAGTGATTTTCTTGAGCTTGGGATCATGAATTCGTGAAATCCCTCATTGGGATTCGTGTCATAAGCTGAATAGTGCTATTTTTGCCGCCTTCAAACAGGAGCTATGAAAAAGTATCTCAATCTTTTCGACTTTTCCCAAAAGGTAAACTACCGAACCGAAGTGCTTTCAGGATTGACCGTTGCCTTGGCCTTGGTACCAGAAGCCATTGCCTTTGCTTTGATTCCTGGGTTTTCTCCCTTGACAGGATTGTACGCTGCGTTCGTTTTGGCCTTGGTGACTTCCATTTTGGGCGGTCGTCCTGGTATGATTTCTGGAGCTACAGGTGCAGTAGCTGTAATTTTTGTAGGCTTGATCTTGGAGCTTAAACAGACCTTTCCCGGAATAGACCCAACCACAATTTTGAACTACACTTTTGCCACGGTGATCATAGCAGGAGGCATACAGATTTTGGCTGGACTACTTCGATTGGGAAAATTTATTCGCTTGGTACCACATCCGGTGATGTTCGGGTTTGTCAATGGTTTGGCGATTATCATATTTATGGCCCAATTCCCAAATTTCTATGTGAAGGGAACTAGCGATCTCTTATCTGGATCAGCACTCTACACCATGTTGGGTTTGACTTTGCTCACCATGCTCATTATTTGGGGCTTTCCCAAGTTGACCAAGGCAGTTCCGTCCTCCTTATTGGCCATAATAGTAGTCTCGGCCATTGTTATCGGTTTTGGGATTGATACCCTCACGGTTGCCGACACCATGCAGGAAGGAGAGAGTATAAAAGGGGGATTCCCACCCTTGTCCATTCCCAAAATACCATTGACCATGGACACGTTCCTAATTATCATTCCCTATGCAGCCATTGTTGCCGGAGTAGGTTTAATTGAGAGCTTGCTGACCTTGAACATTATTGATGAAATTACCGAAACCCGAGGTAGTGGAAACAAGGAGTGCGTAGCTCAAGGAACGGCAAACATACTTTCTGGTTTCCTTTCTGGAATGGGTGGTTGTGCCATGATCGGTCAAAGTTTGATCAACACTTCCTCAGGTGCCAGGGCAAGGCTTTCAGGAATCACTGCGGCAGTAATGCTCTTGGTGTTTATTATGTTTGGAAGTAGCCTTATTGAGCGATTGCCGATGGCCGCCTTAGTTGGGCTTATGTTTATGGTTGCCATTGGAACTTTTGAATGGGCCAGTTTTAAAACCTTCCGTAAAATGCCCAATTCTGATGTGATTGTAATGGTTTTGGTGACTTTGATCACGGCCATAACCCATAATTTGGCCATTGCGGTTTTATTGGGGGTTGTTATCTCGGCTTTGGCATATTCTTGGGAGAACGCCAAGCGCATTAGAGCCAGAAAACATGTAGATGAAGATGGGGTTAAACACTATGAAATTTATGGCCCACTTTTCTTTGGTTCCACCACCTTGTTCGCTGAAAAGTTTGATGTGCAAAACGACCCTGTTGAGGTTATCATCGATTTTAGGGAAAGCCGAGTGGCAGACATGTCTGGTATTGAAGCCCTGAACAAAATCACGGAGCGTTATGCCAAAGCGGGTAAAAAAGTACACCTAAGACATTTGAGTAAAGACTGTATCCGTCTTTTGAAAAACGCGGAGGACATTATCGAGGTAAATGTGCTTGAAGACCCAACCTACAAGGTAGTTGCGGACAGTGTTAAGTAAAATGTAGCCCTAGTTAACTCGATAAAATAAGATATCCAATCAATATTAGGGTGCTAAGAACAATAAAGGTGATGAGGTATAATTGAATTTCCTTAAATCGCTCTCTTTTGGCCTGAGCTATGATCTGATCCCTAATTTTCTTTTGTTCAAATGGAGTAAGCTCTTTGAATTGGAGTTTGGTCTCACTTGCATATCCTTCATAGGCCTCCCGAATATCACTATAGCTTCGCCTCTTTTTTAATAAAGCACGATTTGCTTTTACTACTAACATTGGTTGACTTGCAGAGCCCATGGAACATCGTTTTATCTATTAGTAGTTAAAACCAAGTTTTGTTACAAGCTTACCAGAGCCTTCTAACTTCTAAGTCTACCATTGAACATACTAACTTTTGGGTGAATTGGATTGCCAGATGCTCGGCGCATCAAGGTAATTTGACCAGCGTGGTAAATACAATCCGAAAGCATGCCATTGATCAAATTCCAATAAGGATATTTGGACTCTTGGTCACCACGTTGAAAAACTACGCCCGTGGCTTCAAAATCGTTAGCCTGTTTCCCAAGCATTTTGGTACTGGCGGTTTTTAGGTTCAACAAGGTTTCCCTCCTAAGCTCTTCAAAGGAAAGCTCTGGCGGATTTTCCACTCTGACGTTGGGTGTGGCATCGGCCGCATTCAAGATCATTTTGGACATACCGTGAATATGGCGCAAGGTCTCTATGCTGGCCCTGCCATCTTCGGATGGTTTGTACTCCAGGTCTTTTTGGGTTAGACCTTTTGTTGCCCAATAGTATCGAAAGCCCAGACCATCTATCATTCGGGCAGCAACATTTCCGGGACTATAGTCCTCGGGATAATCCGGAATTTTGTGATACGGTAATTCTTCCTGCGCACTCATTGGGTTACATAAAAATAGGGAAAGGAACAGCACTAAAGTACTGACGAGAGGTTTCTTGGTTATCATATACATATAAATAAGGAATCAAATTAACCGTTTTGGATGTTACCGCCCAGCGTTTTGACAAACATTTAGCATATAAGATTACTTGACGAAGGATAATTCCAAGGTTTCACCCTCACCCAATGCTTCCCATTGTGCCAACAAGTCATTAAGGGATTGTTGAATTTCAGCTAAGGAATCGGTGTTAAGACCATGGGGATAAGGTAAACCTTCCCGAGCCAAAATCTCTTTTAAGGTTGGGATTAGATCTATATGCCCCCCGCCAGATTGAAGGTTGGTCAACAACAGGTTCACCAGGTGCTCGGTTTGTAAAGATTCAGGAGGTAGGTTTGCAGGAACCAACGCTTCAGGTCTTTTATCCCGTGGCAATTCAAAATCCTCAATATTGAACCCATCGGACAGCAATCCGTAAAAGGCCTTTTTAAAGCCCAAAACGGTTTCCGCGGCATAATGGGCAAGGTCATGGACTTCAAAATTTGGATGTATTTGGGCCCAAGTAACACTGCCATCCTCCCTAATACAGTTGAGTATACTGGCTTTGCCTTTTCTTTTTTTGAACTGAATTTTCATAGGGCTAAGTCAGACTTAAGGGTGCGTTTATTGGCTATTCAATGCATCCTTTGTAGAAGGGAGTAAAGGGATGAATTTCCAACTTAAAAAGTTTATGTTGAATAGCCAGATCCTTATGAAGCATACCTGTCACCTCCTGTAGATCCTTTCCAAGAATAATCAACATTCCTGTATCACTATAACGTGCTCCCAAAGAGATTTTCTTTTCCTTGCGAAGTTGGGCTAAAAAGGATGAATGTTCCTTAAAATATTCTTGTTCATGAGGTTGTTTTTCCGTATCCCAGTTTTCACCAAGGGTGTATAGGGCCACAAAATAGGACGCTGTTTTTTCTTCGCTTTGCGAAAAGGAATGGAATGGCAGAACCCATAAAAACAACCAAAGGATTAACGTCTTGGGCGTTTTGATGACATCAATTATGTTTATGTTAGGATTGATTTTCATTGCTTTCGTAAACTCCAAATCTCATAAAGAGGAGCACCCTTGCTACTGAACCCTGAATGGTGCCAGTCACCATTTTTTAGGTCAAAGTCAAACTCAAGGCTTGCCCCAACCCGAGTGTTATCCCTGGAGAAAAATTTGATGTTTTCCGTGTACTTGCCGTCAACGGTGGTATACGTTCCGCCCCCGGTTCCCATGAATTGTTTGGTTTCGGTATTATAGGCAATCCATTGAAAACGGGTGCCTGATAAAATTTTCATGGTTTTTCTTGGCCTGTTGGTGTCACGGTGCCGTAAAGTCCCATCTGTTTTTCTCCCAGACATGAGCCAGGCTCCAGCTAACGCACCAGGAGCACCATCGTCCAATCGATTCCATGTACGCTCACCATCTTTTACTTTAAGGGAATCTTGCGTCAAAACAATTTCAAAACTGATTTGGGTTCCGACCCTATCCGGATTTTTAGTGTCAAATTCCACCGTTTCGGTCAACATAGTACCGTTTAACTCCCAACCCCCACCATTGGTGCTGATAAAGGCTCCTGTATTGGCATCGTACCAAGTGGCTACTTGGAATCCTTGGGAAAAGATGACCACATTTTTTATGGCCTGTCCCTCTTCACTGGTGTACACATTCTCCCAAGCTCCCAATAAACTTTGACAGTGGAGGGCATTAAAAAAGAGGCAGCTAACAAATGCAAGCAGAATGGTTTTCATGTGTTAGAATATCTTAAGTGAATCCCTAAATCCTTTCTCGAAGAAAGTTTAGAAATACCAAACCGAATTCCCAATAATTGGGAACCGTTACCTATATCGCCCTTGCGCTTAAAGCGTACGCAAGTATTCCGCCAAATCCCGAGCCTGTTCTTCGGTCAGGTTTTGGTTGAGCATGATGGCATTGTTATATTCTTTCAACAAAGCCTTTGCAATTGGGTCTTCCCGTAGCATAACATCAGGGTTGAGCATCATGTTCATGACCCACTCAGGGCTTCTGCGCTCGTAAACACCTTGCATGGCCGGGCCAATCATGCGTTGATCAACCATGTGACATGCCACACAGATGGAGTTGAAACTAGCCTCCCCACGAGCTGCCATTTCTTGATCTATCTCATCCGCGAAAGTAAGTTCTTTGATGGGTCCAACACCTTTGTTGTCCAAGTCCACTGGAACACCTTCGCTGGCATCCGCCTTTTTGTCCTCGGCTTTGGAACGACTTACTTCAAAACCGTCCTTCTTTTCTTCTTTCTTTCCGCCACAGCTTGCTACAAAGGCAGCTAAACATAAAAACAGGAGTATTTTTTTCATTTCAGTAGATTGTGTTGTAGTTAGTTGAATTTGCAGCTACTAAGATATATAAATAGCGGAGAACTTTTTACCCCTTTATTTTGACGTCTATAACAACTAACAAGGTACTTGAAGTCAGTGTGAACTAAAAAACTCCAAGGCTCTGGCTTCGGTATAGGTAGTTCCGTTCTGACCCCAAAAGCCGACATGTCCTCCATGTTTGGGAATTTCCAAATGGATGTTTTGGTTCTGTTCGGCTTCCGCATAAGGGTAGCATTCTGGGCCCAAGAAGGAGTCATCAGCAGCATTAATGATCAGGCTGGGAACTTGAATGGAAGGTAAAAATTGCAGGCAACTGCACTGGGTGTAATAGTCAAGTGCATCTTTAAAATCATGTGCCCTGCTGGTGTAGATGTCGTCAAAATCCTTTAGGGTCTTTATGGCCTTTATATCCACATTGGAAATTAAATGGGGAAACATTTTTTGCTTTTGCCTGAGCTTGGCAATCAAGTGTTTTTTAAATCTTTTGGCGTACAGAATATTTTCAAACGTCAATAGCTTTTCGCATGAACTTTGCAAACTGCAAGGTACAGATACAGCCACGGCAGCTTTGACTTCCATTGGAATCACATTGCCCTCTCCCAGATATTTGAGCGCCAGGTTACCGCCAAGACTAAATCCCTTTAAGTAAATATCCTCATAGTTCTTTGTTGATATTATATGATCAAGAACTTCTTTCAAATCTTCAGTGGCCCCGCTATGGTACGATCGATATTTTGAATTGGGTTCCCCACTGCACCCCCGATAATTAACTGCACAAGCATCAAATCCTTTAGTGTTGAACAGCTTGGCGCTCCCCGTGATATAGGGCCGTTGGGCATCCCCTTCCAAGCCATGCAACAAAACCACCAGTTTTTGGGAAGTATTTGGAGCAAAGCTCCAGTCCAAATCCAAAAAATCCCCATCAGAAAGTGTTATCCGCTCCCTCTTTTGGGCAACGCCTTTCACTATTCTAAAAAGACCATTGTAGATAGTGGCCAAGTGCCCATTTCTAAAAAAAAGCGATGGCTTATAAGTGGAGGAAACCTGCGGCATTAATACAGAATATTATGCATAGGTTGGATTTTTGGAGGCAGGTTTTGTTCATCCAACATATCTCTAAGGTCAATTTCGATGGTCCGGCATAAGGCAGTCATGGGAACATCATTAATACGTCCTTCAAAGGGATCCTCGCTGTTACTGCCCACACTCTCCATGGTGGAGAAAATCCAGGAAATTAGAATGGAAAAAAAGATCATCAAAACAATATACCACCAATTGTTACCTACTTCCAATTCTTTAAGTTCCGTAGCAAATACGTTCAATAAACCAAAAGGGAGTAGCAGTAAAAATATCCAGGTAAAAACGGTACTGAAATAGGCATATTGTCTGGGAAATGGAGTGTTTTTGATTCGTTCACACTTGCCTTGCAGGTTATACATTTCCTCCAAATTGCCATGAAAGATTTGTTTGTCGAATTCGGTGATTTTGCCTTCGGCCAACAACTTTTTTAGATGGAGGCCCTGTTTTTTCACAAGATGCGTGGCAACGTTTTTCCTATTTTCAATGGAATCCACTTCCTGGGGTCCCAATAAATGATCCATTCCACTGCAAACAGGATTTCTTTCGCCATGGCGATCAAACAATCGTTCCACCGCTCGATTTTCTTTTTTGGAAAAGCTGGTAGGTTGCCGTAATTGGATACGCAAAGCGTTGATCCAAGCAATATGCCTATGGATAAGAACAATTTGGGCATCGCGGTCGTTTTCCACCAGACTCAAAACGTTGTTGGCCCAAGTTCTTGAATAGTTTACGATACCGCCCCATATTTTTCGGGCTTCCCAAAAGCGATCATAGCTCTGGCTATTTTTAAAACCGATGTAAAACGCAACAGCAATACCTATTACCGAAATGGGCTCAAAGGGAATATCGATATGGGTCCAGTTCAAAAAATAATAGAGATAAAATACAATGGAGGCGTAGACGGTAAAGAAAATTAACTTTCTCCAGGCAAACCTTAAGATAAGCGCCCAGCCTATGTTTCTTTTAATGTACATATTTCTTCAGATGGTTTTTGGTCTACCCAAAATACAAAAGAAAAGTAAGAAATGCGCTTAGTACTTGGGGTAGCGCTCCAGCAATTGGGCCTGTTCTTCAATAGCGGTTTTAAACTCCGATTTTAAAGTTGACACAAGTTCCGAAACGGGAAGTACGTTGTCAATCGTGGTAACCCCGTGCCCGGCAGACCAGATGGTCTTCCATGCCTTGGCTTCGGTATCCAGTTCTTTCCCGAAATCAATTTTGTGGTCTTTTTTCAAATCTTCCTCAGAAATGCCAGCGGCTTTTAAACTGGCGGCCAAAAAGTTGGCATGCACACCCGATATGGCTGCCGTATAAACCACATCGCTTGACCCCGCTTCAATGATCATCTTGCGGTATTCTTCCGGAGCCTTGCTTTCTTCCGTATTGATAAAACGCGTACCCATATAGGCCAAATCGGCTCCCATTTGCATGGCGGTGGCAATATCCTTGCCTGTACTGATGCAGCCGGAAAGGATAATGGTTTTGTCGAACATTTTTTTCACTTCTGCCACCAGACTCATAGGGTTGATGTTTCCAGCATGTCCTCCAGCTCCTGCTGAGACCAAAATAAGCCCGTCCACGCCTGCTTCAGCCGCTTTTTCGGCATGCCTTTTTTTAATGATGTCATGAAATACCAGACCGCCGTAGCTGTGAATGGCATTGACCACCATGCTTACCGCACCAAGAGAGGTAATGACCAAGGGAACCTTGTGTTTCATGCAGAGTTTCACATCGGCCTCCAATCTAGGGTTGGTAGGATGCACAATTAGATTAACCCCAAAAGGAGCGGGCTTTTTACCCGTTTCCTCTTCAAATTTTTTGAGTTCCGATTTAATTTCGATGAGCCATTCCTCAAAGCCTTCACTGGTTCTTTGGTTAAGAGCAGGGAAAGTACCCACAATCCCATTTTTACAGCATTCAATAACCAATCGCGGCCCGGAAATTAGAAACATGGGTGCCGCAATGGCCGGTAAACTTAAATCTTGGATAAATTCAGCTTTCTGACTCATGATAACTTTCTTGGAGTTTTAAATTTAAGGTTAATTGTGCCTTCAGATGGGATCCATTTCTGAAAAGTATGGTAATTTTACAAATATTATGCATGCATAACAAATAATCAGCCTATGTTTTTTAAGGAGTTCGAGGTACGCTGGAACGATTTGGATGCCAACAGGCATTTGGCCAATTCGGCTTATATCAATTTTATGAGTCACACCCGAATGTCTTACATGACCAAAATTGGCTTTGGGCACAAGGAGTTTGTGAAATATAGCATAGGCCCAGTGGTGTTTTATGAGCATATCTACTATTTTAAGGAAGTCTTTCCAGGAAAGCCCATTAAGGTTTCTTTGGAACTCAAGGGCATGAGCGAGGATGGTATGTTTGTGGAATTCCATCACAATTTTTACGACAGCAATGGAAAACACCTCTCGCATTGTGAGATGCTTTTTTCTTGGATCAATATGGAAACCCGAAAACTCACGGCACTTCCAATTGAAGTTTTGGAAGTTTTCAAAAGTCAGGAAAAAGCAACAGATTTTAGGGTGTTGACCAAGGAGGATACCCGAAAGTATGCCAAAGTGCCTAAGGACCTGTCTTAGGTTTTCTACTGGCCAAATATACTCCCAAAAGCACCAAGACCGTAGCTAGAATTTTGACGGTTGTCAATTGGTCCTTGCCGGAGAAGAGTGCAAAAAGGATACCTATAAGCGGCTGTAAATATACAAAGGCACCTACCGTAGAGGCTCTCAATTGGGTAAGGGCAAACACATTAAATAGATAGGTCATAAAGGTAGTCCCGATAACCACAAAAGCGATTACCCCATATACCCACAGGGGTAGAGTAGCCCATTCAATTTGGGAATATTCCGGGTAGGTCACTGGAAAGGCGATTACAAAACCGATGGTGAAAAGCCATTTCATCAGGGTAAGGGGATGGTACTTTTCAAGCAGCTTTTTTACCAAGATCAAATAAGAACCATATACCGTTGCGTTCAGTACAAAAAGTATGTTGCCCAGGGGAATATTGGGTGCATCTTGTCGGATTTCAGCCCCAAATAAAATCAAACCCAAAGCCCCAACAAAACCAAGGAAGATTCCCAATCCCTTGTTCAAAGTCACTTTTTCCTTAATGAACAAGGCCGATAGCACCACCACAATAATGGGGGTGATGGTCACCAGCACCGAGCTGTTAATGGGAGTGGACAATTGCAATCCTTTGAAAAAGGCCAGCATATTAATGGCCATCCCCAAAAGTGAACATGCCAGAATATGGAGCCAGTCCTTTTTTTCAATACGCTGCTTGGGTCCCAAAAACGAAATGGCCCAAAATAAGATGGAGGCACCCCCCAAGCGCAACATGATAAACCCATATGGACCCACGTAGTCGGGCATGGCTCCCTTGGCTATGGTATGGTTAAGACCATAGATGGTGGTAGCCCCCAAGGCGGCCAATAAAGCTAGGGTGCGTTTGTTCATGAATGTAGCGCGGCTTTGGCGGCTTCTACCACCTTTTTGGAATTCCCAACAAAAATTTGATTCTCCAAGAGCAATACCGGTCTTTTTAGAAAGGTATAATGCTCCAAAATCAGATTTTTGTAGTCTTCTTCCGTGAGCTTTTGTTCATGAAGACCTCTTTGCCTGAACAACATGGCCCGTCTGCTGAAAAGCGCTTCGTAACTCCCGGCCAATTGTGCCATCTGTTCAACTTGCTCAGCGGTCATGGGTTCCGATTTTATCTCTTGCAGCACAACGCCATCCAATGGTTCCAAATCTTTAAGGATACGTTGGCAGGTGGAGCAGCTTCCTAGGTGGTATATTTTTTTCATTTTTCAGAGTTGTGATTCCCAAGAACATGGGAATCCATAATTATCCAATAATTCAATCAAAGGTCGTGCATTTGAAATTAAGACAGCGCAAAATCCACTGCTTTCTGGGCGTGTATTTTAGTGGTATCAAAAGATGGAACCGCTATTTCTTCCGACGGGATAAGAATGGGCAATTCTGTACACCCCAAAATTACGCCTTCCGCCCCTTGGCCAATTAATTTTGCAATGATTTCCAAGCATTGCTTTTTAGACGCTTCTGTAAAGACTCCCTTGACCAGTTCGTTATAAATAATGGATTGCAGGATGTCCATTTCGGCATTGGTTGGAACCAGAATCTCCAAACCAAATTTTTCCTTAAGGATTTTGGTATAGAAGTCTTTTTCCATGGTGAACTTGGTACCTAGGAGTGCCACTTTTTTCAGACCCTTTTTCTCAATCGCCTCTCCTGTGGCGTCCGCAATATGCAGAAATGGAATGGAAACTGAATTGGTGATATGGTCACTCACCAAATGGATGGTGTTGGTGCAAAGCACCACCATATCTGCACCGGCTCTTTCCAATTTTGCGGCCTCATTTGCCATGGATTCGCCAATTTTATCCCAATCCCCTGAAAAGGAAAACTGCTCTATTTCATCAAAATCCACGGAAGTAAGGACGGTTTTGGCCGAATGGGAACCACCCAAGCCTTTCCTAACCATTTGATTGACATGCTGGTAATAAATTTTGGAGGATTCCCAACTCATTCCCCCAATCATCCCAATTGTTTTCATGCTAAATCTACTTTATTTGATTTTTGACCTGTCCTCTGCGCCATCCAGGGTAAAGGACGTAAGAAATTTTGTGATACGTTCATTTAATACTTGTCGGAACGATATCTTGACGGGTTGCTCTATGCAAGTACAGCTAATACAGTTTTCCATACATTTCACATTTAGATATTCATAAATATCGATTTATAAAACAAAAAAATAATACCTTGTTATCAGTATTGCTTAACAAAACTATAAAACATTTACATATTTATATTTATAGATATGTTAAATTTGTGACAAATCCCTGAAATGGAAAAACAATTTGACATCCTCCTAAAGAATCGAATCATCTTCAAGTGCTTTTTGGACCAAACCCCGAAAGAAGATTTGTTTCGAATTCCAAATGGTTTTAAGAACAATATTTGGTGGAACATTGCCCATGCCATGGTCACACAACAATTATTGATTTATAAGCTCAGCGGGGTGGATTTTGATATTGAAGAAGAACTGATAGACAAGTACAGGAAGGGAACTGTACCTGACGGTGTCCCGTCCGAATCCGAATTCAACAAAGTCTCGGAATATATTATTAGTACCGTGGAGCAAATGCAGAAAGACTACGCGGAAGGCTTGTTTACCAATTTTGAATCCTATATAACCACCCCAAAAGTTGGTCTTGAAACCGTAGAGGACGCCATTGCATTTTTAACTTTTCACGATGGGATACATCTCGGGGCGATCTTGGCCATTCAAAAGGTCTTAAGGGCATAAGCTCTAGTTTTTAACCGGTCGTTTCAGATATTTATTGGCTTCCACGAAGGGTATGGTCAGGATTTTTGGGCCATCCGCATAAGAGGCAATCTCATACTGATTGTATATCAACTGTATGCCGTCTTGGGTATAGCCCAGATTTTCAGAGAGATGAAAATGGTCGCCCTCAAACATAAATCCCGTGCCATTTATGTTTGTGTCTTGAGGTACATCTTCCTGGATTCGAAATTTGGTTTCTGCATAGTTTACAAAACCCTCTTCATCATCAAAAAGTTCCCACTGTTCCGCTTCTTGTCCCTTAATTTTATCAAAATTGAGGAAGGTTACGGAGCTATATCCGTGAGCGCCTCCGGTAAAAGTGTATGCATTCATTACCAAGGTTAGAATAGACTTGTCCTCAAAAGCAACATCGCAATTGATCTTGGCTTCCCATCCCACAGTTTCATCGGGAAATTTGTTCTTAAGCTCCTTGAAACTCCCTGAAAAAGAATTGATGGCATCTCCCATTGTTTCGATTTCTTTATCCTCGTCCCAAGAGAGGATGGCTATGACTTCTTCCTCCAAGGCAGTATTAATGGCATCGGCTAAACTGGTTTCATCCAAGGCCTTTGGCAGGGAAATCTGAACCTCTGGGCAATCCCCACATGATTGGCCTTCCAGCTGCTGGGTTTCAAAAGTAAGTTTATGGTCATTTTCGCAACCAAGGGAAAGCAATAAAAGCAGGAGTAGATAAATGGACTTGTTCATTATAAGGGGTTTATGGACTTCAAAAATAAGACTTCATTGATTACTCCAAAAGATAACAATACATTTGCAGCAGACTAATATACAATGAGCAAAAGAGAACTTAATTTCAATAGCAAAACAATTCACGGGGGACAGCAACCTGATAAGGCCTATGGAGCCGTAATGCCCCCAATTTACCAAACATCTACCTATGCCCAATCCACACCTGGCGGGCATATGGGGTATGAATATTCCAGAAGTGCAAACCCAACGAGAACGGCATTGGAAAATGCCCTGGCCAGTATCGAAAATGGCAACTATGGATTGGCATTTGCCAGTGGACTTTCGGCCATGGATGCGGTGATCAAATTACTCAACCCAGGTGACGAGGTGGTATCCACCAACGACTTGTATGGGGGAAGCTATCGCTTGTTCAAGCAGGTGTTTGAGAAGTACGGGATTACCTTCCACTTTATAGGAATGCAGGATCCGGTGGCCATTGAGGACAAAATCAATGATAAAACCAAGTTGATCTGGGTAGAGACCCCTACCAACCCCATGATGAACATCATTGACATTAAATCAGTTTCCGAGTTGGCCAAAAAACACAGCTTACTTTTGGCAGTGGACAACACTTTTGCCACCCCATATTTACAAAGGCCTTTGGACTTGGGAGCAGACATTGTAATGCACTCGGCCACCAAATATTTGGGAGGGCATAGCGACGTGGTTGTTGGGGCCTTGGTGGTTAAGGACAAAGCCTTGGCGGATCAGCTTTATTTTATTCAGAATGCAAGCGGAGCGGTATGTGGACCCATGGACAGTTTTTTGACCCTTCGCGGGATAAAGACCCTGCACGTACGTATGCAACGCCATTGTGAAAACGGGCAAGCCATTGCCGAATTCCTTTTGAACCATCCAAAAATTGAAAAGGTGTACTGGCCAGGTTTTGAGAACCATCCCAATCATGACATTGCCAAATCGCAAATGGATGGTTTTGGTGGCATGATATCCTTTATCACCAAAGGAAGCAGTTATGAGGATGCCATTAAAATTGTGGAAAAATTGGAAGTATTTACACTGGCAGAATCTTTGGGTGGGGTTGAGAGTTTGGCAGGCCATCCGGCAAGCATGACCCATGCCAGTATTCCCAAAGAGGAACGCGAGAAAAGTGGAGTCGTGGACGCCCTGATCAGATTGAGCGTGGGTATTGAGGATGTCAACGATCTTATAGCGGACCTGGAACAGGCGATAGGATAGCCAATTTTGAAAAATTTTCAGAAAAAGGCTATTTGAATTATGTAAATAGTATAATTTTGCCCTCTAATTCCTAATTTGTTAAAATTCTCCGAAATCGAAATCGGGGAAATTAAACTTGAAATCCGTTATATGGAAGCAAAAATCAAAGCATTTATGGATGAGGTGATTGCCCGAAATGGACATGAACCTGAGTTTATCCAAGCGGTACAAGAGGTAGCCGAAACGGTTATCCCTTACATTGTCAAACACGATATTTATCATGGCAAAAATATCCTTTTGCGGATGGTGGAACCAGAGCGTTTGATATCCTTTCGCGTGGCCTGGGTTGACGATAGTGGAGAAATTCACGTAAACCGGGGATACCGAATTCAAATGAACTCGGCCATTGGCCCTTATAAGGGAGGACTTCGTTTCCACCCAACGGTGAATGCCAGTGTCCTAAAGTTCCTTGCTTTTGAACAAGTATTCAAGAACAGTTTGACCACACTTCCCATGGGAGGTGGTAAAGGAGGTTCGGATTTTGATCCGAAGGGGAAATCGGATGATGAGGTCATGCGTTTTTGCCATGCCTTTATGCTGGAATTGAACAGACATATTGGCCCCAATACAGATGTTCCTGCAGGGGATATTGGAGTGGGCGCCCGTGAAATTGGATTCCTATTTGGGATGTACAAAAAGATACGAAACGAGTTTACCGGGGTATTGACGGGGAAAGGTCGTTCTTGGGGTGGATCCCTGATCAGACCGGAAGCTACTGGATATGGAACCGTATACTTTGCAGATAGCATGCTCAAGACCCAGAACCAGTCCTTTGAGGGAAAAAAGGTTGTGATTTCCGGTTCAGGGAACGTGGCCCAGTTTGCCGCTGAAAAAGTGATGCACTTGGGCGGAACGGTATTGACACTTTCAGATTCTGGAGGATATATCTATGATAAGGAAGGTATTGATGAAGACAAATTGGCCTTCGTCATGGATTTGAAGAACAACCGAAGGGGAAGAATCTCCGAATATGTGGATAAGTACCCATCAGCAGAATACCATAAGGGCAAAACGCCTTGGGAAGTAAGCTGTGATGTGGCTTTACCTTGTGCCACACAAAACGAGCTGGATGGGGATGACGCTGCCACCTTGATCAAAAATGGTTGTATCGCTGTTGCGGAGGGGGCAAATATGCCTTCTACTCCTGAAGCCATACACGCCTTCCACGATGCCAAAATTTTGTTTGCGCCTGGAAAAGCTTCCAACGCTGGGGGTGTTGCCACTTCAGGATTGGAAATGTCACAGAACTCCTTGCGTATTAGCTGGACAAGGGAAGAGGTTGATGAACGCTTGAAAGGAATTATGGGAGATATCCACGATTCCTGTATCGAGTTTGGTAAAGAAGAAGATGGCTACTGCAACTATGTTAAAGGAGCCAATATTGCTGGATTTGTGAAGGTAGCCGATGCCATGTTGGCCCAGGGGGTTATCTAAACACAGATTCTAATTCCATAAAATCAGAGTGGGCGGTTGTTGGTCAATCGCCCACTTTTTTTATATTGGACCAATCCCGTTTTTCAAATGCAGGTAACCACCAAGGCCATAGTACTTTCTTCCTTAAAATATGGCGATACCAGTCTTATCGTTAAGGCCTTTACGGTGTCCGATGGTTTAAAATCCTATCTGCTCAAAGGAGTGCTCAACTCCAAAAGGGGAAAGTTGAAAGCCGCTTATTTTTTACCCTTGATGCAGTTGGAGATTGTGGCCAACCACAAAAACAAGGGCACCTTGGAAAGCATCAAAGAGGTAAAAGTAGCGGTGCCTTACAAGACACTTCATACCGATATCATCAAGAACAGTTTGGTGCTTTTTTTGGCTGAAATGTTGGGAAATAGCATTCAAGAACAAGAAGAGGACAAGGCGCTTTTCAATTACTTGGAGTACACCTTGCATTGGTTGGATGAAAATACTCCCCCACCCAGTTTTCATCTTTTGTTTTTATTGAACCTCACTAAGTTTTTAGGGTTCTATCCCGATACTTCCTTTTTAAAGGCTCCCTACTTTGACTTATTGGAAGGGAGTTTTGTCACAGCTCCTTCCCTTAACCCTATGATCCAGGGAGATGAAATTGTCCATTTCAAAACACTCTTGGGCATAAATTTTGATGCACTTCAAGCGATACAAATGAACCGGCACCAAAGACAGGAATTGCTAAAAAAAGTTATTCTGTATTTTGAATTACATTTGCACGGATTTAGAAAACCGAAGTCTCTGGCCGTTTTAAATGCAGTTTTTGAGTAGTATGCGCAACATTGGTTTTGTCCTCCTTTTCCTTATGGCCTCCCTTTCTGGTTTTTCGCAAGAAATCACTGTTTTGGATGCTGATACAGGAAATCCTGTGGCCAATATTGCCATCTTTAATAAGGACAAATCCAAAACCTCGGTTTCCAATTTAAACGGGAAGGCCAACCTGGATATTTTCGATGGTAAGGAACGCATCACCTTTAGACATATCAGTTATGAGGAGCTGGTGACCACCCGGGCTAAAATTGGGAAAAAGGGAAACCGCGTGTATCTGGGATTGAAACCTGAAGAATTGCAGGAAGTGGTCATGTCCGTATCCAAATGGGAGCAACAAAAAAAGGATATTCCCCAAAAGATTGAATCCATTGATGCCAGAACCATAGCCTTTACCAATCCGCAAACCTCTGCCGATTTGCTGCAAAACAGCGGGAAGGTTTTTGTGCAGAAAAGTCAATTGGGTGGAGGGAGTCCCATGATAAGAGGTTTTGCCACCAACAGATTATTGCTTTCCGTGGATGGCGTACGGATGAACAACGCCATTTTTCGAGGCGGAAACATACAGAATGTTATTTCGGTAGACCCCTTTACCATCAGAAATACGGAAGTGATTTTTGGCCCTGGATCGGTAATTTATGGAAGTGACGCTATGGGAGGGGTCATGAACTTTTTTACCAGAAACCCCAGATTTTCATTTACGGACAGTCTTACCGTATCTGGTAACGCCACATATCGCTTTGCAACGGCCAATAACGAGAACACGGCACATGTGGATTTGAATCTGGGGCAACAACATTGGGCATCTTTCACCAGTATCACCTACAACAATTTTGATGACTTGGTTATGGGAGAAAGCGGGCCAGATTCCTATTTAAGGAACCAATTTGTGGTTAGGGAAAACGGAATGGATGTGCTTCGGGAAAATAACGATCCAAGAAAACAGTTGACATCAGGATATGATCAAATCAACTTATTGCAAAAATTCACCTATAAACCCAATGCCACTTGGAACTACGATTTGGGACTTCATTACTCGGAAACCTCGGAGTTTTCCAGATATGACAGATTGATCAGACCTAATGATGAAGGTGATGGACTGCGTTCAGCTGAATGGCAATATGGCCCACAAAAGTGGTTTATGGGCAATTTTCAAGTCACCAAGCAGGGAAAGAACAAATTTTATGATGGGGTAAAGCTCACTACCGCCTACCAGTTTTTTGAAGAAAGCAGGATAAATCGGAATTTTCAAGCTGTAGACCGATTTACCACAACGGAAAAGGTGGATGCACTTACCGTAAGCCTGGACTTTGAAAACAAAAAAATTGGAGACCTCAGACTGTACTATGGTGCAGAATATATTTTCAACAAAGTACATTCCGAAGGAAGCCAGACCAATATTACAACCGATGTAATTTCGGCTGCGGCCTCCAGATATCCCGATGGGGCCACTTGGCAGACCTTTGCTGGCTATATTAACGGGGAGTATAAGTTGATGCCCAATTTTACCCTGCTTTCAGGGGCTCGGTATAGCCAAGTCTGGGTGGATGCCCAGTTTGACAAAACCTTTTATCCCTTTCCATTTGATGAGGCTGATTTGATTACGGGAGCGCTTACGGGTAGCGTGGGATTTAGCTGGTTTCCAAAGGCCGATTTACAGATTACCTTGAATGGTTCTACCGGATTTAGAGCGCCCAACATTGATGATATTGGAAAAATCTTTGATTCTGAACCAGGAGCTGTGGTGGTTCCCAACCCTGAATTGGAACCCGAATATGCCTACAATGTGGAATTGGGGATTCGGAAAAATGTACAGGATAAAATAGTGTTCAAAGGAGCTGCTTTTTATACCTATTTGGTTGATGCCTTGGTAAGACGGGATTTTACCTTCAACGGAGAAAACGAAATCATATACAATGGGGAATTGAGTACCGTCCAAGCCATTCAAAATGCTGCGAAAGCGTATGTGTATGGGGTGGAAGTGGGCCTTGAGGCATTTTTAAATGAGAACTGGGCCATTGCCAGCAATTTGACGATTACCGAGGGCACGGAGGAAGATGATACTGGGGAGGAAAGTGCCGCTCGGCATGCCGCTCCCACTTTTGGAGATGTCCACTTGATTTGGCAAAACCAAAAGTTGAAAGCCGACTTTTTCCTCAACTATAACGGTGAAATAGGGTATAATGATTTAGCCTTATCCGAACGGAGCAAGTCCTATATTTATGCTGTGGATGAAAATGGAAACCCATATAGTCCATCTTGGTACACCCTTAACTTTAGGTCGCAGTATCAAATAACCAATGCCTTAAAAGCTACGCTAAGTTTGGAGAATATGACCAACCAGCGCTATAGAACCTATTCCTCAGGAATTGTTGCCCCAGGCACAAATTTTATCATGGGGTTGGGTTATAACTTCTAAAATAAAAAAGCCCCGATTAATCGGGGCTGAGTATTTGGTTGGAGCTTGATTTTTAATGATCCAAAGCCTCTTTGGTATCTTCCGCCGCCTTTTTCAGGTCATCTCCCATTTCTTTTGCTTTGTCCATGGTTTCCTCACCAGCTTTTTTAATGCTGTCCAAGGCTTGCTCACCAGCTTCCTTCACATCTTCCCCAGCCTCCTTCACGGCATCCATGGCATCATTGGCGGCATCTTTTAAGTTGTCGCCAGCTTCTTCCAAGCTTTGTTCCGTTTCTTCAGCTGCTTCCTTAGCCTTGTCTGCGGCCTCTTTGCATGATACCAAAACGGACATGGACAGGGTCAAGGCCATGACCCCAATTACTACTTTTTTCATATTATAATGGTTTAGTGTTAAAGCTGTCAAGATATAAATTTTAAAAGAACTGGATTAGCGCAGCATATCATATTTAGGTTAAGCAACTTAAAGCATTTAAAACACTCATTTAAGCAACAGTTATTCCATCTAAATTTTTAATTTTGCAAACTTGGAATTCTAGAAGAAGTAGCAGTACATATGAAGTTTGCGGAATATAAGGGATTGGATTTACCTAAGGTGTCCGAAGAGGTTTTGGATTTTTGGAAAACCAACGAAATATTTGAGAAAAGTGTTTCCACAAGGGAAGGTAAGGAAAGCTACGTTTTTTACGAAGGCCCACCCTCTGCCAATGGGATGCCCGGGATTCACCACGTTATGGCAAGGACCATAAAGGATATTTTTCCAAGGTACAAGACCATGAAAGGCTACCAAGTAAAGCGTAAAGCTGGTTGGGATACCCATGGATTGCCCATTGAGATTGGCGTTGAAAAGGAATTGGGCATTACCAAGGAGGATATAGGCAAAAAAATCTCGGTTGAAGAGTACAATGCTGCTTGCAAGAAAGCGGTGATGCGCTATACCGACGTCTGGAATGAAATGACCGAGAAGGTTGGTTATTGGGTAGATATGGATGACCCCTATATCACCTATAAGTCCAAGTATATGGAATCGGTTTGGTGGTTGTTGAAGCAGATATACGACAAGGGTCTTTTATATAAGGGATACACCATTCAGCCTTATTCACCCAAGGCAGGTACGGGATTAAGCTCGCATGAGCTTAACCAACCGGGCACCTATCAAGATGTTACTGATACCACGGTTACGGCACAGTTCAAGGCCAAAAAAGAATCGCTACCCAATTTCCTGAAAAATGTAGAGGGAGACATCCATTTTCTGGCTTGGACCACTACCCCATGGACCTTACCATCCAATACAGCATTGACCGTAGGGCCAAAGATTGAGTACGTTCTGGTAAAGAGTTTTAACCAATACACTTTTGAGCCGATTAACGTGGTGCTTGCAAAAGCCTTGGTTGGGAAACAATTTGCAGGAAAGTTTTTTGAAGCCGAAAGCGAAGATGACTTTGCCAATTACAGCTCAGGAGACAAAAAGATACCATATCAAGTAGGTCAAAGTTTTATAGGGAAGGATTTAGTGGGAATCCAGTACGAGCAGTTGTTGGATTATACCCTACCTTATGAAAATCCTGAAAATGCCTTTAGGGTAATTAGCGGGGATTTTGTGACTACCGAAGACGGTACCGGAATAGTGCATACCGCTCCCACCTTTGGTGCGGATGATGCTTTGGTGGCCAAACAAGCCACACCGCCTGTGCCGCCCATGTTGGTTTTGGATGAAAATAACAACCCAGTCCCATTGGTAGACCTACAAGGAAGGTTTAGACCCGAAATGAAGGAATTGGGAGGCAAATACGTCAAGAACGAATACTATGACGATGGTGAGGCACCTGAAAAATCGGTGGATGTCGAGATTGCCATCAAACTAAAGGAAGAAAACAAGGCCTTTAAGGTTGAAAAATATCTGCACAGTTATCCCAATTGCTGGAGGACTGATAAACCAGTACTTTATTATCCATTGGATTCGTGGTTTGTGAAGGTTACGGATATCAAGGATCGTATGTTTGAGCTGAACCAATCCATTAATTGGAAACCCAAGGCAACAGGCGAGGGTCGTTTTGGGAACTGGTTGGCCAATGCCAACGATTGGAACCTTTCCCGATCAAGATATTGGGGGATTCCTTTGCCCATATGGCGAACGGATGATGGCAAAGAAGAATTGATGATTGGTTCTGTTGAAGAGCTAAAACAAGAAATGGCCAAGGCCATGGAAGCCGGGGTTTTGGAGAAAGACCTTTTTGAGGATTTTGTGGTAGGCGATATGAGTGAGGCCAACTACGAAAAGATAGACCTACACAAAAACATTGTAGATCAGATTACCTTGATGTCTCCTTCTGGGAAACCCATGAAACGGGAATCCGATTTGATTGATGTTTGGTTTGATAGTGGTTCCATGCCTTATGCACAATGGCACTATCCTTTCGAGAACAAGGAACTGGTGGATGACGGAGTCGCTTTTCCAGCTAATTTCATTGCAGAAGGGGTCGATCAGACTCGGGGATGGTTTTATACTTTGCACGCCATCGCAACCATGGTCTTTGATACCGTTTCCTATAAAAATGTGGTATCCAACGGGCTTGTACTGGACAAAGAGGGCAAAAAAATGTCCAAACGATTGGGCAATGCTGTTGATCCCTTTGAGGTATTACCCAAGCATGGGGCAGATGCTACGCGTTGGTATATGATTTCCAATGCCAACCCTTGGGACAATCTTAAATTTGATATTGAGGGAATAGTTGAGGTAAAACGTAAATTCTTTGGAACACTTTACAACACCTATTCCTTTATGGCGCTGTACGCCAATATAGATGGGTTTACGTACTCCGAAGCAGACATTCCATTGGAAGAGCGGCCAGAAATCGATCAGTGGATTCTGTCGGAGCTGCATTCGTTGATTGAAAAAGTGGATGAAGCTTATGCTGACTATGAGGCTACAAAGGCTACCCGAATGATTTCTGACTTTGTACAGGAAAACCTGAGTAACTGGTATGTACGTTTGAGCAGAAGACGTTTCTGGAAAGGGGATTACCAACAGGATAAAATTTCTGCTTATCAGACCCTGTACACCTGTTTGACCACGGTGGCTAAACTTTCTGCTCCTGTGGCCCCATTTTATATGGAGCGTTTGTACAAGGATTTGGACAACAGTACCCAAAAAGAAGGGGTTGAAAGTGTGCATTTGGCAGATTTTCCTGTTTTTGACCCCAAAATGGTCAACAAAAAACTGGAGCGCAAGATGCAGCTGGCACAAAAGATCTCATCTTTGGTGCTGTCCATACGTCAGAAAGAGAAGATTAAGGTACGTCAGCCTTTGCAAAAAGTGATGATACCTGTTTTGGATGCTGACCAAAAAGAAAGTATTGAAGCGGTCTCTGAGTTGATCAAGTCCGAAGTGAATGTCAAGGAGATTGAATTGTTGGATGATGCTTCAGGAATTTTGGTAAAGCAAATAAAGCCTAACTTTAAAGTTTTGGGCCCTCGGTTTGGCAAGGATATGAAGGCGATTGCGGCAGCTGTAAACCAGTTGGGCCAGGAAGAAATCCAAAAAATTGAACGAGAAGGCGAATTAATGCTTGAATTGGAAAATAAAAGTATTATTTTACAGTTAACCGATGTAGAGATCAGTTCGCAAGATATTGAAGGTTGGTTGGTGGCAAGCTCAGGTGCTTTGACGGTTGCCTTGGACGTTACCATAGACGAAAACCTTAAAAAAGAAGGTATTGCGAGGGAATTGGTCAATAGAATTCAGAACCTTAGAAAAGAATCTGGGTTTGAAGTGACAGATAAGATTGACATCAAAATATTGAAAGACGGTTTGGTGGAACAAGCGGTTTCCAGTAATGAGGAATACATCAAAACAGAAACGCTGACTGCCCAACTTAATTTTGAAGAGAATTTAGAGGAAGGCATAGCAATTGCCTTTGACGAAGTGAATACAAAATTGTTTATCCAAAAACACTAGAAATGGCGCAAGATTTAAAAGTTAGATATTCTGATAAAGACCTTGAGGAATTCAGAGCGTTGATCGAGGAAAAAATTGAAAAGGCGAAAAAGCATTTGGAGTTGCTGAAAAGCTCTTATATGAATGATGGCAATAATGGTACGGATGATACTTCCCCCACTTTCAAAGCCTTTGAAGAAGGCTCCGAGACCATGAGCAAGGAAGCCAATACCCAGTTGGCCATTCGTCAAGAGAAGTTTATCCGCGATTTAAAAAACGCTTTGTTGCGTATAGAAAATAAAACCTATGGAATTTGCCGGGTCACTGGCAAATTGATCAATAAGGAACGACTAAAGCTTGTTCCCCATGCCACCCTGAGCATTGAGGCCAAGAACATGCAGAAATAGAAAAACGCCTTAGGGCGTTTTTTGTTTATGAGACTCCTGTTCATTTTCTTGGGCTTGTTTGGATTGTCCAGTCTTCATGGGCAAAAGGAAATCAATAAAGCTCTGTTGGATTCGGATATTGAATTTATCCAGATCAATGCTGATTTCTGCTATCAGGTTTCCCTTCAAACAGCCAAAACGGATGAAGTTTATGTTGCTGCCCATATGGAAGGTGAATATGCCAAGGATTTACTACTAACCTTGGAAGAAAAGGGGGCAACCATGTTAATCGGAGCTGGATTTCATCCCAACTTTACCAATCCCAACGATAAATTGAGCGCCCATAAGGTAATCTCCATTGCTTTGGAGATTGTTGTCCCGGAATATAGGAATGTGTCCCTTTACGGCACCAGCAGCAATGTGGATGTCCTTGGGAGCTATGAAAAATTGGAAGTAAAATTGGCGAACGGAACATGTAGGTTGGACAATGTGGGGGAATATGTGGATGTCAAAACCCAAAAAGGGGATATTCTGGTAAGGACATCCCAAGGAGATTTTCAGGCAGCATCCACCTATGGACAGGTTATAAAAGAGGAAATTCCCAAAGGAAGTAACCAGTACATTTTAAGCACAGTGGAAGGCACCATACAACTTAAGAAAACAAAATAATATCCCTACTTTTGCGCAATCTCTTTTTGAAGGTATGAATCTAAAGAAGTCCCTAATAATCATTGTGTTGGTCTTGATCATAGATCAAATCAGCAAAATATATATCAAGACCAATTTCCTGTATGAACAGTCACACGAGATTTTTTCGTGGTTCAAGATTTATTTCATTGAAAACTCCGGAGCGGCCTGGGGAACCAAACTCAGCGATTTTCTTCCAATATCGGAATCTACCGGAAAATTGATCTTGACCATTTTTAGACTTTTTGCCATATCTGGAATTGGATATTGGCTTTGGGATATTATAAGAAAGCAATCGCCCAAAACCTTGATTTTGGCCGTGTCGCTGATTTTTGCCGGAGCGGTAGGGAATATTATAGATTCGGTTTTTTACGGTGTTATATTCAACGACAGCCATGGCCAAGTAGCCACCCTTTTCTCGGATGATCCCTATGGCAAAATATTTCATGGAAAGGTTGTGGACATGCTATATTTTCCCTTGATTGATAGTACCTGGCCTGATTGGGTTCCGTGGGTTGGTGGCAACCGATTCCGTTTTTTTGAGCCCGTTTTCAATATTGCCGATACCGCTATAAGTACGGGTGTAGGTGTCCTGATTGTTTTCAACAAAAAAGCTTTCCCTAAAAAGCAGAAGGACGAAACTTCAGACTAGAATTTATAGATTTTCTCTGGCGTGATGCAGTAATCCAGAGCCACATCATTTTCATGGACATCCTGGATGGAATTTTCGGCCTCAAACAAGGACAGGCCAATTTTAATGGTTTTAGCGTTGCACTTTCGGAGGAAGGTATCATAGAACCCCTTCCCGTAGCCCACTCGGTTTCCCTTAAGGTCAAAGGCCAACAATGGCACAAACACCACTTCTATTTTATTTTCTGGGATGGGGATTCCGTCTATAGGTTCTGGAATTTTCCATTTGCTCAGTTTAAGTGTGGTACTGTCGGTAAGGAGATAATTTTCCATGGAATTGTTGGAAACTACTTTGGGAACAACCACATTCTTGTCCCGGCCTTGGAGTAGGGTGATTAGCGGTAAGGTGTCAACTTCTTGGTTAGCTTCGATGCTTAGGAAAGTATGGAAATAAAAAAAATCCCAAATCGGGATTTCTAGTACATGATTTGCTAGAATGATACAGGACGCTGAGATTTGTTCCGGACTCATGTCCAATCTCAGGTTTTTATACTTTTTTCTTAGTTCATGTTTCAACATTGAATGTTGAAAATTTTGGGGTTGGGGGTTCTGGGGGATTTGGTTTATTCTCTAGTTGAAACTGAGAAAAAGATTTTGAAAAACAGCATCAAAATCAAATACATTCCCAAAACGATAACATAGTTCTCCATCGAATTGTTTTTATACGGTTAAATGTAGGTAAAAGAATTGGAAAAATCACCATGAAATGCACTTTTTATCGATGAACAGCATCATTTTTAGCAACAGTTTAACATGTAACACCTGTTTTTGAAGCTAATTCCCACAAAGTTTAAACATATTGTTAGGAAAAAATTTGGGTTTCAGTTTCTATTTCATTCCTAGAAATTTAGCCTATCTCTTGAACATTAAAAAGACTAATTTAGGGGTAATGCTGGATGTCCAATTTTGCATCCGTTGATTCAACGCTGACAACCGTCAATTCCGGAAGGGATTTGGTCAATTTTAACTAGAAACCAGTAGTATTAAAACCTACTTTTGTTAGAGCGTGGATTTTTAAGAAGTTTATGTCCGACTTACCCTCTATTAGTGTTCAAATAAGTGTTTTACCCAGCAATCCGGGCGTATACCAGTTTTACGATTCGGAAGGAAAGATTCTGTACGTGGGGAAAGCCAAAAACCTGAAGAAAAGGGTGTCCTCCTACTTTAACAAGAAACAGGAGTACGGCAAAACAAGGGTCTTGGTAAAGAAAATTCACACTGTTAAGCACATTGTGGTGTCCTCCGAATCCGATGCGCTCTTACTGGAGAACAACCTGATCAAGAAACTACTGCCCCGCTATAATGTATTGCTCAAAGACGACAAGTCCTATCCCTGGATTTGCATCAAAAAAGAGCGTTTTCCAAGAGTGTTCTCCACGCGTAAATTCATTAAGGACGGTTCTGAATATTTTGGGCCGTACACCAGCATGAAAACCGTACGGACCTTGCTGGATTTGGTCAGAAGTTTATATCCCCTTAGAACCTGCAATTATGACCTGTCAGAGGAAAAAATCAATGCAGGGAAGTATAAAGTTTGTTTGGAGTACCATCTTGGAAATTGCTTGGGGCCATGTGCTGGCTTGCAATCCGAAGCTGACTATCACGGACAGATTGAGAACATCCGACAAATAATCAAGGGGAATTTCAAGGGCTCCATCCAGCATTTTAAGCAACAGATGAAAACCTTGGCAGAGCAAATGGAGTTTGAAAAAGCCCAGTTGATCAAGGATAAAATTGAAATCTTGGAGAATTATCAGGCGCGTTCCACGGTGGTCAACCCCAAGATCAACAATGTGGATGTGTTCTCCATTATTTCTGATGAGACCCACGGCTATGTAAACTTTTTGCAACTGTCCCATGGCTCCATAGTTCGTGCACATACCCTGGAAATAAAAAAGAAGCTGGATGAGACCGATGAGGAACTGCTTCAATTGGCCATAACCGAGATTAGACAGCGCTTCCAATCCCAATCCAAGGAAATTTATCTACCTTTTCCCGTCCTGGTTGAGGACAATATCAAGATTACCCTTCCCAAATTGGGCGAAAAGAGGAGAATTTTGGAACTGTCGGAACGCAATGCACGTTTTTTTAGGCAGGATAGGTTCAAACAGATCAAGATTACAGACCCTGACCGTCATGTAAAGCGAATCATGGCCCAGATGAAAGCCGATTTAAGGCTTAGTGAAGAGCCAACCCATATAGAGTGTTTCGACAACTCCAACATTCAAGGGAGCAATCCTGTGGCCGCCTGTGTGGTATTTAGAAATGGCAAGCCTGCCAAAAAGGAGTACAGGCATTTCAACATTAAAACCGTTGAAGGGCCAGATGATTTTGCAAGCATGGAGGAAGTGGTTTTTCGCAGATACAAGCGATTATTGGGAGAAGATGAAGCCTTACCTCAGCTTATTGTGATTGATGGGGGAAAGGGCCAATTATCTTCCGCTTTAAAAAGTTTGGAAATTTTGGGATTAAGAGGCAAAATTGCCATTATAGGCATTGCCAAACGCTTGGAGGAGATCTACTTTCCGGACGACCCCATACCGCTTTATCTGGACAAAAAATCGGAAAGTCTTAAGATCATACAGCAACTGAGAAACGAAGCCCACAGATTTGGGATTACCCACCATAGAAACCGAAGAAGTAAGGAGGCCATAGACTCCGAGTTGGAAAACATAGAGGGAATTGGGAAGAAAACGGCAGAGCAATTGTTGAAACAATTTAAATCGGTAAAAAGGGTCAAGGAAGCAACCATTGAGAGTCTTGCGGAATCTGTAGGTATGGCCAAGGCCAAAAAAATTTATAAATCCTTCCATTAAAAACCCATGAGATTGAAGAGCGTATTGTTAGTGATTTTTGTTTTGATGGGGATTTTGGGCATAGCCCAGGATGAATCTCCCAAGGTGGGATTGGTGCTCAGTGGTGGTGGTGCCAAGGGCATGGCCCATATTGGGGCGCTTAAGGTAATTGATGAGGCAGGTATCAAAATCGACTACATAGGCGGAACCAGTATGGGGGCCATTGTAGGGGCCTTGTATGCCTCGGGCTATTCAGCCCAGGAATTGGATTCCATTTTTAGGGTGACCGATTTTACCGAGCTTATTCAGGATAATGTGCCTAGGGGAGCCAAGACTTTTTACGAGAAAGAAGATTCTGAACGATATGCTTTGGGATTGCCTTTTACCAATTTCAACGTTTCATTTCCGCAGGCCATTTCTGGAGGCCAGAACATTTACAATGAGCTGGTCCGATTGTTATTTCACGTAAAGGATGTTCAGGATTTTGGCAGTTTGCCCATCCCATTTTTATGTGTGGCCACCAATGTGGAAACTGGGGAAGAAGTCCTGTTGGATAGAGGCTATTTGCCGGAAGCCATTATGGCAAGTGGAACCTTCCCCTCGCTGTTTGAGCCTTCGGAAATTGAAGGAGAGGTGCTGATTGATGGTGGGGTGGTCAACAATTATCCAATAGATGAGATCAAGGCCTTGGGAGCGGACATCATAATTGGTGTGGATGTACAGCATGGATTGGCCACTAGGGAATCCTTGGAATCTGCTACGGAGATTCTATTGCAGATCAACAACTACAGAACGGTCAGGGACATGAAAAAGAAGGCCCAACAGACAGACATCTATATAAGGCCTGATATTGATGACTTTTCCGTGATCGATTTTGATCGGAGTTTGGAAATTGTGGAGAGTGGTGAGATTGCCGCTTATGCCCAAATGAAAGCGTTGAAGGAGATTGCAGCTAGGCAGCAAACAAAGTCAGCCCCCAAAAAGAGGATTGCCGTAAAAGATAGTCTGGTCATCAACCGTCTGATTTTGGAGGGGAACGACCGCTATACCCGAGGTTACATTAAGGGGAAGTTACGGCTCAATCTGGCAGAAAAGGTAGCTTTCGAAAAACTAAAACAGGGGATAAACAACTTATCCGCAACAGGAAACTTCAAGGCCATTAGATATGAACTGGTATCCAATGGTTTGGGCACAGATCTCATTCTCAAACTCAAAGAGAACCCAACAAAGATGTTTATTAAAATGTCTGCTCATTACGATGATCTTTATAAAAGTTCCGCTCTGATCAATCTGACCAAAAAGAACTTTTTGCTCAAGGACGATGTGGCTTCCTTTGATTTTATTGTGGGAGACAACATCCGTTACAATATGCAGTACTATCTGGATAAAGGGTACTACTGGAGTTTTGGGATAAACTCCAAATTCACAAATTTTAATGAGGAAATTGACTATAACTTGATCAGAACCAACTTTGATGCCCCCAATGACCCCAACATTAGGGAGATTAATTTGGATGTTACCGATTTGACCAACCAAATATATCTGCAGACCGTGTTACGGGAGGAGTTTGCATTTACGCTGGGCCTGGAACACAAATTGCTTCGCTATAGTACAAGAACTTTGAATCAATTTGCAGATGAAACGGCGGAAGCTTTTTTGCCCGAACCTTCGGAACGTACCTTTTTTGATGATTCAAGCTATTTTAGTGCCTATGGTAAAATAACCTTGGACACCTATGATGATAAGTACTTTCCTTCCAAAGGACTTTACTTTGATAGTGATTTCCATCTGTATCTTTTCTCCTCTGATTTCAACGATAACTTTAGGGAATTTTCTGTGGGAAAAGCAAGAATGGGGACAGCATTTACGCTATTTCCAAATTTGAGCCTTAATTTGGAAACCGAGGGGGGTGTAAAATTGGGAACTTCAGGTGTAACTTCCTTCGATTTTGTGCTTGGCGGCTATGGCAACGATTTTGTAAACAACTTTACCTCCTTCATGGGCTATGATTTTCTTAGTCTTCCCGGCAATAGTTTTGTGAAGGCCTACGGCCGTTTGGATTATGAGGTGGCTCCCAAGAACCATATCTTGTTTACTGCCAACTTTGCCAATGTGGCCGATGATCTTTTTAGGACTGGCGATTGGTTTTCGGAACCCACTTATTCAGGATATGGCTTGGGTTATGGACTGGAATCTTTTTTGGGGCCAGTTCAAATCTTCTATTCCTGGAGCCCGGAAGTTTCGGAAAGTAACTTTTTCTTTAGCTTGGGCTACTGGTTTTAGTTTGGGAATCCCTTATTTATTGGCAAAACCTCTTAAAAAACTGTCAATTTTTTCCCCCTTCCATATCAAAATTGATAAAAGATAGTTAAAGTCGCCTTAAAACTTATTTTCCTACAAAACCTTGGCTTATCTTTGTTGGCATAAGGGGTGGTTCCCTTATAACTTTAAGTATTGGTTTTTCATAATTTAAAGTTTGGTTGGTTATTTAGGAAAAGCCCAGTTTTTACACTGGGCTTTTTTTATACATACTATTTTGGAACAAGATTTGTTTATGTAATAGTAAGTTAACCTGCTAAACATGTGATTTTAGTAATTTTATGACGACAAAATAGTTATGAAAAAGTTTTTTGCCCTTATCATCTTATTGCTCTTGACCCCTATTGCAATACTTGGCCAATCTCCTGCATACAAGAGTGGGGAATGGTTAAAATTTCGAATTCACTATGGTATTCTCAATGCAAGCTATGCCACCTTGCACCTAACTTCTGATACTATAGAAAAAGTACCCGTTTATCACGTTGTGGGATTGGGAAAAACCACTGGCTTTGCCAGCATTTTTTTTAAGGTGGATGATAGATATGAGAGTTACTTTGGAAAAAATGACGGTAAGCCCTACCGTTTCATCCGTAAGATTAGTGAAGGAGGGTATACCCGGGATGTGGAAATCGACTTTAAATATGACCAGGACAAAGCCATTTTAACGGACAACAAAAATGGCAAGGTCATGGACATTCCGGTACACACAGATGTGCAGGATTTGTTATCAGCCTCCTATTATTTGAGAAACCGATATGGGCTGGATGATTTTGAAGTGGGCAAGTCCATTGATCTTGATATGCTGTTTGATGATGAAGGAATTTACAAGTTCAAACTAAAATATTTGGGAAAAGAAGTGATTCGCACCAAGTTTGGCAAGGTAGAATGTCTTAAATTTAGGCCCATTGTACAATCTGGCCGTGTATTTAAGGAAAAAGAGAGCCTTACCCTATGGGTTTCCAATGATCTCAACAAAATTCCGATACGTATCAAGGCCGATTTGGCCGTTGGTTCCCTAAAAGCGGATTTGGATGGTTACAACGGATTGCGAAACCAGTTTAAAATAATAATGAGATAGTAGTTAATGAGGAATGATGAGCGAATTGAGTCCCAAATCAATAAGCTTGAAGAGAAGTATAAAAACTCTGGACAAGACCTAAGTTCCTACCTAGACGGGCTCCTTTACCAAAAATATCTTACCTACTGGGATTATATCCATTTAGACACCTTATTGAGTATTCAGGTGCCCCGCACCCATTTCCCCGATGAGGAGATATTCATCATGTATCACCAGATTACGGAGCTTTATTTTAAGCTCATTTTGCACGAGCAAAAGCAAATTGTGGAGGATAGGTCCCAAGATGTGCAATATTTCATTGAAAAGGTCAATAGGATCAACAGCTATTTTAAGGCGCTCATATCCTCTTTTGGAATCATGATCAAGGGGATGGAACGTGAACAGTTTCTCCGATACCGAATGGCGTTACTTCCAGCCAGTGGGTTTCAATCCGCCCAATATCGGATGATTGAGATCTATGCAACACCTTTGGAGAATCTAGTCCACCATACCGAGCGGGACTCCTTTTCAAACAAAAACAGTATTGAAGAGCTTTTTGAGCACATTTATTGGAAAAAGGGCGCTACTGATTTGACCACTGGAGAAAAAACACTTACCCTTAAACAGTTTGAGTTTAGGTATACCCCACGCTTGTTGAGAATATCCAATCAGGTGAAGGAAAGTACTATCTACCACAAGTACCTACAGCTGCCCGAAGAGCATAGAAAAAATGGGCAATTGATCAAATCCCTTAAAGAGATGGATGTCAACGCCAATGTCAATTGGCCCTTGATGCATATGGGTTCTGCCTATAGATATTTGGCCAAGGAAAACAAGGAGGTTGATGCTACCGGAGGAACCAATTGGAAAGACTTTTTACCCCCAAGTTTTCAGAAAATAATATTTTTCCCAACTTTGTACTCGGAAAATGAGCTGGATACATGGGGAAAACAGTGGGTTGACCACATTTTTAACCCAGCAAATAAAAGATAGGAATGCAGAAATTTTTTGGGGCAATTCTCGCATTGATGTTATTGATATCCTGTAAGGAGAAACAGGAATTGGTACAACAACTGGAGCCGGCGGAACCGGTTCAAAAGCCAATTGTAAAGCGCTTTGGCTTCAATTTGGATGAGTTCAATGTGGTTTATGATACCATACAAAAGGGGGAAACCTTTGGCGAACTTATGCTCAAGAACAAGGTGGATTACCCCAAGATCATTCATATTGCTGAAGAGTATAAGGACACCTTCGACATTAGAAGAATAGACAGGAAGCCCTACGTGCTTTTAAAATCCAAGGACACTTCTGAATCGGCACAAGTCTTCATTTATCAGAATGACAAGATCAATTACACGGTTTTTGATTTTCGGGACAGCACGGCCAATGCCTATAAGGGAAGAAGAAAGGTAAATTCAGTGGAACGTGAAGTTGGTGGGGTAATTGAGAACAATCTTTCTGAAACTTTGGATAACCTGGGCGTTGATTACAATGTGACCATTGACCTGTCTGAAATTTATGCGTGGACCATTGATTTCTTTAGATTGGAAAAGGGGGACAAGTTCAAACTCATCTATGACGAACATTTTATCAATGATTCCGTATATGCGGGCCGTGGACCTATAAAAGCAGCTTTATTTGAGCACAAGGGTAGGCCCATATATGCATTTCCCTATGTGACGGATTCGCTGAAAAACATTTTGGATTACTACGATCAGGAAGCCAATAACCTTCGAAGCACCTTTTTGCGCGCTCCTATCAAGTTCGGATATCGTTTGTCTTCCCGCTATAACCTAAAGCGAAGAATTGCCTATTATGGGTACAAGGTAAGACCACATAAAGGAACGGACTATGCTGCTCCAATTGGAACGCCGATTATTGCCACGGCAGATGGTACGGTTACGGAATCTACCAGAAGAGGAGGCAATGGCAAATATGTAAAGATTCGGCACAATGGAACTTACAGTACCCAATACCTGCACATGAAAAAGCAGAAGGTGAAGCGTGGGGAATTTGTCCGCCAAGGCGATGTAATTGGATGGGTTGGGATGACCGGAAATACGGGAGGACCCCATGTTTGCTATAGATTTTGGAAAAACGGAAGACAGGTAGATCCCCTTCGGGAAAAGTTACCTGCCGCAGAGCCCATTGTTGACTCCTTGCGGACCGGTTATCTAGCGCACATTGATCCTTTAAAAACCCAGTTGGACTGTATTGAATATATCCTCCTACCCAAAGAAACCGAGGATTTGCTTGACTCTGAGCTTGAAGAAAACCAACTAACCCTTAACCCTTAAAATGGCATTACCCAAAATAAACCCTACTACCACCCAAGCCTGGAAAAAACTTCAAAATCATTTTACCCAAACCCATAAAACCCATTTAAGGGAGCTTTTTGCAAATGACCCACAGCGTGGAACAAAATTTAGCTTGCAATGGGAAGATTTTCTTGTTGATTTTTCAAAGAATAGAATAACCCAAGAGACGGTTGATTTGCTTTTGGAATTGGCCGAGGAAGTAGGCTTGAAAAACTCCATTGACAGTTACTTCAAGGGGGATTTGATCAATCAGACGGAAGGAAGAGCTGTTTTACATACTGCTCTTAGGGCGCAAAAAGGAGATGAGGTTTTGGTTGATGGGCAAAATGTGGTTCCAGAGGTTTTTGAGGTAAAGGAGAAAATCAAGGCTTTTTCTGAAGCTGTGATTTCAGGTGATAAAAAAGGGTTCACAGGTAAGGCATTTACTGATGTGGTCAATATTGGCATTGGAGGATCGGATTTGGGTCCAGTAATGGTCACCGAAGCACTGAAATTTTATAAAAACCATCTGAACACCCACTTTGTCAGCAATGTGGATGGTGATCATGTGCACGAGGTTCTAAAAAACTTGGACCCAGAAACCACCCTTTTTGTGGTGGTGTCCAAAACATTTACCACACAAGAAACTTTGAGCAATGCGCTAACCATAAAAAAGTGGTTCTTAGAGCACGCTTCCCAAGCGGATATTGCCAGGCATTTTGCAGCGGTTTCCACAAATCAAGAAAAAATTGATGAATTTGGAATAGCCCAGGAAAATGTGTTCCCCATGTGGGATTGGGTAGGAGGTCGTTTCTCACTTTGGAGTGCGGTTGGACTTTCCATTGCTTTGTCTGTGGGGTACAATAATTTTGATGCACTGCTTTCAGGGGCCAATCAAATGGATTCCCATTTTCAGGAAGCTCCATTTACAGAAAACGTACCGGTTGTTTTAGCATTGTTAAGTGTTTGGTACAACAATTTCTATGGTGCCGAGACCGAGGCGATTATACCTTATACCCAATACCTAAATCGATTCTCGGCCTATCTACAGCAGGGAATCATGGAGAGCAATGGCAAGAGTGTGGATCGAGCAGGCCAAAGAGCCAATTATGAGACGGGAACCATTATTTGGGGCGAACCTGGAACAAACTCGCAGCACGCTTTCTTTCAACTTATCCATCAAGGCACCAAATTGATTCCAACAGATTTTATCGGTTTCAAGGAGTCCCTACATGGGGATGTGGACCATCACAATAAATTGATGGCAAATTTCTTTGCACAGACAGAAGCCTTGATGAACGGTAAAACCGCCGAAGAAGTCAAAATTGAATTGCAAGCGCAGGGATTGTCCCAGGAACAATTGGAAACCTTGCTTCCGTTTAAGGTTTTTGAAGGTAATAAACCCACCAATACCATTCTAATTGACAAACTCACCCCAACGAGTTTGGGAGCTTTGATAGCCCTTTATGAGCACAAAATTTTTGTTCAGGGCACTGTTTGGAACATCTTCAGTTTCGACCAATGGGGCGTGGAGTTGGGCAAGCAATTGGCCAAGAATATTTTGGCTGATATTGAGAATTCAGGAATTGGCAATCACGACAGCTCAACACTTCATCTTCTGCAACATTTTAAGAAGTAAATTAAGGGGTTAGCATTCTTCGGGAAAAAAGCTAAATACTTCTTTGTCAGCTCATTTTAAATGTTAATTTTATATTAATATTTTAGCTTTTTCTTAACTTTCCCTTAATCGGGATAACTCAGAAATACGGCACTTTTGCAGGGCTATTTAAACTATTTAAACACTAGAAAATGAAAACAATTTACTTGGCATTTGTGGCTATGCTTACATCAACTATGGCATTTTCACAAGGGACCATCACTGGTACTGTGGTGGATGGAGAACTGGGAACCGGGCTTCCCGGGGCAAGTGTGGTGCTTCAAGGCACAGACAATGGAACATCAACCGACTTTGACGGTAACTTTACACTGGAAGTATCGGGCGACTCGGGTACTTTGGTAATTTCTTACATTGGATTTGTTTCCAAAACCGTTTCTTTCAGCTCAACAGGAAGCGTAGGAAGAATCTCATTACTTCCAGATGCAGAAGAACTGGAAGGTGTAGTGGTAGTGGGAACAGGGATTATTGACTTGGCTAACGACAGACAAACCCCAATAGCAGTTTCATCTGTACCAATTAAAGTAATCCAAGAAAAAATAGGTACCCAGGATGTTACGATGACCTTGGTGAACACTCCTTCCGTTTACGTGTCGGGTCAGGCAGGTGGTTTTGGAGATACCAACATGAGGGTGAGAGGTTTTGATCAGGACAATACTGCCTTCCTTTTGAACGGGCAACCCATCAACGGGATGGAGGATGGATTGATGTACTGGTCCAACTGGTCTGGTCTTAACGACATCGCGTCAGGGGTACAGATTCAAAGAGGTCTAGGTTCTTCCAAACTTGCGATTTCATCGGTTGGGGGTACAGTGAACTTTGTGACCAAGGCAACGGAGATGAATGAAGGTGGATTTGGATACACTACGGTGGCGAACAACAATTACCTGAAGACTTCTGCCGGATATAACACTGGAATCTCTGAAAAGGGATGGGGTGTTAGTGCGATGTTCTCTCACTGGCAAGGTGATGGTTTCAACGAAGGAAACTATGGAGAAGGTCAAACGTATTTCTTGTCCATAGGATACAGACCAAGTGATAAGCACAATTTCAACTTCTTGATTACGGGTGCACCGCAGTTCCACGATCAAAACTTTACCAAACCCATTTCCGATTACTTGGAGTATGGATTGAATTACAACAACAATTGGGGAATGTATGAAGGGGAGTACATGACCGAAAGAAGAAATTTCTACCACAAACCAGTTTCCAACTTGAACTGGGACTGGAACATCAATTCTACAACCAGCTTATCCACTGTGCTTTACGCCTCTTGGGGTAATGGTGGTGGAACTGGAGATCGTGGTAACAGAATTAGAACCGCAGAGGGTAGAATAGATTATAATGCAATATATGCACAGAATGCACAAGTCCCCAATGGAGCTGGGGTCTACTTTGGAGCAGATCCTGCGTATATTACTAGAGCTTCCATGAACCTTCATAGCTGGTATGGCTTGATATCAAACTTGGAAAAGAAACTTTCTGACAATCTTACATGGAACGTAGGTTTCGACCTCAGAACATACTATGGGAAACACTTTAGGGTAGTTTCCAACTTCCACGGCTTGGACTCTTGGCGGGAGAATATCCGTCTTAGAGATCAGAACAACAACCATGATACGTTTGGAAGTTTTGGAACTTATAAATTTGTGAATGCAACTGAGAGTTTCAGGCCCTCAGGATGGTCCGCCGCCTTTAACAGCTATGACGAAACGGAAAAGATTGCGTACAATAACGAGGAACGAATTTCCTATGGAGGTTTATTTACCCAGTTGGAATATGCAACGGATCAGTTCTCAACCTTTTTCCAAGGATCTATTTCCAACCAATACCATCAACGGTTTGATTTGTTCCAATATGCCGATCAATCCCTTATTGACGGAACTTCCCCACAGTGGACCGGGGAGCCATTGCCAGCAGGTATAACCGATGGGGTAGATTCTGAAAAAATAAACAACTTTGGATATAATGCCAAGGCAGGATTCAGTTATAAGCCCGATACGCAAAATAGTTTTTATGCCAATGTCGGATATTACAACCGTCAACCCTATCATGATAACATTTACTTGAACTTTACCAACCAGGTAAATCCGCTGACCGAGAATGAAAAGATTTTTGGATTGGAAGCAGGGTATGGATTCCGAAGCAATATTTTCTCTGCCAATGTGAATTTGTACAGAACTTCATGGAAGGACAGGGTAGTTACCAGTTCTGATGTTGTTAACGATGTTGTGGAGTTCACTACAAATTTTGGAACAGAGCAATTGCACACTGGGGTCGAATTGGATGCCAAAGTAAGACCTAACGATGTAATTTCCTTTAATGCATTTGCCTCTATCGGCGATTGGAAATATCTAGGAGAAGCGGTTACCCAGGTAACTGATGAGGAACGAAATGTAATCAGTACTGAAACCGTTGATTATGATGGTGGTAAAGTTGGTGGCGCCGCACAACTATCAGGCGGACTGGGTGTAAACCTTAGATTCAATGACATGTTCTCTTTTGATTCTGATTTTAGATACTATGATAATCTCTATGCAGATGTGGGAGCTATCAAGGAAAACTTGGAATTACCTTCGTACAGCATTGTTGATGCAGGATTGACTTTCACCATTCCTGTAGGGGCAGATAGATCTAACAGATTGAAGGTAAGAACCAATATGAACAATGTTTTCGATACAGAGTACATTTCCAGGTTGACAACTGCCAACATGGTTGAGGCTGGAGACGAAACCTATGATGGTTTAAATGTTTCTAACCGAGGTTTCTTTGGATGGGGAAGAACTTGGAACTTGACGTTGAGATACGATTTCTAACAGCTACCCGTTATAATATCAAACCCCCGCCAAAGGCGGGGGTTTTTTATTTGCAAAATCCGTACTTTTAGGATTCACAAACTAAACTCATGGAAATTCTAAAAAACCTGCATTCCTATTTCGCTTATATTGTTTTGGCCATATTGATTTTGGCCTTCGTAAATGCCCTTATGGGGCTTTTAGGCAAAAGAGAGTTTGCCATGCACAAAGATTTAAGAATAAGTCTTTTTGCATTGATATTGACTCATATCCAACTACTTATAGGCCTTATCCTCTACTTTGTATCCGCAAACGGATTGCAAGCCATTCAGACCTTGGGCATGGGCGGCCTTAACTCCGCAGCCCGCTTATTGGCCGTGGAACACCCTTTTGTCAACATTTTGGCGGTGGCATTGATCACCATAGGTTGGTCCAAGCATAAGAAAAAAGAAACCAGTAATGCCAAGTTCAAGAGCATTACGATCTTTTATGGATTGGGATTGCTGTTTATCTTAAGCCGTATTCCTTGGGGACAGTGGTTTAGTTAAGCTCCCTTCCTAGCTGGCATATTGAACAGATAGGCCTTATTGATTTTGCCGGCCTAGTCTGTTTTCGTATCTTGGTTTCAACAAAAAAGCATAGCCCTTTGCGCCTAGCGCATAGGGTTTTTGTGTTTTAATGGGAATAGTATTCCTGTGCCCAGCCTCTATTCAACCTCACGGTAGCGTATCTATTAATTAAATATAAAACCATGAGAATCTTAACCTATTTATTTGGCTGCGTAGCGGTCATTTTACTAATTGCCTGTTCAGGAGGGTCTTCAACAAAAGACATTACCCAATCCCCCTTTTATTGGCCGCCTATGGAAATTGACACCACTAAGCTTTTAAGCCAAAAATTCTTTAGCAAAATCCATAAAAACAACTTGGGGCGCTATGTTTTTGCCAATGAAACCATAGACAGGGAATGGAAGGACGAAGGCAAATTTGTAACCACCTATGATATGTCCAAAATGGATAAGGAACCCTTGTTCTGCAGATTGTTCATCAACTACAATGTAGGTCCGGCCGAAATTTTTAAAAGGTTCTCCTTGAATCCAGGGATACCAAGAAATGCACATTTGAGGTATGACTATTTTGTGGACAGCCTGCAGGCAGATGACTACTACAATTACAAAACCTCCAAAGAAGAAAGGGGCTGGGAATCTGTTCGTTATCCCATCTTTGAACCTGGGGTTCTGGAAGAATCAAATGAGGAAGAAACCGAGATCAGCATACAACAGGCCCGGATATGTGAAGCCTTGTTAAAGCATCAAGGATACATAAAGTCATTAAAGGACAATTCCGTGTTATTGGGGTTACGATATTCTTTGGCAGATGGTAGTTCTGGAGGAGGATGGGCACATAAAAAGACCCTACCGCTTGCGGAAGGGCAAATATGGCTCACCAATGTAGATAAAGGTCTGGAATGGATTAGCAAGATTCCAAAATTTAAGATTCCAGAACCTTTTGAGCGAGATAAAAGATTGGAAAAAGAGGCGCTGAGGTTAATGCAGAGCTATGCCAAAAACAATGGTTGGAAAGAAAAATTTAAAAAAGCCATAAAAACCAGTGATTATCGCATCAAACGCAATAAATTTTCCGGAGTAATTGAGGGCCGTACCATAACCTTTGCCCTCATTGCTGAATGGCCTGATGGTTCATGGACCAGCCAATATTTCAATACCTCTCAGGTACACGAGGGAGGAAATGATTTTGGAGGCCTTAGTTACCATGGCACGGGCGATCAACACCTTATTTGGGGTGATGCAGTTGATCTATAATCTGACTCTTGGGAATTAATCCCGTGCCTCTTTTATTAAAAACAAATACACCGGAAAATGGTCACTGTACCCTCCGGTGTAGTTTTTTCCAGAATAAGTGCGTTTGGGATACCCCTTATATTTTCCATTTTGGGTTTTAATAAATTGGGGAGCAAAGATTTGAGTTTGCCAAAAGAAAAACCCAGCTTCATTTTCATGGACCAGGTTGGGAGTCATAAAAAATTGGTCAAAAAGGTTCCACTGGTCTCGGTAAGCCAAAGTTCCCATTCCTCTTTTGTACATTTTCTCCATAGGGTTAAAAAGGGAAAGGCTGTCCAATTTGGAGGAATCTCCCTTGGTTTTTAATATCTTTTTTAAACTGTGGTCTCTGGGATCATCATTAAGATCACCCATTGCAATGATCTTTGCATCTGGGTTCAACCTCCTTATGGAATCCATGATTCTTTTGTTAAGCAAAGCAGCCCTAACCCTTTTGGGTTGGCTTTTAGTGGCACCTCCTCGTCGGGAAGGCCAGTGATTCACAATAAAATGTAGTTCTTCCTGATCCATTATACCGCCAACAACAAGCTGGTCCCTAGTATAATCCCGTTCTCCCATTTCATCAAACAAAAGCAGCCTATGGCTTTTAAAGGAGGTAGGGATAAAAACGGATTTTTTATAGAGCAAGGCTACATCAATGCCTCGGGCATCAGGAGAGTCAAAATGGACAATGCCGTAATCTTTTGCCCGTAAATTAGGATGATTCACCAAATCTTCCAGTACCCCTTTATTTTCCACTTCACAAAGTCCTAGAATGTCAGGTGAGGTTCCTGTCTTTTCCTTCCCTAACTGGGCCATGACCTGGGAAATGTTATTAATCTTTGCCTCATAGCGATTTTCTGTCCAGCGGTAGGCACCTTCAGGGGTGCGATCATCATCAAAGATTAAGGTGTCGTTGGTGGTGTCAAATAGATTTTCAACATTATAAAAAGCAACAGTTCTGATTTTGTAGCTCGCTTCATTTTGTCCCCATAGACAAAACGGCAATAGTAGGAATGAGTAGGTTAAAATTTTCATTTGGGTTTTGTTTTCTGTACTAAAATTACTAAGATTGTTCGCTTTTCTTACAAAACATCTAGTAATAACCCCAAATTTTATTCTGATTAACCTACAAAGGCTAACAAATGAGAACAGCTATGTTCTTTGTGCTGCTATGCTATACCAACCTCCTTTTTGGCCAGCACAGTATAGAAATTTCAGGGACCATAAAAGATGGGTCAAACCAAATTCCTATTTCGGGGACTTCTATAAAAATAGAAGGATTTCAACAAGAATATCATACTGGGGTTGAAGGTAGTTTTACCATTGCCCTGAATTTTGAGGGGGATTTTATAATTCACATATCGGCCCCGGACTACTTGCCCAAAACATTTGAGCTTTTTCTGGAAGGTGAACCTATTGATTTGGGAGACATTTTTTTGGAAAAGGATATTACCCTGGAAAAAAGTGACAATCTCATAACCTTGACAGATAACGAACTTTCGGATGAGGATGGTTTACTTTCAGGATCTACGGGAATGTTACAGTCCACTAGGGATATCTTCCTTACCCGAGCAGCATTTGATTTTGGACAGGCATTTTTTAGGATTCGTGGATACGACTCCCAGGAGGGGGAGGTATTGATCAACGGAATCCCTTTAAACAAAATCTGGGATGGAAGACCGCAATGGAACAATTGGGGCGGACTCAATGATGTAATTCGAAATCAGACGTACACCCAAGCCTTGGAAATGAACCCAAATACGTTTGGTGGAATCTTGGGAAACACCAATATAGATATAAGACCTTCTGGATTGAGATCAGGTCTACGGGTTTCCAGCTCTATGTCCAACAGAACGTATAGGAGCAGGTTAATGGCGACCTACAGTTCAGGGTTACTGACAAGTGGTTGGGCCTATTCCCTTTCTGCCTCCAAAAGATGGGCTGTTTCAGGCTATGTGGATGGTACTTTGTATGATGCCCACTCCCTTTTTGGTGCTCTGGAATATAAATGGAACAACAAAAACAGTTTGGTCATAAGTACAATTATGGCAAACAATAGAAGAGGTAGATCAGCGGCACTGACCGAGGAAGTATTTGACTTGATGGGAAATCGCTACAATCCATATTGGGGGGCTCAGAATGGGGAGACTAGAAACTCAAGGGAACGCAAGATTTTTGAACCCATGTTCATGGTCAATCACTTTCTTCAATCCAATAAAATGAATTGGACTACGGGAATTTTGTATCAGAATGGTAGCGTGACAAAAGATAGACTTGCTTACTTTAACGCACAGAATCCAGACCCTACCTATTACAAATATATTCCCAGCTATCATATCAATGGTTCTTTTGGAGCCGATTTTGCCAATGCAAACTTGGCCAAGGAAGCTTTATTGGATCATCCGCAATTGGATTGGGAACAGATTTACGCGGTGAATAACAATTCCCTCGGTGAATCTGCGTCCTATGTGCTTTCTGAAGATGTACAGAACGAAGAACGGCTAATGTTGGCAAGCAATATGCGATTGGACCTTGGGGAGAGTTTGGAATTGGGTCTAGGGGCAAACATGGAAGTTTCGGGTATCCAGAATTATGCTAGCATCAAAGATTTACTTGGAGCTGAATTTCTAGAGGATAGTGATTCCTTTTCATCCACTCGGAACGATGTTCTTGGGAATCCAACCAAAACCGAAGGAGATAGGATAAGCTACAACTTTGAATTGGATTCCAAAAGACTCAGGGGTTTTGCACAAATGCAAATCAAAAGGAAAAAGTGGAATGCATTTGTTTCAGGAGAACTGTTTCAATGGCATGCTCAACGGAATGGATTGTTTCAAAATGAACGATATCCCGATAACTCAATAGGTAAAGGGGAGGAAATTTTATTCGCAGGGTTAAGCGCGAAATCAGGAATGACCTATTTTTTAACCGGGAGGCAGTGGTTAACGATTAATGCCGCAAAAATCAACCGAGCTCCATCACTTCAAAACCTATTTATTAACCCAAGAGAGAACAACCTAATTGTTCCTGATATTCAGAATGAAGCACAATCCGCAATTGATGTTGGTTACTATATCCGGTTACCGGATTTAAAAGGCCGCATTAGTGCTTTCTATACCAGATTTCAACACGCAACGGATGTCAATTTCTTTTTTGTGGATTCAGGCTTAGGCTCGGATTTTGTTCAGGAAGTGATTACGGGTTTGGACAAGTTACACAAAGGCTTGGAATTGGGTTTGGAGTACAAGGCCTCCAACGAACTTAAACTTTCCTTGGCGGGGAATTTAGGCAGCTATGTATATGCCAGCGACCCGGACATTCAGCTCTATTTTGACACTGCTGGCAACGAGGAAGACCTAATCAATAGTGAAGGGAGTGTGCAATTGGGAACAGCGACGATCAAGGGGTTGAAATTGGCTCAAGGCCCACAAACAGCACTTTCACTTGGAGTAGAATACCGAAGTCCAAAATATTGGTGGCTGGGGACAACGGCGAACTATATGGATCAAAGCTATGCAAACCTAAGTACCATAAAGCGAACCCAGAGTTTCTTATTGGATCCTGATACCCAGCGACCACTTCCAGATGTTACCCAAGCCGATGTTGGCAGATTACTAAAACAACAAAAGTTGGATGAAATTTATCTATTAAACCTGATAGGTGGAAAGTCCTGGTTGGTGAAAAAGAAATATATAAGTGCCTTTTTGAGCGTGAACAATGTATTCGATTCCGTATTCAAGACTGGAGGATATGAACAAAGTAGAAATGGGAACTATCAGCAAATGCTACAAGATAATTTAAGTGGAACCCCATCTTTTGGCCCCAAATATTGGCACAGTTACGGTAGGACCTACTTTTTGAATCTTGCTATAAACTTTTAAAGACGAACAAATGAAAATGAAAGTGGGGATTCTTGTGAAAGGGTTGGTCATGTCAACAATTGTTTCAGCCTGTGTTCCGAATACCGGTTTTGATACACCCCAGCCGAACTGTAATAATATTTTGTCTGCCAACACAACGTTTCAGGAATTGGAAGAGATGTATTCTGGTGACGCATTTCGGATACAAGAGGATTTGATCATTGAGGGTTATGTCATCTCTTCAGATGAAGCAGGTAACTTTTTCAATGAGGTTTATCTCCAAGATAAGACCGAAGGTCCAACAAAGGGGCTTCTTTTGGAAGCGGAACTAAGTCCTGCATACCTACATTACCCACTTGACACAAAGGTATTTGTCAAGCTACAAGGATTGTTTTTGGGAATGAGTGGCGAAACCTTAAAGATTGGCAGTTCATTTACTTCCTTTGGCAATGTTTCCGTAGGGCGATTACCCGCTTTAAAGGTACAAGACCATCTAATACCGACCTGTGGCGAAAGAGGGTCGGTGGTACCCTCTCCAACAACTATTTTGCAGTTAGATCAGGCGGGATTAAATACTTTAATCAAGCTTAATGATGTGGAATTTGGTGAAGAAGAACTTGGCCTGATCTATGCAGAACCCCAAGAGGAGACCATTCGTGTCCTCCAAGATTGTGAGGAAAATAAAATAGAGTTATTAACCAGTGGTTATGCCGATTTTCAGCAAGAACTACTGCCAGAAGGTAAAGGAAGTATAACTGGGATCTTAAAAAGGGATGGTGAAAAATATCAATTAGTGATTAGGGATATTACAGATTTGGATTTTGCCAACGAGCGGTGTCCAGAGATAATAACTGAGTTTACCTCCAAAGAAATTTTCATTTCGGAATTGGCAGATCCAGATAATAATACGGGAGCCCGTTTTGTGGAATTATACAACTCGTCCAGCGAACCACTGGATTTGAATTTATGGACCTTACGCAGATACACCAATGAAAAAACGGAAATTAGCTCTTCTATAGATTTATCGGGCCAAGTGATAGCCGCAAAAAGCACCCTTGTAATTTCCCCCAACGCAGAGGAATTCGAACTGGTTTATGGTTTCCCTCCGGATGTAAGCGTTTCCACCAACAGCCCTGCAGATTCCAATGGCGATGACAATCTTGAGCTTGTGGATCCCTTTGGAACCATAATCGACGTCTTTGGTGTAGTGGGCGAAGACGGCTCAGGGACCAACCATGAGTTTGAGGATGGGCGTGCACTTCGGAACCCGGAGGTAACCCAAGGAAACCCAACATACATTTTTGGGGAATGGATCATTTACAATGATACAGGAGACGCAGGGACAATCAACCAACCCCAAAATGCCCCAGGAGATTATACCCCTGGGCAGTTTAACTAAAACGGCTTATACCCAAACTTTTGTCCCCCCACGGAGGCATCGGCCATAAGGCCAGCTTTGGGAAGGGCAAATACGGCAACGCCGTCCTTGTATTTGGCATTAAAGGCAATCCCGGATTTCAGGGCAACAGCACTGGTTTCTGCAGCAAACTGGAATTTCCCTTCTTTAAATCGTTCCAAATCAACGGCGGTTTCAAAAAAGATGACTTCAATAATGGCCTGTCCACCAGCCTGGAACCCTACGTTCAATTTTTTCAGATTGGCCATGCCTACTACCTCTCCATTTTCATAAACCGCCCCATTCCCAGAAGCACCTCCAATTATAAATCCACCTTTGCCCACATTGGGGAAAAGCACATAGCCGGCAGAATTGTCAAAGAATCGTTGTAGACCCCTATCGGCTTTCAAAAGGGTTTTTTTGGCCCGTTTGGCATCATTGATGATCTTACGGTCTTTTTTATTTTGTGCTGTGGTGGTAAATGCGAAGAGCATAAGGGCCACCAAGGCAAAGGATTTAAATAGTTTCATGTTCCTGTTCTTTTTTATCCCATCAAAATTAAAAAATAAACCCCGTCCAAAGAGGAAGGGGTTTGCCAATAATTGTTAAACAATGAATCAATCCACGTTGGATGGAAAAAGCTTGTGATTCATCACTTCCTTCATTTGGTTGACATGTCGTTCTGTATGACCGGACATGAACAGGATCAACTGGACCCCATCTATAGTTCCAAAGGGCAAATCGCTGCTGTAAAGATTTCTTAGGTCATCCTCTGTGCTTTCCATATAGGAGATGTGCTCCTCACGCTTGTCCATGAAAGCTTTTAAGGTTTCATCATGGGACCCAAATTTCCCGGAAGGTTCAAAAGGTTCTGCTGTTTTCACCTTGTTGGAACGGTCCAGAATGATTCCCATAAGTTGTTCGTCATTCATTTTTACAGAGTCTTTCAGAGCAGGATTTGGGCCAGCGGCCACTGTTTTTTGGATAAGACCCCCAAAAGCATTTTCCGAAATGGTCAAGTGCTCTACGCAGTCTGCAATGGACCAAGCGTCTTCTTCCGGTTTAAAGGTTAATTGGGCCTGGCTCAATCCTCTCAAAACTTTGGACATTTGATCACGTGTTTCCTTAAGATGATTCACTACCTTTTTCCGATCATCCTCGGAAAGTTTATTGGTATCTGCACTAAAGCTAAATAACAAGAGTGCAACTAATGGCAAAATCAATTTTTTCATGTGTGATGGATTTTAGATTACTGTAGGTGCCTTATTATATAGACGTTTAAAGATAATCCAATTGGACATCTTTAGGAACATATTTCATCGAGAGCCAATAGGATGAATTCAAAAATAGTGCAAAATTCCGCCTCTTATAGGGCCATATCTGCCAAATTATGGCCTTAATTGGGCAATTCGTAGGAGGAGCAGAAGATGATTTCATATAGATAATATTTATGTTTTAATAGTATTTTAATATGAATTGTCTATTCTTTGGAAAGGGGATTTCCTATCTTTATAAAGGTTAAAAAATCACATTAAAACAACATACTATCATGAGCAAAGAATTAGCAAATTCAGCAGGAAATGGAATGGATGAGGGCATGTGTCCATTTCTCAACGGAACGCTGAAACAGGGAGCTGGAGGGGGAACCTCCAACCGCGATTGGTGGCCCAACCAACTCAATTTGAACATCCTTCGCCAGCACTCTAATCTGGCAGACCCCATGGATGCGGATTTTGATTATGCCACCGAGTTCAAATCCTTGGATTTGGAAGCTGTTAAAAAAGACCTAACCGACCTAATGACGGATAGCCAGGACTGGTGGCCGGCAGATTATGGCCATTATGGCCCATTCTTTATTCGTATGGCTTGGCACGCAGCTGGCACCTATCGTATTGCCGATGGTCGCGGTGGTGGTGGAACAGGCTCACAACGATTTGCACCCTTGAACAGCTGGCCGGACAATGCCAACTTGGATAAAGCCAGATTGTTATTGTGGCCTGTTAAGCAGAAATACGGGAAGAAAATTTCTTGGGCCGATCTGTTGATTTTGGCTGGAAATATTGCCCATGAATCCATGGGACTGAAAATGTTTGGGTTTGCGGGAGGCCGAGAAGATATTTGGCAACCAGAAGAAGATATTTATTGGGGTTCTGAAGCCGAATGGTTGGGGAACAAGGCAAGGTATAATGAGGATGGAGAATTGGAAAAGCAACTGGGAGCGGCCCATATGGGATTGATCTATGTAAATCCGGAAGGACCCAATGGAAATCCTGATCCTATTGCTGCCGCCCATGATATAAGGGAAACCTTTGGCAGAATGGCAATGAACGATTATGAAACCGTGGCTTTGATTGCTGGGGGACATACGTTTGGAAAGACGCACGGAGCCGCCAGCGATGCCGAATATGTGGAAGCTGAACCTGCTGGGGCCTCTATTGAAATGCAGAGTATGGGCTGGAAGAACAACTTTGGTTCTGGTAAGGGAAGCGATACCATCACTAGTGGTATTGAAGGAGCCTGGACAGATACCCCTGCCCAATGGAGCCATAAGTTTTTGGAAAATCTTTACGCATACGAATGGGAATTGACCAAGAGCCCTGCTGGAGCCCATCAATGGAAACCTAAAGATGGGGCCGGAGCTGGAACCATTCCAGATGCGCATGACCCAGAGAAAAAACATGCACCTTTCATGCTGACCACGGATTTATCATTGCGTATGGATCCAGAATATGGAAAAATCTCCAAACACTTTTTGGAAAATCCGGAGGAATTTGCTGATGCTTATGCTCGCGCTTGGTTTAAATTGACGCATCGTGATATGGGACCGGTAAGTCGTTATTTGGGCTCGGATGTACCTAGCGAGGAATTGATTTGGCAAGATCCTGTTCCTGCCGTTGATCACGATTTGATCAATGATGGAGATATCTCTGAGTTGAAATCCAAGATCCTTGATTCTGGGCTGTCTATTTCGCAATTGGTATCTACTGCTTGGGCATCTGCATCTACTTTCAGAGGTTCGGATTACCGAGGAGGGGCAAATGGGGCGCGAATCCGTTTGGCGCCACAAAAGGACTGGGCAGTAAACAACCCAGCCCAATTGTCCAAAGTTTTGGAAACCTTGGAAAATATCAAGAATGACTTCGGAAAAAAAGTTTCCCTGGCTGACTTGATTGTTCTTGGAGGTTGTGCGGCTGTTGAAAAAGCGGCCAAGAATGCAGGCCATGACATAACGGTACCTTTTACACCTGGTAGAACCGACGCTTCTGCAGAGCAGACAGATGCAGAATCTTTTGAGGTTCTAGAGCCAGTAGCAGATGGTTTTAGAAACTATTTAAAACGAAAGTACTCCGTAAAATCAGAAGAGTTATTGGTGGATAAAGCCCAATTGCTTACCCTAACCGTTCCTGAAATGACAGTATTGGTCGGTGGAATGCGGGTCTTGGATACCAATGCCGATAAATCCCATCATGGGGTGTTCACCAATCGTACAGAAACCCTGACGAACGATTTCTTTGTTAATCTTTTGGACTTGAATACCACATGGTCTGCAACTTCTGATGATGATGAGGTGTTTGAAGGACATGACCGTAAGACTGGGAATTTGAAGTGGACCGGGACCAGGGCGGATCTTATTTTTGGATCCAATACGGAGCTGAGAGCCATTGCTGAAGTTTATGGAAGTAGCGATGCCCAAGGGAAATTTGTGGGCGATTTTGTTTCCGCTTGGAACAAAGTCATGAACTTGGACCGATTTGACCTTGCGTAAGAAAGGTCTTCAATAGAAAAGGAAAATTAAACACAAAAGACTGTCACACCCACCAAGGTTGTGGCAGTTTTTTTATAATTTTAATTGATCAAATGAGCAAGATAGAAGAGCTTTTCAATGCGTTAAGAAATGGCGATAAAGTTGCCGTTTCCGCATTGTTGGAAAATGACCTAGCCCTCTTGGAAACCAAAGATGAAAGGGGGTCTACCCCATTAATTTTGGCCACATACTACAATCACAAGGAAATTACCGAATTACTTTTGGCCCAAGGCGCCAGCATAGATGCCACGGATGGATCGGGGAATACTGCCTTATTGGGCGTTTGTTTTAAAGGTTATACCGATTTAGCTGAACTGCTGATCAAATCCGGTGCCAATGTGAACCATGTAAATAGCATGGGAGCCACGGGCCTAATATATGCCGTTACCTTTAATAGATTGGACATGGCACAATTACTTATCCAATATGGAGCCAATATTGACGTTAAAGATGGAAGGGGAAATACTGCATTGGATCAGGCCAAAATGCAGGAAAATGAAGATTTGATAAAATTATTGGAATCAAAAACTTAGCCAATACCATATGGATTCAAAGGAACAGCTTAACCTCATCAAACGAATAAAGGCCTTGGCAGAAGCTGGCCTGGTGTTCACCCAGGACGACTATGATAAGGAACGTTATGAGGAACTCAAGAGCATTAGTTTAAAATTGATGGCATTTGTGGCTGATGAACCCATGGAAGTAATACAGGACTTTTTTATGCCCCAACAGGATTATCCCACACCCAAGGTGGATGTTAGAGGCTTTGTCTTGAATGATAAGGACGAAATTTTGATGGCCAAGGAAAGTGTGGATGGCAAATGGACCATTCCCGGAGGTTGGGCCGATATTGGGATTACCCCGTCCGAAATTGCCGTCAAGGAGATTGAAGAAGAGACTGGGTTAAAGACGGAGGTCGTTCGGTTTTTGGGCGTTTACGATAAGCAGGTTCACCCGCACCCGCCGGAGCCTTACTACATCTATAAACTATTTTTTCTGTGCAGGATAACAGGGGGAGAATTAAAGGCAGGATTTGATATGCTCGATGCTGAGTTTTTTCCTCTGGATCAACTCCCAGAACTTTCCCAAGAGCGCATTTTGGAAAGCCAGTTAAAACATCTCTTCCAACTGGCAAAATCTTCGCAAACCGATGTTTATTTTGATTGAAACTTATGTCTGAAAAGCTAAAAGTAGCCCTTGTACAGACACCCTTGCATTGGGAAAACCCCGAGGCTAATAGGACTATGTTGAGTCATAAAATTGAAACAATCCAAGATAACTTGGACCTCATTGTGCTACCAGAGATGTTTACATCGGGCTTTACCATGTCTCCCCAAAACATCGATACCTCAGAAGGAGCTAAGACTATAAGTTGGATGCAGGATCTGGCTAAAAAGTCCAATGCGGCCATAGTGGGAAGCGTGGTTTTTCAGGAAAACAATCAAAACTACAATCGGTTGATTTTTACGCACCCTGACGGGCACGTAGATACATACGACAAAAAACACACCTTTACTTTGGCAGGAGAGGACAAAGTGTACACCGCAGGAACTGAGCGGTTGGTGATAGACTTCAAGGGATTTCGTATTTGTCCTTTGATATGTTATGATCTTCGTTTTCCAGTTTGGGCACGAAATACGCAAGCCTATGACGTTTTGATCTATGTGGCCAATTGGCCCAAGCCAAGAATTGGAGCATGGGATGCTCTTTTAAAGGCACGTGCCATAGAGAATATGTCTTACTGTATTGGGGTTAATAGGATTGGAGTGGATGATCTAGGTTACGAATATTCTGGACATTCTGGGGTGTATGATGTGCTTGGAAATTCTTTGGCGTTTTCCGAAAAGGAAGAAATCCTTTATGCGGAGTTGGAGAGAGAACACATTACAACCTATAGAAACAAACTTAAATTCTTGGAAGATCGAGATGATTTTAGTTTGAAACAATAAAAGTCTGTTCCAATTCCCAATTGGCACGAACGTCAATGGGATCTGGATAGTAGCTGACTCTTTCGGGTTGAATTTTCTTTAGATAACTACCGGTATCCCATTTGCCATTTCCGTTGTCGTCAAAAATCACCCTAATGTTGTATTGCCCAGGTTCCAAGTTTTTGAATTCGAAAGTCTTGGGCTGCTCTGCAAAAAGTTCCCGTAGCATATTGCCACGGTCGTCAGTCAATTGGGCAATCATGGGGTAACGAACGGCCCCGCCAACATTCAAACGCAGGTTTCCATAATCAGCGTAGCTTCCCGTTGAAAATCGGTAATTGAGGGTGTCGTTCTGGATACCAAAAAAGTCCGTGATGGCGCCAGGCATAATTTCAAAGGAATAGCTTTGGTTGGGTTCCAAGGCAAAATCAAAATCCACCTTGTTTTTAATGGAATCCAATGAAAAAGTGAATGGAGAACTGATGGAATCGCTTATAAAGAGTGCAATATGATTGGAATCCAAAGCGGCTATGGGCGTACTGGCCAATATGCTAAAGGTATCCTCAAAATTGAATTGGCGGCCAATGGAAGTGCTAAGTTTGAGCGAATCCAAGGGCAAATTTCTGGTTTTCACCGTAAAAGTGTCCACCTTTTGCATCTTTTCATTGCTTACCGTAAATATGATGGAGTCCAAATCCGTGGGGGTGATCCAAAAATCCAAAGTGTCTTTTTCGCGATCTTTCAGAATCAGGGTTTGGACCGAATCGGCAAGCTCCGTTAAACTTTCAATTTTGATATCCCTGTGATCTCCTTGATAGCCAAACAAGATATGGTTTTTGGCTACATAACTCGGCACGGAAGCACTGTAATCCGGTTCTTCCAAAAACATGTTCAACAGATAAACGGAATCTGTGGGTACAGTAATGGTATCATATAAAAAGCCAATTTTATCCTGCCGTTGGTTAAACATGTTGTTCTTGTTTACATCTTTGACGGCCACAAGAGCATATTTTCCAGCCTTTAGATTTTTCAGTTCAAAAAAGGGAAGACTGTCCAACGTATTGGTAATGTAATTTGGCACGGTCTTATAAATGGTGGAATCGGTATAAGCGGTGTCAATCTCATACAACATAACACTTACAAACTGATCTGCCCTTCGGTTAAAGGCGTCTTTTACGGCCCCAGAAAGGGAAAGCGAATCAATGTAAGTGCCTGTGGAAAACACATAGGTAAGAAAGCTGTTGGGATTTCCTTCATTGTTGTCCACTATACTTTGACCAAAATTCAAGGTATAGGTAGTATTTTCCTGAAGGGTGTCCTTTATAGTCACCTCAATGTATTTGTTTGCCCCTCCTAAAGGTGTAATTTCTGGTGGGTATTTAAGCGGTGGGGATACGATCAACTGATTTTGTACATCTTCCAATTTGATCAGCTCATCAAAGTACAAACGGATTTTCTCAGCCTTGAATTCCGTGGTAAAATTCTCCGGTTCGGTGCGTATCAATTGGGGTGGGGTCAAATCTTTGGGTCCCCCGGACGGATTGCCTCGTTTTGCGCATTGCCAAAGGGCCATTACCATCAGCAACAAAAAAGAAAGACTCAATAGTTTTTTAAGGTACTGCATCTAAAACTAGTGTGGGACAAAGAAACAACTAATTTGAAAAAGGAAAACACGCCTTAATAAATTTTAACCTCTAGGGAACCACGGCCATGCTCAGCACCGATATTTTAATTGGCCCCATTTTGGAAAGGGTTTGGGCACAGGCTTCCAAAGTGGCCCCCGTGGTGATCACATCGTCAACCAGAAGCACATGTTTTATGGAATCCTGGGCTTTGGGCGTCAACTGAAAAACATCTTTGGTGTTCTCCCAGCGGAGTTGCCTATCCTTTTTTGTTTGGGTTTTGGTGTTGATTCTTCTGACCAGGATATCGTCCCTGTATTTGGCATTGATGGAAGCTGCTATCTTCTCTGCAAAGAGCGCTACTTGGTTGTACCCCCTTTTCTTTTGTTTTTTAACATGCAAAGGAACGGGAACCACGGTATCAACATCCTTCAAAGAAGATTCATGTTGAACGATAGAGCCATACCACTCGCCTAAAAAACCACCAATTTGCTCTTGATTTTTGTACTTTAAGTGGTGCAAGATGTTCTTGACAATACCATTTTTCTGGAAAAACATAAAGGAAGCTGCTTTATTTATGGGGATTCGTCCATAAAAAATGCGGTCTACTGGGTTTTCATCGCCAAAGTTGTAATCGGTGAGTGGCACCTCATGTCGACAAACGGTACACAACACGCTTTCTCCTCTGGATAAATGCGCATTACATCCAAAACATACCAATGGCAATAGTATGTTGTGAATCTCGTTTAGTATCTTAGCCAACCTTTTAGGGATCAAATCTTATACGCGTTATAGTAGCCAATTAACCTCATGGATGCCCAAGATAACAATTTCAACTACAAGATTATCTTTGCTGCACTTCTAGCAGTAATCGTGGGTATTCTCATAGCTTTTTATTATAGCTATGCACAATCCAAGAACCAAATGAACTTTTTGGAACAGGAAAAGTCACTTTTGGTCAAAGATCTTACTTTGATGAAAGCGGAGGTTGACCGTCTATCTGGATTGAACGAAGTAAGCGAAATTGAACTGCAAACATCCCGTTTCCGGGTGCAGCAATTATTGGATTCCGTAGGTCGGTTGAATTTTAGCATTATGAAGCTGAAAGAAACCCGAAAGGAACTACGAATGTTGGAAATCAAATTTGATAGCCTAAAACTCAAGAACAATTTCCTTCGCTATAATAACAGCTTATTGGCCAATAGGTACGAAGAGACCCAAAAACAATTGGACGAACTTCGTGGCAGGGCCAGTAACATGGAAAAAGCGGAATCGCTTTTACGGGAGACCAATAGGGAGCTTGCACGGGAACTTAAAATCAAAAGCTACCTAAAACTTCAGGATGCGGAAGGAAGTGGATTCCGACTTAGGGCCGGAAGACCTTTAAAGACCAATAAGGCCTCTACCATTGAAAAATTAAGGGGCTGTGTCACCGTAACCGCTGACCCCAATGAAACGGGGAACGTCAGGGTATTGTACCTACAGTTCCTTGATCCCAATATGTCCATTATTGAGGATAATGCCAATACCATTTCAGTAAGTGGTAATACCTACAGCAAAAAAGTAGAGATTCCGTATACGGGAAAAGAGATCAGTATTTGCGATGCAATTACCGTTCCCGAAGGTTCACTTTCCGAAGGAATTTATACCCTTAACGTGTTTGAGGACGAAAGACTTCTGGCCTCTGCCGAATTTCAGTTGAAATAGTCCTTGTTTTTTAGGTAAAGTTCTATTTTTGCCGAATGGCAAATCAAGAAGACGTTTTTAAGAAGGTAATCTCCCATGCCAAGGAGTATGGGTATGTGTTCCAATCCAGTGAGATTTATGATGGCCTGAGTGCGGTATATGACTATGCACAAAATGGGGTTGAATTAAAAAAGAACATTAGGGAGTACTGGTGGCAAGCCATGGTACAGCTCAACGATAACATTGTGGGTATCGATGCCGCAATCTTCATGCATCCAACAACCTGGAAAGCTTCAGGGCACGTAGACGCATTCAACGATCCCTTGATTGACAACAAAGATTCCAAAAAGAGATACCGTGCCGATGTTTTGGTAGAGGAGCACAGGGAGAAGATAAATGACAAAATCCTAAAGGATGTCAACAAGGCCAAAAAGCGCTTTGGAGATGCCTTTGATGAGCAGCAATTCAGGGAAACCAACCCTAATGTGTTGCGTCGTCAAAAAGAAATTGATGAGATAAGTGCCCGACTGGCGGAAGTTCAGGAAAAGGGAGATTTAGAGGCTTTTAAACAATTGATCTTGGATTTGGGCATTGTTTGTCCCGTTTCCGGATCCAAAAACTGGACGGATGTAAAGCAGTTCAACTTAATGTTCGGTACCAAATTGGGGGCTTCTGCAGATTCCGCTATGGATTTGTACCTAAGACCCGAGACCGCCCAGGGGATTTTTGTAAACTTCCTCAACGTGCAAAAAACTGGACGGATGAAGATTCCTTTCGGGATTGCCCAAACAGGAAAGGCCTTTAGAAATGAGATCGTGGCCCGTCAGTTCATTTTCCGTATGCGGGAGTTTGAACAAATGGAAATGCAGTATTTCATCAAGCCGGGAACCCAGCAAGAGTGGTACGACAAATGGAAGGAAAAAAGATTGAGATGGCACCTATCCTTGGGCATGGGAGAAGAGAACTATCGCTTCCATGATCATGATAAACTGGCCCACTATGCGGATGCCGCCGCTGATATCGAATTTAAATTCCCATTTGGTTTCAAGGAATTGGAAGGAATCCATTCCCGTACCGATTTTGATTTGAGCCAGCACGAGGAATACTCAGGTAAAAAATTACAGTACTTCGACCCAGAGGAAAACAAAAGTTATGTCCCCTACGTGCTGGAAACTTCAATTGGGTTAGATCGTATGTTCCTGGCCGTGTTCTCCAATTCTCTCCAGGAAGAGGAACTGGAAAACGGAACAACTCGAACAGTACTCAAAATCCCTGCCGTATTGGCTCCAACTAAAGCTGCAGTATTACCGCTGCTGAAGCGCGATGGACTTCCTGAAGTTGCCCATAAATTGATAGATGAGCTAAAATGGGATTTCAATGTGATATATGATGAAAAGGATGCCGTAGGCCGTCGCTACAGAAGACAGGATGCAGTGGGAACACCTTTCTGCGTTACTGTAGACCACCAAACTTTGGAAGACGATACGGTGACCATCCGCCATAGGGATACCATGGAGCAGCAACGAGTAAAGCTATCCGAAGTCAAGGAGATTATCTCCAAGGAAGTGGACATGCGCTACTGGTTGCAGAAAATCTAAACTGAAAACCGTACTTCAGATCTGGAAGTCTGGTCAAGATGTCAGGTCGAGATGTCATCTTGAGCGCAGTCGAAAGAGCATCGAGACCTACTTGAACAGTTGGGTTTCTAAGACCTCTCGACTGCGCCTGTCCGCCGACAAAGGCAGGCTCGAGGTGACACTTCATTTATTTAAAATAAACCAGTAATTTCTCCGTCGTCGTTTACATCAATTCCCTCGGAAGAAGGAGTTGCAGGTAATCCGGGCATACGCATGATGTCTCCCGTTATGGGAACCAAAAAGCCAGCGCCGACTGCAATTTCAATCTCCCTAACTGTGATGATAAAGTCTTTGGGCCTACCCAAAAGTTTTGGATTGTCCGACAAGGATTTTTGGGTCTTGGCAATGCACACCGGTAGGTGGTCCAAGCCTAAATCGGTGATTTTCCGCAGGTGTGCTTTGGCTTTGGAGGTATAGTCCACGTATTCTGCTCCGTAAATTTCAGTGGCAATGGTCGCTATTTTGTCCATGACTGGGGAACCCCAATCGTAAAGAGGTTTAAAGTCGGACGCTTTGGATTCCACCACATCAATAACATGTTGCGCCAGTGCTTCGGCACCTTCACCTCCTTTGGCCCATACCTCGGCCAAGGCCACACGTATGCCTTTGGATTCGGCCAACTCCTTGATGACGGCTATTTCTTCATCGGTATCGGTCACAAATTTGTTGATGGCGATTACCGGCACCACATTGAACTTGGCAATATTTTCCAGATGTTTTTCCAAATTGGGCAATCCTTTTTTCAGGGCTTCCACATTGGGTTCCGTCAACGATTTTAGGTCGGCCCCGCCATGATATTTTAAAGCTCTAATGGTTGCTGTGAGCACTACAGCCTTGGGTTTCAATCCTGCACTTTGGCACTTAATGTCAAAGAACTTTTCCGCACCAAGGTCAAAACCAAAACCAGCTTCTGTAACCGTGTATTCCGAGTGCGACATACCCATTCGCGTAGCGATTACAGAATTGGTACCTTGGGCAATATTGGCAAAAGGCCCACCGTGGATAATGGCCGGATTCCCCTCCATGGTCTGAACCAAATTGGGTTTTATGGCATCTTTAAGCAAGGCCGTCATGGCACCTTCGGCCTTCAAATCCTTGGCATAAATGGGTTCTTTATCAAAAGTATAACCCACAAAAATGTTCCCCAATCGCTTTTTTAGATCGCTGAGGTTTTCCGCAAGACAAAGAATAGCCATGATTTCGGAGGCTGCGGTTATATCAAATCCCGTTTCACGAGGTACGCCAGAAGTGGTTCCACCCAGACCCACAATGATGTCCCTTAGCGCACGATCGTTCATATCCATTACCCGTTTCCATCCAATGGTTCTGGGATCAATGCGAAGAGATCTGGTTTTGCTTTGGATGTTGTTGTCAATGACGGCGGCCAACAGGTTATGCGCCTTTTCGATGGCGGCAAAATCCCCGGTAAAGTGAAGATTAATGTCTTCCATGGGCAATACTTGGGAATATCCGCCTCCGGTGGCTCCTCCTTTGATGCCAAATACCGGCCCTAAAGACGGTTCCCTAAGCACAACAGTAGTCTTTTTGCCTAAACGATTTAGTCCCTCGGTAAGTCCAATGGACATGGTGGTCTTACCTTCCCCTGCGGGAGTTGGGGAAATGGCAGAGACCAAGATGAGGTTGCTCTGTTCCGCTTTTGTTTTATCAATGGCTTGTAAAGGTAATTTGGCCTTGTATTTCCCATACATTTCAATATTTTCTGGATCCACCCCGAATTTTTCGGCAATGCTGGAAATAGGTTGTAGGGTAACGCCTTTGGCGATTTCCAAATCGGTCATAGGTAGCTGTTTTGAATTAGTCAGGCAAACGGATAGGTGTTCCTAATTTGCGCCATACAAGATACTATAAACATAGAAGAAAACAGGAAGCTTCAATGGCTTAAAAGAAAGATAAATTCTCAGCTTGAAAACAGAGTTTTAGGAATTCAATAGCTGAAAAAGATGAGGTGCCCGTCAGTAAATACATCGATTTTGATAATTCCATAAATTCCTTATTTTTAAGTGGTTAGATAGATAGCTTTGATTCGAACTTTACTCGTTCTTCTTTTGTTGTGTTCATATGGCGTTCAGGGCCAACTTTCGTTTGAGGAAAGTGCGGCGGCTTTGGGCGTGGATCGCACCTATGGTTTCAGTTTTTATGGCGGTGGACTCTCTTTCCACGATTTTGATGGGGATGGATGGGACGATATCACCTATTCTTCTACCTTGGACCAGCAGTTGTACTTTTTCAAAAACAATGGCGGAACTTTTTCTGAAGTTGACCTTGGTATAGATAACACCTACGAGACCAAGCAAGTACTATGGGTGGATTATGACAATGATGGCGACAAGGATTTTTTGGCTACCAGCATCACAGGCCTGAACAAGTTTTATGTGAACGACGGAAACATGAACTTTACGGACGTTTCCGAAACCTGTGGTCTTTTCACGGACAACCTTTACACCTACGGGGCCACTTTTGGCGATATCGATAACGATGGGGATTTGGATGTCTTTATTTCCAATAGGGATGAGACCACCTTTGAGCAGCACAACTACCTTTACATCAATGAGAATGGGGTATTCATTGATATAACCGAATCGGCGGGTATTGTTTTGGACAACGAACTTTCGTTCTGTGCCTCCTTTTTTGATTACGACAATGACGGATTGCAGGACATTTATGTGGCCAATGATAAGATCAATAACATCAACCGCTTGTACCGAAACCGGGGCGACCTCACCTTTGAGGATGTTTCCATTTCCAGTGGGGCGGGAATTGCCATAGATGCCATGTCCACCACCATTGAGGACTACAACTATGATGGTTGGTTGGATATTTATGTCACCAATACCTCTGCGGGAAACTACCATTTGCGGAACAATGGCGATGGCACCTTTACCAATGTGGCTACGGAATTGGGAACCGTTTTTTTCAGCATTGCCTGGGGGGCTGTTTTCTTGGATGCTGATAATGATACCGACCTTGATTTATACGTGAGTGGTATGCGGGTTGGTGAAAATGAACAACTGCCCTCGGCCTTTTATGAAAACATAGGGGGGAGTTTTGAGATCCCCGAAGGCATCGGTTTTGAGAATGACAACCGTATCAGTTTTGCCAACGCCAAAGGCGATGTGGACAATGATGGCTATCCAGATATTATTGTGCTCAACGATACTGAGGACAACTTCCTTTGGAAGAACACCACTACCAACAATAACAACTGGCTCAAGGTAAAGTTGGAAGGTACAACCAGCAACAAGGAGGGGATTGGAAGCACCATTGAGGTCTTTGCCAATGGCATGCCCCAGTATCGATATACGGTTTGCGGTGAAGGCTATTTGGGGCAAAACTCCAGTTATGAATTCTTTGGTTTGGGAGATGCCACTGCCATAGACTACGTTCAAGTAAAATGGTTGAGCGGCATTGTGGACCGGATTGAAAATGTGGACATCAACCAGGCAATGACCGTGGTGGAAGGGAGCAACGCCATTGAACAGGAGGAAGATGAGGAAGAGGATCCCGTGGAGGAGGAGCTTCCACAAGAAGATCCCGTAGAAGAAGAGGAAAATGAGGAACTGGCCTTTGAAGAACTATCCGAAGAACCCCCGTGCAAGGGCCGACCCCTGGTCATTTTGCCCAACCCTTCCACAGCCAGATTAGTAGACCTATGTGCCGATTTTGGAGGATCCTTTGCCGTTGCCCACGTGTTCAGCATGAGCGGGATTAAACTGAAAAGCCAGACCATTGCTGCAACTGCGCCTATGCTGGATTTGGCAGGACTCCCCAGCGGACTCTATTTGATTAAACTGGAAGTGGGGGACAAAGTGGTGGAGACCAAGCACATTAAGCTTTAACCTTTTGGGCTCGTTTTTCCTGTTTTTGTTTAAAGTAGGCCTTGTTGGCTACGTAGATTAACTTCTTAACCTCGCAGAACACTTGGGATTTATCTGCATTGGTCAACTGTGTGGTCTTTACAATTTCCAGTTCATTTTGCTCTGCCACTTTGGATTTAATGTCCTGTAGTTCCTCAAAGGTATAACTAAACTCTGCGTACAAATGTTCCTTGGCAGGGCGCTTAAAACGGATCTCGGCCGATTTGTCCCAGACCACATAGTCCGGACCCAACAGATGGATCAATTGCACCATGGGAATGGGATCCACGGCAGAGAACATGCTTCCTCCAAAAATGGAATTGACATAATTCCTGTTTTTATAGGTAAGCCGCAATTGCATTTGCACCAGCAGTAGATCTTCCGAAACATGGGTGATCTTACCCGTGCTACGCCTGTACATGGGCGAGAAGTTAAAACCGTGTTTAAGGAGCTGGTGTTTTTTAAAGAACCGTTCCCCAACTCCCATTAAGTTTTGATACAAAGACATACTGGCAAGTTACTTAAAACCCTCGCTAAAAAATTCTTCCAAACTATTTTAACTTATCTGGATTATCGTCCAACTTTTTGGTTTCCGAACCCACTCTGCGTTCCAGTTTTTTTACATCTTCCTCAGCTGGGAGTTCTTCGGGTTTAATACCCCTTTGCAGCATGATCTTGCGAACGGACCTGTTGTTGGTAATGTGCTCGGCCGAAATTTGTCTTTCACTTTCAAGGTTTTTGTCTTTGGTGTTGAACACTGTTATTTCTGTGGCAAAGTCCTTGGCCTTAATGGTTATGGTGGGCAGAAAATCGGCTAAAGCCCTATTTTTTGGAACCCCAAGCTTGTCCTTCATTTGTCGGGTGCTCTTCCCAAACAACGCTTGATCTCCCTTACTGCGGATGATTCCAAAGTTTTTGTTGTTCCCGGTTTGTTCATAGATAAGCTCGGATAGTTCTTTTTCAGATAAACTTAGCTTTTGCCTAGCCTGCAAACGCTCCCAATCTTTGATCCGTTGCTCAATGACCTCCAGTTTTCTGGTCTGGATGGCAAAGTAGTTCTGAGCGAATGCAATTTGTTCCTTGCGGGAATCTCCGTTTTGGGCAATGAGATAACAGGCATAACGGGTGAGCATGATATCGTCTATTTCCCGTTCGCTGCCCGAACCTAGATTAACCATTTTGTTGACGTCAACAAAATGGTCTCCGATAGTGTTACCGGATGCTTCGCACGCTGTTTTTCCTTTAACGATTACTTTTTGGAAATTACGCCATTCCGTGTATCCCAAAAGGTGTTGCAAGTCCCTTGCAAACCAAAACTCAATACCATTCTCTGTGGTTTGGGAATGGCCCTCAAAATTGTTGGACAATGATTTGATTACTTCTGCTTTCATGTTGCCATTTGATTAGGTTAGTGGATTTGGGGATGCCACGGGCCCATACAAGATAGCAAAAGAAGGAACCACTAATCAAAACCCTCGCTAAAAAATTCTTCCAAGGTCATGTCAAAAGCTTGGGCAATTTTTAGCAGACTGGTGTATTGAAGATCTGTGCCTGTTTCATAGCGGCCATATTGGGCTCGATGAATGTCATTATCAAAGGCAAAATTCTCATAACTTGAATATCCTTTTTTTATTCGAAGCGATTTAATTCGTTTGGCAAGTTTCTGAACTTCTAGTGATTTATCCATGAGGTTAAAGGAATTAAGAGCACTATTAATTGGTTACTACTAATTAGTAGACATTTCTAACTTTTTTCGTATGTTTGACACGAATTATATCGATTACACGAATTTTTTATGCTAGAGCAGGCGCAAATTGAACAATTGAATAATTTGATAAAAGAGGGTTACGGCTCACCTGAGCGGATGGCACAATGTTTAAGCCAAGTGATTTTTATGCTGCACTTTCTGGAAGAGGAAGTTTTTACCCAAAGAGAAATTCAGAGTTCCGCAGATTTGCTACGGGCATTGGGGGAGGTTTTGAGGTGAATGTCTTGTATATGATTGATTGCGACTTTTCCAACGGAAAATGGCCGCCACAATTAATTATTCACCGTGTTGGAGGGAGTTTTTATCCTATTCATAAATCTTTTTTTTCGAATCCTTCTTTTTCCCTTTAATATCGGGCTTAAGTCGCTGGTGTTTGCAATTCTATCAGGAATAATTATGGATTCTCCCGTTTTTAAAACTATTTCTATATACGTGAAATCAGTGAATGGAGGTCCATCTCCGTAGGATTCAAATAGTTTTAAGTGTCCAATTTCTGATGGGAGAATTTCTTTTTTAGTTATTCCATCATGAATAATAAGTTTTGGAATCTCTTTATCAAGAATAACTATTTTATTTCCTCCCTCTCTTTCATATGCTTGACGATAAATCACGATTCTAATCAATGTGAACAAAATGAATATAAAAGGAGATAAGACCAACAATACTTTCCAAATCTGATTTGGGTTGCCGATAATTCCTTTGGCAAGAATCACAGCTAAAATACCTCCTAAGAATATCGCACATATTGTCCAAAACCATGTGTCCGTATGCTTTTTATATTTAAAATATTGGGTATTCATAAATTACCGCCAACTTGTTTATATAGATGTAAAAAGTATCCTTATTCACCCAAATGTAGTGTACAAATGGAATAAAACGTAAACAGAATTTGTTTCCAAACTTAAGCTGACACCTTGAGTTAATAAGACACCTGAAACTCCACCACATCACTCGCCTTAAACCCTATCCTATGCGCCATAATTTCCAGTTGGGTGCCATTTTTAACCGTAAAAGGCGCACTATACACTTGCCATGGAGAGAGAATGCTGTCTTGCTTTAGGGTTCGGTAGCCAATACTGGCCCCCTTGGTGGGGCATTCCATGCTAAGTTCACTGTCCATCTGGAGCACCACAGGCTTTTGGGTCATGGGTTGTTCCTCTGCACCTTGCCAAAGCTGGGCAATCAATTCCCGTTCTGGCAGGTTGGGCTGGTCGCCAATCTCGGCTAGCCAACGGTCCATTTCTGTACTTAGCTCTTGGAGTTTTTGGGAATATTCGGGTTGGCCCGCCAAGTTGTTGATCTCATGGGGGTCGTTTACGCAATCGTAGAGCTCTTCTTTGGGCTTACTTTCCCTAAACCAGATGGACTGCACTTTGTTGAGGGTTCCTTCATCCCGCATGCGCAAGAGTTCTTGCATGGTGGGGATACGCTCGCGATACGTATTGGCCAAATAGTTGCCCTGTTCGGGTCTATAGTTTCGCACATATTTGTAGCGGTTGTCCCGCACCGCTCGGATGGCATCGGTTACGCCATCAAATCGGTCTGCAGCTCCGTGGATGTATTGTCGTTGTTCCTCATCTCCCAAAAAGGTTTGGCCTTGCAAGTAATCGGGTGGGGTTTGGCCGGCTAAGGAGAGTACCGTAGGTACAAAATCTATAAAACTTATGAGTTGGTCATCTATGGTTCCGGCCTTCTTTTTATCCGGGAAGCGCACGATCATGGGTACGTTCAGCCCGGAATCGTACACCAATCTTTTTTGTCTAGGCAAAGGCCCACCATGATCGGCATAGAAAAAAATGATGGTGTTGTCCATAAGCCCATCTTCTTCCAGTTGATTTAGAATTTCGCCAATCTGACGATCCATCAGCGCAATATTGTTGTACATTTTCCAAAGGTCGCGGCGCACCACTTCGGTGTCGGGCAAATAAGGGGGAATGGGAAACGGAGTGTCCTTGGAGATGACTTCTTCCCTTTTGTAAGGTTCAAAAAGCCCAGATTCATGGGTGACCCCAAAATTAAAAATGGAATAAAAAGGCTGTCCTGGAGCTCGGTTTCTCCAATGGCCATCCTTGCCATTTTGGTCCCAAGCGGTCACAGGCGCCTTAAATTGATAATCGTTTTTGGCATTGTTGGTACAGAAGTAGCCCAGCTTTCGCAAATGTTCACTCAACATCCTAACCTCCGCAGGGGGAATTGCCTCGTAAGCGGGTAAACCTGTTACTTCGGTATAGGAATGGGTGCGCATGTGGCTGGCCCCAATGCTTGTGGGGTACATACCCGTAGCTATGGCCGCCCGGCTGGGGGCACAAACCCCGGAAGGAGAAAAGAGATGGGTGTAGCGAATCCCTTCCGAAGCCAATTTGCTGAGGTTGGGGGTTACCACAGTAGAATCCCCGAAAGGAGGGATATAAGGCCCCATATCCTCCACCACCAACCACAAAATGTTGGGTGGAGGGGTAGTTACTTCGGAGCTGTCTTTAGGTTTGGTATTGCAGGCCCATATCAAGATCAAAACAAATAGGGTCAGCGAACTTTTTAATCGTAACATCATAGGTTTACTCTTTGGGTATTTGTCCTGTTTCATCCAAAATCCCTTCCATTTTTAGGTGGGTTATTACCGGTTCCTTGGCCATCCGAACCAAGGTAATATGATCAAAGGAAAGGGAATCCGCGGGATTTTGGCTCCCTCCTGTGGTTCCCAATATGGTGTAATTACGACCATTCCGTTTCCTATGGGAGAACGAATGAAAATGTCCATTGATCACTGTGTAGGGGTGGTTGGCCAGAGCCTCCTCCAAAGCACCTAGGCCTTTATCATCTTCGCGCATCCATAGGGGTTTGTGCATCAAAACAAAAGTCCATCTAACGTTAGGATATCTTTGTAGGACATTTTTAAAATAACCGAGCTGGTCCGAGCTCATCCCCCCGACCCTACGTTCTTGCATGTGGAAATATTCCGTATCCTCAAACTTACCTTCCACCAGGCCATCCAGTACTTTTATGGCTTCGGCACGCGCTTCATATATTTCTTGCATCCGCTCTTCTTCATAATCTTCAGAATCCAACATCAAAAACAACACATTTTCATACACAAAATGATAGTAGCGGGGTCCCATGCGATTTTTCCAAAATTTGCGCATGGTAGGGTTGGTCAAGTCGTGGTTGCCGCCCAAATAAAAGAAGGGCATGTTCAATTTGGCGGTGCGTTCATCAAAAGAATCCCATTCCTTGGTCAGTTGTTCAACATCCTCGGTACCGCCGTCAATAAGGTCTCCTACACTTAGCACAAAAGTGGGCTCTAAACGGTTGAGCTGGGCCACCGCGGTACTATAGACACCTTCCCGTTCGCCCCCGTTGAGGTCCGAGATGATTCCAAAAGTGAAGTCTTCCTCTTCAAGTTCAAATACGTCACTGGTCCAGGGGGTGGGGCCTTCGGTAATATCATGCTCAAACTGGGGTTTTGGAGCTGTCTCGGGATTGGTTTTACAGCCAATAACAAATTGCATCGCAAGGACATAGAGAAGATATTTTTTCATGGTCACCTTAATTATGGGTAGGAATAATAAACCTAGCCAATTCAGTTTGGAAACACAACCTAAAAAAGAGGTTTTGTTAGCCAAAGGGACAAGTATTTGGCTTTAAATTATACCTTTATAAAACACAGTCAACCTTATTATTATGAAAAATCGAATATTCCTTGTCTTAGTTGCTTTCATTCTTTGTTTCCAAAACACCTCTGCCCAAGAAGAGGTATACGAATTCCGAACCTACGAGTTGGAATTTTTTAAATCTGCGGATGTGCTACACAACTATTTTAAGGATGCCCTTATTCCTGCTTTAAACCGACAAGGAATCAACAATGTGGGTGCTTTTGAAGAAGCTGGGGATGCTTTGCCCAAGAAGATCTATTTGTTGGTGGCCTATGCCAACATCCAGGCGTTTCAGGATAGTCAGGATGCCTTGGCCCAAGATGGACAATATAAGAAAGATGCCCATGATTATTTGGTGGCCGGAGCCACCGTACCCTATAAACAAATTTCCACCAGCCTTATCCGATCCTCCACAGGCTTTCCCAATTTGGTAAAACCCGATGATGCGTCCAACCTATTTGAGTTGCGGATTTATACGAGCGCCAATGAGGACGACCTGCGCCGGAAGGTAAAGATGTTCAATGATGCCGAGTTTCCGATTTTTGCAGATGCGGGACTGCCCATGGTGTTTTTTGGGGTGAATATGGCGGGGGGACAAATACCTTGTTTGACCTATATGCTGGCCTTAAAGGATAAGGAAGCCCATGCTGAGGGCTGGTCCAAGTTTCTTGCCCATCCGGAATGGCAGCGAATCATAAAAATGGAGGAATATGCCAATTCCATGAACAATATCCTCCGAGTGTTTCTAAAGCCACTACCATATTCCCAGCTTTAGACTAAAGAGGGTTATGAAATAAAAAAGCCCAGATAAATCTGGGCTTTTTGCGTTTAAGGCGAAGTCTGTTTATTCCTCCTTTTCATATTTTTCTTGATACTCCCCAAGACCTTCATCAATGGTCAAGGTTAGTATATTTTCTTCGATGACATAGCCTACTTCCCGTGTTTCTTCCTCATTGTAGACCAATTCCAAAACCCCATCGCGTGCATAAGACCACTGCCCAGTTTGGTCTCCGGTATCCACACATTCATCGCCTTCAATATAGTGATAGGCAAAATCAAAAGTGTCGTCCTCATTAAACCGGATAAAATCATTGTTGTCGCAGCCATTTGGATCTTGTTGTCCCTCATCGTCTATATAAGCTATAAAATACCAGGTTCCAATAAGGGAAGCATTTGGATCGGGATCTTCCTGGTTTTCAGCATCCGTGGAACACGACATAAAAAGTATACAGCAGGCCAGAAAATAACGCAAGATAAGTTTCATAAGGTTGGGGTTAAAGGTTGATGCATTTAAAAACGCTTGGACAATTTTGATATTGTGTTAGAGGAGAGGGCGGGTGTGCCAGATTAAAGTCCGCACGGGCGGTCTATACAATTGTTAAACCCATCCGGACAAATGGTTTCTACACAATCTTCTTCCTTGGAGCAAGAAGCTATGACTATAAGGAGGAGAGCAAAAAGAAATTTTACGGCTTTATTCATGGTTGAGGGCTGGCTTAAAGGGGATAAATATAATATATACCATCAAACCACAAACAAGATTGTCTTTGCTTTTAGTCGAAAGGCAACAGGTCGGGTTCCAAATACTTTTTCTTGGCTTGTTCGGAGTTAAAAATGTCCATGGCATAATGTGCTCCGATCAATTCCTTAAAACAGGTCTTGAGTTGGGGAAACTCCAACATAAAACCTGGAAAATTCTCCGAACTGGATTTACCCATGAAATGGCTGACCATCTTTACCGAAGCCACCGTTAAGGTGGTGTTGTATTTGTCCACTGCTCCAAGATGTTCCACATATCTACTAAGCTGGGTACAAACATTTCCAATGGCGGTTTCGAGACCATATTTTTTTATCTGGATCCATGCCAACCGCAGGTGGGCTTCATGATTAAATTGGGAGGGAGGTACTTCACAGTTCCCAAAGGCTATTTCAAATGCATTGTCCGATAACTCCGTATTCATATATTGTATTTTGTAATTAGAATACAAAACAAGGGACAACGCCGATCTTTCCCGTTTACATTTGTTGAGAAAACTGTTTTCGGGCTCTGCTTAATTGTGTAGGGGTAATGCCCAGATAGTTGGCAATGTAGTAATGCGGGATTCGATTTAACAATCCAGGATAATCTTTCAGGAAGCGTTTGTATTTTTCCAGGGAGGTCAAGTTTAAAAGTGACACCAAGCGCGACTGTAACTGATGGTTCAGTTTCTGAAACTCCCGGGTAATGATTTCTGTAATTTCCCTGTCCTTGTTCACGTAGGACATCACCTCAACATAATTTGCAATGGAGATTTGGCAATCCTCCATGGCCTGTATGGACATGGTCATTTGGGTGTTGGGCAGAAAACTTCCTACCACCATATCGCCCTCCTGATAAAAATGGGTGGTAATCTCATCCCCTTCGCTATCATATACAAATCCCCGTAGTACACCCTTTTCAACCTTGCCAATTTTTACGCATAACTTCCCATGCTTCAAGAAATATGCTTCTTTTTTTAGGAACTCGGTGCTATGTAGGGAATCGCTTAAATTCATCTTTGAACCGATATTGGCGGTTCATAAAATTAGAAAAGATACCCCAAACGGACACCTCCGTAAACATTGCGACCATTGCCCGGATAAAAATAACGCGGCGGCGCACCTCCAAAACTAGAGGCGTTGATCAATACACTTTGGGCATAGTTGGTATCAAAAAGATTGTTGACCCCTGCATTTAATCCCAAGGAAATATGGTTAGACAGACTGGTCTGATATCCGAGTTTTGCATGCAGAACGTTGAAGGATTCACTCTTTAGTGAGTTGTTGTCCCGCAATGGAATCTCATCTACAAATTGATGGGTCAGATTCAGTTGCAGACCATTAGCATGCTGTAGATCTAAGCCAGAGCTGATGCGATGTTTGGGCACCCCGGTCAATGGATTTCCCGAATAATCGTTATCCTCATCCACAAAATCCACAAAACTATGATCGTTAAGGGTATAGCTTATGTAGGGAGAGAGTTGTAGGCCTTCACAAAGTGGCAGTACATATTTAGCATCCAGTTCCAAACCTTGATGGCGGGTTTCCCCTGCATTCCTTCCAATAAACTGATCTTCACCAGTTCGTTGCGCCACCAACAGATTGTTGATGTTCATTCGGTATAGTGCAAAGTTGAAATAGAGTTTGGGCTTTAAAAAAGTGAGCTTGCCGCCAAGTTCGTAGTTCATTCCAGTTTCCTGGGCAATATCGGGATTGATTACCCCATCAGGTGTCAAAGTTTCTTCCAAACTGGGATTTGAAAATCCTCGACTCACATTGGCATATAGCCACCCTTTTTTTAATTGGTATTTCAACCCTAAACTGGGTAACAAAATGGCATCAAAATCCCTTTCGGCAGAAGTGTTGGCAGCTCCCGTATTGAACAAATCCCTGAAATCGTAATTCGTACTGTTGAGGTTCAGGCCAGCTTGGGCATACAAAGCATTGGACAGAGGAAGGGTAAAGGTTCCGAACAGGTTCAATTGATCTCGGAATTCCCTGTTACGGCTTAAACGGTCTCCTTGTAGACTTCCATTCCCATTGTTATCCCCAAACAGGTTTTGAAAAGTACCCCAATGGTATTCGTCCTTATACAGTTCAAGACCAAAGCTATATTCGCCCTTTAACAAGCTACCTCCTTGAAACTGGCTTCGCAATCCAAAACCATTGGTGAATTCGTCCAGAATATTAAAGGGTCGCGGTTCGTAATGATCCAAATAGGTGTAAAAAATACTGGTGGTGTTCTTAAAGTTTTCGGTAAACTCTTGCGTATACGAAAGACCTATTAAAGAATATTTGTTGGCCTCAAAACCTTGTGCGGCCAACCAGTTTCCAGCAGCGCGGGTAGGGTCTTCATCAAAATCACTTTGGTTGATGGAACTTGGTATCTGGGCCGTATAGTCAATATAGTTTACCAAAATGCCCAAACTGCTTTTGGTGCTGAGATTTATCTCTGATGCCAACAAAAATCCATCCCGTTCAAAGTTGTTGTTCTGCCGATACCCATCTGTTTTAAAATGATTATAGCTAAAACTAAGATTCAACTTTTCTTCTGCATGCTTAAATGTGAGATTGTCCTTGACCATGCTGTACGATCCCACGGTGAAACTATTGGTCAATCGGGTTTCATTTTCAAAAGCCGATTTGGTATCCAACAAAATGGCTCCACCCAAATTGGATCCGAATGAGGTTCCCTTTGGCCCTTTGATGACCTCCATGGAACCTAAATTTTCAAAGTCGAAAGCTTCAATGGTGGAAGAACCAGTGCCGTTGGTCACAGGAATGCCGTTAAAATATAAGCGAAGCTTATCTGTGCCGAACAAGGTGCGGGCGCCTACTCCGCGAATGGTAATTCGATTGGTGTTTAAAGCTCCTGATAGGATATAAACCCCGGAAACCTGGTTAATGGCCGACGCAATATCGATAGGATTGAATTTCTCAAAAGTGGAAGGCCCCAAGGTGGATGATGCCGTTATGCCAACGGCTCGTTTGGCAACCACATCTTCCAGTAGTATGATTTCATCCAATTGAGTAATGGAATCCTGTGGTGTCTGTTGGGAACTGGCGGTAATTGCCATAAGACCGAGGAGGAGCGAAGGAATTTTTTTCATGAATAGGCTGAGTTGAAATAGCGATTGATGATTTTATTTTTTTAGGGTGATGGTCTTTCCTTTTTTGGCACTTTTTCGGGCGGCATCCAAGATTTCCATGACAACCAAGTTGTTTTCTATGGAATACAAATTATGGGGCAGCAGCTTGATTTTATTTCGTACTACCGCTTCAAGCAATGCAAACGGGTCATTGTATGGGGCCGGCCGTTCTTCCAAAATAAGGGTCTCTTCATTATACCCATCATAGCCTTCTGCCATGCGGATGCGAAGGGTGTTTCGGTTATCGGCATAGATGGCTCCTGTTAGTCCGTAAACTTCCATATCCTTGCGTCCCATGGGCCAATTCCAAGAAGGTTCCAAAATGGCTTGGGCATCGTCATAGGTCAGGATGATGGTAGCATCGTCGTCCACTTTGGGATTGTTTTCAGGTTGCAGCTGTTGGGTAACTGCGGTTACGGTATTGGGCCGTTCCCCGTCCCGAAGCCAAGTCATAAGGTTGGCTCCATAACAACCGAAATCCATGATGGCACCACCGCCATTTTCCACAGGATCAAACAACCAATCCAGAAATTCTTGATTGATGCCCAATTTGGCTGGACCCCTGTGGCCATCACGAACGATGACTTTTCTTAAATCGCCCACCTTTCCCTGTTTCAGCAGTTCTTTGGCCTTATGGTTGGTAGGATACCAGGTAGTTTCATAATTGGTGAGAAGTTGGATGTTGTGTTTTTGGGCTAAAGCCGCCATTTTTTTAGCATGGTCCAAGCTCACAGCCATGGGTTTCTCCACCATCACATGAATGCCTTTGGGCGCACAGACCTGTACCACCTCCAAATGATTATAGATAGTTCCGAAGGCAGTTACAGCCTCTGGTTTTGTGGCAGCGATCATCTCTTCCAGCGTATCATAAACCAAATCCATGGAATAGCCATATTGGTCCGCATACCGTTGGGCGAGGTCCTTGTTGGGTTCTACCATACCCACTAATTGGATATCACCTTTGTCTTCCCTTCCCAAAATCCAGTGTACATGGGTATGCGTGAGACCTGCTACCCCAACCCTTAAGGGTTGTTTTTGGGCAAACGAGGAGGAAAAAGACAATAAAATGGAAAAGACAAAAACAAGTGTAGTACGGAGCATGGGTTGTATTGAGCTTTGATCTTATAAAAATAAGAAGGAATTAGCCAAGTTCCTGTAACAAACTTTGGGTATCCTGTATGCTGGCGAACTCGTCTTTGAGGTTGGCTAAAGCAATTTTATGGGCTAAATCAGCACTGTATTTTTCCCCATCAACACCTATTTTATTGAAAGCAGCGGTGGCATCGGAAATCAAGGTGGTATTGAACCCCAAATTGGCAGCCATTCTGGTTGAGGTGGATACACAATGTTCGGTGGTAAGTCCAACAATAACCAAATCCGAAATTTTCTGAGCTTTGAGCTTGGATTCCAAGTCCGTGCCAATAAAGGCACTGTTTACCGATTTTTGGAAAATGGGTTCACCTTGTCTTGGTTGGACCAAGGGATGAAAATCGTTGCCAGCTTTGCTGGGATGCAGTGGAGATTCAAGATTGATGGAGCAATGCTGTACGTGGAAAACTGGAAGCCCCTTGGTTCTAAAAGCTTCCAAAATTTTGCCACAGTTGGCTTCCGCTTCGGGATTGTTGCGTTCCCCACCATAAAAATCGAGTTCTTGGAGACCTTTTTGAATGTCTATCAGAAGTAAGGCTGTCATTGGATAGGATTAAGCCTTAAAATTACGGCTTAAAACCTAAACCCAACAGACAAGGCTCCACGAAACATAAATGTGTCTTGGAAGACTTCGGGATTTACATTTCTACCAACGCCACCATAGATTTCCAAGGTGAAATTATCGCTGGGAGTAACCCATTTATTTCCCAATCCCAACCCAAGTGCAACAGTACTGAATTTGTCGTTTCTTAACCGTATGTCTTCCTCAAGATTCTCTTCGTCCCAAGTATAGTAGAGTCCAAAAGCTTCCACAAAAAGGCCAGTTCTGGGTTGATACCCAAAATAGGCTCTAAGATTGGGACCGATTCCAAAATCGCCATTGTAATCTGTAGCATCATTATTAAAATAAACGGTTCCCCCAAAGCTGGTGTCTTCGGTAAAGTAATATTCATAAGAACCTTCCACCGATCCAGTCGCCAGAAATAGGCCGGCGTTGAACTTCAATTCGTGGTTGTTGTCATATCTAGGGTACGCCTGTGCGTTCATTGCCAATCCAGTGAGCAAAACGCTAAAAATCAAGAGCTTTTTCATGATTAAAAATTTGATTTCATTATGGATAATCAATTAGTGTTCCAAAATTGAAGCAAGCTTTTAAGGCTGTACTGATTCTGTTTTTCAGTGCGAAGCACTTTGGTTATTTTTAGGGAAAATTTTTTCAATGAAGATTGCTTCCTACAATGTCAACGGTATCAGAGCCGCGTTAAACAAAGGATTTATTGATTGGTTACAGGCGGTGGATCCCGATGTGATTTGCCTTCAGGAAACCAAGGCCATGAAAGAACAGGTGGATGTTTCCTTGTTCGAAGCCGCGGGATACCAGCACAACTACTGGTTCAGTGCCCAAAAAAAGGGGTATAGCGGAGTGGCATTGCTTTGCAAGGAAGAACCGGACCATGTGGAGTACGGTACTGGAATTGACTATATGGATTTTGAAGGGCGGAACCTAAGGGCAGACTTTGGTGATATTTCTGTGATGAGCATGTACTTGCCATCAGGTACTAACATGGACCGCTTGGAGTTTAAATTGACCTATATGGCCGATTTCCAAAAATATGCGGATCAACTTAGAAAGGAGCGACCCAATCTCATTGTTTGTGGGGATTATAACATTTGCCATGAGGCAATAGACATTCACGACCCGGTCAGAAATAAAAACGTTTCAGGGTTTTTACCTGTAGAGCGGGAATGGATCGGGAATTTCATGAAAAGTGGATTTATTGACAGTTTCCGGCATTTCAACAAGGAACCACATAACTATACCTGGTGGAGCTACCGAGCCAATGCCCGGGCCAACAACAAAGGTTGGCGATTGGACTATGGCATGGTCAATGAATCCTTAAAGGACAGGCTTAAACGTTCCGTGATTCTTTCTGACGCCAAGCATAGTGACCACTGTCCGATTCTTCTTGAGGTTGAAAAATAACATTTCCGTTAAAAAGCCAAAATTCCTATTGCTTATTTTTGCCAATTGTAATTTGATGGCCCAATGAAATATACTAGAATACCACATACCAATATTAGAGTAAGTAAAATCTGTTTGGGAACCATGACCTGGGGGAGGCAGAACACCGAATCAGAAGGACATGAACAGATGGATTACGCCCTTGATCAAGGTGTGAATTTCTTTGATACGGCCGAGCTTTATCCCATTCCTCCCAAAAAGGAGATCTATGCCGTAACCGAAGAGATTATCGGGAGTTGGTTCAAGAAAACTGGGAATAGGGACAAGGTGGTTCTAGCATCAAAGATTGCAGGAAGAGCTGATTTTACCAAATACATACGGACTACGGGCTTTAGCAAGGATTCCATCATTAGTGCGGTCAACGGAAGCTTGCAACGGCTACAAACGGATTACATAGATTTGTATCAATTGCATTGGCCAGAACGGAACACCAATTATTTCGGCCAGCGTGGATTTAATTCCCAGATCATGGATCCTTGGGAAGATAACATCCACCAAATATTGGAAACACTTAGGGATTTGATCAAAGAGGGGAAAATAAGGCATGTGGGTCTTTCCAATGAAACCCCTTGGGGAACCATGCGCTATTTAGAGGAGAGCAAGGTACACCAAGATTTGCCCAGAATGCTCACCATCCAAAACCCGTATAGCTTGCTTAACCGACTTTTTGAAGTAGGATTATCCGAAGTTGCCACCCGTGAGAGCATGGGTCTCTTGGCATATTCGCCCATGGCCTTTGGCGTGTTGAGTGGAAAATACTTGGATGAAATCAAACCTAGAAAAGGAAGATTGACCTTGTTCCCACATTATGACCGCTATAGTAGTGAAAATGCTACCAAGGCAACACAGCAGTACCAGCAATTGGCCCAAGACCATGGTCTAAGTTTGGCTCAAATGTCCTTGGCATTTGTGAATACAAGGCCATTTTTAACTAGCAACATCATTGGAGCAACCACGATGGAACAGTTAAAGGAGAACATCGCAAGTATTGATGTTGACCTTTCTGATGAGGTTTTGGACGGGATTGAGGCCATTCATAATGCCATACCCAACCCCGCTCCCTAAACTTATTTAAGGGTGTAGGCGCGGTATTCATCTCCCGAAGGAGTGCCCATTTTACCGCCTCCACAGGCAATGACCACATATTGTTTACCATCAACAGCATAGGTTGCCGGGGTAGCATAGCCCCCAGCTGGGAGGCTATCCTCCCATAATTGCTGGCCGGTTTCCATATGGAAGGCTCGAATTTTTTCATCCTTGGTCGCTGCAACGAATAAAACCCCTCCGGCCGTGATTACAGGACCACCATAGTTTTCTGTTCCTGAAACTGGAACGTTTGGGTCGTTCAACAGTTCTTCATGTCCAAGTGGGATGGTCCATAGATATTCCCCCGAATTTAAGTCGATGGCATTAAGTGTACCCCATGGTGGTTTGACCACGGGAAATCCCCGATCATCCTTAAATCGGCCAAAACCTGCCACGGCATATGGAACTTTTACGGAAGTTTCTTCAATCCTATGGTCTGTTTCCTCCGTAATTCCAGAGATAAAATTGGATATCGCTCTAATTTCATTATCATTTAAATTGGGCATTCCGGGCATGGCGCCTCGTCCACTTTTGATCACGGTTGCTATGGAATCCACAGAAAGGCGGTCCTTTACTGTCTGTAATTCTGGAATCCCTGCCAACCCTTGGAACTCTCCCCCATGACAACGGGCACAATGGATCTGGGCAAGGGATTGCCCTGGATTGCTTTCTTCGCCGTCTTTGCCTCCCACTTCCCGCATGCGCACAATCCAGGCCATTTCGTTGGAATTCACATACATAATGCCACTTCGCGGATCTAGAGCTGCGCCCCCCCATTCGGCTCCGCCATCAGCACCAGGATACAACATAGTTCCAATGGTATCTATGGGAATAAACTGTCCTTTGGAAGTTATCCCTTTGAATTTTTCCAAGACCGTTGGAGGGTCAATGTTTTGATCTTTGTCCACAAAGTCATCTACAAAAGCTGGTCTGTTTGGATCATAAAGATCTGTTTCGTTCAATATTTGCCGTGCAAAGGGCTTGGGTTTGGTCGGCAGGGGCTGGGTTGCATAGGACTCTTCACCTACCAAAGGAGATGAAGGATATGATTTTTCCTCAATCGGAAATAAGGGCTCCCCGGTAATACGGTTAAAGACAAATACGTGTCCGCTTTTGGTTACTTGAGCCACAGCAGGAATGGTCTCTCCATCCCTTTCCATCTCAAAAAGGTTGGGTGGTGCGGGTAAATCCCGATCCCATATATCGTGATGAACCATTTGAAAATGCCATTTGCGTTCCCCAGTGTTGGCATCCAAAGCCAATAGGGAATTGGCAAACAAATTAGCGCCTGCCCTATCTCCTCCATACCAATCAAAGGCGGCAGATCCTGTGGGAATATAGACCATGCCTCTATCTTGATCCAATGCCATTCCGGGCCAACTATTTGCCCCGCCCACTGTTTTGTATGCTTCTTTGGGCCAGGTTTCATAACCCATTTCACCGGGTTGAGGAATGGTGTGGAATGTCCATTCAATGGCTCCGGTTAACACGTTGTATGCCCTGATATGTCCAGGTGAGGAACCAGGCCCCTCTCCAACACGGGTTCCTTGGATAAGCAAGTTTTTATGAATAATTCCCGGGGTATTTGCAACTACGGACAGTTGTTGGGGGTCTCTTCCCAAACCATCCCTTAAATCAATACTACCATCATTCCCAAAGGAACTAATGGGTTTTCCATCCAAAATGTTGATTGCAAAAAGGTTGGATCCCGATGAGAAAAAAATACGGCTGGGATCCTCTCCCTGCGACTCCCAAAAACTCAATCCACGATTAACCCCCAAACCTGAATCCTTTGATTCCGGTGGCTCAAAACTCCATATTTCCTCCCCTGTTGCCGCATTAAGGGCAAACAGCTCCAAAGCTGCGTTTACGCCATAGAGCACCTTATCTATGATCATTGGATTGGTTTGGATTTGAGTGGTTCTTCCTTCTTCCAAGCCCCCACTTTTATACCACCATGCCAATTGCAAACCAGCTACGTTGGAAGTATCTATTTGTTGTAGTGTTGAATAGTGGGTCTGTTCGGGATCACCTAAGTAATGCTGCCAAGTGGTATGATATGTCTTTACTGGATTTTCTTTTTCCTTGGCGCAGGAGAAAATGATCAAACACATCAAGGGGATTAGGGTCTTTGCGGATTTCATATATATGTTTTCTTAAATATAAAATATAAGACCTTGAAAACCAGAATTGAGCTGCGAAAATATTTTGGTGGTTAAAACAAGGAGTGAACTACGTCCTCAATTTTTGAAACCAATTGAATTTGAATTGCCGTGCTCTTTAACCCAATCTTATTGTTTTTGGAAACGTAGATTTTGTTGAAACCCAATTTTTCGGCTTCAAGGATACGTTGATCAACGCGTTGCACAGGTCTAATCTCCCCGGCTAGACCAACTTCTGCAGCAAAACAAACTCCCTTTTCAATGGAAATATCAGAATTGCTGGACAAAATTGCCGCTACCACAGCCAAATCAATGGCGGGGTCATCCACAGAGATTCCGCCTGTTATGTTCAGGAATACATCCTTGGCTCCCAACTTAAACCCAGCCCGTTTTTCCAAAACGGCCAAAAGCATGTTCAGTCTTTTGGCATTGAATCCGGTACCCGAACGTTGCGGGGTTCCATATACAGCGGTACTGACCAAGGCTTGGATTTCTATCAGAAGAGGTCGCATACCTTCCACGGTTGCCGCTATTGCGGTTCCGCTTAAATCTTCCTCGTTTTTGGAAATAAGAACTTCCGAGGGGTTGTTCACTTCCCTTAGGCCACTACCTTGCATTTCATAAATGCCCAGTTCAGCCGTAGAGCCAAATCGGTTTTTCAAAGAGCGGAGGATACGGTACACATAGTTGCGATCTCCTTCAAACTGCAATACGGTGTCTACCATATGCTCCAAGATTTTGGGCCCGGCAATGGTACCATCTTTGGTAATATGCCCCACCAAAATGACTGGGGTATTACTTTCCTTGGCAAACTTGATCAGCTCTGCCGTACACTCCCTTATTTGCGAAATGCTTCCCGCAGCCGATTCAATATAATCTGTATGTAGGGTTTGTATGGAATCAATCACCAACAGATCGGGCTCCAAGGCACTTATCTGTTGAAAGATATTTTGGGTTTTGGTCTCTGTGAGAATATAACAGTTTTCACTGTTGGGATGAATACGGTCTGCCCGCATCTTGATCTGCTTTTGGCTTTCTTCTCCCGATACGTATAGGGTTTTGTAGTTGAGCTTTAAAGCAATTTGAAGTAGCAAGGTACTTTTTCCTATCCCGGGTTCGCCACCTAAAAGAATCAGGGAACCTGGGACAATGCCCCCTCCCAATACTCGGTTAAACTCCTGGTCTTTGGAATCCAACCGCAATTCTTTTTTGTTGGTAATTTCGGCAATTTTTAAAGGACGGGATACTTTTTTGGAGGTGCCACTATCAGTTTTCCAGCTTCTTTTTTCCTCTTTTTGAACTACTTCTTCCACAATGGTATTCCACTGTTTGCAAGACGAACATTGCCCTACCCATTTGGGGTATTGGGCACCACAGTTTTGACAAAAGAAGGCAGTTTTGGTTTTGGCCATTTGTTGTTAAAGAAGAACCCAAAGATATGGAATATGATGTATGGATTTTTAGATGGTCGGATTATGGGATTTCCAGGATTCATTTTTCGAAAAATCCATCTGTCCAATAATCTAACTTTCCAAGAGATTAATATCCAAAATCCGCCTTAAGGGCGTCAATTTTATCCAAGGCCATGTCTTTGGTGAGAAAGTCGATTTCTTCCATTTGGAAGGCTTTTTCAAAGGTTTTGAAGGCTTTCTTGGGTTCACCAAGCTCCTCGTAGTATTCCCCTTCAAAGTAAAAGCCCATCATGGTGTCCGGATACTGTTTTTTGCAGATTTCGGACAGGGGTTTCAAGGATTCAAAATCGTCTTTTTTAAGACAGGCTGCATAGATGGCCATAATGTCATTGAGCTCCACGGGTTTTCTGAAACCGAGCAGATTTTCAATCATGTTGTACCGATCTTCAAGGTATTTAAATACAGGCTCATCCGAAGTAAGAATTTCAGTTTTGTATTCTTTGGGGCTTATTGGCCTAAATATCTTGAACACATTGTCAAAAGCTTTGCTTATGCCATAAGCGGCTATGGATACATGATCGGCATTGTTATATTCATCAAAAAAGTAATGCAAGCTTTCCTTATCTATGGATTTGATGGCATTGTTCATTTGAAGAATACGCTGTCTGTCCTCTGTTTTTTCCTTTTCCAGAACCACATTATAAAAAATCTGTTGGTTTAGGTCAGATAATCTTGAAGGGACACGACTTTCCATTTCCGTGGCCAAAACAGGGGAAATGGACAGATAGGAGTTGAATAGTGAACGGTCCTTGAACAAAAAGTAATTGCCAAAGTTGGCGGTTATATCGTAGCCCACAAACATTTTAAAAGGGGCAATATTGTAACTGGTTTCTAAATAGGGAATAAGTTCCGTGCCCAAAAACTCATAAAATTTGGCGCCTTTTTCTGTAGGGAGGCCAGTGGTCTGTTCAAAATCACAATCTTCCCATCTGATGTCGCCCTCGGCTTGATGAACCCCAACAATAATTGTCTCTGGCATTCTTTGATGCTCACTATAGAATTTGGCATTGGCCACAACCAAATCAAACAGGTATTCTGCATCAAGGACCACGATCAGAGGATATTTTTGGTCTTCTGAATAATTCTCCGGAAAATAATAGGAAACATCCCTACGCTCCTGAAGTTTGAAGGATTCAAAGATTTCTTTTTGTACTTGGGCGCCAAGCTCAAGGCACAATAGGCCAGTTAAAACCAATAGCCATTTTTTCATTGGATAGGATTTGATGGTAGGGGTTTACCGATTTCTATTCCATAACGGCAACACAATAAAGGATATTGTGCCAAAAACCACCACCATTAAGGTCTGTGCGGTCCACATGATCCATCCATAGGCATCGCCGGAAGTTTTGCTTATACCATATACGGATAAAGCAGCTGTTACCATAATGGGGAAAAGACCCAAACCTCCATTGGTGGTTGCCATGGCAAAGGCACCGGCCACAAAGGCCACCAAAAAGGCACCAAGGGGTAGATCAGTGGTTTCGGGGACTGTAAATTTTATCACCCAGAACATGGCAATATAACAGGCCCATATCAGGAAGGTGTGGAAAACAAAAGCGCCCCTACGCTTCATTTTAAAGATGCTGAGCACACCATCCAAAAGACCAGTTAGAAAAGTCTTTATTTTGACCGCCAGCTTGGAAGAAGACTTTTTTATAAGCCTAATGGAAATTAGAAGGCCAACAACTCCCACCAAGAGCAGTGTCAAAGACCCAGCAAGTCCAATGCCATTTTCCTCGAGGATGCCCAGAATTACATCGGTTTGCACTAGCAACGCGATGGTAATGATAAGCAGTAACATGATCAGGTCAATAATTCTTTCCGTAACAATGGTGCCAAAGCCTTTTTCAAAAGGAACATTTTCATAGGTGTTCAACGCTGTGGCCCTTAAAAACTCACCTGAGCGCAAGACCAAGGTATTGGCAAAATAGCTGGTAAGGATAATGAGGACATTATTGACCAACTTGGGGCGATATCCCATGGGATCTAAAAGATAGTTCCAACGGATTGCTCTGGAGACATGGCTCAAAATTCCAATGGCAACCGACAACACCACCCAAATAGGGTCGGCATTTTTAATGGCCTCCAAAATTTTTGTTCGATCCTCCGGGGTTGTGGAAGCGTAGGAATAAAATACCAGTCCCAAACCGATAAGGATCGGAACGGCAATTTTCAGGAATTTTTTGAGGGAGTCGCTCAAAACTAGTTTAGCATATTGGTTTCCTCGTTGGGGAAGACCAATGCAGGATTAAAGGATTTGGCTTCCTCTATACCCATCCATGCATAAGTGATCAAAATAAGTACGTCGCCAACTGCAACCTTGCGTGCGGCGGCACCGTTAAGGGTAAGCTCCCCGGAACCTCTTGGTCCTGGAATGGCATAGGTTTCCAATCGCTCACCGTTATTGTTGTTCACGATTTGTACCTTTTCTCCCCGGATTATATTTGCAGCATCCATGAGGTCTTCGTCAATGGTTATACTCCCAATATAATTGAGATCGGCACCAGTGACCTTTACTCTATGGATCTTTGATTTTACTACTTCAACTTGCATGGCGCAAAATTAATTATTTCAATCTTAGATTGTCTATCAATCGGACTCCATCAGCATAAACGGCAATGAAAGCCCTATATTTTTGGTTTGCCTGTTTTTTGTTCATTGGGGTTAAGGTGTCTTCATCCGTGATTTCAAAATACTCCAACTCCAATGTTTGGTTTTCGGCAAATTGGGTATTTACCCAATCCTTAATTCCTTTAGCACTTTCCGTGCCAAATTTAGCCTTGGCAGCTTTTAAGGTTTTGTAAATAAATCCAGCTTCGTGCCTAGTCGAAGGAGAGAGTCGTTCATTACGTGAACTCATAGCCAGACCATGGGCTTCCCTTTCAATGGGGCAACCTATTATATTATAAGGTAGTTGCTTGGCTTCCACCATTTTCTTAACGATTTGGAGTTGCTGAAAATCTTTCTCTCCAAAATATGCCCTATCTGGGGATACGGTCTTTAAAAACAATTCCACAATGGTTCCAACACCGTCAAAATGTCCTGCTCTAAAGGCCCCTTCCATGACCTTATCCAGTCCGTCAAAATCGTAGGATTTGGAGACTACTTGATCCCCATAGATTTCGGATGCTGTTGGAGTAAACACCGCAATGTTTGGGTCAACACTTTGGAGAAGCGCTAAATCTTTTTCAAGATTTCTAGGATATTTCTCCAAATCTTCTTTTTGATCAAATTGGGTTGGGTTTACGAATACGCTTACAACCACCACATCGGTTTCCAGGATGGCCTTTTTTACCAAAGACAAATGGCCTTGGTGCAACGCTCCCATGGTAGGTACCAAGCCAATGGTACGATTTTTGTTCCTTTCATTTTGCAGGAAGGATTGTAAATCCTTCTTGCGGTCAAATACGTGCATAGCGCAAATCAAAAGCGTGCAAAAATACTATAAATACTGCTAATCAGCATAATTTTTGTACTTTTGCGCCTACGTTTTTCGGATAAGCAAAAGAAAGTGTTTATGAATGGTAAAAAGATATTGTTTGTATCTTCTGAATTAGTGCCCTACCTCCCAGAGAATCAAGTTTCCTTAATGTCGTACGAAGCGCCCAGAATGGTGAACAGTAATGGGGGTCAGATTCGCATATTCATGCCCAGATACGGGAATATCAATGAGCGGAGACATCAGCTTCACGAGGTAATCCGTTTGTCAGGGATGAACTTGGTAATCAATGATATGGATATGCCTTTGATTATTAAGGTAGCATCTATTCCAAGAGAGAGAATCCAGGTATACTTTATTGACAATGATGAGTATTTTAAAAGAAAAGCAACCTTTGCCGATGCGGAGGGGAATCTTTTTTCTGACAATGATGAGCGTGCCATTTTCTTTGCCAAAGGTGTGGTTGAAACCGTAAAAAAGCTGAATTGGTCTCCGGATATTATTCATGTTCACGGTTGGATGGCTTCCTTGCTTCCCTTGTATTTGAGGGAATACTATTCTGATGAACCCTTGTTTGCGGACAGTAAGATTGTTACCTCTGTGTATGATAGGGGTTATGAAGGAGAGTTGGATGGAAAAATGATCAACAAAATTGCTTTTGACGGGATCAAGGAGGAGCAGATAGCTTCGCTTACAGCACCTGACTATAATAATTTGTTAAAAGTTGCAGTGGATTATTCCGATGCGGTTATTTTAGCCTCGGAGGAGATTTCAGAGGACTTGAAAAGCCATATTGCAAATCTTTCCAAACCAGTACTGCCCTATGTTTCTCTCCAAGAGGCAGAAGAGGCGTACACAAATTTCTATAAGACAGAAGTTTTAAAATAAATTGCATGAAATTTTCTAGGATTATATGGGTTTCAGCCTGGGTTGGAGCTTTATTTCTAATCATTACATCCTGTGAGGAGGAATTGGGGACCATAGGTGAGGGTGTAGTTGCAGGAGAACCGTTTACCACAGGGAAGGCAGAGTATGAAGTTTTTGCTTTTAATAAGGGAGTGGAAGCCGTTCAGACCAACAAACTACCCCTGTATCAGTTGGGAACCTTGAATGATGGTGTATATGGAAAAAGAAATGCCAGTATAGCTTCACAACTTTGGTTGCCAAATGGCGGGCAAGGAAATCCAATCTTTGGGGAATTATCTCAGGAGACGGAGGACAATGCGGACAATGACGATAATGACAATACCATTCAAGAAAACGAGACGGTAAAAGAGGTCTTTTTGTACATACCATTCCAATTGCCTCCAACTACGCTGAGGGACAATGATGGCGATGGCGTGGAAGATGAGTTTGATAACGATTCAAGCGACCCTAATTCCGACGAGGATGGGGATGGGGTTTCAGATAATGAGGAACGCATCATTGGGTCTGACCCTTTTGATCCCGATGAGGATGGAACAGGAGAGGATTTCATTGCCAATACTTTTGCAAAACGTTTCGATTTGGATAGTATTTTTGGGGATAGGACCCAAGCCTTCAATCTTAAGGTTTCTTCTTTCACATACTACCTAAGGGACTTGGATCCGAATACCAATTTTGAGGAGGCTCAAGAGTATTTTTCCAATCAGGATTTTTCAGCATTTGTGGATCAAGAGCTTTTTAGTGGAGAGGTCATTGTAAATAACGAAGAAGAGCTGGAGTGGTTTGAGGACGATCCTGAAACAAGTGACGTGGATGAATCGCTTCAAGTAGAAAATAGAATTGCGCCTGGAATTCGTGTTCCCTTGAACAACGCTTTTTTCCAAGAAATTTTGGACAAGGAAGGGGATGCCGAATTGATCAGTCAAGCCAATTTTTCTGACTATATCCGAGGCATACATTTGGCAGGTTCCTCAGATAGCGAGGAGCTTATGTTCTTGTTGGATTTGACACAAGCCAATATTACCATCACCTACGATTTTCAAGACTATAATTCCACCGAGGAAGAGGTGGAAACGGTGGAACGTGATTTTGTCCTGAACCTTCTGGTCAACAATAATGGAACGATTTTGGGGAATGCTGTCAATATTTTGCAAGATGATATTTTGCCTGCGGATATTGCCAATGCCCTTGATAATGGTGAAAATGCTTCCAAAATATACGTCCGTGGCGGTACTGGAACCTTTACGGAAATAAGATTGTTTGAAGAAACTATAAATGGCGGTGGGGATTTGATTAATCAAATCAAGCAGAATAATTGGATTATAAATGAGGCCAATCTTGTCTTTTATGTAGACCGTGCTACCTTGGATGCGTCAATGGGGATTTCCGATGAGCCATCCAGGTTATACCTTTATAATGCTGAAACCAATCAGCCTATTTATGATGCCACAATTGAGACCAGCAACACCAATGAACCACTAGGGCTTTTCTTGGATTTTGATGGCATCCTTCAAAGGGAAAATAATCAGGGGACCCAGTACAAGTTTAGGATTACGAATCACATCAATGATATTGTGGTCAGGGATTCTACCAATGCCAGATTGGCGCTAACCGTGACTTCCAATATCGGAATTGCCGCAGTTTTGGAAGCCATGGGCTCGGTTGAAGAAATTATTGACGTACCTGTCATGTCCAACATTAATCCATTGGGAACTGTATTGTTTGGCAGCAACGTAGATGCCGCCGATGAGGACAAAAAACTCAAGTTGGAAATTTATTATACGGAGGCCAACTAGGCATACCATTCATAGACTTTTTTCGTTTTATGACTTACAGGCGTCAAAATTTCCCTTTTTGGGACTAAATTTGGCAACAAAGTCATTCATCAAATAGCTTAAAACTCAATCATATGTGCGGAATTGTAGGATATATTGGTCATAGGGATGCGTATCCTATTATTATTAAAGGTCTGCAACGTTTGGAATATCGGGGCTATGATAGTGCCGGAATAGTACTATTTGATGGGGTGGACACCCATTTGTCCAAAACCAAGGGAAAGGTAGAGGATTTAAAAAAGAAAAGCGAGGCCACCATCACCACCGATGGCAAATTGGGTTTGGGCCATACCCGATGGGCTACCCATGGTGTACCCAATGATGTCAATTCACATCCGCATTATTCCAATAGCGGGGATTTGGTTATAATCCACAACGGAATCATTGAGAACTACGAATCCATTAAAAAAGCACTTACAGGGCGCGGTTATACCTTTGAATCGGATACGGATACTGAGGTTCTGGTCAACTTGATAGAGGAGGTTAAGAAAAAAGAGGGAGTAAAGCTGGGTCAAGCTGTTCAGATTGCCCTGAATCAAGTGGTAGGGGCTTACGCCATTGCGGTGTTTGACAAAAACAAGCCAGATGAAATTGTGGTGGCAAAACTGGGAAGTCCCTTGGCCATCGGAATTGGTGAGAACGAATATTTTATTGCTTCCGACGCATCACCCTTTATAGAATTCACGAACAATGCTGTTTACCTGGAGGATGAGGAAATGGCCATTGTGAGAATTGGAAAGGAAATCAAATTGCGCAAGATCAAGGATGATGCCATAGCCTATCCCAATATTCTTGAGCTTCAAATGAACCTTGAGGAAATAGAGAAAGGCGGGTATGAACATTTCATGCTCAAGGAGATCTATGAGCAACCACGTGCTATTTTAGACACCTATAGAGGTCGCCTACTGGCCGATCAAGGTATTGTTAGGATGGCGGGAATTGACCAGAACCTGGAGAAATTCCTTAACGCCAACAGAATTATTATTGTGGCCTGTGGTACCTCATGGCATGCCGGATTGGTCGCCGAATATATTTTTGAGGACATGGCACGTATTCCAGTTGAAGTGGAATATGCTTCCGAGTTTAGATATCGAAATCCTGTCATCACGGAAAACGATGTACTGATAGCCATTTCCCAATCTGGGGAAACCGCAGATACTTTGGCCGCAATTAAATTGGCTAAAGAAAAAGGAGCATTTGTGTTTGGGGTCTGTAATGTTGTGGGTTCCTCCATTGCAAGAGAGACCCATGCTGGAGCCTATACCCATGCCGGTCCGGAAATTGGAGTGGCTTCGACCAAGGCGTTTACCACCCAGATAACCGTGCTGACCCTGATTGCTTTGAAACTCGCGCACGAAAAGGGTATTTTCTCTGAATCCAAGTACCATGAGATATTGACCGAGCTGGAAAGCATTCCATCCAAAGTGGAAAAGACTTTGGAGTCCAATGCACTGGTCGAGGAGATTTCAGAAATATATAAGGACTCGTCCAACTGCCTTTATTTGGGAAGGGGCTATAACTTCCCTGTAGCGCTGGAAGGAGCATTAAAATTAAAGGAGATCAGCTATATCCATGCCGAAGGTTATCCAGCGGCCGAAATGAAACATGGACCCATAGCCTTGATCGATGAGCAAATGCCTGTTGTGGTCATCGCCACCAAAAAAGGTCATTACGAAAAAGTGGTGAGCAATATCCAAGAAATCAAATCCAGAAAGGGTAGGATTATTGCCATTGTAACCGAAGGAGATGAGCAGGTGAGGGAGTTGGCAGATCATGTCATCGAAGTACCTGAGGCTACTGAATGTCTAACACCTTTATTGACCACAATACCGCTTCAATTGCTTTCGTACCACATTGCCGTGATGAGGGATTGCAACGTAGATCAACCTCGGAATTTGGCCAAATCGGTTACCGTGGAGTGACCTTCAGAATTCGATAATACTTTAAAAAGCTTTCGATTTTCACAGTTTTTTTGTTAAAATGGTAGATAAAGCACACTTTTTTTAGCAATAAAGTACTATGCATGCATAATTTTTTTTGATTTTGACGAAATCAAATGAAAAAAAATGTATCTTCCGCCTGCAATGCTTAACATACTTTTAAAACTATTTTAACTCAAATTAAAAACTGATGAGAAGACTAGTCATTCTTTCCCTCATGCTGTTTGGTTGCCTATCTTATGCCCAAACAACAGTTCAGGGAACGGTAGTTGATGAAAATAATGAACCCATTCCCGGGACCAATGTTGTCCTGGTTGGAAAAGCAGAAGGAACCACTACGGATTTTGATGGAAATTTCACCTTCAACACTTCAGAACAGCCCCCGTTTCAACTTCAGTTTACGGCGATAGGCTTTGCCACTAATACGACGGAGGTAACCTCAAACAATCAAACACTTTCAATAGTGTTGGCAGAGGCCTCCACTTTTTTGGATGAAATTGTAATCTCTGCTTCCCGAACCCCGGAAAGAATCTTTGAATCTCCAGTATCTGTGGAACGGTTTGGTCTCAAGGAAATCAAAAACACAACCGCAGAGTCATTTTATGGAGGACTTCAAAATTTAAAGGGAGTAGACATAAACACCAACAGTTTAACCTTCCAATCCATTAACACCAGAGGTTTTGCCACTTTTGCCAACAACCGTTTTTTACAGTTGGTGGACGGCATGGACAATACTGCACCAGGACTGAATTTTGTACTAGGTAACCTAGTGGGGATGTCAGAATTGGATGTACAGAGCGTGGAAATCCTTCCAGGAGCATCCTCTGCACTTTATGGTGCTGGCGCCTTTAATGGAATTTTGTTCATGAGAAGTAAAAACCCTTTTGATTTTCAAGGAATCAGTGCCTATGGAAAAACGGGAATTACTTCCCAAGAAGCTGCTGGGGACAATAATTATTATGATTTTGGTGTAAGGGCTGCCCATGCATTTAGTGATAAACTGGCGGTTAAGGCAAACATTTCCATTTTAAAAGGTGAAGATTGGCATGCCAACAGCATTTTGGACCTGGCTAATCCTGGTGCCGATCGTTCCAATCCAGCATATGATGGATTGAACGTTTATGGGGATGAGGTTTCAACTACCTTGGATTTTGATGCCGCTGCTGGGCTACCCAGTGGAACTGTTGGAACGGCAACGATTTCAAGAACAGGATATGATGAAAGGGATTTGGCCGATTATAATGCGGAAAGTGTGAAGACCGATTTCGCCATTCACTATCGCCCGTTCGGAACGGATTTGGAGTTAATTTATAACGGACGGATTGGTCGAGGTACAACAATTTATCAAGGTTCGAACAGATATGCCGTTAGTGGGTTTTCCATGCAGCAGCATAAATTGGAACTTAAAAATGACAATTTCTTTATAAGAGGGTACCTAGTTTCTGAAAATTCTGGGGATGCCTATGACACGAGGTTTGCGGCAATCAACATCAATAGAAGATGGAAGGGAGATACCCAATGGTTTACAGAATATGCCGGGACTTATATTCCAGCTTACCTTGGTGGGATACAACAAGGAGGGCTTACACCAGAGCAAGCGTCAACTGCCGCACATGCCGCAGCTAGACAAGCGGCGGATACGGGAAGACTGATTCCAGGTACCCCCGCATTCCAAAGTGCCTTTAACACCGTTACCAATGATGGGGATTTAACCACCGGTGCCAAGTTTATAGATAACACCAAATTCCGTCATATTAACGGAAATTATAACATAGCACATTTAATAGATGATTGGGCGGACATTCAAATTGGCGGATCATTTAGGGAATATGAATTGAATTCAGGAGGAACAATCTTCACGGATTCCGATGGCCCTATTACCTATAATGAATATGGAGCTTACGTTCAGGTTCAAAAGAAATTCGCGGATGATCGCTTCAAATTTACTGGGTCAGCACGTTATGACAAGAACGAATTTTTTGATGGTTTTGTTTCTCCTCGGGTTGCATTGGCCTACACTGCTGGTGAAAACCGTAATCACAATATTAGGATTTCTGCGCAGCAAGGATTTAGAAACCCAACCACCCAGGATCTGTTTATTGGTTTGGATGCAGGTGCGGCCATATTGGTGGGTTCTGCTCCAGATAACTTAGATAGGGATGTAAGAACTTTTAATGTAAGTCAAAATGGTCAAGGCCTGATCGGTCAATCCACTGTGGATATTGTGGGAAGGGCAGCCTATGAGAATGCCTATTCCCTGAATTCTGTATTAAGCGGTGCTCCTGAAGCAGTGAATACATCTGTTATCAAACCAGAGGAGATTACGACTTTTGAGGCTGGTTATCGTGGACAGATTGGAAAATTCACTATTGATTTGAGTGGATACTACAACAGGTATAAGGATTTTATTGCCAACGTGACTGTATTGGTTCCGTACTATGGAACTGCGGGTGACGGTGGTCTTTCATTATTGGCCCTACAAAACGGTGATAGAAAACCATACCAGACGTATACCAATTCCACAGTGGATATCAATTCCTATGGAGGAACCGTTGGAGTGGACACCAAAATTTTTGGAGATTTTGATTTGGGGGTTAATTATACCTATACTGAACTTGATTTTGACAAGGCCAGGTTCCCGGATTTCAGAACCAACTTCAATACGCCCAAGCACAAGGTCAAGGCGTCTTTTGGAAATACGGAGCTTTTCAAAAACTTTGGATTCAATGTGAACTATAGGTGGAGTGATAGTTTCTTCTGGGAAGCTTCCTTCGCGGATGGGGATGTTCCTTCCTTTACCGTACTCGATGCGCAAATGAACTATACTGTGCCAAGTATCAAATCCGTGTTTAAGGTCGGAGGATCCAACCTTTTGGGAGATGAATACTTTACGGCGATAGGTACCGGAAACATAGGTTCTATTTACTATGTTTCTTGGACCATAAATCCATAACAATTGGCATTAAAAAAGTGAATAAGGGCACTGCTAAAAACAGTGCCCTTTTTGTTGCTAAAAAAAGCCGTTTTTAAGTTTTTCATTACAATGTAATAGTATATCTTTGCAGCCGGAAAAAAAGCAGTTTTTTCCGTCGTATTCAATTAAAAATAAACACAATAATGTCTAAAGTTACAGGTAAGGTTGCCCAAATTATTGGCCCCGTCATTGACGTTGAGTTTGAATCAGGCACAGAGATTCCGAAAATATACGATTCCTTGGAAATCGATAAAGCTGACGGTACCAAGTTGGTGCTTGAGGTGCAGTCGCACATCGGGGAAAATACGGTTCGTACCATTTCCATGGATTCAACGGATGGTCTAAGCCGAGGTGTTGATGCCCATGCTACTGGAAATGCGATCCAAATGCCAATTGGTGAGGATGTGTACGGTAGACTTTTCAATGTAATTGGTGACGCTATTGATGGTTTGGAAAACCTTCCCAAAGAAGGAGACAACGGACTTCCAATTCACAGGGAAGCTCCAAAATTTGAGGATCTTTCCACTTCTACTGAAGTACTTTTCACAGGGATCAAGGTAATTGACTTGATTGAGCCTTATGCCAAAGGAGGTAAGATTGGATTGTTCGGGGGTGCTGGTGTTGGTAAGACCGTATTGATTCAGGAATTGATCAACAACATTGCAAAAGGACACGGTGGTCTTTCCGTATTTGCAGGTGTTGGAGAAAGAACCCGTGAAGGAAACGATTTGCTTCGTGAGATGTTGGAATCCGGAATTATCAAGTACGGTGATGATTTCTTGCACTCAATGGAAGAAGGGGGATGGGATTTGTCCAAAGTAGATAAAAAAGCAATGAAGGAGTCCAAGGCAACTTTCGTGTTTGGACAGATGAACGAGCCTCCTGGTGCCCGTGCAAGGGTGGCCCTTTCCGGATTGACAATTGCGGAATATTTCCGTGATGGTGCTGGAGATGGACAAGGAAAGGATGTACTTTTCTTCGTAGATAACATTTTCCGTTTTACTCAAGCTGGTTCAGAGGTATCTGCCCTATTGGGTCGTATGCCTTCTGCGGTGGGTTACCAACCTACCTTGGCAACAGAGATGGGTGCTATGCAGGAACGAATTACCTCTACAAAAAGAGGATCTATTACATCGGTACAGGCGGTTTACGTACCTGCGGATGACTTGACGGATCCTGCTCCCGCAACTACCTTTGCCCACTTGGATGCGACTACGGTACTTTCCCGTAAAATTGCTGAGTTGGGTATTTATCCTGCTGTGGATCCGTTGGATTCCACTTCCAGGATTTTGACTCCTGAGATTTTAGGAAAAGATCATTACGAATGTGCACAACGTGTTAAGGAGTTGTTGCAACGTTATAAAGAGCTTCAGGATATTATTGCCATCCTTGGTATGGAAGAACTTTCCGAAGAGGATAAATTGGCTGTGGGTAGAGCAAGAAGGGTACAGCGTTTCCTTTCCCAACCTTTCCACGTGGCTGAGCAGTTTACAGGTATCCCTGGGGTATTGGTAGATATAAAGGATACCATCAAAGGCTTCAACATGATCATGGATGGTGAGTTGGATCACTTGCCAGAATCGGCCTTCAACCTTAAGGGAAGCATCCAAGATGCGATTGAAGCTGGTGAGAAAATGCTTGCCGAGGCGTAGCCAAGGTGAGTGCTGGGCACAGTCGAAGCATTATTAATTATAAAAGATTCCCGTTTTCACTGGAACAACAATAAAAAATGTATTTAGAAATCGTATCACCAGAAGCCACTTTGTTTGCCGGAGAAGTAACCTCGGTCACTGTACCTGGTATTAACGGAGAATTTCAAATGTTGCAGAACCACGCACCTATAGTTTCCTTGTTGCAAGAAGGTGATGTGAAAGTACAAGGTGACATTCAGATAGAAGAGGAATTTCAGGGCAAATTTTCTAAAGGAGCCAATGGGGAGACAGTTTTGTCCATTACCAGCGGCACTATTGAAATGAAGGATAACAAAGTTATCGTATTGGCAGACTAATTTCCCTCTTGTAAATAATATTGGAAAGGCCACTCTTTGGAGTGGCTTTTTTATTTTAATACAATCAACACCCAGTCTTTGCCATCATCTCCTTGGTATCTTTTGAGCTCAGTGAATCCAATAGCAAGGTGCGCATTTAGGGAACGTTGGTTCTTTGCATCGACTTCAGTGATTATCGCATCCATTCCCGTCGGAAGTTTTTCTTTCATGGTTTCATATAACTTCCGAAAAACACCTAGGCCTCTATGACTTTTGGCAACACAGATTTGCCCCATGACCATATAGTTTTGACGTCCGCCAATTGCCAGATTTATTTCATGGAACATGGGTTTTAACACCTCAATACTCTCGGAAAATTTAGGATGCATACAAAGGGCATAGGCTACCACATTTTCATTGTCCAATGCAATGATGTGCCCACATTCGTCATTCATCTCCTTTAAAACCGAAAAGGAATGCTCCACTGTTAAAAATCCTTCATTTTTCAGTTCATCCGCTGATAGATTTTTGGGAAGGTTCCTCTGCTGGAGTTCAAGAATTTGTTCCAGATGGTCGTCGTTGGATGCCTGCGTATATCGAACCATTTATTCCGATTTGAGCCAAGATTTTCGGAAGGCCATCATTTCTTCGGAAGGTGTTCCCTCCATATCTTCCATAAGCTTGATGGAATAAGAAGGGCTTGGTGTCAGGACTATGGTTGTAGTTTTTTCAGTCCCGTAACGTCGGTAATTTACTTGAAGCGGTTTTCCCAGCTCAAACTGTTCTAGATAGGCACTGAAATTTTGTCCTTCTGCGAAGGGAATGGCATCGATATTTAGAATAACATCCCCTTTGGCTAAACCCGCTTTGTAGGCTGGAGACCCAATTGTTGGGTTACGCATAATACTTGCTCCATCTTCGCTCATAGAAACAAAGGAGCCAAAATGGGGCTGCTCTTCTTTTTGGGTCAAATTTACGCCAGCAAGTTGCAGAAGTACCTTGTAATTGGGCATCCCGCTTTTGTATATAAAGGTATTAAAGAAGCCATCTCCAAATGCTTTTCCCGCATATTGATTGAGGGTTTCATGAAGATCTGTTATGGTATATGGAATCTCCTTTTTCCCAAACTTCTCCCACACCAATTTCATATAATCGTCTAAGGTAAAACCATTTTGTCGCAGTGATAGATCCAAGGCTAAGCCTAAAACACTACCATAGGAATAATAAGAAATAAAGGTGTTTTCACGGTTAACGGGATCCACGGATGTTGCCGCATCCACAAAGGGAGCTTGATAACTCATTTCTATGGGATTAAAGAACCGCCTTGCCGGGGACGTCCAAACATAATTGAAGGTACCCGTAAGGCCCTCTACATATTCCTTTGGAGAAATTAAGCCAGCTCTACACAAGATCAAATTGGTATAATAGCTGGTAAAACCTTCGGCAAACCAGAGCTCCCCACTCATGTTGGCTTCCTCAAAGTTGAAGGGTTCCAGACTTTTTGGTCGGATACGTTCCACATTCCAGGCATGGAAAAACTCATGTGAAACTGTGCCAATATTGCGTTCCATTCCACCTTCTGCCAAGCTTCGGGTGCTGGTGAGAAAGGTAGAATTTCTATGCTCCATTCCATCTCCCGAAGCGTTGGGAATATAACAAGCTAAAAAGGTATAGGTTCCATAATCAAAATTGGGAAGTTCTCCATATACCTCCTTTTGCGCCAAAACGGTTTTTTTCACTTTCTCAAAATAGGTGTCCGCCTCCTCCTTTGTTCCATTATGATGCAATACCATTTGTATCGTCTGCCCGTCCAAATCAAAAGATTTAAGTGTAAAATTGCTGATTTCGGTAGGGCTGTCCATAAAGTAGTATAAATTGGGTGCGGAGTAGGTGGTTCCAGAAACCAACGGCAATTGGGTAGCCACTTTCCAGCCCAAATCTTCCCTAACACCAAAGTCCACCTCAATTTTTCGTTCCTGTAAGGTAGGGGCATACATAAAAGTGGCCGGAATGTTCAAATGGGCGTGTGTTTCGTCTATCTGGGAATAGGTGCCATCCCCTCGATTGGCAAACAGGATATAGCTTATTTTAATGGTGCCATCATGACCAGAGATCTTCCATTCATATGGATTTGGCCGCGTCACGACCAACGAATTTCCCTTGCCATCGCTCGCTTTAAAATCGTATACATTTTTGGCAAATTCATGAAGTGCGTATCGCCCCGGAGATGTACGGCTCATCCTCAACGCAAGGGTGTCGGTTTTTACATCTGGAAAAGTAGCTGTAATTAAAGCTTCGTGATGTACGGCATTTTCAAAAGAAATGGAATAGGAATTGGTTTGACCTAGTAAGGGTAAAACCGCAAGTAGGGAAATTAGGGAAAAAAGTAGCCTCATTTGATTGCTATTAGAAAGCAACTAATTTAATCATTTAAAGAGAGTAAACACTAAATTTGGGGCATGGGGAAACTGCCATCAAAATTGGAATCCAAACTTACGGAACGTTCGGCAAATCAGTCTTTGAGAAACTTGCCCGAGGAGACGGATAGGGTTGATTTTTCCTCCAATGATTACTTGGGTTTTACTCGGGAAAGTATGATAAGTGAAATGACTCGGGAACTACTTCAGGAGAATGGGGAACCGAGGCACGGAGCTAGCGGCTCAAGATTACTTTCAGGGAATCATGCATTATACCCAAAACTGGAGTCTTTTTTGGCCAAGCATCACCGTGCGAATGCAGCATTGGTCTTTAATTCGGGATACGATGCCAACCTTGGACTGTTTTCATCAGTTCCCCAACGCGAGGACCTGGTATTTTATGATGAACTTATACATGCCAGCATTCGCGATGGAATCAAAATGGGCCATGCGAAGAGCTATAAGTTTGCCCATAAGGATATTCAAGATTTACAAAACAAGGTTGAAATGTCACTTCGAGCACAGTCGAGAAGTCTTGAAACCGAAATCTACATCGTCACCGAGTCAGTTTTTTCAATGGACGGAGATTCACCAGACCTAAAGGCACTGGTTCAATTTTCCAAAGAATACAATGCACATCTTATTGTTGATGAAGCCCACGCAACAGGGATTTATGGCGATGGAAGCGATTTGGTTTGCGAACTGGGACTTCAGGACGAGATTTTTGCCAGGGTGATCACCTTTGGAAAGGCCATGGGTTCTCATGGTGCTGCCATTTTAGGGAGTGAAGACCTAAAGACCTATCTCATCAATTTTGCCAGAAGCCTTATCTATACCACGGCACTTTCACCACATTCCGTAGCAGGAATTATGGCATCTTATCAATTTTTGGAGGTTGAAGGTATGGGCCAGGTCAAAAAATTGAAGAAAAATATCAAGTATTTTAAGGAGCGGATTCGTGAAGAGGGATTGGAGGGAGATTTTGTTGAAAGCGATTCTGCAGTGCATTGTCTTATCGTTGCTGGAAACCACCAGGCAAAGTCCATGGCGGGGCATTTGCAAAATGCGGGTTTTGATGTCAAACCCATTCTTTCGCCAACCGTCAAGTTGGGAGAGGAACGACTGAGATTCTGTTTGCATGCCTTCAATACCGAAGCGGAAATGAATAGGGTTTTAGGGGAAATCAAAAAATACAGGAGCCGATGAAACAAGAGTTTTTTACATTGGGAAGCTTTGAATTTCCAGCAGATGTCCAAATCATTAAGGGTAAGCTGGAAGCTGAGGGTATTCAGGTGTTTTTGAGGGATGAGAATACCATAAATTCCGATCCTTTGATCAGTAGTGCCATAGGAGGGGTTAAACTGCAGGTGTATACCACGGATATGGAAAGGGCCAAACTCATATTTGACGAAGTGCGAAACTATGCCACCGATATGGAGGGCAAACCTATTGTTTGTCCAAACTGCAAGGCGGAACGATCGGAAATTTATTATTCGAGAAGCAGTGTTTTTTACAAACTTTTCCCCTTCTTTGAGCCCAAGAAATATAGATGCACAAGCTGCAATTTTATTACAAAACCTGAATCATGAGCTATTTTATTACCGGGATATCCACCGAAGTAGGTAAGACCGTTGCTTCGGCCATCATGGTGGAAGCCTTGGAGGCCGATTACTGGAAGCCTGTACAGGCTGGAGATTTGGATTATTCCGACAGTCATAAAGTCCAAGAATTGATTTCCAATTCCAAGACCAAGATTCATCAGAACAGCTATGCGTTACAGACTCCCATGAGTCCACATGCTGCAGCGGAAATTGATGGGATTCAGATAGAATTGGATAAGATAACACCTCCTAAAACCCAAAACAGACTGGTGGTCGAAGGTGCTGGAGGACTATTGGTTCCACTAAATGAAAAGGATACCATTTTTGATTTGATCCAACCCGAGGACAAGGTGATTGTGGTCTCCCGCCACTACTTGGGGAGTATTAATCATTCCCTTTTAACCATTGAAAAACTCCAGGAAAAAAATCTTAGGATTGGAATCATTTTTAGTGGGGATGAGCATCCCACTACCGAAAGCATAATACTTAAGAAAACAGGGGTCACTTTTCTTGGAAGAATCAATGAAGAGCAAGGGTTTAATAAGGAAATGGTAAGCAAATATGCCACTAAATTCAAGCAGGCCCTGGAATCATTCTAGGCGCTGATAGATCAATCCACGGTCAATAGTTTTCACCAGTTTATAATGCTGGGCTAGGTAGGCATCTATATAGGCGTTGAATTCCAATAGTTTTTTGTCAAAAATGGTTTCGCGCTTTCTGGTCACCAAGGTTTTCGGCTTGATTTCTTCCATGATGTAACGAAGTTCCTCCATGCCCGTTGTTCTTGGGTTGTCCATAAATGGAAAGAGCTTGTCCCTGGTTATATTGCTAGGGTGGGTCGCAGCCTTGGTCGGCGGAGTTTCCCCCAAAACCCAATACCCAATATGATATTCCGTAAAGAAGATGTTCTCGGTCTCTAGCTTGTTCTCAATGATATAATTGGGGACGTCTATTCCCTCCCCATTAAAAAAGGAACCTTTTTCCATTTTGTTTTTTATGACATTGGCGTACTCCAAATAGGCCTCCATAGGAATCAGTACAAGCAGAACTCCAGCAACGATTTGGAGATTTTTTTTCAACTGTGGCATTTTACTCACAGCAAGGGCAACCAGAATAAGTAGAAAGGGATACAGCTGTATTAGATAATGACCGTTGACCTTCCCCGTTTGCATAAACGATATAAGGACACCCAAAATAACCAACAGCAATACTTGGATTTCCTTGGATTTTATATCGATAAGCCTTTTGCCTATACCCAAACCGAGTAACAGAAGAGTACCCAGAACCACGGGCAATGCTTTACCTATGGAATGAAACTTGGATTGCGAATAGGCCAAAGGAGCTTCAAAAATGGACGCCCACCATGTAGTCAGTTCCCCTTGAAGATAATAAGGAACAGCAGTTAAGGCTACCAATAAACCAAATCCGATACCCATCCAGATTAGATGTTGCACATCTTTCCAAAAATGTTGTCCTTTAAACGCGGCCCATAGCAAGTAGATGCCAAGGGCCAGTATGGGGTAGGCCATATTCAGTTTGGACATGACTGAAATTCCAAGGAGAAACCCAATAACCAAATGCCACCCTGGTCCATTCTTGGCAAGCAGTAAATAAAGAGCCATTACCAAGAACAGCGTGCATATATGCTCGGACATTACGCCTTGTAAACTACCAAAAAGACTCAGGAAGAAGACGGTAAAGATGGCGCACCAAAAGCCCACTTTCTTGGAGGCAATTCGTGTTGCCATACCATAAGTGAAAAGTGCGGTAAGTGCAACCAAGAGCGTTCCAAACAAGCGGATGGCAATAAAACTCTTTCCAAATACAGCAATAATCCCAGCAAAAAATAAAAAGGTAATCGGAGGTTTTAAATCCCACAGCTGGGTATAGGGTAAATGACCATCTACCCAGGATTGCGCCATGATAATAAATGTGCTCTCATCCCGATCCACATAATCCCTAAAAAAGAAAGGAAATCGAATAAATAAGGCAACCAAAAACAACACAAAAAAAACCGTTTTCCAGTCTAATCTGCTGTTAAGGGAATCAAGAAATCCAATAGCTTTCTTAAGCACGGTGTGGTTGGTGTTTTTTAGGTTTTAATTACCATCTTTGCAAGATATATAAATTGAAGCGTTTGACTAATCCCACAGCATTGGAAAAGTTATCGGATCGGGACAAAAAGCATCTTTGGCACCCACTAACACAGCATAAGACCCATTCGGAAATGTTGGCCATTTCCAGGGCCAAAGGCGTGTTACTTTTTGATGAAGAAGGAAAGGAATATTTAGACGGCATTTCCTCTTGGTATACTTGTATGTATGGCCACTGTCATCCCTATATTCTGGAAAAGGTGGGGAACCAGATGCAGCAGTTGGATCAAGTGGTTTTTAGTGGGTTTACGCATGAACCTGCAGTGAAACTTTCAGAAGAGCTGATCAAAATATTACCCGCCAACCAAGAAAAACTCTTTTTCTCTGATAATGGATCCACGGCTACGGAAATTGGGATTAAAATGGCACTGCAATACCACTTTAACCGGAGCGAAAAACGCAATGTCCTGTTGGCCTTTGAGGAAGGTTTCCATGGGGATACGTTTGGGGCGATGTCCGTTTCAGGCTTATCCGTGTACAATGGCCCGTTTGAGGATTTCTTTATTGAAGTGGATCGCATTCCCGTTCCCACGGAAGACAATATCGAACCTTTATTGGCAGAGTTGGAAAGCAAACTGAAAAACAACACTATTGCGGGATTTATTTATGAGCCCTTGGTTCAAGGTGCCGCCGCAATGAAAATCCACGATGCTGAAGGACTTGACCGAGTATTGGCACTTTTGAAAAAACATGGGGTGCTCACTGTTGCTGATGAGGTTATGACTGGATTTGGTAAAACGGGGAAACACTTCGCTTCGGATTATTTGGAAACCAAACCGGATATCATCTGCTTGTCCAAAGCGTTGACCGCAGGTCTTGTTCCTATGGGATTGACTACCTGCACCCAAGAAGTGTATCAAGCTTTTTATAGTGATGATATAACCAAGGGCCTCTTCCATGGTCACACCTATACGGCAAACCCATTGGCCTGTACTGCTGCCCTGGCCGCTGTTGAATTGTTACAAACCGAGGAAATTCAGGAAAATATCCAAAACATTATCCAATGGCATAAAGCATTTGATGCGGAGATCAAAGACCATCCAAAGGTCGCCCAAACCAGACAGCTTGGGGTGATTTATGCGTTGGATTTGGATATTCAGATGGAGCGATACGGGAATCTAAGGGACAAATTGTTCAAACATTTTATGGACGAGGGGGTTTTTCTTAGGCCTTTGGGGAATACCATTTATATTTTGGCGCCTTATGTAATATCCGAGATTCAAATGAACAAGATTTACGATACGATAAAATCAGCTTTGGAAATTGTATAGTCAATCAAAAATGTTGGAACAACCCATTTCCATAACCGCCTTATCTTCTATTTCTGCATTGGGAAGCTCCACAGCAGAAGTCTGGAATTCTTATCAAGAAGGGAATCATAAGCTAACCCACGCTTGCATTGGCGACCAAGAAGTTTGGGCCTCTTACCTTCCTGAAGCTTTGAAGGCAGAGGTTATTGCCCTAAGGCAATCCGATTCCAAATACGAACAGCTGGACGATTCAGTGCTTTTTGCACTTTTGGCAGCCAGAAGGGTCATTGAACAATCAGGTTGGGATGCCACTGCCAATTTTGGGGTGAACATTGGGTCATCTCGAGGTGCGACCGGCTTGTTTGAAAAGTACTATGAGGCATACTTGAAAGACGGGAAATCCTCCACCTTGTCTTCCCCCACAACAACCTTGGGGAACATTTCGTCTTGGGTAGCCCATGATTTAAAGTCAAAGGGACCAGCAATATCCCATTCCATAACCTGTTCAACGGCCTTACATGCAGTTTTAAATGCTGTGGCTTGGCTACAGAGTGGCTTGACCGATAAATTCTTGGTAGGTGGCAGCGAGGCACCACTGACCTCTTTTACCATTGCCCAGATGCAGGCCTTGAAAATATATTCAAAAATGTCACCTCGAGCGCAGTCGGGAGGAACCCGAAAAATACAGTACCCTTCTCGGGCCATGGATTTGGAGAAGAGACATAATTCTATGGTCTTGGGAGAAGGCGCGGCCATGGCTTGTTTGGAAAGAGGAAAACAAGCAAATGCCATGGGCTACATTATTGGAATCGGGTATGCCACCGAACCCTTAGAGCATAACGTGTCCATTTCCACTGATGCCCAGTGTTTTCAGGATTCCATGAAAATGGCCTTGGGCGATTTAGATCCATCCGAAGTGGATGCTATTGTAATGCATGCACCAGGTACTGTAAAGGGAGACTTGTCAGAATACAAGGCCATAGAAAAAGTTTTTTGTAACAAAATTCCATTTTTAACAACCAATAAATGGAAAGTAGGTCACACTTTTGGTGCATCAGGACTTTTAAGCGTTGAGTTGGCCCTGCTCATGTTACAGCACCAAACCTACATTACAACTCCTTTTTTTAGTCAAGAACCGAGGTCGAAAGCCATCAAAAATGTGATGGTAAATGCCGTAGGCTTTGGAGGGAATGCCGTGTCTATTTTACTTTCCAAATAAGACGTTTTTTATTACACAAAAGTCTTATCTTTTTAATCAAAAAAACAACCTAAAACTATTGATTATGGAAGAATGGTTTACCGCGCTCACCCTTTTTGAAAAAGTCTATTGGATAACTGCACTTGCGGGTTCGGTAGTACTGCTCATCTTAATGATTTTGACCTTTGTAGGTGGGGATATTGATGATGTTAGTGGTGATATAGATGCAGATATTGATGGTGATGGTGGTATCGGGTTTCAATTCCTTTCCTTTAAAAATTTGGTGGGCTTTTTTACCATTTTTGGTTGGTCTGGAATCTCTTGCATTGAAAATGGACTTTCAACAGGCACTACCATTATTATTTCCGTGGTTTGTGGTTTGCTTATGATGTTGCTCATGGCTTCCCTGTTTTATTACCTCAGCAAAATGCAGAGCAGCGGGACCCTAAAATTGAAAAATGCCCTAAATCAAATTGGGGAAGTTTACTTGACCATTGGTGCCAATCGCTCAAGTATTGGCAAAGTGAGCATAAATGTGCAGGGAACCTTGCGCGAATTACAAGCCTTGACGGATGAGGACATGGACCTGACCCAAGGTAATGTGGTCCAAGTAAAAGAAGTTACCGATAACGGAATATTGATTGTTAAACTCCTAAATAAATAACCATATGCTATTATTACCCTTACAGCTGGGCGGAGGAGCTTCGCTCTTAGGCATTGGCTTTGCCATTTTATTTGCCTTTATTATTATCATTTCTTTTATCCGGAGGTACAAAAGGTGTCCTTCTGACCGAATTTTGGTGGTCTATGGAAAAGTTGGATCTGGCAATTCAGCCAAATGTATCCATGGTGGCGCAGCCTTTATCTGGCCCGTGATTCAGGACTACGAATTTTTGGATCTGACCCCAATTTCAATTGAAGTTGACCTTACCAACGCCCTGAGTAGACAAAATATTAGGGTTAACGTACCTTCCAGATTTACTATTGGTATATCTACCGAGCCTGGAATTATGCAGAATGCTGCTGAACGACTTTTGGGCTTGGGCATGCAGGAAGTTCAGGATTTGGCCAAGGAAATCATTTTTGGTCAACTGCGTCTGGTTGTGGCTTCCATGGATATTGAGGAAATCAACTCGGATAGGGATAAGTTCTTGTCCAATATTTCTCAAAGTGTGGAGTCTGAATTGAAGAAAGTTGGTCTGAAATTGATCAATGTAAACATCACGGATATCGTAGACGAATCTGGCTATATTGAAGCCCTTGGTAAAGAGGCTGCAGCACATGCCATCAACGCCGCAAGAAAGTCCGTTGCTGAAAAGAATAGGGATGGTTCCATTGGGGAGGCCAATGCGGTGCAAGATGAGCGAACTCAAGTTGCTGCTGCCAATGCAAAAGCTGTAGAAGGGGAAAATGTCGCAAAAATCGATATTGCCAATTCCGATTCTTTACGTAGACAGCGGGAGGCCGAAGCAGAACGTACGGCAATCGCTGCAGAAAAAGTTCAAGCTGCAAAAGCACTGGAGGAATCGTATGCCGCTGAAAAGGATGCGGAAATAGCTAGGGCGGAAAGGGAAAGAAGCTCTCAAATGGCAGATATCGTGGTTCCAGCAGAAATAGACAAGCAAAAAGTAGAGATTGATGCCGAAGCTGAAGCTGAAATGATCCGCCGGAAAGCCAAAGGTGAGGCAGATGCCATTCTCTTTAAAGCAGAAGCGGAAGCCAAAGGTATTTTTGAGGTCTTGACCAAGCAGGCAGAAGGTTTGGACAAGATTGTAAAAGCTGCCGGAAATGACCCTAAAGATGCTGTATTGCTGTTAATTGCGGATAAACTCCCAGAATTGGTGGAGAAGCAGGCCGAGGCAATTAAAAACATCAAAATTGATAAGGTTACGGTTTGGGATTCTGGAGGCAAGACCGAAGATGGCAAGAATTCCACGGCCAACTTTATTTCGGGAATGTACAAATCGGTTCCACCCTTACAGGAAATGTTCAACATGGCAGGGATGCAATTGCCTGAGTATTTGAAAGGAAAAGAGATTCCTGGACCTACTGTGGACAAAGGCACTGGCAATAAGCCCAAGGACTCTAAAAAATCAGAATAACAACTTGATTTTTTGAATAATGAGGTCATGACTTTTGTCATGGCCTTTTTCTTTTTAACGCCATATCATTGTACGTTTAAAGGAATATGGGCTATTTTTGACCCTGAATTATACTCAACCCATGATTGCACCAAGACACGACTGGACCAAGGAAGAGATTCTTAAGGTGTACAACAAACCCCTTATGGAATTGTTGTACGACGCAGCTACCATCCACAGACAACATCATGATCCAAATACCGTACAGGTTTCAACCTTATTATCAATTAAGACCGGTGGATGTCCTGAGGATTGCGGGTATTGCCCACAGGCCGCCAGATATCATACCGATATTGAAGGGAACGATTTGATGAGTGTGCAGCAAGTAAAGGCCCAAGCGCTTCGTGCCAAGCAATCTGGAAGCTCCAGGGTTTGCATGGGTGCGGCTTGGAGAAACGTGAAGGATGGCCCTGAGTTTGACCAAGTATTGGAGATGGTACGAACCATCAACAAACTGGATATGGAAGTCTGCTGTACTTTGGGCATGTTAACGGAAAATCAGGCCAAAAGATTGGCTGAAGCTGGACTGTACGCCTACAACCACAATCTGGATACTTCAGAGGATTATTATAAGGATGTGATTTCCACTAGGGCTTTCCAAGACCGTTTGGATACCATAGACAACGTGCGCAAGAGCAATGTAACTGTGTGCAGTGGCGGAATTATTGGGATGGGTGAAGCCTTGGAAGATCGGGCAGGAATGCTTGTGGCATTGGCTTCGTTGAATCCACAGCCGGAATCTGTTCCAATAAATGCCTTGGTTGCAGTGGAAGGTACGCCAATGGAAGATATTGAGCCTATTTCCATCTGGGAAATGATTCGCATGGTGGCTACCACCAGAATTGTAATGCCCGAAACCCAGGTTAGGTTGTCCGCAGGGCGAACCGATATGAGTAGGGAAGGACAGGCCATGTGCTTTTTTGCAGGAGCCAACTCTATTTTTGCAGGAGATAAATTGCTTACTACACCCAATCCGGACGTGAACGAGGACATGGAAATGTTCAAACTTTTGGGCTTGAATCCGCAGAAACCCTTTACCAAAATTTCCCAACCCAAAACCGTGGAAGCTCAGGATTCCCAATTTGAGTCCAAAGGGGAAAAACCCAAATGGTCCCGCCCTGGGCATACCATTGAGCGGAATGAAGAGGCTAAGCAAAAAGGAAAATTGGTTTCCAAAGAATAAAACTTCGTAACAACATTAAAAACCTTTTCTTAATTTAGTTGTTTCAAAATCATTGAAATTTTGGAGCTTAACCTTGACCAAATTCCTCGCGAAAAGACCCTTACCAAAAAGGAATTTCTTCGCAAATACTTCCGACCACAAAAGCCGGTGGTTGTAGAACAATTCATTGAGGATTGGCCAGCACATTCCAAATGGAACTTGGATTATATCAAGGAAATCGCCGGAGAGAAAACGGTTCCGCTCTATGACGATAGGCCCGTTAAGCATGATGAAGGATTCAACGAGCCCCATGCGAAAATGAAGATGGCCGATTACATTGATCTTCTAAAGAAAGAGCCTACCAAGTATCGGATTTTTTTATGGAATGTCTTAAAGGAAGTACCTGAACTTCAAAAGGATTTTAAATATCCTGATTTTGGATTACGCCTGATGAAGGGTCTCCCCATGCTCTTTTTTGGAGGGAGCGACTCCCATACCTTCATGCACTACGATATTGATTTGGCGAACATTTTTCACTTTCATTTTGAGGGAAAAAAACAGTGCATCCTTTTTTCGCAATCAGAGACCAAGTTTTTGTACAAGATTCCTCATTCATTGATTACCCGGGAGGATATAGATTTTGCAAACCCAGATTTGGAAAAGTGGCCGGCATTAAAGCATGCCAAAGGCCATATTGCCCATTTGGAGCATGGCAATGTGCTATATATACCCGAAGGGTATTGGCACCACATGAAATACATTACTCCTGGATTTTCTATGAGTCTTCGTGCCATTGCCCGCAGACCCAGAAACTTTGGCAAGGCGGTTTACAATATCATGTTCATGAGGCATTTTGACAATTTGATGCGTAGGCTAAAAGGTCAAAAATGGATTGATTGGAAAAATGAGAGGGCCGTTGCCCGGACCCATAGTGTAGTATTTCCAAAGTAAGGAAGTATCATATTCCAGGATTGTCCCGATGCACGAGCTCCATCAGCTTTTCATACACCAAATGACTTTCCCACCCTCGATACAATAGGTAGTCTGCCGTTTTTTTCTTTTTCTTTTGAATATTGGGTTCCTGCACTTGCTCCCATCTTTTTTTGGCAAGTTCATCCAGCGCAACCCTATAATCTTCCTCATCAATTTCTTTTAGGGCACTTTTGATATTGAACCTTGAAATCTGTCGCGTTTTTAGCTCATTGACAATCCTATTTTTACCCCATTTTTTGATATTGAATTTTCCACGGGCAAAACTCTTGGCAAAGCGTTCTTCATTTAAATAGTTTTCCTGGATCAAGTGGGCCATAATGGTGTCAATGGCCTGGGGAATCATACGCATGCCTTTGAGCTTGTCAACCACTTCCTTATGACAACGATCTTGATAGGCACAGTAATGTTCCATTTTTCGTAATGCTTCCTGCACGGAAATGTGCTTATGGGATGGATTTGGGAAGGGCATATATCCTATTCTCTGGTTACAACCAATTTGTTTCCGCTTGCGGTAAACACGGAATACTGATTGCTTTCTGTAGTGGAGGCTTCCCCTTCAGTTATAAGGTAGCTCCCTTTATCCAACTCCAATTGGATTTCCCATTCCGGATTGGTTTGCTGTATTTCTATGGTATCACCTGTGTAATGAATGGAAATTACGTTGTTGGCAATTTTTACATTTTCCAATGAAGCACCTTCATCCCACTCCGTAGGCATTTGGGGTCTTATGACCACTCTTTTTTGATTGGCCATGGGCAGAATTCCAAAGAATTGCTGCACAATGGGAATGGCATAGGAATAGATGTTCCAGGCCTGGGTCATCATCCCATAGTCGGGCGAAACTTCGTAGATGCTTCCTGGGAGGGCGTAACTGAAGGTTCTGGTCATTCGTTCCAGATAGTCCAAGGCCTCATCGGGTCTTCCATAGTTGTTCTCGGCAATGGCCTGCACTCCAGTGGGCAAGGTCATCACCGCTCCTGTATAGGAAAACACCTTGCTGCCTTGAAACGATCCAAAATCCTTGCCTGCTGAATCGTCACGGTCTATCCCAGTAACAAATACCCCAAAGGGATTGGTAAACTTTTTTGCCGTATCCAAGGCGGTTATGGCTTTGGCCGAATCGGCTATGCCCATTTCCATGGGGGTGTTTACCACCCAATTATGATGGAGTACAAAAGGCCTTAGGTCTGCAGATGGATTTTTAAGAATTTGTTCCTTGGTAGCTTCAAGCTCCTCAATGGCCCAGGGTTTGTTCAGGGTATCGGCACGGATAATGGCATCTTCGATGAGATGAATGGCTTGTTCATCGGTTCCTAAAAAATCGGCATATGATCCAAAATCTTCGGACCAAAGTTCTTTGTTGATTTTTTCTTTGAGTTGAAGGGCCAATTCCGTGTATTCCTTGACCACATCTTCTTTGCCTAATTCAGAGGCAATTTTGGCGGCATCATCAAAAGCTCTTTGGGTGTAAGCGGCTACATCGATCATTTCGCTGTTCAAACCATGAATTTCCATCATTCCGAAGCCGTCAGGGAAAAGATTTTTGTTGCTATCGTTTTCCTCAAGCAGCCAGTCAAGACCCTTCTGTATGGTGGGGAAGTACTTCTCCAGGAATTTCTTGTCTCCATTCCAGGTGTAAATTTCCCAAATTAAGGATGCAAACTGAGGTGTCTCATTGATGTTTCCTGGATTAAAGACAAAGCCGTTGGTGGACATTTCGTGAAGAATCTTTCCATTTCCGTTAACAGCCATGGAAACGCTATCCAATAATTTGATGGTTTCTTCCACTATCTTATCCTGACCTATGGCCATGTATCCTTTTAAGGCATATTCACTATCCACCCCAAACCACCACGGATAATCGGGTATCCCCGCCCCGATTCCTGTCCCTATTTCGGGAACGGTTCTAACCAGCCAATCACAGTTGTATTTGAGCCATTCAAAAGTTTGCTCCAACTGTTTATCGGGGATGGTAAGTTTGGTTTGTAAGGCCAGTTGCTTGTAGCGTTCTTTTTTAGCCAAAGCCATAGAAATGAAATCCTTCTGTATAGCCGTAAAAGTGTTTTGTGCATCTTCTTTTGAAGTATAAGACCCAGAAACAACAAAATTTATAGCAGCGGAAGATTTACCATCCAATTCTACAGAATAGGTCAATACGTTGGAACTTCCATTTCCTTTTCCATCCAGGGATTCGTGGGCTGTTGGGATTTGGTCAGATCCAAAAATATTAAACCAAGGATTATCATTATCCTGCAGAACCCATTGCCCAGGTTCAAAACTAGAGGAGTCCTTGGCATCGATCATTTGGGTCTTTTCCCCCAACCATGTAGGTCTTAAGTCCGTATGTCCAATGAATTGAAAGGACGATTTCTGTTTGCTTTCCGTGTTATTTCTAAAGACGTATTGGATTACCAGTCCCTGCATATTGTCCGGGACAAATTGCCATCTTTCCACTTCGATGTCTTTTGATGGCCATTCAAAAACGTGCAGATTGGCAAATGGGTAGTTGACAAATTCTGATGCTTGATTCAGCGTTAGGGTGTCATTTTCTATGATGAGCTTTCCGTCAAAGCCATCCATTAGTTTGATGGGATGGTTCCAAATCCCTCCCATTTCCCCTTTAATATGCCAACCTAAATCAGGGAAGCTTCCATCTTGATGGCCCACCATATAGACTCTGTTGCCTGCGGTTACAAATGGAGATTCCAAATATTCCTTTTTCCCCTTAATTGAGGGTGACTCCGCTAGAATTTCGGAAAGAGAATTTTGTGTTGGGTTGGAACAGCCTAAAAAAAGGAATGTTCCAAGAAGGAAGGCTACAGTTTTCATAGGATGCAGGTTATATTTCAAAAATACCATATTGTTCCGAAACCCTTAAAACAAAAAAAGCGACCCCATTGCTGAAGTCGCTTTTTGTTATCTAATTGTTTTACCGTCTTTATCTTTAAAACGATACTCAAGGTATGTGTACGCATCCCTTGGTTGGATCTTAACCCATTTTTTGTGTTCCAAAAACCATTTGAAACGTTGAGATGGGAATCCTTGGTTAAGGTAGGCAGCAATGAAAGGATGGGTGTTCAGGATAATACCATTATCCTTGAACTTACCTTTCATGATCCGCTCCAGATCAACATTAATTTTGTCGATCAAAACAATGGGAGCTTCTACTTCGGTGCCAGATCCATTGGGGTTTTCCTCACTGGTTTTGATATTGACCTCTGGCCGTACCCTTTGTCGGGTGATTTGGACCAGACCAAATTTACTGGGAGGTAGAATTTTGTGCTTGGCACGGTCATCCTTCATTTCCTCCCTTAGATGATCAAACAGTTTTCTTCTGTGATCACCCTTGGTCATATCAATAAAATCCACTACAATTATTCCTCCCATATCCCTAAGGCGTAATTGCCGCGCAATTTCTGTGGCGGCCAATAGGTTTACCTCTAGGGCAGTGTCTTCTTGGTTCTTGGCCTTGTTGGAACGGTTACCACTGTTCACATCAATTACGTGAAGCGCTTCGGTATGTTCTATAACAAGATAGGCGCCCCTACTCATTGAGGCGGTACGACCAAAAGAAGTCTTGATCTGTCGTTCTATCCCAAATTTTTCAAAAATTGGGGCCGAACCGGAATAATACTTTACAATGGATTCTTTTTGAGGTGCGATTTCGTGCAAATAATCCTTGATTTGATTGTGGAGCGTCTCATCATCAACATGGATTCCCGTAAAGGAATCATTGAATACATCCCTGAGAATGGATGAGGCCCTATTGAGCTCTATCAATACTTTTGACGGATGCGGCGCTCGCTGCAATCTCTTGCACATGTTTGTCCATTTGGACAACAGATTCTGAAGATCTTTGTCTAGTTCTGCAACTTTCTTGCCTTCTGCAACGGTACGAATAATAACTCCAAATCCTTTGGGCTTAATACTCTTTACAAGTCGGATAAGCCTATCCTTTTCTTCCTTGGTCCCAATTTTTTGCGACACGGAAACCCGGTCGGAAAATGGTACCATGACCAAATAGCGCCCGGCTAGGGAAAGCTCGGAGCTGATTCGAGGTCCTTTGGTGGAAATGGGTTCTTTTACAATTTGTACCAATAATGACTGATTGGCCTTAATAACATCGTTAATACTGCCATTTTTGTCTATATCTTTTTCAAATGGAAAATCTTTGAGGGAATAGTCTTTTAGCTTTCCCGTTCTAATCTTCTTAATGAATTTAAGCATGGAGGACAGTTGCGGTCCAAGGTCATGATAGTGCAGGAACGCATCTTTTTCATAACCCACGTTTACAAAGGCCGCATTTAAGCCAGTGACCGGCTTTCTGATTTTAGCCAGGAAAATGTCACCAACAGAAAAGTTGTTGTCATCCTCATCCTTATGTAATTCAATAAGTTTTCCATCCTTTAACAAGGCAAAATCGACTGCATCAGGACTAGATCTAACGATTAATTCTCTATTCACCTGAATCGATTTTTATCCGCCGTGGCGGATGATTAAACAATATGTAGAATCGGTTTGTACCGATTGAAATTCTTTTTCTGAATCTCTATGTCAAAGAACGTATGGGTGTAAAATGAAAAAGTAGTTGCAACAACTACTTTTTCTTGTGTCGGTTAGCTCTTCTACGCTTCTTGCGCTTATGGGTAGCTACCTTATGTCTTTTTCTTTTTTTACCACTTGGCATATGGTTCTTCCTTTTGTGTTAGTTATCTTATTTTACTTGAACGTTGCTCTTTACGCCTTCCACAAAAACCTTTGCAGGTTTGAAGGCAGGAATATTGTGGGCAGGAATTTTGATGGTAGTGTTCTTTGAAATGTTTCTACCTGTTTTTTCCGCTCTGGTCTTGATGATAAAGCTTCCAAAACCTCTTAAATAAACATTATCTCCATTCTCCAAGGACGATTTTACCTCCTCCATAAAAGATTCCACTGTTGCTTGTACGTCTCCTTTTTCTATACCTAGTTTTTCTGAGATTCTAGTTACAATATCTGCTTTCGTCATTTCGTATTACTGTTTTCTAATTTTTTAGGCTTGCAAATATAAAAATTAAAATTAATCTTTCATTTAAACCCTTTAATTTTAAGTATATAAACTGCTACTTTTAACCCTTATTATTTCCGAGCATGTCTTTTTCCCAAAAAATTTTGGATTGGTATCAAATCCACAAGCGTGATCTACCGTGGAGATCTACCGTGGACCCCTATAAAATCTGGATTTCGGAGATTATGCTGCAACAGACCAGGGTGGCCCAGGGCATGCCGTACTATCATAAATTTTTGGAAAATTTTCCCACTGTTCATGACCTGGCGAATGCTTCGGAGGAAAAAGTGTTAAAGTTGTGGCAAGGATTGGGCTACTATTCCAGAGCTCGAAATCTTCATGCCACGGCCAAGATGGTTGTGGATGACCATAAGGGCAATTTTCCAGACACTTACAACGGATTAAAAGCCCTAAAAGGAGTAGGGGATTATACGGCTAGCGCCATAGCTTCCATTTGTTTTGATATTCCCGAACCTGTGGTGGATGGCAATGTGTACAGGGTTTTATCCCGCTATTTTGGAGTGGATTTGCCCATCAACAGCACCCAGGGAGTCAAATACTTTAAAGATTTGGCCCGGGAAGTCATGGATGTCAAGAACATTCGGGATTATAATCAGGGCATCATGGAGTTTGGAGCCATGCAATGTGCTCCCAAGAATCCTGATTGTGAGGGTTGCCCGCTGAATGAAAGTTGCGTGGCTCTAAAAGAAAACAGGGTATTCCAATTGCCAATCAAAATAAACAAGACCAAAGTAAGGCAACGCTATTTTAATTACTTGGTTTATTTGGACGGGAATAAAAGAACAATCTTGGAACAACGCCAGGGGAAAGGCATTTGGCAAAACCTGTATCAATTTCCATTATTGGAAACCGAGGATTTGATTGAGCACAAAGAATTGACCCAAATCCTGAATGGGAAATTGAAGGATGCTGTCAATACAGTTGTCTTGTACAATAAGGAACCCATAGTCCATAAATTATCACACCAGCATTTGCATACCCGATTTTGGATTTTGGAAACGGACGAACTGAATTCCGAGGGAATCCCATGGAAGAAAGTCCACAATTATCCAGTACCGGTTTTGTTGGCAGACTTTATAAAGACATTTAAAATTTAGTACTTTTGATCAATTAAAGAGTTATGAGCGGAACATTAAATAAAGTGATGCTGATCGGGCATTTGGGAGACGAAGTAAAAGTCCATTATTTTGAAGGCGGGGGATGCGTAGGACGCTTCCCGTTGGCTACCAATGAAACCTACACCAACCGCACTACTGGTGAAAAAGTCACCAATACGGATTGGCACAACATTGTAGTACGAAACAAGGCGGCCGAAATTTGCGAAAAGTACTTGAGCAAAGGGGATAAAGTCTATGTGGAAGGCAGATTGAAAAACAGGCAATGGCAAGGAGAAGATGGAAATACCCGATACACTACTGAGGTGCACGTACAGGACTTTACCTTTTTGTCCACCAAAAAGGAAAGCCTGCCTACCGGACAGGCAGGCTTGGAGAACGCCCAGCAAAATCCGCAGATGGCACCACAAACAGCGCCAATGAAATCGGTGGAGCCTGCTCCAGCCGAAGAAACGGATCAGGATGACGATCTGCCGTTCTAACTTTTAGCATAAACCTGTAGAAATTGGATCCCGAGCCCTATTGTTTGGCGTTTTTCTTGACTATCTTTAATGGTATGTTCACCGCGAAAGTGATTGTACTGTTGTTTCTGCTGATATGTTCTGCACTTATTTCCGGTGCAGAAGTGGCCCTGTTTGGACTCTCACAAACAGATTTGAATGAAATGGGGGAATCGGACAGTTCCAGGGACAAACTGATTGTTCGTTTATTGAATAGGCCCAAAAAACTTTTGGCCACCATCCTCATTACCAACAATGCCATTAACATTGGGATTGTGCTTCTATTTAGTTCCATTGGCAATACCATATTTTCCAATGTTAACCAGGTGTTGTTTGGGGTGGTTTCGGTGCGCTTTCTTTTGGAAGTGATTGTGGCCACTTTTCTGATTTTGATGTTTGGGGAAATTCTCCCAAAAATCTATGCCAATCGCAATCGTGTTCAATTTTCCCAGTTCATGTCGGTTCCAATCCGCATTTTGAACACCCTATTTACCCCTTTTAGCGCCCCAATGAGTTCCGCTACAGGTTACCTGCAGGAAAAATTGGGAAGGGAAAAATCCAACCTCAGTGTAGATCATTTATCGCAAGCATTGGAGCTGGCTTCGGAAGGGGATACTACCAAGGAGGAACAAAAGATTTTAGAAGGTATTGTGACCTTTGGAAACACCGATACCAAGCAGGTTATGCGCCCTCGAATTGACATTTTTGCCCTAAATGAGGAGATGAAATTCCCTGAAGTGCTTGAAGAAATCAAGAAAAATGGGTATTCACGGATTCCGGTATTTTCGGAAAATATGGACAACGTATTGGGCGTTTTGTATGTGAAGGACCTTCTTCCCTACATTGATAGGAAGAGTTTTAACTGGATGTCCTTGATTCGGGACCCCTATTTTGTTCCGGAGAACAAAAAACTGGATGATCTTTTATTGGAATTTCAGGATAAAAAGAACCATTTGGCGGTTGTGGTTGATGAATATGGTGGAACATCTGGAATTGTGACCTTGGAAGACATCATTGAGGAAATTGTGGGGGATATCAGTGATGAATTTGATGATGAGGACCTGATTTTTTCCAAATTGGACGATTTCAATTATGTCTTTGATGGAAAAACAACCCTAAAGGATTTTTATAGGGTGGTCAAGATTGAGGATGAAGAGGATTTTGAAAACCAAAAAGGAGAATCGGAGACCATAGCAGGATTTGTGCTGGAGATGTCGGGAAGTTTCCCAAAAAGAGGAGAGAAAGTATGGTTCAAGAACTACCAATTTTTGGTGGAAAGCCTGGATAAGAAAAGATTGAAACGTATAAAAGTTACACTCCCCCATGAAGCATAATTGGCTGGTTTTTTTGGTTGTGTTTTCACTATTGATAGGCTGCAAGGATGATGTTTTGCCCAAACCCAATGCCATGTTGCGCCTTGCATATCCTGAGGCATCCTATGGCCCATCATCCAACGATTGCCACTATACTTTTGACCAAAATACCTTGTCGGTTATCAAAGAAAATAAAGACTGTTCCTTGGTTTTGGATTATCCTGTGATGAATGGTTCTGTATACATAACTTACAAACCTGTTCAGGACAACTTAAAGACCTTGCTTACGGACGCCCAAAAACTATCTTATGAGCATGTGGTAAAGGCGGACAATATCGTGGAACAGCCTTTTATAAACCCAGAAGATAAAGTGTACGGGATGTTCTATGAGGTAAGCGGGAACGCAGCTTCCCAATCACAATTTTATGTGACGGACAGCACCAACCATTTTGTAACGGGTTCCCTGTATTTTTACGCCAAACCCAACTACGACTCCATACTTCCTGCAGCGGTATATCTGCAACAGGATATCCGAAGAATTATGGAAACGCTCCGTTGGAAATAGTCCCTATTCCTTTTTTAAAAGCTCTTCAGCCTTGGCGATACTGGTGTTGATCTGCTCCTTCAGCGCCTTTACTTTGACTTCCTCCTCATGCAACCACTTTTGTTTTTGCTCCGTGAGTTCCTTGCCGTTCAGAATTTCATCGGAATTGAAACGGTCCCCAAATCCCTTCATCCAATCCATCATGGAGTTGTGGGAGGCTTGAAGATCTCGCATTGCGGCTTCATAGGCTTTGCCTGTTTCTGTGGTATCCACTTTGGATTTTAGCTCTCCGACCAATTTCCCTAAGGTGCTCATTTTGGGCATCACCTCATCATGGATGGCCATAACCTGATCCATTTGCGTAACTCCATCTTCACTTTTTTTATCTGATTTGCAGGCAACGATCAATAACAATGCTAGTGTTGCCAAGAAAATATGTTTTTTCATTTATGTCTTTTTTTTCTAAAAATTCTTGATGTAAAAATATGGAAACTTCGCTGGCTCAAGATGACAGATTATCTTAAAATGCAAAAATCATGGCAGATATCCTTTAAAAGATTGTCTGTGGGAATAAACGGGAATTTTAGTACACAAACTCAAGAATGATTTTGGGCTTAGGAGTGGTCTTGAATAAAAAAACGCTCCTGAATTGGAGCGTCTTCTCAAATAATAATTTTTATACCTTTTATTCAAAGTCGGAAGGACTTACACCCTCGTTGACCTTGATTTCCTTGACCACAAACTCAAAATTCTGTGGGCCAAATGTCTGCCGCATACTGAAAGGAAACTTAATTCCCGATACTTCTTGATAATCATCAAATGCCAAAGTATTGGTCATGGCCTGTCCTTGAACATCTTCGATACTCACTTCCTGCAATTTGAGACCAGTCTCCACGTCATAGTAACAATGCTTGTTTTCAGTGATTTTAAGTTTGTACGCCTTTTTATCTCCTACAGCTTCTATTCCTTCTATGGTAATATCGCCAGCTGCGAGATAATTGAGTTCTGGAAAAGCCGCTGATTCCTCTTTGATTCGTTCAATTTCCTCTGGGGTTAGGTCTTTTCGTTGACCTTGGGCCATGGCATATCCTTTGTCACCATCCAATACCTGTTTTTGAACCGAGTTGCCCATAACCTTGATGTCCTGCATAAATTGGTAACTGCTGGTCTTCTTCATTTCAAGTTCCAGGGTCATCCCTTGCATTTCGGCTTCCGCGGTCAAGGCATAGGATTCCACGTTCTCCAATTTGGATTTACCTCCAATGGCCTCCATATATTTTTCCAGGATGGATGTAACCGTTACTCCTTCAGGTAAGGGAGCGGAATAGTCAGGCTTTTCTGTTTTGGATGCGTATGCATCATAATACAGTACAGGCACTTTTTTGCCGTTAAAAGATACATTTTCAAGATTTTCCAGGACTTCACTGCCTTTGCCGGTAACAACAATCCGGGCGTTGCTGGTGGAGAAGTACTTTTGGGCGGCCTTCTGCACATCTTCTATGGTAATAGCATCGATTCGCTCCAAATAAGTTTTATAAAAATCGCCAGGTAAACCCTCTGTCTGGATATTTAAGGCATAATTGGCCACCGTTTCAGGTTTTTCCAATGCCATAACGAAGCTACCGGCATACTTGGCCTTGGCATTGGCCAGTTCCTCCTTGGAAACCGGATGCTTGGCAATACTGTCTATTTCCTTTAGTATTTGTACAACAGAGCTATCAGTAACCGCGTTCCGAACTTGTGCGTAGGCATTAAAACGCATGGGACTGTATTTGTTGGCCCTGATTCCCGAATACGATCCGTAGGTATAAGCCTTATCTTCCCTTAGATTTTTGAACAATCTCGCTTGGGAACCCCCGCCCAGAATTCTGTTGGCGAGAAGTGCGGCCAAATAGTCCTCATCCTTCATCTGAAGCTCGGTAATGTTTTGTACAGCCACTTCCGATTGCACGGCATTGGGCATGTCCACAAAATTGATTTGATTGTATTGGGCATCCGTTGGTTTTGCATAGCTAAACGATGGCGGAGTTGCCTTGGACCAAGGGGTGAAATAGGTAGTCACCAGTTCTTTGGCCGTTTCAAAATCCACATCCCCCAGTATAACCAAATAGGCGTTGGCGGGCACAAAATAGGAGCGATAGTGTTGTTCCACATCCGCCAGGGTCACACTGTTCACCGTGGCTTCCGTGGTAATTTCCCCATACGGGTGGTTTTGACCATAGGCTAGGGCCAATTGAACCCTTGTTGCGATGGCGGATACATCTTTTTCCTCCGATTTGATTCCAGTAAGAATCCGATCTTTTTCCTTGTCAAATTCCTCTTGGGTAAAATTGGGATTCAGGGCAGCATCTGCCATAAGCTCCAGTATTCTTGGAAAGTACTTTGACAAGCAACTCGCCGAGGCACTTTGGTCACCGATACCTATACTCGCACCCAAAAAGTCGACTTCCTCATAGAAATCTTCTTTGGAAATGGTTTTGGATCCTTTTCCCAAAAGACTGGAAGTGAGGTCGGCAACACCGGCCTTTTTTCCTTGCAAAATAGGTGGGTTGTCAATGGTGAGGTGCATGGATACCCTTGGGAGTTTATGGTTTTCAACAACCATCACTTTTAATCCATTGTTCAGCTCAAACCTTGCAGGTTCCTTGAGATTGATCTCTGGAGCTGGCCCAGGTTTGGGAGGGGTGCTGCGATCTATTTGGGCATAGGAAAACACCATGCACATGGACAGTACGGAAAAAACAATATACTTTTTCATTTTAATTGGCATCTTTTTGTTCTGGTAAATACTCTAACTCCACTCTTTGGTTCACCTTAAGGTACTTTTTGGCAACCTCCATAATTTCTTCCCGGGTTATGGAGCGGTAAATTTCAATTTCGGTATTGATTAAATTGGTGTTGTCCCGCAGCATATAGTTTTCGGCCAACGAATTGGCTATTCCGGAAATACTGCTGTTTGCATTGACAAAATTGTTTTCAAACTTGTTCTGGAGTTTCTGATAATCTTTTTCAGAAATCAGCTCGGATTGGATTTTGAGAATTTCGGCATCAATCTCATTTTTAATGTCCTGTATGGAATTCTCCCCAACGGGCAATCCACCAACCACATAGCAACTATAGTCTTCGGCAACTATTGGTACAGAAAAAACCTGTAGCGCTATCTTCTTTTCATCCACCAATTTCTTATAAAGCTTGGAACTTTCCCCATCACTGAGATAGGTAGATATCATGTCAATGACATAGGCATCACGTTCCGTCTGCCCTGGCGTCCTATAGGCCAACAATATGGCGGGAATTTGGATGTTGGGGTCGTAATAAGTTGCCTTTTTGGTATTTACGATGGGATCTTCAACAACTGTATTTCTTTTAATTTCCGCTCCTCTTGGAATGGGGCCAAAATAGTCCAAGATCATTTGTTTTGTTCTGGCAGTTTCAAAATCACCCGCTACCACCAAAACCGCATTGTTGGGCACATAATAGGTTTGATTAAATCGCTTGAAATCATCGAGGGTTGCGCTAGCCAAGTGATCCAAAGATCCAATCACACCCCACCGATACGGATGCTTGGTGTACAGGTTTTTTAGTAGGACTTCAAAGAAAGCCCCGTAAGGTGAATTGTCCACCCTTGTTCTCCGTTCCTCCTGAACCACTTCTTTCTGCGTATCCACCCCAACCTGACCTATAATTGGATGCATTAATCGTTCGGATTCCAGCCAAAGTCCTGTTTCCAAACTGTTAGAGGGAAAGGTTTCGTAATAATAGGTTCGATCAAGAAAGGTGTTGGCGTTTCCACTTCCTCCATTGGAAGCCACGATTTTATCCCATTCACCCCTTTTTATGTTTTTGGTTCCTTCAAACAATAAGTGCTCAAAGAAATGTGCAAACCCGGTTTTCTCTGGGTCTTCATCCTTGGAGCCCACATGGTACATTACGGCGGTAGTTACCACGGGAGCTGAATTATCTTGGTGTAAGATCACATGTAGCCCATTGTCCAGGTCATATTCCTCAAAAGAAACTTGTTGGGCTACCATTAAGTTTCCTGCAGTGAATAGGAACAATGCCAATACAATATGTTGTTTCATATCAAATAGTACGTTTAAGATATTAAAATGATTAGTGCGGAATTTATGATTGATGTTACGTTAAATATAGAATAAAGTTATCAGAAGATCGGGACTCCCAAAGGCTCTTTTAAAAAGAAATTGTGGGATAAGTCGTCAACATTCAGTAATTTAAGGATCCACCCGAAAATTTAGCAAAATGAAAAATCTCACCCTCCCCATCCGGTTTGGCATCGTAACCAGCGCCTGTTTGATGGCGTATTTCCTCATTTTGGCGCTCATGGGAAAGCACACCAATGTATTCTTTAGCCTTTTTAATGGGGTTATTACAGGATTTGGCATTTATGAGACCATCAAATACACCAAAATGCGGGAAGGGAAGTCGTTTACCTATGGTAAAGGATTTACAGCAGGTGTTACAACGGGTTTTATCGCCACCTTGCTGTTCACCATTTTCTTTGCTTTTTATTCCACAGAACTGAGCAGTACTTTTCTAAGTGATCTTTCGGAGGTTTGGTCCAAGGATTACAGCAATTTTGAGGGAATAGTGTTCTTCACTGTGGCTATTATGGGCTTTGCAACAACCTTGGTTCTTACCTTATCGTTTATGCAGTTGTTCAAAACCTCCAACAATCTTAAAAAATAAATGGGGAATTGCCCCAAGATTACTTGTAGATTAAGGATTTAGCAGTATATTTGCACCCGCTAATTTTAGCAACGCGAAAGTAAAATAATCTAATTAACGCATTATGTACGCAATTGTAGAGATGGCAGGGCAGCAATTTAAAGTTGCAAAAGACCAGAAAGTGTACGTTCACCGTTTGCAGACCGAGGAAGGTAAAAAAGTGACTTTTGATAAAGTTCTTCTTTTGGATGACGGAGGTAACGTAACTGTTGGCGCCCCAGTCATAGAAGGTGCGGCTGTTGAAGCCAAAGTAGTTAAGCACCTAAAAGGAGACAAGGTAATCGTCTTTAAAAAGAAAAGACGTAAAGGATACCGTGTTAAAAATGGACACAGACAGTCCTTAACCGAGATCGTTGTGGAAGGGATCATTGCAAAGGGAGCCAAGAAAGCTGCCCCAGCAAAAGCAAAAGAAGAAAAGCCTGCTGCTGAAACCAAAAAAGCTGCGGCAAAAGCAGAAGCTCCAAAAAAAGCCGCTCCAAAGAAAGAAGCTGCTAAGAAGCCCGCAGAGGATTTAAGTTCCAAAACGGTTGCTGAGTTGAAAGAAATGGCCAAAGCAAAAGGAATTGCAGGTATTTCTTCCATGAAAAAAGCGGAATTGATCGAAGCGCTTAACAAATAAGATAAAGAACTAAAATTTATATATCATGGCACATAAGAAAGGTGTAGGTAGTTCAAAAAACGGTAGAGAATCAGAATCGAAACGCCTTGGCGTAAAGATTTTTGGTGGACAGGCCGCTGTTGCCGGTAACATCATTGTTAGACAACGTGGTACCAAGCACAATCCTGGTGAAAATGTATACGCCAGTAAAGACCATACCCTACATGCCAAAGTAGATGGTATTGTTAAGTTTCAGAAAAAAGCAGGCGGAAAATCATTTGTTTCCATAGAGCCTTTTGAAGCATAACACTTTAGGTAATAAAATGTACAAACCCTCACTTTTTTAGTGGGGGTTTTTTGTTAGCCCAGTGTTAAGCCAATTTAAAATGCTTCCCTATAAGCGCTAAACATTACGTATTCTTAAAAATTAGCTAACTGCCTTTTCCAGCTATATCCAATTTCTTTGTGGTCTGAATCAACCACTTAGAAAATGAAGAAGTATTTACAGATTTTTATCCTGATTTTTATTCCCCTATCCTTTTATGCCCAAACGGGAAATATCCAAGGAAACATTTCAGATGATAATGGGATTTATGTACCTGGAGCCAATGTTCTCATTTCGGACTTGGGCAAGGGAGCCATTACAGATTTTGACGGCAAATTCACCCTGGTCAATGTACCCGAGGGAACCCACAACTTGCAAATTTCGTATTTGGGCTATGCCCCTATTCAACAAGAAGTGAACGTGGTAGCTGGTGAAACTACCGTAGTAAGCCTGATCATGAACCCGAGCAATGTTGAATTGCAGGAAGTACAAGTGACCGCCTACGGATTAAGCGGCCAAGCCAAGGCATTAAATACCCAAAAAACCAACTTGAACATCACCAATGTGGTCTCCACAGATCAAATTGGAAAGTTCCCGGATGCCAACATTGGGGACGCCGTTAAGCGAATCCCTGGAATCACCATGCAAGTGGACCAAGGAGAGGCCAGAAATGTAATTGTCCGAGGATTGGCTCCCCAGTTAAATTCCGTAACATTAAACGGTAGCCGAATTCCATCTGCCGAAGGTGACAACCGAAATGTACAGATGGACCTGATTCCTTCGGATATGATCCAAACCATTGAGGTGAATAAAGCCGTGACTCCTGATATGGATGGTGATGCCCTTGGAGGATCGGTCAATTTGGTTACCCGTTCGTCCCCACAGAGTTTCAGGTTGTCTGCAACTTTGGGGTCAGGGGTTAGCCTGATCAATGATGAACCTATATATAATGGTAGTTTTTTATTGGGTGACCGCTCCAAAAACAAAAAATTTGGTTGGATGGTCGCAGCCTCCTATAACAATGTTGATTTTGGTTCCGACAATGTGGAGGCGGAATGGGTCAATGAAGCCGAAAGCCCCTTGACAGAGGAAGATATTGATGTGAATCCTTTTGTGGAGGAATCGGATATCAGAACCTATCTGGTGCAACGTATCCGCAGAAGCTTTTCCGCCAACGTGGATTATGCATTCGATGCCAACAACACCGTTTTCATCAAAACCATGTACAATTGGAGGGATGACCGTGAAAACAGATTTCGTTTGCGCTTTAGAAGCATTGAGCCGATTTTCGCGGATGGAACTGAAAACATTGTGGGTTACGAAGGCGAAATCCGAAGACAGACCAAAGGGGGAATTCCTGGAGGTAGAATCAAAAACACGCGTTTGGAAGACCAACGCATGCAGAACTATAGCGTGGGGGGCAACCATTTGTTTGGCAGCCTAAAAATGGATTGGATGGGATCTTATGCCAAGGCATCCGAAGAACGTCCCAACGAAAGATATGCCGAATATGAAATTGGGGATGCCATTGGAATCAATGCAGATTTGAACAATCCTAGATATCCGTCTTTTAGGCCCTCTAACGCTGCGGATGCTACCTTGGCCAATTTTGAATTGAAAGAGTTTACCGAAGAAAACCAGTTTACGGAAGAAGAAGATGTTAACGCCTTCTTGAACTTTGAATTGCCCTTGGACATTTTTGGAGCTGGGGATGGAACCCTGAAGTTTGGCGGAAGATATAAGTCCAAAAATAAAGTACGTGACAATGATTTTACAGAAGCTGAACCCATCAGTGGGTTTGAAAGCTTGGCCGATGTGGAAACAAGGGACTATTCCAAATCCGATTTCTTGGCAGGAAGCCAATATGCTGCTGGCAATTTCGTTTCCCCGGAATTTTTGGGCGACCTAAATTTTTCGGATAATACACTATTTGACACCACCGCGGTTCAGGATGAGTTTTTGGCCGGAAATTATGATGTGGATGAAAAAGTTTACGCTGGTTATGTGATGACCAACCAAAAATTGTCGGATAAGTTGTCCATGTTGGCAGGTCTTCGTGTGGAAAACACCAAAATCAACAGTTTGGGCAATGAGGTTATTTTTGATGATGAGGGCGACTTTGACAGCTTTAACCAGATCAGGGATGAAAGTTCCTATACCAACTTCTTGCCAGGCGTGCACTTCAAATACAACCCAAGCAACAACACCGTATTGCGTTTTGCGTGGACCAACACTATTGCCAGACCCAACTATGTGGATTTGGTACCCTTCCGTAATGTGATCAATGAGGATGAGGAAGTAGAGACCGGAAATGCCGAGTTGGATCCTACCACCTCCATGAACTTTGATTTGATGGCCGAACACTACTTTGAGTCAGTAGGGATTATATCTGGAGGGATCTTTTACAAAGACATCCAAGATTTCATCTATGTCTCCCTGTCTGAGGATACGGCTACTGGATTTGATCTTTTTCAACCTTTGAATGGGGATAGTGCTTCCATATTTGGGGCCGAAATTGCTTTCCAGAGACAATTGGATTTCTTGCCAGGTTTTGCCAAAAACTTTAGCATCTATCTTAATTATACCTTATTGACTTCTTCTACGGATGGCATCCGAAACGGAGATGAAATTCGTGAGGATATTGACCTGCCGGGAACGGCACCCAACATGTTCAATGGATCTTTGGGATATGCCGATAAAAAATTCAGTATTCGTTTGTCCACCAACTTCTCGGATGCTTATATAGATGAACTGGGCGGCAATTCATTTGAGGATAGATACTACGATAAACAGTTCTTTGTGGACTTGAACGCTTCATTTACCATTAACAAAAACCTGCGACTATACGCAGATTTGAACAATCTTACCAATCAACCTTTGCGCTACTATCAAGGTGTTGAAAACCGTACGCAACAGGTAGAGTTTTATGAAAAACGATTGACGTTTGGATTGAAATATGACTTGTTCAAAAAATAACCTACCAAAGTAAATGTCTTTAAGGCCGCCCTTTGGGCGGCTTTTGTCTTAATTTGTTTCTATGAAGTTCAATATTCTTTCAATTCTTTTGATCTTGACTTTTGTGGCCTGTTCCACCAAAAGCAATTTACCACCTCTAGAACCTGATGTAATCACAGAAGCCACTGTCAATGATACAGATGACCCGGCTATTTGGGTAAATCCGCAGGATGCATCCAAAAGCATTGTTTTTGGAACAGATAAAGAAACCAACGGAGGTATTTATGCCTTTGATTTGGATGGGAAGATCATCAAGGATAAATCCATTTTGAATATTCAAAGACCCAATAATGTGGACGTGGAATATGGCTTAAAACTCAATGATTCCACTTTGGTTGACATTTTGGCTTTTACCGAAAGGGAAAAACAGCAGATAAGGGTGTTCTCGGTTCCTGATATGACCCCATTGGATGGGGGAGGTTTTCCCGTTTTTGAGGATGCCAACACATTTGATGAAAAACTGCCCATGGGCATAAGTCTGTATAAATCTCCAGTGGATGCTACCGTGTATGCCGTGGTAGGAAGAAAAACAGGCCCAAGCGATGGATACCTCTATCAATATGCATTGGAGACTACCAATGGCAGTGTTAAAGCAAGCTTGGCCCGAAAGTTTGGCAAGTTCAGTGGACAAAAAGAGATTGAGGCCATAGCTGTGGATGATGAACTTGGATACATTTATTATTCGGACGAAGGGGTTTGTATCAGAAAGTACCATGCAGAACCCAACAAGGGAAATGAGGAATTGTCCTGTTTTGGCGGGCAACTTTTCTTGGAGGATATTGAAGGTATTGCTATAGCAAAATATTCAAATGGTGAGGGTTACTTGATCGTCTCCAACCAGCAGTTGGGAGAATTCAACATTTTTTCCAGAAAAGACAATTCGTTTATAAAGGCAGTCAACTTGACGACCCTGGAAACTGATGGTTGCGATGTGGTTACGGTTCCATTAAACGAAAACTTTCCTAAAGGATTGTTTGTGTCCATGAATGATGAACGCAACTTTTACTATCACGATTTATCCCGATTTTTGGAAATCCCTGAATAAGATTAAAACTGGAGCTTTCGCTTCCGAGCGCTAATTTCCCAGGAATCCACTTTTTGTCCACCATCAATAACCGAGACCTCGTCATGAAGGTTGATGGTTGGACAAATGTGGTAGGGCACCCCGTAAAGTACATCCCCTATATGAAATTGATCCCAATCAGAAACCTTGATCACGCCATGCTCCTCACTTTGAGAAAGCAGTTGATAATCGCTTAGATTAAGGAATTTAATGCGCTTGTCAATGGGATTTTCAGGAGCTACGGATTTATGTCCCATATCCACCGTGATGATTCCCTCCGTAGGTTTGGAAATAATTCGGGTAACCACAAGGGCGGCATATTTGAACTCCTGTTCTTGAAGCTTTTCGGAATAGCCTAGATCCCAAAGCACACAGGTTCCCGGACTGGTAATTCTACTTTTGTCCAGAAGATGGGAGGTGAAGGAAGGGGTACCTCCACAAATCATTTTAAGCTTGGGATTTTCTTGCTTCAAGGTTTCAAAATAATTGGAAACTTCTTCCAGTCCTGTTTCAATTTTTTGGTTTCGTCGGTTAAAATCAACATCTCTTAAATGCCCATCGTACACATGTAAGCCCGTAAAATGAAGAGAAGCGCAAGATGAAATAAACGCAGCCAATTCCAACAAATTTTGACCAGCCTCTATTCCAGAACGATTCATACCGTTGTTCACATCAATGTATATATGGGCGCTTATCCCTTTTTTGGTAGCTTCCTCGTTCAAGATTTTAGCAGTTTCAATGGAGTCCAGGATAGTAGAGAACCTCGTATTGGGGAAATGGAGGCTCAAGTCCAAAAAACGGCTCACTTTGGGTCCAACCAATTGATGCGCAATCAAAACGGACTTTGCCCCGACCTCTGCCGCAATTTCCGCTTCGGAAATGGTGGAGGCCTTAAAATTGGTAATGTTGGATGCCAGCAGCATTTTCATCACTTCCGGCATTTTATTCGTTTTGATATGCGGCATAAGCCTGTCCGTTTGGCCATCTACCAAAGAGACCATGTGACCAATATTAAACTGTAAATTTTGTTTATATAAAGCAATGGAGGGGGAATCTACCGTGTTGACATTTGTTATTTCGAACCAATGTTCATTCATGGGCTTAACTTGTTTTCTATGCATTTTTAATGATGTCCCTGACAATTTTTAAATGATGTCGGGTATGGATTTTTAGAAACCGAATACTTTGTTTTTTATTGATAACGCTAAAATAGGGATGCTCAAAATGGGCATTTTCATCCAAACCCTGGATTGTTATCAAGCCTACTTTGGCAGCGTCAATTTGAAGATGGAGATCCTCGGTCAGAATAACATCCGGAGGTCTTACCACCCTAGGGGATTTGGCTACCCCTCTAGGGAAATCGCCCCAAGCGTAGATGACTGTCCTGGTAAAATTAAAATTGGATTTATATTCCTCTGGCTTTGAAGCCTCCAAAGATTTGCAGATCACAATAACCGTTTTTAGCATATGGTCCAAATGCCAAGCAACATCCACTTTGGACACTTTGGGATTTATGGCATCCCTATGTGAAATGTAAGATGCTATTTTGGAAAATTCCGGATCTAAAAAAGACAAGTGCGACTTTTTATCTGCAGCCAAAAGGGCAAATTAAACAATGTCATAAAGCTAGGAAATTCCATCAAGCAAAATGGAAACTGTAATCCTTTTGGAGCAAATCTTTTGTAGATTTAGAAACGTTAACTATAAAATTTTTTATCATGAAGAAAGTCATTAGTTGTTTAATGTTGTCGTGTGCCATTTTGTTTTCCAGTTGTTTGGGCTCTTTCAGGGCCTTCAATAATTTGAAAGATTGGAACCAGGGCCTTACCGATAGCAAGTTTCTGGATAACCTCATTTTCTGGGGGTTGAACATTGTACCTGTGTATGGGTTGTTTTTCTTGGGGGACGCCCTTATTTTCAATGTTATTGAGTTCTGGTCGGGATCTAATCCCATTGCTATGAAAGATGGGGAGTCGGAGACCCAAATGGTGGAACACGATGGAAACACCTTTAAAATGGTAGCCACCAAAAATAGAATTCAGGTTACGGTTGTGGAAGGGCCTAAAAAAGGCAAGAAAATTGATTTGGTGTACAAACCTGATGAAAAATCTTGGAATGCCATTAGACCCAATGGTGAGGTGATTAGATTGTCCTCGTTTGAGGAAGGGTTCTACATTGTGTACATGCCAGATGGCACCCAGGTCAAGATAAATCCGTTGGATTCAAGGGAAGAGGGCTTGGCAATTTTGAAAGAGAACAAGCTCTGTTATTATTCCGAGGGAATGTTGGCAGAAGCCAACTAAGAATGATAAAAGAACCCCATGGTTTACCATGGGGTTTTTCAACACTAAAACTGAAAACGATAACCAAAATCCGGGAAGAAACCTATTTGGTCCTCTCGATCAATATTGTTGGTTAGTCTGTTGTATCTTCTGGAAAAGATGTTGTTTTTGTTGGTGACGTTCTGCATGTCCACATAAAACTGGTGCGACTGCTTTTTACTTTTGCTGTTTATCTTAAGCCCCAGCTTTACATCCCACCTAAAATAGCTGTCGTATTGTTGACTGTAGGCCAAATCATCAAATAATACCTCATAACCCATATTCCTGGAGGCTTCCAGATCTATTGGGGTATAATATCTTCCTCCTGAATAGGTAATTCGGGTATCTGCAAAGAATTTGTTCTTTTTGGATTTACCAACAGCCCATTCCTTACCCCCCAGCAAATTCACAACCTGCCCATTGTTGAAAGGAGAGTTACGTTCTATACCATCACTACCGGTGTATTTACTTTGGTAGAACGAGGAGGTCAGTAGCACATAGTAATCCTGACTAAAGAACTTTTCCAAAGTCAGCTCAACACCCTGGTTGAATGCAGTTCCGTTGTTGACCAGGTCAATGGCATCTGTGCTAAATCCAAAATCGGCCCCCTCGGTCAGGGTGGAGTAGCTGGAGGCAAATCGGTCCACAGGAACGTTATCAATGTCTTGATAATAAGCTTCCAGTTTGGCGCGCCATTTATCCCCTAATTTTACATCATATCCAAAGACGTAATGTGCACTTCTCACAAATTCCAAATCCCTGTTGGATTGTACTGGGGTACCATTGATCTCTTCATTCAAAAACAAAATAGGCGTTGGATTGTTTTGGGAATGCAAGCCATAGCCCAAACTGAATCGGTGCTTGTCATTGGCCTCAAAACTAAGTCCGGCCCTTGGTTCCATTACAAATTGCTTGTTCAGGTCACTGTATAGTCCATGCACGCCAGCATTCAAGGTAAGTTTCTTGGACAGTCGAAATTGACCTTGGGCAAAAGGTTGATATAAGGCCAGGCTTTCATCCATTTCTATCAAGGTTACCAAATCGGAAAAGCCATCTCCATCCAAATCAGCTTGCTCCTCACGATCTTGATTGCTGTAATCCAAAGCAAGGTTTTCGTATTGGAGGCCAGTTCTGAAGGTTATCTTGTTATTGATTTTGGAGTTGAATAGTGTGGAAAATGTAAACCGATTTTCCTTTTCGTCATCTTTAGTATACAGCAGAAGGGTTTCTTGTGGGGTGTCCTTCTCAAAATAACGATCGGCAGTATACTTACTTGAAGAAGTGGAAAAACCAGCAACGGTTCTTAAGTAAGACTTTTTCCCAAAGGGAATGGTGTGTTTAACTCCGATGACCCCAAAACCGGATTCCACATAGGCATCCTCGTCTTCTGCTGCAAATAGGTCGTCCGCTTCAATATTGTCACCCAAAAATTCAATATCCGAAGTTCCCCCAATACCAAACAGGGATAAACTTCCCAATTTGCCTTTTCCAAAGTTCAGATTGAAGGAGAAATCCCCATAATTTGGGTTAGCGGAGGTACCCGCCCCGGCTGACCCGATCAAACCGACAAGCGAATACCTTCCTGCAACCAAAAAAGAACCTTTATCACCCAAAGGGCCCTCTGCTGTGGCTTCCACCCCGGAAAACGCACCTACCTGGGCCGCAAACTCATAGTCGTCCGTATTCCCATTTCGCAAGCCAATGTCAAAAACCCCACCTATGGCATTGCCATATTCCGCTGGGAACGCCGAAGTAATAAAATCCGAATTTTTGAGCATATTGGGATTCAAGGCGGATACCGGGCCACCGGTTGTTCCGGCGGAGGAATAGTGATTGGGATTGGGAACTGGAATCCCTTCAATACGCCAAAGCAGTCCGGTGGGGGAATTTCCACGGATAATGATATCGTTTCTACTGTCATCTGGTGCAGAGACCCCGGCAAAATTGGCGGCCAATCTGCCGATGTCTCCCCGACCGCCAGAAAAACGACCCACTTCCTCAATACCAAATTGTCTGGCAGATACTGTGGCCATTTTGTTTTTAGGTTTGTCCAAGTTGGAGTTTGAGGTCACCACCACTTCGGTCAGGGTGTTGAAACTTTCGGTCAGGGTAATGTTCAACTGTACATCCTTGCCCGTGGTCACCTCAATATTGGGCACATAGGAATTCTCGTAGCCTAAATAACTTATTCGGATGCTTTGCCTGCCAATGGGAACATCCTTTAGGGTAAATCGACCGTCTAAATCGGTAATTACGCCTGTAGCAACATCCACATTGAGAAGCTCTATGGTGGCCCCTTCCAATGGGTTTTCGGATTGTTTGTCCAAAACAACTCCTTTAATAACTCCTGTTTGCGCAAATGCCAAGGAAGAGATCATCAGCGCTAGGGCCAAAATGGTTTTTTTCATGATGGGTTTATTTTTTTGTTTCTCCGAAAGTCTTGGAATCCTTTGGATTGTCTGGTGGCAGAATGGGTGAATTGCTTATTTGCTTCCTGAACTGATATTCTGTCCCTTAAGGCTCATTGGAAAGGTTTGGATCCCCCATTTGGCCAAATAAGTCCAGTTCCTGACAATTCAATGGGATTATTGACGGTTCAATGGGTTGATTTCGGTGGGAAGCCCCATGCATGTGTATCTTTACGCCAAGATGATTTTACGTTGAAGAAAAAGGCGATATATAAAATACTGTTTCGGTTGTTGGTGATCAATGTGGTCTTTTTTCTGGTAAAGACAACCATGGAGCATGATGATGATGCTGTTGGGGGATTGTTCAATCCCACGAGTATTTTCTATTATGTAACTGCATTTTTCCTTTTCATGTTTACTTGGGAGACCAATGATTGGCTCCTCAGAAAACAACGATTGAAAGGCGGGCTTGATTTTAGAAGTAGTTTGATCATCATTGGAAAAAACATGGCATTGTTGGCCCCAGTAACTGCTTTGATTTATTATTTGGGCTTGTTTGTCTTTAGGGAGCGTTGGGGGATTATTTGTGATGACCCTCCGCCAGTAGAGTTTGTTACGGATTTCTTTAGGGCCACTTTACTGGGCTTGACCGTGATTTTCTTTAATATGTTCCATTTTTCCATGACCCAAAGGGAAGAGCTTGCCAAACAGATGGAAGACCTGAAGCGGGAAATGTTGGCCTCAAAATACAGTTCGTTGAAGAACCAGATAAGCCCCCATTTTCTGTTCAACAGTTTAAATACGCTTACTTCTTTGATGTACGAGGACCGGGACTTGGCTTCGGACTTTGTGACCCGGTTGGCATCCAGCTATCGCTACATTTTGGATAATCGGGAACAAGATCTGGTAAGCTTAAAAAAAGAGTTGGGCTTTTTGGATGCCTTTGTCTTTATGATGAACGTAAGACATCGGGATGCGGTGGTCATCAAATCGGAAATCCAAAAGTCATCTGAGCAATTTCTTATACCCACCTTATCGGTTCAAATGTTGGTGGAAAATGCACTGAAGCATAACTACTACAGCAAGGAAAAACCTTTGGAAATCCAGATTTCAACTATTGGTAATGATGCCTTGGCGGTTAGGAACAACCTTAGAAAAAGAAAGCTAAAGGAAGAAACCACCCAATTGGGATTGAAAAACATTAAAAAGCGATATTCTTACTATACCAATAAACAGGTTTTGGTCCGAGAGGAAGAAAACTTCTTTGAAGTGATCATTCCCTTGTTGGATAAGGAAGTTACCGACATGAATCTGATAGCTATATCTTAATATGAAGGCAGTAATCGTAGAAGACGAGGAATTTGCAGCCAAAAGATTGACCAAGTTGGTGGGAGAGCTGGCCCCTGAGATTGAAATCTTGGCCAACATCAACTCTGTGGAAACCGGAACCCGATGGTTTAAATCAAACGCACTCCCCGACCTGGTCTTTTTGGACATTCAGCTCAACGACGGCTACGGATTTGACATTTTAGATGGTGTGGACGATCATCCGCCGGTAATTTTTACTACCGCCTATAATGAGTTTGCCATCCGTGGCTTTAAATACAATGGGGTGGATTATTTACTAAAGCCCATTGTTAAGTCCGACTTGAAAACGGCCTTGGAGAAGTTCAAAAAAAATGTGACCCAAAATGGTCGAGGCTCCACGGAGAATCTTGAACATCTTAAACAATTATTTCATAAGGAGTACAAGCATCGGTTTATGGTCAAGGTGGGCAATCAGTTTAGGTCATTTAATGTGGAGGATATTGCCTTTTTCAAATCGCACGAGGGGATGATATGTTTGTATACCCATGGCGGGCAGAGTTATCCTATTGAATACACCATAGACCAGCTGGAAAACATATTGAATCCCATTCATTTTTTTAGGATCAACCGCAAATTTATGGTCTCAGTGAGGGCAGTGGTTGAAATTCATAGTTACTTTAACAGTCGCTTGCTGCTAAAACTTCTTCCAAAGGAAGAAGAACAGGTAATTGTGTCCAGGGAACGGACCACCAACTTTAAAAAGTGGTTGGATATGTAACAAATCACCCTTACAGGAGACATATCAGCATTTGAGCGCTTTTCTAACTATATTCGCTTATCATTAATCTTAAAAACGTAAAAGGATGAAAAGGTTTCTTACACTGATGGTTTTGTCAGGACTGGCCATGTCTTGCAAAACCAAGAATATATCAAATGATTTAGCAACCCAAAATCCCATCACGGCCCAATTGGATTTGGTGAACCTAGAGAACGATAAAGTTCAGGTTACCATTAACCCAGGAAGGTTTATTAGTGATACAGTGGTCTACAGATTGCCAAGAGTGGTTCAAGGAACCTATGCGGTCTCCGATTTTGGAAAATATATTGAGGGACTGAAAGGGATGGACTATGATGGCAATGAAGTGGCAGCAACAAAACAAGACACGAATACCTGGGTGTTCCCCAACGCTCAAAACCTTGACAAAATAATCTATTGGGTCAACGATACATTTGACCAAGAAATTGAAGGAGGCATAGGAGATGAGGTGCCATTTTCACCCTCAGGGACAAACATTGAACCGAAACAGGTAATGCTCAACCTTCATGGCTTTGTGGGTTATTTTGATTCCCTTAAAAACAATGCCTACCAAATTGGAATTACCGCTCCCGATACGTTTAATTATACGTCGCCATTACAGGAAATCAACACCTCCAAAAGTGAGGATGGCAAGAACGCAACCTCTGTTTTTTATGCCAATCGCTACTTTGAGGTGACAGATAATCCCATGATGTATGGAGAAACTGAAGTAGAGGAATTTATGGTTGGGGGCATTAAAATTGTATTGAGTGTTTTTTCTCCCAATAAGGTTCATACGGCCAAAGAGATAAAGGAAACGGTATACAAAATGATGCTGGCCCAGAAAGAGTATTTGGGAGATTTGGACAGTACCCCCCGTTATGATGTTCTACTGTACCTCTCAGATACTGAAAAAGAAGATTCTCCAAAAGGATTTGGAGCTTTGGAACACCATACCTCAACCGTGGTTGTGCTTCCTGAAAATATGCAACCAGAGGCTTTGGCGGAGTCCATGATAGATGTTGTGGCGCACGAGTTTTTCCATATCGTCACTCCTTTGTCCGTACATTCTGAGGATGTCCATTACTTTGATTACAACGAACCTACTTTTAGCAAGCATTTATGGCTTTATGAAGGGGTAACCGAATATTTTGCGCAGCATTTCCAGGTGTACGAAGGTTTAATTGACGAGCCTGAGTACTTTTCCAGAACGACCCAAAAAATTAACGGCTCCCGATCCAGTTATGATGATTCCATGAGTTTTACCCAAATGAGTGAAAACATATTGGAAAGCCCGTACAAAGAAAATTATGCCAATGTGTATCTGAAAGGAGCGCTTATAGGCATGTGTGTTGATATTTTAATGCGGGAAAACAGTAAAGGTCAGCGAAGTCTTCGCTCCCTTATGGCAGAACTATCCGCAAAATATGGAAAAAATAGGCCTTTTGTAGACGATAACTTGGTCGCTGAAATTACGGCAATGACATATCCAGCGGTTGGAGAATTCTTGACCACTCATGTGAAGGGCACAACGCCCATTGATTATGATGCATTCTTTGAGAAGGTTGGACTACACTTTGGAGAAGCCAAGGTTGAGACCAACTATATTCAAAATGCAGGAAACTTGATTGTTGGGGCCGACCGTGAAAAGGGTGGAATCAAGTTTAATGATTTGGTAACGAACAACAGTTTCTGGACTGAGAATGGGGCACAACCTAATGATTTGTTTAAATCAATCAATGGTACCGAGGTGAATTTGGCCAATGCAAACCAAGTTTTTGGCGAGGTGTTTTCGTGGAAACCCGGTAAAGAGATAGAAGTGGTGCTATTGCGGGAAGGAGAGGAAGTTTTGATCAACACAACCACCACACCCTCTTATACCAAAGCCAAAACATTGTTGGAAAACCCAGAAGCAACGGCATCCCAAAAAGAACTTAGGAATGCTTGGTTAAAGGGATAGGAACAATTAACAAGATAAAAAAGGCCCCGATATCTGTCGGGGCCTTTTTTTTGACGATACCTAAAAAAATCTAGTATCTATAATAATCTGGTTTATAGGGGCCTTGTACCGTAACACCGATGTACTCGGCTTGATCTTCCCTAAGTTCGGTAAGCTCCGCTCCCAATCTTGATAGGTGCAGCTTGGCTACTTTTTCATCCAAGTGCTTCGGTAACATATATACCTCATTGCCATATTTGTCGCTATGTTTCCACAACTCAATTTGGGCCAAGGTCTGGTTGGTAAACGAATTGCTCATTACAAAACTTGGATGTCCAGTTGCACATCCCAAGTTGACCAATCTTCCCTCCGCCAAAACAATGACGTCCTTACCATCAATGGTATACTTATCCACCTGGGGCTTTATTTCATCTTTGGTATTACCGTAGGCACCATTCAACCAGGCCATGTCGATCTCGTTGTCAAAGTGTCCAATATTGCACACAATGGCCTTATCCTTCAAAGCACGGAAATGCTCTTCACGGATGATGTCCTTGTTTCCTGTGGTGGTAATCACAACATCGGCGTTACCTACAACAGTTTCCAATTTCTTCACCTCGTATCCGTCCATACAAGCTTGTAGGGCACAGATGGGGTCAATTTCCGTAACGGTAACAATGGCTCCGGCACCTCTAAAAGAGGCTGCAGTTCCTTTACCTACATCACCATAACCGGCAACAACAACACGTTTCCCCGCCAACATGGTATCCGTGGCTCTTCGGATGGCATCCACCGCACTCTCGCGGCAGCCATATTTATTATCAAATTTTGACTTGGTCACAGAATCGTTCACGTTGATGGCTGGCATGGGAAGGGTTCCGTTTTTGACCCGTTCGTAAAGGCGATGTACTCCAGTTGTAGTTTCTTCAGAAAGACCCTTTACTCCAGCAGCCAATTCCGGATATTGATCCAAAACCATATTGGTTAAATCCCCACCATCATCCAAGATCATGTTCAAGGGCTGTCTGTCCTCGCCAAAAAACAGGGTTTGTTCTATACACCAGTCAAACTCTTCTTCGTTCATGCCCTTCCAAGCATAAACGGGAATTCCGGCAGCTGCAATGGCTGCGGCTGCGTGATCCTGGGTCGAGAAAATATTACAGGAGCTCCAGGTCACATCGGCACCCAATTCAACCAAGGTCTCTATCAAAACAGCAGTTTGGATGGTCATGTGCAGGCATCCCGCTATGCGGGCACCTTTTAACGGTTGCTCATCCTTGTATTCTTCACGCAACGCCATAAGACCAGGCATTTCCGCCTCTGCAAGTTCAATTTCTTTTCGCCCCCAATCCGCAAGCGAAATGTCTTTTACCTTAAAGGGTACATAGGGAATTGTCTTTGTGCTCATCTTTTATTTTAATTAACTTTATGTAGCTTAGCTCTAACAGTCAGCAAAGATACGAATCACCTAACTAATAGTCGTGCCATTATACAAAACCATACCTATTTCGCCAACTACATCCGTATATGTTTGGAAGGTCACCGAACCGGAAGATGAACTTTCCAAAGGCATTGAACTTACCCCGCATTGCCAAAAAAGGATAGAAGGGATGAAGTCGGAGCTTCATCGCAGGGCTTTTTGGAGTATCAGGCATTTAATGGCAGAAGCGGGATATGTGGACAACGACATGTTCTACGACGATTTTGGAAAGCCTCACCTACACGATGGAAACCATATTTCCATTACGCATTCCCGTAATTTCACAGGCATTATACTAAGCAAAACGGACGAGGTAGGAATCGATATTGAAATGCAACGGGAAAAGATTCTTAGGATAGCCCATAAATTTACACCCCTGGAAGAATACCGCACCTTGGCCAATACCGAGGCCATTATTAGAAAACTGACCATTGTTTGGGGTGCCAAGGAATCCCTATACAAGATTTATGCAGAACAGGGACTTAGCTTTCTTAGGCATATAGATGTGATGGATTTTGCCTTTGATGACAAACGCACGGTAGCCCAAATTGCTTACAAGGGTAAAAAATCCCACTACGGAGTCGAGTTTTTGGAGTTTGAAGGTTTCACTTGTGTATTTGCACACAAAATGATGGGTAACTGATAGGGTCTTTTTACTAGCTTTGCTGCTTAATATTCGGCATTACCCATGAAAATCTCCGTTGAACTTACCTTGACTCCTCTTCAGGACAATTTTGAACCTCCGATTATAGCTTTTATCAAAAAGTTAAGGGCATCTGGCCTGCAGGTTCTTGAAAATCCATTGAGTACCCAAGTGTACGGAGATTATGATGAAGTAATGGGCTTGCTTCAATCCGAAATAAAGCAAAGCTTTGAGCAATTGGAACATGTGGTGTTGAGCATGAAGCTTGTAAAATCTGACCGAAGCGGGTATGAGCCACATTTTTGATTGGATTTTTTCGCAATACCAAGGCGTTCCAACGCATATTGTTGTATTGGAGCTGATCAGTGTGGTCTTTGCGTTGCTCAGTGTATGGTATTCCAAACGGGAAAATATCCTGGTCTACCCTACCGGAATTGTTGGAACTGGAATTGCAGCATATATTTTGCTTTTTTATGGTTTACTGGGTGATATGCTCATCAACACCTACTATTTTATCATGAGCATCGTTGGGTGGTACCTGTGGACTAGAAAAGTAGATGAAACCCATTTTGTTCCCATTACAAAAACCACGAAAAATGAGAAAAAATGGTCAGTTCTGTTGTTTGTGGGAACCTTGATTTTTGTCTCCATTGTTTATACGGCGGCAGATAAGTTCAATGTGTGGACGGCCTATGTTGATACCATAACAACAGCCATTTTCTTTGTTGGGATGTGGTTAATGGCCAAGAAAAAACTGGAGAACTGGGTATATTGGATTATAGGGGATGTAATTACTGTACCCTTGTATTGGTATAAGGGACTAATTTTTAGTTCCCTGCTCTATTTTTTGCTAACCATAATTGCCATTTATGGCTATAAGGCATGGAAGAAAAACTTGGGCAAGAGCCCTCAGACCTTGTTAAAGTAGTGCTTTTTGGACCCGAGTCCACCGGCAAGACTACCCTTTCCCAGCAGCTCGCAAGGCAGTACAATACGGTATGGGTTCCAGAATATGCCCGCGAATATTTGCAGAACAAATGGAACAATGAACGGAAAACTTGCGAGCCCAAGGACCTATTGCCCATTGCGGAAGGACAGATTAGACTGGAGAACGAGTTGACCAAAAAAGCATCAGACGTCCTTATTTGTGATACAGATTTATTGGAAACCAAGGTGTATTCAGAGGCTTACTATTTGGGCTACTGCGATCCAGTTCTGGAAAAGTATGCGCTGGAAAACACCTATGACCTGTATTTCCTAACCTATATTGACACCCCTTGGGAAGCGGATGATTTACGGGATAAGCCCAATGAAAGGGAGCGAATGTTTGCATATTTCCATGATACCTTGAAAAAATATAATCGGAATTTCGTTATCTTGAAGGGAGATAAGAAAACAAGGCTAACAGCCGCAGTCCAACACATTGATAAACTTCTCCAAAAAGCATGATCAACCTAAGCCAAAAAGACCTGGAACAGCTTCAAAAAAAAGGTGTTTCCCAGGAAAAAGTCAATAACCAAATCGCTACTTTCAAGGCGGGAATCCCATTTGTGAACCTGGTAAAGGCTGCTGTTGTTTCCGATGGGATATTGCAATTTAACCAAGCTGAGCAAGCTGAGCATATTGCCTATTTTGAAGGTGCAAGGGGGGACCTTGAGCTTTTGAAGTTTGTGCCTGCTTCCGGAGCCGCATCCAGAATGTTCAAAGCCACCTTTAATTTTTTGGATGCCTTTGACCCATCCAAAGAATCCTTGGAATCCTATCTGGACAGCACAGGGGATGAGGCGATGAAAAAGTTTGTTGAAGCAATGGAAGCCTTTCCGTTTTATAAGCTAATTATGAACAAAATTCAAGGCAAAGCCGCCTCCAAAGATGAGGAAGCCCATCTGTTTGTCAAGGAAATGTTGGTTGCGGATGGTTTAAACTATGGATTTTATCCGAAGGGATTGCTCCCTTTTCACCAATATGGGGAAGTTGGCGCAACGCCTTTTGAAGAACACTTAAAAGAAGCTGCCTTGTATGCCAAAACTGGTGGGAAGGCCAATTTGCACTTTACCATTTCTGAGCAGCATGACGCGATGTTCAAAGCGGAGCATGCTTCGGCAGGACCAAGGGTCTCCAACAATACCAATACGGAATTCAGTGTTTCTTATTCCAATCAAAAACCTTCTACGGATACTGTGGCCGTTGACATGGAAAATAAACCCTTTAAGAATAGCGACGGTAGCATTTTGTTCAGGCCTGGGGGTCATGGGGCGTTGATTGAGAATTTAAATGATCAAGATGCCGATATCATCTTTATAAAGAACATTGACAACGTGGTCATAGATCAAAATCTGGAAGCTGTTTCCAATAGCAAGAAGATGCTCGCAGGAGTTTTGAAAAGGGTCCAGGATAAGGCGTTTGCATACGCTAAACAACTTGATCAGGGAAGTGTTTCCGATGCAGAAAAGGAGGAAATAAAGTCCTTTTTGGAGCAAGAGCTCAACGTTCGTTTTGAAGAAAACTATAATGGCTTGGATTCCCAAGGGCAATTGGAAGCCCTTAAAGATAGAATTAACAGGCCTATACGTGTATGCGGAATGGTCAAAAACGAAGGAGAACCTGGTGGGGGCCCTTTTTGGATCAAGGATGACCAGGGCAACGTATCGCTTCAAATCATCGAATCGGCCCAAATAGATATGGCCAATAGTGAACAAGCTTCCATTTTGAAGAATTCAACCCACTTTAACCCCGTTGATTTGGTGTGTGGAGTCCGCAATTATAAGGGAGAAAAGTTCAATCTACTTGAATTTGTGGATGAAAAACAAGGATTTATTACGGAAAAGACCAAAGAAGGGAAAGCCCTCAAAGCTCTGGAACTACCAGGTCTTTGGAATGGCGCCATGGCGTTTTGGAACACGCTTTTCGTTGAAGTGCCCTTAGTGACCTTCAATCCCGTAAAAACGGTAAATGACCTTCTAAAGCCAACACATCAAGTATAATCCCTTCTGAAATAATAAGATAAAGCCCCTTTTTTGGGGTTTTTTTTTGACCCAATGTGACCTATCAAAAAAAATAGTGTCTTATAAGTACAAGGGTATAACGAGAGCACCCTGCTCTCTGAAAAATATAAAGTACCACTAAGCTTGGACGCTTAGTTTTTTGGTTGGTTGATTTGGTTAAAAGGTCGTACGTAGTACGACCTTTTTTTGTGACCTATTTGAAAAATAGGTGTCCCATATATCAGAAACACTGAAAATGCTATTTACCATAGTTCTGACATTGAGCATTTTGTCATTTCTCATAGCTCTCATCTTGGTGGTACCTTTTTTGAGAAGGGAATACAGGGCAAAAAAATTAAAAGAAAAAGGATAATGCTATGCAAACACTAACCATGCGTTGTCCATAACGCCAGCGATCATATCTCTTTGTAGTATGGGGCGGTGATACGCTGGCAATTCTAAGGCTGCTTCGGCAGCCTTTTTTTGTGTAAAAAGTAACCAATTTAGGAGTTGGGATATACATAATTACACACTTCCTCTACAAGCTGAAATCCAATAAACAACTGATAATCAGTATTTATGATAAGTAGTGGATTGGAATAAGCTTGATGGCATCAATTTTTCTTTGGATAAAGCACGTTTAATTTAAAAAATAGAATACCATGAAAAATTTGATTTTAACCACTGTTTTGTCCTTTGTTGGTCTATCGGCTTTTGCCCAAGATGTAGCTATCAATGAGGTTGAAAGTGTTACTACGGAGATTGCCCTAACCCAAGACTTTCAAGAAATTGATGTTGCGGACCTCCCGGCCGCGGTTATAACGGCCGTGAAAAAAGATTATCCAACTGCAACCATTAACAAGGCATATAAAAACGAATCTAATCAGTTCAAATTGGAACTATCCTTAAAGGATGGGGCCTCCGGAACTGTCTATGCAGATGCCGATGGTAATTGGATAGAGCTATAGGCCGAGTTTGATTAACGTGTTAGGTTAGTTTGGTTAGTTAGGGGCCTGCAATTGCAGGCCTCTTTTTTGTGATTTTTTTACCAAAGTTTCAACATCTTAAAGTACTTCGGTATCGTATATCAGATACTGAGATATGCCCAAAATCTTAATCATTGAAGATGACACTGCATTTAGCCAAATGCTACAAAAGTTTTTGGCCAGACATCATTTTGATGTTACCCCAAGCTCCAACTTAAAGGAAGCTGAGTCCGCTCTTGATCAAGATAATTTTGATCTTATTCTTTCCGATGTTAGACTTCCGGAAGGGGACGGGGTTTCCTTTTTGTCCGAAATAAAAAAGAGACATCCACATACACAGGTAATTTTGATGACCAATTTCGCAGAAGTAAAATCTGCGGTGAAGGCCATCAAAAAAGGGGCGTTCGATTATTTGGCCAAACCATTTACTCCTGATCGGATGTTGGAGGTTATTCAGAAAGCTTTAGCTGCCAATCATGTAAAGGAGAAGGCTTCAATTTCATTGAAAAGACACAACGAAGTTGTGTTGAGGTATGATCCAGTGCACCTTACCGGCCAAAGCGAGGCTTCATTGAAATTGCAACAGTACATTTCCTTGGTAGCCCCTACAAATATGTCGGTTTTGCTTATAGGGGAAAGCGGCACGGGCAAGGAAGTAACTGCTAGGACGATTCATAAATCCAGTGCCAGGGAAGGTAAAAGTTTTATAGCTGTAGACTGCGGTGCTATACCCAAGGAATTGGCATCCAGTGAGTTTTTCGGACATGTGAAAGGCAGCTTTACCGGGGCGATCGAAGATAAAGTTGGTTTTTTTGAAGCAGCCAATGGAGGAACCCTTTTTTTGGATGAAATTGGCAATCTGTCCTATGAAAACCAAATTCAATTGCTACGGGCAATTCAAGAGCGAAAAATTAAGCGGGTGGGCAGTACCAAGGAAATTCAAATTGACGTACGGATTTTGGCCGCAACCAACAGGGATTTGACCGAAGCGGTGAGCCAAGGAAATTTCAGGGAAGATTTGTTGCATAGGTTAAATGAGTTTACACTGACCATACCTTCTTTGCATAGTCGTGGCGAGGACTTGTTCTTATTTGCCAACTTCTTTTTGAAGCTTGCCAATTCGGAACTTGGAAAAACAATTGAGGGTTTTTCAGAGACGGTGAGGCAAAGGATGATCCAATACCATTGGCCAGGGAATCTTCGGGAACTTAAAAATGTGGTCAAGCGTTCGGTGCTGTTCACTCAAGAGGGATTAATCCAGGAAAGTGCTTTGCCGCAAACTTTGTTTTCAACTGATTTGCAACGGAAGGAGGAGAATTTCTCCAAACAAGAATATGAGAAGGATTTGATCCTCCGAGTATTGAAAAAAACCAATTTCAATAAAAGCGAGGCGGCCAAACTTCTTAAAATGACCCGCAAAACATTGTATAATAAAATTAAACGGTATCAGCTGAAAGTGTGACCAAATAGGCTTGCATTTGTTTTTTCACCAGCAAGAATTCCGTTTTCAAAGTGGTTATTACTTCCTGCAATTCCGCCACAGAATAATGAGATTCTGCCCGTTCCAATGCTTCCAAGATTGGAAGCATGGAATAAATCTCCAGCTGATGGAACATGGGAAGCATTTTATGGCCAATGTTTTCAATGGATTTGAGGTCCTTCTTTAAGGAGGCATTGTTTAAATGTTCAAGGTTTTCATGGGTCTCTTCCAAAAATGTTGTAAGCACTTCATGCAACGCTTTGTCATCATCAACAAAAGAGTTGATTCGATCTGTACTAAATAGATTCTTAGGGTTTGCCTGCACTCTTGTAGGCGTACCAAAATCTTGCAAATTGGAGTTGGAAAGTTGGAACAGGACTTCCAATAACTGATGATTGGAAAATGGTTTTCGCAATACTTTGCTAAACCCAGCTGTTTTAAATTGTTTGTGGTCCAGATTCCTACGCCCTGTCATGGCGATAACAGGTTGACCACTATAGCTCTTAATATGTCCACCCTTAAGGGCCTTTACTATTGAAAATCCGTCATCCTCGGGCATCTCAATATCAGTCAAGATATGGGTATAATCAACGGGAGGAGCCATGCTAAATGCACTAAATGATGAAAACGTAGTGCATTCAATTTTTTGAATTTTACAGATTTCCGAAATAAGGGACAAAAGTGTTACATCGTCGTCAATTACCACTAAACGAATCGTTTCTCCATTTTGAAGCTCCAGTGTTTTTTTGTTCGGCTCAATTTTTTTGAGACTTGGTTTCCAAGGCAGCTTAAGCGTAAAAATGCTGCCTTTGTTCACTTCACTTTTAGCTGTTAATGTACCGCCCATGAGAAGAGCCAATTTCTGGGAGATGGTCAAACCAAGACCATATCCGCTATGTTTATGGGCCTGATCGTGATCTGCTTGAACAAATTCCTCAAAAATAGATTTCAGTTGGTCTTTATCAATTCCAATCCCAGTATCGATTACCTGAATTTTCAAATAGCTTTTATCTTTTTCAATGGCTAAAAATGCTTTAACGGACACATGGCCCTCGTGCGTAAATTTAAGGGCGTTGGCTATGAGGTTTGTCAGTATTTGACGTATTCGAAAAGAATCCCCAACCAGTGGTCTTGACGTTGATTCATCCAATTCCAATAACAAAGGCAAATTTTTATAAGTTTCAAGACCTTTAAATCCCTGGATTACTTCCCTCAAGAGAGTAGCGGGACTAAAAGGTTTGTTTTCAATCTCCACTTTTCCGGCCTCCAGTTTGGAAAAATCCAACAGGTCGTTGGTGAGATGTTCCACATAATCGGAAGCTGATTTTAATTGTTTGAAGTAATCCAGCTGCAATGGGTTTTCCGATTCTTGTTGCAATAGTTCCGTATAGCCTTTAATGGTAGTCAATGGCGATCGTAGATCATGGCTTACAGTGGCAATAAGCTGTTCCCTGCTCCTTAGCAAGGATTCTGACCATTTTTTTTCTTTTTCCAGTCGTTCACGGTACAATTGGACTTTCCAGTAATCATTGGCAGTCAAAAAAGTAAAAAGTAAGATCGTAATCAGACCTAACAGGCCCACGACCCAAGCCCATTGCGTACTTCGCCTTAACATTCGCTGTCTTCCCAGGTTCTCATTTTGGGCATCCTGGAATATATCCTGTTCAAAGGAGGCAATGATCTCTCTAAGTTTTCTAGAAAGTTCCAGATCATTCCTTTGGATTTGGAGCTCTTTGTGAAGCAATGAACGCTCGATTTTTGAATGCTCTTTCTTGGCCTTGTGCAGGATGGTTTTGGAAAAATCGAGAATGGAATCCACATTGGATTTTTCGGTCGCTTCTGATCTGGTTCGTGGAATGTTTCGGTTGAGAATGGCAACATAGTCCTTAATTGACCTTTGCGTGGCTGGGGGAAGTTGGTGAAAATTGGGAACCAATTGTTCGGGGGTAATTCTGCCCAAATCCATTTCCAATCGGCCCAATGCCATAAGCAAGGAGTCAATGGGTGCTTGATCGTTTTCCTGTTGCTTTAGTTTCCGCAGTTCAGCATTGTTGTAGACTTTTTGTTGAAGCAGGTCTTGGACACTGTCCAGTTTTTTAATTTGAAGATCTTTCTGGATCAACCCCTTAAGATCCTCCAATATCATCAAAATGGAATCTACTTTTTTTGCATAAGAAAGAAATGTGCTCCTTTTCTTGTCCTGTAGAGCCAGTTTGGATGAGTTCTCGGCCTCATAAAGCGCGGTTAGCAGTTGATTGGTGTGGAATAATTTATCATCGCCGACTTCCTTTGGTTGTGAATCTAAATAGGTATTAAACTCGGAATAGATAAAAAAGGCGCCTAACACGATTAGACTACCCAATATAATATAACCGGATAAGAGCTTTAATGTGAATCTATTTTTGGACTTTGGGGACATTCCAAGGCATTACCTTATTATATACGGAAAATTGGGTCGCTCCCGTTCTTCAAAAAGTGTTAATTATGTTACTTTTTTACTATGATAACTTAGTTGGAGGTACTACATTTGTGCCATCTCAAAGGGGTGCTTTTTTAAAAGGCTGAGATTATACCCAATGAACCTGGGCGGGTAATGCTGCCAAGGGATTGCGCTTAGCGCATCTTGGAATTTCTATGTTTCTTTAGAAACACAAATCAATTGTTAACCAGAATAATGGCCCCTTTTATTCGTAAAATTTTTTACGGATGAAACCATTTTGTTCAAAGCGACAGCCAAAAAAACACATACGGCGCTGTGCTAAAACACTATTTTCAACTTTGGCCCTTTTTGGGCTGGCACTTTCCGCAAGTGCACAACAAAACCCAACAGATTCCCTGAAAGGGAAAAAAATCGTCCTCGATGAAGTGTTGGTACAGGCCGTTAGGGTCACCAAGGAGTTTCCCATTACGTTTTCCAATTTGGATCAGGAAGAGATTGCACCACGAAACTTGGGACAGGACATTCCTATTTTAGTGAACTACCTCCCTGCTGTTGTAACCACTTCAGATGCTGGAGCCGGGGTGGGATATACAGGTATTCGTGTAAGGGGAAGTGATGCTACCCGGGTAAACGTAACCATCAATGGAGTACCCTACAACGATGCCGAATCGCATGGCACCTTTTGGGTGAATATGCCCGATTTTGCCTCTTCTACGGAAAGTTTGCAATTGCAACGCGGAGTCGGAACATCAACCAATGGGTCGGGTGCCTTTGGTGCAAGTTTGAACATTCTTACCGATGCATTTTCAGAAGAAGCCTATGGTAGAATATCTTCGTCCATTGGAAGTTTCAACACCCTGCGAAACAATGTCAAATTCAGTACTGGACTTATTAATGAGCACATAGAACTTTCTGGTCGGTTGTCCAGAATTACTTCAGATGGTTATATAGACAGGGCAAGTTCTGAGCTCGATTCGTACTTTCTTCAAGGGGCATACAAGGATGATAATACCTTGATCAAGGCCTTGCTATTCGGAGGGCACGAGGTCACCTACCAAGCTTGGTTCGGGATAGATGAAGCCACACTTAATTCAAACAGGACTTTCAATCCTGCTGGAATGTATACCGATGAGAATGGGGTGACCCAATTTTATGATCGGGAAGAAGATAATTACAAGCAAGACCATTTTCAATTGCACTGGAACGAAAGATTGAACCCAAGATGGAACGCCAATATTGGTTTGCACTACACACGTGGCAGAGGCTATTTTGAACAGTTTAAAGAAGATGACGACTTTGATACCTATGGTTTTGAACCCATTACTGTGGATGGAGAAACAGTAAACACCACGGATTTGATCCGAAGAAGATGGTTGGACAATGATTTTTATGGAACGGTTGTGTCGTTGAATCACCAAAACGAAAATCTAAATCTTATCATTGGAGGAGGATATAATGTGTATAAAGGAGACCATTTTGGTGAGGTCATTTGGGCCAGGTTTGCTGGGAATAGCGGCATCAGGGATCGCTATTACGATGACAACTCGACCAAAACGGATGTTAATACCTACGTAAAGGCCAATTATAAATTGGATTCCCAATGGTCCGTTTTTGGAGATGTCCAATACAGGGGAGTAGGATATGAAGCCAATGGAGAAGATACTGGTTTAGTGGATGATACCTTCAACTTTTTCAACCCAAAAGCAGGGATCACTTTCGATTTAAACCCAAACCACAACTTTTACCTGTCGTATGCAAGGGCAAACCGGGAACCCAACCGGAACGATTATGAAAATGGAAGTCCAAAACCGGAAAAGCTCAACGATTTTGAATTGGGGTGGCGCTATGTTTCGCCCAGCTTTCAGTTGAATGCCAATGCATACTACATGCGATACAAAGATCAATTGGTGCTTACAGGTGAATTGAACGATGTAGGGGCACCTTTGAGGGCCAATGTTGGGGACAGCTACCGTTTGGGCTTGGAATTGGATGCTAACATAGCGTTGGGCGATCAATGGGCCCTCAGACCCAACATTGCTTTGAGCGATAACAGAAATGTGGATTTTGTTTTCCAAAGAGATGGGGTGATACAAGATTTGGGGAACACCAAAATAGCCTATTCTCCGAATATCTTAGCAGGTAACATCCTTGCCTTTATGCCATCGGAGGAGCTTCAGCTGTCCTTACTGAGCAAATTTGTAGGGAAACAGTATATGGGAAATATCGATTCTGAGACATCGGAGCTGGACAGCTACACCCAAACAGATTTGAATATCCAATACGTGATCGAGACCAATTCCTTTGTGAAGAGCATTGTGCTTTCTGGATTGGTGAACAATATTTTTGATGCCGATATTGTTTCCAACGGGTATTTCTTTACTTACGATGACGACTTTTCCAATCCTGGAACCATTACAACTATAGAAGGGGCTGGTTTTTACCCACAAGCAGGTATCAACTTTTTGTTGGGAGCCACGGTGAATTTCTAAAAAGAACTAAATACAATTGAGAAAGGGATTCTGTACATTTATGATCATGACAGAATCCCTTTCATTTTTCAATAAGACCCCCATTCGATGGGGTGTGATTGGCTGCGGTGGCGTGGCCGAGAAAAAAAGTGTTCCAGCCTATCAAATGGCCAAAGATTTTGAAGTGGCCATGGTCATGCGTAGGGACGCCGACAAAGTGGAGGACTATGCCGGCAGACATCATGTTCCGCATTATACTACCAATGCCCAAGAGGTGATAGAAAGTCCAGAAGTGGATGCCGTGTATATTGCAACCCCTCCGGATTCACATAAGGAATACGCTCTTTTGGTTGCCAAGGCGGGGAAACCTTGTTGTATTGAAAAACCTATGGCACCAACCTACGCGGACAGCTTGGCCATTTATAAGGCATTTGAGGAAAAAGGGTTGCCTCTATTTATTGCCTATTACCGAAGATCGCTGCCCAGGTTCAATCAGATAAAGCAATGGTTGGATGAAGTAAAGATTGGGGAGGTAAGACATATTCATTGGCAAAAGACCAAACCTCCATCAGAAGTGGATTTAAATGGAACATACAATTGGAGAACGGATAAGCTGGTAGCCCCAGGAGGCTATTTTGATGACTTGGCTAGCCATGGGTTGGATTTATTTGTACATCTCTTGGGAAACATTCAAAGTGCACAAGGCTTTGCGGCTAATCAACAGGGATTGTATAGCGCCCATGACAGTATAGCAGGTAGTTGGGTTCATGAAAATGGAGTTACAGGGACTGGAGCTTGGAACTTTGCCTCGCATCACAGGGAAGACAGGGTTGAAATTTTTGGTTCCAAAGGAAAAATCACTTTTGCTGTGTTGGATGAGGCCCCATTGGTTCTGGAATGCGGGTCTGAAAAGACAGCATTGGAAATACCCAACCCCGAGCACGTACAACAATACCACGTCCAAAACATTCAGGATCACCTTATGGGATTGGGGCAACACCCATCCCAAGGAAATTCTGGACTTCACACCAGCTGGGTCATGGATAAAATATTGGGCAATTAGTTGGATATTGTCACAACGTTTCCACTTTGTGTGGCCCTATAGAACAGAAGATCATAATAGCGGGTGCCGTCATCAGGTCTGTTCAATTGCTGGCCTGTGAATAGGCTATAGGTGAAATCTTCGCAAGAGCAGGTCACATTCTGACCGTCGATGGTCATGGTGGAGCAACTATTTGGAGTGTGGTTGGGACAGCTGGCTTCAAAAGCAAAAAAAGTGTCCAGTCCGGTGCGCATTACAAAAGCTCCCCGTGTCCCCACTCCGTTATTTCCTACATAAACAGGATTGCCAATAGTATTCAGGTTATTATACAATGGCAAATTTAGATTCAGATCAAACCGAAAATTGACCTCTTGCAAATAAGGATTTCGGTTGGTGGGATCAGATTCACAGGAGATTAGGAAAAATAACAAAAGACAGCCCCAGATGTACTTCATAGCGTGGATTTCATGGTATTACAGCGGCAAAATTGGGCAAAAATTGCCTATATTTGCGTTAAATCCTCGCAAAAACTATGCTTGACATAGTTCCAGTTGAGGATTTTTTGTATTTGTACCGAAAAAGCGCATTGGGAAAATAAACACATTTTCCTCAAATGTTCTTTTGCATTAAAAAATGACGATATGAGTAAAATATCTTACTATACAGCTGAGGGATTAAAAAAACTTAGGGAAGAACTAAACCACCTTAAAGATGTGGAGCGCCCCAAGGCATCACAGGCTATTGCTGAGGCTAGGGACAAAGGAGATTTGTCTGAAAACGCTGAGTATGATGCAGCCAAGGAAGCCCAAGGACTTTTGGAGATGAAAATTTCCAAAATGGAAGAAACCTTGTCCAACGCCCGCTTGATAGATGAATCCCAATTGGATACCTCCAAGGTTTTGGTTTTGTCCACAGTAAAACTCAAGAATCAGACCAATGGAATGGAGATGAAGTATACCTTGGTCGCTGAAAGTGAGGCCGATTTGAAAGCAGGTAAGATTTCAGTAACCTCACCCATAGGGAAAGGGTTACTGGGGAAGTCTGTTGGGGAAGTGGCCGAAATCCAAGTACCCAATGGAACGTTAAAGTTTGATATTTTGGAAATCACCCGAGAATAAAACACATTTAATTGTATAATTTTAATCCCGTCCATTGATGGGATTTTTATTTCAAACCAAACAAAACCAAACCTAATGCCCAGTATTTTCACCAAAATCATCAATGGGGAGATTCCCTGCTATAAAATTGCCGAGGACGCAGACAATTTTGCGTTTTTGGATATCAACCCCAATGCCAAAGGCCATACCTTGTGCGTGCCTAAAAAAGAAGTGGATAGATTGTTGGATTTAGATGAGGAAGCCTACCTAAAACTCATGGCTTTTTCCAGAAAGGTGGGCCAGGCCATTGAGGCGGTGGTTCCCTGCGAAAGGGTAGGCATGAGCGTTATTGGGTTGGAAGTGCCCCACGTACACGTACATCTAATTCCATTGCAAAGCATGAAAAATGCAACCTTCCAATATAAGGAATCCTTGACTCCTGAAGAGTTTGAAAAGGTAGCCGAACAAATTAGTGGCGCCCTTAAATAAGTCCCTCCATTCTCAAATAGAATCCACCGACTACTAAGGCCAAGATCAAAATAAGAAGTATATAGAATAGGGTGGTGAATCGTACCTGGGGCCGGTCGGGTTGAACCAGTTTGTTGTAATAGTCAAACACCCTCTCAATATCCTCTGTCCAGTTAACGGGATAGATAATGGAGTAACATTTCTTACATTTTATTTCATGGCTAACCACATCCGTGGTCCTATGAAAAAATGGATTGAACGTATGCTTCTGATAGAAGGTAAGCTTAAGCTGCTGGTTAAAACATTCGGGGCAGTTGTTGGTAATTTCAGCTTCCTTTATCGCAATTTGTTTTTCTTTTGCCATGGCATCTAAACATTTGCTTTGAGGGAAATTTGCATTATTGTTCCTTCTTTACTTGACGAAAATACTTTAATTTTTCCTTTGTGGTATTCTTCCACAATTCTTTTTACCAAAGAAAGCCCTAGGCCCCAGCCTCTCTTTTTGGAAGTTACACCCGGATTAAAAATATTCTGGAAATCGCTTTTTGGAATCCCATGTCCGGTATCCGAGACCAAAACGTGTACGTATTGACCCTTCTGTTCAATTTGAATACTGATGCTCCCTTTACCCTTCATGGCATCTATTCCGTTTTTCACCAAATTTTCAATGCTCCAATTGTAGAGTGGAGGGTTCAACATCACGGGAAGCTTTTCAATCTCTGAAGTAAAATCAAAATGAACCAACTTGGAGCTTCTTCGCTTAAGATATTGATAAGCTTTTTCAGTTTCTGATACAATATCGTGTTCTTTTAATTCAGGGGTAGATCCAATTTTGGAAAACCGCTCCGTAATAGTTTGCAAACGGATAATGTCCTTTTCAATTTCCTTGGTAATGTCGGGATTGATATCCTCGGATTTCAATAGTTCGTTCCACCCCAAAAGCGAGGTAAGTGGAGTTCCGATTTGGTGGGCTGTTTCTTTGGCCATTCCCGCCCACAATTTGTTCTGTTCCGAGGCCTTGTTGGTCTTGAAAAAGAAGAAAATGACCGCTCCGAACAGGAAAATGATCAGTAATAGGGCCAAGGGGTAATACTTGAGCTTGTTCAACACCTCCGAATTTCCATAGTATAAAGTTTCCAAAAGTTCCCCTTCCTGGACAATGTGGATAGGTTCGTTTTCACTGGCAAATTGCCTAATTTTTCGTTGGATGTAGGCACTGTCTGATGCCCTTTCTGGGGCAATATTGTGTGTTTTGATAGACCCTTCCTCATTTACCAAAATCATGGGAGTGGAAGTGTTGTTCCCCATAACCTTTAGGGTAAGATTCCCCAATTCTTGGTCTACCGAGGATTGAATGAGCTCCAATTGGGCAGTGGCCCAAATCTCCATTTTAAGTCGTTCTTCCTCTTTAAATTTTTTGAAAAAACTATTGGTGTTCCACAGGATGAGACTTACAATGACAAAAGCGGAAATCAAGAGGGTGATGTTGGACGCTTTGTTTTTGGGGCTGAAGTTCATGCTTTGGTGGAATTCTGATTAAAGATAGGAGAAAAGTGAGAATTTGTTGATAGTTCGGTATGCTTGGTCGTTTTTATTGGAAGGCATTTTATGTATTTTTGGGGCTTATTGAAAATAGCATATATGGAAGTTCAGGGTAGAATAAAAATGATTGATGAAACCAAAACCTACGGTAATAACGGTTTTAGGAAAAGAGAAATTGTAATAACCACGGAAGAACAATATCCTCAGCATATTTTGGTGGAATTTGTTCAGGATAAATGCGATTTACTGAACAACTATAGTGTTGGACAGCAAGTGAAGATCAGTATCAATCTAAGAGGAAGGGAATGGGTAAATCCCCAGGGAGAGACCAAATATTTCAATTCCATTCAAGGATGGCGAATAGAAAACTTGGAAGCTGCCCAACCTTCTGCCGATATGCCACCAGTACCACCCATGGAGGCTTTTGAACCTGCCGATGACCTAAACGAGGAAGATCACGACGATTTGCCATTCTAAACCATTTTGGCACTTACCCAGGTAATAGAACGTATGTTTAGACGGTATTTACCGTCGCCGTTCACCATTGCCATTCTGTTGACCATGCTTACCATGGTCTTGGCCTTTTGCTTTACAGAGAACCGCTCAGAGGGGAGTCACATAGTGGCTATTCTATCCTATTGGGAAGACGGTGTTTGGAACAATGGGCTTTTGGTGTTTGCATACCAAATGATGCTCATTTTGGTTTTGGGCCATGTGTTGGTGTTGAGCAAACCTATGGAGCGACTCATCCTTCGGATTACCAAACTGGTCACCTCTACTTCCAATGCCGCGGTTCTGGTAGCTCTTCCTACCATGCTGGTTGCTTTTTTTAACTGGGGACTTGGGCTCATTTTTGGGGCCATTTTGGCAAGAAAAGTGGGTGAGTTCGCCCAGGCCAACAATATTCCCATCAATTATCCTTTGGTCGGGGCCGCAGGCTATGGTGGATTAATGATTTGGCATGGGGGCATTAGCGGATCCGCCCCTATAAAAGTATCCGAAGCTGGGCATCTGAGGGAGTTGATGCAAAATGTTTCGGACAATGCACTTTTTGACCAGTTACCAGAATTGATTTCAACCTCAAGTACAGTTTTTAATCCGTGGAACTTAGCCCTGTTCGTCTTGGTAGTGACAGCCATAACCTTGACTGTTTATTATCTAGGGAAAAAAGCCAAACCTACCGTAATGAACCTGAAGGAATATAAGTTTCAGTCCATCCAAAAGGAGAATTTGGAAGGGGCAGAAAAGTTGGACTATTCCAGAATAGCAGCTTCTATTTTCGGTATTTTGATTTTACTGACCTTTTTGATTCAATACTTTCCGGCCCTTCGAAAATTGAACATTACCCCTAATATGCTCAACTTTTTTATGTTGGGCTTAGCCATAATTTTGCATGGAAGCTTTAAGAGCTTTTTAAATGCGATTGAAGAAGCCATCGGGGATACTACTGGAATTCTGATACAGTTTCCCTTGTATTTTGGAATTATGGGGATTATGGCCAACAGTGGAATGATCAATGGGATTTCCGACTTTTTTGTATCCATTAGTACAGAAACAACACTTCCCATATTTACCTTTCTCAGTGCAGGCCTTGTCAATATTTTTGTGCCAAGCGGAGGAGGTCAATGGGCTGTACAGGGACCATTGGTTCTGGAGTCTGCCCTGCAATTGGGTGTACCCTTGCCCAAAGCCATAATGGCCTTGGCCTATGGAGATCAGGTTACCAATATGCTACAACCCTTTTGGGCGCTACCGCTGTTGGGAATTACCAAGTTGAAGGCCAAGGAGATTCTTCCCTATACCCTAATCTTCATGTTTGTAGGATCCCTAATCTATATTGCAGGACTTTTGATCTGGTAAACTTTTCATTAAATTTATAGAAAACTGCTTTGGAAAATGGAAAAGGATGGAATCAACATCCCATTACACTTTTTGGGTGACCAATTGGAATTTCCGCCCGTCCAGATGGCCAGTTCTGATGGTCTTTTGGCCGTAGGTGGGGATTTATCCCCTGAACGTCTTCTATTGGCCTATAAGAATGGCATCTTTCCTTGGTTCAATGAGGATGCGCTGATTCTCTGGTGGAGCCCCGACCCAAGAATGGTACTCTTCCCCCAAAAGGTAAAAGTGTCCAAGAGTATGCGGAAGGTCATGCGGAGCCAGCAATTTTCCTTAACACAGAACCAATGTTTTGAACAGGTTTTGGATAATTGTGCCCAAGTGGAACGAAAGGACCAGGAAGGAACCTGGATTACCCCAAATATGAAGTCGGCATACATGGAACTATTTCAAAGAGGTATTGCCCGATCTTTGGAAGTCTGGCAGGAAAACACCCTTGTAGGCGGACTATACGGCGTGGATTTGGGTCATGTGTTTTGTGGAGAAAGCATGTTCAGCCTAACCTCCAACGCTTCCAAATTTGCCTTCGTAAAATTGGCAGAGGAATGTCTAACAAAAAACTACAAACTTATAGATTGTCAAGTGCATACACCCCATTTGGAAAGCCTTGGCGCAGAACTCATTTCCAGGGCGGACTTTATGGACCGCCTAAAGGGATAATTGCACACCTGTGAGCAGAAATAAGATATGGTCCGGTTGTTTAGCCGTATAGTTTTCAGCTCGATATTGTGTGCCCACAAGTAGTTTAAAACCTTTATCAAACTTCCAGCCCAATTGACTTGTGACACGGGCATCATATTCCGGGGAAGAACTTTTGGCAAAACTGGCCAGACCTTCTAAACTGACAACTAGAAAAGGCTCTCCTAGATTCAATTTTTCACCCTTTAAAGGAAAGTCCACTGCAAATCGATAACGGAAACGATGAATGGTCATTAATTTGGTGATTCGCTGTTCCGATCGGAAACGATGTCCAAAACGAACTACTAAAGGCTTTTGGGTAAAATTAAATTGTTGCACGAGTCTTAGCTCGTTGGGATTTTGCTCAAATAAATCCCTGTAACGATACTGGATGCCAAGGGCAATACTCTGATTATCACTGAGCTCCAATTTGGAAAAATGTACCAAATCCAAATGTCGGCCCCTGAACCCAGATTCGCCTTCGTCCACAAAATAAATACGGTGTGCCAAGGAGAGATTATGGGAATAGGTTCCAGAAACCTTATAATTGATAGCCATTTGAGGTTGCCAGAATCCAGTGAATTCCCCTTGCCCCCAAGATAGCAAGGGCAACAGACAAAGCACCAATCCAATAGGCCATTTAATAGAGGATATGGTCATAGTTGGATGTGAATGATTGACGTAACTTTAACAGTGTTCCTTCTGAATTGAACAAAGCTTCATATGTCTTGAATTGTTGCTTGTCCTTGGCAGCAAAAACCAATTCGTAATTGATGTAGGATAAAATCAAATTCTGAAATGCCTGTTGCATTACTTTTTTGGAATCCCGATCCTTGCAAGGATACTGCTGCTGTATTTTTTTGATTCTGAATTTTTTGAATTTGGAAGTCAACTGATTGGTCATGTTGTTCCAACTGTTATCCGGGATATCCCCTTTTTGGATGATAAACTCAACATCTTCCAAAAGTCCTTGTTCATTGAATTCTATGCTGTAGTGGAGTTTTCGGTTTTTAAATTTTACCTCATAGCTTCTTTTGGTGCTATCCTGCTCGTGATAAAACCGTACTCTTTTTGCATCTTCTAGATAAGGGGAAACCAATTCAAGCGAATTGGACGGAAATTGTGCTCTCGGAATCCTGGTTTCTTGCTCATATTTACCCTGGCCAGACAGCTTTAAGGCCGCGGCCAAGAAAATAGTGAGCAAAATAAGTCTAGACTTCTTCATATCTAAAACAACCCATCTCGTGATCATTGACCATTCCTGTGGCCTGCATAAAAGCATAAATTACCGTGCTTCCAACAAACTTGAATCCCCGCTTTTTCAAATCCTTGCTTATGGCGTCGGAAAGTGGGGTTGTAGCAGGGCAATCTTTGTAGTTGTTCCATTTGTTTTTGATGGCTTTCCCATCAACAAATCCCCAAATGTAGGCACTAAAGCTTCCAAATTCCTTCTGAACGTCCATAAAGGCTTTTGCGTTGGATACCGTTGCGTGGACTTTCAATTTGTTTCTGATGATTCCGGAATCGGCCAAGAGTTCATCAATTTTATCTTGGTTGTACCGGACAATTTGTTCGTAATCAAATTGGTCAAAGGCTTTTCTGAAGTTTTCCCGTTTTCTCAAAACGGTAATCCAGCTCAGTCCCGCCTGAAAGGTTTCCAATACCAAAAACTCAAAGAGTGTAGGGTCATCCTTAACTGGAGTGCCCCATTCCTGATCGTGGTAGGCTTCGTACAGCTCATCCCCTTCGCACCAACCACATCGATGTTTAGCCATAAATAGGTTTTTGTTTAAAGATAGGGGAAATTGATTTTTTTTATGGAAAGTAAAGCTGGCGTAAAACAAGATTTGTTTCACCAGTGGATTTTAAAACAATTGTATAACGAAAAGATATAGGGGCATGCCCAATGTGATGTTAAAGGGAAAGGTCAAGGCCAGGGCCATGGGAACATAAAGACTTGGGTTGGCCCTTGGAGCAGCAATCCGCATGGCTGCGGGCACCGCTATATAGGAAGCGCTTGCGGCAAGGATGGCAAATAAAAATCGATTGCCAATACTTTCCGTGATGAACTGACTGGACCATGCAACCATACAACCATTGATAATGGGAAGTCCAATAGAGAAAACCAGTGCAAACCATCCTTTGTTTAAAAAGGAGGTCAATTTTTTACCACTGGTGATTCCCATATCCAGAAGGAATACGGCCAAAAATCCTTTGAAAATATCTGTGGTAAACGGTTTTATCCCTTCGGCTTGATGTTCATTGGCCAAGAAACCAATGGCCAAACTACCCATAATAAGTAGTACGCTGCCGTTGGTAATGGAATGGTGTAAAACCTTCCCAAAATTGCTTTCTTTTTTGTTCCCTTTTTTAAAGAAGGCCATAAGTAGTACCCCAATGATGATGGATGGGGCTTCCATGAGTGCCATAACGGCCACCATGTGCCCACCAAAGGAGATGTTTTCCAACTCCAAAAAGGAAATTGCGGTCACAAAAGTGACCGCACTAACAGATCCATAAGCAGCTGCAATGGCACCTGAATTTTCAACACTAAACTTTCGTCTTAAAATAAAATAGGCAATAACAGGGACTGAAATGGCCAACAGTATTCCAAATAGCAGGGACCAAACAATTTCCATGCTAAATTGACTGTGGGATAATTCCAGCCCCCCTTTAAAGCCGATGGCGAACAACAGATACAAGGAAATGAATTTGGAGGAGTTGGGAGGAATTTCCAAGTCACTTTTAAGTTGAACGGCTATAATGCCCAAGAAGAAGAACAATAATGCTGGATTCGTCAGATTGTCCAAAAGCAGATGTAGGTCCATATTAGTTTTCCAATGTGATGTTTAGGATTCCGTCGATTCTCAATCTTTTTCCTTCGCTTCGGACACTGTTGATAAAGTCTTTTGCGATGACTTTCTCCCTTTCCAATTCTTGAATCCTGCCGTCAGGATAATTGGTATTGGCGTCCCGATCACCTTCGCACCAGGAAATTCGTTGAAGTTTGTGAAAATTGATTTTTTCGTCCAACAACGAAGTGATTACATCCAAAGCCTCAGAGGCTGTAAAGCTTCCATCGACCAATTGGATTTTTTGATCTGTTTTTACCAATGTTTCCATGATTTCTGTTTTAAAATTTGATTATGATTTTTTGGTTTGACTTTCTCCCAGCATATGGATGGACATTAATCCAAACACGATGGACATGGAAATGGCCAGCCAGCCAAAAAAGAGAAAATCGTTAAGTGCGGATAACACTAGGATACCACCAAACATAAAACCTGTGATGGCGTAGTAAAGCGGGTAATACCTTTGTTTGCTGTTGGAAATCTCCTTTTGGGATTCCAACTTTTGAACTTGGGTGAGTTTGTAAAGCATGTCTAATTTTTTTTGCAAAGGTTAGCGTTTAAATAAATATATTTTTATTTATATTTATTATGAAATACATAAATATAATTTATGAATTATACCTTGCATCAACTTCGAATATTCTCTGAAATTGTTGAAAAACAAAGCATTACAAAGGCATCGGAGGCACTTTATTTGACGCAACCAGCAGTATCCATACAGCTGAAAAATTTTCAAGAACAATTTCCAATTCCCCTCACCGAAGTAGTTGGCAGGAAACTTTTCATCACGGATTTTGGAAAGGAGATCGCACATTCGGCAGAGCGTATTTTGGAAGAAGTGGACGGAATAAACTATAGAATGCAATCCTTTAAGGGGAGATTGGCAGGGAGACTCAAAATTTCCGTGGTCTCTACAGGGAAATATGTAATGCCCTATTTCCTATCGGGATTCATGAAGGCCAATTCTGGAGTGGATTTGGTTATGGATGTGACCAACAAATCAAGGGTGGTTCAAAGCTTGGAAAACAATGAAGTGGATTTTGCCCTGGTTTCAGTCTTGCCCGATCACCTAAAGCTCAATAAGGCCAGTTTGATGAAAAATGTGTTGTATCTCGTGGCCAACCCCAATCATTACCAAAAAATATTGCTTTCAAAAAAAATGTTCGTCAAGGATACGCCTTTGATTTTTAGAGAGCCCGGATCGGCCACACGTGCCGCAATGGAAGGATACTTGCAAAAATCAGAAACTATGGTGGGCAAACGTATTGAACTTACCTCCAACGAGGCGGTTAAACAAGCTGTAATAGCAGGTTTGGGCTGTTCCATTATGCCACTGATCGGGATAAAAAATGAACTAAAGGAAGGTACATTGAAGATTTTCCCCAAAAGATATTTGCCTATTAAAACGACCTGGAATTTGGTTTGGCTGGCATCCAAAAAACTATCTCCAGTGGCCCATGCCTTTCTGGATTATTTGGAAAAAGAGAAGGCCAAAATTATTAATAACGATTTTGACTGGTTTGAGAAATACTAGTCAAGGTGTACAATTGGTGATTTGTATGGTGCTATAGATTTTTAAATGTTGACCTTCTTTTCTTGCTTTTAGAATTAATTCCGTGATTTCCTGCTTGGTTTCCCTAAGCTTTTTAATGCGTTTTTCGGAATTGACATAGATTTCGGAGCTCGGGTCCATTGCGTTTAGCATTTGAACCGAGTGGAACTTGATCTTGTCATTAAGCAATGAAAGCAGAATATCCGCTGCCTCAAGTGGAGAAAACTGTCCATCAATCAGTAGATGGGACGTATTTGCCTTGTCCTCAATCCCATCTGAACTGGATTTGGACCACAATTTCTGCCACTTTTTCATCATAGGATAACCCTTTAACGTACAATAGCCGCTTTGCCCTTTTCTGGGATCATCTTTAATTCTCCAGAAGCTACAGCCTTGTCAAAGTCAGCAGTCATGGTTTTGTAAATTCTAAAAAACTTCTTGCCGTCTTTGCGCTTGAAAGTCACCTTGGGCTCCTTACCATTAAAAATTTCGGTGACGGTAACGGTGGTTTTGTTTAAGGTTGACAAATCTGCAATGCCCCCTCTTTTGATGATAAAGTTCTTACGGGGAACATCCACAAATTTGTAGTGGCTGCCCGAAGGATTTCCCAGAATAATCTCATCGCCAATTTCAATTTGATCCACATACCGTTCTTGAGCTTGCATGCCCACACAAATAAATGTGAAGGCCAAAGTGCAAATAAATTGTTTCATATCAGTCAGATTTACAATTAGTTCTTAGCCGTGCTAACGTACCAAAATGGCTTTGATGGTAGGTTTAAAACCGTAAAAATTTCTACCGTCTTCCCGCCGCAAAACCACTTGAACACTCCCGTCAGCCATGGTTTCCATTTGATCCACGGTTACTCGATGTCCGTGGAAATTGAGCTGTAAACCAAATCCCGACGAAGAATTCAAGGAATTCTCCACAAGTACCATTTTGGAGTAAGGGATTTCCAACAGCTTCCCATGTTCAAAATCTCCACGACTTTCAGTAAAGTGCATTACCTGCATATTAAATTGATTTTGCTGTGCACTGCCAGCATAACCAAAAAGAAGCAGGCTTATTAAAGGTAATAATCTTTTCATAGCAATTTATTTCCCATTTTTTTCAAGTTAAAGATAGAATTAATCGCCATAAAAACATAAACACTATTGTTAAAGAGTGTTAAACGATTATAATTTAATAGTATTACTTTTATTTTTGGAATCAATATCAAATAATGCAAAGCTTATGGAGCGGTTAATGCAATCAATCAAAATTGGAATAAACGAGAAAATCTATCTAAAGGACCCTGAATCTTCGGATTTGGGAAAAAGAATCGTGGAGCGGAGTATTTTAATGATTCATGAAATGGGATTTGAAAGTTTCACCTTCAGAAAACTTGGGGAGCAAATTCAATCCAATGAAAGCTCGGTGTATCGGTACTTTGAGAACAAACACAAATTACTGCTCTATTTGGCTTCTTGGTATTGGGGTTGGTTGGAATATAAAATGGTCTTTGCCACCAATGGCATCCCTAATCCTACAGAGAAATTAAGAAGGGCTATTGAAATCCTAACCCAAACCGTTAAAGAGGATGTCACCTTTTCACATGTCAATGAGGTGCTGCTCAATAAGATTGTAATCAATGAGTACTCCAAATCCTATTTGACCAAGGAGGTGGATCAGGAAAACAAGGAGGGCTACTTTGTTATTTATAAAAGATTGGTACAACGTTTACACGAAATGATTATCACAGTGGATATGGAATATCCCTACCCTTCAAGTTTGGCTAGCACCATTTTGGAGGGGTCATTGCACCAGTATTTCTTAAAGGAGCATTTTCCCAATCTTACAGATTGTGATGACAATGTTACCCCCACGCAATATTTTACCGATTTAGTTTTCCGCACTTTAACGCCTAAAGCATGACAGAAAAAGTTCTAACCGCCTGGCAACGCCTAATGGGGTTACTGGCATTGGATAAAAAGGACATACTTCAAGTTTTTTATTACGCCATATTTGCCGGGGTGGTCAACCTATCACTTCCGTTGGGGATTCAGGCCATTATCAATTTGATCCAGGGAGCACAGGTGAGCACCTCGTGGATTGTTCTGGTGATTTTGGTCACCCTGGGTGTGGCCTTTGCAGGTACCTTACAGTTAATGCAGATGCGTATCATAGAGAACGTACAACAAAAGATTTTTACCCGTTCCTCTTTTGAATTTGCCTACAGATTCCCAAAAATTAAGATGAACGAACTCAGGAATTACTATCCGCCGGAGTTGGCCAACCGTTTTTTTGATACCCTCACCGTTCAAAAAGGATTGTCCAAAATACTTATTGATTTTCCAGCCGCCTTACTTCAGATTGTATTTGGTTTGTTGCTGCTTTCGTTCTACCACCCGTTTTTTATTCTCTATGGTCTGCTTTTGGTATTGCTGATTTATGTGGTCTTCAAATTTACGGCGCAACGGGGTCTTGATACCAGCTTGGACGAATCAAAAAACAAGTACAAAGTTGCTCACTGGATTCAGGAAATTGCCCGATCCCTGGTAAGTTTTAAACTTTCAGGGAAAACCACTCATGCCGTTGACAAGAACGACACTTTGGTGGCAGATTACTTGGATGCCAGGGAAGGACATTTTAGGGTATTGGTCCTACAGTTTATCCAAATGATAGGATTTAAGGTACTGGTTACCGCAGGATTATTGTTGATAGGAGGATTACTGGTATTGAACCAGGAAATGAACATCGGTCAATTTGTTGCCGCTGAGATCATCATCATTTTGGTGATCAGTTCTGTGGAAAAAATGATTTTGGGTCTTGAGACCTTTTACGATTTACTGACCTCCTTGGAAAAATTGGGGCAAGTTGTGGACAAGGAATTGGAGCCACAAACCGGGGAGAAACCTTTTGGCGAAGATGAGGGCTTTGTTTTGGAATTGGATGAAGTGTCCTATAATGTTCCGGAAAGGGACAAAAAGATTGTGGACAATGTTTCCATGACCATAACCCCGTCATGCACCATTTTACTTCAGGGATCCAGTGGGTCTGGAAAGTCAACATTACTTCGCTTGATTGCAGGTATTTTGGAGCCTGACGAAGGAAAAGTTTTTGTGAACAATGTGGCCTTGCAGGGAATGAACCTCAATTATTATCGATCACATTTAGGGCAATCCCTCAGTGAAGAAAGTCCATTTGAGGGCACTTTATTGAACAACATCACTTTTGGGAATTCATCCATAAGTAGGGATGATGTGTATTGGGCTCTTGAAAATACAGGTTTGACCCAGTTTGTCAAGGAACAGCCCCAAGGATTGAATACCATCATTTATCCGGAAGGGCGGCAGATTCCCTATGCCGTTTCCAAAAAGATAGTCTTGGCCCGAAGCATAGTTAGAAAACCCAAATTATTGGTTCTCAAAGACCCACTGGACCAATTTGGTGAAGCAGAGGCGGAAAAAATAATGGATTTCTTAACAGATCCAGTGAATGGATGGGCCTTGGTCATTGTAAGTGAAAATCCAAAATGGACACAGCGATGTGGCAGAATCATCACCATGGAAAAAGGAAAATTGATCAACGAAAGATAGAAGCATGCTAAATATATCACCCAACAAGTTAAACGAAAAGGTAGATTTGAGTGGATACAAGGCTGCCCAAAAAGTCTTTGGAAGAAAGCACAACAAGCATTTCAACCGCTTGCTGGCCGTATTCTCCATTATAACCTTGATCGTAATGTTCCTGCCCTGGACGCAGACCATATCAGGAAAGGGATATTTGACCACCTTAAAACCAGATCAACGTCCGCAAACCATCCAGTCGCCTATACCAGGCCGTATTGAGAAATGGTATGTACAGGAAGGGGATTTTGTGCAAAAAGGAGATACAATTCTTCATATTTCCGAAGTCAAGAGCGAGTACTTTGATCCCAATTTGGTGGCGCGAACAGGTAAGCAGATCAAGGCAAAATCCATGGCGGTTACATCCTATCAGGAAAAGGTAAAAGCCCTGAACCAGCAAATTGCCGCACTTAGTACAGAGCGTCAACTGAAATTGAAACAGGCTCAAAATAAATTGGTGCAATCCCGGCTAAAGGTGCAGAGCGATAGCATAGATCTGGAGGCGGCCAAAACCAATATTGCCATTGCCGAGCGTCAGTACAACCGAATAGCCGAGCTGGAAAAGGAGGGCCTAAAAGCACTGACCGATGTGGAGGAAAAAAGGTTGAAATTACAGGAGACCCAGGCCAAGCTGATCTCCCAGGAGAACAAGCTTTTGACCAGCAAGAATGAGGTCATCAACACCCAAGTTGAGATCAACAGAGTGCAAGTGGAGTACACGGACAAAATTTCCAAGGCAAGGAGCGATATGCTCACAGCCCAATCCAATCAGTTTGATTCCGAAGCGCAGGTGACCAAGCTTGAAAACCAGTATACCAATTATGAAATCCGTAATAGCATGATGTACATCAGGGCACCCCAAAGCGGATTCATCAATAAAGCTTTGCAATCTGGAATTGGGGAGACCTTTAAGGAAGGGGACCGGCTGGTGGGCATTATGCCCGCGCAATATGACATGGCCGTGGAGACCTTTGTGGAACCCATAGATCTTCCTTTGATCCATATTGGGGAAAAGGTAAGAATACAGTTCGACGGCTGGCCTGCCATTGTGTTCAACGGTTGGCCCGATGTTTCCTTCGGGACCTTTGGAGGTAAGGTGGTGGCCATTGAGACTTTTATCAGTGACAATGGCAAATACAGGGTGCTTCTGGCCCCTGACAATGAGGACGGAGAATGGCCAGAGGCTTTACGCGTAGGCTCTGGAGCCAACACCATTGCCCTTTTGAATGATGTGCCCATCTGGTTCGAATTATGGAGACAGCTCAATGGATTCCCACCCAATTATTATCAACCGCAAAACAATGTTGCCGATGCTGGTAAAAAATAGTCCTAAATTTTATATGTGGATTTGCCTGTTTTTCACCCTTGGCGCCCAAGCCCAAGAGTATAATCCCGTGCTCGATTTTGGAGAGTATCTGGGGTATGTGAAAAAGTACCATCCCATTGCCAAGCAGGCGCAGTTGAATATTGCCATAGGTGAGGCCAATTTAATGCGTGCAAGAGGTGGTTTTGACCCTAAAATTGAAGTGGATTATGATAAAAAGGAATTCAAGGGCACGGAATATTGGGATCGTTTAAATACCACCTTCAAGATTCCAACTTGGTTTGGAATTGAGCTTAAAGGAAATTACGAGCAAAACGAAGGTATCTTTATAAATCCGGATGAAAGCGTTCCCATGGACGGACTTTACAGTGCTGGGATATCCATGTCTTTGGGTCAGGGATTTTGGATCAATGATCGTATGGCCACCCTGCGTAAGGCCAAGTTCTTCAGGGAGCAATCCAAGGCTGACCAAGATCTTCAGGTGAACGGAATTTTGTACAAGGCTTCCTTGGCATATTTCGATTGGTTAAGGGCTTATTTGGACTATAATGTCTATGATGATTTTGTAAGAAATGCCGATGTGAGGTTGGATGGTATTAAACGGCGGGCTATGGCCGGAGATATGGCCATAATTGACACCGTTGAAGCCAAAATTGGGCTTCAAAATCGGGTTTTGGGTCGGGAGCAGGCCAAGGTGAAACTTATGAAAGCTTCCTTGACATTATCCAATTTTCTGTGGATCAATGATGTTCCTGTTGAACTGCAACCCGAAGTTATTCCGGACGTTCGGGTAGCCTCAAAAATTGATGCAACATTACAAATTGCGGGTCAAGGATTGGATAGTTTGATCTTGGAAAACCATCCCAAGTTACGTTCGCTTGAATTCAAGATTGATGGAATTGAAGTGGATAAGCGTTTGAAGGCTAACAAATTGTTGCCTAAATTGGATGTGGAATACAATTTTTTGACGGAATCACCGAAACAGATCAATTCGTTTATCACGGATGATTTTAAAGGTGGCGTGACCTTTAGATTCCCACTCTTTCTAAGAAAGGAAAGAGGAGAATTGAAGCTTGCAAAATTCAAGCTGAGGGACGTACAATTTGAGCGGGACAATGCCCAAGTGGAGCTATTGAACAAGATTACCGCATTATATCAAGAGCTGGATTCCTACGTCTTGCAGAATCAACTCATAGTGGACATCGTTACCAACTATGTGAGTCTGCTGAATGCGGAGGAAAGAAAGTTCTCGGTTGGGGAAAGTTCCGTATTCTTGATCAATTCAAGGGAAAGCAAACTGATTGACGCACAGCTAAAGCAAAATGAACTACAGAATAAATTCTTTTATGTTAAAGCAAAGCTCTTTAAAAGTTTGGCCATCAATCCCATTGAGTTATAAATTTTAGTCATGGCACCTAAAAAAAGCATATTGGCAGTACAGGGAAGCAAAGGGGACTCCAAACGATTATTGAAGGATACATTTTTCATTTTGATGGGGATTTTTGCTGCAGCTTTTGGCTTGGAAAGTTTCCTTTTGCCCAATGTTTTCATAGATGGGGGAGTAACAGGGATTTCTCTGTTGGTTTCTGAAGTGACCGCTGTACCCTTGTGGATACTGATTGTCCTTATTAACCTGCCTTTTATTTTTATGGGGTACAAGGTCATTGGTAAACAATTTGCCTTGAAGACGGCGGTGGCCATTTTGGGGTTGGCACTTACCTTGGTTTTAATCCAATTTCCAGAGGTTACACAGGATAAATTATTGGTGGCTGTTTTTGGTGGATTCTTCCTTGGGGCTGGAATTGGACTATCTATCAGAGGGGGAAGTGTTTTGGATGGTACAGAGGTCTTGGCCATTTTTTTGAGTAGAAAATGGGGTGTCAAAATTGGGGATATCATCATTCTGGTCAACGTCATCATTTTTCTTGCTGCTGCGTATTTACTTTCCATTGAATCTGCACTTTATTCCATGCTCACCTACTTGGCTGCCTCCAAAACCCTGGATTTTGTAGTGGAAGGAATTGAAGAGTATACCGGGGTAACCATTATTTCAAAAAGAAGCGAGGAGATTCGTAAAATGATTGTGGAGAAAATGGGTCGTGGTCTTACCATTTATGAAGCAAAGGGCGGATATGGAAGCCAGGGCGAGCAGAATGAGTACAACGTAATTTATACAGTGATCACCCGTTTGGAGATTCGAAAATTACACAGCGAGATTGATAAAATTGACAACTCGGCCTTTGTGGTGATGAGTAGCATAAACGATACCCGTGGTGGTATGGTGAAAAAGAGATACCTCGATTCTTAGCAATACCAAAATTGTTGCCTTTCTTTAGGATTGAAACAAGCTTGTAAGTTTTTAGTCCATTTTCCAACCAATGACAAATATCAGATTTTTAGTCTCTTATAGGGACTATTTTTGAAGCAAAAAAAGGAATGGAAGTAGCGGAAGCAAAAATACAGAAGAACACTTTGGAACTTATCCAAGAAGGAATTTCCAAAGGCATGGAATATGGGGAGTACCGTAGCTTGGTGGAGCAATTGGCAAAAAATGGACAAACCACGGGGCCGGAGCAGTTGGAATCCCTAATCAATTATACGGAACTCAACGACCGCCGGATGAAACGGTGGGACAAGACCATCAAAATATCTGAAGAAGCGCAGCAGCGGATTGCAAAAGTGAAGTCCAAACTTGTTTTTCTGGTTTTAAGTGAAAGCTGGTGTGGGGATGCCGCACCGAGTCTCCCTGTTATGAACAAGATTGCAGCGCTAAACCCGAATATCGAATTTAAAGTCGTGCTTCGGGATGAGAACCTGGATTTAATGAATCAATTCCTGACCAATGGCTCACAATCCATTCCAAAACTTATTGTTTTGGATAAGGAGGCTAATGCAATAGTTGGGGAATGGGGTCCTAGACCCAGCATCGCAACCCAGATGGTGGAAGACTTCAAAAAAGAACACGGAACATTGACATCCGAATTCAAGCAAGATCTTCAGGTTTGGTACAACAAGGACAAAGGGCAAAACACCTTAAACGATTTGCTTGATTTACTTCCTTTGGAATAGATAAGTAATCGTTCCAATCTGTGAATTCTTGGAATCTGGACTAAACCGCGCCTTTAGCGCATAGGTAATGGCATTTTCAATGAGGCAGTAGTTTGTGGTGCCGGAACTGCTATCATTAAAATCAGCTTCTGTAACATAACCGTTATTATCCACTTTTATATTGATGACCACCTTTCCTCCTTCAATACAGGTGTAAATGGGCGGAGGTAGGGAATAGGCATTTCTATCAACCAATGAAAATGAAATGGAAGTGCGTCTATCCTTTAAGTAATTGGTGAATTCTTCCTTTTGAGCCTCCCTTTCTCCCAGAAGCTCCTTTTTTTCCTCCCGTTTTGCGGCCAATTCCTTCAGCTGGTTGGCAAAATCGCTGTCCGCATCTGAAAATTCGCCCTCCTCACTGTTCAAGGCACGCTCTTCCATGAGTTCTTCCAGGGTTTTTAGAGGTTCGGGGTTGCCTATGGTGGGTTTGGCCGTTTCATTAAAGGCCATATGGCTTTTTATGGGTTCGTTGTTGGCCAATTCTTCCAAACGTTCCTCTTCTTCCTTCAGCAACTCCTCAATATCTTCATCATCCAAACTCATTTCAATAACATATTCTTCTTCTTGCATCCCGCCCAAATGAATGTTGAAAAGCAACAAAACGATAATGGACATGGAGAAAAAAGTTATTAAAAATGATAACTGGTTCCTGTTCAGATTCATGGTCTTATTATAACCGCTTTTTTTCAAAATTATTTTACACCAAAGGTTGCCGAAACTACTGGAATCGGGAAAGAAATTTATCCTTCCATTCCAAGATTTGTCTTGAAAACCATTGGTGTGACGGAATTATCTACGTTAAAATCACCTATTTTGGTTCTTCTCAATGCGGAGAGATAGGCCCCAGACTGTACGGATCTGCCATAATCATGGGCAATGGATCGGATATAGGTACCCTTGCTACAAACAATTCTGAAGTCCACATGTGGCATACGGATTTTGGTTATTTCGAAGGTGTGGATTTCAACTTTACGGGATTTAATTTCCACTTCCTTTCCTTCCCGAGCAAATTCGTAAAGCCGTTTACCATCTTTTTTTAAGGCGGAGAATACAGGGGGCACTTGGTCAATTTCACCCAGAAAGCTGGTTGTGGCTTCATAAAGAAGGTCATCCGTAATATGATCCATGGGAAAGGTTTGGTTTACTTCAGTTTCCATATCATAGGAAGGGGTGGTGGCACCCAAAGTAAAAGTCCCAGTATATTCTTTGATCTGTCCTTGGAGCTCCGGAATTTTTTTGGTGAACTTTCCAGTACAGATAATCAATAGGCCTGTGGCCAAAGGATCCAATGTACCGGCGTGGCCAATCTTTATTTTTTTTAGGTCAAATTTCTTCCGAATGGCCCACTTCAAGGCATTCACCGCTTGGAATGAACTCCACTCCAATGGCTTATCAATGAGCAATATCTGCCCGTTTAAGAAATCTTCTTTGGTTTTCAATTCCCTGTAATTTTTTGGGACTAAAGGTAAGAATCGTTATGGAAAGGCTATCCCCAAATGCTCCAAGCAATGGCAATAAGACCTATGATCAAACAATAAATGGCAAAATAGGTAAGCTTACTTTGCCGTACCAATTTGATCATCCAGGTACAGGCAGCCAAACCAGCGATAAATGCGGCAATAAAACCGGCTCCCATGGCAACGGCTTGGTCCCCCGCAAAATCTATCTCGCCACTTAAGATGTCTTTGGCCATTTTCCCCAAGATCAATGGTACGACCATCAAGAAAGAAAATCGAGCTGACTTGGACTTGTCCACACCCAAAAGAACGGCTGCGGAGATGGTTGCCCCACTTCTGGAAATACCGGGTAAAATGGCAACGGCCTGCGCCATACCAATCACAAAGGCACTGCGGTAGGACACACCCTTGTCCGTAGTCTTGGCCAAATCGGCCAAATATAAAAGGATGGCGGTAATCAATAACATGATGCCCACAATAATGATGGCCCCATCAAAAAAGACCTCTAGAAAATCCTCCAAGAAAAAGCCAACAAGCGCAGCTGGAATCATAGAGATGATAATTTTCAGGGAAAATTGGGTTTCCTCATTCCATTTGAACTGAAAAAGCCCCCGAATAATTTCCCATACATCTTTTCGAAAAACAACGATAGTACTCAGTGCTGTGGCAAAATGAAGCACCACGGTAAATAACAGACTCTCCTCTGGAAGAGATTCCGCGCCTAAAATGGCTTTGCCCAATTCTAAATGTCCACTTGAAGAAACAGGTAAAAACTCGGTAAGTCCCTGAATGATACCAAGGATAATCGCATCGATTAACTCCAAACTATTTTTTGTTTTTGTTAGGGTTCAACAAAATGGCATAGACCTGTATTCCAAGACCTATGAGCACCAAAGTGGGTGCCAAGCGTATTCTTCTAAAGCTGTAGATATCGGGATTGAAAACATTGGGGTCGTCGCTGCCACCACCGCTCATCAAGATAAACCCAAGGGCAATAAAAGCCAGACCTATAAAGAGAAACACATAGTTTTTCTTCTGGAAGATAAAAGGTCTGTTCGCGTTTGTTGCTTTCTTATTTTTCTTACTCATATTGTAAAGTTAATAATAAAGATCGTCCGTTCTCAGATTTAAGAACCGTTGGGTGGCAATATGGGTGCTGCCCCAAGAAATGATGACCCCCAAACCAAAGACACCTCCAAATAAAAGGACCAGAACCAGTACGTCCTGGAATATATTCAACTCAGGGAAATTTGTATTCACATAATACAGAACCACTCCCAAGGCGATCAGCGCCAAGGTGGCTCCCAACATCCCCAATCTGATGTTTTGCCAGATAAAGGGTTTTCTAATAAACTTTTTCGTGGCCCCAACCATTTGCATGGTTTTGATAATGAATCGTTTGGAATAAATCGATAGCCTTATTGAGCTGTTGATTAACAAGACCGCTATAGCGGTAAACACAGCACTGGCCACCAAAATCCAAATACTGATTTTACGGGCATTATCATTGAGCAATGAAATCAATGGTTTGTCATAGCTCACCTCTTCCACATAGGTTTTGGTATTGATGTCTGATGCAATTTCCTCTATCTGGGTGGGAGAAACAAAATCTGCTTTGAGGTTGACGTCTATCGAATTTTTTAGCGGGTTATAGCCCAAAAATTCCACGAAGTTCTCCCCAATATCCTCGCTGTACTGTTCCGCGGCATCTTCTTTGGAAACATAATGGGCGGATTTTGTATAGTCTGCCAAGGCCAAGCTTTTTTGCAATTGCTCAATTTCCACAGCTTTGGCATTGTCCTTTAAGAATACGGAAATGGTGATTTGTTCCTTAAAATGATCCCCCAGTTTTTTGGTGTTCAAGACCAATAGTCCTAAAACCCCTACTAAAAATAGCACCAAAGCAATGCTCAAAACCACGGAAAAGTATGAGGAAATTAGCCTTCTGCGCTGATATCGTTCAATATATTGGCTCATATGGGAAAATCAGTATGTAAAAATAGAAAAGTAAATCGTAATTAGGGGATTAAAGCTATTTTTGCAATTCGAAAATGACGCGTAGACCATGGATTACAATTTCAGGGAGATAGAAGCCAAATGGCAAAAATACTGGGCGGAGAACCAAACGTTCAAAGCTTCCAACAATTCCGACAAGCCCAAATACTATGTTTTGGATATGTTTCCTTATCCATCTGGGGCCGGATTGCATGTTGGACACCCCCTGGGATATATTGCCAGTGATATCTATGCCCGTTATAAAAGGCACAATGGGTTCAATGTGCTGCATCCCATGGGCTACGATTCCTTTGGTCTTCCTGCGGAGCAATATGCCATACAAACAGGTCAGCATCCTGCCATTACAACGGAAGCCAATATCAAAAGATATAGGGAGCAGTTGGACCAACTTGGGTTTTCGTTTGATTGGAGTCGTGAAGTGCGAACATCGGACCCTAAATATTACAAATGGACCCAATGGGTTTTTATCCAGTTGTTTAATTCTTGGTACAACAAAACATCCGATAAGGCCGAAGATATTTCCACTTTGGTTTCCATCTTTGAGAAAGAAGGGAACACCAAAGTCCAGGCGGTTTGTGATGATGATGTACAAGCATTTGAAGCTCAGGATTGGGCCGGATTTTCGGATAGGACCAAACAGAAAATACTTTTACAATATAGATTGACGTATTTGGCGGATACCGAGGTGAACTGGTGTCCCGCATTGGGTACGGTCTTGGCCAATGATGAGATTGTGAATGGGGTTTCGGAACGTGGGGGACACCCTGTGATCCGTAAAAAAATGACCCAATGGAGCATGCGGATTACCGCTTATGCCCAACGTTTGTTGGATGGATTGGACACCATTGATTGGCCCCAACCGCTAAAGGATTCTCAGATCAATTGGATTGGTCGTTCTGAGGGCGCGCATGTCGAATTCAACGTACAAAACGAGGATTACAAAATTGCGGTATTCACTACACGCCCAGACACCATATTTGGAACCAGTTTTATGACCTTGGCTCCTGAGCATGAACTGGTCGAGAAGATTACCACAGCAGAACAAAAAGCGGAAGTGGAGGCCTATGTGGAAGCCACGGCAAAACGTTCCGAAAGAGATCGGATGGCCGATGTAAAGTCCATTTCTGGGGTATTTACCGGAGCGTATGCAGAGCATCCGTTTACCAAAGAACCCGTTCCGATCTGGATTGGGGACTACGTCTTAGCCAGTTATGGAACCGGAGCCGTTATGGCCGTGCCTTGTGGGGATCAGCGGGATTACGATTTTGCCCAACATTTTGATATTCCCATTCCCAATATTTTTGAAGGAGTGGATATTTCCGAAGAGGCTTTTGCCGATAAGGCCAATACCATTATTGGCAACTCTGACTTTTTGAACGGACTGAATTTTAAGGAAGCCACAAGAAAGGTCATTGACGAATTGGAAAAAATTGGACAGGGAGAGGGTAAGATAAACTATCGTCTTCGGGATGCTGTGTTTAGTAGACAACGCTATTGGGGGGAACCTTTTCCGGTCTATTACGTGGACGGAATGCCCCAAATGATTGCTGATGAGCACCTGCCCTTGGAACTCCCCGAAGTGGAAAAGTACCTGCCCACAGAAACTGGGGAACCACCTTTGGGCAATGCTACGCATTGGGCGTGGAATACTGAATCCAATACGGTGGTGGCCAACGAATTGATCGATGACAAAACGGTTTTCCCACTGGAGTTGAACACCATGCCAGGTTGGGCAGGGAGTTCCCAGTATTTTAACCGATACATGGATCCACAAAATAATGAGGCTATCTATTCAAATGAAGCAATTGGCTATTGGCAGGATGTGGATTTGTATATAGGAGGGAGCGAGCATGCTACGGGTCACCTGTTGTATTCCCGTTTTTGGCAAAAGTTCTTGTTTGACAAAGGGATTGCCCCCAAAAAGGAATATGCCAAGAAACTGATCAACCAGGGTATGATTACAGGGACAAGTGCCTTTGTTTACAAGGATATGGATTCCAACACACTTTATTCCAAAGGATTGACCAATGGGAAAAATGTGATTCCAATCCATGCTGATGTTTCCTTGGTGAATGCTTCGGATGAATTGGATATTGAAGCTTTCAAAAAATGGCAACCCGATTATCAAGATGCGGAGTTTATCTTGGAAGATGGGAAATATATTGTGGGTCGGGAGATTGAAAAAATGTCCAAATCCAAATACAATGTGGTCAACCCCGATAATATCTGTGAAGAATACGGGGCAGACTCCTTGCGACTGTATGAAATGTTCTTGGGCCCCCTGGAGCAATCCAAACCCTGGAACACTGCTGGAATAACAGGAGTGCATTCGTTCCTAAAAAAGCTCTGGAAGTTGTATGCAACCATGGAGGAAGCTGTGCAACCCACAGCAGACAACCTCAAAACCCTACATAAGACCATCAAAAAGGTAGAAGAAGATATAGAGAACTTCTCTTTCAACACTTCGGTGTCCACTTTTATGATCTGTGTGAATGAGTTGACTGCACAAAAGTGCAAGAGTAAGGCCATATTGGAACCTTTGGCTATTTTGGTATCACCTTATGCCCCTCACATTGCAGAAGAGTTATGGGAAAAATTGGGACATCAAGAATCCATTTCAACAGCTGCATTCCCCAAATTTGATGAAAAGCATTTGGTGGAAAACAGCAAGGAATATCCCATTTCCTTTAATGGCAAGATGAGATTTAAGCTGGAGTTGCCATTGGATATGGGAAAGGATGAAATAGAGGCGGTGGTTATGGCCCATGAAAAAACCCAGGCCCAATTGAACGGCCGGGAGCCCAAGAAGGTGATTGTTGTGCCGGGCAAGATTGTAAATATTGTGGGTTAAACATAGTTCTGGATAACCCATATCCTAATAACCAATAATGGATACCATTGAAATCATTGGGTTGGTCGCCGCCAGCCTTACCACCAGCGCCTTTGTACCACAGGTGTACAAAACGTGGAAGACCAGATCCACCAGGGACATCTCATTTACCATGTATAGTGCGTTCCTTATTGGAACCATACTTTGGTTGTACTATGGGATTTACCACAGCAGTTTGGCCATTATTTTAGCCAATGCCGTTACCGGTATTTTGGTGGTGTGCATGCTGGTTCTCAAACTACGGCACAAATAATTTCCTTTTAAGCCTACGTACATTTTGTCAGTAAATTGACAGCTTTTTGGATTGGCTGGATTTTTGCTTTAGAGTTGATATCTTTATAAGACTAAAACAGGAAACTATGATGACATACTATATATTGATCGGTGGAATAGCTTTGATCAGTTGGATTGTAAGCAGCCGATTAAAAAGCAAGTTTAAGCAGTACTCCAAGGTGCATCTTCGAAATGGAATGAGTGGAGCGGAGATAGCACAAAAGATGTTGGATGATCACGGCATCCGCGATGTGAAGGTTATTTCCACTGCCGGAATGTTGACAGATCACTATAATCCCAAAAACAAGACCGTAAACCTAAGCGAGGGGGTGTATAGCCAAAGAAACGCTGCCGCTGCTGCGGTAGCAGCCCATGAAGTAGGCCATGCGGTGCAACATGCACAAGCTTACGAATGGTTGACGATGAGGTCCAAACTGGTTCCCGTGGTAAGTGTTACCTCAGGGATGTCTACATGGATTGTGTTTGGAGGTATAGCCCTTATGGCGGCCACTGGCGCAGCAGGCGGAATAGGATTTTATATTGCGGTTGCGGGCTTGGTGATGATGGGAATGGCCACCATTTTCAGTTTTATCACCCTGCCGGTGGAATATGATGCCAGTAACAGGGCTTTGGCCTGGTTGAAACAAAAAAACATGGTGAGCCAACAGGAATATGCTGGGGCTGAGGACGCCTTGAAATGGGCGGCAAGAACTTATTTGGTAGCAGCTTTGGGAGCCTTGGCTTCCTTGGTGTACTGGGCTTTCCAAGTGTTTGGCGGAAGGGATTAACCTTTTATTAAAGCATAAAATAAAAAACGGAGCCATTTGGCTCCGTTTTCTTTTTGGCAGATTATTTAGTTAATTGATCCAATTCCCCACATGATCATCAATTACTTGTAATCCTACACCTTCGGTGCCGGTCACTGCGATCATATCAAGAATATCACGGATCGTGTTTTCTTCTTCCACCTGCTCCATAACGAACCAGTCCAAAAATCTTTCGGTAGTAAGGTCACCTAGTTCTCTGGCTTTCATCACAATATTGTGAATGGATTTGGTCACGGCAATTTCATGATCTAAAGTGTGCTCAAAAACATCTACAATGGAGGAGTAGTCGTGATTGATATTGGTCACTTCCGGAGAATAAGGACTTCCGCCTGCATCAATCAAAAAATTGAATATTTTCATCATATGCTCGCGTTCTTCCTCGGCCTGTTTGAAAAAGAACTTAGCGCTGGTAAAAAAACCATTTTGTTCGCACCACGAAGCCATGGCCAAATAGGTGGCCGAGGCATGTGCTTCCATCTTGATTTGGCTGTTGAGCAAATCCATGGATTCTACCTTTATGCTCATTGCTTGTCTAGCTATATCTTTCATCTTAATAGATTTATCGTCAATAATTCATTATCCTACTATAAAAGTATGGAAATTAAGCTAGCTAATGGGCCAAGTACTTTATTTATAAGGAGTTTTAGATTGAATAAAAATAAGCAGCACTAATCTATATGGAGAGCGCTTCTGAATTGGCGGATACCCCAAGCAAAACAAATCCCTGGTCAACAAGTGATTTTAGATCCAACACCTCCAAGGTATTGAGAATAAAGAGGTGTTCTTTGTTGCAGAGTTGCAAAAGTTCAAAGCCGTGTTTGTTCAGGTCACTGTCAAAGTGGTCTTCAATGGGGATGGACAGTACTTTATGTCTAAGAGCCAATAGTTGACAAAAGGACATCTTTACAGTCTTTTGCACAAAATCGATATAAAAGCAGCGTTCGCTTTCAGATTGGTACAATGTATAATATGTGGATTGGTACACTACCCTCATGGAAGAGCAAAAGTAATCTTTATTTAGATTGAATACAAATACTTCTGTATGAAGTGCATTTTCCTATCACCAACTACGGCTATAGGCGAGCACAATATAAGCATGGGATTTGGAGCTGGGGGTTTCTGCCGTATTATATCGAATTCCAACGCGGTAATCATGAACATCAAAGCGATGGTTGAAATCAAACCCAATACGGAAGAGGCTGTTCTTTGGAATGCCCAATACAGGCGAGTTGTCACCAAACAAATTACCTTCTATCAAACCATTGTAAAATACCTGCTTGTACATGAACCTTAGGGCGAAGTAGATTTCCCTGGCGTTACTGCCCAAGCGGTTAAATGCAATGCTCTTACCTATCGGATTCCGCCTGCCAAAATGAAAAATGGCCTCACTACTGGCATAAATATCCCTAGATCCAACGGCCAATTTTGGTTGTGCGGCCAACCTGATGCCAAAAGGGTTGGGAGCAAGTTCCCATTCCTTGGTATAGGTGAAATATAGATTGGTGTGAAAACTATTGTGTAGTTCCTCCACCCAAATGGGCGAATCTGAAATGGCAATGGCCCTGTGGTACCAGCGTTGCAGTCCTCCCGCTCCAGAATCAGGCCCCACAAAACCTAAAAGGGACTCCAATTCAAACAGCTGATTTTGCTTGCTTAGCGACCAGTTGATCCAAATTCCCGAAAACCCTGCATAAGGCCTATCGAATACATTTGTATTGGTGCTTTGGGTTTGGGATGGTGTATAGACTTCTTGCCCAAGTTTGAAACCAAGTTGTTCATACTCGCCAAAAATCCCTTTTGATAACAACTTTTGATACGAGATAAATAGCCCGGAAGAGTAGTAGCGGTCTGTCAATGCCAGGAAGTCATTATCATGCTGCACCTGTATTTGGTGCGAATAAATCATGGGATCATAACTACGCTGGGCATATGAATAGAACATGGAGAGTCCCAATAAAAAAGCAAACAAAAATTGTTTCATGAATGACCTAAATGGAAATCTGTCTGTCGATTTGCTGGTGGAGTGAAATAAAAGTTTCTGTTCGGGACACTCCTTCAATTTGTTGGATTTTTTTATTGAGTACAGTCATCAAATGCTCATTATCCTTACACAAAACTTTAATGAGGATGGACCAATTTCCAGTTGTATAGTGGCATTCCAGTACTTCAGGGATTTTTTCAAGCTCTTTTACAGCTTGCGGATTGGACATGGCTTTATCCAAGAAAATTCCGATGTAGGCCATGGTCGTGTACCCCAATACCTTTGGATTGATAACGAATTTGGAACCCGACAAAAGTCCCGAACTTTCCAGTTTGCGAAGACGCTGGTGAATTGCTGCCCCGGAAATGCCAATACTTCTTGCAATTTCCAAAATAGGCTTGCGCGCATCCTCCATCAAAAACCTTAGGATTTTTTTATCTATACCGTCAATCTTAACGGATTTGTTTGTGTTTCTCATCAAAAGCTTCTTATTCGAAACTAAAGATACCTAAAAACAACAAAAGCCTAATTTCCTATAGAGTCTGGATTATATCCTAAATAGGGCACTTGGTATTCGTTAAAATGAATGCCATAGGATTTGAGTTCTTCAAGTATGGGACCATATACTTCCTTGGCAATGGGAATTTGAACCCCAGGAGTGACAATTTTTTTGTTTAGTATTTGCAGCGCTGCCATGGCAACGGGCAAGCCCACTGTCTTGGCCATGGCGGTGTAGGTCTGATTCTCACCAAGCACTACCATATTGGCATCCAGTTGCTTCTTTTTGCCGTCCAGCTCGTATCCAAATTTGTGATACATCACGATCATATCCTTTTCGTCAGGGTTCAAGGTCCAGCTATCTTCCAAAATGTACTGCAGCATTTGGGCCGGAGTGGCATTTTTCAACGGGATTTTCTTGGAATCATCAAACAGATTGAGTTCCAGTAATTTTCCCCATCGGATGTCATCTTGATCTATTTTGAGATAATGACGCAACTTCAGTTCCACCGAATCTGTGGGCGAATAAGGAAGGAAAAGGTTCACAAATTCGCGGTAAGACATCCCTTCGGAATTCTCAACCGCATAAGTATCGTCCGTCATGCCCAGCATCACAAAGATGTGCCATGCCTTGGAGAAACCAACGCGCCGCATGGTGCCCCTAAAAAGCGTCAAGGCATCTTCTAAACCATAGGCCTCCCGATACTTGAGGGAATCTCTATTGGGATACACCTCAAAATCCCCATAGCCTTCAATTTCGACCAACTCTGTTCTTCTAAAAATTTTCTGATATGGAATGTATTTATAGGTTCCCTCTTGGATGAACTTTGCTGCACCACCTTGGGCTGCCACCACCACATTTCTTGGATTCCAGGTGAACTTATAGCTCCAAAGGTTAGAGTCGTTTTCCGGGGCAACCAGACCTCCGGTAAAAGATTCGAACAACAACATTTTTCCACCCTTGTCCCTAATCCGGTCTATCACCTCCATTGCACTCATATGATCAATGCCGGGATCCAAGCCAATTTCGTTCATGAAGACCAGTCCATTTTTCTTGGCTTCGGGGTCCAGAGCTTCAATTTCCTTGCTGACATAGGAAGCAGTGACCAAATGTTTTTTGTACAGGATACAATCCTGGGCAATTTTGATGTGCATACTAGGCGGCAGCATGGAAATTACCAAAGAGGAGACTTCAATGGCTTTTTTTCTGGCATCATCATTAAGGATATCCAGTTGAATAACATCGCAATTGGGATGGGATGCGATATCAGCTGGAATATTTTCTGGACGTAGATCGCCAATAATCAACCTAAGTTTCTCCTCTGTTGATTTTTTAAGCAGATAATCCAACAAATACGAAGTAGACTTGCCGGCTCCAACGACCAAAATAGTTCGGACCATACGATTTGGTTACTTTTGATTAAAACGGCTACTAAGGTATCAAATTGTTATATTTCTAAAAAAACATAGTTATAAAGTTATGAACAGAACAATATTGTTGGGTGGAATTGTAATGGGTTTATTGGCCATAGTATTGGGTGCTTTTGGTGCCCATGGGCTGGAAAAATTAATATCAGTAGATGCCGTGGGAAGTTTTGAGACCGGGGTGCGCTATCAAATGTACCATGCCCTTTTGCTTCTTTTTTTGGGGACATGGAATGCATTGGATCTTAAAAAGCAAAAAACGGTTTTCAGGCTGGTTGTTATCGGTGTCATTCTCTTTTCAGGTTCCATCTATTTGTTGTCAATTAATAGTTTGGTTGCTTTTGACTTCAAAACCATTGCGCTGTTGACGCCTTTAGGGGGCACTGTTCTCATCTTTGCCTGGGGCTTTCTAGGGTATTGCATTTTAGCTAAAAAATAAGGGAATTAATCACAAAATTGGTTTGGTAGCAGTTAGATTTTTCTAGCTTTGTACCAATTTTAAAACATCAAAATGGATACCTATACACCAGTTACGAAATCGATTTCGTTAAAGCAGTATGGAATAGCGCACAACAATGTGCATTATCAGTTGTCTCCCAATGAGTTACACGGGTTGACGATAGAAAAGAAAATGGGAAAGGAGGCTTCTTCAGGGGCCTTGGCGGTCAATACGGGAGAGTTTACCGGTAGGTCACCTATGGACCGTTTTATCGTTAAGGACAACATCACCGAGGAAAAAATCTGGTGGGGAAACATCAACATCCCATTTGAACCGGAGAAATTTGACAAATTGTATGACAAGGTCATTAATTATCTTAACGAAAAGGAGCTTTTTGTTCGGGATTGTTATGCCTGTGCGGAGGATGACTACAAGCTCAACATACGGGTAATAAACGAGTATCCTTGGTCCAACATGTTTGCGTACAACATGTTTATAAGACCAACTGCGGAGGAATTGGAATCCTTTGACCCTGAATGGACCGTGGTAAACGCACCGGGCTTTATGGCGAATGCAGAAATTGATGGAACAAGACAACATAATTTTGCCATTCTCAACTTCTCAAGAAAAATTGCCCTTGTTGGCGGAACCGGATACACTGGAGAGATCAAAAAGGGAATTTTTTCTGCATTGAACTTCATTCTACCGGTCTTTAAAAATACCTTACCAATGCATTGCTCTGCCAATGTTGGGGAAGATGGTGATACCGCTTTATTTTTTGGCTTGTCCGGGACAGGGAAGACTACACTTTCCACGGATCCCAACCGTAAACTGATTGGAGATGACGAGCATGGGTGGACGGCCCAAAATACCGTATTTAATTTTGAAGGCGGATGTTATGCCAAGGTCATTGATCTTTCTGCGGAGAAGGAACCTGAAATCTATGGAGCCATTAAGCAAGGTGCCATTTTGGAAAACGTGATTTTGGATGATCAAGGAGTTGTTGATTTTGCAGACACTTCCATCACTCAGAATACCAGGGTTAGCTATCCCATTTATCATATTGAGAATATCCAGCAACCTTCCATAGGAAAGAATGTGAAGAACATTTTCTTTTTAACTGCCGATGCTTTTGGGGTTTTGCCTCCCATTTCAAAATTGACTCCCGCCCAGGCGGCATACCACTTTATTTCCGGATATACGGCAAAAGTGGCAGGAACCGAAGCTGGTGTGGTTGAGCCACAACCTTCTTTTTCCGCTTGCTTTGGAGCTCCTTTTATGCCATTGCATCCTGCGGTTTACGCAGAAATGTTGAGCAAGAAAATGCAGGAATCAGGAGTGGACGTTTGGCTTATCAATACGGGATGGACCGGAGGTCCTTACGGAGTGGGCAAACGGATGGAGCTGAAATATACCCGAGCCATGATCAGTGCAGCTCTAAGTGGGGAGCTGGGTCTTTATAGCTATGATAAATACCACATTCATTCCGTTTTTGGGGTTGCACAACCAAGGGAATGCCCAGGTGTGCCTACCAGCGTACTAAGTCCGCGGGCAACCTGGAACGATGATGAGGCTTACTATAAAACAGCCTTTAAACTGACCAATGCTTTTCGGGAAAACTTTAAGAAGTTTGAGGCCTATGCCAGCGAAGAGATAAGACGGGGAGGCCCGCAACGATATACCTTTTAAAAGAAAAAGCCCCGATTTATCGGGGCTTTTTTATGCTTAGATATAGTAATCTTCTATTTGTTCACACTGGTAATGTACTTCTGAAGCGCCATGGTCATGGATGGCGTTTCAGGAGTAGGTGCCTGAATGTCTATTCGAAGACCAGCTTCAGTGGCGGCCTTAACGGTGCTATTTCCAAATACCGCAATGCGGGTATTTTTTTGTTCAAAATCGGGGAAGTTTTTCAATAGGGATTCAATACCCGATGGGCTAAAGAATACCAAAACATCATAATAAACATCCCTAAGATCGGAAAGATCACTGATGACCGTTTTGTAAAAAATTCCTCTTTTCCAATCCACTCCCAATTCATCAAGGGCTTGTGGAACAATCGCTTTTAAGGTATCCGATGAAGGTAAAAGGAACTTTTCGTCCTTGTATTTTTTGATAAGGGGAACCAATTCAGGAAAGGTTCGCTTACCTACATATATTTTCCGCTTGCGATAAACCACATACTTTTGAAGGTAGTAGGCCACAGCCTCTGACTGACAAAAATATTTCATGGTATCTGGCACCTTGAATCGCATTTCCTCAGCTATTCTAAAGAAATGATCCACAGAATTTCTGCTGGTCAAGATGATAGCGGTAAAATTGTTGAGATCAATTTTCTGCTGCCTCACGGTCTTTGCCTGAACTCCCTCAACATGAATAAAAGGTCTGAAATCTACCTTTACTTTTTCTTTTTCGATGAGTCGTGAATAGGGGGAATTTTCTATTTTGGGTTCTGGTTGGGAAACCAAAATTGTCTTTACTTTCATAAGCTTTCAATCTTTTAGATAGCTTCCAACTATTACTAGGGGCGCAATTTCGAGTGTGCAAAGGTACAAAATAAAATAGAAAAAGTGGGAAATTATGACTTTTTGATGGTTCTTCATCAGCTTGAAGATTCCTATGGCATTAATGGAAATAATTAAGATTAATGCCGCATAAATAGCAATCTGGGAGTCCTTATATATATACACCAAGGCAATATTGGCTACAAACATGACCAAACTACTGTGGTTGAGGTAGGAAGTTTTGTTGAACAGTAAATCAATGACCATTCCCTGGGTATTAAAAACAATCCCCTTCCCTAGTTGCAGCAACAGTTTTATTAACTGAAACAACAGCACACCACCTAATATGATGAAGAAACTGTACAGATAATCTTCCGGAGCCATTGGGTAAAAGGCCTTTTGTGCCAAAAAGAGGAACAAGGATAGATTGATCAATTGAAAAATCGTCAATAAAATATGGAACCAATTCAAGAGCCTCCCCTTTTTATTATTCAGGACCACGTACTTGTTGTTGAACGGGAGTATCATAAAATTCAGGAACTTGTTTTGGAACAGATATTTTCCCAGGGCAAGTACCATCATGCTAAAAAATAGCACCATGGTCATCCAATCCAATGATTCAACCGTTTTGCTAATGGGTTCCATCTTCAATCTTTATGGGAGTTCCATTCAGTCCGGGGATTAGGCTTCCGTACCCCAAACCAATCCTAAAATAGCCCGCATTTTCCAATTTTTCGGACTTTGGGAATTGAAATTTATAATAAGCCGTATCCTTCGACTTAAGGATTGTTTGTTGTGGGTTTATAGCTTCTACGTTAAGTGGTACGCTACCCCTAACCTTCTTGTAAACATCCGTATAGGCCATAGCATAATTCAAACTGTCCAAGGCAACATCAAAGGGATAGGGATTATAAACCTTTAGATTCCATTCCCCGTTGTCAGTGTTCTTTTCCGAAATGCAAGCCAATTTGCGAAGGGAATAAAAATCATCCATAAACACCCCAAAAAACTGGGTTCCCTTTGCGTTGAGGTACGAGAAATCACCACTTTTACGATACATGGATACCATGGCAATATTTTTACCCCTCATCCTTTCTTCGGAACCGTCAATGGAATACTGATTTTTTCTGTAGAAGGCATTGTTCAAGGAAAAAGAAGGTTTTCCAGTATAAAACTCATACATGGGAGCTCTGCGATAAGAATTTTCAAATACCACAAAGGCATCCCCCAATTTGGAATCCAGATCGTTTACCCAAGCCTTGTTTCCATGGGCTTCATAAACCAAAGGTAAAAGGGGCTGATGGATCAACCAGGCCCTGGCATAGAACATTAAAATGGCACTGGCAATGCCCATTCTAAACATCCATTTTCGGCTTTGGGCATTTTCAATCAAATGCTTAAAGGCAATGATGGCCAAGGGAATGGAAATGATGATCACCCATTGGGTCTGTACCCTACGGTTAAAACTGGATACAAAAAAGAACAGGATAACCCCATAAGTTAGAAAACGAAGGGCCTTTGAAAATTTATCGGAATCTTTATCCTTGATCAATGCAAAGTATACCCAATAGAACAAGAGGCCAAAAATAGCCACGAGATTAAGGAAGTATCCCAATGTAAATTTTTCAAAAGAATAGGCTTGATTGGGCCTTTCAAAAAGATGGTATTTAATGGAAACAAAGTCGTGCTCAAACAACCACATAAAATGCGGTACATAGCACAATAGAGCCACAACCACGGCCAACCAGGCTTTTCCGTTGAACACCAGTTTTATGTTCGACAGAAAAACAAAGAGGATGACCAAAACGGCATGGTACTTACTGTACATCAAAGCTGCCATGACCAGGCCTAAAGCAATGGTTGTCCAATAAGTGGGGTTTTCCAGAAACTTTTTATACAGCAGCAGAAACAAGGCCGTAAAGAAGAGCAACGGAGTGTCCGGCAGGGTAAAGAAACCATAGGCGTTCATCAAAGTCATGGAGAACAGCAGCAAAAAGAAGTGCCATACATACTCCTTTTTCTTGGGATGATCAATGGCTGACCATAGCACTACATAGGTGCCAACCGATAGCAGGCAACTCATGAAACGAACCCCCAATTCGCCATCAAAGAACCAACTGCTAATCTCAATCAGGAAGGCCACCATGGGCGGATGGTCAAAATACCCCCAATCCAAATTTTGGGCATAATACCAATAATAAGCCTCGTCAAAAATGAGTTCCGTGAAGGATGCTTGAATGAGATTGAGAACAAAAAGAGCGGCCAGAAGAAGATAAAACAACCTGGGAAACTTTTGGGTCATCAATTGGAGTTTAGATGGGCCAAAGGTACAAATAAAGGTAAATACCTTAATTGGAACAGTGCTAAAACTGTAGCCTTCCGCTAAGCAGAAAAGCTTATTTTTGCACTCTAATTGTGCGCTAATGGTAGATGGCATTGTGATCATACCCACCTTCAATGAAATTGAGAACATTGAGGCTATCATAAAAACGGTTTTTGATCTTAAAAAGAATTTCCATGTTTTGGTGGTTGACGATAATTCCCCTGATGGCACCGCACAAAACGTACGCGTACTTCAAGAGCAATTTCCTGAGCGCTTGTTCCTGGAAGTCCGAAAAGAAAAGTCAGGACTGGGAACAGCCTATATTCATGGTTTTAAATGGGCCTTGCAAAGGGATTACGATTATATTTTTGAAATGGATGCGGATTTCTCCCATCGCCCCGCCGATCTTTCCCGATTGCACAGAGCCTGTTTAAATGGGGCAGATGTTGCGATTGGATCCAGATACAAAAAAGGCGTCAATGTTGTTAATTGGCCCTTGTTCCGAATCTTACTCAGTTATGGGGCCTCCTTCTATGTAAAAATCATCACAGGAATGAAGGTGCATGACCCCACAGCCGGTTTTGTTTGCTATCATAGAAAGGTGTTGGAAGCCATTGATTTGGACAAGGTGCGATTTATAGGCTACGCCTTCCAAATTGAAATGAAATACCGCGCCTATCTCAAAAAATTCAAGATTGAGGAAGTCTCTATCATATTCACCGATCGTGTCAATGGTAAATCCAAGATGAATTCTTCCATTGTCAGGGAAGCCATTTTTGGAGTGATTGCCATGAAGTTCAGAAGTATATTTTTCAAAAAGAGTTTTTAGCATGTCAAAGACCCTATTAAAGAATACCAAAGTTGTCAATGAAAACCAGATTTTTGAGACAGACATACTTTTGGATGGAGAATTGATTTCCCGAATTGATCCCGATATCTCGGACGAACATGCCCAGGTCATAGATTTAAAGGGCGACCTTTTGCTTCCAGGAATCATAGATGATCAGGTGCACTTTAGAGAGCCTGGTCTTACCCACAAAGGTTCCATTGCCACCGAAAGTAGGGCGGCCATAGCGGGCGGGATTACCACCTTCATGGAGCAACCCAATACCAATCCCCAGACCACAACAATTGAGAAACTGGAAGAAAAATTTGCCGTTGCGGCCAAGGATTCCTTTGCCAATTACTCCTTTCTGTTTGGGGGCACCAATAACAATCTGGAGGAATTGAAGCGTCTGGACAAAAATGCTTGCTCGGGAGTGAAGTTGTTTTTGGGTTCCTCAACGGGTAACATGTTAGTGGATAACGAAGAGGTTTTGGAAAAAATCTTTTCCAACACGGAAATGGTGATTTCTGCACATTGCGAGGATGAAGGCACCATTAGAGCCAATATGGCCCATTACACCCAGCAATATGGGGATGACATTCCCATAAAACTCCATCCCATTATCCGAAGTAGTGAAGCCTGTTATCTTTCCTCTTCAAAGGCTATTGCTTTGGCCAAGAAGACAGGGGCAAGACTTCATGTTTTCCATGTTTCCACAGGCGTGGAGACCGATTTGTTTACCAATACCATCCCCTTGGAAGACAAGAAAATCACGGCTGAGGTCTGCATTCATCATTTGTGGTTTTCAGATGAGGATTACGAAAAAAAGGGAACCTTGATCAAATGGAACCCTGCGGTCAAGACGGCCGCAGATAGGGAAAAACTCTGGGAAGCCCTGTTGGATGATCGGATTGACATTGTGGCCACGGACCATGCCCCGCATACCTTGGAAGAAAAGAACAACCCTTACACCAAAGCACCATCAGGAGGGCCACTGGTACAGCATGCTCTTTTGGCCATGTTGCAAAAGGAAGAGGAAGGCAAAATAGGCTTGGGAAAAATGGTGGAAAAAATGTGCCACAATCCAGCAAAGCTTTTTGATTTGGACCGAAGAGGTTTTATTCGGGAAGGATACTATGCCGATTTGGTACAAGTGAAGCGAAATTCACAAAATCCGGTTAAAAAATCCAATATTCTTTACAAATGTGGCTGGTCTCCGTTTGAAGGTGTTACTTTTGGTTCTGAAATAGTACGGACCTTTGTCAATGGGCATTTGGCATTTGACCAAGGTAATTTTAGCGCCGAACGCAAGGCTAAAAGGTTAACTTTCAATAGATGATAATGAAGCGTATGTTTCTTTGCTGCTTAGGGCTTCTACTGTTGGCATGTGGGGAAGCAGTTATTGATAAACCGGAAAACCTGATTCCCAAGGAAAAAATGGTTGAAATCTTCCATGATTTGGCATTGCTCAAAGCGGGAGGCGACAATTTGGAACCCATTCTGGAATACAAGGGAATCACCATCATGGACTACCTGTTTGATAAACACGGAATAGATAGTGTCCAGTTTGTGGAAAGTGATCTCTACTACGCTTCCGTACCCTTGGAATACCAGGCCATTTATGAAGAGGTGGATGCCATATTGGAGCGAAGAAAAAATGCTATGGAAGGGGTTACCAAGAAAAAGAATGACAGTGTGCGAAAAGCCCGAAAGCAAAATCGGGATTCCACCAACCTTTCTAAAGCTTCCAAAAAGGAGCAGGAAGTGAACTAGGATTTAAATTTCTCGCAACAAAAATCCAAGGTTTCATCCAGATTATCATAGGTAAAATCCAAGGCCCTTTTTATTTTGGTGTTGTTGTAGATTTCCCTCCTGTACATGCCCTTGACCATATTTTTTGTGAGTCGTCGCCTTTTCCCTCTAAGTTTGCTTCGCAATCCGTCCCAACGCCAAAACAGTTCCAGCATCCAAAAAGGGATGGGCTTGTCTGGATGGGTTACACCCAAACGATTACATATTCTTTTAAAAAATTCGGAGTAGGTTAGATTTTCATTCACTAAAATGAATCGTTCATTGTTGATGTCTGAATCCATCAAGTGGGTCATGGCCCTGGTGACATCATTGACCGAGACAAATCCGGTTCCTCCGGGAATAAAATGTCTTTTACCTTTTTTAGCATAGGTAAAGAAAGAACCGCTGCCCGATTTCCAAAAACCCGGGCCCAGAACCACTCCAGGGTTTACGACAACTACGGGCAAACCTTCCTGGCTTCCCCGCCAAACCTCCAGTTCGGCATCGTGCTTGGTAAGTCCATAGACCGAAACGTTGGCTTCGTTCCATTCATTTTCCTCGGTGGCCATCTTTCCCTTAACACTAGGGCCAATGGCAGCTATGGAACTCACATAACAGAGTTTTTTCACCCCGTTCGCAATACAAAGATTTACCATGTTGGCAGTGGCTTCGGAATTGGCTTGTATGAGCTGATCCAATTGCCTGGGATCAAAAGAGATCAATGCGGCACAGTGGTAGACATGGGTCACATCCTTGAAAGCCTTTTCCAATGTGCCTACATCGGTAATATCAGCTTGGACCCAAGTAATTTTGTCTAAAAGTGATTCTGGTTGGTCTGAGTAGTAATCAAATATCTTGGAGACTTTTTCCAAGGATTTTTGGTTACGATAGGTGGCTTTTACCGACTTTCCGTCTTGCACCAATTGGAATAGCAAATGGGAGCCTATTAAACCAGTACCTCCTGTAACCAAAATCATGGGATAAAAATACCTATTTGCATTGGATTTATTGAAGTAAGTAAGATCTTCATTTTATATTTGCAGCTATGCTTAAGCAATGGTAATGGAAAAGAATTTTGTGCAGGAACTGCAGTGGAGGGGAATGATTCATGATATAATGCCCGGAGCCGAGGAGCATTTGATGGAGGAAATGCAGGCTGCTTATGTAGGTATAGATCCAACAGCGGATTCCTTACATATTGGCCATTTGGTCAGTGTAATGATGCTGCGCCATTTTCAATTGGCCGGACATAAGCCCTTTGCTTTGGTTGGGGGAGCTACAGGAATGATTGGCGACCCGTCTGGAAAGTCTGCAGAGCGTAACCTTTTGGACGAAGCTACGCTTAGGCACAACCAAGAAGCCATCAAATCCCAATTGGGGAGATTTTTGGATTTTGATAGTGATGCGCCCAATGCTGCTGTCTTGGTAAACAACTATGACTGGATGAAGGATTTCTCATTCCTGGATTTCATCCGAGACGTGGGCAAGCACATCACCGTAAACTATATGATGGCCAAGGATTCTGTAAAAAAGAGACTTTCTTCCGATGCTAAAGAGGGCATGTCTTTTACGGAATTTACCTATCAATTGGTTCAAGGATACGACTTTTTATACTTGTACCAGCACCATAATTGCACCCTGCAGATGGGGGGCAGTGATCAATGGGGGAATATTACCACGGGAACCGAGCTGATCAGAAGGATTGGTGGCGGAAAAGGTTTTGCTTTGACCTGTCCTTTGATTACCAAGGCTGACGGCACCAAATTTGGAAAGACCGAAGGCGGGAATGTCTGGTTGGATGCCGAACGCACTTCTCCTTATAAGTTTTATCAGTATTGGTTGAACACCTCAGATGAAGATGCTGAGAAATACATTAAGATCTTCACCTTTTTGACCCAAAAGGAAATTGAAACGCTTGTGGAAAGCCATAAGCAAGAACCTCACTTGAGGGCCTTGCAAAAGAAATTGGCCGAGGAGATAACCACTATGGTCCACTCCAAAGAGGACTTGGAAAACGCTATCAAGGCCAGTAATATTCTTTTTGGAAAGTCCACTTCGGAGGACCTCAAAGCCTTGGATGAAAAAACATTCTTGGATGTATTTGATGGGGTTCCCCAAGCCACCGTTTCCAAAAGTGAGCTGACCCCTGGCTTGGATATGATTGGAGCCTTGGCAGCCAAGACGGGATTTTTGGGATCCAACGGGGAGGCACGCAGGGAATTGAAGCAGAATTCCATCTCCGTCAACAAACAAAAAGTAAAGGAAGGTTATTTGATTTCTGAAGAGGATCTTATCAATGGTAAATTTGTCATACTGCAAAGAGGAAGACGAAATTATTTTGTTCTTGTAGCAGAATAGGTCGCGCAACGTTCCACAATTTTTTCATCTTCTAAGGGAACAATTGCTTTAACGATGAAGAACGTCATATTTTTATTTCTAGTCCTTATGGTCTCAGGATGTACTTCGGATGATGATATCAATCCAAGTGATGACAAGTGGGTTTTGGACAATGTGGTCTGTTTTTGCTTTTTTGGGGAGGACTTTGATTTTAGTACACACACCATTCAGTTTAACGAAGAAACGCAAAGCGTGGTGATCGAAAATGATTCCGAGAATGAATTCATTGCCCCTGCGGGCACTTATACCTACACGGATAACAACGGCGTAATTGGTATTGAAGGTAGGGAATACACCTATGAAGAAGAGGGAGATACATTAACCCTAACATTTGTAGATGAGCCTTTGATTGCTGACGATGAGATTACCTACTATTATTCCAAAGACTAAAGGGCCATTAGGTTGCAGCCCCGAACATCAGAGTGGTCAAAACGGCCCAAAACCTCAAAAGACCCATCAGAAAAAGTTTTACCCAAATCCTGGGTCGCAATAAAGGAGCAGGAATTTATATTGGCCAAATCAATCACTTTTATTCCCCCAGTTTTTTGATGGGATTGCAAGCTCAGGGGGTCTTCTGTGTCCCGAGTCAGGATTTTCATCCATGGCGGGGTTTGGAAAATGCCATTGCCTTTGGAATAGGCCTGGGATAGTAATTCGGTCATCCCATATTCAGAATGTATGGAATCAACCTTAAAAGCATTTTTTAATATTCCATGTAATTCTTGCCGAATCAGTTCCTTTCTTCGTCCTTTCATTCCCCCGGTTTCCATTATGGTGGTGTGCTTTAGATACATCGGAAATTGTTCGGCCAAATCCAGCAGGGCAAAGGATACCCCAATGAGCAAAGTTTGGGTTCCTGTAGCTTCCAGTGCCATTAGTTTTTCTTTTAGTGTTGAAAGTTCATCAAGATAAAAACCACTATCAGGATGCTCTGATTTTGAAACCAAATCGTTGACCATATATACCAAGGACGAACCTTCTCTTTCCAAATAAGAGGGCAATAGGGCAAGAATGCAATAGGATTTCACATCGCCATAAAAAGCCTGAAACGCAGTACTAAAACTTTGCTTGTATAGACTTAAATCGGTGATATAATGTTTGCTGGTAGAACCAGCAGTGGTTCCGCTGCTTTCAAAAATGGCTTCAGCAGGATTATTGGAAGATGTGATGCTAAATGACTTAAAGAACTCGATAGGCAGGAAGGGGATGGCTGCGATGGAGTGCACCTTGTCCGGGGATTTGCCCAAATGTTCGCAATAGGTTCTGTAGACTTTGTTGTTTTGGTATTGAAATCCAAAAATTTCCAAGGTCAATGCCTCAAATTCCGCAGCGGTAGCAATTGAAAAAATACGTTGGGATAGCGAACTATTCATTGGGCCGTAAAAGTACCCAAAAAAAATGCCCTTCTAAAGAAGGGCGGTATAAGTTGCGGCTATTTAATGACCAGTTTTCGTGTCATGGTTTTTTTGTCTTCCGTCACTTGAAGTACATAAACACCTGGAACCAATCGGGATACGTTAAGTGTATTGGTGGAGATTCTGTCAGTTAGCACAACTTCGCCAAATACATCATAAATCTTAATCTGCTTGGTACCGTTGGTTGCAGTGGTAACATAGACCTCGTCCCCATAAACTGGGTTGGGATACATTTTAAATCCCTGAAGCTCCTGTACCTGTTCAGTGTTAACACTGACCAATTCCTGCCCGAAAGAGAAAAGAGGTAAAGCCATAATGAGAATAAAGTAGATTTTCTTCATACATGCTGATTTGGGTATAAGCAGTATAAAAGTAGATAAACAAGGCTATAATGGCTATAAAATGTTGTGAAACAAGGAAATGTGTTGGGAAAGTGGCTTATTTTGATGTGTGTCCGATGAAATGCAACCTAAAATAGGGGAAACTACTTGATAATGAGCTTTCTGGTAGCCACTTTATTATGCTCAAATACCCTTAGGATATACACTCCTTTATCCAGATTGGACAGGTTGAGTTCCTTTCCTAAAATAGTGGTTTGAAGTACTTGGGTGCCCAAAACGTCAAAAATGAGAATTTTCTTGGGTGCATTTTGGGTGGTCTCAATATAGACCTTGCCGTAAGTAACTGGATTGGGGTACAACTTAAACCCGTCAATATCTGAACCTGCTTGGGAACTCTGGGCGAATCCAAGGGAACAAACAAAAAAGAAAAAGACGAGGTAAAGGTGCTTCATAAAGTATTGGTTACAAAGGCTATGCCACAAATATAAATAAATTGGTATCCGATTGGGAATTGGCTAAGGAAAAAACCCACACTTTTCGATGAAGTGCAAAAAGAAGCCCCCGTAAGGGGGCTTTTTTAATAAAAACAAACTTTTGTCAAGACTTAAAAACCTGTGGTCCAGCCATCTGCCCAAGTGGGTTGATCGGCACCGTTCCCAGCTCCGGTATTATCACCTTCCACGATAAAATCTTGGTTGGCACCAACATAATCTGTTTGTGCAAATCCAGTCGCAGGGTTGGCAAACTGCATTGGGTCAATGGATAGGGCATCCGCCTCAATTCTAACAGCCGCCTCTGTATCAGTGTCTTTTACGGTTACTCCAAGATCCACTCCGCTAGTGTAGAAGTTGGTAATTGTAAAGTTTCCGCCTCCTTCTTTGAAGAATAGGGCTCCTTCGGTCACTGGTCCTACAACCGTAATGTTGCTCAATGTGGTTGTAGTCACGGGAGTGGCATCTCCATCATCTCCGTTATTGGAACCTTCAATACCTGCTTTTTGACCACCTGCGATGTACCAGTTGCTACCATTTCCTGTCCAACCATCAGCAAAGTCAACGGAATCATCTCCACTACCAATGGAAACCAAGTAGTTGCCGTTTACTGTACCGCCAAAGAACTCGATTCCGTCATCACCTCCATTAAAGGATTGTACGTATTCGAAAGTAGTACCGTTACCAACACCAAATAAGGAAACCCCGTTAAACTCCTTATCGTTGGAGAAAGTGGCACCCGTGTACTCCACTCTTAGGTATCGGATAGATCCTGAATTGTCATCAGCGACATTTCCACCATAGGTAAGATCACCCACCTCAGTAGTGATATCGTTTCCTTTGTTTGTAGGAGCATTCCCTGCGATTACCAAACCGCCCCAATCCCCAGGGGTAGGGGTTGTACTGGAAGAAGTCATTACAACTGGATTGTCAGCTTCCCCGTTGATGAAGATTTGAGCTCCTCTTTCAACTCCAATAAAGGCAGCAGTACCGCCAGCAGCTTTGATTGTAGTTCCGGCTGGTATAGTAAGGGAACCACCAGTTCTTACTACAAGACCACCTGTTAGCAAGTACTCAACAGCTGCATCAAGGGTAACGTCCCCTGAAATTTCACCGGCCAAGTTTTCCGTACCAGCTCCACTATTGTCCAATCCTGTTGTCCATCCTGCAGCCCAATTCGGAGAAGCAGCCCCGTTGCCAGCACCTGTGGCCACACCTTCTGTAAAGAAGTCGTTGGCGCCAGTATAGGTTGTTGCTTCAAAATCCGCTGGAGTATCAGAAAATTGGATGTTGGTAATGGTAAGATCACCATTGTCGATTCGGGCAATAGCCTGGGCATCTGTATCATTAACGCTTACCCCGATTTTGGCGTTGCTTACATAGAAGTTGTCGATGGTAAAGTTACCACCACCTTCTTTGAAGAACAAGGCACCTTCATCGTTGGTAGGACCAACAACCGTGATATTGCTCAACATGGTTGTGGTTACTGGAGTAGCATCACCATTATCTCCGTTGTTGGAACCTTCAATACCTGCTTTGGCACCACCGGAAATGTACCAGTTGCTACCATTTCCAGTCCATCCATCAGCAAAATCAATGGAATCATCACCACTACCGATGGACACCAAGAAGTCACCATCAACGGAACCACCAAAGAATTCAATACCGTCATCACCTCCGTTAAAGGACTGTACATATCTGAAAACAGTTCCAGAACCTACTCCAAACAAGGATACTCCGTTAAACTCCTTGTCATTGGAGAAAGTTGCACCGGTATACTCAACCCTTAGGTATTGGATAGATCCTGAATTGTCATCTGCAGTGCTACCACCGTAGGTCAAGTCACCCACTTCAGTAGTGATATCGGTTCCTTTGTTGGTTGGAGCATCTCCAGCAATAACCAATCCACCCCAGTCACCTGGAGCAGGATTAGCGGCGCCGGAAGTCATCACCACTGGATTGGAAGACGTACCGTTAATAAATATTTGGGCTCCTCTTTCAACACCGATAAAGGCAGCTGTACCACCAGCAGCTTTGATTGTTGTACCTGCAGGAATGGTCAAAGAAGACCCGGATTTAATAATGTAGGCATCGGTCAGGTTGTATTCCAAAGATGCATCCAAGGTAGTATCCGTGTTCACATCACCAGAAAGTTCTACGGCATTAACTGGGCATTCGTTGCAAGATGAACCTCCACAGTCCACTCCCGTTTCATCGCCATTTTGGATGTTGTCATTGCAAGTAGCCAAAATAGTGCTACTTCCTCCATCATCACTACTACAAGAGACCACGAAAGTCAGTGTAGAAAGGCCAAAAATGAATTTTAAAAGCGTTTTTTTCATTGTTTTAGTTTTTTTAGAAGTAAGTAATTGAGAATTTATATTTGGTCATTAATAAATTACACTTGGTCTTAGAATCTATAGGTCATGGATAACCTCAAATCGATTCCTTTTTTATACGTAAGGATGTCTACCTCTTCCTCCAACACACCACGTTCTACGAAAATGGGATCTATATTGCCACTGGCATTGTCTTGGTAGCGTTCCACGGATGGATCCAAAAGGTTCTTGGCGTTCAGGCCAAAGGTCAAATGCTTGTTCAACTGAAATTTGGTCACCAAATCCAAAGTGGGAACACCTCTATCAATAAGGTTGCCCCTACCTTCTGAACCAAGGGCAAATACCCGCTCCGAAAAGTAATTGAACGCCATGGTGGCCTGGAAATTTCTATCCTCCCGCAATTCAGTAAAGTAGCTTACATCGGCATTTACGATAAAGTCAGATGCTCCACTTAACTTGGTTTCTGTAAAAGTGGGTCTTACCGTAAATGTGGTTTCTTCCGCAATTTTATCGGGATCCAATTTTTGGTTGGTGTTCAAATAGGAGAAATTGGCACCAACTGTAAGGCTCTCAGAAAGGATGTTGTCCGCGGTTTCTTTTTCTATTTCGAAAAGTTGCTTTCGCACTTCAAGTTCAGCTCCTATGGCAGTTGCATTGTCCCCAGTATTGGCCCAACTGATGTCATTGGCAGCGGATGCTACCGTGATTTGGTTGATAGGGTCCTGGATGAAACGACCAAAAGCCGTTAAAGAAACCACCTCACTGGCGGATGGGAACAATTCCCATCGAACATCAAAATTGTAGTTGGTGGAACTTTGCAAATCTGGATTACCAAAGGAATCCTGGTTGACCTCTTCTTGAAACAAGAAAGGTGCTCTTTCCTTAAATTGGGGCAGCGTGTAGGTCTTACTTGCAGCCAATCTTAAGTTTTGTTTCTCGTTAAGGGCATATTTAAAGGAAACAGAAGGCAGTACCTCAAAGTTGTCCAATTCATTGCTGCCTTCCCCCTGGATTACCGTGCTCCAATTGATGGATTGGTTAATCTGTTCTCCTCGAATCCCGGCAAGCATGGTGAATTTGTCACTCACCTTATATTCGAAATTGAAGTAACCGGCATGGATGTCTTGACTACCATTATAGAACTGGGGCTCCAATGCACCTGCAAAGGAAAGAGGCCCTCTAAATGTTCTTATTTGATACAGCCCATTGACAAGGTTTTCCTGATTGAAGTAAGCATCAATGTTTCTAGGGTCCACCAAAGGTTGATCAATAGGATTGTTATTGGAATCCCTAAGCAAAATTTGGAAGTTGAACTGCTCTGCCTCAAAATCCACATCTTTGAACCTTCCACTATATCCCAAAGTTAACTTACCGTCAAAGTCATCATCCTCGTTGGCCTTGAACTTATAGGTAAGGGCCAGGTTCCCGGAAATCTCCTCCTCGTCCAAATCTTGGAAAAAACGGTGATTACTGGATGCTGCGGAAACCAAACGGAAAGATTTTGGCCCGTCAGGTTCACTATTGTTATCCGGAAGAACGGTGTTTTGTCTCCTGTCCGGCACTTTGTTGGCCAAAAAGTTATAGGCTGCTCCCCAGTTTACATCAAAGCGATTTCCAAATCCATGTTCGCCCAATAATTGGTGGACAAACAACGTATTTCTTTCAAAAGTGGCACGCTGAACAAAACCACCTCCTTGGGGCGCGTCATCTTCACGGTCTATGATTCCCTCAAACTCGTCCTGTCTTTGGGTTGAGGTGTTAAGGAACAAATAGTTGTACTTAATTGAGTGGTCTTTGTGCCTTAATCCCACATTACCCATTGCGGTGGTATTGGTGGAATATCGATAACCCACGTAATCGTACTCGGAGTTGGGCAGTGCCGTACCAATGTTTACCCCCCCATTGTTAATCCCTTCCCTGTATTGGAACCTATTACTGAATGACCCGGTTGCGAAGAAATTGATACGTGTATTTTCACCGATATTAAAACTGTTCCCACCTCTTATGGAGCCGCCAATGTTTGCGGGAGTTCCACCATCTTCACGATCCCAGCTTGTGGTAAAGTTGTAGTTGTTCAAAGGAAACTCTGGCGAATTTGTATTGTAGAACCCAGAGTAATTAGGACCTTCGTTTAAGTAGAAATCCTCTCCGGCAGCAACGGTGTTAATTCCAGATTGCAATCCTACTTCCAAGAAACCAGATCCGTTATAGTCTTTGGAAACAATATCTATGTTCGCACCGGCAAAATCTCCATAGTTATTTATACTATAGGTCTTATCAATACCGATGGATTGGACAATGCTTGTACCAAAAATGCCCAAATCGATGTTCTTTCTGGAAGGATCGTTGGATGGAAGTGGAAGACCATTCAAAGTGGTTACATTGTATCGGTCGCCCAAACCTCTAACAAAAACGTTTCCAGAACCTTCTTGCTTGGAAACTCCTGTGACTTTGGAAACGGCTGTGGCCACATCACCAACACCTTTTCTGGCCAATTCTTGCGCCCCTATGGAAGTTTTTATTTCCACCGCTCTTTTCTGATCTAAAAGCAACGCGGCCTCAGAATCCTGACGCGCAACGGTGGTTACCACCACTTCATCCAAGGCCAGGCCAGCAGATGCACTCATAGGGACATCAATATTGGTTACTTTGTCCGCTATAATTTCAACATTGGGGATTTCAACCGTTTCGTACCCCAGATAACTGAATATTACTGTGTAAGTTCCTGGCTCGATTCCAGAAATCTCATAAAGCCCATCAAAATCGGATGTGGTACCTTGAGTTGTACCTTTAATTAGCACATTTGCAAAGGCAAGTGGCTCGTTATTTAATTCTTTGTCTGTTAATTTACCCACGATGCTTCCCGTGGTCTCTTGCGCACTAATTTGTAATCCTACAAACAGTGTGAAAATCAATAAAATATATTTCATTAGGTATTAAATCTAGATGGCGCAAAGAAAGACCTGTGCTGTAAAAGCGATGTTACCCGCGTGTTAAGTGTTTTTTTGAAAATTGTTACAATAATGTTACCACATTAAATGAACGTTAAGCATTTATGCGGTTATAGTATTATCTTTACATTTGGATGAATAACATATTAAATACCATCCCATGAAAACCAAGGACATTAAGATATTACTCGTTGATGATGAGCCAGATATCCTGGAAATTGTGAGCTATAATCTTGCTGCTGAAGGGTACGAAGTCTTTACCGCCAAAAACGGTGTGGAAGGGGTGGCCAAGGCCAAAAAGAAAAACCCACATCTCATCATTTTGGATGTAATGATGCCTGAGATGGATGGTATTGAGGCCTGCGAGATAATCCGCAATACCCCAGGACTGGAAAACACCATTATCACCTTTTTGACGGCTCGTGGGGAAGATTACTCCCAAGTGGCTGGTTTTGATGCAGGAGCGGACGACTACATTACCAAGCCCATCAAACCAAAAGTTTTGGTAAGTAAGGTAAAAGCTCTTCTAAGAAGGTTGAAAGAGGAAAAAGCCGAAACCGAGGACATTGTCAAGGTGGGCAACATCATTATCAATCGGGAGGAATACAAGATCATCAATAAAGGGGAAGAGATCATTCTCCCAAGAAAGGAATTTGAACTACTGTCACTTTTAACCTCCAAACCAAGTAAGGTGTTCAAAAGGGAAGTGATTTTGGATAAGGTCTGGGGCAATGAAGTGGTTGTTGGCGGTAGAACCATAGATGTACATATAAGAAAGCTACGTGGAAAAATTGGGGATGAGCACTTTAAAACCGTTAAGGGCGTAGGGTATAAGTTTGTCCTATAATGGCCGTACAACTCAGGAAATCATTCACCTTTGCCATAAAATCCTCGCTGCTGATTACCCCAGTGCTCACATTGCTGTTCGGGGGGATTCTTTATTATTCAAATCAATTTAGCTGGTTACCCACAGTTCTCTTTGCGCTGTTGTGCTTTGTGGTATGCTTTTCCATTATACAGATAAGGGTGGAGCGATTTATTTACCGTAGAATCAAGAAAATCTACGATGATGTGTCCTTATTGGAGTCCACTTCCTTCTCATCCAAACCCGTGACCACCAGCATGAAAACCCTCACCCAGGAGATTGAAAAGTTTGCCCAGGACAAGAAAATCGAGATCGATACCTTAAAAATTAGGGAAGAATATCGCAAAGATTTCTTGGGGAACGTCTCCCACGAATTGAAAACCCCCCTGTTTACAGTGCAAGGTTACATCCTTACGCTTTTGGATGGCGCCATGAACGACAAAAAAATCAGGGAAAAATACTTGACCCGTGCCAATAAGGGAGTGGAAAGATTGATCTACATTGTTAAGGATTTGGATCTTATCACCAAGTTGGAGGTAGGAGATTTAAAACTGGAACGGGAGGATTTTGATATTATCGAACTCATTCAAAATGTGTTTGATCTTTTGGAAATGAAGGCGGCCCAAAAAGAGATAACACTCACTTTTGATATGGAATATACCGAGCCCATTTTTGTGAATGCGGATAAGGAGAAAATCCAGCAAGTGGTGAGCAATTTATTGGTCAATTCCATTAAATATGGTCACCCCAATGGAACCACGGAGGTGAGCGTGGAGAACTTGATCAAAAACAAGGTCATCATTCGAGTTACTGATAACGGGGAAGGAATCCCCAAACAGCATATTCCCAGACTATTTGAACGGTTTTATCGCGTGGACCAGAGTGGAAGTCGGAGCGAGGGCGGTTCAGGACTTGGCCTCTCCATCGTAAAGCACATCATTGAGGCGCATGACGAAAAAATTTATGTGGAAAGTGAAGTTGAGGTAGGTTCCGAGTTTTCCTTTACCTTGGAAAAAACGCTAAAGAGTTCGGAATAATTCACTGAAGTCTCAAATCGATTCAACCCTTCAAAATCTTCGATTTGATTTAGCATTTCCAATCTAAAATCATCCTGGGTGCAGCTCGGGGCCAATTGCTGTTTTTGCAAGCGTTTGGCTAAATAAACCTGCTCGTATTGTCCGGGAGTGGGAATAAAGAAGGCCTTTTTTTCCAGTTTGGCCAAATCCATCACGGTGGTATAACCTGACCTACATAACACTTTTTCACTTTGGTTCAGGGCAATTTGCAATTCGTTGCTCTGCATAAAATTGAACAAGCTAATCACACCTTTTTGGGTATGGATTTCCTCTTTGATCTGGACAGATTCAATTTTACCCTTGACAAATAACACCCTGCCTTCAAAACCTTGAAGTTCATTCAAGATTTTTTCCTCTAAAAATGAGCGTTGGGGCTCAGGGCCGGAGAGAAGAACCATAAGATCATACTTCATTTCCGTTTCCATTTTCTCAAACCGACTCAAAGGGCCTAAATAGGCCATGTTGAACTTCTCCTTTTTTAAGTGTCCCAATTTTCCGGTAAGATTCGGTTTGCCTTTTACATCGGGAACCCAGCACGCATCAAACTTTTTAATGACTTTCTGATGGGCTTTGGTGCTCATCCAGGTAGTGTTCCCGGACAGCACGTTAAGCTGATGGGTAATAAAAACACAAGGCACCTTTTTAAAGTAGGCCCCCATACGATTGTCCGAAATAATTCCATCCAACCCGTGTTCTTTTACCAATTTTTTCACGGCTTTTTTCTCCTTTGCCATAGCCTTGATGACCTTGGGGGAATCCCATATCATTTTAATTTTGAAATTCTTCCCTTTTTCGGCATAGGTAATGTTGTAGGAGGGCAGGGCAAAAGCGGGTAAATTAGGGAACTCCTTTTGTAACAAAGCCAGGGCTACACCGTCTGAAGCTATATAAGGTTGATGTCCTTCAGCCAATAACGCATTGATTATGGGAATGCATCTTGTGGCATGGCCAAGTCCCCAATTGAGCGGGGCCACCAAAATACGTTTGGAACTTTGCATGAATACAAAAAAATGAAACTTAATTTGCCTTTGGATTTCCTTAGTTTTGCCAAAACATTAAATTTTACCCAAACGTACCGTGGGAAGTAAAAACAAACTGAAACGCTTTAGGGAAAACGAGACTTTTTCCAACGTAATCCAACCCACTAGGGACGAAATTTTGGAGGGATTTGGATGGAAGGGAAAGTGGACATCCTTTTTTAAAAATGACAATCCAATTGTATTGGAATTGGGTTGTGGAAAGGGAGAATACACTGTTGAACTGGCTAAGCGAAATCCGAACAAAAACTTTATTGGGATTGACATAAAGGGGGCGCGTTTTTGGCGAGGTGCCAAAACAGCGATTCAAGAAGAAATACAAAATGTGGCCTTCCTACGCACCCAAATTGAATTGGTGGATCAACTATTTGGAGCACGTGAAGTGGACGAAATTTGGATTACATTTCCAGACCCGCAAATCAAATATAAGCGAACCAAGCATCGCATGACCAACCCGGAATTTTTAAAGAAATACGAGCAAATTTTGAGGCCTGGAGGACTATTGAACCTAAAGACGGATAGCGAGTTTATGCATGGTTATACCTTGGGACTTTTAAAGGGTCTTGGGCACGAAATTGTATATTCCAACCACGATGTTTACAAAAATGCAGGGAGTCCTGCAGAGGTAACTGAAATTCAAACATTCTATGAAAATCAGTATCTTGAAAAAGGAAAGCCAATAACCTACATCCAATTTAGGATCAACTAACCAATGACGCATATACTTATTCTTTTCTTTGCCACTTTTTCGGCGGCATTCATGGCAACGGTACCTCCTGGTTTGCTCAATATGAACGCGGCCAAGACCAGTGTTGAAAAAGGAAAGTTGAACGGGGTTATTTTTAGTCTGGGCGTTTCTTCCATGATCATGGTTCAGGCGTATATAGCCGTATTAATTTCCAAGTTTTTATATCGAAACCCCGAGGTAATTGACATACTTTTAAAGATTGCCATTCTTGTCTTTGCCTTTTTTGCGATTTACTTTTTTGTAGTGGCCAAAAGAAAAAAAGAGCAACAGCTCACGGATGTCAACCTGAGCAAAAAGAACAGCTTTTTTAAAGGGATACTATTGGCTGCACTTAATCTGTTGACCATCCCCTACTATAGTGGCCTTAATGCGATGTGGAACGAGGCTGGCTGGATCAAGTTTGAAGCCGCCGACATTGTGACCTTTGTTTTGGCAGCAGGGACAGGAACTTTTTCCGTTCTCTATTTGTATACCTTCTATTTTAATAAATTGGAACGCAAAACCAACCGCTTTTCAAGGAACTCCAATTATATTCTCAGCGCCTTAATGTTGGTTTTATTAGTGATTACCTTGTTTAGGATTTTTTACAAGTAGCACCATATTTCCCTTTGGTGGTTGCATTGGACCTTCTAAACCATTGTCAAGGTTTGTGTAATTTGTGTCAAACCATTTGAATATTGATCGTAATAATGATGGAAGAGAAAAACTTTTTTGACAAAGTATATGAAGTAGCCAGGCTGATTCCTTACGGAAGGGTAACATCCTACGGGGCTATCGCCAAATACTTAGGAGCTGCCCGTAGTGCTCGCATGGTGGGTTGGGCCATGAACAACTCTGGAGCCAAAGGTGTTCCTGCGCATAGAGTGGTAAACCGAGTTGGGGTACTTACAGGAAAACAGCATTTTGATGGAACCAACCTTATGCAACAACTTTTGGAGAATGAAGGCGTGGAGGTCAAGGACAACCAAATCGTGGAGTTTCAAAAGCACTTTTGGGATCCAGCCAAGGAACTGCTCTGATTCAAATAGCAATTTACAGTTAACAATTAACATCCAAAACACGGACATTACCCTTCACCATTTTGCCCTTTTCGTAAACCAAGTTCAAGTGCAAACTCAAGCTCAAAATACAAATGTTGATTTTTGACTGCTGAATTTGGATTTCACCCATCACCCATCACGCGTTTTCCACTTTTCATTTTCCACTTCCCATTTTCCACTTTCAATTTATCATTTCCCATCAGCTATTAATCCTACCTATTCCACCATCTTTAATTTCAATGTGCAAACTTCTTAGTCTAAGCGCCATGGCGTATCTTTGTAATTTAGAATCAGTTTAAGCGACTGCAATCAAAATAAGAGCAATGAAGTTGAAAAAAGCGGACATACTTAAGGCTTTGGAACTGATATCTGCTCCTGGAGAGGGACAGAATCTGGTGGAGAGTGGTGCCGTTACCAATGTCCAGGTTTTTGGTGATGAGGTAGAGGTAGATGTCACCATAAAGAACCCAAGTCTTCAGGCAAGAAAGAAAACGGAGGTAGAGATACTGAAGACCATTCATAAAGAGGTTTATGAAAAGGCTAAAATTAAAATCAACCTAAAGGTTGATGCCCCTGCTAAACCCAAGGTCAATCAAATTAAAGGGAATCCAATTCCCGGAATCCAGAACATAATTGCGGTAGCCTCTGGCAAAGGAGGTGTTGGAAAATCCACTGTTACCGCTAATTTGGCCGTGACATTGGCCAAAATGGGATTCAAGGTGGGGCTTTTGGATACGGATATTTATGGGCCTTCCATGCCTATTATGTTTGATGTGGCCACGGAAAAACCACTTTCCATAAATGTTGATGGCAAGAACAAGATGAAACCCATAGAAAATTACGGGGTCAAGCTTTTGTCAATCGGCTTTTTTACCCAGCCCAACCAAGCTGTGATATGGCGAGGTCCCATGGCGTCCAAAGCGTTGAACCAAATGATTTTTGATGCCCACTGGGGCGAGTTGGATTTTCTGCTCTTGGACCTCCCTCCGGGAACAGGGGACATACATTTAAGTATCATGCAATCGCTTCCAGTCACTGGTGCGGTTGTGGTAAGTACGCCACAAGAAATTGCACTTGCCGATGCTAGAAAAGGAGTGGCGATGTTCCAACAAGAGGCCATCAATGTACCTGTACTGGGAATCGTGGAAAATATGGCCTACTTTACCCCTGCCGAGCTCCCTAATAACAAATATCATATCTTTGGTAAGAATGGTGCCAAGAATTTGGCAGAAGACTTGGATGTCAAGTTTCTAGGGGAGATTCCCTTGGTTCAAAGTATTCGGGAAGCAGGTGATGTTGGAAGACCCGCAGCGATGCAGACGGCTACGCCAATAGAGGAATCCTTTGAGGAATTGACAAAAAATGTGGTACGGGAATTAGTGAGTAGGAACACCGATCTTCCACCCACAGAAGCAATCAAGATTACAACAATGGCGGGTTGTGCTGCCGTTAAAAAGAAATGAGCATGACATCGGAAGAAATAAAAAACAACGTTGAAAAAGCTTTGGACGAGATAAGACCGTTCTTGCAAAGTGATGGGGGTGATATTTCGTTGATTTCCATAGACAATGATAGTTTGGTGAAGGTGAAGCTTGAAGGAAATTGCATAGGTTGCAGTGTCAACCAAATGACCTTGAAAAGTGGTGTGGAAATGACCATTAAAAAGTATGCCCCGCAGATTGAGGAAGTCATTAATGTAGGCTAAGCTGATAGAAGTCATGTTTCTTCTCTTCCCTAAACCCTAAGTTGCACGGATATCCAAATACCATTACTGAATGATTAAAACCGATATATTGATTATTGGGGCTGGACCTACGGGTCTTTTTACTGTTTTTGAAGCAGGCTTGTTACAACTTAAATGCCATTTGATTGATGCGCTTCCGCAGCCAGGGGGGCAATGCGCGGAAATTTATCCCAAAAAACCCATTTATGATATTCCGGGCTTTCCAGAGGTGTTGGCCGGAGAATTGGTGGATAATCTTATGGACCAAATCGCGCCGTTTCAGCCTGGATTTACCCTAGGTGAAAGGGCGGACAAAATTGAGAAACTGGATGACGGCACATTTGTGGTCACTACCAATAAAGGAACCCAACATAATGCACCAGTGGTAGCCATAGCTGGTGGATTGGGAAGCTTTGAACCCCGAAAACCCCTATTGGAAAATCTTTCAAAATTTGAGGATAATGGCGTTGCCTATATGATCAAGGAACCGGAGGTTTATCGGGACAAAAAGGTGTTGATTGCAGGAGGTGGCGATTCGGCATTGGACTGGTCCATTTTCTTGGCAGATGTGGCATCCGAAGTTACCCTCGTCCATAGACGTAATGAATTTAGAGGCGCCCTGGATTCCGTGGAAAAAGTACAGCAATTAAAAAATCAGGGAAAAATCAATTTGATAACCCCAGCTGAAGTGATTGAACTGCGAGGTGATGACAGATTGAATGGGGTAGTTGTTAGAAAAACTGATAATTCAGAAGAAATTGAACTAGCGGTGGATAATTTTATTCCCCTTTTTGGACTTTCCCCTAAATTGGGCCCTATTTCGGAATGGGGATTGGAAATTGAGAAAAATGCCATTAAAGTGGACAACACCTTGGATTACCAGACCAACATTCCTGGAATCTATGCTATCGGGGATATCAATACCTATCCGGGAAAGCTCAAATTAATTTTATGCGGATTCCATGAGGCTACCCTAATGTGCCAGAGTGCTTATCAGAGGATTTATCCAGATAAAAAGTATGTAATGAAATATACCACGGTGGGTGGCGTTACAGGTTTTGATGGAAGTAAAAAAGAAGCACCAAAGGCGGTTGTCAAAGCTATTGAATAAGAATGTCAGATATTAAGATTAAGATTACTGATCGAGATGGAGTACTGCACGAGGTAGACGCTCCAACAGATATGAACATGAACCTTATGGAAGTGGTTCGCTCCTACGAACTTGCTCCGGAAGGAACCATTGGTATTTGCGGAGGAATGGCCATGTGTGCCTCATGCCAATGCTATGTAAAATCGGATCACGATTTACCTGAAAAATCAGATGACGAAGATGCCATGTTGGCGGAGGCCTTCTTTGTAGAGGACAACAGCCGATTGGGATGTCAAATCCATATTACCCCGGAACTTGAAGGTTTGGAGGTAGAACTCGCCCCCGAGGAAGCATAGCTCCAATCATTTTATTTGTTTTTGTAGGTAATTAAACATTTCCGCATTCAGTCTTTGGTCTAAAAGCGATGCGGTCTTGGGTCTAAAATCTTATTTCAAATTCTAGCTTGATAGGTAAAGAGGTTGTAATACCTTCCTTCCGCAGCAATAAGTTCTTCGTGGGTGCCTTGTTCCATGATATGTCCGTTCTCTATCACTAAAATCTGATCCGCTTTTCGAATAGTGCTCAAACGGTGGGCAATCACAAATGTGGTTCTTCCTTTGGTAAGCTCTGCCAAACTTTTTTGGATCAAGGCTTCGGATTCGGTGTCCAAGCTGGAAGTGGCCTCGTCCAAAATCAAAATTTTCGGGTCGGCCAACACGGCTCTGGCAATGGCAATACGCTGCCGCTGCCCTCCAGAGAGTTTTACGCCGCGTTCCCCAATGAGGGTATCCAAGCCTTCATCAAAACGATCGGTAAATTCATCCACATAGGCTGCTTTAACGGCATTTTGCAGATCAGATTCAGCAGCGTTGGGTCTTGGAAAAAGAATGTTTTCCCGAATGGTGCCCTCGAACAAAAAATCGTCTTGGAGAACAACCCCTAAGTGTTGCCTAAAACTTGTAAGGTCTACTTTGGACAAAACCTTTCCATCTATGGTAATGGTTCCTGAATCTGGATTCAGAAAACTGGCCGCCAGCCCAGCTATAGTCGACTTACCAGAACCCGAACTGCCCACCAAGGCAATGACCTGTCCAGGTTTCACCTCAAAACTAATATTGTGCAAAACCTCCTTCTCCTCTTCATAGGAAAAGGACACATTTCTAAAATTCATGTGACCAACTATTGACCCCAGTTGAATCACCCTTTGCCCAAGCTGGGATTCCTCGTCGGTATTCATGAGCTCTTCGGTGCGATCTAAGCCTGCCAGGGCCTCGGTCAATTGACTTCCAATATTGCTCATTTGAACTATGGGCGCGATCATCAATCCCAACAGCACCGTAAATTCTACAAATTGACCTATGGTTAGGGTGCCTTCAATAATTTTATACCCGCCAAAACCCATTACGCTGGTGGTGGCCACTCCCAACAAAAAGGTAGAGGAACTGGTCATAAAGGCCGTTGTGGTCAAACTCTTCTTCACATTTTGGTACAAGCGATCTACTCCGGCTTCAAAAACTTCATGCTCTTGATTTTCTGCATTAAATCCCTTAATGACCCTAATACCCCCCAAAGTTTCCGTGAGTCGACCTTTTACTTCGGCATTTATTTTTCCTCGATCCCTAAAAATGGGTCGAATGATTTTAAATGCCTTTAAGGCGATGACTGCAAAGATGATAAGCGGAATAAAAGTGAACAAGGTCATATAGACATCGATATCCAATAGAAGAATCAAAGAAACAACAGCTGTGATCACACCACCAACCAATTGTACCAACCCTGTTCCAACAAGGTTTCGTACCCCCTCAACGTCGGACATGATACGCGAAACCAATGCCCCTGATTTGGTATTATCAAAAAATCGGATGGGAAGAGCCAAGACCTTTTTTTGAACCTGGGCCCTCAACTCACTGATCAAATATTGCGCCTGCACGCTTAAGATGCGCGTCAATAAAAATGAGGTTACGGATTGCACAAAAATGGCCAACATCACCCCTGCAACAAGGTACTTGAGCATATCAATATCTTTATTGACAATGACATCATCTATCAAATACTTGGAAGCAATGGGCGCTACAAAACTGGCCGCTTTGCTGAGTGCAATCAAAAGCAATCCAATGAAAACCAGATTCCGCTTGGGCCAAATGATGGTCTTGAAAGCGGTGAGGATACTTACTTTTTTATCTGACATTTTAAGAATTAAAGTCAATGCAAGTTAACTGAATTTGTACCAGTATCTTAAAGCGTTAAAAAAGAATTAACGCCAAAGCTCTTAACCGCTGAACATATAGTATATTTAAATATTTCAAGTACGTATTTATGGCATTGAAACACACCATGATAGGGCTAATTTTCTTTGTTTCCCTGTGTTGTTCTGCCCAGCAAAATTATCTGGAACTCAATCAGATTGTTACGGATAGTGCAGGAATTTTTACATCTCAGGAAATTGAGGGACTAAAGGCTAAGCTCACCAACTTTGAATCAGAGACGAGCCATCAGTTGGTGGTATTGACCATTGAGGAATTGGGATACGAAACCATTGAGGAATACGCCTACGGAACTTTCAATCGGAACAAACTGGGCCAAAAAGATAAGGATAATGGCATTCTGATCGTCTTTGCAAAAAATGACCGCCAGGTTAGAATTGAAGTGGGTTATGGATTGGAGCCTTACATTACCGATGCCGTTGCCTCAAGGATTATTAGAAATACCATGATACCCGAGTTTAAAATGGAGAACTATTTTACTGGGATAGATCTTGCTACGAATCAAATCATCACCTTTTTGAATGAACCAGAGGCTCTTGAGGAATTTAAGCAGGAAATAGCTTCGGAAGGAGATATCAATGGCTGGGTAAAGCTCTTCATGGGTCTATTTTTATCCATATTTGTTGCTGCAGGAGGTTTTCTTTTTTACAGGTCTTATACAGGGATTGTGGAAATGTTTCGGGGCATGATGATTGGAAAATTGGGTCTGTTACAAGGGATTTTCATGGTGCTTTTTGGGATGATTCCCATGTTGTTTGCCTCGGTGTTTGTTGGTATGCCTTTGTTTTTTGCCACTATGATTTTCGATATGGGAATCCATTGGGAGGAACATGAAAATTTGTTGGATGATTTATCTTGGGTGTATTGGATTATCGGAGGCTTTTTTCTTCTTACATTGGCACTGGCGTTGCTCAAGATACTGTTTAAGGGCAAGGAGGAGTTTAAACTTTCCTTGTACAAGAACGACCCAACCTATATGAGGAAGACATTTTCGTCATCTGGCTCCCATTCCTTTGGATCCAGTTCTGGGTCTTCCTTTGGAAGTTCCAGTAGCTTTTCAGGGGGAGGAGGCAGCTCAGGGGGCGGTGGCGCCAGTGGAAGTTGGTAACAGCAAGTCAAGTTTGACACAACATTAAATTATGAGAACACTTCTTTTAGGAACTTTGGTTTTATTGCTATCCTGCGGGCAGGAACAATCCCCAGAGATTAAAAAATGGAAAGCCCAGGCGGAAAATGTCACCATAATTCGGGATGATTTTGGAGTGCCCCACATTTACGGCAAAACAGATGCTGATGCTGTATTTGGACTACTGTATGCGCAATGTGAAGATGACTTTAACCGTGTAGAGCAAAATTACATCTGGGCCACGGGGAGACTAGCGGAAGTTGAGGGTGAGACAGCCCTGTACAGCGACCTACGCGCCCGATTATTTATGACCAAGGAAGAAGCAATTCAAAACTATGAACAAAGTCCAGAATGGCTCAAGGAATTGTGCAATGCCTTTGCAGATGGCATCAACTATTATCTGCATACCCACCCAGAAGTAAAACCTCGAGTAATTTCCCATTTTGAACCCTGGATGCCCATGTATTTCAGTGAGGGATCTATTGGGGGCGATATAGAACGGATTTCCATCCAAAAAATAAAAGCCTTTTACGAAAGCGGAATGGAATTGCCAAAGATGGAGCAATTGGAGATACAGAAGAAAGAAGAAATGGCAGAACCCCAAGGATCTAATGGAATTGCTATCTCTGGAGATCTAACGGAGTCCGGGAATGCCTTACTGTTGATCAACCCCCATACCTCATTTTATTTTAGAGGCGAAGTACATGTGGTAAGTGAGGAAGGACTCAATGCCTACGGTGCTGTAACTTGGGGACAATTCTTTGTGTACCAAGGTTTCAATGAAAAAACGGGTTGGATGCATACCTCTACCTATACTGATGTGATGGATGAATTCAAGGAAACGATTGTTCAGAACGATGGGAATTTGTTCTATCAATACGGGGAAGAATTACGACCAGTTACCAAAACGGAAGTCGTTCTAAAATACAAGGAAGGGAATCGGATGAAAGAGAAGTCCTTTCCTATGTACCGCACCCACCACGGACCCATTACGCACGCAGTGGATGGTCAATGGACGGCTTCGGCCATGATGTGGGAACCCGTAAAAGCATTGGAACAATCCTACATTCGCACCAAGCAAAATGGCTATGATGGGTTTAGAAAGATGATGGACATCCGAACCAATTCCAGCAACAATACTGTTTATGCCGATGCAGAGGGGAATATTGCGTATTTCCACGGAAATTTTATCCCAAAAAGGGATACCATTTATGATTTTACCAAACCTGTGGACGGTAGCAACCCCAAAACCGATTGGAAGGGTTTACATACCGTGGATGAAAACATTTTGGTGCTGAATCCGGACAATGGGTGGATTCAAAACTGTAATTCCACACCGTATACGGCAGCTCTGGAAAACAGTCCCCAAAGAAGTGACTATCCTAATTATATGTCTCGGGACCAGGAAAACTTTAGGGGTGTCCATGCCATTGATTTATTAACGGATAGAAGTGGATTTACCTTGGATAATTTAATTGAACTGGCCCATGATCCGCATTTGCCAGCTTTTGAAGCATTGATTCCCGGATTGATCAAGGCCTATGATGCCAACCCACATCCTACATTGAAAGAACCTATTGAAGTTTTACGACAATGGGATTTCAAAACTTCCGAGACATCTGTAGGGATGACCCTGTCCCATTATTATGGAACCTTGTGCTACCAAAAAGCAGAAAGACCTGAAGGACTATATGCCATGCAGTTGGTACAACATTGGGGTTCTGACTCCCCGGATGAGGAAAAGTTGAAGCTGTTTCAAGAAACTGTGGAACGTTTGAATAGTGATTTTGGCACTTGGAACACCCCATGGGGCGAGGTAAATAGATATCAGCGCCTGAATGGAGATATCAGACAGGCTTTTGATGATGCCAAAGCCAGTATCCCAATCGGATTTGCCAGTGGGAGATGGGGCGCCCTGGCGGCATACGGTGCCAGATATGATAACAACACCAAGAAAATCTATGGCACCCGAGGCAATAGCTTTGTGGCGGTTGTGGAATTTGGGGATAAAGTCAAAGCCAAGACTATGTTGGCAGGTGGACAGAGTGGAGATCCCGACTCACCACATTTTGATGATCAGGCGCAACCTTATGCCGATATGAATTTTAAGGATGCGGCCTACTACAAGGAGGATGTACTGCAAAGGGCCGTAAGCACATATAAACCAGGGGAAAAACCTTAGGGTTGGTAAGATACGAGATAAAAGAAACAAGAATCAAGACGTGCCTTGAACCTGAATTTTGAGCTTGAGTTTGATTTTTGAACTTGAGCTTAAGGTTACTCTTCTTCTTTGATCACAATAAGACTGGCAGTAGATCCTGTGGATAGGTTCCAACGATTGTTGTGAATCACCTCCCCCTTTTCATCTGCAACGACCACTTGGGCCGTATTGGGTCCGGAAGACCCCTGATTGAGGGCCACAAAATCCAACCTATTAAAGCCTTCAATTAAATCAATATTGACTCCTTTGAAGGAACCGGAAAGTAGCATATTGTATTCCACGATTTCACCGTTCAACAGAATTTTAATACGATCGCCGTCCACATATTCGTGATCGCGGCATACAATGCCCACAAATTTGGCCTTGGTCTTTATATCGCCTAAATATTGGTCGCCAAAATGTTCCTTGGAACCCTTTTTTTCCTTTTCTCCGATGTTGGGACTAAGTTTAAGGTCATGACCGGCCTGCACCAATTCACGATCTGGGAGCATTTTAACTCCAGGCTTATCGTTTTTGGATGTTAAACTCTCATCCAAAACGGAAGGAATCCTGAGAGAGGTACCTTGATTACTAGGTAAAATATCCAAATTGTTGCGTTCACCAATTTTGAGCGGTTTGGTCGTAGGAATATCCCCTTGGGCACTGACCATGAGGAACCCAAAGACAAAAAAAGAACAGAAAAAAACCAATTTTTTCATAGCAACTTGGTCGATAACTTTTCTTAAAGTTAACAAATACCCTGCCAAATAGTTGGTAAATCGCTGTTAAATGTGGGGATATTTCGATGTATGTCAACTTCAACCCATAATTCTGAAATGTGGTTGGCCTCTTAGGTTTATTTTAAAGGTTAAAAATCGTAAATTGATTCATTAGCAAGGTGTTATACAACCTTTTCAACCCTTAAGTGATGAAAAAAAGACAATTTTTAAAGCGTTTGGGTCAAGCGGCCGTGGCTGTTCCTTTAGTGCCTATGTCTGCCAATGGTCAAGAAATGACCTCTGAATTACCACCATATCCCAGTGGTAGTAGTGAGGACTTTTGGGAGCGCATTCGGCAGGATTTTGACCTAAAACCAGACTATATCAATTTGGAAAACGGGTATTACTGTATCACCCCAAAACCCATCATGGAACAGCAGCACCAGTATACACAAATGGTAAACTACGAGGGGTCGTACTATATGCGCACCGTGCAATGGGAAAATAAGGAAAAGGTTACCGCGCGATTGGCAAAATTCGTGGGATGCAGTCCAGAAACCTTGGTCATTACCAGAAATGCGACTGAATCCTTGGATTTAATTATAGGAGGATTTCCTTGGAAAGAAGGAGATGAGGCCATTTTTGCGGTTCAAGATTATGGATCCATGCGCGATCATTTTTATATGATACGAGACCGATACGGAGTGGTATGCAAAGAGGTTTCCGTACCCAACCACCCCAAATCGGATGAGGAGCTTGTAGCATTGTATGAATCGCAGATCACGCCAAGAACCAAACTGCTCATGGTTTGTCATATGATCAATATAACGGGGCATGTCCTGCCCATAAAAAAGATTTGCGAAATGGCACATCGTCATGGGGTGGAGGTGATGGTGGATGGTGCCCATGCCGTGGGACATATTGAGGTCAACATTTCGGAATTGGGCTGCGATTATTATGGTTCCAGCCTGCACAAGTGGTTGAACGCGCCCTTAGGGGTTGGTTTATTGCACGTAGCGCCAAAAAGAATCCCCAAAATATGGCCGCTTTTGGCTGAACATAAAACGGAGTCTCAGGATATCCTTCGACTAAACCACACGGGAACCAACCCTGTACATATTTACCTGGCGATCAACGCGGCTCTGGACTATATGAATGTTATCGGAATCCAACGTAAAGAAAACCGACTTCGCTACCTGCAAAAGTATTGGAGCGATGCATTAAGAGACGTTCCCAATGTCATTGTCAACACACCTGTGGAGGACAAGAGGTGTTGTGGCATTGGCAATGTTGGAATTGCCCACTTCCCTCCAAAGGAATTGGCAACAATCTTACTGGAAGAGTTTGGGGTTTGGACTGTGGCCATAGATGAATCCAATGTGCATGGTTGCCGAATAACTCCAAATATTTATACCACCACAAAGGAATTGGACACTTTTACAAGCGCAATGAAAACCTTGGCCAAGCGAGCCTAGCACATTGACTATTGATCTATGTAATCCACCAATTTCTCTGGACCTTCCAATAAAACCCGAACAATTTGTAGCGTACCATCAGGTTTGGTGGCAATTTGCCACTTGATCAAGGAAATTTTCCCTTCCTCAATTTCAATACCAGTAATACTCCTAGGGTGAACGCAACTCCCATCGTTGAAAAATGGAATTTGGCCAGGTTCTGGGAAACGGGGTCTGTGGGTGTGCCCGGCAATAGTAATCCTGAGGTTGTTTTCCAAAATCCAGCGTTTGATCCTTTTTTCAATACGAATCAGCTCTTTGTAGTTTTTTGCTGGACTGGTAGGGTCATGAATGCCCACTACTTGTAGAGGTTTCCATAAGATTCGAACCAAAAAGCGTCCAAACCGCCAGCAAACATAGTTCCACCAATCGGCTTGATGACCATGGGTGCAAAAGAGCTCCTGCTGGGTCTGCCTGTGTTTTAGAACCAGGGCTTCGTGATAGGTGATTCCTTCAAAAAGCTCCTTGTCCTTGTCCTCGATAGGTTCAAAATAGCTGGAAAGGTGCTTGTCCACATAATTCTTTTGCTTGTACACCATATCGTGGTTGCCCCAAACCATGTGCAGTCGGTTTTCCAAATGGAATTGTCTAAGGAGCTGGTACACATTCTTATGGGCCTCAAAAATGACCTCAAAATGCAAGTTTTCCCAGAGCTCGTCCCCATCTCCCAATTCACAGTACTGAAACCCTTGTTGGTAGTAATGGTTCAGCGCATGGAAGTAGATGTTCCTATTGTTGGCAAAATCGTCGGCAAAACTGTTGTCCCCCCTATGGCAATCACTAAAAAAGATGAACTTGGAGGTATCATCAAAAGGGATGGTTTTGGCATTTTTGTACGCCCTGTTTAGCCTAGTTCTTGAGGACATGGGTCAAATTTCCTTAAATATCCAAAAAAAGGGAACAATAACATAAAGAATCCCTTAACAGAGGGGCATTTTTACTTTTTGTAACTTTACATTCCAAAACTCGACTAATTAGGCGTATGAAGCAGAAATACAATGAAGAAAGCCCAATGCACCATCTGGTAAGCTTTAACAAGCTTTTGGGTCATTATGACGAGCAGCTAAAAAGCAAGGATAAGCACTTGGCGGAAAGGGCCAAATATATCCTTGATGCACAGGCTCCTTTTCCTGAACTTCGTGATGGATTCACCGACCTCTCCTTGTTGGATAAGCACAAGGATATCATTAGCATCATACTTCAAGATACGTTTTCATCGGTACTCACCCAAAATGAGATAAAAACCGCTACAACACCTTTTGAAAACAATATTTTCAATTCGTCCGAAAGATTCAAAAAAATATTGAAGGAAGCAGGTAAGGGATTTGAACTTGAAATCCGAAATCTGCCCATGGATGTAAGCTATATCATGAAATGTACGGTGGTACTAGGCTTTCATTATGGATATAAAATGGACTTTAGACGTCCACTTTTCTATGATATCCCTGATGCCAATGGCGTAATGCGCCACTATAGAATCCTGTACAATGCGGATTTTATGGAAATCATTCCCACGGAAAAGGCCAAGGATTTGACGCAAGAAGATGTGGATGAACTATGGGCCAACTTTGACAATCTGGAGCTTTGGAAGGATAAAATTCCACCAGGAAGTTTCATTTCCAAGGGGTTCGTAATTTCCAATATGTTCGACGTTACCGCGGAACATTCCATCTCTGGAATTAAATCCACGCTGATCGGAAATAACAAGAGAGGCAATGAAGACTTTATGGAAAGTTTTCAGGATACCTTTAGGTCATTGTTCAACCTGAAGCACATCAATGTTGGCTTTACGGGATATGATTCCAAGGCCAACCGTTTCCTCAAAATTTATGGGAAGGGAATAGAAAGCTATATCCTTAAGGGCAAGGACATGGAATCTTGCGACAATTTGCTTTGTGATCACTCCAAGAATACCCTGATTGGTAAGGAAACAGGATATTACGCCATATCCAACGTAGAGAAATACTACAACTTGTCCGAAGGAGGACAACCTTATAAAAACTTGCACGAACAGGGTATAAAAAGTGCCATCTTGGCGCCCATCATTGACGATGGTGTTCTCTTGGGGGTTCTGGAATTGGTATCCAATACGGTTAACGAGTTAAACAGTGTCAACGCCAATAAGTTGGAAGATGTAATGCCCTTTATCGTGTCTGCAGTAGTTCGCTCCATAGAAGAGGAGGAAAATCTTGTGGATGCCATTATCCAGCACGAGTGTACCACGGTACATTCTTCTGTGTATTGGAAATTCCAAGAGGAGGCCAAACGTTTTATGGCGGATGAATTGGTTGGTAATCAAGCGGTTTTTAAGGAAATCGTCTTCAAGGATGTATATCCCCTATATGGTCAGGTAGATATTAAAGAGTCGTCCAAAGAGCGAAACTTCTCCATCCAAAAGGACTTGATGATTCAGTTGTCTGAAATCAATGAAGTATTGGAGGTGGCCTTTAAGATTCACAAACTTCCTATTTACGAAGAGTTGATGTTCCGAGTAAACACCTATTTGGAAGAAGTAAAAGAAGCACTGTATACCCATACGGAACAGGCCATTTTTGACTTCGTCAAAGAGGAGGTCAATCCGGTTTTTAAGCATTTGAAGGATACGGATACGGATGTGGCACCCTACATCCAAAAGTATGAGGACAATATTGACGAAGAAACGGAATCCTATTACGATCACCGTCGCAATTACGATCAAAGCGTGATGGAGGCCAATATGCAATTGGCTGCTTTACTGGATAAAAAGCAGGTAGAGGCCCAAGAAATGTTCCCTCACTATTTTGAGCGCTACAAAACGGATGGCGTGGAACACAATATGTACATTGGAAGCTCTATCGCCAATGATAGAAAGTTTAATGAACTCTATCTGAGCAACCTTCGTTTATGGCAGCTGCAAGTGATGTGCGATATGGAGGACAAGTACTATGCCCTAAAACCCACTTTGCCAGTGAAATTGGATGTTGCTTCTTTGATTTTGGTGTACAGTACTTCATTGGCCATTCGCTTTAGAATGGACGAAAAGCGTTTTGATGTGGACGGGACGTACAATGCCCGCTATGAAATCATTAAAAAACGTATTGACAAATCCTATATCAAGGGAACAAATGAGCGCTTGACCCAGAAGGGCAAATTGGCCATTGTTTACAGTCAGCGTAAGGACGAAAAGGAATATATGCGCTACATTAAATTCCTTAAGGCCAAGGGCTATTTTACCAATAACATTGAAATTGTGGAGTTGGAAGGCCTACAAGGTGTAACAGGGCTTAAAGCTATTCGAGCAGAAATTCTATACTCTGGGGATAAGGATAAGAAATCTGAAAGGACCTATACCTACGAGGATCTTATGGAAGAATTGAAATCCTAGACTTTATGGGATTACAACCTTTCTGTTCCGCCTAAGAAATTAAAGGACAAGCCAAATGCAATAACAGAGACTACAATACCCACTATAAAAATGGTATAGGTTAGTCTTAATATCTTGTACTTTCTATTTAAAACCAGTCCAAGGAAATAGAGGTCCTTGGTCAATGAAGAATATATATAATCCTTGTCTTTGACCAGTTCTTGAATGGCCCATTCGTAATCCCCAAGGCTCATTTTGTGGAAGTTGCCAAAAAACAAGAGGTTCACTTTTTTGTCTTCAACATCCTTTTTGGTGAACTGTCCGCTGGTTACATTGGGGCGTGTGGCCAAAACCGCCAATATCATGGAGACCACACTGAAGGTAATAAATATGGCCGTAGGGAATATCAGGTATGTATTGGTAGGATTGTCCAATTTTGGAATAAGATTGGACAGCGCTACTGAGATGATAATCGCATTGACGGATAGCAGGATATTTGCCTTGGTATCCGCAATATCACTTAAAGTAAGGTGATTTTTAAGGGTGACACGGAACAACGTCTGGATTCCACGATCGGGGCTTTCACTTTTGTATTTGGCTTTTAAAGCTTCTTTTTTAGCGATTTCCTTCTCCGTTTTTTTCTCCTTGACCAGTAGTTTTAGGTTTTTTTCCTTGCCTTCTTCCCAATTTTCCTTGGCATAATCCGTATAAAACTGGTGCTCATTGCGGAACATTTTGATGTTGATATCGCGCCATTCCTTATTGGAATAATTGGCGATGTCCAATTCCTTGAGTTCCTCCTTCAGGAAATCCGTGGTTTCCCAATAACTTTTCTTGGCAAAATGGGAGGCATCTGCATCCCTGATGATCTCCTCTGTGAGATTGGAAGGTTCATGGAACCTTTTGGTGGCCAAAATGGCGGCACAAATCTGTGCAATGTCCTCTGGATTGTAATTTTCCTGCTTTAAAAAATCCGTAGCAATCTTGCAACTGGCCTCCTCATGGTCTTTGGAACCGCGCGTATAGCCTGTATCGTGAAACCAAGCTGTCAATAATAGCTTTTCCTCCTCTGCTGGACCAAGATTGTAGAAATTGAGTAATTCTTTAGTACTTTTAACTACACGCTGCGTATGTCGCAAGTTGTGGTATAGAAATTTTGGGTCCAGTTGATTCTCCAGAATTTCGGTGACAAAGGATTCAGCTTTTTCTACTATTTCCGACATAACAATTATTTGAACAACCCAAAATACAAAATTTTGGCATCAACCTCAGTGATATGAAACAACAATACTTTTTTATCCTCTTGCTGATTTTGGCATCGAGTTGTGCTACCTACGAAGCAAAATACGCTTCTCCATTTGTTCAAGATACCAAAGGTACAACCAAGGAAGTAGAACATAGCTTTTATTTGATTGGTGATGCTGGAAAATCGCCACGTGGTGACCTTAACCCGGCCTTAAAGTCAATAAAAAAACAGTTGGACCAAGCGGATAAAAACAGTACGGTCATTTTTCTGGGGGATAATATTTATCCTTCGGGTTTTCCGGATAAGGATGATGATCCTGAGGGCCATGCTTTGGCCAAAAACCATTTGGATGCACAAATAAAGGTGGTTGAAGGGTTCAAAGGCAGAACCGTCTTTATTCCTGGTAATCACGATTGGTACAGCAAGGGATTAAAAGGTTTGGAACGCGAGGAAAAGTACATTCAGAAAGCCTTGGACAGTAAGAAGGTTTTTCTCCCTGACAACGGCTGTCCTATAGAAAAAATTGAAGTAAGCGATGATATCTTGGTAATTGCCATTGATTCAGAGTGGTTTCTTGTGGATTGGGACAAACACCCAACGATAAATGATGATTGTGAAATCAAGAGTCGCACCCGATTTTTTGAAGAACTGGAAAGTCTGATTAAAAAAAATGTGGATAAAACCACCATCATCGCCCTGCACCATCCCATGTTCACTTATGGATCACATGGTGGGCATTTTTCCTTCAAACAGCACATATCCCCCAGTGGGGACATCCCTCTTCCCATTTTGGGAACTGCCATCAATTTACTTCGAAAGACCTCTGGAGCAAGTGTTGAAGATCAATCCAATAAATTATACAATAGGCTAAAAAACAGAATAGTTACGCTCTCGCAGTTCTCCGATAAGGTCATTTTTGTATCTGGGCATGAACATACACTCCAATATATTGTGGAAGAAGGAATCCCCCAGATTGTAAGTGGTTCAGGGGCAAAAACTGGGGCAACCAAATTGGTTAACGGAAGTGAGTTTTCAACGGGTAAAATGGGATATGCCGTCTTAAAAGTGTTTACAGATGGATCTTCCCATGTGGATTTTCATAGTGCCGAACCAGCAGAGGGAGTCCTGTATCAAACCGAGGTGCTTCCACCCAACCGCACCGGGCATAAACCCAATTATTCGGACAATTTTCCAGCAGTTAAAAAAGCCACCGTATACACCGATGAGGAAGTGGACAAAAGCGGATTTCATAAATGGTTATGGGGAGAGCGTTACCGAAAGTACTATGCAACTCCGGTTGAGGCACCAACCGTTTTGCTGGATACCCTCTATGGTGGTTTGACTGTGGTGCGAAAAGGAGGTGGTAACCAATCCAATTCCCTACGGCTCAAACATAAGGACGGTAGGCAGTTTGTGATGCGAGACCTTAGAAAAAGCGCCGAACGGTATTTACAGGCCATTGCCTTCCAAGAGACCTATATCATTGGCAAGTTCGAGGATTCCTACCCCGAAAGATTATTGCTGGACCTATATACAGGAGCGCATCCTTATGCGCCGTTTACACTGGGCCCTCTTTCCGATGCGGTGGGATTATACCATACCAACCCCAAATTGTTTTATGTGCCCAAACAGAATGCTTTGGGTGACTTCAACAGAGAGTTTGGTAACGAGTTGGTCATGATTGAGGAGCACGTTTCCGAAGGACATGATATAGAAAGTTTTGGTAAAACAAAGACGATAGAAAGCACCTATGACTTTATCCAGAAACTACGAAAGGATGAAAAGTATAGCTTGGACTCAGAAACCTATGTTCGCGCTAGGTTGTTTGATATGCTTATTGGGGATTGGGACAGACATGTGGATCAATGGCGTTGGGCAGAGTTTGATGGTGAAGATGGCAAAAAAATCTACAGACCCATACCTAGGGATAGGGATCAGGCCTATTCCATTTGGGGGGATGGATTTGTTATGGGATTTGGTTCCAAAACGGTTCCCGGCTTACGTATTTTTGAAGGTTTTGGGGAAGAAATCCGTAGTGTAAAAGGGTTCACTTCCTCTCCAAGGACGTTTGCACTGGATATGGCCCTTCTTTCCGAAACCACCATGGAACAATGGGTGGAACAGGCCAAATACATCCAACAGCGGGTGACGGAAGCCGTAATCGATGAATCTTTGTCCCATTTTCCACAGGAAGTACAGGATGAAACCGTGAACCTAATCAAGAAAAAACTGCTATCCAGAAAAGCCAGTTTGGAAGATACGGCTAGAGAGTACTTTGGAGTAATCAATAAGTACAGTGTGGTTACCGGAACGGATAAGGATGATTATTTCCAAATTACGTCGGATAATAATGGGAACTTGGAGGTAAGGGCCTATCGCATAAAGAATGGGGAGCGAAAGGATTTGTTTTTTCAAAAAACGTATAGTCCAAAGTATACCAAAGAAGTTTGGGTCTACGCCTTGGATGATGACGATGTTTTTGACATCAACACGGCCACCTCGGAGATTAAACTTAGACTTGTGGGGGGACAAAACAACGATGTCTACAAAGTAGCTGAAGGTTCCAAAAAAGTTCACACCTACGACTTCAAGACTAAAAACAACACCTATGATGAAACTTTTGGAGGCAATATTCATAGGATCAATGATTATGATACAAATACTTACGATTTCTTAAAGATTAAGGCCAGTAACAATCAGTTTTTACCTACCATTGGGTTTAACCCCGATGATGGCTTTAGAATCGGATTCACGAATACCTACATCCACAATGGTTTTAGGCAAAACCCATTTACGCAGCAACATGTTTTTAATGGAGCTTTTTATTTTGCCACCAATGGCTTTGATTTTGGTTATAAAGGCGAGTTTGCCAATGTGCTGGAAGGGGTAAACTTGGAATTGGATGCCCGATTCACTAGCCCCAATTTTTCCATTAACTTTTTTGGTTTTGGGAACGAAACGGAAAATCTGGATGACGACCACCCATTGGGATTGGACTTCAATCGGGTGAAACTGAGTACCATCAAACTGGCGCCATCTTTGGTATGGCGTGGTAGATTGGGGTCAAAGGTGAGCTTGGGGGTTTCCTACGAAGACTATGAGGTGGAAGAGACCGAGGACAGGTTCATCAACGATTTTTATGTGGCCAATGGAGAGGAAAACGAGCAAAGCTTTTTTGGGGTGGATGCTGGGTATAGCTATTCCAATACGGATAGCGAAGCGTTTCCAACCTTGGGAATGAGTATTTCGCTCCAAGGCGGATTCAGAACCAACCTCACGGAATCAGGAAGGTCATTCACCTACTTGATTCCCAGTTTATCCATGGATCATAAATTGTGTTCCAACGGCAGATTGGTCTTGGCAACAAAAGTTAAGGGGCATATTAATTTTGGAGATGAATTTGAGTTTTATCAAGGAGCCAGTATTGGAGCCAATGATGGACTACGCGGTTTTAGGTTCCAGCGATTTACGGGAAAATCTGCCTTTTACCAGAATACGGATTTAAGATTGAGCTTTAGAAAACGAAAAGCTGGGGTGCTTCCGGTTACTCCCGGTATATTTGGCGGGTTTGACTACGGTCGGGTGTGGTTCCCTGGTGACGATTCCGATAAATGGCACAATTCCTACGGAGGTGGATTTTTTGTGAATGGCGCGGGTATTTTGTCGGCTAATTTGGGTGTTTTTGGAAGCTCCGACGGAATGCGCTTTGCCTTCGGGCTTGGATTCGGATTCTAGTCCAGGGAATAGGAGTATAGGTTTCTTCCCTTGGTCTTGGACTGCTCATCCGCAATTAGGATCGTGTTGTTGTCCTTGAAGCAAATGGATTCTTGTTGGGTTCTGTGCAACACATCTATGGTTTGCAATTTCCCTTGGGTAAAATCGTCTGAATCGAATTCTGTAAACAGCCAGATAAAACCGGAACCCAATAGAGCCACTTTTTTACCATCAGGTGATATGTCCGCTCCCGTAATAGAGCAGAATAGAGGATCTGTACAGGATATAAATTCTCCAACCAATGCTGCTGCATGGTCGCCTTTTTCTGCGGGCACCTTATAGATATAGGCCTTTCCCAAATAGGGTCTCGAGCGATCTTTAGTAATGAGGTACAGGAAGTTGTTATGGTAAAAAAAGGCCTCACAATCGAAATGCAACATGGATTTTTTGGGCGGAAATTTCTTTTGTTCCGGATAGTGGAACTTGATTTTTTCCACTTTGATTTTTCCCTCTGTGGCATCATCTGGATTGGGAACTTTTAAAATCCGAAGATTTTCTCTCTCGTTGTTGTTGTTTCCAAAATCCCCGATATAGATGTTCCCTTCGGGATCTTTGGCCAAATCTTCCCAATCGTGGTTTTTGGCATTATCAATTTTGAACTGTTTGATCAAATTGGCCTCTAAGTTTACCGCGTAAATCTGGTTTTTGTTGCCATTGTCCTCAATGGCCCAAATGGTCTCCCCATCATTTGTGGTTATACCGGAGATTTCGTTCAGTTTTGATGGAAGCTTGCCCAGATAGGTAAGATCGCCATACCAAGGCTTTTGCGCGCAGGAGTGCAGAAAGGCAAGAAGTAATATAAACGGAACCTTATTCATTACTTTCTTTGATGGGCATGTAAATCTCTGCTTTCCATTCCAGCTCGTCACCACCCATATTGGGATTGTTAAAGAATACTTCCACGGGATTGGGTTCAACCTCAATGTTGTTCTTCTTGGCATAGTCCAGCAATGCATACCAAGCCCTATCCGAGGTAATGTAATTTCCGTGATAGACGGCTTTTAGGGCTCTTTTTTTGAAAATACGCTTGTACTGTATTTCGGTATCCATGGGAAGTTTTTCAGAGCGAATGATTGGATGTCCAAAATTGTATTTAAGGCTATCCGTTTCCATGTCCCAGTCGGTTACCTGAATCATGGGCGGGCCGTTGAGCTGTGCTTGGTTTTCCAAGATAACTTGACTTACAAATGACAAATTTTGCATCATTCCGCGTGCCTTTTGAATTTGGGTTCCCGCTACGGGCACATAGGCAAAATATTTTTCAGGAATCTCGTCTTCCCCAACAATGATCACCTTAAACTTATTGATGTGGTCCTCAATGTTTTCCATAAGGTCGAGAACCGTTTTTCTAGACCGTTTTTCAAAGTCAGTATCCGAAAAAGGAACTTGCAATTTATTGGCCAAGCTATGTTGCTCATCCCTGACATTTACAATGACCTTGGAGAGTGAATCGTTTATGGGAACTATTTCCCAAGCATAGGTATGAATGGAGTCATTAAATCGCAATTTTTGACGCAGTTCATAAAAACTTCCGTCCTGCGCTGCAGGGGTTACGGCATCCAAGGTTTTGTCCCAGAATTTTATGGTTTGGTTGATAGCTCCTGGAAAAGTTTTTACTTCAAAACGTATGGTATAGTCCGAAGGCTTAAGAAAGAGATACCATACCAAAGCCAATACAATGACTGCCGAAAAGAACCAAAGAAATTTCTTCATATCCACATCCTCTTGTACGGGAACAAGAGTTAGTTCATATTAAGATTGTCAACTACGAACTTGCCCAGGTCCCTACCCTGTTTTACACCAACATCCACAGCAGCTCTGTAGTGGATTCCACCATACATTCTGCTTATAGCAGCTTCGTTGGCTGCCTCACGGAATGAATTGAATGAACGGACAGGTAACCCATATGGAACTTCGGTATCGTCATCAAAGGCAAAGTTGTCCCCAAAAATGTCGGTCAAGGCTACCGCAGCAGCTCCTGAGACCACGCTATGCCCACTGGTGTATTCTGGAAACGGCGGGGTTTGCAGAACAGGCTCCCAACTGTCATCAATATGTTCATTGATCAGTGTTTCGGGGCGGATGAGATTACTTCGGTATTTTTCGTCCCAACAGCTAATGAACGCATCTGCAATGGCAATGGATGTTTGCGTATAGGCATATACTGTTTTGGCGAAGTCCGAATTTGTCTTGCGAGTTGCTATTTTGGTGATCCCGATCCAATGCGCACCAGGGGTAATTTTCTTTGTGGCAAACATCAAATGCCCTCTTGTAACGGATACATAGGGATTGCAATCCCAAAATTGGGCAATGGCCACTTCCTCAGAATCATCACCTTTGGCCGTAATCTCTTGGCTGATGTCATATACCTCCTTTACTTCTTTGTAAAAATCAGAACCTTCCTCCATGGAAAAAGGGGGAGGGGGTGCAGGCTTAAACTGTCCTGCAGAATCGATTACAAACGGACGGATTTTGTTCCAATGGGGCTCAATTCCACTCATATATGCGGGTGGAGTAGGTTGCCAACGCGAAGGATCATCCGAATTAACCGTGAACTTGGGCATGGTCCTGGTCTGTTTATAGTTGTCTTTGTCCATCCACGCTTGAATATGATCGGCTACTTGTAAGCCGTAGGTTTTGGACGCATTGAAAACGCGCTCGTTTTTATCGGTCCAAAGGGCGTACAAGCTGTCTTGGTAGGTCTCAATTTTTTCCTCCGAGAAAATCAACCTTTTGCTCATGTCCATATGGGCTATCAATGCTGAAAGTTCATAGTTGATGTTAGAAGCATCCTGCGGTTTTGGAATGTCTGTAAAATCACGAACTTGGCCTGATAGGGACTTGTAATCCTCATATTTTTGGGCCAAAATTTCATAGGCCGCAATATTGGGATAGGCAAAAATCCTACTTGCCACCGGGGGGGAGAAAATATCATGGATCATGACTTCGGTTACCTTATCCACGGAATTGTGATAGTCCTCTGGTGATATGGTAATGGCTTCCTCTTTTTTGGCACAAGAGAAAATTACCAAGGTGAGGGATAGTAGTGCTCCAAATCTTCCTTTCATGGTATCAAAGTTAATTATTAAGTCTATATACTTGCGCTCTATCATCATTGAAGACCGCCAACAGATATTTTGTGTTGTTTAAGTTTAGTGTTTTTAAGTGTCGAATGGATTTTTTACTAAAATCCAATCCCAGTTCATTCCCCAAAATTACTTCCTCCTCGTTACTTATCAAAGCCCCTGGAAATGAATCCAAGCGGCCGTGATAGGGTTTTACCCCAAAATAGTTTCCACCGGCCAACACTTCATTGGTGCCATCACCGTCAAAATCGTCCACTGCAAAGTCCATTATAGGGCCCAGTTGAAGCTCTACATCAAAAGGAATGAATTTAAATATCCCGTTATCATTTTTAAGATAGCCAGAGGCCAAAGTATTTACTTCCAGGACCTGGGCCTTATCCAAAAGCTCTTTGGGGAATAACCCGTCCATTGTTGTGCCCGCAAAGGATTTATAGCTGGTAAATCGTTTTTTCAGAGATACCATTTGGGAAGCCAATCCATCCAAGGTCTCCAAGGGGTAATATATGCCATTTTTTTCCAAGGCCGTCACGGTTTCGGTTTGTCCGTTCGCATCAAAATCGTGGACAAAGAGCTTCATAGGATATTCTTTGGACGCTTTAAACTTGGTGTTGGAACCCCAATTGCCCAACATATAATCCATATCTCCGTCAGCATCAATATCAAAAGCGGCGATGCTTTGCCAAAGCCCATTCAGCTCAAGGTTTCCGACTTCCTTGAATGTGCCATTTTCGTTCTTCAGGAATTTTGGGGACATCCATTCCCCAATCACGATAAGGTCTACAGCGCCATCCTTGTCAAAATCTTCCCAAAGAGCGTCGGTTACCATTCCCTTGTAAGCCTCACCATCAAATCCAGGATAAAAATCAAAACCACTACCCTTGTTTTCCAAAATATAGGAGGGGGGCTCTGCGCCAAATTTGGAGGTAATGGTGTGTCCCCCAACAAAGACATCCAAATCTCCATCTTGGTCAAAATCGTGGGACGCCACCACAGAGGAATTCTGAAAAATCTCTGGAAGTTGTTGACGGGCAAAAGCGGTATCGGTCTGGATATAAAACGCATCCAATAAGGCGTTTGATTTACCAAAAAAGTCTCCACCCCCCGCGGTCAAAAACAAATCGTTTTTTTGATCATTATTAAAATCACCAATGTGGGCAGAAACGGTTTCAATTAAGGAATCTGCTTCTATGCTTACGAAGCTTTTTTTACTAAAAGCGGTGTCCTTTTGAACAAAAATCTGGGCTGGCGCAAATTTGGAACCCCCAAAGAATATATCTTGATTGCCATCATTGTCCAGATCGCCCACGGCAACAGCAGGTCCCCGATCGGAGATTTGGTAGGGAATCAATTTTTCACGATTGAAATCGGTGTAATTGTCTTCAACGTGTGTAAAATCCAAGCCCAAATTGCCCGGTACTTTTGTAAAAAGTGGTTTTGCCTTGGTCTTAATCTTACCGTATTCAAAAGGTCTGTTATTTTTTTGGCTGATTGTCAAGGTTTGGTTGATGCTCGGTTTCTCAATGATCTGGTATGTCCTATCCGGCCAAATTATTTTTAAGGAATCCACTTGTTGGGCCTTGCCGTATCCGAAGTGGACAATGGGCTCGGAAGAAGCCTGGAACCCTCGGGAAGGAAACAGCTCCTTGTACTGAAGTTTTCCATTGTGGTAGGAGTACACCTTGGTTCCGAATCCCTTGGTGTTTTTTTCCTTGTAGTCCAGCTTTATCTTCAAAAAATTAGCGCCGCCATTCTGTTTGTTGATGTAGATGGAAATTGGGCCATTGATGTTGTTGGAAATAAGATCTAAATCGCCATCCCCGTCCAAGTCACCCATAGCGGTAGCCCCTGACATGAGTGTGTCCTTGGTGATCCAATCCCCAGCCATATTCTCAAAAGTAATGTCTGGGTTACCTTTAAAAATGTAATTATTTACGTTTCCAGATGGCATGAGTTGCAGGGCTTCTTGATCCACGAGCTTGGTATTGTCCATTTTTTGTTGGATCTGTTCGCTGGAAACAAACTTGATAAAATCCAGGTCGTTGGGTCTCTTTGGAATTCCATTGGAAACAAAGAGATCTTGAAATCCGTCCATATTATAATCTCCGAAGAGCGCACTCCAGCTCCAGTCTGTTGCCGCTACCCCACTAAGTAGGGCGGTCTCGGCATAATTGCCATCGGGCTGGTTTATATAGAGCATGTTTCGTGTAAACTGATAATGGTAACCATACCGTTCTATTCGCAACTTCTGGGTTTGGATGTTGTCATCACCCTCGGATGATTTAAGCGCCACTTCATCTTCGGGCAGCATATCCAAAGAAATCAGGTCTGGTCGCCCATCACCGTTGATATCGGCCACATCATTACCCATGGAAAATCGGCTGGTATGACCAAAAAACTGCTTTAGACTTTCGGTAAAGGTGCCGTCCCCATTGTTCAAATAATAGTAATCGTCCTCATGAAAATCGTTGCCCACATAGATATCTGGGTAGCCATCCAGATTAAAATCAGAAATGGCCAAACCCAGACCATATCCATTGACGCCACCAAAAATCCCAGCTTCTTCACTAACATCCACAAATAAACCGTCGTCATTTCTCAGTAGCTTGTCCCCAGTTTGATAATTGCGATCATACCGAAGCTCATGTTTCCCATATGAGTTTTGGGTATGCACGGCATGATTCAGCAGATATAGATCTAAATCGCCGTCCAGGTCGTAATCCAAAAAAGCGGCATTGGAGCTATAGGTATCAAAGTCAAGCCCATATTTTTCGGCACTTTCGGTAAAGGTATTGTCCCCGTTGTTGATAAAAAGCTCGTTGTATCCATCAAAACCATTGATGCCCACCACGGCACATACGTATATATCCAGAAGACCATCGCCATTCACATCGCCCATTACCGTGCCCGTGTTCCAACTGCTGTTTCCTTCAACCCCCGCACTTTCGGAGATATCCTCAAACTCCAGGTTTCCCTTGTTCAAATAGAGTTTATTCTTGACTTGGTTTCCAGAAAAGAATACATCAGGGAGGTCATCGTTGTTGATATCCCCAACGGAAACCCCACCCCCGTTATAGAAGTAAAGGTAATCCAGAATACTGAGGTTTTCCGACTCTTCAATGGTATTGGAAAAGGTAATCCCCAAATCTTTGGGGTCAGGATTTTTGAAAAGGCTTCCTTCATTTCCACAGCCAGCCAACAACAAAGCCCCAAAAAATGGTAATAGAATTCTATTCATTGATAGCGAATATCTTGGGTTTCTCGTTATTGATTGCGGCAACCAAGTATCTTCTGCCTTGGGCATCTTTTAGTGGTTTGAGGTATTTGACCTCTTCTTTGATTTTGAAGCCACTTTCGTCGTAGTTGAGCCATTCATACCCTAATTTCCCGTCGCCAAGTAACAGGTTTCCATAACTGGCATCCAACCTTGAAAACTGGGGCTTAAACTCAAAATTGTTACCCGCCATGACCAAATCCAAATGTCCATCGTTGTTAACATCCGTACAGGTAATATCGCAAATGCAGGATAGTTGGGCCCTTGGCGGAAGTTGTTGGATGGTGAACTTGCCATCTCCGTCATTAATGGCAATAACTGAGGCTGATGTCGTAACCTGTTTTACAATGGACTTGTCCAGAATTTCCTTCGGAAACAGCTCAGTGATGGTTCTGGAAGCATAATCCGAAGCTTTAAGATTTTCCTTTTTCAAGGAAACCAATTGCTCGGTCAACTCCCTTTTTTGATGAATTGGGTAATCGCCACCATTGTAATTTTGGGTAACGATTTGCTCAATAGTACCATTGTTGTCAAAATCGTTGATCCAGATTTTCATCGGTTGGTCTTCGGATAGGGGTTTGTAATGAACATTAAGACCTTGATTGCCCAAAATGAGGTCTAAATCCCCGTCCTTGTCCAAATCTGCGGCTTCCACCGTGTTCCACCAACCATATAGACTATCCAAGGAAGAGCTCATCTGGGTAAGCCTCCTACCCGTGTTCTTATAGACTTTAGGCGAATCCCATTCCGTGGTAACCACCAAGTCCTTTTTGTTATCCCCATTTATATCGACCCACTTGGCATCGGTGATCATACCTGCGTCTTTCAAATCGTATGCAAAACGTTCCGTGCTGTCCTCAAATACTCCATCGCCCTTGTTTTCAAGGAATAGGTGGTCTGGAGAGATTCCGTAGACCCCAACCACACTTCGGGAACCAATAAAGACATCATTATCCCCGTCTCCATCAAAATCAGATGAGGCAATGGTGGCAATGTTTTTAAAAGTGGAGGGAAGATCATGTTCAGATTTTGAAAAATTCCCAGTACCATCGTTGATGTAAAGCCTGGGTTTGTAGTTTCTCTCAACACCTACCCTGTTACCTCCTGAGCCTACCATTAGATCCAAGTCGCCATCACCATCGGCATCAAAGAAAGCAGCGGCTACATCTTCATATATTTTGTCTTTTTCAAAGACCGGGGAATTTTTAGGAACCGCCTTGCCCTGACCTTGGTGTAGGTAGACAACCCCAGCTTGGTTATGGGCACCGCCAATAAAGAAATCCTCATTGCCATCACCATTTACATCCCCTACTGCCAGCGACGGACCTTCTTGGGACAGCTTCTTGTAGATTAATCCCTCATAATCAAAATCATTGTAATGATCTTCTTGGTGGGCCATCAAGTTGCTGGTCTCCAATTCACTAATAAAGGTAGGTTTGATGTCTATTTTTGGAATGACATATTGGGTTGTGGCCTTGGCATGATCCAAGGAAACCACTTGATTGGGTGCAACGTTTTCCAAAAGCTGTGTTTGCTCATCCGGCCATACAATTCTGATGGAATCCAGCTTCTCCGATTTTCCAAGACCCAGGGTCATGGTATAATCCATCGAAGATTGAAAACCTCTGGATGGAATAAGCTCTTGGTTGATGATGTTTCCATCAAAATAGAATTTAGCCAGGGTACCAACTCCAAAGGGATTGCTGGAGGGCCCCTTGAACTTCAGCTGGATATAGTTGTGATTCAGTTGTGATCCTGTGTTATTACGGTAGATAAATGCCTCTGTATTCACATTGTTGATGACCATATCCAAATCCCCGTCGTTGTCTAAATCGCCATAAGCCGCCCCGTTGGATCTTGTGGGTAGTTCAAAACCCCATTCCTTGTTGGCATTTTTAAAGGTGATATCCCCATTGTTTTTATAGGCATAGTTGGGTTGAGGCTTGATTGGCATTTTGTTGATGATGGAATCAATGGATTCCTTTCTTCCTGTCAAGGCCATTTTTTGGATGATCTCATTGGCAAAGAAGTCCACAAAATCCAAATCCGTCAGGTCATGGTTTATACCATTGGTAACAAAAATATCCTTGAGACCGTCATTGTCCATGTCAAACATAAGCCCTGCCCAGCTCCAATCCGTGGCATCAACCCCACTATAATAGGCTACCTCAGAAAAGGTGCCATCCCCGTTGTTGAGTTGTAGGGTATTTTGAATGTACTGCTGAAAAAAGTCCTTGCTCTGTTTTAACTCAAAAATGTTGTAGCCCTCAAATTCCATTACAGATTTAACCCTTTCTTCAGGCTCGGGGAGCATATCCGTTATAAAGATGTCATTGTGCCCATCGTTATTGATATCGGCAATGTCAATCCCCATGGCGGACAGGCTCAAATGGGAAGTCCAGTCTTTTATTTCTTCGGTAAAGGTTCCATCTTTTTGGTTGATATAGAGATAATCCCGTTCGTAAAAATCGTTGGAGACGTAAATATCTGGATAAAGGTCGTTGTTGAAATCCGTGACCAGTACACCCAGACCAAATCCAATCAAGCTACCATAGATACCCGCTTCTTCGCTTACATCCACATATTTTCCATTGTCGTTACGCAGGAGCATGTCGCCAACACCTCTGAAAATATGGGGTACACCTTCCCAATCTTGTGCTCGTGTCTCTCTTTGTTCCGCATAGCCCAAACTACTAACTGGGATGTTGCTGTTATTGAGAATGTAAGCATCAAGATCTCCGTCCTTATCATAATCAAAGAATGAAGCATGGGTGGTAAATCCGGTTTTGGCCAAATTGTATTCATGCGCTTTTTCCGTGAAGGTCAAATCCCCGTTATTGATATACAGATCATTATCGTGGTTGTTGCCCTCAAGATTTCCGGCATTGCTCACATAGATATCCAGGAGGCCATCCTGATTGATATCAACCATGACCACTCCCGTTGACCAGGGTTTATTACCCATAATACCAGCAGTCTCGGAAATATCCTCGAATTTTAGATTGCCCTTGTTCAGGTATAAACGGTTGGGAACCATATTGCCAGTAAGGTAAACATCCGGTAAACCGTCATTGTTGATATCGCCAATGGCAACACCACCACCGTTATAAAAATTCCTGTATTTGAATATGTTGAAGTTCTTTTGGTTCTCAACCTTGTTCACAAAATTCAATCCAGTTTCAGCCGAAGGAAGCAAGGTAAACAGGGGTTCTGTTTCCTTAGATGCTGTTTCTTCCTTGGAGGTACATGAAATTGTCAATATAGCTATGCAAGCCACTTTAAATACATGCGCTTTCATCTTCATCATAATTATTTTTTAGCCAAAAATATGGGTGTGTCGTTATTTCTTCCGATAATAAAAACCGAGTCCTTACCCATGGTGATTTTTTTCATCGTTCTAGCAGCTCCTGAAACATTAAGGCCACTTTCTTTTACGTATTCAAAATTTCCATCTTGACCTTGCTGCAAAATTAGTCCATGAAAGGCATCCAATCTTCCCAATTGGGTACTTATTTCATAGTTATTGCCCAAGATGATCAACTCTTTGCGTCCATTGCCGGTCACATCTTCCAGCCCAATATCGTAAATGGCGGAGGATTGTGCCAAACTTGGAAATTCCTTTTTGGTAAACTGTCCATTTCCGTCATTTATAAAATAACAACTGGCCAGTTCATATACTTGTTTATTTCCAGCTTCATCTAGTCTATCTTTCCCGAACAAATCCTCGATGGAAGCATTGGCAAAGGATTCGTACAGTAAATATTCCTTGTTCAAAAAAGGCATTTGCTTCACCAATTCATCTTTGGATGCAAATGGAGTTTCGGTGCCCTGATGATAATAAGTCACAATGGGTTCGATGCTGCCATTCTTGTCAAAATCATTGGTGTACAAGATAATGGGCATGTCTCTACTGGCCTTAAGCTTGCTGTTAAGTCCCCAGTTGCCACAGACCAAATCCAAATCCCCATCATTGTCCAGATCCCCCACTTTGACCACATTCCACCAGCCGTGGGTGTTTTCCAAGCCGTTATTTTTTTGCAATGCGAATGTACTTCCATTGTTCAAGAAAATGGAAACGGGCATCCAGTGACCTACCGCCACCAGATCTAAATATCCGTTAGCATCCACATCGGCGGCAAATATGTCCTTGATGTTCCCTAAATGTTCCAGTTCTGGAATGATTTCGGAGGTAATTTCCTTGAAATTTCCTGTTTCGTCACGTTTTAGAAAAAACTGCTTGGGAGTTTTTCCGTATGCAGACGGCACTTGGTCAGAAACGATAACAACTTCTTCCATGCCGTCCCCATCAAAATCCTCGGCGATTACTTTGGACGCATTGGTTTCTATCAAAGGCAAAAGCACGTGATCCAAATGAAATCTTCCCTCAGCGTTAAGGTACAGTCTAGGCTGAAGCGGCACTCCACTTTTATATTCATTGCCTCCACTGACCACAAGCAGGTCAGGATAGGCATCATCATTGGCATTTAGAAAGGTGTGGGAGGTATCTTCATTATTGGCGTGCGCTGTAAAAAGTTCTGGTTGGTGCGACTTGAAACTTCCACTTTCATCTTGAATGTATAACGCAGAGGCCTGTTTTTTGGCACCGCTGATGAAAAAATCTTGCAATCCGTCCAGGTTGACATCAGTAACGGCTAGCTCAGGGCCTTCATTAGAGTTTGCGAAAGGAACTAGGGGTTCCTTGTCAAAATCCAACGAAGTGGTCTCCCTATGGACAAAGTCAACGAGGGAATCCAATGATTTGAATAAAGGTTGCCCAAATGGGGATATGGTGTTATAATAATTGGGAACCGAATCGTTTTTGGTCACTGTGATTCGGTTGGGAACGGACACATTGTAAAGGGTTTTATAAGCCCCACCCGGCCAAACGACATGAAGGGAATCTATCACGGAATCTTTACCCAAACCTAGATGCACGCGAGGGGGAACTGAAGACAAATATCCTTTGGAGATGAAATTTTCCTGGGTTACGGTCTGGGATTTAGAAAAGGCTATGATTTTGGTTCCCAAACCGAACTTGTTTTTTGGTCCTGCATCCAATTCCAAAGTCAAATGGTTGCCTGGCGTACTGGTGTTTTCAAGAATGAAGGCTTCTTCATCCACATTATTGACAACTAAATCCAAATCCCCATCATTATCCAAATCCGCATAAATACTTCCATTGCTGAAGGAGGGCTCCTCCCCAATCCAATTTTTGGTCATGTTCCCAAACTGGGCTTCCCCACGATTTTGAAAAATATAGTTGGGGATTTTCTTCACAGGGATTTCCTCAATCAAGGGCATATCGGACTGTAGCATTCCTTGTTCAATACGTCTTTGGATACTTTCGTTGGACATGAAATTGATGAAATCCATATCGTTGGTTGCTCCTTTTATGCCATTGGAAACAAAAACATCTTTAAGGCCGTCATTGTCAAAATCGGCCAAAAGAGCTCCCCAAGACCATTCTGTAGCCGACAGACCACTTAAATTCCCAATTTCTGCAAAATTTGAGTTTCCCAAGTTAAGATGCAGGGTGTTCTGCATGTATTGGGGTGCGTAACCATTTTTTAGATACTGTTGGTAAATAGGATAGCTGTATTCCAGCCCAGAAGTCTTGTAGGTTTTCAAGTTTTCCGGGAGCATGTCCAATGACAAAATATCCGCGAGCCCATCATTGTTGATATCCGCTATGTCATTCCCCATGGAAAAATGAGTGGTATGGCCCAATTTTTCATTGTCAGATGAGATCAATTCTTTGAAGGTGCCATTTTGTTGGTTGATATAGAGGTAGTCGTTCTCGAAAAAATCGTTTCCAACATAAATGTCAGGATAACCATCGTTGTTCACATCGCTGATGGACAGGCCCAATCCATAACCACTTTTGCCTTGAAAGATTCCTGCTTGGGCACTTACATCAACAAAACGCTCTCCCGTATTTTCATACAACCTATCTCCAGAAAGGGAATCCACAAGCTTGCGTTGAGATCCTCGTCCATAGGCTCTATTAGGATACACGGAATGATTTAGTAGGTACATGTCCAAATCCCCATCCAAATCGTAGTCAAAAAAAGCGGAGTGGGTAGAAAAGCCCGAAAAGTCAAGATTGTATTTTTGTGCCTCTTCATTAAAAACAGGTACTCCGTTTGCATCATTACCTTGATTGACGTAGAGTAGATTACGCCCTTCCAGAATATGATAGTTGCCCACTTTGCACACATATATATCCAAAAGACCGTCGCGGTTTATGTCCACACTGGTAACGCCAGTTGTCCAACCCGTGGCATTATCGATTCCTGAGATGTGATTGATTTTTTCAAAGTGCAACCCTCCTTTGTTGAGGTATAGTTGGTCTTCGGATTGATTTGCCGTAAAGTACAGGTCAACAAGACTGTCTCCGTTAAAGTCTGCGGCGGCTATGCCCGCACCATTGTAGTAGTAGAGATAGTTTAGGATATTAAGGTTGGGAGATTCCTTTAAGCTATTCTTAAAGGTAACCCCTGTATGTTCGGAATCCCTTTTTAGAAACAGGGTTTCCGACTTGTTTTCCGCACAACTAAGAATCAATAAAAAAGAACCAACAAAAAGGCCGTAAATCCCCTTCATCCATCAATTATAATAGGTCGGGTAAGATAACCAATCCAATGACAATTAGAGAAGTAACAATAGTTAATATTTTGTGGAATTAAGGCGAAAACGTTTGCGGTTGATAAGAATCTTAATTAGAGGGCTATTGTATTGACAAATAATCCAATATATTTAAGGATTACTAACAAACCAAGATATTATAATGGTAGGAATTTTATCTTTTTTAGGCTTTACGTTACTCGTTGGAATCATTGCTTATTTGGCAACACGCTCAACTGATGAAACCTCATCCGATGGCTATTTTTTAGGAGGACGAAGTTTAACAGCAGGCGTTATTGCTGGATCGCTATTGTTGACCAATCTTTCCACGGAGCAGATTGTTGGATTGAACGGTAGTGCCTATAAAGATGGATTGTCCGTTATGGCATGGGAAACATTGGCAGCGATTGCCATGGTTGTTGCGGCCATTTTTTTGTTGCCCAGATATCTAAAAGGTGGACTTACCACGGTTCCCCAGTTTTTGGCGGATCGATTTGATGTGGCCACAAAGACCATCACCTCGGGATTGTTTTTGACAGGCTATGTGGTGGTTTTGCTACCGGTAATACTGTATTCAGGATCTGTGGCGATCAGCGGAATGTTCAATGTTCCGGAAATGTTGAATGTTTCGGATACCACAGCCTTGATCATTTGTATATGGGGGATTGGGGTCATTGGTTCCATTTATGCGGTTTTTGGAGGGCTAAAAGCTGTAGCGGTCTCGGATAGTATTAATGCTATTGGATTGATGATTGGGGGGATTTTGATTCCCATTTTCGGATTGATGGCCATTGGGGACGGAAGTGTTTTTCAAGGTTTGGATGAGCTTATGACCGCAAACCCGGAACGCTTTGATTCTACCGGAGAGCACGGGCAGGAAGTCCCATTTTCTACAATTTTTACGGGAATGATGTTGGTGCAGCTATTCTATTGGGGTACCAACCAGCAAATTATACAACGGGCTTTGGGAGCAAAGAATTTGGCCGAGGGACAAAAAGGGTTACTGCTTGCCTCGTTTTTGAAAATTTTAGGTCCACTTATCCTGGTTCTTCCAGGGATGATTGCCTTCCACTATTTTGATGGAAACTTGGAGTCCAGCGATATAGCTTACCCTGCCTTGGTAGGAGCGGTACTTCCCAAGTATTTGGTTGGCTTTTTTGCTGCGGTGCTCTTTGGTGCCATTTTGAGCTCCTTTAATAGTGTTTTGAACAGTTCGGTCACTTTATTTGGGATTGATATCTATAAGCAGCATATCAATAAGGAGGCTTCTGAGTCCACCGTGGTGAAGTACGGGAAAGTCTTTGGGGTTTGTTTGGCCTTGGCTGCCATGTTTATAGCACCCTTGATTGCCAATGCCGGAAGTTTATTTAATTATTTACAGGAAATCAATGGAATCTACAACATTCCTATTTTGACCATCATTGTGGTGGGTTACTTGACCAAAAGAGTTCCGGCCATTGCGGCCAAAATTGCCATATTCTTGGGGTCTGGTCTTTATATCATCAGTCAGTTCATTGTTGGGCCCAAATTGGTGGAAAACGCATTGGAAGCTGCAAAAGCTTCTGGGATTACGGATGAAGCTGCCCTACGATTGGTTGAAGCCGATGCGTATCCCCATTATTTGCACGTAATGGCGATACTTTTCTTGTTGAATGCGGGGATCATGTTGTTGATTGGTAAATTCTATCCAAGGAAAGAAGCCTTTGTCCAAGAATATACAAAGCAAGTGGAGATTACACCTTACAGACATGTGAAGCAAGTTGGATTGGCCATTTGTGTAATCGTGGTGGGCATCTATATCTACTTTGCCAAATAGATTCTAACAGGCCTTTTGCCGATTGTTTTTGGTGAAGGTCTTCTATTTATTGAACGAGCAAGCTGAACTTTGTATTAAATCCAGTTGAATCACCTGATTAATCTCGCTAGGGATAATCGTGGAATCGTTTTAGACTCCAACACCACTCCTCTTCAACGCGCTTTTTTCATACTTAAATACTAGATACAACTTGTAACCCTAATGGGGTTAACCGTTGAAAAATTAATCCAATTAATATTAATGAGGATGCTGGAGCTTTACCAGCGAAAAGGAGAAATAGAAAAAGGCTGCCCGCAGGCAGCCTTTAAACTATAAGATAAACTTAAACTTGGATTGTTAATACCCTGGATTCTGCACCAAATTTGGATTGGAAAGCAAGGCATTGGTTGGTATTGGGAATAAGTTTTTGTTCACGTCACCAACGGACTCGGGATTTTTGAACTCCCAATCTCTGGTAAACTGTCCAAAACGAATCATATCGGTTCTACGGATAGCCTCAACATAAAGCTCCCTACCTCTTTCTGCCAACATATCGGCCTCGGTAACTGAACCTAGTGGAGTAGCTCCCCTTAAGGCACGAAGCTCGTTAACCAACGCAGTGGCATCACCACCACCAGCACCTCTCATGATTGCTTCCGCTTTCATCAAATGGGCATCAGCATATCTGAAGATGATTTCGTGGTTGGTAAAAGAACCGTTAACTGGATGGTACTTGATGATACGTACACCGGTACGCTCATTGTTACCTACCAATCCAGGCAATTCCTTGGTAAACACTAGTGGATTACCAGGACGGTCGCTAAGTGCGTTTCCTTCGGCATCATAAGCTTGTCCGATAAAGAATCCGTAAGCGAATCCTAAATTGGTTTCATCAGCATTGGATGCATCTGGTACCCAACCTCTACGCTCTTCTTGGCCATCTCCAACATTGTTGGTAGTTGGATTACCTTCAAACATATCGTAGAATTCAGCCAAGGTGCTAAATCCGTTCCAGCCACCACCTGTGTTATCAGGGGCAACAGTGTTGTAGTGAGCCCCGTTCCAGATTCTGTTACCTACAGAGGTTGGCAACCAGAAAATAGTTTCGGAATCGGCATCTTCCTTGAAAATATCGAAATAACCATCTTGCAGGGCGTAACCTTCGCCTGCAATGGCATCAACAAGGGAAACAACTTCGTTAAGAGCAGAGGCATCTGGAGCTCCAGAGCCACTGTATACACCAGAGTTCAATAGTACTCTAGCTTTTAGGAAACGGGCAGCTGCCTTGGTTCCTCTACTTTGATTGGCAACATCATTGGCTGCCACACTTGGAAGACCTGCAATAGCAACATCCAAATCGTTCAAAATAAAGTCGTAAGCTTCAGTTCTTGATAGGATAACGGGATCTACCTCAGGACCTTCATCCGGTTGTCTGAAAGGAACTTGTCCGTACATATCCATGATAACCCACATCCCAAAAGCTCTCACAAAGCTCGCTTGTGCAACTTGTTCAGCAGAAGAACTACTTCTTGAATCTATTACCTCTGAAGCAAGGAAAATAGTCTGGTTCCAGTTGTTCCATACGTTAAGGATATACTGGTGACCTGGTGACCAAGTATGGGCATGGAGGGTTCTCCAAATACCATTATCACCCCAGTCCGTACCCCTGGTAGGAACCAATTGCTCATCCGTAGCAACTTCCTGCAATGCATAGAAGTTAGCTTGATCTCCCAATCTGTTCATACCATTGAAAAGGTTGTCAACGGATGCAGCTGGGTCTTCAACACCATTAAAGATGCCTCCGGTGGCCGTAGACTCATCAATGATAGAGTCGGTTTCTTCAATTTCGAGATCGGTACACGAAATCGCAAACACCACACAGAATGTGGATATTAGCCATAATTTTAATTGATTTCTTTTCATCATTATTCAATTTTTTTTAATTAAAAGGTGGCATTAACACCAAAAGTGAATGTTCTTGGTCTAGGGAATGCCGTCAAATCTATACCAGCAGTTGGCAGACCGTTCAATAGGTCCAATCCATTGTTAGCTGGTGATACACTTACCTCTGGATCCAAGCCTGAGTAATCTGTAATCAAGAACAAGTTTTGTCCCGTTAAAGACAACCTTAGACTTTTAATAGCTCCGTTACCACTTAGAGGCACGTTGTAACCTAAGGATGCGTTCTGGAAACGTACAAAATCACCTTTTTCCAAAAATCTAGTAGATACCTCTGCAGCAGCATTACCTGCTTCTCCACTTGTTAAAACGTTAGGAGTAACGTTTCTTGCGTTGGCAATGGAGCCAGCAGTAAAGAATGCGTTGGCCGTGTTGTTATACACAGAGAATCCAAACTGACCTGTGAAGAAGGCTGAGAAATCCCAGTTCTTATAAGAGGTATTCAAAGAGAAACCGGCAATAACATCTGGAAGTGCATCTTCACCCACAAAACCTTGAACATCACCAATAGGCTGACCATTGCTGTCAAATCCTCCAAACTCTCTTAGGAAATAGGAGAATAGTGGCTGGTCTCCTGCCAAAATCTGGGCAAACGCCAAAGAAAGTCCCTGACCTCTAATGGTACCTGCTGGAATTTGACCTCCAAAATCCTGCAACTCATTTTCGTTGTAAGAAATATTGAAGGAAGTACTCAAGTTGAAGTCCTCAGATTGCGCAAAATCATAGGCAATAGAGAATTCAACCCCTTGGTTCAATACAGTTGCATCCAAGTTTTGGAAGAAGAAAGGCTGAGGAGATGGCTGCGCAGCTGGAACACTTAACAGAAGATCTGTTGTTTCCTTGCGATACACATCAATAGTTCCTGAAAGCCTATCGTTATTAAATCCAAAATCAAGACCAACACCATAGGAAAGTGTTTCTTCCCACTTCAATTGGTTGTTTACGAAGGATACTGCTTGGGTACCTGGGATAGCAATTTCCCCACCATTCTGAATATCACCAGCAGGGTTGGTTGTATAACGCTCTCTACGAACGAAGTTACCATACCCTAGACCTTCTTGGTTACCAGTAATACCTCCACTAACTCTAAGCTTAAGTGTTGAGAACGCATCACCCATAAAATCCTCTTCATGTAACTTCCAGGCAAATGCACCGGAAGGGAAGTAACCATACTGATTATCCGGACCAAAACGGGAAGAACCATCAGCCCTTATTGTACCTGTAAACAAATACTTGTCTGCAATACTGTAGTTAACCCTACCGAAGAAAGACTGTAACTCATCCGTAAAATCGAAAGTGTCCGTAAAAATGGAACGTACATCGATTAGTACAGAAGAAATATTATCAGTTACAGGCGAGGGGAAAAGTCGATTTATAAATATCTCACTTTGTCCAGTCCCAATACCGTACTGCTGATATCTTCCACTAATATTGGATTCAATGGTATTGGCAGATCTTTCCAAATCATCTCCCATACGGTCAAGGTTGGAAGTATTGAATCCCCATCCTTGGATGTTTCTTCCATCTCTTCCAAAATCTTGATATGAGAAACCAACAAGAACATCAAGGAAAGAATTTTCCAATTCCTTCTTGTAGGTCAATGTTGCTTCCAACAGGTTGTTGGCTACATTGATATCGTTTACTGCGGCACGACCATTACCACTAGTACCGTTGGACAAACCAACTACATCACGGCTAATTCCGGATTTTCTAGTAGACTCAGAAGTGTCATAACCATAAGTTACCTTACCGGTTAGCTCTGGAGTAAAGTCGTATTCCAAGGAAACGTTAGCCAAGAATCTGTTGGTAAAGGCTGTACTTTGAGTTACATGCAACAAGTTGGAAGGGCTTAAAAGACCTCCACCTGGGGCAAAATCAACATCAGTTGGCCAAGTTGGGTTGGCAGAATATGCAGCACCCAATAAATCCCCGTTAAATCCAGCACTACCAGAAATGGGTGGTGATTCATCATTTACACGGGATACGGTAGCTTGTACATTAAGTCTAAGCTTGTCATCCAAAAAGCGATGTGTCCAGTTGGCTCTTCCTGTAATTCTTTCCAAAGAAGATTCTTCGATAACACCAAACTGATCTTGATAACCAAAAGTAGCACGGATATTACCCTTGCCATAGTTTTTGGACCAAGAAAGGTTTTGGTTGTGCGAAGTAGCGTTTCTGGTAACAATATCTTGCCAATCTGTGTTAGCACCAAAATCTTGATCCGCTGCAACCCCGCCGAATTGTGCAACACCGGCAAGGAATTGTTCGCGATTCAACAAGTCGTACTCATTGGCAGGCTTGGAGAAACTGAGGCTTGAAGAAAACTCGAATACACCATCAGATCCAGCCTTACCACTCTTGGTGGTAATGATTACAACTCCGTTAGCACCTCTGGAACCGTAGATCGCTGTTGCAGAAGCATCCTTCAAAATACTGATACTCTCAATATCGGCTGGGTTCAAGAAGTTCAACGGGTTTTTGGCCGCACTGGACCCCAAACCTAAACTTCCCTGTCCTGTTGCAGAGGTGTCATCTCCAGCAAGAGGAACACCATCAACTACAAAAAGTGGATTGTTGTTGGAACGCACAGAGTTTGTACCCCGAATACGGAATTCAACTCCTGCTCCCGGTTCACCACTGGTCTGCGTAATCTGAACACCTGCGGTCTTACCCTGAATCAACTGTTCAGGAGATGAAATTACACCTCCGTTGAAGTCCTCAGCGGTAACTGATGCCACAGCACCCGTTGCATCCTTTACCGTAGTGGTACCATAACCAATGATCACAACTTCATCCAATGCCTGGGCATCTTCTTGAAGCGTAACATTAATGGTAGTCTGTCCATTTACGGTAATTTCTTGTGTTGTGTAGCCAATATAGCTGAACACCAACACAGAAGAATCGTCAATACCACTTAGGGTATAATTACCATCAAAATCGGTCTGCGTACCATTGGTAGTGCCCTTAACAAGAACACTTGCTCCCGGTAATGGACCGTTTACATCCGTAACAGTACCAGATACCGTCTGAGCTTTTGCCAATCCAAAGCATAAAAATGCCCCAGAAAGCAAAATGCTTTTTAGTAGCGTAATCTTCATAAATAATTAATTTTAAGTTTAGTTAATTTCAATTCAATTGTTAAACATATATAAAAATAAAGTTAATCTGTAGTTAGCTAGAGTATGATTCGCAACGAAAACGGTTTCGTGTTAATAACTTTAGGATTTTGCGAGTTTAGTAAAGCTTTTATCTATTAATTAGTCAATTCGCAATTTTCCCTTGAAGATTTGGAAGTTTATGCAATCCTATAGCTAATATACTATTTTTATTTTTTACCGAAATTTGCGCTATTTTATGTTAAAATCCAGCCCTTGATCTAACCGTCAATTTTGTTAAAAAAGTTTGACTAAAGTGGAGATCTGATGTATATTGGCTAAGTACAAAAAAATACTGGGAAGAAAAGTCGGCGCGCATTGAAATCAAAGATTACATTAAAGGATATTGCAAGGGAATTGGAGGTCTCCATATCCACAGTTTCAAAGGCCTTGAAGAACAGTGAGGAGATCAGTAGGGATACCAAGGAAAAGATTCAAGCCTTCGCCAAACTTTACAACTACCGTCCCAATAATATAGCCATTAGTCTTAAAAACAAAAGAACCAAAAATATTGGCGTTGTCATTCCGGATATTGTACATCACTTTTTTACCACAGTGATCAGGGGTATTGAAAAGTATGCCAATGCACGGGGGTACAATGTAATTGTATGTTCCTCGGACGAATCCTTCGACAGGGAGGTGATCAACATGGAAATGTTGGCCAATGGCAGTATTGATGGCTTTATCATGTCTTTGGCGTCAGAGACTCAGCAAAAAAATGACTACAACCATTTAAAAGAGGTCACGCAACAGGGAATTCCTGTAGTGCTTTTTGACCGGATTACCAATGAAGTGGAGTGCGATAAGGTGATTATTGACGATCAACTTGGAGCCTATATGGCCGCCAAGAAAATGATCGATCAGGGCCGGAAAAAAATTGGGCTTATAACCACTGCGGATTATCTAAGTGTCAGCAAGGCTCGCACCCAGGGATACCGAAAGGCCTTAACCGAGCATAATTTGGAAGTGGATGAATCCCGAATCCTTAAGTTATCCAGCATGGATATGGACGAAGAGCTCATTCAACAGTTTTTTGAATCCACAGAAATGGATGCCGTGCTTTGTGTCAATGAAATTTTTGCTGTGTATACCATGCGCTTGGCCCAAAGGAATGGACTTAGAATTCCGGAGGACATCTCTTTTATTGGGTTTACAGATGGATTTTTGTCTGAATACGCCAACCCCAGCTTGACTGTAATTGCCCAGCATGGGCAAAAGATGGGAGAGATTTCTGCCCAAATGCTCATTGAAAAAGTGGAGAGCGAAGCAGAAGAGGAAACTTACCAGACCAAAATTTTGGAACCTACTTTGGTGGTAAGGGATTCTACAATTAACTAAGTTTGCACCTGCTCTAGGGCTGCAGAATTAGAAAACTAACTTTTACTTACCAATTAATCAGCGCAGATTATGAATCAGGATTATATAAAGGCGGACGCGTGGTCTATTGTTGAAGAAGGCTTTGATAAAGAACGGGTTAAGTCATCCGAAAGCTTGTTTAGCATTGGGAATGGTGCAATGGGTCAAAGGGCCAATTTTGAAGAGAATTATTCCGGGGAAACCTTTCAGGGAAGTTATATAGCAGGGGTGTATTACCCCGACAAGACCAGGGTAGGATGGTGGAAAAATGGATACCCTGAATACTTTGCCAAGGTTCTCAATGCCCCCAATTGGATTGGGATTGATGTTTTTGTGAATGGTGACCCATTGGATTTGGATACCTGTAAAGCCGTTAAGGATTTTAAGAGGGAACTCAATATGCGTGAGGGTTGGTACCAGCGCAGTTTTGTGGCCCAAATGGCAAATGGAATTGAACTACAAGTTAAGGCAACCCGATTTTTAAGCTTGGATTTGGATGAATTGGGGGTCATTGCATATGAGGTTACACCGATAAATCTAGATTGTCAGATTAAGTTTGTGCCCTATTTGGACAGCGGAATCACCAATGAGGACAGCAATTGGGACGATAAGTTTTGGAATACTACCAAGGTAGATGTCATGGGCAACCAAGCATTTATTGATGCCCATACCATGAAGACCAATTTTGCCACCTGTACTTTTATGGAGGCCCAAGTAGCTTACAATGGAAATTCAGTTTCTTCAAATACAGGGACAAGAAATGAAACCTATGCTTCCATTGAATTTGAACAGGAGGTTGCCAAGGGAGAAAAAATAACCTTGACCAAATTGGGAGGATATACCGTTTCAAGAAATCATGATAAAACCCAGTTGGTCAATGTTGCCAAGAAGGTATTGAAACAGGGCTCCGAATTGGGATTTGAAGCATTGCTCGCAAAACAGGAGGAGGCCTGGGCCAAAATTTGGGAAATGAGCGATATCACAATCGAAGGGGATATTAAAGCACAACAAGGTATCCGATTTAATATTTTTCAGCTGAACCAAACCTATCTGGGGAAGGATTCCAGACTTAATATTGGCCCCAAAGGATTTACAGGGGAGAAATATGGAGGAAGTACGTATTGGGACACAGAAGCCTATTGTCTTCCATTCTATATGGCAACTAAAAATCAGAAGGTGGCCTGGAGTCTTTTGGAGTACCGATACAACCATCTTGAGAAGGCCATTGAAAATGCCGAAAAGTTAGGTTTTACCAATGGAGCGGCGCTCTATCCCATGGTAACGATGAATGGGGAGGAATGCCATAACGAATGGGAAATTACCTTTGAGGAAATACACAGAAATGGCGCTATTAGCTTCGCTATTTTCAACTACCACCGTTTTACGGGGGACTACAGCTATATTCCAAAAATGGGATTGGAAGTCCTGATTGGGATAGCCCGATTCTGGCATCAAAGGGTCAATTTTTCTGAGGATAAACAGCGCTATGTCATGTTGGGTGTTACAGGACCCAATGAGTATGAGAACAACGTAAATAACAACTGGTATACCAACTACTTGGCTAAATGGTGTATGGAATATGCTTTGGAGCAAGTAAGAATCGTTGAAAAGGAATATCCTCAGGATTTTGAACGAATTCAGGCCAAGACCAAAATCACTTCCGAAGAAACTTCGGATTGGGCCAGGGTTGCAGATCAAATGTATTTTCCGTTCTCTGAAAAACACCAGGTCTTCTTACAGCAAGATGGCTTTTTGGATAAGGATTTGGTACAAGTGTCCGATTTGGACAAGTCGGAACGTCCCATTAACCAGAAATGGAGTTGGGACAGAATTTTACGCTCGCCCTATATCAAACAGGCAGATGTGCTTCAGGGATTCTATTTTTTCGAAGATCATTTCAGCCAGGATGCCTTGGAAAAGCACTTCGATTTTTACGAGCCTTTTACGGTACATGAATCGTCGCTGTCCCCTTGTGTTCATAGTATTCAAGCCGCAAAGCTGGGCAGGATGGAACAGGCCTATACGTTCTATTTGAGAACTTCCCGATTGGACTTGGATGACTATAATAAAGAAGTGGAAGAGGGGCTGCATATTACTTCAATGGCAGGAACATGGATGAGCATTGTTGAAGGATTTGGCGGAATGCGCGTAACGGATGGCCAGTTGTCCTTTAGCCCTCAAATTCCCGAACAATGGGATTCCTATGCCTTTAAAATTAACTATCGGAACCAAATTGTTACCGTATCCGTGTCCAAAAAGAGCTCCGTTTTTGAATTAACAGGAGAAGCCAACTTGACAATCCAAGTAAACGGCAAGTCCGTGACACTGGTTCCAGGAGAGAAGATAGAAGGATGAAACGCAACTTGGGAATAGTATTGTTATTGCTGATGGTAGCAGTGCTTTCCTGTGAATCCAAACCTGATCAAGCCAATCCAAAACCAAGCATGAAGAAGAAAGCCGTTGTTTACCAAGTTTTTACCCGCCTATTTGGCAATACCAATACCACCAACAAAGCTTGGGGAACCATTGAGGAGAATGGGGTAGGGAAGTTTAACGACTTTTCAGAAAAAGCTTTGGAAGAAATCAGGAACTTGGGGGTAACACATCTTTGGTATACAGGGGTACCCCACCATGCATTGGTCAATGATTACACAGCCTATGGCATTTCCAATGACGACCCCGATGTGGTCAAAGGAAGGGCAGGATCTCCTTACGCGGTAAAGGACTATTACAATGTGAATCCGGATTTGGCAGTTGATCCAGCTAAACGCCTTGAAGAGTTCAAAGCACTTATTGATCGTACCCATGCAGCTGGAATGAAGGTAATCATAGATATTGTGCCAAACCATGTGGCCAGAAGCTACCGAGGCTTGACCAATCCAGAAGGCACTTCGGATTTTGGAGCCTGTGATGATGTTTCCAAGGAGTACGATGTCAATAACAATTTTTACTACATACCCGAAAGCACTTTTAAGGTTCCGGAATGGAAGGATGGATATTTACCACTGGGAGGAGAGGAATCAATTTTGGCAGATGGAAATTTTGAGGAGAACCCTGCAAAATGGACAGGCAACGGTTCGCGACTGGCACAGCCCCATTTCAATGATTGGTATGAAACGGTCAAGGTAAATTATGGTTTGCGACCCGATGGATCCAAGGATTTTGAGGAACTTCCCACGGGAATGGAAAAACAAGGGTATGCGGAACATTTTCGGTTTTGGGAAAACAAAACCGTCCCTAATTCTTGGGATAAGTTCAAGAACATTGCGCTATACTGGTTGGATTTTGGAGTAGACGGGTTTCGTTATGATATGGCCGAAATGGTTCCTGTAGAGTTTTGGAGTTACCTCAATTCCAATATCAAAACAAAAAATCCAGACGCTTTTTTGTTGGCTGAGGTGTACAACCCAGATTTGTACCGCGATTATATCCATAAAGGAAAAATGGATTATCTCTATGACAAGGTGGAGTTGTACGATAGTATAAAGCATGTGATGAAGGGCTATGGTTGGACAGATCATATCCCAGTGGTTCAAAAAGGAATGGCAGATATTGAACACCACATGCTCCATTTTTTGGAAAACCATGATGAGCAACGAATTGCAAGCCCTGAGTTTGTGGGAAATGCCCAAATGGGAAAGCCGGCCATGGTAGTTTCTACCACCTTGAGCACATCTCCAACCATGATTTATTTTGGACAAGAAGTGGGTGAGCCTGGTGCGGAGGATGCGGGCTTTGGAAAACCCAGTCGCACCTCCATTTTTGACTATGTTGGGGTACCGCACCATCAACGTTGGATGAACAATGGGCATTTTGATGGAGGGCAACTTACTGAGGATGAGAAAAACTTAAGGGACTTTTACCAGCGCTTGCTCAATTTTACGATCTCAAGCAATGCCCTGATGGGAGACTATCAGGAAATCCATTTTTATAACAAGGACCATACGGAAGGATATGATCATAAAATACTCTCTTTTGTGAGGTGGAAAGATGAAGAAAAATTGATTGTTATATCCAATTTTGACAAGGATAGAACGTATACCCTGGACTTGAAGATACCAGAGGATGTGATAACCAAGTGGCGTCTGAAAAATTCTGCCTACGCTTTAAAGGAAGAGTTGTATGGAATTGAAAAAGCTACGCTAAAAATCCTAGAAGGGCGGGGATCTATCAGGTTAAAACTCCCTCCTTTGGAATCATATATTTTTAGTGTTCAATAAAAAAGCGGCCCGTATTGTGGGCCGCCAAAGTTTGGAGGTCGGTTAGTTATCGTTATTCCTTAGCAGCTGTTTTTTGATAAACCAGCGCGATAACCACACCTGTTACCACAAAGTAAACCAAGGCCAAAACAAAGTCCATTAAATGACCGGTCAAATCCATCATGTTGGCAGTGGCGTACTGGATTAAAGCTGTTCCCAGACCAGCAAAAAGTCCTATCCAGGCACCAAATTGAGCGCCTTCCTTGGCACTGTGGTGGCCTCTGGCCCATTTACCGTAAAGATTGCTCAAGGCAAATGCTGAAACAAGATTACCCAAAATGATAAAAACAAAGTCGGGTTCTTCCTTAAAGATGTTTGTAATAACATGACCTTCCATAAGACTCTCTGCCGCAATTCCCCATAGGAGGTAACCAAGCAGAAACATAACAATTGTCGCTACTACTGTAGCCAGTAAATTGGATTTTGAAAACATGCGAGCTAATTTATTGGTTATTAATATGATAAAAATATTAAATTAAATTTAACATATTGACAAAATGTGATATCCAAAAATATTGAGTGCATAATTTAGATGCTTTTTTGTAGGATTTTATTGAATATGTTTACCCTCAAAATTTCATTTTCAAATCGTATTTTTAGCTTTCAAAATGACTTAGAATGAAAAAAACTTTACTATTGCTTTCTTTTACAATTTTTCTAATCAATAGTTGCGGAATGTTTGAATCCAATCCCTTGGTCATCGGTCATAGGGGAGCCATGGGCCACGAAACTGAAAATACCTTGGCTTCTGTGCAAAAGGCATTGGATTTAGGTGTGGATATGATTGAAATTGATGTGTTTAAAATCGAGAGTGGCGAGATAGTGGTTTTCCATGATGAAAGAGTGGAGAGACTCTCTAATGGGGGAGGTAACATAGAGGAATACAATGTTGTGGATATGCAGCAGCTTATCTTGGATGGCAACCACCGTATTCCCATGCTTCAGGATGTGCTCAAATTGATCAACAATCAAGTCGCACTCAATATAGAATTGAAGGGTGCAGATACAGCTGATCGGGTAAACTTCATTACCGACTATTACATAAGGGAAAGAGGTTGGGCTGCCAACAACATCCTTATCTCCAGTTTTAGATGGGATGAGCTAAGGGAAATTAGAAGATTGAACCCAAATGTGCAGATCGCCATCCTTACAGAGGACGACCCCTTGGAAGCAATTCCCGTAGCCAAAGAACTAAATGCCGTTGCCATCAATCCCAATTTTAAATCCCTTACAGAAGAAAATACATCAGAGATGCAAGATGAGGGATTCAAAGTATATACATGGACTGTAAATGAACCTTCGGATATTGTGAAAATGAAGAAGTTTGGAGTGGATGGAATCATCACAAACTATCCGGAACGGGTACATTAATGTACGATGTAATCATTGTTGGAGGGGGTGCCGCAGGCTTCTATGCTGCAATTCATATTGCTGAGCTTGACCCTACATTGAAAATTGCCGTTTTTGAAAGAGGAAAAAATGTGCTCTCCAAAGTAAAAGTTTCAGGCGGCGGAAGGTGCAACGTGACCCATGGTGAATTTTCTCCAAGCGAACTGGTTCTCAATTATCCAAGAGGTAAAAAAGAATTATTGGGCCCTTTCCATGTGCACGGACCTGGTGATGTCATGGAATTTTTTGAACAGAGGGGAGTACCACTCAAAATAGAGGAAGATGGTCGTGTTTTTCCGGTTAGTGATGATTCCCAGACCATTATAGATTGCTTGGTTACCGAAGCTCAAAAGTTGGGTGTGCAAGTATTGAAAAATAGTGCAGTAAAGCAACTTTCAAAACTTCAAGATAACGGAAGATGGCAGGTGACCACCATGAACAAACATTACCAGGGCAAAAACCTGTTGGTTGCCGCTGGGAGTAGCCTCAAAGCTTGGAGATTTTTGGAAGATTTGGGACATACCATTGTTCCGCCGGTTCCATCATTGTTCACCTTTAATATTCGGGATTCCAGATTGGCCGAAATCCAAGGAGTAAGCACCTTTGCATCAGTACAGGTACCTCCCAAAAAGCTGTTTTCCTCAAAGGCAGCCCTAAACCTAAAAAGTGCTCCTAGGGAAGAACCGGTGCTACAGGCAGAAGGCGATGTGCTTGTGACCCATTGGGGGCTAAGTGGTCCGGCCATATTGAGGTTATCAGCTTGGGGAGCCAATATTCTGAGTGAATACCAATACAACTTTAAGATCAAGATTAACTGGACTCCCGAATACACTTTGGGCTCCATGGAAGGATTTCTTAGGGAAATCAAGGAGGTGGAGGCGAGAAAAACCGTTATTCGGACAAGAGCCGTCAATCTTCCCAAACGGCTTTGGGCCAAGTTGGTGCACGCTGCAGGTATCGAGACCAATGTGAGATGGGCCGAGGTAACCAAGGAAATGCTGCAAAGTCTGGCCAAGGAACTTACAGAGGGTACCTATAGAGTTATTGGCAAGAGCACCTTCAAAGAGGAGTTTGTCACCGCTGGCGGTGTTGATCTCAAAGAAATCAATTTTAAGACTTTTGGGAGCAAAATACACCCCAACCTTTACTTTGCTGGGGAAATTATCAATGTTGATGCCATTACCGGGGGCTTTAATTTTCAAAATGCCTGGACAGGGGCTTATATTGCCGCCCAAGCCATTGGTTCCAAAAAGTAGCTCTTAAGCAAGAGCTATGGCCAATCCGGCTGCCACTGCGGCTCCTAAAATGGGGCCAACAATGGGTATCCAGGAATACCCCCAACCATTGGATCCTTTATTTTTTATGGGAACCAATGCGTGAATAATTCGAGGGCCCAAATCCCTCGCGGGATTTATTGCATAGCCCGTGGTACCACCCAAGGAAAGTCCAATGCCCCAAACAATCAGGGCAACGGGTAGGGCACCAAGTGAGCCAAGACCAATTATAGTGTTATCCGAAGTATTTATCGCATCCGTGAAATAAAGAACGGCGAATATTAAAACAAAAGTGCCAACAAGCTCACTAAAAAGATTCAGAGCCGTATTGGGAATAGCTGGTGCGGTACAAAAAACACCACGTTTTGTATCACCTTCTTCGGTAGCATCAAAGTGCTTCTTGTTTAATAGCCAGACGGTAAAGGCTCCCAGCATGGCCCCGATCATTTGAGCTGACACATAACTAGGAACATCATAAATGGAAAATTCCCCGGCCAAAGCCAGTCCAATGGTAACCGCAGGGTTCAGATGAGCACCGCTGTGAGGGCCTGCTACGACCACTCCTGTGTATACGGCCAAGGCCCATCCGGTGGTAATTACGATCCATCCGGAACCGCTACCATATGTTTTTTGAAGGGATACGTTGGCATTAACGCCACATCCCATTAGGATTAAAAGAAAGGTTCCAACAATTTCTGAAATAAAAGGAGTCATATATAGTGGGTTGGTTATTTGTTAGGAATGGGTTTTAAGCTTCGTTTGCCCAATATTCCAAAGCTTTTATGGCTTTGTACCAGCCTTTAATTTTTTGGTCAATGGTATCTCGTTCCGTCGAAGGTTTAAAATGAACATCGGTCTGCCAAATATCTTGAATTTCTTCGGGACTTTTCCAATAATTCACTGCCAATCCAGCTAAATAAGCAGCACCCATTACCGTGGTCTCAACCACCTTGGGTCTTACCGTAACGGTATCCAGTACATCTGCCTGGAATTGCATCAAAAGGTTATTGACCGTTGCACCACCATCAACCCTTAGTTCGTTTATGGTAATCCCGGAATCGGCTTCCATGGCCCTTAAGATATCCATGGTCTGATAGGCAATGGACTCCAAGGCGGCCCTGGCAATATGGGCATCTGTGCTACCACGGGTCAAACCGAATACCGTACCTTGGGCATGTTGGTTCCAATAAGGCGCTCCTAAACCTGCAAAAGCGGGAACAAGGTAAACCCCGTCAGAGTCCTGCACGGAACCCGCCAACTGTTCCACCTCGGAAGAGGTCTTAATGATTTTGAGACTGTCACGTAGCCATTGCACCACTGCACCGGCTATGAACACACTACCTTCTAGGGCATAAGTCGTTTTACCATCAATTTTCCAGGCTACGGTGGTCAAAAGATTATTTTTGGAAACAATGGGTTTGTCCCCTATGTTCATCAGCATAAAACAACCTGTTCCATAGGTGTTTTTCACCATGCCTTCCTGAGTACACATTTGTCCAAACAAAGCGGCCTGCTGATCGCCCGCTATCCCCGCTATCGGAATTTTGGATGCAAAAAAGTTGGGACTCGTGTAGCCGTATACCTCACTGGACTGCTTTACCTGGGGCAGCATTTCTTTTGGAATTCCGAAGAGCTCCAATAGCTCTGCATCCCAATCCATGGCATTGATATTGAACAAAAGGGTGCGTGAAGCATTGGTCACATCAGTAATGTGCAAGTTGCCCTCCGTCATTTTCCAAATGAGCCAAGTATCAATGGTACCCATTAACAGGTCCCCCGATTTGGCTTTCTCCCTGGCTCCGTCCACATGATCCAGAATCCATTTCACCTTGGTACCGGAAAAGTAGGAATCAATGACCAAGCCGGTTTTGTTTCTGATCATTTCTGATTTGCCCTGGGACTTTAGCTCGTCGCAATATCCAGCCGTTCGTTTGTCTTGCCAAACAATGGCATTGTAAACGGGCTCCCCCGTTTGCTTATCCCATACTACTACGGTTTCACGTTGGTTGGTAATTCCTATGGCCGATATCTGTTCCGCTTTCAATCCCTTCTGGCTAACAGCCTCTGCCGCCATCCCTGCTTGCGTAGCCCAGATTTCCTTTGCGTCGTGCTCCACCCAACCTGGTTTCGGGAAAATCTGTGTAAACTCTTTTTGGGCTACTGCTACAATGGTGCCCTTTTGATCCACCACTACGGCTCTGGAACTCGTTGTTCCCTGATCTAGGGCTAAGATATATTGGTCCATAAGTTTTTTTTGATGCCCCTCAATTTAGTAAAATAAATCTGTGTAGTTTCGAAATGCATATTAAGAAAGATGAAAACTTTTATCGTACTCCTTAGGGGAATCAACGTGGGTGGTCAAAAGAAGATAAAAATGGCAGACTTAAAGCAATGCCTTACCCAAGCTGGATTTCAAGATGTTGAGACCTACATTCAAAGCGGAAATTTAAGTTGTCGAAAGGAAGGTCTTACGGCGAAAGAAGTTGAAATTGAAGTACATAAGGCAATCCTGGAACATTTTGGGTTTGATGTACCTACCTTGGCACTTACCAAGGAGGAATTAAAACTAATCATAGATCAAAATCCCTTTGCGGATGAAGAAGAAAAGAGCCTATATTTTGTATTGCTTAAGTCCGAGCCAGAAAAAGATTTAGTGGACGGTTTTAATCTACTTCATTTTGAAAATGAAGCGTTTCATGTAAACCATAATTGCGTGTATCTTTGTTGTAAGGCTGGTTATGGGAAAGCCAAACTCAGCAACAATCTCGTTGAAAACAAGCTAAAAGTACAGGCCACAGCCCGAAATTTCAGGACGATGATGAAGTTACTGGAAATGGCTTAATCCTAATTCAGTTCCCAAATTTTGTAATTGAGCAGGGTGGCAAAACAAACCCAAAGAAGATAGGGAACCAGCAAGAAAGAAGCCAACTTGCTTACAACGCGGAACCACTTGATCGTTAGCGCAATCAGGGTAAGAAGAACCAAAATCACCAAAAACGCCCAAAACGGATTCTTTAATCCAAAGAATACAATACTCCAAAGGGCATTGAACAAGAGCTGGAATCCAAAATGATACAGTGCGGTCTTTACCCAGATATGATGAAAACCTTTGGACCAAACAATACCTGCAGATACTCCCATGAGAATATATAATGTGGTCCAAACTGGGGCAAAAATCCAGTTGGGGGGATTAAAACTGGGCTTGTTAAGTCCAACGTACCAATCATTGACAGAACTTTGGGTGGCAAAACTGGACAGAAAACCTATCAACAAACAAATAAGTACGGATACAGTTATATAGGTCAGTTTTTTTTTCATGGCAATGGCATTCCCAACTAAAATAAGAATTTATTTACATCCAAGTCCTTGTAACCTCCTGCACTCCATTATCTTTGCCAAAAGTTTTTTGAATGACCGAAAAAGACTTTCTGCCAAAACATACTGAAGCTCTACCTGAATCGGGAAAAGTTGCCTGGAAAGCACCGAGTAACATTGCACTTGTTAAATACTGGGGCAAAAAGGAAAATCAAATCCCGGCCAACCCCTCCATTAGTTTTACCCTGGATGCCTGTGCCACAAGGACCACCCTTTCATTTCAAAAAAAGGAGACAACTTCCAAGTTTTCATTTGACTTGTATTTGGACGGGAAACCCAAGGCCGATTTTAAGCCAAAAATTGAAGTATTTTTTGATCGTATTGCCGAATATGTACCCTTTGTCAAGGAATATCATTTTGTTATAGAAACTTCCAATTCCTTTCCCCATAGTAGCGGGATAGCTTCCTCTGCCAGTGGAATGTCAGCCTTGGCACTTTGTCTAATGGACTTGGAAAGACAAATGCAGCCGAATATGGATCCTTCTTTTTTTATGAGGAAAGCCTCTTTTTTAGCTCGGTTGGGCTCAGGAAGTGCGTGCAGAAGCTTGGAAGGCGATTTGGTGGTTTGGGGAAAGCACGAATCTATTGAAGGAAGCAGTAATTTATTTGGGTTAAAATACCCATTTAAGGTCCATGATAATTTTAAACATTATCATGACACTATTTTATTGGTGGATAAAGGCGAAAAACAGGTAAGTAGTACTGTTGGGCACAACTTAATGCATGGGCACCCATTTGCGAAAGAGCGGTTCAAACAGGCTTATCAAAACCTTACTTCCCTGCAAGCTATTTTGAAATCAGGGGATTTGGCAGAGTTTGTAAAGGTGGTAGAAAGCGAGGCACTGACCCTGCATGCTATGATGATGAGCAGCAATCCATATTTTATTTTGATGAAACCCAACACTTTGGAAATCATCAATAAGATATGGAGCTTTAGAAAGGAAACCCAAATGCCGGTTTGTTTTACCTTGGACGCCGGAGCCAATGTGCATGTGCTTTATCCAGAATCTATCAAGGAGAGTGTTATACAATTCGTTCAGGATGAATTGGTTGCCCATTGTGATAACGGACACTATATTTGTGATCGAATTGGGACGGGAGCTAAAAAATTAATCATCCCTAAAAAGTAATCGAGCCAAAATTTTAGCGTTATTTGTCCTGGATTTGGCAAATAGCGCTGGATTTCAACCGAAAAATCATTTTGTTTAACTGATTTAGCATTGAATTAAACAAAATAGTTTGTACTTTAGATGCAACAATGAAAGGACCTCTTTTTTATTCTAAGATTTTACTGTTTGGGGAGTACGGAATCATCAAGGATTCCAAGGGACTTTCAATTCCCTATAACTTTTTTAAAGGTGCCCTTAAGACCGATAAGAACCCTGCACCATCCGCAAAACAATCCAATGAAGGCCTTAAGGCTTTTGTGGGTTATTTGAGCGAATTGGAAAAAAAGGAAAAGAATTTGGTTTCTTTTGATTTGAAGGCTCTGGAACGCGACGTGAACCAGGGAATGTATTTTGACAGTTCCATCCCTCAAGGTTATGGAATAGGAAGTAGCGGGGCCCTTGTTGCCGCTATCTATGATAAATACGCAAACAATAAGATCACGGTTCTTGAAAATCTAACTAGGGAAAAACTGTTGAAGCTGAAAACCATTTTTGGTTTGATGGAGTCCTTTTTTCATGGTAAATCCTCTGGTCTGGATCCGTTGAACAGCTATTTGAGCTTGCCGATCCTCATCAACTCCAAAGACAATATTGAATCCACCAGCATACCCTCCCAAAACACGGAAGGGAAAGGTGCGGTATTCTTGTTGGACAGCGGTATTACTGGGGAAACTGCTCCAATGGTGCAGATTTTCATGGAGAAAATGAAGCAGGAAGGTTTCCGAAATATGATTAAAGATCAGTTCGTAAAACATACGGATGCATGCGTGGAAGATTTCTTAAACGGAAATATGAAATCCCTGTTTGGAAATCTAAAACAGTTATCACATGTGGTTTTGGATCATTTTAAGCCCATGATTCCTTCCAAGTTTCACAAACTTTGGCAACACGGTATTGAAACCAATGATTACTACTTAAAACTCTGCGGTTCTGGTGGTGGAGGTTATATTTTGGGTTTTACCCAGGATTTGGATAAAGCCAAAAAAGCACTCAAGGGATACAATTTGGAAGTTGTTTACAACTTCTAACCACAATCGTCATGCTTAGTAGAAGAAATAAACTCTTGCTTTTTAAGCTGTTGAGTTTGTTTTCTGTGGTACGTGGGTACAATATTTTAGTAATTACCTTGGCCCAATATTTAGCTTCGATTTTTATCCTTTCCCCGCAAACCAGCTTACGGGAAGTTGTTCTTGACCTAAATCTATTTTTGATTGTGACCGCTTCGGGCTTGGTCATTGCAAGTGGTTATATCATCAATAACTTTTATGATGCCGAAAAAGACTTGATCAACAAACCTCGGAAAAGTATGCTGGATAGGTTGGTAAGCCAACGATTTAAGCTCACTACCTACTTTATCCTGAACTTTCTGGCCGTGCTGGCGGCAAGTTATATTTCGTTTCGGGCGGTTTTGTTTTTCTCAAGCTACATTTTTGGCATTTGGTTGTATTCCCATAAACTTAAAAGGGTTCCCTTTCTTGGGAATCTGGTTTCAGCTTCCTTGGCCATTGCTCCTTTCTTTGTGGTTTTTGTGTACTATGGCAATTTTGAAACCGTCATTTTCGTACATGCCCTATTCCTATTTCTGTTGATTTTGGCCCGTGAAATGATCAAGGATCTCGAAAATATGGCAGGGGACATGGCCCAGAACTATAAGACCATCCCCATCCTTTATGGCCCAAAAGTATCCAAGATCATTATAGGTTTTCTCATTGTTTTGACCTTGGCGCCGGCCTTACTGTTGATCAAAAGTTTTGATGTGGGATACATGCACTTGTATTTCATCGCATGCATTGTTTTACTGGGACTTTTTATCGTTTTGTTATGGGGAGCTCGTGGGAAAAAGCACTATGTTTGGCTGCATAATATTCTAAAGTTCATCATTGTTGCCGGAGTGATCAGTATTTTGTTGATTGATGTGGACTTGGTCATAAATCGAATTTTGTGATGGAAAATCATTTAAAAGTGGCATTGGCTCAAATAGCCCCTGTTTGGCTGGATAAACAAGCTACCATCCAGAAAATTGAAGCCACAATTCTGGAAGCAGCCAAGGAAAAGTCGGAACTTCTGATTTTTGGCGAAGCTTTTTTGCCTGGGTATCCCTTTTGGTTGGCTTATACAGAGGGTGCAGCATGGGACTTAAAGGTCAACAAAGAACTTCATGCCCATTATGCTCGAAATTCCGTTCAAATAGAAGCAGGAGAATTGGATTCTATATGCACCTTGGCAAGAGAAAACAATATAGCCCTGTATTTGGGAATGATGGAACGTGCCAAGGATCGTGGCGGACATAGTTTGTATTGCTCATTGGTTTACATTGACCCAAATGGGGAAATCAAATCCGTGCACCGAAAATTACAGCCTACCTATGATGAACGGCTCACTTGGGCTCCAGGTGACGGCAATGGGTTACAAGTTCATCCGCTGAAACAATTTACCGTTGGAGGGCTTAATTGTTGGGAAAATTGGATGCCCTTACCCAGAACAGCCTTATATGGTCAGGGAGAAAATCTGCATGTGGCGGTATGGCCAGGGGGGCTGCACAATACCAAGGATATCACCCGTTTTATTGCTCGCGAATCACGGAGCTATGTTATCTCCGTTTCCTCTTTGATGAACACTTCAGATTTTCCGAAAGACACCCCGCACTTGGACAAGATTTTGGAAAAAGCACCCAAGGTTTTGGCCAATGGTGGCAGTTGTATAGCTGGCCCGGATGGCGAATGGATTGTGGAACCTATTGTAGATCAAGAAGGCCTGATTTATCAAACTTTGGACTTCAATAGGGTTTATGAAGAACGCCAAAACTTTGATCCCGTTGGCCATTATTCCCGCCCTGATGTGACCAAGCTTTCGGTCAACAGGGAAAGACAATCCACGGTGGAGTTTGAAAAATAGCTTGGCATAGTGTGGTAGGCAACTTAAAACACTACTTTTGCAAAAAATTTACGACTGATGCCGAAATCAGACAATCCACGAAATAGGAGATCCTCCCAAAATACTGGGCGAAATCAAGGAAAACCGTATGCTAAAAAATACGGTTCAAAGCCTAAAGCGAATTCGCCAGCCAAAAAATCCAACCCCCACGAAATCCGATTGAACCGCTATGTGGCCAATGCAGGAATTTGTTCCCGAAGGGAAGCAGATACCTATATAGCTGCGGGCAGTGTTTCGGTAAATGGGAAAGTGATTACGGAAATGGGCTATAAAGTGAAACTCACTGATGATGTGCGTTTTGATGGAAGAAAGCTCAATCCTGAAAAGAAGGAGTATATTCTGTTGAACAAGCCCAAAAACTTTATCACCACTACTAGCGACGAAAAAGGAAGACGCACGGTGATGGAGCTGGTGTCCAGTGCTTCCAAAAACCGTTTGTTGCCTGTTGGACGGTTGGATAGAAATACAACAGGACTCTTGTTGTTCACCAACGATGGGGATCTGACCAAAAAACTGACCCATCCTACCCATGGAGTCCGCAAAATCTATCATGTGCATTTGGATAAAAGCTTGAACCTTTCCGATTTAAGAAAAATAGAGGCAGGTTTGGAGTTGGAGGATGGAGCTGTAGAAGTGGATGATGTGAGCTATATCCAAGGAGCTCCAAAAAGGGAAGTCGGGATTCAAATCCACAGTGGACGAAACCGTATCGTCCGTCGTATCTTTGAACATTTGGGGTATCAAGTCACCAAATTGGATCGTGTAATTTTCGCTGGACTTACCAAAAAAGACCTTCCCCGTGGACATTGGCGCCACTTGACAGAGCAAGAGGTGGTGAATTTGAAGATGATCAAATAAACGTTCTTTTGAATACCATCAAGGAAAAAGCACATCTTGTATTTTGGACATTGGGAATTCTCCTAATTGCTTTACAAGTTTTGTTCAGCATAGTATATCCGGATTCAACACTGGATATAAATATCCATGACACCTACTTGGTCATCGCTTATGCCCATTTGTTCAATGTACTGGGAACATGGTTTATTCTATGCGGAGTCGGGTATTGGATTCTAAAGCTCAGAAGGATAACAATTTTTGGTTGGATGTTCTGGCTTCATTTGATTTTCACCGTACTTTTTCCTTTAAGTTTTGCAACAACCAATATGGATATAAAACCAACCCTGGAAAACTTCAGGATGATACAGTACATTGAATCTCTTTGGTTTTTCGGATTGACCTTATTCGTTTTGGGTCAACTACTTTATTTCCTGAACATTTTTATCTCAACCCTTAAGAAGGTAAAATCAAGATAAGATCGATTAGCTGGAAGAGTGTACTTTTTCCATTTTCTCCTTGATTTCCTCCAAACATAAATTCCCCAAACTACCCTCGTGGGTGTGTTGGATATCCCTTTTGGGTTTAAAATTCCCATTCTCAATGGCCTGTCCCATGGTTTTGTACGCATCCCTAAAAGGCATTCCACTTTTGACCAACTCATTCAGAGTGTCCACACTAAACAGATAATCGTATTTGGGGTCATCCAGGATATTTGGGTTCACTTGGATTTCCTTCAAGCTAAAAATGGCCATTTCCAAGCATGCTTTGATGTCCTGAATGGCCGGAACGATTACCTCCTTCACCAATTGCAAATCCCTATGGTAACCACTGGGGAGATTATTGGTGATCAAGGCCAGTTGGTTGGGCACTGCCTGAATTTTGTTGCATTTTGCTCGAATCAATTCAAAAACATCAGGGTTTTTCTTGTGCGGCATGATACTACTGCCTGTGGTCAACTCATTAGGAAATGAGATAAAATCGAAATTCTGGCTCATGTACAAACAGATATCCATGGCCAATTTGGATAGCGTGGCAGCTACGCTGGAAATGCCAAAGGCGGTTGCCTTTTCAACTTTCCCACGCCCCATTTGGGCTGCAACTACGTTGTATTTCTGGGTCTCGAATCCCATTTCTTTAGTGGTAAAAGTCCGATCTATGGGAAAGGAACTACCATAACCCGCTGCACTTCCCAAGGGATTTTGGTCGGCAATCTTGTAAGCAGCTTGGACAAAATGGAGGTCATCCACCAAACTTTCTGCATAAGCTGAAAACCAAAGTCCAAATGAGGAGGGCATAGCAATTTGAAGATGCGTATAGCCTGGAAGTAAAACGGATTTGTGCTTTTCGGCCAAATTGAGCAGAAGATCAAAAAGGGTTTTCACCTCATTTTTGATTCCACTGAGCTCATTCTTTAAATACAGCTGCATGGCCACCAAAACCTGATCGTTCCTCGACCGCGCAGTATGGATTTTCTTTCCGGTATCCCCCAGTTTTTTGGTAAGTAGGAATTCAATCTTGGAATGCATGTCCTCAAAATCATCCTCAATGGTGAAGGCTCCTTTATCAATGGATTTGGCAATGGTACCCAGTTCCTTTACCAAGGCTTCAGATTCTTCTTTGGAAATCAGGCCTACTTGGGCCAACATTTTAGCATGGGCTTGGGAGGCAGTCACATCATATTTGGCCAATAGTAAATCCAATTCCCGATCGTTACCTACGGTAAAATGGTCAATTTTTTTATCTGTACTAAAGCCTTTGTCCCAGAGTTTCATAGTGCTGTATTATTTTGGTTTGTCATTTCAACCAATGCATCCATTGCTTTTGTTGCATTGATTGTGTCCACAAAAATGTGGTCGTGGTAATAGGCCGCAACTACATTGCAGCTAATTCCTTGTTTTGCCAACGTATTGGAGAAAGCTGCGGTGAGCCCAACGGCTTCCAAAGAGGAATGAATTCTTAGCGTTATGCAAGATGCCACAAAGTCATAGCTTAGACCTAGGTTGTCCGCTACGGTCTTTTCGAGAATCAGGGTAATGCCTTCTTTTTCCCGATAAAAGCCATGGACTTTGGATAGATTTAGAGTTGACAAATCATCCACAGTTACGAAAACAAAAGCTATAGGGCTCAGTTCTGGTTCCATGTTTGCGATTAGCGTGGATAAATTGGTTTCTCCTGCCATTTATCAATTCTTTTTAATTTAAAAACCCTGAAAGGATTTTGATATATAAGTCAATTCCTTCCTCAACTTCATTCACATAAATAAATTCATCTGCCGAATGTGATCGTGTACTATCTCCAGGTCCTAACTTTACCGATTGACATGTCAACGCGGCCTGATCGGATAGTGTGGGTGATCCGTAGGTTTTTCTGCCCAAGGCCATTCCACTCTTTACCAAATCGTGCTTGGGATCAATGGAAGACGAATTCAGTCGTAGGGAACGCGGGGTCATTTTGCAGGGGGCTTCCCGTTGCAACAAATCAGCAACTTCCTGATTGGAGTATCTATCATTTACTCGCACGTCAACTACCAAATCCACCTGGGCCGGAACCACATTGTGCTGCGTTCCTGCATTGATTTGGGTCACTGTCATTTTTACCTCACCCAAAGCATCCGAAACCTTGTCAAAAATGTAATTTTTAAACCAGTTCAAAACGTCAATGGTATTATAAATGGAATTATTGTTGTTGGGATGGGCTGCATGGGAAGGAGTTCCCTCCACCACGGCATCAAAAACCACCAGCCCTTTTTCCGCAATGGCCAAATCCAAAAGGGTAGGTTCACCAACAATGGCCACATCAATGTTTGGAAGAATGGGCAACAATCCTCTCAAGCTTTTTTCCCCTGCATTTTCCTCTTCTGCGGTTGCGGCCATAATGATGTTGTGGCTTAGATTTTCCGCTTTATAAAAGTGTACAAAAGTGGCCAAAAGGGAGACCAAACACCCTCCCGCATCATTGCTGCCCAGACCATAAAGCTTTCCATCCTCCACATGGGGATGAAAAGGGTCTTTGGTATAAGCCGAATTTGGTTTTACGGTATCGTGGTGGGAATTGAGCAGCAAGGTTGGTTTAGTTTCATCAAAATGCTTGTTGAAAGCATAAACATTATTGACTTGCCGTTCTGTTTTAACCCCAAAACCTTGGAGCCAAGTTTCAATGGCATCACCAGTTCTATCCTCCTCTCCTGAAAATGAGGGGATGGAGATGAGCTGCTTTAGCAACTCGATGGCTTTTTGGGTCAAGATTTGCTGGTCACTTTTCATAGGGTCAAGGTCGTAAAATTTGAGTTTGATGCATCCAGCATGGTATGGGTTCCAATACAGACTTGTTTCACCTTGTTTTGAAGCGCATGAAAGCAATTGTGCATTTTAGGGAGCATCCCATCTGCAATGATTCCCTCTTCCAATAAGGTTGCATAGGTTTTAGAGTTGATGTGTTGGATGACTGAATTCTCATCTTCAATACTTCGCAGAACACCTTGTTTCTCAAAACAATAAAACAAGGTAGTCTCAAACAGTCCTGACATTCCAATAGCCAGTTCGGCGGCAATGGTATCGGCATTGGTATTGAACAATTGTCCTTTACCATCATGGGTCAGTGCACAAAAAATGGGAGTGAACCCAGCTTGTAGCAGGTTAAAAATTCCATTGGAATTCACAACATCCACATCGCCAACCCATCCAAAATCGATTTCTTTTACTGGTCTTTTATGGGCTTGGATCGCATTTGCATCGGCTCCACTCATGCCAATGGCATTGGTTCCATGGGACTGCAGTTGGGCCACGATTTTTTTGTTGACCAATCCAGCATACACCATAATGGCCACATCCAAACTTTGACTGTCGGTAATCCTCCTACCATTGATCATGTTGGCCTCTATCCCTAGTTTGTTCCCAATTTCGGTAGCCTTTTTTCCTCCCCCATGTACCAAAATTTTGTTTCCCTCAATTTTGGAAAAAAGGGAAAGGGTATGGGAAAGTTGGCTTTTGTCCTCAATGACATTGCCCCCGATTTTTACTATGGAAAGTTTTTCACCCATTTTATGCATTTATAATTCCACCATCAATGGTCATTGCCGATCCTGTTATCCAGGAGGAATCCTCCGAAACCAAGAACAGCGCCAATTTGGCAATATCCTCTGGAGTTCCCAATCGCTTGAGCAGGGTGGCGTTTTTGGCATTTTCCACCGCTTCTTCGGGCTGGTCAAATGCTTTTGCCGAATCCCAAATTAAAGGGGTGTCCACAGGACCAGGGCAGATGGCATTTACCCTGATTTTTGGGGCATATTCCACGGCCAGTTGCTTCATTAATCCCAAGGAAGCTGCCTTGGAAGCACAATAGGCAGGATGGTTGGGAAAACTCTTAAAAGCTGCAATGGATGCATTGATCAATATATTTCCTCCTTCTCCTTCTTGCAAAAAAGGAATGGCAAATTTGGAGCAATAAAAGATGGAACTTAAGTTGGTGTCAATGGTCTCACGCCAAGTTTCAACGGAAAGGTCCACCACATTTCCCAAACCAAGAATCCCTGCATTCAAGGATAAAATATCCAATCTTCCAAATTTGTCCATGGCTGTTGTCACCAACTTTTGGTTGTAGTCCACATCATTTACATAACCAGGGACAAAGACGCTGTTTTCCAGTTGTGCCGCTAACTGGTTCCCTCGCTCCATATTGCGACCAGATAAGACCAAAGAGGCGCCGGCTTTGTGATAAGCTTCAGCTATGGCTTTTCCCATGCCGCTGGTAGCTCCAGTTACAATACCGACCTTGTTCTTTAACTTTAATTCCATTTTATAGGGATTCAAGAATTTTCTTTAAAACTATTTGAGCCGAATATGTTCTATTGTTGGCCTGTTCCACCACCAAGGATTGATTGCTGTCCAACACGGCATCGGCTACCACTACATTTCTTCTAACTGGGAGGCAATGCATGAATTTGGCTGTGCCAAGTTTTGCTTGGGTCAACATCCAATTGGGGTCTTGGGAAACTACTTTTCCATAATCCGAATAGCTACTCCAATTTTTGACATAAACAAAGTCGGCATTTTCCAAGGCTTTATCCTGATCATATTCAATCTGACACCCATTGGTGATTTCGGGGTTCAATTCATAGCCCTCAGGGTGGGCGATTACAAAATCCGCATCCTGCAATTTCATCATTTCCACAAAGGAATTGGCCACAGCATGAGGTAATGCTCTGGGGTGTGGCGCCCAAGAAAGTACAACTTTGGGTCTTTCTTTGGAACCAAATTCCTTTAAGGTTATAGCATCAGCTAAGGCTTGTAATGGATGGCCTACCGAACTTTCCATGTTCACGACAGGAACGGTGGCATATTTTTTAAATCCATTCAACACGACCTCGGCTTCGTCCATTGCTTTGTTTTCCAAACCAGCAAAAGCACGTATGGCCACAATATCGCAATATTGGGACACTACCTGCGCAGCTTCTTTGATATGTTCGGCCTTGCCTTGGTCCATGATCGTTCCATCTTCGAATTCCAATTGCCAACCTTCGCTGCCGAAATTCATGACCATGACCTCCATTCCCAAATTTATGGCGGCTTTTTGTGTACTCAAGCGCGTACGTAGGCTGTTATTGAAAAAAAGGAGACAAACAGTTTTGTCTTTACCCAGGGATTTAAATTTGATCGGGTCCTTTTTCAATTCGATGGCCTCTGCAACCCCTGCCTCTAGGTCTTCAATATCGTTGATGCTTAAATAGTGCTTCATGCCTTGATTTTTGTAAAGTGGATTTGGTCCCGAAAACTGTCGACAATGAAATTATCTTTCAGTCCGTTGACAATCCATGTTTCTATTCCTGCTTTTTGCGCAATACTGGCGGCCTCTATTTTAGATTGCATGCCTCCTGTTCCGTGGGAAGATTTGACCGTACTCACCTCTTTCCCCAAATCGGTAATGGAAGCAACTTCCTTTATGGTTTCTGGTAGCTTTCCATCCAAAGATTCTTTGGTGTAAATGCCATCTGTATTGGTTGCAATCAAAAGGAGGTCCACTTTTAGAAAGGCTGCGGTAAGTGCGGCTAACTTATCATTGTCTCCAAATTTGATTTCATCCGTGGCCACAGTATCATTTTCATTGATAATGGGAATAACATCGTTGGCCAACAATACATTGATGGTGTTCTCAATGTTCACTCTGGCTTTTTCATTTTCCAAATCGGAATAGGAGAACAAGCATTGGGAGGTAAACAATCCCAATTCCCTAAAACTCTCCTGAAAAATATGCATCAAACGGGGTTGACCGATAGCCGCCAATGCCTGTTTTACATCAATTTCCTGCCCATTGTGCTCCAGTTTAACAAATTGTTTGGCGGTGGCGATGGCGCCTGAAGAGACCAGAATAAACTCATATTCCTCTTTCAGCAAAGCGATTTGCCTACCGATATCCTCAATTTTGCCTCTGGAAATTTGATTGGTTTCCTTGGTGAGCGTATTTGAGCCAATTTTTATTAGAACCCTTTTCTTCATCTCATTATCTTGTTTGGCCGTTTCCTTTGATGTACCACTTATTGGTGACCAAATGGGTTAATCCAAGAGGGCCTCTTTGGTGTAATTTATCCGTGCTTATGGCCAATTCCCCAGCCAGTCCAAATTGCCCACCATCTGTAAACCGGGTAGAAGCGTTGTGGTAGACGGCTGCGGAATCCACAGATTCCATAAATAGGGAAGCTTCTTCTTGGTCTGAGGTAATAATGGTTGCCGAATGCCCTCCACTATGGATGTTGATTCTTTCAATGCTATCCTCAAGCCCTGAAGTTTCGCCCAACACAATTTTGTAATCCAAAAACTCCTCTTCCCAGATGTTTTCATCGGTTATGACTTCGGTATCTCCATGTTGGGAGATGGCCTTATCGGAATAAATGGCAACCTGTTGGTCTTTAAGCGTGTTGATCAATTCGGAAACGAAAGCCTCCTTATTGGGAAGTTCTTTATCAATAAGTACTTTGTCCAAGGCGTTACATGCCGATATCTTGGCAATTTTGGCGTTGACAATGATATCTGTTGCCATTTGGGTATCTGCCGTCTTGGCCACATATAAAAAGTTGTTGCCCCTACCGCTGACAATTACTGGGCAATTGGCATGTGCTTTTACAAATTGAATCAATCGCTCACCACCCCTGGGTACGATCAAATCGATTTTTTGGTCTGGGTTGCCCAAGAAATCTTGGGTTTCCTGCCGGGAGTAGTTTAGGTAAGTGACCCAATTCTTGGAGCATTCATTTTCTTCCAATGCCTGATGCCATAGTTCCACTAGGACCAAATTGCTTCGTAGGGATTCCTTCCCCCCTTTCAGCAAGATTTTATTACCGGACTTAAATGCGATTCCAGCAGCTTCAATGGTCACATCAGGCCTGGATTCATAGATGATCATAACCGTGCCAAAGGGAGCGGTTCTATTGCTCACCTGCATTTGATTTTCATGGGTGAAGGCATAGCGTTCTACGCCAATGGGATCAGGTTGGGAAGCCAATTCTTCCAATGATTGGATCATCCCTGAAATCTTTGCCTCATCCACTTTTAGACGGTCTGCCATGGCCAAATCCCCGCCATCGTATGCATTTAGATCTTCCGTGTTGGCTGTTATCAAGTTTACGGCCTGTTCCTGAATCAGTATGGCCATTCGCTTTAGAACGGCATTTCGTTTTTCTATATTCAAAAGTAAACTCATGACAGTTCGGCTTTTAAGGCATCAAAAAATTGATCCATTTGATTTTTGGTGATATTTAGTGCAGGCAAAAAACGCAATACGTGCTTGTCCTTTGCTCCACCGGTAAACACTTTTTGATTGTAAATCATATTTGTTCTCAAGGAAGCCACTTCAAAGTCAAACTCCAGGCCTAGCATAAGACCTCTTCCCTTGACATTTTTCACTGCAGGAATTTCCTTGGCCTTCTCCAGAAAATAAGCTCCCAATTCAGTTGCATTTTGGGTTAAATTCTCCTGCTCCATCACTTCCAGGACGGCCAAAACCGCGGCGCACGCCAGATGGTTGCCTCCAAAGGTGGTCCCCAATAGTCCATAAGAAGCTTGGAAGGATTCATGGATCAACACCCCCCCAACCGGGAATCCGTTTCCCATACCTTTGGCAATGGAAATAATATCGGGTTGGATATTGTGATATTGAAAAGCGAAGAATTTCCCGCTCCTTCCAAAACCACATTGCACTTCATCCGCTATCAGGACTACTCCCTTTTGTCTACATTTTTCAGCTACCAATTGGAGGAATGGGGTGGTTGGTTCATCCAATCCGCCTACGCCTTGAATAGTTTCCAAAATGACGGCGCAATAATCCCCATGATCAATGGCTTTTTCAAAGGCATCAGCATCGTTTAATGGAAGAAAGGTGACTGCTTGTTGTTGATTGATCGGCGCGTTGATATTTGGATTATCCGTAGCCGCTACAGCCGCGGAAGTACGTCCATGAAATCCATTTTTAAAGGCGATAACTTTGGATTTTCCAGTATGGAACGAAGCCAGTTTTAAGGCATTTTCGTTGGCCTCCGCGCCAGAATTACACATAAACAGCTTGTAATCCGAACATCCAGACAATTGCCCCAATTTATCCGCCAATTTTTGCTGAAGCGGATTTTGCACGGAGTTGCTATAAAATGCCATATTGTCCAACTGCTCCTTCAGTCGCTTTACATAATGCGGATGGGTGTGCCCAATGGAAATAACGGCATGTCCGCCATAGAAATCGAGATATGTTTGACCCTTGTCATCAATGACTTCAATCCCTTTGGCGGAAACGGGGGTTACATCATATAGGGGGTATACATCAAATAGTTCCATTTTTGTTAAGTTGTCCCTCGAGCGGAGTCGAGAGGTTATTGTCGATGGATAGAAAGGTCTCGACTGCCTGCCTGTCGGCAGACACGGCGCTCGACCGGACACCCTAGCTAATTTTTATCCTTTTTTAATTTGGTTGATTTTCTCAAATGAGGTTACAATTCCCCGGATCAAGGAGGAACTCAAACCTTGGTGTTCCATCTCATTCAGGCCTTCTATGGTGCATCCCCTTGGGGTGGTCACTTGATCTATTTCCTCTTCGGGGTGGCTGCCGGAATCAATCAAAAGGCTTGCTGCACCATTACAGGTGTGCATGGCCAACTCTTGGGCCTCCTTGGCATCAAATCCAAGTTGGATAGCGCCTTGAGTGGTGGCTCGTATCAAACGCATCCAAAAAGCAATTCCGCTGGCACAGATAACTGTAGCTGCCTGCATCAAATCCTCGGGGATTTCCAAGGTATGACCCATACGGTTGAAAATTCCCTTGGTCAAATCGATACGTTTCTTGCCCAATTCGTTGCTACAAATACAGGTCATGGAATTTCCAACGGAAATGGCCGTGTTGGGCATACTCCTTACAATGTACTTGTCGGCACCCACAATTTCCTCAATTTTGGAAATACTGAAACCGGTAATGGTACTGATCAAAACATGGTTCTCCGTAAGAAGATGTTTTACATCGTCCAAAATCTTGGAAAAATGCCCTGGTTGAACCGCAAAAATCAAAATGTCCGATTGCTTCACAGCTTCGTGATTATCCGAAGTCACTACAACATTCCCGTACTTTTCAAAGTCCTTAATTGAACTGGTGTTTCTTTTGGTCAGGTACATAGAGGTGGCCCCATTGCTGTGCAAAATACCCTTGGCTATCGCCAGTCCTAAATTCCCTGCTCCTATTATGGCTATTTTCATATTTTCTCTTTTTAAAACACTCCTGCTTTTAGTTGTAATCCCATTTGCTCTTCCAAACCGAACATCAAATTCATGTTCTGTACAGCTTGTCCTGAAGCACCTTTTAATAAATTATCTATGGCCGATGTAACCAACAGCACATCCTCGTGTTTGTGTAAATGGATATGGCACTGATTGGTATTCACCACCTGTTTTAGGTGAATAGGGTCATCAGAAACATGGGTGTAGACCGCATCGGCATAAAAATCCTTGAATAATTGTTGTGCTTCCTCCAAACTTCCATCAAAAGGCGTATAAGCGGTTGCCAAAATGCCTCTGGTAAAGTTGCCCCTATTGGGTAGGAAATAGAGTTTGCCCACCCCATTTCCGAAGGATTCCAAGCTCTCTCCAATTTCACCCAGATGTTGGTGTGTAAAGGGTTTGTACCAGGATACATTATTATTTCTCCAGCTAAAATGGGATGTGGCGGATAAGCCAACACCAGCTCCCGTACTCCCCGTAACAGCATTAATGTGGACGTCCTTGTCCAGCAGTCCTGCCTTGGCCATGGGCAACAATCCCAACTGGATGGCAGTAGCAAAACAACCAGGGTTGGCAATAGCAGTGGCATTTTGTATGCTGGATTTATTCAACTCGGGCAGGCCGTAGACAAAGGTTTTAGCGTTCCAACTGGCATCCGCCTGTAATCTAAAGTCGTTGCTCAGGTCAATAATCTTGGTGAGGTCCCCAAAGGCATTTTCTTCCAAAAATTTGGTGGAATTTCCATGCCCCAGACACAAAAAGACCACATCCACACCAGGATTGATTTCTCCTGAAAAAAGCAATTCCGTTTGACCCAGCAAATCTTGATGCGCTGAGGACACAGGCGTTCCTGCGCGGGTAGTGCTGAACACAAAATCTATTTCGGTTTGGGGATGATTCAGCAACAACCTGATCAGTTCTCCTCCTGTATATCCCGAACCTCCTATTATTCCTGCCTTAATCATGGTCTTGGTTTACATGGTTTGCAATTTTTCCAGGATTGGATAGGATTTTGATGAATCCTTTGGCATCATCTGCGGTCCAACCCTTGTTCATTTCCCCATAACTTCCAAAGGAAGCGTTCATAAGATCATGAGGGGAGGTGATTCCATCCAACTCAAATCGATAGGGGTGTAGGGTTACGAACACATCACCCGAAACATTTTTTTGGGTATCCGAAAGGAAAGCTTCAATGTTTCGCATTACCTCATCCAAATAGTTGCCTTCATGGAGCAACATGCCATAGAAATTGGCCAATTGTTCTTTTTGATATTGCTGCCACTTGCTTAGGGTATGTTTTTCCAGCAAATGGTGCGCCTTGATGATAATAGTGGGCGCTGCGGCTTCAAATCCAACCCTTCCTTTGATTCCAATAATGGTGTCACCAACATGGATATCCCTTCCAATGGCATATTTGGATGCAATGGCTTCCAGTTTTTCAATATTGTCCACAGGCGAGCCCGATTCCCCATCCACGGCAGTCAATTCCCCTTGGGTAAACGTTAGTTTAAGCTCTTTGGACAACTCTTTTTCCAATTGACTTGGATAGGCGCTTTCCGGTAAGGAAAGGTGGGAAGTCAAGGTTTCATCTCCACCTACAGAGGTCCCCCATAAACCTCTATTAACGGAATATTTGGCCTTTTCCCAAGAATAATCTATCCCATTTTGTTGAAGGTATTCTATCTCCGCTTCCCTTGATAGTTTGTTATCCCTGATAGGGGTGATAATTTTAATATTTGGGGCCATGATTTGAAAGATCATATCAAATCTTACCTGATCGTTGCCGGCTCCCGTACTTCCGTGGGCTATATACTCTGCACCAATCTTTTTGGCATGACTTACAATTTCCACCGCCTGTACAATTCGTTCAGCGCTTACGGACAAAGGATAGGTATTGTTCCTTAGTACGTTACCAAAAATGAGATACTTGACCACTTTTTCATAGAAATTGGAAACTGCATCAATGGACGTGTAGGTGGAAGCTCCAAGTGCTAAGGCCTTTTGCTCAATCTCCTGGATTTCTTCTGCGGAAAACCCGCCAGTATTTACACTTACCGCATGCACTTCAAACCCTTCTTCTTGGGAGAGGTATTTGGCGCAATACGAGGTATCCAATCCGCCGCTATAGGCTAGTACTAGTTTTTTCATTTTTTGTTTTATTCAATTTTATGCTATCCATTTAAACAGAAGAGGTCTAATTGTTCTCGACTGCGCTCGAACAGACATTATTATTTTGTTTTCTTTTTTAGGAAAAGATGCTCTTTTATGCTCTTCAACCGGGCAAATGCTTTTCCATTTATTTTTTTTGATACGGACTTTTTAACCTTTGGGTCATACAGCATTCCTGTGCACAGGCACATATTTCTTTCAGTCCTGGTGAGGATATCAAAGTTTTTGCAGGTTTGGCAGCCTTTCCAGAAATCGGGATCATCAGTCAATTCGGAAAAAGTGACCGGCTTATAGCCCAGTTCATAATTCATTTTCATGACGGCCAGTCCTGTGGTTATCCCAAATATTTTGGCTTCTGGAAATTTTTGTCTGGAAAGCTCGAAGATGGCTTTCTTTATTTTTTTGGCCAGTCCTTGATTTCTATAATCAGGATGAACTATGAGTCCCGAGTTGGCCACAAAATTCTTGTTGCCCCAGACTTCGATATAACAAAAGCCAGCAAACTTTCCTTTGTCCAAGGCAATAACGGCATTCCCGTTCTCCAGTCTTTTCATGATATATTCCGGACTCCGTTGGGCTATCCCGGTACCACGTACCTTAGCGGATTCCGTGATGGTATCGCTGATAATCTGCGCGTACTTAAAATGTGATTCGTTAGCAATTACAATTTCCATTGCTATGGCATTTAAAACAGGTAAAAATTTGAAATCTGAAGGTTTTCTGCGGAAATGGACTCACCTATTTCCATAACTGATATGCACCCTTACGGGCGACGGCGGCGAGGAGCGAATGGACGAACGGGAGCAGTGATGCTCAAAGAAGATAGTATGTGTATTTGTCCTTTCATTATGGGATAAAAGTACAAATTAATTTCAACCGACCTAAAATGCCGATTATTTTTTGAAGAAATCTAACTTTTTTCCGTTTCTACCCATAATTTCATAAATCATGTAGCCGATGACCAGCAGATATTCAAAAGCCAACAACCACAGATTCTCATCGAAATCCACATTGGAATAGGCAAAATAGCTCAAGATAACCAGGAAAGACCATAGCATGGCAAACCTGAATTTGGTGAACATGGCAAGCCCCACCAAAAAGACCAGATACCAAGGATGTACGGTAGTGGATAGGAGATAGTACCCAGTTAGCAGAATCAGCATGGAGGTAATCAAAGCTGTTAAAGTTTGGTTCTTTCTAAGCAGTGCCAAAAACATTGCTCCCAGCACAACGGCACCAGCCACCCATTTGCCATAAATCTTAACCAGCTCCCACGGTTTGGCATCAAAGCAATCCACGGCAACAAACTTTAGGGCATTATAGAATCCGGCATTGAATTCAAAATTGGAAAACCATAGGCCTACAGTTTCGGAATAGTTATCTATAAAGACCGATGAATAAAATGGAAGTAGCAGGAGCACGCTGGAAACCGCAACCAACAAATAGAACCAAACGCTTTTCTTGAATCCGAAGAACCTTAGAAATAAAGGCAGGAACAAAATAGGAACCAGTTTCACCATGATGGAGGCCGCATAAACGGGGGCCGATATCGCCCATTTTTTATTGGAGATTAAATACAGTGCCCACACAAAGAAAAAGAGCATAACTCCTTCGAAGTGGAGATTTCCCGTCAGCTCAATGATTACCAGAGGATTCAAAAAGTACCAAAAGGCCACGTGATTGGAATGATTGAGGTTTTGAAGCAACTTTCTGCCCAGTACCAAGATTCCTATATCGGCGAGAATAATCGTTAGCCGCATTGTAATAATAGAACCCAAAATGCTTCCCCCTCCCAAAAAGGAGGCAAGGGCAAATATGATTTGGTTTACAGGAGGGTAGTTGCTGTAGTGTCTGGCGCTAAGGCTGCCCATTCCATCAAAAAGCTCTTGGGCATTGGCTATGGGAAGGTCAACAAGGGAAATAAGGTCTTTGGGGAGATGGATGTAGGGATTGATTCCGTTCTTGATCAATTCCCCATCCCAGATAAAGCGATAGAAATCTTGGGAAAGGTTGGGTTCTGCCCATAAAAAGGTCAGCCTAAATAAGATGCCCGCAACCAGTAGGAACTTAAAATTCCATTTCTCAAATTGGATGAGTTTATAATGCAGGAAAAACAGCGCTGCAAATAGGGACAGGAGTTTTGGGAAATCCTCGCGCTCCAGATCATAGGCGAAGACGATGTAAAACAAGAAGCTCCCAATAACCAAGAGGATTGGGATTTTATGCAATTGGATAAACCGTATGAACTGATTTGGCATACTACTGCAAAATTTAGAACATGATTACTCGGATAAAGAATCCTCGTCCTTTGAAAATCTTACCATTTTAAGTCGCTTATTTTTTTGTTGTTAAAGAGCACTTTTATGGTGTCTTTTTGAGCATAGATTATATAGTGCACAGTATTGTCGTTTTGTTTTATAAGGCGATGTTCCAGCAAACTTGTAGGTGCGTTGCCAATAATGGATTTCAACTGCTCGCTTCGGTCTTTTTTTGGAAATTTAATATACTCTTTTTTGTCGGTGAACAGATTATAAACATTCAGGGCGTAGAAATCATTTTTGGATTGGGTGGTGTTGTAAACAATTTTGGAATTGTCCTTAGACCAACCTATGACCTGGGTTTCAGGTAGGGCAAAGGAATCCAATTTTCTAACAGTTTCTTCTGATAAATCTTCCACTAACAGCGCATAATGTTCCCCATCTTTTTGAATGGAAGCAATGGTGTTTCCGTTTGGGGATAGAACCTTTTTCGGAGGAATGGATATTCCGATCCACAGGAAAATAGCTGTTAATCCTAGAATTGTAAAAAGCGGGACCCACACCCAAATAGACCTTCTGGATGTTACAGTTGGTATTGGATTTGCTGCAACCTGTATTCGCTGGACTGGAGCGATAAATCGATAGCCTTTTTTGGGAAGGGTTTCAATATATTTTGGGTCTGTCTTGGAGTCACCAAGTATTTTTCTAAGCTCGGAAATGGATTTGTCCAAGGAGTTCTCCGAAACCACGATGTCCTTCCATGCCATGTGCAGCAATCCTGGTTTTGTAACCAGTTCACCGTTGGCTTCCAACAACACAATTAGTACTTGCGCTACCCTGTTTTGAAGTCTCTTTTTTTGATGGCTGTTTGATAATTCGGCAACATCTGGGTCAAAAACCCAGTCCTTTATTCTGTAATGGTATTTTTTATCGGACATGATGAGCAACAGGAATTCCGAATCAAGATAAATGCAAATTCAGAATTAATTCAGGAAGATAATCCATTTTCCAATCCAGATTGTCCTAAAATTGATTCAAACTAACAAATACAGACCCTGATGCAAAATTTAAAACTGGCTCTAATTCTATTTTTTCTGATCATTTCCAATGGATTTACTCAAGACCAAACCATTACCATTACTTCTAAAATATTAGGCGAAGAGCGCCAAATTCGGATAGGATTACCGAAGTCTTATGAAGTTGATGGGAAAGACTTTAAATATCCGCTGGTACTAATCACCGACGGGGAGTGGCACTTTGATATGGTTCAGCAGGCCACAAAACTGCTATATCAAGATGGATTTCCAAAGTTGATCGTTGCTGCTATTGTGAATACGGACAGGGGAAGGGACTTGGCCTTGAGTCATAATCAGGAAATTCCTTCAAGCGGTGGCGCCAAGAATTTTCATCAGTTTATTACCCGAGAACTTTTACCAAAATTGGAGACTGAATATCGTATTTCGGAACACCGAACAATTATGGGACATTCCCTGGGCGGGTTATTTTCCATTTATGCCCTAAGTCAAAATCTTGAAACCTTTGATGGAGTTGTTGCGATTACACCTACCATAAGATGGAACAATTTTGAACTACTGGGTCATTTTACCAGAGATTTTCAAAGGGAGTTGGAAAAAAGGAATCCCACCATCTTTTTAGGGATTGGGAATGAAACGGGATTGGAAAGGGAAGGGGTGGTTCACTTGGCCACCTTGCTGAAGGAAATGGAAATGACCAAGTTTGAGTATATGGAGTATCCGAAGAACAGTCATGTAACTGTTCCATGGAAAGCCTATTTTGATGGATTGAAGTTTGTTTTTGATTCCTTTATTCTTCCAGAAGAGTATGGGGAGAAGGACTTTAGCAAAACCATTGAATACTACACCCAGAACGGTACATACTTTGACTATGACCAAAGAGTTCCCCAACGCATCTTGTTCAATAGAGGCTATGGGGCCATGGAAAATAAAAACTATTCGGAGTCCATAGAGGTTTTTGAGTATTTTAAAAAAAGCTATCCCAATATTCCCATTCCGTATTCGGCATTGGGCGACCTATATTTTGAAATGAAAGAATACAAAAAGGCCAAGGCAAACTACGAACCCATACATCAACTTTTCCCATCAGCCCATATATCTGAGCGAATGGAAATGTTAAAGAAGCTTTTAGAATAAAGCTTTAAACCTTGGAGGTTAACGACTTGAAGAAAACAAAGGAAAATCCAAGGAACAACATTAAATGGAATGGGAACAGACCAAAATCATTCAAAGGAACCGCACTGTACATTCCAAATAGGAAATAGACCATAAGGCCAAATTCCAGAATCATGTTTGGAGACAGTTTTTTAGTCAGGTACTTGTTTCCTTTCCAACTATCTGTAAGATTGTTGATGTTGAACTTTGGGGTACGAACAAACTCACTTCGTTTGCCCAAATGGCCTTCCAAAACTGCCACGGTATTGTGTAGGGAAAATCCAAGGGCTACCGAGAAAAAGGTAAAGAAGAGTTTGATGTAGTCCACAAACTTGTCAAAACTACTGCCTTGAATGCTCTTAAAAGTGAACCAGTAGCAGATGAACAATATAATTGTGCTTATTATAAAAAATCGGTTAACGTCAAAAACCCATGCCAAATGTCCGTAGGTATTTTTGATGTACAACATGGGAATACTAAATATGGCAACGATGAACATGCAAAGGAACATGGAGCTGTTCAACAAATGCATTACTCCATGGAATTTGGTCTTGAAAGGAATGTTCTTGGCCGTAATCACACTCCAGACTGTTTTTCTAAAGTTTTCGGCCCCACCCTTGTTCCAACGGAACTGCTGTGAGCGCGCAGCACTGATCACAACCGGAAGCTCGGCAGGAGTTTCCACATCCTCCAAGTATTTAAACTTCCAATTTTTTAGTTGGGCGCGGTAGCTCAAATCCAAATCCTCGGTCAAGGTATCGCCTTCCCAATTTCCAGCATCAAGAATGCACTCTTTTCTCCAGATTCCCGCGGTACCGTTAAAGTTGATAAAATGTCCTTTGGAATTTCTTCCCACTTGCTCCAAGGTAAAATGCGCATCCAGCGCAAAAGCCTGAATTTTGGTCAAGGTGGAATAGTCCCTGTTGATATGGCCCCAACGGGTTTGCACCACACCTATCTCCTCATCCTTGAAATAGGGAACAGTCTTTTTTAACCAATCGCTTTCGGGAAGAAAATCGGCATCAAAAATGGCAATGAATTCGCCCTTGGCAACTTCCAAGCCTTCTTTCAGTGCTCCAGCCTTAAATCCTTGGCGGTTTTCCCGTCTTATGTGGTGGATGTCCAGCCCGGTGTTTTTAAGTTCCTGTATTCTTTTTGCGGTATCTATTACGGTGTCATCCGTGGAATCGTCCAACACCTGAATTTCCAATTTGCTTTTTGGGTATTCTATTTTGGAAATGTTGTCCAGCAACCGCTCCATTACATATTCTTCGTTGTAAATGGGCAATTGGATGGTCACCAACGGAATTTCTTTTGGGTCGAGAAGGTTGAATTTTGGGGCTTCCTCGTTTTGCTTTTTATTGCCCAAATAATTGATCAACAGATTGAGTTGGGCCAAGCTGTAGAAAAAAATCAAAATTAAGGCCGTACTATAAATAGCGATGATAATAAAAGCGATCGTTAGTCCCATATTATTTTAAACTGTATTTAAAAATCCAACCTAAGATTTTTATGCCCGCAAATATAGTACCTTTTACTGTACCGGACACCTTAGATACCCCAATTCTTCTCTTATAACGCACTGGTACTTCGGTATATGACATTTTTTTTCGTAAAACCTTCAGCTGCATTTCCACTGTCCAACCGTAGGTTTTGTCCTGCATTTCCAGTTCTTTGAGCTTTTCGTATTTAATGGCCCTAAAAGGCCCCAAATCCGTAAATTTTGCCCTAAAAAACAGCCGCATTAAAAACGTGGCCAATTGGTTGCCAAAAACCTGCTGCGGGGTCATAGATCCCGGTTCCCTAAGTGCTTTTTTTCGAGCTCCTACCACAAAATCCACATCATCCTGCAAGATAGGTGCCACCACTTTATCCAATTCTTCTGGATAATCGGAATAATCTCCGTCAATAAATACGATAAGGTCGGGTTGTTTGGATTGTTTTGCAACATAATCCAAACCTTTTAGACAGGCATAACCGTATCCTCGTTGGTTTTCTGTGAGAACTGTGGCTCCTGCTTTTTTGGCATTTTCCACCGTATTATCCTCAGAACCGTTATTGACTACAATGATTTCGGAAACGGACTTTGGCAATTCCCCGACCACTTTTCCGATGGAATCTCCTTCGTTGACTGCGGGAATGATGACTTTGATTTCTGCCATTATTTTAAATCGGAAAGCTTGTTTTCTTTTCTAAAACTGCCAAAGCTAAACCATTCCTTGATCTTTTTCCCGTTTTTGTATTTTTCTGCCGATTTAAGCTCCTCGTCAGTGTACTTAAGGCAGTACCCATTTTTGATCCCGTTCTTGAGCTGGCATTTGTGGTTTATTTTTCCGTTTTCATCATAAAAAAGCCACCAGTTTACCTTTTCCCCTTTTTTGAAATGACCTTCCATCTCCAGCTTACCTAGTTGGTCGTGAAAATACCAGTATCCTTCCCGTTCATTGTTTTTATAATGACCTTGCGCCATAAGGTTGCCGTTGGAATGGTAGTGTTTCCAGAAATTTTCCTTGGAATTGTCCAGAACCCACCCCTCGGCCTTTAGCTTACCATTCTGGTGATAATCCCGATGGTACATTTTTCCCGTTCCGAACAGGAAAAGAAAGGAAAGTAAAAAAGTAAACCGAAGCATCTTATTTCTTGTTCACCAAGGTCATAAGGTCCACATCGTTGCCCAACAACACCTGATTGCTGTCAATACGACCTTCCAATGGACCATTCTCCAATTTCAATACACCTCTTGGGCAAACTGCGGAACAGATTCCGCAACCTACGCAGCTAGATCGGACGATGTTTTCCCCTTTTTGGGCGTACGCACGTACATCGATTCCCATTTCGCAGTAGGTGGAACAATTCCCGCAGGAGATACATTGTCCCCCGTTGGTAGTGATTCTGAACCTGGAGAACAAGCGTTGTTGAAAGCCCATCATGGCAGCCATAGGACAACCGAAACGGCACCATACCCTGTTCCCAAAAATGGGATAAAACCCAGTTCCAATGACTCCCGAGAAAATACTTCCGATGAGGAAACTATAGGACTTACGTAGGGTTTCAGATTTAAACAAGAATACATTGCCATCGCCACTAAAGAAGTGAAATCCAATAAGGGCCATAATGATTACAAAGTATCCAATGGCGCCATAAATTGCATCTTTTTTGAACTCGTCACGTTTAAATAGCATCACCCAAGCAAAAACAAGCGTCAGTAGGGACGCCACACCGATCAAGAAAGTGCTTTTGGTCAGCCAATATTTATTGGTATCATGTCCGAGGTAGGAATAGATAACCGCCGTAGTCATAAGCGTAACAAAAACCACCACGCTGTGCACTACCCAACGCTCCACTTTCCAGGCACTTACGCTTTTATCGCTTAATTGCCTAAAGGCATCGCCAGCTGTTTCGGCCAAGCCCCCACACCCGCATACCCAAGAGCAGTACCATCTTTTTCCATATTTATAGGTTAAGATCGGGGTGATCACAAATACGGATAGGATTCCGAAAATCAATAAGGCGAAACCGATATCCCCAGAGCTTAAAAAACCTTTGATACGATATCCCTCAAAATTGTAATAGTTCAAAGGCCATACATTTTTGAGGTCGTAATAGGGCAGGCTTCCACCATTTAATATTTTATCACCATTTAATCGCGCCATCAATTCTGGAATGATAAAGGCAAAGGCGGTTTGAAAGAACATAACGCTCATAGTTCGGATACGCTCGTATCTATTATGACGGTACTTCCACATAAATTTGATGCCAAAAGCCAAAATAGCCACCGTGTACAGCGTACCATAAACGAACCACTGGCTTGCGGGGTTACCACTGAGCATTCTGCTCAACGGATCAAAAAGTCCAATAACACCTTTGTTGTTCCCATCTTTTACCAATCCCAAATATTCTGGATAGAAATACAGCACAATGTAGAATCCAGTTAGGGCAATTCCGGCCATCCATCCCCATAAACCTTTACTGGAAATGGATTTGAACCAGACCCCATCATTCTTGATCCCAGGTAGCTTATGGGTATAGGCATCCCACGAAAACCAGATGGTTCCTGCAGAAATGGCCATTAAAGAGAGGGTGAGCCATAATCCTTTATTAGGGAAACTCACGTTGAATGCGGCCAAAAGTAGAATACCAAGACCTCCCATTCCTATAAGGGTGGCCATCTTTTGGTTTCTGCTCAAAATTTTGGGAGGCTGCCCGGTAAGGGCCATGCTTCTATCGTATGTGCTCATATCTTTCAGTTGAAGGTGAAAAGTTGAAAGTTGAAAGTGGTGGCGCCAAATGGTCTACCAACAGCAATCAGTTGTCAACTATTAACCCATTGCAAAAATTCTTTTTAAACTTTTCTTTTTTAGTGTGATGGACTTCCCAAAGTCCGAATTGAACTTGGAAACGATATCCGTTTCATAATGTTTGTAAAACTCTGGATCAAAATTGGCATCGGCCAAGTGCTCTATGACATGATCCACACTTTTTTCCTGGGTCAACCATTTATCAAAAACTTGGTGTCGCATGCGAATACCGAAGGTGTTGATACCCAAAAACTGACCTGATTCTTTATTGAAAGCTACGGTGATGCATATTTTCTCTTGCGGATGTCTCCAATGAAAATGGGCTTCATTTTCCTTCATTCCCCTTTCTGAAAACACCCAACCGTAGGTTTGGTATTCGATGTCCAAAAATTTAGCGGAATTGAACCAGTGTCCCGGTTTGTATTCCAACTTGTTCCCGCAGATGGTCTGTGCCACAGTTTCACCCATCATTCGGCCGGTATACCAAACCGCCTCTATAGGTCGTCGATTGCCAATGGCTTCATGCTGTTCTGCACAATCCCCAATAGCATACACATCTGGTACATTGGTTTCCAGAAAACGGTTGACTTTGACTCCACGTCCCAGTTCTATTCCTGAATCTTCTAGGAAATCGACATTTGGGGATACGCCAGCCGTTAGACCCACCATATCGCAAGGGATTTCTTCCCCAGTTTCAGCAACAATAACGGATTTGACCTTACCATTGCCATCACTGACAATTTCCTTGAGATTGGTACCCAGTCGTAAATCAATGTGGTGTTCCAAAATATGCTCGTTGATTATTTGGGATTCGCCCTTGGGCAGCACCCCGTTCCAAAAGCTGTCTTCCCTGACCAAAAATGTCACTGGGATATCCCGGCTTCGAAGCATCTCGGCCAATTCAATTCCAATTAAACCACCTCCAACGATTACGGCCCTTTTGCAGACTTCTTTGTTGGGTGCGTTTACCTCGAGCAAATCAAGGTCTTGTTTGGAATAGAGTCCTTGTACGCCGTGAAGATCTTGTCCCGGCCATCCAAATTTGTTGGATTTGGATCCTGTGGCAATAATAAGCTTGTCGTAATGCAGGGCTCTAGACCCATCAATAATAAGTTGTTTTGTATCTGGATTTACTTTTGTGACATAACCTCTGACCAGCTCAATGCGGTTCTTTTCCCAAAACCAATCCTCATAGGGCTGGATATGCTCAAATTTCATATGCCCCATGTACACGTACATGAGCGCAGTTCTGGAAAAGAAATAATCTGTTTCCCCAGAAATTATGATGATCCTTTTATCTGAAAGTTTTCGAATGTGCCTTGCTGCCGAAATACCAGCAATTCCGTTTCCAATAATGACGATATTCTCCATGAAATTGTGTTGGTGTTGCTATTGTGTCGTCCTTAAATATAGGAACTTAATGCCCTATGTTAATTTAGAAAGAATTTAAATTTTAACATAAAAGGTAAGGTTTGACCCTAAAATTCGAACGGCTAAGTGTTTGATTACTAAAATCTTAAATAATCCTTAAATTCAACATGAGCTTGTATGGCATCCAAATTGCATACGACAGAAGGCAAAGTTTGAATCAATTAAAACTTAAAATGGAATCTAGAAAAACACTGACCGCCACCGTACTATTTCTTGTTGTACAATTAGGCTTTTCACAGGATATTTCAACTTTTTTTACCAAAGCGGACGCTTTCTTTAATTCTTATGTGAGCGATGGCAGGGTGAATTACAAGGAAATTAAGTCGAATCCAGCAGGATTAAATGAATTGATGGATATGGCTCAAAACATTAATGTTTCTACTTCTGATGCCAATACCTATCAAGCGTTCTGGATCAACACCTATAACCTTTCAGTTATCCAAGGAATTGTAAACAATTACCCCATTAAATCCCCATTGGACAAAGGCGGTTTTTTTGACAAGATAACCTATAATGTAGGAGGCAAAAACATTACCCTAAATGACATTGAGAACAAGTTGCTTCGTGGAAATTTTCCGAAGGAGGCTCGCTTTCATTTTGTACTTGTATGCGCAGGACTGGGATGCCCTCCCATTATCCCTAATGCGTATTTACCGGGCACCTTGGATACACAATTGCAGAAGCAAACTGAAATTGCTTTGAACAATCCAAACTTTGTAAGGATAAAAGGGAAGAAGGTACTACTGTCCCAAATTTTTGAATGGTACACTGGGGACTTCACCCAAGGGGGAAAATCCTTGATAGATTTTGTAAACCTACATCGAAAAGAAAAATTTGACCCAAAATCCAAGGTAGGATACTACCCATACGACTGGAATTTAAACGAGACCAATTAATCCATTATAACAACAACTAAGCATGAAAAAGAAGAGAATTTACCTCCTTTTTGGAGGAATGATCATGAGCGTATTTTTAGGGTTTTCCCAAAACGATCCCGACGCTCAAGCCCAAAGTAACATTCAACAGTACACCCCTTCCAAGCTCATTGGAAAAGGACAATGGGACCTCAAGTGGTTTAACAACTTGTACACCCAGACCGAGAGTACATTTTCCGATGGAACGGAGCCCCGACAAACATTTTTTACTTCCACTTTGGAAGCCTATACGGGAGTTGGAAACAACAAACGATGGAATATTGGGGCCATTTTGGAGTTCCGTTCCAATGTGGTTGCGGACCGCGGGGCATTACAAGTCTTTCAATTTGATGGGGAAACAGGAACAGCACGTTCAGGATTCACCTCTATTGCTCCTTCTGTAAAGTTTGTTCCCATTGCATCGGTAAGCAATTTTTCCATCCAAAGTTCATTTTTTATTCCTTTGGTTGACAATGAAACGGAAGATTTTCTACCAGTAAATGGAAACAACGGTGTTTTCTTGGACCAAAATGGCTACATCTGGCAAAACCGATTTTTCTATGATCATACTTTTCCGGGCGGTAAATGGCAACTTTTTACCGAATTGAATTCGGAGTTGAGTTTTGGGGACAAGGACAAGAGCTTTGCCAACAATAGTCTTAATTTAACCCCTGGCGTATTTCTAAGTTATTTTCCAAGTTCCAAGTTTACCGTGTTGGCTTTGGCACAGCATTCACAACGTCTGGATTTAGGGAACGACTTTACCCAAAACTTCACCGCATTGGGTGGCGGATTAAAATACCAATTGACCAATGCTTTGAATGTTGAGGCATTGTACACCAACTTTGTTAGGGGAGAAAATACAGGTTTGGGCGAAACTTTTAACATTGGTTTGCGCGCAATTTTTTAAACCTATGACCTAAAAGGTTATTTTAGGAGTCTTAACTTTTGGCTATGAAAAGATTAGGACTCCTTTTTCTTTGTTTGATCCAATTGTCCTGTGCTGGACAAAAGAAGGAAAAAATCAACGGGGTGAGTTTTGTGGGATCTCGTGAAAAGGTCGCCCAAACCCATGTTGAGCCGGTAGTCAAGGTCAATGCCAATTATGCTGCTGTAATGCCCTTTGGGTTTGCCCGCAGCCTAGATTCCCCCCAAATAATTTTTGACACGGAACGGCAGTGGTACGGCGAGACCAGACGAGGAGCCAAACAATACATAGACCTGTTGAGGAAGAACGGCATCAAGATTATGTTGAAGCCCCAAATTTGGATTTGGCGGGGAGAGTTTACTGGAGATTTGGCCATGCAGTCCGAAGAGGATTGGCAAATTCTTGAGGAGACCTATTCGGATTTTGCCCTTACTTATGCCCAACTGGCGGAAGAAACCAAAGCCGAGGTATACTGTATTGGAACGGAACTGGAGGAGTTTGTAAAACAGCGGCCGCTTTTCTGGACGGATTTGATAGCAAAAATTAAAAAAATCTACAGCGGAAAACTAACCTATGCTGCCAATTGGGACGAATATCCCAGGGTTCCTTTTTGGAATCAAATGGATTTTATTGGGGTGGATGCCTATTTTCCACTTTCGGAAGATCAAAAACCCAGTTTGGAGGGGTTAAAGGCTGGATGGCAACCCTGGAAGACCAAATTGGCCGATTTGGCTGAAGCCATGGACAGACCTATCCTCTTTACCGAATTTGGTTATAGAAGTATGGATTATGCTGCCAAGAAACCTTGGTTGGTGGATCGAAACCAAATGAATGTCAATTTACAAGCCCAGGCCGATGCCACTCAAGCCGTTTTTCAGGAATTTTGGGAGGAAGACTGGTTCGCTGGCGGATTTGTATGGAAATGGTTTATTCACCATAACGATTCTGGAGGAAGCGAGGATAATCGGTTTACTCCCCAAAACAAACCTGCGGAAAATGTAATCCGTAGTTTTTATGGCGACTATTAGGTAAAGAATACCCCAATAGATGATCAAAAGAAGTCTTGTTTCCAGTCTTTTAGCAGTTTTCTTGCTTTTGGTTTCCTGTAGTTCTGACAATGAAGAACTACCGGCAGATGGTAACTTGGCCAGTGATTTAAGAGACCAAGAAATGGTTTTGGGAAATGTAATCGCTTGCGCAGCGAGCAATGAGGATCCCTCCGTGGTGAGCATCTTTTTATACCCAAGAGAGGGTGCCTCCAACATCAATTTTTATGAAACGGAGCATCTGGAGGTGGATGAAAATAATTTTTCACACTACACCAAAGGCACTGCAGAACTGATCGATGTTTTCAACGGTTATTTGTTGAAGTATGAAATCGTGCCAGATCAGGAAAAGTGGGTGATCGTCACTTTTGAAGAAGGTGGAAAGGTCCACCTTTCAAATCCAATCCGATTAAAACAGCTTGCCAAACCCACGGAATATTTACCTCAAAATGTAACTGTTGATAACAGCGGGGTAATGCCCATTTTTTCATGGGAGGATGGCGCATTTGACGATACTATAATTTACTTCCAAGTAGTTTCCGATGAGAACAATATGTTGTTATCGGGAACCTATACAATGGATCAAATGTTCCAATATTATGAATTGGACAATGTGGTGCTAAATATTACGGTGACAGAGCCGCCTTCCCTTGTGTTGGGAAACAATTACAACTTCTCTTTGTTGGCGGTTAGTGAAGATAATTGGGTAAACCTCTTTGCTGAGGTAAATTTTACGCTGGAATAAGATGCTAATTCCCAATACTTTTGATTCTGTGATACTCTTTAGGACGTATTGGCCTATATTTAAGTTCAAAATTTGAAAGCCGCTGTGAGAAAACTTCTGTCCATACTGCTTTTGTTGATAGCGGTATCTGGATATGCTCAAAACAAAGTCGCGGATGTAAAGATTCAAGGCAATGAGCGGACCAAAACCAATTTCATAAAGAAAATTGTACGGCTAAAACCTGGAATGGAATTGGATTCCACCCTCCTGGAAGAGGATGTTTATCGACTAAAGCGACTCCCTTCGGTATCCCATGCCTATTTTCAAGTTTTTCCCGCCTTGGAAGAAGGGACATACAATGTGTTTTACGGCATTGAGGAGAACTTTACCTTGATTCCGTTTGCGAATGTGTATACCTCCAACAATGATGAATTTGCCTTTCGCTTGGGCTTGCAGGAATTTAATCTGCTGGGGAACAATATCACTTTAGGGGGATTTTATCAACGTGATATCTTTAATTCCTATGGCGCCCACCTACGGGCCCCGTATCTCTTTTCCAGTAAAATAGGATTGGCCATTAGCTATCAAGATTTACGGACACAGGAACCTGTGTTTTTGGATTCAGGTACGGCCGACTATAGATACAACAATAAATCTTTTGAGGTACTGGGCCTTTTTGAGGTTAATTTTAGGAATAGGTTTGAATTTGGAATCAACTTCTTTACCGAGAACTACGATTACCTTTTTGGGGAAACCGATCCCAATGTACCACAAGATCTGGAAGTTGATAAATACTTGTTGAAGTTGATCTACAATTATGATGGTATAGACTATTATTATCAATATTTATCTGGATTCAAAAGCTCCCTAAACCTGCAGTATGTGCATAGTACCAGCGGAATGCTTCCCGAATTTGTTATAGGATTCAATGATTTCACCTACTTTGTTCGGGTGGGCCAACGAGGGAATTGGGCCAACAGACTACGCTTGGGATTGTCCAGCAATATTGATACTCCATTTGCTCCTTTCGCGGTGGACAACAATCTGAACATTAGAGGAGTGGGCAATATCATTGATCGGGGTACCGGCGCAATTGTCCTCAATACGGAATACAGACATACCCTCATAGATAAGGATTGGTTTGTGCTGCAGAGCAACGTTTTTATTGACGGGGGAACATGGCGTAATCCTGGAGGCGATTTTAGCGACTTTAGTGATGATCAAAACATAAGGATTTACCCTGGATTAGGGGTGAGGTTTATCCATAAGCGTATTTTCAATGCCATTTTTAGGATAGATTATGGACATGGCATTACCAATATGGGAGCCAAGGGTATCGTTTTTGGTATTGGACAATATTTTTGATTTTTCACAAAGAATTTCCTACAATTTCTTTTCTGTCTCGAGCCTTTTTGCAATATTTGTGAGGCACCCCTGCAACATTTGAATTAATGAGATTACTACTTGCACTATTGTTGTGGGTGGGCATGAATTCCGCACTTCTTGCTCAAGACAACTTTTATACGGTCGTGGCTGAAAAAGGCGATGGCATATTCTCCATGCTTCGAAAGCAAGGTTTGGATCCGGTTAAGCACTACGAAACTTTTATTGACCTGAACAAGGACAACATTAAAGCTGGAAGCTTGTTACAGATAGGAAGGGAATATAGAATTCCAATAACTGACGATTCCTACAAAAGCAAAGGGGTAAGGGTTTTGGCCGCTAAGAAGGCAGAAGAACCAATTTTTGATAAGGAGTTGGGTAAGATGTCCCACCAAAATAAGACCCTAAAGGATGCGGTGTACTACGTGATTGCCGAGGACAGTAGCTCTGCCCAAAATCAATTTGTGCAAGATATTGCCAAAAACTTGGCGGCAGAACTTTTGGAGCAAGGCGCCACTGTGTTTGTCATGGGGAATAGAGATGAAAAGGAAACGACCACATCCGCTCAATTGACCAAAATGGATAGGTTGGGCAACTATGTTGAGGCAATCAACAAGCGATACTTGCAAAACCATGGAAAATATCAGAGATTATTGATCATACGGGCCAACGGTATTTTGCAGGCAGGGAATCTGGATGTTTCCGTCTTGCACCATGGCAACAGTGAACAAGGACAGCGTTTGGCGGAGAATCTTCAGCAAGTTTTTAAGGCAAATAGCACAGTTAAAAAGGCCAGCATTGATAGTAAGACATTTGATGATAAGAGCACGCTTTTTTTAGCTAGGAATACCTTGCCCGCCATTAGCTTGATTACGGTAAACAAGCGTTCCCAGGACATAACCAAGGATGCAATACCCGTGCGATCGGACAAAAGGAAATTTGCCAACTGGATTACGGATGGCATTTTAAAGGATTATGCGGATTTACAGATAGAGCAATAGCCCCTTTTTTCCTTTATTTAAGCAAGAATGTGCTTTTTGTAGTACTGATATAGCTCATCAGGATTGGCACCCAAATAATTTTTCAGGTGAATCATTCCAAAGTGAAACTGCACCTTTACCCACCCTTTTTCCCGGTACTTTCTGGCAGAGGTGATGACCGCGTCCGGTAAGATCTTGAACGTCGTTTTTTTGTACAGGCGGGTAATGAATTCCGTGTCTTCGTAAATGTAATAGGCCTCGTTGAACCCCTTGTTTTTTTGGAACAGTTCCTTTTTGACAAATAGGGATTGATCTCCGCCCCTACAAAGCCTATGGTTAATGCGGGACATGTAAGCAAAGAACCGAAGAAATGGATTTCTGGTATCAAATTTCATCCGAAAACAACCCGAGTCGTAGCCTTCAGCCACTGCATCCAAGATTTTTTGATCAAAATCTTTTGGGGTAAAGGTATCTGCATGCAAAAAATAGAGAATGTCGCCTTGGGCTTTTTGGGCTCCCAAATTCATTTGTCTGGCCCTTCCTCTTTCCGAGCGCACAACTTTTGCCCCGTGGGCTTCGGAAACCATTGTGGTTTTATCTTGACTTCCGCCATCTACGCAAATAACCTCCTGAATAAGCCCAGAGTTTCCGGTTTTGGCCAAATGATCTAAGATGTTTCCAATGAAACCTTCCTCATTTAGGACGGGAATGATGATACTTATGGTCTTATTTGGCTTCATTCAAACTCCAATCGTAGTCAAGAAATTCAATTTGGGCGTTTTTTGGAGCAGGGTTCTCCAGATACGTATTGATATACTCCAACAAACTTTTGTTTTCCGTAAAATCCCCTTTATACCACTTAAATATTTTTGAAAGCTGCGCCCGATTTCCCTCAAATCGATTTCTCTTGGTATCATTCACAAAATCTATCGCCGTTTTTGAAAGTAGACGTTCCATGCTTTGGGCCGTAAAGGGAACGTTGAGCAATTTTGGACAGGAATAAGAGGCACAGTTTATGGCGAAATGTATTCTGGGTTCCCCCATTTTTCGCAATACTTGGTGCTCAATATAGCTAAGGGATACTTCTTTTCCTTCCAGGGCAATCCATTTCTTTTTCCACCTACTTGGGATATCCCGAATACTCTTAACGGGATAATGATTCACAATCAATTTTACCGTAGCTGCATTGTACAAATTAATGTAAAATGCCAGTTTCTGATTTTTGGTCCATTCGGAATTGGGCGCATTTTGGGAGAGTTCCTTTAGGTACGCATCCAATTGAGATACCTCTTTTTGAAATCCAGAGTAGTTCACATTACCCAAATCATCCACATGTTTTTTCAGCAGCTTCCCCCAAGCCTCATGACTTGGGTAGTCTGAAAGACGTGCAGTATTTTTTGCCATTTGGGCCTCAGGATGGGAATTGGGGGCATACGTTTGTATTCCACCAAAAAACCACGCCAAAAGTAGAACCAATGGCCATTGAGGGCTTAAACCCATAAATAGCAATTTTTTAGTTTATAACGCTGGGGCTCAGACCCCAATTTGTTTTTAACAGCAGCCTCCGCCATTATAGTGCCAAGTACTTTCGCTGACAAATATTTCGTCTGATGCTTCCTGAAGGGCAGCAGCCGTTTTATCACAAACCGCCAATGGCTGATTTTGAAGCAGGACATGTCCTTTATTATCATCAAAATACTCCTGGTCACCAAAATAAATAGCCGTTTTGCCAGTGAACATACATGGCCCGTCCTCTGGCATCGGATCTTTGATGGCAGCGATCTCTATGGACTCTATGTAAACCAATTCATCCGTTGGATAGTGGTTAGGAGAAAGCACGCGGTATGCCCTACGTCCCCTGATTTCTATGGTTCCAAAACCAGCATCGGTCAACACCTTTACATAATCCTTGATAGGAATACTACCGCTAAGACAAAGAGCTCTTAATCTATCGTCATTTCTTAGCTCATCGTTCATAGGCTGCTCACAAGTGGGGTCGCTCATCACCAAACGGCCATGGGGTTTGAGTACCCTATACATTTCTGACACCGCCTTTTTCAAATCCTCAATTTTAAAGATGTTGAACAGGCAGTTCTGGGCCGCAACATCAATGCTCTCATCCGCCACGGGCAGGTTCAGGGCATCCCCCTTCACCAAATCCACATACTCACTTTTGAACCAATCGTTTTCCTCCTCGGCAATTTTGAAATTTTTTCGGGAGGCCTCCAACATCTCATCCACAGAATCTACACCGATAACACCTCCCTTTTGTCTGGAAAAGTAAGAGAATTGCAATAGTTCCATTCCGCCTCCAACTCCAACATAAAGAACTTTGGGGTCGTTGACCAAATCTTGCGCAGAAACGGTACTTCCACATCCATAGTTCATTTCCTGCATGATCTTTGGGATGGATAGCCCTGGGAACTGCCAAATGGGATTGGTGGTACAACAAAGCCCTACATCTGGAGTCAGGGCCGCCTCTTTGTATAAATCGTGGGTCGCTTCTAAATAGCTCATATTTCTTTAATTAGTTCTTTGAACAATTGAATCATTTTTGGTTCAGTATTGCCAGCAATCTCAATAATCTCCTGAATATTAACAGGTCGAAGGTTGTCTGGGTCGCACTCATCCGTTAAAACAGATACAGCTACAATGGGTAGTCGTAAATGGTTGGCAACAATTACTTCGGGAACCGTACTCATTCCAACGGCATCCGCACCCAATATTTTAAGCATTCGATACTCCGCCTTGGTTTCCAGTTGTGGTCCTACCACTGAGGCATAAACACCTTTTTGTAGGGTAATCCCATTTTTTGCAGCTATGGCCTCCAATGTTTTTCGCATTTCCACATCGTAAGGTTCAGCCATGTCCACAAACCGATCGCCAAACTCGGCTACATTTTTAAATGCCAAAGGAGAGCCACCTTGCAGATTGATATGATCCTCGATCAACATCATATCTCCTTTTTTAAAGTTGAGGTTGATTGCTCCTGCGGCATTGGATACAAACAGTTTTTGAATACCTAAAAGGCGCATCACCCTAATGGGATAGGTAATGTCCAAAAAGTCATAGCCCTCGTACAAATGGAACCTTCCCTGCATCACCACCACTTTTTTGTCCGCGATGGTGCCATAAATGAGCTTTCCCGAATGGAATTCAACAGTGGCCAGTGGAAAGTAGGGGATATGGTTATAATGGGCTTCAACTGGATTTTCTATTTCACCTACCAATTGCCCAAGCCCAGTGCCTAGAACAATGCCAATTTCCGGGGATTCAAATCCCTTTTTTTTCAAGTATTCTACAGATTCTTCAAGCTGTTTTTTGGTCATTCTTTCATATGTTTTAAAAAAGGCTGGAATGCCTTGATATCTTTAATGTCTTCGTAATGATCTACATCATTTTTAACAGGAAGCATGCTGACCTTTTCCTGTTTCAAATGCTTTAAGGTGTCTTCAAGCACGGTCTCTGTTCCCCACTGTTTGTCTTGAAACAATTCCTTCTTTAATACTGTCATTCCCAGCAAATAGTACCCCCCATCTTCGGCGGGACCCACTACATAATCGTGCTGGTTCAATTGGAAAAAGGCCAATTCCAAATCCGCTTGGGACAAATCGTACATATCACTTCCAATAATAATGATTTTTTCATAATCGGATTCAAATCCTTCTTGGAAAGCAGTTAGCATGCGCTGACCTAAATCGGCACCATTTTGCAACTTTTTTTGGTAGGTACCATTTGCCCAGATATCCGCTTCCCAAATTTCATTGGAGTAGAACACCCATTTGGTCACATCCAGTTCAGAAGTGATATTGACCGTATGGGACAGGAGGAATTTATAGATGTCCAGAGCAGCTTGGTCTCCTACCTTGGCTGCCAATCGGGTTTTGCATTTGCCCAATTCAGGATTCCGGGTAAAGATTAAAAGTAAATGCTTCGATTTATCCAATGAAAATGATTTAGGGATTTTGGCGAATCAGGATTTAAGAATATATGTTCGATGGTGCCTGCGAAAATTACAATCAAAGATACATTTTACCAGGGTGATGGAAGAATATCCTTATCTTAATATACCGTTTAATCCTTTGTCGCATGCAAAAACTGATCATTCCCATTCTACTGTGTTGTTCCTTGGTTTCCTGCAAACAAGAAAAGCAACAAAATAAGGTAGTTCAACCAGAAAATGAGAAGTATTACACAGAAGTCTATCGACCTCAATTTCATTTTTCTCCTGAAGAGAAATGGATGAACGATCCCAACGGGCTGGTCTATAATGATGGCATTTTCCACCTGTTTTATCAATATTACCCAGAAGATATTGTTTGGGGGCCCATGCATTGGGGGCATGCGGTAAGCAAGGACATGGTACATTGGGAACATAAACCCATCGCACTCTACCCAGACGAGCATGGCCTAATTTTTTCGGGAAGTGCGGTGGTAGACAAAAACAATACTTCCTGCTTTGCCAAAAATGGGGAATCTCCTTTGGTGGCGGCGTATACCTATCATTTAATGGAAGGGGAGAAAGCAGGAAAAAATGATTTTCAAACCCAAGGGATAGCCTATAGTTTGGACAATGGGGAAAGCTGGACAAAGTATGAGGGAAATCCTGCAATTGGCAATGATGGCATCAAGGATTTTAGAGACCCCAAAGTGTTTTGGCATGAAGCTTCCCAGAAATGGATCATGGCCTTGGTGGCAGGTGACCATGCGAAATTTTATCAGTCCGAGGACTTAAAGGAATGGGAACATATCAGTGATTTTGGCAAAAACCACGGTGCCCATGGTGGGGTGTGGGAATGTCCGGATTTGTTCCAACTCAAGGTAGAAGGAACTGATGAGGAGAAATGGGTATTGATTATCAGTATAAATCCAGGAGCACCCAATGGGGGCAGTGGCACGCAATATTTTATTGGGGAGTTTGATGGGACTAAATTCACAACTGATCAAACGGAAGCCAAATGGCTGGATTATGGCACGGACAACTACGCCGGGGTTACGTATAATAACACCCCTAATGGCGAACGCATTTTTATTGGATGGATGAGCAATTGGGATTATGCCCGTGACACCCCTACGGAAAAATGGAGAAGTGCCATGACGGTGCCAAGGAATTTATCACTTCAAAAAGTTGAAGAGGATTATTTTCTGGCCAATTATCCTCTAGCATCTGTTGATGAATTGATGTCCGCAAATTTGGTGGAGAATTTGGAAGTTGCTTCGGGTGAGACCAAAAGTTTGCAAATTCCAGGCGTGCACCAATCCAAAATTCAGTTCAGAACGGCTTCCAAGGATTTTAGGTTGACCCTAAAAAATGCTGAAGGGGAAAGTGTAGAAATAGCTATGGATTCCAAAAGTAAGTCGCTTTTGCTGGATCGCATGAACTCGGGCAAAGTGGAGTTTCAGGCTGAATTTGGTAACAAAAAACACCATGCGCCTCTAACGCCATTGAAAAATGAACTGTATGAGGTTTCCATTTTGCTGGATTGGTCTTCCATTGAGGTTTTTGTGGATGGGGGATTGGTTACCTTAACAGACCAAATATTCCCAAACCAACCTTTCAATGAACTGATTTTGGAAAACCTGGATAGCACACAAGCAATTCAAAATGTTTCTGTACGTAAAATGGAATCAGTTTGGCGGTCCAAATGACAAAAGTTTTTAAGCCTGATTTATATCAGCGGCAGTTTAGTTTTTAAGTTGAAATTTTGCTAAGTCAAACCTCCCAGAATGAACATCGACCCAGAAAAACTTCCTTCCATTGCCAAACGGTTGGAAGATATTATTGAAAGTTGCGCCGCCAATGAATCGGACAATGAAGCGCTTCTAAAAGAGGTTTGCGAAACCTACCAGGAAAGTGCCAAAAATTTACTGCATTATAGCACATTTAGAACCTATGATCTTAGGTCGATTCAAAAAAAACTGAAACGACTTGGGCTATCCCGTTTTGCCAATGCAGAAGGCAATATTTTGGGGAGCCTTACCAATGCACATAACCTATTAAGGTTGATGGGGCAACCTTCCAAAGAATATCCATCGCCTGACTTGGGAATTGGACAGGGCAAAAAGAGACTCAGAAAACATACCAATGGCCTTTTTCCTACCCCCAAAAAAAGTAGAAGGGTGCGGATTATGGTCACGCAGCCAACCGAATCTGCCCACGACTATAACAAGGTCTTGGAAATGGTAAAGAATGGGATGAACTGTGCACGGATCAACTGTGCCCATGACAATCCCGACATTTGGAAAGCCATTGCCGATAATGTGAGAAAGGCAGCTGCCGAATGCGGAACCGATGTAAAAATTGCCATGGATCTGGCAGGCCCAAAAATTAGGACAGGGTCTCTGGGAATGGGACCGAAGGTGTTGAAATTTAAACCCAAAAGGTCGGTGCTTGGGATAGTGGAAACCCCAGCCCAAATTAGATGGGTACCCGAAGACAAAAAGAGCATTGACCCCACTGCAGTTCCAGTTGCTTCGGATTGGCTTGCATTACTTCACGTTGGGGACAAACTCATCCTGAAGGACACCCGTGGAAAAAAGCGGAAACTGGTGGTTCGCAAACTGGAAGAGGGAGAAGCGCTCTTGCATTGCAAAAGAACGGTTTATCTGGAAACTGGAACGCGATTACAACCGCAAAGGGAATCCATTCCAGAGGGTGTTATTGGAGAGCTTCTAGCAACGGATAAATACATTGAACTGTACACAGGTAACCTGCTGGCCGTAACGGCAAACGAGGAACAAGGAAAACTTCCCCAGTTTGATGAGGAAGGAAAGCAGATACATGCAGGAAGCATTCCCTGCCTGCCCTCAAAAGTGGTTTCCAAAGCCCAAAAAGGGGAACCTATCCTCTTTGATGATGGTAAGATAGAAGGCATCATTACCGAAGTTCATAAAGACCATTTCATGGTCAGGATTGTAAAGGCCAAGGAAAATGGTGCGCGACTCAAGGCAGAAAAAGGAATCAATTTTCCAACACTGGATATGGGCCTTTCAGGCCTAACTGACAAAGACAGGGAAGATCTAAAGTTTGTGGCCAAGTATGCCGATATCGTCAATTTTTCTTTTGTGAACACCGCTGAGGATGTGGATGAACTTCTAGATCAGCTGGAGCAGCTTGGGGCAAGGGATAAGGTAAGCGTCATTTTAAAGATAGAGACCCGATTTGCCTATAGAAACCTGGTGAAAATACTGTTGGCCGCCATGAAGACCCAATATGTTGGGGTGATGATTGCCCGTGGCGACCTGGCCTTGGAGGTAGGGTGGAAAAATATGGGCAAGGTGCAGGAAGAAATCCTTTCGTTTTGCAGTGCCGCCCACATTCCAGTGGTATGGGCCACCCAAGTATTGGAAGGTTTGGCCAAAAGTGGGCTGCCTTCGCGTTCCGAGATTACGGACATAACCTCCTCCTTGCGTGCGGAGTGTGTAATGCTCAACAAGGGGCAGTACATCAATGAAGCCATCGTGCTCTTGGATGAAATGCTTCGTGGCATGGAAAAACTGCACAGTAAAAAGGAGGGCATGTGGCCCAAAATTGACTGGCTCTAAAGCCAATTTTCTAGTACGTTATACACTGTAATTTTTGGGGTGGTTTTCGGACTAAGGGCATGTAAACAAGTAATAACAAATACAACACTAAAAATGAGAATAGGAATCAACGGGATGGGCCGTATTGGACGGGCCGCCCTTAAGGTGATCAACGAGACTCCCGGTCTGGAAGTCGTGGCCGTAAACGACATTGTTTCCATAGAAAACACCGCATACCTTTTAAAGTATGATACGGTCTATGGAAAATATGAAAAAGAGGTAACCCACGAAGCTGATACTTTGGTGGTGGACGGACAAAAAATTCACTACTCCTCCATCCGTACCCCAGAGGAATTGCCCTGGGGAGAACACAACGTGGATTTGGTGATCGAGAGTACTGGGGTCTTCACCAAAGGTGAGGATGCCGAACGCCACCTGAAAGCAGGGGCCAAGACGGTGATAATCTCAGCACCTACCAAAAGTGCGGATACTCCAACGGTAGTACATGGTGTAAATTCAGAGGATGGGAATGTAAGTGTATTTTCCTGTGCCAGCTGTACCACCAACAACATTAGTCCAGTGGTTGAGGTCTTGGGCCGACGCATTGGAATTAAAAAAGCCATTATGACCACTGTTCACGCGTATACAGCTTCGCAAGGTACGGTAGACGCTCCCTCGGCCAAGAACTTTAGAATGGGAAGGGCAGGGGCACAAAACCTGATTCCGACAACAACGGGAGCGGCCATTGCCACCACCAAGGCACTACCAGCCTTCGCAGGTAAGTTTGATGGAGTGGCCATTAGGGTTCCCGTACCTGTAGGTTCTATATCAGATATGACCTTTGTTACGGAACGACCTGTGACCGCGGAAGAGGTGAACCAAATTCTTGTGGAGGAAGCTCAGACTGATCGTTATGCCGATGTGCTGGATACCACGGATGAGCCCATTGTTTCTTCGGACATTATTAAAAGCTCGTATGCATCAACCGTAGATCTGTCCATGACCCGAGTAGTGGATGGGGATTTGTTGAAAGTGATGACCTGGTACGACAATGAATGGGGATTCACCAATCAGATGATTCGTCAGATCTTGGAGATCAAGGGATAGTTAAAAAGAAATGGAAAAGGAAAGGGCCGCTTTAGCGGCCCTCGTTGTTTTATGGTTAGTTGATATAATGGTATAAACTGGTGATCAGCGAACCCACCGAGCAGGCCAGTACGAAATACCAAAATAAGTACCCCAATTTTTCTTCTACAGTGTTCATTGTAACGTTTTTGTGTTCTGGTGGTTGCATTTTATCTTCTCTCCGAAATTACTGAGAAAGCCCAATCATAATGTTACATTTTTATTGGTTGCCCCAAAAAGCACATAATTGGTAGCAAATTTTTTGTGGATGGCAAATCGGCCATACATCAGCTTGTAGGAATGAAAAATGGCCCTGTGGATTTTTGTAGGAAAGACAGGTTTTCTACTTGGTAACTAGGGGGTTGCTGTGTAATTTTGTGGCAAGTGCAATACCTATGGACTATCATAAAATTGACCAAACCATTTCCAAACGCATGCGCAAATGGGGTATTCCCGCGGTGCGCATTTCATTTGCCATTATCTTTTTCTGGTTTGGAATTTTAAAGCCCTTTGGGCTTTCTGCTGCAACGGGACTTTTAAAGGCCACGGTTGCGTGGTTGCCCTTTGGCTCGCCAGATACTTGGTTGGTGGTCATAGGATGGTGGGAAGTGGTGATCGGGATCACTTTTTTATTCCGAAAGACCACCAAGATCGCTATTGCCCTCTTACTGCTGCAAATGGTGGGCACCTTTATGCCTTTGGTGTTTCTGCCGGAAATCACCTTTCAAAATGGAAATTACCTATTGCCTACCCTGGAAGGGCAGTATATCATTAAAAATGTGATGATCATATCCGCGGCCTTGATCGTGGGCGGGACACTCTTTAAAAAACAGGGGAATTGATTCCCTTTTCCAAGAAATGGAACGGGATTAAACCAGCGGAGTACCTTTTAGGCGCTTTTCGATCTTGCGCTTCTTTTCGGTAAGCTCCTTCATAACGTCCATAAGGTTTTGATCCTTGGTCTCCTTATAGATCTCGTTAATGGAAAGTATAAGGGCTTTTGCCTCTCTGGAAGCCGCAACCCTATCACTGGTGGACATATGACTCAAAGTTCTGCCAATAAACTCCTTTGCCTTTGCTAATAAATCTTCGGTCATTTTTATTTAAAATTAATCTAGATTGGCTAAATATAAGGGATACTTTGATATTTTCTACCTATAGGGGTATTCGTTTTTTATATCAAGCCAAAATATTTACCCCAAGAGCCTGCAAATAAAGGAAAAAAACTGTATATAAACCCCCAATATTTTCTTAAACTCTGTACGCAGCTAGACCAAATGGCCCGAGGGAAATTTTTCTACATGATGTACATGTGTAAAGGTCTGCGAAACATAGAACCTGAGCTTGGGATCCTTGGCATTGATACGGTAGGACAAGGTGAGTTGGTCGGCATCCATGTGCAGGTGGCCTTGATCTAAGGGGCTGGGCAGCTGCAACATGGTGCCCAGATAAAATTCCTGCTCGGCAGGTAGTACAAAATCAAAGGAAAAGTTGAACACGGGATTGTCCGCCACCAGCATTTGAACTAGGCCTTTAGGGCTCTTTTTACAAAGCATAATGCGGCTATGTTGTTTGAGCACGGGCAGGAAGGGAAGTTGGTTTTGGCTGTTGAGCACCAGATGATCGGCAAAGTTGATTTCCATACAGTTGTAGGGGCTGTGGTGGACAAAGTTTTGGATGGTTTGCAGAATGGGTGTGGTTGGCATAGGCGTAGGTTAGGGGATTGGATGTTTGGATTGTTGGATTTTAGATTTCAGTTTACCGTTTTGGATTTTGGATTTTGGATTTTGGAATTTGGAATTTGGAATTTGGAATTTGGATTTTTTAATGGGGTTAATGTAAAAATACATAAAATGACGTAAACGTCATTAATTTCAATGTGCTAATTATTGACATTGCTGTCGTATGAGCGAACAGGGCGACCATAATGTTGATTTTCTTGGGCAATTGGCCAATCGGATAAAATCACTAAGAGATAATCGAAACCTTACCCAAGAGGACGCTTATAATGACACAGGAATTCACTTTGGGAGGATAGAAACAGGTCGTTGGGATCCCAAATTCAGCACCATTCGGAGGATCTCGGAATACTTTGACTTGACTATAACAGAATTTTTCGCAGAGGGTTTTGAGGAATAAATTAAGCCGCGAAGAAAAGTTGTTTGTAAGAGACTTTGGATTGCACCTGAGAGCTTTGCGGGAAGAGCGAAATTTATCACAGACCAAATTGGAGGCCATCGCTGGACTTTCAAAAAATCAAGTGTGGCGCATTGAGAATAGCGAAGTAAACACCACAATTTCCAATTTGGTGTTACTTGCCAAAGCCTTGGATATAAAAATTGAGGAGCTTTTTGAGTTTGGTGGAAAATGAATGATAATCACTAATTGTGATTAATTTGAGATGAATAATCTTTTAAAACAGATATCGGAGAAAGCAATTGAATTAGGTGATTTCGAATTTAGTCTCGAGCAGTCTGAAAATGCATGGCTTGGACATAAACCAGCTCCAGAATCTGAAATAAAACTTGCTGAAGAAAGGCTTGGAATTAAGTTACCGGCGGATTACAAGCAATTTATTTCACTGACTAACGGTTTTTCTGCGCCAAACGATATCGAACCGACTTTTGAACCAATTGACAAAATCGACTATTTAAAGAACATTGATAGATTGATAATCGAAGCGTATAGCATTGACGGAATCGAAAATATAGGAAAAGAATTAGAAAAAAGTATTCTTGTTGGCGGAATAAGTGAAGAACAATATTTTTTGTTAATCCCATCGGACTTGACAAATGGAAAATGGAAATATTGGAAGTTTGCGAATTGGCATCCAGGAGAAGAAGAACATGAAAATTTAGAAAGTTACTTTAAAGAAGTTTTGAACTTTTTGAATAAGGCAATAGAATCGGAAAAGAACTAACCACCTCTGCTCTTGCAAGATCACCAGGGCAAGCTGGGGGCTAGTATATCTTGTGGCATTCTTGGTTTGGTTTGTTTAAATTGGAGTGATTAAATCGCCAGCTTTTGACTTTATCGGCCATGCGGTATTCACCCTAAACCAAATAAAAACATATGCGTAGAATATTTTATATGTTATCTATCACTATTTTGTCCCTAGCGTGTAAAAAAAGTACGGAGTATGGAAATGTAGAAGCCTTCAATAGTTATGAATTTATTGATTTTCAATCCGTAGTTAAAAACCCAAATGAATTTTATAAAGACACCATTAAAATAAAAGGACAAATAGTAATTTCTTCCCATAATGTTTCAATTACAGATGGAAGTTCTTGGATTTGGATTGATTCTTTTGGCCCTGCCTATACTGATGATAGTGCCTATCACGATTTACATATGAAAAATGTGGAAATTCTTGGGGTATTTGATTTTAGGGAAAAAGGTTTTATGGATTCTTATGAGGGAAAATTCACGAAACTTTTTTACATCAAAATGTATTAAAGTCAATTCCACTTCCTTAAAATGTAATCTTGTCGCATTCTTGGTTTACTTTCTTTAATTTGGTGGAACAATTGCGGGTTGAAAACTGGTTGTAGCGATGATTTAATAGATTAAAATGAAATACTATTGCGTCATTATTATCTTCATAGGGTTTTGCGTAGCATCTTGTAAATTGACAAATGATTCGGTTCAAAATCAAAATGTGATCTATGAGGCATGTGATCTTGCCAACAAGATAAACGACACAGTTGTAGTTAGTGGAATCTATTCGATTTGTATGGAATATGGTTCCTTCGATCCTGTGAAAAGTGACGAATGTCGCGATGAATTTGACATGGATCTTAGGTTTAATCAAGCGCATTTTACAAAAGAAATTGAAGCCCGTTTGGATGAGATGTACGGGTGCGGGGTAAGTATAAAGTTGACCCTAAGGGGAATTTTGCGCAAAGAGAAAGATAGGAAGTATGGTCACTTGGGGAGCAATACTGCCGCTTTTGATGTTTTAGATTTTATCGAATATGGTAAGGTGAAATTCAAAAAGTTGGAAAATTAAAAAGACCCTTTTCCTCCGCTCCCTCAAGATCACCCAGTCAGGCTGGGAGCAAGTACATCTTGTGGCATTCTAGGTTTACTTTGTTTAATTTGGTGGCAGAATAAGAGCAGGAAAAAGATGTGTTTATTAGGAGACTACACTAGAATTTAATGCCTACATAACTTGAATTAAGGATTTGTAAATATTAACTATTTAACTAGCCAATGACCAAAAGAGATTTCTTCAGAATCATAATTAGACTGTTTGCCCTATATCTATTGTTGCTTACCATATTCAATTACATTCCAACCAATGTGAGCTATTTAACTTTTGAATTGTCCATTTGGCCAGTTCTTATCATTTTGGGGTCGGCTATCTTAATGATAGTGCTGTTCCTGTTTCTGCTACAGAAATCTGATACTGTAATCGATGTGCTAAAGCTGGATAAAGGTTTTGATGACGAGAGAATAGAGCTTGGTAATCTGGGAAGTCTTGAGATTGTAAAAATTGCATTGATTTTTATAGGTGGGTTTATGATATTGGACCATTTGCCAGAGTTTCTGCATTATTGCTATCTAGGGTTTAAAAAAGAGATTTCTGCAACGGGCTTAAGCCCGTTTGAGGCGCCTGGTCTGGCCGAGTTTTGGGATTATTTTAGATGGTTTGTTTCGGGGGTTAATCTATTGGTTGGCTATCTTATTCTTTCCAATTTAGGAAGACTGGCAAGATTTCTGGTAAACCTGAGGGCAAAACAAAAGTGAAGTTGCCCTCCGCTCCCGCAAGATTCCATCTTGTGGTATTCCAAGTTTGATTTGGTGGGATGGAGCCACCAGTTTTAAACTGGCGGTAGCGGTAGCGGTGGAAACGCAAGTGAAGTGGAAATAATCGATTACCATTAAAAAAAGAAAAAATGGGAAAGTTGGCCAATGTACATCCTGGAGAAATACTTTATTTCGAATTTCTTGAGCCTTTGGAAATTTCGGCATACCGACTTTCCAAAGACTTGAAAATTCCGCAGACCAGAATTTCGGAAATCATAAAAGGGAGACGAAGAATTACGGCGGACACCGCCCTTCGATTAAGCAAATATTTTGGGAATTCTGCCAAATTCTGGCTTGGACTTCAAGACGATTTCGATATTGAAGAGGAACGGGAGGAAAAGAAAACGGAACTGGACGGAATTGAAAAGTTTGAAAATAAAAACGTAGCCTAGCACTGTATCTAGCTCAATTCGGTCGGAATTTCCATACGGAATTTCCAGCTTGATTCCCTCGCTCCCACAAGATCACCCGGTCAAGTTGGGTGCAAGTGAATCTTGTGGGTTTCAAGTTTACTTTGTTTAATTTGGTGGGATGGAACCATCAGTTTTAAGCTGGCAGTAACATTGAGTTCGGGACACTCGAACTGACGTTTATGGGCACCCTGAAACATTAGAGCTGTTGGGATCTGATCCATCCAGCTTCGGGCAGTTCAAATTCATCTACTTTCATGATCACCCGCTCCCCCTGCTGGTATTTATATTTCAGCAAGGTGCAATTGGCATTTTGTTCCAAATAGAACATCCTTACCCGTTTGGGCAAGGGCAGTCTTTTTTGCTCGCATTCCCGGTTCAAGCGGTTTTGGCCTATTTCCAATAGGAGCCTTTTTATGGCATACTTGTCCATATGTTTGAAGGTTGTATTTCTCATATTGGATAAAATCCATAAAATTGGAAATAATCCAAGCAAATATATTTAATTTTTAGCACAGGATATGTTAAATTGAAAGGAAAAATGGGGCATGTGTTACGGTACTCGAGTGGTTAGGAAAGCGCAGGAACTGGAGGTCTTTTACAACGTTACCAAATTACTGGGAGAAGAGCAGTTGGAGCTGGATCTGCAGTACTTCCATGCCAATGGTTGGAGCCACCCCCTCATGTGGGTCATCCCACAGGAAAAACCCAACAGGATCACCCCTGCCATGTGGGGCATAATACCCTCCAAGAACAAAGGGGCCGATTTTAAGGAGTACTTTAAAAACTACAAGACCTTTGGGGGCCTAAATGCAAAATCTGAAAAACTTTTTGACCATTTCATCTACCGTCATTCTTGGGAGCACAAACGGTGCATTATTCCCGTAGACGGTTTTTTTGAACCCCATACCACTCCGGTAAAAGTCAAGGGCAAACCCTTTAAGGTACCCTTTTATTTTAAGCGCAAAAACGATGACCCCATTAGCCTGGCAGGCATTTACACCACCACTTCGGATGGATGGAACACCTTTACTATCCTGACCAAGGACGCAACCCCCATGTTTGAGCAGATCCATAACGAAAAAAAGAGGAGGCCCGTAATCATAGATGACGAAAACTTGGATTCTTGGCTTATGGACGATATGGATCTGGACGATGTGCAGCAGATGATCGAGGATGATCTTTGGGAAGGTGAGTTGGAGGCTTATCCGATTACCAAGGATCTGTACTCCAGAACCATCGACTCCAATAGGGATGAGATCATTGAGCGGGTGGACTATGAAGAGATTGAAATATCGTATTGAAATTAGACCTACGGGCAATTTCGTGTTGGGACAATCTTGGTTACTTTGTTGATATGGGTTGGTATAACCATCTAACCGTAACCTAGAACTTTTTAATTAGGGTAGGTTTATCAGAAAGTAGTGGATAATTAAAAATAGGGACTATGTCAAGAACAAAATTTTATCGGTATGCTCACTTGTATTTGGCTTTCGGGCTTATTGTTGTGTTCCTGGGATTTAGCACAACATACTTTAATAGATTAACCTTTTTTTCTCTTCCATACCATGTTCATGGCATTAGCGCTTCCCTGTGGATGGTTTTACTTATTGTTCAGCCCTATTTATTTCAGAAGGGCAGACTAAGAACACACCGGATTTTGGGCTGGAGCTCGTTGGTTCTAGTTCCGCTTATTGTGATTTGCGGGGTTGTCATGATGCGTATGATGATCCAGGGCCAGGCCAATTATCCCCCAAACTTGGTATACCAACTTGCCTTTATTGATGCCTGTACACTATTAGGATTTGCACTATTGTATGCGCTGGCTTTATATTATCGAAAGCATCTGATGCTGCATTCAAGATTTATGGTTGCCACTATTTTTGGGCCGTTGCTCCCCGCCTTGGCAAGAATGTTCTTATTTACTTTCGGCATTGCATCAAACTTTGATCAAGCTCTAACCTATTCCTATTTATCCATTGAATTGGTGCTCGTCATAATCATATGGAAAGAAAGAAAAATTAAAGAAATACGGTTGACCTACATTCCGTTTTTAATATTTATTGTATTACAGCACCTTTTAATGTACAGTTCTGATAACTGGTCTTGGTGGAAAAGAATAATGGATAATTTTGCCAATTTCACCTCATAAAGAAATAATCTTCCAGTTAACTTGCCTTCCGCTCGCACAAGATCATCCAGTCAAGCTGGGCGCAAGCGTATCTTGTGGCATTCTTGGTTTACTTTGATTAACTTGGTAGGAGTATTTGGGTTAGGTTAATGCATTATAAAACAGAACATTATGAAAAGAAGGTTTTTTTTGGAAAAGTGTATGTGGAGCGCTGGGGTTTTGTCAGCTTCACCTTTTGTAACCTACGGGTACAATTTCCTTGATGAGGGAAGCGGCCCAAATGCAAGTGACCTAAAATTATCATTGGCGCAGTGGTCTCTGCATCGGCAATTTCAAAATGGGAACCTTAATGCCGCTGACTTTGCCAGTATCTCCAATGACACCTATGGGATAAACGCCGTGGAGTATGTAAACGGTTTTTATAAAGATTCCGGGAAAGACGAGCGCTTTTGGGCAAACATGAAAGAACGGGCGGACAAGGCAGGCGTAAACAGTTTGCTGATCATGGTAGATGAAGAGGGTGACCTTGGCGCAGCAAATGAAAAGGAAAGGATAAAAGCGGTTGAGAATCATTACAAATGGGTCAATGCGGCTAAAATTTTGGGATGCCATTCCATCAGGGTCAATGCCTTTGGTGCAAGCGATAGGGATACCTTTAAGTCCGCCATGACTGATGGTCTTGGACGCCTGTCCGACTATGCCGCCAAGGAAAACATCAACATTGTCATAGAAAATCATGGTCTGTACAGCTCTGATGCGCAATTGATAACGGAAATCTTAAAACAGGTGGGTACCTCAAATGTGGGAACCCTTCCAGATTTTGGAAATTGGTGCCTTACCGCCAAATGGGGAAGCACCAAAGGGGATTGCGATAAAGCCTATGACATCTACCAAGGCGTAACAGAATTCTTGCCATTTGCCAAAGGGGTCAGTGCCAAATCATACAATTTTGATGATCAAGGAGAACACCCTTCCATAGATTATTACAAGATGCTCAAAATTGTAAAGGACTTTGGATGGGATGGGCATATTGGCATTGAATACGAAGGGGATGCGCCTGAACATGAGGGCATATTACTTACCAAGGCATTGATTGAAAAGGCTTGGAACAGCTTGGATTAGGGAATGCCGCCACCCCGTGATGACTAAGTCATTTGGATTTCTAAGATTGTTTTCTGTGACGAATATAATTGTAAATGCATCAATAATGTGCTAAATTGCACCAATAGTATTACATTAAACGATATGGCTACAGTTAGAAAATCCATCACCTTCACGCATCAGCAAGATTTGTGGATCAAACAGCAGATTGAGAAAGGAGATTATACCAACGATAGTGAATACTTAAGGGATTTGGTTCGCAGAGATCAAGCCAATCAACAAAAGTTGGAGGAGCTACGGGCAGCAATTCAAACAGGTTTGGATAGTGGGGTGGGTGACAAAACTGTTGAGGAAATTTGGAAGGAAGCGGAGGAGCGTCATGCCAAAAAGAATTCCTGAATTTCAATTGACCAAAGCCGCTGAATTGGATATTGCTTCTATTGCAGAATACACCATTTATAAATTCGGGATCAATCAAGCACGCAAATATCGGGATGGACTCATTGAAACTTTTACTTTGTTGGCATCCAATCCTAAATTGGGCTTGACCTTTTTCCTTGGGAATCAAGTTGGGTTAAAAAGATTGCGTTTTGAGGCCCATATGATTTTCTACAAAGAAACTGCAACGGGAATTTTAATTGTAAGAGTACTTGGAGGGATGATGGATTTTAAAAGGCATTTTTAGGGTTGGGCTTGATATAGTTCTATGGCCTTAACATAATTGATGGCTCCGTCCATGGTCATATCATGGATAAACCCATCAAGTCTTGGGTGATTTTTCTGGATCCAACTGACCAAGGAATCCCGCTCTTTTTGCCAAATGCCCCAATCGGCTCCTGCGCATTCCCCAGATTCAATTTTTGAGATTTTTCCCGAATCAAAAGAGATATTGAACTGACAGGTCAGGGGATTGTTCTTTAAAAATTCATAACGTACGGATTCCGAAGCCACATTGACTATGACCTCATTGTCCGCTTCATCCAATTTCACTATGGCATAGGAGGTTTTAAAAATGGAATCCCATTTAAAAAATTCATAGAAACTTTCATGGGTATATGGGGTAACATAATCCCCTGATGTTATGGTGAGGGTGTCATTGATCAATGCTTTTATTTTTTGGTAATTCCCTTCTTCAAAGGCCTGGTAATACTGGGTTACCATCTCTTTAGGTGTCGGTTTCTTCTGGTTGCAGCTTGCTGATAATAGCAAGAGGGATAGGATAACAAGGGTGTTTTTCATTAGGAAGTATTCGGAGGTTAAGATAAGGTTTTTATCGCTCAGCAACTCCAAGATTTTAGGCTTGCAAATTGGCGTATCTTTATAACAAGCTTGGTATTAAACAATCCCATCATGAAATTGACATCCATTGCCCTTTGTTTGGTAACCCTTCTCTCGTTCGGGTGCAAAAATCAATCATCTGGAAAAACTGCAATTGTTGAAGAAACTATTGAAAATGGCAACCAACCCATGGTTAGTTTTACTTTTGATGATGGAATTACCGCGGATTTGGCGGGGTATCCGTTTAAGGAATGGAACCAGATGCTGCTGTCCCATCTGGAAAAGGAGGGTCTCAGGGCCACTTTTTTTGTCACGGGGCAGAACAAATTGGATGAAAAAGGCCAGTTCCTTCTCAAAAGCTGGAACGACAGGGGACATCAAATTGCCAACCACACCTTTTCCCATCCCAACTTTAATGCGGATGCCAATACTGCCCAAATGTTTGCCGATCAATTGCTGCGTACAGATTCTGTAATTTCAAAATTTGGGAACAGTTCCAAGTTGTTCCGTTTTCCATATCTGAAGGAAGGGAAGAACCGCGATAAGGTGGACAGCATTAGAAATATCCTTGCTCAAAACGGCTATCGAAATGGGTATGTCACCATTGATGCTTCGGATTGGTATGTCAACAGCCGTTTGATCAAAAAAATCAAGACCAACGGAGTTTCAAATACACAGTTTGACTCTTTTCGTGACTTTTATGTACAACACATTTTGGATCGTGCAGCGTATTATGAAAATCTGTCCTATGAAATAAACGGAAGGCATATTAAGCATACATTGTTGCTTCACCATAACCTGACATCGGCTCTTTTCCTTGGAGATTTGATTGAGGCTTTTAAGGCCAAAGGTTGGCAAGTTGTGGACTCGGACAGGGCGTTTGAAGACCCCGTTTTTGGGCGAATACCAAGTCCCGATTTTGCGGGCGAAAGTTTGATCTGGTCTTTGGCCAAACAATCGGGCAAATACGAAGACCGATTGAGATATCCCGCCGAGGATAGCCGATATGAAAAAGAAAAAATGGATCAATTGGATTTGTAATGGGAAAGTTGTCTTTTAAACCTATTGTGCTTATTGCAGCTGGACTGGTCTTTACGCTGTCATGCGCTCAAAAACCCTCTAAATCGGTTGAGGTGAGGGGGGTCTATGGGAATCCCAAACCCCTTTGGGACAAAGGATATCAGTTAAATGAGCTTGGGGTCAATGCCATTTTTGTCCATAGTGGCGCCATTGATCAAGCCATGGTGGAAAGAGCCAAATCCGAAGGGGCAAAGGTATATGCCGAATTTGCCACCTTGAACGGGAAAAATTATGTGGAAAATCACCCTGAGGCTTGGGCCATCAATGAAAAAGGTGAAAAAGTGGAGGCGGCTACCTGGTTTATGGGAGTGTGTCCTACCGAACCGAGTTTTCTGGAATATCGCTTTAATCAGCTAAGGGATTTGCTATCCAATTTCGACCTTGATGGAATCTGGATGGACTATGTGCATTGGCATGCGCAATTTGAAGACCCCGAACCCATTTTGCCCGAAACCTGTTTTAATGACCATTGCCTCAATGAATTTTCAGCATACGCTGGTCTGCAAATACCTGAAGGAACCACTTCCGAAAAGGCACAATGGATTTTAACCCAACATGATACCGAATGGCGGAATTGGAGATGCAAAGTCATTCATGATTGGGCTGTGGAAATGAAGAAAATTGTTAAGGAAGCCAATCCCAATGCACTCTTGGGACTCTACCATTGCCCTTGGGATGACGAAGAATATGAGGGCGCCCGCCGACGCAATCTTGGGTTGGATTATGATCTATTAAGGGAAACTATTGATGTGTTTTCTCCTATGGTTTACCATGGAAGAATGCATCGAGACCCCAATTGGGTGGAAGAAAATATTAGCTGGTTCAGCAACCGATTGAACATTGAGAAGGGAGCTTATCCCAAAGTATGGCCTATTGTTCAAGCGCATGATGATCCTGGCATTATCTCCAAAGAGGAATTTGAAACCGTGCTTTTAGGTGGACTGGCAGGAGAGTCCACTGGAGTGATGATGTTTACTACAAATTCCGTCGCCAAAGATGAAGCTAAAACAGAGGTGATGCAAAGCTTGTATCTCGGACTAATGGAGAAATAAATGTCCACAGCCGAGAAAAACATATCCAACCAAATTGATCATTTGTTCAGACATGAGTATGGTAAACTTGTTTCTGTGTTGACCAAAACTTTCGGTACATCCCATATCCAACTTGCCGAGGATGTGGTGCAGGAAGCTATGTTGGAAGCCCTGAACCAGTGGAACTATAACGGGGTGCCGGAAAATCCAGTGGGTTGGATCTACCAGGTGGCCAAATACAAAGCGGTAAATGTCTTGAACCGCGAAAAGTACAAGCGGCAATACGCCTCAGATGTCGCCCAACAACTGCAATCCGAATGGACTTTAAAGCCGGCTTTGGAACACATCTTTACGGACAAAGAAGTTGCGGATGATCAGTTGCGCATGATCTTTACCTGTTGCCACCCGTCCATTTCATCGGACTCCCAGGTGGCCCTGACGCTCAAAACCCTGTGTGGATTCAGTATTCCTGAAATAGCCAAAGCGTTCCTGACCCATGAGGAAAACATCAACAAAAGATTGGTTAGGGCGCGAAAAACCATAAAGGAGGCGAACATCCCATTTGAAGTACCAACTGGAAAGGCACTCGAAAAGCGATTGTCCAGCGTTCTTGAGACCATTTATCTCTTGTTCAATGAGGGTTATAATGCCTCTTCGGGGAATAGCCCTATCCGATATGAGCTTTGCGAGGAAGCCGTTCGACTTGCAGAAATAATTGCATCAAATCCGAATACAAAATCGTCCAACACCTATGCCTTGTTGGCTTTGATGAACCTGAATATGTCCAGGTTCAAATCAAGGGTGGATGAATTTGACAATGTTCTGGATTTGGAGCATCAGAATCGAAGCGATTGGGACAGGGCGCTTATAAAAAAGGGCTTGTATTTTTTGGAAATGGCCACCCAACAAAACGAAGTATCCATTTACCATATTCTGGCCACCATTTCGGCCCAACATTGTACAGCAGCTGACTATAATTCCACAGACTGGGTAGGTATTTTGGAGTTGTACGATATGCTTGTCCAAATAGATAAATCTCCCATTGTGCAGCTCAACCGTACTGTGGTGTTGTCCAAAACCAGTCACCCAAAGGAAGCATTGGAACAGCTCGGCAAGATAGGGGATACACAGACTTTCCGTAAGTACTTGCCATATTATACAACCAGGGCGGAGCTTCATTTTCAGAATAAGGAGCCGCAGAAAGCCATAAACATCTTAAATAAAGCCTTGAAACTACCATTGGACGCAAATAGTAAGTCTTTGATAAACAGCAAGTTGATAGAGTATTCCAGAAAAAGTTAGTTTTTTTTCGAATTCGATGTCCTTTTTGCTTCCTTTCATTTGACTATGGGGTGTACAACCATTATTCAATGTTTAAAAAAATAGATTATGCAAGAATTTATGATTTTCATCAAAACCAAAGGAGACCATCTGGAGGGTTTATCCCCAGAAGAACAGCAGGCCCATGTTCAAAAGATTGGACAATATATTGGTGGGCTCATGGAGTCCAAAAAGTTGAAAGGCGCCCAACCTTTGGATATGGATGGTGCCATTATACATGGGAATAAAGGGACTTTTAAGGATGGCCCTTTTAATGAATCCAAGGAAGTCATCGTGGGGTACTTCCATATTTTGGCCGAAAACCTGGAAGAAGCAGTTACCATTGCCAAAGCCAATCCCATGTTTCATGATGCCGAGGGAACCATAGAGGTGAGACCTATCAAACAAATGGAAGGTATAAACTAAAATTGGGATAGTATGCATTCAGATATACAACAAAGCACACCAGAGTATAACGGACATTGTGCTTTTGCAGTCAGTACCGGAAAAACAGATGTGAAGGGAGGAAAACACAGCCTGACCATTGAGGGGAAGGAATACCTTTTCTCAAACCCTATAGCCAAATTTTTATTCAAACTGCTCCCCAATCGTATTGAAAAGGCGGACGCTAACTGGAAAAATAAATAGGATGAAAAAAGGAGTTAAAATTACGCTGATATCAGTGGTGATCCTCTTGGGCTTGATTTTCACCTTTGCCAAAGTAAAAAGGGTAACACCCTTGTCCTGGGGACACAAGCAGGTGAATCAACCCATGTTTTCCAATGAGGCCATCAATGGATATGATCCAGTGGCATATTTTAAAGAGAACAAGGCGGTTCCTGGCAATGAGGCAATCACGTATCAGTGGAACCATGCAGATTGGAGTTTTTCAAGCGAAGAAAATAAAGCTTTGTTTGCTGAAAATCCGGAAAAATATGCCCCTCAATACGGAGGATTTTGTGCCTTTGCCGTCAGTAAGGGGTTTACGGCCAATTCGAATCCGAATACCTATGAGATACTAGATGGGAAACTATATCTTTTCGATAGCGAAGATATAAAGGCTGATTGGAAAGCCAATTCGGAGGAAAGTTTGCGCAAAGGAGATACAAACTGGGAGTAATTCATTGATTATTTCTCGATGTATTAAGAGCGATTTGGAATATGTCTGAATCGCTTTTTATTTAATGATCAAAGGTACTTTCATTTTGATTTTTGTGTATTTTTATATCGTACATCGTAAATAAACGATATATGAATTTTACATCTGATTTTAACATCGTAAAAGAAGCGTTGGAAACTTTTACCATAGAGATTGATTTCCCCGGGAATAAAGTAATCCGTCAAACACCATTGGATCGGTTGATTCAAGAGTTGGACTTGTCTTCATGGATAAAAAAAGGAGGGCTTGAAGGGCAAGGCTTAAAAGACTTTTTATCCGCATTTCTAAGCTATCAAACCAGGTTGCATCATTCCGGTTATTTGGGACACCAATGTGCTGCTCCGCATTATGCTGCAGCTTTGGGAAGTTTTGTCAACAACTTCACCAATAATGTGCCCTCTATCTACGAAATGGGCCCTGCCTCTGTTGCCTTGGAGGTTTTTTTGGTCAATTGGATGTTGGAAAAGGTGGGATGGAAACCAACTCCTTTGACCCCACAAAACTGTACGGCCGAAGAAGCCTATGGTGGAGGGGTATTGGTCAATGGCGGTTCCATTGCCAACCTCACTGCATTGATTATGGCCCGGACTCAAGTAGCGCCGGAAGTTTGGCAAGAGGGAAATCCAGATGGACTTGCTATTTTATTGCCCTCAGAAAGTCATTATTCGCTGACCAAGGCGGCTGGAATTTTGGGGATAGGCAAGGAGGCCATCCACTTTGTGGATGTTGACGGGCGTGGTGCGGTTATTCCGGATAGTTTACCGAGCATTTTCAGGAGGGTTCAAGAAATGGGGCACTTGCCCATAGCACTGGTGGCCAACGCCTGCAATACTCCAGTAGGCATTTATGACCCCTTGGACGAAATCGCGGATTTTTGCCAAGGGCAAAAGCTTTGGTTCCATGTAGACGGCGCCCATGGTGCCAGTGCACTTTTGTCCAAAACACACCGGCATAAATTAAAAGGGGTTGAGCGGGCCGATTCCCTGGTGTGGGATGCCCATAAGTTGCTCCAAGTGCCATCGCTTTGCGCCGCCTTGCTGGTCAGGAACCATAAACTTTTGGATCAGGCGATGCTCGTGGGGGACAATGCCAGTTATTTGTTTCATGATAAGGAACAACCTGGGGTGGATACCCTGCACCGAACCATTGAAACTACGAAACCTGGTCTAGGCGAACGGTTGTTTTTTGTACTGGGAGCCATCGGGGAAGACGGAATGGCGGATTTTATAGATCGGCAATACCAACTTGCTTTGGATACTTATTACTACCTGCAAAACCTTCCTGATTTTGAGTGCCCAGTACAACCAGAGAGCAATATCCTTTGTTTTCAACATACCGGAACGGCGATTGATTCCCTCTTCCTTCGGAAGAAGCTGTTGGAAGCCGGAGAATTTTATCTGACCACCACCTTGTTCAAAGGCACACGTTACCTGAGATTGGTTTTTATGAGCCCTAATACCGAGCTCAGGCATATTGAACATCTTGTAAGCTCCATCCGGGAAATAGCCGCTAAGATTTGATTTCCAAAGAAGCAGCTTCTGTGGCCGTAAAATGGATGTCAATGCCTGGATTGGGATGCACATCCGTATGACCCGAAGGCCATTCAATTTTAAGCGAATCTATGGCCCTGGATTGCCCTAATCCAAAATGCAGTTCGTAGTCATTCTGACTGGCATAACCGGTCACCGGGTACATCCAGCGGTATTGCACTTTTCCGTTAGCAAACAAGGATACTTTTGCCCCAATCCCAAAGCGGTTGCTTTGTGTTCCGTTTAGTCTAAAGCTGATCCAATGATTGCCTTCGGTTGTATTTTTATAAAAGCGGTTCACTTGGTCACTGCTGCCCCAATTGGCCACAAAAATGTCGAGATCGCCATCCCGGTCAAAATCGGCATGGGCCGCTCCGGCGGAGGTATCAGCATGTTTTAAAAGATGCCCGCTAAAATCCTGTTCAAAACTGCCATCCCCTTTGTTCAGATAGAAAAAATTGAACATCTCAGGCCTATAGGTACCGTTGGCCACATAAAGATCCAGATCACCGTCATTGTCATAGTCACCCCAAGTATGCCCCTTGGATGCGCCTCCCATTTGTTGGGAAACCGGTCCCTCCATAACAGGACTTAGATTTCCAGAACCGTCATTGTTGTAGAGAAAATTCTTTTTATCAAAATTGGCCAAAAACAGGTCCAAATCGCCGTCATCGTCATAATCCGCCCAAGAAACCCCATAGGAATAGCCTACATCCTGGACCAAATGTCCCTTTTCCACTTTTTGAAACTCCCAATTTCCCAGATTTATATAGTAATCGTTCGCAGCCTGGGCATTGGCAATATAAAATTCCGGTAAGGCATCCCCATTGGCATCCCCACAGGCACAAGCACGCGCACGACCCGACCCTTCCGACAGCAGGTGCTCCTCCATAAATTCAAAATTCCCATCCCCCAAATTTTTATATACTCGGTTGGGACCCTTGCCGGAGGCCACAATAAAAGCATCCAAGTCCCCATCGCCCTCAATATCTGCCCAACAAGCCATGGAGGCACGGATACCTTCCTCTGTCAGGGGATGCTCGGTGATTCGGGTAAAACCCAGATTGTCAATGTTGTTGAAAAGGAAATTGGGTTCATCATCTCGCCCCACCACGTAGAGATCTAAATCCCCATCGTTGTCATAGTCCACCCAATTGGCCCCTTGGGCACTACCGCCGTGTCGTACCAATTCTGAAAATACTTTGATGTCAAATCCACCTTCAGTCATTTTTTTAAAGCTACCATTACCGTTATTTCTATAGAACGCATTCCATTGTCCGCCGGAGTTGGATACATAGAGGTCAGGGTCGCCGTCGCCATCATAATCGCCCCAAGCTACCCCGCGGGAAAGCCCACCATCGGTAGCAATTCTACCTTCGGTAATTTCTTCAAAAATGGAAAGGGATTGTTCTTTTTTTGTTTCTTCGGGATTTTCGGCACAGCCCATAAGGAGTAAAGGAAAGCTGGCCGCAAGCAGCAGTTTTAGATTGGATGACATAGTTAAATCGTTTATTGCTTATAAACGAAAATAATGTTAATTGGCATGCAGGTTTTATAAGCTTATGTTAATTTTAAAGCGAATCAAAAAGTTTCATCGGATGAGGTTAAAGCAATTTTTGATGGTATGTTCCTTTTGTGCAGTCTTTGGTGGATTTGCGCAAGACGAAAGTTATCCAACCGAAAAATGGGGTGAGGATGTGGGCTTGATCAAACCCGAAAGCGTGGTTTTTGATGTTGGGAATGAATGTTTGTATATCTCCAACGGACAACAATTTGCACCGGGAACGGATGGTTTTATTTCCAAGTTTAACAAAGACGGCCAACTGGAAGAGCTCAAATGGGTGAGCGATTTAAGCCGACCTACGGGAATGGCTATCCACAACAACCAACTTTGGGTAGCCGATGTAAACCAACTTAAAGTCATCGAAATTGCAAGTGGAAAAGTGGTGAAAAGCTACTCGGAACCTATTAAAAACTCAGGATTAAATGACGTGGCCATCAATTCGCGAGGTGAGGTCTATGTCACTGCTTCCTTCATCCATTCGGTGTTCAAGGTAGAAGGGGATTCCCTGAAGCCGTGGGTCCAAGACGAAGAACAATTGCAATGGGCCAATGGTATTTATGCCCTAGATCAGGAAGTTTTGGTGGGGGGTACCCACTTGGCTAGCATCGATATAAAAACGAAAGCCATCCGAAAAATAGAAACAAACCCACCCGTTGTTGATATGGATGGACTGTGGCCCGATGGTCTCGGAGGTTATTACCTGAGCACGGTGGAAGGTACGGCCCTTTGGCATTTGGATGCCCAGGGAAAATCCACGCGCTTGGATCAAGGGGGCGACTATTTTGGCGACCTTCAATATGTAAAGGAAACCGCCACCCTGTATGTTCCAAGAGGAAACCACACAGCGCAGCGTTACTATTTAGAGGTGGTTACTTTAGTTAAACCCTAGCCTTTATTTCCACTCGGCCTTGGCCTTGGCAAGATCTTCCCTGAATACAGGGTTGTCCCACATGGCCACCAGCATACGGTGTGCCAGCACCCTTGCAGCTTCCTCGTCACTGGGATAATGGATGCCCATAATCTCGCGCGATTCGCCTACTTCGTAAGCCAGTTCTAAAAATTCGGCTCTCTTGTTCGGAATCAGTTCGCTCCAGGTAAAGGCCTGTATATAGGCCCATAAAGTGTGCCCGCTGGCAAAGGAAGGGGTACGCATCCGAGCCAGAGGTTGTAAATAAGGTTCCAAATGGTAGGGACGTGCTCGGCGTAAGTGATACTTTACGGTGAACTCCATAATGCGCATGTCCTTGGTAACTCCCTGCAACAATTTGGCGGTATGTGGATAGTTTTCCGGGTTGCAACTTTCACCCATTACAGCACGGCCTTCATAAAAAAGGTCTTCCATATTGCTTTGATAGCGTTCGTGGTTTTTGAGCACGGCTATGTGCGGCCAATAGCCAATGGGAGCTAGAAAATTGACGGAGCGATCTACCTGCGCTTGACTTCGTTTTTTCTGCCAGTCCAGCAGAAAGTCCAGCTCGGCTCGGGTCTGGTCCGAAGAGTTGGCGGGGTACTGCACGCTCTTTTTAAGGGTTTCTACTTGGGCGGCCGAGAGGTAGGCCGGGGCGGCCATGGTATAGATCAAACTACCGCTGCTGTATTCCGATGCCGGAAAGCTGATCTTGTCCAGTTTTGCACGTTCAGGGTTGGGTTTGGCGTCTAGTTTTTGCAAGGTTTTGTAGTGTGCCTTTACAGGCTCTAGGGGTGCAATTTGCGCCCAACTAAGGGTAAGGGCAAACAAGGCTAAAAAGAGTGTCGTTTTTTGAATCATGGAATAGTTTTTAGTTATACATCGTTAATAAGCGATAAACGAATTTAACCAAAACACCGAAACGAGAATGGGATTTAACAGCAAATTAATAGTTGGGGATTACAGTTTTAGAAAACCACGAAACTCCTCCAGCAGCGGTTTGTTAAGGGTGTAAAAGGTGAACTTTTCATGGCTCTCCGTAAGGAAAAGGCCGGCCTCCTTTAGGATCTTTACGTGTTGGGAAATGGTGCTCTGGGAATAATCGAACATTTGCACCAGATCTTTGTTACAGGTAACATTGTCTACCCCCTCGCCACAGTTTTTGGTGCTGAGGTAGCGTACCAGCGCCACACGGAGCGGATGCGCCAAGGCGTTGGCCACCACGGCGGTTTTGCGATCCGTATCGTTAATGTACTTGCTGGTAATCTCCGCCCTGATCCTCATCTGTATCGTTTACTGCAAATATACAATATTGTTAGGGCTATTCTTCTGGGATGATGTAGGGTTCAAAGAACCGTTCCAGATGATGGATATGGGTGTAGGTTTGGGAAACAAAGACACAGTGTTTGAGATTTCGGGAATGAATGCGGAAGGAAAGGGTAAGTTGGTCAGCATCCATATGAAGGTGGCCTTGATCCAAGGGACTGGGAAGGTGCAGCATGCTGCCCAGATAAAATTCCTGCTGCATGGGCGGGGTAAACCCAAAGTCAAAATTGAAGATCAGATTGTCTACCACTACCATTTGGGGAAGCCCTTTACGGGGTCTTTTGTTAATCACAATACGGCTATTTTGTTTGTACACTTGGTTTAGTGGCCTATGGACAAGGCTGTTCAACACGGTATGGGTACCAAAGGTAATTTCCAGCGAAGCATAGGGGCTTTTATGGAGAAAGTCATGGATGGTGGGCAGGATAGGCTTTTGCATAGTAGGATTTTTGAATGCTAAATGTTGAATTTTAAGTTTTCAGTTGTCAGCTAACAGTTGACAGTTTTGGGATTTGGGTTTTGGAATTTGTGATTTCTAGTTATGGGTTCAGAAGTCAGAAATCAGTATACAGACTACGGACTTTTGACTTTTAACTATCGACTTTCAACTTTATAGGGAGGTTGGGATTGTTGGATTTTTAGAAATGCGGTGATAGCAAGGTAAGAAAAATACGCAATATAACACCAAATGGTGCTTTTATTCGATTGATGGAATGAACAATTTGCCTTATGCCAAAAAATCTATCCAAAGAAGAAGAACAATATCTTTTAAAATTTGGTTCGAATCTCAGGCGCCTCAGGGATAATCGCGGGATGACTCAGGCTGACCTGGTTTATGAGGCTGGAGTTCATGGAAATATGGTGGGTAGGATAGAACGTGGTGAACGAGCAGCTAATATTCTTCAGTTGGAAAAAATTGCTAGAGCCTTGGAATTGGAGATATCGGAGCTTTTTGAATTTGTGGAGTGATGTGAGTCACCAGTTGAAAACTGGCGGTAACTGGAGATATGGCAAAAAAACTTTCTCAAGACGAAAAGGAATTTCTGAAAACACTAGGGAAACGGATTAGGCAAATCCGAAAAAGTCAAAACTTAACCCAGCAGGATTTGGGTTTTCAAGCACAAGTCCATGACAATCTCGTGGGAAGAGTAGAAAGAGGAGAAATGGGAACCAACATTTTGAATCTTTACAAATTAGCTAAAGTCTTAAATGTCGATTTAAATGAGTTTTTGGAGTTTAATGAATGATAATAAAACTTCTTGTTTGCAACTTTGAGATATGTCAAAGCGTGAGCGAAAAAAGGAAATCCCGGCTTTTTGTATAGCATTGGGCAAGCATCTAAGGGCCTTGCGAGCAGAAAATGATGTGAGTATTGAAGAAATTGCCTTTAAGGCAGGGATTGATGCTCAAAATCTGCGAAAATATGAGTTGGGAAAACAGGAAATGAAAATCTCCATGTTAAAGAGAATTGCTGACGCTTTTGAGATGACTACATCGGAGTTATTGGCTTTTGACAAGTAAGTTGAGTTTTAACCAATCGGTGGGCAACCCTTCCACAATTAGATGTTTTTTGGACATCGTTCTAAGCATTTGAATTGAAGTATCTTTATCCAAGCGTTAGCAAATATTAAAAACAAGAATGTATAAAATAGAAGTTGAAAAAAACGAAGAAGAAGAACTTCCGATACCGCATTTGTGGAGACCGACTTTTAAAGAAATCGTGAATGCCTTTGTTCAAAAAGACTACGGACTTAGTGCTGGAATAAATAATGTAAAACCAGTTTCGGAAAATACTGCTGAACAAATAAAGGAATACATTGAGGATTACGGAGAAGTGTTGGTTGAATTGCCGGATGAAACTTGGAACACATCCGTGTATATATGCTATGGAAGTTATTGGAATGTACTAATTGATTTATATACTGAAGAAGAGGGACTGAGTGATTTAGTTCTAAACGCAGAAGTCAGAGAAATCAACAATGATTATCAATTCGAAATTAGACTTGTTTATGTTCCATAAATAATAAAGTTTGCTAACAATGGCTATAATTAATTGTGCTCCGCAACCGCAAAATCACCCAGTCAAGCTGGGTGCAAGCACATCTTGTGCCATTCTAAGTTTGCTTTGTTAATTTGGTTGGATACACAATACCAGTTTTAAACTGGCAGTAGCACCTGGTAATTGGAATTAGATGAATAAATCTGTTGACAGTTATTTTATTGCAGGATGTGGACGTTGTCCTCTTGGTGGCACACCTGATTGCAAGGTAAATACTTGGATCATGGAGTTGGAACTGCTGAGGAAAATTGTCCTTGACTGTGGATTGACAGAAGAATCTAAATGGGGGGCACCATGCTATACATTCCAGAATAAAAACATCCTTTTGGTTAGTGCCTTAAAAGAGTATTGCTGTATCAGCTTTTTCAAAGGTTCTTTATTAAGTGATAGTAAAAACCTGTTAAAAAAACCTGGTCCAAATTCACAGGCTGCGAGGCTTTTTAAGTTTAAGGGCGTTGATGAAATTCAAAGGATTGAAAGTGAGATAAAAGCGTACATCTTTGAAGCAATTGAGGTGGAAAAAGCCGGAATAACTGTTACTTTTAAAAGGAACCCAGAACCTATTCCTATGGAATTGGAGTCCAAATTTGATGAAGACCCAGTTTTGAAAACTGCTTTCGAGGCTCTAACTCCTGGAAGACAGAGAGGATATATCCTTTATTTTATGCAACCCAAACAGGAAAAGACAAGGATTTCTAGGATTAAAAAATGTGTTCCTATGATATTGTCTGGTATAGGCTTGCACGATAAGTATAGGTCCATGAAAAAATAACAACCAAGCCCAAGAAATTATATGAGAAAACTGAAATTACAGATGCAAGTTTCCTTGGATGGATTTAATTCAACAGGTCTGAATGATGAGCAGCAATGGGTTACATGGGCTTGGGATGAAATTAAGCAATATGTTTTGGAAATAGCGGACTCTGCCGATACTGAAATTATAGGGAGAAAATTAGCGGTTGATTATATTCCATATTGGCTCCATACCTTGACTAAACCAAACGACCCCATGTATGAATTGGCTAAAATTAAGGCCAATCAAAAGAAAATTGTTTTCTCAAGGACATTGGAAAAATTGGAGCTGGAAAATACGGTACTTGAAAAAGGGAACTTAAGAGAACAAGTAATCAAAATGAAAAATCAAAACGGCAAAGACATTATGGTATATGGAGGTAGCTCATTTGTCTCAAATTTGATAGAGGAAAGTCTAATAGACGAATTTCATTTATTTATTAACCCTATTGCTCTGGGTAGGGGCATCCCCATTTTTAACAAGTTAGATGATTGGCAACAGTTGAAATTGATAAAGTCAATTAGTTTTAAAAGTGGAATCGTTCTGCTTCATTATAAAACAAGATAAAATTACTACTACCTACAATCTTAAAGCGCAAACCCCTTCCGCTCGTGCAAGATCACCCAGTCAAGCTGGGTGTAAGCACATCTTGTGGCATTCTAAGTTTACTATGTTTAATTTGGTTTGATGAAACCACCAGTTGCAAACCTGAGGTAGCAGGAGGCCTCCCCCATTTTTAAAATTGTGTACTTTTAATACGGCCTGATTTCAAACGGACAATTTTCTGTTAGAAATGTCCGCGAATTAGGAAACCATAGTAAATCCAACGCAATGGCCAAAACTGATCAAGTTCAAAATATTAAAGGCTCTATGCTGGCCTTTAAACTATGTAAGCTTATTCCTCAGTTTCCAAGAATTATCAGCAATATTAAAAAAGCCAAAGGGATCAACGGGGATAGCACTGAATCCATAGGAAAGGTCATTGAATCAAAAGCCATTGCACATGGAAATGTTGTTGCACTCAGATATGAAGATCAGAGTTATACCTATCTAGAGTTTAATCAAGTCATAAACAGATATGCCAACTACCTTCTCTCAGAAGGCGTGAACCATGGTGAAACAGTCATTGTTTATCTAGAAAATAGACCAGAGCTTTTATTTTTAATAGCGGCTTGCGCTAAAATTGGAGCCATTGCTTCTTTGGTCAATCCAAATCAAAGAGAAAAAACGTTGATTCACTCTTTGGATCTTACCAAATCAAAGTTTTATTTCATAGGGGAGGAACTACTTCCTTTTTTCGAAAATGTGCGCGACTCATTGACCAAAACCAAGGAGGATAATTATTACTGGGTTTCGGATAGGGGAGCAGGTAATTGTCCAACCCATTTCAAAAATGTAAAAAACGAACTGGAAAAAGTCAGTGCAAATAATCCAGCCACAACGCAAGAAATAAAGGGGAAGCAAGTTTATGCCAACGTATTTACCTCTGGCACAACAGGCTTGCCCAAAGCGTCACTACAAACCAATAGAAAGTGGTTGGCAACCTATTATTGGTTTGGAAAAGTCAATATGAACCTTAACAGTAATGATGTGATGTATGTTCCCCTTCCGTTTTATCATACCAATGCACTGATTGTTGGCTGGCCTACTGCCCTGGCTGGTTCGTGCACTATGGTAATGCGAAGGAAGTTTTCGGTCTCAGAATTTTGGCAGGATGTTAATACATACAACGTCTCTGCCTTTATATACATTGGTGAGCTGTGTCGCTATTTACTGAATGCACCCGCTTCAGGTTTGGATAAAAAGCACCGAATCAAAAAGATAATGGGGAATGGTCTTAGACCAGATATTTGGCTTGAATTTAAAGAGCGATTTCAAATTAAGAACATTTTTGAATTTTATGGAGCTGCCGATGGCAATGTTGGTTTTACCAACACCTTTAATTTTGATTGTACGATTGGATGGTCGCCGCAAAACTTCAAAATAGTAAAGTACGATATTGAAAATGACGCACCTGTTAAAGACCCAAATGGTTTTCTTGTTCCAGTGAGCAAAGGTGGGACAGGTCTATTGATTTCAGAGATTAGCAATGAAGCTATTTTTGATGGTTATGTGAATAAGGCACAAAATGAAAATAAAATTATTCGCAATGCTTTTAAAACTGGGGATACTTGGTTCAATAGCGGTGATCTATTGCAGGACATTGGATTCAAACATGCACGTTTTATAGATCGTATTGGGGATACATTTCGTTGGAAAGGGGAAAATGTGGCCACCGCGGAAGTAGAAGGGATTATTAGTCAATTGGATTCTGTGGAAATGTGCGCAGTTTATGGCGTAAAAATCCCAAATAATGACGGAAGGGCTGGAATGGCAACGATTGTAAAGCATGGGAATGTAGATTTTGAAATTGAAGAAATTGCCAACCACCTTTTAGAACAACTCCCTAAATATGCGGTTCCTGTTTTTATCAGATTGAAGGACAAGATTGATTTTACGCATACACATAAAATCAAAAAATTCAATTTGAAAAAGGAAGGTTTCAATTGTAATGATGAAGTTTTTGTTAAGCTTCCAAAAAGCGAAACCTATATCCAACTAAATAAAGATCTATTGAAAGAAATTGGTGCAGGAGACCACATATTTTAAATAAAAATTGCAAATTATTTTGTAAGCCCTTCACTCCCGCAAGATTACCCCGTCAAGCTGGGTGCAAGCACTTCTTGTAGTGCTAGCCTAACAAATGCTTTCCCATATGGAGGGCAAGAGTCACAACGCCTCCGTTAAAAAAGCGATCATTGCCTTTACGCCATTCCTGTAATTTCCCAATCTCAGGTTTTCGTTGGGACTATGTTGATTATTGTCACTATTGACCGTGGTTACAAGCACAGCTGGAATGCCCAAGGTGGTTACAAAGGGTGAAATGGGAATGGAACCACCACCCATTCTTATTCGTATGGGATCCACCTCATAGGCTCTATTATAGGCCCTTTGGAGCCACTGGCCCACTTCTGTATTGAAATCGGTTTGAAAAGAATGGTAAAACACTTTATGGGTAAATGTTACGATTTTATCATACTTCATTCGTTCCTCATCCGTAGGTTCTTTGTCAATAACATGAAAGCCTTGCGCTTCTATGTGTTTTTGCACCAAACCAATAAGGCGTTGCGGGTCGGATCCCTGAACCAGCCTCATATCCAATTCTGCTATGGCATCGCTGGGTACAATGGTTCGGGTCTGCTCCCGTACCCATCCAGATTCCATCCCCAGAATATTGAGTGATGGGTATTGGATGGCCTCTTGATAGTAGCTCCCAACTTTGTCGGGCTTAACTATTTTGAGCCTGTTTTTAATCTCAGTCTCATCATCCGGAACGGATTTCAGTATTTTTTCCGTGGCCTCATCAATATGGACGCCGTCGTAAAATCCAGGAATGGTAACCCTCCCGTCATCGTCTTTCATGGAAGCCAGCAACTTGGATAACCGCAGGGCCGGGTTTGGGGCATAATTGCCATAATGGCCACTATGTTGCGGTACTATTGGGCCATAAGTGGTCAATTGCATTTGTGCAATCCCCCGCGCTCCAAACACCAAGGTAGGTTTGTTGGAATTATGGACTGGCCCATCAAGAATGATCAGCATATCTGCACTTAGCAAGTCCGAGTTGTCCTTTACCGCTTGCGGAAGGTGTGGAGAACCTAATTCCTCCTCAAAATCCATGATCACCTTCATATTGAAATTGGGCTCAATTTTTAGGGACTCAATGGCGTCCAAAGAAGCCAGAAACATGGCAACAGGCCCTTTGGCGTCCGAAGCGGCACGGGCAAACACCCTCCAGTCATCCTCGTAGTTCTCTATGTTCTCCCAAGGGATTTGTTCCCAATCCCCTTTTTCATTTTGTTGCTTCAATGCCGGAACCCAAGGGCTTTCCTGAAACCATTTGGTACTGTCAACGGGTTGGCCGTCCAGCTGCAAATAAATAAGGACGGTCTTTTGGGCTGATTTTGCTTTTCGTTCTGCCAGCAGAAGAGGCACATAGTCAGTCTTGATCCTAGTGGTACTAAAGTTTCTACTTTGAAAAGCATTTTCGCACCATTGCACATTCAATTCAATGTCTTCCGGATAATTGGCGTCTGAGGGGATGGAGAGCAAATCCCTATACATGGGAAAAGAAGCTTTTGTGAATTTGGAAGCAAGTGCTTCCAGTTCTGCTGATTCCAATTGTTGCGAAAACAAGCCGTTTACGCTTAAAAATGCCAATACAAATAGTAGTTTCTGCATGAGGTATCCCTTTGAAGCTAAAAGTAAAGATTTTTAGTTCGCTAAATAGTTTCAGGTGAAACCAAAATGAGCAGATCACTGTGAGACCGTATAGGTTCTCGATACATCCCGAAGCAAGTTCGGGACACTCGAACTGACGTTTTGGTGGTAGCCTTGTGGAACGCTACTACTTCTGGAATTGATAAATAACGTAAGGTGCAACAGCTATCCAAACGAGGACCAAAATCCAAACGCGTCCTTGGAAAATATTGTAATCATGGAGAAGTTTTTCCCAAGGATGTCCTACAATGTAATGACCAAAAAAAAACTCAAATAGCACAGTTAGCAATAACCATAGCAATCCAATCCATATGGTTTGATTGGCAGACGTTGGCGGCCACATTTTAAATACAGCCCAAACGTAGACACCCAGCAAGAGAATCATTGTGGCAGAAGATGTCTGGTGGGCATGGAGTTCACCTAAACGACTTGCCAAAAATTTCTCCCTGAACAATCCGTTGGCAATCGCAATAAGAACCATTGGAAACCAGGCTAAAACATAGGTGCGCATTTGTTTGTTATTTGTCTAAAGTCTTCTGAATTCTAACAGATGATAAACCTATTAATTGTGAAGGTGAATTTTAATGACTTTCGTCACTAACCTGAATAACCACTAATTCCAATGGAATGGCATTCCCCCGTTGTTAAATTAAGCCGAATTTCAAAAAAGCAATTCCCGCCATCAAAAACAAAAATGATCTCCGTTTTCCAATCTGTACCCCTGCTATCACAGAATCCGTTGATCCAAATCTCTTTTTCCACTTTTACCATAGCAGACTAATGTCCTGTGACAATGCCAGTTTGAACAACTGGATACCATGCTCTTGGGGAGCCAAATGCACCAAAATTTTACTCCTTGGGTGAGATGTGTTATAATTTGGCAAGAAAACAAGGAATAATACTACAAATTCCGTATATTGATAAATCAACCTTAGAACACATGAACCATCTTAAGAACCAAATATATGGATCTGTAGGAATCCTTGTATTGGCAGCCCTGCTTGTATTATTGATCTTGTTTAGAGAAGGCTTTTGGGCTTAGCGTACGGTTTCTTTTGCAGAAAGTGCTAACCTTCTTTTTTGATTCTCCAGGGAGGATTTAATCTATTTTCCCCGCCATAAAACAGAATCAATTGATTGCCGTCTGGATCCTTTAATCGGGCTTCCCTCCAAAGCCACCGTTGATCGGTAGGCTTAGAGTCAAATTCTATGCCTTTTTGGATCAAACCTTCAACATGGGTATCCAAGTCTTCGCACTCAAAATATACATAGATTCCATCGCCACTGGGCAACTGTTCTGTCTGGTGAATAGAGAAGGTGGAGTTTCCATCCGGACATTCAAATCGGGCATAGTGGGGAAAGGCTTCCACGATCAATTTTAATCCCAAGGTCTTATAAAAAGGAACGGATTTGGATAAATCCAAGGAAGGAACGGTAATTTGGTTTAAGTTCATAGGTAGGTGAAGGTATTATTTTACTCCCTCCCCTCCAAGAAATCTTTTGAGTCGCCCTAAATGGAAATTGAGGTAGAATAGCCAACTTCAAACCCTAGACGATGCGTTTCTCATTAACTTGTGAAATGAGGTGCTTCAGCATATTTTCCACAGGCGGCTTTTCATAAACACCATCAATTCCCGACTTTTTGGAAAGTGCTTGGACTTCATCGTTTATAAATCCTGTTAAACCAAAAATGGGGATTTCAATGCCCTTATTTCGAATTTCTTTGGCCAGGTCGTAACCACTTATTCCCGGCATGTTGATGTCCGTAAAGATCAAATCTGGATTTATGGCCTCTACCTGATCAAGCAAGGCCTCTCCATCTTCAAGCATGGTAATGTTTCCGCCAATTTTACTGAATACGACTTCGGAAAGGGTTCGCATCAAGATATCATCATCAACCACCACAATGTTTAATTGTTCTTCTTTTGAAAGTAATTCTTGCTCCGCAAATTGATTGGAAACTGGCTCTAAGGTTCCCAACTCCCGAATAGGAAGTTCAATGGTAAAGCAGGAGCCCACCCCAACCTTACTGGTCACGGTTATTTCCGCTTGGTGGGCATCCACGATCTTTTTAACGATCATAAGCCCCAATCCTGTACTCTTTTCACCAGCTGTTGACTTTACAGACGTTTTGGCAAAGGGATCGAACAAAGTGACAATTTCGTTTTTCGGAATGCCTTGTCCTTCATCCTCGAGGGAAATCACTAGATGGTCATCTTTTTGATGGGCCTTCAAATGGATGGAGGTGCCCTCATGTGAAAACTTGATGGCGTTGGTGATCAGATTGTTGAAAACCTGGTTCATCTTGTTGCGGTCAAAAGCCGTTTGAAGTCCATTGACCTGAATATCGCCAATAAGACTGATCTTCTTGTTGTTGGCAAATACTTGGTTGAACTGGATGCTGTTTTCCAAAAAATGACCTACATCCACCATTTCCTCTTCAAGATCCATATTTCCGGACTCAATTTTGCTGACATCCAAAAATTCATTTACTAGGTTTTGGGCAAATTTGGTGGAAACGAAAATGTTTTCCAGTTCCTGGATTTTGGCAGGGTCCTTAAGGACAGGCTCTAATTCGTTTAGAAGGGATTTGGAATAAAATTCGATTATTGCCAATGGATTTCTAATATCATGTGCAGCTATGCCCAAGAATTTATTTTTGAGTTGGTTCAGCGTATCCAGCTCTTGATACTGCTGTTCCAAGGTTCTTTTTTGATTGTAGAGGGTGACAAAAATGTCCACTTTGGCCGCAACAATCTCAGGATCCAAAGGTTTATATAGATAGTCCACAGCGCCTTCAGAATACCCTTTGATCACGTATTTTTTTTCTTTGTTGATAGCTGTGGCAAAGATGACCGGTACGTTTTGGGTGTTCTTTTTGCTCCTAAATATTTCCACGAACTCAAAGCCGTTCATCTCTGGCATTTGAACATCCGTGATGACCAATGCAAATTCGTGCTTTCGTGCCAATTTTAAAGCCTCATTTCCGCTTGTGGCCGAAATAATTTCCCGGTCCTCCCTTTCAATAATCTGTTCCAGGGAATATAAATTTTCCACTAGATCATCTACAATAAGAATTTTTGCTTTGTCCATTTTTAAAAGTATTTGGCGGCTGTTTTATAAAGTTCTTTGGTGGTTACAATATGGTCTACCTTGTCCAAGCTATCAATAACTGCACTTGGCATTGCTTTGGCAAAAGCCTCTGTCGGATTTTGCACAATGACTTTTCCCTTTCTGTGGGATACGCATTTGGCACCGTCTGCACCATCCGAGTTGGCGCCACTAACAATTATGGCAATCAATCGATTCTTTAGGTTATATGAAAAGGATTCCAGGGATACATCTGCGGAAGGTCTGGAGAACATTACTTTTTCACTGAGATCCAAGCTCAAGGTCATGTCTTTTTCCAGCATACAGTGGTATCCCGCAGGGGCAATGTAAATGACTCCTGTTTCCAAAGGGATCCCATGTTCAATTGCTTTGACCACTACTTTGAGTTTTTGGTTCAAATATTTGACCAGCAAATCCTGGGAGCCTGTTTTTCTGTGCAGAATCACTACGATGGCGGCCCTCAGGTTTTTTTGGCTAACATGCATTAAAAACTTTTCCAACACCTCAATGGCGCCGGTAGAACCACAAAAAAGTACTACCTTGATTGTGCTAGGGCTATCTTTTTTTTCTATATATCTTGAGTTTGCCATTTACAATTTCCAGTTCATTTAAAACCGTTGAAAAAACTGCGCTCTCCTTCACTCCCAGAATCAGATAACCACGAGGTACAAGACTATCAATAAACAGGCGCAACACCTTGTTTTGCTGCTCTGTGGTCAGATAGATAAAAACATTGCGACACATGATCATGTGCATTTGATTGAAGGAAGTGCCATTGATTAGGTTATGCTTGGTAAATACCATATTCTTTCCCAATTCCCGGTTCATTTTTGCCTTGCCATAGTTGGCAACATAATAATCCGACAGGGACAAGGCTCCGCCCGCCCTGATATAATTGGCGGAATAGTCCTTCATTTCCTTCAGCTCATAAATTCCCTTTTTAGCTTGGGCCAGCACTTCGGAATTAATGTCCGTGCAATACTGCACTGTTCTTCCAAGTAGCTCATGTTCCTTAAGTAATATGGCAAGACTGAGGGGTTCTTGCCCTGTTGAGCATCCCGCATGCCAGATGTTGATCCTGGGATAGGTTTCCAGTACACTGAACACTTCGTCCTTGAGGAATTTGAACACTTCAAAATCCCTGAACATTTCTGTAGTATTTACCGAGATTTCGTTCAGTAACTCCTCATCACTCAATTGCTGATTGGCGAGATAGTACTTGAAAGCCGTAAAGGAGTCGCATGATTTTAGTTGCATTAGGCGCATTACCCGCCTGCGCAATGACTCCAGCGCATAGCCTGAAAAATCAATGCCATAAAGCTTGTCGGATAATTGTATAAAATCATCCAGTTCATTTTCTGATATTTCTAACAACGCTTCCATTAATTATATAGCCATACCCTCAACAGGGACATTAGTTTTTCCACATCCAAGGGTTTGGACATATAGTCACTTACCCCTGCTTCCAGACATTTTTCGCGGTCTCCTTTCATGGCCTTGGCGGTCAGTGCAATTATGGGAAGTTTGGTGTGCCCCAAGGCCCTAATTTTTTGAGTTGCCTCGTACCCGTCCATAACGGGCATCATGATATCCATAAGTACAGCATCAAATTCGCCGTTCTTTACTTCATCCACAGCTTCTGCACCGTTGGTGGCCACGGTTACCACTACTTCTGCCTCTTCCAAAACCGTTTCCAGGGCATAGATGTTCCTCATGTCATCGTCAACAATCAGAATCCTTTTTCCTTTTATGATGTCTTCTGACCCAAATTCCTTGGGGGGCAAGACTTGATAATCGGTTTGGGTGGCGTTGAGCATGTTCATGAAGAGTTCGGTTTCTTCAGAAAGACGGTCATAGGATTTTGTGGTCTTCAATACTACCGATGTGTCCTTGTGGCGCTCAATCTGTTTAAGCTCTTTTTTGGTCAGTTCGCGACCGGTAAATACAATGACCGGAACCTCTTTTTTCTGCATTTTTAGCTCACTCAGGAGTTCAATGCCATCTATATCAGGCAAGCCAAGGTCCAATACGACCAAATCGGGATGCTCAGTTTTGAACAACTTTCGGGCATCCTTGGCATTTTTCGCGGCAACGGCATCCAGTCGTTTGCTTTTGATCATTTCCTGCAACGCTTGATTGTTCAATTCATCATCTTCAATGATCAGTACTTTTTTAACATCAGTGGTTGCAATGGATTCTGAAATACGGGAAAAGGTTTGCTCTAGGGTATCAAGCGCAATGGGCTTCACCAAATATTCCACAGCTCCCATTTCCAGACCAAGTTTGGTCTTGTCAATACCAGAAATAACATGTACAGGAATGTGGGCGTGCGCTGCACTGGCCTTTAGTTTTTTCAGAACTGTCCAGCCATCCATTACAGGCAACTGCATATCTAGGATTATGGCCTTTGGGTTGTATACATCCACGTGTTGGAGGGCCTTGTCACCTTGATCGGTGACCACCACTTTGAAACCATTTTCCCTAGCTTGATCTAAAAGTACCTTGGCAAATTGAAGGTCATCTTCCACAACCAGTATGGTATTGTCACCTGCTAGTAACTGTTCGCGATCGTCTGCAATAACCGCTTCCAACTTCTTTCCTAGTGCTTTTTTCTTATTCCCCGATGTGGTTTTTTCATCCGCTTCTTGGGTTTCCAAAACCTTGGGGTCTTCCTGTTCGGTTGATTGTGCTTCGGGTTCCTTGTTCTCAGGAGTTGCTTGTTGAACTACTTTCGAACAGTCGAAGGGAAGGAACAGTGTGAAAACGGAACCTTTACCGACTTCACTTTCCACAAAAATTTCTCCACCTAAAAGCTTTACCAATTCTTTGGAAATGCTCAATCCTAGACCGGTTCCTCCATATTTTCTTTGTGTAGTGCCGTCCTCTTGTACAAATGCTTCAAAAACCGACCCCAATTTTTCTTTCGCTATTCCAATCCCGGTATCCGTCACAGAAATTTGCAACACCTGTTCTTGTTTCAAAAGGGAGAGACTTGTGAATTTAGGAAGTGTTTTGCGCTTTTTAAAGTCCAGGGTTACCGTGCCTTCTTCTTCGGTGAATTTGAAAGCATTGCTCAGTAAATTTTTGACCACTTGGTTAAGCCTTTGCTTATCCGTTGTAAAGGTCTCCGGAAGTGATTTGTCTATGTTCAGCACAAAATCGACCCCTTTGTCCTGTGCTATGGCAACAAAGGTTTTTTTACTTTCCTCGGCATATGCTCTAAGGTCTTCGGACTCAATTTCCAACTCAATTTTACCGGATTCCACTTTGGCTAGATCCAATACCTCATTGATCAAGCTTAGCAGGTCTTCTCCGGATTTATTGATGATTTGGGCAAACTCAATTTGTTTTTCAGTAAGGTTATCTGTTTTGTTGTCTTGCAGCAATTTGGAGAGAATGATGACGCTATTGAGGGGCGTTCTAAGCTCATGGGACATATTGGCCAAAAACTCCGATTTGTACCTACCACTTTTTTCAAGTTCTTCTGATTTGAGGACCAAAGCTGCTTGAGCCTGTTCCAGAGCCGCATTTTTTTCAACCGTGTAGAGATGTTGTTCTTCCAGTTGTTGTGCCTTCTCCTCCAATAGCACATTGGCTTTTTCCAATTCTTCCTGTTGTTGCCTCAGTTCTTCTTCCGAAGCCTGCAACTGGTTGGCCTGTTTGGTGAGTTCTTCATTGGAAACCCGCAATTCTTCTTCTTGGGCTTCCACAATCTCCTTTTGTTTTTGTACTTCGAACTGAATCTCTTTTTGTTCCGTGATGTCAACGGCTATTTTAAGGACTTTATAGGGTTGGCCCTCAACATCTAGAATGGGATTGTAAGACCCTTGAATCCAGATGGTTTTGTTGTCCTTTCCTCTGCGTTCAAATTCTCCTTGTTTAAACTCTCCTTGCTTTAGCTCCTTCCAGAACCCTTTGTATTCACTGGATTTGGAATAGGTATTGCCCACAAACATTTTGTGGTGTTTCCCCTGGATTTCATCCAAAGTGTATCCCATTAGATTAAGGAACAACTCGTTGGCAGAAAGTACGTGTCCGTCCAAATCAAATTCTATGGCTGCATTGGAACGGTTGATTGCGGAAATTTGATTGTTGATCTCAATGGAGAGTTCATCTGTTTTTATTTGTTGCTCTTTTTGTTTGGTGATGTCCACCGCAACTTTTAGCACTTTATAGGGCTCGCCCTCCACATCAAAGATGGGATTGTAAGACCCTTGTATCCAAACAGATTGCTTTTCCCTTCCCCTCCGTTCGAATTCTCCTTGTTTGAATTCACCTTTTTTGAGTTCTTTCCAAAACGATTTGTATTCTTTGGATTTGGCATACTCTGGTTCTACGAATATCTCGTGGTGTTTACCTTTTATCTCGTCCAAACTGTAGCCCATAAGGTCCAGAAAAAGGGAATTGGCCGTAAGGATGTTTCCGTCAAGATCAAATTCGATGGCTGCATTGGAACGATTGATTGCGGATATTTGATTGTTGATCTCAATGGACAGTTCCTCGGTTTTGGCCCTTTCAACCACACCTTTGATGATGATTCCAATGGAAGAACAGATTTCCTTCACAAACTCCTGTTGCGCTTCACTGAAAGTGCCCACGGTCCCAAACTCCATTACCCCGATAATTTCCCTGTTGTGTTTTATTGGAATTATGGTGATTTCCTTTGGGGTAGTCTTACCAGAACTGGAGTTCACCTCTATATAATCTTCTGGAACGTCCTTAATGATTATTTGCTCTCCCTCAAGGGCACATTGACCAACCAAACCTTCACCAAACTTTAAAGTTTCGGGAAGGTCTTTGGTATTTTTAAAAGCATAGCTCCCATATAGTTTTAGTTCGTCCGAATCACAATCAAAAAGCCCTTGGTTTAAATAAAAGGTACCCACGGAGGCCTCCAGTAGTTTGCTGATCACCCCGCTCAAGATGGCTGTAAGTGCATCAATGTCCTGAACCCCCTTGGTTACGTCATATACTTTGGAAACGGCTGTTTTAATCCAATGCTGTTTTTCAATTTCTTGGGTCCTTTTTTCAATTTCTTCCTGTTGCCGCGTCTCCTCAGACAGATCCCGCATAATGCCCGCAAGGGTAACCTCAGTCCCAATCTGGATTTCAGCAATTGAAACATTGATATTAAATAAGGTACCATCTTTTTTTCTGGCCAATACCTTTTGATCTTGGCCTATTAGCTTGGCATTTTTGTTGTTTTTACTGCAGTCCGTAGTGTCATTCGAATTATGGACGAAATCGTCTGAGAGTAACACATCAATGTGCTTTCCCTTAATTTCCTTCTCGGTATATTGGAATAAAGATTCGGCTGCAGGGTTGAAGGATTGTATAAACTGATTGCCATCCATAGTGAAGATGCACTCAGCTGCGGTTTTGATGATGGCCCTGTTTTGAGCAAAATGCGTACTGTCCCTTGCTGTTTTTTTTAGATTCCTAAAAACCAAAAGACCGGAAACCAACAGTATGGTGATTAAGCCAAGAATTGGCACCCAGTACATGGGCAAGAACTGGATATCATAACTGGATACAAGCCAGGTTATTGAGATTGAAGACAATAACATGGCCACTAGTGGTACAGCTGTCGATTTAAAAGTATTGGTAAACGTATCTTTTACTGTTTCCCTTATAATAGTTGCATTCATACGGATTATAAATAAAGACCACAATTAATGTAAGTGTTTACCTACAACGTATTTTTTGAACCATTTGTATGTATGGACTGGAAAGTTTTTGGATACTGAAGCCATCTTTCTGCGGATACAGCGCCAATATCCAGAACTTATGACCTTGGAGCCAGTGATTGAAGAGAAAGGCAAAACTTGTAAAAAATGCACAAAAAAAGCACCCTTTTCTAAGAGTGCTTTCCGTATCTACCACTTTGTGGTACCTCCAGGGTTTCCTTCAACAAGTTCGGGACAGGCTTCGATTCATTTTATTGCACAAAAAAAGCACCCTTTTCTAAGAGTGCTTTCTGTATCTACCACTTTGTGGTACCTCCAGGAATCGAACCAGGGACACACGGATTTTCAGTCCGTTGCTCTACCAACTGAGCTAAGGTACCTTCCACGCCTTTTGCAAAGGCGGGTGCAAATATAATTTCAAAATTAGGATATACAAACAAAAAGGGGAAAAAAGGCAGGTGTTTTTTTTCAATTTTCCATCTTTGCAATATGAACTTGGTCATCGACATTGGTAACACCCTTATAAAGTATGCTGTTTTTGAAAATAGCACCTTGTTGTTCGACCAAGCTTCCGAATCAAAGTTGTTTCTGTCCAAAGTAAAAGAACTCTTCGAGCAATTTCCCAAGATTAACCAAGCGTTAATATCTTCCGTAGGGAAGCTGGAGCATAAAGAATCCGATTTGCTTTCCCTTTTTTGCAAGGTACACGTGCTTTCCCATGATTCCAAAGTACCATTTAAAAATAGCTATGCCACCCCGCATACCCTTGGAATGGATCGTGTGGCCTTGGCCACCGCAGCCTTCTATAAAAATCCTAGGAAGAACACCCTGGTCGTGGATGCGGGAACCTGCATTACCTATGACATGATCAATGACTCAGGGGAGTATGTTGGAGGTGCCATTTCTCCCGGAATACGAATGCGATATAAGGCCATGAACAACCAAACGGCCGCGCTTCCGTTGTTGGAACCGGACGAAATTCTGGACTTTATTGGCAACTCCACCGAAACCAGCATGCACAGCGGTGTAATCAATGGGGTTTCACAAGAAATTGACGGAGTAATTGACCAGTACAGATCTCGCTTTCAAGATTTAACAGTTATTTTAACAGGAGGCGACTTCCATTTTTTTGCTAAACGGCTAAAAAATACCATATTTGCGAATTCTAAATTTCTCTTGGAGGGGCTAAACTACTTGCTGGAATACAACAAACGCTAGATGGTTAAGAAATTTTTGTTTGCATTATTTTGCGTAGCTGCACATGGCATTTTTGCGCAAAACGCCACCATATCACCTTACTCTTATTTTGGTATTGGGGACCTTAGGAACAGTGGTTCTGTGGAAAACCAAATGATGGGGAGAATAAGTTTATATGCGGATAGTATCCACTTAAACCTCAATAATCCAGCGGCTTATTCCAAGCTGAGGCTTACCACGTATACAGCAGGAATTTCCCGTAGCAGGTTCACGCTAAAGGACAGCCAGGAAAAACAGAACGCCAACGTCACCAATTTGGACTATTTGGCCATTGGTTTCCCTATCGGAAATAAAGTAGGGGCGGGATTTGGTATTATGCCATTGTCATCGGTAGGTTATGAACTAACGGATGAAACTACCAACAATGATGGTCAAGCCGTTACCAATGTATTCACGGGAGATGGTGGGTTAAACCGAATATTCTTCTCCATTGGATTTGAGCCAATTAAAAACTTGAGTATAGGGGTCACGGGAAATTTCAATTTTGGAACCTTGGAATATCAGCGTATCCAAAGTGTGGAAGGTGTTCAGTTTGGGACTTTGGACCGAAGGGAATCACGGATCAACGGATTGGATTTCAACTATGCGGCCACTTATACCCCAACCATTAAGAACAAGTATACCCTGTACACTTCTGTTTTGGTCAATACCCAGGGCAACCTTGCCTCGGAGAATTCAGCCAGATTGGGTTCGTTCTCCTTGGTCAATGGTCAGGAAATTGAGGTAATCGATGTGAACTTGCATGCAAACAACCTTAAAAATACGGAGCTGAAAATACCCACCAAAACTACCTTGGGTCTTGGTTTTGGAGAGAACAAGAAATGGTTTATTGGAGGGGAGTACAGTTTTCAACAGTTTAGTGATTTCAAGAATGACTTTCTGGGGATAGAAAATGTATCGTACCTGGACGCAAGCAGTTTTGCACTGGGTGGATATTGGGTGCCGGATTATAGAGCTTTGGGAGGATACCATAAAAGAGTTACCTATAGGGCAGGAGTTCGTTACGAAGTGAGCGGATTGGAAGTTAATGGGCAAGAGATCAATGATTTTGGCATAAATTTTGGATTTGGGTTACCGTTGGGCAATAGTTTCTCCAATGTCAACTTAGGATTTGAGCTTGGAAAACGAGGCACAACAGATGCGAACCTGATTGAAGAGGGCTACTTTAAAGTCAACGTTGGTCTGTCCTTAAATGACAAATGGTTCCTTAAAAGAAAAATAAATTGATGGGGATTTTATTTTGATATCTGCAAAATACCTGTGATATCTGCTCCTTTAAGATATTTTTTTCATGAAAATTTGTACATTAACCACTTTAAAATTAGTAAGATGACGAAGAAACACTACTTAACGATGATAGCGGTACTTATGTCGATGGGATTAAGTATGGCCCAAGCACAGAATCCAGAGTGCATGACCAATCTTTCCATTTATGCAGAGCACGCTAAGGTTAAAAATTATGACGCCGCGTACGAACCATGGAAAATGGTGTATGAAAGTTGCCCTGACATCAACAAGGCCAATTTCTCCTACGGCGAAAAAATACTTTCCCATAAAATCAAGAATTCTTCTGGGGCGGACAAAGATGGATATATCCAAGATTTGATGTCCCTTTACGATAATAGTCTAAAATTCTTCCCAACAAAGTTCTCCGTTGCAGGGGTGGCAATTGATAAAGCCCTTTTGATGTATGACAACAAAATGGCCTCTGATGCCCAATTGTATGAAATGTTGGATAAAGCGTTTAAGGAAGACCGAAAAAACTTCAAAAACCCGAAAGCCCTTTATCTTTATTTCTCGACATTGGTTGATTTGCATAAGGCCGGTTCCAAAGATCTTCAGGAGGTATTTGACAACTATGATGATGTAACCGAAAAAGTTGAAGCGGAAAACAAAAAGCTTACAGATGCACTGAGCAAATTGTTGGAAAAAGAAGATGCTGGTACGGCATTGACCTCCAAAGAAGGACGTCTTAAAAAGGTATATGAGACCAATTCCAAGTCTTATGGTCAAATTGCTTCCAGTATCGATACCAAATTAGGGGATTTGGCAAATTGCGAAAACTTGATTCCCCTTTACGAAAAGAATTATGACGCCAAGAAGGGTGATGTAAACTGGGTAAAACGAGCTGTTGGAAGAATGTTCTCCAAAGAATGTACGGACGATCCCATGTTTAGAAAATTATTTGAGGCCCAGTTGGCCTTGGATCCTTCTGCAGATGCCTATATGTATGGTGGCGTGCTGAAACAAAAAGCAGGGGATAACAGTGGTGCCATAGATGACTTTAACAAAGCTGTGGAATTGGAGACGGATCCATATAGAAAATCCAACATCCTTTACAAGATTGCTACTACGGTTAGAAGAAGTAGCAAATCCCAGGCAAGGAACTACGCCCAAAAAGCAATCAATGCCAATCCGGCCAATGGTAAGGCGTATTTGTTGATAGCCAATTTGTACGCTACAAGTGCAAATGCTTGTGGTAGCACTCCGTTTGAGAAAAGAGCAATTTATTGGAGAGCTGCGGAAATGGCCAGAAAAGCTGGCCGTGTAGATCCATCTTTGAGTGGACGTGCCAATCAATCTGCTTCAAGTTATACTGAAAGGGCTCCCACCAAAGAGATGATATTTAGTTCTGGAATGGCTGGTAAAACGGTTAGTTTCAGCTGCTGGGTTGGAGGTAGCGTAAGAGTACCTAATCTATAGTGTGATTCGAAAATCAAGAAATATTTTAAAGTGTTTTGCCACGGTTTTTACCGTGGCAATCCTTTTTATGTCCTGTGGGGACAACTATGAAAGGGTTGGGGAAGAAGCTGTAAAGCCAATTTATCCGCAAGGAATAGCACAAAATTTGACCCTCACCTACACCGAAACACCTGAAGAAATGGGAACCCAAGATCAAGATAGCTCACGGGTCATTGCCATTCTTACAAGTCCTGTATATGAGGACTTCGATAACCAAGTTTTTAAATTTCGTACCTTTCCTAGTGGACTCCAGGTGGACTTTTTTGATGATAGCAATCAGAAGAGTGTTATTACCGCGGATTATGGAATTGTGTATACCCAAACGGACCTGATTGACTTACAGGGCAATGTGGTTCTGGAAAGTCATGATGGGAAAAAATTGGAGGCACCACAAATGTTTTTTGACCGATCCAACAATTGGATATTTACAGAGGAGGAGTTCACTTTTACCAATCCTGAAGATGGTTCCATTATGAATGGGGAAGGAATGGATTTCAATAGAAACCGAAGTTATTTTAAGGCCCATAAGACCTTTGGTCTAATGACAATAAAAGAAAAAGAACTGGATGATTAAGATTTTAAGATATACCGAATACCTGTATTTGGCAGTTGCCATTGTTTCCATTTACAAGGTGGCCACCTTGTGGAGCATAGAGCCCAAAGAGACCTATATATTTATTTTTTTCGCGGTGGTCTCCATTGCCATGTTTCTTTTTAGGAGAAAGTACCGCAAACGCTTTGAGCAACGAAAACAAGATAACCAACAGTAATATTGTTTGGACCCTTCGCTGATCATAATAGTATTGTCTTTACTGTTTTCGGCTTTCTTTTCCGGAATGGAAATTGCGTTTGTTTCCGCCAACCGGATCCATATAGAAATTGAGAAAAAGCAGGAAGGTTTTTTTGCCAAGGTACTTACCTGGCTAACCGATAAACCATCCAAGTTTATTGCCACCATGCTCATAGGCAACAATATTGCTTTAGTGGTCTACGGGCTTTTTATGGGTGATATGCTAATGGAATGGTTTCAAACCCTGCTGCCCACAACAAGTGAGTTTCTGAACGCCATGCTGACAGATTTTAGCTTGCTGTCACAAACCATCATTTCCACTTTCATCATATTGATCACTGCTGAGTTTCTACCCAAGGTGCTCTTTCAGATTTATTCCAACACCTTACTGAAGTTCTTTGCCATTCCTGCATATTTCTTTTATGTACTGTTCTCTTTTATTTCTTGGTTTGTGATCAAAGTGTCGGATTTCATCTTACGGGTCTTTTTCAAGACCGATGGGGACGAGGTGCAACTGGCTTTTACCAAATTGGAACTTGGGGATTACATTACCGAACAAATGGAAACGGTGGAGGAAGAAGATGAAGTGGATTCAGAAATCCAGATTTTCCAGAAGGCCCTGGAATTTTCCAATGTAAAGGCAAGGGAGGCCATGGTTCCCAGAACCGAAATTATGGCGGTGGAGCTGGATGAGACTCCAAAGAATCTGGCCAAACTGTTTTCGGAAACGGGATATTCCAAAATCTTGGTCTATAATGAAAGCATAGATGAGATCATAGGTTATATACATTCCTATGAACTCTTCAAAAAGCCCAAAACCATTAAAAGTATTTTGCTTCCTGTGGAATTTGTCCCGGAAACCATGTTGATTCAGGATATCCTTAATGTACTTACCAAAAAAAGGAAGAGTATGGCAGTGGTCTTGGATGAATATGGGGGCACATCGGGCATCATGACTGTGGAAGACATCATAGAAGAACTGTTTGGGGAGATTGAGGATGAGCACGACAGCACAGACTTGCATGAAGAACAACTGAGCGAGAACGTTTACAAGTTCTCTGCCCGTCTGGAGGTGGACTACATCAACGAAAATTATAAGTTGGAACTCCCGGTAAGTGAGGAGTACGAAACATTGGGTGGACTAATCATGAATGGAACGGGAGAGATTCCGGAACAAGATTCGGAGGTGAAAATCGATAATTTCTTATTCAAGATATTGGAAGTGTCCAATACCAAAATCGATTTGGTGAACCTACAGGTTTTCCCTGAAGATTAACAATTTCCAAGCTTTTTTAAGCTTTCCTATTTGAAAAGAAAATGGTATTTTCGCCCACTGAAAATATAGAAAACAAGCAGTAAAATGGCAATATTAGAGAATATTAGGAAACGAACAACTGTGCTGATTTTAATTATCGGGATGGCCCTGTTCGCCTTTGTAATATCAGGAGTCTTTACCAGCAATGATTTTGCAGGAGGTGCCAAAGTTGGCTCCGCGGTGGCTGAGATTAATGGGGAGAGTATTTCCATTGACGATTTTAGAAAAGAGGTAGAGTCTGCTTCAAGACGTTTTGGCCCTACTTTTTCCAATACACAATTGGTGAACCAGGTGTACGAGCAGCAAGTAAGAAACACCATTTTGGATCAGCAGTTCAAGGATTTGGGAATTGATGTGGAGAGCGATCAGATCATTGAGTTTGTGAGGACATCCGGTTATGCCCAAATTCCGGAATTCCAGGATGAGAATGGGATTTTCAATGCCGAAGTATTCCGAAGTGCCGTTGCCAACTGGAGCGTAAATGACCCTTTACGGTACGATGCTTGGTTGCAGGATGAGGCACGTATCATTCAATCTGCTAAAGAGCGTTTGTATTTTAACTTGATCAAAGGAGGTGTGGGGGCCACCCTTGCCGAAGGGGAGTTTGATTACAAAATGGCCAACGAGAAGGTGGACATCCAGTACGTACGTGTACCCTATACGGCCATTGCTGATAGTACTATTCAAGTTTCAAAGGATGACATCCAAACGTATATCAACAACCATCAAGATCAATTCAAACAAGAAAAATCTAGGGATATCCGCTTTGTTTACTTTGAGGAAAAGCCTTCTTTGGGAGATGAGAATCAGGTGAAAGAGGATATCACCAATTTAATTGAGGACAAGGTAACCAACGCTGCGGATACCACCTATGTGGAAAAGCAATTTTCCAATACAGATGACATCGCAGCTTTCTTGGATAGAAATTCTGATACCAAATACGATAGCATTTTCAAAACCAAAAGTGAACTGCCATCCATTGCAGCCGACACCTTAATGGGATTGTCCATTGGCGAAGTGTACGGACCATACCGTGATGGTGATTTCTTTAGAGTGACCAAGGTGTTGGACAAGAAGGCCGAAGGAGCCGTAAAGTCCAGTCATATTCTTTTTGCTTATGAAGGTTCGGAAAGAGCTGGGGCAGATATCACAAGAACCAAGGAAGAGGCTGAGGAAGAAGCTAAGAAAATGTTGGAGGAAGCTACTAAAGCAGATGCCAATTTTGCGGCACTTGCGAGGGAACATTCAGATGACCCAACAGCGGTTCAGCGTTCTGGTGATATCGGATACTTCAGACAAACCGATCTTGGGTTGGCGGAAAATTACAGAAACTTCCTTTTTGAGCACGACTTGGATGAAATTGGAATGGTGGAAACACCTTTCGGATTCCATATCATCAAGATTGATGACAAGCAAGATTTGCTCCAGGTTGCGACCCTTTCGCGTGAGGTAGAACCATCTGAGGAAACCATCAATACTTTGTTCACCGATGCCACCAAATTTGAAATGGCGGCGATTGATGCCGAGCCGGAAGCGTTTAGCGATATTGCTACAGAAAGCAGTTATGTGGTTAGACCAGTTAACAAAATCAAGGAATTGGATGAAAACCTACCTGGACTTTCCACACAACGGGGAATTGTTCAGTGGGCTTTTAACGATGATACCAAGGTGGGAGACATTAGACGTTTCAACATCAATAACGGTTATGCCGTTGTACAGGTGACCAAGAAATACAAGGAAGGATTAATGACTCCAGAGGATGCTTCTGCCACAGCTTTACCGCTCATAAGAAAAGAGCGTAAGGCCGAGCAAATCATATCCGCACATTCCAATATGGATTTGGATGCCTTTGCTTCGGCGAGCAACGTAGCCAAGTCCAATGCCTCTGCATTGACCATGAAGTCACCAACCCTACCTGGAGCAGGAAGGGAGCCATTGGTAGTGGGTACCGCCTTTGCATTGGACCAAGGTGCAACCTCAGGTCTTATTAAAGGAGAAACAGGAGTATTTATGATCCAAGTGACAAAGAAAGATGAAGCACCTAGTGTGGATAACTTTAGCACCTATGCCAAAACCTTGCGTACCAATGCAGCCAATAGGGTAAACGGAGCGGTGTACAACGCACTTAAAGATGGTGCCGACATTGAGGACAAGCGCGCTACTTTTTATTAGTAGACAACAAATAGTACAGCATAAAAGCCTCCCTTAAAGGGAGGCTTTTTTTTAACTAACTAAGGATTGTTCCTATGGACAGACCTACCTAGTGGATGTTGGACTTAGGACTGTTGGTTAATCACATTGATTGAGTAATTCACCTTCAGTAGGGTTGGGGCCTTCATCCAAAATCACATTATCATTTGGGTCTGTTAAGGTGTATACATTTTCTCCTTCCCAATCTCCGGAGGTATATGTCCAAGTAAATACATAGGTGCCTTCTGGTACTGAAATAGTTTCTGTTTGGGCTGATCCGGATTCTGCAGAAACAGAATAAGTGGATAAAACCCCATCCATATTGACAGTAATGGCTCCCCCATTCCAGCCATCTCCATAAAGATCTTGCATGTCTAAAACCCAATCACCTGGAGTTGGGGCGTCCAGACACACAATAGTTGAGGTGTAATCCAAGGGGGATCTGAAAAAAAGCTCCCCGCGTACACTATCCCCGGTATTGGAAGAGGTGAATACGGTACCATCAGTCATTTTGATGGCAATGGAGAAGATGAACAGATCTCCCCCTTCAATTTCCGTAGCGTCTAAGTTTAAAGCTGTAAAAATTTCATCAGCTGTTAATTCAAAGGTCTTTTCTGGAAAGCCGTTGGAATTGGAAGTAAGAGAGGACACATTGACTGTTTCTATTAATACTGGAGCCACAGAAGAATCATCTTCGGTATCGGGATCCCCGTCGGTAGAATTGTCCTGAAAGGCAATACTAAAATCCAAGGAAGCCACCTCCGTTGCATCTTGTGATACAACCTCTCCCGTTAAGGAATAGCTGGATACCACAAAACCATCATTTTTATTAAAAATCCCTCCATTTTCAATATTCCTGAAATAGGCACCTTGCTGTAGATCTGGAGAATGTAAATAGGTGGTTTTATCTTCATCTTCACAGGCACAAAATCCTGCGAATATAAATACCAAGGCAAAAAGTCTATATATATTTTTCATAGTTGAATTTTTTAAAAGTCTAAATCTGAATCACCCAAATCCCAAAATACTTTTACAGCTTGGTTGGGCTTAGGATCAATGTTAGGATTGTTATCAATGGCTACTGAAGGATACTTGAAAGACCGAATAAAAGCTCCTGAGTTTTCCAACTGGGTGGGGGTCATATCCAAAGGCATGCCCGTTCTTCTGTAATTGTTATAGGCTTCCACCACATTGCCCCAATTAGCAATATAGGCTTGTGTCATGATGATGTTTAGCCTTTCCTCATCATTTTCAGCCCCAACATAATCAGCTAGGATTTCCAGGACGTAGGTATTAAGGTCATCGTCGGTTGGAGCAAAATCGCTTCCTGCCGTGTTGGAGTCGAAGTTTACTACTTTGTTCATGGAGGACCAGATTCCCTCTCTTAACATTTCGATGTCATTGTCGGATGTACCTAAAGTCAAAGCGGCTTCAGCCCTCATAAAATACACAAAGGAAGAAAGCACAATTGGATTAACACCGGCGCCCCCCATTCCAGATGAAATCCCTACGGGTTCAAAGGCGTCATCATCAAATTTTCCGCCAATGGGATACGTGCCCCAAGTGGTGATCTTATCAGAATCTGAAGGTAGGCCTTGAGCGTCACCATGTATTCTTCCCCAGTAACCGCTTCCAATAGAGGTACAGAAAGCATCCACACCTTGGGTGTAATGGGTTGGGTAACTTTCAGCCAGACATGGAAAGTCAAATATCCCTTGGGCATCTGCGGCAGGGAAATCGGAAACCTGCCTGTAAAAATAATAGCGGGTTCGTGGATCTGGACCACTTTCAAAACCGTTAACCATAAGATTCATGAAGTACATATTCATGTATTCCCCGCTGGGGGTGTTTTGGTAATTGTTGATGAACTGAGGGTGTCTAACATCCGGAGCGGAAGCATTGGTTCCATATTTTACTTCAAAATCCTCACTAAGGCCGTCTGGACTTATGTCATCAATTAAATCCCCATCTTCCAAAAGCGCATTGATACCCGCCAGGGAAGAAGAAGGATCTACCAATCTGGTGTTATTATATATTCTAAGCTTTAGGGTTTTGGCCAAAGTAATCCACTTTGTAACATCTCCAAAGTAGAAGATATCCCCTGTTGATGGGATACTTGTTGCGGGTTCTTCAGAGAGGTTATCAATGGCTTCATCCAAAAGGGTCATGGCTACGTCATATACTTCTGCATCCTCGTCCAAGGAAGCATTAAATTCATCTGCTCCTTGGAAGGCTGTGGAATAGGGAATATCCCCGAAATAATCCACCAAGGTGGTCAAGGTATAGGATTCCAAAATCTGGGCCACTCCTTTATGATGAAACAGATCAGCTTCATCGGATATGGTTTTGATGGTTTGGATGTCAGAAAGGTGACCACTGAAAGCCTGTCGCCAGACATCGTCAAAATCGCCTGGTTGAAAGGCATTTTCGTATAATGGGCCATACATGTGCAACATGCGCACAACTTCCATTCCGGCCTCAAACCCAATACGGTTGTCCTCATCTTCTTCTCCCAGCCATTTTGAAAAATTGAGCATGGCCCCATTGAGCAAAAGGTTAATGTCGGAATTGGCCGGAGTAGCCGTGTTGGGATTTTCGTTTACGTCCAAATCAACGGATTCACAAGCCCCAAGGCCTATCAATAATGATAATGCAATAAGGGCAGTAATTTTCTTATATATTGTTTTCATGTTTGTTTTTTAGAATGATGCGCGAACTGTTAAACCATATCTTTTAGCGGTGGGACCGGTCAATAGATCAAAACCTCTTGAATTGCCCACCCCTTCACTGGATACTGATGGGTCAAAATTGATGGAGTCTGGAAAGTTGAATGCCTTGAACCACATGTTGTTACCTGTGGCGGTAATGGTTACGTTACCAAAAGGTGTATTTTCCAGCGATTCTTTAGAAAAGGAATAGGATAACGAGACCTCTCGGAGTCTTAAATGTGTGGCATCATAAATTCTGAACTCATCCTCCCCAAGATTTTCCCAGTAATGATCGTTTTGGGTAATCTGGATGTCATTGGGAGTTCCATCCTGTTTAACACCGGGAGCGATGATGGGTATGGTCCTATCAAAACCTGTTTCGCCCGCCAGTCCTCTAATGGTCAAAGTGGCGGCAGTCGCCGAATACATATCTCCTCCATGTTGGTAATTCCATTGCATTCCCAAGGAGAAGTTCTTATAGTCAAATGTGTTTATTAATGTACCCTGCCAATCTGGGTTTGGGTCACCAATAATATCCAATTTATCTTCATCCAAGTAAAGTCCATCGGCACCAACAATGGGGTTGCCTTCGTCGTCTCTTTGGATTGGGGTACCTACAATGACATTATAGGGCTGCCCCTGTACCGCAAAATTCCCTAGATTGGAGTAAGGACCTGAAAGGAACAGTTGATCTTCCTCACCGCCTGGAAGTTCGGTTACCGTACTTTCGTACGCATCAAAATTGGCAATGAAATTCCATTGGAAGTTATCGGTGAGGACAGGTGTAACATTGAACCCAGCTTCAAATCCTTTGGTTTCCAATTTTCCTGCGTTTACAGCAGTCACCGTGTAGCCGGATGCCGGATCCAATCTTCTATCCAATATTTGATCTGTGGCCTCTTTTGTATAAACACTGCCTTCCAAGCCAAATCGATTATTAAAAGCTTTCAAATCCATACCCAGTTCCAACTCAGAGACCAATTCTGGTTTAAGATTAGGGTTCCCAAGTCTATTTACTCCACTGTCATCAATGTTTATTGGACTACCATTGATATTTACGGTATTGCCATTGGCGTCCAGCCAGGCTTTAGCGGCCACACCCAACCTATCACCTGTTACGTATGGGCTGGCAAAGTTTGCTGAACTTCCATACCCAAACCTTAGCTTTAAATAATTAAGGCCATTTTTACTCTGCAATCCTTCAAAGGCCGCTGTTGGTATAAAAGAAATACTGGCACTGGGATAAGCAATACTATTGTTGCCGCTTTCGTGGGTTGAAGACCAGTCATTTCTGCCAGAAACGTTTAAATAAGCAAAACTGTTGATGCCGAGAGTGGCTGACATATATGCTCCAAAGACATTTTCTTGTTCCTGATATAGATCAGTTCCCACCCTATCCTCAAAATTGTTGGCAAAGAAGGCTCCGTATATCAATTGTCTGTCATATTGAACAGAAGAGGAAGTCAAGGTGTTTCTTCTGGCATTGGCCCCAGCGGTAACACTTAAGTTCAGTTTATCTGAGAAATCCTTGTCATAATTAAGTAATATGGAGTGGTCCCATATTTTACCTGTGAATCTGGATTCATAATAGAGCCCATTGGACAAGTATATCCCGCCTTTGTTTACTTTAAATGAGGATGTCTCGTTATAACCGTCAAAGCCAGTTCTCCAAGTCGCGGATAGAGCATCATTGAACTGGTAGGTTCCGGACATAGAGAAGAAAGTCCGATCGGTAACTTCTTCGTCTATTTCATTTTCAGCCGTCCATCGGGGGTTTTGAATACTGTTGTTGGATCTATAATAAACACTCCTATGTAAATCATCTTCATAGGGGAGACCCATTAAGTCTACCGATCTAGGGGTATACAATACGTTTGCGAAAATACCAGATGCACTGCCCACTGCCAGATTTGCGGAACCTGTACTTGCCGCATTGGGGGGATTTCTTTTATCCGTATTGGCATAACTCATGGTTCCGCTAAAGGTGAATTTGTTGGATAGCTTAACTGTCCCTCCCACGTTAAAGTTGTTACGCCTTAAGGTATTGTTAGGGGTAAACCCCTTTTGGTCGCTATTGGAATAACTGAGGTTAAAACGTCCATTTTCAGTAGCCTTGGATACATTAATATTGTTGATTGCCGTATAACCTGGCTTAAAGAATTTTTCAACACTATTATAAGCTTGGTATGGATAAGAGGTGTTCCCCGCAAATTGAGGGAAGAACTGGTCAAATGTCCCACCTCCTGTTTGGACGCTGTTGTATGCGTTCCCGGAATAAGGATGAAGAATTAGCTCTCCGGTAAGTTCGGAACCCCAGTTGCTGAATGCCTTACCTCTACTTTGCTGCCACCCGTTGCCATATCTGTTTTGATAGTCCGGGGTTGAGGATATTTTTTCAAAGAAGTATGATGAGCTAACCGATACTTCCATTTTACCTTGGGATAAACTGCCTCCTCCCGCCTTTGTTGTGATGAGTATAACCCCATTACGGCCTTGCTCCCCATATAGGACGGTGGCACTTAGACCTTTTAAAACACTTAAACTGGAAATGTTGTTGGGATCCAGGTCCAACAATCTACTCGCAGAGTTGTTTCCTGATTCACTTGTTGAAAAAGTACTGGTCTCATTGGTGTCGTTGCTGAACGGAACCCCATCCACTATGATAAGGGGTTGGTTGCTACCCGTCATGGTGGAGAAACCTCTTATGGTAATATTGGTTCCACTTCCTGCCAGACCACTTCCACCAAGAATGTTGACCCCGGCAACCTGCCCAGATAATGCTCGGGCAACATCCGTTTCGGGACGTTCGGCGATATCTTCTCCTTTAAGGGTGGTTACCGCATATCCCAAGGCTTTTTTCTCTCTTTTCACCCCTTGCGCGGTTACCACAACTTCTTCAAGGGCTTCGGCATCTTCTTCCATTTGTACATTGATGGTGTTGCTTGTTCCCACAGCAACGCTCACATCCTTTTGACCCAAATAGGAGAATACCAAGGTTTGGCCTTGACTGGCCACAATGGAGTATTTTCCATCAAAGTCGGATTGGGTGCCTGTACTTGTTCCCGAAACAACAATGTTCACACCCGGGAGCGGAAATCCATTTTGGTCGGAAACGGTACCCGAAACATTCTTCTCTTGTGCCAGTGCAGTTGCGCTTATGCAAAGCAATAGCACCAGCATCATGCATAGATTTTTTGATTTCATAAATAATAATTAAGAGTTAGTCAGAGCAATCGACCAAACAGGAGTTCAACTTTGTATTTGTCAGCTAATTCAAATAATCCTCATGGAAATAAATGGGGAAGAAAAGTTGGCTCCTGTTTTTCGAAGATTGCCGAGCAAAAAAACGAATTGAAAACACGGACTTTGTTAACCCTTAAAAACCTTTACACAATTGCCGAACGAGATTTACAGGCTAGCCCATGAATCGAAACGGTGGCTGATCGTAATAGTTGGGATCACTGATAAAGAAGGATGATGCAATTGATGCAGACATTTAAAACCGTCTGGGGCCAATACAGATCATGATTTCCTAGGCCACCTTGCCCATAAATTCCGAAGGTGTGGAATGGGTCATTTTTCTGAATGCTTTGTAAAAGGAAACCCTGTTGTTAAATCCGCATTGATAGGCCACCTCGGAAATAGAGGGAGCAGTATGTTCCGTTTGGGCCATTAGCTTCTTTTTGGCTTCTTCAATTCTAAACCTATTGACATATTCGTAAAAATTTAGACCAAAATTCTCATTGATTACTTGTGAAGCATGATGACGGGAAATATCCAATAATTTGGCAATGTCATCCAGTCTTAATTCCTGATTCAAATAGGGTTTTTGGGTCAACATCAGATGTTCCAGTTTGTTCTTTAGTTCATGGGAAAAGGCCTTGGAAAGCCCTGTTTTTTCATATTTGTGATTTCCCCCCAAGGACCATAGATGCTGTGGTATCCTTTGATTTATGGACTTAACCCGCCAGGGCTTTATATAAAAGGTAATGGTAAGCAAAAGCAAGGGAACAAACTGCACGTAGCTCATCACTATATAAAACTCCTCTTTGGAATTGCCCCAACCGTAGTACGTGAGAAAGGCATTATAGGACAGCAACACCACAAAAAGCAGTGCCATTTTCTGTTCTTTTCGATTTTTCTTCCTTTTCCAAAGGGATATTACTGTAATCAGCACTATTTGAAATAAGAAGAATAATAAAGTAAAATCCCAAGGAGACACCATAGTATCTGAATTTTCGCCATTTATGTTTCAATGGAAAATTCTGAAAACCCATGATGTTTATACTGCCCAAATTGACGAATGCCCCATTTCAGTTTACGGATAAGGGTTTTTGAAAGGTATTTGCCCTTTTAAGTAGTTCGGTGGTACGTTGGAATTGGATTCCCAAGTGGAAAGGTGAACTACTTAGAGCACCATGTCGGAATAGGGAAGTATAGTGGCATATCCCGTATTCTTAAAATACAATTGATCTTCTGGACTGCCAGTAGCCAAAACAAAGTCGCCTCCCCAGGCACCCAGACTTTTGATGGATTTAGGATAATCCGGGAACAATCTGTTTTTGACTGTAGGTACTTTTAATACTTCCGACAAGGTTTGTTCATGCAAATCCATCAGCGCTTCAAACTCCACTAGAGTGCTGCATGTCACCATGTTTTTGGTGATATGGGTCAAATTATGCACCAATTCGGCCTTGTCAAATTCGAGCAAACGATAGTTGGCAATGGCATCCCTGCTGTTTTGTTTTTCATTGAGATAGACAAAAAATAGATTTTCCTTAAAGGGAGGATCAAACCGAACTTCTTGAACGCTGGGGTGGTTGTCTCTAAGATGGTATAACAAAGGGGAGTTGTGCTGTGCACAAGCAATATCATAACCGCTTCCCCCAAAAGAGCTATGCAATAAGTCGTGGGCATCCACCATGGCCCATTGGGCAATATTGTTGATCAAAGTGGAGGATGTGCCAAGCCCCCAATTTCGTGGAAAGCTTAATCGGGTTTCTACCATTAGTCCTTCTTCATAAACCAAGAACTCACCGTTAGTTTCTCTAACCCCCATGAAAATCTGTTTCAGGCGATTTGAGGCATCCTTGTCATTGGATGCTAGAAGCTTAAGTTCGGGAATAGCAAATTGTGCTTCAAACCATAAGGAATTATCCACATCAAAACTCCTCCACTCCAATTTGTTGGAAGTTATGGGAGAAATCTGGAGTGATTGTCCAAACTTAGTGGGCACGGCGAGCCCAACAGCTCCATCCAGAATAGCATACTCCCCGGAGAGCAACAGTTTTCCATTGCTATAAAATTCTTGTTGCATTATTGCGACTGGATCTTTTCCAAGGCTTCCTTAACGGATGCATTGGTAACTGTATGGTCCTTAAAATAATTGACAAGTTGTTTTTTTTCGCTTTCACTTGCTCCCATTTGGTTGAGCATGTTCATCAAGTGCATTTTCATATGCCCTTTTTGTATCCCCGTGGTGACCAAGGATCGCAACGCGGCAAAATTTTGGGCCAATCCGGCTACCGCGACCACCTGCATCAGTTCTTTGGCAGTAGGTTCCCCAAGAATTTCCAAGGCAAGTTTAACCATGGGATGAAGCGACGTAAGTCCGCCCACGGTGCCCAGGGCCAAAGGCAATTCAATCCAGAATGAAAAGATACCATCTTCAATTTTGGCATGCGTCAAACTGGAATAATGTCCTTCTTTGGCTGCATAGGCATGTACCCCGGCTTCTATGGCCCTAAAATCATTTCCAGTGGCGAGGACCACTGCATCCACTCCGTTCATAATGCCCTTGTTGTGGGTAACTGCCCTGTGTGGTTCTGCCTTGGCAATCTCCACTGCCCGAACTATTTTTTGGGCAAATTCTTGCCCATGGATACCAGCTTGATCCAAGTCGGATATAGGACAGTTAACCTCTGCTTTTACCAAACATTGGGGAACATAATTGGAAAGTATGCTCATGACCACTTCCACTTCTGCTTCCTCAGGTGTGAACGCAGCATACGTTTTGGCTTCGGATTTTAAGGTCTTGGCAAACTGCTCCAGGCAGGAGTTGATGAAATTGGCGCCCATGGCATCCAGGGTCTCAAAAGTGCAGTGCAGTTGATGGTATCCCTTAAGCTTGTCGTCCAGACTTCGGAGTTCAATATCCTTTACCCCACCGCCACGCTTTTCCATGTTTTTGGTAATCGCGGATACACCGCTGATCAGCTTTGGTTTAAGCTGTGCAAAAAACGGTGGTAGTTTCTCCGTGTCGCCATGAAACATAAAATGGACCTGACCCACTTTTTCGGTACCGATAATTTCGGATTTAAAACCACCACGGCTCAACCAAAACTTGGCGGCATTGCTCGCTGCCGCGACCACCGAACTTTCCTCAATGACCATGGGAATGGCGTAGAACTTTCCATTGAGCAAAAAATTGGGAGCCACGGCAAATGGAAGGTAATAATTGGATAAGGTGTTTTCGATAAACTCATCATGCACCTTTTGAACCTTGGGGTCTTCGTTCCAGTATTGTTCCAACAGAGCTTTTGAAGCGATGGGGTCTTTGGTATACTGTTCCGCGATCCAATCGATTTTTTCGCTTTTGGAAAGCTTGGAAAATCCTTCAACAGGAGTATTCATGGTGCTTGGTTAAAGGATTCAAATATAAGGATAATCCCATTTTTGGCTAGGATTTGGATCAAATCGGAAAGATTTCCGGTGTTAAGTGTAAACACATAGTTTATTAATTGATAAAATATTAGTAAACTTGACGGTTTGTAATCAATTATCAGTATTCATGGGAAACAAATTCCTAATTTACATTTTTACCCTCGGATTTTTAACACTTTCGCAAGCCCAAAAAAAGAAAATAACCCTTGAAGATATCTGGCAAGGGTCTTTTAGAACAGAATATATGGATGCACTCCGCTCCATGAAAAATGGAACGGACTATACAGTTCTTAATTTCAACAGATCCCCAAGATCCAGTAGTTTGGATAAATACAATTATGAAACCTCAGAAAAGGTGGAAACCATTGTAGCCTCCTCTGGTGATGTTCCCTTTTTCAGTTCCTATACCTTTAGTAAGGATGAGTCCAAAGTTTTATTGGCCACGGAAATAGAGCCCATTTTTAGACATTCACGTCTGGGCATCTATTATGTATATGACGTAGGAGCAAAAAGCATCACCAAGATTTCCGATCAAAAAATTCAGGAGCCTTTGCTATCTCCGGATGGGTCAGCTGTGGCCTATGTCCACAATAACAATATTTATGTGTTTGATCTAGGGTCTAAATCCACAAAGCAAATTACTTCGGATGGGAGCAAGGGAACCATTATCAATGGCGTTACCGATTGGGTTTATGAGGAAGAGTTTGCCTTTGTAAGGGCTTTTGCATGGAACAGCGATGGGAGCAAGATTGCCTTCCTTCGATTTGATGAGACCAATGTTCCCCATTTTTCAATGGATGTTTTTGGACAGAATCTGTATCCTTTTCAGTATGAATTCAAATACCCTAAAGCAGGAGAGGAAAATGCCACGGTAAGTCTTCACATGTATGATGCCGCCACGGGAAATATCTCCAATGTGGAATTGGGCGATGCCTATTATATTCCAAGGATCAAATGGAAAAACAATCCCAATGAATTGAGCGTCCAGACCCTCAATAGACATCAGAATGATTTGAAGATTTACACCGTCAACGCGGCTAACAACTCAGTTGGTCTTTTGTTGGAAGAAAAAGATGCAGCTTATGTGGACATTACTGATGATCTTACCTTTTTACCGGATGACAGTTTTATCTGGACGAGCGAACAGGATGGGTTTAACCATATCTATTTATATGGAAAAGATGGAAAGTTGAAAAACCAAGTGACCCAAGGCCCTTGGGAGGTAACGGCCTATTATGGTTATGATGAAAAACGAAAGCGAATTTACTACCAATCCTCGGAAAATGGTTCTATAAATCGAGGGGTGTACAGCGTGGGATCAAATGGAAAGAAAAAGAAAGCGTTGAGCGCCAATGAAGGTACCAATGGTGCGGCGTTTAGTTCCAACTTCACCTATTATATAAATACCTACTCCAGTGCCACCACTCCATATCAATTTACATTGCACCAAGCTTCCGATGGGAAATTAATTAAGACGATCAAGGACAATAAAATCCTGGACGAAAAATTGGAAGGCTATGAATTGAGTCCAAAGGAATTTTCAACAATCAGTATCAATGGCAATGACCTGAACATGTGGATGATCAAACCTGCGGATTTTGATCCCAATAAAAAGTACCCACTTTTGATGTTCCAATATAGCGGACCCGGTTCCCAACAGGTTGCCAATAGGTGGTTGGGAAGCAATGATTACTGGCACGAAATGTTGGCATCCGAAGGCTATATTGTGGCCTGTGTGGATGGAAGGGGAACTGGTTTGAAAGGGCGCGACTTTAAAAAAGTCACCTATATGAATCTGGTAAAATACGAGACCGAGGATCAGATAGCGGTGGCTAAGAAACTGAGTGAACGCCCTTATATTGATGAAAACCGTACCGGTATTTGGGGCTGGAGCTATGGAGGTCACATGAGTACCAACTGCTTGTTGAAGGGGAATGATGTCTTTGAAATGGCTATTGCCGTGGCACCAGTTACTTCATGGCGATTCTACGACACCATTTACACCGAACGCTTTATGCGTACCCCAGCAGAAAATCCTGGGGGGTATGACGACAACTCACCTTTTAACTACCCCGAATTGTTAAAGGGAAAATACCTCTTGGTCCATGGCTCAGGGGATGACAATGTGCATGTGCAAAATTCTATGCGTATGATTGAGGCCTTGGTGCAGGCGAACAAAGATTTTGATTGGGCCATTTATCCTGATAAAAATCATGGGATCTATGGGGGCAATACCCGACTCCATCTATTCAGTAAGATGACCAAGTTCGTCAAGGAAAATTTGTAACCAAACTATCTAATATATGTCAGATATTGTAAAACCGGCTAGCGAAAAGCAGCTCTTTGGGCACCCACAAGGCCTATTCTACCTGTTTTTTGCAGAGTTGTGGGAGCGCTTTAGTTTCTATGGAATGCGTGCATTGCTCACGCTCTATATGGTCAATGTAATTTTTGAGGCATTGGCTACGAGGGATTATGCCGCAGCGGCAGTTTATGCTTCTTATGGTTCCTTGGTTTATGCTTCCACAGTTATCGGGGGTAAGATTTCGGATTCCATTCTAGGAATGCGGGCATCCATTTTTTTAGGTGGAATTTTGATGGCCCTAGGACATTTTGTATTGGCCATTGAACATAATATAGCCTTCTTCCTGGCCCTCGCTTTGATCATTGTTGGAAATGGCTTTTTTAAACCCAACATATCCACCTTTGTAGGAACGCTGTATAAGGATGGGGATCCCCGAAAGGATTCCGGGTTCACCATATTTTATATGGGAATAAATATTGGAGGATTTGTTTCCCCTTTACTCTGTGGCTGGCTTGGAGAAACTTATGGATGGCACTACGGATTTGGTCTTGCCGGAATTGGCATGTTAACAGGGCTGCTGTTCTTCTGGAGTGGTATCAAAAAGAATGTATTTGGTGACGGAGGAAGACCTCCCAGTGTTGAGGTTTATGAAAAGAAAGTCATGGGAATACCCCAAAAACACTTGATTCCCATTTTGGCCTTTTTGTCTGCACCTTTGATTGCATTTTTACTGCACTCCTACAAGTCATTGGGAGCCGAAGGAACAGCTTTTGCCGATACCAATATTGTAAACCTCTTGTTTTATCTGGTGGGGATTGTTGTGCTGATTTATATGGCAACAATCATGGTCAAATCAACGGTGGATGAGCGCAAAAAGCTCTTTATGGCGTTGCTGATTACATTCTTTATGACCATTTTCTGGGGCTTTCATGAACTGCACGGCAGTGTGATTACCTTGTTTGCAGCTCGAAATGTGGACTTGACCTTGATCAATGCGAGTCAAACGAATGCCCTTAACTCCATGTTCATTGTTATTTTGTCCATCCCTATTTCCATCATGTGGACCTATATGGCCAAAAAGAAGATCAATCCGAGAACCCCGTACAAATTTGGAATGGGACTAGTGTTGGCAGGTTTGGCCTTTTATGTGGTGTCCTTAAGTGGTGGTAGTGCGGATGAAAATGGGATGGTTCCGTTTTCCTATTTGCTCTGGCTATATTTTATTATTTCCGTAGGAGAATTATTCATGTCCCCTGTGGGATTATCAAAAATCACCGATTTATCGCCTAAAAGGATTGTGGCCTTTATGATGGGGGTTTGGTTCCTTTCATCAGCATACGCCTTCCAAATTGTTGGTTTCATCTCCAAACAATTGGCCATTGAAAGTACGGATAGCAATGTTGGAGGTCTCGAAACCCTGGATGTCTATTTGGATGGATTCCGATTGATAGCCATTTATGCATTAGTGGCTGGTGCAGTGGTATTGCTGTTTGGCCCCTTGATGAAACGCTTGATGGGCAACGTCCATTAATCTTCATCAAAATTGAAAACATAAAATCCCTTTTCACTGGTACTGTGAAAGGGGATTTCTTTTTGGGCGCAGGTCGTTTTCCATTGCTCCACATAACTCCTGTAGTTGCTACCATCTGCCAAGACCACTTTGGGTTGGACAGAATCCAAGAGTCGGCCCAAATGAACTTTTGGGGATTGGGTGAGTAGGAGATAATCAATTTCATTAGTCATAGGATAGTTGCCAAAGCTGTCCACCACAAAAATTCTATTTTGATTAAGGCGATAACTGTTTTTTAATGCATGCACTTTGGTGGATGCAATGCGCTCTGCAATTTTGAAATTGTCAATCCACATGGGTTGGAGAAGTGTATCACTCGTATGGATTTTTAAGCTGTCTGCTTGGTGATGGAGCAGCAAGCTTTGTTTGGTTTGATGGGCCAAGATCAAGTTTTGGGTGGAATTGGATTGCCACTGGTTCCAAATAACCCATAGCTGCATTGATGCTATGCTGATGCCCAGAAACCAAATGTTTCTGACTCTGGGTTTGGATAGTGTTCGAACCAATGAAATGATGAGAACATATCCCAAGACCATCTGAACTTGGTCAAATGGAATGTCCCTAAAAACAAATCCTTCTTGCTTTCCCACCCAGGCCACTGCTGCATTCATGGTTCCAATTAAAAAGTTATATACCTCCACCACTTGAGTGGGCAAGGCATGGGCCAAGGACAGAACGATGACTAGAATTCCCATACCCAACAACAGCCCTAGAAAGGGCACCACCAACAGATTGGAAACAAAGAATAAGGCGGGAAATTGATGAAAATAGTAGAGGCTTATAGGCAAAACACCCAATTGGGCCGCAATACTGACGGACATAAGTTGCCAGGACTTTTGTAAGATGATATTCTCCAGCGACCAAAACCGTTGCAATTTGGGATACAGCCAAACAATGGCAAATACGGCAGCATAACTCATTTGAAATCCCACCTGGAATAGGAACAAAGGCTTGATCAACAAGATAAAGAACATGGAAAGCGCCAAAATGTTGAAGGCGTTGGTGGGACGGTTCAAGTGCATGGCATAGGCCACAAAGGAGAACATGGTAACCGCTCGAACAATGGAGGGTGATAATCCTGCGATAAAGGCATACATCCAAAGAAAAAGAACCACCGCAATTAACTTAAAGGTTTTCCCCTTTGGGAGTCTTTCCAGGGGCGACAGTAAAAATTGAAACAAAAGAAGCAGGATGCCCACATGTAGTCCAGAAACAGCCAAAATATGTACCGCTCCAGCATCCCTGTAACTTTTGTAGGTGTCCTCAGATATGTCATCCCGCTGACCAAGTACCAAGGCCTGGATTACGCTTAATTCTTCCTTTCCAAATGCCTCTTGCTTCAAGTCGGAAATTATTCGATTCCTAAAACGGGAGGCTATTCCGTATAGCGTAGAGGAGGGATTTTCCTGAATCCTAAATTGGTTGGGCTCTGCTCGAATTTGATGGCGGATTCCTTGTTTGGCCAAATAATCTTGGTAGTCAAAACTGTTTGGGTTTAAAGGGGGGCGGATGGTTTCCGCCTTTCCCCAAAGTGCAAGCTCGTCGTCAACCCTTAGCTTCTTGGCAGTGGAATCCAAAGGCAGTGTAAGCAGCAGTTTTCCCCTTGACTTGCTCCGGTCCAACGAATGCAACTGGGTTATAAATCGCTGGGAATAGGAGTTCGGTTTTAGGACTTCCTGAATCTTTAGTTCCCATAAGCCTGTGACATCTTCCTTGGGATTTTCAGACCTTTCTTCCCATGTGCTGGACGTTGAAATAGTTACCGTAAAAATTCCGAGAATTATTGCGCTTATTGCACTAAGGCATTCAAAAAATGGGAAGGCTCGACGTTTTTGCCTTTTGGAACTAAAATAGAGGAAGGGGAGTAGTGAGAGAAGAAGAATCAAAGCCCAATTGGGCCTAATATTCCAATAAAATCCCAACACAATGCCCACGATTAGGCAGAGTGTCAACTTAATGGACACAAAATTTAATTGCTGCATTTACAATATCCTCATGGCCTTGACAAAGGCGTGGTTCCAATACCCTTCCCTAAGGGAAGAAACTATGACTCCACGTGAGGTTGTAGCGTGAATAAATTTGATTTCGTTTCGGTCGACATCGACCACCAATCCCACATGATTGATGCGTTTGCCACTTTTGCCGGTCTTAAAATAAAGAAGATCTCCTTTTTGCACCTGGCCTACCTTAATTCGTTTTCCATGTTCCGCCATCTGGTGCGATACCCTGGGAAATTCGATATCATTTTCCTTGAGCGAAACAAACACCAATCCTGAGCAATCCATGCCTTTCTGGGTGGTTCCCCCGAATTTGTAACGGGTGCCCGAAAAGGTCATCGCCGTAGCAATGATACTTTGGGCTTTGGTATTTTCGCCTTCTTCTTTTCTAGAGATTTTGGGTGGTGCAGCTTCCTCGATTGAACCTTCGACCGTAATGGTAGGAGTTCTATTTTTACTATACGTTCGCTTCTTTTTTGCCCCACAACCGAGCAGGAACAAAAGGGTAAGAATGCAAAGGACGTTTCGTAACATGTTAAGTAGGTTTGTGACTTGTGGCCATAAATTAAGCATTTTCAATGATTAATTGGGCCGCCAATTGACTGGCACCTTTTCCACCAAGTTTTTTCCGAAGCATCTGATAGTCATCCAAAATAGTTTCACGTTTTGGTCCTTCAACAATCTTGCCAAGCTCCTGTTTAAGGTTGGCTGTTGTTAAATCATTTTGTATCAGTTCTTTGACAACTTCTTTGTCCATGATCAGGTTGACCAAGGAAATGTAATCCAACGTAATGATTCGTTTGGCAATTTGGTACGAAATCCAATTCCCTTTATAACAAACCACCTGGGGAATACCAAAAAGTGCCGTTTCCAAAGTGGCGGTTCCACTTGTAACCAAAGCTGCGTGGGAGTATTTTAACAAAGCATAGGTTTGGTTGGAAACATATCCCACTTTGTTTTCATTCCGATAAGAGGAATAGAAAACCTTTGGTAAACTGGGTGCACCAGCAATCACAAATTGATACTGTGGAAAATCCTTCGCGACCGAAAGCATTACTGCCAGCATTTTTTGGACTTCTTGCTTTCTACTCCCAGGAAGGAGGGCTATGATAGGTTTATCAGAATCCAAAGAGTTTTGCGAACGAAATTCCCGCTCTTCGGGTATATCCGTGTTTTCAATGGCATCAATTAGGGGATGCCCCACAAAGTGAACTGGATAGCCGTGCTTTTTTTCGTAAAAATCCTTTTCAAAAGGGAGGATTACCTGCATTTGATCAATATCCCGTTTAATTTTCTTGATTCTACCTTCCCTCGAGGCCCAGATTTGTGGGGAGATATAATAATTGGTTCTAAAACCGTTAGCCTTGGCCCATTTTGCAATGCGAAGGTTAAATCCTGAAAAATCAATGAAAATGATGACATCGGGAATGAATTTTCCGATATCCTCCTTGCAAAAAGAGATGTTCTTGAAGATGGTGGGAATGTTCTTGATGACCTCCAAAAACCCCATAAAAGCCATGTCTTTATAGTGCTTGGCCAATGTGCCACCCGCTTGCTCCATCAAATCCCCGCCCCAGCATCTGATCTGGGCACTGGCATCCTTTTGCCTAATGGCCTTGATCAAATTTGAACCATGAAGGTCTCCCGATGCTTCCCCGGCAATGATGTAGTACTTCATCCTAAAAATTCATTTTCAAGGGTCAAGATCATTTGAAAAATTTAAAGTACATGATGAGCAGGGCTGTAAGTAGGGTTGCCACCATAACACCCCTTGCCCTATGGTCCCTCTTAAGTCGCAAAAACCCAAAAAAGGCCACCAAATTCAGTATAGCGCCAAGTGCAAGCAAGCTGCCCACATGTCCTTGGGAAATAGCGGCTTCAAAGGTTTCAGTAATTCCAAGGTCGGAAAAAATCAAAATGTATCCCAGGGTTCCAAAGGTATTGGCAATAATACCTACAACGAATCCGATCAAAACTTCTTTTCTGCTATTCATTTAAACTCCAATTGTTTACTTGTGGAATGGCATGATGGGCGGTAAGGTCAAACTGTGTGGGAACCACGGAAACGTAGCCTTGCGAAAGCGCCCACTCATCAGTGTCCTGTCCCTTGTCCAAAAGCTCAAATTCCCCGGAAAGCCAATAATAATCCTTGCCAGTGGGGCTTGTACGTTTATCAAACTGTTCTTTCCAATTGGCCCTGGCCTGCCTGCACACTTTGATGCCATTGGGTTCTTTATCGGTTTTAGGAAAATTCACATTGAGTACGGTACCCTTGGGAATTCCATGAAGCAATGCCTCGGTCACAATTTTTTTGACGGACTTGCTGGTGTGTTCAAAATTAGCTTCCCAAGAATAATCGCAGAGTGAAAAACCAATGGCTGGAATACCTTCAATGCCTGCCTCAATGGCAGCACTCATGGTTCCCGAATAAATAACATTGATGGACGCATTGGAACCGTGATTGATACCGCTAACGCAGATATCAGGCTTTCTGTCCAGCAATTCTTGGAGGGCCAATTTCACGCAATCTGCAGGGGTTCCACTACAACTGTACTCTAAGGGAGCCCCTTCTTTTTGGTCAATGATGACCTGTTTGGAATATAAGGTGCTATCAATGGTAATGGCATGTCCCATGCCAGATTGGGGGCTATCTGGGGCGACCACCACAACCTCTCCTATTTCCTTCATTACACTGATCAATGATCGAAGCCCGGGGGCAGTAATTCCATCATCATTGGTGACCAGGATGAGCGGTTTATCCATTTTATATAATTAATAGGGTAAAAATACGTTTTTCATTAGGATATGAAGCTCTAGGTGTTTAACAAAAAATTAAACGGACTTGACCAGACTGGCACGGTTTTTTCAGTATCTTAGGGAATTCATACAAGTAGAAACGGAGGATGAAGTGATGATTTTTTGGTGGGTTAGCCAACTAGTTTCGTTCCCAATTAAACAACCTTTTTTATGAAAAAGAATTTCACCTTAGCTCTTTTGGTAATTCTTGTGGCGGTAGCCTCCTGTAGTTTTACAAGTAAATCTTTTGAAAACGACGACAAGGACAAATTGTTGTTGGATTTAATTACCTACGTCTTGGAACGCGGTCATTATGAGCCCAAAAACCTAAATGATAGTTTTTCGTCCAATGTTTTTGATGACTTTGTGGATATTCTAGATCCAACAAAGCGCTACTTTTTGGCAAGCGATATTCGGGAGTTCGAAAAGTATAGATTTCAAATTGATGACGAAATAAAAAATACGGACATCACTTTTTTTAACATTGTGTACCAACGTTTGATGAAGCGTATGGGAGAAGCAAAGGATATTTACAAGGAGGTATTGTCCCAGCCCTTTGATTATTCCATTGAGGAAACCATCAATATTGATTACAAAGATCAGGATTACGCTGCCAACAGAAAGCAGTTGAAGGAGCGCTGGAGAAAGCAATTGAAGTATAACACCTTGGCAGTTTTTGACGGAAAGGTCGAAAACCGAATCACAGATGCCGGGGAACAAGTAAACAACACCAATCTATTGACTTATAGCAGCATTACTTCTGCAGTAAATAGAGATGAATTGGAGGCAGATGCCAGGGAAAACACAAAAAATACCTTGGACGAGTTTTTTGATTTTATTGATGACTTGGAGCGCAAAGACTGGTTTGTACAGTACATAAACACCATTGTGGATGAATTTGACCCGCACACTTTCTATTTTGCTCCTGATGACAAGGAGAAGTTTGATATTGGGATGTCCGGAAAGTTTGAAGGAATAGGTGCCCGATTGCAAAAGAAGCCCGAAGGCGCCAGAATTATGGAAATCATTTCAGGTGGACCCGTTTGGAGAGATCAAAGCCTTGAAGTTGGGGATGAAATCCTTAAAGTAGGCCAAGATGGCGAAGAACCCATTGATATTGTGGGAATGCGTTTGGACGACGCCATCAAATTGATCAAAGGGCCTAAAGGTACTGTTGTTGACCTTACCGTTAGACGTGTAGATGGAACAATTGAAGTAGTTTCAGTAACAAGGGATGTGGTTCTCTTGGAAGAATCATATGCTAAGTCTGCTACCGTTAAAAGAGAAGATCACAAATATGGATTGATCAATCTGCCCAAGTTCTATGTAGATTTTGAGGACTATACCGAAAGAAACGCCGCAACGGATGTTGCCAAAGAGGTAGATAGACTTCGAGAAGCTGGGGTTGAAGGTATTGTGCTTGACCTTAGGGATAATGGTGGAGGTTCGCTTAAGACCGTTGTGGAAATGGCGGGACTTTTTATCAAAGATGGTCCTATTGTACAAGTAAGGTCTTCAGGACAAAGAAAAGAAGTACATGAAGATAAGGATGAGCGCATTCAATGGGATGGCCCATTGGTTATCTTGGTGAATGAGTTATCTGCATCTGCATCAGAGATTTTGGCAGCGGCCATGCAGGATTATAAGCGCGCTGTTGTAATTGGAAGTAAGCAGACGTTTGGTAAGGGAACCGTTCAAAATGTGATTCCTTTGGATAATATTGTTCGTAGCAATGAGCATGGAGATCTAGGGGCTATAAAGCTTACTACCCAAAAATTCTACAGAATCAATGGAGGTTCTACCCAATTGGAAGGGGTAAAAAGTGACATTGTGGTTCCGGACCGTTATAGCTATATCGATCTAGGAGAGAGAGATCAGGAAAACCCATTAGGCTGGGATAAGATATCTCCTGCCGATTATGAAATCTGGGATGGTTATATCGATTTTGAAACGGCAGTGGCCAATAGTAAAAAACGAATGGACGAAAATCCACAGATCAAGTTGATCGAGGAAAATGCCAAATGGTTGAAGGAGCAACAGGACGAAATCATCGTTTCCTTGAATTATGATGTTTACAAGGTTAAGGAAGGAGAAGCCAAGAAGCGTTCAGACCACTTCAAGAGCCTTAGGGAATATGATTCCAAACTCACATTTGAATCTTTGAAATACGAAACGGAATTGTTTACCCAAGACTCCGTATTGCGTGAAAAAAGAAATCGTTGGCACAAGGACTTGGCCAGGGATATTTATGTAGAGGAGGCCATTAATGTACTTAGGGACCTACAGTTGAACAACATCAAAAGTAGCGAACGAAAATTGGCCAGCGTTAAAGGATAAAAAATAATTCTAACAATATGGAAACCGACTTTTTGAAGTCGGTTTTTTTATGTGCAAATATCTGGTATCTTCGATTAAATGAAAAACAAAACCATCTATACGCTTCTCTTAATAACTTGTGTGGTAGGGTTTTGGGTGTTCGAGAATTTTTATACTCCAGGCACCTATTCCAATCCAAAAAGTGACAGTGATGGTCCTCTAATAGATAGGCTCTTCTTGCCCCAGTCCACTACGGATGTGGTAGTGCAACACGATTATTTTATGCTTTCCTATAGCGAGTCACATGAACAGGCGGAGTGGGTGGCCTATCCCCTGCAAAGAAGTCATCTTACCCATGATGACCGTCAAAGACCTTACTTTATTGAAGACCCCAAGGTGAAAACCAAATCTGCGGATTGGAGAAACTATAAAGGTTCCGGTTACGACCGTGGCCATCTTTGCCCAGCTGGGGATAGACGGTTTTCCGAATATGCGTATAACGAGACCTTTTATACCAGCAACATTAGCCCCCAAGATCGGGATTTTAATGCAGGAGTTTGGAACCGTTTGGAACAACAAGTAAGACAATGGTGTAAAAAACGAGGAGATTTAGTGGTCATAACGGGAGGGATTTTGGAAAGTGGCCTGGAAGAAATCGGAGAAGAGGATGTGGATGTTCCTGAGGCCTTCTTCAAGGTGATCATTAAAAAAAGCAAGGCTGGGGATGAATTTCTCGCCTTTCTCATACCGCATAGGGAAAGCCAAAAACCTCTAAATCAATTTCTGGTTTCCATAGATGAGCTTGAAAAACGTTCGGGAATAAATTTCTTCGTTAATCAACCCAAAGAATGGCAAGACAAACTGGAAGCAGAAATCAATGCTTCAGGCTGGGATTTTTAGATACCATCCTTTAATCGGTTGGAATCCAATTTCAGGAAAATAAACAACAGCATCGTAAAGAAGATAAGCCCCGAACCTCCGTAACTGAAAAAGGGTAGTGGAACTCCAATGGTCGGCAGAAGTCCAATGACCATCCCAATGTTGATAAAATAATGAATCAGCAGAATGGAAATGACCCCATACCCGTACATGCGACTAAAATCACTTTTCTGCCGCTCCGCAATATAGATCAACCGTAAAAAGAAAATGGAAAATATGAGAATAACCGAAGCGGTCCCCAAAAAACCCCATTCTTCCCCAACAGAGCTAAAAATATAGTCCGTATGCTGCTCGGGAACAAAGTCTCCCTTGGTACGGGTGCCTTCCAAAAAACCCTTTCCAAAGAACCCACCGGATTCAATGGCTTTTTCGGATTGATAGGTGTTGTAACCAATTGTCTTCCGGATTTCTTCCAATTTTTGCTCATCCTTTTCCAAACGCAGCCAAAGGGCAAAACGGTCTCGGTGCCGCTGTTCAAAAACGTTGTCAAAGACAAACCGAACCGAAAAGGAAAACAGAACCGCAGCTGCCATGATGCCAATAAATGGGAGTATGGGAATTTTGGTCGATTTTTTCTTGAACCCAAAAATGAGGATGGTCAGCATAACCAAACCAATGGAAACCCAGACGGTTCCGTACATCAAGGTGGTGGCAAATAAAATGACCATGACCAGAAGAATTCCCAAATAGTAAAGCGGAAAACCTTCCCTGAAAAGCACAAAAAAGAGCGAAAAGTAAATTAGGGAACTACCGGGATCTGGCTGGGGTAAAATCAGTAGTGCTGGTAAAAGGATAATCACCAATGCATATAGCTGATGCCTTCTATTTTTGATGTCGGTCTGAATATCACTCAAGTACTTCGCCAAGGCCAAGGCCGTTGTCATTTTGGCCAATTCCGAAGGTTGCAGGTTAAAAAAGCCCAAATCGTACCAAGAAGTTGCGCCGGCTATGGTTTTACCAAAGACAAAAAGCCCTAACAAGAGTACAATGGAGGCAATATAGAAGATGGAGGCGAAGCGTTCAAAAAAGTTGGTTTCTATAAACAGCACTAAGACAATGCCCACACCTGCCAAGCCCATAAAAAATAGCTGCTTGCCATACAAGGTTGAAAAATCGAAAAGGGAAAGATCGGGGTCACTTAATGTAGTGGAGTAAATGTTGACCCAACCCATGAAAACCAAAAGTGCATAGAGAAAAACGGTAAGCCAATCCAATCTGCCAAACAGCCCCCTTCTACCAAACATACTCGTTTATCTTGAACGGTTCCCCACTTAAAGGCTTGGCATACTCGTGCTCCAAGGTCTTTTCGAGCATGCGTTTTTCCAAATCCTTGCGGGTAATTTCCCCTTTGAGATATTTTTCAATCAATAATGAAGCAATGTGACCGGCATACCGAGCTCCATAATACCCATTTTCAATGTATACGGCCAAGGCAATTTTAGGGTTTTCCACGGGGGCAAAGGCAACAAACACCGAATTATCCGTAAGCTGCACTTTCTCGCCGTTAATTCGGGTAAAGTTTTCCACAGTCCCGGTCTTACCTGCAATATTGACTCCTGGTACCTGAATCCATTTGGCAGTCCCGTATTTATATACGTTGGACATGCCTTCGATAACGGGATCAAAGTGTTTTCGGTCTATGGTGGTATAATGTGGTTCGGTGTATTTTGGGTCGATCGCTCCTGAAGAACCAACACTTTTCAGAATGTGGGGTGTGTAATAATACCCTCGGTTGGAAATGGCTGCGGTCATGTTGGCCAATTGAAGAGGAGTGGCTGCAACTTCCCCTTGCCCTATACTGTTGGATATGATAGTGGATGAAGCCCATCCGCCGTCACCGTACCATCTATCATAAAAGGCCTTTCCTGGAATCCTACCAGGTCTACCCGTTGGCAGATCCGTGCCCAAATAATTCCCCAGACCAAAACTTTCAATGTGCTTTTCCCAAACATCCATCCCCTCGTCCGTAGTTGGGAACTTGTCATATATTTTTCGGAACGTTCCCGCAAAATAGGCGTTGCAAGATTCTTGAATCCCCAATATCATATTTCGTACCCCGCCACCACAGTGGCATCCCTTTTTCTGGTTTCCAACATAAAACCCATTATAACAGCGGAACTTGGTACTGGGTTCTATTACACCTTCTTGAAGTGCTACCAACGCATTTAATGTTTTGAACGGAGATCCAGGTTCTTTTTCAAAGGAAATGGAACGATCAAACAGCGGTTTGGAAATGGAATCGTAATGGAGTTTGCTATAATTTTTGGAACGTTGCCTGCCCACCAATAAAGAAGGGTCATAGGTAGGTCCAGAAATCATGGCCAGAATCTCCCCGGTTTTGGGTTCTATGGCTACAATTCCACCGCGTTTACCATGCATCAATCGCTCTCCGTATTCTTGCAATTTTTTGTCAAGGGTGATTCTAACTTCCTTCCCCTGTTCGGGCAAGGTGTCCAGTTTTCCTCCTTTATAGGGGCCAATATCCCGATTAAATCGGTCTTTTTGGATGTGTTTTACTCCTTTTCTGCCCCGCAATAATTCTTCGTATTGTTTTTCAACACCGGTTTGGCCCTTTAGTTCACCAGCTACGTAGTACGGATTTCGATCTAAATCCCATTCGTTTACCTCACTGATATAACCCAAAACATTGGCAGCTCCAGAAGTTGTATAGTAGCGAAGGGAACGTTTTTGGATATAGAAGCCTTCGAAGTGCCTCATTTTTTCTTGTAGGCGGGCGTAATCTTCTTTGGACAATTGCGGAACCAAAACCGAAGGAAGTCGGGGGGAATAGGTTCTGGCCTTCTTCATTTTTTTGACAAATTCGGATTTGTCTATAGCCAGGAGATTGCAGAACTCCAAGGTGTCCAAAGGTTTTACCTCTCTGGGGATTACCATGACATCATAGGCGGCTTGGTTTCCTACCATGAGTTCCCCATTACGGTCGTAGATATATCCGCGTTCTGGATAATCGTATATTTTTTTAATGGCTGGGTCGTCCAAAATTTGGTCTGGGGAAAAGCGAAACAGCTGTAAATAGGAGAGTCTACCAATGAAGGTAAATCCAATGATTACAATGATGGAAGATAAGAGTAGCTTTTTCATTTAAAACCCGATTTGCCCTTGCATCTTTTATATCAACGGAACAACCACAATTTTATTCGCTTTGCGGGCTGAAAAGTGAACTAAAGAGGGCACATATTATCAAAGTTACAATACCTGTGGCAAAAACCTTTTTCAAAATGAGAAGGAAATGGGACAGACTCATGATTTCAAATGAGAAAAAGACCACTTGATGGATCAACACCAATAGCCCCAAAAATGTCAATCGCTGAATTTTGGTGGTATTCCTGAAACTGAAATTCTGAAACTCATAGTTTACGCCAAAGCAGAATCGCATGATCACAGGCCTCACATAGGCTACGGTAACCGATGCAATGGAATGCAAGGCCAGGGTATCCGAGAAAAAATCAATCATAAAGCCGAGCAAGAAGGCGGTCAGCATAAATATGGCCCTGTTGCTTTTAATGGGATACCAATAAAAGAAAATAACATAGACCAAGGGATTGATGAACCCAAGAAAATTCAGGGTGTTGAAAATCAGCACTTGCGTTAGCACAAGTAAGACAAAACGAAGTCCGTTAATAAACAAGGTACTATTCATTCTGTGTTCTAGCTTCGAGTTCCTGTATTTCTTCCTTGTTTTTGTTGATGATCAGGTATACATTTTTGATATTGGACATGTCGTTAAACAGTTCCACATCAATATGATAATAACTCCTGGAATTGTCCAGATCGTACTTTTTGATAACACCGATAGGGATATTTTCTGGGAAAATACTGGACATGGCCCCAGTAACAATGGTATCGCCCACCACTAAGGGAACCAATCTTGGAATATCCACCAACTGCACTATTCTATAATCCTGATTATCCCATTCCAATGAACCAAAAAAATTGGAGTTTTTTATCTTTGCATTAATGCTAGACTTGGTGTTGAGCACACTTTGAACCGTGGAAAATTTATTGGATGTATTTTCAACAATGCCCAAAATACCTTTGGTTGTAATTACGCCCATGTCCGTTGCAGTCCCATGATTTTTTCCTTTGTCAATGGTAAGATAGTTACGTGGGGATGAAAAACTATTCTTGATTACGTTGGCACTGATTACTTCATAGCTTGTGGATATGGAATCAGGAAAAATGGGATGGGTCAGGGTGGCATTGTTGAAGAGCAATCGTCGCAATTCCTCATTTTCTTCCACCAAACGTTGATTTTCCTCCCGCAACCCAAAATAGGCAGAAATATTGGCAGCGGTTCCATAGATATTACCACTTACCCATTTGGAGGAGTTAAAAAATCTAGACTGATGGTAGGAGTGTGAACGGATGGTCAATACCAGTGAAATGACCATGAAGAAGCCGTAAAGAAACGCATTTCTGTAACTTAAAATAAAATTGATGATGCGCTGCATGCAACTGTCTCGTTACGAAAGTCCACTAACTTTCAAAATGGGTTGCCGTTTGGGACTCCGGCTACTTGATCAATATACTTTTATAGCGCTCTAGGTTTTTAAGCGCAATACCTGTACCTCGAACCACTGCTCTTAAAGGATCTTCTGCAATATAAACAGGTAAGTCGGTTTTTTGGGATAATCTTCTGTCCAGACCCCTTAGCATAGATCCACCTCCAGCTAGGTAAATCCCTGTATTGTAGATATCAGCTGCCAGTTCTGGTGGTGTTTGCGACAAGGTTTCCATAACGGCATCCTCAACGCGCAGGATACTCTTGTCCAATGCCTTGGCAATTTCCCTGTAGGAAACTTGAACCTGTTTTGGTTTTCCGGTCAACAAGTCTCTTCCTTGAATGGATTTGTCATCCGGAGGGGACTTTAAGTCCTCGGTTGCTGAACCGATTTCAATTTTAATAGCCTCGGCTGTGCTTTCCCCAACGTACAGATTGTGCTGGGTGCGCATGTAATAGATGATATCATTGGTGAATACATCCCCTGCAATTTTTACCGATTTATCGCATACAATTCCGCCCAAGGCAATAACGGCAATTTCGGTTGTACCACCACCTATATCCACGATCATGTTTCCTTTGGGCTGCATAATATCCAAACCAATACCAATGGCAGCGGCCATAGGTTCATGAATCAAATACACTTCTTTTCCATTTACACGTTCGGCGGATTCCCGAACAGCTCTCATTTCCACTTCGGTAATTCCGGAAGGAATGCAGATGACCATTCTCAAAGCTGGGGGGAACCATTTTTTCTTTAGTGCAGGAATGTTTTTGATGAACATATTGATCATCTTTTCGGAAGCATCAAAGTCGGCGATTACTCCATCTTTAAGCGGTCTAATAGTCTTGATATTCTCATGGGTTTTACCCTGCATCATGTTGGCTTCCCTTCCCACGGCAATAATCTTGCCCGAAACCCGATCACGGGCCACAATGGAGGGGCTGTCCACGACTACTTTATCCAGATGTATGATGAGGGTGTTTGCAGTACCGAGGTCAATGGCAATTTCCTCGGTCATGAAATCAAAAAATCCCATAGAAAACGTTGGTTTTTCGGATTAACGGTAAATTTTATCGGCTAATGTACTAAAATTAATGTTTAAAATGCCGAGTGCCTGTCATTACCATCGCCAGTCCATTTTCATTGCAATAATCTATGCTCAATTGATCCTTAATGGAACCTCCTGGTTGAATAACACTTTTGATGCCTGCTTTATGGGCTATCTCCACACAATCGGGGAAAGGGAAGAAGGCATCGCTGGCCATGACTGCTCCTTCCAAATCAAAATTGAAAGACTTGGCCTTGTGGATGGCCTGGTTCAAGGCATCAACCCTTGAGGTCTGGCCGGTTCCACTAGCGCAAAGCTGCTTGTTTTTGGCTAAAACTATAGTGTTGCTTTTAGTGTGCTTACAGAGCTTGGAGGCGAATATAAGGTCTTCAATTTCTTGCGTTGATGGCTGTAGGGTAGTAACGGGATTCAATCCGTCCGCCGTATCGGTCTTAAAATCCTTATCCTGTACCAAAACCCCATTAAGGCAGGTTCGTACCAACTTTTCTGGAAGTGCAACCTCATTTTGAATCAGGATAATTCTGTTTTTCTTCCCTTTCAGGATTTCCAATGCCTCATCCGAATAGCTTGGTGCTATGACTACTTCGCAGAACAGCTTATGTATTTCCTCAGCAGTGGCCGCATCAATCTCCACGTTGGAAATCAAAATCCCTCCAAAGGCCGAAACGGGATCACCAGCCAAGGCATCAACATAAGCTTGTTTTATGTTGCTTCGAGTAGCTAAACCACAGGCATTGTTGTGTTTAAGGATGGCAAAGGTGGGGTCGTCCTTCTTGAATTCCTCCATCAGGTTTACCGCCGCATCCACATCCAGAAGGTTGTTATACGAAAGTTCCTTGCCATGAAGTTTGCTGAACATAGCATCTAAATCTCCAACAAAACTTCCACTTTGATGTGGGTTTTCACCATATCGCAAGCTATGATGTGGTCGATCTTTTGTTGGGTCATCTTCAACCTCGCCTTTTGCAAAATAGGAATAAATGGCGCTGTCGTATCCAGAAGAAACATCAAAGGCCTTAGTGGCAAATCGTTTCCTGTCTTTTAAAGTTGTGGTTCCATTTCCTTCGGAAATGACATTTAAAAAGTCCCCGTAATCTTCCATGGACGATACACAAAGAACGTCCTTATAGTTTTTCGCCGCAGCACGGATGAGGGAAATACCTCCAATATCAATTTTTTCAATAATATCTTGTTCCGAAGCTCCACTGGCCACTGTTTTTTCAAACGGATATAAGTCAACAATAACAATATCCAACTGGGGAATATCGTATTCAGTCATTTGGGCCACATCCCCGTCGTTGTCCTGGCGATTCAGGATTCCCCCAAATACCTTGGGGTGCAAGGTTTTTACCCGTCCGCCCAAAATGGAAGGATAGTCAGTAACTTCTTCTACCGGCACCACATTTATCCCTAAATCCTTGATAAATTTCTCGGTTCCCCCTGTGGAGTAGAGTGTAACTCCCAGTTCGTCAAGTTTTCTAACAATGGGTTCCAATCCGTCTTTGTGAAACACGGAAATAAGGGCGGCTGAAGCTTTTTTGGTGGTAGTCATTTTGCGTCTTAAAAATCAATTTCTTAAGCACACAAAAGTAATTTTTTTGTCAGTAAAATGTGAGCTGTGTTATCAACAAAATGGCACTAGTTTTAAAGAATTTGTGATACTTTTTCGTTCACAAATTCCAAAAAACGTTCATCTTCCTCCGAAAAGGGGTCTGGGGTGTTGGAATCAATGTCGATTTGGCCAATATTCTCCCCGTTTAAGAACAGCGGAACAACAATTTCAGCCTTTACCGTAATACTGCAGGCAATATAATTGTCTTGTGCGGCCACATCGGGCACAACAAAGTTCTGGTTGCTTACGGCAACTTGTCCGCAAATGCCTTTGCCAAAAGGGATTATGGTGTGATCCGTAGGTTCTCCAGCATAGGGGCCCAATTTAAGTTCCTCTTTGTCCCCATTTCTAAAATAAAATCCAACCCAGTCGTAATAGGGGATGGAATTCCGCAGCAAATCGCAAACTGAGGCAAGACGCTCATCCACGGTTTTCTCAGATTGGTCCAATATGGAAACTACTTTAGGTTTTAAATCGGCAAGCATATTTTAGTTTTTGCAAATGTATTTTAAACTGAACTTTTAGGTCGATTTTCGACATGAAAATTACACCTGTACCTCCCTAAAATTTAGTTAAGGATCGGCCAGAAATTCATGAACAACTAAAATATTTGGTAATTTTGTTCTCGTGAAAGTGCTTTTTCAACAAATAGCATCGGTTTGCATGGCAATGTTGGTATTGCTTTCCACGGTATCATGGACTGTGGACAAGCATCTTTGCATGGGTAGGGTAATGGACATTTCCCTATTTACAGAAGCTGACGATTGTGGTATGGAAAAGGCAATGGTTGCCATGGGCGATGAAACCATGGATCATGACTGTTGCGATGATGAGTCTTTCACCATTTCCGGTCAGGATGATTTAAAACTGACTTTGACCGACTTGGAGTTGGAGCAGCAGGTTTTTCTGTTTGCTTTTACTTATACTTTTCTTAATCCCGCGGCTTCACTTAAGGAAAGATGTGTACCGCACAAAGGTTATCCACCTCCTTTAATAACCCGCGATATCCATCTTTTGGATCAAGTCTTCTTGATTTGATGTTTTAAACAATTTGCAGTTACCCGTCTCAGAAATATGAGTCGGGAAGGTTGATTTATTTCAATAACAAATGTTTAAAATATCAAATGAAACACATATTAAAACTAATGCTTTGGCTACCACTAGCCATGACCGCTCAAGATAAGATTGAGGGAATGGTCATGGAAGCCAATGCGGAAAACAGACATATTGGGCTAGCTGGCGCCAATGTGTACTGGATGGATTCCCCCTTGGGAACCATTACCAAGGAAGATGGGACTTTTAGCATTCCCTATTCCCCTGAATATAACAAATTGATCATAAGTTTTGTTGGTTTTCAATCGGATACGCTGACCATTGATGAGCCCAAAATGGTGCACCATTGGCTACGGCCTTCCAACCAATTGGATGAGGTGGTTGTGGAGAAAGAACGGGATGCTGTTCAGAAAGCCTATTTTTCGCCTCAGAATGTGGTCACGGTAAATAGCGCAGAACTGCTCAAGGCAGCATGTTGCAACCTGTCCGAAAGTTTTGAGACCAATCCGGCCATCGATGTCAATTTCAACGATGCGTTGACGGGGACAAAGCAAATACAGATGTTGGGATTGACCAGTCCCTATCTGTTGATTACCCAAGAGAATATCCCTATGGTTCGCGGGGCTTCCCAAGCTTTTGGACTCACTTTCACGCCAGGAACCTGGGTAGAGAGTATCCAGATTACCAAGGGTGCAGGAAGTGTGGTTAATGGCTATGAGAGTATTTCGGGTCAGATCAACACGGAACTGCAAAAACCCCTTACCGATACCCCCATATTTGCCAATGGTTATGCCAATCTAAATGGGAGATTGGAGCTGAACACCCATTTGAATACCAAATTGTCTGACAATTGGAGTACTGGACTGTATATTCATGGCAATAGACGGGATATTGAGGTAGATAACAATGATGATGGTTTTTTGGACAACCCATTGGCCAATCAGATCAACATCATGAACCGATGGCAATATCAGAACCCGGAAACAGGATGGGTCAGCTTTTTGAACTTGCGATATCTTAATGATGAAAAACAAATTGGCCAGGAGGACTTTAATCCAGATACTGACCGATTTACAACCAATGCCTGGGGCAGTGAAATTGACACCAAACGGTTTGATGGATCAATGAAATTGGGCTATGTTTTTCCCAATTTGCCCTATCAGAGTTTTGGATTCCAGGCTTCATATAGCAATCATCAACAGGATTCCTACTATGGGTTTAATGTCTACAATATTGACCATACCAGTGTTTATTCCAATTTGCTGTTCAATTCCATTATTGGTAATACCAAGAACAAGTTCACCGCTGGTTTAACATTTGCCTATGATGGCTATGATGAACTGGTAAACACTCAAAATTTTGAGCGTGTGGACCGTTCTGCGGGTGCGTTTTTTGAGTATGCCTATACCAATTTGGAAAAGTTGAGTTTTACCGCTGGTTTACGGGTAGACACCCATAACAGATTGGGCAACTTTGTAACTCCACGCCTTCATGTAAGGTACACACCGTGGGAGAAAGGGAGTCTAAGGGGTTCTTTTGGTATTGGAAGAAGGGCTGCTAACATTTTTGCGGAGAACCAGAAACTATTCGCTTCCTCAAGAACTATCCAATTACAAGGCAATGGAGGGGCAGTTTACGGATTTGACCCTGAAAAGGCCGTTAATTATGGTGTTAGTTTTCTGCAGGGATTTACCCTGTTTGAACGGCCAGGTAATTTCTCTGTGGATTTTTACAGAACAGATTTCGACAACCAAATTGTTGTGGATTGGGAAAATCCTAGGGAAGTAACCTTTTCCAATTTGGACGGAAAAAGTTATGCCAACAGTCTTCAAGTGGAGTTAAACCATGAACTGTTGCCTAGATTCGAAGTTCGGACAGCCTATAAATTCTACGATGTTAAAACAGATTACCAAACTGGAAGATTGCAAAAACCCTTGCAAGCGCGACATCGTTTTTTCACCAATTTGGGCTATACAACCGAACCCACGGAGAATGGTTCCCAATGGCGTTTTGACTATACCTTCAATGCTCTTGGTGAACAAAGACTTCCCAATACATCTTCCAATCCAATCGATTTGCAATTGGGAGATTTTGCAGAGGGTTATAGTTTAATGAATGCCCAGGTCACTAAAGTCTTCTCTAAGAAATTTGAAGTGTATTTGGGGGGGGAGAATTTGACTAATTTTAGACAAGATAACCCTGTTTTGGGGTCGCAAGACCCTTTTGGTACGAACTTTGACACGACCATAGTGTATGCCCCAATCTTTGGTCGGATGGTATATGCGGGCTTTAGATTTAAATCATAACAAACTAAATTAATACAAGATGAAAAATAGAATTTTGACAGTTGTTTGCTTGTTGATCTCCACCTTAGGGATGGCTCAGGACAAAAACAAAAAAATGGTCTTGGACGTCAACGGCAAGTGCGAAATGTGCAAAATGCGTATTGAAAAGGCAGCCCTAGAAGTACCTGGGGTGAAGTTTGCCAGCTGGGACATTCCAACCCACCAACTTTCTTTGGTCATGGATGAAAGAAAGACCGATGCCATGAAGATAAAAACGGCATTAGTTGAGGCGGGACACGATACCAAGGAGCTTAAGGCCAGTCAAGAGGCCTATGATAAAATTCATCCTTGTTGCAAGTACCGAGAGGACAATACTGATGATAGTGACCACCACAAAAATCATTAAATGAAACATACGTATTCCATAACAGGAATGACCTGCGGAGGTTGTGTGTCGTCTGTTACGGAAAAACTGTCCAATGTGAGGGGCGTGGAGAATGTTGAGGTAGATCTTGCTTCTGCTTCAGCACAAATTTCAATGAATCAGCATATTGAATTGTCTGATTTAAGGGCTGCACTTCCTGATAAATACAGTATTTCGGAACAGCTGGATGCTGTTGAGCCAATCGGTTTGCCAAAAGAGAAATCGAAATGGGCCCAGTTACAGCCCTTATTCTTGATTTTTGCCTACCTCTTTGGAGCTGCTATTTTGCTCCATATAAGGGATTGGAACACCAATGAAGCCATGTTGGACTTTATGGGCTTGTTCTATATTGTCTTTAGCTTTTTCAAGTTTTTGGATTTGAAAGGTTTTCCGGAAAGTTTTGCCATGTACGACCCCCTGGCTAGGGCAGTGCCATTTTATGGATGGCTATACCCTTTTATTGAACTTGGATTGGGGCTGCTCTTTTTGATTCGGTTGGAGATACAATTTGCTCTGATCGCCACGATTGTGATACTTGGGATAACAACTTTTGGGGTCACCAAAACCTTGTTGGACAAAAAGAGTATCCGATGTGCGTGCTTGGGTACCGCATTAAAACTTCCCATGACAGAAGCTACCTTTATTGAAAATGCCATCATGTTGGTTATGGCATTTTGGATGCTGTTGGCTTAAATTAAGTAAAGGCCTCCTTTCGGCATAGCAAAACTATCTGATCAAGAGGCCTTTTTTCAACCTATTTGAGTTTAATGACAAATGCTTTGGTGTCTAAAAGTTTTGGTTTCAGACTTTTAGGAATCGAAATCACCAAGCTATTTTCCACTTTTTTGGTTTTTAATGAAGTGTTTGTTTCAAGCAATTTTGCCCTTAGTCTTTTTTGAACCTTACCTAGAGGAAAACTGATTTCGGAAATTAAATCCGTTTGTCCTTCCTCAACCAAATAAATCAAATATATGGTGCCATCTGGCTTAGAGGTTACACAGACTTGACCAAATTTGTATGGATCTAGGGCACGAGTTCCATAAATGGCTTCGCTATTCACATCCATCCAAGCTCCCATTTCTTTAAGCATGGTATAGGCACCTTCATCCCAAGTGCCTGATGGGCTTGGGGCAATGTTCAACAGTAGATTGCCACCTTTGGCCACAATATCTACTAAGAGGTGTACAGCTTCCCTGCCAGACATATATTTGGCGTTGAAGCTATAGGACCAACTTCCACCGGCAATGATACAGGATTCCCAAGGATAGGGTAGCGGTTTGTGTGGAACTCTGTTTTCAGGGGTCAAATAATTCTGATTTTTTCCATGTACGGCTCGGTCAACCACAATCAACCCGGGTTGTTTTTCCCTGGCTTTGACCACTAATTCGTCCATTTTTATGTCTTGGTTCACAATGCGGTGTTTCAGATAACCATTGTCGTTATTGGTCAGCTGTTGGTCATACCAAGTTGTGATGGCCGATTTGGGGGTTTTGGCTACCCAACCGCCATCCAGCCAAAGGATATCTACCTTGCCATAATCGGTTAATAGCTCCATAATCTGATTGTGTGTGAAATCAACATATTCCTGCCATTTTTCGGGGTTGGCTTCAGGTTCATAGTTCACGTTCCGATCTCTTGGTGGATAATAGGGGTCCCAATAGGACGGAACATTCCAGTCCGGCTTTGAAAAATAAGCCCCTGTCCACAATCCTTGTTCCCTAAATGAATCAAAGATTTCTTTGGTAATATTCGCTTTGGGGTTTTTGGAAAATGGCACATCGGGTGCCGTTATCTTATAATCGGTGTATTTGGAATCGAACATGGAAAAGCCGTCGTGGTGTTTGGTAGTGAAAACCACGTATTTCATTCCTGCTTGCTTGGCTGCTCTAGCCCATTTATTGGGGTCAAAGTCCACCGGATTGAAGGTCTTTCGTAAGTCTTCATATTCTTTTTTATAGGTGAAATAATCTTGTGGGTTTGATCCTTTTGTTCGTTCGCACCAACCATATTCTTCAGGACAAAGTGACCAAGATTCCACAATCCCCCATTGGCTATAGGTGCCCCAGTGCATGAGCAAACCAAATTTTAAATCTTGCCAAGCTTCCAATTTATCCAGGACCAAGGGGTCTGTTTCGGGAACGTACCGTTCATCTTCATAAACAGCTTGGGCTTGTAGCTGGGTTCCAATGGAAACGTATGCCATCAGCAGCAATACTGGGATGGCAAAGGTTTTTCTTGTCATGATATGGTTTTAGTCAATTATAATCTCATCTGCAAATACCCAAGAGGGTAATCCAGCAGCATGGTGCCAGTACGGAGTTGGGGTATTTGGGGCAATTACTTTAATGTATCTCAGGTTTGAGGGGTCAAAATCAAGATCAAAGTATTGAATGTCGTTGACCTTACTTTTCTTGTTTAACGGCTTTGGGTTTGTGAGAGTTCCAAGAGGGATGAAGTTTTCGTTATCCATAGATCCCAAATAACGAACTTCAGATGGAAAAAACACCACGTGATTGGTCACTTGCAGAAAAGCCATTGAAATGCTGCTAACGGATTGAATTTTTCCCAAGTCCACTACCACTTCCATGTTATTCCCCTCGTAGCCCAGCCAATTGGCATAAAAACTACTACCGCCCAAGGCACCATCTGTGAGCACCATGGGATCTTCTCCTGCATATTTCTTGGGTTGGGTAAGCGTCGCCACCTTTTTTCCTTTGGCCTTGTTGGGTTTCTTGGCCATTTCCAAGGCTGATAAGTAGTTGGCACCATACTCATTTACCGTAAAACCCATTTCGTTCATCAGAGTGATGTCGTTTGCCTTGGCAGTTTTACTAAAGTTGTCCAACAGTAGTGCAACAGTTGGATTTATGGATTCCACTCCATTGGCATCTGCAACGGTGAGGCTCAGATCCGTGGTCAGGTTTTTTCTGCTCGCTTCCAACACCGCATAGTCAATCCCCATACGTGCCAGCTTAACCCGATTTACAACTTCTGGTTTTTGGGATACTGCCTCTTCAGCCGCATCGAAAAGGGCCACGTATTCTTTTAAGAGTTCAGGATTTAGATAAGAGCCAAATGCTTCAGAGGGATCTCCGTAAAGAAAGAGGAAAAAATCCGGAACCTCTTGCAATTGGTCATGAATCTTATTGACATATTCTCGTACGAATGGCGCTGCTTCTTCATAATATCCATCGGTAAACTCCTCGAGCAAGGCCTGGAAATCAAGATTTGGATTCCAGAGTAATTTTGCGGTCATATATGAGCGAAGCTCGAACAACTCACTGGGGTTATTGCTGTGTTGCTCAAATACCCACTGGGCATTGTTGTCCCGAAACAATTGAATGTTGGGTTGTAAGGTTCTGATGTTCGGGAAGGGTGCCAAAAAGTTGGTGAATTGAGTGGTATAATCCCAAATACGGATGTTGTCGGTCAATTTCCCCCAACCGATAAGGTCATTTGCAAAATCCTGACATTTGTCCGCAATGGGGCCACTGCGATCGCACTCAATGGAGCACAAGGTGATCAACACATTTCCTTCTGGTTTTGATTTTGGGGGTTTACGGGTATGTTGATAGGCCAGGGTGGATATGGTCTTTTCTGGAAAGGCCTTGGCCACCTCGTTTACAAACCGAATCATGGTACCGGCAGGGCTCCCCTCAGCTTCATCCACTTTACTGCAAACTGGACATTGGCAATACTGCTGATTGTCATCCTGACTCACAGATAAAACAGCAGCATTGGGATGTCTTTCAAAAAGAGCCGACACTGAATCTTTGACAATCTCCAAAACGGTCTCATTGGTCAGACAGAGTTGGGTAGGCAATCTTTTATCCCCCCTTAGGGCATAATATTCTGGGTGCTCCTCGTAAAAAACCTCCTCGGGCATAAACTTATGAAACGTATGTACCCGTGCAGAAGGTACATAGGTTGGAAAGGCCTCATAGGTCACCTTTTGCTGGTCAGCGAATTCATGGTTTTGGTAAAACAACCTTGAATGGACGGTTCGAGTGGTAATTTCCGGAGTATAGGAATAATCAATGGGATCTAATGAAATAGTCTTCATTTCCGGAATTTTTGCCACTCCAGGCGCATACCATTTGCAGTCCAGGTATCTTTCCAAAAATTCATAAACTGCATATTGCGTGGCAGCATCGGAACCGCCACTGATAAAAAGATTCCCGTTTTCGGATTGTATTTTGATTTGATGCGGATTCAGTGATTCTTCTTTGATATTGCCCACATAGATTTTTTTCTTTGTGGATTGGGAACTTTCTCCAACAACACTAAAGCTTGCACCACTTATCGTTTCGAGATACTCACCTAGTTTTTCGCTAGCTAGATAAACTTGTTTGGAGGCATTGTCCATAAAGACAATTTCATAGTCTGTTTGGCCTCCCTTGGATAAAGTAGTTTTATTATTGGAACAGGCCGATAACAGAACAACCAGGCTAAGAATGATGAAAGGTAATTTTTTTGGCATTGGATTAATTGTGAGGTTACTTTATGGATGCTTCGTACATGGCTTTCAGTAGGCTGTTGGAATCTTTGGTATCGTTGCCCAATTGCCAAAACATAATGCCTCCCAATTGCTTTTGTAGTGCATATTCCGTCTTTAAGCGAACGGAAACGGTATCGTCATAGCTAATAAATATGCTATCCGTGGCATTGTAGAGGTAAGGTGCCTTGGCTATGGGATCCCAATATCTTTTGTACTGGGTATCTGGTTCAAATTCACTTCTGATCTGCCTATAGGCACTCCATCCAATATGGGCTCCTGTGTTGGACTGGTACAAACCATTGTTTGTTGGCGGAACACCTTTCCAAGCCCGGCCATAGAATGCAGAGCCGATGACCATTTGTTCTACTTTAACGCCTTGCTGTAAACAATAGTCAACAATACGCTCCGCAGACCTGGGGTCAAGACTGGTGATGCCTCTTTCCTTTAATTGCTCTCTTCGCTCATTCATATACTCCCATGCAAAGGTTTCTTTAACATCCGCTTCAGTAATGAGACCCAAGGGGGTATGATGTCCGGTAAAGGGGGAACTTCCTCCGACTTGATCATAGGTCATGATATTCATATAGTCCACATGCTTCATTACTTCCAGTAACTCCACATTGTTGTAGTATCGTTGCCAACCCGCAGAGGCAAACGTTAAGGTTTGTTTGCGCTCAAGGGTATTCAATCCCTCCCTTAGTTCTTTCATCAGCAGGGTGAAATTTTGCTTGTCTTCAGGCCGTGCTCCTGTACCAGCAGCAGGAATGGCGGGATATTCCCAATCCATATCCAGTCCGTCCAGTTCGTAAGTCTTATTAAAAGCAACCGCACTTTCCACAAACTTTTTCCGATTTTCAGGAGTATGCGCCATATCCGAAAAACCATCGGCTCCCCATCCGCCACAGGCGATCATTACTTTTATGTGGGGGTGTTTTTCACGTTGGGCTACCAAGGCTTTGAGTTTTTCGCCGGATTCAGCATTTCTAAACTTCATTTCACCATCGATCACATTGGTAAAGGAGAATATGATGTGGGTGAGTTGATCCAATGGAAGTTGGTCAGGTTGGTAGTCCGCTTCTGGGACATAGTAGCCCATGACCACAATGGAATTGGTTTCTTCCGGAGGTTCGGAACAACCCACTAAACCAACCGCTAATACGACGGCCAGCACAGAGTTTAATAACTGGGAGAATTTCATTTTTAAGTATAGGTTTAGAAACTAAAAATTAGTCATTTATCGGTACCAAACAGAAAGTATTAGACCGAGAGCGTTGGTACATATATCAACAACAATTTTGGGGCTATTGTGATACTTGAATTAATGGGGAATTTAAGGGTTACGGATACCTTAGACTGATGTCAGATTCTAAAATTTAACATACTGAATTGTAAGGATTTGCATTTTTATTACACTTCTCAAAAGGTGCTATGAAAATTTTTGGTTCCCTTCTTTTGTTCATGGTGATGTGTGCCGTGAACATGTGCTATGCCCAGACCTGTTGTTCGGGAGGTGTTCCGCTGTCCAATAATCTGGGTTTGCCCAATGAAGGCAAAGGGGCGTTTACCTTGGGTGTTAGCTATGACTACAATAATCTTAACACCTTAAATGCTGGTTCAGATAGGCTGGATGATGATTCCCGGCTACGTATTACCAATTCTGTCTTGGTCAGTGCAGGATATGCTTTTACGGATAGATTATCAGTAGAATCGCTTTTGACATGGGTCAATCAGTTGCGGACGATATCCCAATTTGGAAACGAAACGGACACCGAAACCAGGGGTATAGGCGATGGGGTTTTTTTGGTAAAATATGCATTTCCTGATTTGGTGGGGGAGAAGTCAAACATAAGCATTGGGGGCGGGATTAAGATTCCGTTTGGACGATCTGATTTTACTACCCCAGAAGGGATTCAACTTACAGCGGACTTACAGCCGGGAAGTGGCGCATGGGACTTTGTGGGTCTGGTATCTTTTTCAAAGAATCCAGCTTTTCGGGAATCGGCTACCCTATCTGCCAATTTTACCATGAGATTTACTGGGGTAAACAAGGATTATTTGAATGGCACTTCCACCTACGAATTTGGCAATGAGATTCAGGGCAATATGGGTTATTCAGACCAATTTTTATGGCTCAACACCATTTTTGAACCTTCATTGGTTATCAAATACCGGAAGGCCTTTGTGGATAAAATCAATGCTTCCGACTTACCCAATACGGGAGGGGAATGGATTTTTATCCGACCTGAAATTTCCGCTGCCCTATCACCGTCAATGGCCTTGGTGTCCAAAGTTGAAATACCGGTCCACAGTTTTGTGGAGGGCACACAACTGACGCCTACCCTGAGAGTTACTGCGGGGATTTTTGTCACATTAAAACGAAAGAAAAACACAATACTCAACAACTAAAAAATACTTGCTATGAAACGAATATTGATTTTTTTAGGGTTGTTTGCCATGTATGGTTGCAGCTCGGCGGAGCAGACAAACTCGGGTGGTACGGATGACACTCCTACAAATAATTCCTCTCCATGGAGTATTCCTGTACAGGAAGTTTTGGATGGAGGTCCGGGAAAGGACGGAATTCCAGCCCTGGAGAATCCTAATCTGATCACAGCGGATCAAACCGAGATACTCCAAAACAATGATTTGGTTTTGGCCTTTAAAAATGGAGATGAGGTAAGGGCGTATCCGCATATAGTATTGGATTGGCACGAGATTATCAACGATAATATCGGAGATGTGTCCATGGCGGTTACCTTTTGCCCTTTAACCGGCACAGGAATAGGTTGGGGAAGAATGTTGGAAGGCACCGAAACTACTTTTGGGGTATCAGGGTTGCTGTACAACACCAACCTTATTCCCTACGATCGTTTGTCCGACAGCAATTGGTCCCAAATATTGAACGAATCCGTAAATGGAACCTTAATTGGCAGTAAACCGAAATTGTATCAACTTTTGGAAACCGATTGGGGAACTTTAAAACAACTGTTTCCTGAAGTGAGGGTGGTGAGCACAAACACTGGTTTTTCCAGAACTTATGGGGTATCACCCTATGGGAACTACAACACGGATCACGATTTTTTCCTGTTTCCCGTTGACAAAGACCCACGATTACCTTCCAAGGAAAAGGTCTTGGCAATTTTAAATGGAAATCGGGCCAAGGCGTATCAGTTTTCTGATTTCCAGTCCGAAAATGTTTTAAGGGACTTGTATGGTGGCAATGAACTGTTATTGGTTGGCAATCAAAATTTTATAACCGTGTTTGCTTTGGATGAGGATACGGTCAACCTGGAATTTGAGTATGCGTTTGCTGCTGGAAATGGCGCTATTGTACTTACGGACAATGAGGGGAATGAATGGAATGTTTTCGGCGAAGCCGTTTCAGGACCAAGGCAGGGTGAGCGTTTAGGACAGGTTGATGCCTTGATGGCACAGTGGTTTTCCATCCCTGCATTTTATCAGACCCAATTATATAGCGAATAAAAAAAGCCCCAAAATTTGGGGCTTTTCTTTTTATGGTTTCGGAATTTTTACATCATTCCTGGCATTCCGCCGCCACCTCCCATTGGAGGCATAGCTGGGACATCTTCCTTGATGTCGGTCAATGAACATTCCGTGGTCAAGATCATTCCTGAAACAGATGCCGCATTTTCCAATGCAATACGGGTTACTTTTTTAGGATCGATGATACCTGCTTTCATCATCTCCACATATTGGTCAGACTTGGCATCGTAACCAAAGTCACCCTTACCATCCATTACTTTGGCAACAACAACTGAACCTTCGCCACCTGCGTTTTCAACTATGGTACGCAAAGGGGATTCAATGGCACGTGCTACAATTTGCAATCCAGTTTCCTCGTCGGCATTTACCGAATCAACTTTGGCAAGTACAGACTTGGCTCTAACCAAGGCAACACCTCCACCGGCAACGATTCCTTCTTCAACGGCAGCTCTTGTGGCGTGCAAAGCATCATCCACACGATCTTTTTTCTCCTTCATTTCAACCTCAGAAGCAGCACCTACATAAAGTACAGCAACCCCACCGGCCAATTTGGCCAATCGCTCTTGAAGTTTTTCCTTGTCGTAATCGGAAGTGGTAGTTTCTATTTGTGATTTAATCTGATTCACACGGGTTTTGATATTGTCCGTGTCTCCAGAACCGTTCACAATAGTAGTGTTGTCTTTGTCAATGGTGATTCGCTCACAAGAACCTAGCATCTCCAAAGAGGCATTTTCCAAGGAGAATCCTCTTTCCTCAGAAATAACGGTACCATTGGTTAGGATGGCGATGTCTTCCAACATGGCCTTTCTTCGGTCACCAAATCCAGGTGCTTTTACAGCAGCGATTTTCAAGGAACCTCTCAATTTGTTCACAACCAAAGTAGCCAATGCTTCTCCGTCAACGTCCTCAGCTATAATCAATAGGGGCTTTCCAGATTGGGCAACAGGCTCCAATACAGGAAGTAGATCCTTCATGGAAGAGATTTTCTTGTCGAACAACAAGATGTATGGGTTCTCCAAATCGGCAATCATCTTTTCAGAGTCGGTAACGAAGTAAGGAGAAAGGTATCCGCGATCAAATTGCATTCCTTCCACAACATCAACGTAGGTGTCTGTACCCTTGGCTTCCTCCACGGTGATAACACCTTCTTTGCCCACTTTTTCAAACGCTTGGGCGATAAGGTCACCGATGGCTCCATCATTGTTGGCAGAGATGGCGGCAACTTGCTTAATTTTTTCTGAAGAGTCCCCTACTTTCTTGGACTGCTTGGCAAGGTCTGCAACAATGGCTTCCACAGCCTTGTCAATTCCTCTTTTCAAATCCATTGGATTGGCACCGGCAGCAACATTCTTAAGGCCTTCCTTTACGATGGCTTGTGCCAGAACCGTTGCGGTGGTTGTTCCGTCACCGGCAAGATCGTTGGTTTTGGAAGCGACTTCCTTTACCATCTGGGCACCCATGTTCTCCAGGGCGTTTTCCAATTCAATTTCCTTAGCTACGGTTACCCCATCTTTAGTGACTTGGGGAGCGCCGAAGGATTTGTTGATGATTACATTTCTACCTTTGGGTCCCAAGGTAACTTTTACAGCATTGGCCAAGGCATCCACACCTTTTTTTAGGCCGTCGCGTGCATCTATATCGAACTTAATATCTTTTGCCATTTTATAATTTTATGTTGAAAAATTAAAGTTCCAAAATCCAAATCCCAAATGATGAATTCAGGAAGGTCGCATTTTGGAGTTTGTTATTTTGATTTTGGAATTTTTAGCTGTTATACGATTGCTAAAATGTCACTTTCGCGCATGATCAGGTAGTCAGAACCGTCAAATTTCAGTTCGGTGCCTGCATATTTTCCGTAAAGAACAGTATCGCCAACCTTAACGGTCATGGATTCGTCCTTGGTTCCAGGACCAACGGCAACTACGTTTCCTTTTTGAGGTTTTTCTTTGGCGGTATCGGGGATGATGATTCCCGAAGCTGTTTTGGTCTCAGCCTCTACAGGTTCTATTAGTACCCTGTCCGCTAATGGTTGGATGTTAACTTTAGCCATATTATTAATCTTTAGGTATTTGTTTTAAAAATTCTCGAATGTTTGGACAGAAATTATGCCATTATGATGAAAACTGACATTATAGAAAACAAAAATGCCAGCTTGTCATTTCAAGCTGGCATTATGTATTTGTTCTGTCACCTAATTTTAGTTGATGGTGTCCGCTGGATTAGTGTTATCTGTAGCTGGAACTTGCTCAGGAACTGTTTCTGGAACCGTCTCTGGTATTGTGTTTTCAATATCGTCCCCTTGTAACAATTTAGAGTCGGCCTGACTGAAATTTCCCTTTAAGGAAACATTGGAAATTAGAATCAAAACGATCAACAATCCTGCTAAGGTCCAAGTACTTTTATCCAAAAAGTCCCCTGTTTTTTTGACTCCCCCAACTATTTGGCTGCCACCACCTCCAAAAGAGGAAGACAATCCGCCTCCTTTAGGGTTCTGTACCATGATCACCAATACCAACAAAAGGCATACAACAATGATCAAAATCAAAAATATAGTAAACGTACTCATGGTTTTATCTTAATCTTTTTCTTTCTGCAGCTTCTTCACCGCCCGAATTTGGTCTGCAAAGAAACCACTTTTTTCTGGATATTTCAAACTCAATATTTTGTAGGCCTGAATGGCTTTTTTGTACTTTTTTTGCTCCAAATACACTTTGGCCAACGTTTGGGTCATCAGCTCATTTTTGTCCATCTTTGTGGACTCTTTTATGTTGACTTTGGCACCGGAATCTTCATTGGGGACAATCTTAGGTTTATTCTCAATAAACTTGTCCAATAAATCAAACTTTTGTCTCTTGTCCAGTCTTTTTGAATCGGATTCCTGATTAGCCTCATCCGTGGGATTGGAGGTAAGTTGCAACCATTCGGTAAAGGAGTGGCGCTCCTTTTTGGTAAAGGGCAGGGGTTTTCCCAATTCCAATTCAGCCTTTTCTTCAGAAGTTTCTTCGGTACTTGGTTCCGATTCCGTGCTTTCCGGTTTTGATTTAAATAGGGCTGGATTCAAAATTTGTTCCGCGTCCTGAATATTTTGAGGGAGCGCTTCCTTGGATTCGCCCAATAGATTTTCTGCTTCGGGATTCGGTTCAATCTCCTCGGATACTGCTTTTTTATCTTCCAATTTGGGAGCTCTACCGGCAATGGTATCTGCTATATTATTTTGAACAAACTCCTGGGATGTGATAAAATCAAAAAGAACATCGCGATCCGCTGTATGGGCAGCAGTGACCTTTAGGGCATTGTTGTATTTATAGCTGTCCAGATTTTTCAATCCTTTTAGATGTAAGGCCCTGGCAGCTTGAAAGTACGGATATTCTTCAATGATCCCTTCCAGTTCCCGTGTTTGTTTGGGAGACAGGATGGTGTCCGATTTTTGAAGAACTTCTATAAAATCCGATACGTTCATTTGTTTACCAATTACCTAATGAGGCATTAAAAATATCCTGGGTGATTCGTTCAAAAATTTCCTCGTGGGCGGCAGACTGTACTGATGGCAAGGAAGCCGCAGCATCAAAATCAAAAAAGAAGGAGAAGCGACGTTCAAAATCCGCGTCGTCCTTGGTCTTGTTAAAAAACCGCACATTAACACTCATGGTCAATCGGTTCTGGGCGGTCAATTGATCAGCAGTTGCGGTCATTGGGGTTACCCTATACTCCACAATTTCCCCTTCGTAGAGCAAATCCCCATTACTGCCGGTCAATGAAAGACTCGTAAGATTGTTGATCATTTCCTGAAGGGCATTGGTAAACTCCCTATCCAATCCGGGTTCAATGGTTGAGCCAGGATTTTGGTCGGCATAATTCTGAAAAAAGTTTACCTGGAAACTCTCCGCGGTTCCTATATCAGCTCCTGAAAAATTATAAATTCCACAGCCTTGTAGACTGAAAAACAGGACAAGAAGTCCCAACTTAATTCCTTTTTTTACCATTGATTTATTTGTCCAATAATCCAACACTTCAATAATCGATTTGATCAAAAATTACAGATCGTATTGCTTGATTTTCCTATACAAGGTCCGTTCTGAAATTCCTAGCTCCGAAGCGGCTGCCTTTCTCTTACCACGGTTTCGTTCCAAGGATTTTTTGATCAGCTCAATTTCCTTTTCCTGTAAAGATAGGGTTTCTTCCTCTTCAATTTCCTCGGCAAAATGATAGCGATCCTCCTGCGGTTGCGATACGGTGCTTGTAGTTTCAACAACGGGTTCAGGTAGATGCAAAACTTCCGTTACATTGGTTTCTTCCTGTGGAATTTCCTCTTCCTTGTTTCCATAAATTTTTCGGATCAAGGTTTCGTTTTCCTCCTGTACTTTTTCAGAGTCGTTGTTTTTCAACAATTCCAAAGTGAGTTTTTTGAGGTCGTTGAGGTCGCCCTTCATATCAAATAGCACTTTGTACAAGATCTCCCTTTCATTACTGAAATCACTTTCCTTCTTTTGCTGTTCAATTACGGCAGGAAGGTTGGTATTACTGGAGTTGGGCAAGTACGTATGTAGGGTGGCAGCTGAAATGGTTCGATTTTCCTCCAACACGGAAACTTGCTCTGCAATATTTCTCAATTGCCTAATGTTTCCTGGCCAGCGATATTTCAACAATAATTGTATGGCAGGTTCCTCCAATCTGATAGTGGGCATTTTATATTTCTGGCCAAAGTCGGAAGCAAATTTTCGGAACAACAAATGAATGTCTTCACGGCGCTCGCGAAGTGGAGGGATATTTATTTCCACGGTGCTCAAACGATAATAGAGATCTTCACGGAACTTTTCCTTTTTAATGGCCTCAAACATATTGATGTTGGTTGCGGCCACAATACGCACATCCGTTTTCTGGACTTGGGAGGACCCCACTTTTAGGAATTCCCCATTTTCCAAAACCCGAAGCAATCTAACCTGGGTGGTCAAAGGTAGTTCCCCAACCTCGTCAAGGAAAATGGTTCCTCCATTGGCCACTTCAAAATACCCGCTACGGGTTTGGGTGGCTCCTGTAAAGGCGCCTTTTTCATGACCAAAAAGTTCACTATCAATGGTTCCTTCGGGGATGGCCCCACAGTTTACCGCAATATACTTGGCATGCTTGCGATGTGATAGGGAATGAATGATTTTTGGAATGGCCTCCTTACCCACACCGCTTTCCCCGGTCACTAAGACCGAGATGTCGGTAGGGGCAACTTGGATGGCTTTTTCCAAGGCCCTATTCAGCTTTACATCATTACCAATGAGTTCAAAGCGTTGTTTTATGGATTGAATTGATTCCATGTTTTTTAGAGTCTGGATTCAAGAAGCTAGAAACAAGACGTGTCTCGGTTCATGGCTCTTAAATCTTGAAATCTTAATTATTTTTACTTAAACCTTGTGCTTCCCCGATCAAGGTCGCTGAGGTGCATTCGTTGATTTTGACATTGACGAAATCGCCTACTTGGTAATTTTCCTTCGGAAAAACCACCACGGTATTTTGGGAATTTCTCCCCATCCAATGCGCATCCGATTTTTTTGAATACCCTTCTATCAGAACCTCCTCTACCTTGCCCACATGTTGTTGGGTTCTGTAAAGCCCGTGTTTTTGTTGAAGATCAATAATCTCCCGAAGCCTCCTTTTTTTGGTGTCTTCTGGAATATCGTCCTCCAATTTACGGGCAGCCAAGGTGCCAGGTCGCTCGGAATAGGCAAACATAAAACCGAAGTCGTACTTCACATATTCCATCAGACTCAAAGTGTCTTGATGGTCTTCCTCGGTTTCCGTGGGGAAACCAGCTATCATATCCTGGCTAATGGCGCAATCAGGAATGATTTTTCTGATATTGTCGATTAATTCAAAGTACTCTTCTCGCGTATGCAAACGGTTCATGGCCTTCAAAACCCTATTGCTCCCACTTTGCACAGGAAGGTGGATGTACTTGCAAATATTCTCATGTTTGGACATAGCCTCAATAACATCCAATGTCATATCCTGCGGATTTGAGGTAGAGAAACGAATCCGCATTTTAGGCTGTGCAATAGCGACCATCTCCAACAACTTTGCAAAGTTCACCGAAGTGGCCTTTTGCATTTCCGAGGCCTTGTCAAAGTCCTTTTTTAAACCACCGCCATACCATAGGTAACTGTCCACATTTTGGCCCAACAAGGTAATTTCCTTAAAGCCTCTTTCCCACAAATCGTTAACCTCTTCCAAAATGGATTGTGGATCTCTACTGCGCTCGCGTCCTCGGGTAAATGGAACCACACAAAAGGTGCACATGTTATCACATCCACGGGTTATGGACACAAAGGCCGTTACGCCATTGGAGTTCAGTCGAACAGGAGCAACATCACCATAGGTCTCATCTTTGGAAAGAATAACATTCACCGCATTTCTTCCCTCGTCAATTTCTTGGATTAGGTTGGGGAGGTCTTTGTACGCATCGGGGCCTACCACCATGTCCACAATCTTTTCCTCCTCCAGGAATTTGCTTTTCAAACGTTCTGCCATGCAGCCCAAAACCCCAACCTTCATTCCCGGATTGGTTTTTTTGACCGCATTGAATTTTTCCAATCGTTTGCGGACGGTCTGCTCGGCTTTTTCCCTGATGGAACAGGTGTTGACCAAGACCAAATCGGCCTCCTTCAAATCCTGGGTGGTATTAAATCCTTCCTTGGCCAAAATGGATGCTACGATCTCACTGTCCGAGAAATTCATTTGGCAACCGTAGCTTTCAATGTAAAGCTTGCGGTCGTTCTTTTCATCACGTTCCAAAGCAAGCGGACTTCCTTGTTGACTTTCGTCTATAACCTTCTCTAATTCTTCGTTCCTGATCATTTCGCTATAATGGGATGCAAAGATAATGCATAATCCAAATTAGTGACAATTTGGCAGTCGAATTATGAAGGGATTAACCAAATTTTAAAGAAAATCGTCCGAAGCCTTATAAGCATCTATGACTGCCTGCTCCCCTTTGGAGCCTTCAATGGAGTTGCCGTGCTCCATGCCCAAAATGTCCTTATAGCCTTTGTCGTAAATAAATTTGAAAACGTTTTTATAGTTGATTTCCCCTGTAGTGGGTTCCTTTCGGCCTGGGTTGTCCCCAATTTGAAAGTATCCAATTTCATCCCAGCAAGCTTCAATGTTAGGGATTAAATTGCCCTCCTGAATCTGTTGGTGGTAAATATCGAACAAGATTTTGCACGAAGGAGAATCAACCGCCTTGCAAATTTCATAGGCTTGAGGACTTTCAGACAAAAAGAGACCGGGATGGTTTCTGAAGTTCAAGGGCTCCAAAACCATAACAAGTCCATGCGGCTCCAAAATATCAGATGCCCTTTTTAAGGATTCCACCACATGGGCGGTTTGGTATCCCATATTTTGTCTGAGGTCTACATGGCCAGGAACAACGGTCATCCATTTAGCATTAACACGTTTGGCCACTTCAACGGATTCTTTGATATGGGATAGAAATTCTTCCCGAAGGTCTTTGTCACCACTGGCCAAATTGGGTTCTTTCCAGTAAATCTCATGGGCCACAAAAACCCCCATGTCCATGCCTCTATTGGCCATAGTACTGGCCATTTTCTCCTGGAGGGCAACCGTTCTCTTTTTCATGCCATTGTCCTCGTAGGCTTTAAAGCCTTGGTCTGCCATGAAGTTGAGTTGGTCAATGGGGTCATCACCAGCTTTGTTTTTAAACATGCCCAAATGCGGGGCATATTTTAAATTGAACGTATGTGCCATGGGCTTGGCTTCTCCTCCAAATAAATTTGGGGAAACCCCTAAGGCAGCACCAGCCATTGCCGTGCTGTTTATAAAAGTTCTTCTTTTCATAATTGATGCTGTTAGGGATTAAACAAATTTGGTTACCCCAGGCATGGGAATTGGATATCTTCCTTCAGCATCTGGTACCGAAGGCGGATTGGAATCCCAAGTTGGATTTTCAGGAACCAAACTCAAATCCGAATTCAAGGCCTGTTCCCAAGTAATGGTCTGACCGGAGTAGGTGGCCATTCTGCCCATAATGGCGGTCAATGTGGATTTGGCCCCGTTCTCCGCATCCGCAATTACTTCTTTGTTGCGGATAGAGGCAAAGAGCTTATCGTGTTCTACCTGATATGGGTTGGGATCCCCTTCCTTTTTGGTATTGAGAATGGTATTTCCTCCCAAGTCCGAAATCACTCCGCTGCCAGTCACGATTCCTCCTTTGGAACCCTGGAATACCTCGTCTACTCTTGAAAAACACCCTTTTTGATGTCTGCACTGACTAGAGATTACAGCTCCGCTCGGATAGGTGAATTCCACGAAGTGGTGATCATAAATTTCGCCATGGTCCTTGCCATTTCTGGTTTGCCTACCGCCCATACCTTGGGCTGAGGCTGGATATTCCCCAATAAACCAGTTGGCCACATCAATGTTATGGATATGCTGCTCCAATATATGGTCACCACACAACCAATTGAAGTAATACCAATTGCGCATCTGGTATTCCATCTCTGTTTGTTCTGGCGTTCTTGGTCTGACCCAAACCCCACGACTGTTCCAGTACACTTGGCCCGATACAATTTGTCCAATGGCGCCATTTTGAACTTGCTCATAAAGCCTGTGGTATTTTTTCTCGTAATGGCGTTGCAGCCCAACAACCACGTTCAGTTTTTTCTCCTTGGCAATTTTGGCGCTTTTCAATACGCGTCTAACCCCGGCTGGATCTGTGGCCACGGGTTTTTCCATAAATACATGTTTGTCTTGCGCAATGGCGTATTCAAAATGCAAGGGACGAAATCCTGGAGGGGTGGTTAAAATGACCACATCTGCCATATCTATGGCCTTGGAATAGGCATCAAAGCCCACAAAACGATTCTTCTCTTTTATATTGATCTTGCGCTCCCCATCAAAATGTTCCGTGATGGCGGTCAGGCTGTTTTCAAGACGGTCTTGAAAAGCATCGGCCATTGCTACCAATTCTACATCTGGGTCGGCCGTTAGGGCCTGAACCGCGGCACCGGTACCACGTCCCCCACACCCAACCAGGGCGAGTTTCAATTTTTGGTTTCCTGCTACATAACCCATAGCATTCATGGGTAGGGAGCTGGTCATTAACGCACCGGTTGCGAGTCCGGTGGTTTTGACGAACGATCTTCTGTTCAATTTTTCTGCTACGTTGTTTTTGCGATTTTGCGACATGGTTTTAGTTTGTATGTTTTTCCTTCCAATATACTTTTTGTTCTTCGGCACTAGGGGTTTTATAGGGCCTAACAATTCTAAATCCGATAAAGGGGGCATCGGTATGCCACCATTTACTTTTTGGGATTTGAGGGTCTCTTATTTTCCATTTCTTTTGGGAAACTTTTCGGGATGCGCTTCTTAATCGGTCTGCAGCATCTGCCCAGGAGCCTCCCTTCAATGTTCTCGGGTAGGTTTTGTCCGGTTTTACAAACGGATTCACGTTGGTCTTTTTTTTCCGCTTGGAATAGGTTTCCGCATCATATTTGTCCAAGGTCCATTCTGCCACGTTTCCGTGCATATCGTAAAGTCCCCAAGCATTGGGGTTTTTTTGACCTACTTGGTGTGTTTTTCCATTGCTGTTTTCTTTGAACCAGGCATAGTCGTCCAGATTGGAAGCACTATTTCCGAAAGCGTAGGCATCTTGTGAGCCTGCCCTGCAGGCATATTCCCATTCGGCTTCGGTGGGGAGTCTGTAAAAGTTACCGGTCATGGCGGTAAGCCATTCACAAAATCTGGAGGCGGCCAGCTGGGTCATGCTCACCGCTGGATGCCCTTCGACGCCCATACCAAAATCCATAACAATATAGGGAACCGTGGCTCCAGAAACCGCATCAACTTCAATAGAAGCTTCATTGGCCAGTTTTTTGGAATCCCTTTGGTTGTCAATGGACCTATGCACATAAAGATTGTACAAATCCCAAGTGATTTCAAATTCCGCCATCCAGAAGGGTGCAACTTCAACCAAATGGGTTGGTCCTTCATCACTGGATCTACCCTTTTCGTTGGACGGACTACCCATGGTAAATGTGCCGCCCTGGATAGGAATCATTTTAACTTGGACGTCGGTTCCTGAAATGTTTTGATTGTAGGCCTTAAACGGTTTTTGCGCCGTGCTGCTTATTCCAATAAGGAACAAGGTGGATAAAAAAAGTGTTCTCAACAGGTTAATAAAAAAAGTGTTCTTAGTTTGCAGTATTCTCAATAAATGTATGGTTTTATACGGGATATATTTAAACTTTTTTGTGAAAATCCACGCAACGTTATTCCAGACTTCTTATCTAACAAATGCTATACAATCCAATAAACTTATACAAAAAATGAAAAAGAAAATTCTACTGGTTTTGTCCTTGGTTGCCATAAGCTTTGTGTCCTGCGAATCCAATGATGATAGCGATTATGCAGAATACTTGGTTGCCAGGCCCCTTGTGATCAGCAAGGCAGAACTAACCACTATTGACATTATTGCTCCAACCCCTATCAATGAATCGGGGAAAGTGTATACCTATCAAGATTACATCTTTATCAATGACAAATACCAAGGGGTGCACGTGATTGACAATTCCAATGCGCTCCAGCCTAGAAAAATTGCCTTTATCAAAATTCCTGGGAATGTGGATATTTCCGTTAAGGACGATTTCCTATATGCCGACAGTTTGACCGATCTTGTGGTTTTGGATATCTCTGACATCAATAATATATCGCAGGTTAACCGATTGGAGAATGTGTTATATAATAATGTCTTCTGGCCCTTTGAAGCCGATATTGTGGAGAATGAGGATTTTGATTGGGAAACCGAAGTATTGATCGGATGGGAAACTACCACAGAAAGAAGACTGATTGCCGAAGTGGAGGAACAAAGAAATACAGATGTGATATTTTTTGGCGATATAGCCTTGGCAGAAGTTTCTGATGCAGGAGGCGCTGGACAAGGAGGGTCGCTGGCGAGGTTTAAAATCGTGGAAGATTATCTCTATGCTGTGGACAGTCATAATATTAATGTATTCAACATTTCCGATTTGGATAACCCGGTAGACTTGGAAGATGTATATGCCGGATTCGATATTGAAACCATTTTCAATAGGGGCAACCATTTGTTTTTGGGAAGTATGAGAGGGATGTACATTTATGATATTACCTCCCCTGCAACCCCAACTTTTGTGTCCGAGTTTCAACATGGCACTGCCTGTGATCCTGTTGTGGTGGATGGGGACTATGCCTACGTGACCTTGAGAGGTGGAAACAACTGTGGGGCTTTGGAAAGTGGACTCTTTATTGTGGATATATCAGATATTGAAAATCCCGAGTTGACCGTGGATTATCCCATGGATGAACCCTATGGTTTGGGGATACGGGATGAAAAGTTATTTGTGTGCGATGGAAGTTCGGGGCTCAAGGTCTACGACAAGACCGATGTGATGGAGTTGGAACAGTTAAATCATTTTAAAGATATTGTTACGTTTGATGTAATTCCTTTGGAAAGCCATTTGATCATGGTTGGCGATGAGGTGCTGTATCAATATGAATATTTGGATGACGACATCAGGCTGATGAGCCAAATTGACTTGAAGTAATCAAATACAATAAGCTTCTGTAATATCCCGTTTTAAGCGGGATATTTTTTTGCGCTTTATTTTGTCAAAAAGTCAAAATCGAAAAATTCATATACTTTTGTTACCTCTAAACCCCGTTGCATGCCTAAGAATTTAGTTATAGTTGAGTCACCTGCGAAGGCTAAGACCATTGAGCGTTTTCTAGGAAAGGACTTTCAGGTAGAATCCAGTTTTGGTCATATTGTAGACCTACCTTCCAAGGAACTTGGTGTTGATGTAGACAATGGATTTAAACCCAAATACACGGTTGACAAGGAAAAGAAAACCTTGGTGAAAAAACTGAAGGATTTGGCTCAAAAAGCAGATACCATTTGGTTGGCCAGTGATGAGGACCGGGAAGGGGAGGCCATTTCATGGCATTTGGCAGAAGCTCTAAAATTGGATAAAAGCCGAACCAAACGAATTGTTTTCAACTCCATTACCAAATCGGCCATCCAGAAGGCCATAGAAAATCCAAGGGAAATCAACTATAATTTAGTGAACGCCCAACAAGCCCGAAGGGTCTTGGACAGACTGGTGGGATACGAACTCTCTCCAGTGCTTTGGAAAAAAATAAAACCGGGATTGTCCGCAGGTCGGGTGCAGTCTGTTGCTGTACGACTGATTGTGGAACGGGAGCGGGAGATTGAAGATTTCACTCCAGAGGCTTCGTATAGAATCCGTGCCGAATTCAAAACTTCCAACGGAAATAATTTTGCCGCCAAATTGGGTAAAACCTTTCCAACCAAGGAAGCCGCAGAAAGCTTTTTGCAACAAAATATGGGTGCGGAATTTTCCGTGGCCAGTCTGGACAAAAAGCCGGCCAAAAAATCCCCGGCACCTCCGTTTACAACTTCAACCTTGCAACAGGAAGCCTCTCGTAAACTTTACTTTTCAGTAAGCCGTACCATGCAAGTGGCGCAGCGCTTATATGAAGCAGGTTTGATTACCTACATGAGAACGGACAGTGTTAACCTTTCCAGTGAAGCGCTGAATGCTGCCAAGGACGCCATTGTTCAAAATTATGGGGAGTCCTATAGCAAGGTGAGGAACTATACGGGCAAATCCAAAGGAGCACAAGAAGCTCACGAAGCCATTCGACCTACGGATATGTCCAACCAAAACCCATCCTTGGAAAGAGATCAAGCCAAATTATACGAATTGATTTGGAAACGGACCTTGGCTTCCCAGATGAGCGATGCCCAATTGGAACGCACCAATGTAAAGATCAAGGCCAATACCCATGGCGAGGAATTCGCTGCCAATGGGGAGGTGGTCAAGTTTGATGGATTCCTTAAGGTATATCTGGAAGGCATTGATGAAGAGGATAGTGTTGAAGAACAGGAAGGAATGTTACCTGCTATGAGTGTGGGTGAAGCACTTGAAAATAATTATATCACGGCCACCCAACGTTTCACACGACCACCTTATAGATATACCGAAGCTTCTTTGGTAAAAAAGTTGGAGGAGCTTGGCATAGGAAGACCATCCACTTATGCCCCAACTATTTCCACCATTCAAAACAGAGGGTATGTAGAGAAGGGAACTGTGGAAGGAACGGAAAGAAAATATACCCAGTTGCTGTTGGAAGCGGGAAACATAGCTGAGAAATCACTTTCCGAGATGATAGGTTCCGATAAGGGTAAATTGGTGCCCACAGATATTGGAATGATCGTGAACGATTTCTTGGTGAGTCATTTTACCACCATACTGGATTACAATTTTACAGCAAAGGTTGAGGAGAACTTTGATGAAATTGCCGATGGGGAAGAAGATTGGCAAAAAATGATGCAGGAGTTCTATAAGGACTTTCACCCCAAAGTGCTTCATGTTGAGGAAAACGCAGAACGCGCCAGCGGGGAACGGGTTTTGGGGACCGATCCAAAATCGGGGAGACAAGTCGCCGCAAGATTGGGACGTTTTGGTCCCATGGTTCAAATAGGCACCGTGGAAGAGGAAGAAAAACCATTGTTTGCCAGTTTGTTACCGGAACAGTCCATTTCCACTATTACTTTTGAAGAGGCCATGGAGCTTTTTCAACTCCCAAGAAAATTGGGTCAGTATGAAGGGGAGGAAGTGGAAGCCAATGTGGGTAGATTTGGCCCTTATGTCCGTTTTGGTAAAAAGTTCATTTCCCTGGATAAGGGAGAAAGTGCTTTTGATGTGGATATGGATCGTGCCATTGAGTTGATCAAGGCCAAGCAAAAGGCAGATGCCCCCATCGCCCATTATGAAAATTTGGAAGTTACCAAAGGGGTTGGACGTTTTGGTCCTTTCATCAAATGGAACGGAATGTTCATCAACGTCAACAAAAAATACGATTTTGATAATTTGACCCAAGCGGATATAGGAGAGCTTATTGAGGCCAAAAAAGTTAAGGAGGCCGAGAAATTGGTCCGGGAATGGCCTGCCGAGAAAATCCGTATTGAAAAGGCCCGATGGGGACGACATAATATTATTAAGGGTAGAATCAAGGTGGAGTTGTCCAAGGATGTGGATGCAACCAAGATTTCCTTGGAAGAGGTACAAGCCCTTTTGGAAAAGAAAACACCTAAAAAGAAAACAAAGGCGAAAGCAAAAAAGTAAATGGCATTCGATTTTTTGGTTCCGGTCAGTGATAAGGTACTGGCCTATTCAGAATTACTTCCGCCCCAGGCCCTGGGAAAAAACATCCATAAGCACACAGAGAAGAAAGGGCTACCTGTATTTGCCAATGCAACGGTGGCCATCTTTGCGGTAAATGAATCCCGAAATGCCTTCGAGAAAAAACCCGAACGCTTGGATGTGGATGAAATCCGAATCCAGTTGTATCGTCTTATGACAGGTAACTGGAATTCCACCATTTTGGACATCGGCGATATAGAGGAAGGAGATACCGTAGAGGATACCTACTTTGTGGTAAAAGAGGTAGTGGCCGGTCTTTTGGAGGAAAATATTATACCTATTATAATAGGGGCCACCCAGGATATCACATTTCCAACCTATAGGGCATTTGATAAAATCAGGGACATGGTCAACCTGGTGTCCATTGACAGCCGGTTTGATTTTGGAGAGGAAGAAGAGTTGATATCTTCCCACTCCTACATGACCCGAATCATAACAGACAAACCCAACAATCTTTTCAATTTTTCCAACATTGGCTACCAAAGTTATTTCAATGCCCAGGAAGAAATTGATTTGATGGAACGACTTTTCTTTGATGCCTATCGTTTGGGAGATATTGCGGCCAATATTTCATTGGCGGAACCCATTTTGAGAAGTTCCCATATTGTTAGTTTGGATTTAAGGGCCATTCGCGCCAGCGAAATGGGCTTGTACAAAAACTTTTCCCCCAACGGATTTACAGGAAGGGAGATTTGTGCCATAGCACGTTATGCAGGCATAAGCGATAAGGTCTCCCTGTTTGGAATTTATGAGGGCGAGAACTCGCTTCAGGCTTTCCAAATGATTGCGCAAATTATCTGGTACTTTATTGAAGGCATCAGTTTTAGGATAACGGAGTTTCCAAGTTCCAAGAGTGAGGACTTCACCAAGTTTACTGTACCAACGGATACCGAAGAACTGATCTTCTATAAAAGCCATATTACTGAACGTTGGTGGGTTGAGGTCCCATCAATTTTACCCGAACATACTAAAACAAATTCGGCGGCGTTATTACCATGCACCGAGGAGGACTATTTGGATGCTTGCAACCAGAAGATTCCCGAAAGGTGGTTCAAAGCTTACAGAAAGGGCTTTAACTGAACAAATTAAATTTTGAGCATTAACTGTTTTTACACAATAATTTATTCAAAAATCAGTTTTGAGAATAAGAAATTTGTGTAGCACAGTTTAAAAAACTAAATCGAAAATTTAACCTAAAGTATGAGAAAGCTATTCTTTTCATCTATAGCACTTGCTTTTTTACTCGCTAGTTGCGGTTCAAATTCAAAGTCAAAAGGTGAACTCGTTGGAGCCCAAGGAAAAAAATGGTATCCAGAGAAACCCTATGGGATGGAACTAATTCCCCGTGGCTCCTACGTAATGGGTAAGGCTGAGGAAGATCAGGCTAAAGTGTTGAATGCTCCTACTAGAACGGTGACCGTTCGTTCCTTTTATATGGATGATACGGAAATTACCAATAGTGAGTATCGACAGTTTGTGGAGTGGGTGAAGGATTCCATTACCAGAACCAAATTGGCCATCTTGGCCGATGAGTTGGGCATTGGCCCAGAAGATGAAGGGATTGGGGAATATGCCTTCAAGGACACTGACACTTCCAGAATTTCAGTTTACGACAAATATATGCTCGACAACTATGCTGGTCTTGGAGAGACCGGTTATGAAGGTAGGGCCTTGAACAAGGATGTGGACTTGGTTTGGGATACTTCAGAATATCCTGATGAGTACTACGCCGAAGTGATGGATTCCATTTACTTACCTGAAGAGGAAAGTTATAATGGATTGCGTTCCATTGATGTTACCCAATTGAAGTACAAATACAGTTGGATGGACATTGAAGCGGCCGCCAGAGCTAAAAAAGGTAGAAGAAAAGACTTTATTAAGCACGAGGAACTTGAAATCTATCCGGATACTACGGTATGGATCAAGGATTTTGAGTATTCCTATAACGAACCCATGCACAATGATTACTTTTGGCACGATGCATACAGCGATTATCCTGTTGTGGGGGTAAACTGGATGCAGGCCAAGGCGTTCTGTAACTGGAGAACCAAGTTCAAGAACGATGATCAAAAATCAAGGGGCAAACAATTTGTAAACCAGTTTAGGTTGCCTACAGAAGCTGAATGGGAGTACGCTGCCCGTGGTGGAATTGAAGGAGGAACCTATCCTTGGGGTGGTCCATATGTGATCAGCGACACAGGTTGTTTTATGGCCAACTTTAAACCACAACGCGGGGATTACGCAGCCGATGCTGCCCTGTACACTGTGGAGGCAAAGTCTTATGAGCCAAACGATTACAATCTTTACAACATGGCCGGTAATGTAGCGGAGTGGACAAGCTCCAGCTTTGACCAAGGAGCCTATGAATACCTGTCCACCATGAATCCAAATATTGGATCGGGACAGAACCAAAGAAAAGTGATCCGTGGAGGGTCTTGGAAAGACGTTGCTTATTTCTTGCAAGTAAGTACGCGTGATTACGAATACCAGGATTCCGCACGTAGCTATATCGGATTCAGAACCGTTCAGGATTATATGGGCGAGGAAGATTCCACCAACGGTAGAAGAAACGGGTTACCTTCTGCTAGATAAATTAAGAAAGAGAGCATTATATAAACCAGTAACCAAATACTTATTTATATAACTTAATTAAAACTAGAATTATGGCACAGTCAAAATCAACAAAAAAGCTGTTTAACATGGCCTACGGCCTTGGGGCATCGGTAGTAATTATTGGTGCACTATTTAAAATCCTTCACTGGGAATTTGGACCACTGAACGGGGGGTTACTTCTTGCTATCGGACTTATTACTGAGGCATTGATCTTTGCAATCTCTGCGTTTGAACCAGTAGATGACGAGTACGATTGGTCTTTGGTGTATCCAGAATTGGCCAATGGTCAGTCCAAAGGAAACAAGAATGACGCGAAGCAAGCTAAAGAAGCTGAGGGTCTTCTTTCCAGAAAATTGGATGATCTATTGAAAGAAGCCAATATCGATTCTGAGTTGTTCAACAGCTTGGGTGAGAGCATCAAGAATTTTGAGGGAGCTGCCAAAAACATCGCTCCTACAACAGATGCTATCCAGCACACTAAGAAGTACTCTGAAGAGTTGTCTCACGCCGCCGCTCAAATGGAGTCTTTGAACAGCTTGTACAAAGTACAATTGGAAAGCGCTAGCCGTCAAGCTTCCATCAATGAGGAAGTAGTACAGAATGCCGGGGCTCTTAAAGAGCAAATGGAATCTTTGGCTACCAACCTTTCTTCCTTGAACGGAGTTTATGGAGGTATGCTTTCTGCCATGAGCAAAAACTAATTAGGGTTTAATTGATATACCAAACCCCAGATCAAATTAATTAATAATTCTAATTAGATAAAAAACATGGCATCAGGAAAACAGACACCACGTCAGAAGATGATCAACCTTATGTACTTGATCTTCATCGCGATGTTGGCATTAAATATGAGCAAGGAGGTTCTCGCTGCATTCGGTTTGATGAATGCAAAATTGGAGACTTCCAACGAAAAAGCCGAAGCAAACAATTTGGCCTATTTTGAAGGTCTTGGGACCAAGGCATCTGAAGATGCGATTAAGTACGGTCCGTTGTATGAAAAGGCTCAGACTGTTCAACAACTTTCCAATGAGTACTACGAGTACTTGGAGGAGTTGAAAAAGGGTATGTTGGCCGATCAGGAAGATCCCAACAACTATGTTGTAATGGATAAGTCTGACTATTTGGACAATCTATTCTTTAAAGGCGATGACTTAAAGCCGGATGGTCAAGAGTTCTTGTCAAAATTGAATAATTATAGAACCAAGATTTCTGCTGCACTTCCAGAAAACATGGGAGAGATAAAAGGAGCTGTTCAAACCCGTTTTGAAACTGGTGATCAGAATGGCAAGGTTGAGAGACAAAGAGATGGAGTCAAAGTAGATTGGATGAACTACCACTTTGAGGGTTATCCTTTGGTAGCTTCGTTGACCAAGATCACACAGTTGCAGGCAGATATCATGTCTACAGAGCAAGAAGTATTGAAAGGACTTTTGGAAGGTAACTTGACAGAAGCCGTTTCCTTAAAGAATTTCGCTACATCCTTGTCCGCTTCCAAAACTGCTTTTTACACAGGTGAGAAGTACGATGGTAAAATTATCATCAGTAAGACTGACAACTCTTCCAAGCCAGTTAGGGCCGAGTTGAAGTTGGATGGTAGAAACCTTACTGCTGATAAGGATTATATCTTGGAAGAAGGTGGTATCAAGCTGTTGATCAGTGCCGGTGCTGCCGGTGACCATACTGTTTCTGGAACTATGTTCTTTATGCAGGATGGTGAAGAGATTCCTGTTGAGGTGAACAACACCTTCGCCACTATCACTAAGCCTAATGCTGCAGTTATCTCTGCCGATAAAATGAATGTTGTTTACCGTGGTGTGGCCAACCCTATGACCATCTCCATTCCTGGTATTCCAGATAACAAAGTTAATGCTAGAGCAACTGGTTTGACCAGAAGAAGCGGTAGCAACTATATTATGAATCCAGGTACAGGTAGAACGGTTACTATTACTGCATCAGGTACATTGCCAGATGGTCAACCAATCTCCACCAAGTCGGAGTTTAGGATCAAGGATATCCCAAGACCAGGTGGTACCGTACGTGGTGAGGCCGGTAGCGTTAAAATGCCAAGAAGAAACCTTGAGATTTCTACCGTAGGCGCTATGTTGGAAGATTTTGATTTTGACTTGAACCTTGCTGTAGGTGGATTTAAGTTCAAAGTGCCAGGTCAACCTACAATAGTAGTTAATGGCAATAAGTTGAACGCACAAGCCAAATCTGCCCTTAAGAGAGCGAAAAGAGGTGACGCCGTTCAGATATTTGATATCAACGCATACATTACCAACAATAGAAGCTACAAGTTGAAGAAAGTATCTCCTGTAGTTGTTGAGCTTACAAATTAATTAAGTATAGAAGTATAATCATGAATTGGAAAAATGCATTAATTATTGGAGCGTTGGCTTTTGCTCCCGTATCCATGCTGGGTCAGGCAAACATCTTGAATGCCAAGTTGCCACAGGATATAGGTGTAAAGACCGAGGCCCAAAAAGAACAGGACAATGACGCCCCCCTAGCCTACGGATATGTAGACGATAGGGACATCCTTTGGTCCAAGACCGTATGGGAGACCATTGACCTGGACGAGCGTGTTAACTTTCCATTGTACTACCCAACCGATACCATAGGTATTGGAGCGGACAGAAGGTCTTTGTACCATGTTTTGATGAAGAACATCAGAAATGGAAAACTGACCGAGGTGTACACCGATTCGTATTTCACTGAAAAACGAACTTTAGGAGACTTAAGCGCTACGTTAAGAAAGGTAGATACCACCGACCTTGGATACGAGCAATTGAACGCTGGTGAGCAGATTTCTGCGGAGTTTATCAACCAAAGGGATTTGAGCGCAGCCGATATTGAAGAGTATCGCATAAAGGGAATGTGGTATTTTGACAAGCGTCAAGGTGAGTTGAAGTACAGACTATTGGGAATTGCCCCTGTAGCTCCGGATGTAAACTTTATTGATGACGAGTCTGTAGATCCAGGCGAAAACAAAGTAGAACTTTTCTGGATATGGTATCCTGCCGCCCGTCAAGTCCTGCATGATGCCAAGGTCTATAACCAGCGTAACTCCGCGCGACCCATTTCCTTTGATATGCTCTTGAACGCACGCCGATTCAACGGGGTTATCTATAAGGAGGACAATGTCCATGGGGATCGTGAAATAGACGATTACGTATTTGACAATGCACTGTTCCAGTTGTTGGAGGCCAAACGAATCAAGGAGGTCATCCGCGATAGGGAACAGGATATGTGGGCGTATTAATGAGACTCAACTTTGAGAGCCGAAAGGCGTATCAAAGTTGCAAGACGAATTAATTCCGACGAAAGTCGGAATCCCAAAGCCCAAAATAAATTTCCAATTCTATACAGCAAAACGCCGCACGAAAGTGCGGCGTTTTTTTGTTTACCAGTCTACTGTAATAAGGATTACGATCTTCCAACAATCCAACAATCCAACAATCCAAGATTAAACCTTAAACCCATAATCTCGTCCAGTATTTATAAATTCGCCCCATGTTGGATTACCTAGTAGTTGGCCTCGGCTTGGCCGGAATCTCTTTTTGTGAAACTCTTGAAAAAGCAGGGAAGACATACCATGTTGTTTCAGATAACTCCCAACAATCCTCCTTGGTGGCAGGGGGTATGTACAACCCGGTTATTCTAAAGCGTTTTACCCTGGCTTGGAAGGCCAACGAACAATTGGATTTGGCCATGCCATTTTATACGGATTTGGAACAAAAATTGGGAGTAGAGCTGGATTATAAATTGCGGGTACTTCGCAAGTTTGCATCCATTGAAGAACAGAATCTTTGGTTTGAGGCAGCTGATAAACCTGGACTGGAAAATTTTATGTCCACCAGGATCCAAGAAAACCAAAACCCTTCGTTGGATGCTCCTTACGGTTTTGGCGAAGTGCTGCACACAGGTCGTATTGATACTGCTGTGCTGCTGGCGTCCTACACCCAATATTTACAAGATAAAGGCAATTTAACCCTTCACTCCTTCAACTTTAACCATTTTAAGACGTTTCCTGATTATATTTCCTATAAAACCATCAAGGCCAAGCAAATTGTCTTTTGCGAAGGCTATGGGCTTAAAAACAACCCATTTTTCCAGTATTTGCCGCTAAATGGGACCAAAGGAGAGCTTTTGACCATCAACGCACCGGACTATAAAGAGGAAAATGTGATCAAATCGGGAGTGTTTACCATTCCAATGGGGAATGATCTTTATCGGGTTGGAGCTACCTACAAATGGAAAGACAAGACCAATGCTCCTACCAAAGAGGCCAAATCCGAACTCTTGGAAAAATTAAAAACGTTCCTTAAGTGCGATTTTGAAATTGTAGATCATGTAGCTGGGATCAGACCCACGGTTGTGGATAGGCGACCTTTAGTTGGGCAGCATCCGGAACATAAAGGCCTTTATGTATTAAATGGTTTTGGTTCCCGTGGGGTAATGATAGCCCCTTATGCTTCCGGGCAACTCTTCAACCATATTGAAAAAGGAGCCAATCTGGATTCAGAAATCAATATTGAGAGATTCACCAAGAAGTATTTTCCAAAAAAGACATTAGAGTAAAAACATGCAATTATTGCTTCTTGCCCACAAGTTGTCAGAGATAGGGATCCATCACATTCGTGACAATTTGTGAAACCTGCCTGCCGGCAAGGCAGGTTCGTGTCAACCTATTGGAAGAACACAAAATGGCCAATTAATAAGGGTAAGGTAGAATCAACCTGTTACTGACCAACGTGACCCTTGACCTCAGGTTCGTACTTAAAAAAGAAATTGATCCAGATATTTCGGGACAATCTTATGATCACAGGTAAAAACACGATTAGGGTCAAAACTATTGCAATAAAAGTGTTGACCAGGGAGGCTCCCAAAATCAAAAAAGCAATGACAAACGCAGCGGTGCCAAAGGCAATACCTACCGCATAACTCACATACATGGAGCCATAGAAAAATGAAGGCTCAATTTTATATTTGGTGCCACAGTGCGAACAACGTTCATGCATCTTGAACAGTTGGGAAATGGCATAGGGATTCGTGCTTTCATACATACTCTCTTCATGGCATTTAGGGCAACTTCCTGTTAAAATGCTGTAGAGTTTGTTTCCTTTTTTTAACATTTGCAGCGATTTTGATGCAAAAGTACGGATTAACCCTCTTTTGTTATGTAATTCAGGTCACATAAAATGCTTAATATTCACAATCTTTCGGTCGCCTTTGGGGGCGAATATCTTTTTGAGGAAATCGCCTTTCGGTTGAACGGGGGGGACCGTGTTGGACTTATCGGGAAAAATGGGGCTGGCAAGTCCACTTTGCTCAAGTTGCTTTCCAAGGAAATGGCTCCAGATACGGGAACAATTGCCACTGAAAAGGACATTAAGATTGGTTTTTTAAAGCAGGACATTGATTTTGAACAGGGACGAACCGTTTTGGAAGAATCCTATCAAGCTTTTACCGAAATCAAAGCCTTGGAACTCCATTTGGAAAAGATCAACCAAGAGTTGGCCGAACGTACCGATTACGAAAGCGAAGGCTACAACCAATTGATGGTAGATTTGACCGATGTGACCCATCGTTATGAAATCCTGGGCGGCTACAACTATCAGGGAGATACCGAAAAGGTACTGATTGGATTGGGTTTTAAACGGGAGGATTTCGACAAGATCACCGATACCTTTTCCGGTGGATGGCGCATGCGGATTGAGTTGGCCAAACTCCTGCTTCAAAACAATGATGTGCTGCTTTTGGACGAGCCTACCAACCATTTGGATATCGAATCCATTATCTGGTTGGAGCAGTTTTTAAAAAATTATGGCGGTGCTGTGGTCATCGTTTCCCACGACAAGATGTTCTTGGATAATGTGACCAATAGAACCATTGAGATTTCACTGGGACGGATTTATGATTACAACAAACCGTACACCAAGTTTCTGGAGCTTAGAATGGAGATGAAAGAGCAGCAATTGAATGCCCAGAAAAATCAGGAAAAGCAAATCCAACAGACCGAAAAACTCATTGAAAAGTTTCGTGCGAAGGCTACCAAGGCCTCTATGGCGCAATCCCTGATCAAAAAATTGGACAAGCTGGAACGCATTGAAGTGGATGAGGAGGACAATAGCGTTATGAATGTAAGATTTCCAGTTTCCGTTACCCCAGGAAAAGTGGTGGCAGAATTGGAAAATCTTTCCAAAAGTTATGGTGACAATCATGTATTGACTGGAATTGATCTTTTGGTGGAACGCGGCAGTAAAACCGCTTTCGTAGGTCAGAATGGGCAAGGAAAGACCACCTTGGCGAAGATCATGGTGGGCGAACTGGATCACGGAGGAAGCATTAAGATAGGGCATAACGTCCAAATCGGATATTTTGCCCAAAACCAAGCGGAATATCTGGATGGTAACAAGACCATTTTGGATACCATGATTGATGAAGCCAATGAGAGCAACCGAAGTAAAGTAAGGGACATTTTGGGCTCCTTTCTCTTTAGAGGGGATGAGGTGGAGAAGTATGTAAAAGTACTTTCCGGAGGGGAAAGAAACCGTTTGGCACTGGCCAAAATGCTGCTTCAGCCATTCAACGTGTTGGTCATGGACGAACCCACCAACCACTTGGATATTAAATCCAAGAATGTACTGAAACAGGCCTTACAAAACTTTGAGGGCACCTTGGTACTGGTTTCCCACGACAGGGATTTTCTTCAGGGATTGACCGATAGGGTATATGAATTCAAGGAAGGCCGAATCAAGGAATATTTGGGGGATATTGACTTTTATTTGGAGCAACGAAAGGCTGAGGATTTTCGAAAAATTGAAAAAGGAGAGCGAAAGACCCAAGTCAAAATTGAAAAACCCAAGGAAAATGATTATCAGGCCCAAAAGAAGCTAAAATCACTTAAAAACAAATTGAGTGGGGTGGAAAAGAAGATTTCGCAATTGGAAAAGGAAATTGCCGAAATTGATCACGACCTACTCATGGATTACGATGCAACCATTGCCAAGCCCGACTTTTTTGATGGCTATCAAGGCAAAAAGAAAGAATTGGAGACCCTAATGCAAGATTGGGAAAGTCTTTCCCATGAGCTGGAATCCTTGGATTAATATTATGATAGTCACTTCGAGCGCAGTCGAGAAGTCTTTAAAAAAAGGGTTGTTAAGTTGGTCTCGACTGCGCTCGACCTGACAGTATGGGTGTATTCAGACACTCCTAGCCGGTTCATGCTAAATTTACGGGAATAGCGTGTTCTACACCACATTTTTCACCCTGTTTACAACATTTTTCCCTGCTTACACCTATTTAATTTGTAGAGTTGCTGTCTCAATGCGTAATTTGTAGGTAAATTCTTATAAACTGAATTGTAACTCATGATAAGACTAACCGTTTTTTGCTTTTTGGTAATGGCTTCCACAATTGGATGGGCCAATGGAGAGATCTCTACCAAAGAAAAAGCTGTTTTGTTGGATCTTTACCACAGCACCAAGGGATCGGACTGGAAGGTTACCTGGAATCTGGACGAACCGGTTGCCCAATGGAAAGGGGTTAAGGTAAAGGACAATCATGTAGTGGGAATTAATCTTTTCATGAACAATTTGGATGGAATTCTTCCAGAGAGTATAGGAAAGCTTAAGCATCTTACGCACCTCAATTTGGCATTCAACAGCATTACCGGGGTTTTACCCAAGGACATTGTAAAGTTGAAAAGTTTGAAGGTATTGCGACTGGAAATGAACAGGATCAAAGGTGCATTGCCCATTGGAATTGGTCAACTTCAGGAGTTGGAGGTATTTTCCATGTTCAACAATTTTTTGAGCGGTTCCATACCACCAACCTTTGGGGAACTCAAAAATCTACGGGAGCTGAACCTGTCCAGTAACAATTTGAAGGGCATTATCCCAAGCACTATCGGAAATCTTACGAAACTGGAAGCCTTGGGCCTCTTCGAAAACAGTTTGGAGGGAACCATTCCGGAAGAAATGGGAAATCTAGGAGAATTAAAGGAATTGGTACTGGCCAACAATCAATTGGGAGGAGAGATACCTTCAGAATTTGGACAGTTGGCGAGCTTAAAAATATTACAGTTGCAGAACAATAGGTTTAATTCCTACAAAGGGCTGCAAGAGATGGATACAAGACAGTTTTTGGTATTTGATACCGATGAAAAAAGCTTGAATCCCAAGTTCAACGAAATACAGCTACAGCGCACACGAATGGCTGATACAAAATTTGAAGATGTTGACGATAATGAGTAGTTAGTTATACTTTAGTTTGTTTGGTTTGGGGATACAGGCGTGTATCCCCTTTTTTTGTGTCCTTTTTACAAAGAACAGTTCACATTTATGAAATATTTAACCAAGCAAGTATGCATTAGCCAATAGTTTTGCAAAGACTAATCGGTACCAACACATGCGCAAGCTCATTTTCTCGGTCATTGCAGGTGGCCTTATTATTTTTCTGTCCATTTTCTTCGCTAGAATGATTGCAGGAAGCAAGAAGGATAAACGCCCACAACCCCAAAGGGTGGTTAAAACGGTCTTTGTGGACACGGTCAAAAATGCCACAGTTCCCATAGTGGTTCCAGCCAATGGAAACTTAAGGGCCAAAAGACGTGTAGAACTTTTTTCGGAAGTTCAGGGGGTTTTTAGGTCAGGGAGCAAATTATTCCGCACTGGGCAGGAGTACGGTGCAGGACAGACTTTAATCCGCATAGATGCCAACGAATACTACGCATCAGTCCAGTCGGCCAAAAGCAACTTATACAATTTACTTACCTCCATTATGCCGGATTTAAGGTTGGATTACCCTACCATATATCCCAAATGGCAGGACTATCTCAATGGCTTTGATTTGGACAAAACCACACCTAAATTACCGGAAATGACCAATGAAAAGGAAAAATTTTTCATCTCTGGCCGCGGAGTAATATCCAACTATTATAATGTAAAGAACTTGGAACAACGCTTGTCCAAGTATACCATATCAGCCCCATTTAAGGGTGTGTTAACGGACGCTTTGGTCACCGAAGGAACTTTGATCAGGGTAGGGCAAAAATTGGGTGAATTTATCAATACAGGAGTGTATGAGCTAGAAGTTTCCGTAAGCAAAACCTACGGCGATTATTTGACCGTGGGCAAGGAAGTTGAACTTTTCAATCTGGAAAAAACTGAAAAATTTACGGGGGAAGTGACTCGGGTGAACGGCCGGGTGGATCAAAACTCCCAAACCATTACCGTCTATATTGAGGTCAGTGGGGATAAGCTCAAGGAAGGGCAATATTTGGAGGCCAGCCTCGAGGCCAAGGAGGAACCCAACGCCATTGAAGTGGATCGTTCCTTGCTGTTGGAAAACAACCAGATTTTTGTGGTTCGTGATTCCATCTTGGATGTCATTAATGTAAATCCCGTTTACTTCACGGATAAAAAGGTGGTGCTCAAAGATGTTCCCAATGATGAAGTTATTGTTTCCAAGGCAGTTTCCGGAGCTTATACCGGAATGGTAGTGAAAGTATTCGATGCTGCTAAATCCAAAAGGGCTAAATCGTGAAAAAGGTCATATCCTATTTTATCAAGTACCACGTAGCGGTCAATGTGATTATCATTGCCTTTTTCATTTTTGGAATTGTAGGGGCGTTTTCCCTTAAATCTTCATTTTTTCCCCTGGTGGAATCCCAGAATGTATTGATCAATATCACCTATCCTGGGGCTTCCCCCTTGGAAGTGGAAGAAGGAATTGTATTAAAGATTGAGGACAACCTTAAGGGACTTCAAGGGGTGGAACGGGTAACCTCCACCTCAAGGGAAAATAGCGGAAGCATCAACGTGGAGATTGAAAAGGGCAGGGATATAGATTTTATGCTTCTTGAAGTAAAAAATGCTGTGGATAGGGTGCCCACTTTCCCTACAGGAATGGAACCTTTGGTGGTTTCCAAGCTTGAGGCGGTGCGGCCTACCATTAGTTTCGCGGTCAGTGGAAATGACATTCCTCTGGCTACCTTAAAACAAATTGGTAGACAGATAGAAAATGACCTTCGGGCCATTGATGGGATTTCCCAGATTCAAATTTCAGGATATCCCCAGGAAGAAATTGAAATTGCGGTCAATGAAAATAGCCTACTGGCCTACAACCTATCCTTTAGTGAAGTTGCACAGGCAGTTTCAAGTGCCAATATTCTGGTTACCGGTGGGAATATTAAAACTGATGCGGAGGAATATCTGATCAGGGCCAACAACCGCTCTTATTATGGTGATGAACTTTCCAATGTGGTGGTTAGGGCAGATGCGTCCGGAAGGGCCATTCGCTTAAAGGATGTGGCCATCATTAGAGATCGCTTCTCAGAGACTCCAAATGCGTCCTTCCTGAATGATGAACTGTCGGTTAACGTTACCGTCACCAGCACCAATACCGAGGATTTGATCGGCTCTGCCGAGAATGTGAAGGAGTATATAGCTGATTTCAACAAAAAATACACCAATGCCCAGTTGGAAGTAATCAGTGATCAATCCAAAACCTTGACCCAGCGGACCGACCTTCTTACGGAAAATGCCATTATTGGGATGATTTTGGTGCTCCTCTTTTTGTCGCTATTCCTAAATACAAGATTGGCCTTTTGGGTGGCCTTTGGCCTTCCCATAGCCTTCTTGGGGATGTTTGTTTTTGCACCCATGCTCAATGTGACCATCAACGTACTTTCCCTGTTTGGGATGATTATTGTAATCGGGATTCTGGTGGATGACGGTATCGTGATTGCTGAAAACATTTATCAGCACTACGAAAAAGGAAAAAGCCCCATAAAGGCGGCGATTGATGGAACCATGGAGGTGATTCCTCCCATTTTATCGGCCATCATAACCACTATCCTGGCGTTTTCCATTTTCCTGTTTTTGGATGGAAGAATAGGGGATTTCTTTAGTGAGGTATCCGTAATCGTGATTCTTACCTTGGTAGTGTCTCTGGTGGAAGCCTTGATTATTCTACCAGCACACTTGGCCCATTCCAAAGCATTACGGCCCAAAAGTCAAGACCCAAAGTCCAGCATAGGTCGAATTTTTGCCAAGCTGCGGGTCATTAATAAATTGGGTGATCAGGGTATGGCTTGGATGCGCGACAAATGGTATAGCCCCACCCTTCGCTTTGCCCTACGGTATAAGTTTTTGACCTTTTCCTTTTTCTTTATGGCATTGGCCCTGACTTTTGGTTCTATAGGGGGTGGAATTATTCGGACTTCTTTCTTCCCGCAAATTGCCAGTGATAGGGTTGCCGTGGAGCTGCAAATGCCCAACGGAACCAACGAAAAGGTAACGGATTCCATCATTAGCATGATTCAGGAAAAGGCGGAGGTTGTCAACCAACAATTAACGGAGGAATATTTACAGGGAACGGATAAGGTGCTATTTGAGAACATGCTGAAGACTCTTGGGCCAGGTTCTTCCACGGCTACTTTGATTATCAATCTTTTGCCCGGCGAAGAACGCCCGGATGAGATTGTTTCTCCAATGGTAGCAGGAAGGTTAAGGGAATTGGTAGGCCCAGTTATTGGGGTTGAAAGTTTGATTTATGGCTCTGGCGGAAATTTTGGCGGAGATCCTGTTTCCGTTTCACTTTTGGGTAACAATATTGCTGAACTCAAGGCGGCCAAACAAGAGTTAAAGACCGCCATGGTAAACAATGCCCTGTTAAAGGATGTGGCGGATAATGATCCGGCAGGGATCAAGGAAATTCGAATTGAGCTTAAGGAAAATGCCTATTTATTGGGATTAGACCTAAGGAGTGTCATGAACCAGGTAAGAGCCGGATTTTTTGGTTCCCAAGCGCAGCGTTTTCAGCGTGGGCAAGATGAGATTCGGGTTTGGGTTCGTTACGATCGCAGCAACCGTTCCTCCATCACGGATTTGGATGACATGCGCATTGTGGCACCATCAGGAGATCGCATTCCGCTTAAGGAAATAGCATCCTACTCCATTGAGCGGGGCGATGTGGCCATCAACCACTTGGACGGACAAAGGGAAATCCAAATTTCTTCGGATTTGACCAATGATAAAGTCTATACCGGAACGGATGCCATGGCTTGGATTCGAAATGAAATTATGCCAGATATCCTATCCAGATATCCCTCTATCACACCTTCCTATGAGGGTCAGAATAGGGAAGCCAACAAGTTTAGCAACTCTCTGCGCTTTGTTGGTCTCACGGTACTTTTTCTCATTTTTGTGACCATAGCCTTTACCTTTAGGAGTTTTAGTCAACCCTTATTGTTGATATTGATGGTTCCATTTAGCTTAACAGCGGTGGGGTGGGGCCATTGGTTGCATAACTTCCCTATTAACATCTTGTCACTTTTGGGAATTATTGCGCTGATTGGGATTATGGTCAATGATGGATTGGTACTTATTGGAAAGTTCAACAATAATTTACGGGACGGTTTAAAGTTTGATGAAGCCATCTATGAAGCTGGTCGATCTAGGTTCCGGGCTATCTTCTTGACCTCCATTACTACCATAGCAGGTTTGGCACCCCTTCTTTTGGAAAAAAGCCGTCAGGCCCAATTCTTAAAACCCATGGCACTTTCCATTGCCTATGGTATTGGATTTGCCACGGTTCTTACCCTTTTGATGCTACCTATTTTTCTTTCCTTTGGCAACTATGTCAAGGTATTTGTGAAACAGATGTGGACGGGTGAAAAGGCAACCAGGGAAGAAGTGGAACGATCCATTAGGGAACGGAACGAGGAAGAACATATGATGCACGAGGGACTATACAGTCAGAATGGAAGTTCTATCCACACAGAGAAGGAAGAAGCTCCAAAAGTTTTAGAAGGCACTACAGAATGAAACGCATATTTTATACTCTACCCTTATTTATTTTCGCATTCGCAAATTGGGCCCAGGCACAAGAAAACTTGTTATCCAAAGAAGAAGCAATTGACTTGACCCTGCAAAATAATTTGGGAATCCAAGTGGCAAGAAATACCCAAAGAATTGATGATAACAATGCCAACCTTCTAAATTCTGGATATTTGCCCACGGTGACCGCCAATGGGGGAGGTACCATTGATAGACAAAACACAGAGGGTACCCTGGCCAATGGGGAAACACGAACAGCCGATGGTGTGGAAACCAGGAGATATAATGCCTCGGTAAACGTAAATTACACCCTTTTTGATGGCTTGGGTCGTCATTACAACTATAAGAGTTTCAAGGAGCGCTCCCAACAATCCGAACTTGAGGTACAGCAGACCATAGAGACTACCATTTTGCAGTTGTTCACGGTCTATTACGAAGTAGCTCGGTTGACCGAGAACACGCAAAACCTTGAAAGTGCCTTGGGAATTTCCAAGGATAGGCTCACCCGCGCCCAATATCAATTTGAATATGGTCAGAATACAGGCCTGGACGTATTAAATGCCGAAGTGGATATCAATACAGATAGCATCAACTTGCTGAATTCCAGACAGCAGCTGCGTAACACCATGCGCGACCTGAATCTGATTCTAAATAGGGAACTGGCCACCACATTTGCGGCGGACACTACGGTGAATTTTGTTTCTGGTCTGGAAATGGAAAACATGCACAACGAGGCTAAAGACAATAACATTCGGTTACAGATTGCAGAAAAGCAGTTGAACATCAACAATTACAACTTTAAATCTGCCAAAAGTGCATATTTGCCCACCATAGGCCTTACAGGGACTTACGGGTGGAACGAATCCAACAACAACAGTCCTTTGGCCTTTGTTGTGCAAAACACGGCTACAGGGGTTACCGGAGGTATCAACCTTACTTGGAATTTGTTTGACGGGGGGAGAAGTATCACCAACGTTAAGAATACCAAAATTAGCTACGAGACTCAAGAGCTGTTGCAAAAGCAAATTGCTTTAGAGGTGGAACGCGATATTCGTAATGCTTGGGACAGCTACACCAACGCGCTTTATGTTTTGGAGGTCCAGGAGAAGAACCTACAGACCAATCAAGACAATTTTAATCGAACAGACGAACGCTACAAGTTAGGTCAGGTAACCTCCATTGAATTCAGACAAGCGCAATTGAACCTTTTAAATGCAGAATTGGCCCAAAGTCAGGCCAAATACAGTGCTAAATTGGCAGAACTACAGATGTTACAGATCAGTGGGCAATTGCTCAATGTCGATTTCTGATCAAACCCCAAGCGCATCTTCGATTGGCAGAGCTCCTCAAGGCTTATAGGTTTAACCATTGCTTAAATTCTGCCGCTTTGTTCTTGCTAATTAGAATGCCTGCCTCAGATTTGGGAACCACCAAAATCTTTAATTGATTTTTCCCATATTTTACAATTTTATCAATGCTGGAAATGGCAATGATAAATTGTCTGTTGGCCCTAAAAAAATGAGCGCTGTCCAGTTGCGAAAACAATTCATCCAGACTGGAATTGGTAGTGGATCGTTTCCCATCAAAACAAACCACATAGGTAATGGAGTTTTCGGTATAGATATGGGCAATCTCCTCAGTTGCCACGGGTAACAGTTCATTACGAATGTAGGTAAGGATTCTTCTTTTAATGGTAGTATCTTCCTTCTCTCCCTTACTTTTTACGGATACACGTTGTTGATAATCCCCAACAGCCCTATTTAATTTGGAAAGGTTGATTACTTCATCTTCCAACTGCTTGTTTTTGGCCTCCAACTGTTTTTCATAGTTGCTCCCAATAAGGCGAACCACCACCACATAGGAAAGAACCACAAAGAGTCCCATGAGTAGAAAGATGGTATAAAACCGATTTCTCATTTCCTGCAATCTTTGGGAGATATTATCAATGCCAATGTGCGCGGCGACGATCCAGTCAGAGCCACTTACGGGATATAAATGGATCACCTCGGATTCTTTGACCAAGGTTGGGTTTGCAGAATCGCGGTTCTCTTTTAAGCGTTGGTTGAGTTGACCATAAAAACTTTCCACGGTCAATTCATCGGCGACAGAAGAAACAAAGGATTTAGATCCACCGGCCTGTTGCCCAACTATTTTGATGTCCGGATGGCAAATGATTTTTCCGGACCAATCCAGAATGCTCAAATACCCAATATCTGTATCGGTTTCCTCAAGACTTTGCTGCACGCTCTGGACAATAGAGTCCTTGGCAATCCCCATTTGTGTCTTTTGACCTACCAAAGTGGCAAAGGATTTGGCCTCATTTTTACTGAATTCCAGATAAGTTTCCAGCAGGGTAAGGGTTCCGGATTTGGTCAAATAGTGCAGGGCAATGCTCGCAATTATGGCATAGATGACCGTGATGGAAATAAATGTTAAAAAGTATAACCTATCCTTTCTCATAGGGTTTCCAACAAATTTTTTATCCAATATAATGATTTTATACCCCCTTTGTAAAAGCATTCAGGCTTTACTTTTTCGGCAACGCAATCAGGAATTCCTTTTAAAGCCAAAAATTCCCTGTCAAGGCCCAGTTTTCCCTTTCACAAAGGTTTACCCTTCATAATTGTCTGAGGTACTGTTGTTTTGGTAGTGTAAATCAAATGACATTATTAAACTCAAAAACAATCACAATCATGAAAAAGAAACTAATGTATCTATGCTCACTGGCAGTTTTGGTCGTCTTCGCAAGCTGCTCAAGTGACAGTGAAGAAGATCTAACCCCGCCCAATGAAGATTTGGTCACTTATGATGGAAACATAAGCGCCTTGATTGGCGGAAGCTGTTTGGGATGCCATTCCTCACCTACTCAAAATGGAGCACCCTTTTCCTTGACCAACTTTACTGAAGTCCAGAGCAGGGCAGGAGGTATTTTAACTGCAATAAGCAGGCAAACCTCTGAGGCTAGATCAATGCCACCTGCAGGAAGACTACCTCAATCGACGATAGATTTGTTTGAGCAGTGGATTGAGGACGGAACCCCGGAAAACTAATAGAAAATGGTCCAGCGCATGGCTAAGATCTCATTTCTCCTTCTACTATGCCTTTGGAACTTTAAGGGTATTGCACAGGACAAATTTATCGATAGAAATGGAGTCGTAATTTTTGAAGCTTCCGAGGAGCTTTTTGAGGAAGTTAAAGCGATCAATAGTACGGCCACTGCGGTTTTTGATGCCGAAACCAACGAATTGGCATCTCTGGCATTGGTTAGGGCATTTGAGTTTAAAAATTCCCTAATGCAGGAACATTTCAATGAAAGCTATGCCGAATCGGACCAATTTCCAAAGGCCATTTTTAGGGGAGCCTTGAAAAATTTTGATTTGGGCGACCTGCCATCCTCAGGGGGGGAGGTGCAGCTAGAGGGTACCCTTGACTTTCATGGAAAAGTGAAGGAAATCCGAACTGTGGTCAATGCACAATTGGTCAATGATGTTCTATCGCTATTGGGCAACTTCACCGTTTCTCCTGCTGATTTTGATATTGAAATTCCACGGATTGTCAGAAACCAAATTGCCAAGGAGGTCCAGGTCAAATTCGATTTTAAATTGAAAAGGAAGTAATGGCTAGGAAATACCTTTTGATATTTATCGCCATAGCGATAGTGGCCCTGGCAATTGTTGGGTACAAGACCCTTTATCCAGAGTCCAGGAACATTTTGAAGGAGGAAGCCGCCCATCAAATAACGGCACTGAGCTTATTTGAACATTTTTCGGAAGAAAAGGGAGCCCAATTCATTGATCAGGCCATTATAACCACGGGAAGGGTGACGGAAATTGACCAACAATCCATATTTCTGGACCACAAGGTGCAGATCAATTTGTTGGACACCCCACATTCCGCAATCCAAATAGAAGATTATTTAACCATTAAGGGAAGGTGTATTGGTTATGATGATCTTTTGGAAATAGTGAAAATAGACCAAGCAACAATTACCAATTAGAGATACTAAATCATGAAAAAACTATTAGTGTTTTTGGCCCTTGTGCCCTCAATTATTTTTAGCCAACAGGATCTGTTGGAGGATGTTGAAATTGATGATTCGGCAGCCTATGAATCGGCTGCTTTTAAGGGCTTGAAAATTGTAAATTTTGAATCTACAAAAATGGTCTCCCAAAAAGAGCTCTATTTCGTGGTTTCGCACCGTTTTGGAACCATAAAAACAGGAATCGATGATTTTTTTGGATTGGATCAGGCTGTTACTCGATTGAACCTTATTTATGGGATTACGGATGGGATCAACCTGGGCATCTCAAGAAGTTCCTTCCAAAAAACCTACGAAGGCTCTCTTAAGTTGCGATTGTTGCGTCAAAAGGAAGGGGCATCTCCCGTAACAGTGGTTTTGTTCAATTCAGCTTTGATAAACACCGCTTTGGAGGAGGCTAGTTTACCAGGTCTTGAGTTCAAACATAGAGTGGGCTATGCAGTGTCTGCCTTGATTTCAAGAAAGTTGAACAATGATGTTTCCTTGCAATTGACACCCACATTTTTCCATGACAACCTGGTCAGCTTGGAGGCGCAGGACAACGCGCAATTTGCCTTGGGTATTGGGGGAAGATATAAGCTGACCAAAAGATGGAGCCTAAATATGGATTACGGTTGGCATTTGAACCGAGCGGACAATTCCCCATTCAAGAATGCGTTGTCCATAGGTTTTGACCTAGAAACGGGAGGACATGTTTTTCAGTTGCATTTTACCAATGCCCAGCCTATGAACACCAATTATTTTTTGGGTCAGGCTACAGGGGATTGGGGTGATGGAGACATCTTCTTTGGGTTCAATTTATCAAGGGTATTTTAAGACAAACAGCATGAAAAAAAGTTTGGCAAAAATTCCGGTGGCACATGCTTTTTGCGATGAATGTGCAGGTGTTATTAAGGAACAGCTAATAGGAATAGAGGGGATACACAATGTGTACGCCAATCCAATGGATTCCTTGATTTGGTTTCACTTTGGAAGCGCCAATGAACTGGCTTTGGCGCTCAACAAATTAATGGAAATAGGACACCCGCCTTTAGGTGACAAAATAAAGAAAGAAAATTATGTGCCGCCTTTGTGCCAGTGTACCAAGGTTGGTTCCAGTGCGGCATAACTACTTTGAAAAGGGAAATTAGTTTTAGTAGTTTTGGACCCAGGGTTTTAGATAAGACCCTGGGTTTCTATTGAAGGTAAGATGCGAAGTTTAACTAGAAAAAACCGGTTGACCCTGTGGATGGCAGGTGGTCTTTTGTTTTTGGGCATATGCATGGTTTGGTACATAGTGTCAGCAAAATCGATGGATATGGCAAATGCGGAACCTGAGCTGTACATCAGTGCCAACGATCTGGTGGATTTGCTGGAAAAAAAGGACGCGGCTGGCCTATTGTCTGCTGAGAAGGTTATTGAAATAACAGGTGCAATCAAGGAAATCAACCAAAAAAATAACCGACTTACTGTTATCTTGCATGTTGAGGGGAAGGAGCATCCATCCATTATTTGTGATATGATGGAAGGTCAGGAACATCTTATCAGCAAATTTGAACCAACCGACACTTTGGTCATAAAAGGTGTTTTCAAAGGCATTTTAAAAGATGCCATATTTTTGAATTGTGTAGTAAGTCATGAATAGTATGGGTAAACTTCTACCTCTTTTTGCATTGATCGCCTTTAATGGGTTTGGACAAGGAGCTACCAAATCCATGGCAAGGCAGGGTCATGTATCATTTTTCTCCTACACTTCTGTGGAGCACATAAAAGCGGAGAATAATCAAGTGCTGAGTATTGTTGACTTAACCACCGGGGAAATAGCCGTGAGCATGCTTATGAATGCCTTTGTTTTTGAAAAGGCCTTGATGCGGGAACATTTCAACGAAAGTTATGTGGAATCCGATATTTATCCCAAGGCCACTTTTGTGGGTACTATTATGGAATTTGACCCCACTCTTGAAGGTGAGCAAACAAGAATGGTGGAAGGTAGGTTCAATATGCACGGGGTTACCAAGGAACTTCAGATAAAGACCAAAATAATACGCAACAACGAGACCTTTATCCTTTCAGGGACTTTTGAAACCCTGGTCAGGGATTATGAAATAAAGATTCCGCCACTTTTGGCAGGGAATATTGCAAAGACCATTTCAGTGGATTTTAATTTTGAATGTTTGCCCTATGAAAACTAGAGTTTTTTGGACGCTATTGGTTTTTGGCCTCTTTGTGAATCAAATTATGGCACAAAATGAGCTGCTGGATATTTTGGAAAAGGAGCATACGGATACGGTGCCCCAATATGTCACGGCTACATTTAAATCCACCCGGATTACTTACGGACATTCTGTTGAAACCCGTAAAAAAGGAATTTTGGAGGTTTTTGCTGCTACCCGATTTTGGAATACTCCTACGCTACGATCCCAGAGTTTTGGGGCGGACAAATTGAATGCACGCATCGCCTTGGAATATGGGATGAGTGATAGACTTACCACCGGCGTGGGAGGGTCAACATGGGATGGTCTTTTTGATGCGTTCGTGAAATATAGATTGGTAAGACAGCAGCCAAGGGGCCAGGGATCACCTATTGGGCTCACTGTTTTTCAAAATGCAAGCTATAACAGCCATGCCATAAGCAATCCCAATGTGGAGGATGATTTTTCCAATAGATTGTCGTTTACCACCCAGCTACTCATTGCAAAAAAGATCAATTCCGATTTCTCCTTGCAAATTACGCCAACCTTTATCCACAGAAGTGCTGTTTATACGCAAGATGAAAGGCAAAATCATTTGGCCCTAGGCTTTGGGGGTAGGTATAAATTGGGGCCGCATGTTTCGTTGGTAAGTGAATACTATAGAGTTTTCAATCCAGTGGAAAGTATAGATACCTATGGCCCATTTGGTATCGGTGTAAATTGGGAATTGGGCGATGTGATGCTTCAGTTTATGCTGACCAATGCCCCCAGTATGGTAGAAAGCTCCTTTATTGCCGAAACCCGAAACAATTTCAATTTTAAGAACCCCAACCTTAATTTTGGGTTTAATTTCACCTACATCATCCATTTTAAACGGCAGCTCAAAGGGCTGAAACAGGAGAATAAAACCCCATAGCGTACTGAATATGTTATGACATTCTGCAAAGACTAAAAAACAACAAGACCATGTTGGAACATTTCTTTCAATGCCCTTATTGTTGGGAAGAAATTTCCTTTCTTTTGGATACTTCGATCCGCCAGCAAACCTATGTGGAAGATTGCGAGGTATGCTGTAATCCTATAGAAAGCCAAGTAGGGTTTGAAAATGGGGAGTTGACGCAATTTCAGGTCAGATTGTTGGGACAGTAAGAACTATTGTATTTCAATTAGTTGCAAATAATCATTGTTTTTGGCCACCAAAAGCCCCTTTTTATTGTTGGCAAGTCTTAATATGGATGCACGGCTCACATCGCCAGGGACGTACAATCCGTTGCTGTATGGCATTTGGGGTTCAAAACTTCCACTCCCATTTCCTTCCATCAATAGGCCGTATCCGGCGTCCTGTCTGGGAGTTTCCACTTCAAATCCGTACAAATTTCCAAAAAGAAGCAAGTCTTCCAGCCCGTCCCCCGTGAGGTCGTCAGCAATGATTTCCCGTACGGCCGTTTGTTGGGCCAAATTGGGTAAAGATTTTGGTGAAAAACTACCATCTCCCTGGTTTTCAAAATAGGTGGAAGCAAAGGTTTTGGATTGGAATTGCACTGCGGTGGCCAGATTTTCTTTACCATAGACATCTTCCAGACTGGCAGATGCAAAATCGTGATAGGTTGGGAATTTTTTCTTGATGAAAGGCATTTGGTTGGAACTGCACTCACGCCCTCGCAGCGGAAACTGCTTTCCTTCTTGATGATACCCCAAAACAATGTCCATGGATCCTGTTTCATCAAAATCCTTGGCGTAAATTTCGAATGGTTCCTCGGACGAAGCTTGATATTTACAGTTCAATCCCAGATTGCCTGCTACAAAATCCATGTCCCCGTCGGCATCAAAATCCCCGACTTCCAAACTAAACCACCAACCGGTAAGATCTTCCAAGCCTATACGGTCGGATATGTCCGAAAATGAGCCTTTATAATTTTTGAAGATTTTAATGGACATCCATTCCCCAACAACAATCAAATCCGAATAGCCATCCCCATCCACATCAGCCCAGGCTGCATCGGTGACCATTCCCAAATCACTTGGGAGTTCTTCGTGCATTGAAGTGAATTTGATACGCCCATTTTCAGTATCATTTCTGTATAAAGTACTAGTTCCGGATAAGGGATATTTTCCAGGTTCTTGCCTACCTCCGACGAACAAGTCTAAATCCCCATCCTTATCATAATCATAGGGCCTAACGACCGAACTACTTGAGGAAAGGGGCTGGTCAAAAGGGTTTAAAATCTTACCAAAAAATCCTCTCTCATTGACATAAATTCTGTCCAAATAATAGTTGGAACCTGCTTTTTCTTCGTTACCTCCGCTGGCCACATAAAGATCAAGATCACCATCCATGTCCACATCAAAAAAGACGGCATCCACATCTTCATGGATTTTATCTTCAGAAAAAACAGCTTGATTTTGGACTTGGAATTTACCATTCTCTTTCTGAACGTAAAGTGCTCCAGGGTTGTTTTTGGAACCTCCAACATAGAAGTCGTCCAGTCCATCATTGTTGATGTCTCCCACGGCTAGGGCGGGCCCTTCCTGTGACATTTTGTGTGGTAATAGGCTTTCCAGAACAAAATCGTCATATGGGTTTTCCGTATGTCCATGTGCTATTTCGGCTATCTGGGTAATATCTTGAAAAAGTAAATCAGTGATGTGGTTTTTTTCTTGTTGCCCATCAGTGGCCTTACCATAATCCAGGAGCATCCGTTGATTTGACCCTAAATTTTTGAAGGTTTGGGTTTTGCCATCCGGCCAGATAACAACTGCTTTTTTTACTTGAGTTGTCTGTGACAGACCAAAGTGCACCAAGGGCTGTACTGCCGATTGATATCCACGGGTAGGATAATTGGCAGCAAGTTGTTTTCCGTCTGCTGTTTCTATGTTAACGACTGCCCCAACACCTAAAGGGTTATTTGGAGGACCTTTAAATTCAAACTGAATATAGTTCTGACTGTTATTGTTTTGCAATACGGTGGCCGCTTCGTCTATATTGTTGATGACCAAGTCCAAATCCCCATCATTATCCAAATCCCCATAAGCTGCGCCATTGGAAAAAGTTGGAGTTTGTATGCCCCAGTCCGTTGTTTTGTTGGTGAAGGTCAAATCCCCGTTACTTTTAAAAAGATAGTTGGTTGTTTTGCGCTGAGGTGTTTTTTGAATCAACTCCTCAATGACCTTCGGCATATTTTCATTGTTGTTTTGGGCTTGCTCCAGGCGCTTCAACTTATATTTTTTAAAATCGTTGTTCCTGAAATCGCGTTTGAGTCCGTTGGTAACGAACAGATCCTTTAGCCCATCATTGTCAAAATCGGCAAGCAGTGGAGCCCAGCTCCAATCGGTATTGGAAACTTTGGCCATTTGTGCAATCTCACTAAAGTGCCCGTCCCCATTGTTCAAGTGCAGGGCATTGTACATGTATTGGTAGTGAAACCCCTTTTCTACCGCATAGTTGAAGGCTTTGGGGTCCATCCCACTCATACTGGTCTTAATTCCGTAGTTATCCTCTGCCACCATGTCCAGGGAAATAACCTCTGGTAACCCGTCATTGTTGATATCGGCAATATCTGTTCCCATGGAAAAGTTGGAGGTATGCCCCATGGAGGTTTTGATACCTTCGGTAAAAGTGCCATCCCCATTGTTATAATAGAGGTAATCCTGTTCTATATAGTCGTTGCCCACATATATGTCCGGCCAGCCGTCGTTGTTCAGATCTCCAATGGAAACTCCAAGACCAAACCCTAATGAATTACCAATAATTCCTGCTTGCTTGGAAACATTGATGAACTTTCCGTTGTCATTTCTATATAAGCGATCGCCGACCATGTCATTATCCTCATTTTTGAAAACTTCTGGTGTATTGGTATTGATGGGCGTTACGTTATGATTTAGTAAAAATAAATCCAGGTCTCCATCCCTATCATAATCAAAGAATGAAGCTTGGGTGCTATAACCTGGGAAATCCAGGCCATAGGAAGCGGCCATTTCCGTGAATGTGCCATTTTTATTGTTAATGTAGAGCAGATTTGCCCTGTTTTCGGCTTTTCCTTTTCCTGATTTGCAGACATAGATGTCCAACCAACGATCCGCATTGATATCGACCATGGTAACTCCAGTTGTCCAGCCAAAACTTCCCTCTACCTTGGCCTTTGCCGTAATGTCTTCGAACTTAAAATTGCCCTTGTTTTTATATAATTTGTTGTCCTTGAGATTGGAACTAAAATAAATATCAGGTAGCCCATCGTTATCCACATCTCCGATGGCAACGCCCCCTCCATTATAGAAGTATTCGTAGACCATACTGTTCATGGCGCTGTTTTCTGGAATTTCATTGACGAAACCTATCCCAGATTGGGATGAAGGTATCTCCGTAAACAGGATTTGAGCCTCTTCGTTGGGCTTTTCATTGGATTTAGAGCAGGAAGATAAACCTATTAGGGTTAATAGGATTATTGCGTAGGATGTAATGCATTTACTGTAGATCAAAATACTCCTGCTTTGTTGGTGAGCGACTATAAATTCTGTTTTCACTCGGTTTTACTTGATGGTTTTTTATAAAAAACCACCTAAGGACCGCTCACTGTCCCTAGGTGGCAAGTTACGCTACTCAAACACGAAACTAACTCAAACTAAACTCAATCGGTTTACCATCCAGGGTTTTGATCAAGGTTTTCATTAATGTTGATCTCCTGAAGTGGAATGGGATACAGTATATGTTTGTCTTGAAAATTCTCGGCAAATGGTTTTCCATGATTTTCAAGGGTCGTTCTAATGGACTCGGTAGCAGTGCTACCTCGCTGCCAACGATACAAATCGAACCAGCGAATACCAAATTCCATGGACAATTCTACAGGTCTTTCATGGTGACGAATCTGCGTTCGTAATTCACTCTGTGATAGTCCCGCAAGTGGAATTGCACCACCTCTTTCCCGTACTTTGTTGACTTCAACAATGGCTTCAGCCGTTTTTCCATTTTCGTTAAGGGCTTCAGCATACATCAACAATACATCGGCAAAACGAATAATGGTAATGTTGGTGCCATTGTAAAAATTGGTGTCTTCGTTGAAGGAATACTTCTTGAAGTATTTTGGGTGATTCAATTCCCCAGCTACATCGCCATAAGCCACTTCTGCGTCGGAATCGCGGCTGTACATTTGGGAACCGGGATCGTCAAAGAAGATACTGGCGTAAACACGATCACTGGGATCTCCAATAGCGTCAACATCCGTTCTCATTTCATCCACCAACCATTGTGATGGATAAAAAAGTTCCCATCCTCCAAAGGCGTATGGGGAAACCTCAAAATTGAACACTTGACGCTCATCGTTACCATTGGCCCTATCACCGGTGAACTGAATCTCGAAAACACTTTCACTGCCATTTTCGGCACTTCCGTTAAAATTATCGGCATAATTTTCCAACAAGGCATAGTCCATAGCTACTACCTCGGCAAGTTTGGCTTCGGCCTGTGACCATTTTTCTTGGAACAGGTAAGCTTTACCCAAAAGGGCCTTTGCGGCTCCTTGGGTTGCTCTTCCCAACCATTCCCCAGAGTGTTCCACTAACATGGCGGACTCGGCTTCGCCTAGATCCGTTTCTATTTGAGCCCATACCTCGGCTGGTGTTGCTTGTCCGGGGAAAAGGTTGTCCGGATCCACTTCATAGGTGGTTACCAAGGGGACATTTTCAAAACCGGTCACCAACCAAAAATAGTAGTACGCCCTTAAGAATTTGGCTTCTCCCATGATAACATCCTTGCTCTCTTGGGAAAGGGCTTCCATGTTGGGAACCTGCTGTAAAATTTGGTTGGCCCGTCCAATTCCAGCGTAAGCACTTCGCCAAATATTGAAAGGTCCGCTTTCTTCCGTAGTATTGGTGAAACTGGCCAAAGACCTACTGTAGGTCTCAGCGGTATTGTTCACCATGTCATCCGCTTTATAGGCCATGGCCGTGTATATTTCCTCAAAAAAGGCCCATTTACTACCGCTGGAGCTATGCAAAGCAGCATAGGTGGCGGTTAGGGCTTGAAGGGCATGGTCTTCTGTTTGCCAAAAACTGGATTCGGTAAGAACCTCCCTGTTTTCAACTTCTATAAAATCATCGCTGCAGGAATACATCCCCAGCAGGGTCAATACTGCAACTAGAATTAACTTGCTCTCTTTCATGATCTTGATCATTATGTTTTCAATTTTTTTGTTAAAGTGTAAGATTCAAACCTAGGATAAGTGACTTGGACAAAGGGTAGAAACCTCTATCAACACCTCTATTAAAGGTTCCTCCATTACCTAGGGCAGGATCAAAACCGGAATAATCTGTGATCGTAAACAAATTGGTCGCGGTAACATACAATCGAAGATTGTCAATAGGAAGGTTGCCCATGGCCTTTTCCGGGAAGGTATATCCTACTTGCAGATTTCTTAACCTGAAGTACGATCCATCCTCCAAGAAATAGCTCGATGGTCTAATGTTGTTGTTGGGATCCCCAAAGATGTTTCTTGGAATATTACTTCCTGTATTGGAGGGAGACCAGGCATTCAACAAGTCAGCAGACATATTTTGTCTGTCTGTTCTGTACAACCACATTCTAACCCCATTGTAAATGTTGTTCCCATGGGTGCCTTGGAAGAATAGACTGATGTCGAAATTCTTGTAATTAGCACTAAAATTGATACCGTACTCGAAATCTGGAAGGCCACTGCCCATGAATTGCTTGTCATCATCGTCAAGTACCCCATCTCCGTTGCTATCCACAAAGCGAAGATCACCAGGAGCAGCATTGGGCTGTACCCCGTGGGCATCAACTTCTGCTTGGGTCTGAAAAATTCCATCAGCTTCAAACAGGTAGAACCTTCCAATTTCTCCGCCTACCTCGGTACGGGTGGTTGGGAAATTGTTGAACTCGATAAATCCATCCGTAAAGGCTTCATCCGCAATACCCAATTTGGTTACTTCATTGGAAGAACCACTGATATTGGCACTTATATTATAGCTGAAATCGCTATCCGATCCGTTGTTATAGGAAGCCGAAAATTCCCAACCCTTGTTTTCCAAGTTACCCCCATTGGTCAGTGGGAAAGAGGTAATTCCTGAAGTTGCGGGAATAGGAACGTTCACCAACATGTCTGTGGTTTCAGAGGTAAAGTAATCAAATGAGAATTTAATTCGATTTTGCAATAGTCCAAGATCTACACCAATGTTGGTGGTAGCGGTCTCTTCCCATTGGATATCAGGCGTAGGAAACGAAGTTGCAATAGCTCCCACAACTACGGGCTGGCTTTGCCCAGCTCCGAAAGGATAATTCAGTTGTTGTCCTCCTGAACCAATTCGTGCTAGGAACAAATGATCTCCAATAAGCTGGTTTCCTAGGGTTCCGTAGCTAAATCGTGGTTTTAGTTGGCTGATCAACTCAGAATCAAAGAATTCCTCATTATGAACCGCCCATCCCAAGGAAACGGAATAGAAAGTACCATACTTGTTGGTGGAAGCAAAGCGCGAAGAACCATCCCTTCTAACACTTCCTTGGACATAATATTTGTCGTCAAAATCATAGCTTAACCGCCCAAAATAAGATTGCAAGGTACTGGTGGAGTTAAAACCAAAAGAAGATTCATCACCGATCCCGGCACTTAGTCCCCTTAACTGATCGGAAGCCAATTCGTTGTTGGATCCCCCAGCTGATCTAAATTCACTTTTTTCCCTTGAGATACCAAGTAACACTTCAACATCGTGCTTATCAAATGATTTGCGATAGTTTAGGGTGTTGTTCAACGTCCATTCATTGGTTCTTGTACGGTTTTCGGACAGGGAAGGATTATCGTTTACCGCTTGTGGCCCAAAATTGTAGGTGGGCAAAAAGTTGGCAAAGTGGGTATTTTCAATGTTGGCACCGTACTGGAAGCGGTATTCCAGTCCGTCAAATAGTTTGAGAGTCGCAGCAACATTGAACTGTAGATAGTCATCTTCATCATTTCTATCATTCAATTCTGTTTCCCCAACCGGGTTTCCTGACCCCAACTCAGATGGAGGTGTAGCAAAACCGTTCAATGAATTCGCATCAAAAATGGACTTGTGTGGCAAAGTTTGATATATCTGCAAGAAAGGCGAGAAACTGGCATTTCCTTCAGAGGTTGGCTCAAAAATTCCACCCGTATTCTCCCGGGTATAACTTACCCCGGGTGCAATTTTAAGTCTACCTTCCAACAAAGTGAAATCCAAATTCAATCGGGTACTCAAACGGTTAAAATCCGTATTGACAACGGTTCCGGTGTTCTCAAAATATCCTGCCGAAAAGCTGTACTTCATATTTTCCGTTCCCCCTGTAATACCGATATCGTGTTTTTGTTCAAAAGCATTGTCGATATAGGCTCCAACCCAATCCGAGTCAGCATACTGTGCACCACTGGTCAAGTAGGGCGCAGGTGTTTCTCCGGCGTTATTGAAGGCTTCAAGCTTTATTTGATCGTGTTGTGCCCTATTGGCCACATCCACCCCATTGCTAAACCATTGGGTGCTTGCATACGATCCAATAGTAACTTTTGGGTCACCTGTTCTACCTCTTTTGGTGGTTACAATGACAACACCATTGGAGGCCCTGGAACCATAGATGGTTGCAGCTGAGGCATCCCTAAGTATACTGATGTCCTCAATATCTGATGGGTTGATATACGAAAGGTCTCCTGGAATACCGTCGATTACCACCAATGGATTGTTGTTACCAATGGTTCCCAATCCCCTAATTCGGATGATGGGCTCACTTCCGGGAGCACCGGTAGCAATAGCCACGTTCAGACCAGCCACCTGACCTTGTAGGGAGGTAGCGACATCAGCGGTTGGGATTTTTTGGATTTCTTCAATGTCCACTGAAGAAATGGCTGCGGTTACTTCAGCTTTTCTTTGCGTACCGAAACCTACCAAAATAACTTCTTCCAGGCCTTGTGCATCCTCTTCCAAAGTAACATTTATGGTGGTCTGATTACCCACGACCACCTCCTTGGTCACGAAGCCCAAGTATCTAAATACCAAAGTGGACTCAAACCCTGGCACCATGATCGAGTAATTTCCATCAAAATCAGTCTGGGTGCCAACAGTGGTATTTTCCTTAATAAGCACAGAGGCTCCAGGTAAGGGAGTTCCATTTTTATCCGTTACCGTACCGGTTATTTCCTGCTGGTACTTTTTCTTTTTCCGAGTCGCAGGTTTTTCTGATTTAATAAGAAGAATAGATCCTTCGGGAGACAGTTCATACTCAAAATCAGCAAAGGACAAGGTTTTTTTAAGGAGGTCGTTAATCCGGGTTTCCCCTTTTTTGACCATAACCTTGGGTGCATTTGCAAATAAATCCGATCGATAAATAAAAGAGTAGTCTGTTTGCTGTCTAATGAGATCAAAAACCTGCTCTACAGTGAGCTCTTGGCTTGTGTTGACAACTATCTTTTTATTTTGCGAGAAGCCTATTTTGGTTGTAAAACCAAAGGTTGCCATACAAAATAGAAAAATAAAGGTCCTCATAATTACGAGTAAAAGGGTCTTCCTATACAAAATAGGTAGACCAACAAATTTTGTTTTCATAAATTTGAATTCGTTAGTTAGTTAATATTTAATTAATTGATCGACACACAGGGATGGACGTTTAAATTGTCCAGGTCTAAGCTCCATCCCTTTTTTTATTCTACCATAATAGTTTTTCCTTTAGTTGTAAATTTTGCTTCGTTCGTATTTTCTATAATTGAAAGAATGTTTTCCAAATCTTGATTTCGGTTAAAAACACCATTAAAAGTGATGTCTTCAACTCCTTGGTTAATTATGTCCACATCTACATCATACCATCTTGACAAGACTGTCATGATATCTTTTAAGGCCATATTTTTAAAACTGAAAAGTCCATTTTTCCATGAAATGGTATTGTAAACATCTGCCTGGGATATGCTGATTTGATTGGTGCCTTTCTCCAGTCTAGATTGATACCCTGGTCTTAGGTTACTGATATTTTCGCCATTCCTTACGGCCACTTTCCCATGGACCAGGGTGGTTTCTATAAAAGAATCTTCCTTGAAAGCCTTAATATTAAATTCTGTACCCAAAACGTCCACTTCTTGTTCCTGACTGGCTACCAAAAAGTGGGTTCCATTGTGGTGTGTGCTTGGAGAAACCTCAAAATAGGCCTCGCCATAAACCAACTCAACCTTTCTTGGCTGATCTGGGGAAAAACTGACTGGATACCGCAACTCAGAATCGGAATTGAGCCAAACTTTAGTGTTGTCCGACAACGTAATGAAGAACTGTCCGCCTCTTGGAATAGTCAAAGTGTTATAAACTATAACTTTGGATGAAGTCTCAGCTTTATTGGAGTAAACGAGCTCCTGACCGTTACTGGTAAGGGCTTGGGTACTGAATGCCTTGCCTTTTTCGAGGGGTACTTTGGTGCCATCTTCCAAGGTAAGCGTTGCCTTGTCGGTACCGATTTCAATTACCTCATTGACGATGCTGGTCGTAGGTTCTGGTATGGAATCTTGATTTGTGAGCAAAAAAGGGAGGCTCAGTAATACTAACAGCGCTGCTGCTGCTGCATATTTCCAAACCATGGAGAAACCTTTACGGGGACGAATTTTGGAATTAATCTTTTCCCATCCTTTCTGTATATCAACAATATTGGGTGATTTTGAGTAGCTTTCACGAACTTTCTCAAAGTAAGATTTATGGGTGTCGGATTCAGAAATCCAATCTTTAAAAACCTGTTCTTCCTCTTGGGTAAGCGTGTTATTTAGTTTCTTTAGAATTAACTTAAATTCCATTTTTAATTTGACTTTCTATTTCATAGACAATCAAATTGTCAAAATGGGTGACAAAAAAATAACAAAAATTTAAAAATAGCGGTTCATTTTATTTAAAACCGCAATTTCGATGGTCTCAATGGATGGTCAATAGTGCAAGAACAAGTGCCATTTGCTGGGTAATTTTCAACTTGGCTCTTTTAAGTTGGGTTTTTACGGTATTTACGGAAATCCCCAATTCTTCGGCAATATCCACATACTTATAATTTTCAATAAAACGCATCTTCACAATTTGCTGCATTTTGGTTGGAAGACCTTCAACAATCTTCAGCAATTGGTGGTGGATAACTTTGAGGTCCTCATCGGAAAATACGTCCAGATTATATTCGGCACTAAGCATGGATTGCATATCCAAAACATTGGCGTCATCGGTGATTTTTATGGTTTTCAAAAAGTTGAGGCAACGATTCCTTACCATGGCATACAGATACCCTTTTAAAGAACTTTTGATTTCGAGGGAATTGGATTTTTCCCATAAATGGATAAAAACCTCTTGTACAATATCTTCACTCCAACCTTGATCAAAAAGATAACTATTGGCATAGTGGACCAATTCCGCATAGGTGTCTTCAAAGAACTTTTTGTAGACAAATTGGTTTTGGTTCCGTATTTCCTGTATAATTGAATTAGAGTCCAAGTTGGTTGTGCTAAAAGACCTAATAAAACTAGTTTCTGTACCGGTTTGGTATAAGTTGTCCAGCTATTCCAAATCGCTCTGGGGTATTATCTTACAATGAATGCCCAAGATGAAACAAGCCGGTATTAAAATTATGAATTAACGAAAATTTTACCTCCCAACAGATGTTAAAATGGTTTTTTTTGTACATTGCATCCGTCCAAAATAGCAACATTCTTTTCCTTTTGTTGTGATTTTCAATGTCGTTCGTATAGCTTGAAAGAGGTATAAATCCTTTAATCAAAGACCATGGGAAAATACACTTATGGCACTGAGCGTATGGACAAATTTATCTTTTCATCTTTAGTATTGATTACCCTTCTTTTTGGCTGTAAGCAAGGGGAGCCCTTCAATAGTTCTACAAACCGGACACCTCTTATTTCCAACTATGCAAACACCTTGGATTATACCGGGGCACCCAAACACCCTCGGGATAGGGACATGCTGGTTTTCTCTGATCAAGGGGCTTGGTTTGGATTTGGTATGCCCAAGGATGGGAAGGGCGGAAGTTTTAGTGGGCCTTTCTTAATGACCCAGGAAAATGGGGTTTGGTTAAGCCCCAATCTCGTTCAACTAAAACTTATTTGGGATGATAATGACCAGGTTGCAATGGATTGGAAATCGTCCCTGACTTCCCAACGCAGCTTTCCCAGCCATTTGGAGCAAATTTTTGAAAATTCAAGCTTGGGAGTGAAACAGGAACTTTTTTTTATGTCCGGGCATACCGCCTTGCAACGCACCTCCATTACCAATAGGACTACTAAGGCCGTTACCCTTAATTTAGAATATTCAGGGGTGGTCTTTAATTTGGACATGCAATTGTCCAGTAGAAACAATACAATTCAGTTTAATTCAAAAAAGAGTGATGCGGTGGGATATCTTCAATTTTTGGATGGGGTGGACGGCATTCTTTTGGAAGATAGTCTATCGTACAAGGCCAGAAAATCTACCGTAACCATTCCTCCCAATTCATCAAGAAAATTTTTGGTGTCACAATCCTTTATTTTTCCAGAGTATGCTTGGGATACTGAAAAAAAGGCGATTCATGAAGTAAACTTTGATTCCCTGCTACATGCCCGCCAAATGGAAAAAGATCAGGAGTTGGCCGCCGTTCAATCAAAAGCTGCCATCAAATTTAAGGATAGTTCATATGTCGAGCTGCTTGTAAAAGCCCAATTGACCTTACAGAACAATTGGAGAATTGCGGCAGGTGAATTAAAGCACCAAGGATTGTTTCCAAGTTATCACTATGAATGGTTTCACGGGTTTTGGTCTTGGGATTCGTGGAAGCATGCGGCAGGATTATCCTTGTATTCCCCGGAGTTGGCAAAAGACCAGATGAGGGCCATGTTCGATTTTCAATTGGAGAATGGCTTCATTGTGGATTGTGTATACCGTGACACCTCCATAGAACCTCATAACTTTCGGGATACCAAGCCTCCCTTGGCGACATGGGCCGTGGCCAAGATCACACAAATGCATTCGGACACCAGTTTTGTGAAGGAAATGTATCCGAAACTAAAAAAATACCACGAGTGGTGGTACGTGGATCGGGATCATGACCAAGATGGCCTATGCGAGTATGGTTCCACTGATGGGACGCTCATTGCGGCCAAATGGGAAAGTGGGATGGACAACGCCATTCGCTTTGATAATTCCAAGATTTTAAAAAATTCAGAAGGGGCATATTCCTTAGATCAAGAAAGTGTTGACCTCAATGCCTACTTATACGCTGAAAAATTATATTTGGGAAGCTTGGCACAGGTATTAAATTTGAAGGATGAAGCCCAGCAATGGAAGATGGAAGCGGAGAATTTGAAACAACGTATTCAAAAGCAATTTTATGATGAGGATGATGGGTGGTTCTACGACACCAATTTAAGAGGGGATCAATTTGTAAAAGGAGCTGGAAGCGAAGGATGGATTCCCCTTTGGGCAAAAGTAGCCACTAACCAGCAGGCAGAAGCTGTGAAGAACCAAATGTTGGATCCAAATAAGTTTTATGTGAAAGTTCCATTTCAGACCATGGCCGCAGACCATCCCCTGTTCAATCCCCTAAATGGATATTGGAGGGGGCCAAATTGGTTAGATCAAGCTTACTTTGGAATTAAAGGGTTAAGGAACTACGGGTTTACCGAGGAGGCCAATGAGGTCACCGAAAAACTTTTACAGGGGGCTGAGGGACTTATGGAAAAGGGTGCGCCCATTTACGAGAATTACCATCCCTTAACGGGAAAGGGACTTTACGCCAAAAATTTTAGTTGGAGTGCAGCCCATATAATTTTGCTACTGACAAACCACGAATAATACATGGAATACGAGAAGTTGAAGATATCAACCGAAGAAGCAGGGAAGTTGGCCCAAAATCTGTTTAATGTTCAAGGAGAGATTTTTCCATTACCTGGGGAAATTGATTTCAACTTTAGGGTCAAGGTGCCGGATGGTGACGGTTATATCCTTAAGGTTTCAAGAGTTGGCGAGGACATTGGGTACTTGGGGTATCAGCAAAAATTACTGCAATACGTTGCAGCGCAAAAAGGTAATCTTGTTTCGCCCTTGGTCGTCAAAGATGTGCATGGAAATGAAATTTCTGAGTACAAGGATTCTTCAGGTAATCTTAGAAAAGTGAGACTGCTTACATGGATTCCTGGTCGTTTGTGGAGTGGTGTAAATCCGCAACTTGATAGCCTACGGTTTAGCTTGGGAGAGCAATGCGGCAGGTTGACCGATTCTTTGCAGGGCTTTGACCATCCTATGGCACATAGGGAATTTGAATGGGACGTGGCCCAAGCACTTTGGACAAAGACCCATTTGAACCTGTTTGAAGATGACGAAAAAGAGATTCTTTCGCACTTTATTGATGCCTTCCAAAATAACCAAGATTCCTATTCCAAACTTCGGAAGTCCGTTGTGCACAACGATGCGAACGACAACAACATTATTGTAACCGAGGAATTGGTGGAGCCACAGGTAAGGGCGTTTATTGATTATGGTGATGCCATTTACACCCAAACCATTAATGATTTGGCCGTAGCAAGTGCCTATGCCATCATGCATCATAATGACCCGCTTGAGGCGGCATTGCCCATAGCCGCAGGTTACCACAAATCTTTTCCTCTTTTAGAGGAGGAATTGGAACATTTGTACCACGCTATTGCCATGCGATTGGTTATTTCCGTTACCAAATCGGCGCTAAACAAAATCAAGGAGCCGGATAATACGTACTTACTTGTTAGCGAAAAACCTGCATGGGAGGTACTTAGAAAGTGGTACCAGATTCATCCAGACTTCGCCTACTTCTCATTCAGAAAAGCATGTGGATTCACTTCCCATCCCAAAGAAAATGAGTTTGGGCAGTGGGCTAAGGGGCTTCAGTTTTCTTTAAGGGAGTTGTTTCCCACCATTGAAGCCGATGATGTGCTTCCCATCGACTTGAGTGTTTCCAGTGAATGGGTGGGACATCAGGAAGAATTCAATGACTTGGATTTTCTTCAGTTTAGATTGGAGCAACTGCAAAAAGAGCACCCCAATAAGATAATTGCTGGAGGCTATTTGGAGCCTCGGGCGTTATACGGAACGTCCTCTTATGATAAAATGGGAAATAATGGTCGTGAAAGCAGAACCGTGCATCTAGGAGTGGATTTTTGGTTACCTGCCAACACTCCAGTCCATGCCCTATTTGATGGGGAGGTGGTTACAGCGGTAAATGACGCCGGAGATAAGGAATATGGAGGGTTGGTTATTTTAAAACATCAAGTAAACAACCTAGAGTTCTATACCCTGTACGGGCATATGACCGTGGCCAGCGCCACAAAGAATAAGGTTGGAGATACCTTAAAAAAAGGGGACTGTATTGGTCTTTTGGGCAATTACCCAGAAAATGGGAATTGGGCTCCACATCTCCATTTTCAGTTAATGCTATCCTTACTGGGCAATGAAAATGACTTCCCTGGAGTGGCTTATTACATCCAGCTGGATGTTTGGAAAGGGCTTTGCCCAGACCCTAATCTGCTCTTCAAGAATACAAAACTGGAACCGTCCCAAACCAAGGTCAATGATGCTTTGGTGGACTATCGGAAAAAACACCTGGGGAAAAGTTTGAGTCTACAATATAAGGTGCCTATCAAAATGGTTCGTGGGGCAGGACAGTATTTAATGGATCAACATGGGAGAAAGTATCTGGATACTGTAAACAATGTGGCCCATGTGGGTCACGAGAACTATGCCGTGGTAAAGGCTGGGCAGAAACAAATGGCTTTGCTCAATACCAATTCCCGCTATTTACATGAAAATATCAACACTTTGGCAGAGGAGCTATTGGAAACCTTGCCCCCGGAACTTTCGGTATTGCATTTTGTGAATTCGGGAAGTGAGGCCAACGAATTGGCTATTCGCATGGTAAGGGCGGCTACAGGGCAAAGGGATATTATAGCTTCAGAAGTTGGATATCATGGTAATTCCAACATGTGTGTGGACATCAGCTCCTATAAATTTGACGGAAAAGGGGGTTCGGGAGCACCAGAGTACACCCATATCTTTCCGTTGCCTGACGCATTTCGGGGAAAATATAGAGGCAAGGATTCAGGTGAAAAATATGCGGATGAGATACTTCCCCTTATTGAACGGATAACTTCCAAAGGAAGGGGGGTTGGGGCATTGATTTTGGAGTCGATTATCAGCTGCGGAGGGCAAATAGAACTACCAGACGGATTTTTGGCGAGGGCTTATGAACATGTTCGAAAAGCTGGAGGCTTGTGCATTGCGGATGAGGTTCAGGTGGGTTGTGGACGTGTTGGAAAGACCTTTTGGGGTTTTCAACTGCATCATGTGGTGCCGGACATTGTTACTATTGGAAAGCCTTTGGGCAACGGACATCCCTTGGCGGCGGTTGTCTGTACACAAGAGGTGGCTGAAAAATTTGCCAATGGGATGGAATACTTCAACACCTTTGGTGGCAATCCCGTTTCCTGCGCCATTGGAACCGAGGTGTTACGAACGGTTAAACGCGAAAAACTTCAGGAGAATGCCTTGGAGGTGGGGGAATTCCTTAAACAAAAACTGCAAAAATTGGCCCAGGACTATCCTGTTATTGGAGATGTAAGGGGGCAAGGTCTTTTTCTTGGAATTGAACTTGTTGACGAAGCCTTGAATCCCTTGGGTGATAAAGCGGATTATTTGGCCAACAGAATGAAAGACCATGGTATTCTCATGAGTACGGATGGCCCGGACAACAACGTCCTAAAAATTAAACCTCCTATGGTTTTTTCCTTGGAAAATGCTGAAGAATTGGTGCTGCACATGGGCAAAATTCTGGCTGAGGATTTTATGCAACTTAATTGACAAACAAGATGAAACGAGTTTTTATAGGATGTATAGCCTTGGTTAACCTACTTGGGTGCACAAGGCCACAACTTCCTGAAGTGCCCGAGCAAAAGTACCACTTCAACCATCACATTTTTGAAGAAAACAAATTGTCGCCGAGAGCCACCTTCTTTGCCATGGAATCTTTTGAGGTCGATTCAAAGGAGAATTCCAAAAGGTTCCTAAGCCTGAATGGCGAATGGAAGTTCCATTTTGTAAAAGACCCAAAAAAGCGCCCTACAACATTTCAAAACAGGGAGTACAATGACGGTGATTGGAGTACCATACCTGTTCCCGCCAATTGGGAGGTGGAAGGGTATGATTTTCCCATTTATTTGGATGAGCGATATCCATTTGATACCCATTGGCCCAATGTCCCAACCGATTACAATCCTGTGGGGACCTACCGCAAAGAAATTGAGTTGACGGAAGAATTCTTAAAGGAAGAGGTAATCCTTCATTTTGAGGGGGCAAAATCCGCCATGTATGTGTATGTCAATGGAAATTACGTGGGATATTCCGAAGGAAGCAAAACCCCAGCGGAATTTAATATTTCCCAATACCTGACAGCAGGAAAAAACCTGATAGCGTTGCAAATGTTTCGGTGGAGCGATGCCAGCTATTTGGAGAGCCAGGATATGCTACGGATGAGTGGCATTGAACGTGGGGTTTACCTCTACACCCGCCCCAAGGTGTATATCTCTGATCATTATTCGTATACCAACTTGGATGATCAGTATTCGGACGGAATTTATGAAGAGACGGTTTATGTGGATAACGAGTCAAATGAACAAGTTTTAGGTGAGATTACGGTGGAACTTTTGGATAATGAAAAATTGGTCTTCTCAAAAACCTCTAAAATAAACTTAGCTCCCAAAGATGTTGAATGGATCCAGGTCAAAGACCTAATTGATAATGTTAAGCGATGGTCAGCTGAAACGCCTGACCTCTACAGCTTGCAAATTACACTGGAAGATTCCATCAACCCAGAAAATAACCAATACATAAGCGGACATGTTGGTTTTAAGCGGGTAGAGATTAAGAACAGTCAAGTTTTGATCAATGGCAAGCCCATTTATATCAAAGGGGTAGATCGCCATGAAACAGATCCGTTTACGGGGCATGTGGTTTCAAGGGAGTCCATGGAGTTGGACATAAAGCTTATGAAACAGAACAATATCAATGCAGTAAGAAGCTCGCATTATCCAAACGATCCCTATTGGCTTGATCTTTGCGATCAATATGGCCTGTATGTGGTGGATGAAGCCAATATTGAGAGCCATCCGTTGGCCATAGATGAAAAAACACAGATTGGGAACGAAATGGAATGGCTTCCGGCACATATGTCCCGTACCCAACGTATGTACTATAGGGATAGAAATCATCCCAGCATATATTCATGGTCTTTAGGGAATGAAGCTGGAGAGGGAGAAATTTTTAGAACCACTTACCAATGGTTCAAGGAGGAGGATGACAATAGAATTGTACAATATGAACCTGCCGGAAAGGAAGATTACACCGATTTGTATTGCCCCATGTATCCCAAGCCTGAATATCTGATAGAACATGGTGAATCCAATTCGGACAAACCTTCCATCATGATCGAATATGCCCATGCCATGGGAAATTCGGTTGGAAACCTACAGGATTATTGGGACATCATTGAAAAATATCCCAACCTACAAGGAGGGTATATTTGGGATTGGGTAGATCAAAGTCTGGAGTACCTGGATGAGGAAGGAAACCCGTATTTGGCTTATGGGCACGATTACCATGCGGACTTGCCCACAGATGGCAACTTTCTGAATAACGGATTGGTTGACCCCTATAGGAATCCACACCCGCATCTTACAGAGGTTAAAAAGGTATACCAACCCGCAGCTTTTAACTATTTGGGGAACGGGATGGTTGAGGTGGAAAACAAAAATTTCTTTAGGGATTTTTCCCAAATGGAATTAAAGGCCAAGCTGTTGGTGAATGGTGAAGTAGTAGAGATACAAGAGGAGATTCTTTTGGATGTAAAGCCTCAGCAGTCTGAAAAAGTAAGAGTTGGGGTAATTCCCCAAAACTTTGAAGCTGGCAAGGAATATATTTTGGAGATAGGAATGTTTCAAAAAAAAGGAACAGCAATGATTCCGCAAGGCCATGAAATCGCTTGGGGTCAATTTATCTTGCAAAAGGGAAGTTTCGAAATAGAAAAACAACCCATGGGAGATGCGTTTAGCTTTGATTTGGATGATGGGGTTTTTAGTATGCAAAATGAAATTGCCCAGCTCAGTATTGATGAAAAAACAGGAGAATTACTGTCTTGGAAATATCAAGATCAAATCATCACCCAACAGCCTATAAAACCCAACTTTTGGCGCCCACCTACGGACAATGATTTGGGCAATGGGATGGATAAGTGGGCCAGAATATGGCAAGACGCCACGTATAACAACAGCCCAAAACTGATGAGTCAACCAAAGGTTGAAAGAAATGGGAGTGCTGGGTTTAAAGTAGGTTATACGTTACCCAATGAAGAGGCCAAAGTGGAAATGGAATACTTGCTGCACCAGGATGGGGTTTTGAAAATCAGCTATAGCTTTGAGCCAAAGAAAGGAGAGCTTCCCAATATTCCCAGACTTGGGATGTATCTTACCCTACCGCAAAGTTTTGATGAAGTTTCCTGGTACGGAAATGGCCCTGAGGAGAGTTATTGGGATAGAAAAACTGGAGTTAAAGCAGGGGTTTATGCTGGAAAGATTACTGATCAGTTTCATCGCTACCCTCGGCCGCAGGAAACCGGAAATAAAACGGATGTTCGCTGGATGACCGTTTCCTCTGACAAGCTTTCGTTAAAGGTACAGGGAGATACCTTGCTTAATGCCAGTACGTGGCCCTTCGGGATGCAGGAATTGGATTTTAACGCTGATGAAGACGGGGCTGAATCGGCATCGGGCTTGGTGCCGGTCACCAAAAAACATGGGGCCGAGATCAAATTGGGCAATACCGTTCAATGGAACATCGATTTGCTTCAGATGGGCGTAGGAGGAGAGAATTCGTGGGGTAGAATGGTTCGGGATCCTTATTTGATCAAGCCTTTGGCTAGATCCTGTTCCATAACACTTACACCAAAACAAATGGAGTAGTTTCCATTACGTTTTTGGCAATAAAAAAACGAGCATTTACTTAGCTTTTCCATTATAGCGATCATGGTCTGATCTCTTGATCTTTGAGTTGTAAGACCCTACTACAGTTTATGTAGGTGATTTTCAAATTTTCCACTCAATTTGGTCATCCTCGTAGTTGAACGAAATTAATTAGCACTTCACCCAATTTAAAAATGGATAGGTTGGTTGTTGTGATGCATTGTTTATTTTCATCGCAAGAATCCCAATCTTAACTACCTTAAACTTGATTGCTAAGCTAGGTCATCAATTACTAATAAGCGACCAGTTAACAAAAATGAAACCGTCCCAGATCGTTTCTTTTTTCATAGACTTTTTTTGGTCTATGCATAAGAATTTTTTCACCCCTTTTGCACCAAAAACATCTTGCAAAAGAGTTTCAATCACATGTACTAATTCCAAAGATCTAGTTATCCAAAACCAACTTGGATTGCTTGGTTTTTGCCTGAACCGATATTTTCCTAAGCATTAACCTCTGAAATCATTTAACAATTGAAAAAAATTACTTTACTCTCTTTATTTTTTATACTAGTAGCAGGTAATACAATAACTGCGCAAACAGGTGGGACTCCACGACCGTTCATTACCACATGGAAAACGGATAACCTTGGTGTTTCCGACGATAATACGATATCTATACCTACAAGACCTGGTTTTCTATATGACTATGCTATTGATTGGGGAGATGGCGATGTGGATACTAACGTAACGGGAAACATATCCCATACTTACGATGCTCCTGACACATACACTGTTTCCATTTCAGGTACTTTTCCTGGCATGTTATTTAATAGTTACCCTGGTAATGAGGCAAATAGTGATGCTGCTAAACTTATTGAAATAAACCAATGGGGAGATATTGAATGGCAAACCATGTTAGCTGCATTTGCGGGTTGTTCAAACCTGGATGTATTTGCCAATGATGCTCCAGACCTTTCAAATGTTACATCACTATTTTCAACATTTTCCAACTGTAGTTCTTTAGTGGGTAATGATACCTTTAATATCTGGGATGTTAGCACTATAGAAGATTTCACTCAAACATTTTCTGAATGTTCTGAATTTAATGCCAATGTATCCGATTGGGATTTGAGCAGCGCTAGAACTGTAATTAACATGTTTTCAGGGGCATCAAAGTTCAATCAAGATATCAGCCGTTGGAATATTGGTAATATTACTGAGATGGATGGTTTTCTTAGCGGAACTTCCAATTTCAATTTTGATCTCTCTAATTGGGATGTTAGTGGGGTTACTAGTATGTATCAAATGTTTGAATCATCTGCTTTTAACCAAGATATAGGCGGGTGGAATGTTTCAAACGTGACAAATATGGCCTTTATGTTCAGCGGCAACATGGCTTTCGACCAAGATATCAGTAATTGGAATACATCAAGGGTTGAGTCTATGAGAGCAATGTTCCAGAATGGTGTTTTTAATCAAGATATTTCAGGTTGGGACGTTTCCAGTGTGAAAGATATGGGTTTTATGTTTGGGAACTCTAGAAAATTCAATCAAGACATAAGTTCATGGGATGTTTCAAATGTGGAAAACATGGAGTTTATGTTTGTTTTTACACTTGAGTTCAATCAGAGCTTGGGCGATTGGGATGTAGGTAAGGTCGCAAAAATGACCAGGATGTTAGAGAACTCCTCGCTTGCCAATGAAAATTATGACAAGACTTTGCTTGACTGGTCAACGCTCCCAAATATGCAAAGGAATGTGGTGCTAGATGCTCCAAGCAAACAATATTGCTTGGCCGAGGAGGCTCGTCAAAATATAATTGACACCTATGGCTGGACTATAAATGATGGTGGTAAAGCAACTGATTGTCAAAGACCTTTTGTCACGACATGGAAAACGGACAATGTCGGAATGTCCGATGACAACCAAATTACTATACCGACTTTTGCGGCGGAGACCTATAATTATACAGTGGATTGGGGCGATGGCACTTCAGACACCAATGTCACCGGTAACATTACACATACATATGCCGTACCTGGTATCTATACGGTTTCAATCACAGGGCAGTTTCCTAGAATATTTTTTCAAACTTCTACGGATAAAGAAAAAATAATTGAGGTAAATCAATGGGGTGACCTTGAATGGAAATCAATGGAACAAGCTTTTATAAATTGTATAAAATTGGATGTTTTGGCTATTGACGCTCCAGATCTTTCCCAAACATCCCACCTTGGATCGATGTTTAATGGATGTTTTACTTTGATTGGAAACCCTTCTTTTAATACTTGGAATGTTGAAAATGTAACAAGAATGGACGGAGCATTTTCCAATAGTTCTTTCAACCAACCCATTGGTAATTGGGATGTAAGTAGCGTTACCAATATGACGAGCATGTTTTTTAGAAATCACCATTTTAATCAAAATATTAGTGATTGGAATGTAGGGAATTGCAGCAGCATGGCCGCAATGTTTGGTGAAGCAAGCTCATTTAATCAGCCAATTGGGAATTGGAACGTATCTAACGTAACCAATATGGGCAGTATGTTCGAAGATGCATTTGCATTTAATCAAGATTTAAGCAGTTGGGATGTCACTAAGGTTACGGATATGTCTCTTATGTTTTTTTACGCAACCTCCTTTAATCAAAATATTGGTAACTGGGATGTACGAAATTGTAGCAGAATGCCTCTTATGTTTGGTAATGCAACCTCCTTTAACCAAAATTTAGGAAGTTGGAATGTTGAAAGCGTAACTCAGATGATCAATATGTTTTTTAGGTCTGGTCTCAAGGATGACAATTATGACCAAATTCTAATAGGCTGGAGCCAATTACCTTCTTTACAAAATGGTGTTCAATTGGATGCTCCCCAAAACCAGTACTGTGAAGCAAAAGAAGCCCGCCAAAGTATCATAGATACCTATGGATGGATTATCAATGATGATGGTAGCGCCGAAACGGAATTCCCAATTGCGCTTTGCCGTGACATTACTGTAGTTCTTAATGATGAAGGGATTGCAGCGATAACGGCTGCCGATATTGACAATGGATCCACTACTTATTGCGGTATTGAGAGTGTATCTGTTAGCACTTCCAGTTTTACCTATGAGAATATTGGTCCCAATACGGTTACCCTAACAGTGACTCATGAAAATGGGAATACAGCCAGCTGTGACGCACAAGTAATGGTAGTAGGTGCACCCCTATGGATTGAGGATTTCAATGACCTTGCCCGTGGCACAACCGTGGACAATGGTTCCACAGCCTGGAGCGCTGTACGTGATGGAGGGGTGTTTGAGGCTTGGGATGGAAGGTTTCGGATCAACAATGCGGGTTCAGGCCCAGGTACCTGGACTTCTGAGATTGTATCGATTAGTGGCATTGTGTCGGTCTCATTGGATGTCGACGATTCCGATCAAAAGAAAGAACGAGCAGATTACGTACGAGCCCTCTACATTTTGGACGGTGGGACCCCTGTGGAGTTTGGGTTTGTTTCTGACGACATAGATCCACAGACCTTCACCGCAGACAATCTTGCAGGCAATACCCTGCAGATTATTATAGAATCTGAGGTCAGTGGCAACCCAGAAAACTATTATATCGACAATATTGCGGTAAGAAAAGCATCTGCAGGCGCTACTCCCTATATGCTAACTGTCAACAATGGAAGTGGTGACGGCACCTATGAAGAAGGTGAGGTAGTCAACATTGTGGCAGATGCTGCTCCTTCGGGCCAGCAGTTTGAGGCTTGGGTTGGGGATGTGGAGGCTGTCACTGATATCAACAGTGCAACTACAACTTTAACAATGCCCTCTGCTAATGCTGAGATTACCGCCACTTATAGCAGCATTCCTTCAGGCGGAACCATATGGTTAGAGGATTTCGAAGACCTCGTAAATGGTGCAACGGTGGACAATGGCTCAACGGCTTGGAACTCCATACGCGATAATGGGGTATTCGAAGTCTTAAATGGAAGGTTCCGTACCAATGGTTCAAGTTCTGGCCCAGGTACCTGGACTTCTGAAGTGATTTCAATAAGTGGTGCAGTATCAATTTCCATGGACGTTGACGATTCGGATCTGAAGAAAGAGCGGGCGGATTACCTTCGGGCCTATTATGTATTGGATGGTGGAACACCAGTAATGTTTGGTTCGGTTTCAGACGATATAGACCCACAAACCTTCACAGCAGAAAATCTTTCGGGCAATACCATTCAGATTATTGTTGAGTCAAAAGTCAGTGGTTCCCCTGAAAATTACTATATCGATAATATAGCAGTATCTGGTTTTTCAACTAATTTAACTGCGCGGATTGGAGATAATGCGGAAAGTAATACGCCTAAAAGTGGAAGTCCTTTTGAGATTAAATTATATCCGAATCCGGCAACAACACAGGTAACCACAACGTTTGATGAGGCTGTTGAACTAATAGACATTAAGGTGTTTGATATGACAGGCCGCCTAGTTAAAGTTCATAGGGTAGCGGATCAAAAAGCGAAAGTGAATTATTCAATGGATGTGAATGAATTACCAAGTGGTACTTACTTTATTATTATGGAAGATGCCAAGGGGAAGCAATTTCGTAAGCAAATGGTTATTGGAAATTAACCCAATACCAACTTAAAATAGAAGTCCTTCGATCACAAGTAGATTGAAGGACTTTTTTTTGGATAAACCTGTACGCTTCTCATGTTTGTTTTGATCCATAAAAAAAGTCACAACCTTCAACAGATTATGACTTTCCTAGTAGCGGGAACAGGACTCGAACCTGTGACCTTCGGGTTATGAGAATTTACGTTAAAATCTTATTTTAAATTAATATTACTGAAAATCAATTAATTAAAGATTAATATATATTTTTTGAAATCAAAAAAGTGCATTTAATATCATAATATGTTGTACCTATGTTGTACCCATAATTTTGTACCTTGTATAAAAGTATATTGATATGTCAAGCGTACAGGTCGTTCTTAGAAAGAAACCTAACAAACAAAATAAGTATCCCATAGCAATAAGAATTACAAAGAACCGTAAGGCAAGTTATCTTTTTATTGGACAATATATTGATGAGAAATATTGGGATGAGAAGAATAAAAGGGTGAAAAAATCTCACCCGAATTCCATAATGCTAAATAGTCTTATTTTAAACAAACTGTCAGAGGCCAATAATAGTATGATAGCTATAGAGATCCAGAATGGACACTCAACAGCATCAAATATTAAGCAAGATATTATTGGTACAGATAAATTGGATTTTTTTGAAGTTGCGAAGCTTCATCTTGAAAACCTAAAAAATGCTGATAAGCTAAGACAATATCAAACCCAAAAAGGAAGAGTATCCAAATTCATGAGTTTTGTTGGGAAGGAAAAACTCTATTTCGAGGAAATCACTGTTTTTCTTTTAAAAAACTTTGAAAGCTTTATTCTCCACCAGGAACTTAGAAGACCTAGAACTGCTGCAAATTATATGATTCTGATAAGGAAGATTTTCAATCTCGCTATCTCAGAATCCATTGTTGAAAGGAAACACTATCCTTTTGGAAAAAGTAAAATCCAAATTCGGATACCTGAATCCGAGAAAATAGGTCTTTCGAAAGAGGAAGTGAAGATTTTGGAAAATGCGAAAGGATTGACGGATGCTCAACAGGCAGCATTGAATGTTTGGCTTATCAGTTTTTATTTTGCGGGAATAAGAGTGAGTGATGTATTGCTTTTGAAATGGTCAGATTTTAAAGATGGAAGGTTGTTGTACCGTATGAACAAGAACCAAAAACTAGTGTCTTTAAAAATTCCTTTAAAAGCACAGGTGATTTTAGATTCGTATAAACATGATTCCAAATCGGATTTGGTTTTTCCTTACCTATATGGAACAGACTTATCCGATAAGCGGGAGTTGTTGGTTAGAACAAGAACAGTTACTAGAACTTTAAATAGAAGATTGCAGCTTGTCGCGTTAACTGTAGGTATTGATAAAAGGTTGAGCATGCATATTGCGAGACACACTTTTGGAAACATTTCGGGCGATAAAATACCCATTCAGATGTTACAGAAACTTTATCGACATTCTTCAATAACCACAACAGTTGCTTACCAAGCAAGTTTCATGAAAAAAGATGCTGATGAGGCCCTCGATAAGGTAGTCAACTTTTAAACAATTGTTCCCAAATCTTACCCCTAAACTTTGCGCATGGATCCTGTTCCGATTTTATAGCGTTTCGAGGGATAAGCGTGAAGTAAAATCGGAAAAGGGCGCAACCTACTGTTGATTTTGAAGTTCCACTCTTTCTTTCATTGCGAGAGCTTTTTCCTTTTTGTTTGATTGAACCACTTGAAGACTCAAATATCCAATTGTCATGCTCAGTATAATTAGCACGGATAGAAAGAGCACCAACAACCATTTGGGAATGAGCTTGGTCCGTTTCAGTTTCTTATCGATATGGTTTAATGTTTTCATATTCTGTGACTGAACCCTTTCCTGGTGCCTAAGGTGTTCTTTTAGGAGATATTCCAACTTGGAAGTATCCACTTTTACCTCATTTAGACCTTTGGATAGGCCTTCCAATTTTTTGATTGAATTCTGGAACCCGTTGATTTCGTCAGTCAGCAGTTCCATAATGTCATCCAGTTTTTTCATTGTCCTTTATTTTTAAATTCCGATGCCCTGGTCAATGGCTCTTTTAATGGCTTTCTTCGCGAACCTTTTTGCCAAGGCCATTGCGATATTAGTGCCCAATTCGATTGTTTTTCCCGCCAACTTTGCTGTTGGTACTTTTGACTTATTAATTACCTTGTTGGTGGTGTCTGAGATTTGGGCGACTATTCTTCCTGCCGACATGGAACGATGTACTTCGCTTCCCTTAAGGTTTTGTCCCTTGTACTGAAACCGAAATCCCTGAAGTTTCTGTTGCCTGTTGATACTGGGGATTACTTTGATACCATTTTCTTCCATTGACTTGATATAGGCATCAAGACTTTTCGGTCTTTCCGATCGCATCACTTCTTCATGTACCCGCTTTATTTCGTTCCTTATCTGTTTGACTTTGTCAAGTCTTTGGTGTTGGACATCCCTTGCAGTGGTCAATCCCATTTCCTTTGCCACCTCATGGGCCATTTGCTGGCTCCTCTTTCCGATGAAGCTGTCCTTGTATGCTTTTCCGTCAAACCCTATACGGTTGACGTATAAATGGATATGGGTATGTTCCTTGTCCCGATGTACAAATGCTATGGCCTGCCTTTCCTTTAGCCCCATGGCCTTGATGAACTTTTTGGTAAGATTACTTAGTTTCTGTTTTGATAGACGCTTACCATCCTCGATACTGGGGCTCAGCACGAAGCTCAGTGTGTTCTTCTGGGTTCGTGGGTTCTGTGATTGAACGATTTTAAATTCTTCCGTAATCTCCTTAGGGTTCTCCCCGGCCAAATGTTGACTATGAATGATTTCTGCATCCTTCTCCTGGTTCCATCCATAGGAGATGGATGCCCTGGTATGTGATATGGATTTTCCCTTCCCTATCATCTATTGAAGTTGTAAAGGTGGTTCCTTATCTGAATAGCTAATTCCTTAACTTCCTTGGCAAGCCTTGGATCTCTTTTTTTGAACATATTGCTTATCCGTTTGAAATTGTTCTTGTATTTCACCAGCATGGAATAATGTTCCAATTGTTCTGGGGTCAGGCGTTCGATGATGCTATGACCAAGGGCGGAACCACGGCAATATTCGGAAAGAGAAAGTCCAGCCCTTTTGGCCTTAAGCTTGAGCATTTTCTTCTCATAGATGCTACATCTAAATTGAATATGTTCCCTTTTCATTTCCCATTTTTCTTTTGCGACCAGCGGGAGAAAAAGCAAGATTGTCATGACAATGACACATCTTGAATTGCCACCCAACTTCAAAGTAGCAGCAAAGTCAAAAAGGGATAAAAAGTACCCTGTTTTTAACTAAGGAAAAGGAATCCTTTTAAAAGAATCCCAAAGGAAAGAGGGAAACAGTACAGTTTTAAGAAAAGAAAATAATCAGTCCAATGAAAAATCACGACTTCAAAAGGGCATAAGTAAATGCGCCCTACTTGATTTTTGGTTTACGCTTATCTTCCCGAACACTACAAAAATCAAACAGGATCCGGCGCAGGTAAATCCTGGTAAGATTTGGGCCTCATTTAAGTCGGTTATTTTCAATCTGTAAAGTCTCCCATAAAAGGTCAATTACCGATATTATTAAAAAAGACCAAGAATGGGACTTATACCTTTGGGGCATATTGAATTCATAATGTTGTCCTTTAAAACGGCCCTTATTTGGAACTCGTAAATAATTTATAAATTACTGTTCAATCCTGAACAATGAACCAACTAAGAACCGAAATAATTAGACTATCCGATGGAACCGATGAAGACGTTTCAAAAATCTATGAAAACCTGACGCTTCTTTCATTGCCAAAAGGCCGGTTCCTTTTAAAGCAGAAACATTTCTGTAACCAGTATTTCTTAATCGAAAAGGGAACGGTTCGTCTCTATTATTTAAAGGGTGATAAAGATTACACCGTTTGGATGGCAACCGAGGGCCAGGTATTCACCGAAATGGACAGTTATCTGAACCAAACACCTGCACTTGTATCGATAGAAACTGTTGAGGATAGTTTGGTCTATTCCATTGAAAAAAGCAAGAGCGATAAATTGGCCGCTACCCTGCCAGCCTACAATACTTTATTGCGCAGGACCGTTGAGGAGGGTTTTGCCAGTATGTCAAGAAACCTTATCTCCTTTCAGAGCGATGATGCAGTAGAACGTTACCGCAGGGTAGAAAACGAAAAAAATTGGGTGGCCAAATATCCTCTGAAGTACATCTCCAGTTTTATAGGAATTACCCAGAGCACTCTGAGCAGGGTCCGTGGAAGGAGGAGCTGATTTTTTGATCTAGGGCAAAAAATCGGATATTTTGACCGAGTACATTTGTTGTCATAAACTAGTTAATATGTTGGCAACAATACTTATCTCCATAGGTACCGGTCTTTTGACCGCAACTATAGTACTCATAATTGTACTCCCAAAAAAAGTACAGTACATAGAAACCATAAACGTAAACGCTACCGTTGAAAAAGTGTATGATGCAATTAGGTACCAAGAGCGGCTGATGAATTGGTCTGCATGGCCATCCGAGACCAACTCCCTTTGCGCCGTCAAAAACGTGGATGGGCAAATTGGCGCACAGACCGTGTTCTTGAATAGAAAGGGCAAGCAGTTCGGTTATCAGGAAATCACGCATCTTGTCCCCAATGAAAAGGTCAGTTTCTTTTTAAAGAGTGATGTTGTACCGTTCGAGGAGGACGTAAGGCTGCACTTCATACTCAAACCACTGCATGGGCAGCATACCCAGGTCAACCTTTGGTTCGATGAGACCCTGAAAAAACCCCAGTTCTTGATTGCGTATATTGGTGGAATAACCAAATGGGTCCACAAGATGCACCTCAAAGATCTTGCGGGGCTCAAAAAATTTGTAGAGAGCGATAGCCAATGAAATCTTACCAAGGGGAGCAGACCATCAAGCAACTTGAAAAACGCAAGGGCGGTTATTATTATTTAAGATTGAACGCGAATATTATCAACCAGTTCAGTCGCAAAAGAGCTACCCGAATGATATGTACCATCGACGAGAAGGTATCCTACCGCTGTGGATTGAACCATCTGGGAGATGGAAACTTTTTCATCATCGTTGCAGGCAAGTATCTTGACGCGCTCGAAAAGGAACTAGGTGACCAAGTACATTATCAAATAGAGGAAGACCCAGACCAGTTAGGGGTCGATATGCCAGAGGTGCTTGCTGTTTTCTTGGAACAGGAACCGGAATCAAGAGCGATTTTCAACAAGCTGACCGATGGCAAAAAGCGGAGCATTATCTATCAAATTATCAAGATTAAGGATATTGATGCACAGATTCGCTTGATAAGGGATTTTCTAACTGAACAAAAGCAACGAATACGGAATAAATAATCTTCTGTCACCATTCTTAGTAACGGATTAATGTCATAAAACGAACCTGTCTTTGGAATCCACTCTCCTTCTCAAAATTTGCCATTAACCAGTGATTTTATAAAAAGCCGCATTGTTATAGCAACAATCCGTTAAATTCAGTTATTGTCGTTTGGTACACCCACTCCCTTAATTTTGGTTTAGTGGACCTTGTGAAGTAAATCCAAACATAACATTGGTCAGTTTCGTATCAAAAAAGATACTCTTCTTTTGTGTTTTCGGTCTCTTTAGCTGCAATTTGACAATCTTGTAATTTGGTAAAAGTTCGCTAATCCTCGATAAGATTCTTGACCTCATTGATGGTCAGGCTATGGATTTTATTGCCCATATTAATACTTGATTTATTAAGAATACATTTTATGCCCATTTCCTCTTCGATAAATGGCCTTAACGATTCTTCATTGTTCAAGGCAGTACGGTACATCGCGATAAAAACCGAATAAGATGCCTCATCAAGCGGGTAAATAAAAAGTTCGTCAATTTTCATCCCGTTTACGGTTTTTCCCAATAAATAGGTGTGTGCACGTACAATCTTTTTAGCCTCTTCAAAATTCATACATCTTATATATCGTTAATAAGACAAGTTTTATGTTCCCATCCCATAAAAACCCACAATCATGAAACGCAGCTTCGATTGTAAGTATTTATTTACAAGTTATAGAACAACTTGCGATTTTTAAAATTGTAATTGCAAACCGAGTTGTTACAGGTTCGGGATGTAGCTTGTTGCCACGCAAAAAACACCACTGAACCATGCTTTTTAAAAATGTTTTCATGGAATTTGGATTCCCATAGGTTATCCAATGAACGGGCCTTGCCAAAGGAAATTATAAAAGGACATTTCTGAGAATATGCCAGTAAGTCCCTATTTATGAAATTCTTTATATCCGATAGTTGGTAAGGTCCTCTCGAAAAAGCACGGATAAAATTACCTGTTGTTTCATTGATAAAAGCAAAAACTTCAAAAGTGACAAACAATGAAATCGTGTGTCTTAAGATTTAATTAACACGTATAAAATTACATTTTCATAAATCCATTCATCGAGTACACCCACATTGGCAACACTCTATCGACGAATGACAACATATTATTAAGGTTTTAACATTTTAATTATATGTTTGAAAATTCTTACAAATATTGTAATCTAAACATTAACCATCATGTCTCTACTGTCAGGTAAATTTAAGGTAATCTTTGTATTTTTCGTCGTTTTGCTCGCTTCGGTTCAAGACACTTTTGGGCAAAATTGCTCGGTCAACGCCGGGGTTGCGGAGACCATCTGCGAAAATTCGCCCTTTACCCTTTCCGGTTCAGCAACAGGTCTAGTGCAAAGCGGACCAACATGGTCCCAAGTAGCGGGTCCATCGGCAATAATAGCGGACCCCTCCAATCTTAACACAGCTATCAATGGATTGATAGGGGGAAATGTCTATTCTTTTAGATTGACGGCAACCTGTACCGATGGTACTACCCAGTTCCAAGATGTTGATATCACGGTAGAACCCATTACAACTGCAGATGCAGGTCAAGATGTGGCCTCATGTCCAGACAATACGGGAAACATATCAATCATAGCAAATACACCTCTCAATCCAGGTGAAACAGGTCTATGGACCATTGATGGTGGAAATAGTGCCGGTGTCACCATAAATTTTCCGAACTCTCCTACATCCACCATAACATTGCCCGAAGGAAGTGCAGGCACCACCACACTAAGATGGACCATTACGGGACCGGATTATGCACCGGGGCAAAACTGTGAATCCTTTGACACCATGACCGTGACCAATTATGGGGGCGAATCGCCTGTAGATGCGGGAGCCGACCAAAATCTGGACAACTGTTATACCGTTACCCAATCCACAACTCTTGATGGTAGTTTTGGCGGAAACAATATCAACGGTCAGGTCGGTACATGGTCCTTTGTAAGTGGGCCCAGTACACCTAATTTTGCGAATGTAAACAACAACAATACTTCCGTTTCCAATTTAATTGAAGGAACCTATGTTCTACGGTGGACGGTGGTAGGTCCCTGTGCTTCAGGTCAGGATACGGTCACCATTACCGTTGACGAGGCAACCCAGGATATTTCCAATGCAAGCACACAAGATGGTACAATACGTTTTTGTGATCCAAGCATAACCACGGCGACGTTGGTAGGGTCCCAGCCCCAATTTTCTGGGGAAACCATACAATGGACACAGACCTCTGGGCCGGCGGCCAGTATTTTAAATCCATCCAACAGCACCACCCAGGTTTCTGGATTGGATGGCAGTAGCACCTATGTGTTCACCTATACCATCACCAACGCCACCACAGGATGTGATGATTCAGCGAGCACGACGATACGATATTCGACCAATCCGATAACCATAACGGCCAATAGCGGAAGTGATATCATTGCAGCATGTGGCCAAACGGAAGTGGATATTCCCTTTACAACTACAGGTAATGGTTCAAATACCTATGCCATTGTAAGCGGACCTGCTTCATCCACACTGGTCAATTCCAACAATTTTCAAAACACCGGAAGCACTCCTTTGAGTATCGATTTTGATGTCGAGGGTACCTATACCGTTTTGTTCCGAAGAGCGGTGAGCGGATCGGTACAGACAGGATGCGATGAAGCTACCGATGCCATCAATGTTACGATTTCACTTACTCCAACAAGCGCCAACGCAGGTACCGGACAGGTATTGGCCTGTAACGTGACCACAACATCTTTAACTGGAAATGCAGTGACCACAGGTAGTTCATTGTGGTCGCAATTAAGTGGCCCGAACACTGCAACAATAGATGATCCATTCGACCAGACCACTGGGATATCAGGATTGGTCCCTGGGATATATGAATTTCAGTATGGTATTTCTGGTGGAAACGTATGTGCTCCATCTGCAGAAGCTACAGTTACGGTAGAAGTCTCTTCAGATGCACCAATTGTTGTTGATGCAGGACCTGACCAAGGTTTGGTCTGCTTTGGAGCACCTGTTCAAATGGCAGGGGACGTTCCCACAAACAATTTGGTTGGAACCTGGACTGTGGACACCGCCCCAGGCGGCTCCAGTATTTCATTTGCAGATGTCAATGACCCAAATACATTGGTATCCGGATTGGATGATGCCAATGAAACATACATATTTAGATGGACCATAGAAAATCCCAATGACAATACCTGTCCCGCACCCGGGTCGGATACTGTTACGGTCACCACAAGTGGAACTCCGGGACCAACTTTGGCGGATGCTGGGAGTGACCAATGTCTCAATACAGGTACCACAGTGGTGAACCTCGCTGGAAATGCTCCCCAAGCTGGTGAAACAGGTCTTTGGACCGCCGTCCCGGCGGCAGGGATTTCATTTACCGATGCCACATTGTTCAATACTGCGGCCAACATTACCGTTGAACAAAGCTATGTCCTTACATGGACCATTTCAAAGGCAGGATGCCAATCCACCTTTGATGATGTCGAAATTACCATTGGCATTCCAGCATCTGCCGATGCAGGAGCTAATCAGGCGGCATGCTCTGATACTTTTACCATGGCGGCCACCAGTTCTACAGGTAGCGGTCAATGGACACAAATATCAGGACCAGGTGGGTTCACCATAGATGATGATACGAGCCCAACAGCCCAGTTTACCTTTGGATTCTCAGGACAGTACATTTTTGAATGGACCGTTGACAATGGAACCTGTTCCACCGATTCGGACCAAGTGACCCTGTCCGTCGGAATACCACCCACCACAGCGTCAGTCGGAGCCAATCAAACAATCTGCAACGCTACGAATACCGTATTATCAGGAAACGCCTTTGATGCCAATGTGGAGACCGGGTTTTGGACATTACTTTCCGGTGCTCCAAACACCCCAACCATTGCAGATGTGAACGATCCCAATACCAACGTTACCAATTTGGTCTCTGGTTCTTATACCTTTAGATGGACCATAGTAGGGGATAGCAATTGTCCCACTACATTTGCAGACTTGGACGTCGATGTTTTTGTTCCTGCGGATGCGGGACCAGATTTGAACTTCTGTGAAACAACAAATTTTTTGCTAGAGGCCACTTTCGGATCTACAGGAACTTGGACCCAAACTGCCAATGGTGCTCCGGCTGCAACAATAAACCAAAATCCTGCCAATAGCAATGTGGCGGAAGTGACCATCACCCCCGGAAACACCTATATCTTTAGGTTTACAACAGATTATGGAGGTTCATGTACTTCTACTTTCGATGAAGTTACTGTAGTATCCAGTACAGCTCCGTCAGTGGATCCAGATGCAGGACCGGACCAAATACTTTGTCAGGGCGACCTTGTCGTACCCAATCAGACCACGTTGGCGGGAAATACAGCTCCTGTGGATGTTACCAATGCGGAATGGCGGTTTGCCGAACAACCTTCTGGGAGTGTCGCCACCATAGATTCGCCGAATAGCCCTAGTTCCACTTTATCAGGTCTTTCGGTTCCCGGTATTTATATTTTGGAATGGAATTTTGAATCGGGTAACTGTGCCAATACTGCAGATGTTGTTCGTATAGAAGTTTTTGAAGCACCATCGACAGCCGACGCTGGTGCGGACCAACCCAATGCTTGTCAATTGGACGTGCAGATGAACGCAACGGCCCCAACAGTGGGTATAGGAACCTGGACGTTCTCAACAGACCCTTCAGGAGGAGCCGCGGTAATAGACAGCCCGAACTCCCCAACCACGACTTTATCAAATATTACTGTCTTGGGAACTTATCAGCTCACTTGGACGGTTACCAATGGGACCACTTTTGTGGGACCTTCCCTTTGTGCACCGTCCACGGATACTGTGGATATCACTTTTACCGATGATCCACCTTCAGAGCCAAATGCGGGTCCCGATCAACAATTCTGTGATGCAACCCAGACCAATTTAAATGCGGTCGTCTTGACCACAGGTACGGGCACTTGGTCCCAAACCGCTGGTCCGGGTGTAACCGACCCTGGAACAGCAGCAAACATTACCTCGGTCAACAACCCGAATTCGTTGGTTTTGGATTTGGAACCGGGCATATACGAATTTACATGGACAGCAACCAATGGAGGTTGTTCCCTTACCGATACCATGGAAGTTGAAATTATTTCACAACCCGTTACCGCAGAAGCTGGTCCCGATCAAAATTTGCAACAATTCGCAACGGTCACTTTAGGTGCAACAACACCAACAGTCGGTTCTGGAACCTGGACGCAGCTTTCGGGACCTACTACCGCATCTTTTATCGATGATACCGACCCAGCAACAGATGTTATCGGCACAGATGTTGGAACCTATGAGTTTCAATGGACAGTTTCGAACGGAATCTGTACGGACGAAAGTGATACGGTCACAATCACTATTGACGGCTTGGCCGATTTGGAGTTGACAAAAACGGTTAGCCCCACGACAGCTAATCCAGGAGATACGGTAACATTTACCATTTCCATATTCAATGATGATGTCTCTGCGGGCTCTGATGCAACCGGAGTTGCCGTTAGGGATGTAATACCAGAGGGCTATACCCTGGTCTTAGGGACTGTTAGTAATGATGGTGTCTACAATCCAGGTAATTTTACCATTGATTGGTCCAATCTTTCCGTCACCAATGGAAACACATTGAACCTGACCTTTGATGCCACAGTCAATGGAAGTGGAAATTATGACAATTCTGTGGAGATTACAGGTAGTGATCAATTTGATCCTGATTCTACGCCAAATAACGATATCCCTTCAGAGGATGATCAGGACACTGCAAGCATCACCCTGCAATCCGCAGACCTCAGTCTGGACAAAACGGTACTTCCCATCACGGCAAGTGTTGGGGAAACGGTGACCTTCACTCTGGAGGTCTCCAATGGTGGAGCGAACGATGCAACAGGGGTAAGCCTTGTCGATGTGGTCCCTTCGGGATATACCATCGCGACCATAAACAATGGGGGCGTGCAGTCTGCAAACACCATCACATGGTCCGGGCTATCGGTGACCAACGGTGGCTCTTCTTCCGTAAGCTTCACCGCAACACTGAACGCACCTACCGGTGCAACGAACGAATATTTGAACACGGCACAGGTCACGGCAAGCGACCAGAACGACCCTGACAGTGGTACCGACAACGATGACGGGGACCAGAGCGAAGATGATGAGGACAGTGCACAGGTATCCCTTGAACAGGTCGACCTGGAACTGAGTATCAACAATTCAAGCCCCAACGGGAATGAGGGTGATACCGTAAACTATACCGTCTCGGTATTCAACAACGATGCCGTAGAGACCGGTGCCGGGACCGGGATAGAGGTCACAGTGGCAGTGCCATCCGGAATGGACATTGTTGCGGGAAGCATCACCAATGGTGGTGTGTACAACCCTGGCAGCGGTACCATCACCTGGAGCGGTCTGGATGTGCCCAATGGAGCGACCCTGGACCTGGACTACCAAGTGACCATCAACGACACTGGCAGTTATGCAACAACAGGAGAGATTACAGCATCCGACCTTCCGGATTCCGACAGTACCCCCAACAACGATGATGGGGACCAGAGCGAGGACGATGAGGACAGTGCTGCTTTTGCGCTTCAGTCCGCAGACCTGAGCCTGGACAAAACAGTACTTCCCACCACAGCAAGCATTGGGGAAACGGTGACCTTCACTCTGGAGGTCTCCAATGGTGGAGCGAACGATGCAACAGGGGTAAGCCTTGTCGATGTGGTCCCTTCGGGATATACCATCGCGACCATAAACAATGGGGGCGTGCAGTCTGCAAACACCATCACATGGTCCGGGCTATCGGTGACCAACGGTGGCTCTTCTTCCGTAAGCTTCACCGCAACACTGAACGCACCTACCGGTGCAACGAACGAATATTTGAACACGGCACAGGTCACGGCAAGCGACCAGAACGACCCTGACAGTGGTACCGACAACGATGACGGGGACCAGAGCGAAGATGATGAGGACAGTGCGCAGGTATCCCTTGAACAGGTCGACCTGGAACTGAGTATCAACAATTCAAGCCCCAACGGGAATGAGGGTGATACCGTAAACTATACCGTCTCGGTATTCAACAACGATGCCGTAGAGACCGGTGCCGGGACCGGGATAGAGGTCACAGTGGCAGTGCCATCCGGAATGGACATCATTGCTGGAAGCATCACCAACGGTGGTGTGTACAACCCGGGCAGCGGTACCATCACTTGGAGCAGTTTGGATGTGGCCAATGGCGCGACCCTGGACCTGGACTACCAGGTAACCATCAACGACACTGGCAGTTATGCGACAACAGGAGAGATCACCGCGTCCGACCTGCCCGATTCCGATAGTACACCTAATAACGATGATGGGGACCAAAGTGAGGACGATGAGGACAGTGCTGCTTTTGCGCTTCAGTCCGCAGACCTTAGTCTTGTTAAAGATATTTCTGGGCTATCCAGTGCCACTCCGAATGTTGGGGATACGGTCACCTTCGAATTGACAGTGACCAATGCTGGACCAAATACAGCGACCAATGTAGTCCTAGAGGACGAGGTGCCCTCGGGATTGAATCTGACCACAATAAACAATGGCGGTACAGCCATTGCAGGAACTTTTTTAAGTTGGACCATTGCCTCCCTTCCGGTTGGTAGCACTACCGTTTCATATCAAGTAACGGTCAACGCACCCAATGGATTCCCAGATGAATATTTGAACATTGCCGAGATCACAGCCAGTGACCAGGATGACCCGGATAGTGAGCCCTTCAATGATGATGGTGACCAAAGTGAGGATGACGAGGATTTCTTTGTAATCACTCCACAGGTTATTGACTTAGAGTTGGACATCAATGTAAGTGATTCCAGTCCCAATGTCGGTGATGTTGTTACGTTCACCATAGATGTCAGCAATTTGGGTGATGTGTCGGCCACAGGGGTTTCCATACAGGATGTATTACCTCCTGGATTTGGAAACGTAACCGGAATCAGCAATGGTGGTTCCTTGGGCGGAGCCAATATCGACTGGTCCGGTCTAACGGTGCCTGTCGGAAGCAATACCTTGACCTTGACATTCAATGCCGAAGTACTGGCACCTACTGGCACCATTGGTGAATATGAGCACCAGGTCCAGGTAACGGCAGCCAATCAATTTGATAGCGACAGTAACCCTAATAACGACAATGGGGACCAAAGTGAAGATGATGAAGATAACATATCCGTAGTTCCACAACAAGCGGACCTGAGTTTGGCCAAATCAGTTGACGATACAACGCCTGATGTCGGGGACACCGTCACTTTTACCTTAACAATGACCAACCTTGGACCCAATGTGGCCACAGGAGTCGCATTGGAAGACATCCTCCCAAGTGGATATGCATTGACCACGGTCAATAATGGAGGTTCCTTGTTTGGAAACACTGCATCGTGGGCTGGGTTGACTGTACTTGCCAATGGCGGAAGTACGTCGGTAACCTATGAAGCAACGGTGAATGCACCAACAGGTGCACCCAATGAATATGTGAACAGTGCCCAAATCACGGCAAGTGACCAGTTTGACCCGGACAGTGATCCTACAACCGACAATACAGTTGATGAAGATGGAAATGGTGATGGGGACGATGATGATGAAACCACATTAGAGGTCTTTCCTAACATTGGAGACCTGGAGCTGACCAAAATAGTTGTTGATAGCGATACCACACCTTTGGTGGGTACTGAGATCAGCTTTGAAATTACAGTGTTCAACGTGGGAAGCGTAGACGCTGATAATGTAATAGTGGAGGATTTGCTTCCATCGGGATACGATTTTGTCCTGTACAGCGCAACTTCAGGAATTTATAATGAAAATACAGGTATTTGGCAGGTAGGAGACGTTTCAGCCGGGGATACTGAAACTTTGGTAATCGATGTTTTGGTCAATCCCACAGGAAACTACACCAACGTGGCCGAAATTATTGCAACGGACATTTTCGATGTGGATTCCACTCCCAACAATAATATTTTGGCCGAGGATGACCAAGATGATGTTGTGGTAACACCAATACAAGTGGCGGACCTTGCTTTGACAAAGTCAGTGGATACAACTACACCTGATGTAAATGACAATGTAATATTTACCCTAACGGTTGCCAACGAAGGACCTAGTGAAGCTACAGGTATCCAGGTATTGGACCTACTGCCTTCGGGCTTTACCTATGTATCCGATGATGGTGGAGGAGCTTATGTTTCCGGAAATGGGATATGGAGTATTGCAAGTTTGGCCAATGGGAACAGCGCAATTCTGAACATTACGGCTTCGGTCAATACTACTGGGGACTATGTTAATGTCGCAGAAGTTATTGCCCACGACCAGTTGGACCAGGATTCTACACCAAACAATACCACACCATCCGAAGATGACCAAGATGAAGTAGTGGTCACTCCACGACAACTTGTGGATGTTTCCGTTACCAAAACAGCCGATACAAATACTCCAAACATAGGAGGTAACATCAGCTTTACAGTAACAGTGACCAATGATGGCCCCAGTGATGCCACTACCGTTGTAGTGACCGATCTGTTGGCATCCGGTTATGAATTTGTTTCAGCGATTCCATCTGTTGGCACTTACGAACCACTCAATGGTTCATGGACAGTAGGAAACCTTCCTGATGGTACTTTTGAGACCATCGTTATTCAGGCAACGGTCTTACCCAATGGAATTTATACCAATACCGCGGAACTGACCGATCTAAATGAAGATGATATTGATTCCCTTCCAGCAAACAATGATGATACGGAAGACGACCAGGCAACTATTGAGCCAACCCCTGTTTTAGTATCGGACCTTGATCTTGTAAAGACTGTGGACAACACCACACCTTTGGTCGGAGATGAAGTGGAGTTTACCATTGACATTACCAACAATGGACCAAGTGACACTTCGGGCGTAATCGTACAAGACTTGCTACCTAATGGCTATACGTACATCTCAAATACTGCAACAGCTGGAAATTACAATCAAAATACAGGAGCCTGGCAATTGAATGGAAGCTTATCTGATGGAACAACGGAAACGCTTAAAATAAAGGCAACTGTAAACCCAACCGGCGTTTATACAAATAGTGCGGAAATAACCAATTCTGATAATCTTGATCCGGATTCTGTTCCTGGAAATAGTGTTATTGCAGAAGATGATTACGACGAGGCAGCTACTATCCCAATTCCTTTGGCCGATATTTCCTTGACCAAAATGGTGGACAATGAGTTTCCTGATGTTTCGGATCAAATCACCTTTACACTGAATTTGAGCAATGATGGCCCAAGCGAGGCAACTGGAATTCAAGTGTTGGACCAGCTTCCAACAGGATATAACTATGTATCGCATAGTGGGGCGGGCACCTATAACCCTACAAGCGGCATCTGGGATGTAGCAAGTTTAGCGGCCAATACCAATACTTCTTTGGATATCACAGTAGGCATTAATACCACAGGAAGTTATGCAAATACAGCAGAATTGATTGCAATCAATGAGTTGGATCCGAACTCAACCCCAAATAATAATGACCCCAATGAGGATGATCAGGACGGGCAAGTTACCCTGCCTCGTGTTATCACAGATATCTCTGTGGTGAAAACAGCGGATAATCTCGCTCCATCAGTGGGTACTGATATCACATTTACCGTGGCCATCACCAATGATGGTCCAAGTGATGCCGCCGGATTGGTAATCGAGGATATTTTGGCCAGTGGTTATGATTTTGTAAGTGCGACCACTTCCATTGGGTCCTATGACGAGATTATTGGCTCTTGGGATATTGCATCTCTTCCAAATGGCACCACAGAGACTTTGGTGATTGTTGCAACGGTATTGTCCAATGGAGAGTACAGCAATACAGCGGAGTTGATTGCTCTGGACACTTTCGATCCTGATTCTTCACCAGATAACAACTTAAACTCTGAAGATGATCAGGATACGGTAAATCCGGAACCAACGGGCTTGGCCGATCTATCGATCACCAAAACAGTGGATGATATCGAACCAAATGTTGGTGATGTGATCGAGTTCACTATTAATTTGACCAATAGTGGTGATAGCAATGCCTCCGGTGTTGTTGTCAATGAGCTATTGCCCATTGGGTTTACTTACGAGGCCCACACGGCCACAGCCGGTACTTATGATGAAAATACAGGTGTTTGGAATACCAATGGGGTCATCCCAAATGGTACTACTGAGACCTTGGTCATCTTGGCCCGGGTAAATGCACCAACTGGGACCGACGGGGAATATACAAATCGTGTTCAGATTACGGCTAGTAACCAAGCCGACCCGGATAGTGATGCTACATCGGATTTTGACACGGACGACCTAGCGGATGGAATTCCCGATGATGATGAGGCCAGTATCACAATTATGCCTCAATCGGTAGATATTGCTGTAGTAAAAACCGTTGACAACGCAAGGCCAAATATTGGCAATGAAATCAACTTTACCATTTCGGCGACCAATAACGGATCATTGCCAGCAACCAACATCGGTATCGAGGAGCAATTGCCCAACGGCTATCGATTTATCACCGCTACCGCCACCTTAGGCGCTTACGATGCATCTGAAGGCTTCTGGGAAATTGACACCCTAAATGGAAGTGAGACGGCTACGTTGACCTTAACGGTGGAAGTATTGGATATTGAGGATTACCTCAATGTGGCCCAACTGGCCTTTGTGGACCAGTTTGATATGGATACCGCCAACGATTCGGATACGGCATCCATCGAACCAACCTGTCTGGTATTCTACAATGAGTTCTCACCAAATGGGGACGGGGTAAATGAAACCTTTGAAATCGATTGTATTTCAAGATACCCCAACAATACCTTGAAAATCTACAATAGATGGGGCAATCTGGTATTCCAGGCCCAGGGATATAACAATGAGTTCGCCGGAATATCCAATGGACGGGCAGTCATCCAAAAGGAAGAGTTTCTGCCCGTAGGCACTTACTACTACATTTTAGATCTGGGCGATGGTTCGGAACCCATCGCGGACTGGCTATACATCAATCGTTAAAATGATATCGGCAATTATGAAAACAATACCATTAAAAACAATGTTCAAAAAAGCATTTTTGATTCTGTTCGTGCTGATATCATTTCAGTTGGAAGCACAGCAAGACCCACAGTTTACACAGTATATGTACAACACCATAACGGTAAATCCCGGGTATGCGGGCTCAAGAGGGCACCTGTCCATTTTGGGGATGCATCGCTCACAATGGGTTGGCATCAATGGGGCTCCCACCTCACAGGTTTTGGCAATCGATGGCCCCGTAAGTGAGAAAGTAGGTTTAGGGGTTGTTGCCACGTATGATGAACTTGGTCCTTCCAATGAATTGTTTTTGGATGGCAACGTTTCGTACAGTATCCAGGTCGGGGCAAACAATAAAAGGCTTTCCTTCGGACTGAAGGCAGGTGGACGTATCTTTAACGTGGACTTTTCTGAGGGTCTAATTCGAAACCCAGATGTTGCTTTCCAAAATAACATAGAAAACCGGTTCTTCCCGACGGTGGGAGCGGGAGCGTATTACCATACAGAACGTTCGTATCTTGGCTTTGCCATCCCCAATTTCTTTTCGGAGGACCACTATGACGGGGCGACCCAGGAGATTGCCACCGAACGCCTCCATTATTTTTTGATCGGTGGATTGGTCAGGGACATATCGGCGGATATCAAGTTCAAGCCCGCATTTTTTGTCAAGTGGGTGCCTGGGGCTCCGGTGATAGCAGATCTGTCGGCAAACTTCATGATCCGGGAGACGGTGACCGCCGGAATCGCCTATCGTTGGGATGATTCTTTCTCAGGCCTGTTGGGCCTACAGATTTCGCCGGCATTGAACGTGGGCTATGCTTACGACCGTACCACAACCGACCTTAGAAACTTCAATAGCGGAACCCATGAGGTATTTCTCCGCTTCGAATTAAAGACACAGGAAAAGCGTTTAAAATCCCCAAGATTCTACTAAGTCAAAATTTATGAAAACATCTATCCATATAATCACGGTATTACTGATTTTCAGTTTTGGATTTGCCCAAGACAAAGGTTCAAGAGCGGAAAAAAAATATCACAATTATCATTACATCCAAGCTGCTGCTGAATATGAGCGCTTGGCAAAAAAAGGGGACGATTCCCAGGAAACCCTGCAACGCTTAGGGGATATCTATTATTATAACTCCGATATGACCAACGCTGTAAAGTGGTATGGTCAACTCTTCTCCAAATATGAGGAAACACTGGCCGCAAAATACATTTTCAGGTATATCCATACGTTGAAAGGAGTTGGGAACTATCCTCTTGCCAAAGCACTGATGAAAATCTATGCTGAAAAGTTCAATGGGGATGATTTCGAGGTTTCCCAGTTCAGTGATAATGACCTCGCCCTGGATGAACTTCGAAATCGCCAACCCCAATTTGTGGTTACCCATTTGTCACTGAATTCAACCTTGGCCGATTTTGGACCAATGTATTATCAGGACAAGATTGTCTTCGCCTCTAGCAGGGATACCATGAAACTCCATACACGGGTGTACGAATGGAACAAGCAGCCCTATCTCAACCTTTATGAGGCAGATACCGTACAACTGGGCAGTGATTTAGTGGATATCAGGATATTTGGTAATAACATCAATACGAAATACCACGAGGCCGGAGCAACCTTCAACCCGGAAGGTACTATTATGTATTTTACCCGGAATAATTATACAGCCAAAAACCTCGAACGGGACAGTACTGGCACCAATCACCTTAAAATCTATCGCACACAGTTGGAAGGGGGGTATTGGACCTTTCCGGAGGAAGTACCTTTTAACAGTAGGGATTACTCCACCGGACAGCCAGCATTAAGTCCTGATGGTAAAAAACTGTTTTTTGTATCCGATATGCCTGGAGGTATTGGAGGAACCGATATTTATTATGTATCCATTGACCGTACCGGAAACTATTCGAAGCCTGTCAACCTAGGGCCCACTATCAATACCAGTGGAAGGGAAATGTTCCCCTTTGTGACCAATGAAAAAATATATTTTGCCTCGGATGGACATTTAGGTCTTGGGGCACTGGATATCTTCGAGAGTGAATTGGGAAATAGTTTTTCACTTCCTTCAAACTTGGGGCCGCTGATTAATAGCCCCAAAGATGACTTTGCGTATATCGTGGATGAAGCTTCCAACCGAGGCTATTTTTCATCCAATCGCGAAGGGGGAACAGGTGATGATGATATTTATTCCTTTCGACGGTTGGAACCCAAATGCGAACAGTTTGTTAAGGGAACAGTACTCAGAAAAGCCAATGACCAAGCTGTGGTCAATGCCATCGTTGAATTAAAGAAGAAAGATGGATCATTGATTGCCGCTGGCAATACGGATGCCTATGGTGCATTTACTTTTGAAAACATATTGGATTGTGAAGAGAGCTATTCCATTGAGGTCTCCAAGGAGGGATATGATGGGGTATCCGAGGAGTTCAGTACAGGTAAAGTTTTGGGAGAGACCAACAATGTCCCCTTGATCATGACCAAGGAATTGAACAAATTGATAGTCATGGAAAATGGGGTGTTGAAAATCAAGATTGACGACATTTACTTTGATCTCAACAAAGCGGATATCAGGGCCGATGCAGCGCAGGAGCTTGACAAAATCGTGGAGGTCATGAAGGAATATCCCAAAATGGTCATCAAGATCGAATCCCACACGGATTCTAGGGGCAGTGATAGGTACAATGAAAAACTATCGGACCGTCGTGCCAAATCCACGGGAAATTATATCGTATCCCAAGGGATAGAGGGCAATCGAATAGAAAGTGCCATAGGATACGGTGAAAAGAGATTGTTGAACCATTGTTCCAATGGGGTGCGGTGTTCCAATTCAGAACATGATATTAACCGGAGATCGGAGTTTATCATTGTCACTTTGGATTGATGGTGATGACAAGTTTACGGGCATTGTGGAAAAAGTTCGGGAATGGCTGTGACGAGACCATATTTCCTCCAGTATAATTGCAATACATGGTAACGAGAGACATTTATCGGTTAAACCCAACCCTTTGTCCAAACTAGAATTTGGATAATCTTTCACCATAGGGCATTCTCACCAAAAGCTTGATGTTTTACCGAAAATCAAAACCGATTATCAGAGTGGAAGGTTTTAATGCCGACAGTGGGCGTAGGTTTGTACTGAACTTATAACCCAAATCATTATGGACCAAATTTTACTCTTTAAAAAGATTTATGCGGAGGCCTTCCGTAACCTCGGACACAAAATTCTTAAAAATGGTTTTAAAATCTACTTTTGGATTTGCACCGCTCTACTTGCAGTGGTCCTGTACGCCTTTTGCTATAGATTGTTGACAGGATTTGCTTGGGATTAAACAATGTCCATTTGAATTTTTAGTGGTAGTTATAGTGATTATCTCGCCATATTTGACCATGAGACATTCAATACAACAATAGGCCTTTAAAGTCAACGTATTTAAGGACACCAATTAAATGTTGTGGTACAAAATAATTAAATATAATATTGAATAATATCATCTAAAATGGGGCTGTAAGGACTTCAAAATGTTGTACCTATGTTGTACCCAGAACAAATGAAAAGGGTTTCCATTTTTGGAAACCCTTTATTTTAATAGTAGCGGGGACTGGACTCGAACCAGCGACCTTCGGGTTATGAGCCCGACGAGCTACCTACTGCTCTACCCCGCGATGTATTTTTAAAACCCTAAGTAATTGAAAACCAAAAGGTTAATATTTTTGTTAAATTTCTTGAAATCGTACTTTTTGTGCGGTCGCGTGTACGCTTTTCAAGGGTGTAAAAGTACGATTTATTTTTAAAAATAAAAATTTTGAAACCTTCTGTGTTCCTTGTTATTCCAGCAATTGTATCGGGTTGATACAGTTAGTGTGAAGGTCAAATTTAAGTTGTTTTCTTGGGCTTGAAGGCTCTAAATTTTGTTCGGTAGAGTAACCTTTTTTAAATACGCTTTAGTGTAAATTAGGTAAAAGGGAATAGTGAAAATATTCGTAAAGTATTGATATATAAGTAGTAACAAGTATGAATGGGATAAATCTTTCTTAATGAAGAACAGATGGTCATAAACTACGATAATAGGATTCAATTGGATTTTTGGGATTTGGAGTGTCATCAAACGGTTGTCTTGATTGAACATCCTCTACATAATAGTGAATTATACTAAATGTTTCATAATATCAACATAAATAGTAATATTGTGGAAAATATGCAACATAATGAATTCCAAGAAGGCAATTCTTTTGCCAAAATACCAGAAAATATTTGAGCAATTAGGTGAGAATATAAAGCTGGCTCGAAAACGAAGAAAGCTAACGGCCGATCAGGTTTCCGAACGTGCAGGCATAAACAGAACCACACTTTATAGAATAGAAAAGGGAGACCCAAAAGTTGCTATAGGCTCTTATTTTAATGTATTTAGAGTATTTAATCTTGAAGAAGATTTTGAAAAACTGGCAGTGGACGATGAATTCGGCAGAAAATTACAGGACCTTGATTTATTATAAGGAAGATGGCTAGCGGGAAATTTGACATATATGTGTTTGCAGATTGGGTTGGTCTAGAAAAGCCAATGCTCATTGGTACGCTATCGGCTCATTTCGCTAAAGGAAAGAAAGCCATCAGTTTTGAGTACGACAGAGCGTGGTTAAAAACCGATGCACAGCGTTTGCTCGACCCTGAAATAGAGTTTTATTCAGGACCACAATACCCTCCCAATAAAGAGAATTTTGGAATCTTCTTGGATAGTAAGCCAGATACTTGGGGTAAGACTTTAATGAAGCGAAAAGTTGCCCAAGATGCCAGGCTAAAGGACGAAAAGCCACGTACCCTCTATAAAATAGATTATCTACTAGGTGTTTTTGATGAAAGCCGAATGGGCGCTTTACGATTTAAGACCGACTTGGAAGGTCCGTTTTTGGATAACGATGCCCAAACTCCGACACCGCCTTGGTCTTCATTGGGGGACTTGCAAGAAGCTGCCAGGCAGTTGGAAAGTGATGACCAGATTGAAACCATAAGAAAATGGATAGCCATACTGATTGCGCCTGGTTCTTCGTTAGGCGGTGCTAGACCTAAAGCCAATGTTTTTGATACACAAAAGAATCTGTGGATTGCCAAATTCCCATCCAAGACTGATACCGTTGACAAAGCCTTATGGGAATTTTTGGCCTATCGATTGGCCATAGCCTCAGGCATAGATATGGCAGTATCTAAAGTGGAAAAAATTAGCGGCAGGCATCATACTTTTTTGACCAAACGGTTCGACAGAGATGGTGATAAACGCATACACTTTGCCTCTGCAATGACAATGACTGGAAATACCGAAGAGACCATTAAAGATACAATGCCTAGCTATCTTGAAATTGTAGAATTTATTGAAAATTACGGTGTTAATGTGGAAGTCAATTTGCATCAACTATGGCGGCGTATTGTATTCAATATAGCCATTTCAAATACCGATGACCATTTGCGCAACCATGGCTTCATTCTAACTTATAAAGGTTGGGTTTTATCACCCGCCTACGATTTAAACCCAACCATAGAAAAAGACGGATTGTCTTTAAATATAGACATGGATGATAATGCCTTGGACTTTGATTTGGCAAAAGGTGTCAGGGAATATTTTCGCCTAAGCGAAAAGGAGATGAAAACCATTTTGATGGAAGTATTGACGGCAGTTAAGGATTGGAAAGATGTTGCTAAAACGATAGGAATCAAGAACGCCGAAATTCAGCTAATGGAAGGTGCCTTTAGATGGGATTAATGACATAGATTTTAATGCTTAATTTGAACTGTGGTCTTTAATTCCGTTCTTTCTATTTAGCTTTTAAAGCCTGCTGCTTCCTAAGTAGATTTTGAAACAATTTGACAGTTCTTTCTTGATAGACCTCAGGTATTAGTCCACCTAAAATCCATCCGTCTATTATTAATTTCCTATTTTGAAGGTTAAACTCTTTCTTCAAGCAGACCAAGGCTTCCTCCTTGGTATTATGGTCCATCTGCGTAAACAGTCTTTTTATGTTTTCAGTCATGGTCGGCTTTGGCAGATGCTAAATATATCTCAAATTCTATGAACTAGAAATTTAAATAAACTTAAGGGGCGTATATGAACGTATCGTTTTTTGAACTTATTAGGAAGATATTAAAACTATGGTACACATTAAACTCTTTACAAAAGGTACGTTCTGTAAAGAGTAAATCCATTTGTAATTTAGATAACAGTTGACAAGCCATTAAAGTCGTCATTATAAATACATTAATAGATTTGTATATTTATTCCCACAAACTCAACCATTCTCTGCCTTTCAATGAATTCTAATTTCAGCTTTCTTCAAAAGCCCTATCCAAACTTATTTGCGATAAGCGAGCTTTCCGAGAAGCTTATTTACGTTGATCCAAGTTCTTCCTTATCCAAATCAAGACTTTTTTCTGAAAAGCTTAGTCAGTATGTTTGGGAGTTTGAAGATTTAGGAGAATTTTTAGGCTCACAGAACGATAGGATTTACCGACTGACGAACACCAATAGTATTCCGGATATTATAAGAGGCATCTTGCATACCATTCGTAAATCAGGAAATAAAGCAAGCCATGATGGTACAGGTTCTTTTCAAGAGGCCCATTTTATCTTGAAAAAATGCTTTCAATTGGCCAAATGGTTTTATGAGACCTATGAGCAAGATTACATTGCTATTTCATCTTATATATTGCCTGAAAATGAAAGTACAATATCAGATGAATTACTGGTTAAGTTAGAAAAGCTCTCCGAAGAAGTTGCGAACTACAAAGATAAAATTGCGGAACTCAACAAGAATAAAGAACAGGTTTCAGCTAGAAAACAACGTAGTGATACAAGAGCAAAAAACTTAAACTTAAGCGAGGAAGATACAAGGCTCACTTTGATAGACCCACAACTTATTGAAGCTGGTTGGGAATGTGATACCCTAAATCTCAACTACAAAAAAAATAAAACATGGCCACAAAAGGGGAGAAACATGGCTATAGCAGAATGGCCCTGCGATGGTAAATGGGCAGACTATGCTTTATTCGTGGGTACGTCCCTTTACGGAATTGTGGAAGCAAAAAAATATGCAAGTGATATTTCAACCAATCTGAGACAGTCAGACATCTATGCAAAACGCATAGTTCCCATGGATAATTTTGAGATACTAGGAAATTGGGACGGGTATAAAGCTCCTTTTCTTTTTTCTACGAATGGCCGTGAATATCTAGAACAAATCAAAACCAAGAGCGGTATTTGGTTTCTGGATGTTAGAAAAGAACGTAATAGAGCATATCCAATAAAAGGTTGGTTTTCACCCACGGGACTAGTTGAGCTTTATGAGCGTGATATAGAGGCGGAAAACAAAAAACTTGAGCTAAGCGATTATGACTACTTAAAAAATCCAAATGGACTAAATCTTCGTGATTATCAAATTAGTGCCATAAAGGAAGTAGAAAAGAACATTCGTACCAGTTTTAACAAAAATCGGTCTCTAATAGTCATGGCCACCGGTACCGGTAAAACAAGAACTATAATTGGTCTCTCATATCGACTTATAAAATCCAATCGATTTAAGCGTATTCTGTTCCTAACTGATAGAAGGCTACTGGCGCAACAGGCTTTTGGGAATTATCAGGATAATAAGATTGAGGGAGTCAATACATTTTCTGAAGTGTATCAAATAGAATATGTGAAGACCCTAGTTCCCGATTCAGACACGCGTTTGCATTTTGCTACGGTTCAGAGTATGGTAAAAAGACTGTTCTATGGCGAAAAGGAAGGCTTGGCCATTGATACCTATGATTGTATCATTATTGATGAAGCACATCGTGGATATAACCTTGATAAGGAGCTGGATGAGGAAGATTTGGAATTCAAGAACCAACAGGATTATATCAGTCAATATAAAAAGGTGATTGAATACTTCAACGCCTATATTATAGGTCTTACCGCCACCCCTGCCCTGCACACAACTGAAATTTTTGGACAACCTGTGTTCACCTATTCGTATCGTCAAGCGGTGATTGACGGCTATCTCGCCGATCATGAACCTCCATATCGTATAAAAACACGATTGAGCGAAGAAGGTATCTTATGGAAAAAAGGAGAGCGACCAAAAGTGTTTAATCCTGAGACAAACAAAATAGAAGAGCTGGCGGAATTACAAGATGATTTGCTAGTTGAAATTGAGCAATTCAACAAATTGGTTATCACACCTGAGTTCAACAGGGTAGTCATTAAACAATTAGTGCAACACCTAGATCCTGATGGAGAGGAAAAGACCTTGATTTTTGCTGTCCGCGATTCCCACGCCGACACCATCGTGGAAATGCTCTTTGAAGAATTTGAACGTATTGGGCTTGAAGTCCCACAAAACGCTATTCAAAAGATAACTGGTGCGGCCTACGACCCCGAACAATTGACAAAAGAATTCAAGAACGAGAAGTTTCCCAATATTGCAGTGACTGTAGACCTATTGACAACGGGTATAGATGTGCCTAAAATATGCAACCTGGTATTCTTGCGCAGGGTAGGGTCTCGAATTCTATACGAGCAGATGATTGGTCGCGCTACAAGGTTATGTCCTGAAATAGGTAAGGAAGATTTTAAAATATTTGATGCCGTTCGCGTACATGAAGCCCTACAAGACTATACCCAAATGAAACCTGTGGTCAACCCGTCAACAACCTTTACACAACTGGTTGATGAATTGGATGCCATCAACTCTGAGGAACGATTAAAAACGCAAGGAGAACAAATCATCGCCAAGTTACAGCGGAAGCGTCGTAAAATAGAGGAAAACAGCTTGGAGGAGTTTATCTACATGGCCGGTGGCAAAGAACCGCATGAGGTAATTAAGGCCATAAGAGATGCCAGTGCAAATGAAGTTGCCGCAATCATCAAAGAATTTAAAGGACTTTGGAACTATCTTGATAAAAAGGTATACCGGCCAAAACATCAATTGATTTCAGAGCATAGCGATGAATATCGGGGAACGGAACGTGATTACGGTTACGTAAAGAGACCAGAGGATTATATTGAGAATTTCAAAAAATTCATATCTGAGAATCAAAATAAAATAGCAGCCTTGCGGGTCATTGTCTCAAAGCCAAGTTCCTTGGACAGAAAATCGTTGAAAGAACTCAGATTGTTGCTGGACCAAGAAGGTTTTAATGCTAAAACGCTTAATGTTGCTTGGAGAGATGCAAAAAATCAGGATATTGCTGCAGACATCATCGCATACATAAGAACCCTTACGCTAGATGTAGATTTGATTGGTCATGAAGACCGGGTCAATAAGGCCTTTGAAAAGGTCAATACTATGAAGCAGTGGAACAAAATTCAACAAAAGTGGTTGAATCGTTTTCAAAAACAACTCTTGGCCGAAACCGTTCTGACCAAGGAAGATTTGGATAACGAGCCTTTTAAAAGCGAAGGTGGTTTCGACCGTATCAACAAGCAATTTGAACAGCAATTAGAAGATGTCATAAATACCATCAATGATAATCTCTACGTTGCCTAACTAAATGAACAAATAGAATAAATGAGTGCTGACGAAATAGCAAATAAACTTTGGAATCTTTGCAATGTACTGCGCGATGATGGAGTGACCTATCATCAGTATTTGAATGAGTTGACTTACATTCTTTTTCTGAAATTGAGTGAGGTCAAGGACTTTGAAAAACACATTCCCAAAAAATACCGCTGGCGTTCCTTTGTAGACGAAACCGATAATACGGAAAGCTTTCAACGCTATCGCAGTTTTCTGGCAGAGATTAGTAATGAGACGGATAGTGCCAGTATCAAAGAGATTTATGCCAATGCCTCTACAAGCTTGCGAAAGCCGGTTAACTTTAATACACTCATTAAGGCGATTGATACCTTAGATTGGTATGAGGAGAGTGACCGTGATGTCATGGGCGATATTTACGAAAGTCTGTTGGAGAAAAATGCTGGAGAAAAGAAAAGCGGTGCCGGACAATATTTTACACCCCGCCCTCTGATAAATGTAATGGTAGAGCTTTTGGCGCCTAAATTAAAGGAACGTTGGAATGACCCAGCTGCGGGCACCTTTGGTTTTATGATTGCTGCGGACGAGTATTTGCGAAACAAGTACGATAACTACTTTCATTTAAGTGAAAAAGACCGAAAATTTCAGATAGACAAAGCCTTTAGTGGCGTAGAGTTAGTTGGAGATGCGCATCGTTTGGCTTTGATGAATGCCCGCCTGCATGGTATGGAAAGTAGTATCGTACTAGGTGATACCTTGACCGAAATGGGTAAGGAACTTAAAAACTATGATGGCGTACTGGCCAACCCGCCTTTCGGAACTAAAAAAGGGGGTGAGCGTCCCACCCGTGATGATTTTACCTATCCGACCAGCAACAAACAACTGAATTTTTTACAACATATTTATAGAAGTTTAAAGAAAGATGGTAAGGCACGTTCTGCAGTAGTATTACCCGACAATGTATTGTTTGAAGATGGTGATGGCCAAAAGATTCGCCGTGATTTGATGAACAAATGTAACCTACATACCATTTTACGTTTACCGACTGGCATATTTTACGCGGCAGGGGTAAAAACGAATGTTTTGTTCTTTACCCGGGGCACTACGGAGGCAAAAAACACTAAAGGCGTCTGGTTTTACGACATGCGCACCAACGTACCCAATTACGGTAAGCGGACTCCTTTTACCAGGGCTGCTTTTAATGAATTTATTGAGGCCTATACTGGTGGTATGAAACCTGAAAAACTGGCTAAAGAATTCGACGGTTCCATCGATGAAAAAGCCCGTCAGAGAATAAAGAACGAACGTTGGCAATACATAGACAGGGAAACCATTACTAAAAAGAGTGATTCTTTGGATTTAGGTCTCATTGTGAATGAATCACTAGGAAATAGCGAGGTGGCTGGTGAACCTATTGATATTGCAAAAGAAGCAATGAAAGAATTAAATACTATCAACAAAGAATTACAAATGATTATTAATGAATTAAATGCATGAGCGGAAGAAAGGCAACTACAAATATTATTCCTGGAAGGATAGCTTTATCTGTTGGAAAACCTGATAAAACTATACCCAAAGGATGGAAATGGAGATTGCTTTCCGACATAGCTCAATTAGCAACTGGCCACACGCCAAGTCGAAAAAAACCAGAATATTGGAATGGAGAGATTCCTTGGATGGCTGTTGGCGATGCTAGTAAACATAATGGTTCCAAAATCTATGAAACAAAAGAATACACCAATGAACTGGGGATTGCAAACTCAGCTGCCGTTTTGCTTCCTGAAAATACAGTTTGCCTAAGTCGAACTGCATCTATTGGTTATGTAATCTTATTAGGTCGACCCATGGCCACAAGTCAAGGATTCGTCAATTGGATCTGTAGTAAACAATTAAATCCTAGATTTCTTCAAATGATATTCTTAGTAGAAAATCAGTTTCTATATGAAATTTCGGAGGGTACCGCACACACAACGATATATTTTCCAGAAGTGAAGGCATTTAATATTTCAATGCCTTCTCGCTCTGAACAGGACCGTATTGTGGCCAAAGTGGACAGCTTAATGGCCAAAGTAGATGTTATGCAAAAGAGTCTGGAGCGAATTCCACAACTTTTAAAAGATTTTCGGCAACAATTCCTGACTCAGGCGGTTACAGGAAAATTGACGGAGGAGTGGAGAAAAACAAAAGGCAAGGCAAGTTGGAAAAAACAAACATTAAAGGAATCAACTTTTGAAATTTTCGATGGGCCGTTCGGTTCAAACTTAAAAACCAAAGATTATATATCTGAGGGAATACAAGTTGTTAGACTAGAGAATGTGAAGGCAATGTATTATGATGATAGTAAGAAAGCGTTTGTTTCGGAAGAAAAATACCAATCTTTAAGTCGAAACCATTTAATGGAAGGAGACTTACTGCTATCGACTTTTGTTGCGGACGAAATTAAAGCAACGATATTGCCGAAGTCTGCAACTCCTTCGATTAACAAATCAGATGTGGTCTGTATTAGGGTTAACGAAGAGATTTTACTTAAAGAGTTCTGTTTGTTTTTTTTGCTTTCTACAGAAGGTCAAAATCAAATTAGTTCTTTAGCTCATGGAATAACTAGACCTCGTATCAATACAGGCAACATAAAAAGTCTAAAACCTAACATACCTACGATAATAGAACAAAAAAAGATTGTAGAGATTGTATACAGTTTTTTTAAAAAAGTAGATGTCATTGAAGAAGAGTATCAAGCCCTTAAAGCTAAAATTGAGACTCTTCCCCAAGCGATTCTACAAAAAGCCTTTAAAGGGGAGTTGGTAGAGCAATTGCCAACAGATGTCGATGCCAAGGAGTTATTAAAGGATATTGAAAAGTTGGAAAAGAAGCATGCAAAAAGAAATCGACAACTTTCTTTGTAACTTAAGGAAAGAACATGTAATATGAAATTGCACGAGGCCATAGAACAACTTCTGCAGGAGAAGTTGACACCGTTAACATTTAGTGATATAGCATATTTCATTAATGAGAATGAACTATATCAACGAAAGGACGGTAAGCCGCTTAAACCTAACCAAATTCACGCAAGGATAAAAAACTACCCAGATGAATTCAAGGTGCTAAATGGTTATGTGATTTTATCTAAAGTGGATAGGGCGGTCAATGTATACCACCTGCGGCGGATGAAAGTGAGCAGTGCAAATCAAGTGCACGAGATCGACTCA